>CAWFQB010000005.1:0-909857 GCA_963817895.1 uncultured Chthonomonadaceae bacterium
GCTATGTCTATGTACGTCTGCTTCGGTTTCAGTCGTCTTGCTCATCGAGGGCAAAGTCGTCATTGATATGGAGTACGTGCGCGGCCAGAATCTGCAGGAGATGCTGCGGCAGGATGGGATTGCCCGTAAACCGCTCCCTGACATCGCCGCCCAGGTGCTGGATGCGCTCGACTACGCGCATCAGATGCAGACGGTTCATCGCGACATCAAGCCCGCGAACATTCTCATAGACCGCGACGGGCAGGTAAAACTCGTAGACTTCGGACTGGCCGAAATCCTTGCCACCAACGCTTATGCGGGCGGGGCAGGCACGTATGCGTATATGGCCCCCGAAGACTTTGCCGAAGATGACCGCTCGGACTCGCAATCCGATATATGGGCGGTGGGCGTCACTCTGTACGAGATGCTCACGCATCAGCGCCCGTTTACGGTCGCCAAAGTGAAAGACCCATTCGCGTGGAAGCGCGTATTGAAATCCGAAGTCGCCCACGCCCATCAGCGAGTATCTGCCCGACGCGCCGCCCATGCTGCAAGCCATTTTGGAACGCGCCCTTGCCCGCGACAAGCAGCAGCGCTACCCGACGGCAGGCGAGTTCCGCGACGATCTGATCCGCTTTCAACAGGGACAGCAGGTAGCCGCGCAAACCCTGCGCCATGCCCACGTTCGGCGCAACCCGCTTCTAAGGCGCGGCAACACTCCCCCCGCTTCTCCTGCCAATCCTCCGTCCGGCAACGGCCTGAACACGCCCGCCCCGCCCCTGAGCAGCCGGCCAGCCCCTGCCCTGATGGGAACGGGCGGAGGAAGACAAGGAAAGGAGGAGACAAGGAGAAGGGGAGACGCAATCGGCAATCGAACCATCCTTCATCCTTCATCCTTCAACCTATCCGGGGCGCGTTGTTGCGGATGTGAACCAACCTCCTGTGAACAATGCGCAGGCGAGTGGAACATCAGCCGGAGCGCAAGGCGCGTCTGCCTTTCGCGCGGCGAGATGCTACAGCGCAACTGACGGTGGAACCGGGGCGCGTGGATTTCGGGGCGGTGCGCAAGGGGGAACTGCCTTCCGTGAAGATTACGGCGCGGGTGACGGGCGGCGACGGGGTTGTGGAGGGGCGCGTGGTTCATTCTTCGGACTGGCTGACCGTGCATCCGCCCGCCATTGACCGAGCCAAACAATCCCTGACCTTAACGGCCCATTCCGCCCGCGTGTGGGAAACGGGCGAGTTTCATGAAACCGTTCGCATTGAAACCAACGCGGGTACGGTCGAAGTGCCGACTCGCCTTGTGGTGCTGCCGCCCCGCGCCTCGTTTATGCAGATTGCCGCCTGGTTTGCGCCCCTGTTCGGCGCGGCCTTATTGCCCGCGCTGGCGATTGCGTTTGCGGGTGGAGGCAGACAGCACGGCGCGGCCCTTGTGAGCCTTCTGGCGCGGTATACGCCGGGGGCGGCAGTGGCGTCGGCAGGATTGGGATTGATGCTGCTGCTGGTCAGCATCGCAGCCGACATCGGTATCGCGGAGCGTATTGCCTGCGGCGTACTGATTGCCGTCATGGGCGCGACCCTGGGCATGTCGAGCAGCCATGGCCCCGGCAGTTCCACGCATCAAGCGGTCATGGACAACGCGCATCGGATCGGCATCGAAAACGCGATAGTTATGGGCGGCTTCATGGGCGGCGTCCTCCTGCTGCAACTGCTGCACCTGCGCAAGTGGAAGCTATGGGCGTTTGTCATTGCCGCAATCGGCCTGACGTTGGGTGGCGCGCTGCTGCATATTTTCGGATTGAACATTTAGAAACTTTCAACAGCAAACAGGAATTTGCCCGATGTAGGGCGAATAGACTTCTGGAATGTGTAAGTTCAACAGAAGGTCTGATTTGAAACAACGAGGTTCAAGCCGTGCGTAAATATCTCAATTACATTATCTTCGGCGCGGTCGTGCTGCTCGTGGTCGTGCTGGCCGTGTCGCACAGCCGCCACATGCGTATGCTCGTGGATGAACTGGCCGGAAACGACGCGCAGGCGCATGTCAGCGCCGCCAACGAACTAATTAAGGACGAGCAGTTCGGCGACTCGATTTCCGGCGAACTGCCGGAAACCCGCGTCAAGGTGGCCCGCGCCTTGCAAGACCTGCCCACAACGGATGGCGTGAAACAAACCCTGACCTGCTCAAAGATCAGGATAAAACCGTTCGAGCGCAGGCGCTGGAAACCCTAAAGAAAATCGGCGCTCATTCGCAGGAAACCATTGACGCCCTTGTTGTCGGCTTGAAAGACGGCGATGTGAACGTGCGCAAGGGTACGATTGCGGCTCTGACCGATCCCGCCGACAAGGGCGGCATCGGCCCCCTTCCCAATGTGACGCAGGCCGTGCTTGCCATTATCAAAAAAGAGGCCGATGCGCGCAGTCCGGGCGGCAATGTTCTGAGCAGTCCCCGGTTTCTGGAGGAGGGCGCTAGCACGATCAGCGTCCCCGCCCTTATCGGGTATCTTGGCGACAAGGACAATGGCGTTCGGGGATGGGGCGGCGGACGCATTGGGCAAGATCGGGGATGAAAGCGCGGTGCAGCCGCTCATTACCCTGCTCAATGCGCCCGACACCACGCCGGACTTGAAGCGCGTGGCGACGGGCGCGATTGCCCTGATTGCCGCGCCCACCTGTGAGCCGTCCCTGACCGATGCCGTAACCAATGTTGCCGCCGACAACGACGCGCGGGCGCAGGCCGCTCTCGGGCTGGGAAAAATCGCCACGCCCACTGCCATTGCCACGCTTGTACGCCGCTCAACGACGATGACCTGAAATTGCGCTCCGCTGTGGTAGTTGCGCTGGCGCGGGCAGGACAGGCCGACAATCCCCGCGCCCGACAAACCGCGCTGACCGGACTGACCGGCGCGTTGCAGGATGCCAACGCAAGCGTCCGGTTGGGCGCGGCGCAAACCCTGCAATCGCTGCATGCCCCCGAAGCCAACGCCGCGCTGACGCAGGCGCTACAGGGCAACAAGGATGCGCCGGATGTGCGCGCTGAAGCGGCAACGGCGTTGGGATTTGCCAACAATCAGGCCGGCTGTCGCGCCCCTGATTGCCGCTCTAAGCGATCCTGACGGCAATGTGGCGACGGCGGCGCAGCAGAATCTCCACCGCTATCGGCCCGCCTGCTGTGCCGGACTGATGACGGTTTTACAGCGCGGCGGCACGGACGCTTTGTACGCGGCGCAGTCGTTGGGGCGACAGGGAACGCCCGCCCTTTCTGCGCTTCAACAGGCAGCGGGAACCGCGTCCCCCCTCGCGCAACGCTGGATTGCCGTCGCGCTCGGCACAGTCGGCACAGCGGAAGCCCGTCCCGCCCTGCAACAACTGGCGCAAAGTCCCGACAGTGACGTAAAATATCGTGGCGCAGCAGCAATTGAACCGATTTGACGCAGTAATCGGTATTAGGTGTTGGGTGTTCAGGGCAATACAACAGGCACAGGTTTGCTTTAGCGCGGCAAGGCTTGAGTTGGTTTCCTGAACACCTAACACCGCATTAACACCTTTATTTTCGGCGCGGCCTGCAATTTGTTGACTCGGCTGTCGAAAATGTGCTAGTCTATCTTTAACAATTTCATAGCGATAGCTTCTTATCACGAGTGGTCGAGGGATCCGGCCCGTTGACACCACAACAACCACCCGCGCTTTGCCTGCAATTTTATTGCCGCTAAAGCTGTCGGGCAGGTGCTAAATCCGGGCAGTTGCGTTTTACGATGCAGCCTGCCAGATAAGAGGTGTAGAGCGTCTTCCCGCTGTTTCGCGCCCGCTTGTCTGTTTCCGCAGGGATCCGGCGCGACAACGCGCCCACCACGCTTTTACGACCTCTTCTGCCAGGCAGAAGAGGTTTTTCGTTTCAGGTTGTTAGTTGTTAGGTTATCAGGTTGTTAGGTATTCGGCGACGGCCTTTCGGCATGAAAACGAACAGGATAATTTGTAGTGCCTGAACAACCTAACAACCTGATAACCTAACAACTAACAACCTCCTCCCGAAAGGAACTCATCATGTCTGACTTCACTCTGTTTACTTCTGAAAGCGTTTCCGAAGGCCACCCCGATAAATTGGCCGACCAGATCAGCGATGCCATTCTGGATGCGCTGCTCAAAGAGGATCCGGGTTCCCGCGTCGCGCTGGAAACGTTTTTGACGCGCGGCCTGTGCGTGGTGGGCGGCGAACTGACGACCGAAGCGTATGTGGAGATCGCCGACATCGTGCGCGAAACCATCTGCGAAGTGGGCTACACGCATACCGACTCCGGCTTCGACGGCTATACCTGCGGCGTGATGCTCGCCATTCAGCGGCAGTCGCCCGACATCGCGCAGGGCGTGGACCGCGCCGACCCCAATGATCAGGGCGCGGGCGATCAGGGCCTGATGTTCGGGTATGCCACGCAACGAAACCGAGCAACTGATGCCGCTCGCGCTGACGATTGCGCACGACCTGACGCGCCGCCATGCCGAAGTGCGCAAAGCCATGCCGGAACTCGGCTTCCGCCCGGACGCCAAATCGCAGGTGACAATCGCCTACAGCCCGGACGGCACGCCCGACCACATTGACACCATCGTTTTCTCCTCGCAGCACGACCCGTCCCACACGCAGGCCAGCGTTCAGGCCAATGTGCAGGAGTACGTCGTGAAGCCCGTCGCTGAAAAAGTACGATCAGTTCGTCAAGGGCAACATCAAATACTACATCAATCCGACCGGGCGCTTCGTCATCGGCGGGCCGCAGGCGGATACGGGCGTCACGGGCCGCAAGATCATCGTGGACACATACGGCGGTTCTGCCCGTCACGGCGGCGGCGCGTTTTCGGGCAAAGACCCGTCCAAAGTAGACCGTCGCGCGGCGTATACGGGCCGCTACATCGCCAAGAACATCGTGGCGGCGGGACTGGCTGACCGCGCGGAAATTCAGCTGGCGTATGCGATTGGCGTGGCCGAGCCGGTCAGCGTGTACGTGGACACGTTCGGCACGGGCAAAATACCGGATGCGGAGATCGTCAGCCGCGTACGCAAGGCCGTTGACCTGCGCCCCCGCGCCATCATCGCGCGCCTGTCCCTGCTCAATTCCGCCCGCATCAAGTACGTGCAGACAGCCAAAAACGGACACTTCGGCAACCCGTCCTTCCCGTGGGAAGCCACCGACCTGGTGAACGAACTGAAATAACTTCGCCGCATCTACTTTATAGCGCCCCGCCGGATATTTAACCCATGTCCATTTCACGTCGAAAACTTATTGTCGGTTCTGCCGGACTTGCCGCTTCCGCTTTCTGCCCGGTTGTGGGCGCAGGGGTGGGAGTTCGCCTGTCACCGTGCGGTTCTGGAACGGGTTTACCGGGCCGGACGGCAGAACCATGCTGCGGATGGTGAAGCGGTTCAACGCGGCAAACCCCGATGTCAATGTCTTGATGCAGCGGGCGGATTGGGCCACGCTGTACAACAAACTGTTTGTGGCGGGATTGGGCGGACCGCGCGCCGGAATTGTTCGTGGTGCATACCAGCGCGCTCGTGCGTTTCGCGCAGGCAAAGTTTATCGCGCCCATAGACGACCTTGTTTCCGGGACAAACGGCTTCGACATTAACGATGTGGACGCCAATGTCTGGCAGGGCGCAGCCGTAGACGGCAAACACTACGCGCTTCCCCTCGACGTGCATATTCTGGGCATGTACTACAACAAGCGCATGTTCCGCGAGGCGGGCGTGGTGGACGCGAAGGGCGAAGCCCGTCCGCCCACCAACCGCGACGAGTTTCTGGACGCCTGCGCCCGCCTGACGCGCCGCGCTTCCGCACCACTGCTAATGGTTCCAACGGCGCGGAGCAGTGGGGATTTGTGTTCACCAATCTGGACAGCAACCTGTACAATCTCATGCGGCAATGGGACGGACCGTTCTTCACGCCCGACGAGTCGCGCTGCCTGCTGGATGATCCGCGCAATGTGGACGCGCTGACAGTTCAGCGTGGATTTGGTGCGAAGGCGAAGCGTTGCGCCCCCGCCCGAAAACTTCGACTCGTGGGTGGGGTTCCGGCAGGGCAAAGTGGGCATGGCGTTCGAGGGCATCTACATGCTTGCCGACCTGGAAAAGCAGACCGATCTGGAATTCGGCGGCGCGCCCGTGCCGCAAATGGGAACCAACAAAGCGGTTTGGGCCAACTCGCATAACCTGTGTATGCGGGCTGGACTGAGCGACGCGCAGCGGCAGGCGACCTGGCGGTTTATGCGCTTTCTGTCCGACAACAGCCTGGATTGGGCGGCAGGGCGGGCAGGTTCCGGTTCGCAAAAGCCTGCGCGCCACGCCCCGTTTCGCGTCCATGCCGATACAGTCCGCGTTCGCCACGCAGATTCCCATCGTCAACTACCTGCCGCGCCTGCCCTTCATCTTCGAGTTTCAAACCGAGTACGATACCGCTATGGAAAGCGCGCTGCGCGGCAGCTCTCACGCCGCAAGCCGCGCTGCAAACCGCCACTGCCAACATCAACGCCATCATCGCGAGGCGGAGGCAGGCATGAAGAAGAGGAGAAAAGGAGAAAAGGAGAAAAGGAGATAGGCGCAGTTGCTATCAACTATCAACTATCAACTATCAAGCGTTTTTCTGGCTACCTCTTTGTCCTGCCTTATCTGACGCTGTTCGGCGGGTTTTTGCTGCTGCCGCTGCTGTACGGGTTGGTGTTGAGTTTTTGCCGGTGGGAACTGCTGTCGCCCGCGCCGCCCAAGTTTATCGGCGTGGGCAATTATCAGGAAGCCCTGTCGAGCGCGTACTTCTGGAAGGCGTTGTGGCGCGACCGTCCGGTTTGTCGTGATGGCGGTTCCGCTCACGGTCACGTCGGCCCTGCTGATCGCGGTGGGCGTTCAGGCCATGCCGCGCCACCGTCAGGCGCTGTACCGCGCCGCGTATTATCTGCCTACGATGATTACCATCAGCGTGACCGGCCTGGTGTGGCGCTGGTTTTACAATGGCGAGTTCGGCCTGTTCAACGCCCTGCTGGCCCCGCTCGGCGTGAAAGCGCCCTGGATCACCGGTGCAGGCTTGGGCGATGAAGTCCATTGTGCTGATGACGCTGTGGTGGACGGTGGGCGGGCCGATGGTGGTTCTGCTGGCGGGACTGGAAAACATCCCCGACTCACTACCGCGAAGCGGCGGAACTGGACGGCGCGACGGGCTGGCAGCGGTTCCGCTACGTCACGCTTCCCCTGCTGCGCCCCATTCTGCTGTTCGTGCTGACCATGAACTTGATCGGCGCGTTTCAGGTGTTCGGGCAGACGTTTATGATTACGCGGGGCGGCCCGGAACAGTCCACCCGCGTTCTGGTGCAGTATCTCTACGAAACCGCCTTCAACAACTACCGCATGGGCTACGCGGCGGCGATGAGTTGGCTGCTGTTCGTGTTCATCTTAGGTATTTCGCTCGGACAACTGCGCCTGATGCGCGAACGGACAACGTAGGCGGGTGTTCAGGTGTTCAGGTATTCAGGTGTTCAGTTGACATCCTTGTGCTCTAATGAAAGCCGTGCTATAATTCAATTCAGAAAGGAGATATGTCAATGGCACAAGCACAAATTTATCACGGGAACTGCTGAAGACATCGCGCGGTTGCTACAAGATGGCAGATTTACCGGACAAACCATGCGTCTCATTGTAGAACCGGCGACAGATGCGCTTGAGGAACCGGAGGACTACTGCTGACACGCTTCCTACGCCACCGAATACTGTTCGTGACCGCGCCCATCTGGACGAACTTCTCATGGCGGGCATCAACTCTCCCGAGGCATATAGCGACCGAGCAGGACTGGGTCAATATGAAGCCGTAAAGACGGAGCGCCTCGCCGCGCGAAAACAAGCTATGAGCCGGATAGTCGTACATAAAAATGAGGCGTGAGTTCGACATAATCGAAGCCGCTTACCAGATAGCCGAAACCAGCCTCATTAGCATCGGAGCAGGTTTACCAAAGCGGTTAAGGCTGCTATTGATGATCTGGCAATAATGCCGGGTATGGGAGTTCAGCGCGATTACGACAACCCTGCTTATGCAGATATGCGGATGTGGCCTGTGTCCGATAGATTTCAAAGTATCTAATCTTCTATCGGACGGCTGGCGAGTTTCTGGAAGTTATACGCGTCCTCCATTCCTCACAGGACATAGAAGCCATTTTCGCGCCTGAAGTGGCAGAAACACAGGATGAATGCAAGAGTAGAAGCCATTTGAATTGCCGGGTACGGGCGTAAAGACTTTGAAGTGAGCCAATGTCGGCGCGAGAAAGACAGCCCATGAACTCTGTGCAGCAAGGCGCGTTGGCAGGCAAGACGGAAGCCGGGAAGCGCGGCAGAACCGGATGCGCAGAATTGCGGTTGAGGCACTGGTGGCGTGTGGGGCGCTGCTGTTTGTGCTGCCGATTGCGATTATGCTGATTACCGCGTTCAAGCCGGATGCCGAAATCATTCACTTTCGCGGCCTGCTGCCGCAGCATGTCACCACGCAGAACTTCCGCGATATTCTGTTCAACCCCGAAGAAATCCCCGTCGCTCGCTGGTTCGCCAACAGCGTATTCATCTCGTCCTCGGTCACTCTGCTCGTCCTGACCGTTGATTCGCTGGCCGCGTATGGGCTGGCGCGATTGGAACTGCCCGGTAAAAAGTGGCTGTTTCCGTTCATTGTCGCCACGCTCATGGTTCCGGGCCAGATTTTGCTCGTGCCCGTGTATCTTATCCTCAACCAATTGGGCTGGCTGGACACGCCGCTTGCTCTGATTGTTCCTGCCGGGGCGGGCGCGTTCGGCGTGTTTTTGCTGCACCAGTTTTTCCTGTCCATTCCCAAAGAACTGGAAGAGGCCGCTATCTGGACGGCTGCACCCGGTTCGGCATCTACTGGCGCATTGTGCTTCCGCTTTCCAAGCCCGCGCTTGCCACACTGGGCATTTTCTGCTTCATCGGCTCGTGGAACGACTTTATCGGGCCGCTGGTGTTCCTCGACTCGGTGGACAAGTTCACCCTCCCCGTCGGCATCGCCCTGTTCCAAACCTCCTATTACGCGGAGTACGCGCTCACTCTGGCGGCAAGCGTCCTTTGCACCATTCCCGTCGTGATTGTGTTTTTGCTGTTTCAGCGTCACATCGTCAAAGGCATGGCAATGACCGGCCTGAAAGAGTAATGACGATTGACGATTGGCGATTGCTGATTTCAATTAGCGCTTGCCAGTTGCTTGCGCCTCTGCTGAAATACGTAGGATGATTTGCCTCATAAGTTTACGCCTGTTTTCCGGTTTGATTCGATCAATCTGTTATGCGCGTTATTCAGGGCGCGTGACAATGACAAAACAATGACGAACAGGGAAAACAACGATGTCTCAAAACAACTCCGATAGCGACAACCAGAACAATCCGAGTAGCCAGAACACGCAAAGCAATCAGAACAACGATACGCATCAGGGCAGCAACACGAACGATCCGCGCGTCAACGTTACGGACAATCCCGAATTGCAGCAGCCCGTAGCCGATAATCCCGTCAGCCAGCGGCGCAGCCGAACGCCTACCGAGGACGCCAACACGCCCAATATGAACAACGAGTTGCATGGCAATCGTCCCAAAGTGGCGCGTCAGGGCAGCGAAGATCACAATTAGTTCAGGCCCTCACCCCAACCCCTCTCCCAAAAAAGCATGGGAGAGGGGCTAACTCAACTGTTGAGAACTAAAGCGTATGATCGGAGAACAATGGTATTATGAAATTAAAACCTATTCAGCAGCAGGTTGTGGTGGTGTTTGGCGCGTCGAGCGGGATAGGACGCGAAACCGCGCTCCGTTTCGCGCGGAAGGGCGCGAAAGTGGTGGCGGCTTCCAACGACTCGCATGGCCTGCAAACACTGGTGGAGGAGATTACTGGAGCGGGCGGACAGGCGGTCGGCATGGTAGCCGAAGCGACGATTCCCGCACAGGTTCAGGCCGTCGCGCGGGGAACCGTACAGCGTTTCGGGCGATTGGATACATGGGTTCATGCGGCGGCGGTAAGCGTGTACGCGCCTTTCGAGCAGACCACGCCGGAAGAGTTCGCCCGCGTGTTGACCGTCAATGTCATGGGATACGTGCATGGCATCAAGGCCGCGCTGCCATACATGAAACAGGGAGCGGGGAGCGCGCTGATTCTTATATCATCGGTCGAATCCCAAATCTCCCTGCCCTTCAACAGCGCGTATGCCGCCTCCAAACACGCCATACACGGTCTTGTGCAGGCCCTGCGGCTGGAACTTAATCACGATAAAGCGCCCATCAGCCTGACCGAGATCATGCCGGCCAGCATAGACACGCCTCTGTTCGGCAAGGCAGGCACGAAACTGGGCGTGGAACCGATGGGCATACCACCCATCTACCCGGCCTCCCTGGTGGCGGACGCTATTCTGTATGCCGCCGGACATCCCATACGCGAGATCGTGGTGGGTAACGCGGGCAAAATGATGCTGCTCACCAACCGTTTCGCGCCCCTGTTGCTGGATGCCATGTTGGAAAAAGTCGCGTTTGAGGGCCAGAAGTCCACGCGGCCCAAATCTCCTGGCAGCGGCAGACAATCTGTACGGTTCGGTGGGCGGACCGGCGCAGGTAGCAGGCGCGGAAATGGCGAAAGAGAAGGAGAAAACGCAGCAGATGGCTGCCGGACACAATGGCAAGACGAACGGCAACGGTAACGCAAATGGCAACGGCGCAAAGGCCGGAAGCAGCGTGTTGCCACTGGCAGGGGTGGCGGCTCTGGCCGGAATGGCGCTGATGGTCGCCAAATCGCGTCAGTAAAACAATAGGAGAAGGAGCAGGAAAGCAGGCGCATAACGGCGAATTGGCAGGCATGGAAAACTCACCTGACGATGCCGCCGGACGTGAACAGATAGATGCCCTTGCCGAACCTGCTCTGGTTCCCCTGTCGCCTGCCGAAATCACGGAGCCGTTTGTCACGCCGGATACGCCCGGAACCCTGTCGCGCCTGGCCTTTATCATCAGTCTCGGTTGGCTCGGCACGAACCTGGGGTTGGGCTTTGCGAACCTACCGCTGAAGTTCATACTCATAAGCGATTTGAAATTGACTCCGCAGGCGGTTGCGGGATTTTTCGCGGTCGGCCAGTTTTTCAACTACATCAAGCCGGCGGCCGGCCTGCTGTGCGACAGCGTTCCCCTGTTCGGATACCGCCGCCGCTACTATCTGCTGCTCAGTCTGCTGATAACCGGGCTGGCGTGGCTGATAATGAATGTTGTGCCGCGTACGGCGAATAGCCTGCTTCTCACGTATACCCTGCTGTACATCATGGTGGTGTTTACCAGCACGTCATTGGGCGGCGTGATGGTGGAGATAGGAACGCGCTTTCGGGCGGCGGGACGTATGACGGCGCAGCGTATCGCCATGTTCCGCATCGGCAGCCTGTTCGGGGATTTGATCGGCGGGCGGCTGGCAACCATGCCATTTGTCATCACCGCAAGTTTAGCCTCCCTGCTGCATCTGATGCTTATACCCCTGTACATCTTCTACCTGCCCGAAGAGCGACTGCCCCCGGAACAGCGGCGCATCAACTGGAGCGTTTGGCGGGACGCCGGGGAAAAGCTAAAAGGACTGTACCACAATCGGGTCTTGATGAGCGCGGCGGGCATGATTTTTCTTGTGGCCGCGTCGCCGGGTTTCAATACGCCCCTGCTGTTTTACCAGACCAATACGCTGCACTTTTCCAAGCCGTTCGTCGGCATTTTAGGGTCGGTTTCCGCCGCGTCCGGCCTGCTGGCGGCGGTTGGTTATTATGCCGCGTGTCGCCGCCTGCCCATTCGCGTTCTGCTTGGGCGGCAGTATCTTCATTCATGCGCTTGGAACGCTGTTCTATCTGGGCTACCACGACTCCACTTCCGCGTACCTGATTACCGCTTTGAGCGGCGTCACGGGCACGCTGGCGATGCTGCCCATCTACGATCTGGCCGCTCGCGCCACGCCGCGCGGCAGCGAAGCGCTGGGCTATTCCGTGATGATGAGCGTGTGGAACCTGACCAACGCGCTTTCCGACTGGTCCGGTTCCTGGCTGTATGGCCGCTTCCACCTGACGTTTCTCAACCTCGTCTGGCTCAACGCGGGGACGACCGTACTCGTCCTGCTCGTGGTTCCCCTCCTGCCCGCCATTCTGATGCAAAACCGGGATGGAGCTAAGGAGGGAGCGTAGGTAGTTAGTTGTCAGGTTGTCAGGAATCAGGTCATAAAGGAATGTCTGTCAACTTCCACAATCCTAAACTTTTATCCTGGTAGCCTTTATCCGGACAATTCTCGTTGAGGAGAAACATAGGGACGGGAAAATTGAAGGGATGTAACTGTAGGTTGACAGCTCGCCACTGTCCTATTACTATATCGTTGTTTTCTTTTTGGTCGGGAAAGGTTGTAGTAAGCAAGTAAGTGGAACCGCTCCTTTTGAAGTTTCGCAGAGATGCCATTATGTCCCCATAGGGAAGGTGAACCAGACAGTCACGACAAAGGATTATATCCACCATCGGAATAGAGTGTTTGACAATATCCAATTGAATAAATCGTTTTGTCGCGTCCGCGTACTTTGCTTGATTTGCAGCAACCAGGTTCGCTACAATATCCGCTCCGATATATTCATCGAGTTCCAGAGGCGTATGCTGCATCCAGTTGAAATCGCCGCAAGGCGCATCCAGGATACGTCTGGCGCCGATTTCTTTGAATATTACAGGCAAGTTCAGCTGGAGTACAGTTGTCTGATCCAGATCCGAGCCGCCACCTGAAACAGAGTGTCCCTCCCAGGCGTGATTTATATAAATGGAGGTGAAAATCTTTTCTCGACCAGATAGTCGCGCTCTCAGGCACTGAAGCCTTGCCTTCAATGACGGAGGTAATGCCTGATAGGTTTTGCGAATAAGCGCTGACATTGTACAAATAATTCCCCGGCTTAATGACACCTTTACTCTTTACAATCCCACAGACATTCCTGTAACATTACAGTGTGCAGGTTGTTAAAGCGCATCCGTATACTCGGCTCTCCAACAGCGCAGAGAAATCATCACAATGCAACAGGACGAAAATTCATAGCAACAGTATACCCTTTTTGTCATGTTCACCCGGCCTTTCGACCGGACGCAACGGCTAATGCTCGTTCGCTTTGAGACTGCTTTCAATCTCATTACAGGGCGAAACAAGCCGCAAATTTGATTCAATCAGGCGCGTCCGCCAGACAAGTCAACTTTTTCCGGAATCATAGAGGCAGTTTTCAAGGCGCCAACATGCTTGAATGCGTCCTGTATCTCCATCCCAACGACCTGCCCCGCCTCATCATAATCGAGCACAACGCCCTCTTCCACTTCATCACTCTCACGAACCTGCGCCCCCTCCAACCGCATGTGAAGAATATCCACTTCGGCATTATACGTCATTTTCATGGCTGCTTCTCCGAGTAGGTGTTTGCTTCTACAATTCTTGCGCGATGGCGCGAATAGTGGCAAACGGCAAAATGTAGCGCATTCTGTCATAGGCAGGATGTTCCCTGAACGGCTGAAAATCATACCTCTCGTATAGAGAGACTCCGTAGGGGGTTGATCTGAGATGCAGGCCGACCACTCCCAAACAATATGCAACAAGGCTAGTTTCTCCTCTCAAAATTGAGAGGGTTAGCGGTTTGAGGACTGATTGTGATAGACCTTTATCCTGCTCCTCAAAATCATCAAAGCATCTGGTTACATTTTGAGGTCTAACAGGGAGGAAATTTTATCTCCAAGTTGCTTGCGCAGAAACAATGACTGTTCATAAAACTCTGATGCTTTTTGCAACTGACCGGCTTTTTCGTAGGCATAGCCGATTTCGGCGAGTATCCAAGCTTCCTCGCGCTTGTCTCCCATTTGTCTGTACAGCGATAACGCCTGCTCCTGAGACTCTAAGGCTTTCTGCGACTGACCGGCTTTTACGTAGACTTTGCCCATGAAGTTGAGCGTATGCGCTTCCCCTTTTTTGTCTCCGACTTGCCTGTATAGAGGCAATGCCTGTGTATAAAACACCAATGCCTTGTCCGGCTGCTCGGTAACTTGGGTTAGCCGCTTGCGCCTGAGCCACAGGGGCATATACCGGCAGGCACAGCAGGCACAGCGGAGGCACAAGCCGACGAAATAAAGCAAAGTATGGCATCAAAAACTTCTTTCTGAACAAGACACCGAACGCGCCAATCCAAGCGGCATGTGAACGTGAGAGTTTTATACACAGCTTGACACATAATAGCAAAAAGCCACTTGTTCATAGGCGGCAACTCTTCCAGTTCAATTATTCTCACCCGCACAGCAAAACTCCTGCTAAATCTTCCGCGCAATAAATGTTTTTGCCACTTGTCAGAAGGGCGCGAACTTGCTATACTTGCGGCATGGCAAACACAACTCCACTCCTTACCGCTCCGCCCGTGAAAATCGCCGGGATCAACTTCGACCACATGCACATGGGCGACCTGCTCCGCATGGCGCAGGAACACCCGAATGCGCAGATTGTCGGGCTGGCCGACGAAACGCCCGCCCGCATGGAAAACGCCGCGCAAAACTTCCACATTCCGCCCGAACGCCTGTATACCGACTATCGCCGATGCCTGGAAGAAACCCGCCCCGATGTGGTTCTGCTGTGTCCCGCCACCGGGCAGCACGGCGAATGGGTGGAGAAAAGTCGCGCCCTACAACACCCATATTCTTGTCGAAAAGCCCTTTGCCGCCTCCCTTGCCGATGCCGACCGCATGATTGCCGCCATGAACGCAACCGGCAAAACCCTCGTCATCAACTGGCCCCTCGCGTGGTATCCGCCCCACATCACCACCAAACGCCTGATTGCCGAAGGCGCGATTGGAACCGTCCGCGAAGTCCACTACTACGACGGCAATCGCGGCCCGCTTCGCCATATCGCCGACAAAATAGAAATCTCCGCCGAAGAAGCCGCCCGTCAGAAATCCCAAAGCTGGTGGTATCAGCAGGCAAGCGGCGGCGGCTCCCTGCTGGACTATCTGGGCTACGGCGTCACGCTTGGAACCTGGTTCCACAATGGCAACGCGCCCCTCGAAGTAGTCTGCATGACCGACGCGCAGCCCGGCCTGGAAGTGGACGAACACAGCATCACCCTTTGCCGCTACGACGTGGGCCTGTCCAAATACGAAACCCGATGGGGCACGTTTACCGATCCCTGGACGCTTCAGCCGCAGCCCGAAATGCGGATTTGTCGTCGTGGGCACAGCGGGAACCATCAGCAGCTACGACTACGAACCCGTCATTCGGATGCAGACAAAAGCAGCGTCCCGAAACGCATGAGATTCCCGTAGACGCGATTGCCCCGCCCTACGACAATCCCATCAATTATCTGCTGCACTGCCTGTCAACCGGGGAAGCTATCACCGGCCCCCTGTCCCTCCCTCTGTGCCGCATCGGGCAGCAGATCGTAGACACCGCCCTCCTGAGCGCAAAAGCAAAACGCGCCTTGCCCCTGCTCACGTAGAGGAGAATTTAGCCGCAAATGAACGCGAATACACGCGAATAAGATGAATACATTAATTCAGCAGAGACTTCTCCCCACCCTCGCGCAGATTTAACATTAGCCCATCTCCCAGGCTTTTTTGGGAGATGGGCTGGGGTGAGGGCCACTCTAACAGGAAAACAACATGCCTGAAACCAACGACAAACAACGAACTGCGGAACTGAAAGCGGACAATTACGAATTGAGCAGCGGCAAACGAACAAGCGTAATTCCTGCGCCCGACCTGCCGTATCAACCGCGCGATCCCAAAACGTACAAACCCAACATCGGCTTAATCGCTTGCGGCGGTATTACGGAAGCGCACCTTAAAGCCTGTAAGAAGGCCGGGTACAACGTCGTCGCCCTGTGCGATCTGATTGAGGAACGCGCTCGGAAGCGGCAGGAGCAGTTTTTCCCCGATGCCGTCGTCACAACCGATTACCGGGATGTGTTGAAGCGCGACGACATTGCCGTTGTGGATATTGCCACGCACCCCAAAGAGCGGTTTCCCCTTATCGAAGCCGCGCTCCACGCGGGCAAGCACGTTTTGAGCCAGAAACCGTTCGCGCTGGATTTGGACCGGGGGCAGGAACTGGTTGACCTTGCGGATCGGCAAAACGTGAAACTCGCCGTCAATCAGAACGGGCGCTGGTCGCCCCATTTCAGCTACATGCGGCAGGCCATCAAAGCCGGACTGCTCGGCGATCTGATGAGCCTGCACCTGGGCGTACACTGGGATCATACCTGGGTGAAAGGCACACCGTTCGAGCAGATTTACGACCTTGTTCTCTACGACTTCGCCATTCACTGGTTCGACATCGTGAGCCATTTGCTCGGCGAACGCCGGCCCGACAAGCGTTTACGCCACCCGCAGCAATGCCATCGGCCAAACGCTGCAACCGCCCATGCTGGCGCAGGCCATGCTTCAGTTTCCCGGCGGGCAGGCGTCCCTTGTATTCGACGCGCACGTTCCCTACGGGCATGAAGACCATACGTATATCGCGGGAACGCAGGGAACGATTATCAGCATCGGCCCCGATCTTGGCAACCCAAAAACTCACGCTCTATACCGCGAATGGCATCGCCACGCCCGACCTGCAAGGCGCGTGGTTCCCCGACGGCTTTCACGGCACAATGGGCGAACTGCTGTGCGCCATTGAAGAAAACCGCGAACCCCTCAACAGCGCGCGGGAAAACCTCAACAGCCTTGCCCTCTGCTTTGCCGCCATCGCCAGCGCAACGGACGGCGAACCCAAAACCGTCGGCAGCGTCCGCCAGTTAGTGACCGGTGGCTAGAGCATCCATGACCAGCGACCATGAACCACAACCACCAACCCCTATGCTATCGGCATAGACGTAGGAGCCACCAACATTAAAACCGTTGCCGTCACGGAATCGGGCGAAATCGTGTATCAGTCGCAGGAGCCAACGGACGAAACGGCCTTTGCATGGGCGGAGCGAATAGGGGAGCAGATTCAGCGTATGGAAGCGCAGCTGAACGCGCCCGCTTCGCTGTATCGGAATCGCCGCGCCCGGACTGGCTGCCCCGGACGGACGCTCCATTGCCTGGATGCAGGGCCGTATGGCAGCCGTTCAGGGATTGGACTGGACAACCTATCTCCACGCGAAGCAGACGATTCCCGTCCTCAACGACGCCCACGCCGCCCTGCTTGGCGAAGCGTGGATCGGGGCGGGCAGCAGGCAGCCGCAGAATGTGTCATGCTGACACTGGGAACGGGCGTGGGCGGGGGCGCGATGGTGGACGGGCATTTGCTGCGCGGGCATATCGGGCGAGCAGGACACCTGGGCCATATCTGCCTGAATCCTGACGCGCCCGCTCGACATCGTAGCCACGCCCGGCAGTCTGGAAGACGCCATTGGCGACTGCTCCATATTACAGCGTTCCGAGGGGCGTTTTGCTTCCACCGCGCAATTAGTGCAGGCCGTCCAAACCGGGGATGCGGACGCGGAACGCCTCTGGCAACGCTCCCTTTATCATGCTCGCCTGCGGCCTTACCTCGCTGATAAACATGCTCGACCCCGAAGTGGTAATTATGGGCGGCGGAATTGCAGGCGCGGGCGAACTCCTCTTTCACCCCCTACAGCACCATCTGGATCGCATCGAATGGCGTCCCACCGGAACGCAGGTTCGCCTGGTACGCGCCCAATTAGGCGAAATCGCGGGCGCAGTCGGAGCCGCTTACAATGCGATGCTGGATGATGAGTGATGAGTAAGGGTTCGTAAATGTAAAACTTCCCGAAATACGGGCGCGATAAATCTTGGGCCTAACAAATAACACCCTAACGGGAATCCGGAAAGTTATTCATTTACAGTCTATAAGGGTTTTCCCTCAATACAAACAGGGTAATACCCATGCTACAACCGGGATTGTGCCTATTGTCACAAAGTACATCAGTAGTGCATAATAAGAGCCAGAAGTAAACCCTCGTGACGCGCTTGCAGCAGGTTTGCAAGAGGAGCGCCGTTTACCATGCAGCCCATTTCTATATTGATTGCCGCTGACGATGCGCGGGTTCGCCAGTGTTTGCGGCGAGCCGTGGAGCAGGACCCGCAATTCCGCGTGTTCTGGGAGGCCGATGATGGGCTGAAAGCCCTGTGCCTGGCCCACGAGCATCACCCGCAGGTGGTTCTGCTGGACGCGCAGATGCCGCGCATGGATGGCATTGAAGCGGCGCGTTGCCTGCGCCAGCGGAACCACGACCTGCATATTGTGGTGATGGGCGTGTACGAACAGACGCGCGCGCAGGCAATGGCTGCCGGAGCTGATGCCTTCCTGACCAAAGACTGCGGCTGCGAAGCGCTCCGCGCCGCCATACATCATGCTGCTGGATAGCGGTGAAAACAGCGCCAACGAAGACGGCGCAAATGAACCCGGCACAGCCAATATTTGATGAACTACGTTCTTCGGGCTGAATGAAATTGTCCGAACACCGAATACCGAATACCGGCTATTTCAGAGAAGACAACACGGATGAGAACCCCGATTGTTTCGGGGTGGCGGAGACAGGGAAGCATGACATCAGGATTCGTTCCGAACGAACTCACATCGTAAACAGGAACGAACAAGCGACAGAAGGGACGAGAGAGCAAACCCCATGATAACGACATCCACGATGAATCAGTCGCAGAGGGTCTTTGAACAGTTGTTCCAGCGCAGCCAGCGCCGCGCTTACAATCTGGCGTACCGATTGACCGGCAACGCGACCGACGCCGAGGACGTGACGCAGGACGCGTACCTGCGCGCCTGGCACAATTTCGACAGTTACGACGCGAACCGCTCGTTTGAAGGCTGGCTGTTCCGCATTATTACCAACCGCGTGATTGACATGCGCCGCCGCCAGAAGCGCGTTCCCATGTATTCGCTGGACACGCCCGTACAGGGCGATGAGGACGGACAGCCGCTCGCGCACGAATTCGCCACCCCGGACGGCAACCCGGAACAGCTTGTCGTCGGCCCGGTTATGGACGAGCGTTTGCAGGAAGCCCTCGCCGCCCTGCCCGGCGATTACCGCGCCGCCATTCTGATGTGCGACGTGGAGCAGCGCTCCTATCAGGAGATCGCCGACTCGATGAACTGCGCCATTGGAACCGTGCGTTCTCGCATCCACCGGGCGCGCGTGATGCTGCGCAAGTTCATGGAAGCCGAAATCAGCACCCGCCGGCCCGCGAAAACCGCCGCGTCCGTTTCCGCCGCCGCGACCAAACCCGTTCGTATCGCGCCGCCCAAGTCGGTGCGAACCGCCACGCCGAAAACGCTGCAACAAACAGCGGACGCCTACAGCTCTCTCCGCGCCGCCTGAAACGCGCATTTTCGTCTTTGACGGCGTTCATTAATCCAAATATTACCATCAAGAACCCATGAGGAGAGTTGCTCCTCATGGGTTCTTTCCTGTCCAGCAGAAAATTGTTTGAAAATGGCGCGAAAACGGTCAACAGTATCTTTGCACTTTTTCACTTTTTGAGATGCAGGCAAGGACGGGCAGACAATATCCTTTCCTATCTCATTTTTCAAAAAGTGCAAAGATACTGGGTCAACATTTGCTTGCAAAAAAAAAGCAATCTGTGGCATAATAAGTTGCGCCTGCAAAATAGAGAGGAGGGACTGCTGAATGAGCAATAACATTCTAAACACAAGATCACCACCTTTGTAAGCGGCAGTTTCTTGAACCTTCCCGCATTATTGTTATTTAGAAGGTTCACCGGCATGCATTCTTTCTGTTTCTTCCACGATGGAGGTTTACATGAAACGTTTCTTGTCTCTTCTGGCCTTTGTCGGCTTTGCAACGTGCGTTCTCGCTTCCGCCAACGCTGATCCGCCTGTCAGCCAATCCAATGGCGCAGCCACGCTTACCGTGAACGCCCGTCTGGATGGCGCTGCCCCCTACACCACCTACTACACTTCCCCTTCTCCGGGCGCAACGGCATCGGTACCCGTCCACTCAGTTCACTATGCCGAGTACGTCAAAGCCATCTATCCGGTGACGAATCTCCAGCTCCATTGGTATTTCCGCAGCGGCGTACCGGCATAACCCCTGACCAGACAGATTCGGGTACTGCATCCGCTACCTTAGGGGCAGGCGAAGCGTGGCGAAAATCCGTTTACCTGCCCGCTTCTTCCAATGACTACCACCTGCCGGCAAGTCACTATGATGCCGTCGCGTCCTCAACCCTCAACGATAGCGTTTCTTACCCATACGCCGGAGTAACCACACCCTTCGACGTTTACGTTGGTTACGCCGGACCGTAGACTCTGCTCATGGATTGTCTCGTTTTGCTCGCCCGTCATCACTGATGGGCGGGCAAATGGAAGGAGAAGATTGCACCATGCTGTTTCGTCGGCTGTGTCTGGCAATGTGGCTTGCGTTGTTGTTGCTTTGGACTGCACAAGGCAGGAGTGACATCATTACAGAAACAATGCGATCTGAGGATGGTCGTCTCAACGCGCTTATAACACTGAATGAGCCTCACATTTCTCTAGGAGAACTGCTTGACAAACTGTCGAAGCAAACCAGCGTTACTCTGAAGACAAACCCCCGCGAACCCGCTTCCGGCAGAATGATATTCCTTTGCTGCGAGAAGAAGCCAATGGGGGATGTGATGAACGCGCTCTGGTCTCTGCTGAGTTATCAGCCCGGCGTATGGAAGTGGGAGCGTACCGGTAAACCGAGCGCATTCTGCTACGAGTTTGAACCTACGCTTGCCGCAACGAATTTGTCCCGAACCCTCAAAGATGTATCAAGCCAAGCGTTCATAGATCATGCAAAAGCTATGCTTACCTTTGCTGTCATGTCTCCTGAAGAACGCAAGCGGAATGTTGCTAAAATTTCCGCAGCGCTGTTACAAAAAGATGACAAACTCGCTCAATCCATGGTAGAGAAGTCAGATTTCACCTGGAACGGCTTACGTGCGTTTACGCAGGCGCTTACGCCGCGCCAGCAACAGGACGTATTGCACGGAGGTCGTGTTCCCGTTACGCTGGACAAACTTCCTGATGAGACGCGCGCCGCTTTGCATCAGGCATGGACTTCATTCAATCCCCGGCGTCAGCTTTCTGACGGCCAACTTGTTCCCTATCCTGAACCATCTACCATCTTTTTTGAAACGCAGAGTGGCTTCGCTGCTTCAAAAGACATTGTACCCATTATGTTCATTGACATGGGCGCTGCCGGCTCGATATCCATTCTGGGGTCCACTCTGCAAATGGGCTTGAGCGCTAAAATTTGGGATTTGTGGATATTGCCGGGGGATACAAAGGACAACCCCTTGGGAGAACGTATAGCTGTCGCGCCGCAACCGCCCGAAGCTCCGCTACCGACACCTCCGCAAAATGATGATGAACTTCGTGCCGCCATCAAACAGGGACGTACTTTTTCCGCTGCAACAGCCCCACCTGTGCTTCAGGCGCGAATGCGGCAACTATCCAATTCCATACCTGTGATGACCCTCGGATTGCTGCCTGATCCGCAGTACCAGTCATATGACCCCGGGGTACCCTATGGGCGTTCGGCGCAGGCATTTTTGCAGCGCGTTATGGTAGGGAGGTCAAAGCTGATGACCAAATGGCGCAGTGACGCGCTGCTGGTCAGCGACCCGACGTGGTTTCTCTACGAAGACGACAGCGTTCCCTATGCCCTCACGCAGCAGCTACAGCGCGCCGCAAAGAATGGCTTCGCGCCGTTTTCGGTTCTGGCCGAAATCGCCGCTAAAGTGACGGCAGACCAGTGGCGTGACCTATGCCACTGCGAACCGCTTCAGCGCATGGAAGCCGCTTACCCACTCCTGCAATTCTGCCGTCAATACCCTTTGATGCTGACATCCGGCGGGATGAGCGTGAGCGACGAAGTTATACAGGCAATGCGCCATGTGCCGCCCCTCAGCCAATTTCCTATGCTTTCTGACGGCAAAACACGCGCCCTGCGGGTTCTGCCGGTCACGCGGAAGAGCGAGAAAACTATCATGTATGAAATGCAGGTGCAGTACCAGAACGCGCAGCGCGAATGGCATCCACTTGTAGGCTTCACACAGGTTAAATCTCAATAACCTGACACAAATAGCCCTCAACCACTGGCCCCTTCTCCCAAAAAAGCCTGGGACAAGGGGAATTTATTGGGAGCGCCTCTAAAGGTCTATAACCTGCCCATCGTAGGCGAGTTCGACATTGGAGGGACATTGCGCATTGGCGGTCGCGTGGTCGAAGTGGTGGGACAGGTGGGTGAGTAGGGCGCGTTCGGGCTGGAGTTCCGCGATCACATCGAGCGCCTGATGAAAGCCGAAGTGCGTGGAGTGGGGTTCGTAGCGGACGGCATCCAGAATCAGCAAATCCAGTCCGCGCAGTTTCGTCATGGAATCGGGTGGGATAAAGTTGACATCGGTGCAGTATGCGAAACTGCGGGCCGGACTGTCTTTCGTTTCCGGCTGATCGAAGCGGTACGACAGCACGGGCAGGTTGCCGTGCATCACGTAAAACGAGTGAATGTTCAGCCCAAAGAGGGTGAATTCCGCAGCCACTTCATGCAGCGACAGGCGCGGCTTGCCCCCGCCCAACTGTCCCGTATCGCGGAAGATGTAGGGATAAATGCGGCGTATCTCGTCCAGCGTCGCCGCGTCGCCAAAAACAGGAATCTGCATGTCGTACAGATCGTTGAACCGGCGCATGTCGTCCAGTCCCATGACGTGATCGGCATGGGTATGCGTGAACAGCACCGCATCCACTCTGCGCAGCCCGAACGTCAGGGCTTGCAGGCGCAATTCCGGCGTTGCGTCCACAAGAATGTTATGTTCGCTGCCCTTTCCGTCCGCATCACGCATCGCCGCCGTGACCACAATGGAAGACCGGAAACGCCTGTTCTTCGGGTCGGGAGACTGGCACACCGCGCAATCACACCCGATCATCGGAACGCCATGCGACGTGCCGCTGCCTAAAACCGTTACTTTCAAATGGTAATCACCCGTCCTGTTGTCGCCGATTCATACGCCGCTTCCACCACTTCAACCACATGCGCCCCGTGTTCGCCGGGCGAAAATAGCTTGCTCCGCCCCTGTATGGCATCCACAAAATTCGTGATCGGGCCGGGGACGGGCAGCAGGTCGGCCTCCTTGAAGCGGCGATGCTCTTCGCCGTGAAAGTTCACATCCGTCTCGAACTCGAAGCCGCTGACCGTGATGGTTCCTCCGGTCGCGCCGTAAATGTTGCGCACCCGGCGCGTGGAAACTCTGCTGTTGCCGATGCTCGTAATGGAAGCCGTCGCGCCGTTTTCCATTTCCAGACTCAGCGATACGCGCAAATCCGTCGGGGTCGCGTCCATCAGGGCGGACACGCGGCGGGCGCGCAATCCCGTCACCCACAACAATTGCGACACAAGATGCGAACCCCCGTCCTGAAAATAGCCGCCGCCGTTGAGTTCCGGGTCGGCGCGAAACAGGGTGGGCGGCACGACTCCCACGCCGCTCGTCGGCATGGGCGCGCGTCCGAACACGAATTCGGCGTTGCCCGTCCAGTAGATCGCAGCGGCTTCCAGTTCGCCCATTTTGGGGTCTTTGAGGGCGCGGCGTATCTGATGGCAGTGCGCCCAGAACGGCGGATTGAGCGCGACACCCAATTTGCAGATTCCGCTCATTCGCAAGCGCGACAAGTTTATGCGCGTCCTCTGCCTTGACCGTCATCGGTTTTTCCAGCAGAACGTGCAGGCCCGTTTCCAGCGCGGCCTTCGCCATTTCATAATGCAGGGAATTGGGCGTGGCGATCAGAACGGCATCGAGTTCCGCTTTGGCAAGCATCTCCTGCCAGTCCCCATACGCCTGTTCGGTCGGTACGCCAAAGTGCGCCGCCATTGTGGTTCGCGCGTCCATGTCCCGGCGGCACAGCGCGGCCACCTGTATATGCGGATTGTTGACGGCTTCGGGCAGGTGACGCCGCGAAACAAACGATCCCGCTCCCAACACCCCAAGACGAACCCGCTCCGGCGTGGCTGTTCCCGGCTGCGTCATTGCTGCTGTATCCGTCATCGCATGTCTCCCATTGCCTGCGCGCTATTATAAGCCTTTCCGAACTCCGAACACCAAATACCGTCCTAAAGGGCATTCAAAATTGCCACGCTCGCGCTCGTTCCCAATCGGTTCGCGCCCGCTTCCAGCATGGCTAAGGCGGTCGGCAGATCGCGAATGCCGCCCGCCGCTTTCACGCCGCAGCGCGTGCCAACTATGGAGCGCAGCAGGCGAACATCTTCCAGCGTCGCGCCGGATGAGGCGAATCCCGTAGACGTTTTCACAAACTCCGCTCCGCTTGCCGCCACCATCTCCGTGACGCGCCGCTTCTCCTCATCCGTCAGCAGGGCGCACTCGATAATTACCTTTATACTTGCGCCCGCTTCCCGCGTTACCTTCACCACGCTCTGAATATCGTTCTCCACCGCCTGCCACATCTGCGATTTTACCGCGCCGATGTTGATTACCATGTCCAGCTCGTTCGCGCCCTGCCGGATCGCCTCCTCCGCCTCAAATACTTTCGTCGCCGTCGCGTTCGCGCCCTGTGGAAAGCCGATAACCGTACAAACCAGAACGCCCGTATCCTCCAGTTCCGCCGCGCACAACCCCACCCAGCACGGCTGTACGCACACGGACGCGAATTTATACTCCCTCGCCTCCGCGCACAACTGTTGTATCGCCGCAAGGGGCGCGTCCGGCTTTAACACAGTATGGTCAATCGCGCGGGCAAGTTCCTGAACGTTCATAGTGCACTCCGAATTAGAGTTTGGTTGCTTGTTTTAATGCGCTGACGTACTTGCGTATTTGCGGAATCAGGTCGGGCGTGTCGCGCTGCGTATGAATCAGGTCTACGAGGGAACTGCCGACAACTACGCCGTCCGCAATCGCGCTAATGGCTCGGACGTGTTCGGGCTGTGAAATGCCGAAGCCGACGCATACGGGAAGCGGGGATGCGGACTTGATACGCGCTACCACATCCTTTAATTCAGTGGGTACATCCTGCCGCGCGCCCGTGACACCCGTTCGGGATACGCAGTACAGAAACCCGGACGACAACTGCGCCACCGTTGCGATACGGGCCGGGGTGCTTGTCGGGGCCAGCAGAAAAACCGTGTCCAGATCGTTCGCCTGCGAAATGCGCTTCCAGTCGCCCGCCTCTTCCGGCGTCAGGTCGGTGACAATGTGCGCGTCCGCGCCCGCGTTTCTGGCATCCCGCGCATACGCTTCCAGCCCGTAGCGAAGCAGGGGATTGTAATAGGTCATTAAAATCAGGGGCAAATCGGGCGCGGACTGCCGCACCTGTCGTACCACGTCCAGCGTTTTGCGCGTGGTCATGCCGCCATCCAAGGCCCGCTGCGAGGACGCCTGTATGCTCGGCCCGTCCGCCAGCGGGTCGCTGAACGCGATGCCGATTTCTACCGCGTCCGCGCCCGCCTCGCCCAGCGCGACAACGATCTCCGCCGTCTGCTCAAACGACGGATCGCCCGCCGTCACAAAACACACCAGCGCCTTTTCGCCCCGCGCTTTCAATTGCTCAAACCGTTTCGAAAGCCGTGTCAACACAGACTCCAATCCATTAGACAGGATTAACAGGATTTTCAGGATTAACAAGATTATGCTGAAGGAGAGTGTATTTCGCTTCCGGCAAGTTCACGCACAGGACGCGACAGTTATTTCCCTGTCCCTCCAAAGTAATCCTGAAAATCCTGTTAATCCTGTCTATTTCTCCTCTTATGCCAGTTCCAGTTCTTTTATGACCGTATTCATGTCCTTGTCGCCCCGCCCGGAACAGTTGACAATTACAACGGTTTCGGGCGTAAGCAGGTTTTGGGCTTTCATCTTTTCCAGATACGCGAAGGCGTGGGCGGTTTCCAGAGCGGTAATAATCCCCTCATTGCGGGCCAGCCATTGCAGGGCGTTCAGGGCGTCGCTGTCGGTCACGGCTACGTACTGCGCCCGCTGCGTGTCCTTCAGGTAGCTGTGTTCCGGGCCAACGCCGGGGTAGTCGAGTCCGGCGGAAATGGAGTGCGAGGGCGCGACTTGCCCGTCCTCATCCTGTATCAGATAACTGGCCGAACCCTGAAACACGCCCGGAGTTCCCGCCGTCAGAGGGGCGCAATGCCTCCCCGTTTCAATGCCATGCCCCGCCGCCTCAATACCAATTAGTTTGACACCCGCATCCTGTACAAACGGGTAGAAAATGCCCATTGCGTTCGAGCCGCCGCCCACACAGGCCAGAACGTAATCCGGCAGGCGGCCCTCTCGCTGTAAAATCTGTTGCCGCGCTTCCCGACCGATGACGGACTGAAAATCGCGCACGAGCATGGGATACGGATGTGGGCCGACAACCGAGCCGATGATGTAGTGCGTGTTGCGGACGTGCGTAACCCAGTCGCGCATCGCCTCATTGGTAGCGTCTTTCAGCGTCTTGGTGCCGCTTGTAACCGTGACCACCCGCGCGCCCATCAGCTTCATGCGGCTTACGTTGAGCGACTGCCGATGCACGTCCTCTTCGCCCATGTACACGTCGCATTGCAGCCCGAACCGGGCGCACACGGTTGCCGTCGCCACGCCATGCTGCCCCGCCCCTGTTTCCGCAATGATGCGCGGCTTGCCCATGCGCCGCGCCAGCAGAATCTGCCCCATCGTATTATTGATTTTGTGCGCCCCCGTATGGCACAAATCTTCGCGCTTTACGTATATTTTGGCGTTGTAAAGCTGCGACAGCCGCTCGGCGTAGTACAGGGGCGTGGCGCGTCCGACAAAATCGCGCAAATACCCGTCCAGTTCCCGCTGAAATTCGGGATCGGCTTTGGCTTTCTCGTATTCCGCCGCCAGTTCGTCCAGCGCGGGAATCAGGGTTTCCGGCACAAAGCGCCCGCCATGCGCCCCGAACCGCCCGTTCGCGTCGGGAACAAGCGCGGATAAACCCTCCGATAGGGGCAAGGAAGTGGCAGGCGTCGCGTTCAAAACCGATTCCAGAATCATTTCCGCGTCCGTTGCGGCAGTATGGGGAACGCCGGGCAGCGTATAAGTGTCAGGCATAATAGATAAAACTCCTGAGAGATTGCTTGTTGTGTCAACACCTCTGCAAACGCGCCATCCCTGTAAATTGCGCAGACAGGAAAAGCTGATATACAACCTCTCCCCTCTCCTGGCGCGTTGCGCGGCAAGGAGAGGGGCCGGGGGTGAGGTAAACACTTCTCATTATACTCTCATTTGCCGCCTGTTGCCTACGCTTGATGTGGTACAATCAGAAGGCAAGTCCTGTGCTGTCAAATACAAGCGGTTACGATAATACGCTGCCTGCTGTTGCTTGCGGTTCGTTCTCGCAATGGTAAGGATGTCACATCGTGAGTAAAGCCGAGGTGTTAGAAAACAATTCCACAGAAAACGCCCTTGCCGCGCTGGTCCACGCGGCTGCAAACGGGCAGGGCGCGCGCCAGTCCGGAGATATAGCGAACTGGCGGGCCGTTGTCGCGCAGATGCCGACGGCAATGCTCCTCGCGCAGGCCTCTTCAGGTAAAATCTTTTTTTATAATGAAATTGCCGCGCGCCTGCTGCGCCTGAGCGGCGGGGACGGACACGACGCGGACAGCGGCGGGGACGGACACGACGCGGACAGCGGCGGGGACCTGAAGATGCCGGATATTTATGCGCGTTTTTTCTACCCCAACGGGCTGCCCTGCCGCCCGGAAGAACATCCCCTCCTCCTTGCCGGACGGCGTGGAATCGTCACGAACTGCGAGGAGATGTTGTACAGGGACAGGCGCGGCGTGATTACATTCCTGGCCGTGAGCGCGGCCCCGCTGCGCAACTCGCAGGGGCAAACCATTGCGGTCATCGCTACCTTCGACAACATTTCGGCCCGCAAGCAGGCTGAGCAGGACCTCCACCGCCGCTATGAGGAGGCTCTGGACAATCTCGAAGCCCTTCAGGTGGCGCAGGAAGACCTGCTTATCATGCGGACGCAGTTGGAACTGGAGCGGCTGCGTTACCGGGAACTGTTTCAGTTCGCGACGGATGGCTATCTTGTGACGGATATGCGCGGCGTGATTCTGGAAGCCAATCTCGAAGCCTGCGCCAAACTGAACATTACGCCGGACTATGTGAAAGGCAAAATTTTCGCCAACTACATCAGCCCCGAAGACCGCGTGGAGTTTCGCGGTTTGCTGAACCGGATGGAACACGAGCGCGGGCGCGTGGATTGGGAGGGGCATCTGACGCCCCGCAACGACGGCCTGCGCGACGCGCAATTCACCGTTGCCGCTATGCGCGATCCCGATACGGATGAGCCGCAGGTCCTGCGGTGGCTGCTGCGCGACATTACCGCGCGCCGCAATCTGGAACGGGCGCGGCTTGCGGATCAGCAGCGCCTGTTGGGGCAGGAGCATCGCGCGGGCGTGATGGAAGAGCGCACCCGCATCGCGCAGGAGTTCCACGATACGCTGGCGCAGGGCTTCACGGGCATCGCGTTTCTGCTGGCCGCCGCTGAAAACGCCCTTCCCATTTCGCCGGAAGAGGCTGGCGTGAAAATATCCCGGGCCAGACAGGTGGCGACTCAGAGCATTGTGGAAGCGCGGCAGGCCATTCGCGCCATGCGCTCGGAGAATCTGGACGCCGACAACCTGCCTGCTGCGTTTGCTGTCCTGATCGAGCAGATCGCCACGCAAACCGGCGTCCATGTCCATCTGGAAATTACGGGACAGGCGCGGCTTCTGCCCGCGCCGGCAGCCAACGACCTGCTGCGCATCGGGCAGGAAGCCATCACCAACGCGATCAAACACGCCCGCGCCGGCGAAATACGCCTGTGCCTGCAATACGAGCCGGAACAGGCGCTGCTGCGCATTACCGATGACGGGCAGGGGTTTTCCCTCGACAAGCCGCGCCCGGAGGGGGGCTTCGGCCTGACAGGGATGCGTGAACGCGCCCAGCGCATCGGAGGGCATCTGGAAATTACCGCTGAAAAAGGCAAGGGCACAACGATAGCCATCACCGTGCCGTTAAGCCATCAGAACAGTTAACCCTTACCAACAAGTTCCCCTTCTCTCAGGCTTTTTGGGAGAAGGGGTTAGGGGTTGAGGGCATTCAGAGAGGAAGTTTATGCCGGGACACGACATCATTGTAATTGGGGCTTCCGCGGGGGGCGTGGAAGCGCTGAAACATCTGGTCAGCAAATTTCCCCCCGATCTGAACGCCGCCGTGTTTGTCGTGGTGCATATTCCCGCCAACAGCATCAGCGTCCTGTCCGACCTGCTCAATCGGTGGGGGCCGCTGACCGCCACGCCCGCGCAGGACCGGCAGGCCATTGCGCCGGGTCATATCTACGTCGCGCCGCCTGATCTGCATCTGCTGCTGGAACCGGGGCAAATGCGCCTGCTGCGCGGGCCGCGCGAAAACCATACGCGCCCCGCTATTGATCCCCTGTTTCGCACAGCCGCCCGCGCGTATGGCAGCCGCGTGGTGGCCGTCGTGCTGTCGGGCATGCTCAACGACGGCACGGCGGGGCTGATCGAAGTGAAGCGCTGCGGCGGAATTGCCATCGCGCAATCGCCCGATGATGCCCTGTTCGGCGATATGCCCCGCAGCGCGATTCAGAATGTCGCGGTGGATTACGTGCAGCCCATCGCTCAGATCGCTTCC
This sequence comes from uncultured Chthonomonadaceae bacterium, assembly GCA_963817895.1. GTDB lineage: Bacteria > Armatimonadota > Chthonomonadetes > Chthonomonadales > Chthonomonadaceae > CAWFQB01. The sequence goes on from CAWFQB010000005.1 coordinate 29,659, forward strand.
ACGCTGGCGCAGTTAAGCCTCACAGCGCCCATTCCTGACCAGAGCCATTCGGCAGATAAGCAGAAAGATGTGATTCCCATGTCTGATTCCATGCCCGATGCAGGCAGCGGCGTGTCTGCCAAAGCCCCGCAAAACATTCTATACTCGGACGCGGAGGATTCGCACGAAATGGATGAGATACATGCCAATGCCGTCGTGGATCGGACTACCGATGCGCAAATTGGCGGCGAACGCAACGAAACGCCGAGCATCTACTCCTGTCCCGACTGCGGCGGCGTCCTGTGGCAGATGAGTGACGACGGCTTCATGCGGTTCCGCTGTCACGTCGGCCATGCGTTCAGCGCGGAATCCCTGCTGCATCAGCAGTCCGAGGCGCTGGAAGAATCCATGTGGTACGCCGTTCGCACCCTGATTGACAAGTCCAAACTGTCCCGGCAAATGGCTGAAAACGCGAAGGGGCGCGGGCATACGCAGGCCGCCACGCATTTCGAGGAGCAGGCGCGCGTGTCCGCCCAACACGCGGGCGTAATTCGCGACCTGATCGAAAGCGGCGCCACCAGCAAGAATCTGGAACCGTCCGCCGTGCCGGTTCCCATGCAGTAAAAAGTGAGAGTGGATAGTGAGAGTGAGAGGCAATAGGTTTTTCTCTCACTCTCACTCTCCACGTTCACTCTTTGGAGTCTTTCTTGAGCACTTCTTCTATCAACGCAGAATTTGAAGCCCTGCTCGACTATTTGAAGCGCAGTCGCGGGTTCGACTTCACCGGCTACAAGCGGGCCAGTCTGATGCGGCGCGTCACCAAACAGATGGAGGCCGCAGGCGTAGAAACGTATGCGGATTACGTGAATCATCTGGAAGCCAATCCCGAAGAGATCACGCGCCTGCTGTCCACGCTGCTCATCAATGTCACCGGCTTTTTCCGCGACCCGCCGGTATGGGAGTTGGTTCGGGAAACCCTCATTCCTCAAATAGTGGGTTCCAAAATGTCGGGACAGGCGATTCGGGCGTGGAGCGCGGGCAGCGCGAGCGGCGAAGAGGCGTTTACCATTGCCATTCTGCTGGCCGAAGCGTTGGGAATGGACGAGTTCCGCAGCCGCGTGAAAATCTACGCCACCGACATTGACGATGAGGCTCTGAACCAGGCGCGGCAGGCCATCTTTACCGCCGCGCAGGTTGCCGATGTTCCTCCGGCTTTGCTGCAAAAACACTTTGATAAGACGGGCGACCATTACGCTCTACATAAAGACCTGCGCCGCGCGGTGATCTTCGGGCGGCACAATCTCGTCGCCGATGTGCCCATTTCGCGGCTGGATTTGCTGTGCTGCCGTAATACCCTGATGTATTTCAATGCCGAACTGCAAACGCGGATTCTGGCCCGCTTCCATTTTGCCATCAACGACGGCGGGTTCCTGCTGCTGGGCAAGGCCGAAACCCTGCTCATCAACAGCCATCTGTTTGCCCCTGTGGATTTGAAGCGGCGCGTGTTTTCCAAAGTGTCAACCGGCAACGGGCGCAGCCGTTTTGTTACGAACGGCTCTTACGAGAGCAATTCCGATGCGTCGCCTGTTCCCGCCCCCTTGAGTCTGCCGGAAATCGCCCTCGACTTTTCGCCCCTTGCGCAGGTGCTTGTGGACAGTCGGGGCATTTTGACGCTGGCAAACGAGCGGGCGAGGATTCTATTTCGCCTGACGCCCCGCGATATTGGCCGTCCGTTTTATGAACTGGAACTCTCCTACCGCCCCGTAGAACTGCGGGCGTTTATTGACAAGGTAAACACGGAGCGTTTTCCCATTCTGCTCAAAGAGATCGCGTTTCGCGGCACGGACAGGGAAGCCACCTATTATGATGTGCATCTTGTGCCGCTCTCCTCACCCAACGCGGACACGCAGGGCGTGGGCATCTCGTTTCAGGATGTGACCCACTACAAGCGCTTGCAGGAGGAACTGGAGGGTTCCAACCGCGAACTGACTTCAGCGTATGAGGAGGCGCAATCCGCATCGGAGGAGCTGGAAACCACCAACGAAGAGTTGCAGGCCAGCGCGGAAGAGCTGGAAACCACCAATGAGGAACTCCAGTCCACCAATGAAGAGATGGAGACCATGAATGAGGAGCTGCAATCCGCCAACGAGGAGTTGCAGACGATGAACGACGAACTGCGGCAGCGCGGTCTGGAAATGACGCAGATGAGCGACTTTATGGACTGCATCCTTGCCAGTCTGTGGGGCGGCGTGGCTGTGATTGACCCGGAATTGCGCGTCCAAACGTGGAATCCGCAGGCCGAGGAGATGTGGGGGCTGCGCAGCGAGGAGGTGATCGGCAAAGTTTTTCTGACCCTCGATATCGGCCTGCCGATGGAGATGCTGATTCCGCGCATCCATGCCTGTCTGTCCGGCGGTTCGCCGGGTGAAGCCATCATCATCAACGCCACCAATCGGCGGGGGCGGGCCATCGTGTGCAACGCGCGCTGCACGCCCCTGATAGATGCCCTGAAAAACATTCGCGGCGTGATTCTATTCATGCAGCAAACCGACACCGACCCGGCGCAAAGGATGAAGGAGGAGGGATAAAGGATGAAGCGGACGCCCCCCTTGAAGGAGACACGATGCCGGAAATCAGCCTGATTGGTTTATACGATGAACTGATGAGCGTACATCACCGCGCTTTTGCAGGCGCGCGCTATAATGTCGCTTATCATGCGCTTGCCGCCGCGCTGCACTGCGCCGAGGACGCCTGCGACCTTGAGCGCGTTACCGAAGTGGAACATTTGGCCTCGGAACAACTCGTCTGGATTGACCTTCACGCGCCCGCCTACGAACACTCCTCTCAAAACGCGAGTTCGCGCGGTCACGCCAGCATTTATACCATGCTGTCCCGTCAGGCCCATGCCAAAGCGCTGATGCTGCAGCGCCGCCACAATAGCAGCCCCCACCCAACTTCCTGAAGGGTGGAATGAGAAGCAAGGGGATTTAGCCCCCTGCTTCGCTTCCCCTGATTTTCCGAAACATCCCCGCCCCAACGTTGTCTAATCCGGCAGAGACGCGATTTGTGTGAGACAATAACCACATCTTATTCCCTGCCCCGGAGCCTGTTATGCCTGACCGACGAGACAACGATTTTGCCCGTATGCCGCATTTCCGCCCCGCTGTATCCCGCCGCGAATTTCTCACCCGCGCCGGAGCCGGTTTCGGCAGCCTCGCCCTGTCCTTCATGCTGGCGCAGGAGGCAATGGCCGAGGGAAAAGGCGAATAAGGAAAAGGGAAAAGCCTTCAACCCGATGGCTCCGAAGCCGCCGATGTTTCCGGGCAAGGCCAAATCCGTCATTTTCCTGTTTATGTATGGCGGGCCGTCGCAGGTGGACACGTTCGACCCCAAACCCGACCTGATTAAATTTCACGGCAAGGGGATGAACACGGCCCTGCATAACGTCGGCGAAATCAAAACGTTCGGCGGCGACAGCCACGCGCCCCTGATGCGCAGCCCGTACGAGTTCAAGAAGTACGGCAAATCCGGCATCGAAGTATCCGACCTGTTTCCGCAATGTGGCCGAGTGCGTGGACGATATCTGCTTCGTGCGTTCCATTTACGGCGACAGCAACAACCACGCGCCCGCGCTTTTCGAGATGAACACGGGTTCCATTTTGCAGGGCTATCCGTCCGTCGGCTCGTGGGTCACGTATGGGCTTGGGCAGCGAAAATCAGGACTTGCCCGGTTTTGTCGTAATGACCGATCATCGGGGCGGGCCGATTGGCGGCGCGCCCAACTGGTCCAGCGGCTTTATGCCCGCCACCTATCAGGGAACCGTGTTCCGCGCGTCGGGAACGCCGATTCTCGATCTGGCTCCCGGCCAGGGCGTATCGGGCGAAGAGCAGCGGACCAGTCTGGACTTGCTGGGCAAACTGAACGAGGAGCATCTTCGCGCCAATCCCGGCGACAGCGATCTGGAAGCGCGTATCGCCGCGTATGAATTGGGCTACCGGATGCAGGCGCATGCCCCCGAAGTGGTAGACATCAGCAAGGAAACGGAAGCGACAAAGGCGCTGTACGGGCTTGACAACGAGCGCACGGAGAAGTTCGGGCGCAAGTGCCTGCTGGCGCGGCGGCTTGTGGAGCGGGGCGTCCGGTTCGTGCAGTTGTACAGCGGCGGCGGGCATGGCGACGATACGTGGGACGCGCACGGCGACATCGTGGGCAATCACGGCAAACACGCGGGCGACACGGACAAGCCCATTGCCGGCCTGCTCAAGGATTTGAAGCAGCGCGGCCTGCTGGATTCACCCTTGTCGTGTGGGGCGGGGAGTTCGGGCGTATGCCGATTTCGCAGGGCGGCAAGGGACGCGACCACAATCCGGGCGTGCAAACCGTCTGGATGGCGGGCGGCGGCATCAAGGGCGGCACCGTCGTCGGCTCTTCGGATGAAGTCGGCTACAAGGCGGGCGAAGACCCGTACCATATCCGCGACCTGCACGCCACCATTCTGCATTGTATGGGCTTAAACGACCTGAGCCTCACCTACCTGTACAATGGCCGCTACCAACGCCTGACCACGAACGGCGGCAACCTCATCAAAAAGGCGCTGGCATAAATCATACCACAGGTAGCGCCGATAGCGCCATTGACGCGCCGATTATCTTTTGCTATAATGGAGCCGGAGCCGCTGACAATCAGATGGTTCCGGCTCAGTGTGTTAATGATGGCAGTACAAGCGACAACAGTTATGCAGCAGATTACGCTGGAAGAGGCAACTTTGCGCCTGCCGCAGTGGATTGCCGAACATGAAGCAGGCGAGGAGGTTGTTATTACGCGCGATTGCCAGCCTGTTGCCCGGTTAATCGTGTTGCCGCAAACGTCACCGCATCCCAAACGCGGCATCGCAAAAAACATGAACATCTATATTGCCGATGACTTCGATGCGCCCTTAGAGGATTTCAAGGAGTACATGCCTTAAATCTTCTGCTGGATACACATGCTTCCTGTGGTTCGTTCTGGACGCCCCGAAGTTGAGCGCCACTGCCGCGAATACGATTGAAGACACGAACAACACAAGTTTTCTGAGTATTGTCAGCGTGTGGGAAATGGCAATCAAAGTCAGCATCGGCAAACTATCTTTTCCACAGCCATTGGATGTGTTTATTCCCGACCAACTCCAACGTAATGGCATACACTTATTACCTGTGCGCCTGCCTCACGCGCTGCATGTGGCGACACTGCCATTTCATCATCGTGACCCCTTTGATCGTTTGTTGATTGCGCAAAATTTGGTGGAACCAATGCCTGTTGTCAGCGCGGATGCTATGTTTGATCGCTACGGGGCGCATCGCATCTGGTAGCGTGAAAACCGTAGCAGACGCGGGTGACTTTCCGGTACAATATTCCGGCGCGTTCTCTCTGGCCTGTGGCGTAGCAGGAAACAGGCGCAGAAAACGCGAATCTATCGCTGCAAAAATCACAGCGGCGGAGCGCGCTCGTTGCGCCGCCGCTCTTTAAGGGAGAACAAGAGAACATGCAGAAATCATGGATCGCTTCGGCGCTTTCCGGGCTGATGCTGGCGCTGGTCGTGGCCGCGCCCGCCGCCCCGCCCAAAAAGCCCACAGCCAAAAAGCCTGCCGCCGAGGGCAAAGTCGTAACAACCCCATCAGGGCTGAAATATGTGGATTTGAAGGTCGGCACGGGCGCGACGCCGAAAGCCGGACAAATGGTTACGGTGAATTACGTCGGCACGTTGTCCAACGGCAAAGTGTTCGACGCGACTTTCAAGCATGTAGACCCACAACATCCGAAGGGGCAGCCCTTTGAGTTTACCATTGGCGTCCGGCAGGTCATTCCCGCGTGGGATGAGGGCGTCTCGACCATGAAGGTCGGCGGCAAGCGCAAACTGACCTGCCCGCCCAACCTTGCCTATGGCGAACGGGGCGCAGGCAGCGACATTCCGCCCAACGCCACCCTGACCTTCGTAGTGGAACTGCTCAAAGTCGGCCCATAGTATGTGGCTGGCAGACGGCAACTCGTGAGTAACCGAAGCAAGCCCGGAACAGTAATCGCGCTGTTCCGGGCTTGCGTTGCTAAATCAACGATACAAATACGCCGCGTTCGCGTCTAATTTCATACAGGGGTGGAACACAGCAGAAACGTGAGCGCGGACGCGCTTGCGTTTGTTTGCTTTTACCTTGAAAGGCGCTAAAAGTAAGCAAGTCATCAGGCAAGCGCGCCGTGAAAAAATTTCTCAAAAAGTCGTTGTTTGCAGCCATTTTGGAAACAATGGCTTGAGAAATTTCCGTATGATTCATTAGCGGCAGATGTTTCTCCTTCCACGCTTTACACTGTGTTCATGACCTTTGCGCAGCGGTAAGCGTGGCGCGGAACGAACGTCTTTTCTTTCGGGAACAGGACAGCGCGGACATTGCGTAGCCCTGCCTTCGCCGCCTGGCCCGAAACTCATACTATCGAACATCAAACGCAGGGAGAGATAACAATAATGGTTTCGACACGATGGCAAAAACGAATTCCGAGCGCGTTGCTGGCCGGCACAATCATGGGAACCGGCGCGCTTGCTTTGACCGGACTGCGGGGCAATGCCGGCCCGCAAAACACTCCGCCGCCCGTGCAGCCGAGCGCGCAGGTGCTGAACATTCAGGACGCTTTTGAAAAGGTTGCCGACAAACTGCGCCCGTCCGTAGTCTATATTCGCAGCCGACAAATGGTATCCACTGTCGCCATGCAAGGCGGCGAAGATAATCCGTTCGGCTTCGCGTTCCCGCAGGGTCCGGGCGGCGGACGTCAGTTTCCCCGCATTCCACAGGGACAGGGTATGCGCCGCGCGGAAGCCAGCGGTTCGGGCGTGATTGTGTCCAGTGACGGCTACATCATTACCAACGACCATGTTGTCGCGGATGCGGACCGCGTCACCGTTCGATTGCAGGATGGGCGCGAGTTCGTGGGCAAAGTGCTGCGCGATCAGCGCAGTGACCTGGCCCTGATTAAAGTGGAAGCCAGCAACCTGCCCGCCGCCGAGTTCGCCAATTCCGATGGCGTAAAGGTGGGGCAGTGGGCCATTGCTTTCGGCAGTCCGTTCGGCCTGAGCGATACCATGACGGTGGGCGTGGTTTCCAGCACCAAACGGCATGAAGACATCGGGCGCGGCGCTGACCAACGCCTGTATCCGAGCCTGATTCAGACGGACGCCAGCATCAATCCGGGCAACTCCGGTGGCCCGCTTGTGGATGTGTATGGCCGCATCATGGGCATCAACGTCGCCATTGAGTCGCCGAGTGGCGGCAATGTCGGCATCGGCTTCGCGATCCCGGCAAATCAGGCGCGTTATATCATGGAGCAACTGCGTAGCAAGGGAACCGTCACGCGCGGCTACCTGGGCTTCATTCCGCAGTCGCTAAACTATGATATGCAGCAGCGGTATGGCGTCAAAGAGGGCGCTCTGATTACGCTCGTGCAGGCGGGCAAGCCCGCTGCGCAGGCCGGTTTGCAGGTCGAGGACGTGGTTGTCCGCTACGACGGCCAGCCGGTTACAGATGAGGCGACCCTGCGCGAACTGGTGTCCCGCACCACTCCCGGCAAGCAGGTGCAGCTTGTGGTAAAGCGCGAGGGCGCGGAAAAAACGCTGACAGCAACGGTTGGCGCATCGCCCGCAGACAAAGCGGCGACCCCCGCTCCCACTCCTGCCCGCGAACATGCCAAAGGCAAGTTGGGCATCAGCCTGGGCAACGCCAGCGACCCGCAGGCTCGTGAAGCGGCGCATCTGAGCAGCGCCATCAAAGACGGCGTGGTGATTGTGGAAGTGCTGCCCGGCAGCCCCGCCTCGGAAGCGGGCCTGTTTCCAGGCGACGTTCTGGTGCGGCTCGATGGCAAAAACATAACCAGCGAGGCGCAGGTCTCCGACATCGCGGGCAAGCTGAACAGCGGGGCGTCAGTCCCCGTCATTGTCAGGCGCGCGGCTCAGGACGGCACAATGCAGACCGTTCTGGCGACGGTTACAATCGAATAGGGAGGTGGAGAGTGAGAGTGGAGAGTGCAAGTCTTTTCTCTCACTCTCCACTCTCACTCTACTGGATGCAGTAAGAAAGTAAGGCAGTTCAATGACACAGATGGTTCCAGCGTCAACGGAGGGTACGACGGGTCTACCGCACAGAGCCGTGCGCGTACCGGAGTGGGTGTATTACTTTACGGATGAGCAGTTTGTGACCTGGTGCAAACAGCACAAATTAACCATCTGTACGGAAATGCGGTCGTTCAGCGAAGATGAGCGGGCCGCTATTTTCCGTTACATGGTGCGGCAGAGACTGTTTAATTAAGTGAGAGTGAGAGTGGAGAGTGAGAGTAAATAGTGTTCTCTCACTCTCCACTCTCACATTGTTCCGGCTCCTTGTAGTTGTAAATGTAGTCGCGAGAGTATAAGTGTTATCTCTCACTCTCACAATGTTTGCGCGTTCGGCTCGTAAATGTGGGATGAAATCGTGGTTTCCGTGCGGCTTTGCGCGGCGGGTATTGTGTGTGTCATGTTCAACAGTTTGACGAGCCGAATGGCGGTACTCGGAACCAGAATCATGTCGCCATTGTCTTTCTGAACTTGAAGCCAGCCATCGCCTAACGCCAGCAGCGTACCCGTATCGCTGCGCTCGTCGCTCCCTACCGATGTCAGCACCGTTATGTGCTGCCCCTTGAATGTGTCCAGCCAGGAACTTTCCATGTTCGCCCTCCCTCTTCACTGTTTCAGCCAAAGTTGTTTGAAGCCGTTTCTTCCAATGATTGTTAATTCTTCACAACGGACGCTTGTAGCGGGCGGCTTGTTCCGTGATTCAACGGAACCTCGCTCGCTTGCCCCTCGTCTTTTTCCTGAAAGATATTAGATAAAAGATAGAAGATATAGGTAAGAGGCACAAGCCGAACACCTGAACACCGAACACTGGAGAAGACCATGTTAGCCCACCGAACGATTTACGCTACGTTTGCCAACGAGCGCGACGCGGAACGAGCCGCCGGCGCGCTGATGGATCACGGCGTGAGCGCGCAAGCCATCAGTTTTGTGCTGCCCCACGAGAACAATTCCCCGATTGTGGCCGGTACGCCGCATATTCCCGGCGCGCATCGCGCTATTCCCAACGACCTTCCCATTCCCGATATGCAAACGTCCGCTTCGCCTGTCACTGCGGGAATTGACCTGAATACAGGTTCGCGCGTGGGCGACGATGTTACAGTCGCGCGCAGCGCGTCGGGCTATCAGTACGACGCTTTGGGCGCGGAGATTCCCGACGCTTCCCCTGCGGTTCCACCGACAACGGTTCCCGTCGCCTACGTTCCCTCTACAGACCGCTATGACGCTATTCCCATCAACACGCCCCTGCGTTCACACCCGGACATTCCGCAAACGGATATTCCCGCCCTTGCCGGCAACGCGTCTCTGGAAGCGGTTTCCGATGACCGCGCCCACATCGTGGATCAGCAGCGCGTGGACACGGCTGCCGCGCATGGCATCACCACGACAACCGGACGCGACGCGGCAAAGGGCGCGGTAGGGGGCGCGGGCATTGGCCTCGGGCTGGGCGCGCTGCTCGGGCTTGCCGCGATTGCCATACCAGGTGTCGGGTGGGTGGCGGGCGCGGGCGCGATTGTGGCGGGACTGGCGGCGGCAACGGGTGCAGCGGGCGCGGTTGCCGGGGGCGCATACGGCTTTCTGGCTGACATGGGTTTGCCGCCCCACATTACGCAGCATCTGCAAACCCATCTGGAATCGGGTGGCCCCGTCCTCAGCATCCACCTTCAGGACAGCAAACCGGAATCCGAACTGCTGGCCCTGCTCACCAAATACGGCGCGACCTCGGCGCAAGCGTTTTAGGAGGTAGATAGGTAGGTGGGTAGATTGGTAGAGAGTAGCCTGACATTGTGGTTGGTTCTTACGTAAGTTACTCTGTTATGTTCAGTTCTACCCACCTACCTATCTACCTCACGGAGTGACCAATGAGCCGATACCTGCGGGCCGCGCTGCTGGGCGCAGCCGCGTTTGCCATTCCCACCGCGATCAATCTTGTGCTGGCGCGGCAGCGGCGCGAACTCGTCAGCGGCTTATCGGGCGAGGGCTGCGAACACTACTGGCCGTTCGGCAACATCTATTACGAAGTTCGGGGCGAAGGTTCGCCGATTGTGCTGATGCACGGGATCGGCGCGGGCGAATCGTCGTTTGAGTGGCGGCGCAATTTCGACGCGCTGGCCGAACATCACAAAGTGTATGCCTTCGATCTGCCCGGTTTCGGCAAGTCGGCGCGACGGGACATGGCGTATACGGCGGATTTGTACGTGACGGCATTGCAGGACTTTCTGCGGGACGTGGTCGGGGAACCGGCAATGGTAGTCGCCAGCAGTTTGAGCGGCGCGTATGCTGTACAGCTTGCCGCCATGCGCCCGGAGTTGATAGAGCGCCTGGTATTGATTTGCCCGACCGGACTGGAAAAACTGCGCGAACGCAAGCCGATTGCAAGTCAGGCCGCGTATGGCATTTTCAGTCTGCCCGCCATCGGCGCGTCCCTGTACAACGGCATCGCCTCCTACAAGTATATCGAGAGTTATCTGCGCGAAAACGTGTATGTAGACCCCGTATGGGTCACGCCCGCGCTTGTGGAACACTATTACCAGTACGCGCATCAGCCCAACGCGCAATTTGTCCTCCGCTCATTCCTGTCTGGCCTGCTCAACTGCGACATCACGGAAACGTACCCGCGACTCGCGCAGCCAATTCTCGTCTGTTGGGGCCGCTACGCCCGCGAAACGCCGGTGGAAAACGCGCAGCGCTTCCTCAAAGACAATCCCAACGCCCGCCTGCGCATCCTCGAGAACAGCGGCCTGTTGCCCAATGACGAAGAGTGGGAAGACTTCAACGACGCCGTTCTCACCTTCCTGAGCGCCAGAGAACTGCCACAACTCCTGCCATCCCCTGCCGCCGCAATCCTGTCCGCCGCGTCGCAGGAACACGTATCGAAAAACGTGTAGACGTTTCAAAACTTAATGGGGTATGTTCAATGATAACTGACAACACGGATACAACAGGCATAGACCATGACCGTTTGTTCAAGGTGTTGCTGACGACGTTCTTTGTGGATTTCGTCGCCCTGTTCCTGCCGGACGTGAGCGCGAAAATGGAGGCGGGCAGTCTGGAGTTTCTCGAACAGGAGATTTTCACCGACATTCATTCGGGCGAAAAGCACATCGTAGACATTCTGGTGAAGGTGAGACTGGCAGGCGAAGAAACGTGCCTGCTGATCCATGTGGAGAACCAGGCGTCCTCGAAAGCGGAGTTCGCGCTGCGCATGTTCACCTACTTCGCGCGTCTGCACGAGAAGTACGGCTTGCCCATTCTGCCCGTCGCCATCCTGTCCTTCGACACGCCCCAACGCGCCGAACCGAACAAGTATGTTGTGGACGTTCCCGGCCTGCGCGTGCTGGACTTCCGCTTCCGCGCCATTCAGCTCAACCGCCTGCCCTGGCGCAGGTTTGTCACTCAGGCCAACCCCGTTGCGGTTGCGCTGATGAGCAAGATGAAGATCGCGCCGAGCGACCAGAAGCGGGTGAAGCTGCAATGCCTGCGCCTGCTGCTCACCTTGCAGCTTGATCCGGCGAAATCGGACTTGATTTTCCTGTTTATGGAAACGTATCTGAGACTAAATACAGAGGATGAACAGTGGTATCAGCGGCAGGTAGCTGCATTAACAACAAACGACAGGGAGCAAACAATGGAACTGATGAGCAGTGTGGGGCGCGAAGGCTGGCGCAAAGGCATGGAGGAGGGGCGGCAGGAGGGTCGGCAAGAAGGGCGGCAAGAAGGACGGCAAGAAGGCGTTCTGACAGTAGTATCACGTCTGCTGTTGCGCAAGTTCGGCTCGGTTCCTCCTGTGTTGCAGCAACGTGTTCAAGACTTGTCCGCCGCAGACGCTCAGGTGTTGGCCGAAGAACTGATGGGCAACATCACGCTTGCCGATGTGGAGGTATGGCTGAACCACATCAACCAATAATGCGCTATCAACAAGGGGCAATTATGAACGAGGCGACGCAGAAAATGGAAGCAGTGGAACCGGAAGACCATCTCGGCATGACGGCGGAACAGTGGGCGCAATTTAAAGCATTCACCAGCGACTTCGGCGATCAGGATGAAAACGGCGTTGACTTGTCCCTTTTGCGCGAAAATCTGAAACTGACGCCGACAGAACGAGTCGAAAGAATGAGACGCGCAATACCTCTGATTTTGGAGATGTGTAATGCTGGAAACCCCGCCTGATTTACGGATGGGCAGCGCATATCGCCTCTGTGAATGATCTGATTTCCATGAAACGCGCTGCCAATCGCCCGAAAGACCAGAACCACATCTTGGAGTTATTGGCGTTGAAGAAGTTGATTACGGCGGAAAGCAGCGCTGAGATAGGGGAGTGAGACATGTACGCGTTTTCCCCTATCACTCTGGAGCAGTTGGCCGCCGCCGGATGGACGCAAGAACGTTATTTCGATACCACCGAGTATGCGCATTTGCTTCGCAAAGAAGGATACCCTGTTCTTCCTGTTGCGATGCAGTTTCTTAGTAGTTTTGGTGGCTTATATGTTTTGCGTCCGAGTTGGCGCTTTCGTGGCCGCATAGAACCCTTTCATTTTCAGGTTGAAAAGGTGTTCCGTTATACTTTCAAATCCAGTATAGATATGGATATGGAAGACTTAGGGCTTCCTTTATGTCCCATCGGAGATGCTTACCCCAGCGGTATTCCTGGGGCGCCAATGGTGATGGACCCGAAAGGCATGGTATACATTGCGGACAATGGCTTGCATGATCTTGGCTCTTCCGGTGAAGATGCAATTGAAGCGTTATGCGTAAATCGCCCGGTGAGGGGATTTGCGGATGACCATCTATAAACATTGAGGCGGAAAATCAGGGATCAGTAGCAAGTTCCTGAGCAGGTTCGTGGAGTTCGCCTAAATTACGCAGTTGGGGCCAGATGTAGGCGACGCCTAAGACAACCAGCAATGTGCCGATGCCGCCGCTGACGACCGCGAAGACGGGGCCGAGCCATCCGGCAACCGTACCCGACTCGAACGCGCCTAACTCATTGGACGCGCTGACGAAAATGCTGTTGACGGCGGACACGCGCCCGCGCATTTCGTCCGGGGCGCGTAACAGCAGCAGGGCGCTGCGCACGACCACGCTGATGTTGTCCAACGCGCCCAAAATGAACAGCATTGCCAGCGACAGCCAGAACGACTTCGATACGCCGAATACGATTGTCGCGATCCCGAACCCTGCTACCGCCCACAAAAACGCCATGCCCGCGCGCTTGAACGGAGGACGGTGCGCGACAAATAAGGCCATGCTGACCGCGCCTACCGAGGGCATCGCCCGCAGCCAGCCCAAACCCGTCGGCCCGACGTGCAGAATATCTTTCGCATACACGGGAAGCAAAGCCACCGCGCCTCCGAACAAAACCGCGAACAGATCCAGCGTGATTGCCGCCAGCAGCACGGGCGTTTGCCGAAGAAATTGTATACCCGCCACGAGGGATTTCAGCGAGGGCGTTTCCCGTTTCTGCGCTTCCTGTCGCTCGATGCCCGGATTGCCCCGAATGGACGATACCAGCAGGGCGTAAGTCAACGCGCCGATCATCGCCGCGAAGTAGGCTGTTGTCGCGCTGTTGGTGAGGGCAATCGTTAATCCGCCCAAAGCGGGGCCAATCGCGGACGCCAGTTGCCAGGCATTGCTGCCCCAGGTCACGGCATTGGTGAACACTTCCCCCGGCACGACCTGCGGCATCAGCGTGGACGACGCGGGACCGGAAAACGCCCGCGCCACGCCGATAAAGAACAGGCACACGTACAGCCACGCTACCGGCCAGTTCTGTGATGAAATCAGCGCCATACCACCGAAACACAGGGACAACGCGCCCCGCATCCCTACCGATATTCTCTTTCGGTCGCCCCGGTCCGCCACATAGCCACCGGGCAGGGACAGCAGAATGACGGGCAGCACCTCCACCAACCCGACCAGTCCGAGCGAAAACGCGGAATGGGTGCGCTCATACAACTGCCAGCCCACCGCCACTCCCGCCATCTGATCGCCCAGCGTAGACAGAAAACTGCTCGCCACCAGCCGCCGAAAATCCGGGTATTGCAGCGCGGCATACGGATTGTGCCGAACCGGGTTCGTTTCCTCGCTTTGCGACATACAAGTTCCTTGCGAAGATACGAGATACGAGAAGCAGAATCCATTCCCTCGTATCTCGTATCTTCCTCTCCTTACAACGTTTCTCCGCCCTTGTCCACGTTGTCTTTCGTGAACAGTTTGGTTCCGGTTGTGATCTTCTTTTCAAACGGCTCTTTGCGCAGGATTTTCAGCGCGGTTTCAATGGCATCTTCGCCCAATGTGGGATACAGGAACGTGGCCGCGAACAGGCCGTCTTTGACGTACTTCTGGCCCTCGTGGGGCAGACCGTCAATGCCGACGAACTTGATGGTTTTTTCCCGGCCCTTGCCCTCCTGCCGCGCGGCTTCCCACGCCCCGTGCGCGCTCGGATCGTTGGCCCCGTACACGGCGTCAATGTCGGGATGCGTGGACAGCGCGGAGTTCATCTCGTCATGCGCGTTGTTTTCCAGCCATTGGCAGTCGGCGCTGAAAACGATTTTGATGTCGGTTCCCTTGATGCCCTCCATAAAGCCGTTATGCCGGTCGTGGGCGGGAATGGTCGTTCCCAATCCCTGCAATTCCACGACGTTGCCCTTGCCGTTCAGCAGTTTCGCCATGTATTTGCCGGCTTCGCGCCCGATCTTCACGTTGTCGCTGCCGATGAAGCACGTATATTTGTCGCCCTCAACGGCGCGATCCAGCACAATCACGGGAATGCCCGCGTCCATCGCCTCTTCTACAGGGCGCGTCAGCGGGCGCGATTCTTTGGGACTGATGATGATTAAATCTACCTTCTGCTGCACGAATTCGCGCAACTGCGCCTGCTGCGTTTCGCTTTTATTCTGCGCGTCTTTTTCAGTGAAGGTAATTTCCGGGTGTTTATCAGCCGCAGCTTTCAGGTCCTTGTCCATCTGGTCGCGCCAGGGTTCCGCCTTATTGCACTGCGAAAAGCCGATAGTATACTTCTTGCCCGCGTCTGCGCCGCCACTGCCACTCGAACCCCCGGCTGTGGTTTTCGACGCGCCACTCCCGCCACTGCCGCTTGTGTCTGAGGATGTGTTGTTGTTGCTGCATCCACTCAGCGCGAGGCAGGCGAGGGCGAGGCAGGCGGGAAAAACAGGTAAAAAATGAGTGATTTGCTTCATGGTTCTAGCTCCTCTTTCGGCGTTGAATCAGTACCGCCAGAATGATGATGCCGGCCTGAACGATCATGCGCGGCGCAATGGGAACTGCGTTCAAACTGAGAATTTTGTTGATGTAGGCGATGATGAGAACGCCCATCAGGGTAAAGCCCATGCCGCCCTGCCCCCCCGACAGACTGGTTCCCCCGATGACAACGGCGGCAATGGCGTCGAGTTCAAAAGAAAACCCGGCTTCCGGGTCGCCAATGTCCTGCCGGCAGGCGTTCACGATACCGGCAATCGCGGCAAACAGGGAACATAAGGCATACGTCAGCAGCTTGACGCGGGTGACATTGATGCCGCTGAGATGCGCGGCGGCCTCGTTGCCTCCAATGGCGTACAGTTTGCGCCCATACGACGTACGGCTGACAATCACGGCCATAATCGCAAGGGCGATGAGAAACAGCAGGGCGGCAGGCTTAATGCCCACGCCGGGCAGAGATTGGCTCATCCAGCGGAAGAAGGGCGGCGTATCCTGCATCAATTTATACCACGCCTGCGCCCCCGGCTGCACTTTGCTGCCGCCGGAAATCCATTTCGCCGCCCCGCGCGCGACTGTCATCATGGCGAGCGTGGCGACAAACGGCTGCATCCGAAAGCGGGAAATGAGCAGTCCGTTGATCGCGCCCGCCACAAGCCCGAACACCATGACGGCAACTACTGCCGGGACGATGCCCCATCCGTAGCCGATTGTGAGCAGGGCAAACAACGTGGCGGAGCAGCCGAGTACCGAGCCGACGGACAGGTCAATGCCGCCCGTCAAAATCACCAGCGTCATGCCGGTCGCCAGTAGGCCGTACTCGCAATACTCATAAAGGATATCCAACTGCGTACCCGGCAACAGGAAAATAGAGGTGTTGGTATGTCCGATATGCGGCGTGAAGACGCACCCCAGTATGAACACGAATACAAAGGCGAACAGCCCGCGATACTGGTCCAGTCCCGCCCATCGCCTGCGCTTCCCCGGTTCCATGCTTTGCGCCGTGAGGGATGCTGTGTCTGGTTCCGCGCGTTCTGATTCTGTGCCTTCTGTGGCCAAGATGAGTTCTCCCTGACATGGCGGTTGCGCCGCAACTGTGGGTTGCGGGGCGCGTATGGTTGTTGTTCGCCAACAAAGGGGCAGGTTCCTTCCTGCTTGTGTAGGATTGCGCTAAAAAGCAACGCGGCAGTCTGTCACAAATTTGATGAGGGTGTGTCTAACACGTATGAACAGGCGTATTTGCGTCTTTTTTCACGAACGGCGGCTGCAAGTTTTCCGGCAGTCTTCCGATGTATGTTGTATACTAAATACAGGTTAGTCGCGCCTGATAAGGCGTGAAAACTCTGAGCCGACGGCAGGCAATCTCCTTTTGTCCTGAATCCTTTTATATACGTTCGCGGTAACGCGCTTGCCTGTAACAGCAGGCTGTGGCGCGATAACGAGGGTAACGGTTTGCATAATTCCAAGATGATAACCCATAAAATATTCGGCGTAAAACGCGCCTTTAGCAGCAGCCTGACGAGCGCGCGGACGCGCACTCTGCTGCTGGCCTGTATTCTGCCGGTCAGTACCCTGCTGTATGCCGCCGCTTCCACGCCCGCGCAAAAGGCCGGTTCCAAGAACGGACATGCCGCAGTTGACAAAACAATGGCAAGCGCGTCCGGCGCGAGCGGGCAAGCGGGCTTTACGCATGACGCGCTGCCCATGCTGCAAAAATACTGCGTCAGTTGCCACGCGGGCAAAACCGCGGCTGCGGGCATTGACCTTGCGCATTATAAAACGCTGGATGCTGTGCTGAAAGACCGCGACAACTGGGATCGGATTGCTCAGGCCGTCTCCTCGTCACACATGCCGCCGCCCAACATGCCCGCGCCCACGAAACTGCAGCGCGATACCCTCGTGAATTGGGTGCAGGCGACCACTTCCGCAGCGGACTGCAAGCTGAATGACCCCGGTCATGTCACGCTTCGCCGCCTGAACCGCGCCGAGTACAACAATACCGCGCGCGACCTGTGCGGCGTGGATGTTCACCCCGCCGACAGCTTCCCCAATGATGATGTCGGGTACGGTTTTGACAACATCGGCGACGTGCTTTCCATTTCGCCCCTGCTGATGGAAAAATACGTCAATGCCGCCGAGCAGGTGGCCCATGCCGCGTTCGAGAACCCGGACAATTTCATCAAGCCGGAAAGTTTCACGTCCACGCGCCTGAACTACATCAGCCAGAGCAGCAATCTGGGCGACCATGCCAGCCTGTACACGACCAATTCCGAGGCGGGCGCAGATTACAATTTTCCCAAGAGCGGCGATTACATGCTGCGCTCGATAGCGTGGCAGGAGAAGGCCGGTCCCGAAAACGCCAAGATGCAGCTCAAACTGGACGGCAAGCCGCTGGCGACTGTAGATGTATCCGCATCGGCCCGCGACCCGAAACCGTACCAGACGCGCGTTACGGTTCCCGCCGGTCAGCACCGGTTCAGCGTGGTGTTTCTCAACGACTTTTATGATTCGTCCGATCCCAACAACAAGAGAAAAGGCAATCGCGACCGCAACCTTGACGTGAAGGCGCTGGAGATTGTCGGTCCGTTGCACCCGGACGATTCGGAATCCATTCTGTCGAAACAATTGGGCGAATTCGACCCAAATGATGCCACTCGCGACAGCGTAGCCCGCAAGTTCCTGACGGATTTCACGCGCCGCGCGTACCGCCGCCCGGTGACGAAAGAGGAAGTGGACTCGCTGATGCGCTACGTAGAACTGGCGCACAAACAAAACGAGCCGTTCCGCAAGGGCATCGAGTACGCCATGACTGCGGCGATGTGTTCGCCCAACTTCCTGTTCCGCGTGGAAACCACTTCAGCGGCAAAGCCGGAAGCGAAAAGCGTGACGCGAACCGTGAAGAGTAATGGCAAATCCCGTCTGAAAACCGCGTCCCTGACCACGACAACGGACGCGGCAAGCGGCAAGTACCTGCTTGGCGATTACCCGCTGGCAAGCCGCCTGTCGTACTTTTTATGGTCGTCCATGCCGGATGATGAGTTGATGAATCTGGCGGCGAAAGGCAAATTGCAGGATAACGCGGTTTTGACCGCGCAGGTGAAGCGGATGCTCAAAGACCCGCGCGCCCATTCCCTGTCTGACAACTTTGCCGGACAATGGCTGCAACTGCGCAACCTGAACAACGTCACGCCCGATACAGCCCGTTTTCCCGACTTCAACGACGGCCTGCGCCGCGCTATGAAAATGGAAACGGAACTTTTCTTCCAGTCCATCGTCAGCGATGATAGAAGCGTGTTGGATTTTCTGGACGCGAAGTACACGTTCCTCAACGAGCAGTTGGCGAAGCACTACGGCATTGACGGCGTTCAGGGCGGCAACTTCCGCAAAGTGGTTTTGGAAGGCAATCAGCGCGGCGGCATTTTGACGCAGGCCAGTTTGCTTACCGTAACTTCTAACCCGACGCGCACCAGTCCGGTCAAGCGCGGCAAGTGGGTAATGGAGAACCTGCTCGGCACACCGCTTCCGCCCGCGCCGCCCAATGTGCCTGCGCTTTCGGATGATAAGAAAGGCCCGCTTGTGGGAACCCTGCGGCAGCGCATGGAACAGCACCGCGCCAATCCCGCCTGCGCTTCCTGCCACGCCCGCATGGATCCTATCGGCTTCGGACTGGAAAACTTCGACGCGGTTGGCGGATGGCGCACCAAAGACGGCGAAACCAGCGTGGATGCCAGCGGCGTTCTGCCCGATGGCGCGAAGTTCAACGGCCCGTCCGAACTGAAAAACATTCTGCTCGGCAAGAAAACGGAATTTGTCCGCTGTCTGGCAACAAAATTAACCACTTTCGCGCTCGGACGTGGCGTAGAACGCACCGATAAGTGTAAAATAGATACCATAGTGGAAACAACCGCGAAGAACGGCTACAAGTTCTCCGCGCTCATCACGGCAATCGTACAAAGCGATCCTTTCCGCAAGCAGCGAGGGGACGGGGGAATATAACGACATGACTTTTGAACCGCTTTCTCGACGAACGTTTCTGCGCGGCGTTGGCACGGCTATGGCGCTGCCGTTTCTGGACTCCATGCTGCCCCTGAACGCTCTTGCGCAGTCGGCGACTAAAGCCGCGCGGGTCAATCGCATGGCCTTCATCTTCGTGCCGAACGGTGTCAACATTCCCATGTGGACACCCGTTGCCGAAGGCGCGTTGGAATTGTCGCCCACGCTGGCCTCCATGTCGAGCGTGAAGAGCAAACTGAACGTCCTGACCGGGCTGGCGCAGCACAACGCGTTCGCGCTTGGCGACGGCGGCGGCGACCATGCCCGCAGCGCGGCGACATGGCTGACCGGCTGCCACCCGCGCAAAACCGATGGCGCGGACATCAAGGCGGGTATCTCGGTTGACCAACTGGCGGCGATGAAGGTGGGGCGGCAGACGCCGTTCGCCTCTCTGGAATTGGGCTGTGAGCGGGGCGCGCAATCCGGCAACTGCGATTCCGGTTATAGCTGCGCGTATTCGTCCAGCATCTCGTGGCGTGGTGACAGCACTCCGAACGCGCACGAGGTAGACCCCCGCGCCGTGTTCGAGCGATTGTTCGGCAACAACGACCCGAACGAAACAGCGGAAAGCCGGATGCGCCGACAGGGTTTCAAGCGTTCTGTTCTGGATTTTGTTCTGGAAGACGCCAACAAACTGAAAAAGCAGTTGGGCGCGAAAGACCAGACCAAACTGGACGAGTATTTCACGGGTGTCCGCGAGATTGAAGACCGCCTTGCCCGCGTGGAGAAAATGAATTCGGGCGCGTCCCTGAGCGCGAAAGCGCCTGCGGGCGTTCCGCCGGAGTTCGGCGAACATATCCGCCTGATGTTCGACATGATGACGCTGGCGTATCAGGCCGACCTGACCCGCGTTTGCACCTTTATGATCTGCAACGACGGCAGCAACCGCAACTACAAGGACGTGGGCGTATCGGAAGGCCACCACGACATGTCCCATCACGGTGGCGATGCGTACAAGCAGGCGCAGGTTGCCAAAATCAACAAGTTCCATGCCGATCAGGTAGCCTACTTCCTGAACAAGCTGGACAGCATCCACGAGCCGAACGGAACCCTGCTGGACAACTCGATGGTGATGTACGGCGCGGGCATCAGCGACGGCGACCGCCACAACCACGACAACCTGCCGATTCTGCTGGCGGGCGGCGGCGCGGGTACGTTGAAGACGGGACTGCATCAGAAATTCGCGCAGGACACCCCGCTCAACAACCTGTTCCTGTCCCTGCTCGACCGAATGGGCGTCCACGCCGAAACCATCGGCGACAGCACCGGCAGATTGACCACCCTGATCTAAGCCGTTCCTAAATCAGCGCGAAGCGGCGCTGACACATGTAACCCCAATGCCGGAATAAGATAATGCTTGTTCCGGCATTGCTGTTTCACAACAAAAAGCAGAGTCGCAAGGGAAGGTTACGCGAATGTCTCAAGACCAATACAGCCGTGAGGAGATTGCGCGATTGGGCAATGAAATCTATCGGCGTGACATACGCGACAAAGTAATGCCGCAGCACAAAGGCAAGTTTCTGGTGTTGGACATTGAATCTGGCGATTACGAAATGGATGTCGACGATCTGAGCGCGGAAGAAACGCTGCAAACGCGGCGACCGGACGGCGTTCTGTTCGGCCTGCGTATCGGCTACACGTCCGCGTACACGTTGGCAGGGCGCATGGTGGAAGAAGCCGCATGATTACCGGAGTCGTGAATGTTAAACTGGAAGCGACAATCCCGCTAAAAGTGGTTGGGGCGAACGGTTATTCTCAAACCATTGTACCGGTTATAGACACGGGCTACAATGGCGCGCTTACCTTGCCACTTGCGATAATACAGGCGCTTGATTTACGGCAAGGCGCATCCCGTGAAGTCACGCTTGGGGATGCCAGCCGTCAAATATTCGACTACTACAACTTTGTATGGAGGAACAAAATATGATTGTGCGCTCACCTCGCTACTCGAAAGAGGAATTTGCCCAACGCGGCGATGAAATTTATAACCGTGACATTCGTTCGCAGGTGGATACTGAACAGAACAAAGGCAAGTTTGTTGCCATTGACATTGAAACTAGCTCATGGGAAATGGACGCCGACGAACTAACTGCCGGCGACCGTTTATTTGCGCGTATCCCCGATGCGCAAACGTGGATGGTGCGGGTGGGTTACGGCTATCTGCGGCGCTTCGGCGCGGGGCGCAGTCGGAGGGCGACAGGATGACGGGAATTGTTACCACTGACCGTGAAGCCATTCTCGAAGTGTCGGTACTTGATGTCGGCGGACAGGAACAGAAGTACCCCTCAGTTGTGGATACCGGCTTTACAGGCTGGCTGACTTTGCCGCCGGATGTGATTGCCGCGTTAGGATTGACATGGCGAGAGCGGGGCGGCGCAATGCTTGCGGATGGAAGCCATACCTTTTTCGATGTTTACAATGCTACCGTGATATGGGATGGGCAGCCAGTGACTATTCCCGTTGATGAAGTAGACTCTGATCCGCTTTTGGGCATGTCACTGATGTACGGTTAAGAATTGGCGCTGCCCGTTTTGGATGGCGCAACGTTCGTTCTGAGACGGATTGCGAATCCGTAACAAAATCATTCTTAAAGTGGAAACACGCCGTATTCTTGCCACGATGGGGGCTAATATCTGAACCATGTCGAAAGATGCCGTTGAGGTTGCCGAATAATATATTGACAATACCCTGCCTTTAGTAGAGTAAGCAGTGGCGTATCAGCAGATGGCTCAGGACGAAGGGCGCGAAGCCGCAGCATTGGAATGGGCCAAAGCCGTTGAAGGTATCCGGCGCGGGTGGGAAGCGTGTGAACAGGGGCAAAGTCGTCCGTTCCACGAGTTTGCTGCCGAACAACGCGCGAAATTTAATCTGCCGTCATAATTGAAAACGGCAATGATGTACGTGGATACCTTGCGTGAAGTGGCCTGTGACGCTTAACAAGATGTTGACTCTCGGACACACAACAGGTACAATCGGCAATACCTAAAAGAAGTAGAGTGCCAGAGGGGAGTTCTTGCCTGTGAATTGTCGGTTTCACGAGAAGCGGTTTCGCGCCGCTTTCGCCAGAATAAATTATGCTGCGCTGTTACCCGGCATCGGGGCTGCCCTGTGCGCGGGTTTTTTGCTGTGTAGTCCGGCGTTTGGACGGGCGCAGAGCATGCCCGACCTTGCCCGCAACGCCAATCTCGCGATGGGTGGGCAGGGGCGGCTGATGTGGGTGGACGGCACGGCGAACGTCACGCGGACGATACAGGAGAATGGCCGGACGCGCGTTGTGGACTATACGACGACAAAAGAGGGCGTTGCCGAAGTCGTGCGCCGGTGCAAAGCCGCGCATATCAATACCATTGTCGTGGATGTCAAGCCGCTTTCCGGGCAGGTGCTGTATCGCAGCAAAACCACGCCGCGCATGACCGATTGGAAAGGCCATCCGGTTCCCGACTTCGATGTGCTGGCCGCGTTTATCGAAGAGGGGCATAAGGCAGGGCTGCAAGTAGACGCCTGCATCAACACACTCAGCGAGGGACACAAGTATTTCAACACGGGGCTGGCGTATCAGCATCCCGACTGGCAAAGCATGGTTTATACCATTGACCGGGGCATGAACCTGTCCAATGGCGCGCGGCTCTCCATACGCGCGCCCGGCGAACCCGATGATGCCGCCAAACCTACCCTCCTTGCGGGCGGGAAATCGGTTGTCGGGGATGAGCCGAGCGGCCTGACGGGATTAGAGGGGCCGGATACGGGCGACGAACCGAGCGGCGCGACAGTCGGGCAACAGATCAACGTAGTCGTGGACGGCAACAGCCGGATCGCGGGCATGGTGGACAGCGCGTTATTGGGTGACGATCCGCTTGTCGCGCCGGAGGGCGGGCGACTGATTACGGCCACGCGGGACAGCGACCGCGAATGGCTGGGGCGCAACGTGAAGCCGGGGCAAACCGTCCGCTTTGATATGCGTACCGGCCTGACGCCCATCACGCAGGCTCCCAGTGAAAAGGTATCGTGCTTCGTCAATCCATTGCACCCCGATGCCCGACGGCACGAACTGGATGTCGTCCGTGAAATCGTGGGCGGCTATGACATAGATGGGTTTGTATTGGATCGCTGCCGCTTCAGCAACCTGTACAACGATTTCAGCGACCGGACGCGGGAGGCGTTCGAGCAGTTTATCCACCGGCCCGTTTCCCGCTGGCCGCAGGATGTTTTCGCGTTCAATCCGACTCCGGGCGGCGACATTATCAAGGGGCCGCTGTATAAGCCCTGGCTGGAATTCCGCGCCCGCGTCATCCGCGATCTGGTAGCCGAAATCGCCAAAACCGCCCGGACGCTGAAACCGGGAATCATCCTTGGAACCTACGTTGGCTCGTGGTATCCCTCCTACTATCAGGTGGGCGTCAATTGGGGCAGCGACAAAACCAATCTGCGCTACTCGTGGTTTACGCCCGATTATCCGCGCACGGGCTACGCCGAGTTCTTCGATTGGATTTCTACCGGCTGCTACTATCCCGTCGCCACCCGAACGGACGCGCGGCAGGAGGGTTTGAGCGACCGGGGAACCGTCGAGTACGCGGCGGAATTGTCCAATCAGGCGGTTGCCAATGGCGCGTTCGTGTATCCCGGCGTATACGTGAAGGACTACGTCAGCCACCCGGACGTGTTTATTCGCGCATTGGAAGCGGCAGGCAAGCAGGGGCAGGGCTGGATGATCTTCGACCTGTCCTATATTGACGAGTACAACTGGTGGCCCGTGCTGGAAAAAGCCTTCAGCAAAGACATGCCCACGCCTGACCGGAATCCTGACGTTCTGAGCGCGATACGCAGCGCGATGGATGCCGCAAAATAGGAAACAGGGAAAAAGGAGAAAACAACGTTATTGCCTCACCTGACGCATGCGCGCTCGTGTCTTTATTTCTTGTGTGGCGTTCGCTGTCAGGTCTCCTTCCGCGCTGTAGCCGACGTTGGGGAGAGGCTGCGCTTTGTATGCAGTCGCTTCCTCTCTCCTCTTCTGCTTATTCCTTATCCCTTTATATGGGAAATGCGCGGTAGGTTTGTATTCCCAACACGCTGCCGTAGATGGCCCACACGCTGCCCGTAATGTAGTCGCCTAAAATCAGGCCGATGAAAAAGGGGATGAACTGGCGGTACGATTTCATGCCGCCGTAGCGCACGATCAGCGATTTGATGAACCAGCCGACGAGCGTGGCGCACCACAGCCATTCCATCGTGGCCGTACCCGCCACCGCGTACCCGATGGGATGGAACGGCCACCAGATGAACCGTTGCCGCAGGAAAATCAACGCGCCCGTGACTATAAAGCCCAGCGTCACGCCCTCCATGCGCGGGAAATCCGGTTTGGTCGGGTTGTCCAGAACGTCCTTTAGTTGCCGCCAGGGGACGTTGCCCATGTCCGTGCGCCAGTTGTTCACTTTGGCGGTTGCCGCCCCGTACTGGTAATAGCACGTCAGCGTGGACGCCCAGGACGCCAGAGCGCCGATAACCGTTGCCAGCACGATCACGGCGGCAAGGTGTTTGAGGTTCATGCGGCTGGACTCGCCGATCTTCATGGCTTCCAGTTGGTTCGGCATCACGGTCGTACGCATGTCCAGGTCGTGCCACAGCACCATGTTCAGGCCGACGTGATCCTGCATGGAGAAAGCCGACGAGCCGACGCCGGCTTTCATCAGGTCATGCACATTCATATACGGCCCGAAGCCCCAGGGCAGCCCCGCTTCCGCCCGGATGCGCGTAAACGTGATGACGTACAAATAATACAGAAAAAAGTACACGGTCGGCACAAGCCACGACATGCCGATGGCGATGCCGAACCCGATGAGGAACAGATACCCCGCCACCCCGCCCAGTATGGCGACGCGGTACGGCATGGCCTCGTTCGCGTCGTTCAGGGCGTTGGCGGAACCGGGTTTCATGTGGCGGAATACGTTTAGCAGGGCGGTTTTGAGCGGCTGTCTCATGCCGTACAGCGCAAACAGGGCGACGCCCAGAAACGCGCCCGCCGACTGTTCCCCAACGTACGGCATCCGGCTTGCCGCCTGACTCGCGCCCGCGTCGTGATAGCCCAATCCCGTCGCCATCACGTTCTGAAACTTGCCGAACAGGTAGAAAAACCACAGCGAAAACGCGACATCCAGCGGCAGAAAGTACGTCAGGCCAATCACAAGCGGGTAAAACGAGAGTTGCAGTGTGCCGATGCCGCTCCAGGGCGCTGCGCCGACAAAAAACGGCGTCAGGTTCAGGCGCTGGTCGGACGGCTTGATGGGGAAGAACGGAACGCTCGGATACAGATAGTTCAGGCTGGCGAGGGTTTCCAGCACAACCGGAATCATGAACCCGATCCACAACTGCTTGTTCATAAACAGCGCGCCGGAACCGCCATCCCGCGCGATTTCCAGCGGCAACTGCGTAATCGGGAAACTCAACCGCTCCTGATCCATCCACTGGCGGCGTATCAGCACGTTGAGGCACAGCATTACCCACAGCAATACGACGATAAAACCGGTCCACACAAGCACGGGCGACAGCCAGCCGGAAATATGTTCCCATGTCCAGAACGTGCTTTGCCCGGTATAAAAGGCTTTGGTGACGCTTTCGTTCGGCATCAGCCAGGGACGGACGACGGGCAGAAACCGCTCCTTCCACTTGTTTTCGGGCGTTCCGTAATAAAAGATGTTGCCGGTGAAGGGGGTTAAAAACTGCATCATGCCGATGCCCGATATGCCTATCGAGACGGTCTGCATGACATAGATGTACATCAATTCGGCCTGCGCAAAGGCGAAGCGGGGCAGAAAACGCTTCAGGCCGAAGTTGACAAGCAGCAGGACGAACAAAACGAACACGACGGCGATAATCAGCGACATAGCCGCCAGATCGGTAGCCTGCGCGACGATTTCCGTGTATTCCACCCACAAACACATCAGGGGAATCAGCAGAATGCCGATAATCAAGGCGCGAAGGGTTATGCCTTCCCGCCGAATCGCGTTGTTCGCGGGCGTGGGGGAAGTGTCGGGCGTCGTTGCCAAGCGCGTCAGTCCTTTCAAAACGGGAAGGTTACTGCGCCTTTATTCACCGCATGGCAAGAGATTTCCTGCGCATAGCGTAGGCATACCGACTGGTTGTTTCTGGTCGTTTATCGCGCTGTTTCAGACAGACCAATCTTCGCATCGAAGATTGGGAATACGGGCAAAGTCGGAAAGGTTGCGGGTCAGAAGAACAGCATCGTTGGCAAGGGCGATGGCCGCAATCTGTAAATCTTTTGTACCGACGCGCAAACGCGCCTGCCGCAGCCGCTCGAATTCGTCGGCTGCCTTTTCGTCATATTCGATGACAGCGATGTCACAGTAGTTTCTTAACTGACGCTTGAGTTCGGCATAAACCATAATCTGCCGCGCAGGCGGCGACACCGGCGCGGTGCGAGGCAGCCAGCCCCGCGTTTGCTCTTCATAACTGATAATTGTGGTGGCGATGTCATCGAGCGGAAGCGCGCGAAGTCGCGCCTGAATGTGCCTGCACTCCACGCCGCCGCGCTCCAGCAAACTCATGTGGTCTGTGTCAAACAGATGCATCGGGTTCTTCGTCCTCTTCCAATCGCTGCGACTGCCGCCATTCTCGCCCTAACCGCATAGCTTCTTCGTAGTCTTCGCTGTCGGCAAAAGTTCCAGCGATTTTTTCCCACCAGGGAATTGCATTGCCGTTTGTTGGTGGCAGATTGGTTTTCAATCGCTCGACTTCGGTTTCCAGTCGCGCCAGTCGTTCTTCCATAGTCGCTTCGGCCATAATATCACGTATCCTTTCTTTACACGTATCGCGAAAATTATACCACAGGTTTCTATTCCCTCCCTCCGGGTACTGCTCGTCGCGGGAACCGTGTATGGCGCGAAGGGTTATGCCCTCGCGCCGAACCGCGTTGTTTGCGGGCGTGGGAGCAGAGTCGGGCGTCGTTGCCACGCGCGTCAATCCTTTCAGAACGGGAAGGTTGCCGCGCGTTTATTCGCCACAAGTCAGGGGATTTCCTGCACCGAGAAGCCAGAGGAGATAGATTAGGATGAGCTAAACAGGGCTGAACGGCATGAAGAGTTTGTTCGGGAGGATGCAACGGATGAGGAGATCAAACAGAGTGTATCGGTTGGAAGGTGAGGTACAATAAAATCTCCTAAAGGATGCAAGCAACGATTACCCCGCCGCCAATGCCGGAAGAGCCGAAAGCCATGAATGAAGTTGAAAACGCTGTGCAGGAGATGTACGCCACCACGCCCGAAGGCACGCGCGCTGCTTTTCACGGCGAAAAAGACCGCGCCGTCGCCTATTATCAGGACTACATCGCGTTTGTCCGCCATGTCGCGCCCCCTGCGCTCCATCCTGACGGCAAACCGCGCCTGCTCGACATCGGCTGCGGCTGGTCCAGCTACGCTTTCGTCGAAGCGGGCTACCACGCAACCGGCATTGACCTCAACGCAGGGGCTTTCGAGCCGCCGCCCACCCCCGAACTCATGCTGTTGGAGGCCAGCGCGACCGACTTGCCGTTTCCCGACGACTCGTTTGATGTTGTCGCCGCGTATCAGTGCATCGAGCATGTGCCGGACCCGGAACGCGCTGCGGGAAATGCTCCGGGTGTGCAGGCCGGGCGGCGCGATCTGCATTGTCGGCCCCAATCTTATCAGCCCGATGCTTCCCTTCAAATATACCGCCGCGTATCTGACGGGGCGTGAAAAACTCGTTTTGAAACGGACGCCCACAACTCCGCGTCACCCCTACGGCAACACGCTGTCCGAAACGCTCGCCTGTATTCCGGTCACTATGTTTCGCGCCGCGCGCAAAATTCTCGCGCCCGATGCCCGTTTTTCCATGCGCGTACCCGATACCAGGCCGCCGTTTCATGCGGACAACGACGCCTGCTATATGTGTAATCCGACGGATTTCCTGAAGTGGTTTCCAAAGCGCGGATGCGAGATTATTCAGGTGGGCAAAGTGGGACGCCCGCCTCTCAGTTATCTATTCGCGGGCGGTGTCTGGATCGCCGTCCGAAAGAGGTAGCGTTACGAAACCAAATAGGCGGGGCGCATCGTTTTTAATTCTGAAAATTCTGTTAATTCCAATACCGTTCAAATAAGGCGTTTTTCACCTCGAAAGAAACCATGTAGGGACACAACTTGTTGTGTCCTCCTCCGTCCTTATCAAACGTGGACACAACAAGTTGTGTCCCTACAAACGCTTATTTGAACGGTATTGCTGTTAATCCTGTCTATTCTCTTCTATTTTCCTTCCATTTGCGTCGTCCACGCGCTGCGCAGGGTGGTTTGTTCCGGCGTGACTTGCGGCAGGGGCTTACATTCGGCGTCCAATCCGGCATACGCGAGACACTCCGTGAACGGCATCTCCTGCGTGGAACGGGCCAGCAGGTTGTAAAATTCGGTCAAATCCTGACCGGCAACTCTGTTCACCGTATCGCGAATGTCGTCCTCGTCATAGCCGGGATTAGGCGGGGCGCACTGCCTGTACAGCGACTTCATTACGTCGTCGAGCGAACGCCGATTATTCGTGACATGCCGGATTTTCAGGTCCAGACACAGGCCGATTAACGCGCCTTTTTCATAATAGGACAGGCCGCCGAACCCCTGACTGTCGCCGCCCTCCCAGACCTTCCAGCTCGACTCGTCCGCCGTCACCTGCAATCGCGCCGGGGTTCGCTGCATGTTGGCAATGGCCCGCTTCCAGTGCGCCAGAAAGCGGTCTTCCGTTGCCAGTCCCGCCCTGCGAACCGCCACATACGCATAATAGTCCGTGACGCCCTCGGCAAACCACAGATTGTGGGTGCGCGGCGGCTGCTCATAGTCGAATGGCCCCAACACGCGCGGGCGGATGCGCTTGATGTTCCACTGATGAAAAAACTCGTGCGCGGCGAAGGGCGCGAATCCCTGCGGCGACGTAAAAGCCCCAATCGGCAGGCGACAGGAGTTGAGATGCTCCAGGCCGCCGCCTCTGCCATTCACCTCCAACAGAAACTCATAGAGATTGTTGGGTGCGCCGCCCATGATTCTGGTTTCGGCGCGGGCAAGCGACAGCAGCATGTTGTTAAGCGCTTCCATATTGGCGGGGGGCGGAAGCGCGTTGCCAAAATACACGGGGCGATACGTGGCGGCAATGGATTTGTCCAGTTTCAAATCGAACGTCTGCATACTATCGGCTGCGGCCATAATGAGCGGCGAGTCCGCAAGCGTATCATAGTCAGGCGCGTCAAACACCTTCCGATCATTCGGACGCGCGCTTGCTGTCGAGTTGAGCAGCCCCGTCCACTCTTTATTGACCGGCAGCGGCGTTTCGGCTTTCCAGCCGTTCGGCACATGCGCGATAACACTGACAGGCGCAGTCTTGTGTCCGGCCACATACATCAGAGCGGACGCGCCATTGATAAAAACATAGCGGGGCCGCAGATACACATTTTCACTGAAATAACCGGGCGGCATTTGCGGCAACGCGTATTCCACGC
Source organism: uncultured Chthonomonadaceae bacterium (assembly GCA_963817895.1). Classification (GTDB taxonomy): domain Bacteria; phylum Armatimonadota; class Chthonomonadetes; order Chthonomonadales; family Chthonomonadaceae; genus CAWFQB01. The sequence goes on from CAWFQB010000005.1 coordinate 59,536, forward strand.
GGATAATTTTTGCGCCGTTCGGCTGAATCGTCCATGTACTCGCGTCCGGGTGTGTCACGGAGAGAATACGTCTGTCACCAGCCATAAGCATGTCCGTCGCCTGAAAGTTCTGCGCGTATTTGCCGAAGTTCTGGATATGGTAATCGCCGGGACACCAGACGGGCATTTGCAAAGTCACCGCATCCGATTGGCGACTCGCGCCGCGTTTCCCATCCGGCAGGGGCGTATTGAACGTGATGACGACTCGCAGCACAGGCGGCGTAGCAGCCATATCCGGCGTGACCTCATACACAACAGGGCTTTCCGCCTGTTTTCGCGCCCCCTTCGATGTTTCCGCGCGGGAAGGCGGCTGCGCGGAAACCGCATTGTGCCGCAGCAAGGGCAACAAGCCCAAAGCCGTCGCAACAGGTAAAATCAACATCCCACTTCTGTAAGATAGCATTGTCCCTCTTCCTTATTCGCGTGTATTCGCGCCCAAATTATTTTTCACAATCCGGTATCGAGCATTTGCAGCGTAGTGGTGTCCGATGCGCGGGTTTTTCGATCCGGCGGCTGCGCGTAGACGATTTCGCTGCGGTCGGGCGACCAGTCACAATCCGACGTGGGCAGTTCGCCGATTGTGCGCTTTGCGCCATCTGTAAGGCGCAACGTTACCGCGTCAAAGCGTCCGGCATGGGGCGACAACGCGCCCAATTGCGTGTTTCCGATCCAGACCGGGGCCAGATACCCGCGCCCGTTAGAAGGACTGACCCGGCGCGCGCCCGTCCCATCCGCGTTCATTATCCATAAAGCGTAGCGGTCATAGTCGTTGGCGTCCGGCGTAAGGGTAAAGGCAAGCCGCTGTCCGTCCGGCGACCATGCCAGATGTCCCATGCGCGGCGCAATCCCGCGCTCTTTGTCCCAATCCGGCAACTGCGTTCTCAAATCCCCCGCCCGCATCCGCCACAACTCCCGCGCCGAAGACAGGCGCGAATTTCCCGGTGATAACTGCCGCAGCGTTTCCGTCCGCGGCGCGGCCAGCGCGTGAACGATACCTTGTCGGAAAGACAAGGATGAAGGATGAAGGATGAAGGATGAAGCCTCTTTGTCTCGTATCTCCTTTTCTCCTTTTCTCCTTTTCTCCTTTTCTTCCTCTCTCTCCTTCCAAACGGGCCAATCGCTGTCCTCGTAGTTGTCGAAGCGTGGTGTCGCGTTGCGGGCGGGTTGCAGGGAGAGGGGGCGAACACAAATGACGCGCTGGCCGCTGATGCCTTCGGCGACAAAGGCGAGATAGCGGCCATCCGGTGACCACTGGGGCGCGTGATAGTAGTAGAAAATGTTTTTATAGGTGGCGGCGTGAAGGGCGAGCGGCTGCACAGCGCGGGTGTGCGTGTCGAACGACCACAGCGCGGTTCCCGGCAGGCGTTCGCCGTCCTCAAACGTGAACCATTCGATGCGCTCAAACGCGATCCAACGGTCATCGGGTGACCATGCAAGCGTGTCGGGGCTGCTGTAACGCTGCCATTGCGGGCTGTAGGGCCTGTCCGGGCAAAGCAGTTCGGGCGTGAACAGGGCGCGAATCCGTTCCAAATCCTCATCCGCCACATGCAGTTGCATTTTGTGGTCCGGCGCGCTGCGCAAAAACGCGATCCGCTTGCCGTCATGCGACCAGCGCGGATTGACATCCACATACACGCCGGGAAGCGCGGGCAGATGGGGCGGCACGTCGCTCAGGCCGGGTTTGGGCGGACGGGCGCAAGATACGAGATACAAGATACAAGATACAAGATACAAGATACGAGATATGTGGCGGAAGCCACATTCTGCGAATTTAAGCGCAACGAGTTTTCTGTAGCAGGAATGTGTTTTCACATGAGATGATTTCAAATTCTGATGCCTTGTATCTCGTATCTCGTATCTTAATGAACTGGCGTCACGTCCACTACCAGCGTGGTATTGTCTGAGGGCAGGGTCAGGGTCAAAACGCCGTCGGCATCGGCGGTCTGCGTACCGACGATAGCCCCGGTCAGCGCGTATTTGCCGTTGGGCTTGTCCATCACGCACAATACGTTGACGGTTCCGTTCGGCTGCAATCGCTTGCAAATAATGTGCGCGGTATCTTTGGGACGGTCGTAGGCGTGGTCGAGAATGTTCACGTTCCAGCCGCCGGACAGCGTTCCCGGCTGATGGTACGCGGCCCACAGGAACAGCAATCCGCCCGCATCGCCCGCTAAGTCGCCCACCCCTCCTGCTGCGCCCGTGTCGCCATTGAGCCATTCGGGGCAGGTTTGCGTCGCGGTTTGCGCCCCGGCATAGCCTTGCAGCAGGTTGGAAGCGAGTTTGCGGGCGGTTTCCGGTTCGCCCGCGTCCAGCAGGATTTTCCAGAACAGCCAGTTCAGCCCGTAACGAACGGCCCCGTTCGCGCCCTCCCCGGCGCGGTAATCGGGAGAGGAATGGGACACGGAACGCAGGCCGGCAGGACTCCAGAAAAGCGCGGGATCGGTCAACTGATGCAGCAAAAACGCCCGCTGTTCGGGCGTTTGCGCGCCCTGTCCCGCCATCAGCGGCAGCAGTCCCGCCAGCGTGTCGGCGCGAACTGCGGCTATCGCCGTTGCATCCCCCTGCGAGCGCAGCGCGTATGTTTTTTTGTCCGCATCCCATAGCATCGTGTTCAGGGCGCGATTGGTTTCCAGCGCGTCCTGCACATACCCCTGTTTCTCTTCCGGGGATTTATCCGTCAGTTCGGCAAGGGTTGCCATCAGGCGCGCGGAAGCGATCACATACGCGGCGTAATCGGGCGCGGCAACGGGAGAAGTGGCTGCGGCGGGAGGAACCGCATTTAAAAGCGCGCTGTTGGCCGACACGCCCGGAGGCAGGGAACCGGGCCGAAAAATGGCGTCCCGCGACTCGTCCGGCCACGCGAACAGCCAGCCATCGGGTTTGATGCGCCCCGCCGTGAGAAGTTCCTGATAACGGCGGCGGGCGTAGGGATAGTAACGCTTGAGCAACTGCCGGTCGTGGGTACGCTGAAACAGTTCCCAAAAAGCGAACAGGTTGGTGGGCGGGATTGCGCGGGGATTGCGCAGGGGAACACCCGAAAGCGCGTCCGGGTCGGTGCGGGTCTGAAACCACGTATTTAGCTGCGCGGCGGCAAAGTCGGGACGGTAAACGCTCCATCCGAGCGCCATCAGCGCGTCGCGCGCCGGATCGTACAGGCTTCCCCGCGACGTGACGCGCAGGCGAGTCCCGATGCCGATGCGCTGTTCGTCCATGTTGGGCGTGTTGGCGAACATCTGCGTCATCAGCCGGTCTATGGCGGGCGTTCCGCTGTGAAAACGCGCGGCCTCATGCGCTTTCAATGCCGCCGCGTATGCGCTTCCACTGCCTGCCCGCCCGTTTTTGTTGCCGTCCGCAATGCGCAGCAGCGTTTGCGAAGCGTCACGGGCGGATTCGGCGTCACGCCCGACCCCGATGCTCAAGTACAGCGTGACCGACTGCCCGGCAGCTACTTCCACGCCGTCAAGACGGGTCAAAGCGTACTGGCCTTCGCCTTCGCCGTTCGCATCCGTCGCTTTACCCGGCAGGGGGAGAGCAGGCATGTCGGCGGGTGGGGGAGAGGTTTCCCCGCTTGTTCCCAGGTCGTCGCGTTTGGTTTTATCTGTGGATTTGCCGCCCTTCGCGCTTTTCCCCTGCGGTTTTACGTCCTTTGTATCCCGCGCTTTTTCCCGCTGTTCCTGCTTGTTCTGTTCCTTGCGGTCGCTTGCGAAATCGGAGTTTGCGGCGTGTTCTTGTGTCGTGAAGGCGAGCAATCCATCGGGCAGAGTCTCGCCGGATTCGGTTCGGCGGGCAAGGCTGCCACCCGGCGCGAAGAAAGCGTCGCTGACGCGGTAGCAGCGCGTCCGATAGCCGCCATTCGGCCCGGACAGCGCGAAAACCGCCCGTGATTTGTTGTGCTGCACAATGGCGGTATTCACGCCCGGAATGGCGAGTATCTGCAAGTCTTCCGAGCCGAAACCGCGTCCGGGCGTGTCCATGCTGCCCAGCAAATCCACGCCATATAATTGCTTTTCCGAAGAGGCGTTTGTCAGAGTCACGCGAACAAGCAGGCCGTCGCCATCCGGGTCGGCAAACGCGGGGAAACACTCTATTGTCGCTTCGCCCTCGCTCCATCCGCCCGCAGGCAGGGCCGCGCTTGCGGCAGGAGAGAGCGAACCGGACTGGGCCTGCGCGAAACTCGTCGGGGCGAAATGAACCCGCGCCGTCCATAAATTCCCCTCCGCATCCGTGTCCGTCAACTGCGCCATCCGGTTCAGCGCGGCGAATGGCCCGGTCGCCTTTCCATCGTCCTCCCCGGCGCGGACGGGCGACAGGCCAAATGCGCGACGCTGTATCACGGCGGGCGTCAGGCGGGATTGAAAACCGCCCCCCGCCGTCCGAACACGCTGCGGCAGGATGATTTCGCGCTGCTGCGAGATCACAATGGGGAAAATGAACTGTTGGCGCAGGGGTTGTCCAATCAGGCAGCAGGGCGCGAGACTGGCGCGGGCATACGGCCCCCAGCCTTTGAGAGGAAGTTCGGCGAGGGAGGAGGCCGCCACAACAGACTGCGTTTTCGACTGCGCCCCCGCCGGTCTGCCGTTCGACAACAGGATGCCCATTGCGGCGAGGAGAGAGAAAACAGCCGCGAATGAACGCGAATGAACGCGAATGGGATGCAGATTTCTTGCAGAGGTTTCAAATTTGGCATAACGATATTTCTCTATTGTAAGTCAAGGCATCAAACGGGAAGTACCTGCCGGATCATATTCGCGTTCATTCGCGTTCATTCGCGGCTAAATTGAAATTAAAACATGATATGACGGCGCAACGTGTCTATGCCCCAAATGTCGAAGCCGAGTTGCCGGTACACCCGTTCGCCCGCGCTTTCGCGCTCCGTATACAGATACGTGAGGGCATTACCCAACTGTCGAGATCTTGAACGGCCTGCGCGACAAGCTGAGAAGCGATGCCGCGCCGCCGGAACTGCGGATGCGTGATAACGCTGTCAATCAGCCCCCATCCGGCATGGGAAAACAACTGGCAGGCCCCAACCGGCAGATTGTCCACGCGCGCCAGATACAGGCGGCAATCGGGCGAACGCGCTTCCCGCATGGCAACCCGCCGCCAAAGCGCCGCGTCTTCTTCGGTGTCCTCGTCACAGCCGGCAAGGTCTATCCACGCCCGCATTTCTGCCGTCAAGTTCTCCTCTGTGTTGACGCTCGCACCCGCCTCGTTGTTACCGGTGTTTGCAGGCCAAACCAATGTGTCGCTGTTACTGATGCCGATGTTGGAGGAATTCAGGAGATTTTTGGGGCGAGAAACAAGGGAAATGGCGCAGGCAGAATCTATGCTTTTCAGGGAGGTTGGAACAGGCGTTGTCCCGGCATGGCGCATCAGCAGCATACTGCCGATAACAGGCGTTACCCCGCGCATCCGCAACGCCGCGCCCGAACCCCAATGCTTCGGCAGCCGGATCCACATCCACCACAACGGGCAGGCCGCGTTCTCGATAATGCCTGATGATTTCGGCGACTACAGGTTCCGGGCCGCGTTCCCGTTGCGCCTCATTTGCATAGCGCAGACATAGGGCGCGGTTGGCGCTATGGTAATCCGGCATGTCAGGGCTGTCCAGAAACCAAATCTGTTCCGTTCGCGTGACCCGCGACCATATCTCAAAGTAACGCGCCTCATGCGCGATTAGAAGTTCCAGTTCATCCGGGGTTGGCTGCATCCTGTTTTTCCACGAAATGCCACTGCAACAGACTCTGCAATGTATTAGAAACGCTTCTAATTGGCTTTAGAAATTATCACGCCCGCTGTGGCTGTTTTGCCCTTTCAGGCGCGCTTGCCAATGGTATCATAAAAGAGAAAATAAACCACGCTGTTTAGAAGCGGTTTCGTTTGTGGAGGTGTTTTATGGCTACCTATTCCGCGCCGCAGAATATCAGGCGGCGCGTTCCCGCAGCCCTGCCGGAACTGACGCGCAGGGACAACTGGCGGGCTGCGCCAGTTGCGACGGTCGTTACGTTTCTGGTTTTTATCGCGTACTCGACGGTACGGGCGTTCGCGGGCAATAACTTTTCAACGTTCGAGCATCCAGGGCAGGTTTTCGATTGGGTGCGCGGCAATCCCAATTTACGGGCGGTTCAGCCACACTACTGGTCGCCGTTTTACTCGCCGTACATTCCCCTGCATCTGAACTACCCGTTTGTGCAGCACAATGGGGCCGGGATTGCGATCTCCGCCGCGCTGTACGTGCTGATTATTCCCTTGAGTTTCCGCCTGTCCTGCTACTACTGCCGCAAAACGTACTATCGCGCGGTGTTCGGCGATCCGAGCGCGTGCGCGGTGAAAGAGCAGTTCGCGCGCTTAAACTATCGGGGTGAAACCCGGCTGCCGGCGAAAGCGTTCAATTTGCACCGCTTTGCCCTGTACCTTGTTCTTGTGCTGGTCGCCTTCCACTGGTATCACCTGTTCGATGCGTTTCACGCCACCACTGCGGACGGACGCCATCATCTTTATGTCGGCGTTGGCACGTTGATTTTGGGACTGGACACGCTGGCGCTGACGGCGTACACGTTCTCCTGCCACTCGTTTCGGCATTTGACGGGCGGCGTCCTTGATTTCTTCTCGCGCAGCGCGGGCGCGAAACAGCGGCACGGTCTATGGGCAAAAGTGAGCCGCTGGAACGAATATCACGGCCAGTTCTTCTGGGCCAGCTTGATTACGGTTGGCCTCGCCGATCTGTACGTGTGCCTTGTCGCGTCGGGCGCGATTCGCGATTTGGGAATGGTGATTGGTAGTTAGTACACTATTCAAGATAGAACGCTGTCGTAGGGGCGCTGCTTGCTGCGCCCTCGTTTGCGAAGGAGGCAACCCTCGTTTGCGAAGGGTTCAGCAAGCAGAACCCCTACAATGTATCCATGCTTTCTTTATAGTGTGCCAACCACCAGTCACTAATCACCAATCACCAACCACTACTTTTTCAAACTGCCCAGATAGGCAACCAGATTGGTCAAGTCTTTGCCTTTAACCTTGTCGGCGAAAGACATCATGGTCGAATGGTGCGCGGCGGGGTTCACCACCGCTTCTTCGAGCCACTTGGGAGTGTGCTTGGGGTCGGCGGCCACTTTGGTCAGTTCGGGGCCGTTCTTGCCGCCTTCGCCCGCAATCGCATGGCAGCCGTTGCAGCTCTGCGCTTCGTAGACTTTCTTGCCTGCCGCGATGGCAGCGGGATCGTCTTTTTTGGGCGCGGTTTTGGCGGGCGGTTTTTTGCCTTTGGGCGGCGCGGCGAAAGCCGCGCTGAACATCAGCGAACCGAATACGCTCAGGCCGAGCATCATTGTTGTCACGGCCCTGTTGTTAGAGATAGCCAAATCAGGCTCCTTTCCTTGTTTGCCCGGTAAGCATCCGGGGGTATCGTGTCTGCGCCCACTGCCGCAGCCTTTTTGCGAATGTTATCGAAATTTGGCAGCAACGGGAGTTGGAACAGGCGCAATATTGTATAACGCGGGCGCGTTCGCAGTGTGCCACCGGAAAATGCGGAACCGGCAGCAATTTCAGAAAGATATTCGCGCTGAAAGTTACAAACTCCTCCTTGTTCGACAATTTTCTCCTGTCTGCGCTCACTGTATAGTTCCCTGTAGTTGTCGGCGTTTACGCCTTTTGCAATATGTAGAAGCGCAGAAAAAAGAAGAAGCGTGAAAATAGCCCTTCCCTTTTGGCAGAATTGAGGTATAATAGTGCCGTCATACAAAAGTTCTCATAAAAGTCTGTTTTGGATGAAAGATTATGTTTGATAACGGGGTGTAGTTCAGTGGTAGAATGCCCGTCTGGGGGGCGGGTGGTCGCTGGTTCAAATCCAGTCACCCCGATACTTCGCGCTTTGTTAAAGCCTGATTCGCTTTACACGGCTCAGTTTAGTGATTTATTTTGAATAGTTTCGCATATTCCTTTCGGGTTAGCAATTGCCCGGAAGGTTTTTTATGCGTGGATTGGACTGTAAAAGTTACCAGTGTGTCAATCTTTGTCGCTGAAGCGACTACGCGGCTGCTGAAAAATAATTGAAAAATTTACGTAAATTTTATTTATCATGCAACGAATATGTTTATAGGCGCGTAAATGAAAATTAAGGCGCATTAGGTTATGCTTTTGATGCCCCAATACCAACGAAGCGACGCGCAGCAAGGAAAATGTTTTGGAAACCACAATACAACAACGACGAAAATACGTCGGTCTAGGCAATGATGAGGCGTCTATCGGCGTCCTCGAGGGTGAAATTCTGCGGCATCTGTGGGATGCCGGCGAAGCCCAGTCTTCCGTGCAGGTCTTTGAAACCATCTATTTTGCCCGCAAGGAAGCGAAGCACGAAATGGCATCGCCCTCGACGATTGCCGTAACTCTCAGCCGCATGGTTCAGAAGGGTTTGCTCACGATTACCACACAGGTCGGCCATAAGGGCAAAGGCCGAGGCAAGGGCTACTACACGCCGGCGAAATCCCGCGCGGAAATTACCCTGTCCGTACTGGATGATACCAGCCGCCGCCTGACCGGGCAGCCACTCGGCTACCTGCTGACATGTCTTGACAAAGAGAAAAGCGCCGACAAGGACGCGCCCGATGCAGGATTGTCTGATTTGATCGAAGTTCTCAAAGGGCTTCAGCACGCGGCCAAGTCATAACCAGTCGCTTTCAAGCCACAAATCGTACAAGCGTAAATAAGCAACCCCAAAGCCGAACGGTTTTGGGGTTGCTTGCTGGTATACACGCAAACGATTTGAGGCTCACACTCGTCCGGGCGGCGCGTGACGTGTCTGGTCGGCGGCTTCCTGTCCCTCTCGTGTCGGCAACCCCTGCGCGTAAGCGTCATTCTCCGTCGTATAGTTGGTGGTGGCGGGCTTTGTTTCATTGGGATTGATGGGATCAGGAATCGTATTGCCGCCGGAAACATGGGGTGCGCCGGTCGTACCCTGCTGCGCGTCGCCGGAACCGTGTACAAGATTCTGGGCCGGAGACGCGCCCGGCTGGCTTTCCGAGGGCTTGTTGCCGGGGCTGTTGACTTCCTGCGGGTCCTGCGACATGAGCCGCGAGGGTTTCTCATCCGTTTGCATAGTTTTCTCTTCCTTCAATGGACTATAATAGGTTGGGCAAAGAAGCCGCCAGATACGCGCTTCTTCCAGACATACAGACGTTGTCACCATCTGGCGCTGACCCTGCAAGAAGGACATAAGCGCCCGCATGGAAGTTCCCACAATGCGTAATCCAAATATAGACCGCCTTGCGCCCACGCGGCGACCGAACGGGCGTATTGTGATGCGGCAGCAGTGGCGCGACCTGCTGTTTTTACACTGGGAAGTCCCCGCTACGCTTCTGCAGTCTCTCATTCCTGACGAACTGACATTGGATACTTTTGAGGGCAAAGCGTATATCGGACTGGTTCCGTTCACGATGCGCAATGTTCGCCCCATCTGGGCGCCCTCCGTTCCGCCCCTGTCCAACTTTCACGAAACCAATGTCCGTACCTACGTACACTACAAAGGCCGCGATCCCGGCGTGTGGTTTTTCAGCCTTGACGCCGCCAATCCCATCGCCGTGCAGATCGCCCGCCTCTGGTTCAAACTGCCGTACTACTATGCGCGGATGCGATTGGAGAAGAGGGAAGAAAAGGAGAAAAGGAGAAAAGGAGAAGAGGAGACGCAATCCACAGTCGAATACGCGACGGAGCGGCTTTGGCCTGCGCCTGTTCCGGCGGCGTGTCATGTTGACTGGACGCCGGAGGCAGGGGTACGACACGCGGAACCGGATACGCTGGAACACTTCCTGATTGAGAGATATATCCTGTATGCGTATCGGAATGGGAGTTTATACAGCGGACAGGTGCATCATCCAACCTATCCGGTGCAGAACGCGACACTGAAGTATTTAGAAGAGAGCCTGATTGCGCAGGCCGGAATTATACGGCCTGACACGCCCCCGCCTTTGGTTCACTATTCCGCTGGCGTAGATGTGGATATATTCCCGCTTGGGCGCGTAAAAATATGAAAACAGCGCTGAGAGTATAGATGTTCCCCTTGATGGACACAAGAGGAACAGCTACGGAGGAATTATTACGGATGACTTTGGAACGCCTGCTGGATTTGACAGTCAACCCGCCTGAGCCGGACGACCTGTACACGCATTTCGACTTTCCCGAACCGCCTGAAGATCGCCCTTATGTCATTATTAATATGGCTTCCACTGTGGACGGCAAAATCGTGATTGGCGAACCGGGCGGGCCGGCGAAAGGCGTGGGCGGTCCGACCGACCAGAAGTTGTTCCGGCAGCTGCAAAAAGTGGTGGATGCCGCATTGATAGGAAGTGGAACGCTGCGGGCGAGTCAGGTGATATATCCGCCGGAAATCGCGCGGTTCGTTGTCTCACAAAGCGGCAACGTGCCGCTGAACAACCGTTTTTTTACGGATGCGCCGGATCGCGCGACCGTGCTTGTGTCGGAAGATTTGCAGGAGGAGACTCTTGCCCGCCTGCGGAACAATACCCATGTGCTGGCAGTCGGAAAAGGAACCGTGAATTTCCCCGCTGCCCTGCGTCACATACGGCAACAGGGTACGCGCGTTTTGCTATGCGAGGGCGGGGCCATGCTCAACGACGCGCTGCTCCGACAGGGTCTGGTGGACGAACTGTTCCTGACCCTTGCGCCCAAACTTAAAGGCGGCGCGAACCTGCCGACGATTGTGTCCGGGCAGGGGTTTCCTCCCGGCGCGTATCTGCCGCTGCAGCTGCTTTCCCTGTACCGCGATGAGGATGAATTGTATCTCCGCTATCGGATTGAAAGCGAATCAAACGGAAGCAACGCGAAATAAAACGTAAAAACGCGCGTTTTTCGACAGATCAACCCGTCTTAAACTTGCGTTTCCACGCTGAATCTGTTATCATTGCGCCGTACCTGCGTACATCCGGTAGTTATTCAATACACGATGGGAGCAGCAGCCCGCTATGAAAGTGGTTACGGCCCAACAAATGCGCGACCTGGACCGGCGCGCGATGCAAGAATTCGGAATGCCCGGCGCGGTTCTGATGGAAAACGCGGGGCGCGCGGTTGTGGATGTGATGCTGCGCGAGTTCGGCTCCCTCGAGGGCAAGCGCATCGCCGTGTTTTGCGGCAGCGGCAACAATGGCGGCGACGGCGCGGTGATTGCCCGCCTGCTATGGCTGCTTGGCGCGTTTCCTCAAGTGGCCCTTGTCGGTTCCTACGACAGTCTGAAACCGGAAGCGCGAATCCATTTCGACATTCTGAATTCCCTCGAAATAGATATAAACGGCTTCGGCTATGACAGCCCTCCCCGTCCGCTCACGGAGGATTTCGGCTGGCGCGTGGACATGGTTGTGGACGCCCTGCTTGGCACGGGCAGTATGGGAGCGCCCCGCGACGGTTACGCGACGGCGATTGCAAGCGTCAACAAAACCGATTGCCCCGTGATTGCCGTTGACATCCCCTCCGGGGTGGACGCGGACACGGGCGCGGTGCCGGGGCAGGCCATTCGCGCAACGCATACCGTGACGTTCGCGTATCCCAAAGTAGGGCTGTTTCTGTTTCCGGGCGCGGCCAATGTGGGCAAACTGCACGTTGCCGACATCGGCTTCGCATGGGACAAACTGGACTGTAAAACCCCGTTTCGCGTGTTTACCCTGCCCGGAACATCGCGGGAGGATTTCGGGCATCGTCCGAGCAGTCTGGGCGCAGCCGCGCGATTGTTGAAGAAACGCTACGCGGACGCCAATAAGGGAGATTACGGGCATGTCGGCATTGTCGCCGGTTCGCGGGGCATGTGCGGCGCGCCCGCTCTGGTTGCCCGCGCCGCCCAACATACGGGAGCCGGACTGGTCACAGTGCTGTGTCCCGAAAGCGCGCAGACGGTGATTGCGGGTAAACTCGATGAGCAGATGACGATTTCCCTGCCTGAATCGGAGGGGGCCGTCAGCGCAGACGCCTTTGACGCCATTGCCGAATTTGCCGCCAAATCTACGCTGCTGTGCGTCGGGCCGGGATTGACGACAAAACCGGGGGCAATGGCGCTTGTTCATCGCCTGATTGCCGAGATTGACAAACCGCTGGTTTTAGACGCGGACGGTTTGAACGCGCTGGCACTTCAGCCTGATATTATTCAACAGCGGGCGGATAATCCCCGTTCGCCGCTTGTGCTGACGCCGCATCCGGGCGAGGCCGCCCGCCTGCTGAACATCTCTATTGAAGCGGTGCAGGCTGACCGCATCGGCGCGGTTCGCGAACTCGCGCAACGTTACAAAGCGATTGTTCTGCTCAAAGGCCGCTATACGCTGATTGCCGACCGGGACGGCGATATTGTTATCAACACGACCGGCAATCCGGGTATGGCGACCGGAGGGGCGGGGGACACGCTGACCGGCATTGTGGGCGGACTGCTGGCGCAATTTGTACATTTGCAGGCCAAACAGCATGGCGATGAGCATGACGAATGGGTAGCGGATGTAAAAACTGTCGCGCTTGCCGCCTACGCGCACGGCCTTGCCGCCGATCTCGCGGCGGAACATAGCAGTGAGGCCGGCCTTGTCGCCGGGGATATAATATCGCATCTGGGACGCGCTTTGCGGCTGTTGGAGGAGAAAAAGTGAAGGTTATGCTGTCAACGTTCCACAACAAAGGTTTGCTTGTTGCCGCATCCGGCATAGCGTTAGCTTGCGGTTCCCTGAGCGTACAGGCGCAGGACAAGGTCAAGCCGCCCTCTTCCGCAACTGCGCCCTCAACGGCGACAAACCCGGCTTCCTCCGGCAATTCTGCTACGACGCCGGGAACAACCACCCCAACAACAGCCGCTGCGACCATGCAGTTGCGCCGCGAGATTTCGGGCAATTTCCTGTGCCGCTTTGTCACCAATACGGACGAAACCGCCGCCCTTGTCGCCCTCCCCGCGCCCATTGGTGGCGACAATGTGGTTGCGATTCCGGTTCCGTCCACCATCAAGGCGAAAGAGGCCCTGCTGGAAGTGGTAGATACCGATCACAGCCGCGTGGCGCGTATCCCCGTAAACACGACGGGCGTGACCGCGCTCAACGACGGCGCATTCAAGTACGTGCAGACGGTTCTGGTTCCCGCGCAGGTGAAGGGCAAGGGCGGTCTGACCTCGGCAACCGTCACATTAGCAAGCGCGGACAAATCCTACAGCAAAAGCGTCACTCTGACGCCTGCCGATATGGGTACGGCCAAATTCGCCAATGTTCCGCTTGGAAAGCCGATTACGGTAACGGTCACGGAGGGAGCCAATCCCCCTTACAGCGCCACGCAAACCCTCACGGTTCCCACCACGCCCGAAGGTTATAAATGGCCGATTGAAGTGTCGTGGGCGGACGCGCATACCGTACCGCTTCCCACAACAACCACTGCGCCTGCAACCGGCACAACTCCTTCCGGCATGTCGCCTGCAGTTCCTCCCGGTTCCGGCGTTCCCGCCACGCCCCTTCCCACCGCCGCGCCCACTGCAACCCCGGAGAATCCTCTCGGCGGCATTGTCAGCACGGTTGTCAGCATCCTGTTTTTGGGCGGGGTGGGCTACGGTCTGTTTTGGGCGTACCAGAACGGACACGTCAAGGCCATGCTGGACAAATTGGGCATCCAAACGCAGCCCGCCACTTCGGTCGGCCCACAAATCAGCCCGTTCGACAAGCCGCAGAAAACGCCCATACAGCCGATTACGGACGGAACATCCGAACCGCTCGGCGGGGGCAACTACGCGGGCGGCGTGGCAATGGCCGCGCCCCCGACCGTCAGCGCAGGCCCGCGCCTTGTCGCCACGATGGGAACGTATGCGGGCAATATCTTCCCGCTTTCCGGCGGCAGTCTGGATATCGGGCGCGACGCGGTGAACGCCGTTGCCCTGCCCAACGACACCAACGCTTCGCGCCGCCATGCCATTCTGCAAGTAACGGGCGGGCAAACAACCGTCACGGATAACGGCTCGTCCAACGGCACTTTTGTCAACGGCGTCCGCATCCCCGCGCAGTCCCCCCACCCGCTCAATACCGGCGACGAAGTTCAAATCGGCATGACGCGGTTTAGATATGAAGGATAGGTGTTCGGGTGTTCAGGAGTTGTGTTAATAGTCTTGATGCGCAAAAGTAAACGTGTTACTGCTGCATTGTCTTGAATACCCGAACGCCTGAACACCTGAACACCCTCCTCAGAAGGAGATTTCTGTGAGATCGCGCATACTCATCGGCCTGATTATGGGAACCATTGGCGGGTTCCTCGGATGGCTGTTACAGGAAAATCTAATACATGGTGCGGGCGGCTACCGCGTGGAGCAGGACTTGCTCAACGGGAGCGTCCACGCCATTGAGTTTACGAGTCTGCATATCTGGCTTTTCTGCTGGTGCGTGGGCGGGCTGATCGGCATGTTTCTCGGCGCGGTCGAGGGCATTGTGGAGGGCAACGCCCGCAAAATCATGCAGGGCATGATTATCGGCTTTTTCACAGGCGGCATCTTGGGCTTTGTCGGCTACAACTTCGGCGGGCTGCTGTTCAAGATGTTGGGCGGGTCGAATTACGTCGGGCGCGACGAGGGTATGGGCGCATTCGCCAAACAGGTGATCGCGCGCTCGTTCGGCTGGTGTCTGCTTGGATTGGGTATGGGCGTAGGCGCGGCCCTGCCAACCCGTTCCGCTGCCCGTATTCGCAATGGCGCAATCGGCGGATTTTTGGGCGGATTTTTGGGCGGTTTCGTGTTTGAAATGGTCGGCCCCCTGTCCAATCAGATTCAGGCGGGCGTGGGCGGGGCCGGGGCGCGGGAAGTGGGCGGGCCGGGGCGGGCTATCGGCATTACGGCTATCGGTGGCCTGACCGGGTTCTTTATCGGGCTGGTCGAGGAGTGGCTGAAGCAGGCGTGGGTGAAAGTGCTGGCCGGACGCAATGAGGGCAAAGATTTTATTCTGTCCAAGCCGGTCAACATTCTGGGCCGGGACGAGCGTAGCGACGTGCCACTGTTCGGCGATAATACCGTTGGTATTCAACACGCGGCCATTCGCACGGACGGCTACCGGCATCATCTTATGGACGCGGGCAGTCCGATGGGAACGCTCGTCAACGGGCAGCCCGTCGGTCAGGGCGGAGAACTGCTGCTGCGCGACGGCGACATGATTCAAATCGGCAACCATCGTATTCTGTTTCGGGAAAAGGCCACGCAAAACCGCGTCGCGCCCTCGCCGGTAGATGCGCCCCGCGCCCGCCCCGCCGGTCCGAGCGGTACGCCCATGCCTGCCCATTTATGCCCATTCTGCGGCGGCGCGAAAGACGCGGCAGGCAACTGTCTGTGTACTCCGGCAGGCGGCAATAATGGTCAGTGGTCAGGGGCCAGTGGTCAGAACCCCCAATACTCGACCCCCAATGCCCAATATCCTCCTATGGGCGGCTTCGAGAACATGAACGGCCAACCGGTAGACTATATGGGAGCCGCAGTCTACCAGCCACCAGTCGCCAGTCACCAACTGCCAGCCGGTCGTCTAATCGGCATGGAGGGCGCGACGGCGGGGCAGGTATTTGCCATTGCAAGCCCGAATATGACGTTAGGGCGCGAAGTAGGGCGCGATATTGTGGTGCAGGGCGATACAACCGTGTCCCGTACCCATGCGCGACTGGGCAACGAAAACGGCGTGTTCATGGTGTATGACAACAACTCCGCGAATGGCACATTCGTCAACGGCGTCCGTGTCCAGATGCAGGCGCTCGCGCCGGGAGATGTCGTTCAATTCGGCAACAGCAAATTCCGTTTCGAGTAGGAGGCAAGAGTGGAGCCGGAGCAGGAACCGTATAGAGAATTGGTTACAGCCCCGCAAACTGTTGTTGGGTATCATGGCTGTTCGCTAGAAGTAGCGCGACAAATATTAGAACAGCAAAGATTTATACCTTCAACAAAAGCCTATGACTGGCTGGGCGAAGGCATCTACTTTTGGGAGTACGCGCCCTATCGCGCCTTACAGTGGGCGCAGGAAAGAAGTACGGTTTCAGATACTTCTGTGGCTGTAATAGGCGCAACTATTCAGCTTGGTCGTTGTTTGAACTTGCTGGAACGTTGAGTACATGACCTCTTTAGCAGCAGTATATGCGGCCTTCGCCGCATTGGGAGTAGCAACTCTGCCCCGAAATACCAATCGTGGAGCGCATTATCTGGACCGGTATATCATTGACGCGCATTGTCGAGAAATCGAAGAGGCAGGATTAGCGCCTGTGCAGACTGTGCGGGGCAGTTTCGCGGAAGGAAGCCCGGTATATGCCGGGTCCAAAATCCTTGACAAGTCACATGTGCAAATAGCGGTTCGAGATGCGACGTGTCTCTCCGATTTACATATGGCAAGATGGTCGTAGAGAATCAGGCGAGACAGTCAAATTAACGATAGCTAACGGAGAATATTATGAGCCAAAAAACATGGAATCCGAACAGCCCGGAAGTGAAAGCCGCAATGGTGGAAAAAATACGGCAGATGACGCCGGAAGAAGCGCTGAACTTTTTAGAAGCTGGAGCAGAAGGGCTGGAGCAAACGGATATGACAGGCAAGTTCCCTGTCGGGCCAAATCGCCCGACCTTGTATAAAGAACATAAGCAGGAACTACAGCCACAACTGGTTAAAACAGAAGCCGCCGCTTGATATGGTGTTATGCGTGATCTTACCAATGCGCAGAAAACAGTCGTTGCAGGCGAGGTAAGTAGCCACGCCTGCGCGGATGCGCATGAATTTGTATCGGAAGTGTTTGCCAGATTAATGGCGGGGCGAACGTTCAGCAAGGATGTGATACGTTGGTATCGTTCGCGGGAGGGAGTAAAACCGTGATTATTATGACGCAATGCGCTTTTTGCAAGCACTACCGAAGCAATCGGGGGCCAACGGTTCTCTGCGATGCGTTTCCTGAAGGTGTTCCTTTTGCCATCCTGAATAACGAGGTTGATCATCGCCTTCCTTATAAGGGTGATCATAACGTTCGTTGGGAACAATCCGAAGATACACTGGAGAGCCTCGGCGCGATTGATTTGTTTAGCGAAACGGGACGACCGGAACCCGCGCTGGCGAAAGCGTCCTGGACAGCAATTTGTTGGCCTGAAAATATGAGGAGAAAACAGCATGTCAGACGACCGCACCCGTATCATCGGGCAGACGGGGATGCCCCTTCCGGGCGGAACCGGGCAAACGCAAATGGGCGCGAACCGTACTCAGATGATGGGAACGCCGCCGACCGGACGAACCCAAATGGGCGGGCCGGGGACGCCAGGGTTCGATCCGATGCGGACGCAGATGAACATGCCGTCCATGCAGACCGTCGAGTTGGAGTGCCTTGCCGGGAACCGCTACGCTTACGCGCCCGAAGTAACGCGGGACAACGCTCTTGTCGTCCTGAAAGTCAGCGGGCAGCAGTTGGGACGGCGCGCCCCCATCAACGTGTGCCTGTGCATTGACCGTTCGGGCAGCATGGAAGGACCGCCCCTCGAATACGTCAAACGCGCCTGCGATTACGTGGTGGACATGCTGGAGCCGAACGATATACTCAGTATCGTCACGTTCGAGGAGCAGGTAGACGTTCTCATGCCCGCCCGCCGCGTGGTCAACAAGGCGCTGGTCAAGGAGCACATTCACCGGCTGGAAGTGGGCAATACGACAAACCTGTACGACGGTTTGATGGCGGGCTGTATGCAGATTGCCAGCGTACAGGCGCAGACGCCCGGTTATGTCAGCCGCGTTCTGCTGCTCACGGACGGCGAACCAACGGTCGGGCTGAAAGATTATACATCCATTGTGCAGCAAGTCGCGGAGCAGAAGCAAAAGGGAATTTCCATCACCGCGCTCGGCTTCGGGCAGGAGTACAACGAAGAACTGATGGCCGGTATCGCGCGGCGCAGCGGCGGCAACTACTACTACATTCAGCGTCCCGACCTGCTGCCGGAAGTGTTTCGGCGCGAACTGGAAACCCTGATGACCATTGTGGCGAAAAACGTCCGCGTCCGGTTTCAGTTGTCGAAATGGGTGGGCTTGCGGCAGGTATATGGAGCGCAACCCTCGTTTGGGCCGCGCATGGTGGAAGTGGCGGTTCCCGATCTGGAGCGCGGCACAAGCCGAACCGTTCTGGCGGAACTGGAATTCGAGCGGCATCCGCAGGGGACGTTCCGGGTCGCCAAAGTGGAAGCGTACTATGACGACGTAATCAACAACCGCTCGGAACGGATTGCCGCCGATTGCGTGTTTGAATTCATACAGGATCGAGGCGCGGTTGCAAATGGCGTAAACCCGATTGTGCGCAGCGAACTGGAACTGGCGCAGGCGTCCTCGAACTTGCAGCGCACCATGATGGGGATGCGAACGCAGCAGATTACCTCGATGGGAGCCATGACAGAACTGCAAAAAACGCGCACGATTATGATGCAGGCCGGACAAACGCAGCAGGTACAACAACTCGATCAGGCCATGCAATCGTTGCGGCAGGGCGGCGGCGATGTGGAAAAAACGCTTATGGGCACGATCATGGAAATAGATCAGGGCAAGCGTTGAGTAGGAGCAGGATTTCGGCGTAATGAACGTTACTATTGAACTGCCTTCCGAACTGGAAACGCGCCTGCAAGACGCGGCGGACAGGCACGGCCTGAATACAAGCGATCTTGCGCCACAGGCCGCGCTGGAATTGCTGATACATGCCGTCAACTGGTGGCCGGAAAATCTGCCGAATGTGGAAGCCCTGCTGGACGAGGTGGCGTTGAACCTCCGGGCGCAGAGTGAATCAGTGGATAACAAAGAACAAGGAGCGCGCGATGAGTGATGATGCAACCCGTATGATGCCGCCCGTAAGCCCCACAAGCGCGGGCGGGCAGACTGGAACCTTTGACCGCGCGATGGTTGCCGGAAACGCAACGCAAATGCCGGGAATGGGAGCCACGCAACAGATGCCTGCGGGCGCGTCCGACCCGTTCCGAACGCAGATGGGCGGAACCACGACGTGCGCCGTGTGCAAATCCACCACGCCCTTGACCGAAGCGTACTGCGGAGAGTGCGGCTTTCTGCTCACGTCCGCTGTCGTTGCGGAAAACCTCGAAATTCCACAGGAGGAACCGGCGGCAGCCGAACTCGTGGCCGAGGCGGACGGACAGCGGTACAAATTGCGGGCGGGCGTCAACACGCTGGGGCGGCAGGGAACCGATGTGCTGCTCAATGAGGGGACGATTTCGCGCGTTCACGCCCGCATTACGGTTGAGGGCAACACGATTACGGTAGAGGATATGGGCAGCTCGAACGGCACGAAAGTGGGCGACCTGCGCATCGGAGCCAATCAGCCCACGCAGGCCACGCCCGGACAAACCCTGCGCTTCGGCAACTGGCGCGCGGTCCTACAGCTTGGCGGTATGCCCGTGCCTGCTTCTTCAGGAAGCGCGGCGGCAACGCTGATGGGCGGCAACAAAACCGTTGCCATGCCTGCCCCCGGTGATAACCGTACCCTTGTCGACGTTCCCAATGCGGGTGTCCCGGCTTCGGGCGAGAATCCGACGCAGGTTTATCAGCCGGGAGATTTGAACCCCGCCGATGCGCCGCTTGCCGATATGCGCAACGCGACCATTGTGGAGCCTGCGGTTGCGGACGGCAACATTGTCGCGCATCTGACGCCCACGAGCGGGCCGGGAACCGCCATCACCGTAACGGAGGGTTCCCTGTCCATTGGCCGCCGCCCCGCCAACAGCATTGTCATCAGCAACGACGCCTACATTTCGGGACGCCACGCTTCGCTTGAAACCGACAACACCGGCACGTACCTGACGGATGTTGGCAGCACGAACGGAACCTCGGTCAACGGTCAGAAACTGACGGCGGGCGAACGGCAACTGCTGCTAGAGGGCGATGAGGTTCAGCTGGGGCAGACAAAATACGTCTTCGCGCTGAATTACGAGGATGCGCCCGCTGTGCCGATTGCCCCTCTCGCCGCTGAAGAACCGCATACGGGCCAGTGGAGCAACCCGGATGGTTCGCCGCCCGGTCAGGAATTTGGAGCGATCAACGATCCCGTCTATCCGCCGACTGCGCCGCGTATTCAGGAAGTTTATCATGCGGTAGACAACGAGGTTCCTAATGAGTGATTACGGGCAAGCGACGAGCATAAATCCCGATCTCGACTCGACGGCGAAATTCGACCGAGCGGAACTGGTGCGGGGCTGGCGGGCTTACGAGGCGCGGCAGCCGCGCGTGATTCCCGTCGTCAAATTCGGAGCGCGTACCGACATGGGACAGGTGCGCGAAAACAACGAGGACAAGTTCGACTTTTACGAGCCGGAGTCCCCGGAATTGTTGGCGCATCGGGGCTGTTTGTACGCGGTTGCGGACGGCATCGGCGGCGCGATGGCGGGGCAGATTGCCAGTGAAATGATGCTGAAAAACGTCATTTCCAACTACTACGACAGTCCGGCCTCTGACCTGCAAACGGCGATGCATGACGCCATTGTGCAGACCAATGACCGCATTTTCCATCTGGCGCAGATGATCCCGGAGCGGTCGGGCATGGGCACGACGCTGGTAGGCGCGATTTTCATTGAGGATCGGGTTGTCATCGCGCAGGTGGGCGACAGCCGCGTGTACCTGATACGCGACGGGCAGATTACGCAGGTGACGCATGACCATTCGTGGGTGGAGGAGCAGGTGCGGGCGGGCCTGATGCGCCGTGAAGATGCCGAAATGTCGCCGTTTCGCAACGTGATTACGCGCTCAATTGGCGCCGCGGCAACGGTCGTGCCGGATTTTTACGAGGAGCGGGCGCAGGTCGGGGATATATGGGTATTATGTTCGGACGGCCTGACCGGGCATGTGCAGGAGGGAGAAATCCTGCAAATCGCCGGCAGCCAGTTCCCTTCGGAAGCCGTTCGCCAACTGGTGGAACTCGCCAATGCGCGGGGCGGGCGCGACAACATCACCGTTTTCGTCGTGTCCGTGCGCGAACTGCTCACGCCCGACGGCCATCTGTACAATTCTCATGCTGAAGATGCCGCTCAATCCCCGGATGCTTACGCTTCTCATGGAATGAACGGGCAGAACGAACCACTTCAAGATACGCCTGACGCCGCAGACGCCAATCGGGGTGGCTGGCGGAAACTGTTTGGACGTTGAAAGAGCGGGTTTGGGTGCAGATGCAGTGGCGTATGCCGTATAATGAGAATAAGGGATTTTAGGCGTAGTGTTTCAGACGGAGAACCAACCCGGCGTGAATGGCACGATCATCAAAGGCAAATACCGCATCATGCGGGAAATAGCTCGCAGCAACGACATCGTTTTTGAAGCGATGGATGTTGCGCTGAATCGTCGTATCGCCCTGAAAGAACTCAATATCGCGCCGGGTATGACGGGACAGGCGAAACGGGAGCGTATCGAGCGGTTCAAGCGTGAGGCGACGGCTGCCGGACGGCTCAGTCACCCCAACATTGTTACCGTTTACGACCATTGGGAGGAGAATGACCGGCACTTCATCGCGATGGAGTATCTGGACGGTCAAACCCTGCGCGACGTGATGCAGGTTCGGGGCAAAATTCCTCTCAAAGAAGCGATTGATATTGCCTCACAGATGCTTGCCGCGCTTTCCCACGCCCACGCCAACAAAGTCATTCACCGCGACATCAAGCCCGACAACATTTTCATCCTCCCCGGCGGACACGTCAAACTAACGGATTTCGGCATTGCCCGCCTGTCGGAAGAACCCGCATTGACCAGCAACGGGCAGGTTTTCGGGACACCGAGTTATATGTCGCCCGAACAGATCGAGGGCAAGCACATCGACTCGCGCTCGGACCTGTTTTCGCTTGGCGTCCTGTTGTACGAGATGCTGGCGGGGCGCAAGCCGTTTACGGGCGACAGCGTTATCAGCATCACGTATGCGATTATGAACGCGCAGCCGCCCGCCCTTGTCGGCGTTCCGCAGGGCGTGGAGCAGGTAATTCAACGCGCCCTGCAAAAGCGTCCTGACCAGCGCCAGATTTCCGCCGACCAGATGCGGCAGGATTTGCTGTACGCCGAGCAGACGCCGCAAGTCTTTCTGTCGAATAGCAACGGTAATTCTTACAATCAGACCGGCATGAACATGCGGCAAACGGGCATGAACAATCCGTATGGCGCGAACATGCCGGGAGGCGGGGCGGGCTATGCGAACCAGAACATGCCGCCCATGAACCCGATGCAGGGCATGTCGTCTCAGGCTAATTACGGCGGGCAGAATAGCGGATACGGCCAGAATAACGGGTACGGCAATGCGGGCGGCATGGCGAACGGGGCTTATCCCAACCAGAACATGCCGGGTATGAGCCAGATGCCGGGTATGACGAACGGCGTTCCGCAGATGCCTGACCCGCAAGCCGGAGCGCAGCCCTGGGCGTGGAACAACGCGGGCGCAAGCCTCACGCGGTCACAAATCAAGGCTATGAAACGGGCGGCGCAAACGGCTGCCGCGCAGGGCATGAACCCGCAGCAGATCGCCGCCATGTACGGGCAAAACGGGTACGGACAAAGCGGCTATGCGCAGAACGGACAGATGCCGCCGCAGAACGCGCCCAACGCCCCCGGCATGTCGCCCTACGCCTCGCCGCCGTTTCCCACCCGCCCCCGCGAACCGCTGATTGTCCTGTCCGATGCGGCCCGTTCCAACATTTATGCGGCACTGGTCGCGGTTGTCATTGGATGCGTCCTTGCTTTCGGGGTAGTCTTGTTTATGAACAACTACCAGTCTTACAAAGGCACAGTGAGTTCGCAAAAGGTGCATGGATTGATGGAGCAGGGCAGCGCGGCGTACAACAAACAGGATTATGCGGGCGCGGCGCAGTTCTTTGAGCAGGCATTGGCGGCAAAACCCGGCGCTGCCGACCTGACGAACCTGAACTTGAGTTTAGGCTATGCGTATGTGCAGCTTGCGCGACAGGCGCATAGCCGGGGCAATGTGTCGGAAGCCATTGACGACTATAACAAGGCCATCGCCTATGCCCCCAACTATCAGGTAGCCCACACCGAACTCGGCATTCTGAAGGAGGGGGCGCAGGACGCGCCCGGAGCGCGGGCGGAACACGACGCGGCTTCGACCAGCACGGCAACCGAACAGCCGCCCGCCTCGCTGCAAGCCCCGCCGCCGACCATCAGCAACGACCCGACGCCTCGCGCCGCCGGTATTGACCCTGACCATCTGCTGAAAGACAAGGCCGCGCAAGCGCAGCAGTTTCTAAATGAGGGCGATCAATATTTCAAGAATGGCGACTTGAACAACGCTTTGAAGAAATGGCGCGAAGCGAGAGATGCGGCTCCCGGTTTAGATGAGGGTAGTCAGGCGATACAACGCATCCAGAGATATGAACAATAACGAGGCAGTCAGCGCATGAATCAAACGAATACTGACTCCGCCGCAATCGAGACGCTGTTGGCGGAAGGCACGACGGATGCCGCCGCCCGACTGCGCGACATGGCGGAAACCACGCCGGAAAAAGACACGCGCAAGGCCGCCCGCCGCGCCCTGTACCTGCTGTCGCAAAAAGGCGTCACGCCGCCTGATGCGCCCGCGAAACAATCTCCTTCTGCCTCCGTAGCAAAATCGCCGCCTGTTTTAACCGCCTGGGCCAGCGCGTATGATGGCGCCGGGAATCGCCTGCTGTTTCTGGCATGGCTGAACTCGGACGGCGGTTCGCCCACGTTCCTGCAAGCCCTCCTCAACGATGCCGAGGGCGTTCGCGACATGGAAACGCGCCGCCTGCCCCGCCGCGAACTGGACGAGCGGCTGCAGGGATTCACGTCGCAATTGGAGGGCGGCATCGCGCTTGCCGAAATCGCGCCGGATTACGGGCGGTTTCTGCTGCATCAGGCGCAAACGCGCGCCCGAGAGCAGCGCCGCATGACGCCCGCCGGGTTTATAGACCTGCTGAATGTAATCGGCGAACCGGAACAGGACTACACCGTTTCGCCCGTATGGGAGCATATTCCGCGAGGAGGATGTACTGCGCGGATACGGAAACTTATTCTGCCGCTGACCTGTTCAAACTGCCCTGGTTTGAAGCGTGGTTTTTGGATGTCAACGACGTGGTTCCCTGGCTGTCCGACGTGTACGATGTCATCGGGGACGAGAACGCTTCCGAAGAAGCGCAAAAGCAGGGCTTGGAAGCGGTTGCCGCAACAGCGGCTGCGGAACTGTTCCACGATGAATTGATGGATATATACGTTCGCCGTCTGGAAGAGACTGCCGACGTGCTGTTGCGGCGCGAACGCGAACCGGAAGCGCGGCAGGCTCTTTATCACGCTCTGCGCCTGCGCGACGCGGCTTCCGCCGCCGACTCCGAATTCGCCGTCGTTCTGGTACAGCGCACCATGCAGGCGGCGGTGGAGATGATGCGCCAGAGAGTTGATAGTTGAGAGTTGATAGTCCTCTTGTGGTACGGTTGCCATTCTTTAACATGACCCCAAATAAGCGCAACCAAAGTTTACACAATGGCATTGTCTATCAATTATCAACTCCCCACAAGGAGAATTGGCTTTACTGTGAGTGATCCCCTGATTGCTATTGATACCGGGCAGAAAAACCCGTACCTGCTGCAAGTGACGCGGCAGGAGGTTCCCATGCGCGGCCTGCCTGCCACGTTGCACGGCACTACAGTTGTCCATCTCAGCGATTTGCACGGCGGGTTCGGCAACACGCGGGCGGTGCATGAGGAGGCTGTTCGGCAGGTGCATAGCATCAAGCCGGACCTGATTCTGCTGACCGGCGATTACATTGACAGCAAGACGCTGACCAAAGATTATCCCATTCAGGAGATGTTGTGCCAGTTGCGCGCCCCGCTCGGCGTGTTCGGTTCGCTCGGCAACCATGACCATCGGCGTGGCCCGGTCGGTACGCGCCGCCGCTTGGAACAATCCGGCGTGACCCTGCTGGTAAACGAAAACACGACGGTTGCGGGTGGGCTGCACATCGCGGGCATTGACGACCTGTTCGAGGGCAAGCCCAACATCCCGGCTACGATGCGCGGCCTCCCCCCGACGCCACCAGTATCGTGATGTCGCACAACCCGCGCCTAATTGAAAAAGTGGGCAAGTACGACGTGCTGGTATTGTCCGGCCACACGCACGGCGGCCAGATCGCCTTACCCCTCCCGAATCCCAAAATGGTATGTCTTGCTGCATCTGCGCTGTCCACAGGTCGCCGGCTGGTACAAAAAGGGCAAAGCGCGGCTGTACGTCAATCGCGGCCTCGGCGTCACCGGCAAGCCCTACCGCTACCGCTGCCCCGCTGAGATCAGCGTCTTCCGCCTTATACCGGGGTGAGGAAGAAAAGGAGAAGAGGAGAAAAGGAGAGGGAACCGCTAAATACGCAAAACACACGAAAAAGAACGTTGTTTCTCCCCTTCTCCTTTTCTCCTTTTCTCCTTTTCTTTTCCAGAAGAGGTGCTGAATGGATATAGCAATGATGCGGGCGCAGTTGGAAGCGAAGTATCCTCTGGTGACGGTGGGCGTGGAGGTCGGGGAGCGAGTCTGGAACGTGACCTGCGTACAGGATCAGGACACGCTGCTCGATTCGGCGGAGGAGTTGGAGTTTTTCCCCTACGGCTTTTTGCTGTGGGAAGCGTCCATTGCCCTTGCGCGAAAACTGGCGGCGAATCCGGCACTGGTGGCAGGCAAGAGCGTACTGGAATTGGGCGCGGGCGTGGGATTGCCGGGGATTGTGGCGCGTTCACTGGGCGCAACTGTTTGCCAGACGGATCATCAGGCCCACGCGCTCTGGCTGGCGCAGGTGAACGCTTCAGACAACGGCATATCCGGCATCACAACCTTCGCGGCGGACTGGCAATCGTGGTCACATGCCAACGCTTACGACGTGGTTTTGGGCGCGGACATACTGTACGAGCGGAACATGCACTTCTACCTGTCGGATGTATTCCGGCGAACGAAGGCGAAGAACGGGCAATTGCTGCTGTCCGACCCCGGCAGACCGCAGGCGATGGAGTTCATGGCGCAACTGGAAAAACGGGGCTGGCAAATGACGCTGGAAACGCAGGTTGTAGAATTAGAAGAACCGGGACAAATCAGCAAGCCCGTTGAAGTGGCCCTGTACACGCTGACTATGGCGTAGTTTACCTCACCCCAACCCCTCTCCTTGCCGCGCAACGCGCTAGGAGAGGGGCTTTTATGGTTCTAACGTGTGCGTAGCGCATAAGACTTGATGCCCTGGCAATTAAGGATGTGTGTCTTGTACAGGCACAACGTACAGCGCGTTTTTGTACTCGAAACTTAATTCTTTGCCGCCGGGCAGCCACTTTAACTCCTCAATTTTAGGTTCATCGGGAGCAAGTTTGTTCGAGGTGTTCAACGCTGACAAAATACGTCCAATTTCATGCTTGTTGCTGCCGTCTATATTGCTGACCCATACTGTTGTTATGTTGTAAAGGATGGGCTTCACGAAGGGAAAGTAACGATGCAGCCATGCCTGCAAAGGCGATTCGGTACGCGCATGAACGAGCTAGGCGACGCGAGTCGCTGTTGGTGAAACCCTGAACTCGTAGTGCTCTAGAGTCGAACGGCACGGCAAGCGCGCAGCGGTTTAGCGGCTTGCCATCGGATTGCAAGGACATCAGGAGAATTGTTACTGTTTTTGTGGGCGATGAATTGGCTTTCATGATGGGTTTGCCCATATCGTTCATCACCTCATCAGGCCATTGGATAAGAACCGCTTTATCGGGTGAGGCTGTCATGTCTATATTCGCAAGTGTTGAATTCGCGTTGCGCGAAAGTTTGACGGACGCTTTCAGATTTTGCGTGTCGTGCATCACC
Source organism: uncultured Chthonomonadaceae bacterium (assembly GCA_963817895.1). Lineage (GTDB taxonomy): Bacteria > Armatimonadota > Chthonomonadetes > Chthonomonadales > Chthonomonadaceae > CAWFQB01. Next base: position 86,382 of record CAWFQB010000005.1, read on the forward strand.
ATGTTCAGGTTAGCATCATACCCATAGCGTTCCAGCCAGTGCCGGCTGTCGGGCAGCCATAAAATTTCGCGGTGGTGATCACCCTCGCCCGTGTAAGGATAAAGAAAATGGCGTGTGCCATTCACCTCTGCCAGCAGACATTCGTTCCATCGCGCCGAACACGTATACCATTTGCCATCGGGAGAGACACACTCCGAATCTACAACCTCTTCACCTAACGTTCGGCGGTGTGCGGTCAATCCGGGCAGTTTTGTCTCTTGTCCTGTTGCAATGTCGCGCTTGTAAATCACGCGCTGATCATGCTGCGCCCCTTCGAAGCGATCAAAGAGAACTTCGTGGTCGGAGAGCCAGTGATTGCGAATACTTTCGTTGAAGCGTTTGCCGCCTAGTCCCCATTGCGTCGTGTCGGCGACGTGGCGGGCGTGTTCGAGCAGCAAACGGTCGCGTGGAACGAGCCGCCACGCGATTAAACAAGCGCCGAGCACAACCATTAGAAAAATCAGCACGAGTCGAAACCGCCTGCGCATGGCGACAATACTCCTCAATTGACCGCTGCGGAATAGTACGCGCTCTTGTATTTGAACCACGCGGTTTTACAGTCCGGCATCCATCCTGACTGTAACAAACTATCCGCATCTCCCTCATCCGCGTCGTCGCCGTTGCCGTCAATCGGAAGAACGATATGCCCGGCTTCGCGCCAATCGCCGCCATCCAGCCGAGAAGTCCACAGTCCGACCCAGGTTTGCTTGCGTGGCGGCGGGTGCGGGAGTTTGCTTTGAAGCCAGTGCTGTAAGGGCGATTCCGGTACGCCCTCCACCTGCCACAGAACATGGCTGCCATCGGGAGAAACGGCATGACGGATATAACGCAAACCTATCGGCAACGTAACGCGATACGATTTCAGGCGAACAACCTTGCCCCACTCCGGCTGCAAAGCGAATTCCAGAAAGGCCACATCAGAACTCTGGCCCGATGCAGCATTGATGTCCTCAAAATTACAGGTGATCAGGTGGTCATGCGTGGTCAGAACGCAATTGTCATACTCGTCATACATGCTTAGATGTCCGCTTTGCAGCGGCGGCAACGTCATTCGGATGTTGCTTCTAGGGTCCTGAATGTCGTGTAGAGTAACAAAGTCCTGATGAAGAGTGACATATTCCAGCCAGTGGCGATTGTCGGCAAGCCAGTGGTTCTCGAAGTGCCGGTAATCGCCCTCCTCGACCTTCCAGCGCAATTGTTGGCCTGCGACAGTGTTCCAGACGTGGACAGTTTCTCCGTCCAGTCTGGTATGCCACATCAGCCATTGCCCATTCGGGGAAAGCGCCGGATCAGCATAACGCTCTTCCAGTTGGTTTCCGAATGGGATAGTCTTGATGGTGGTGGCCCCGGTGTGTAAATCGTGACGCGCAATACTGTAAAGGGTAGGATGGTGATAGTCGTTAAGGTGAAGTTCGGCAACTTCGCCGTTCGGCATCCATTGTCTATCCCATGAAAAACTATCATGGCTTTCGTCAGAATTTTCCTTTACAATTGAATTGGCCGGCTTATCTTTTACATCTTGCAAGCGTAATTTGACGGCGCGTTGCAGCAGCAGGCGCTCACCGCCGTAGAATACGCGGACGCCGACGGCAAGCAACATAAAGCAAAACAACAACGCCAGAATTTTGAACCATCTGCGCTTCATAAGCAATTTTCGGTCAGGAATGGCACACAAAAGACATGAGGGGGGGTTGATGTTTTCACAGATTAAGGAGAATTCGTAACTTGTCTTCGACCTCAACCATCGTCGCGGCTGAAATATTTCCCATTCGCCGATGAAGCCGTTCTTTAGCGACAGAACGTATATCTTCGCATTTGATGTAACTAATTACGCTCAACCCACCTTCAGGCGGCTGAACTGCCACATGGGAACGCACTCCTTTGGAACGGCTGGTGATGGGCAATAAGATCACCAACTCGGCGGGACCAGCATTGAAGACGTTTACGGAAAGGATGAGCGCGGGACGGGTTCCCGCCTGCTCATGCCCACGAGTGGGATCGAAGTTCAGCATCCAGACTTCCCCTCGCAACGGCGAAAGTGAAGAGGGAACAGGACTCATATCGGCTCCAATCCATCCGCCAGAGTCTGTTCCCAGAGTTTGCGCTCCTCCATCTCCTCCGCCCACTCCTCCGGCTGCGCCCGCAATGCGGCAAAGTCGGCATTGAGGGCTTCAAGGAAAGAATGGCGACGATAGGCTTCAACGGCGCGATCAAGAATAGTCTGCATGGGCAGGCCGTTCTCTTTAGAAAGCGCGGTCAATTGTTGATGCGTTTGCTTTGTGACGCGGACGTTCACGCTTCCCATTTGTATCGTCATCGGTATACTCCTTTTTGTTAGTAGCGCTGTTAGTATACTAAATGGCGGCTGATATTGCAAAGCGCAAAGCAGAATACCAACGCCAAAACTTTGAACACTCTGCGCTTCATCGCAATATTCCTTGAAGATTTGGAAGCATGGGAAGACAGCCGGATTTACCACGCGGGTTGCTCGGCGTTGCCAATGAGTTTGCGGCTGGTTTTGCCGTCAAGGGATGTGAGCCGGATGCCCCGGTTATCGTCCTCATTCGCGTAGCCGATGTGCGAATAGGCAATCCATTTACCGTCAGGAGTAAAACAGGGATCGGTTCCATTGATCGCTTATTTCGCGCGTTGCGCCCGCGCTTATATAGCCGTCCTCGTTCTTGATATCGAGAACATTGATGACAGCATAGCCGGAACCTGTAGGCGGTGCAGCGCATACGCCAGATGCTTCTCATCCGGCGACCATGCAAGTCCTGTCACCCCCACGTTCTGGCGGCTGCCGTGATAATTGGGATCGTCGTAGTCGGCAGTGGATTTCAGGCGCGTCACGTCCCACTCCCAGGCATGCCAATCTTCCAGATTAGCGGAGAGGTTTCGACGCTCGCCCCGTTGCGCAAGCCAGATGTCGCCGTTTCGCGCAAAGGCCAGATATTTGCCCGAACGGGAAAACGCGGGTTGTTCCTGATGCGAAAAACCGAAGTGGGTTCCCTGCTCGGTCACATCCAACAGCGCAACCGGCGCGCGATTCACTCCCGCCTGCGCGGAAACGGCAAACAGGCTGTCGGCATCTATGGTTCTACCGTCTTGAACATCGCTGCGCGGCCCAATGGCTGAGTCCGCGCGTTTCAGCGTCAGCGTTTCATCGTGGCTGAACAGCACGGTGTCGGTAAGCGGGTCCCATGTCAGCCCCTCAATGCCATAGCCCGCATAGCCGTCATGATCGGGTTCCGGCTTCCATTGCGTGGTGAGCGAACGTTCGCCGGTTCCATCCGTCTTAATTGTCCAGATATTGTTATCACGGGCGAAGGCGAGTTGTTTGTGATCCCATGACCAGCGGGGCGAATTCGCGTTGTATATCAGCAGACGGGGATTTGCGCCATCACGGTCTGCTGTCCACACGTCATTGCCGCGCACAAACGCCAGTTTACAGGCGCGTAATGGCAAGGGGGCAAGCGCGGGATGCGGCATTTGCGTCGGTGTCGGGAGGTCTTTCGAACAGGCAGTACAAGGCGCAGCGGCAGCGGGCGCAGGGGCCGGAACCACAGGAGGCGGGACATGACGACGATGCCCCTGCGCCCACACCAGCGCCCACGCGCCGGTTTCGACCCAAAGCAAGAGCAACAAATGCGAACGGGACAGCATACGGCCTCCTCTGCGCGATAACAACAATAGTTCGATACCGACACATCTGCAAACGATGAAATTAGAAAGACACGGGGAATGAGAGTAGTATAACAGAAACAAAGAAGAAGAACAAGAGCAAATCAGGGTGAATTTTGGTTACTTTCCGGTTTTACGCGCCCTTTAGCACAACACGCGCTGTTTTGCGATACAATAGAGGGAAGATACGAGATACAAGCCGAACACCTAACACCAAATGCCGATGTGGATACATTACTATGAGTCTTCTGGTTGTCAACAATTTACAACAGTCTTTCGGACCCGAAACCATTTTTTCGGGCGTGAGTTTCAAGCTGGAATGGCGGCAAAAGTTGGGGCTTGTCGGGCGCAACGGCGCGGGCAAAACCACCATTCTGCGCATCCTGACCGGGCAGCAGGAACCGGAAAAGGGCAGCGTCAACTATGCCGCCCGCATCCGCTACGGCTACCTGAAGCAGGAAGAGGGCGTTGACCCGAACCGCACCGTCTTGCAGGAGGCCGAAGCCGCGTTCGGGCATGTGCAGGCGATGGAAACCCGCCTGCGCGAAGTGGAACACGACATGTCTACGGCAACCGGCGACGATTTAGAGCGCATCATGGACGAGTACAGCCTGCTGCATGACCGCTTTGAGGCGATGGGCGGCTATGACAACCTGCGCGATATTCCCGCCGTGCTGAAAAAACTCGGTTTCGGCCCGACCGACCTGCATAAGATATGCGGCAAGCTATCGGGCGGCGAGAAAACGCGGCTTGGCATTGCGCGATTATTGCTGTCCGGGCCGGATATTCTGCTGCTGGATGAACCCACCAACCACCTTGACATCGAAGCGACCGAATGGCTGGAGAGGTTTTCTCAAAGACTTCGGCGGCGCGATGGTGCTGGTATCGCACGACCGCTATTTTCTGGATCGGGTTGTCACCAGTATCGCGGAAATCGAAAACGGCAAACTGACCGCGTATCCCGGCAACTTCTCCGCCTACCACAAACAAAAAGAGGCGGCGCGGGAGCGGCAGGCGGAAATGTACGGGCGCGAACAGCGCGAAATCAAGCGGCTGGAAGAGTTCTTTGAAAAGTGGAAGAACACGCCCTCCAAGAAAAATCAGGCCGTAATGCGGCTGCGGTGGGCGGAACGGATTCGCGAACACGGCCTGACGCAAAAACTGGACGCGAGCGCGACGCAAAAAGTGGCGGCGAAGGGCAAGACCGTGAAGTTGGGCATCAAGCCCACGCAACTCAGCGGCAATGAAACGGTTATTCTGGACGGCGTGACCAAACGCTACGGAACGCGAACCCTGTTTGAAAACGTGACGGGATTGATACGCCGGGGCGAGCGCGTGGGCGTTGTCGGGCCGAACGGCGCGGGCAAGTCTACATTAATTAAAATTCTGCTGGATCGGGAAACGCCGACTGCGGGCATGGCGCGGTTGGGAGCCAGCGTGACTGTCGGCTATTTCGCGCAGGATACCAGCGATCTTGATCTGGAAGCGACGGTTCTGGATAACATGCTGGATGTTGCCGACATGCTGCCCACCGATGCGCGTACCCATTTAGGAAGGTTCCTGTTTACGGGCGATGACGTGTTCCGGCAGGCGAAGAACCTGTCGGGCGGCGAAAAGAACAAACTGGTTCTGGCGCAACTAACCTACTTGAAACCAAACCTGCTCGTGCTGGACGAACCGACCAACCACCTTGACCTTGAATCGCGGGAAGCGTTGGGGCAGATGCTGCGAGATTATGAGGGTACGCTGCTGCTCGTATCCCATGACCGCTATCTGCTGGATCAGGTGACGAACCGGACGCTGGAAGTGGCGGACGGGCGCGGCGCGGATTTTCGACCTGCCGTACAGCCAGTATCGCGAAAAAGTCCGCAAGGAGCAGGCGTCCGGCAAAACCGCTGCAAACGGTAACGGGCAGGGAATCTTCACGAACGGAACTTCTGCGCAAAGCGGCGCGAATGGCAACGGCGTGGTCAGCAATCCGCAACTGGCGGAACTGCTGTCGCAAAAGCCGGAACCCGCTGTCGCCATACCCAACGGCATGAACTTTCATCAGATGTCGAAGGAGCGGCAGCGGGCGCGTAATCTCGTAGCCGCGGCGGAAAAACGAGTAGAAACGCTGGAAGACCGCTTGAAGCAGATTGAAACCAGCCTGTCCAATCCCGCCCCGACCCACAACGTTCTCGCGCTTTCGCAGGAACACGGCGGCGTCCAATCCGCCCTGACCGAAGCCATGTCCGCCTGGGAACAGGCCGTGCAGTACGCGGAAGCGTTGGGAGTGGGGTAGGTATGGTTCTCATCTCGTGCGACCCGGAATTTGAAGCGCAGGCTTTGCAGGAGTTGCGGGAACTATGGCCCGCCATGCCGTCCCCGGAATGGGTAGGGGATGGCGTGGCGCGGTGCGTACCCGGAGTTGAATTCGGGGCGTTTGCCGCGCTTGTGACGAAACATGCGCCCATTTTCATCCGGCATATCGCGCCCGTGCAGCGCGAAGTGGAATTGAGCGGCGGAACGGCTGATCTGGAATTGTTCGCAAACGCCGCGTTGAGCCTTGCGTCCCTGCTGAACCCGAACGAAACCTTTGCCGTTCAGACGCGCTTTCTGCACGAAGAAGCGCGTCCGTATCGCAAGTTCACCCTGAACGAAACGCTTTCCACGCGGCTGCAAGCCGAAACAGGCGCGGCAATGGAGTGCAAGACGCCCGCGCAGGTGGTTTCCGTCGCCTGTACGCAGACGCGGGGCTATGTCGGCATTTCGCGTACTGCGCAGAACCGCAGCGCGTGGCCGGGTGGGGAACACCGTTTCAAGCGCGAGGAGGGGCAAATCAGCCGCGCCGAGTTCAAACTGCTGGAAGCCTTAGACGTATTCGGCCTGACGCTTCCTGTCGGCGGCAAGGCGCTGGACATGGGCGCGGCTCCCGGCGGCTGGACGCGCGTATTGCGGCAGCAGGGCTTGCGCGTTGTGGCGGTTGACCCTGCCGACATGGACGTTCGCTTTCGGCGCGACCCGAACGTAACCCATGTTGCCAAAACAATCGAGGCGTTTTTGCCCACGCTGAAAACGCGCTTTGATGTTGTGGTCAATGATATGCGGATGGATGCCGACGCCTCGGTAGAAATGATGCTGAAAGCCAGCCGCAGCCTTGTGCCGGACGGCCTCGCGATTATGACGCTGAAATTGACAAAGGCAGTGGAAACGCGGCGCAGCGTTCTGGACGAAGTTCGGCAGGCATTGGAACGGTTACGGCGCGAGTACGATGTTGTCGGGGCGCGGCAACTGTACCACAATCGCAGCGAAGTAACGGCAGCTTTGCGACGCAAAAGTGAGGGCTGAAACCCCCGAAAACTTCGCGGCTGAAATTTCATAAAAATTGTGAAAATAGTGGGAACAACTGCCGCCACGGCTCCGTCTCTATAATCGTAATCCACACAGTTGGATACCTACAAAGAAATAGAGTTGAACAACTGAATACCGCGAATAACCAAATACCGGCAAACGAGATAGCCAACTGAATAGCGCGTCAAAACTAAATACTGTCACAAAACAAATAGCGACCCTAAAATGAATATCGTTTCCCGCATCGGCAATGTTTGTTGATGTGTGGTTCAGGCCTTGAGCGTCTGTGCAATGTCTTGTGGACATTCTGCGCAGGCGTTCTTTTACTATATTTTGCTCTAACTTCATAGCGTTGGACAACTACATAGTGGTCGAAACAACTTAATAGCGCGAAAAACCTCATAACGGCTCAACCTGACAACTGAATACACAATTGAATAGTCAACTGAATACGCGGCAATCGGATTTCCCGACCAGACAACGACATAACGGTACAATCGAATACAGCGTACTGCAGCTCAAAATTGAATAGCGTCCACAATCGAATAGCGTTCCAATCAAACAGAGTTAAAGTTGTGAAATATACAAATTATTGTAGCGTCCTTTGTGCCTGAAGCGCAAAGGACGCTATTTTCATGCCTGCTAAATAAAACTTCGTGGGGACATAACATGTGTCCCCACGTTTCTTATTTGAATGATGGTATATATGAAAATACCTGTAAAAATACCCGCCGCCCACGTTTATATATGTGGCGGCGGGAGATGGTTTGACTGGAAACGAGTTGCTTACGCGGCGTTGCCGGCGTTAGCGGCGCGGCGGCCGGGAGTGGGATGCGCGGCGATGTATTTGGCAATCGCATCCTTCTGCGGGGCGGTGAGCAGGGCTTCCACCTGCATTTTGAAATCAGCGTTCACTTCACGGTTTTTCGCCTGACGATCCGCCTGCGCCACGCCTTTCAGCTTGGCGCTTTCCGTTTCGGTGATGGCGCTGATTTTGTCCATCTGGTCTTTGGTCAGCTTCACATCCGGCAGCGCGCCGACGGGAATGGTCTGGCTGGCGTTGAGCATGCTGATCATGGGCATCGCCTTTTCAACGGCGTTGGCCTGATCGGTGGTCAGGACGGCCTTGACATCCGCAACCGCTTTGGTGTTCACGTCGCGGCGGGCGGTGGCGTCGGCAGCGGCAGCCGCGTCGGTTTTGGCTTTGTCCTGCAAACCGGTTATTTTGGTCTTCTGCTCGTCTTTAAGCGGGCTGACCATATCCAGAACGGCGACTGGAAGCGTCGCCAGCGTAAGGCGGGCGCCGCCTCCGCGACGTCCCTGACGGGCGGGCGCGGCGCCGGCTGCGGGCGCTTGTCCGGCGGGTGCCGGGGGCGCGTCCTGCGCAAAGACAGGAATCGTGACAGCGAAAAGGGCGGCGGCAACCATCGTGTTGCGAATGAGATTGTACATGGAAACATCCTCCGAGAACGAGTGAAGTAAACGATCGAAGCGAGCAATCAGATGAAACAGTGAAAATTTTGCGGGCGGCAATGTCCGCGCAAGTGGTTTGAAATGGCAGTTGGCGCAATCCGCGCCTAAACAAATTGGTAGACGCCAAAAACTGCCCATAGTTCATTTTACCAGCAAATTTGTTTGCTTTCCAAATTTTCCACAAAAATAAAGGGTGTTTGGGTTGAGGAGGGATGCGAGATGAATTCTCTCCTGCTTGTATCTTGTATCTTGTATCTCGTATCTCTCCTCTTCTCCTTTTCTTCCCTTCTGCCCTGCTTGACACAAAACTGCAACCTTGCTATACTATATTTCGTAGCAGAACATAATGCTGCCTGCGTTCGGGTTTGTAACTTTCGCTCTACCCGGTGCAACCTTTCTGCCGCCTGTCGCTGTCTATATGTGTGGCAACCATGAAACTACACAATCTACACAACTGCATCACGGACTGTCATTGCGAAGCCCATAGCGCGCCTGCCGCTCACGAGCGGTTGGCATGGCCTTGCGCCGACCAAAGCGGAAGACAGGGGAGCGTCGTAAGACAGGGAATCCTACGGCATACCCAACATCGGCACACGCCTGCGCCTGTGTCGGCGTCGCCTCCTCCCGCTCCATGCCCCGGCATCGGGCGGGTTTTGCGTTTGGGAAGATTGGTGGTTGGTGGTTGGTGGTTGGTGGCTGGTTAAATCAGGCGGTAATGAGTTGCTGTCCATAATCTACTGTCTACTGTCTACTTTCAACGAAAGGGGAGTCGAACCACGATGAATCAAGAAGTGCTGGTTCTTAACAGCGATTACGAGCCGCTCAACGTGTGTAATGTGCGGCGGGCGATTGTGCTGGTTTATCTGGGCAAAGCGGATATTCTGCACACGAACGACGACGGGATGGCGGCGACAGTGGACGGCGAGTTTATGACGCCCTCCGTTGTCAAACTGCGCGGTCATGTCAAGCGTCCGCTGCCGGAACTGAAGCTGTCGCGCCGCACCATCTTTGCGCGCGATAACTACATCTGCCAGTATTGCGGCTCTACGACCAAAGACCTGACGATTGACCACGTTATTCCGAAGCGCGCGGGCGGTGGCGCATCGTGGGATAACCTTGTCACCTGCTGCCGCCGCTGCAACATGAAGAAAAGCGACAAACTGGCGCACCAGATCGGCATGAAACTGGCCCGCGCCCCGCGTCGTCCCAAATACACGCCGTACATCAGCCTGACCAAGTACCTGATGGGTCGCAAAAACGAAGTGTGGCGCGATTACCTGCCCACCTTCGCCGACCTGCCGGAGTAGCCCTCACTGTCCGGCTGCGCGGCGTTTGAATACAGGGAGTAGGGGTTAGGGAGTAGGGAGTAGCAATAATGTCCTACTCCCTACCACCTACTCCCCACTCCCTGTTACTGCAACTTCTCCCCGCATCTTCCTGTCTGTATTCTTTACCGGACAACCATTTTCAGGCGTGGCATTAGACGTTTCCTGAAGAGGCTGTCTGATGCCCAACATCTAACACCTATTTCCGGGTATTGAAAATACCCGTCTGAGTGGCGTTCCGCCAGCCGTCCTTCGGACGCAGAACTCTGTAAACAAAGGATGGCGTCCGTAGGAGGCATAACAAGTTATGTCCCTACGCCGCAGGCCATACAGACAGGGTTTTCAACCCCTGGCAAAGTGTGTCCGGTAGTGAAATAGACAGGAGAAACCGTCATGCTCGAAACTTCCTCCGCTCCAATTGTTGAAGAAACTACCAAAGAACCGCCTGCCATTTTGCGCGACGTACCCGAAGAACTTTGGGGCGAACGGGTGTTGCTGCGCCCGTTCCGCGTGGAGGATGCTGAAAGCGTCCATGAGGCTGTGGCGGAATCGGTAGAGTATTTGCAGCCCTGGCTGCCCTGGGCGACGCCCGCGTATGATCTGGTCGAAGCGCAGTCGTTTGTTCGTCGCGCCCTTGCGAAATGGATACTGCGGGAGGATCTGGCGATTGGAATCTGGAGGCGCGAGGATGGGCGTTTTCTTGGTGGAACAGGTTTGCACCGTATTCACTGGGACATTCCCGCGTTTGAAATTGGCTACTGGCTGCGGAAATCTGAAGAGGGCCGGGGATACATGTCCGAAGCGATTACACTCCTGACGCGCGCCTGCTTTGAAACGCTGAAGGCGAACCGGCTGGAAATTCGTTGCGATTCCCGTAACCTCCGCAGCGCGAATGTGCCGCGCCGATTAGGATTTGTTCACGAGGCCACTCTGCGTAATGACAGCCGCGCCACTACAGGCGAACTGCGCGACACTTTTGTGTTCGCGCTCACGCCCGAAGATTACAAGCGCGTTTTTGTATAAATTTGCCCTGCAACTCTAACGTTGCTGATACGCTGCTGTTTTCGTCTCGTCTATGCCATAACAGGTTTGCCTGATTGTCGTTTCCGCCCAAGTGTTTGCCGTAGTCACTATATGGAGTAGCCGCCATGAAACGTTTGCTGTCCGCGCCCCTTTTGCTTGTCGCCATCACAAGCGCCACTCTGTTGATTGGAATTTGCGCATTAACCGCCCATGCTGAAGAACCGCCCGTACCGCAGACGGAATACGCTCCGGTTAATCAACCGCCGGTCACAAATTCCAAACCTGCGCCGCCGCTGACGCTGAAGAACACCCCGCAGATATGGGAGAATACGCTTACAACCCTCCGCAATGATCCTGCGCTCACGATCCAACTGAACAATGACCCCCAACTGACGCGGGCATTGTCGGCTGTCATTTTACAGGAAAACGCGGCGGATTTGAAACGCCTGCATGACGCTCAGGCCGCTATTCAGAAGTCCCGCAGCCAACTGGAAACCGCGATGCGGAAACTGAATGCCGCCAAAGCCTTGTCGCCTGTGGAACGCGCCACACAGGACGAGCAGGTAAGCAAACTTCGGCGGGAATTGTCTCAAGGTATGAGCAGGCTGAAAACGCGACAAACGGCGCAGGCCGCGCTTCAAACTAAACTCAAACAACTGCAATCCACCGGGCTTTCGTGGAGTACCGCGCTGATTACGCCAACTGCGCCAACCCTGACACTGCCGCAAAGCCGCAATCTACTTTACACGCCCGCCGATGCCTCCACGCTCATCAAGCGTAATCTGCTGCTGACCCCGGAAGACCGCGCTGCCACAAAAACCATCCCGCTGCACAAGTAATCTGAACCGCAAAGGACGCAAAGAATCAGTAGCGGACGCGCTGCGGTTCGTCGTGGTGGGACCAGCCGGATACCACAGTGTCGTGCAGCCAGAACAGTTTGCTTGATCCCTTCTGGCTCTCTTCGGCGTCTTTTTCCAGCAGGGGGCGCACCTCTTCGATCAAACGGGCCTCCTCTTCCTCAGCAAGCGGCTTGAAATCTGCGGCGATTTGCGCGATCTGCTGAATTTGTATGGGTACGTCCATGCCCACGATTGCCAGTGATACGCCGGGCAGCCCAAGCGAGTAGCGCAGCGCGAGGTCTACGTTTTTCACTTCGCCGTGTCCAAGCGTTTTCATGGCAATCACGCCCACGTTCTTTTCGCGGGCGCGGGGCAGCAGAAACGTTTCCGGGCTGGTAATCAGTTTATCCACCATGCCGCAGGCGACCAGAACCGTATCAAAGGCGTACTGCGTCAGCGCGTGACTGAGCAGTTCCGGGCGGGCGTGTCCCGTGATGCCGATGAACCGTACCAATCCCTCCGCCTTCGCCTGTTCCAATCCGGCAACCGCGCCGTCCGGGGCAAGCGCCTCCTCTAAATCCGCCCACGCGCTCACGGAATGAACCTGTATCAAATCTACGTGATCGGTTTGCAGTTTCTTCAGTGACTCCTTTATCTCGTCCAACACGCCCTGCTTGCTTCGCCGGTTTACTTTGGTCGCAAGGAACACCTCGTCGCGCCGCGTTTTCATCACTTCCCCGACGTGGGGTTCGCTGCCGTAATCGGGCGACGTGTCCAGATACGTGATGCCCAGATCAATCGCCAGATTCAGGCAGCGTTGCGCGTGTTCCGACGTAATGCTATCCTCTCCAAGCGGGGCCGTGCCGTAGCCGACAAGCGGGACGGTCACGCCGGTTGCGCCGAGTGGACGCTCAGGTTTCAGTATCGCAGGCATAGAAATGTGTCTCCTTCACAAGAATATTGAGCGGTCAATAGATTGTGCAAAAGACGCGGACAACTGATTTCTTGTTCCGAACGCAAGAGGTACTAATTCCCCTGTAGGTAGTTGTACTCTCCTGCCTATCTTTTCGCCTGTTCTATGCCTGAAGCTCTTGTAGAGGGTTGAAGCAGGAAACTCTTGCCGCGTCGCTGCGGTAAGAGAGTGTCACGCGGGTCAACTTTTCTGCTCTGTGTTGTATCGCGCTTGCCGCTGATGTTCCCTTAAATCACTTGCCGCCTACTTATGCCTGTAAACGGGCGTTCTGACAATCAAAGGGAACAACGAAAGGATAAACCTGATGAACTTTGTCGGCGCGCCCTTTGCAAACAGGAACGGTTCAGATAAGAATGGGACTCACGCGCCCCTTGCCGAAGTGATGGATCGCAACATCGCCACGCTGGTTGCCATGCGTCAAAAAGTGGAGCGCGAGAAAGGCGTTCAGGAGCGGGCGGCGGATAGTATTACCGGTTTTACGGGCAGCATGGTGTTTGTCTATGTGCATCTCATCTGGTTCGGCGGCTGGATCGTTTACAATCTGATTTGTCAACGCCTGCTGCACTGGACGCCGTTCGATCCCTATCCGTTCGGCCTGCTCACGATGATTGGCTCACTGGAAGCGATATTTCTGTCAACGTTCGTGCTTATCAGTCAGAATCGCATGGCGGCGGCTTCTGACAGGCGGGCGGAACTGGATTTACAGATCAATTTGCTGGCCGAGCATGAGATTACGCAGGTGCTGACACTGGTAGACGCGATGGCGGAACAGATGGGTATTCACCGGCAATTCGACCCTGACATTGAGGAATCAAAACTGGATGTAAATCCCGCTGTTGTCATTGAGGAGATCGAACGCCGGGAAAAAGACCCGAACGCCGCCAACATAAACGAATTGCCTTGATTGCCCTCACCCCCAACCCCTCTCCCAAAAGCGTGGGAGAGGGGAGGAAGGTAAGTTACGAAAGGAATAAATAAATGCCATTACAAAATACCCGCGACCTGCTGGAATATGATCTCAGCGTGATGCTGGCTGCCGAGCGGCAGATAATGGAAATGCTGCCCCTGCTGGCGAAAGAGAGCGACGACACGCGCCTGCGTAACGGCTTTGCGCACCATCTGACGCAGACACAGCAGCAGATTGAGAATCTGGAACGCTGCTGCAATCTGTTGAATTTTCAGCCCCTGCAAACCGTCTGTCACACCACTGAAGGCATCAAGCAGGACCATGACACGTTCGCGCGGCAAAACCCGTCTGCCGCCATTCAGGTGTTGTTCGACATGGGAGCCGCGTTGAAAACCGAGCATTTTGAGATCGCCTGCTATCGCGGCCTGATTACCAAAACGTCCCTGATGGGCAAGCCGGAAGTGGTCACGCTGCTGGAACAGAATCTGGCGCAGGAGGTAGATATGGCAGCGCAACTGGAAGAACTCGCGCCACTGGAAACGCGCAGGGCAATGGCAAGCGCGGGCAACAATTCGGCGGATGCGGACGACACAGAGGACGTAGCTGAAAACGACGGTCACACCCCACGCGCGGGCGGCATGAGAAATCGGCGAGGGCAATCAAACCGATTTCAACCTTGCCACTCCCACCACGCTTCGCCACCCGACCGAGCAGCGACTGGAAGAGGCGGGCGTTTCCCACAGCGCGGCGGCATTGCAGCGCGAAGAAGCGGGGGATGAACGCTGAATAGCCCCCAACCCCCGGCCCCTTCTCCCAAAAAAGCCTGGGAGAAGGGGAGTATTTTGTAACTCACCTTACGCAGGCGCACTCATGCCTTTGAGCAGTTGTAGTTCGCGGTAGGCGCTGGCAAGGGCCGCTTTGTAGAGCCTGCCTTTCATCGCAAAATGGTTCAAGCGCGTCTGCAAACGCAGACTTTCCAACTTCACATACGCCCATAAACAGGCGAAGATATGGTTGCTCTGGGTCCGAATAGTTTTGGTCGGCGACTTGGCGAAACTCGCATTGCTCTTGACCGATTTGTGATACTCTTCCACTTTCCACCGTTTTTGGTAGATCGTCTGGATGTCGCAACCGCTTAACGTCGTGTCACTCGTCACGAGATAGAGAACGCCCTGGCTGCCGTCCTTGTTTGTAAAGACCTGCTTACACAGCAGAAGGGGGAAGTTTACCCCCTCCAGCCAGATGTTCAATACGGCGTCCGCTTCGCAGCAAAGCGAGGATACGGGCATATAGCGGCCTGCCAACTTGTCTTCCTGGGACAAAGCCACCTTGCGGTTGGCCTTAATCGGGAAGATAAAGTCGGTTTTGCCTTCGTTTTTGAGGTGCATCATCGTTTCTGCCGCGCTGAACCAAGCGTCGGCCAGGACATAGCGAAAAGGCAATTGGTTCTTCTGACATTGCGCCACCATCTCGCGCAGGTATTCGTTCTTGGTCTTGGGACACACTCGCTTGGGTTTGCCCGTCTTCTTATGCGTTTCCCAAGCCGACTTTTGGATCAACTCGAAGGCAACGGGCAGAGCGGCAGTGGGCGCGCGATACAAACAGGTCAGAATGTTGATGCCCTTCACGTTGCGGTTGAAGCAATGATCCCAATGCCAGCAAATGAGTTCGCTTTCATCCGTATAGAGTTTTTCTTCGATGCTGTCATCGAAGACCAGAACTGCGTCTTCACATTGTACCTGCCGTACCAAGGGTTTGACCAGATGCCACAGGTCCGAAGAAGTGAAGTCACGTCCTGACAAGAACCGCGTGATCTTGTCGTGGCTAATCGCGCCGTCGAGCAGGGTGGAAAGGCCCGTCGCGGTAGTCAGGCCGAACGAACAAAGGAGATAGTCTGAGTAAAGGTCCAGAAGTTGTTTGTCCATGACACTATTCTACCGTCAACAACAGCAAATCTGTGACTACAAACTGCTCGCCTGCGTAAGGTGAGTTTGTAATTAGACTCCCATGAACTCCGTTCGCCTAAGAGCCTATCCCAACAGGCGATTGCATTTGCGTCCGAAGGACGCTTGGCCGTAGGCCACTCAGACGGGTACGTTCTCTGTACCCGGCCTATTGGGATAGGCTCTAAGAGCATGAAAACAAGCGACTCCCCTTCTCCCAAGCTTTTTGGGAGAAGGGGCTGGGGGTTGAGGGCGCATTGTAAACTACTCGATACCTGCAATGCGCGCGAGATCGGCGAGTTGTGCCGACGTAACGCGAATTAGGTCAGCGGGCGCGAGGATGATTTCCAAACCCCGAAGCCCGCCGCTGATGCCTACCCGGTCCCATAATTCTACGGTTTCGTCTATGAAGACCGGGTAGGCTTTTTTCGCGCCGAGTACCGTGACCGCGCCGCGAATATAGCCCGTGACGGCCTGCACATCGCGCAATGGCAACACTTCCACGCGCTTGTTGCCGGACGCTTTCGCCAGCAGGCGCGGGTCGAGTTCCGTGCCTGCCGGCATCAGCGCGAAAAGATAGCCGGTCACATCCCCCTGCGTGATGATGGTCTTGAACACGGTTTCGGGAGGCATGTTCAGTTTTGCCGCCGCCCGTTCCGCGCTCAGGTCGCTCTCATCCACTTTGTACTGCCGCAGTTCAAACGCGATTCCCGCCTGTTCCAGCAACCGAACCGCATTGGTGTTCATGTCTGTGTCCTGTTTCGCCATGTTTGTACCCCCTGTCTTCTAACTCTACGACTTCAAAGAGCCGTCTTACATGCAAGTTAATAGCAGTAATCAGGTTCCTCATTCAAAAGGAAATTGTGTCCTGCGCGTGGAATAAGCGGGCATGAAACATACATATACGCTTTTACAAGTTCTTTTTGTCCTGCTGTCGCTTTTTCTCGCCTCTCCGCTGACACTGGCGCAATCGGCGGCAAAGTTTGAAGACCGCTACGCCAAACACGAATACCTGATTCCCATGCGTGACGGAACTCGCCTTTATACCGCCGTCTATGTGCCAAAAAACATACCGGGTAAACACCCCATCCTGCTGGAACGCACACCCTATGGAGCCGGACCGTATGGCCCTCAACTCCCGCCGGGGCAGCGCGGTTCGCGCCAATTTCAGGAAAACGGCTACATTTTCGCGAAACAGGACGTGCGCGGTTTGGGACACTCGGAGGGAATATTCGTCAATGACCGCCCCGAACTCATCAATCCTCTGAAACCGAATGACGTTGACGAAAGCACAGACACCTACGACACCATTGAGTATCTTATTCACAACGCGCCGGATAACAACGGGCGCGTCGGATTGTGGGGTATCTCCTATCCCGGCTTCTATGCGGGCGTGGGCGCGATCAATTCCCATCCCGCGCTGAAAGCCGTTTCGCCGCAGGCGCCTGTCTCGGACTGGTTTATCGGGGACGACTTCCACCACAACGGCGCGCTTTTTCTGATGGACGCCGTTAGTTTCGCCCGATTCGGGCAGACACGGGGGATACAGGGTAATGCCCCCAATGTCAACACGGGCGGCGATCCCGCGACTTTCTACCGCGAGCATGGCGCGTTGGGCGAACTCACCGAAACCTATTTCAAGGAGACGGATGGCATCTGGAAAGACCTGATGGCGCATGGAACCTACGACGAATACTGGCAGTCGCGCTCTCTGCCCCTGCACATGAAAAATGTGCATTGCGCGGTTCTGGTAGTCGGCGGATGGTTCGATGCCGAGGACTGCTGGGGCGCGCTTCACACCTATCAGGGTACAAAAGCCAACAATCGCGGCACTGCCACATCCCTCGTCATGGGACCCTGGTTTCATGGAATGTGGGCGGGGCCGAAGGGAGATAAATTCGGCGATTTGGACTTCGGCCAGCCAACCTCCACCTATTTTCAGGAGCAGATAGAGTTTCCCTTTTTCGACACCTACCTGCAAGGCTCTGGGCGAAGGCAACCCGATGCGCAGGTGTTTGATACGGGGACGTACCAGTGGCGCGCCTTCCCGCAATGGCCCCCGCGTAATATGCGCCAGAGCGCTTTCTATCTGCTTTCCGATCATGGGATCGGCAGCGAAGCGCCAAAGGACGAGGCCGCGTCCGGCTATGACGAGTATGTGAGCGACCCAGGCGATCCCGTCCCCTATCAGGGCGGCAAGATCAGTGGGCGCACCAGAGAATATATGATTGACGATCAGCGATTCGCCACGTCGCGCCGCGATGTTCTGACCTATCGAACGCCGCCGATGACGCAAGACCTCACACTGGCAGGGCCTGTAGAAGCCGACCTGTCCGTCTCGACAAGCGGAACCGACGCTGACTTTGTGGTAAAGCTCATTGATGTGTTTCCAGACGATGCGCCGGGTAAGTTGGCGGGCTATCAGATGCTTGTGCGCGCTGAAGTGATGCGGGCTAAATTCCGCGACAGTTACTCCAACCCGTCACCGATGACGCCGAACAAGATTGAGCGGGTGCATTACGCCCTGCCGGATGTCTTTCACACCTTGCGGCGCGGGCATCGGCTGATGGTGCAGGTGCAGTCATCGTGGTTCCCTCTGGTAGATCGCAATCCCCAGCAGTTCATGAATATCTATCAGGCGAAGGCAGCCGACTTTCAGAAGGCGACAATTCATCTCTATCATGCAGGCGCGGCAGCGTCCAGCATCCGAGTGGGCGTACTGCCTGCTCGGTCTGTTGAACAAGGAACCCGATGAAAATTACCGATGTGAAAGTGGTCCTCACATGTCCGGGGCGCAACTACGTTTTCCTGAAGATTATGACCGATGTGCCGGGATTGTACGGGGTGGGTGAGGGGACGCTGAACGGCAGCGAACCCATTGTGGCGGAAGCCCTGCGGCACATCGCGCCCCTGCTCATCGGGCGCGACCCGCAACGCATAGAAGATTTGTGGCATCTCGTGTATCGGCATAGCTACTGGCGCGGCGGGCCGATTTTCATGGCGGCATTGGCGGCGATAGACTTTGCGCTTTGGGACATCAAAGGCAAGCAGGCCAATCTGCCCGTGTATCAACTGCTCGGCGGCAAAGCGCGTGACGGCGTGATGTGCTACACCCATGCGTTCGGGCGGGACGCGCTGGAAACCGAAGATAGCGCGCGGCAGATCATGGAACGGGGTTTCAAAGTGGTTCGCTGTCAGGTGGGGGTGTATGGCGGCGCGGGCGTGTTGGGACTGAATCCGCCCGTTTCGCCGGGTACGCCACCGGAACAGATTTACGAGCCGACGCCCTACCTGCTCTCCGTTCCCAAACTGTTCGCCCATTTGCGCGACAAACTGGGCATGGAAATCGAACTGTTCCACGATGTTCACGAGCAACTCAGCCCGATCGAGGCAGCGCGGCTGGCAAAGGAACTGGAACCGTATCGCCTGTTCTTTCTGGAAGACCCGCTGATGCCGGAACATCGCGAATCGTGGCCGGTCCTTCGCGCCGCTTCCACGACTCCGCTTGCGATCGGCGAAATTATTACGTCGCGATGGGACTGCCTGCCCCTGTTCGTCAACAAATGGATAGATTTTATCCGTATCAAGCCCCTGCACGTCGGCGGCCTGACCGAAGCCCGCAAAATCATGATTATGGCCGAACCCTACAACGTGCGCAGCGCGTTTCATGGCGCAGCCGACATCGGGCCAATCGCGCAGTCGGCAAGCGTGTCCCTGCAAGCCGTAATTCCCAACTTCGGCGTTCAGGAGTGGACCAAGTACAAAGACCCGGTGTACGAAGTGGTTTCCGGCGTTCCCGAAATGCGCGACGGCTTTCTCTATCCCAACGAGCGCCCCGGCTTAGGCATAGACATTGACGAGGCCAAAGCCGCGCAGTTCCCCTACGAGCGTTCCTATATGCCGCTCGTCCGCCGTCAGGACGGTTCCATGCACGTTTATTAGGAGAATTGGTGTTCGGCGTTCGGTTAATACAAAACGCAGATATTTGTTTGAATGCAGCAAGCCTGTAAGCCGAACACCGAACACTAAACACCGAACACCGTTTTCACTCTACCGTCACACTCTTCGCCAGATTGCGCGGCTGGTCTATTTCGCAGCCCCGGACACGGGCGACGTGGTAGGCGAGTAATTGCATCGAAACCATGGTGACAATCGGCATCAGGGCGTCGTGGGTGTTGGGAACCGTGATGATCTGGTCGGCGCAATCGGGGGCTTCCTGCCCTTCGCGTATTACCGTAATAATAGTTCCTTCCCGCGCTTTTACCTCTTTGAGGTTGCTGACCATTTTTTCATGCGTCGCCGTTTGGGTGCAGAAACCGACAACCGCCACGCCCGGTTCCACAAGGGCGAGTGGCCCATGCTTCATCTCTCCCGCCGGGTACGCTTCCGCGTGAAGGTAGGAAATCTCTTTCAGTTTGAGCGCGGCCTCCAATGCGGCGGCGAAATCGTACCCGCGTCCCAGATAAAAGTAGCTGTGATGCTGCGATAGCGACTCGGCCATAGACGCGATGTATGAGTCCTGCGTCAGACACTGCTCAATCAAGTTCGGCAGTTCGCGCAGGGCGGAAATAAGTTCAGCGTTCAGCATGGAGGAGTGAGCGTTGAGCGCAGAAGTTGTTTCTCCTTGTCTCCCTATCTCCCTGTCTCCCTGTCTCTCCTCTTCCCTCAACTGCGCCAGATACAGGCCGAGCAGCGTCAATGCCGTCAATTGGGCGAGATAGGCTTTGGTGCTGGCGACGCCGATTTCCGGGCCGGCCTGCGTGAGCAGAATCGCGTCGGCGTCACGGGCGAGTGTGCTGCCCACGACATTAACGACGGCAAGGGTTGTCGCGCCTTTGGCTTTGGCTTCGCGCATCGCCGCGAGGGTATCCGCCGTTTCGCCGGATTGTGAAATCAGGATAACAAGCGTTTCCGCATCCACAAGCGGGTCGCTGTAACGGAACTCGCTCGCAACGCTGGCTTCTACCGGGCGGCGCAATAGCTGCTCAAACAGGCGCTTGCCGACTACGCCCGCATGATAGGCAGTGCCGCAGCCCACAATCGCGATCCGCCGGAACTTCTCCCAATCGGCAGACGTGAAGGCAATGCCGGGTAAGGAGATGCTGCCCGTATCGTTCAAGCGTCCGCGCAATGTGTCTCGAACTGTGCGCGGCCCCTCGTAAATCTCTTTCAGCATGAAGTGGGCAAAACCGCCCTTTTCCGCAGCCGCATCGTCCCACGTCACCTCCAGCGGAACGCGATTTACAGGTTCGCCAATCGCGTTTGTCACTTCAACCGTATCCGGCGTCAGAATCGCGAAATCGCCGTCCTGAAGCAGAATCACGCGGCGGGTATAGCGCATCACGGCGGGAATATCGGACGCCAGAAAATTCTCGCCCTCGCCCAATCCAATCACGAGCGGCGAATCTTTGCGAGCAACGAAAACCGTGTCCGGCGCATCCTGCGAAATCACCGCAATCGCATACGACCCGGTCACGCGCATCAGGGCGCGTCGGATGGCAGAAGGGATGAGGGATGAGGGATGAGGGATGAGGGATGAATCCTTTTCTTCACTCTCCTCTTCTCCTTTTCTCCTTTTCTCCTTTTCTTCTTCAAGCGTAGCGCCGATAAGGTGCGCCAGAACTTCCGTATCGGTTTCGGACGTGAAGACGATGCCCTGCGCGATCAGTTCGCGGCGCAGTTCGGCGTAGTTTTCGATGATGCCGTTATGCACGACGGCGAGGCGCCCCGTGCTGTCGCGGTGCGGGTGCGCGTTGGCTTCGCTCGGGCGGCCATGCGTGGCCCATCGGGTGTGGGCAATGGCGACATGGGACTCGTGGGGTGTTGATTCCAGAGCGCGTTCCAGATTAACGATTTTACCCACCGCGCGCACGATCTGAATTTTGGAGCAGTTAGGGTACGCGATACCCGACGAGTCGTAGCCGCGATATTCCAGCCGCTTCAAATTCGTCAGCGCGGTTTCCACCGCCGCGCCATGCCCCACATAACCGGTAATTCCACACATAGTACGGTTTCCTTATAGTTGAGGTTGTTAGGTTGCTAGGTTGTTAGGTTGTTAGTTGAATAGGTCATAGCCTTGTTGCGTAAAAGCGCATAGAATGTTCTTGCGTTATCCTAAACACCTAACAACCTAACAACTAACAACCTGTATTCATGACGTTTTCCCTGCCGTGTTGTGACGGTTTAAGGCGGCTTCAAAGACAAAGGTGGTTCCCCGGCGTTTCAGGCGTTCGGCCAGCGTCGCCAACTCCTCGCGCTGCGCGTCCGTGAGCGTGTCCGTGACCAGTCGCACGGTTTTGCCGTCGAGGGTTGCGCCGCCGAAACTCCACGGATGCCGCTTGCCCAATTTCGTGCTGTCGGCGGCGATAACCACTTCCGGCACGTTGACGAGCAGTTGTTTGAGGAACGCGGCTTCTTCGGCGCGGTGCGAATACAGGTCGAGCATCCCCTGCGTCGCACTGCTGAACAGAACGCCGCTCGCGCCGCAGATCGCTACTCCGGGCTGAAACGCGCTGTGGAATTCCGGGGTGTGAAAGGCGCAATCATCGGCAACGTAGATTTCGCCCAACACGCCCGCCGACAGCCCGCCCGCCACCAATTCCAGCAGGGAGGGAACGCTGTTGGTAAAGACAATCAGGTTGTGGGGCGGTTCGCCCTCGACATGGGAGCGACGCATCTCCTGCGCAACCGCATACGTGGTGCTGCCCGCCGTGAGCGCGACCGCCATATCATCCGGCAGCGAGCAGACAATCGCGCAGGCAATCGCCTGTTTGCTGTTGGCATTGCGTCCAAGCTGATCGGTGAAGTAGCCGGGACTGTAGCCGGAACGCGCCACCATCACCCGACTCCGCCGCACTTCCAGCCCATTGACGCGCTGTAGCAATTTCTGAAGATGATCCAGATCGCGGCGAATGGTGCGGGCGTCACAATGCAGGGCAGCGGCAAGCGCGTCCAGTTCCTGCGCTTCGTCGGTTTCGGACAGCAGTTCCATCAGGCGCATACGGCGCGAGTCAGCCTGTTCTGCCATTGGGTTTTCCTCCATTGGGATAAGCAACGATGCAAATGGAAACGATTGGAGTGGTTCCTGTGGGGCGGATACGCGACAAACCTATAGTTCATTATGGCAGTTGAAGGACACAATATCAAGAGCAATGGACACTATTTCCGCAAAATATGACAGAAATGTTCAAGCTAAGGGTAGATTGGTGACGAGAAAAATTGCTCTTGACAGTTGGCGCAGAATTCTCTACAATGCAATGGGTAGTCACAATGAAGATGTGGCGCGGGCATCGGAGCCGAAGGCGCGAACAACGCGGGAATGAGGCGGAACGTGAGCGGTGAAGGGACTCGTAAGCGGAAACGGGGAGGGCGGCTGCGACGCAGACGCCTGTTATTGCTGCTGTCCGGGGCAAGCTGCGGGCTGCTGCTAATTTTAGGCATTGGCAGACGCCTGCTGCATCACGAGCCGCCCGCGCCCCCTCCACTGCCGCCCGCGCCCCCTCCACTGCCGCCGGTTGTCGCCCTGCCCGAACCGCTCGGCCCGCCCGGAATTGTGATTCACCATTCCGAATCTCCCGCTGTGTATCACGGCGTCAAAATGAACGCCGCTCGACTGGAAGCGATTCACCACGAGGAACACCCGGACTGGAAAACGGAGTATCAGGGCAAAACCTACTACATCGGGTACCACTATGTTATTTTGCCGGACGGCACTGTCGAAACGGGCCGGCCCGAAGGGTGTGTTGGTTCCCATGCCCGTTCGCATAACGATTGGCTCGGTATTTGTCTGATTGGCGGCTTTCAAACCGATAATCACTGGTTCCCCGAAACCCCGACCAAGCCGCAGATGAAAGCGCTTGTCGCTCTATGCGAACATCTCATGTCGAAGTACCACATTCCGCCCGAACTGGTGAAGCGGCATCGCGACATCAACGATACATGGTGTCCCGGTGACCGCTTCCCCTACAACAAATTAATCAGGGAACTGCAAACCTACGCTGCCGCGCACCCGGAAACCAGGCCAATTCCCGGCAGAATAGTCTCTCTGGAACATCCCCCGCCCCCCGGAAGAAAGAAAAAAGGCTGAAAGTTGATTGTTGGCGTGAACCTTGCTTACCGATTGCGTCACTAAAGCCTATTACATCATCAAGGGTGAAGGGTAGGGTGCGTTGTAGGGGTTCTGCTTGCTGAACCCTCCTCAACAAGCGGAACTCTCCTCAAACAAAGGCGCAGTAAGTAGCTATATTGGGCGCAGCAAGCAACGCCCCTACCTGTGTAACTTGTAGGCGCAGCAGGAACAGGATGGGGCAACTATGAAAATCGCGGCAGCCGTTTGCGCAGTGGTGGCAGGAATGACCTGTATGGCATTGTGGGTTTTACAGAGTCGCGGCATTCGCAGTTTTGCTCTGGTCCGGCAGGCTTTTCCACGAACGCGCCGCGCTTCGCCTGCTCCTTCCCCGGCGCCCATTCACTCACAAACCGTTCCGTTTCAGCCGCAATCTGTTCGCTTGCCGGACAACACGCGCGTTGAACTGCAAGCCATCACATGGGGCAACCGGCACCGCTTTCAAACAACGGAATACGACCCGCAGCCCGTCCTTCCGAATGATCCGCAGCCCACAAATATAGATGCGCTCGGATTGTGGATCAAAGTAACGCGCGATCCGCAGGGCGCGAACCCGCGTGCCGGCCTGTACCCACGCGCAATACGCATTTACGATGATAGGGGACAAGAGGCGATGGTATGTGAACCAATGACAACGGTTCAGCCCCTGCCTGATGCCTCGCATTTGATATGTTTGAGGGCGTATCCGCGCCGGTCGAGAGAAATCGTCGTGGAAGCGGATTATGATAGCCGCGCGCCCACGCGATTTCACATTCCCAATCCTCAGATAGCCTCGTCACCGAAGCAGACTCCAAAATCCTTGCCATGCGCAAAACAAGACGGAGAACTGGAAGTCACTCTGGATGGTCTGCATCCTGTACCTTCTCTCATGGCGTGGTCGGGGCCACAGGAGCGGCTGGATACGATCCTGCGAATGAAGAAGCTGGACACGCTGGCCGCGTTTCACTATCGCTATCAGGGACAGGTGGACACGAAGTGGACGCCTGCCGCCGCGCTTAACCTGATTAGATACTCCGACAAATAAGTTTGGATTTATTCTTGGCGCGGGTAGAATAGACGTATGAACCTTCACGAACTTGGCCGCTATCCCGAAAACAAAGTCCGTTCGCTCTTCGGACTACCCCACGCCGCCTTAGCTGAACTCTTCCTGGCAGCGCTTCCCGAAATCGAGCGCCGTCGCCAACAAGAACAGGCCAACAAGCCCACGCGCCGCCGCAAGGTGGGAGGCGGCCGCAAACGCCTGCTCAAGCCCTACCAGGAAGTGTTGCTGACGCTGCTGTACCTGCGCCACAACGTCGCCTTCTCTGTGGTGGGCATGCTGTTTGGCGTCAGCGCCGATGTGGCGGAGAACACCTTCCATGAGATTGTCGGCGTCCTCAAAGACGTGTGTCCGGCCAACCGCTGGGAAGCGGAGAAACGCTGGACCAAGAAAGAACCCTCCTGGAAGCCCGAGGAGGTGGATCAGGTGATTGTGGATAGTTTCGAGACGCCGGTTCCGCGTCCCTCGATTGAACCCAAGCAACGCGCCTTCTACTCGGGCAAGAAGAAAGACCACACGCTCAAGACCGAGGTCATCACCAACCGCAATGGCGACATTCTTGATGTGGATGCGGGCTATCGCGGCCCGAAGTCGGACAAGAAAGTGCATGAGCAGAGTACGGTTGCCAAGCAGTTTCCCCATGCGACGGTCAAAGGCGATCTGGCCTATCAAGGCTTACCCCACAGCGAAGTGCCGCACAAGAAGCCACGCGGAGGCGCGTTGAGCGCTGTGCAGAAAGAAGAGAACCGCGCCTTTTCCTCAGGGCGTGTGCGTGTCGAACATAGTATCCGGCGCGTCAAAGCGTTTCGGATGGTGCGTGATGAATATCGTCTGGCGACGGGATTGTTCCGTCGCACTTGCTTCTGTGTGGTGGGTCTGGTGCAATTGATCGCGCTGACACGCGAGCCGCAAGGCGCGTAAGCCGGGAAAAGTAAACGCGGAAAAAGGGTTTTCGACGGGTGGAGTGTGTCTGCTCCACCTGAGCGCTAGCCTGCCTCAAAACAGCCTATATACTATTTGTCGGAGTATCTAATACATACATGGCAAGTGAGCGGGCGCTGTATCCCAACAATCAGGATGATGGCACGGGAAGAGGCGTTTACAAAGGCGTACAATACTATCAGGCGGATGATGGCGAACCGCTGACATTGGGCGTCTGGTTTTACCGCGTTGCCGAAGCCGACTTCGCGCCCGAAGAGCAGGCCACAATTGCTAATGTACACTACGCGCCGCAGGCGCGCGTTGATTACGGGGCGGCGAAGGCGCGATGGCACGGCACAAACCTACAGGTGCAGGAGATACGCGAATGTGAATGTGTGGGAACGCGAACATGTCTGGAAGTTCATGCGGCAGGACTGCCGCCGCACACCCAATTGCTGCTGCAGGCTCGTGACGAACATGGCGCAATGGCTCAGGGCGTTGTCGGACTGACGCCCCATAGCAAATGGATACCCGGCAACGCGCTCCGTGACCCTGAAATTATAAATGGTCGCCCTGTGACAAATTCTTCCTACCAGCGTATCCAATTCCTGATGGATTTACCACCCGGCGCGTCAACTTTGACGCTGACATTTGCCATCAATCAGGCGCATTATCTGGAATTCACGCCGCCGTCAACGATCAAAGCGACAGGGCGGGCAATTGTATCGCGTTGATAGAACATAGATCGTCTTAGCGCGCCGCGCCTGCCTGTTTGAACATGATAATGTGTTTCCATGCTGAGTTAATATCTGGCTCCCTGTTTCGCCAGATAATTAGCAATCTCACCGTGTCCCATCACGCTTGCGTTTACGAATGGAGTTGCATTGCAGGCGTCAGGCGCGTTGATATCCGCGCCGTGTTCAACGAGGAACTGCACGTTTTCCAGCGCGCCGCTCCGGCAGGCTAATGTGAGCGCGGTTTCTCCCCGACGGTTGCGCAGATTGACGTTGGCATGATGCTCGACAAGGGCGTGAATAATGGCGACAAAGTTGCCGCTGTTGCCGCGTGACGGATCGTTGGTAAAGCGGGCGGCGAACATCACCGGCGTATCCCCTTCGGGCGTGGCAAGGTCGGGATTTGCGCCGTACTTCAGCAGCAAGCGCGTGGTTTCCACGGAACCGACTGCCGACGCGGTACAAAGCGCGGGAAATCCTTCCGCTCCCCTGACATTGGGACTACAGCCCATTTGCAGCGCCTGCTCGACGCGGGGCGAATTGGCGCAGTCAATCCACATCCACACCTCGCGGCCATGCCAGCGACAATACAGACTGTAACAAAAGAGCATCAGGAAAAACGCGCATACGCCGCCCGCGCAGGCGAGCGCTTTGCGTATGGGAGCCGATAATCTTCGCAGGCGCATAAATAATCTCCTTTACGAACTCCGCAGCCGGGATAAAAACTGCTCGAAATTGTGCTGGGGTTCGTAGCCCAGCGCTTCGGTGGCTTTGGTAATGTCGTATCGCGTGTGGAGGTGGGGAACGCGCAGGTTGTGGTGGGCCAGCAGTTCGGTTGCGCCCGGATAATAGCGTTCGACGACGCTCATTGGGTCGTTCGCCAGTTCGGGCCAGTCCTCATCCACAAAGGGCTTGGCGCTCTCAATGAGAAACGTTTCGCATTTGAACTCTTCCGCTACGATTGCGCCCAGCGCCAGTTCGTTGGCCTGCGCCACGTCCTCGCGGTCCAGCCAGTTATCCAACCGCCCCATGCCCGCCGCTTTCCAATCGGCGGGCATAAACATGCCGTAGCGCAGAATGGCGATGCGAAATCCGTGCGCGCGGGCATAATAGCGGCACATCTCCTCGCTCATATGCTTGGTCAGCGGGTAGATGTGCGTGGGAACGCAGGCGACGTTCTCATCCATCACGCGAATTCCCCGCATCCCTTCCCCATACACCTGATCCGTTGACGAATACACCAGATTTGGAATTTGATGCAGCAGCATGGCGCGTAAAATGTTGTGCGTTCCCGTGACATTGACGCTGTAGTAATCGTCCATGTTACGCGAATCCGCCGACGCGGAATGGAACGCGACGGCATGAATGCACGGCGTCGCAGCCCTGCATGGCGTGGGTGACGGCAGCCGCGTCGCGTATGTCGGCCTGAATGCTGACGCTGCCTTCCGGGGCAAACATCGGTTCCAGATCGAACAGCACCAGTTGATGCCCCGAACTCAGCAGACGCGGAATTAGCGCAAGTGGAAAGTTGCCCCGCGCCCCCGTAATCAGTATTTTCATAACTTTTCCTTCCGAACACCCAACGCCCGACGCTCACCGCCGAATATACCTTTAATCCTACCTGTCATTGTAGTACGTATCGCGTTTCAGGTCAAGCGTTTTCATGAAAATAGTCTGTATCGCGTAGAAAGCCCCACACGAGCGACACGAATTTAATGTAAGCGCGTATGATATAGCGGCGCGGGCAACTACAGAAAGACGCGATCAGAAAAAGATCGAAGCGTAGCGACTGCCTGATGCTCTTCAATAATATAATCTGCCAATTACGAAAAAATCGTGGATAATAACATTGTGAAACCAGATGAATCATTTCCAAGTCGTCCCCCCCTCGCTTCCGGTTTGGACGCGCTTAATTCCGTCTCGCATGACGCCGCTTTAGATGCGCTGGCGCAGGCCATTGCCGGGGAGGAAGCGGCGATTGATATTGCGCTGTCAGCCCTGCTCATAGCTGTAGACCACTATCCCCGGCTGGATGTTGCCGCCTACCAACGGCAGTTGGACATTCTGGCGTGCGAAGCCGGACAACGAATCGGTAAAACGCGCCGCCCCGAACAGATTATCGAAACCCTGAACGCCTATCTTTTTGAAGAGCAGGGCTTTTCAGGCAATGCTGAAGACTACTACAATCCCGCCAACAGTTTTCTTCACGAGGTTCTGGATACGCGCCGGGGACTGCCGATTACTCTGAGCATCGTGTACATGGCGGTGGCGCTGCGATTGGGCCTTTCGGTCAGCGGGGTCGGTTTACCGCTGCATTTCATCGCGCGCTACGATCCCCCTCCGCAATCCGGCAACGCGGCCCCAATTCTCATTGACCCATTTCACGGCGGCGAAATCCTCACGCCCGAAGGCTGCCGGGAACGCATCGAGAGTGTTCTGGGACACGCGATTGTGTTTGACCCCGCGTATTTGCAGCCCACTCCCAAACGCCTTATTTTGTACCGCTTGCTGAACAATCTGAAACAGGTTTACGTGCAGCGCGAAGAGCCGGCAAAAGCGGGGCGCGTTGTGGAACAGATGCTTGTCGTCGCGCCCGACAGCGTGGAGGACATTCGTGACCGGGGGCTGCTGTTTTTACAGGACCGCGCCTATGCCCGCGCCATAAACTGGCTGACGCGCTATCTGGAACGCCTGCCCGACGCTGAAGACGCCACCCCGGTACAGCGCGCCATTCAGCAGGCGTATATTTTGCGGGCGCAGTTGAATTAGGTTGTTAGGTTGTTAGGTTGTTAGTTGTTAGGCCGTCAAGTTCTATGTTCTGGTTGAACGAATTTAATGAATCCTAACTAACAACTTAACAACTAACAACCTAACAACTCGGAAGCGGGGTATCCCAAATGGCGGCTTCAGTGACAACCGGCGAACTGGCGGAGCGGCGACTATTGCAGGCGACCGAAATCGGGAGTCTGGCGGCGGCCCTCGCCGGCCTGTTCGCCGGAGTGGGGTGGGCGACGGAGCGGCATCTGCTGGCGAGCCTGCGCCCCGAATATATCCCTATGGCCCCGAGTACCGCGCTGGCCTTTTTGCTGTTGGGCGCGGCATTGTTCTGCCGCGCCTATTTCAATTCCGCGCCGTTCACGCGAAATTTCGGCATTGTGGCTGTCGCGCTGGTGTTGCTGCAAAGCGGGCTGAGTCTGCTTGGGTTCGCGCTGGATGCGCCGCTCGGCTTGGAGGTAGAGAGCCATCTGGTACACGCTCCGGGCATGTTCGGCGCGGTTTCGGCGGGGCGCATGTCCCCTATTGCCGCGTTGAGTTTTGTCGTTGTCAGTATCGCCATATTGCTGCTATTGAAAAACCGCGACCGGGAACGCGCGGCAAGTTTGGCCTCAATTTGCGCTTCCGTCGCGCTGACGGGCTATCTTGTCGTGCTGCTTGGCTATCTGTACGGCATGCCCCTGCTGTATGGCGGCAAGGTGATTCCCGTCGCGCTCACGACCACGCTTGCCTTCCTGTTCCTGAGCGGGGGCATCATTGCCGCGTCCGGGGCGAACCACTTTCCCCTGCGCCCCTTTGCGGGAACGTCCGCCCGCGCGCTTCTGCTGCGCGCGTTTCTGCCCGTCACCGTTGTTGTTGTGCTTGCAAACGGCATCCTGTACAATGTGGTTCCGGGCCATATACGCCTGAATCACGCCCTGCTCGGCGCGCTTTCCGCCCTGCTGTCCGCGTTTGTCATCAGCCTTGTGGTGTCACGGACGGCGGGCGTGATCGGCGACAAGATTGACCTTGCCGAGCGCGAACGAATGGAGGCGGAAGAGGGACTGCGGGCGGAGCGCGCGGAACTGGAAACGCGGGTTCAGGCGCGAACCTCAGAACTGGCAAACATCAACGACGCGCTGCAAGCGCAGGTGCGGGAGCGGCAGGAAGCGGAACACGCGCTGCGAGGAATCCGAAGCCCTGTATCATTCCCTCGTCGAAAATCTGCCCCTGAATATTTTTCGCAAGGATCGAGAGGGCCGATTTACGTTCGCAAACGCGCAATTTTGCCGTGCAGCGGGCGTAGCCATGGCGGATTTGATGGGCAAAACCGATTTCGATTTGTTTCCCCGCGAACTGGCGCAGAAGTATCGCCAGGACGATACGGGCGTGATGGCATCGGGGCAGACGTTCGAGACCACGGAAGCGCATCAGACGCCGGGCGGCGAAAAGACGTATGTGCAGGTGCTTGAAAACCCCGGTTCGGGACGCGCAGGGTGAAATCATTGGAACGCAGGCGATCTTTTGGGATGTGACGCCGCGCAAACAGGCCGAAGAAGCCATGCAGAAGGCGCGGCAGATGGCGGAAGCCGCCAACCGCTCCAAGTCCGAATTCCTTGCCAACATGAGCCACGAAATACGCACGCCCATGAACGGCATCATCGGCATGACCGAACTCGCGCTGGATACGCCGCTTAATCAGGAACAGCGCGAGTATCTGACAACGGTGAAGTCGTCGGCGGATTTGCTGCTCGACCTGCTCAACGACATTCTGGACTTTTCCAAAATCGAGGCGGGCAAACTGGATCTGGAATCGCTGCCGTTCAGCCTGCATGATAGTCTGGAAGATACGCTGAAAACCCTTGCCGTTCGCGCCCACAAAAAAGGGCTGGAACTGGCCGCGCATGTGCCGCCCGACGCGCCGGATACCCTTGTCGGCGATGCGGGGCGCTTGCGGCAGATCGTCGTCAATCTCGCGGGCAACGCCATTAAGTTCACGGAACAGGGCGAGGTTGTTGTAGAGGTTAGTGTGGAGTGGCAGAACGAGAGTGAAACCTGCCTGCATTTCGCCGTCCGAGATACCGGCATTGGCATCGCGCCCGAAAAGCAGAAGATCATTTTTGAGGCGTTTTCGCAGGCCGACAGTTCCACCACGCGGCAGTACGGCGGCACTGGTTTGGGGCTGGCGATTTCGCTGCAACTGGTCACGATGATGGGCGGGCGCATGTGGGTGGAAAGCGAAATGGGGCAGGGCAGCGTGTTCCACTTCACCGCGCGGTTCGGCGTACAGCAAGGCGTATTGCCGAAGCCACGTCATGCCCATGCCAACGTCAGCGTTCGCGATCTGCCGGTTCTCGTCGTGGATGACAATGCCACAAACCGGCGCATACTGCAGGAGATGCTCACGAATTGGGGCATGAGGCCAATTATGGCGGACAGCGGGCGCGCGGCGATGGCGATCATGGAAGACACGATGCGCCGGGGCGAAACATTTCCGCTCGTGTTGCTGGATGGCATGATGCCGGAAATGGACGGCTTCGACCTTGCCGAGCAGATCAAGCAGCACCCGGAATTGGCGAACGCGGCGGTAATGATGCTGTCCTCGGCGGGGCAGTCCGGCGACCGCGCCCGCTGCCGCGATCTGGGAATCGCCTCGTATCTGGTCAAGCCTATCAAGCAATCCGAACTGCTGGACACGATTCTAAGCGCGTTGGCCGTCCTGCCGAACGAGGAAAACGAGGAACAGGAGGAGTTTCCCCTTCCCGACGTCGAACCTATTTCCGGTCAACTTCAAAAATCGCTGCATATACTGCTGGCGGAAGACAACGCCGTGAATCAGCGCGTGGCTTCCCGTATTCTGGAAAAGCGCGGACACTCGGTTGTGATCGCGCATGACGGCAGAGAAGCGGTGGAAGCGTTTGGTTCGCAGCCCTTTGACATTATCCTGATGGATGTGCAGATGCCGGAAATGGACGGGTTTGAAGCCACAGCCGCCATTCGCGCCCGCGAACAATCCGCAGTAGCGCCGGGAAACAGAGCCATTCCCATTATCGCCATGACCGCCCACGCTATGAAGGGCGACCGGGAACGTTGCCTTGCGGCGGGCATGAACGGCTACGTCACCAAGCCCGTGCAGGCGAGTGAACTGCTATCTGCCATCGAAACCCTGACTACGGCAGTATCCACACCAATTGCTGCTGTAACGAATGTTCCCGCAAGTATTGGGGACACGCCTGCAACCGCGCGGGAGGAGGCAATGGACGTTCCCGCGTTCGACCCGGAAACCATTCTGTCGCACGTTGAAGACGACCGGGAATTGCTGGCGGAAATCGTTGCATTGTATTTTGAAGGTATGCCTAAACTGATGGCGGATGTGGAAACCGCCCAAGCCCACTCGGACGCCGACGCATTAGAAAGGGCGGGACACACGCTGAAAGGCTCGGTCAGCAACTTCGGGGCGCAGGCCGCATTCGACGCCGCGCTCAAAGTGGAACTCATCGGGCGCAGCCGCAATCTGGACGGCAAGGAGATGGCTGTTCAGCAATTGCAGCAGGAAATAGTCCGGCTGACGGATGCAATGCGTGAGTTCAAGGTGAAAGAGGGATTATCTTGAACCATGATTAGGCATGATTTAAATGATTGCCATGATCCCTGATGGAAGATAAACCGCGTGATTAAAGGACGGCTGTAAGAAACGCGCCTCCTCAATCATGTTAATCATCTAAATCATGCCTAATCATGGTTCAAGACAAAGATACAGGGTGACGTATGAAAATTCTGATTGCCGAAGACGATCCGATTCCGCGCCGTTTGCTGCAAGCGTCGCTGACGAAAAGCGGCTATGAGGTGGTGACGGCGCGGGATGGAACTGAGGCGTGGGACGCGCTTCAGGCCGAAGACGCGCCAAAACTGGCAATTCTCGACTGGCTGATGCCCGGTATGGACGGCGTGGACGTGTGCCGCCGCGTCCGGCAGCGTTCCAACGCGCCTTACGTGTACATTCTGCTGCTGACCTCCAAAGACAGGAAAGAGGATGTTGTTACAGGTATGGACGCGGGCGCGGACGACTATTTGACCAAGCCGTTCGACCCCCACGAGTTGCAGGTGCGGCTTCACGCGGGGCAACGGATTCTGGAACTGGAAGCCGCGCTTGTTCGCTCGTTTGCGGAACTGGAACAGGCGCACCGGCGCGAGGGCGAAACCGGAGCCAAAATCCAGCAAACGCTGCTGCTGGAATCGCCGCCGCGCGAGTTCGCCGGGATGCAGGTCGCCGCGCTTACGATTCCCTCGCAGCAGATTGACGGCGATTTTTACGACTTTTTCACGCACCCGAACCCGTATCTGGATGTGGTTGTGGGCGATGTGATGGGTAAGGGGATTGCCGCCGCGCTGCTCGGCGCGGCGATAAAAAGCCAGTTTTTACGCGCCCTGAGTCACCTGCTGGCGGCAGAGCAGGGACGCTTGCCCGAACCGGAAGTGATCGTTTCTCGCGTCCATGAAGCGGTGACGGGGCAGTTCATCGGGCTGGAATTTTTTGCCACGTTATGCTACGCCCGCTTTGATCCGGCGCAAAAGCAGGTCACGTTCGTAGACTGCGGGCATACCAAAACAATTCGCTTCCGGCCCGCTTCCGGCGCGTGTGAAACGCTGGAAGGTGACAACATGCCGCTTGGCGTCAGCGAAAAAGAGGTGTACCGGGAGTCTGTAATCGCGTGTGAGGCGGGCGACGTATTCTGTTTTTACTCGGATGGCGTGACCGAAGCCCACAATCCACAGGGCGAACAGTTCGGCGCGGACCGCCTGACCGCTATCATTCAGCAGAGTGGGCGGGACGGGGCGCAGGAGTTGATAGACGCCATTCATCGCGCCGTCGTCGCGTTTTCGCAATCGGCAAAGTTCGCGGACGACCTGACCTGTGTTGTCGTGAAAGTGGGCATGGACAATGCGGACTGTGCCACATTAGAAATAGTAAGCGATCTGGCGCAACTGGCGACTGTCCGCGCGTTCGTGCGAAATTTCTGCATTGAAAGGTCGCAGGGCAGCCCGGATGAGGAGGGCATTGCGCAACTGGAAATAGCCGTCAACGAGGCGTTGAGCAACATCATCCGCCACGCCTACACTGGACAGGCCAATCAGCGCATACAAGCGGAGGCTTCCATAACAAATGAGGGCATCGTCATTGAACTGCATCATTACGGCCTGCCTTTCAGCCCGGACGCCGCGCCCCCGCCGAGTTTCGACGGTTCCCGCGACGGCGGTTTCGGCGTGTACATGATTGCGCAAAGCGTGGATGCCGTATCCTACTCTCAGGACGCGGACGGACGGAATACGATTCGGCTGGTGAAGGGGATGAGATAGGTCGGTATTCGGTGTTCGGTGTTGGGTGTTCGGTAAATACACAATTCAAAGACTTACATCGTATGGTATAGGCATTAGCCGAATACCCAACACCGAACACCGAATACCGATGAAAGGACTAAAAATATGGAACTGGCAAAAGAGCAAGAGGGCGAAGTCGTGATTGTCACGCCGCAGGGGGAGTTTCTGGACGCGAGCAATGCGGAGCAATTCAAGCGGGACAGCGCGGCGTTGCTGGCAGGCAGTGCGCGCGTCGTGTTCGACATGAGCCGACTGCAATTTGTAGACAGCGCGGGGTTGGGCGCGTTGCTGTCGTGTATGCGCAAACTCAGCGGCGCGGGCGGCGACTTGAAACTGATCGGGCTTACCAAACCGGTACGCGCCACCTTTGAAGTCTCGCGGATGCACCGTATTTTCGACATTTACACGTCAAAAGAAGAAGCTGTCAAAGCGTTTGAAGCCTAATATTATCAAGTTAATTTGTATCGCGAGAGGAAAAACACAATGGCATCGGACGCTGAAACCCCTCACTCTTTTTCTGACGCTGACATGTCGCCTGCTGACAGCATATTGGAGGGAATGGACGCGCTGACGCCGCTTATGGAGCGACCGGAACAGCCCTGCGCGTTCATCATTTTCGGCGCGAGCGGGGATTTGACGAGCCGTAAACTGATTCCCGCGCTGTACAATCTTTCCTGTCAGGATTTGCTGCCGCCCGGTTTCGCCATTGTCGGGTTCGCGATTACCGCGTGGGATGATGAGAGTTTTCGCAGTCAGATGCGGCAATGGGTGAAGGACTCGCCCGAAGTGCTGGCGTTTCGGCCCAAATTGTGGGAGGAGTTCGCGCCCCTGCTGCATTATGTTTCGGGCAATTTCGAGAGTCCTGAAGGCTACGAAAAGCTGAACGCGCGACTGAATGAACTGGATCAGGAACACGGCTGCGGCGGCAATCGCGTGTTTTATCTCGCCACATCGCCCACCTTCTACGCGCCTATTGTCGCCAATCTGGACAGGCACAAACTTTCCGGCAGGGAAACGGCAAGCGGCTGGACGCGCGTTGTCGTGGAAAAACCGTTCGGGCGCGATCTGCTGTCCGCGCAGGAGTTGAATATTCGCCTGCACGACGTTTTTAGAGAAGAGCAGATTTACCGCATTGACCACTATTTAGGCAAGGAAACGGTTCAGAACATCCTCGCGTTTCGCTTCGCCAATTCTATCATCGAACCCATCTGGAACCACCGCTATATTGACCACGTTCAGATAACGGCTGCGGAAACGCTGGGCGTGGAGCATCGGGGCGGGTACTATGACCAGTCCGGCTGTCTGCGCGACATGTTTCAAAACCACTTGTTTCAATTGATGTCCCTCGTTGCTATGGAACCGCCCGTGCGCTATGCGGGGCAGTCCGTGCGCGACCGCAAGGCCGATGTGCTGCGCGCGGTTGTTCCCGTCAATCCTGAAAGGCTCGCGTTATCCGCTGTGCGCGGGCAGTATGGGCCGGGGAGAGTGGACGGCATAGCCGTACCCGGCTATCGCGAAGAACCGGACATCGCGCCCAATTCCCGAACGGAAACCTACGCCGCCCTGAAACTGCGCATTGACAACTGGCGGTGGGCGGACGTGCCGTTCTACATCCGTTCCGGTAAGCGGATGCCTAAAAAATTGACGCTGATCGCCATCGAATTCAAGCGCGTGCCGCACATGTTCTTTCCGAGCAAACAGCAGGGCAATCTGGAGCCGAACGTGCTGATGATTAAAATTCAGCCGGACGAGGGCATTTCGCTGAAACTGGGAGCCAAAATGCCGGGTTCCAAAATGTTCGTGCGGCAGATGCAGATGGAATTTTCCTATGGCGCGTCGTTCGGCGAATTTCCCGCGACGGCGTATGAAACCCTGCTGTTAGACGCGATGGAGGGCGACCCGACCCTGTTCAATCGCAGCGATGCGGTAGAACTGGCGTGGGATATTCTCTCGCCCATTCAGGAAACGTGGCAGGCGACTCGCGCGACCACGCTTCCTAACTATGCGGCGGGAACCTGGGGGCCAGATACTTCTACCGCCCTGCTTGCCGAAGCCGGACACGTCTGGAAAAACAACTCGGCATTGCCGCGTTTCCAGATGACCGGCGGGTAGGAGAGTTACGGCTTGCTGCTGTTGCTGCTTGCCTTTGTCGGCGAAGGCATTATGGCGGAAACCGTTCCGTTTTTATCGAAATCCTTGCCAAATGCAATCTGCGCTGTACCTGTCGCGCCGGAAACGCCCGGTACGGCAATCGTCGGGGGAGAACTGTAACCGGAGCCGCCAGCGGTAACTACGTATTTCGTAACTACGCCATCCTTGATTACGGCATAAGCGGTTGCGGGTTTTATGGGCCAGATTTCATTGCGGCTGCGAACGTAACGATAATAGTTGGATACCGTATCCAACCGCTCATTGGTAACGCCGTACCGGCGAAGCGCGTTCATCAGCGCGGCCTTGTTGTCGCGGGCCTGCTGCGGGTCCGGCTGCGTTCCCGCCGGGGCCGGATGAACATGGCTGAACGCCTCTCGGAACACCTCTGAAGGGACGCCAAGCGCGGCGGCAATCAGAATCACGGGCCGGCCCCGATCTTTCCCCTCTGTCTCATGCCCCCCTGAAAAGACGACCGGTGTTTGTGTCGTGGCGGGGCTTTTTTCGGTTTGCCCTTTGGCGGTTCCCACAGCAAGCAAGGCGAGGAGAACAAAGAGTAATCGCGCTCGAAACGGTTTCATACAGGTATCCTTTCATATCGTGGAAGGCGCGTTCGGGTTATGGACGCAGAGAAAGTGTTCAGATCGTTCCTGAATGTCATAGTAACACGACGAGATGAAAATAGGATGAAAGAAGGGGATATTTTTGTCGCAAAACGAACCGGCTTCTCATAGAGCATGAGAAGCCGGTTCGGGAATGAAAAAATAAGAGCGGGAACGTAGATACAGCAGGAACAGAACAGGAACAGAAACGCATCAGGAGTGTGTCACCGCAAGGCGAGATTGAATCGGAAACAGGAGCGATCTTGACATGTTCGCGGAGGAAGATTCTTCCGGTGAAGAATAAGAAACCTCCTGCAAAGCGGCTTGTTCGCACAGCGCGTGATAGTGCGATGTCAGCGCGGGACGCCGTTTGCGCAATTCCGCAAGATGCTTTTCACACAGGTATTCTTCCACATCGGGTACGTTGAGGAAGACGGGAGAGAGTTGCCAGCAGGCGTGAGCAGAACAGCCGATCACGCCACAGGGTTGGTGGTGCGTCAAATGGGTAGTGCCTTTCGAGTTCACGAGAAAACAGTGGTTCGTGACGCTACAGGACGACAGGGTTCGGGCAGGCGAAAGCGGCTTCAAAACCGTCCGGGTACTTCGTGGTAGGGGAGGATACAAACATTATAACACGAAAATCTGGAACTCTTGATACTATTTTCGGAAACCCCGCAATCCAAAATCAGGGAAATATGGAAATCAGTGAAGAGCTGCAACGCGCGGCGGAAGGAATTAATGTATTCAGGAGAAACAATGCGTGATTTAACGACAGACTTCCCCGGCTATGAAGGGTTTCTGCGTGACTTGAAACAGCGTATTCAGGCCGCGCAGATCAAGGCGGCAGTGGCCGTCAACAGCGAACTGGTTCTGCTGTACTCCTGCATTGGGCGTGATATTCTGGCGCGGCAAGCCGAGCAGGGATGGGGAGCCAAAGTAATCAACCGGCTTTCTGCCGACCTTCAGCGAGAGTTTCCAGAGATGAAAGGCTTCTCGCCGCGCAACCTCGTTTATATGCAAACGCTGGCAGGCGCTTACTCCGAAGCATTTACGCAACAGGCTGTTGCGCGAATTCCCTGGGGCCATAACTGTACTATTTTGGACAAAGTCACGGGACCGGCAGAACGGGAATGGTACGTCCGCGCGGTGATGGAGTACGGCTGGAGCCGCAACGTTCTGGCGCATCAGATTGAGACAAAACTGCGCGAACGGCAGGGAAAAGCGATCACCAACTTCGAGCGCACACTGCCCGCCCCGCAGTCTAATTTGGCGCAACAGGTATTAAAAGACCCATTCAATTTCGATTTTCTGACGCTCCATAAGGACGCCCGCGAACGGGAATTGCAGGACGGCCTTGTAAACCATGTTCGGCAGTTTTTGCTGGAGTTGGGAAAGGGTTTTGCGTTTGTCGGCAGTCCGTATCGCCTGACGGTGGGCGGCGACGAGTTTGAAATTGATCTGCTGTTTTATCACCTGCATCTGCGCTGTTACGTCGTCATTGACCTGAAAATTGGGAAGTTCTCGCCGGAGGACGCCGGACAGATGAACTTCTATTTGTCGGCGGCGGATGATCTGCTTCGGCACGGGGACGACGCGCCCAGTATCGGCCTCATTTTGTGCAAATCGAAAAACGAAGTAGTCGCGGAGTACGCGCTGCGGGACGTGAACAAGCCGATAGGGATAGCCACCCATCTGACGCGCGAGATTGAGGCGTCGCTGCCGCAGGAATTTCAATATAGCCTGCCAACCGTCGAAGAGATTGAGGCGGAACTGGCGACAAATGAAATGAAAGCGGGGTGAACACGCCTGCGAAGGAAAAGAATTGCGCATCACCATCGCAATTTGTGGGTTAAATATTATTTGAAATTTACTGCAAAAGCAGGAATATGGTGTTCGAGGGCGAATAATCCCTCTGTCATTGCGGTATTTTCCGCATACATGACTACTTGTGCCGCAAAGAATCCTGCTTCTGAGGCAGAATTCTAAGTTGTGCTAATGCGCGTAACTTTATGCCGGGGCCAGTAGTTTGCGCTATGATTTTTCTTAAATCGGACGATACTTTCACATGAACATTCCTATTCCTGTATGGGTCGCAATTGTAGGGGCTGCTTCTGCTATAGTTGTGGCTCTTATTCAACGGGGTAAAAATAAGGATGCCCCGGCTTCTGCTCAGGCTCAGGTTCAAATCCATCGGGTTCAGGGGAAGATTGAGGAGCCAAAGCCGGATGAGGTTGTAACAAGAAGAATCGAATGCTCTGGCTCTGCATCTGACCTCTCTTCGGGGCTGCATCTATGGTTGGTCGTAGAAGTGAACGGTTTAATTTGGCCTAAAGAGGGCGAAGTTACTGTGGACGGTAATGGTCAATGGTCAAAGACCATTTTTGAAGATGGGGCCATTGATAAGTTTTCAATATCCTTGCTTGTGGCTAATAAGGATGCTCACAAAGCTGTTGAGCAATGGTTTCAGCAGGGACAACGAACCGGACAATATGAGAGACTTGCAAAAATATTCGGAACACAGCGTATAGACCGAGTAGATGGTCTCTGTCTGAGAAACAGGTGTTGATTAAGGCAGATTAACAGCGGCACAACAAGGCGCTACACCTGACCGCCTACAGCCCTGCGCTCGTTCCTCGCTGCGTGTCGCTCCGGCTTCCGGCGGCAGGTGAGCTTGCTTGGCCGGGCTCATGTTGATGGGTATGATTGCCGCTGTTGGCTCCGGTGGTTGATGAGGGAACGCGCGCGATTCGCGTTTCCTTTTCTATTTAGCGCTTGCAGAGGACAATTCCGCAGCGACAAGGCGCGTTTACGCCTGTAACCTCCACATTACGGCAATTGACTGCGTTTTGCAGTCATCAAGACGCAGCAACTATACGCGGCGGTTCCGGTATATAACTCACCACATTGCTGTATAATGAGGGCAGGAGGCAAGACGACAATGACCATTACTTTAATACTGGAAACAGAAACGCGGCTGCGTCAGAAGGCCGAACGGGAAGGGCAGGACATCAACGCTGTTGCTGACACCTTATTATTGATGTGGAAACCGGGGATTACGACATTGAAGATTTAGGGTTGGAAGCGTCACATCACCTCCACGCCAAACACCTGGATGCCGCGCTTTATGGCATCCGCATTGGCTATAATGTGGCTACAACGTTTGGCGGCTTGATGGAGCGCGTCACCCGATGATGACAGGAACCGTCTATAATCGGCAGTTGCTTGTTGCGGTTACGCTTCGCCGCCCCGGTAAGAAAATTAAAGCGGCGAGGAAAGGGCAATCTTGCAAATGCCTTTCCCCGCCGCTTTTGACTGCTATCCTGTTGGTATCCGCGTTACAGATCGCTTTGCGCTTAACTGCGGGCGGGGGATGTGTCTACCTGCGTGATTGTCCAGCGGTCATTGACGCGCTCCAGCACGACGCACAGGTATACGGTACGACTCACCCCGCTCTGGTCCTGATAGGAGTGTTTGGCGAATACCTGATACACGCCATTCCCTCGCGGGTGGACGCGATACGCGCTGAAATTCGTCGTATGCGCGCTGCGCAGGAAGTCGCGGGTCATGTCCAGATAATCGTTGGGATTGAGCGAATACTCGTAACGCCCCTTTGCGAAGACCGAGATATTGGCGGCGGGATCGGTCAGCGGAGCCAATAGCGCGATGTCATCGTTGCGGAACGCATCCTCCATGTCGTAGACCGCGCGCTTCAAATCCGGGTCGTCGCGCCAGCGTTCGTCTTCGCGGTGGTTCAGATAGTAGTCGTCCCGGCCCTCGCCATACGTCCGGTACTCGCCCCGCGTGTAGATGGGAACATCAATGAACACGCGGCGGGGCGCGGCAATGATGACCGCGCTGCGCTCGATGTAGGGCGGGAAAATGCCCACGTAGAAGCTAAACGGCGAAATCACTGTGCGGCCAAAGTCCCGGCCCACCGCGTAGTGCGGGTAGGAGTAGTAGTGATGCGGGAAATAGGCGTCGAAACGATGGTCGGTATAGGTCGCCCCCCGGCGCAGCGTCACGCCGTTATCGAAGCGGCGGCCCTCATCAGAGTGCGTAAACCGGACATGGCTTTCGTCGCGCGTTCGGCGGACTTCATCGCGGGTAACATCGTGACGGTCACGAGTAAGCGTTGCCCCGGTCATTGCTTCTATCATTTCCCCTGTCGCCACCTCTGTCGCGGGTATCATCCCGTCTGTCCCCGCCTCTATCGCGGCCTCTGTCCTGCGCGTGAACGATGGACGGCGCGGCCAGAGAGACGCCAGTTATGCAGGCAAGCGCAAGGGGCAGCAAAGCCCCGGTTCCGGCGCGGAAGTTTATAGTTTTGTGTCGCATTGAATTCACCTCTTGATACAAGTTTGGCAGTATGCGCGTCAGGGCGCATACTGAGTTGGGCATACAAGTTTCATGCCTGCCTTATACTACAAGAACGAGCGCCGTTATGGTTCGTGACAGCAAATGGCAGCCAATCTGAAATCGAAAATCTAATTCCGTCCCACTTTTTAACGCCAATTTCAAAATACGCAAGGGAAACGCCCCCTCTCTGGAGAATACTCCCACAACAACCGCAGCACAGCCACTTTGCGGCACGGACGCGCGTTTCCCTGTTCTTCCCCGTGTTCCCCGTGGTTATATTCTAATTCCTGCGGTTTACATTTCGATTGCGAGGTTGCAAATACTCTTATGCCCGATACCCTGCCCAACATCGTTCTGTTCGGCATTGATTCGCTGCTTGCCGACCACATGAGCTGCTACGGCTACAATCGCCAGACGACGCCGCACATAGATAAGTTCGCCGAATCCGGCGCGCTGTTCGAGCGTACCTACAGCGCCCACATTCCGACCACGAGCGCGTATTCCTCCATGCTGACCGGCATGGATTGCTTTACCACGCAGGTTGTCGCGCTGCGGCACCGGGGCGGATTGCGCAAAGAGGTAAGCACGCTTCCCGAAATCCTGCGCGACACGGGCTATAACACCACCTGCGTCGGCTTCACGGGCAATCCCGCGTCACGCGGCTTCGACAAGTACATGGACTATCCCGGCTGGGGAAGCTGGAACGAGGGCCGCAGCCCCAAAGCGCAAACCCTCAACGACGTAGCCCTACCGGAACTCGATAGGCTTGTGGGCGAACAAAAAACGGAAGGCAAGCCGTTCTTCCTGTTCCTGCGGCACATGGACCCTCACGCGCCGTATCTGCCGCCCGCGCCCTACGAGCGCATGTTCTATCACGGCAACGAAACCGACCCGAACAACAAAAGCATGGAACCCGTGATGGCGTTCAAGCCGTTTCGGGACTTTTTCGCCAGCTGGATGCCGCCCGGGATTTCGGATAAGGATTACGTGATTGCGCAATACGACGGCGCGATTGCCTACATGGACGCCTGTATTCAATCCATTTTCACGGCTCTGGAAGCGCATGGCATTGTGGACGAAACCATTGTGGTGTTGAACGGGGATCACGGCGAAACGCTGTACGACCACGAGTGCTGGTTCGATCATCACGGCATCTATGACAACACGCTGCACGTTCCGCTGATTATCCGCTATCCGGGCAAGGTTCCCGCCGGCAAGCGCGTGTCCGAGTACAATCAGCACAAAGACCTCGTGCCGACCCTGCTGGAACTTATCGGAATCAGCCCGCAAGATATTTTTGGAACCGGCACAGACCTTGACTTCGACGGCAAAAGCCTGCTGCCTCTGGTAAACGGCGAACAGGGCGAACGCGAAACCGAGTTTTACATTACGGAATGTACGTGGATGCGCAAGCACGGCTGGCGAAC
The DNA here is from genome assembly GCA_963817895.1 of uncultured Chthonomonadaceae bacterium. GTDB lineage: Bacteria > Armatimonadota > Chthonomonadetes > Chthonomonadales > Chthonomonadaceae > CAWFQB01. Next base: position 129,403 of record CAWFQB010000005.1, read on the forward strand.
CCCGGATTACAAACTCATCCTTGCGCTTGAACCCGATTTCCACTTCAAGCCGATGGTGGAACTCTACGACCTGAAAGCCGACCCCGCCGAAAACAATAACATCGCGGAACAACATCCTGAAATAGTAGCCGACCTCCGCGCCCGCATGGAAGCCCATATCGCGAAGCGCGAACAGGAAACCGACCTGCCCAATCCCATGCTGACGCAGGGCGACTGGCACGGACACGTGGGCATCGGGCCGTTTACCAGTTCGCAGCAGGCTTACGATACTATGCACATCGGCGACCCGACGCAAGCAGCGAAGTTACAGGCGAAATCACGCGATGAAGAGCCGAAAGACCAGCCGCCGCCCATGAAATAGACGGAAATCATCCGCCTGTTTGTGCTTGCTCTGTCAAGAAAAACGGTTTGCAGCAGGCCCTCGCAAGAGCAGTAGCTGCAAACCGTTTTTCGTAATCCAGACATTAATCATGTTTATGCGGGGAGCGTGTATGTCGGATAAAGTGTTTACGCTTGCGTTCTGGATAGATTTCTGGCACGAGACGGCCAGAGACATTATTCATAGCGGGATACAGATTGTCGGGATTTTCATCGCGTACATGGTCGTCCGGGCGGCTTTGTACCGCGTGATTGACGGGTTGCTGGCGCATGTGATGGCGCACGACGTTCGCATGGGCATTTCGGAAGAGCGGGCGGGGCGAGTGCAGACGCTGCAAGGCTTGAGTAAAAGCGTGGTCGGGTACGTGCTGTTCTTCGTCCTCGGCATCCTTCTGCTCGGCGCGGTGGGAATCCCCATTCTGCCGTTTATCACATCGGCAAGCGTGGTGGGTATCGCCGTCGGATTGGGGGCGCAAAAGCTGTTCAAGGACGTGATTTCGGGCTTCTTTATTGTGGTGGACAACCTGTACGCGGTGGGGGAAACCGTCAATGTCGGCACGATCACGGGCGAAGTTCAGGAACTGGGGATGCGCGTCACGCGCCTGCTGGACACCAACGGCAAAACGCACCTGCTGTCCAACGGCGACATCGGCACGGTGACAAACTTGTCTCGCCATGCCATTCAGGACTTCATTGAGGTAAATCGTCGCCGCCACCGCCGACCTGAACAGGGTAGTGGAAATCTCCAATAAAACCGGCGAGAAACTATACGCGCAGCCCGGCCATACCCTCCAATCCGCGCCGAGCGTACAGGGTATTACCGCCTTCACCGCCGCGTCCGTCACCATCCGCGTCACCGTTTGCACCGAACCCGCGACCCTGCTGCAAGAACAAATGCGCGTCCGCGCCGCTCTCCGTGACGCCTATCTCGCCGCCGAAGTGCCGATTGCGTAGGGGAAGAAAACGGAGAAGGAGAGGAGAAAAGGAGTAGGCGCGGTTCCTAATTCTCCTCTTCTCCTTTTCTCCTTTTCTATTTCTTTTCTGCTGGCGCGGTAGGGGGCGGCACGGACGTAACGGGTTCGGGGTGGCCCTGATGGCACATGTAGCAGGTGGCGCGGCCATTGAGCGATTTCTGGTGCGCGTTGAGGTCGTTGACGACGCCGATCATCTGGCGGGCGACGGCTTTCATCGGAACGTCGTCTTTGTCCCAGGCGTTGTGTTCGGCGTTGACAACGTGGCAGAAATTGCACTTCACGTTCAGAGCCGTGTTGTACTGGTGCATCAGCGGGCCTAACTGATCGGCAGGCAGGTCTTTGAGAACTTTGATGTTCTTGTATTTTTGCGCTGCCGTTTGCTTTGCGGGCGCGTCCGGTTTCGGGGCGGGCTTGTTGTCCTGCGCCAATGCCAGCGCAGCCAACCCGATGACTGGCAGCGCCAGCAGCAAAACGCCGCCGGTCTTCATTTTGGAAGCGGAATATCGGCTTGCCATGGTTTGTTCTCCTCCGAGAAGTATGAGAAAGGACGAGTGAGAATGGTTTCTCCCTCATCTTACACTATCTGCCGCATAGTATTCTGCCCATCTCCTCCATATTCCTGCTTCCGACAATATTTTCTTATCTCTTACGACTTATCCCTTTCCCCTTCCTAATGTATATCCACTTCGAGGCGATCCCCCGCTGTCAGCGTAAGGGGCGAGTCGAAGGTCAGGGTGACAAGGCCGTCTTTGTCCAGAACGCTGCGGCTGCCGATGGCCTTTGTGCCGACGCTGGCATGAGCGGTGAAGGTGGCGGGCAGGGCATTGTTTTCGCGGTGGGGCGGGCCTTGAACGCGCAGGGTATTCAGTGTCAGTTCGGCGCGGTTACGCAGAGATTGCAGCGCGGGCGACGCCATAAATCCAATCAGGCGATCCAGTCGGAATGTGGTAACGCCGCCACGCGCGGTAGGGCGATATTCCATGCGTCCCCAAAACGAGGGCGCGAAAATCGGCGCAATGAAACTGCGCCATGTCCCCGGAATATTGGGCGCAAGCGTCATGCGCCCCGCATTAACATCCAGCGCGAACCCTTGCAGCGCGTACAACACGTTCCAATCGGAAGCGACGGCTAAGAATGAAGGATGAAGGATGAGGGATGAGATCCATTGTCGATTGTCGGATTGTCTGATTGTCGATTGTCTCTCCTTTTCTCCTTTTCTTCCTTCTGATACTCGCATTGGATATTGCCTGGGCGAGCGCAGGACGGTAAGGCGGGCTTCATCAAGGCGGCGGAGCAGGTTTACGCCCACTTCGGGCTGATCCTGCCAGATATTGAGCGTGGCGTCGGCAAGCGTGGACGCGGGCAACAGGCAATCACGCGAGTCGGCCTCTGAGGGAAATGCGCCATCCGCGCGAATTTGCCAGGGTGGCAGAGATGTGGAAAGAGCGGGGGAGTCGTTGCGCTGTTGCAGGCTTTGCGCGGCGCGGGTCAAATGCGTGGGGGGCAGAAGCGGGCCTAAATCCAGTTGATACGCCAGCCATTGTCCCCAGAGTTGATCCGATGCGCAAACATCTGCGGGTAAAACGACATGCTGCCGCTCGGACTGCGTTTCCGGCATAACATTCTCCGCGTAAAACTCCCCGTTCCAATGCCGCGCTTCCAGGCGCGCGCTGCCGGCTTTGAAAGCCGCGTCACACTCCCGCGCCAGCCCCTCCTCGCCGCCCATCCGAGCCAGAACCGCCCCTCCGCGCAGCGCAGCCAGCCAGGTTGTAAAGGATGAAGGATGAAGGATGAAGGATGAATTTATTTTCGATTTTCGATTTTCGATTTTCGATTGAATGTCTTCTGTCTCCTTTTCTCCTTTTCTCCTTTTCTCCTCTTCTTCCTGTGCCGTGAGCAGGGCGCGGAGGGCGAGGCGTAGCGTGGGATAATGCAGTTTGAGAAAATCGGTGTCGCCGGTCCAGAGCGCGAACTGCGTCCATTGCAGCACATACGCGGCGGTGGCTTCGAGCGGAGCAAGAGCAGGAGAGGGCGGCGGGGCCGACGGCGTGGAGGTCGAGGGCGTAGTAGCACCTTTTGGCGCGACAGTGGAACCGGTTGGATGGGGGGAACGGGTTTGTTTGCCTGGAGGGGTTGCGCCCGCGCGTGTCGCGTTCGGTTTTTCCGGGGTCAGGTTGGAAAGCAGGGTATCTGCGGTTGGCACCAGGGGAGCGCGGGGAGGATTGGGCGGACCGAGACGGCGTGACCAATCCTCACCTGCGGGCGGAATCACCTGTCCCCTGCTGTCCTGCGTGGGGGCAAACTGCTCCAACTCCTGCGCCGCCAGTTGGGGAAAGAGGGTGAGCAGCAGGGTTTGCGCGGCCTGATGCGCCCGCGTCTCATCCCGCTCGTTTGTCCACGCGCTGCCGGAAATTGCAGCGACCGGTACGGAAGCATTTGATAGGGGCCGTTGCGTTCGTTTCGGAGGCAAGTTTCCAATGGTTCCCACAAAGGCGAATCGGCCATCCCGCGTATGCACGGTATTGGTTATCAGGGGCGCGGCGGCATTGATGATACTCCGCGCCTGCCAGCCGGGTAAATTAGAAAACATCAGCCGCTTTTGCCACTCTTCGGTAAGTCCGTACAAACTGCGCCAATCCTCCAGCAGTTGCCGCGCCGCGTCCTGCGCGTTGGCGAAGGGAATCTCGTAGTAGTGTCCTACGTCTTCGCCGCCCGGAGTACGCAGATGTTTCAAATGCCAGCAGATGGCAAAGGGGATTTCTGCTGTTTCGCCGGGTTTCAGCGTGAGCCGCGCAGCCACCACTGCGGCGGGGCGAGTTGCGCGGAGCGTCATGCCGGGAGCGGCATTGGGGACGCTGCCCTCCTGTGAAAACTGGTTCCACCAGGCAGGCTGCGTATCCCCCGCGTTCCATAAGGCGGCGGTGACAGTGGCCTGCGCCCGGGCGGGATAGGCCAGCAGCGTCATTTCGGCATCCGGGTCACTGCCGGTGAGCCGCGCCCCGAAAAAACCTTCGCCACTGGGGATAATTGCCGCCTGCCCGCTTGTGCCATCGGGTTGGAGCAGCAGGCTTTCCCAGGCAAGGGCTACACTGACCTCCATTACAGCCGTACTCGGATTTTTAACGCGCATCACCATCGCCGCGCCCGGAAACGAGGAGTTTTTCAGGTCGAATGGCACAAGGGGCGAAAACGCCAGCAGCGAAACGGAAACAGGCAGGGCGGGGTCGAGAAAGGCGAGCCGCGCCTGTGGGAACAGCCCGTCGTAATCCAGATTGGCAATGTTTGGCAGATGGTACGTGGTGTTCAGGGTCAGACACGCGCGCCGAACTGCGTCCATTTGCCTGCGCCCATACCGCGCCGAAACAGCCCGGAGCGTCGCCGCCGGGATGGGACCAGTTGTTGGCAAGCGTCGCGCCCGAAACCGTTCCATCCGTAAGCAGTTGAAACGCGCCGGCCCCGATGCCGCCCATCGGAACGCCGGAGGCCAGTTTCTGCGAATGGACAATGCCGGTGGGGGCAGTCAGGGATGAGGGATGAGGGATGAGGGATGAGGAAGGGCGTTGGATGTTCGGGGCCTGGGCGTGGGTGGGAAGCGTGGCGATGCAGGCCAGTAGCCATGCGGCGGTCAGTATCCGCAGGGTTGCTCGCAAAGGCGCGGCGCGAACCTTCTGGAAGGCGGGCTGACTTGCGCATAGATTATGTAAATGGTTGATTGGTTTCACGTTGTGCTATTCTCCCCTGTTTGCCGGAACTCCTGCTCGTTTTCCAGAACGCTGCCAGAGATTGAAAACATCCGGCATGGCAGTCTGTAAATATACGTGCAGAAGCCATTGCCCATTACCGACAATCAGAACGGTAGTTTTTGGAACACCGAATTCAACGAAAGGAGGTAATCCCGATGGTATCTTCCACTTCCGCATTGTCCCTGTTTCCAGTCTGCGCCGACAACAACGACAGCCCGCCTGCCGCCAGTCCTGAAGCCGGACGCGAACCGGATAACGCGCTCTCGTTCGCGTCCCGTCTGAATGAGCGGCGGTCCCAATTCGAGTCGGATAAAACCGCGCGTCGTCCGCTATCGCGCCTGCCGGATAATGCGGCAGACACGCAGGAACCCCAATCCGCCGACGATGCTGCGAACGCGCCCGAAACGTCCGCATCCGCCTCAGAAGCAGCGACCAGAACCCGTGACGCGGAATCTTCTGAGGAAGCTTCCGGCAAAAGCGACGATTCTGAGGACAACGATAAGAGAACCCGAACGGACAAGGCGGCGGCTCCCACTCCTGCTGCCATAGCGCCGTTGACGCCGGATGCGCTAAACGCGCCCGCGTTTCTGGCGGGGCTTACTGTCACGCCGACAGCAGCGATACCGACTGCCACGCCGGTTACGACTGTCGCGCCTTCGGGCAATACTCAGGTTATAGCGGTTGTACCGGCAAATGATAAACCCGCTTCGGCAACTACAGCCGTCGCTATTCCGCAAGTGGCAGGAGCGAACGCGGCGAATGCCAAGCCCACGCTGCCAACCGTTACCCCCCTTATCCCCACCGTTGCTATGGACTCGCGCCGCATTGAACGCGACGCCGGGAGTAGACAACGCTTCCCCGCTTGCTTCTCAATTGCCGTCCGCTTTGACGCCCCCTGTTCCATCAGTGGCGAACGCAAACGCCAATCCTGCCGCCGTCACTACGCCCAATGTGTCCGGCGGAGCGGGCCTCAACACGATTACGCCGCAAAACCGGAATACTGTTGCCCTTCCGATTGCTGAAGCGGGGGCGCAGAACAATCCAGGCGCAGCAAACGCGGCGATAGTCACGCAACCGGTCGCTTCCGGCACGATCCAACTCCCAATCATTTCACCGTCCGGCAACTCGCAAACGCCGAAGGTGGCCGCTCCGACAATTGCAAAAACCGACGCGCCAATGACGACCGGGGCGACAGATACAGGCGCGAAAAACACAGTGCAGGCGTCCACTGACGCGGAACAAACAGCCGCTTCGGAACAGGGAAACCAGTTCGCGCAGCCGTCCGGCAAGCAAAATCTGGGGGGTATCGAACGATTGCTGACACTGAGCAACGCTAAAACCGCTCCTTCAGTTGTCGAAGATGCGACGCAAACCGGGACCGCGAAAGTTGGGCCGCAGAATAGCGTCGAGCCACAAATTGACGCTGCGCAGGGCGCTTCCACTCCGGCGACGCGCTTTGTCGCCGGTAATTCGCTTGCCGCGCAGTCCGGCGTTTCTGTCGCTGGAAACGTAACGCAATCGGGAACGCCTGCGCCAACGGCCCCTACAGCAACAATACAAACTGCCACCCCCCTTACGCTTGCTTCTGCCGATCTCAACAGCGCGGGGAAAACGGGTGTGGCTGCGCAGGCGCTGCATGGCCTGACGGGTACGCCCGGACTTAACCTTCCCGTTTCCTCATCAGCGTCCAGTTCTCAAGGGGAGAATGGAATCGCGGGGGGAAATAATTTCGCCTCCTTTGCGCAGGCTTCCACGCTTGCCAACAGCGATGCCGGGGAACAGAATGGGCAGGACGACTCGCAATCGTCTGGCAATGAACCGGCCTTTGCCGCTGAAACCCGAAGCGCGAAAACGGCAGACGCCGCCTCGTCCGCGTCCTTTGCCATAACCCGCGCTTCCGAAGACGCTGCCGCCCCCGCGCAATCCGCTTCTTCGGGGAACAGCAGTCCAATAGACCGCGCGCATGTCGTGGAACAGGTCACGCGCCATCTGGAAACCATGCGACTGACGAATGACAGCGGCGAAATGCGCCTGCGCCTGAACCCGCACAATCTGGGCAGCGTACAGGTGACGATTGCCGCGCATCAGGACGGCATTGTGGCGCGTATCGCGGTGGAGTCCGCGCAGGTGCAGCAGGTGATGGAGGGCGCGAAGGAGCATCTTCGCGCCGGATTGGAAGCGCGCGGTCTGCGCGTTCAATCGTTAGAAGTGACGGTCACGCCTAACATGCTCGGCGACAATTCCGCCGCTTTTTCCGGGCAGCGTAACTGGCAAACTGCCGGGGCGCAGGACGGCGCGGCATGGCAGTCCGGCTATGGACGGCGAACCGCGCCGCAAGTGGAAGCCGTACCCCTCGCCGCGCCTGCCGCCCTTGCGTCCCGCGCCGCCCTGTCCGACTCCCGATTAGATTGCCGCGCATAACATCAACCTGAAGAAAGAACCCAATCCATGTCCATACATTCCATTCTTCCCACGCGGGACACGACTGCCACGACCGGCAGTGGTTTATCCGCGCAGTTGGCGCAAAATACCCTGAACCAGGCGGATTTTCTCAAACTGATGACCACGCAACTCAGCAACCAGGACCCAACCAATCCGCAGGATCAATCGCAATTTCTGGCGCAGCTCGCCCAATTCTCTACGGTGCAGGGCGTGGATAACCTGCAAAGCAGCCAGACGCAGTCACAGGCGGCGCAATTGCTCGGCAAAACCGTGCATGGTTCCGTCGTCAGTTCCGGCGCAAATCAGGGTGTCAGCGGAACCGTCACGTCCGTGCGCTGGGATTCGGATGGCGTTCATCTCACGCTTGACGACGCCAATAAGACAACCCTGCTGCTGGATCAGGTAAATCAAGTAGATAAATAGCCGACAGGCAGAGGTGTTTCATGCCCGATCCAACGCGCATCACAAACGCGCCCATCCCGGCGCAGACAAATCGTGTTGATACCACGAAACGCGCCAACCGACAGCCGGAAGCGGGCAATCAAACAAACGCCGGAACTGGCGCGAACGCGCCCTCTTTTGCCGAACTGCTGCGAACGCGGCAGGGAATCGCGTCCGGCGAGTCCGGTCTGCCCGCTGCGGATGCGGACGCGATTCGCTTTTCCGCGCACGCGCAGACTCGTTTGCAGTCGCGCCATATCGCGCTGCAACCCGACCATATCGCGCGTCTGCAATCGGCAGTCGGGCGGGCGGCGGCCAAAGGCAGCAAAGACGCGCTGGTGTTAATGGACGACATGGCGCTTGTCGTCAGCGTCAAAAACCGGACCGTCGTCACCGTTGTGGACAAAGACAATCTCAAGCAGAACGTGTTCACCAACATTGACAGCGCGGTGATCGCATAACTTTTCAGGCTGGTCCGTACCCTTCGGGGATCGGGAGCCTGCCGCGCTTTCTCCGATTGATTGAGGAGAAAGCTACCACTCTCTCTTTGAGCGCGATACGGCTCTCCTGTTCCCATAACTGCGGACAGGGAAAAGCCGGGACGCTCTTTCTACATGGAGGTTAAGGCTCATGTTACAGGCTATGTTTTCGGGCGTCAGCGGCTTGCAGGTGCATCAGACCAAACTCGACGTTATCGGCAACAACATCGCCAACGTCAATACGGTCGGGTTCAAAGCGGGGCGCGTCTCATTTGAGGATCAGCTTTCGCAAACCCTCCGCGCTTCCACCGCCCCTACGGACAGCGTTGGCGGGCAGAACCCCGCGCAAATCGGGTTGGGCGTCGCCCTGGGCGCGGTAGACACGCTGCAAACGCAGGGCAACCTGCAAACAACGGGCAAACTGACCGACATGGCGATTTAGGGCAACGGCTTTTTCCTCGTCGGTTCCGGCTCGGACGTGTCGTACAGCCGCGACGGCTCTTTCGATCTGGACAGCGACGGCGTGTTGGTCAATCCAGCCAACGGCCTCAAACTGCTGGGCTATGTCGCCGATCAGAACGGCGCAATTGATACCACGACGCAGATTACCAACAACAGCGTCCTGAAAATACCCGTAGGAACGCTCACGTCCGTCAAGCAGACAACGCAGTCCACGCTACAGGGCAATCTGGACGCCAGTTCCGCGCTGCAATCCACGCAGAGCGCGTTCACCGGCAACGTCAAGGATGATCCGACTACCATTAATACGACCGCCTACGACTCGCTTGGCAACGCCCATACGTTGACCCTGACTCTGTCGGGTAAAACCACTTCAGGCGGCAACGATACATGGAACGCGGGCGTCAACATTGACGGCACCAACGTTACGGGCAGTCCGTTCAATGTCGTGTTCAACACCGCGACCGGCGCTTATGTCACCACAACGCTGCCAGCCACGACGGTTGTGAATGGCGCAAACGGCGCGCCCAATTTCACGCTGAAACTCAACCCGGGAGGACTGACCGGCAACGCGGCAGGATTGTCAAGCGCGACGGGCAAAACAGACGGACAAACGGGAAGCCCCCCCGTATGGAGCACATCGCTGAAAGTGTACGACAGTCTGGGCGTCAGCCATCTGCTCAACTTCAAGTTCACGCGCGATCTGGTGGGAACCGGCGCCCCGGCTTCGGCGGCAGGCCAGTGGTCATGGAAAGCAACGGAAAACGGCCAGCCGGTGGCTTCGAGCGCGGATACGGGCAACAACCCCCTGTACTTCGACAGCAATGGCAACCTGCTGGATAAGGCCAAGCAGAGCCTGAGCCTGACGCCGCCCACGCCCGGAGCCTCGCCCATCAATATGACGATGGATTTTGGAACCCTGACGCAGCTTGCCGGCGATTCCAGCGTGGCGGCGACAGTGCAGGACGGCTTCCCGGTCGGTACGCTGCAAAGTTTCACCATTTCCGCCGAGGGCCTGATTACCGGTATTTTCACCAACGGCCAGTCGCGCAGTCTGGGACAGGTCGCCATTGCCAGCTTTTCCAACCCTGCGGGTCTGGAGAAAGTCGGCGGCAACCAGTTCAAGGAGTCGAGCAACTCCGGTCTGGCGCAAGTGGGTCCGGCGAACGCGCAGGGCCGGGGCAAGATCAATACCGGCTACGTGGAAATGTCCAACGTAGACCTGTCTACGGAGTTCACGAACCTGATCGTCACGCAGCGCGGCTTCCAGGCCAACACGAAGATCATCACCACCATTGACGACCTGCTTCAGGAAGTGATTAACTTGAAGAGGTAATCACTAATCAGTAGCCAGTAGTCAGTAGTCGTTGCCGCATTACTCAAAGCCTGTCCCATCGTGGAAGCAATGAGCATGACAACTACTGACTACTGGCTACTTTTTGTACGTTTGCTTGAAGCAGGGGCAGGATTTCCTGTATTTCCGCCTGCTTATGTTTGCGCAGAACGCTACGTTGGGCGGTATTCAGAGCGGTATCGCCTTCGCTGTTTTGCGCGAGTGGATCGGCCCCATATTGAAGCAGCAGTTTCACCGCCTCTATGTGGCCGTTTGCTGTAGCCATCATCAGGGCGTTAGAAGCAGAACAGCCCTCTTCTCTCGCCATGATTTCAGCGTCGGTAAAGGTGTTGGCATCGGCTCCATGCTGAAGCAGCAACTTTACAACCTCTGCCTCGCCCCACAAACAGGCTAGCATGAGAGGCGTCCATCCACTTCGACTGCAAACATTTGCCTGCGCCCCATGCGTCAACAGCAGCGCGACGGCTTCACGATTGCTCCGGGTACTCGATTGGACGCTTGCGGTCAGCGCGGTTGCGCCGTTGTGACTGGCGGCGTTCGGGGCGGCTCCCTGTTCCAGAAGCAAGCGCATTACAGCAACCCACCCATACAAAGCCGCCTGTATCAGCGCGGTCCTACCGTGATGATCGGCAGCATCAACTGGAGCGCCGTTATCCAGCAAAATCCTGACCATGTCTGTATGGCCGCCGACAGCAGCCCATAACAACGCATTCGTCATCTCCTCCAGATTCAGGTCGGCTCCGGCAGCAAGAAGCGCCTGCGCCTGGTCGCAGTCATTGAGCAGCGCGGCTTCTGCTAACCCCACGTCCGCGCCTGCCTCCAGAAGCAGGCGTACCATATCGCTCTTTACGCTCCATGTCGCCAGCATCAGCGCATTGCCGCCTTCTTCATCGCGCAGGCGCATGTCCGCCCCGTGTTCGATCAAGACGGCAGCCACTACCACATTGCCCTGTACTGCCGCATATATCAGCGCGGTTTTTCCCACAGGCAATCCCATCCTGTTGAGAATCGTGACGGCGTTCACATTGGCGCCGGCTCCCAGGCAGCAGGCGGGCTGTCGCGCCGCTTTCCGCGTTCATCAGAGGTGTCGCGCCCGATTTTGTGGCGTGGTTCGGGTCCGCCCCGGCGTTTAGCAAAGCGCGAATTACGTCTTGGCGGTCGAACCGCGCCGCGCGATGCAGAGCCGTAAACCCAAAACGGTCAACTGTATTTCGGGTCGGCTCCCTGTTCCAGCAGAGCCAGAACGGGCGCGTCGTCGCCTTTCTTGCCGAAATGAAAGGCGATAGAAGCAAGATTGCTCGCGTCATAATCTCCAACTTTAACTATTTCTGCCATCCCTATCCTGCCTTTATCAGCAATTCTACAATGCTTATGGACAAACCATTTGAACATTGCACAATCCTCAGTCGGCAGGACGGTTGGCCGCAGGCCTAATAACCGGCATTTTATATGCCGGGGCAGCGCGATTGTCCAATGTTATACTGATTTGTCCATTACTTGACGAAGAGATAAGCGCATTGAATTTATAGTCCCTCACATAAAGTGAGTTGTTTCCGTTCAGCGCCTACATTGGTGGCAATGCCTTACGAACCACTTGCCCCAATCCGGCGTCGCTGTCTTTAGTATGTCACGATTTCGTAATCCGTACTACAGCGTTTCCTTAAAAGTACCGAAATAATATCAGGCCCGCTTGAGTAGAATATTTGTTTTCGTCCCTTCTTTCCAAGCCATACGCAACCTTCACAGGGTTACGATGAAAAGTCATTTTCCTCATCTCTTATCCGGGCCTTTCAGGAGTGTACGCAAACATGGATTTCGCAACCGTTATCGGTCTGCTGGTGGCGTGGGGCGCGCTGGTCGGATCGCTGCTGATGGAGGGCGGCGACGTTCGCGCGCTCATCAACATTCCCGCCGCGCTGCTGGTATTTGGCGGCACGTTGGGCGCGGCGACCATCAGTTTTCGCATGAACCAGATTATGGGCCTGCCGGACGTTCTCAAGCGGGCGTTCGACGACTCGGCGCACGATCCGGCTGAAGTGATTCGGCTATTGGTGCGCTTTGCGGAACGGGCGCGGCGCGAAGGCATGTTGGTTCTGGAAGCCGAAGCGAAGCGCGTGGACGACGCCTTTTTGCAAAAGGGCATTCGGCTCGCCATTGACGGCACAGACCCGGAAACCGTCCGCGACATTCTGGAAACGGAACTGCACTTTTTACAGTCGCGCCACAAAACGGGGGAGAGTATTTTTATCACGCTCGGCGGATTTGCCCCCACGCTCGGCATCATCGGCACGGTCATGGGCCTGATTCACATGCTGGCGAACCTGAGCGATCCGGGCAAAATGGGGCCATTAATCGCGGGCGCGTTTATCGCCACGCTGTATGGCGTGTCCAGCGCGAATCTGCTGTTTCTGCCGCTTGCCAACAAACTGAAAGCCCGTTCGCAGGAAGAGGTCGCCATTCGCGAAGTGATGATCGAGGGCATCTTAGCCATTCAAGCGGGCGACAACCCCCGCATGGTCGACGAAAAACTAAAATCGTTTCTCGCCCCCCGCCTGCGCCAAACCGTGCCGAGCGTGGGAAGCGCGGTAATTACAAGGTAGATGGGTAGATAAGTAGGTAAGTAGATAGGTAGACCATACAACTACCCATCTACCTATCTACCTATCTACCTATCTACCCATCTACCCATCTACCATGAAAAGACACCAACACACGCCCGACAGCCACCAGAATCTGGACCGATGGCTGCTGACTTACGCCGACATGATTACCCTCCTGACGGCGTTCTTTTTAATGCTGTATTCCATGTCCGTGATGAGCCGGGGCAAATTCAGCGCGCTGGCGACATCCGTGCGCAGCGGGTTCGGCAGCGTCACGCCGGGAGGAACCGGCATTTTGAAGGACGGTTCCGTCGGCAGGTCGTCCGGAAATCTTTCCGGGGCGGAATACCGCAAATATCAGGACGCGATGGCAGAATTACAGAAATTTGTGGAACAACAGGGTAAGAGCAAAATCGTTCGCGTCCGGTCGGACGCGCAGGGAGTGACGATTTCGCTGCTTTCGGATGGCCTGCTGTTTGAGCGGGGTTCGGCAACGCTGAAAACCGAAAGCGGCGCGCTGCTCGACCATGTGGCGCAGTTGTTGAAAACAATGCCCAACGCTATACAGGTGGAGGGACATACGTGCGACCTGCCCATTCACACGGCTGCTTTTCCTTCCAATTGGGAACTGTCAACGGCGCGGGCGGGCGCGATCTTGCGGCATTTCACCGAAGATACGAACGCGCTGCCATCGCAACGGTTTACGTGCGCGGGCTATGCGGATACGCGCCCGCTTGCCGACAATGATACGGAAGAACACCGGGCGCAGAACCGCCGCGTAGACATCGTGGTGTTGAAAACCGACGCGCAGCGCGACGCGGAAGCCCTGCGCCGACAGGAAATACGGCGGATACAGGAGAGGTAGGTTGTTAATTGTTAGTTGTTAGGTTGTTAGGTGTTCAGAGAAATGCGACAAGTAACGGTTTAACAACAACTAACAACCTAACAACTAACAACTAACAACCTGTCCTTAAAAGGAATAAATTTTATGTCAGCAAAAGCGGAAAAAACGGACGAAAAGGGCGAGGGCGCGAAGAAAAAGAAACTGCCCCTGCCCATGATTATAGGCGTGGTGGTTTTGGTGGTCGCGCTATTGGTGGGTAAAAGCGTGATGGGTGGGGGCAAAAAGCACAAGGGGAAAAAAGAGAAAGTGAAGCAGGAGATGGGAATCTCGCTGCCTCTCGATGAGTTTCTGGTAAATCTGAATGGGAGCGGCGACCACTATCTCCGGGCGCAAATCTCACTGGGATTGAAAAAAGGGCTGACCGAGGAGCAGGGCAAGGAAGAAGCGGCCCCGATGCGGGACGCTATTCTGAGCGTGTTAAGCACCAAGACGCTGGCCGAAATCGCCAAACCCAAAGACCGTGAAGCATTGAAAGAGGAGTTGAAGAAAAAAGTCAACGAAGCCCTGGAAGCCGCCGAACCCAAAGACAAAGACAAGGATGAGGAAGCCGACGAGAAAGACGCGAAAGAGGGCGGCAAGGAAACGGTTCTGAAAGTGTATTTCACCGCCTTCGCCACGCAATAGCGTTTGTAACGCGGGCTTCACGCGCCTTCATTCTGAAAATGGTTTGCGACAGCTTTTTGATAACCCATCGGGTGAGCAGGCGGGATTTCTCCCGCCTGCTTTATTGGTGTGTAGTCACGCCGATTTGCGGACACATTTCCAGCAGGGGGCAAGTTGAGCAGTGGGGGCGCGGGCCGGTGCAGATGAATTTGCCGAACGGCATGAGCAGGCGGTTGAGATCAATCCAATGCTGACGGGGGAGTTTCGACTCCAGCGCGGCGAGAGTGGCTTCGGGCGTTTTCGTCTGCGCATACCCCCAGCGATTGGTGACGCGGTGAACGTGAATGTCCACGCCAATAAACGGCTCGTCACACGCGATGCCCATCACAAGATTGGCGCACTTGGGGCCGACGCCGGAAAAATTCAGCATCACATCGCGGTTGCAGGGCAATTGCCCGCCGTGTTCCTCAACAATCGTGGCGGCAATGGTTTTCAGTTGATGCGCTTTATTCTCGTGAAACGTGCAGCGTGAAATAAGTTCGTCCAGTTCCTCAACGGAAAGCGTAGCCATCTGCGCGGCAGTATGGGCGCGGGCAAACAGGCGGCGCGAGTCCGCGAGCGTGTCCTCATCCAGTGTGCGAATGGATAAAATACAGGCGACAAGAATTTCAAACGCCGTGCTGTGTCCCTCTTCGGAAAGCGCGAACAGGGCGGCTCTGGGAAAGGGCGCAAGCGCGGGCGGAATACGGCGCAGGGCTTCCTCAATATCGAACGGCTGTTTCTCCATGCGGATTTTCCTTTTGTGTAGTAGCCCTCAACCCCCGGCCCCTTCTCCCAAAAATGCCTGGGAGAAGGGGAGGCGCGTATTTTCATGCTTTTAGGTATGCAAGGCGCATGAATCTGGTTAAGATCATAAAAGATGGGTGGTGAGGTAGCGGGTATAGAGGCGGCAGCGGGGGCGCATGTCGGCGGGAGAATCACCGACCATAATGCCCGCGCTGCGCAGACGATGGAAATTCTCCCGCGATGGAGAGGCCTTGCCGCGCGGCGCGTCGCGCACTACGGCGCACAGTTCAGGGTCACGGGTGAGCAGGGCAAGGATGCGTCGCAGGTGATCCCCGAACAACCCTTCGTCTTGCTCTGCCTGTGTCTCGAAAGCGTTCAGGGACAGAGGGCGCGTCGCCATCTCATGCAATCCCCGCCGTACAAGGTAAGGATGCCCGCCCACCAGATCATAGCAGCGATTCTCTTCGGAGGCGTTGCGGAGTGGGGAACCGCAACGGACATTCAGTTCCGCTACCTGCTCCGGGGTGAAGTCGGATAGCGCCAGCCGGGTTCCGACATTGAAGGGCGATTGGTTCAGGTCGGTGATGAACAGATAGGCTTCGGTGGCGTAGGTAATGGCAAGTGTCAGCCGCCGCCAGGGGCCGGTCGGATCGAGAGAGCGCTCGTTGTGCCAGGAGCGAAAGAGCGCGAACACATCGCCGCCGAACGGACACGTAAACAGCCGGTCTACCTCATCCAGCCCCCATACGACGGGAGTTTGAATTTTGTTCAGCACTTCGCGCCGTAGAAACCGCTCGAAATTGGCTCCGGGCGCGCGATCGGCGCTCCATACCTGACCGGGAGAAACGTCCATATCCAGTTGGTCGGCAATCAGGTGCGCGAGGGCAAAGAAGAAGGCGTCGGAAGTTTCCAGATGGGCGGCGCTGAGTTTCTGGAAGTCGGTCAGCACCACTCTGTTGCCCATTTCGGCGCGCCTGCTGTAGTCCGCGCGCCAGCAGGCTTGTCTTTCCGACCTGCCGCGCGCCCTTCACCAGAACGATGCTGTCCTGCCGCGCCAGAGCAACTTGAAACTCCGCATCCGTAGGCCGCTCGATATAGAAGCGCGAGTTGAGTGGAACCGCGCCGCCGATAGGCTCCATCGTCTCGGTTGACGCGGTTGAAAGGTTCGGCGTTCTCACTGTTGGCGGCAGGAAATTTAATCTTTGTGGACGTTTCGGGTTGCCGACATCGGCTGTGGCAAGGCTGAACAGGCGAAGACGAACCCCATGCTTGACTTCACACTCGCCCAGGTCGTGCAGCGCCTCCGTCCACGCGGCAAACTGGCACAGCATTTCGGCGCTGTTACGAGAAACCAGAATATGCCCCGCATCGCCGCAGTCCATCACCCGCTGCGCGATATTGATGCCGCCGCCCGCTACATTCTCCGTTTCGCCGCTTCCCTCGCGCGCGACGGGGCCGCTGTGAATACCCATGCGCAGTTGCAGATGTGGATGCCGTTCCCGCAGCGCGCGGGCGATCTCCAGGGCGCACTGCGCCGGGGCAAGAGGATCGCGCGCAAACACCAGCGCCAACCCGTTGCCCAGATCGTGTTGAAGCAATTCGCCGCGCTGTCCGGCGCGAACACACTCCGGCGCGGTCTGCGCGATGTCCCGCAGTTCGCGTCGAAGGCGTGTCTGCTCCTCGATGGAGCGCAGCGAATAGCCCACTATATCCACGAACAGCACATGCACCATTTCGGCCTGTACGCGGGACAAATCATCAGACATATTCCGGTTAGCTCCTGCGAAATCATCCATATCGGTGTTCAGGTATTCAGGTATTCAGGTGTTCAGGACAATACAAAAGCGCCACATTTAATTTCACGCAGCAAAGCGATAATCCAAATACCTGAACACCGGCATGTTCATTTCAGCGTCTCAATCAACTCGGAGAGCGAGGTGGCGGTGATAGCGCGGTAGAACAGGTTTTCACACCAAGCCGCGTTCTCGGTCGCAATTCGCGCCTTCAGCAACTCGCCAAAAAGCCAGGTTAGCGACGACAGCGTCATATGTCGGACCACGGCTTCTCCCTCGTCTCTGCCTTTGCCTCGCAACGCCTCCCTCACGCGC
This sequence comes from uncultured Chthonomonadaceae bacterium, assembly GCA_963817895.1. Classification (GTDB taxonomy): domain Bacteria; phylum Armatimonadota; class Chthonomonadetes; order Chthonomonadales; family Chthonomonadaceae; genus CAWFQB01. Next base: position 146,674 of record CAWFQB010000005.1, read on the forward strand.
GGATCTCGCGCCCACTTTTGCAAATGCCCGGTTTCCAGAAACAACTCTTTCAAGTTTTCCAGCGCATCAATGTCCGTATCGCTCATAGCGTCTCTTCCCATCCATACTCGCGTCAAAAGGCGGGTATAATCAAGTTACTATACGCCACAGGAGTTAATACGATGCCTCACGCGAGAATAAGCAGCGAAGACATTGACCGGCGCGGACGTGAATGGTACGAGCAAAAGCTACGCCCGCTTGTAGAAACGTCCGAAAACATCGGCAAAATCATCTCTATTGATGTCGAAACCGGAGATTATGCTATTGGTGACGACCTGATGAGCGCCGGTGACGCTGTGCTTGCCCGTCATCCCGGCGCGGCGATGTACGGCGCAAGGATTGGATACAATGCCGTATACGCGGTGGGCGGAACCTTAACGCGAACGGTCACGCTATGAACGGTTATGTTTTCGGGCAACAACCCTGCCCCGGCGTCACAATGCTGTTGCAGGGGCGTCAAATTGAAATTGAGTTTGCGGTAGATACCGGCTTTGAGGGAGCGTTGACACTGCCCATTACGGTCGTCGCTACCCTGAACCTGCCGTTCTACCAGCGTATCAGCGCCAATCTTGCGGACGACAGCAACTGCATGGTAGACGTTTACACGGCAACCATTCTCTGGCATGGACAGCCGCTGAATGTAGCCGTGCTTGCAATGGGCCAGCGCCCTCTGCTTGGCACATCGCTGCTCAATGGCAATGATCTCCATATTCGCTTTGAAGATGGCGGCCCACTGACCCTTGATCTGCTCCCGTAAAGATCGTCTCCAACGGAATTATACGTTGAGCGTCGTATTCTTGTCAACACAACGCTCAGAACAAGCGCAGGATGTAGCGTCGCTGTCACACCACCAAAATGTACGCTCGGTATATCGTCTAAATCATGATTTCACATGATTTAGAGGATGAGCATGAGGCGCTATTCTGAGCGAAAACCTCTCGCATAAGCGGCATAATTTGGCAATGCGATTCCTCAATCATGCTAATCATCTAAATCATGTGAAATCATGGTTCAGGCAATGCTTCACCTGCGTAACGGGGCATGGGGTGTCGCCGGAATGAATTCCTGCGCTGCAAAGAACGATTGTCCTGCGGACAAAAGCCTCTTCTACAAAGGTTTGTGTCTGCGTAGCAGCCACTCGCTTTGTTCGGCGCAGGAATTCATTCCGGCACACACCATTGGTCTTAAATCGAGATTTGTCAATCAATCGTATCAGAAAACCACACCTTTACACCATGTAATGTTCCTGTTGCAATCTGCTTTCCATCAGGAGAAAACGCGACCGAATAGGCTCCGCCGTCAATGGGCAGAATCAGTGTCTCTTGGCCTGTCTGCGCATCCCAAACGCTCGCCCCACCGCAATCCCCACCCATACCTCCGTTCCATCCACTTCCAGTGACGATCCGCTGACTGTCAGGTGAGAAAACGACAGACATGACTTCTAATGTATGATTCACGAGCGTCAGAAGTTCTCGGCCTGTCCGCGCATCCCAAATCTTCGCGGTTGCATCTATACCTCCTGTCGCGATTTGCGTTCCGTCAGGTGAGAAGGCGACTGTAGTGCAAGCACCATTCAACGTCAGTTTCTCCTCGCCTGTCCGCGCATCCCAAATCTTCATGGTCGTCTTTACCCCTCCTGTCGCAATTCGTGTTCCATCAGGTGAGAAGGCGACTGGCCATACAGCCCCTTTCAGCGTGAGTATCTCTTGGCCTGTCTGCGCATCCCAAACCTTCGCCGTTGTACCCTCGCTAACATCAGTCGCCGTCACGATCTGCTTACCATTGGGAGAGTAGGCGACGGAGTTGACAGGAATATTCCCTGCACGGAAACCTTTAAGTGTCTGGATCTCCTGGCCTGTCCGCGTATTACAGATCTTTGCCCAAGATGATTTCATCGTAAAAGGTCTTGTGTCAATACTATAACAGTCCGTCATGACCATCTGCGTACCATCAGGAGACAAGGCGACTGGATACCAAGCCCCCTTCTGCGTCATGACCTCCCGACCTGTCTTCATATCCCACACTTTCAACTCACCTGGCTTCGCTGGCTTTAAGGCCTCTTTCACGTTCCTTGATGCAAAAGCGTCCATACTTCCCCTAATGATCCGCCGACCATCTGGAGAGAATGCAACCACCGAACGTTCATAACTCTCGGCACCTTTCAACGTTAGTACCGGTCGGTCAACCCGTGCGCCACGTATCTCCGCCGTTTTGTTATCATTACGTTGGGTCAGAAGATTAAGGCGTTTGAGGCGATTTCAGTAGCCCCACTCAAAACCATGATAGGGACGGTACTTTTCCTGATTTGCTTCTTCCAGTAGTTTGCCGATGCGGTCGTACTGCTTCGCCTCGTATGCATCTGAGATCAGTTTCATGTCGGCAAAATAGGCGGTGCGTTCAGCCTCTTTGCGCTGTTGCTCTGATAGAGCGGACAGGGTTCGTTCCGCCATTGCCGCCTTTTCCGCCTTGATACGGTATCTATGAGCCTGCTGCTGTGACTGAACAGCCCAAAAAGTCAAGCAACCCATGATACCCACAGCCGCCGATGCCACTGCGCTCGCCCGCATCAACCCCTGCCGATAGGCCGCTTTCTGCCGTCTCAAATCGGCGTCCGGTTTATGCGTTCGCACCCAGTCACGGTCGAACACACGCGCATAGATGCGGTTGCGGACTTTGAGTTCCCCGCGCTCTACGCGGACGATTCCCGATAACTTCAGTACGCTTGTCAGCGCGTTGGTTTCATCGTCTGCTACCCGCGCGTTTTGCCGCACTTTCGCGTATAAATCCAGCAGCGCCGTCAGGTCTACCTCGCTTTGCAGCAGACGGTTGCGCACGAATTGCAGGTTGTCGTCGCTTTCGCTGGCCTTGTGCGCCAGAAACAGGTCCGTGCATAGTCGGTCCACATCCTCATTCCGCAACGCCGCCGTATCCTCTGCCACCAATCGGCACAGGCGTTGTGTCAGATAGGGATGCCCGCCCGTCCAGTAAAGGACCCGGTTCAGCAGCGCGTGTCCGTCGCGTTCCGTCACGCTGATTCCCACCGACAGCGGGGCCGCTTCCTCCGGCGTAAAGTCGGTCAACTCGATTCGACGCCCGATGTTGAAGGGCGTCATCAGGGTGTTCTGAATCAGGTCGTTGGGCGTCGCCACACCGAGCAGGCAGAACGTCAGCCGTTCGTACTGCGGTTCCTGCGCCCGCCGGTTGTAGCACTCCCGAATGGCTGCGAAGAACTCGTCCGTGGAAAACGGCAGCGAACGCACGATGTCAATCTCATCCACGAACACCACAATTTGTTGGGAACGCTGGCTGAGTGCCACATCTCGGATCGCCGCCATCCAGCGCTGCATCGGCCCCAAACTCTTGTGCGCCTGCCAGTAGTCGTCCAGTTCGTCTTCCAGCCGCAAATGCCGCCCCAACTGTTCCAGCAGGCCGTAGTACCACTGTTCCACCAAAAGGTTCTGGCCCAGCGCGGTGAGATCGAGAACCGCAACCGCAACGCCCTCTTCGCGCAATCGGTTGGCCGTCCGAACCATGAGGGAGGATTTGCCCATCTGCCGCGACGTTAGCACGTAGCAGAACTGCCCGCCTCGCAATCCTTCCAGAAGGTTGTGATCGGCCTGCCGGGTGACATACGAGGGCGCGTCACCGGGCAGCGTTCCGCCGGGAATAAAGAAGGGCCGATTGCCGACAACAGATAGATCGCTTGGTTTCATAACATCCTCCATGAAATCGTTCATTGTGACTGAGAACCTCACCCCCGGCCCCTCTCCTGGCCGCGCAACGCGCTAGGAGAGGGGAGCGAAAGTGTTAGCGTTGTTGGTGAACCGTTCCCTTTCTGCGTAGAAAAACGTTTTGATGATGCAGAAAGTGTTCAATTTAGTTCTCGGTTCAAGTTGTTTATGCTTCAAAATTACTGGCCGTAGTCAGTTTTGATGATGCAGAAAGTGTTCCGTTTAGTTCTCCCCTCTCCTAGCGCGTTGCGCGGCCAGGAGAGGGGCCGGGGGTGAGGTCACAACAGGCTCCTCGTAAGAAAAAGGGTATAGAGGCGGCAGCGGGGGCGCATGTCTGCCGGGGTATCTCCGACCATGACGCCCGCGCTGCGCAGACGGTAAAAACTCTCGGCGGACGGTAGAGCCTGCCCGCGCAGCAGACTCCGAACCACTTCCATCAGGTCGGCATCCTGCCTGAGCGCAAGCAGCATCCGCTCCAGATGATCGCCGAAAATGCCGTCGTCGCGCTCCGCCTGCGCTTCGATGGCGGCAATGTCAAGTCCTCGCGCCTTCATCTCGTGCAGGGCGCGTCGAACCAGATAGGGATGCCCGCCCACAAGATCGAAAAGATGGGCTACTTCCGAATTGCCCGCAAGCGGCGTCCCGTAACGCCGGTTGAGATCGGCTGCCTGCTCCGCTGTCAGGTCGCCGAGCGCGACGCATGTGCCGACATTGAAGGGCAATTGGTTCAGGTCGGTGATGAAAAGCCGCGCTTCGGTCGCATACGCCATTACCAGAGTGAGGCGGCTGATTGCGCCCTCCGGGTCGAAAGAACGCTCGTTGTACCAGGCGCGAAACAGTCCGAACACATCGTTACGAAAATCGCAGGGGAAGAGGCGGTCTACTTCATCCAGCCCCCAGACAACCGGCGTGTCCGCTTTGTTCAGTACCGCATTGCGCAGAAACCGCTCGAAGTTGGCTCCGGCCGCGCGTTCCGGGCTCCACGCCTGCCGGGGAGAAATGTCCAGTTCCAGTTGATCGGCAATCAATCGCGCCAGCGCAAGGAAGAGAGACTCGACGGTTTCAAAATCCGCTGCGGCCAATTTCTGTAAATCTGTGAGAATAAGCCGCGCGCCCGCCTGCCGCGCCTGATCCAGCCCGCGAACCAGCAGACTCGTCTTACCGATCTGTCGGGGGCCTTTCACCAGAACGATGCTGTCGCGGCGGGCAATGGCCGCGCGGAACTCCTCGTCTGCGGGGCGCGGGATGTAGAAGGGCGATTTGAGCGGAACCGCGCCCCCAACCGGCTCGTAGCCCGTAAAATCCGGCAGCAGTTCTATGGCAACATGCGTCGGTTGCTCCTGCAAGCGGTTATAGAGCGCGGTCATATCGGCAGGGGGTTCCAGCCTGCCGCGCCGGTAGAGATAGTCCCGATAATGCGCGTAAACGGTCATCGCTTCCAGCCGTTCGCCGCCGTCCGCAAGCGTGTCCATAAGCTGACGCCAGCCCAATTCCAGTTTGGGCATCTCAATCACCAGCCGACGCAGATAGCGCGCGGCGGCGGTGTAGTCGCGTTCCGCATCCGCCAGTTCCGCCAGTTGCCGCAGGGCGTTTACATAGAAGTCACGGTATCTTTCCCGCGCCTTGACAACCCATACTGCATCCCATCCCTCCAGCAGCGGTCCTTTATAAAGCGCTATAGCCCGCTCCAGCGAAACCCGGTCGCCCTGAGCTATCGCCTGCTCGAAAGCGATAGTGTCCACGAAAACTCCCTCTGCCCGAAAGACGACGGCCCCGTTTGTGGCTTCAATACGCCGCCCCTCATCCGCAAGCGTCCGTCGCAATGTGCGGACGCTCTGCCGTAGACTGGCAAGCGCCTTCTCGATTTCGACGGTCTGTGCCTCCGGTTCCGGCCAGAAGGTCTGCGCCAGCAGGTTAGCGCGGATCGCCTGATCCGGGTGCAGGGCGAGAAAGGAGAGCAGCGAGGCTCCCGAACGCAGGCGCAATTCCGGCAGCAGCTGACCGTTGCGCAACGCCTCAAACGCCCCGAATAACCGAATGGTCAGCGGGCCGCCGTTTATTTTGTTCTCGGGTATCGCGGGTCTCGAAAACATTCTCACTCCTAATCAAGATCATCCACATCAAGATCGTTCGCTATAATTCAGTATAGGCGGAGTTGAGGCTGTTTTGGTTGCCGGTCACAGTTTCGTCACGGGTTTATTTTCGTATCATTCAGAGCCAGCGCCTCTAAACGCTCAACGCTTGCTTTGTGGTACACTATTGGAGAAGTTGAACACTACTCAAAACACGCCGCGCTTCCCGAAACGCCTCTAACTGTAACCTGTTTCGGCGTATGTTGTCGGCGTGGCGGGAAGGAAACGCGCGACGATAACACGCTACAGGATAGTTTGTAACGCTTGTTCTTGTTGTCGCGCCCCGGCTGCTCTGTGCTGTCCGGCGGCGTTTTGCGTTTGGCAGGGTTTCGGCACGAATGGCTTTGGCGATTTGCCGACCCGCGCCCTTTCCATTTTCAGAAGGAGTTTTTTATGGCAACGCAAGGAGAAATGAACCATCGTGACGCAGCCAACCGCCTTCAATCCTGACGCCGATTCGCTCGGTAGTGATTCATTCGATGTAAACAGCCCTGATTTAGATCAGGAGAGCGCCGAATCGAAAAGCGTGTTTCAAGAGTATATGCCGCAGGGGGGAATTGCCCTCGAAGGCATCGTCCTGCGCGCGTACAATGGCGCGTATATCATTCAGCCGGCAGGGGACAAGGACAGCCGCCCCGTCCAGATTCGGTGCGAACTGCGCGGCAACCTGAAAAAAGATTTTACGTTTTCCACCAGCGGCAGCCAGCCCCGCCGCGTGACCCGCGCCAAACGCTCCTTTTCCTACGATGTCGTAGCCGTTGGCGATCACGTTCGGTTCACGCCCATTGACGCGGAGAACGGCGTTATCGAAGAGGTGTTGCCGCGCCGTACCCGTTTTGCCCGCTCCTCGTTTCGGGGCCGCGAACAAACCCTTGTCACCAATCTGGATCAGCTTGCCATTGTGTTCGCCTGCGCCAATCCGAACCCCGACCTGTGGCGCATTGACCGCTGGATTGTAGCCGCCGAGTCGAATGATCTGGAACCGCTGATTATCGCTAACAAGCGCGACATGGTGGACGAGGCCGCGTTTCAGGAGTTTTTTGGCGAATTCGCGCGTATCGGGTATCGAGTTATCGCCACCAGCGTCAAGCAGAATATCGGGATTGAAGAGATGCGGCAGGCGTTGCGCGGGCGCATTTCCGCGTTTACCGGGCCGTCCGGCGTGGGCAAATCCAGCCTGCTCAACGCCCTTCAGCCCGGATTGAAATTGGCAACCGGCGATGTGGGAACCGTTACTTTCAAGGGCAAGCATACGACAACGGTGCGCGAACTCATTCCGCTGGAAACCGGTGGATGGGTGGCGGATACGCCCGGACTGCGGCAACTGGAACTGCTCAACATGTCCCGCGACGAACTGGCGGCGAGTTTCATCGAGTTCCGCCCCTTTCTGGAAACCTCCTGCCGCTTCCAGAACTGCCGCCACGACGCCGAACCCGATTGCAACCTGAAAAAAGCCGTCGAAGCCGGGTCTATTGCGCCGCGCCGCTACGACAGTTTCAAATTGCTGGCCCGCGAGTTGAAAGAGGAAAAAGAGTATTAATATGGAAGGTCAAGGGGATGTGCTGCGGGTGCAGTTGGATGGTTCCTCGGTTGTGGTTCGGGCGTCGGAACCGGAGGACAAATCCCGCGCTAATATCGTGCGTTGGTCGGCAGGCTGGATTGATCCGCCTACACGCCATCGGACATGGCCGGAAGCGGACGCGGAATGGCAGGTTCGCCACTATTTTCGCGAATTCATTGCGGAAGTAGACGGCGTTCTGGCAGCCCGCGTTGGATTGGAAGCATACCGGCAGCCGTTTGCCGAACTGATTGACCTGTGCGTTCGGCCCGATTACCAGCGTCGGGGATTGGGCGAACTGCTGACGCGGCGATGTCAGGAAGAGGCCGCTCTGCGCGGGTTCACGGCCCTGTTTTTACAGACGGAAATGGACAATCTGGGAGCGCATCGCCTGTATACCGGATTGGGTTTTGTGCCGACGGCATATGGCAAAATGCTGCGCATGGTGAAGTTTTTGGATTACCCGCTGATTGCCGCGTTTCAGCGCACGCATCCCCTGTGCCAGTACTGGTGTACGCCTATTCCTGATACGCCCCGCGCGTGGAATCTGGAATGGCACGCCTACATTACGGAAGACTATCTGCGCCTGCGATTGGAGGGGGGCGCGTCACAGTCGGACAGCGAGCATAGAGGGCCAGCATTGACGGGGCTTGAATGGCGCGTCGGACAGGGGGAACGCAGTCTGCATGTGCAGATAACGCCCGAAGCGGTACATGATCTTGAGCCGGGACACCACGCAGGACTGGAACTGAGCGTCACAAACAACGGCAAGCGTATGGAGTCGGGTATCTGGCAGATGGTGTTGCCGCCGGGTGTGGTTGTTAGCAGCCCCGCCACCAATCAGGTCAAAGCGTTTACATGGGAAGTGGCTCCGGGCGAACAGGTCAAACAGTCGCTTGTGCTGCAAATCGAGCCGGGTTTCGACAACAGTCCCCTCTGGTATCTGAACTACGACAGCCTGCCCGTCTGCTGCGAAACCTTCTGGGACGGCCACCGCGCCATGCTGTCCGTCAGCCTGCCCCTAGCCGTTCCACCCCCAACCGAATAGAAAAGGAGATTTTCACCACCAAGACACAAAGAACACCAAGAAAATACAAGAAGAAAAAGAGTAATTGAATAATAGAGTAATAGAAGATTGCTTGAGATATGGTTATGACGTACCGCCCATATTTCTTAGCCTCTTTCTGGTTCTTCTTGGTGTTCTTTGTGTCTTGGTGGTGAAAATCTCCTTTTCTACTGATTGAGTCGTTCGCCGTAGCGGTAGCGGTCGCGGACTTTGCGGTAGAAAGCGCGGGGGTCGAGGACGATCAGGCGGGTCATGTAGTCGGCGCGACGGATGAGGATGCGGTCGCCGGGATGCAGGGTAAACGGGTGAATGTTGTCCACAAGGCACAGGGCGTTGCCGTCTTCCACATCCAGTTTCACTTCGATGAGTTCATCACAGGGGACGAGCAGGGGACGCGCGCTCAACGTGTGCGGGCATAAGGCTGTGATAATCAACGCCTGCACGGTAGGCCCGACAATCGGCCCGCCACAGGACAGGGAGTAGCCCGTAGAGCCGGTAGGAGTGGACACGATCACGCCATCGGCGGGAAAGTCGGCAAAGGGCGCATCGCGCAAAAACGTCTGGAAATTCAGCAGGTTGGAGTGGCTGCCGCGAATCAGGATTTCGTTCAAGCCGACCTCGAAATACGCGCGTTCCGCATTGCGCCATATCTCGACCTGCACCATCAGGCGCTCTTCGCACTCCATCTCGCCCGCCAGAATCCGCTCCAGACAGGCGTAGAGTTTATCGGGGACGGTAGCGGCCATAAATCCGAAGCGTCCCATGTGGACGCCCAGGATGGGTGTGCCATGTGGCGCGGACAGATGCGCGGCGGTGAGAATGGTTCCATCGCCGCCCAGCGACAGCACGAAGTCTACCGCAGCCCACTCTTCCGGGCTACAGGCAAGGTCGGGCCGTTCCAGTTTCCGCGCGGTTTCGTCTTCCAGCGCGACCTGAACGCCCCGCGCATTAAGCCAGGCGATCACTTCGCCGGCAAATTCCCACGCTTCTCGTTTGGCGCGATGCGCAATGATGCCAATGCGACGATTCATAACAGTTGGCCTTTACGTGTTACAATTTCACTTTGACCGGCTTGGACTTCTTCGTTGCTTTGGTGGTCCGTCCCTGCGCTTTCATCTGCTGTTTGATCAATTCCTGAACGCTTTTGGGCGCGCTCATTTTGTTATAATCACCCCGGCCGTTGACATCCTGATACAGCGCGGCTCCTGCCGGCGGCTTGAAAATAAAGGTTTCCGGCTCCAGTTGGGGCGACAGCGTGAACGTGTTGTCGCTGGTGATGCGAATGTACATCGGCGTACCGGGCGGCGCGAGCGGATACGGGTCTTCAAAACCGGGCGCGACTTCGGGCTGTTCCAGCGTGTCGGTAGGCGGCGGCGCGGGCGGGCGGGCAATCAGGTCATCTAAAATATTGTGTTTCGGCGGCGCGGTTGGTTCCTGCGCAATGGGTTTGGTTTCGATCACAAGGCGGCGCAGCAGCGAGTCATCCACGTCAATATAAAAGCGCAACTCCTGAATTTGCTTTTCGGAAACCGTTCGCAACAGCACCACATCGGTTTGGACGCCGCGCGTGTTTGCCGTTCCCTCGTACTTCACCGCATCGAACTGCTCATCCACATCGGCAAAGGGCGTCAGACCCATCATCATCATCAATTCCAGCGTGGAACTGCCTAAATTCGCGACCTTCTGGAAATCGCGCAGAGTACGGGGCGCTTTGGTCTGCGTGTACCAGTTCTTCGTGGGATTGTACACCCACAGCGTTTTGCCGTCGCTGAGAGTCGTAGACGTTTTCGCGGGGGTATCCGCGTCCCCCGCGTCCGTCGTATCCAACCGCAGCCGATTGCCCGCCACAATCAGCCGAACCACATGCCCCATCGGTTTTTCCACTGGCACATGCGGGAGTTCGAGGGATGAGGGACTGGTTGCCGATTGTGGATTGTGGATTGTGTCCTTCCCTGTGGGTGGACGCCCGGATTGAGTCTCCTCTTCTCCTTTTCTCCTCTTCTCCTTTTCTTCCCCTGTCCCCTGAACGGGCGTTTGCAGGCTGTAATACTCGGTTTGCTGGTCGAAGTAGGTGAGATGGGTGTAGGCGTCCGTCATCTGTTTGAGCAGTTCGACAGCATGGGGATCGTGTGCCGCTTTGTGAACCGCCCGCAGTTCGGAAAGCGTTTGCGCAGGCGCGGCAATGGGCAGGCAGCTCACCCCTGTTCCAACAACGGATAGGGGTAGTAAACCTGAATTCATCAGCAGCAGGCGAGTATAACTACTAGAGCGCATCAATTGTGCCTTCATCCCTCATCCCTCATCCCTGAGTTTCCCTCAATCCTCAACCACATTAGCCGTCCACCGCGTATCCGCAACCCCTTGCCGATGATTGGCGCTCCGGGCAATCACGAACAGTAAATCAGAAAGACGGTTCAGATAGCTGATGACATCGGGATTGACGGGCGCGTTTTCGGCTTCGGCGCGGGCAAGCGTGACGCAGCGGCGTTCGGCGCGGCGGCAAACGGTACGGGCATGGTGCAACGCGGCAGCCGCCGCGCTGCCACCCGGCAGAATGAAGTAGGTCAGGGGCGGCAAGCCAGCCTCGTAATGGTCTATTTGAGTTTCTAAATACGTGACCTGCGCGGCGGAAACGCGCTGAATGTGGATGCGGCCCTTGTGTTCATCTCTGGCTTCGGGCGTGGCAAGATCAGCCCCCACATCGAATAGATTATTTTGGATGTGCTGAAGCAGGCTGTCCATAGCGGCATCGGCAGGAGTGACGTGAACGCGAACCACACCTAAAAGCGCGTTGAGTTCGTCAACCGTGCCGTAGGCTTCCACGCGCAGGTCGTCTTTGTCTACGCGCTGCCCGCCGAACAAGCCGGTTTCGCCGTTATCCCCGCTACGTGTATAAATGCGCGACATAAGGTTTGTAGGGTGTGAAATCTGCTGCAAATAACTGCATACAAGGGAAAGCGTTCAGGCAATCCAACCATATTTACCACCGGACATCTTTCGCCATGGGTTGAAAACCCCTGTCTCTATGGCGTTCCGCCAAGCGTCCTACGGACGCAAATGCTTGTTTTCCAGAGGATCGCGTCCGAAGGACGCTTGGCCGCAGGCCACTCAGACGGGTATTTTCAATGCCCGGCAAAAGATGTCCGATAGTGAGTATGGTTGAACTGCCTGAACGATGCACAGATGAAGGGTCTATTTGGTGCGGAAGAAGTCGGCGTTGGTCTGGATGTAGCCTTCCCACTGCTTGGGAACATCGCTGTCCGCGAAGATGGCGGTTACGGGACACTCCGGCTCGCACAGTCCGCAGTCAATGCACTCTTCGGGATTGATGAACAGCATGTCGAAACTCTGGCCGTTCTTTTCCACAATGCCTTCGTGGATGCAGTCTACGGGGCAGACGGACACGCACGATTTATCTTTAACGCCAATGCACGGTTCGGTAATCACATACGCCATAACGTGTTCTCCTGCGACGCGGCTTGCTATCGGTTCGCGCGGGCAAAATCGGGACGGTTTTCTTTTGGTTGCGCAGCCGCGTTCGTATTAAAGTATCCCCACTACTATACCCCAAAGCCCGCCGGTTGTATCCACAATGGCGTTGCAGCGGCGAAATTCATTCTGCGGGGGAATCCGGCGCGGGCGGCTTGAGAGTGTCGGCAACCTCCTGCTCGGCGGCTTCGCGGGCGGTATCGGCAGGCGTGGGCGTATCCGATTTTTCGTCGTTTGCTGCCGCGTGTTCCTCCGCTTCCGGTGTTGCGGATGCGCCGTTTTTGGCGGATTTAGCGTGTTTGCGCGGGGGCGGAGGGGGATCGGCGGGTGGGTAGGGCTTGTTGTCCTGCACCGCTTTCATCAGGACTCCAAGCCGTTCCGCGCCGCGCTTCAGGGCTTCGCCGCCCTTTTGCCCGCCCGTAAGTTCCGCAACCGTGACGGGTGGCCCAAAGCGCACAATCATTTTATGCCGTATCCAGCGCGGTTTCGTTTCGCCGTATGGCATCACAACATCCGTTCCTAAAATAATGGTGGGGATGATGGAAACATGGGCGCGTTCGGCAATCAGCAAGGCTCCCGGCAAAATCGGCTGTAACTGCCCCGTTACGCTGAGTTTGCCTTCGGGGAACATGACCACGCACTCGCCCTTTTCAAGCAGATCGTTGGCGTAGCGCAGGGCCGCTGCGATCCGCCGTATACCGCTTCACGGGAAAGCCGTGCAGCCAGCGAATCAGCGCGCCGATGTACTTCATCTCAAACAACTCTTCTTTTGCCATGACATAGCAGGCGCGCGGCAGGGCGACGCCAATGGCGGTCGGGTCGCAATCACTGATATGGTTGGGCGTGACCAGCACGCCGCCCCTCGACGGCACATGTTCGCGGCCTTCAAAGCGGATGCCGCCAAATATAAAAAAGACGATCCGCAGCAATGTCCACATAATGGGGCGCACAATCCAGAACGGCATATCTGACTCCAGAGACGAGTTGATAGTTGATAGTTGATAGTCGAAGGCGCATTGTTTCGCGTGGCGCATGATATTGAGAGTCGTGTGGCAGACAGTACCGTCGACTATCAGCTATCACCTTTTCTCCCTCATTCTAGCATATCCCACTGGGAAGCGCATGGGGCAAAAGTCCTGATTGCGCTTGCATTTACTTATATTGAGGGGAAAAATACTATATTTGGCCTGTCACGAAAGACCAACTTATACAGTATAATTTACCTAAATGCCAATTTTTGGTCGAACAAATATGAACGCAACCGCCTGAAACAAATTTCATGTTGTTTAATTAACATTTGGGAGGAAATACCTTGTATTGTCGGATCCCCCTGTGCTTCTCCTGTATGCGCGTGTCTTCTATCGCAATAATGCGACGTGTCCTGCCCACGCTGATAGCCCTCTGCGCTCTCTGGCTATGCTGTCTTTTCCCGGCCCACGCGGAAGGCAAGAAATGGGCGTTGCTCATCGGCATTGAGGAATACGACCGGGCGGAGATCAGCCATCTCGATTTTGCCGTCAAGGATGTCAATGCCATTGCGCGCGCTTTACAGCAGAATTTGGGCTATGAAGCGGCCAACATCCGCACCATGACCAGCGCTATCAAAGACGCTAACGACTCCAACCGGCCTACTAACGACAATGTGATTGCCACGCTGGAACGGCTGGCAAAAAGTGTAGGGCCGAAGGATACGTTCCTTTTCTACTTCACCGGACATGGGTTCAACAAGGAGGGGCAGAACTTCCTCGCCTCCGTCAACGCCAATCCATTTTCAGTCAACACGCTCAGGCGCAGCGCTATCCCCCTGGCTGATTTGCAGCAGGTCATGCAGGCGTTCAAGGCGCGGCAGGTGCTGTTCATCATTGACGCTTGCCGTAACGACCCGGAAAAGGGCAAGGGTGAGGGCGACAACAAACTGACCGGCGATTTCAGCAAGAGCCTTGTTGTTGCGTCTCGTTCGGCGCGGGCGGGCAGTGCGGGCGTGTTGTTTGCCTGCTCGGAGGGTGAGCGCGCGTTTGAAGATCCGAGCAAGGGGCAGAGCATTTTTACCTACTATCTGCTGGAGGCGCTGGCGGGAAAAACAGGCAACAAGGGGGCGCTGGCGATGGCGGACGTGACCGCCTATGTGCGCAAACAGGTCGGCATCTGGGCGAAAGAACACGGCAAGAAGCAGACGCCAGAACTGTTGCCAAAAGAAGCCAATCAGTTGGTGTTAGCCGATAGGATCACGGCGTCAAGTTTTCCTGTCGAGCAGGCAGTGATCAAACTGCTGGACACGCGCACTGCGCTGACCATTTCCAGTAACCCGTCCGGCGCGAAGGTGTTTTTGGACGGTCAGGATACGGGCAAGACCACGCCTGTGACTCTTGAGGTGGATCTGGGTTTCAAAGACACAGAGGAGGTTGAGGTCGGGTTGCAGAAGCCTAACTACAAGACGCTGGTACTGACAGCGAGACTGCAACGGGGCAAGACGTTGAAACTGGAACAGGCTTTGAAAACGGCGCCAGTTATATCCGGCGTGTCGTCTGGCCGACCAACAGAGGCTCATAAACTGGATACGCCGCCGGTATTAAACTTTGTTGTAGATGATATTGATGGCAAGCCGGTCAACCTCGCTCAATACACAGGCAACGTAATCTTGATTGTCAACGTTGCTTCCAAGTGCGGCAACACACCTCAGTACCGTGATCTACAGGCTGCCTATAATCAATACAGGGAAAAAGGCTTCACGATTTTGGGATTTCCCTCAAACGATTTCGGTAGGCAGGAACCAGGTTCGGAAGCGGAAATTAAGCAGTTCTGCCAAGAACTGTACAATGTAACCTTCCCCATGTTCTCCAAAATCAGGGTCAAGGGGGATGATGCGACTCCGTTGTATAAATTTCTGACCGACCCGAAAACGGACCCTGAATTTGGCAAGCCCATTGACTGGAATTTCGCCAAGTTCCTGATCAACCGCAAAGGCGAAATTGTTGCTCGTTTCCCCGCAAGCCTCAGCCCTTCTAGTCCCATTATTGTCAAGGCGATTGAAGATGCGCTGAAAGAAGAAAAATAGTAGGGCAAGTAAAACGATTATTTCGAAGGGAAGAATTTCATGCGCCAATTTGCTTTGCTGTTTTTGTTGTGGTGCGCTACTGTTGCGAGTGGTCGCGTATTGGCGCAGGACAAAACGCTGACCGTTCGTTCGATAGCCGAATCCCCGTCCTTCGCAAAACGCGCCCTTGTCATCGGGGTCGGGCAGTACGAACACGCCGGTTCGCTGGCCCCCACCACCTACAACGATGCGCGCCGCTTTGCCGACCTGCTGAAAACACAGTTCAAGTTTCCTGACGAGGCGATCACGCTGCTGACCGATGCGCCTGGTACGCCCAATAGCCAGCATCCCACCTTCATCCATCTGCGCAACGCCTTCAAGACGCTGCTGGCGGGCCTCAACGACAAGAGCGAAGTGGTCGTCTACTTTTCCGGGCATGGCACACGAGCGGAAGATCACGACTGGCTGGTTCCTATGGATGGTCTGCCCTCGGATGTAAACGCGACCTGCATCAACTACGACGAGTTCAAAAGTCAGTTGAACACCAGAACGCCTGCCCGCGCCCTGCTGATCGTGGACGCTTGCCGCAACCTGTCCGGCGGCAAGGATGCAGGTTCAAGCGGGTTCGGGGCGGGCAAAGGGCTGGCAGGGCCGCAGTTTGCCGAACTGCTGTCGTGCCGCCCGAAAGAGGAGAGCAAAGTCGGCAAGCCCGTAGACTTTGAGGAGAGCGTGTTCACGCACTATCTGTTGCAGGGATTGCGGGGCGATACGGACGCGCAGGACAACGGAGTCGTGACCTTCGATAGCCTGAACGAGTATGTACAGGGCCGGGTAAGCCAGTACGTATCGAGCAAGTTCGGGGAAGCGCAAAACCCGGAAGGCCGTGCATCACTGGGCAAAATGGTGCTGGCGAAGGGTCCAAATGTGGTCAAGCCTCTCGTTGCGTCACCACAGGCTGCGCTAAATTCTCCTCTAGCCAACCCGGAAAAACCCGTGTTGCCAGGCGGGGGCGGTAGGAAGTTAACGGGAGCCATACGTCCGGTAGAAGCACAGGCAGGCGATATGTGGGTAAACCCGAAGGATGGGGCGGAAATGGTCTACATTCCAGCAGGCCCCTTCATTAT
Organism: uncultured Chthonomonadaceae bacterium; assembly: GCA_963817895.1. Taxonomy (GTDB): domain Bacteria; phylum Armatimonadota; class Chthonomonadetes; order Chthonomonadales; family Chthonomonadaceae; genus CAWFQB01. The sequence continues at coordinate 162,847 of CAWFQB010000005.1, forward strand.
GGGCGATGATGGCATATTTAAAAATCTTAATCCCCGCCGTACAGTCACACTATCCGGTTATTGGATTTACAAGAACGTTGTAACGGTGGGAATGTACAAGCGTTTTTGTCAAGAGACAGGTGCGAAGATGCCGGATTTCCCTGGGTACAATCCTGATTGGAGCAAGGAAGATCATCCAGTAGTATGGGTGACATGGGAAAATGCTATGACGTACTGCCAGTGGGCTGGTGTGTCACTGCCAACGGAAGCGCAGTGGGAGAAGGCCGCACGCGGTATAGACGGGCGTACCTTCCCTTGGGGTGACACGTTCGATCAGAGCAAGGTCTGGGACATTAAAAATGCTGGCACTTCTCGAACAAGAACAACAGCAGTGGGCAAATACGGCCTGAGTGTGTATGGCTGCTCAGACATGGCCGGAAATGTGATCCAATGGTGTGCCGACGAGTTCATGATGAACGGAGAAAAGTACCATAACACTAGGGGAAGTAGTTACGAAGGTCATGCAGTCTCTGTCTACTGCGCTAGTCGCGGCGGCGGGTCCGGTCCCAATGGTTCGGGTAATTTGATCGGCTTTCGCTGTGCGTCAGGACTTTAATGAATGTGTCCGGAGTTGAAACCCCGGTCTGGAATTGCGAAGCCCGCCTTCGCGGACTGAATACGTGCGTTGATGGCAGGTAGGGAGAGGTAGGGCGATAGCGTTGATTGTTCAGATAAGGAAATGGGCTTATGCCCCGTTACTCGCTTTTACGTTGATACTGAGTGTGTGCTGTGTCCTGAGTACAAGCCCAGGTTCGGCACAGCAGAGCAAAACCTTGGCTGTTCGGCCCAAAACCGGCGTTCTCGCCGGACAGACGGCCTACACCAATTCCTATGCGATTATCATTGGCATCGGCGACTATGCGTTCCTGCCCAAAGACAAACATCTGGACTTTGCCGCCAAAGACGCCACCGACCTCCGCGATGTACTGATCCGCAGTTACGGCTTTCCCGCTGAGAACGTCACCCTGCTGCTGGATGAACAGGCGACACGCGCCAACATTGAAGCGGCCCTGTCCGCTCTCAGCGATGACAGGATAAAGCCGGACGACCGGGTCCTGATCTATTTTTCGGGACACGGGCAGACGGTCAAACTACAGGACGGCGGCGAGATGGGCTTTCTGATTCCGCACGATGCGAAGGTGGATATGGCGCACCCGGAGAACCGTAGTGGCTACCTGAAGACCTGTCTGCGCATGGACTCGCTGTGGGGCTATCTGGAAGCGAGCGCGGCGAAACACCGTCTGCTGCTGGCGGACGCCTGTTTTGGCGGCCTGCTGATTCGTGGGAAAGCGCTCAACGGGGAAAAGCCGAACCGCGCCGTGATCGCCAATCTGCTGGCGCGTCCGGCTTTGCAGGCGATGACGGCGGGCGCGAGCAACCAGGAGGCGCAGGAAGACCCGAAACTGGGACACAGCGCGTATACCTTCAAACTGCTGGAAGAGTTGAAGGCGCAGGCGGCAACCCCGGACAACGTGTTTCTCGCGTCCGAACTGGCAGCGGCCTTGAAAACTTCGGTAGCGAACCTGACCGACAGCAAACAGACGCCACAATTCGGCAACTTCCGGGGCACGGAGGGCGATTTCGTTTTCGTCGCCACCAATCCGCAGCAGGTAATAAAGTTGGCTACCCCGGCAAAACCTGTCAAACCGGCTTTGTTGGATAAAGCCGAATTGGTGTATATTCCGGCAGGCGAGTTCACGATGGGGAGCGAGGGCTTTTCTAGTGAAAACCCTGTCCACAAGGTGTATCTGGACGGGTACTACATCTACAAGATGCTGGTAACGGTGAAACAGTATCTGACCTTCTGTGCGGTGACCGGACACGCAAAGCCAACCGCACCAGACTTCAATCCAAACTGGAGCAAGGCAGATCATCCGATAGTGAACGTGAGTTGGGACGATGCGACAGCCTATTGCCGCTGGTTGAGCCAGCAGACTGGGCGAAGGGTTACGTTGCCAACGGAGGCTCAGTGGGAGAAGGCAGCGCGTGGTGAAGACGGACGTGAATTTCCATGGGGCAATACGTTCGATGGTAATCGGTTGCATCGTTCGGCAACGGGTACGGCTTCTGTGGGCAGTTTTCCCGGTGGAGCGAGTCCTTACGGCGTATTAGACATGGCAGGAAATGTGTGGCAGTGGTGTGCGGACTACTATGGTGATACTTACTACCAGTCATCGCCGAAGCAAAACCCGACCGGGCCTGCAAGCGGAATTTACCGCGTGTTTCGGGGCGGTTCTTGGGACAACACCAACGGCGAGTACTTTCGTTGCGCTCTCCGCAATGGGCACACGCCCAGCGCTAGGGACGATAACTTCGGGTTCCGTTGCGTGGTGTCTGCGGAGTAAGGGGACGCGGGGTTGTAGTTCACGGGGTTGAAACCCCGTCTGGAATTGCGAAGCCCGCCTTCGTGGGCTGAATACGTTGTATTGTTTGATGGGTTGTGAGTGGGGAACACTTGTTACGGTTTTGTTCAATGGTTGACGGGAACAAAGCAAGGAAAAATGATTGGCGGCGCAGAATTCGGTTATCGTTCCAGCATCTGTAGACCGCGAAGACTGACTTGGCAATTCCGACCGGGGTTTTATCCCCGCGTTCCTGTCTGTGTTTCAAAATCTTGCAACTCCAAGTAATTGAGGGAGATACCATGCACACTGTGCCAACGATACGCCAATCTAATCCTCGTCTCATTCTCCCGCTTGCTGCGCTTTTGAGCGTGTCTACTCTGTTGGCAGGCGCACTGATTCACCCCTCCGCGCGGGCGCAACTCGCAGCCCCGGCAGGATTGGCGGCAAAGGCGCAGGGAATTCTGGAAAAGAACTGCGCCCAGTGTCACGGCGCGCAGAACCCTGCCTTCGGCATCAACGTGCTGAAGCGGGAAAGTCTGCTCGCCACCAAAATGGTGCTTCCCGGCAAAGCGAAGGATTCCGAACTTCTCGAAGCCATTGTCAGCGGCAGAATGCCCAAAGGCGGAGGCAAACTTGCCGAAGCCGATATACAGACGCTGACACAATGGATTGATGCGGGCGCGCCCGACAAAGACGCGGCTGCCGCGCAACCCGGCAAGCCGACCGGACGCGCGTTTCTGTCCGAAGCCACGCAGCTCAAAGCCATCGTGCGCGACCTGGAAGCCGCCAATGAGCGAGACAGGCCCTACCTGCGCTACTACAGCCTCGCCAACGTGTCCAACAACCCGGAAGTGACGGACAAACTGCTTGCGCTGTATCGCGGCGCGCTCAGTAAACTGGTCAATCACCTCTCCTGGAATGTCGAAATCGTCAAGCCCAAAAGCGTCAATTCCAATGGCGCGCTGCTGCGCATTGATTTGCGCGACTATGATTGGACGCCTGCTATCTGGCAGCGAATTATTGCCGCCTATCCCTACGGCCTGCGGGCGCGTGGGCTGTCGGGCGAACTGGCGCAGATCAAGGCGCTTTCGGGCGCGGAACTGCCTTATATTCGTACCGACTGGTTTGTCGCCAATGCCAGCGTGGCCCCACTTTACCACGATATTCTGCTGCTACCCGACAATTTGGCCGACTTGGAAAAGAAACTACAGGTCAATGCGGAAGACGACTTCGCGCAGGACAAAGTGGTTCGGGGCGGCGTGCGCAACTCCGGCGTGTCGCACAACAACCGCGTCATCGAGCGGCATCGCTCACTCTATGGGGCTTACTGGAAAAGCTACGATTTCGCCAGCAACGGCAACGACAAGAACATCTTTCTGGATCCGATTAGCTTCCATGAAGACGGCGGCGAGTTCATTTTCAACTTGCCCAACGGTCTGCAAGCCTATCTGGTTGCGAACGCGCAGGGTAAGCGACTGGATGAAGCGCCCATCAAAATCGTGCGTGACCGCTTCACCAATCCCGACGATCCCGTTGTCCATAACGGGCGTTCCTGCATCGGCTGCCACACCACCGGTATGAACCGGATGCAAAACGAGGTACAGCAGATGCTGGACACGCAGACCCACACCGCCTACGACCTGGACAAAGCGAAAAAAATCTACGTGCCGCAGGAGGAACTGAACCGTTTCTTTGCGCAGGACGATGACCGGTTCGGCAAAGCGGTCTTGGCGACGGGCAACGACATTCCCAAACAGCCTGCCGATGAGCCGGTCAACATCTTGTCACAACTGTATCTCTCAGACCTGACAACGGCACAGGCAGCGGCGGACGCGGGGCTGGACATAAAGGAGTTCCAGAAGCGCGTCGAACGCAGTTCCGAATTGCAAAAACTGGGATTCGGGCAGTTGACTATTGCCAACGGCGGCATCAAGCGCGATGCGTGGGAGCAATACTTCGGCAATCTGGTCGAAGAAACGGGATTGGGCGAATATCTCAAGCCCACGCAGTTTCGCGGACAGGGCCAGAACAACCAGGTCGAGGCCGCGCGGCGGACTATACGCTTTGTGTCCTTCACCGGCCCACAGTCGAGACAAGCGCGGCAGGATATAAAATCGTGGCTGCGGCGTAGCGACGACTTACAACTGGTTTCGGGCGGCGCGGATGTCAGCCTTACAGGGACGGTGACGACGGTAGGCAATGAGCGCGTCACCATCGTTGTGCGCGACCCTGCGCAGGGTTTGTCGGAAGAAGCAAGCGGTACGCCCGATGACCTGCATTTTCTGACCGAGCAACTCGCCGATAAGATCAATCTGCGCCTGACCGGGCGGCGGTTGGCATTGAACGCGGCGCAAGCCGCGCGTCTGCCTGTCAATGCCGCTGTTCCCGCCGACCCCGCGCTCACGCTTCAGCAGGCGTTTGGCAATGGTGGACCGGTGAAGGTCGCCCTTTCCATTGATCGTGGGCCGGGTTCCACATATCGCGGCGGCGAAGCGGTCGTGGTGCGCTTCACGGTGAATCAGGACTGCTTTCTACAGATCAAGAACCTTGACTCGGCAGGCAACGTGGTAAACTTATTCCCCAACGAGTTCTTCCCCGACGCCCATGTCCGCGCAGGGCAGGTGTACGAGTTGAAGGACGACAAGGGCAAAGAGATCATCTCCGTGGATGCGCAGGGCGTATTCGGACGCGAAACGATCCTGGCCTTTGCCACGCTGGACGAAGCGGCTCTGCCCGGCGTGAAATCCAAAACACTGAAAGTGGAAGGCCAGAGCGCGTCCCGCTTCACGCAGGATGTGCAGAAAGCCTCTGCGGGCAAGCGCGTTTCCAGCGCGTCCCTGCAGTTCTTCACCGAGCGCTAATCCATGGTTGACGCTCAATTCTTTTCTACCTGAGCTGAAAAATTGGAAAAAAACGAAAAGGAATGAACCTGTGTCGTTTATAGCGCGTCTAATCATGCAGACCTACGTCTACTATCAGTCAGGTGGCGGGATGTTGAGAGTTCGTTGTTGCTATCAACTCTCAATTCGCAACAATCTTACCCGGAAGGGAGGTGCAATGAAGATGCCTGTAAACGCCAGCCGCTCGCCCTGATGCCCGTGAGGTCACGACGCCTCTACTTAAAAACTTGATATAACGAGCCGCCGTGCTGGAAGCGCTGCATTGCCAATATTTCGACGACGCCTCTACATATTTCCTTTTTTAGATGTATTCGCCCTGTTTCCGTCGTCAACACGCAAGAGCATCAGGCAATGTTTCAGGTACAATTCTAACTTCATTATCGTTTTTTCCACACCGGTCACGTACTGAATTCCGCGCTCTTTTCCGAAAAGTAACCACTCCCATGAACCAGAAACAATTTTCCATTCGCAAAACAGGGCTTACCTGCCGCAAATGGCGGCTTGTCGCCGCTGCCACGCTCGCATTCAGCAGTTCTGCCGCTGTTGGCGAACGCGCAAAATTCCGAAGCGCCGTTTTTGCGCCGCGCCGATATTCATGGCGACCGCGTTGTGTTTACGTCCGAGGGCGATCTGTGGCTGGGTTCCGTTCAGGCGGGAACCGCGCAGCGTATCACGTCGCATCCCGGCATCGAATCCCGCGCCCACTTCTCGCCGGACGGCAATATGCTGGCGTTTACCGCGCAGTATGACGGCGGAATCGACGTTTACGTGATGCCGCTGGTGGGCGGCGAACCCAAACGGCTGACGTATGATCCGAGCGGGGCGCAGGTCGTCGGCTGGACGCCGGACGGCAAATTCATTCTGTACCGCTCGCGCCGCAATTCGGGCGAACGCCGCAACCGTTTCTGGCACGTTCCGGTCGGCGGCGGGATGCCCACGCTGCTGCCGATTCCGCAGGTGGAACACGCCGGCGATTAACGCGGACGGGCATACCTACGCTTACGTCCCCATCAGCGCGGAGTGGCAGCACTGGTTCCGGTATCAGGGCGGCGAGGCGGACGACATCTGGCTTGCCGACACGAACGCGAAAACGTTCAAGAAACTGACGACCGATCCCGGCATTGACACCACGCCCGTTTGGGTGGGCGACGCGATTTATTTTGTATCGGAACGCGACGGCTTTGCCAACCTGTACCGGCTGGACCCGAAAACCGGCAAAACCACGGAAGTGACGCATTACACAGATTACGGCATCGCGTATCCCTGCCTCGGACGGCAAGCGCGTCGTGTTTCAGCACGGTCACGGCCTCGCCCTGTTCGACCCGGCCACAGACAAAACGCAGGAACTGCATTTCGCGCTGAATTCCGACCGCATCCATGCCCGCCCGCGCCGCGTTCCGCTTCAGCCCGCGATGAATATGGCCGCGATTGGCCCGACCGGGAAAGCGCGTTCTTGTGGAGGCGCGGGGGCAAGTCTGGAGCGTTCCGGTTGAAAACGGGGATGCCCGCCCCGTTGCGCTGTTGCCCGGAAGCCGTTCGCAGTATCCCGGCATGGTCACGCGACGGCAAGCAGATGGCGTTTGTGTCCGACCGTTCCGGCGAAGAGCAGATCTGGATTGCGCCCACAACCGGAACCGGGACAGGCGCGGCAATTGACGCGCTCGCATCAGGGGCCGCTCGGCCCGCTGCTCTGGTCGCCGGACGGCAAAACAATCGCCACCAGTGACCGCGAAATGCGCATTTTGCTGGCGGATACCACAACGGGCGAAATGACGACTGGTAGATCAGGCGGACCGGGGCGGCTCGTATGACGCCACGGTGGACACGCCCGCTTTCAGCCCGGACGGGAAATGGCTGGCCTACGACAAACCCGAACCGAACTGGAACAACGCCGTCTATCTGTACGACATCGCCAACCGCAAGAAGACGGCAATCACCACATCGGAAATGAGCAGCGGTTCGCCCACGTTCGACTCGTCCGGCAAATATCTGGTGTTCCTGTCCGACCGGCAGTTCGACCCGATCAGCGGCGGCGCAAGTCACTATTTCGCGTTCGGCAAAACGACCAAAGTGACGCTGATTCCGCTCGCCGCAGACACGCCCTCGCCGTTCCTGCTCAACAACGACGAGGAGGGGACGCCGGATACGTCGTCGGCTTCCCGTCCCGTCATCCCGCGGCTGCGAACGCCTGCCGCCGCGCTCTCAACAGGAACAACAGCAGGCGCGACGGCAACGCGGCGGGCGCAGTCCCGCCCCGACTGTGGGCGCTTTGCCGACCGTGAAAGTGGATTTGAACGGCATTGCCACGCGGCTTGTGGATATTCCCCTGCCTGCCGACCGCTACGGCAAAGTGGAAGCGCTGGACGGGAAACTGCTTCTGCTTGTCAGACGCCGACCCGGAAGGGCAGACCAACCCCACGCCTAACCAATTGATCGCGTTCGACCTGAAAAAGAAGCAAAGCGCGGTTCTGGTTCCGCATCTGTCGGATTTTCAGGTGTCGGCAGACCGCAAAAAACTGCTGCTGCAATCGGGCAAGTCGCTTGCCGTCGTGGACGCCTCAACCGGGCCGGTTGCGCCCGGAACCGGGAACGTGGACATGGCGGGCATCACGATGGCGGTTGACCCCGCGCAGGAGTGGAAGCAGATTTTCGACGAGTCGTGGCGCATTGCCCGCGATTTCTTCTATGACCCGAAACTGCACGGCGTGAACTGGCAGGCTGTGAAGGCAAAGTACGCGGCGCAATTGCCTGCCGTTGCGGATCGCAGCGACCTGAACGGGATTTTGGGCGACATGATCGCCGAACTGAATACGGGCCATGCGTACGTGGGCGGCGGCGACATGGGCGAGGGAATCGCGCGTCCGCTTCCGATGGGCTATCTGGGCGCGGACTTCGAGCCGGTCAAGGCGCAACGGCGCGAACGGCGAATGGCGCGGCAGCGAATGGCGCGAACGTGGACGCTTTCCGCATCACGAAACTGTATCCCGGCGACGAGTTTGAACTGGACTTCGCGCTCGCCCCTCCTCACTCCCGGCGTAAACGTGAAAGTGGGAGATTACGTTCTTGCGATTGCGGGGCAGCCGGTTCGCGCCGATCAGGACATTCAGGCGCTGCTTATCGGAACGCCGGGGCAAACCTTGACCTGACCGTCAACAGCAAGCCGACACTGGACGGGGCGCGGGAGATTCGCGTGAAGCCGATGGCAAGCGAGGCGAAAGCGCGGTACTACGATTGGGTGGACAGCCGCCGCGAATACGTCCGTTCGCATGGCGGCGAAAATTTGGGCTACGTCCATATTCCCGATATGGTGAACGGCGGCCTGACCGAGTTCACCAAGCACTACTACGCCAATCTGTCCAAAGACGGCATGATCTACGACGTGCGCAACAATGGCGGCGGCTACATTTCGGCCCTGCTGCTGCTGCAAATGTCCTCAAAGCCGCTCACCTATTTCAAGCCGCGCTACGGAGCTTCGTGGACGCGGCAGAACTGGGCGTTTTCCGGTTACAGCGTCGCGCTGTGCAACGAAAACAGCGGCTCCAACGCGGAAGAGTTCTGCGATGCCTTTCAGCGGCTCAAACTCGGTCCGGTCATCGGCGCTCGGACATGGGGCGGCGAAGTGGGTTCGGGCGGTGGCTATCCGCTCATAGACGGCGGCAGGCTGTCCATTCCCAATTACGGCGAATGGGCGCCGGACGGCAAGGGAACGTGGCTCATCGAGGGAACGGGCGCGCAGCCCGATATTGAGGTTGCCAACGATCCGGCCAGCCTGCTGGCCGGACGCGACCCGCAGCTGGACCGGGCCATTGCCACGCTGAAAGCCGACATCGCCAAACATCCGGTATTACGCCCCACCCCGCCCGACTTTCCGGACAAAGCCTATCGTCCCGGACGCGCCATCCGCCGCGAAACCACCCAACGCTAACATGTTTTCAGCCCTGCGCGAATACATTCGCGCAGGACTGAATTCTTCCGGCAAGACCTTCTCAGACAGACCAGTCTTTGAATTGGAGGTTGAGAACGCGGGCAAAGTCTCGCGTGTTTCTCGTAATGCCCATTGCGTCGTTGGCAAGAGCAATTGCGGCAATTTTCAAATCCATTGTGCCAACACGGATGCCTTCATTACGCAGACGCTTGAATTCCGCTACAGCCTTTGTATCGAATTCGACAACGGCGATACGACAGTAGTTATTGAGTACGCGCTTGAGTTCAGCGTAGTCGTTCATCTGCTTTTCCGGCTGCGTACTCGTGGCAAGCCGCGCCATCCAGCCGCGTATCTGCTCCTCGTAACTGATAATGGTTGTCGCCACATCATCCGGCGCGACGGCACGGAGGTGGCTGCGTATCTTCACGCCTTCCGCCCCGCCGCGTTCCAGCAAACTCATGTGGTCGCTGTCAAGCAGATACATCAACGGATTTCCTCATCGTCTTTAGGGCGCAGCGATTCGCGGTATTCACGTCCTAAACGTGTGGCTTCTTCATGCGCTTCGCTGTTGGCGAAGGTTCCGAATATCTGTTCCCACCACGGGAGAGGGGTAGACGGCGTTTCGGTTTGCAGTTGCTGTTTGAGTTGAGCGAGTTCCTGCTCTACTGCCGTAACGCGCTGTTCTAATGTTTCTGCTGCCATACGTAAATTGCTCCTCTCCTAAATTGATTCGTTTATAAAGTTCCAGCCCCTGCTTTGATTTTTGTTAATGTCTGACTCTGTAATCAGAATGTTCATGCCACCACCTGCGCAATTATACTCCATTGTTCAGAACTCGACAAGAGGCGCAATCAACAAATCGGAGGAGTAGAGCGTCATACGCCGCGAAACGGCGCAGCGGTAATACGGCATCACGCCTGTGCCACTTGCTCACTGGTTCGTAGCAAGCAACGCCTTGCGGTAAACGATTTTATCTTCGCCCGCTTTATAGAATTCGCGGATGCGGGCTTCCTCGTCGTAACCGGCTTTGCGGTAGAACGCCCGTACGCGCTCGAAACTGTCCGCGCCCGATGTTTCCACCAGAAGTATACGCCCGCCGCGTTGCGTCAAGGTCTGTTCAACGTAGCGCAAGATTGTCGTGCCGCGTCCCTGTCCCTGATGGTCGGGATGGACGGCAATCATTTGCAGGTTCCATGTCCCCTCGGTCATCGGTTCCGGCGCGCAGTAGGCGACGCCCACCGGCCCCGCGTTACCGGCGTCATCGGTAATCCAGAAGTGTTCGCTATCCCTGTCGCCGCTGCTGTTGCCGCCGAAGTAGTCAGCCAGCATTGCGCCAACCTCCTCAAGTTGATCCGGCTGGAACAGGCCGCTCGCGTCGGCTATGGCGATAAGCGCGGTTATATCATCAGATGTTGCCGGTCGAATCATAGTGCACTCCGGTATCCTTTCAGTATATGTTTTTGCTGTTGCGCGCCTCTCATTCTAACATACGGCTTCCGAGCGGTCAAGACGGCAGTTACGGAAAGCGAAGGAAACCGCGCCCGGTTTGGCAAACGCGGGATAGGTTCCGCCCGTAGAACAGAGTATCTGAACAGAGTATTGGGATCAGGGGCGACGAGACTCCGGCGCGTTTGCGCTTCAACATTCATCACCTTGCGGAACGGAAGTAGATAGTATGAAAACACACGATGTTGTGATTGTGGGGGCGGCGCGGACGGCGATTGGACGCGCGCCCAAAGGCACACTGCGAACTACGCGCCCGGACGATCTGGCGGCCATTGCCATTCGCGCCGCGCTGGAACGGACGCAGGGCATCACGCCCGAACAGGTAGAGGATGTGATTTTAGGCTGCGCGACCCCCGAAGCGGAACAGGGCTTGAATGTTGCCCGCGTGGCTGCCTTACGCGCCGGATTGCCCAAAAGCGTTTCGGGAGTGACCCTCAACCGTTTTTGCGCGTCCGGGTTGGAAGCCATCGCGACGGCTGCGGCGAAGATCGCGACAGGGCAAGCCGAAATCATCATCGCGGGCGGCACGGAAAGCATGAGTCTGGTTCCTTTTATGGGAGAATCCACGCGCCCCAATCCTTATCTTATGGAAAATGAGCCGGATACCTACATCAGCATGGGCCTGTCCGTAGAAGGCATTGCCCGCGAATTCAAGATCAGTCGCGACGCTTCCGACCTGCTTTCCCTGCAAAGCCATCAGAAGGCGTTGGCGGCGCAGGATGCGGGCAGGTTTGATGCGGAAATCGCGCCGGTCAGCGTCAGGATGCAGGCGGAAAACGGGAACAGCGACGAAATTAGCGAGATCGTTTTTGATAAAGATGAGGGACCGCGCCGGGAAACGTCACCGGAAGCGCTGGCGAAACTGAAGCCCGCGTTTCTGCCCGAAGGCGTGATTACTGCCGGCAACGCTTCGCAGCGCAGCGATGGCGCGGCGGCCGTTGTCCTGACCACTGCGGAAAAAGCGGAAGAATTGGGATTGAAGCCACTGGCGCGTTTTGTCGGGTACGCGATTGCCGCAGTGGAACCGGAGCAATTCGGACTCGCGCCCGCATACGCCGTGCCTAAACTGCTCAAACAGACCGGCATCCGTCTGGAAGACATTGACCTGATCGAGTTCAACGAAGCCTTTGCCGCGCAATTGCTGGCGTCGCAGCAGATATTCCCGCTACCCTTGGAGCGCGTCAACGTCAACGGCGGCGCAATCGCCCTCGGACATCCGCTTGGCGCAACCAGCGCGCGCCAAACCGTGACCCTGCTGTACGAGGGCAAACGCCGCAAAGCCAAATACGGCATGGTGACAATGTGCGCCGCCCTCGGCATGGGCGCGGCAGGCTTGTTTGAACTGCTCTGAAAGGAACCGTAACAATGGCGACAGAACCATTCGACTTTGCATCGCGCTATCCCCATATTGCCGACTGGATTGGAACGGAAGGCGAGGTTGAAATAGGCTACGATTTCAATACGGATTCCTGCGTTCGCGCTCTGGATGAGGGCGGCATGGTGTGGGCGGGCGGGCAACGGAACGGTTCGCTCGAAGACTGGCTGCAGGCGCTGGACGGGGGGCTTGCAGACTTTATGGAGGCGGAGGGGATAGGTTAAGCAATGCGATTCCCGCAAAATTTGCCAGTGAGAACTCTCCCAACTACCATCCGCTCAAAGATTATGTGCTCTGGTTCGCGAATCGCTAATTGTGGCGGGCTGCTTTCCTGTATTATACAGGCATGTCATTGAGTACCTAAACGTGTATTCAGTCATGGTTTCTTCGCCATTTTGTTTGCAGCAAGGCACAGCCGCATAACCCGATGGATATGAGCAGGCATAGTTGTCCGAAGCGCCAGCCGCCTCGCGTAAAAACGGTTTTCTCCTGATTGCGTCCTATCGTCACGTCCAGCCGCGCCGAGTCGGTTGTGTTTACGCGCGCCACTTCCTGACCGTTGGGCGCGGCTGCCGAGGTTCCGCCCGCCACATCCGCCCGCGCCAGCCATTTTCCGCACTCCGCCGCCCGCATCTGGAACATCAAACGGTGCTGCGCCTGCTGGGTTGGCCCCCATTCCGGCGGGTCGTCGTTGGGAATCAGAAACGCCTCCGCTCCATCTGCCGCCAATCGCCGCGCCACATCCGGGTAATCCATATCAAAGCAGATGCCGACGCCGAGCCTGCCTAACGTTGTGGAAATGGCGGAAGCGTCCGTTCCCGCAACGCCGTCGCGAATGAAATGGACGGGGTGATTCTTGACGTGCTGCCCCACTCTCCTGCCAGTCGGATCGAGCAGAAAGGCGGTATTGCGGTAATGGTTCTGGTCCTCGCGGTCGAACTGGTCTTTCGCGCCGAACAGCAGAAACGCGGATTGTTCCTGCGCCACGCGCTGCAACTGCTTCCACAGTTTGGGTTCCAGAGTGGGGTCGCGGACGAAACTGTATTCCGGCCAGACGATCACGTCCGGTTTTGCAACGGATTGCGACGTATCATAACGCGACAGGCTGTAAAAATGGTCTTCATCTTCCGAATTGGCCTGTACCAGTCGAACGTGAAGGGGACGCTCCGGTATGGCAGGCGGAGCGGAAAAGCAGAACAGTAGCAGCCATCCGCAATACAAGAAGGCCGGAGGCCCGAACCTCACCCCAACCCCTCTCCTTGACGCTCGTTCCTCGCCAAGAGAGGGGCTATTTTGTTGTTCAACCCCTCCCCTGAACGCTATGGCGTCACCAAAAGAGGGGCTTTTTATGGTAAATACGTTTGCCAGCAACGCGCCGAACAGAACGATGCCGAACGTCAGGCCGTAGCAGCCGAACCACGACGCGCAGGCCGCCAGCAGGGGCGTATTGACCACGCCGTAGCCTAGTCCCATCCAGCCGAAATTCAGCCCGAACAGTTCGGAACGGTAATACTCGATGCCCGTCCACAGCAGGGGCGCGAGCAGCCAAACAGGAAATCGGGGCAAACGTTCGCGCAGCCAGACATATACAACGGTGAAAAGGGTGGGGAATACGGCAAGCAGGGCGCACAAACTGACGACCGCCATGCCGAACAACCGGGAAAACCAGTACAGCCCCCCGCAAAAGCTGACCAGCCCGAAGGTGAAACCAAGATAAAAAGCCTGCCGCCGCGTCACGCCCCGTAGTAACCAGAGAAAAATCGCCATGCAGAGAGGCAGGCAAACCGACATGCCAATGGGAGGAAAACAGGCCGCCAACCCCGCGCCCGCGCCTGCGGCAAACAACACCTTCCAGCCGAACGGCAGGGCAGCAGGCAATCCCAATGAAGCAGGCGAAGAACTTATTCTTGCTTCTGCCGCATTTCCCTGCCGACGCGCCTGTTTGTTTCCAGCCAGAGCCATATTCCCTTACCTTATAAGTCCGCGAAATCAAGCGAGTTTCTCTATAAAGAAGACGTTGCCGTCTCTTCATTATACACGCTATTTGATAATTCAACTCTAAGAACTCCGTTCGAATTAGAGCATGAAAACAAGTGGCTCCCCTTCTCCCAGGCTTTTTTGGGAGAAGGGGTTGGGGGTTGAGGGCTATTTCGCAATAAGGGTTAAAGGCTCAGGCGGCGAGGGCGGGGGCAAAGGCGGCGGACAGTTCGCAGGCGACGCGCTGCACAGCTCGCAATGACGATTTCTGCCTGTTCATCCGTCAGGGCGGGGTAGAGGGGGATGGAGATGGCTTCGCGGTAGTAGGTTTCCGCGTTGGGGCAGGTGTTCTGCGGATAGCCGAGCGTGTCGCGATAATAAGGCTGGCGGTACACGGGGATATAGTGTACATTGACGCCCAATCCGGCTTCGCGCAATCGCTCGAACGCCCACTGTCGCGCTTCCACACTCGCGCCAACAAAGCGAACTACATAGAGATGATACGCGGACGCATGACCGGGGCGTTGCGCAAGGGGGCGCAGATTGGGGATGGCAGCAAAAGCGGCATCGTAACGCGCGGCGACTTCGCGGCGGCGGGCAATGAAGGCGGGTAGTTTCTTCAACTGGCTTTGCCCCAACGCGCAATTGATGTCGCTCATGCGATAGTTAAAACCCAATTCCTGCATCTCATAGTACCAGCCGCCCTCGTTGTCCAGCAGTCTTTGCGGATCGCGGGTGATGCCGTGCGAACGGAGCAGGCGCAGTTTTTCGTCTAGCAGGGGGCTGTTTGTCGTAACGACTCCGCCCTCACCCGTCGCGATGGCTTTCACGGCATGGGTGCTGAACACGGTCATGTCGCTGTAACGGCAATCGCCAACCGTTCCGTGTGGGGTTGTCGCGCCCAATGCGTGGCAGGCATCCTCAATAATCGTCAGGCCATGCGCCTGCGCCAGTGAATACAGGGCGGGCATGTCACAGGCATGTCCGGCGAAGTGGACGGGGAGCAGGGCGCGGGTTCGGGGCGTAATGCAAAGCGCGGCCTGCGCGGGGGCAAGGTTAACGGTATCCGGGCTGACATCGGCGAAAACGGGACGGCTGCCGACATACAAAGCGGCGTTTGCCGTCGCCGCAAACGTAATCGGCGTGGTGACGCACTCCGTTCCCGGCCCGATTTCAGCGGCAAGGCAGGCCAGATGCAGCCCCGCCGTGCCGTTCGCAACCGCAACCGCGTACCGCGCCCCGGCCGCAGCCGCAAACGCCTGCTCGAAAGCGTCCACGCGCGGCCCCGTCGTAAGCCAGTCGGAGCGCAGCGCGTCCGTCACGGCCTGTATATCGTCGTCGTCTATAAATTGGCGGCTGTAAGGGATCATGGTGGTTGGTGTTCGGTGTTCGGTGTTCGGGAGATGCAAACGCGCCGAAGTTTATTTTAGCGCAGCAAAGCCGAATACCGAACACCTATGCGGCCTGCGTTAGCGTCAAATCGGCAAGCGGGGCGGGAAATTGGTCGGGAAACAGGGCGCGGGCAACGTGGAGAAGGTCTTCGCGGGACAGCCATTGCGTGTTCGTGTTGCTGGCGTAGCGGAAATCAGCCGCCACTTTTGCGCCGCCATGATGCGCGCGGGCGGCGACTTCGTTCCAGCCGAACGAGGGCTGCACGATATAATAGTTCTTGCAGTCCAATGCGCGGTGGGCTTCGTCTTCGGGAATCATCACTTCATGCAGTTTTTCGCCGGGGCGAATCCCTACAATCTGGTGGCAGCAGTCCGGCGCGAGCGCGTTCGCCATCGCCTGCATCGTCATGCTGGGGATTTTCGGCACGTACAGTTCGCCGCCCGTCATGGTGTCTAAGGCGCGAAGCACAAAGCGGGACGCCTGCTCCAAGGTAATCCAGAAGCGGGTCATGCGCGGATCGGTCAGCGTAACGGTTCCGGTTTCCCGCTGCTGCAAAAACAGGGGCAGAACGCTGCCGCGCGAACCCAGCACGTTGCCGTAGCGCACCACGCTGAACCGTGTGCCGCCTCCGGTGTACACATTGCCCGCAATAAACAGTTTGTCCGAGCAGAGTTTGGTCGCGCCGTACAGGTTGATGGGGTTGGCGGCTTTGTCGGTAGACAGCGCGACCACGCGCTTTACGCCCCGGTCAATGGCCGCTTCAATCACGTTTTGTGCGCCAAGCACGTTGGTTTTAATGGCCTCAAACGGGTTGTACTCCGCTGCGGGAACCTGTTTCAGCGCGGCGGCATGAATTACGATGTCCACGCCGTTGAACGCGCGGCGGAGTCTGTCTACGTCGCGCACATCACCGAGAAAAAAACGCAGGCGCTCGTCGCGAAACATCGGAAGGTTTTGCATCTCATACTGTTTGAGTTCGTCCCGGCTAAACACGATCACCTTGCGCGGATTGTGTTCGCGCAGCAGAATTTCGATGCACTTTTTGCCGAAACTGCCGGTTCCTCCCGTAATAAGAAGGGTCTGGTCGTCAAGCCGCATGGTTCTCTCCTCAACCGCTTTATCGTCGTATACCCGCGCAGAACGCGCCCGCATCTGGTAAAATGGCGTATCTTCAGGAAGATGGTTTATTATCGTAGGATGGTTCTCTATGATTGTATCGGGAATCGTCCCGGCGTTTTGAAGGGGTATTTGCAGGTTTGCAGTCGCTCTGACAAACTCTGATGATTGACAACCCGCTGAATGTATGCTACTATCCGCAACCTGTGGCTGTTACAGCCCAAAACACTGATAATGATGATTAAGCGCGCCGCTGCGCTGTGCCGAACCCCATTCCTCGATGGATGGGCGGGTTCCGCAGGGCAAGCGGTTTTGTAAGGAGTTCGCGAAATGGGTAAACACGCCCTGACGCTTGCGGCGGCATTGCTGCTGCCGATAGCAGTACCGATACAGGCGCAAACGCCCGCGCCGAAAACCGAAGTGGCGCAGGCTGACGCTGGCGAGTCCGCCAACCACATTGCGGGCTTTACCGCCTGGGATGACGACTTTTTCTATATCTCCGTTCAGGTCAACAAGCCTACCGTGAGCGGCAAAAACGCGACGCCGTTTTCCAACCCATTGGAAGACGACGCCGTTATCATCGCTTTGCAGACGGACAACGACCATACGGGAACCAAACCTAACGCGCATACCGTGTTCCTCGCGGCAAGCGCGGCGGGCGGGGCGCAATTGTATTCCGGGCCGAACAAGATTCCACTTTTCAACGGCGTTGCGGACATTCAAAAGCGGCTCGTGGATATAGGGCTGGATAAATCCCTGACCCTGCCGCAGCAGGAAGCCGCGCGGACAGCCCTGTTCGGGCGCGTTGTCAAGTTTGTCGTGTCGCCCAAAGGCGTGACGCGGGGCAGTGGGGGCGCGGTTCCCGGCTATACCGTCGAAGCGGCCATTCCCTGGGCCGATTTGGGCGGCAAGCCCAATGCGGAAACGCGCATGGGCTTCAATGTCGTGGCGCAAAGCACCGTGCCGAACAGTCCCGCGATTCAAAGCCTGTCTGCCCGCGTGAAAACGCCTCTTGATGTGGACAATCCCTCCCTGTGGGACGAAATTCAACTGCATAATTCTGCCCTGCCGTCCCGTCCCAATCTGCTGTTCAGCCCGCGCCTTGCCGCCAACAAGCCCGTGATTGATGGCGAAGTGCAGCGGGGCGAGTGGAACAATCTTTCGGGCTTTGTCTTTGGCAGCACGGCGGCAGCGGATGGAGCGTTCTCCATTCAGCGCACTCTGGACGCGCGTTTGCGCCCCGCCTTTGCCGCCAAACCGCCCCGATTTTCACCCGCCATTTTGGACCGCGCCGCGCTGTCGGTTTCCCCTGACGCGCCCGAACACAAGCCGCAGCCCCTTGCTCATCTGGTGATGGCGCGGTATGCGTATCGGTATCAGGGCGACCCGCGCAAGGCCGCGCCGCTTGTGGGCGTCACCCGCCCCAACGGCAGCACGGCTCTCGCGCATCATCCCCTCGAAGGCGTCGGCCCCTGGCTCAGTTATGACCGCGCGGACTGGCATCGAGGGCAACTGCGCGAACTGCGCCGTTCGGGTATTGACGTGATTTTGCCGGAGTATCGGGGCGACGCGGCTTCTCGCAAACAGTACGCCGACAAGGGCCTGCGCGTTCTTGCCAACGCGCTGCAAAATCTGGCGCAAACCAGGGCAGGATTATCCGCAGGTCGGCCTTTATCTGGATACCACATCGCTGAATGACGCATTGGGCGCACAGCCGGATTTGAAGCAGGCGACGGCGCAGGCCACTTTGTACGGCATGGTGCGCGACTTTTATCGTACGGTTCCCGCCATGTTCCGGGCGCAGGTGACGCTGCAAGCCCCTAGTGGCGGGCGCGTCGCGTATCCCGTATTCTTATCCTCGGCAGGCGCGTGGAAGGACCTGGACAGTTCGTTTGTACGAACGCTGCGAACCCGGTTCGCGCAGGACTTCGACGGCGCGGATTTGCTGGTGTTGGGCGGGGGTGACTTCAAAGGCAAGGCCACTCTGGACGGCTACTTTACCGATACCCGCGACAAGGGCTTTCAGTTTGATAACGGCGGCTGGATTAAAACCGGCAGCGTCGGGGCGGGCTATGACGGCATACAGGGCGAAAACGCGCCGGGGGAAACCGCGCCCGACGCGCCCTATCTGCCGCGCCGCAACGGCGACACGTACCGCCAGAACTGGAAGGCGGCGCTGAAGCAGAACCCGGATTGGGTGCTGCTGGATGGCTGGAACGATTATGATGTCGGGGCTGAAATCGCGCCCACATTGGAAGCCGGGTATAGCACAGCCGATATTACCCGTGAGTACGTCCGCCAGTATCTCGGCCTGACCAAACGCAACGTGAAATTTCTCGCCCACAACGCGCCCCAAACCATGCTTGCCGGACGCGCGTACAACGTGGAACTTCGGGCGCAAAACACGGGAATCGAACCCTGGGGCGGCGCGCTGAATGTTACCGGCAGTCCCGCCGTGCAGTTCACCTACCGCTGGCTGCGCAACGGCGCGAGTGTGGGCGAGGGGACGGGCGCGACGCTTGCCACGCTCACTCTGCCCAACCAGAACGTCAACAGCGACCTGAGCGTTGCCACTGCCGCAAACGGCAGCCCGCTTTCTCCCGGCGAGTATACGCTGGAAATCCGGCTGGCCGACGAAACCAAAAAGGGCGTTCCCTCCACTCCTATCGGAACCGAGGCGGGAACCGCATTGCAAATTCCTGTGACTGTTGTGGACGCAGACACGAAGCCGTCCGTTGTGGACGCGAACGCGAAGCAGGGCGCGCGTACCTCGCCGGGTTATGAAGCCACATTGCAAATCCCTGCGAATGTTTTCGCCGCCACGCTGATACGCGCCGATGTTCCCCCCTTCATGGAAGCGGGAAGCGTGTATACAGCCACTGCCACCCTGCGTAACGATGGCTCGGCGGTGTGGAGCAAAGCCCGCCACGCGCGCGTCACCTACCGCCTGTCCCGGCTTACCGCGCCTGTTACGCCCGACGCGGCGACTGTAGAAACGCCCGTACCCAGCGCGGACGCGACGATGGAACTACCGAACGACGTGTTGCCCGGCCAGACCGTCAACGTTCGCGTCACCCTGCCTCTGCTGGATGCGGACGGCAAGGCATTGCCCGTGTGGACGCCGGATGAAGCCTGGACGTATGCGGGACGTTGGGAAGTGGCGGGGGACTCGGATACGGTTATCAACGGCGTTTCGGTCGCAGCGGGAACGCGAACTCTGCCCACACCCGTCAGCATCGTGGATTTGGATTTTGGCGCGCGGTTCATTTCGGACGCCACCACGCCCATTCTGCCCGCCGAGCGCCGCCAACCGGTACGCCTGACCGTGCAGAACAACGGCCCGCAAATCTGGAAAAAAGAGCAGGTTCGCATCGGCTATCACTGGTACTATCAGGACGGCGCGGAGTACATCTGGGAGGACGAAACCACGCCCATTACGCAGGATGTCGCGCCCGGACAAACGACCGGCGATCTGCTCGCCTGGGTCACGCCGCCGCCTTATGACGGCACGTATACCCTTGTATGGGATGTAAAAGTGGGGGACACCTGGGCGTCCACCCTTGCGGCCACGCATCCCTCGGATGAAGCCGTGCATACCATTCAGGTGCGTAACGGGCGGCTCAACTTCATAGACCTGAGCAAAGCCTTCAATCTCGATGGCGTAACGGACGAAGACCCGGCAGGCGGGGGTGATTTCGACGGGCAGGGCCGCGCGTTTCCCGCCGCGCTTCTGCCGCCGTATGCGACCGGGCCGGTGGTTGCGAGTGGCGCGTGGCTGTTTTCCGAAAAAACCGGGCCGGACTCGTCGCGGCGCATCAGCTTCAAGTGGGGCGACAAGGACGGCAAAAGCAAGAACTTCATCGCCTGCAAGGGGCAGCGCGTGGAACTGGGCAAAGCCAACGGCACGGTTCGCATCCTGCACATTCTGGCGGCAAGCACGGGCAAGGATGTGGTTTCCAGCCTGAAACTGATTTTTCAGGAACCAACCATGCAGTCGGAAGACCTGTATACCATTGCCGCCAGCCGATGGGATCAGCCGCCGCATCATGGCGAGGAGATCGCGTTCCTGTCCCGCCGCGTTTCCACCACCAAAGGCAGCCAGAACAGCGCGGTGGCCCTGTTCCACTACGCGATTAAGAATCAAGGAGCCGCGCAACCTTGTATCCATCCAACTGCCCAATGCGCCCGACCTGAAAATCGCCGCCATCACGCTGGAAAAATAACGTTTCTTGATATGAGGATAACATGTCGCGCCGACGAGCTTTTGCTTGTCGGCGCGATTTATATTAGTGTTTACTTTGTCATAGGAAAAAGGCTGAGGGCAATATCGGCGGTACGCAACGCTTTTTGGGCAAGCGCGTCGGCATGGATTTGCAGCGCGGCGGAACGGGCGGGACGGTCGGACAATTGGGCGGCAACGCGAACCGCAATGTCTTCGGGATCGAATTGGTTCCAATCCGCAAGCGCATCCGGCAGGCCGAGCAGGTTCATCAGGTTTTCCACTTTGGGGTCGTAGGACAGGGCGAACGGGAGTACGGACATGCGGGCGGCGAAAATCAGGGCATGAAGGCGCATGGCGACAACTGCCTGCATCCGCCCGATGAGGCCGAGCAGAACATCCGGCGCGTAAATGTTTTTGACGACGGGAAAGGCTTCGGCGTTACCCGTTCGCTCCGCCACTTCGCAGGCGAATGTCACATCATCCGCAGAGTGCATTGGCAGCAGAACGATTTGCGCCCCGGTTCGCGTGTGAAGAAGGGTGAGCAGGCGGGCGTATTTGTCTATGGGCGACGGCCCGCTGCCATGCCACGGACGCAGGGCAACCGCTATCAGGGGCGATTGCGCGGAAATGCCTTCCGCGCGGCACAATGCGTCAATTTTGTCTTCAGAGGCGGGCGCAAGGGCAAACGCGGGATCGGCGGTGATTTCCAGATTGGGGTTCGTAACGCCAATGGCTTGAAGCAATTGCGCGGAGGGGTCGTCGCGAACCGTCAAATACGCCGCCCGGTTGGCGACCTGCCGAACGAGCAGGCGCGACATTTTGCGTTTCAGCGGCCCCATGCCCTGCGCGTAAAACATCACGGGCTTACCGACTTGAAAGGCCAGCCGCGCAATCCACAGATAGTACAGCAGTGACCGCGCGCTCGTCGTGTCTTGCAGCAGACTGCCCCCGCCCGAAATCAGCAAATCGCTTTGCTTCAATGTTGTCCGAACCTGCGCCATGTCCATGCGATAGACTGCCTCCAGTCCATGCAGTTCGGTTGTGGCGGACGGGTTTTGCGACAGAACGGTGAGTGTGACGCGACTGCCCGCCTGCCGCGCGAACGAGGCCGCCATGCCCGCCAGTACCGCCTCATCCCCCGCGTTCCCGCAGCCATAGTAGCCCGATACGGCGAAATGCAGAGGGGGAGAAGAGGAGAAGGGGAGAAGAGGAGAAACGGCCATATTCAATCTCCCTCTCTCCCTCTCTCCCTCTCTGGAACAGGCAATATCCATTCTCCGAGCAGAAACAGGCCCGCCCCCATGCCCATACCGAGCAGCAGGCCCAATACGCCGTGCCAGATTGAGATTATGAGCGGCGTGTGGATGTGGCAGAAGGTGTTGAGCAGGGAGGCTTGCCCGATACTGCCGACCACGAACGCGGGAAGCGCCAGCTTGCGACGCCCGCGCCACCACCACGCAATCGCCAGAATAAACGCGGGGTGGCCGAGCAGAAACTCTTTGGTGCGGGGGCGAACCGGGAAAACGTGATCCATCAGGTTGCGCAGTTTCATTTCCGGCCCGGACGCGCCCACGCCCGAAATCGTTGCCCGTTCGCGCCACAATCAGCAGGAATACGACCAGCGCCACCAGTCCGACCACCAGCAGGCCAAAACGGGCGGGTTCGTCGGCAATCCGGCGCAAATGCGTTTCGGCGCGTCGTTTCCAGCCATTCCAGGTTTCGCCCGGCTTGTCCCATGCCGCCGATCAGCGCGACAAAGGCCACCACCAGACAGCGGAACCGCGTGCTGCGCTTTGATGCCTAAAAATTGGTTGGCGCGGAGCATGAACGGGCGCGTTGCCAGCAGGCCGATGACGTGCAGGATGCCCACGCCCGTAATCGCGCTTGCCGTGCCGAGTGGCTATGGCGGCGCGGCGCAGGCAGGCGCGGGTGTTGCTGACAAAGGGAGTGGCCCGGTCTTCCTCGCGCGGAAACGTATGCAGGCAGGCGACGGTAGGGAACGCAATTCCCGCAAACAACGCCACGAACTTGCGCCCCGTTTCTCCACCCAAAGCCGCCAGCAACGCGCAGACAAGCGGCAATCCAAGCAGCAGCAGGCGTTGTTTGCGCGGGGGAAGTGGACACAATTGTGGACACAGTTCCCGCAGCATCCACACAATTCCCGCGCCCGTTCCCAGACCGAGCAGCAGAAACAGGACATGAAGCGTCAGGCTTCCGCCCGTTTCACCGTAACGTAGGGCGGGAGCCAACTGGTAGCCGCCACCAAGCAGCGAATTGCCATGCGCAATGCCGCGCGCAATGTCCCCCACAAAGTTCAGGTCTTTTTGCAGCGTGGTTTCTTCCGGCGCGGAACCGCCCGCCAGGGGAAGCAGGCGCACATAGCAGAAGCGGATGTTGCGTTCCCGGGCCGCGCGCACAAAGCGGTCTACGATTTCGCTCCGCTCCAACTGCCCCATTTCCGTTGTCTGGATGGCGTGAACGCGAATCACGTCGCCATGCAATGCGCTGATAATGGTTTCGTCGCCCTTTTGCTTGCCGAATTCAACCGCGCCGTATACCAGTCCGGTTGGCGGTTTCAGAGGTTCGGGCGCAGATTCGCCGGGTTTGACTTCGGTTACAGGCGCGGTGGTTTCCGGCTTTACGTCAGCAGGATTGCGGAACATGGAGGCGACAACGGTTTCCAACCCGAGATGCCCAAGCGCCTCATCGCCATTAAAAATAACCAGTTTCACGCCCTGATCGCGCAAACGCTTCAAAACGTTTTCCGCGCTGTCGGGCGTGACGCCGGGAAAATTGCCGATGCGCCCGACAACCTGCAAATGCGCGTTTCGAACCTGCTTGACCACATCCCGCGACAACCCCAACCCCAAACTGCGCAGGTTCGTATACTCGTAATTAACCGCAAATGCCTGATTGCTCAAAGTCGGGACAGCGGCAGCAAGGACGCCGGAACTCCAGCAGGAGCGCGGCGTTGAGGTGTCGAGGAGGGGCCACCGTTTGGTTCGCGTAAATATCGCTTGTAACTGTGGCACATCAAATACCGTGCCGCCATTCGTTTGCGCGTGTTTGCGCGATGGGCGTAGTCGGAATTTTACGAGCCGCCAGTGCTTCGCGGATTCGATCCAGCGTTTCGGGCGTATCCAGCCGAACGTAGGTGTAGTACGCGCCGTTCGGCTGCATAATTCGCGTGGCGTGAGCCTGCTCGGTCGGTTCCAAGGACGCCAGCAAATCTTCGCTGACAATGATGGACGTGACGCCCTGATCCTTGAAATTTTTGTAGAACAATTTCAATCGGCTGTTGACTGACCTGCGCCAGTCGGGACACTTCTTCGTATTCCAGCCCGATCTCCACGCTCTTGTTACGCGCTTCCACGCTCACCCGCTTACCCGCGCCGAACAATCCGGCCAGCGTCCCCAACGCCAGCAACACCAGCACTACCTGCCACACACCGGGCGAACCTTTTTGCATGAAAATTCCTTGCCAGGGAGTAGGAAGTAGGGAGTAGGTTGGTTCAATACAGCCTTGACCTAATCCCTACCCTCTACTTCCTACTCCCTACTATGTAATCGCCTGTTCCGCATTGCGCGCGTCGGGATCGTCGGCGATGCGGATGCGGTTTAATATTTCGGTTGCGCCCGCGTTTCGCAGCCGGGTCGCCAATTCGCGGCCTGCGGTTTCGGGCGAAAAATCCGGCGCGTTCAGCGGGTGGGTGAATTCCTGAATCACCGCGTCGCGCCCGTCCAGCGACGTGACCTGCGCCCGCAACAACAATGCGCCGTTTTGGACAAGGCCATACGCGCCGACGGGAACGCTGCACCCACCGTGCAGTTCGTTGAGCAGGGCGCGTTCCGCCCGAATGGCAAGGTTGGAAGGGGGATCGTCAAGCGCGGACAGATACGCTTTGAGTTCCGCATCGTCGGCGCGAATTTCCAATCCCAATGCGCCCTGTGACGGCGAGGGGGGGAATTGCTCCAGACTTAAGGTTTCCGTGATGTGTTGCGCGTAGCCCAATCTGCGCAATCCGGCAGCGGCCAGCAGCACGGCGTCCAGTTTGTCGCTCCCTTTCAAACGCTGTAAGCGAGTTGGAACGTTCCCGCGCAGGGGTACGATTTCCAGATCGGGGCGCAGGTGCAGCAATTGCGCCTGTCGGCGCGGCGACCCCGTTCCCACCCGCGCGCCCGGTTTCAAGTCCATCAATCTCGCGCCGCACAGCGCATCGCGCAGGTCCTCTCGAACGGGAACCGCGCCCAAAATAAGGCCGTCCGGCAGGGTTGTGGGCACGTCCTTGAGCGAGTGAACGGCAAGGTCAATCGCGCTGTCGAACAGTTCCCATTCCAGTTCTTTGGTGAACACGCCCGTCGCGCCCAAATGCCGCAGACTGGTCACGCGGTCTCGGTCGCCCTGCGTGGACACGATACGCAGCCGTACTTCAAGGCCGGGATGCGCCTGCCGCAAAAGTTCCGCAATGCCCTGCGCCTGCGTCCGCGCAAGCTGACTGGCGCGGGAACCGATAACAATCGTCCGCATATAATCGCTCCAAGACCCTGCAAAATGGTTGAAATGAAAAACCTGTGAGATTGTGACACGAAATCGGACGCGGAATCAAGACAGGGTTACAGGGCAGGATATTAAAGCGGGGTATCAACCGGCAGGGCGCGTCCAAGTTTTGCGGCGAGAAAGCGTGAAGCGGCAACTACTTTTTCCAGATTAACGCCCGTTTCAATTCCCATGTCGCGCAGCAAAACAAGCAGGCTTTCGGTTGCCAGATTGCCCGCCGCTCCGGGCGCGAACGGACAGCCGCCCACGCCGCCCACCGCCGCATCGAAGTTTGTCACGCCGTGTTGCAGCGCGATTTTCACGTTGTCGAGCGCGTGTCCCCGCGTGTCGTGAAAGTGGCAGACGGTTTGCGGCAGGGGTAGAACCGGGTTCAGGGCTTCCAGCAATCGGGCTACCTGTTCGGGCGTGGCGTGGCCGATGGTGTCGCCGAGTGAAATTTCGTCTACGCCCATTGCCAGCAGTTCTCGCGCAACCGGCAACACCTGTGAGGGCGAAATATTGCCCTCGAATGGACACACCCATGCTGTAGAAATATAGGCGCGTACCCAAAGCCCATGTTCCCGCGCAAGCGGCATCAGCGCGCGAAAGTTGTCCAGCGAACCCGCAATACTTGTGCCGATGTTGCGTTGTGTGAATGTTTCACTGGCAGCCGTAAACAGCGCAATCGCCTTTACTCCCGCCCCAATCGCCCGTTCCAGCCCCTTCGCGTTCGGCACAAGCGCGGAGTAGCGTACATTGGGCCGAGGCGAAAAATGAGCAAAAACTTCGCTCGCATCGGCAAGCTGCGGCAGGCGTACAGGATTAACAAACGATGAAACCTCAATATCCGCAAACCCCGCTTCCGCCAGCAGTTCAATAAACGCGACTTTATCCTCCGTAGAAAGGATAACCGCCTCGTTTTGCAGTCCATCGCGCGGCCCCACTTCCACCACGCGAACGCGCTCCTGAATACCTGACCCCTTGAACACCTGAACACCGCCCTTCCCATTCGCGTTTATTCGCGTTCATTCGCGGCTAAAACGTCTTTGTCTACGGTATCCGGCGTGATTTCCACAACCGCCGCGCCATGCGCGATTTGCTGCTTCTTTTGAACCGTTAAAGCAGTGACGGTTCCGGCAAACGGCGCTTCCAGCGTGGTCATTACCTTCATCGCTTCCAATACCACGAGCGGCTGACGCGCTTCTACCGTCTGCCCCACCGTCACCAGTACATCCGCGACAACCCCGGACATGGGCGCGGTCAATGCGCCACTTGCCGCAGTCGCTTTTCGTTCCGGCGCGCGAACGGTTGGCGTATGAAACGTGTAGGCCATGCCTTCAAACGCGAACGCGACTCCTTCAGTTGAACGCGCGAACGGGATGCGGAAAACGCGCTCCCCAACCGTTGCGGTTTCGGCATCCGTCTGCGTCACCTCCGTTGCAGAAATCTGTAAAACGTCCTCCACGCGCCGCGCCGCCGTAAACCGGTGTTCGGAACCGTCGGGCAATCGAACCCGCCAGCCGTCACCATCCGGTTCCACGTTCAGGGTAACTAATTCCTCGCCATACTTCTTTTGAATCTGCATGTTTGCCCTTGTGAGAAGAGGGCGCAGCCCCTTGTGAGAAGAGGGCGCAGCAAGCAGCGCCCCTACCAACATTTCTACACATTCCGCCACGAACCTGATTGCCGCCAGAAAGTTGCAGGTGAAGGTTCGTTATTCCGTATTCCGTATTCCGTATTCCTTGTTGTCGTGACCGCTTCCGCTGCCAGCGCCAGTAGAACTTCGGTTGGAATAGGGTTTGAAGGTTTCCAATCGGTGAAATGGTCGCGCAGAAACTGCGTGGATAAATCGCCCGCCTGAAACGCCGGATGCCGAATAATCGCCAGCAGATACGCGATATTGGTTTGTACGCCCAATACGGCAAACCGCTTCAATGCCTGCTCCATGCGGGCAAGGGATTCTTCCCGCGTCGCGCCGGACACAATCAGCTTTGCCAGCATCGGGTCGTAATACGGGGAAACACTACTGCCGCGTTCCACGCCCGCATCCACGCGAATTCCCGGCCCGTTCGGTTCCTGCCACTGCGCCAACGCGCCGACGGAGGGCAGAAATCCCGCTGCGGCGTCTTCGGCATAAATCCGCGCTTCAAGGGCGTGGCCGGAGATACGTAACTCCTCCTGCGCGAACGGCAGGGGTTTGCCGTCCGCGATTTGCAGTTGCAGGCGTACCAAATCCAGACCCGTAATCGCTTCCGTGACGGGATGCTCCACCTGTAGGCGCGTGTTCACTTCCAGAAAATAAAAGGCGGACTTCTCCATCCGGGCGCGTTTCCAGCAGGAATTCCACCGTGCCGGCATTGACGTACCCTGCCGCGCGTCCCGCCGTTGTTGCCGCCTCGGTCATTCGCGCCCGCAGTTCCGGCGTTAAAACCGGGGAGGGACTCTCTTCCAGTATTTTCTGGTGGCGGCGCTGAATGGAACACTCGCGCTCGAACAAATGGACGACATTGCCCTGCGCGTCCCCGAAAATCTGCACCTCAATGTGGCGCGGACGGGCCACATACCGTTCCAGCAGCAGGCGATCATCCCCGAAAGCCGCCTGCGCTTCCCGCCGCGCCTCGTCAATCGCGTCCGCCAACTGCTCCCGCCGCGTAACCACTCTCATGCCGCGCCCGCCGCCGCCGCCCGCCGCTTTCACCAGCAGGGGCAGTTCCATTTGCCCCGCCTCGGCCTGTAAACGCGCGTCGCTCTGCTCGTCGCCATTATAGCCGGGAACAACCGGAACGCCCGCTTTCCGCATCAACTGTTTCGCCGCGATCTTATCGCCCAGCAGCCGTATCACACCCGACGGCGGCCCCACAAATACCAACCCGGCTTTTTCACAGGCAAGGGCAAAATCCGCGTTTTCCGACAGAAACCCGTAACCCGGATGAACCGCGTCCGCCCGCATCCGCTTCGCCGCGTCCAGCAGGTTCGGGATGTTCAAATAACTGTCCCGCGCCGGGGCCGCGCCAATACAGTACGCTTCTTCCGCCAACCCGACATGCAGCGCATGGCGATCCGCTTCCGAATACGCGGCAAGGGGCGTAACGCCCGTTTCCCGGCAGGCGCGAATGATACGAACGGCGATTTCGCCGCGATTGGCAATGAGTAGACGGTTCATGGTTAGGTTGTCAGGTTGTTAGGTTGTCAGGTTGTCAGGTTGTCAGGTTGTAGTGAACACCAGAAAGCCTATTCCTGATGACCTAACAACTAACAACCTGACAACCTAACAACTCCATTCCGGCTTTCGTTTTTCCAGAAAGGCGCGGATGCCCTCCTGACCTTCGGGACTGACGCGCAGGGCGGCGATGCAGGCAATGGTGGTTTCCGCCGCTTGTTCCGGCGTGTTATCGGCAATATCGTTCAGCAGGCGTTTGGCGACGGCGATGGCTTGCGGGCCGGCCTGCAATATCAATTCTATTTTCTTTTGTACAGCCGCGTCCAGTTCGCTAGCAGGCTTGATTTGCTTTGCCAGTCCGAGCCGCTGCACTGCTTCCAGGCCCATTGACTTTATGTAGTCCTCGTCAGGCGCGACCTGCTGTATTAAACCTAAGCGCAAAGCCTCGTCTGCGCCGAATCGTTCGCCTGTTACGAACAACGCCCGTGACGCGCCCATGCCGATTTTTTGCAGCACATACGGCGCGATTACGGCGGGAACCAGACCTAAGCGGACTTCACTGAACGCGAATTTTGTGTCGGAGGAGGCAATGGCGATGTCGCAAACCGCTACCAGTCCCGCGCCGCCGCCAATCGCCGCGCCGTGTACCCGCGCAAGGGTCGGTTTGGGGCAGGCGGCAATCGCGGCGAACATGCGCTGTAGGTTGGCCGCGTCCGCCCGGTTTTCTTCCTCCGAATAATCGGCCATGCGCCGCATCCAGTGTAAATCCGCGCCCGCGCAGAACGACTCGCCCGCCCCCCGCAATACAATCGCCCTGACGCCGGTATCGTCGCTCAACCGTTCAAAGCAGGCGGTTATCTCTCCTATCAATGTCTCATCAAAAGCGTTATGTGCCTGCGGACGGTTCAGCGTTATGGTTGCAATTGGGTTGTTTTGTTCTACGAGCAAACAGTCATTAGTCATATCTTCTCGCATTGTCTTGAACCATGATTAGGCATGATTTTAATGATTAACATGATGTTGCGCTATTGGACGTGTAATTGTTCTGATTAGAGATAAAGAGCAGTCGCGCGCTTCCTCAATCATGGTAATCACTAAAATTATGCCTAATCATGGTTCAAGACATTCCTACATCCTGAAGACGCCGAACTTTGTGTCGGGAAGGGGCGCATGGTACGCGGCGGCAATGCCCAACCCGATAGCCATGCGCGTGTCGAGCGGGTCGAGAATGCCGTCGTCCCACAGGCGGGCCGCGCTGAAATAGGGGCTGCCCTCCTGCTCGTAGGTTGCCACCGTGGGACGCTTGAATTCTTCCTGTTCTGCGGGCGTCATGGTTTCGCCCCGCGCTTCTAGTTGGTCTTGTTTTACGGTCAGCAGGACGCCCGCCGCCTGTTCGCCGCCCATGACGGAGATACGCGCATTGGGCCACATCCACAGTTGGCGCGGGCTGAACGCGCGCCCGCACATGCCGTAATTGCCCGCCCCGAACGAGCCGCCGATGATGACGGTGAATTTGGGAACGCGGGCATTCGCGACCGCCATCACCAGTTTCGCGCCGTGTTTGGCGATTCCCTCTTGCTCCACTTTCTGCCCGACCATGAAGCCCGTGATGTTCTGCAAAAAGACGAGGGGGATTTTGCGCTGGCAGCAGATTTCGATGAAGTGCGCCCCTTTTAACGCGCTTTCGGAAAACAAGACGCCGTTGTTGGCAAGCATCCCGACGGGAAAACCCATCCACCGCGCCCACCCGCAGACCAATGTGGCGCCATAGCGCGGCTTGAACTCATGGAAGCGGCTGCCGTCCACCAGCCGCGCAATGATTTCGCGGGCATCGAACGGCTGCCGCAAATCGCGGGGCAAAATGCCGTAGATTTCTTCGGGAGGATAAAGCGGTTCTTCGGGCGGGGTCATGTCGGGAACATCGGGCCGGGGCAGGTTCAGCGTTTCCACCATTTCACGGACAATGCGCAGCGCATCGGCTTCGTCTTCGGCATAGTAGTCCGCCACGCCGCTCAAGTCGCGTATGCATATCCGCGCCGCCCAATTCTTCCGCCGTGACCACTTCGCCCGTTGCGGCTTTGACGAGCGGCGGGCCTGCCAGAAAGATGGTTCCCGCGCCCTTAACGATCACGGTCTGATCGGACATGGCAGGCACATACGCCCCACCTGCCGTGCAGCTTCCCAACACAGCGGCGAGTTGCGGAATTCCCTGCGCCGACATTTGCGCCTGATTGTAGAAAATCCGCCCGAAGTGGTCGCGGTCGGGAAACACTTCCGATTGCAGGGGCAGGTACGCGCCGCCCGAATCCACCAGATAGATGCAGGGCAGGCGGTTTTGTTCGCGCGATCTCCTGCGCCCGCAGATGCTTCTTTACCGTAAGCGGAAAATACGTGCCGCCCTTCACCGTCGCGTCATTGGCGACAAGAACGCAGGGCTGCCCGTGTATCGCGCCGATCCCCGTAACAATTCCCGCCCCCGGCGCTTCCCCGTCATACAGGCCATGCGCGGCAAGCGGGCTGAATTCCAGAAACGGCGCGCCGGGATCAAGCAGGGCGTCAATCCGTTCGCGGGGAAGACGCTTTCCTCTTGCGCGGTGTTTGGCAACGGCCTGTTCGCCGCCCCCCTGCTTCACGTTGGCAAGGTGGACGCGCAGTTCCGCTACCAGAGCGCGGTGATGCGCCTGATTGTCGCGAAAACCCGGCGCGGAAGTATCTACCTGCGTTTCCAGTATTTCCAAGCGTTCCTGCCTTTCCGCGCCCCGGCAAAGATTGTGTCGCAGAGCAGTAGAGAATTCAAGCATACACAGGAGGAAATCCTCCTGTATAACGAATAACTGCCCATGAGAATTATGCGGGGAGGCCGGGGTATCTGACGTATTCGCTAATCCCCGCGTGGCGAATAAGCTCTTTAACCCGGCCCCTCACCCAAAATTGGGAAGAGGGGCTTTTCAACGCGGAGGCGCATTTTATGTCCCCAATTACTCTTTCCAATCTCTGGCAGAAACGCTTTACCAGTGAGCGGACGCGCCTGCTTGCCGCATTGGGCGAACTGACGGACGGCGGCGTTGTGGAAGCCTTGCAGCCGATTAGCGCGGCGAGTTTTGAAACCGGGGCAAAAGCAACGAACGCAGATACCCAAACGCGGCTGGACATTGGGCTTGCCGTGTGGCCGTTTCCGCCGGAAGCGCGCGAAAGGGCCGCGTTACAGACGCTTGGCTACGCGCCCGTTTCCGGCTACGAGGCCGCGCCCGAACAGCGGTTTCAACACAACACGCTTCCGTTTCAGTTGTTCCTCGTCGAAGCGGGCGGTGAAAAATGGACGGACTGGCTTGTGCTGCGGGATTACCTACGCGCCAACGGGGAAGCGCGTAACCGCTATTTCACGGTCAAACGCGATATTGCCATGCGGCGCTACTTCAGTGAGGAGGGCAGGGCGCGAGCCAAAACAGAGTTGTTTTCGGAAATCTTGCAGGTTGCGCGGCAATGGTGGATAGAAACAAAAGGGTTTGCCCCGCTGCTGGAAGTGTCTCAGGAACTGGAAGGGTTTACGGGCGCGTGGCACATCGCGGGCGGGTGGGCAATTGACTGCTTTTTGGGCCGAACCACGCGCGTTCACCACGATATTGACATCCTCATTGCCCGAAGCGATCAACTCGCCGCGCAGGAACACATGCACAGCCAAAATTGGAAGTGGGTCGCGCCCCATGACAACAGATTGGAATTCTGGCAACCCGGCCTGTTTCTGGAACCGCCGCGCCATCAGGCCCACGCGCACCGCAACGACCAAATGCGGGACTTTCTGCTCGGAGAGATAGCAGACGGCGTGTGGAAATTCCGCCGCAATCCGAACATCCTGCGGACAACCGAACAAATTTTCCTGCGTACCGATACCGGCATCCCCTACATCGCGCCCGAAATCGCGCTGCTGTACAAAAGCCGGTCAGGAAAATCGGGAATACGCGACCGGGATCAGGCCGACTTCGACCAAACGCATATCCATCTGAAATCCTGAACAGCGGGCATGGCTGCGCTGGGCGCTCACTGTCACCGACCCACAGCATATATGGCTGCCCTCGCTGGAGTAGCCTGTGGTGTTGTCGTGCCGCCCGTCTGGATGAGGCGTTGTTAATAATCCTGAAAGGAACAACCATGCAGAAAGTCACGATTACGGAGAAGTTGGCGCAATTTACTGATCACTGGCAGCCGCGCATTGTTGGGGAACTCAACGGGCAGCACGTCAAATTGGTGAAATTTCAGGGCGAGTTCGTGTGGCACAAGCACGACAACGAGGACGAGATGTTTCTTGTCATCAGCGGGCGGTTCCGCATGGAATTGCGTGACCGGGAGGCCATTGAACTGAACGCGGGCGAGTTCCTTGTCGTGCCGCGCGGCGTGGAGCATCGTCCCGTCGCGCTCGAAGAAGTCGCCGTAATGCTGTTTGAACCCGCCGGAACGCTCAACACGGGCAACGCGCCCGCCAACGAACGGACTGTCCGCCAACCCGAAACTCTCTAAAATTGCGGTGTTATGGCTTGAGTTTATGAGGTTGATATGGACAGCAACACCGATTCAAAAGTAGATGCACCGCAGATCATCCGGCGTATGGGAAGTGAGGATGCGCGGGAACGCGGCGAGGCGCAGCGGGAACTGCAACAGTGTGGGTTGAACACCATCGAAGCCCTGTTTGCGCTGCTCAACGCGGAACATCAGCGTCGGCGTAAAATGCGGCGCGTCATTGAAGTCGGCAAATACGCGGTGTGCGGCGCGCTTTTTGCTCTGTATGCGGTTTTGTTCAGGCATCTCCCTTCCGTCAGCATGGCGGTAATTCTTACCATCCTCAACGATTTTGTCTGTACCACTCTGTCTATGCGCAAAACCCGCGCTTTTCAGCGCGGCATGACCGTTGCTTTGTCGCAATTCGATCATCTCTCGCTGGTCGGGCCGTTGCTTGACATGTACTACTCAGGGGAGAGAGAGTTGGTAAAATCCACGCTGACTCGCCTGCTGCCGCAACTTCAAGCGACGGACGCGGCAAAACTAAACGCCCATCAGCGCGAACGTTTGTATCGTCAATTAGATATGTGCGACAGCCGTTTGCTTTACAAAGCTGCCAACATTGAGTTTATACTCGCCATTCTCAAATCTCTGGAACAAATCGGGGATGAAAAAGCATTGGCGCATGTCGAGCCGCTTGCTCGTAAAGCCAGAAACGCGCGCATACGCGAGGCCGCGCAAAACTGCCTGCCTTACCTGCAAGCGCGGAACGAGCAGGAACGCGCCCGAATGAACCTGCTGCGTTCTGCCGATGCGGCAAACAGGCCAGAAGAGCTTATGCGCCCCGTCTCTTACAACGTAGACGACAATGCCGCGCAGCTTCTCCGCGTCTCTATCCCGAACGAAGCAAGCAGTCACGAGCAGCCCTGAGCCAATATCCTGTCAGCGTGTTTATCTCTAGAAATTATGTGTTGCACACCCTCTATGACATAAAAAGCCCCTCTCCTAGCGCGTTGCGCGACAAGGAGAGGGGTTGGGGTGAGGTAGAAAAACGCTACTTCGCTGCCACGGTGTTCGTCAATGTGCCTAAACCGGAAATGGTGACGCTCATGGTATCTCCCGCTTTGAGGAAGACGGGCGGGTTACTGTACACGCCCACGCCGCCGGGTGTGCCTGTGGAGAGAATATCGCCCGGGCGCAGGGTCATGGTTTGCGACAGGTAGGAGATCAGGAACGGGATTTTGAAGATCAGGTTGGACGTATTGGATTTTTGCCGCGTTTCGCCGTTCAGCGTGAGAGAAATATCCAGATTGTGCGGGTCGGGAATTTCATCGGCTGTTACCAGATACGGGCCGATGGGAAAGAACGTATCGGGAGATTTGCCCCGCACCCATTGCCCGTCGCCCTTTTGAATGTCGCGGGCCGTCACGTCGTTGGCGCACAGATACCCGGCAACATGGTTGAGCGCGTCCGCTTCGGCAATGTCACTGCCGCCCCCGCCCGCGCCGCCAATCACGACCGCCAGTTCCGCCTCGTAATCGTTCATGTCCGAGATTTTCGGCAGTTTGATAACGCCGTTGGGCTGGTTGATGGTGTTGCTGTATTTGGCGAACAGAATGGCGCGTTCGGGAATCGGTTGGTTCTGCTCTTCGCAGTGGTCGCGATAGTTCTGCCCGATGCACATAATTTTGCCCGGATCGCCCACCGGAGCCAGCAGTGTCACCGCGCTCAGGGGCAGTTTCAAATTGTCCCCGGCTTCCGCCACCACGCGCTTCGCGTCCTCGATGCCCTCCTGCCCCCGCGCCAGAAACCCCGACATGGACAAAGGGAATCGGTGCGCCGTATTCCCGATATGACTGGTCACTTCCGATGCCGTCAGGTTGACGACCGTATTCTCATCTGACAGGGCGCCCAGCAAATCCACGCCCTGATATTCAAATCGAATCAATTTCATTGTTGTCTGCTCCTTTGAAGTTAAATATGCCGCGCTTCCGGCAGGCATGTTCGCGTTTTCCTGCCGCTTTCCCTTCCTGAATGTTAAAAGCAATTTAGCCGCGAATGAACGCGAATAAACGCGAATGGGAAGAAGCGGGGAAGAGGGAAAAGGAAAAGAGAAGAGGCAATGCGTAATCGAAAATCGAAAATCGTCAATCCTGTAAAAGATGGGACTGGTTCCTGTCGCAATTGGGACTTTGGGCGGATGTGAATGGCAGCAGGACAGGTTATAATGAGGCAGGAATACGGAGTAGAAAACGGGAAGGATAGGGGACATGACGCAATCAACGCGCAATTCGCATCAACCGAATATATCACGGGAACCACTCGATGTAATTTTGCCTGCCGGAGGGCGCATCACGGGCGAGTTCGCGCAAATGGCGGGTACGGACATCAAGGCGCTGATCGAATTCAACGGGCAGACGATTTTACGCCGCGCCATACTCACGCTTCGCGCCACCAACCGCGTCGGGCGCATCGCCGTTATCGGCCCTGAACCCGTCATGACCGAAGCGCGGGAATGTGGCGCGGAGTTGCTATTGCCCGAAGGCGACAGCGGCCCTGATAATATTCTGCGCGGGTTGCATGGGTTACAGGGAACAGGAGAGATACGAGATACGAGATACGAGATACGAGAAGAGGAGGGTTCATCCTTCATCCTTCATCCTTCATCCTTTGCCAAAGTCCTTATTCTAACGACGGATTTACCGTTCCTGACGGCGGACACGCTGACGGCGTTTCTGGATGCCTGCCCGCCAGACGCGGATATTGCGGTTCCTATTATGACCGAGCCGGAATTTAACGGGCGTTTTCCGGGTACGCAAAATGAATATGTTCGGCTGCGGGATGGCGGGTATACTTTGGGCTGCGCGTTTGTCTTGAACGGCGAAATCCTGCTGCGCAACGAGGCGCATCTACGCGCGCTGTTCGCGGCCCGCAAAAACCAGTGGCAAATGGCGCGGCTAATCGGATTCGGAACCATACTGAAGTTCGCCACCCGACGGCTGACCGTAGAGGAATTGGAAACGCGGGCGAGCGCGATTGCCGGATGCAGGGGCGTTGCCGTTCGCCATTCTCCGCCCGAACTGGCCTACGATATTGACCTGCCCGCCGAATACGAATATGCCCGCCAACAGGCCGCTAAGAGAGCGCAGCCCGATTTAGCCATTGCCGCGCCCACTCTTGAGGGCGTTCAGGAGATACCCCGATGAGTGTTCCGCCCGAAGAGCAACGGCAAGCCGCCACACCCGAAGAACCTCCGTTTGGAAATGCCGAAGTAACGGAAGAAGCCCCTCCCCTGCCGTCCGGCGAGTTCACTGCCAGAACCCTGTTGTACAGCCTTGCCAATCTCGGCTACGGCATGTTCTTCGCGCTCAACAACTACGTGCTGACGCTGTATTTGCAGCATTTGGGCGCGGGCGGCGTTCTCATCGGGCTGATGGGCAGTTCTCATTCCATTGAGGGCGCGGTAATTCAGCCGATTATCGGCGCGGCAAGCGACCGCCTGCGCACAAAATGGGGGCGTCGTCGTCCGTTTATACTGCTGTTCACGCCCATTTCCGCGCTGTTTTTGCTGCTCACGCCTTACGCCAGTCACCTTCCGACGCAGCCGCATGTGTTGGGCGCGCCCCTGTATTTAGCCGTTGTTGTCGTGTGCGTGTTTCTGTTCACGATTGCCTTTAACGTCGCGCAAGACCCCTATCAGGCGTTGATGCCCGACATTATACCCAAACCGCAACGGGGGCGGGCGGCGGGAATATGGGCGTTCATCGGCGTCATCGGGCAGGCGTTGCTGCTGCTGCTGCCCATGCCCGCGTATCAGAAATTCGGGCTTTGCGCGGTTGTGATGCTGATAACGACCCTGCTGACATGCTGGCAAACGCGGGAACCGAACCTGCCGCCGGAACCACACAAACTCGGAGCCTACGCGCAAATCGCGGTTGCGCTCAACGGTCTGCAAACGCTGCGGCAGGCGCGAAAATCGCTGCTCACCCTGTTCTTTTCCGGGCTGGGCATC
Organism: uncultured Chthonomonadaceae bacterium; assembly: GCA_963817895.1. Classification (GTDB taxonomy): domain Bacteria; phylum Armatimonadota; class Chthonomonadetes; order Chthonomonadales; family Chthonomonadaceae; genus CAWFQB01. The sequence continues at coordinate 199,847 of CAWFQB010000005.1, forward strand.
GGGGCCGTGCTGCCGTTTCTAACCGTTTTTGTGGTTGCCATCACCAAATGCTCGGATCAGGAGGCGCAAAAAATGGCGCTGGTTCTGATGGTTGCCACCGCTATTTTCGTTCTGCCATTCGGCTGGCTGTGCGACCGCATTGGCCCCAAGCGCGTGTTGATGATCGGATTGGCCTTGATTGTGGTTGCCGCTTTGAACGGGCTTTGGGTACATACATTGCCGCAGATAGCCGCGATTCTGGCGATTGCCGGGATGGGCAACGCGGCGCAATCGGCCTCGGCGTATCCCCTGCTGACGCGACTTGTGCCTCGTGACGAAGTAGGGTTTTATACCGGGCTGCAATCCACCGCGCTTTCTATAGCGCAGCCTGCAACGGCTGTGATTACCGGAATATTGGTGGACAGGGGCGGGTATCGCTGGATATTCGCGGTTTGCGGGGTCAGCATCGGCATCGCCCTGTTCGTGCTGTCACTGGTAAAAGTGGAACAGGCCGCGCAGGAAGTGCGCGTTCGCGAGGGGGAACACTGATGGCGAAACGCGCCCTGAGCGCCCTTGTCGGCGTCTGCATTTTTCTTGGATTGTGCTTCGGCGGGCTGCTGCCGTTTACGATTGGCGCAACGGTGGTGGCACTGTTGGCATCGTGGGAGTGGATCGCGGCGTATGGCAAAGCGCGGCAAGCAGAGGCTACTCCCGGTTACGCCCCGCGCCTGCCCGCCCTGCAAAATGGCGTCAATATTCTGCTTACCTGCGCGGGCGTAGCGATTCCGTTTCTGGCGTATGCCGCGCAGCAAAAAAATAATGGACTTGGCAAGTGGTCTTTAGCGGACGGCCTGAACGCCTTCGCCCTGTTCGCGCCCGTGCTGTGGTTTGCCATGCGAACCCGCCTCGCCGCCCACACGGGTAAAGCGTTGGGCTACATGCGCCAATGGTACGGACTGGTCGGCTTTGTGTACATCGGCCTGCTGATGAGCAGCCTTGTGTGGATGCGCGGCCTCAGTTTCCACTACGCGCAAACCAGCGATCTCGTGTCCTTCAACCTGCTCAACGTTGTCCCGTTCGGCCTGACGGAAGTGGGCGCGTGGCTGATGCTGTTCGTCGCCGTGTGCGTGTGGGCGACGGATACGGGCGCGTACCTGTTCGGCAAACGCTTCGGCAGGCGCAAGCTCGCGCCCACGCTGTCACCCGGCAAAACCGTTGAGGGTTCCCTCGGCGGAATCGCGCTGGCGCTATTAACAAGCGCCCTCTTCGGCGCGTGGATACATCTTCCCCTCGGCCACAGCCTCGTCATCGGCGCGATTGCGGGCATCATGGGGCAGTGGGGCGACCTGTTTGAGTCCGCTCTGAAACGCGAACTCGGCCTCAAAGACTTCGGCAACATCATGCCCGGACACGGGGGGGTTTTAGATCGCTTCGACAGCCTGCTCTTCGTCACCCCGCTCGCCTACTGCTACCTGCACTTCCTCGCGGGCTTTTGAGGCAGAAGAGATTTCACCACCAAGACACAAAGAACACCAAGAAATACAAAGAAGAAAAAAATAAGAACATGCCACAAATGCGGATTGCGCATAAAGATACCGAATACAGCGCAAGCGAACCGGTATTAGCAGGCTTCATACCTTCTTGTATTTCTTGGTGTTCTTTGTGTCTTGGTGGTGAAATCTCTTCCTGTTTGCCGGTTTACTCACGCATTATCTGGCGCAACGCGAGAACGCGGGCGGGGTCAACGGGGTTGGCGACCTGCCCGTCGTGTTTGAGGCTGGTTCCCACAATCGCGCCGTTCGCGTGGGCGAGCAATCCGGGCGCGGTTTGAACGTCGAAGCCGCTGCCGACAAGCACGGGCGTTTGGGGTACGGCCTGCTTGACGCGGCGAACGTCGTCCGAGGCGGTGGCGTGGCCGGTTGCGGTTCCGCTGACAATCAGGGCGTCGGCAAGCCCGCGCAGAACGGCGTCTTTCGCGGCGTCTTCCAGCGTGTTCGTTCCCAATTGCGCGGCATGTTTCACAAACACATCGGCCCACAGTTGAACATCGGCGCGGAGTTCTCGGCGGTACAGGTTGGCGGCTCGCGCCGCGCCCTCGATGATGCCCTGATCCGTGACCGCCGCGCCGACAAACACGTTGATACGGACAAACTGCGCGCGGCACACATGGGCAATCGCAAGGGCGGCAAGGGCGTCGTTGCGCAGGGCGTTGACGCCAATCGGCAGATTTGTCGCGTCGCGCACAGACTGCACAGCGCGGGTCAGGGCGGCAATGGTATGCGGCGGCAGATGGTCTTTGGCGAACGGCGCGTCGAAGAAGTTTTCCACCATGATGGCGTTTGCGCCCCCGGCTTCCAATGCCTGCGCATCCGCGACGGCGCGTTCCAGCAGCGCGTCCATCGGTTCGCCCGTATCGCGCGGACTTCCCGGCAACGCGCCCAGATGTACCATGCCAATCAGCGGCTTACGCTTCCAAAATTTGGCATCCAGAATCAATTCATGTCTTGAGTTTGTCATTTGCGGCATTCTGAAGGCGGCTGTTACGCGAGGGCGAACTCCGTGTAGTGACGGATGGGCGGATGATGAAAGCCAAGCACGATTTCAGAAGCCGGAATGCCCGCGTCGAGGAACATGCCCGGTATGTCTATGTCCGTGCCGTTATGTTCCAGATAAATCTTGTCGTTGTAGATGTCGCAATGGAACAAAACGCCGTGGATGCGACGTTTGTTCTGCCAGCCGATTTGTATCAGTTCATAATGACCCTGAGCGTCATCACAAACCATCTCCGTGCGGATATTCTCTTCCGGTGGAATCTGCGCGGCAATCAAGCAAACAGCCTGCCGAATTACTCCCCGGTACTTTTCTATTCTATCCATTGAACTATCTCCTCTTGCGCCAATCAAACACCAGCAATCGCAACGTTTCGTCTTCTATAAGGTTGTGTCCCTCCAACGTGTCGAAATATTCGTTGTAAGCAATATCAGACACAGCCAAATAGAGAGCGCGCTGCGTATCCAGTCGCCGCAACAGACTGCGATATAATATATACTGCCCCAATGCGCGTTCCAATTCCGGCATTTCTGTGCGGCCGATCAGGCTCTTGATTTCAACGGCGATTTTGCGCCCCTCTCGTTCCGCAGACAACAGCAGTTCCGCGCCGAGATCAATGTACAAATTTTGTTTGCCGCGCTTGATAGTAAAAGGATCATGCGTGATTATCCATCCCCCTTTAATCAACGCGTTTTTGCAGGCATCGTGATAGAGATCAGGTCTTGACATACACTTTAGATACGATGTTATGGCGCGAAAATCCTTCTGGCGATTGCGATGAATTGCCAATATTATGCAGGATTCGCCGCCTGCTCTGCCGAATGTAAAGGCGTACCCATTGCCCGAAAGGAACGCTGCCCGTGACTGCCGACAACCCGCTTGATATTCGCTTTGATACCTATTATAACTACGCTGATTTGACCGCGCGCTTGCAGGCGCTTGTGGCCGCGTATCCCGCTCTGCTGGCGCTGGAAAGCATCGGCAAGTCGCACGAGGGGCGCGATGTGTGGTGCGTGACCGCCACCAATACGGCTACCGGTCCGGCGGAAGAGAAACCCGCCTTCTGGTGCGACGGCAATATCCACGCGACGGAAGTTTCCGCGTCCTCGGCCTGCCTGCTGATTCTGCACAAACTCGCTACACGGTACGGCGCGGACGCCACCATTACTCGCGCACTCGACACCCGCGCCTACTACATCGTGCCGCGCGTCAACCCGGACGGCGCGGAGTTGTATTTTGCCGATAAACCCAAATATATCCGCTCTTCCACGCGCCCCTATCCCTACGACGAAGACCCCATTGACGGCCTGAAATACGAGGACATAGACGGCGACGGGCGGATGCTGCAAATGCGGATACCCGATGCCAATGGCGCGTGGAAAATTCATCCCGAACATCCCCGTCTGATGGTACGCCGCGAACCCGCCGATATAGAGGGCAGTTTCTACCGCATTTTGCCCGAAGGCGTGTTGGAAAACTGGGATGGCATGACGCTGGAACTGCAAAAGAACAAGGAGGGGCTGGACCTGAACCGCAACTTCCCTGCCAACTGGCGGCAGGAGGGCGAACAGTTCGGGGCGGGACCGTTTCCGGGCAGCGAACCGGAAGTTTACAATCTGGTCAAGTTTATTTCCTCTCATCCTAACATCACGGGGGCGATCACGTTCCACACGTTCAGCGGCGTGATTTTGCGCCCTTATGGAACACAGGCTGACGACGCGATGCCCGCTGAAGACCTGTGGACGTTTCAGGCCATCGGCAAGCAGGCGACCGACATGACCGGCTACCCGACCGTGAGCGTGTACCACGATTTTCGCTACCATCCCAGAGAGGTGATTACGGGCGTGTTCGACGACTGGATGTACGATCATCTGGGCGTGTATGCGTGGACGTGCGAAATCTGGTCGCCGCAGCGTCAGGCCGGTTTGACGGAGGGCTTCGACAAGAACACCAAGCCGGGATCGTTCAAGTTCATTGACTGGCGGCGCAGCCATCCCATCGAAGACGACATTAAAATGATCGAATGGTCGGACACGCAGTTGGATGGCAAGGGCTACGTGGAGTGGAAGCCGTTCACGCATCCCCAATTAGGGCAAATCGAACTCGGCGGCTGGGACGCCCAACTCGCCTTCCGCAACCCGCCCCCGCAGTTTCTGGAAAAAGAGATCTCTCCGCTTGTAGATTGGGCCATCTGGCACGGCCTCATTGCGCCGGAATTAAAACTGCATGAGGCCAAAGCTACCCAACTTGCCGACCTTGACAGACAGGATGCGGATGGATGCGCCACCTACTTAATCCGCGTCGTCGTGGATAACATCGGTTGGCTGCCGACGTACATCAGCAAGAAGGCGTTGGAAAAGAAGGCAGTGCGCGGCGTGGTGGCGGAAATAGAACTGCCGGAAGGCGCGACGCTGAAAACGGGCAAGAAGCGCGTGGAATTGGGGCAGTTGGAAGGACGCGCGTACAAAGCCGTCGCGCCCTATGGCTGGACAGCCGATACCACGCAGGAGCGCGTGAAGATCGAATGGGTAGTTCGTGGCGCACCCGGCAGCGTCGTTAAAGTCGTTGCGCGTCACGAGCGGGCAGGCGTCGTCCGCGCTGAAATTACTTTGTAAAGCCCTCAACCCCTAACCCCTTCTCCCAAAAAGCGTGGGAGAAGGGGAACCTGTTGAAGTAAACTCTCAGTTGTAATGTCAAGTTTGGAGAAAATATGCTCTGCGCTATCGCGCTTGTCGCCCTGCTTGCGCCGTCAAAACCTCATGCGGTGAAAACGCCGCCACCCGTGAAAATTTATCCCATCGTGGGCGCGTTCGCTAATTACACCGTTAAAAAGGGCGATACGCTGTACAAAATCGCCCGTTCGCACAATGTCAGCCGCTGGACGCTCACGCAATTAAACCACGTCAGCAGTAATCGCCGTCTCAAACCCGGCAAAGTTCTGCTGCTGCCGACCATGCACATTCCGCCGCGCAATCCCGGCAACGGTATCGTGCTGAACGTGCCGGAACGGGCAGTGTACATCTTCCGCGACGGGCAGATGAAGATGCGCAACGCCTGCGCGGTGGGGCAGCCGGGATGGGAAACGGCCTTGGGCGCGTACCATCTGGAGCAGAAAGAGAAGAACCCGACGTGGCATCCCACGCCCACGATGATCGAGCGCGAAAACATCGTTATCAAGGAAGTGGCGGCGGGGCCGGGCAATCCGCTCGGCGACAGGTGGATGGGCTGGAGTCTGGGCGGGTACGGTTTCCACAGCACCAACCGCCCCGCAAGCATCGGCACAGCCGCCTCGCACGGCTGCGTTCGCCTCTACCCCGAAGCCGCGCACAAGATGTACGAGGAGGTGAAAGTGGGGATGCCGATCTTATCCGTCTATGAACCCATGACGCTGGGCAGGCAAAACGGCAACATTTACCTGAGCGTGTTCAACGACATTTATGGCCGGGGGCTGGTGTCGCGCAAACGCGCCAAAGCCATGCTGTCGCAAATGGGCTTGCTGCCGCTCGTGGATGGCGCGGCGCTTGCCGACATTGTTGCCGCGCAGGACGGCTACCCGCGCCGCTTGATTGGCTCGGACCAGAAACTACAGGTGAACGGCCAGCCGGTTACGCTGCCTGCCCCGCTCATATATGCCAATGGACGCTGGCTCGCGCCCGTAGAAGCCGTCGCGCAGGCGTTGGGCGGGCAGGCCACCAAAACCGGCGCGGATGTCTCCGTCACGTCGGGGCATCACACCTTTGTGCTGCACCCCGCGCAAATGGCAGTGGAGTTCGACGGCCAGAAAAAAGCCAACTTCCCCTGCGCCACTCTGGACGGCATCGCCTACGCTCCCCTGCGTTCCCTGTCCGACATGTTTAACACCGCCCTTTCGGAACCAACCAAAGGAACCCTGAATATACAGACAACGCAGAAATGAACCGCAAAGAAGCAAAAGGCGCAAAGAAAAAAGGAGTGAAATATTCCCGTACGGTAATTAATCCGACAAAACTCTCGCTCAACGTGTATAATGTTACTGTACGGGAACATTGTTGGTGTTATATCTTCCACCAAGACCCTGTATTCTCGCGCGGTAACATGAAGAGGCGGAGGAGGCAATGAAATACACGTCTGAGAATGTTGGAAAGTTGGTGAAATTGACCCGTACAGGCATGGGCCTCACGCAAGAGGCGCTTGCGCTGGCTGCCGGCACGGGCTTACGCTTCATTATTGATTTAGAAAAGGGGAAGCCTACCTGTGAACTTGAGAAATCTCTTACCGTGCTGAATACATTGGGCATCAAGATAAACTTCACCTCACCCGTAGCGGAAGTAAATAGCCACCTGAGTAATGAGTGGCAAGGTGGCTGATGGCGCGGCAATTAAACGTCTATTTACATAATCGCCATGTTGGGCTGCTGACCCAGGACAATCACGGCGAGATTACTTATCAGTACGATGAAATTTGGCCAGCCAGTCCATACGCTCTTGCTTTATCGCAATCCCTTCCTCTGAGAACAGAGCCGTTTTCGCGCAGGGAGTGCAGTGGCTTTTTCGGTGGTATTCTTCCCGAAGGAGAAAAACGCGCGATTATTGCCCGCAATTTAGGTATCAGCGCGAAGAACGATGTAAAGATGCTGGAGCGGATCGGGGGCGAATGTGCGGGCGCAATCACATTTATCCCTTCCGGTGAGAGTTTACCCGCGCAACGCGGTCAGTATCGCCCGCTGAGTGACCATGAACTGGCAGACATTCTACGAGAACTGCCTCATCGCCCCCTGTTGGCCGGAAAGGATCACGTTCGTTTGTCTCTGGCAGGCGCTCAGGATAAATTGGCGGTTTATGTTGCCGATACACAAATCTCTTTGCCGCTCGATGGCGCTCCCAGCACACACATTCTCAAACCCGCGATTGAACGCTTTGCGGGCCTTGTTGTCAACGAACTGCTTTGCATGAAACTGGCAAAAGCGATTGGGCTGCCAGCTCCCTCTGTGGCAAGGGGAAGTGTGGAGGGAATCGAGTATCTTCTGGTCGAACGCTACGACCGATCAGGGCTGAAGGCCAGTCGTGGAACGGCTGCATCAGGAAGATTTTTGCCAGGCACTGGGGATTGTTTCCGAGAACAAGTACCAGAATGAGGGCGGGCCATCGCTTCAACAATGCTTTCAACTGCTGCGCGATGTCGCCTCCATCCCCGTCCTTGATTTGGGCCGACTGCTGGATGCAGCCGTCTACAATTTCCTGATTGGCAACAACGACGCGCATGGGAAGAACTTCTCGCTTCTCTATAGTAGAGAGAACACACAGGCTTGGACAAACTCTTTTGCGCCCCTTTATGATCTGGTCTGCACGGCCTACTATCCCGACCTTTCGCCAAGGATGGCGATGAAAATAGGCGGGGAATACGAATCTGCGAGGGTGTCTCCTCAGCATTTTGATCGGCTTGCGGAAGAGGCCGGCCTGAACAAGCCGATGGTAAGACGGCGTATTCAATCGCTGTCGAAATTCGATTCAATCGAAACTACCTGCAGTAACGCCTGAACATCCTGTTGGTAACGGTGTCGCAGAGATTATCCACAGCCGATGTAACCGCGCCATAGAAATGTTTCAAAAAGTGACGCGGGGCGCGGACAAACGGCTCCTGTTTTATCCTTTTGATTTTGGCGCTTTGTGTCCCGATGGTTTTTGGCAGGCATTGGAACAGGCTTGCGGTGGTTTGCGTCTTCAGGTGGAAAGGCCGCGCGTTCGCATCCACTAGAGCAACATCGCGTGAAAACAAGCAATTTTATGAAATCGGGCAAGTGGGCATGGGGCATTGGGTTGAGTATGGTAGCGGTTGGGGGAGTTCGGGCAAACGCCGCGATTGGCGTTGAGCCGATGGTGGGCGCGAACGCGAAATATAAAGCGCGCAAGGGGGATACACTGCTCAAAATCGCGCGGCGCAACAATTTGACCCTCTCGGAATTGACGCAGGCCAATCTTGGCAAGGGAAGCGCGTTCGTCCGGGGCAAACGATCAATCTGCCTTCCCTTTACATTCTGCCGCGTAATCCTAAGGACGGCATCGTAATCAATGTGCCGGAACATCAGGTGTATTTGTTTGAGGGCGGCGTGCTCCGCGCCCATTATCCCGTTTGCGTCGGGACAGCCCAACCCCAAATGGCAGACCGCGACTGGAACCTTCAAACTGATTGAAGAAAAAGACCAATCCTACCTGGCATCCGACCAAATCTATTGTGGAGAGTTCCGGTATCAAAGACGAACCGGTTCCGCCGGGCAAGGAAAATCCGCTCGGCGACCGCTGGATGGGCTGGAGCAAGCCCGGTTTCGGCTTTCACAGCACCATTGCGCCGCAGAGTATCGGGACATCCTCATCACACGGCTGCGTTCGCCTGTATCCCGAATCCGCCCACGCCATGTACAACCGCGTAAAAGTTGGCATGACCATCTTCTCGGTGTACGAGCCGGTGAAATTGGGCAAAAGCAACGGCAAGGTGTTCCTGAGCGTATTTCCAGACATCTACCATCAGGGAATCACCACCCTGCCGCATGTTCAGAAGATACTGAAGCAGTTCGGCCTGCTGGGTTCCGTAGAACCAACTCGCCTGCGCCATATCGTCCGCAGTCAAACGGGCATCCCGCAGGTCATCAGCGTAGGCAAAATAGAACAGGATATTACAGATGCTTAGAGAGAAGTCACGAGAATTGTTTGCGCAGGCGACGCGGTTATTCCCGGCGGCGTGAATTCGCCCGTGCGGGCGTTTCGAGCGGTGGGCGGCGATCCCCTCTTCATCGAGCGGGGCGAGGGCGCGTACCTTATAGACGCGGATGGCAACCGCTATCTGGACTGCATCGGGTCGTGGGGGCCGCTGGTATTGGGACACGCGCACCCGCAGATTATGGAAGCCATTCAGGCGCAACTTGCGAAGAGGAACCACATTCGGAGCGCCGACCGCGCTGGAAGTGCAGCTTGCGCAGATGATCTGCGAGGCGGTTCCGAGCGTACAAAAAGTGCGGATGGTATCGTCCGGCACGGAAGCCACGATGAGCGCGATTCGGGTGGCACGGGGCTATACGGGCCGGGATAAAATCGTTAAGTTTGAAGGGAATTATCACGGCCACGCGGATTTTCTGCTTGCCAAAGCCGGTTCGGGAATCGCCACATTGGGACTGCCGGAGTGCGCGGGCGTTCCCGTTGCTGCCACAGCCGACACGCTCACACTTCCTTACAATGACGCGCAGGCGGTTCGCGACCTGTTCGACGCGCAGGGCGATACCATCGCCTGCGTGATTGTGGAACCCGTTGTCGGCAACATGGGCTGTGTGCCGCCCCATGCCGATTTTCTGCCCGCCCTGCGCGAAGTGACGGCCGCCAACGGCAGCGTGTTGATTTTCGATGAGGTGATGACCGGCTTTCGGCTGGCATACGGCGGGGCGCAGGAGCGCTACGGCATTGTGCCCGACATGACCACGCTGGGCAAAATCGTGGGCGGCGGTCTGCCGCTTGGCGCGTATGGCGGCCATGCCGAAATCATGGACGCGGTTGCGCCTGTCGGCCCGGTTTATCAGGCGGGAACCCTTTCCGGCAATCCGGTTGCGGTGACGGCAGGGTTAGCCATGCTGCGCCTGCTGCGCGAACACAAATCCGAACATCTACCCGCGTCTGGAAACCATCGGGGCGCGTCTCGCGGACGGCCTGCGCCGACTCGCCCGAAACCACAACGTTCCCGTCGTCGTCAATCAATTTGGCTCGATGGTGACGGTGTTCTTCACGGACGCGACCGAAGTAATCAACTACGCCGACGCTAAAACAAGCGACACGGTTCGTTTCGGCAACTGGTTCCGCGCCCTGCTCGAAGCTGGCGTCTACTGGCCCCCATCCCAATTTGAAGCCGCCTTCCTGTCCGCCATTATGACGGACGACGACATCGCGTTCCTGCTGGCGGGAGCGGAGAAGGCTTTTGATGAGATACGAGATAGGAGATAGGAGATACGAGTAAATACCGTTGGTTTTACTGCCTCGTATCTCGTATCTCCTATCTCATCCCTCTCGGAGTGTGCAATGCGAAAACCGCGTTATGGACGGCCCAACCGGGCGAGTTTGTTTGGCGTGATGCTGCTCAACGGGCTGGTCGGGGCCGTTGTGTTGTATCTCGTGTGTACCCTGTTCGGCGTCAGCTCGATTATTATGAGTCAGTTGGCGACGCATCATATTCAGGTTTCCGAAAAGTGGAACGTGGTGCTGCCAATGCTGCCCGGAATGGGAATCGGCATGGGTTGCCTCTGGTTCTGGCTGGTGCTTATCGGGCGGCTGCGCGGGGTGCAGTGGGGCGGCGCGATGGTGTACGGCGGCATCCTCACTTGCTGCAACGTGCCGATTGCCGGCCTGCTGCTCGGCCTGCTGGATGGCGTTCCCACCAACGAACTGCCCCTTCTGATGCTGATCGCGTTTGCCCTGATGCTGCTTTCCCCCGCCATGATCGTAGCGATGATGCTGTCCGGCGGCATCATGGGCCTGTTCAACGCTCGACTGGCGCATGTATGGATTGCGTGGTACAAAAGAAGGATAGAAAGTAGGGAGTGGGGAATAGGGAGTAGAATAAAACTTTTCTGTTGCTAATCTATACGAGAATATCAAACATGAGCGAAACACAACTCCCCACTCCCTACTCCCTACTCCCTACACCCTGTATTATCGGCGTTGACACCGGCGGGACGTTTACGGATTTGGTGATACGGGGCGCGGACGGCGGGTTGACTGTGCGCAAATTGCCCTCCACGCCGCAAGACCCTTCGCAAAGCGTCCTGCAAGGCATTGCGGAGGCGTTGCGGGACGGGCTGATACAATCGCCCTTCAGCGTGGCGCACGGCACGACGGTCGCCACCAATGCGCTGCTGCAACAGCGGGGGGCGCGTACCGCCCTGATTACCACGCAGGGCTTTCGGGATGTACTGGAAATCGGCAGGCAGACCCGGTCGCGGTTGTACACGTTCCACCCTACCAAACCCGCGCCCCTGCTTGCGCAGTCCGCCCGCTTTGAACTGCGGGAGCGATTGGACTGGCAGGGAAAGGTTCTGGTTCCGCTGGAAGAGGCGGGAACTATCGCGCTGCTGGACGATCTCAAGGCGCAGGGATACGAGTCGCTGGCGGTTTGTTTCCTCTTCTCCTACCTGAATCCGGTTCACGAGCGTCTGGTGGAACGGCTGGCGCGCGAACGCGGCTTGCCTGTTTCTCTCTCCTGTGACGTTGCCCCCGAACCCCGCGAATACGAGCGTACAAGCACAACGGTTGCCAACGCCTTTGTCGCGCCCATGATGGCGCGGTATCTGAGCAATCTGGAAACGCGCCTGCGCGAAATGGGCGCGACGCATTTCCGCGTAATGCAGTCGGACGGCGGGGCGTTGTCGGCAGGCGAAGCGTCCCGCCGCGCTATTTCTACGGCTTTGTCGGGACCGGCGGGCGGCATTGTGGCGGCCACTCAGGTAGGGAACGATGCGGGTTTCCCGATCTGCTCACTTTCGACATGGGCGGCACAAGCACGGATACAGCCCTGATTCACGGCGGGCAATGCGCCATCGTCACGAACGGCGTACTTGGCGACTTTCCCCTGCGCGCGCCGATGCTCGACATTCATACCGTCGGCGCGGGCGGCGGTTCACTGGCGCGTATAGACCGGGCGGGCGGCCTGCGCGTCGGGCCGCAAAGCGCGGGAGCCGATCCCGGCCCGGTCGCATACGGTAAGGGCGAAGTGCTGACAGTGACGGACGCCAATGTTCTGCTTGGACGCCTGCCGGACGATTTGCGGCTGGCAGGACGGCTCCCACTCGATGGGGCGCGAGTTCGCGCGCAATTCACCGCTTTTGCCGCGCAATTGCAATGTAGCCCCGAACAGGCCGCGCTGGGCATTGTGGATGTCGCCAATGCCACCATGGCGCGCGCCCTGCGGCACGTCAGCGTGGAGCGGGGGCACGATCCCGCGCGGCCTTGACGCTGCTGAGTTTCGGCGGCGCGGGCGGGCTTCATGCCTGCGCCCTCGCCCGCGCGCTCGGCATGACGCGAATTCTCATTCCCCGCTTTCCCGGCGCGTTTTCCGCGCTCGGCCTGGCCCTTGCAAACCCTCGCCGCGAGTACGCGCAGGCGATTCCGCCCCTGCGCCTCGACCCTGCCGATCTGGACAGTGCCGCCCGCCTGCTGGAACCTATTCAAACTAGACTGCGCGAACGCGCCGAACAGGACATGGCGCGGGAAGGGATTGCAGCCGGACGCATGGCAGGCGCAAATTCTGCTGGACATGCGCTACGTCGGGCAATCCTTTGAACTGCGCGTGTCCACGTCCTGCTCCCGCTAAACTTCCCCTGCGCTTACCGAAGCCGCTGCCAGCCTTCCACGCGCTTCATGCACAGCGATTTGGCTACGCCGATACGCGGGAACCAGTTCAAATTACCGCCGTCCGCCTGATCGCAAGCGGTACGCAATCCCACCCGACAACCGCGCCCCTCATTCCCGCTTCTGCCTTCGGTTCCGCTTCCGATCCTGTCATAAATTTCCGCGGATACCCAACTTTCTCTCCCCGGAAACGACAAAGGTAGGGACGCAGGCGGGTGTATGTGGAATCCGATTGGCAGGAGATTCCGCTGCATTCGCGCGGGGCTTTGCTGTCGGGCAGACGTTTGCCGGCCCCGCGCTCATCGTTCAGGAGGACGCCACCACCTATCTTGCGCCCGACTGGCAGGCGCGAAACTGATGCGAACTACAACCTACGGCTCATCTATCTCCGCACAGGCATAAAATCGACTTCCGGCAGGAACTTTCCTTGAAGAAATGTTTGTTCATATTTATACCAGGATGGGTTGACACGATGGTATGCCAAAGGGTATAGTGAAGTTGAGGGATTAAAAAAGTTAAAACTTATAAAATTTATAATATTACGCTCATGACAGGGTTTGTCGCTGATTTCATTGTCCATACTGCACCCCGGAGTAAGCCATGAGCAGAGACTGCGCGCGCGCTGATTTCATGAAACGACATGGAATGTCGAAACTATCGAAGTCGGTTCCCTCGAAATGGAACGGGCAGAAACCGGACCATCAGAACACCGGACATTCAGGGACGAACACTGTATGACCGGACGTGCGGCATCAGCATTGACGTTGCGCCCGTTACCGAAACGCGCTGTTGGGGAAAGCGACCGTGTTCTCCACAGCCTTTATGCCAGCGCCGAGGCCATGATGGGCGTTGTGGAAATGGTAGATGAGGATTTGCGTTTTCTGGATTTCAGCCCCACGACAGCCAGATTCCTGCACCGCTCCCCAGCAGAGATACAGGGCAGGCTGCGCCTCTGAATTAGGACTGGAAGAGGAGGCCCGCCTTTTCTTGGTGGCGCAGTATCGCGAGTGTCAGGCTTTCCCCGCGCCGCTGGTATTTGAGCGGCTTATTGTCTGGGATCTGCCGGACGAAGTCCGTTCCGAACATTGGCTTTGCATTACGATTTCCTACATCGGACAGGGCGAGAACGGCTGCGCCCGCTTCACCTTTGTGGCCGAAGATGTTTCCGAGCGCAAGCAAATCGAACAATCCCTCAAGGCGGCGCAGTTCGCTCTTCACCAGTCCGAACGCGCCCGCCGCAAAGCCAACAAGCGCGTCGCCACCATTCTGGACAGCATCCACGACGCTTACATCGCCCTTGACCGCGATGGCATCATTACCTACACCAATGGCCGCGCCGAAGACCTGCTGCGCCGTCCGCGCGCCGAATTCCTGGGCCAGAACTTCTTTGACGCCTTCACAACCCTGCGCGATATGCGTATCCACGAGGAGATTCAGCGCGCCCTGTCCCGGCAGGCGGACATTCACTTTGACGATTATTACCCCATTTCCGACCGCTGGATCGAAGTCAATATTTATTCCGCTCAGGAGGGCTTTTCATTTATGCCCGCGACGTGACCGCCCAGTATAAAACGCAGGAGGAGTTGCAGCAGGGCGTGGCGAAACTACAGCGCAGTCTGGACGGATTTGTGCGGGCCATGTCGCTTGCCGTTGACATTCGGGACCCTTATACCGCCGGCCATCAGCGTCGCGTCAGCGTGCTTGCGGCTCGCATCGCGCGGCAAATGGGCCAGTCGCCCGCCCAGGTAGAGGGCATCCGCATTGCCGGCCTGCTGCACGACATCGGCAAAATCGCCGTGCCCGCCGAAATTCTCAGCCGTCCCGGCAGGCTCACGCCGCCCGAAATCAGCCTGATACAAGCCCATGCTCAAATCGGCTATAATATTCTGAAGGATATTGAATTTGCCGCGCCCGTTGCCCTTGTCGCCCTTCAGCATCATGAGCGACTGGACGGGTCAGGTTATCCCAATCAGTTGCGCGGAGGCGACATTTTGCCGGAAAGCCGACTGCTCGCCGTTGCCGATGTTGTGGAAGCCATGTCCTCGCACCGTCCGTACCGCCCCGCGCTCGGCCTGCCTGCCGCGCTGGAAGAGATTTTACAACACCGCGATGTTCTCTATGACCCTGTTGTCGTGGACGCCTGCTTCGAACTCTTCCGCGCCAACGGTTTCGACTTCGAGCAGGCGATAGAGGAGGAGTAGGGATCAGGTTGTTAGGTTGTTAGGTTGTTAGGCGTTTGGTTTGCAGAGACAAAGAGTATGCGAGTAACCCCATTGCCTGACAACTAACAACCTAACAACCTAACAACCTAACAACCTATGAAACCCCCAACCCTTACCGGCCTTGACGCGCTACAGCGCGACGATTTTAAGCCGCTGCATGACCGACGCATTGGTCTTGTCACCAACCATACGGGCCTGAACAGCGCGGGAATGGCAACCGCCGATCTGCTTCACGCGCACCCGAAAGTGCATCTTGCCGCCCTGTTTGGCCCGGAACACGGCATACGCGGCGCGGTAGATGACAAAGTGGCGGACAGCGTGGACGCGCAAACCGGCCTGCCCGTTTACAGTCTGTACGGGCAGCGGACGCGCCCCCTGCCCGAACAGCTTGCCCCTCTGGACATGCTTGTTTTCGATATTCAGGATGTGGGCGCGCGGTATTACACCTACATCAGCACACTTGGGTTGTGCCAGGAAGCGGCGGCGCAGGCCCGTTTGCCGTTTCTCGTGCTGGATCGTCCCAATCCTATTGGCGGGCTTGCCGTCGAGGGGCCGTTAGCGGACGCGGATAAACTCAGTTTCACCTCCCATCATCCTATTCCCATTCGGCACGGCCTGACGGTAGGGGAGATGGCGCGGTTGTTTCAGGCGGAAAAACCTGCCCTGAACCCTGCAAACGAACCGCCCTCCCCGCTGATAATCGCGCAGGTGGAGAACTGGCGGCGCGCGGAAGCGTGGGATCAAACTGGCCTGACGTGGACCAACCCCTCGCCCAACATGCGCTCGCTGACGCAGGCGTTTCTCTATCCCGGTGTGGGCCTGCTGGAATTCACCAATGTTTCGGTCGGGCGCGGCACGGACACGCCGTTTGAAATTGTCGGCGCGCCCTGGATGGACGGGCGACAACTGGCGCAGCATTTGAACGCGCAAAACCTGCCCGGCGTCCGATTCGTGCCTGTTCACTTCACGCCCCATTCCAGCAAACACGCCAATCTGCCGTGTGGCGGCGTCAACATCATCATTACGCGCCGCGACCAGTTCCGCCCTGTCCGAACTGGTTTCGCCCTTGCCTGCGGATTGCGCGATCTTCATTCCGAACAGTGGGAACACGCGCGCTACATCACCCTGCTTGCCAACACTTCTCTTTACAACGCCCTGCTGCAAGGAGCCGATGCCGCCAAACTGGAGCAACTCTGCGCCCCCGACACGCAAGCCTTCCGCAAGCGCTGCGCGGGGCATTTGCTGTATGAGTGAGATACTAGATACGAGATACGAGTAAATTCCTCTGGCTCTCGTATCTCGTATCTCGTATCTCGTATCTTATGCCTACCTACGACCTCATCGTATACGGAACCATCTGCCTGGACGCCATCTGGCGCGTGAACAAACTCGCGCCGCCGGGTGGCTACGTGTCCATTCTGGAAGCGAAGCAGATGATTGGCGGAGAAGCTTGTAACACGGCGATTGCGCTTGCGAAGTGGGGCGCCCGGGTCGCGCTGGTCGGCAATGCGCTGGGCGATGATGAAAATGGCCGCTTGCTGCGCGCGTTGCTGGCCCGCGACGCGCCCGAACTGGATACCCGCTTCCTCCGAACTCTTCCCGACGCGCAGACGCCCTTTTGCGCGTGTATCGCCACGCCGGACGGCGAACGAACCATGTACGGCACGGGCTTTTCCACGATGCAGTGCGCGGAACTGGATGCGGAACTGGCGCGTTCTGCCCGGTGGTTCACGCTGGACCCGAACGCCTGGGAACCCGGACGCGCGGCGGCATTGAAAGCGGCGGAATGGGGCCTGTCCGTGCTGGCAATGGACTACACCCGTGACCCCGAAGTAAGCCGAAGCGCCGCGCTGAACGTCACGTCCCGCGAACATCTGCCCCATCTTCAAACAATCAAAGAACTCGCCCGCTATGTCGCTGACCTGCGCGACAGGTATGGCCCCACCGCCATTGTCACGCTGGGGGCAGCAGGCTGTCTGGTAGCGGAACGGGGGCAAACCGGCTTGCCGCTTCACGTTCCGGCGTATGTGGCCCCGGCAATGGTGGACGCGACGGGCTGCGGCGATGTATTCCGCGCCGGATTGCTGTACGGGCAGTTACAGGAGTGGGAACTCCTGAATTGTGTTCGATTTCGCGTCCGCCGTTGCCGCGCTCAACTGCGGCGCGATGGGCGGCTGGGGCGGAGTTCGAACCGTCGCGGAAATCGAAGCCTTTTTGCAAACGGCGCAAATACAGGAGTAAACCACGGAGGACACGGAGAACACGGGGAAGAACAAACGAGGAGAGTGGGAACCGCGAACCACGCGAAACAAACGAAAAAAGAACAAGAACAAAAAGGGAAAAGATGGCAACAGACGAACCAAACGCGGAAGATAAGAAGCAAGACGACAAAAAGCCGGAAGATAAGAAGCCGGAAGACAAGCCAATGGTGGAAGAACCGCCGATTGTCACGCAGCATGTTGTTACCGTGGACGGGCAGGAGTTGCGCTATACGGTAACGACCGGGATGCTGCCCATCAAGAACGAGAAGGGCGAGATTGAGGCCAGTCTGTTCTTCATGGCGTATACGAAAGATTTTGCCGAGGAAGACACGGAGGCGAAACAGGATCGGCCCCTGATGTTCAGTTTCAATGGCGGCCCCGGCTCGTCGTCGGTGTGGCTGCACCTGGGCGCGCTTGGCCCAAAGCGGATTCCCATGCTGGAAGACGGCAATCTGCCCCCGCCGCCCTTACCGCCTTGTGGATAACCCGCATACCTGGCTGGACAAAACCGATCTGGTCTTTATTGATCCCGTCGGCACGGGGTACAGCCGCGCGGCGAAGCCGGAGTTGGGCAAAAAGTTCTGGAGTCTGGAGGGCGATATTGCCAGCGTGGGCGAGTTTATCCGCCTGTACCTGACCCGTTATGAGCGGTGGGCGTCGCCCCTGTATCTTGTCGGCGAGAGTTACGGCACGACGCGGGCGGCGGGACTGGCGGGGCATCTGATTGACCGGGGCATCGCGTTCAGCGGCATTCTGCTTGTGTCTTCGATCCTGAATTTTCAGACCGCGCTGGCGGCAAAAGGCAACGACCTGCCCTACATTCTGTTTTTGCCGTCGTTTGCCGCAGCCGCGTGGTATCACAGGAAACTCGCGCCCGATTTGCAGGCCGATTTACAAACTACCCTGCGCGAAGTGGAAGCATGGGCGGCAGGGGAATACACGCTGGCCCTGATGCAAGGCGATGCGCAAACGTGCGGACGAGCGTCGCGCTGTTATCGCAAAACTGGCGCGTTACACCGGACTGGCGGAACAATTCATCGAAGACAGTGACCTGCGCGTTGACCAGTCCCATTTTTGCAAGGAATTGCTGAGAAACGAGAAGCGCACGGTTGGGACGATTGGACAGCCGCATCACGGGGCGCGACGCCCGCGCCGTTGGCGAACATTATGAATTCGATCCGAGCATGAGCGCGATACGCCCGCCCTACACATCCGCTCTCAACCACTATGTTCGTACTCAACTCGGCTACAAAACCGACTCGCCGTACTTCATTTTAGGCGAAGGCTATGAACTTTACAAGGAGTGGAACTGGAACATTCGGCAGGGATATGTGGATACCAGCGAAGCTCTCCGAAGCGCGTTCGCCAAAAACCCTTATATGCGCCTGTTCGTCGCGTCCGGCTACTACGATTTCGCCACGCCCTACTTCGCCACGCAATATACGCTCAACCACAGCCAATTAGATCCCGAAACCCGCGAAAAAGTTGTCACCGCTGAGTACGAAGCGGGTCACATGATGTATATCCACGCGCCCTCCCTCGCGAAATTGAAGGCAGACGTGGCGAAGTTTTTGGAAAATAGCGCTTAACTGTTCTTGAGCGGCCAGATGGTCTGGGCGAAGAGGTCGTAATGAACCCGTCCGGGCAGGGCGACGCTGACTTTGGCTTTGAGGTCGCGGCGGGCGCAGGAGGCGCGGACAGCGCGGACGATTTCTTCATCCGTGTAGCGTTTGGAGATGTGGTACAATGCGAGATGAGACACATTCGCGGCCTGCGCCATGTCCAGCACTTCGCCCAGGCAGGAGTGGGCGTGGCCGCGTTCACAGGCTTCCGCCTGACTGACTTCATCGGTGTCCAGAAACGTGCATTCGTGAAGCAGGAAGCGGGTTTGGGCGTATGTTTCGGGAGCTAAAGGGCGGGTGTCGCCGGATACGCTGAACAGAATCTCTTCTTCGCGTTGCGTGAGCGCGTCGCGCCCGTTTTCGGCGCGAAAGCGGTCTATTTCCGCCTGCGATTTGCCGCGCAGTTCCGGCTTCAGGCGATCCACCATGCGCCCGACGTGGTAGCCCAGGCTGCGAATGTGCGTGGGGTCGGGGTCGGGAATGTGCAGCGTGGCAAACGGACGCAGAAAATGGTCGTCGCCGATGTCCTGCTGTTCGCCCGGTTTCAGCGGCTGCCACTGCGTTTGCCCCGCCGTGACGGGATCGAACTGCGCCAGAAATCGTCCGAACGCCATCAGGGAACCGCTGCCTTCGGGATGCAGCACTTGCAGGGGCGTTCCCGCGCCGAACGCCACAGAGCCGCGCAAATTAAGCAGTTGCGGCAGTCCGGCGATATGGTCCCGGTGCGCGTGGGTCAGGGCGACATGATTGGCCTTGTTGATTTTGCCTTCCAGCAGCGCGGCGCAGCCATCCCCCGCATCAAAGAGGATGCGGTGGGTTTCATCGAGTACCCAGGTGGCAACTAATGGCGTGGAAAATACGATCAGGCGGGGCGGGTGCATGGTAGGTGTCAGGTATTAGGTGTCAGGTGTCAGGTATCAAGCAATGCGCGGCGCATTATGGCGTCCATTGCTCTGTCCGGTGTTACTATGTGTATTGTACCATGAATGGCCGAATACAAGGAAATACAAATGGCGTCACTCCGTTCTTTCCAAACCATCTCTGTCTTGTCTTCCGGTGGATTACTCCTCGGCGCGTCCCTGTGTTTGCTGGCCGCCTGCGCCGCGCCGGGGCAGGGGCAAAAGGCAGCAGGACAGGGACAGGAAACAGGGAACACGGAACAGTAGACAAGGCTTCATCCCTCATCCCTCATCCCTCATCCCTGAACATTCCCCTTCCCCACCCGGAACGCCGCGCTTTCTGGTCGTTTCAGCCGGTCAAGAACCCGAAATTGCCTCCGGTGAAAAATATGGCATGGTGCAAAAACCCGATTGACCGCTTTATTCTGGCCGGACTGGAAGCGAAAGGTTTGAAGCCCGCGCCGCCTGCGGATCGCCGTACCCTGATCCGCCGCGCGAGTTTCGACCTGGCCGGCCTGCCGCCAACCCCCGAAGACGTGGAAGCGTTTGTCGCGGACAAATCCCCCAACGCCTGGGAAAAAGTCATAGACCGGCTGCTGGCCTCGCCCGCGTATGGCGAACGCTGGGGGCGGCACTGGCTGGACGTGGTCCGCTACGCCGACAGTCTGGATGCGCGGGGCGTGGGCAGCGAGGGCGACATCAGCGAAGCCTGGCGCTACCGCGACTGGATTGTCAACGCCTTCAACCGCGACTTGCCGTACAACGAGTTCATGAAGTATCAGGTGGCAGGCGATTTGATGCCAGAGGGGTCAGGGAGACAAGGAACAGAACGCGCATCCAACCACCAACCACCAACCACCAACCACCTCAACCCTGACGGCATCGTCGCTACCGGTCTGCTGGCTATCGGCAACTGGGGGAACGGGGACGCGGACAAGGATAAAATTCTGACGGACATTGCCGACGATCAGGTGGATGTTATCAGCCGGGGCATGATGGGCCTGACGGTCGCCTGCGCCCGCTGCCATGACCATAAATTCGATCCGATTTCCACCAAAGACTATTACGGGTTGGCGGGGATTTTCTTTAGTACGCACATTCTGCCCAAACTCGCGCCCAAAGGCGCGGGGGAGGGAATTCCTGCGCGTTTCGCTTGACACTCCCGAAGCCAAAGCGCGGCGCGAACAGTACGCGCAGGAGATGGCGCAGGGCGCGGCTGAAATTCAACGAGAGCGCGAAAAGATTTTGAGCGCGTATGCGCGGGGTTTGTTGCCGCAAACCGCCCGGTACGTGCAGGCCGCGTGGCAGTACGCGCACCGTCCGCATCTCGCAGGCCGCGCAAACGCCGGAAGCCTTTGCCGTCTCGCAAAACTTGCAGCCCTGGGCGTTTCGGCAGTGGAACGATTTTCTGAAACCGGGCGGCTACCCGCTGATGCTGCTGCCGCAGGCGGAAGTCTCCGGCATGAAGGGCGTGAGCGCGTGGCGCGGCAAGGCGGACTGCCCGAACCTGCTTGTCAACGCCAACGATACGCCGCGCAGCCTCAGTTCCCTGACCCTTCCGCCCCGTTCCGTGTGCGTCCATCCCGGCCCGACGAACGGCGTGGTCGTGGCGTGGCAAAGCCCGATTACGGGAACCGTGCAGATTACCGGGCGCGTCGTGGATGCCGACCCCAACGGCGGCGACGGCATCGCATGGGCATTGGATCAGCGGAGCGCGGGCGGAGCGCGGGAACTGGCGACGGGCGAGTTTCCCAACGGCGGGGCGCAGGATTTCGCGAAGGGGCATAACGCCAACGCTCTGCAAACCGTATCCGTGCATTCAGGCGACCGCATTGAACTGGCCGTCCTGCCCAAAGAAAACTACGGCTTCGACACAACCGTTGTAGACCTGACTATTATAGAAGTTGGCAGTAACAACAGTTCGCCTTCTTCCAAATTGGCAGTCAACGGCATTAACAACTCTTTGCTGTCAACATTGGGAGTGAGCTTTATCAACAACTCTTTTCTGCCACCAGTGGGAGTGAACCTGAATAACGATAACTCCCCTCTCCCAAAATTGGGAGAGGGGTTGGGGTGAGGGCCACTCCTCGCAGTTGGAACCTCGCGCATGACCTGATACCCGACCCGCTGCAAGGCGGCAAGGGCAACCCGCACAACGACAGTTACGGCAATGCGGGCGTGTGGCGCTTTGAGGATATGGCGGATCGGCATCGCAGCGCCACACCCGGCGCGGTCTTCAATCCCGCTCTGGCGCGGGTGCAGCAGCTTGTTGGAGACGGAAGCGGGGCGGCAAGCGCGATTCCCGCCGACGCGCAACAGGCCATTGACACGTTCGCGCGTTCTTTCACGATCAGCGATTCAGGCAGCCCGTTCGCCATCCGCAACGCCTCGGAAGAAACACTGTTGTCTGCCGGAATCCCGAACGCTTCTGGCGGGTTTGCAGGCGAAACTGGACGCATTGCGCAAAAACGCGCCGCCCATGCCCGGCTTCGCCAACGCCGCGCAGGAGGGTGGCGTTCCCGAAAGCCCACACGCGGGCGTTCACGACGTGCGCGTCCACATCCGGGGCAGTTACGCGCGATTGGGCGACATGGTTCCGCGCCATTTCCCGGTTGTGATTGCGGGCGAAAACCAACTGCCGATTACGCAGGGCAGCGGTCGCCTGCAACTGGCCGAGTGGCTGGCAAGCGACACGCACCCGCTCACCGGTCGCGTGTGGGTCAATCGCGTATGGCAGCACCACTTCGGGCAGGGCATTGTCCGCACCCCAAGCAACTTCGGCTTTCTCGGGGAAAAACCCACGCACCCGGAACTGCTGGACTGGCTGGCAAGCCACTTCGTTGCAAAGGATGAAGGGAAGATACGAGATACGAGATACGAGATACGAGGTGGGGAGGATTCATCCTTCATCCTTCATCCTTCATCCTTTGCCTGCGGTTGGTCTACCAAAAAGCTGCACAAGCTGATGCTGATGTCGGCCACCTATCAGCAGGCGAGCGAGGGGCGGACGGAAACTCTGAAGGCGGACCCGGACAATCGGCTGGTGGGGCGCATGAGTCGGCAGCGTTTGGAGGCGGAGGCCGTGCGCGACAATCTGTTGGCCGTGTCGGGGAAACTGGACACGAGCATGGGCGGGGTGGCGTACCGCGATTTTGCCATTCCGCGCCGGACGCTGTATTATATGACTATCCGTTCGGACAGAGCCGGGTTTGGAACGCTTTTCGACGGGGCCAATTCGACCGCCTGCGTGGAAAAACGGACGGTATCTACGGTTGCGCCGCAATCGCTGTACCTGCTGAACAACCCGTTCGTTCTCGACCAGACCCGCGCTTTTGCGCAACGGCTGGCGAAAGAGATTCCCGAAGGCGCGACAAGCGATCCTGCCCGTATCCGTCGCGCCTACTTACTTTTGTACGCCCGTCCCGCCACAGCGGAAGAAGTTCACATCGGCCTTTCGTTTCTACAGCGCGTCCGCGCTACTGTAAAGGATAATGGCGCGTGGGAGCAGTATTGCCATATTCTGCTGTGCGCCAATGAATTTGTGTACGTGGACTGATGGGCTGACCGGGAAAAACGTATTCGTCGCACGGGGCGTTTGTCCGTAGCG
Source organism: uncultured Chthonomonadaceae bacterium (assembly GCA_963817895.1). Lineage (GTDB taxonomy): Bacteria > Armatimonadota > Chthonomonadetes > Chthonomonadales > Chthonomonadaceae > CAWFQB01. The sequence goes on from CAWFQB010000005.1 coordinate 223,348, forward strand.
CCGGGAATGACCGCGCGCCGGGTACAGAGAACGTACCCGTCTGTGTAGCCTGCGGCTAAGCGTCCTTCGGACGCAAATGCCTGAGAAGAATGGAAACATTGTTCGGGAACGGGATTATCGGGAAAATTAAACGTATGTTGTACCCTCCGCGTCCGAAGGACGCCTGGCGGAACGCCACACAGATGGGTACGTTCTTTGTACCCGGAAATCATTGCGAGCGACTATAACCAACAACACCCGGCGCGTGTTCCACCATACTAACGCTTTACCCACACAATTATCAAGCAGGAGCCTGAAGAATGAGGCGCAGCAAAAATGAGATGGACCTTCATATTGTATGGGCAACCAAACACCGCGAAGAGTTGCTGACTCCGGAGGTTGAACGGGCGGCGTACCGTTGTATCATCAGCGAGGCGCAAAATATGAAATGTAACATTCGCGCCATTAATGACATGCCCGACCATGTACACTTGCTGATGAAAATGCCGCTCACGCTCGCCCTTTCCGATGTAATGAAGCGGCTTAAAGGTATTTCTTCAGCCATGATCAATGATTTACCTGCGCAACCGCGCTTTCGCTGGCAGGAAGGCTATGCTGTTTATTGTGTCTGTCCCTCCCATGTTCAGGAAGCGGTGGACTATATTGCCAACCAAAAACAACACCATGCCGACGGAACCACAATCTCGGAATGGGAAGAAGCCGACGAAGAAGTAGAACCCTGACACCTATTCAGCGCAACGACGCATCCGCGTCCGAAGGACGCTTAGCGGAACGCTACACAGACGGGTACGTTCTCTGTACCCGTCCTGCGCCTGATATATCCATACGGACAAGCTCACTATGAAACAAACCGATCCCCGCCACAATCAACAACCCGCTTTCCTGTCCCGCCGCGATATGCTGCGAACCTGCGGAACCGGCTTCGGCATGCTAGGTTTAGCAAGTTTGCTATCCAGCGAATCGAAGGCTGCAGGAGCAGGACACTCTCAACCCTCACCCCCTCTTACCGGAAAAGCGCCCATGTATCCGGCGCGGTGCAAGAGGGTGATATTCCTGTTCATGGCGGGCGGGCCGTCGCATGTGGATACGTTCGATCCCAAGCCGCGCCTGATAACCGACAACGGCAAGCCGCTCCCCTTCGCCAAACCTTCGCTGGAGCGCACCAAAACCGGCAATCTCCTCGCGTCGCCATTCGGCTTCAAGAAGTACGGGCAGTCCGGCATTGAGGTGTCCGACCTGTTTCCCCATGTGGCGCGGCATGTGGATGACCTGTGCGTTATCCGCTCGATGGTGGCGGACAACATCAACCACAACGGCGCGTGTCTGCAAATGAACACGGGCGAACAGGCGTTTTCGCGCCCCAGTTTGGGTTCGTGGCTCACCTATGGGCTTGGCAGCGAAAACCAGAATCTGCCCGGTTTTATGGTTATCAGCCCCGCGCAGCCCGCGCAGGGCGCGCCCCTGTGGAGCAGCAGTTTTCTGCCCGCTACCTATCAGGGGACGCTGGTTTCCGACCTGAAAAACCCCATTGCCAACCTGACGCATCCCGGCCTGACGGACGGACAGCAGCGCGACCAACTGGATACTCTGCGCCAACTCAACGAACTGCATCACCAACAGCGTCCCGAAGACACGCAGCTTTCCGCCCGCATCGCCAGTTACGAACTTGCGTACCGGATGCAGATGCAGGCCCCCGAAGCGTTCGACGTGGGGAGTGAAAGCGCGGAAACCAAAAAACTGTACGGTATGGACGAGAAACCAACCGAGATTTTCGGTACGCAGTGTCTCATGGCGCGGCGGCTCGTGGAACGGGGCGTCCGATTCGTGCAGGTGTACCATACCGAAACCGCCAAACGTTCCAGTTGCCAGTTGTGGGATCAGCACGGTGGCCTGAAAACGGAACTGCCCGCCAACTGCGTGGCAACCGACAAGCCTATCGCCGGACTGCTGGCCGATTTGAAAGCGCGGGGATTGCTGGAAGACACGCTTGTTATCTGGGGCGGCGAGTTCGGGCGGACGCCGACAGCCGAAAGTCAGGACGGGCGCGAGCATCACCCGTTCGGCTTCACGATGTGGATGGCGGGGGGCGGCGTCAAGGGCGGAATCGTACACGGCGCGACCGATGACTTCGGCTGGCACGCCGCGCAGGACATCGTTCACGTCCACGACCTCCACGCCACCATTCTGCACCTGATGGGACTTGACCACGAAAAACTCACGTACTTTTATGGAGGCCGTAATTATCGCCTGACGGACGTTTACGGGAAAGTTGTAAAAGAGATTCTGGCATGACCCTGTTACTCAAATGAGCAAAGTGCGCCCACATCAATCTATGTTGTGGGCGCGCTTTGTTGTCTCTGATGAATAAGCCACTTGAATCTTGGACGAATCCACGTCCGAAGGACGTTTAGCCACAGGCTACTCAGACGGGTACGTTCTCTGTACCCGGAAATTTGCTACTTCGCGTCAGCCTTCTTGTCGTCCTTCTTCGCCGGCTTGTCTTTACCGTCGTCTTTGAGGAGGACAACAGACATTTCAGACGTGCTTTTCTTGCCGAAAATACCGCCTTCGCTTTCGGTTGTGGCAACCGCTTTAATCAGTTTGCCGGACGCGACTTCGAGGTTGCTGACGCCCGTTGTATGCGATTTGACATCCAGTTTTTCGCCGGGATTGAACGGATTGTCCATAGAAACCTGGCTGTCGGATATGGTTTTAATTTTCAGCGTGGGTACGCCGTCTACGGTTTCCAGTCCCACCAGCGTAGCCGTGCCGGTCATGCTCAACGGGGCTTTCTCCCCGGCCTTCGGTTTGGCCGCGTCAATCTTCCACGTATCGCCGATTTTCACGGGCTTTGACGGGTACAAACCCGGCTGCGTGACGCTGTTGAGCATTTGCGCGCCCGGTCCCTGCGTGACCTGTGGCCCGCCACCCTCGATTTTGGTTGTCAGGATATGTCCCGTCTTGTCTACGGTTGTCGTGACCGTCGGCATCTGCGAGGTCATGTCCTGATCCAGTTCATTGAATTTCACGCTGGCGGATTCAAACTCGCCCAGCAGCGTGGCTGTGCCGTCCGGGGTGACGCTTTGCACCGTCTCTTTTTGCAGCAGCGTCGTCACAATGTTCACATCCCCGCCCGCCGCGGGAATGTTTCCTTTGATGTTTACTTCGATTTTGTAGCGGTTCGTTTGTTTGGCGGTGTAAGCGCGCGCGATGGTATAGGTTTTGTCGCCGGCTTTCGCCGCGTCGGCGTCCTGAAGCGCCAGAGTAGGACGGGCGGCCAGTGTCAGCGCGCCGGTGAGCAGCACGGGAACAAGCGCGAACGCGCTTCCAACAGAAAGGGCGCGGTTATTCGCGCGTGAAAACAGGGTCGGCATCGAAAATTCTCCTCGGATCAGCATGGCAAATGCAGCGAACAAACGCCGCTTTATAGGAATATGATACATCATTTTCAGGAATCTTGCGGCGCGGCAACCCTGTGTCAGGGAAGCAGGCTCGAATCAGCAGACGAGGCGGGAGGCAGCGCCGTTTCACTATCTGTGGATGGCGCGGCAGGCGGAACCGGTGAAGACCGCAGGGGACGCAGCGCGAACAGCATGGGGCGGCCTGTGACGGGATTGCGGCCCACCTGCGCTTCGCCCCCGTATGCTGTTCGCAGATGCTCCGGCAGCAGGGTTTCTTCAGCCGTACCCTGCGCCAGTATCTGCCCGTCGCGCATCAGTATCAGCCGGTCACAAAACTCCGCCGCCTGATTTAGATCGTGCAGGGCGGCAAGCGCGCCGACAGGCTTGTTCGCGTCTCGCGTGATGGCCCGCGTCCGTTCCAGCAGTTCCACCTGATGCGTGATGTCGAGATGCGCGGTCGGCTCGTCCAGTAGGAGGAGGGGCGTTTGCTGCGCCAGTCCCCGCGCCAGCAACACGCGCCGATGTTCCCCGCCCGACAGTTCCATAATGGAACGCGCTTTCAAATGCGTAATGTCCACCTCTTCCAGCGCGCGTTCCACAATCGCGTAATCTTCGGGAGTTGGTCCGCGCCGTCCCTGCCGGTGTGGAAATCGCCCCATCAAAACAACATCCTGCACCGTGAATTCAAATGCCGCTGTTTCCTGCTGCGGCACGAAGGCAACGCGCCGCGCAATGTCTCGACTGGCAAATTCCGTCAGCCGCCGCCCCTCCAGCCACACGCTGCCGATTCGCGGACGCAGCACGCCTGACAGCAGGCGCAGCAACGTGGATTTGCCGCACCCGTTAGGCCCGATCAACCCGACAAACTCGCCCGACGCGACGGCAAGGCTGACATCGCGCACAACGTCCTTGCTTCCATATCCCCCGGTTACGCTCCGCGCTTCCAATCGCATCATGTTTATGAGTATACCAGCAGGAGTAGGTTGTTGAGTTGTTAGGTTGTTAGTTGTGAGGCGCTACAAACAAGTATAGCCCCTGAAACCATATTAACCTAACAACCTAACAACCTAACAACTCAACAACCTACTCCTTAAACATAGAATGTGGATGGACACGCAAACGGGTTATGATAACTTCGTCGGGGGCGATGTTGATTTGTTTCAGTGCCAGCAGAATGGCTCCGGCAGATGAGGACAGGACAGGCGTTGCCAGATGATACGTGTTCGGGGCGCAGGCATACAGATGTTCGGCGACGGCCTGCTGCATGTACGGACTGCGGGCCGCGCTGCCGATCAGCGCAACCGAAATGGGGCGCAGAGCAAACCCGGCTCCGAGCAGACGAATGCTGACGCTGATCTGCTCTGCGGCTTCCCGGCAAACAGCGCGGGGCAGGGGCGCTCCCGCCTGCGCGAATTGCGTGACAAGGGGAGCCATGCGGCCCCATTTGTGAATCTTGTCCGTCCACGCCTGCGCGCCCCACAGGGACGCGGCCTGCCACAGTTCTGCAACGCTTGCCGCTTCCCAGAAGTGCAGGACGGCCTGCGCGAACGCGCCGTCCTCCTGTCCATAGTCGCCCGCGAGAAGCCGATGCAGGCAGCGCAATGTCAGGGCGCGGGCGGCGGTGTCCGCGTACTGGTTGAAATCATAGTTGCGCAGTTCGCGCCCGGTTTCGTTGACGCCGAAAGTGATGGCTCCCGTGCCTGCGATCACAATGATGCCGGGTTGGGAAAGCAATGCGCCCGCATGGGCTACAACCGAGTCGTTGACGTGAAGGCGCGGCCCACCCATCGCGTCATTGTGGGTCAGGCGTTGCGCCCACTCCTGATCTTCGGGTTTGTCCAATCCCGCCAGTCCCGCGACGAGGGCGCGAACATCGGCAAGGCTGCGCCCCGCATGGTCCAGCGCGGCCTGCGCTGCCGTTTGCAGATGCCGACGCGCATCCTCTTCCCGATTGTGAGAAACGCTTGCGCCGCCCGCTTCGGCGTACCCAAGCGGCTGCCCGTCCAGCCCGCAGCACAATGCCCGCGTCACGGTTCCGCCCCCGTCAAGTCCGACAACAACACCGCGCTCGTCCATGCGTCGCTTTCTCTCCTATTTGTCCTGCGGGGTTGAGGGCGCAGGCGTACCGGATTTCGGGGCGGATTTCGGTTTGACGGTTCCATGTGGCGCGGAGGGTTCGGGCGCATCCAGCGCGTCCTCGGCTTTATGCAGCGAACCGATATACGCATTGATGCCCAGTGCGCCGGCAAGGATGACTGCCAGCAGAACGATAATTATCTTCGCGTTTTTGCCCATCGCGGTTTGCCTCCCTCAAATAAATCAAAAATAAAAACAGTGGAGTGTGATGCTTCAGAATACCTCAAAACCTCTGCATGAATGTTGCGACATTCCATATCGCCAAATTAGGCCCTGTTCCACGCCGCGTGTGCTACAATATCTTTTGCCTGAATCCTCAAAGCAACCATCTCCCCTTGCCCATGCTTTTTTGGGAGAGGGGCCGGGGTGAGGGCCTTATTCAAACTTGCTTTAGGAATTTGAACTTATGCCCTCTCTGACAGAAGCGATTTACAGCCTGCCGACGGAACGCCTGCGCAAACTGGTGCAGGCGCGGCGGCTGGACGCGAAAAAACTCGCGCTGATTCCCAACAAACGACAACTGGCGCAGTTTCTCAGCGGTGAATTGAACAAGCCCGTCTCGGTCTCGGAAGCCATTACGCAGTGCAACGCCCGCGAACTCCGCCTGCTGCAACTGCTGATGGTGACGGAACTCGGTCAGGCGATGTCGTGGGAGAAACTGCTGGAGATGGCGGGCGGCGCGGCTCTCAACGATGCTATCGGCGCGGTCATGGCGCGGCTGGAAGAGCTGGGACTGGCGTTTCGAGTAGGCAAAAACGTCCTGATGCCCGACCCTGTGCGCTCCTATGTGCCGGCTTCCCTGTCGGACCGCTACACGCTGGAACGCTGTCTGGAACAGTACGACGCGATCAGTCTCAAACGCATTTGCGCCACTCTGGGATTGCCGCAGGACACCAAGCCGATCAACATCAGGGCCATCAAAGCGGTTCTGCTGGAACCCAACGGCATCGCGAGCATGAAAAAACCGCTGACGGAAGACGAAGTGGCGGTGCTTGAGTTCATCATGCAATCCAACGGGGACGCGACGGCTCTGGAAGTGGCGACGGTCGTGCTGAAGGGACAAACGGAAGATTTCTTTCGCTACGACTGGCAAAACCGCTGGAAAATGGGCAATGAGCGCAACGCCATTGACACCCTTCTGGCGCGGGGTATCCTGCATGTCGTCGCGTATGGCTATGGCTACAATCTGTTTCTGATTATACCCGGCGACCTGCTGCGGGTTCTGGCGGGCGGCGGCGACATGACTTTCTGGACCGCGCCGCCCCTCGCGCCGGTTCCCCTGAAAGCGCCCCCGGATTATACCACGCGGCATCCGGGCCTGCTGCGCGATGTGGTGAGTTTAATGGGGTTTGTCAGCGTTCAGGACGCCGCGCGAACGAGTACTGGTCATATCCATAAAACAAGTTTGAAAAATCTGGCGCGGACGCTGAGTATTCCCGAAGAGCGCTATGCCAGTTTCCTGTACGCCGTGTGCCGCGAATCGGGCCTGGTTTCCGCGCAAACCGAACGGCAGGTTTATAAAATGACGGATACGGGCGCGTCGTGGCTGCATTGGGACAGCCTGACGCAACTCCAAACCCTCGCGGACGCCTGGCGCAAAGGCATGTTGTGGAGCGAGATGTACAACGACCCGCTGCATAAAGCCAACGATTACCGTTCACAGGAGGCCGTTGTTCGGATGCGGCAGTCCGCGCTCAGTATCGTCGTCCAGACGCCCCCGCAAAACGCCCCGTCAGGCGTTGCCGCACCCATCACCGCAACCGGCAAAGCCGTCGGGGGTAAGGCTGCGGCAGGGAAAGTCTCTGCGGCACAAACCGCGCCCCTCGCCGCGCCAACGACAGAAAGCGCCGCGCCCCCGGCAACAAACGACACGGACGCGCTGTTCTACAATCTGGATTCCATTACGGAAACGCTGGCGTTCCAAACGCCCCTCCTGCTGGCGCAAAGCGCGTCTATGGGACCCGATCTGGTTCCCGCGCCCAACGTGTTTATCCGCCTGCTCGTGTGCGAGTGCCTGTACTGGCTCGGCCTGGTGGAACTGGCGGGGGAGGGGAGCAGGGAGCAGGGAACAGGGAACAGGGAAGAGCTGCAATCGGCAATCGGCAATCGAAAATCGTCAGTAGAGAATTCCTCAACTCGTGGCGCAGCCGGTCAGAAGCAAATGTTGCCGCAGGCCGAGGGGTACCGCCTGACGCCGATGGGAAGGTTTTTGCTGGGCGTAGAGGGCGCGGCGACGCCCCCGCCCGATCCTCGCGAAGACCAGCTTATCGTGCAGGCGAACGGCGAGATATTTCTGTCGCCCTATCTGGAACCCGCCACTCTGTACCATCTGCTTGCCATGACTGACCCGCCCGCGAAGGGAGGAACGGGCAACACGGTCAGCCTGACACGCGAAAGCATCCGCCGCTGTCTGGATCAGGGCGCGAACACGCGAGACATTCTGGCGTTTTTGCAGGCGCATGCGCGAACGGGGATTCCGCAAAACGTGGAATACCTCATCAACGACGTGGGCGGCAAGCATGGTCATATCCACATCGGCAGGGCGCAAATGTACGTGCAGGTGGATACGCCCCTGTTGCTCAAAGAACTGGAAGCCCGCCGGGAACTGAAGCCCTATTTCGTGCGCAGCCTGAGCGATACCGTCGCCATTTTGAAGGCGGACGATCCCGATAAGCTGCTGCGCGAACTCCGCAAAGCCGGGTATCTGCCCGTTTCCGACGATGAAACGCCGCGCACCGCGCTGAACCTCAAACCCAAACCCGCGCCGCCCGCCGCGCCCCCGATCACGCATGTAGACGACAAGAGGACCAACCGCCCCGCCAAAGCGGATGCCACTCTGGATTGGGATCGTATTGCGCAGGAGGATGGCAAGCCCTGGGAGAAAGGCAACACGGCGTCCACAGCCATTGTCGCCAACAGCGGCGGACCCACTACCGGAACCACCAGCAACCTGGTACGCAATCAAACCCTGATAAAAACCCTGCTGATGCAGGCCAGCAAAACCAATACCGTTGTTGAAATCGAATATCTGGAAATGGGCAAGCCTACTCTGGCCCGCCGCGAAGTGGAACCGGAGCGCGTCATTGGCGGCATCCTCAGCGCGTATGACCGCCTGACCGGAGAGCATCAAAACTTCAACATCTCCCGCATCCAGTGGGCGCGCCTGACCGGAGAAATATTCGAGTGAAAGATAGGTTGTTAGTTGTCAGGTTGTTAGTTGTCAGGGGCAGGCTATCGGCTTTGCTCACATCTGCCAACTAAATGAACTAACAACCTGACAACTAACAACTAACAACCTAATCCGGGCGCAGATTAGCGTCTGCAACACGTATAAGTAGAAGGAAGACCAAGATTTACAGGGAGTAGGGCCGACATTAAGCGCGAAACAAAAAATATCTCTGCGCCACGCATGACAAACTGCCGAAAGTATGTTAGAATAAACGGCCTGTGTGGGAAAGAAGAAGAGAAGACAAGAGAAGACGAGAAGACGCAACGCATATCTTCATCCTTCATCCTTCATCCTTCATCCTTTGCTTTCACCCTGATCGAGTTGCTCGTGGTCATTGCCATCATTTCCATTCTGGCGGCGATTCTGTTTCCCGTCTTTGCGCAGGCGCGGGCAAAGGCGCGGCAAACAGCTTGCCTGTCCAACATGCGGCAGATGGGGTTTGCCGTGCAGATGTACGCGCAGGACGTGGATGAAACCCTGCCGCTGGCCGCAACCGCGACGGCAACAGGTTTTCTGAACTGGCACGACCTGCTGGATCCTTACGTAAAGAATAAACAGGTGTGGATTTGTCCCGACTCGCAATCGCCCATCGTGGACATCTACGGCAAGCCGGTCTGCCACTACGGCTGGAACGCCTATTACCTGAACCGGAACGGATTCAATCCGAACGTTCCGATAGATGTAAACAACATCTACACGATCAACAACGCGCCCGGCGTGACGCTGGCCGAAGCTATGAAACCCGCGCATCTTGTGATAATGGGCGACAACCGGGGCATTGACGGCAAGATACCCGCCAACCATCTCAGCACCTATATGCTGCCGCCCTCGCAGCCGGATGCCGATTACTGGGGTCGCCCGGAACCGCGCCACACGGCAGGCGTGGTCGTCGGCCTGATGGACGGACACGTAAAGTGGTTTCATCCGGGTGGCTTTTACGTAGGGCAAAATCCTGCCGATGATTGGTTCGCGCTGAATCAGTGAGAGGGTGGTTGCGTCTATTAGTCCGTTAGTGTAGAACATAGAGGTATATTGGTAGGGGTTCTGCTTGCTGAACCCTCCTACAAAGGGCTAAACCCCCATAAAGGGCTGAACCATCCTCATATCAAGGCGCAGCAACCGTTCGCAGAGGGCGCAGCAGCTATGTTGGGCGCAGCAAGCAGCGCCCCTACCTTGATAGGGTACTAACCACCCTCTTTATCATGTGGCAGGCAAAATAACGATAAAGAGAATAGCCCGCGTGTGGCGATAATAGAACAGGGCGTTCGCCGCGTCAAGCGTTCTGCCGGCGTGGATAAACGCCATTGAGTGGGTTGGGTTCGATATTGCGCATCGGGTGGGCAGGCAGTCGGATTGCCGGCTGCAAAAATATCTCTTCTGATTTTCAGAAGAAGCGCAAACAAGCAGGATTCGCGGGCATGGTCTGCGAAATAGGGACTCTCACACAGTTTTCTGAGGATGCAGGAGAAGTGGAGATGTTGATGCGAGACGGAATTCTCACAGGGGTCAATAACCCGGCGCAAAGCGGCAGGCTATGCGAACACTGCCGTCTGCGGCGCGTAAACAGAAAACGCCGTTTCGCATTGCGGGGCGCTACAGTCCTCCTTCAGCATCAGGACAATCGCGGCACAGGGAGCAAAAGCATGGCTTGACACGGAGACTACAATCCGGCTAACCGCCTGAAACTTTTCCCCACCGCGCCCTGTCCATTTGGAACAGGGCGTAATTTTTCCTCTTGCGGCTAATCCGCAATTGATTTTAACTATAAACTCCAACGGATTTTCTGCGCTGCCGGAAGCAAAAATATGGGAGCGACAGAGACATAAATGTTTGGAATTGAGCGCGAGAAAGAAGAAGGGAGGGCGCGATGCCCGCACAACTGGAAGAGACGCTGGCGCGTCCGCGGGATCGGGGCCGAAGGCAAGGACTCTTGACGGACACGAATGGTATCGGTTCGCATCAAGCGTTGAGCCGCAACGAAGACCTGAACGATCCTGAAGCAATGGAAACTCTGATTGAAAAAATGGGAACGATGGAAGCCGCTCAGATGAGACGGGCGTCCGGCGTGTCGCCTGCGCTCAAAGATGAGGCGGAGCCGACGCCCGAAGAGCTGGAACCGGCTATAGAGCTGGAGGAAAGCACTCAGGCATGGCTGCGTCGCGCGGGCAAGGTTTCCCTGCTCACGCATGAGCAGGAAATCGCCCTGGCGCGGGGCATCGAGATCGCTCGCGCCCGCAACAGGCCGCTGGACGAGCAGCGCGACAAAGAGACGCTGATACTGGCGAACCTGCGCCTGGTGGCGTCCGTGGCCCGCCGCTATCTGGGACACGGGATGCCGATTGAAGACCTGATGCAGGAAGGCACGATTGGCCTGATGCGCGCGGTCGAGCGGTTCAACTACCGCAAGGGCTACCGGTTCAGCACGTATGCCATCTGGTGGATTCGCCGCGCCATCAGCCGCGCGATTGCGGATCAGGCGCGTTTGATCCGCCTGCCCGTGCATGTCACGGACACGCTGGGACGCATCAACAAAACCCGCAGCGCTCTGCGGGAGCGCCTGGGACGGATGCCGACCCGCTCGGAACTGGCGACCGCCCTGTCCATGACCGAGGAAAAACTCAGCGACCTGATGCGCGGGGCGATTGAGCCGCTGTCGCTGGAAATGCCGATTGGCGAGGAGGGCGAAAGCCGCCTGGCCGACCTGATTCCGGCGAAAGACGAGCATAACCCGGTTGTGGAAGCCACAAAGGGCGCTCTGCGCGACGAACTGATGATCGCGCTGGACGAACTGACGCCGCGTGAAAAGGACGTTATCATGCTGCGCTACGGCCTGGATGGCGACGAGCCGCGCACGCTGGAAGAGGTAGGCCGCGCCCTGGAAGTGACCCGCGAGCGCGTCCGGCAGATCGAAGTCTTCGGCGCTGGGCAAACTGCGCAAGCGGGGCCGCAACCGCCGTATGCGCGAACTCATGTCGTAGCGCTATAAACAACATACCCATGCGGGTATACTAAATATACATATCTCAGACGCTCCCCTCCCGGCCTTGAGCCGGTGATGAGGCTGAGATGGGAGATGATTGTATTGACCTCTACGTTTGCAAAAGCGTAGAGGTTATTTTTGTTCTTCTTGTCAGGTTGCTTAAGAGACAATAGTATAGCACATCGTTGCAAATCAAAAACAGGCGCAAGAAAGCGGGGTAACGTTCCATGGAACGTTACCCCGCTTTAGTTCAAGAATCATCAATCACTTCTACAAAACCTGGGCAAAACCAAACTGGGAATGATAACAGGAATGACAAAAGAAAAGAGCGAACATGAGAGACTGTTCAGGGCAAATCCGCATCCGCCGTTGCGGGCCTGGTCAATTCCGGGTTGACGCAGACATTCTGCCGCGAAAAATCTCCCTGCCAGTAAAGGCAACGCCCGCTCTTCTTTCTTGACAAGACCGGCCTGCTCGGAACGAGCCAATCTATAATAGAAAAGTCGGCAGGAAAGGGATAAATACACATCTCTGCCGATTTTTAACAAAAATTTCACATTGCTCGCGTAATGGATATACCGGGTGAAATCCTGTCCACGTTTGACGGAAATAGCATCACAGTTCGAGGAAGGAGGCGTCGAAATCAATCAGGCCGCCATCCTTGCCGCCTAACAGATTAAGGTACTGCGAATTCCACGCGTTGAGATTATGCGAGGATTCGATAATCGCGTTACGCGCGTCATCCGGCTTGAGGCCGGGGGAGCAGGAAAACAGCAGCGCGGCCTGCGCCGCTACAATCGGCGCGGCAAAGGATGTTCCCGACCAGGTGGCGTAGCGTCCGTCCCAATACGTGCTGGTGATGTTGACAGCGGGGGCGCATACGCTTACGCCTTTGCCGTAATTGGAAAATGACGCTTTCTGGTTGTTGCCGTCCACGCCCGCCACCGTCAGCACGTTGGGAGTTCCCGCCGGCATCAGCAGCGTGGTGGAATTGGCGTTGCCTGCGGCGGCAACAACCAGAGCGCCTTTTTTGCGCGCGTTGTCCAGAGCCGCTTGCAGCAGCGGACTATTCTGGTTAAATCCGAACGACAGGCTAATGACCTTTGCGCCTTTTGCCACCGCGTAATTGACGCCATCCACGACGTTTGCCAGCGTTCCCCGGCCATCGCTGTTGAGGACGCGCACGGGCAGCAGCGACGCTTTGGGCGCGAAACGGGCGATCAGGCCAGCAATCATGGTTCCATGCCCTACGCCCTCATCCACCAGCCCATTCCCATCCGAGTCCAGATTGTACGGGCGGTCATCCGTATCGCTGTTGGCGTCCACAAAATTCCATCCGGGCAGGGTTTGCGCCGCCAGAAAAGCGTGGCGCAGGGAGATTCCCGTGTCCAGAACAGCGACAATCACGCCGCTTCCAGTAACGTATTGCGCCGAATAGTTGTAGTCGACCTGCCCGACGGCGTACTGACCCGTGTAGAAATTGAACCCGGCGCCGGCATCAAACACGGCAATCCACTGCGGACTGGTTCTGGCCTGAAGCTCGACGGCATACCCGATGTAATTGGCGGTGGCCGAAGCGACTCGCGTATCCGCGCTCATCGTCGCGGCCAGAGTTTTGGGATCGGTCTTCGTTTTGGATTTCAGCACGTAGGTATTGGGAGTGGCGGCAGCCTGCGCCACAACCCCGTAAGCAGTGGCAAACTGCTGAACATTGGCGTTCTGCTGTAGTTGAACCAGCACATCCCCCGTATCGTCCGCGTTTGCCCCGGACGCTGTACCCGCCAACCCACTCCCGATGAGGCCACACAGCAACAGTAACAAGCGAAAGCGTTGTGCCTTCATAACTTCCCCTTTGGATCGGAACCCTTCCCTGCAATCGTAAGAAAGCGGCTTCCTGTATTGAACGTCCGGTTTTAGTATAACGGCTGCAACGGCAACGCGGTTGCGCCTAGATTACCGGTTTTATTAAAATCCAGCACCATTGCGAGTAACGCTATTCAAAGTGACATGTGACGCCATTTTATGCCAATTTGAAAACTAATTTAATCAGATAAACGGGCGGCCAATCTATAACCAGGGCCTACAAGACGACTGGCAGGACGCTAACGCGCTCCAATCAGCGCGAACGATGCCCAGTAGTAGGGATGCGGGAATTGTTCGCGCAATTCCAACTGCGATTCTCGCAGCGCGGCGGCTTTGCCCATGCCCCCCGCCAGACGCGCATAAAAGGCGGGCATCAATTGCGCGGTTGTCGCGTCGTGCGCGGCCCACAGGCAGGCCAGCACGGAACGCGCCCCCGCCGCCAGAAATCCGCGCGCCAGGCCGTGCAGTTCGTCCCCGGCTGTGACCAGATTCATGCCCGTATCGCAGGCGGCAAGCGTGGCGAGATCGCACTCCAGACGGCGATGATGCAAATCGTAAGCGATAAGCCAACCGTCCCACAGGCGCAGGCCGGAAAACAGGGGATTGTCCTGCCGAAACAGCGCGTGCGTGGCAAAATGCAGATAGCGGTACGTCCCGTCCTGGGGTACAGCCGCAAGCGTGGCGTCCGCCTCCTGTAAGACATTCAGGTTTGCGATCTGCCCCCGCAGGGCGTCCGCTTCCGCCCGCACCTGCGCAATCCCCTCATCGGAAATGCCAAGCAGCAGCGAGTCGGCAGCGGTCACATCCGGGCGCAGGCGGCAGTTGTGCCAGATCGCGCTGCTCGGCGCCTGCGTACACTCCCAATCGTCCAGCACATAGCGTTCGCCGTCGTACAGCGCGTGAAACGGAATCTCGTGCAGAATGCCATGCGGAATAATGGTCAGTCTGTTTTCCGCTCCGTCTTCTAATCTGTTTTCTAACAGGAGCGGGACAACCGGTTCCCACAGCAGTTCATGCAGGCGATTCAGCACTGCGCGCGCCGCGTCGCCCATCTGCGCCGCGAAACGCTCTGAGTACACGCGCGAACGCATTTTCGTCCATTGAAAATGCAGGCGCTGAAGCAATTCCCGTACTTCAGCAAGGGAAGCGAGGCTGCGAACCATCTGTATTCGGTCGCGGCTGATGATACACGCCAGCACTTCTTCTTTTAGAAGCATATACTCGACAATCTGTTCCCCGTTTAGCAGGGTTTGCAGGCCGTCCAGCGTGAGCAGGGTCGAAGTCATGGCGTGTTGGTGGCTGCCATTGCGCGATTGCAGCCGCCGCTGAACGCGCAAGAACTCCTGTTCCAGATGCCGGCTTTGGGACGTGGGCTGCGGGTGGCTTCCATGCAGGCGCGCGTCGTTTTCGCCGAACTGTTCCCGCGTGGCGTGGTTCCAGTTCAATTGGGCGCGTAAATCTTCCAGTTGCTGCCATTGCGCCTGCTCATCCGGTTCCGGGGAATGGGGCAGTCGCGTGGCGGACATCTGTTCCAGCAGGGTGCGCGATTTAACGCGCTCGATCAGGTGAAAAGCCTCTTCCCGCGATTGGGCCGCGTCACTATCCAGAAGCAGTCCCAGCATTTCTTCATGCAACCGCATCTTATCCTGAAAGAAATGGATGCGGAAATCCTCGCCGGGCATTAATTGGCGCAGGCGCTCGACCGCATCCGAGGCGCGGCGATAGCGCGTCAGGGCAACGCGGGGCTTTTTCGCGTTCATGGCGCTGCGGGCCAGCGCGGTTTCGATACGCCACTCCAGAGAGACCCACCCATTCTCCTGCGCTTCCAGCAGCAACTGCTGTAGGGTGCGCGTGGGGCGCTGCCCCTGCGCAACCCCGTGTTCGGCGCGCAACAGCCGCGCCTGCGCAATCCCCAACGGCAATTTGTGCCGCCGAAACGTCCGCAGCGAAGCGTTGAGTTGAGGGTGAAACAGGGATGAAGGATGAAGGATGAAGGATGAATCCTCTTCTGCTCGTATCTCGTATCTCGTATCTCGTATCTTCTCTCCCCCTCTTCCCTCTTCTGCGGCACGGTGAAGATGCTGGGCGCGGAGGAGTTGGATACGCGCCGCGCCGACGGCATTTTGTTCCCGACTTCAGGGACTGCTCGGCCTCATCGAGAATCTGGAAGGCTTCTTCGGGGCGGGATTGGGCAAACAGCGCGCCTGCCATTCCGACCTGACAGCGTGAAATTTCCAGCGTCATCTTGTACTCGCGCAAAACGGGAAGGGCGCGTTCGTAAGCCGCCTGCGCTTCGGGGATCAGGTTCAATGCCAGGTACACATCGGCAATTTCGCGGTCGCACTTGGCGAGGTCTTTAGGCTGCTGAAGCGTTTCAAAACGCTGCCGCGCTTTCTCAAAGGATTGCAGCGCGTCGGCGTAGCGGCCCGACATGAACAGCAAAAAGCCCGTGTTGCCGTCTATCCCCGCCACCAGTAAATCTATGCCGCCCGCTTCCAGAACCGGGCGGGCATCGGCGTACATTTGCAGGGCTTCCGGCACACGGTTGAGGTGCGTGAGCATGTTGCCGATATTCATTTTCAGGCGCGCGATTGACAGTTGAACCGAGGGCGCGGCGGTGTCGGCGGATTGAAAGTAATCCAGCGCGCGCTGCCAGCAATTCAGGGCTTCCTGATACGATTCGCGGTGAAAGTAGACGGCTCCGGCATTGGCGACGGCTTTGGCCGCGTCTTCGTTCGCGCCCAGGTCGCGCAGGCGTTTTTCCAGATCACGCGCCTGCCGCGTGGCTTCCGCATAGCGCCCCAGTTGCGCCAGCGCTTCAATCCCGGCGATGGGAATTTGCGCGGCAAGAAGCGCGTCTCCGGCTTTATTCGCCCACTCCACGCCCTCCGCAAAGCACTTCAGCGCGGATTCCAACTGTCCCTGCGCCCGCAGCGCAACGCCCCGCGCCCGTAATGCCCAGGCGCGCGGTCTGGCCGTGTTCAGATGTTCTGCCAGTTGCCAGGCGACTTCGGCGATACGCACGGCTTCCGCAGGGTTGCTCCCGGCCACTCCCCGCGCCCGTTCCGCCAACTGGAACACGTCCTCATCCGCAGCCGCTTCGCTTTGAAGCAGTGATTGTCGCTTCTCCGGGGAAGCGTCCAGCAGGCGTTGTTGAAGTTCGGTAGACATAGTTTAGGTTTCAGGTTTCAGGTGTCAGGTTTCAGGTTTCAAGAGATGCTCTGCTTAACAAGCGCATTATCCTGACACCTGCATTTAATCCGGCAGCTCGACTTCGGGCAAAACGATCTCACGGGATGGGCTGCGCAGGGTAAAGGTGTACACGCCGGGGCGGAGTTCCGGCAGACGAAATTCGTTCCACTCGTCCGTGTCTACGCTTGTCTGCGCCCCGACGCCGTTGACGGATACCTGCCAGTTGGTGTCCAGAGCGGCAGGGGCGGCGGTTTCGGAAAGCAACTGTCCGGCCACGCGCCATCCGCCCTGCATCTGGTGGCAGAGCAGGCCGATATGAATTCCTTCAGCCTCATACAGCAGTTCCAGGGAGGGGGGCGCAGGGGCGTAGGTTCGCGCCGGCGAGGGTACGGCGAAGGCGCGACTGTCGTAGGTCAGCACGGCGACGATACGCTCCAGAAGCGTCGGTACAGGGGGCGCGGCCTCCATGATGGCGAAGGCGCGTTGTCGTATCGCGTCGGGAACCGCCTCGCCCCGCCCCGCTTCCAGATGCGCCAGCATTCGCGTCCAGACGGCCAATTCATTCGCGCAGGAGCGGCATCCGGTGGCAATATGGACGCGGACGCGCTCCGCCGCTTCGCCATTCGCCTGGCCCTCCACATAGTTGAGCAATTCCTCGCTTGCGATGTGATCTTGTCTGCCCATTGTAATCCTCGACAGCGTTCGCGCGTTCTCCCCGGCGTTGAGAGACGGACCGCCAATCACTGTTCATAAACGCAAATGCGCCCTTCGTAAAACGAAGCGCGAGAATGGAGCGGAAGTTTGCATAAAAATCTATCTTATTATATAACAGGCGCGGCGCATCCCTGAAAATACGTGTGTTTCAAACTAATTTTGCCTGCTACAACCTAATCCCCTAAAACCCCTGCTGTTCCAGCAGTTTTCGCAATTTTTGCAGGCAGCGGGCGCGCATCGGGCCAATCGCGCCCTCCGCCACATTCAAGCGTCGGGCAATGTCGGCATACGAGGGGGGCGGGTCGGTATGGTAGCGCATTTGAAGCAGGAGGCGGCAGCTTTCCCCCAGACTCTCCATCGCGCAGCGCACCATCTGCTCCTCTTCCAATCGTATCACGACCCCTTCCGGCAACACGGCATCCGACTGAATGGACAGGCTCTGTTCCTCGGTTTCATTGTCCGGCAGGGGTTCGTGGCCGCGCTGCTGCCGGTGCAGTCGCCACACTTCGCGTTTGGTAGTCAGAATCAGCCAACCCGTCACATGCTGCTCGTTGCGCAGCTTGTGCAGGTTGCGGTACAGGGCGAGGCACACGTTCTGGAAGACATCCGCCGAATCATCGGAGGACAGGCCGCCGTGTCGGGCGATTTTATAAATCAGCCGCTCGTAGCGCGTGACCAATTGTTCCCAGGCGTTGCGCTCACCGGCCAGACACCGCTCTAATAAGAAACTATCGGAACGCATCAGAGGCACATCCCGGGTTTCATACAGCCGCCTGCAAACGCGCGGGTATGCGGATAAAGTAGATTGAAATGCGCTAACTTCAAAGATGTGTTCAGCATAAGTGGCCTGCGCGTGGAACGGTAGAAACAAGCAAAACAAGCGCGCGTAAAATGCGTTGAATGGAACATGCGCCTGTAATGTCTGCGAGGAGATTACCGATCTGGAATGATAAAGATAGTTCAAAGATCAACAGCCTGTCTCCTGCCTGTTATCCATTTGTGGGCAACAAACGGACTGAAAAAAGAGGGCTTTTGTTCTCTAACTATACCAGTTGTCAGCCGTGTTGTGTGTCTTGCCCGCCTTAACATTTTCTAAGGTTTAGCGGGGTATTCCAAAAGGCATAGGACAATGTTGCTCGAAAGAACCCCCGCCCTCTCCCCTGTGCCTGATAAGCGCGACTGGTACCGCCGCTAATAGAAATATCCGCCTTAGCAGTTTGTTGCTGCGAAGGCGGATATTTCTTAAATATCATCCATTATGCGGCGCGTAGGGCTGAGATTATAGCTCGGCGAGGAGCCGCGCTATGTCGCGCCAGAGTTTATCGAATGAGGGGCTTTGGCGCGCGGCGTTCAGGTCGAGTAGTCGTGTGAGGGCGGCTTGATCTACGGTTTCTTTGTAGGTTCGGCTGCCCTCCATGTGCTTGCGCAGCCACTCTTTCGCGCCTGTTATGCCTTCCGGGTCAGGCGGCGGTTCCAGCGTGGAAGCAAGTCCCTGCTGACCTCGCAACGATTGCGCGGCGGCAAGGAACCACGCCTCGAACTCTTTGTGAGCCAGAACAACTGCAATGGGCATATCGTTACGCGCTACGCGAGCGCGTAACAAGAGTTGCGGAGCCAGCGTTGCCGGACAGTCTGCGTCCGCGTCCATGAGTAGCAGGATCGCGCCCGACCCGTTGTTCTTTTCCGCAGCTGCTTCCACTGCGGTTTCTAATTCCTGAGATTTGACAATCTTATCACGAGACACGCGAATTGGCGGCTGTGGAATATGCAGCAGTAGTGTTGGTTCCAGCGCGGTTACGATGCGCCGGATCAAAATGGGAACCGCAACAGAGTCGCCCTGTCCCTCCACGATGCAGGAGATCTCACTCGTCTCATGCGGCGTTCTCATCATAAGTGGGCGTTTACGCGGGCGCGATCTGCTGCAAGGTGTTTGTATCAGGCGCAAATTGACTCATGCGCAGCATTTCCCCTGCAGTATACAGGTGACGGCGCAGGATGCGGCGGCTTGCGTTATCAATCGGCCCGACCTCCGTTACCCCCTGATTGGAAGCAACGGCAAGCAGGGCGTCGGGATCAATGCGCTTGTTGTCCAGAAGGTCCGCGCTGTGACTGGTAACTAATACCTGCCGCGTCAAACTCGCCTCTTCCAGCGCGTCCAGCAAAACAGCGACGGCGGCAGGGTGCAGGGCTGTTTCCGGCTCCTCAATGCCGACAAGGGATACAGGAAGGTTGTTGCCATTGCCTGTCTGAAATAGAGCCACAAGTATGCCAAACGCGCGTAATGTGCCGTCTGACATGCTGGCTGCATGAAAAGTCAGGGGAGGTAATTCATCAGAGAACTGCTGTATAAATGCCAGTGATTCCTTTGGCCCATAGTTTAACACGTATACTCCCCGAATTCCGGGTACGATGACCGCTAAATACTCTTCGATGCGTTGCACTGCGCTGGACGGCTGCATATTCATTCTTTGTAAGACACTGGTAATATTATCACCATCATGGGTCAATATATCCCCCCGTCCGGCGTCTGAGCATCACGGATTTTCTCCGGGTTCAGGTTATAGAACGCCAACCCTGAAAGGGCATCGTACACAGGACGAAACGCAGATAGTCCCGACACGGCAACAAGATACAGGCGATCCGAAGCTGCCAGGGGCGCAACTGTTTCGCTTGTTGTTACTTCACCCTCGGACACGCGAAAGTACGATTCCTTGCTGTCAACATTGTGGGGGCAAATGTGACACTCCTCCCGCAGTACGCTGGCGCGACCAAACCCGTTCTCTCCAATGGAAAAGGAGTAGCTTCCAGTGTCGCCCGTCGCCAGGCGGAACTCAAGGCGCGTGGAAAAATGCAGCGTTCCTTCCTGTGGAAAGTGGAACACTCTGTCAATGCCGCTGCGTTGGCGAGTGGCGTGATCTAGCGAGGTATTGAGCGCATCGGACACGAAGCGTAGGGCATCGAGAAAGTTGCTTTTGCCCGCGCCGTTTGGCCCGACCAGAAACATGAGCGGGCGCATCTGCACATCGCAATGTTTTATGCTCTTGTAGTTTTCCAGAACCACTCTGGTCAGGAACGTGGAGTCAGGCATCAGATAACCTGTGTTTCTCGTCTGTGTCGTGCCTAATGAAGATTACTCCAGCACATGGGCGATGGCGTTACAGATGGCGGGCAGGTTTTTGGCGTTCATGGCGGCCACGCAGATGCGCCCGCTGTCCACGATATACAGACTGGACTCGCCCCGCAGTTTGTGAACCTGTTCGCGAGTCAGGCCGGAATAGGAGAACATGCCCTTCTGATGCGCGATGAAGCCGAAATCCTGCCGAACATTGCGCTCCTGC
This sequence comes from uncultured Chthonomonadaceae bacterium, assembly GCA_963817895.1. Lineage (GTDB taxonomy): Bacteria > Armatimonadota > Chthonomonadetes > Chthonomonadales > Chthonomonadaceae > CAWFQB01. The sequence continues at coordinate 244,201 of CAWFQB010000005.1, forward strand.
AAGCCCTGAACAAACAGGTCGCGCATACGCTGGATGCGGTTGCGCATTTCGGCCAGTTCCGATTCCCACAGGGTTCGCAGTTCGGCGTCGGCCAGAATCAGCGCAACCACGTTCGCGCCGTGCGACGCGGGGCTGGAATAGTTGGTGCGAATCACGCGCTTCAGCTGGCTCAAGACCCGTTTCGCTTCGCCCTCATCTGCGGTCACAATGGTCAATGCGCCGTCGCGTTCCCGGTACAGCGAAAACGATTTGGAAAACGAGTTGGCGATCAGGCAGGGGATGCCCGCGCTGGCAAACGCGCGAACCGCGTAAGCGTCCTCTTCCAATCCCGCGCCAAAGCCCTGATACGCGAAATCCAGATAGGGAATCAGGTCGGTGTTCTGAAAGAGTTCGACGAGCGTATCCCATTGCGCCGGGGTCAGGTCCGCGCCGGTCGGGTTGTGGCAGCAGGCGTGAAGCACGATGATGCTTTGCGCGGGCAAGCCTTTCAGCGCGGCCACCATGCCGTCGAAATCCACGCCATGCGTTTGCGGGTCATAGTACGGGTAGGTCTGCACGGTGAAATTCGCCGCCTCGAACAGGGCGCGATGGTTTTCCCAACTCGGATCGCTGATGTAAATGTTGGATTCGGGGAAGAAGCGGCGCAGAAAGTCCGCGCCCACTTTCAGCGCGCCCGTGCCGCCCAACGCCTGTATCGTTACGGCCCGCTTTTCCGCCAGAAGGGGCGAGTCCGCGCCGAAAAGCAACTGCTGCACCTGTTTGTTGTACGCGGGTACGCCGTCAATGGGCAGGTAGCTTTTGGAGTCCTCGCGCTCGTGCCAGCGCGTTTCCGCTTCGCGCACGGCTTTCAGCACCGGCACTTTGCCGTTGTCGTCCTGATACACGCCCACGCCCAGGTTCACTTTGGCGGGATTCGTATCGGCATTAAAGGCTTCCGTCAAGCCCAAAATCGGGTCGGCGGGAGCCTGCGCAATGTTATGGAAAGGGGACAGCATCGTTGTCGTCATGGTCAAGGTTTCCTTTAATCGTAATTTCTTCTGAAGCGCTTACTTGCCGCATTCTGTCGGCAATTTCGTTGTCAAGGGCATGCCCGCTCTGTCGTAAGTGCGCGATAACACTCTCACGGTCTTCCGGTGAGCGGTTCTGGCTGAGTTTGAATTTGCCTTCCAGTCGCGTCAGGGCAATTTCAATTCCGACAATGCCGCGAACCATGCCGTCCAGATAGTTTGAAGGCAGTTCCTGCATCGTCCAGGGCTGCGCAAAGCCGGATTCGTATACGCTTACCGTATCTTCAGAGCGTGTCCCGCAACTCCTCTTCGGAAAGCAGGCGCGGCAGGCCGTAAGCATGAACCACAGCGTAATTCCAGGTGGGTACGCTTGGATGTTTGACGTGCCACGACGGAGAAATATAGGCGTGAGGTCCCTGAAACAGCGTCAAAACTTCCCGCGTTTCGGAAAGCATGCGCCATTGCGGATTTGCAAGCGCGACATGCGTTCGCAAAACGCCATGTTCGCCGCGTTCGGCATCCAGCACAAACGGCAGGTGACTTGCGAACAGTTCACCGCCTGTATCCATTGACTGCGTAATCAACGTGGCAAAACTGAATTGCCGCATCAGGTCGCGCAGAACGGCGCGATTTTGTTCGTGAAACCAGACGGGAATGTACATGGATGATCCAAAAGCATCGGCAAACGCGCGTAAGGAACGCGCATGTTGGTATTGGATTATTAGTATACCTGTCTTCCCGTTCAATCTTTGCCATTGAAAGCGTGACGCCGCGAACGGGGTTTCGCCTGCTATGAGGTATCATAAGAGAGTGCTGCGCTGTCGGTCGGTTCACGACGTTATGCCCGACTGCGCAGTTCCGAAAACCCAGGAAGGTTTATTATTGTCAGCTATGCAGATTGAGCGCGAAACACAAAGCGCAACGGTTCCGCCTGCCCACGCGATTTCCCCCATCGGTCCCTCGCGCCGCCGCGCAATCATTACTATTGGACTGATGCTAGGGATGCTGATCGCCGCGATGGAAAGCACCGTGATTTCTACGGCCATGCCAACCGTGATCGGCGACCTGCACGGCATCCATCTGTATTCGTGGGTGTTTTCCGCCTATCTGCTGACCAGCACCACCACGGTCCCCATTTACGGCAAACTGGCCGACCTGTTTGGCCGCCGCCGCATTTTCCTCATCGCCGCCGGTATTTTTCTGATCGGCTCCATGCTGTCCGGCGCGGCCCATTCCATGCCGCAACTGATCGCGTTTCGCGCCCTGCAAGGGCTGGGCGCGGGCGGCGTTTTGCCGATTACGCTGACCATCATTGGCGACCTGTATACCGCCGGGGAACGCGCCCGCGTGCAGGGATTGTTTACCGGCATGTGGGGGCTTGCCAGCCTGTCCGGGCCGATCCTGGGAGCCGTGTTGACGGAACAGCTTTCGTGGCGATGGGTGTTTTACGTGAATTTGCCGTTCGGCCTGCTTGCCATGTTGCTTGTCGGCGGATTTTTGCGCGAACCGAAGGGCGCGGGCAACGGGAGCGAAGGCCAGAAGGCGCGTATTGATTACGGGGGATTGGTTCTGCTGACGGGCGCGGTTGTCGCGCTGTTGTGGCTGCTGCTGCAATTGGGAACCGGGCTTTCCCTGTTCGCGCCCCCGGTTTTCGCCCTGCTGCTGCTGACGGTCGCGTTGATTGCGCTGTTTCTGCGGCAGGAGAAGCGCGCGCCGGAACCGCTTTTGCCACTTGACATTGTTCCGCCATCCCATCATTGCCGCGTCCACCGTGGGCAACATTCTTATCGGCACGATGATGTACTCCATAGACAGCTACATGCCGCTGTTCATGCAGGGCGTTCGGGGCGGCACGGCCCACAGCGCCAGTCTGGTTTTGACGCCTCTGGTGCTTGCTGTGGTCGCTGTCGGCGTATGCGGGCGCAAAGGCGCTGGAGCGTTTCGGGTTTGCCCGCGTGGCGATGTTCGGCGTCACCTGTATCCTGCTTGCCTCCCTCAGCCTGACGCTGATTTCGGCGCAAACGCCTGTGCCCGTGATTGTCGGTATCATGGCGCTGTTGGGAACGGGGATGGGGCCGAGCAGCATGGCTTTTCTGGTGTCAGCGCAAAACGCGGTTGCCGTGGCAGCAGCGCGGCGTGGTCACGGCCTCCGCGCAATTTTTCCGCATGGTCAGCGGCACTGTGGGCGTGGGCGCGTTGGGAGCCGTGCTGAACGCGCATCTCATCGGCGCGATTGGAAAGCCTTCCCGTAACTTTACGCCCAACGATCTGCTCAACGTGGAAGCGCGGGCGCGCTTATCTCCAACCCTGCTTGCTCTGGCGGAACATGCCCTCGCGGACGGGCTGCACCGCGTTTTTCTGCTGTTGTCCGCGCTGGCGTTGGTTGCTTTTGTTCGTGTCATGCAGCTTACGGCAAAAAGCCATTTGCTGGAGTCTTCACGGGAACAAACTCTTGCCGCTACGGAAACACAGGCAGTTTCCAAAACCTCGGACGCCAGGGAGAATGAAACAAGCAAATTCGCGGTTTCGCAGGGTGGGGAATGAGCGTATCCTCCTGAAAATAAATTTTGGGAAAGTTAATACCTGATTTTAAGTTACTGTATACGTAACATGCGCTATTGTGTTATAATGGTATTCAGCCCATGCCACAATACAGGGTTGGACGGTTTGTGATTACATCCCCAAAATTTCTCTAATATGTTCACATAACAGCCGTCTTTTTGTATACGCTCCGCCTTAATAAGCGGATGTTACGCTTCATCACAGTTGAAACACGCGCTTGAGTTACCGTTGAATACGGGCGCTATACCTGGTTCGGAAGACACAATGCAGGACAATGACGCCTGCGCGCTGAATTGCCGGGAATCCGGTTCCGGCAAAATATCAGACGTCCGTGTACGGACGCGGAAGGGTGGGAGATTGGAAGCAATACAGGGTCAAGAGAGGCGCCGCAAATATATCGGCGTGGGCGGGGACGACGTGCCCTCGCTGGGTGTGCTGGAGGGCGACATTCTGCGCCTGTTGTGGGACGCGGGCGAGCCGCAGTCTTCGGTACAGGTTTATGAGGCGATGCACTTTGCGCGGCGGCGCGAAAAACGGGAGATGCAGTCTCCCTCCACCATCGCCGTAACGCTGAGTCGCATGGTGGAAAAGGGCCTGCTCACCGTTGAGCGACGCCCGCGCGGCGGCAAAGGCTATTATGGCCCAACGCGCACCCGCGCCGAAGTGGTTGCCGATGTTATGGACGACGTCAGCCGCCGTCTGACCGGCCAGCCATTGGGGTTCATCCTGACGCGCCTTCATGCGGAAGTGGCCGGCAAGAAAGTGTCTGCCGCCGATGCGGCGGGCATGAGCGCGGGATTGCAGGAACTGATTGCCGCGCTGCGCAAACTGGAGGAAGAGGACAATCAGCCTCTGCCCATCGAAGTGGAAAAGTATTAAAATTAGTGAGAGTGGAGAGTGAGAGTGAGAGGACACATACTCTTTCTCTCACTCTCCACGTCTCACTTCCTACAGCACGTTCCGCCGGTTTTCGCGGTTGCGCTCGACGCGCTTCCCGACAGGCTGAACTCGCCCAGATTGGCGTTTACGCCCTCATACTGAAGTTTGTTGCCCAGCGCGTCCGTGTAGGCAAAGCGCGTGGTCTTGCCCTTGATGAAGCGACGAACCGGCCAGGTCGTGTTGTTTTCCACCACAATCGGGTTTTTGCCGTCCGCGCCAATCAGCACATCCGCCGTAAACCCGCCGCTTGTCGCCAAACTCCAACCGAAACGCGGCCGGAGCTGTCTTCCGTCACCAGTTTTACGGTTGTGAACGAACGCGGCCCCGATGACGCCCCGCCCTTGCCGAATACGGCCAGCGCCAGTTTTTCCAGCGCGGGACGCTGCGCGTTTGTGGCGCGCGAATCCACAAAGCCCATCGCGCCTTTATCGCCTTCGCCGCCGCCAAACACCAGCCCATCCAGCGTCACGCCGTTGTAACGCGCCGTTTTCAGCCGGTAGGCATAAATAGTATGGCAAAACCCGCGCGACGGCGGCTGCCCAAAGTTGCACGGACACGGCACGCTGCACGAACACGCCTCAAACAGCGTTCCTTTCGCCGTCCATTCCGATGTTTGCTTCGCTTCCATCCGGCGTGGCGCGTTTCCAGCCTGCGCCGAAGTGTGCGGCAGCATCAGCAACGCAGCCCCGCCCAACCCCGCCATTCTTATGACAGCGTTCCCTCTTCTCATGCTATGTCCCGCCGTTTCTTGAAGATGCTCAATTTCAGTATTCCTACAGGTATTATATCAGATAGCGCAGTTGTATGCGCAAACGCGCCACCCGTCACGACGCTCTATTACTCCCCCAACGTTCCACAGATTAACGAGATTGAGAGGAACAAAGACATGCTGCCATCCTTTGCCATGAAGTATGTGTTGACCGGATTGGAAGGGACGCCGGAAGTTGTGGAGGCTCTGCTTCACGCTTTGCCCGCCAATGATCCGCGCTGGGATTTACGCCCCGACCCCGAACGCTTCACGTTGCGCGAGATTGTGGCGCATCTGGCGGATTGGGAGCCGATTTTCTCAGGGCGCATCGAGCGTATTCGGGATGAAGCAACGCCCTTTCTGCCCGATATAGACGAGGGCGAGATCGCCATCCAGAACGACTATGCCCATAGCGACCCGCGCGCCTGTTTAGCCCGCTTTCACGCGGGACGCGCCACAATGCTGGCAACTCTGCGCGGCGTTGTCCCTTCCGCATGGGCGCGAACGGGCAACCGCGACCCCATCGGCATCCTGACGCTGGAAAATTTGGTCGTGCTTATCCTCGGACACGACAGCTACCATACCCGGCAAATCGCGCAATGGCAGACAGCAAAGGATGAAGGATGAAGGATGAATCTGGCCGCGTGGTTTGTTTTCGCCTGTTGCGCCCTCTTTTCTTTCAGGAGATTGCTTCTTATGTTGACACGTTCCGCCTTTCGTTTCGGGCTGACGCTGGCCTGTTTCGGTCCGGCTTTTCTACTCTTTATCCCGCTTCACGCTCAGAACGCTTCTTCGCCGCCCTCGCCTGCTGTATCCGCGCCAGGACGATTTCACCGCTCGGCTGGCAAAAGTGCAGAAAGACCTTGGACGCGAAACGCGAAGAGTTCCATGTTCCCGGCGCGGCGCTCGTGATTGTCAAAGACGATAAAATCGTTGCTATTCAGGGCATGGGGCTGCGCGATGTGGAGCATAAATTGCCCGTAACGCCGCAAACCCTGTTCGCCATCGGCTCTTCCACCAAAGCGTTTACCGCCATGACCGCGCTGATGAGCGTGGACGACGGCAAACTGTCCCTTTCCGATTCGCCCCGCAAATACCTGCCCTACTTCAAACTGAAAGACCCGGACGCGGACGCGAAAATCACGGTCAGCGATCTGCTCTGCCATCGCTCCGGTCTGGACCGCACCGAACTGGCCTGGTACACGGGCAAACTCGCCCGCAGGAAGTGATTCAGGTGGCGGGCGAAGCGAGGCCGACGGCGAAACTCGGCGAAAAATTTCAGTACCAGAACGTGATGTTTCTGGCCGCCGGGGAAGTGGTTGCCGGGGCGCAGGAGCGTCCCTGGGCGGACGTGGTGAAAGACCGCATTTTCAAGCCGCTCGGCATGAGGGACACCACGCTTTCCGTACGCGAGATGCTGAAGCGCAGGGATTTCTCGCGGGGCTACGGGTACAACGGCGCGACAAAGGCCACGCGCCTGCTTCCCACCCGCGACATCAGCGTGATCGCGCCCGCCGGAGCCATCAATTCCGACGCGCAGGACATGGCGCAATGGCTGCGCCTGATGCTGGGAAGCGGCAAAATCGGCGATAAGCGGCTGCTGTCGGAAGCGAGTTTTAATCAACTGGTCACGCCCCACATGAACGTAGGCGGGGGAATGAACTACGGTTACGGCTGGTTCCTGCGCGACTGGCACGGGCATAAGGTGGTGGAGCATGGCGGCAACATAGACGGCTTTTCCACTGCCGTTGCCCTGATGCCCGATCAGAACCTCGGCTTCGTCCTGCTGACCAACCTGAACAACACGCCCCTGCAAGGCTTGTCGCCTGGATATTGTGTGGAACGACCTGCTCGGCGCTCCCGCTGCGCCCACGCCCGCAGATACCGCTGCGGCTCCCACCGCGCCCGTCGGCGATCCGACCAGAGAAGTCGGCTCCTACGCCCTGCTCCCGAAGATGGACCTCAACGTCACGCTGAACAACGGCAAGCTGTTCATGCAGCCGACCGGACAACCCCTGCTGCTCCTGAAAAATGTGGGCGGGCGGCGCTATACGGTAGATGTGCCGGGCGTGACGGGCATTTTCCTGACGTTCCGGCCCGCTGACAACGCTCCCAACGCGACGGAACTCCTGTTCGAGCAGGGTGAGGCCAAAATGGTCGCCAAAGCGAAAGCCGCCGCGCCCGCTTTTGTGCCGCCGATCTCCGTAGAGGAGTTAATGGCGAAAGCGATTGAAGCCGAAGGCGGCGAGGCTAACCTGCGCAGGCACAAAAGCATGTTGTCGCGCACAACGCTGGAAATGCCCGGTCAGGGTCTGGTTGGCGAAGGCCTGGTATATAAACGCGCTCCCTGCCAGAGCGCGGAAATTATCACGCTGCGGGCGGCGGGCAAAAAAATCGCCACCATGCGCAAGTTCTTCGACGGCGCACAGGGGGGCGACGAAAGCAGTTTCACCGTTTCCACACCCCTGAGCGATGCAAACATCAACGATGCCCGTATCAGCGCGGACTTTTATCGTCAATTGAACTGGAAAACCACCTTCAAATCCGTTGTCATCAAAGCGATTGCGAAAGTTGGCGACGAGGAAGCGTATGTTGTTGAGAGTACGCCCGAAAAAGGCAATTCCATCATCGAGCGCTACTCCACCAAAACGTTTCTGCTGCTTCAGCGCGAAACGCAGGCAACCAACCCGGAGCTGGGCATCACCCTGACGAGCGTTGCCACGTACAGCGACTACCGGCCTGTAGATGGCGTGATGCTTGCCTTCAAACTCGTGGAAACCGCTTCGGGCAGCGAAACGACCACGCGGGTCAAAGAGATAAAATTCGACGCGCCCCTTCCCGACAGCGTGTTTCGGGCAGCGGGCAAAAAATAGCCCCTTTCCCGACTTTGGGAAAGGGGGCGTGTAAGAATGAATTAGCCCCTCTCCCAAAGTTGGGAGAGGGGTTGGGGTGAGGGCCTGTACAGGCAACAAGGAGATTTTTATGGAACAGAGAGCATTGGGTACGTCCGGTTTAAGCGTGTCGGCGCAGGGACTGGGCTGCATGGGCATGTCGGAGTTTTACGGGGCAGGGGACGAGACGGAGTCCATTGCCACCATCCACCGCGCTCTCGATCTGGGCGTGACGTTTCTGGACACCGCCGACATGTACGGCATCGGCGCAAACGAGGAACTGGTTGGCAAAGCCATTCAGGACAGGCGCGACGAAGTGATACTCGCCACCAAGTTCGGCAATGTGCGCGACCCGGAAAATCCGAGTTACCGGGCGGTCAACGGCAAGCCCGAATATGTCCGTCAGGCGTGTGACGCCAGTTTGAAACGGCTGGGCGTGGATACGATTGACCTGTATTACCAGCACCGGGTTGACCCGAACACGCCTATCGAGGACACGGTTGGCGCAATGGCGGAACTGGTCCAGTCGGGCAAAGTCCGGTATCTCGGCCTATCGGAAGCCGGCCCGCAGACAATCCGCCGCGCGGCGGCAATTCATCCGATTGCCGCCCTGCAAACCGAATACTCGCTGTGGAGCCGCGACCCCGAAAGCGAAATTCTGCCGACGTGCCGCGAATTGGGAATCGGCTTTGTCGCGTACAGTCCGCTTGGCAGAGGCTTTCTCACCGGGCAGATCAAAACGCCGGACGACTTCGCGCCGGATGATTTCCGCCGCGTGTCCCCCCGCTTTCAGGGCGAGAACTTCCAGAAGAATCTGGAACTCGTCGGCAAGCTGGAAGAAATGGCGCGAGAAAAAGGCTGCAAGCCCTCGCAACTCGCGCTCGCGTGGGTACTGGCGCAGAGTCAGGACATTGTTCCCATTCCCGGCACGAAACGGCGCGCCTATCTGGAAGAAAACGCCGCCGCCAACGCCATTACCTTAACTCCCGAAGACCTGACCCGCATCAACGCCATTCTGCCCGCCGAAGCCTTTGCCGGCGAACGCTACCCGGCAGCAGGCATGAAAATGGTAAACGGGTAAAAGTGGAGAGTGAGAGTGAAGAGTGAGAGAAGATACCTGTTTACTCTCACTCTTCACTCTCACTCTCCACTTGTGAATACTTTCTTATTTGCGGCCAGCGCAGGGCGGCTAAAGCGACAACGAGTATTGTGCCGATGCCGCCGCTGACGACCGTGAAAATGGGCGTGGTGCACTGCGCGACAACGCCGGACTCGAAGCCGCCGATTTCGTTGGAGGAACTGATGAAAACGCTGTTGACGGCATTGACGCGCCCGCGCATTTCGTTGGGCGTCAGGGTTTGAACGAGAGTTTGCCGGACGACCACGCTGACCATATCCAGCGCGCCCACGCCGAACAGGGCCACAAGCGACAGAGATAGCGAACGGGACAGGCCGAAGACGATGGTTGCCACGCCGAAGCCCGCCACGGCCCACAACATGGCGCGACCGGGAAAGCGGAACGGGCGCAGGTGCGCCAGCATCAGCGCGGTAAGCAATGCGCCCGCAGAGGGCGCGGCCCGGAGCCATCCCAACACGTCCGGGCCGGTATGAAGAATGTCGTGGGCATAAATGGGCATCATGGTTGTCGCGCCGCCGAGCAGCACGGCGAACAGGTCGAGCGTGATGGTGGCGAAAACAATGGGCGTGTGGCGAATGTATTCCACGCCCGCAATCAGGGTTTTCCATGTCGCCCGCTCTTTGCCCGAAGGCGCGGGCGCGTGTTCGGCAACAAAACCCAGCAGCAACGCGCTGAATACGCCGAACCCCGCCGTTGTCGCGTACACAATCCAGGCATGGCGGCTCCATGCCAGCAGCCACCCGCCGACCGCCGCGCCCGACATCACGGCAATACGGCGTATACTGGTGTCCCACGAAATCGCGTTTGGCAGCAGGGCGGGCGTCACGAGTTGCGGCAGCAAGGCTCCTCGCGCCGGGTTGCCGAACGTGCGGCACGCGCTTGCGGCAAACAGACACAGATAAAACCAACTAATATTGGCGTGAACTGCGGACAGTCGGGCGAGAAGCAGGCTGCAAACGCAGACCGCGATTTGCGCCACAATGGCGATCCGCTTGCGCGAGTAGCGATCCGCCGTATGCCCCGCATGAAGCGCGAATAGAAATATCGGCAGCGCCTGCGCCAAACCAACATACCCCAGCGTCAGCGGCTTGTTCGTGCGCAGGTATAAATCCCATCCGATCACCACGCCCTGCATAGACTCGCCCAACCCCGATAGATTCCGGCCCAGAACAAATGCGCGGAATTCGCGCAGCCGCAGCGCGGCATAGGGATCATGGCTGTCTCGCATCGCATCACGCACTCATCTGCTCCCTAAAGAAAAAGGTTTGCTTTCGCGCAGGTATCACTTTTATTACGCCACGCGCCGAAACTTTTGCAGCACACGAAACCCTCGCTAATGTGGAACCATGAGGGTGAAGGGGTACACATAGGCTTGCAGCAGGACGAGCAGGCCCATAATCACCGCCAGAATGATGCTGTGGCGCAGAACCACTTTGAAAATGTCGGCTTCCGTGCCGATGCGTTCCGTTGCGGCAGTGGCGACGCAGATGGATTGCGCGTCTATCATTTTGCCCATCACGCCGCCCGAAGAGTTCGCCACGCAAATCAGAACCGGATTAAGATGCAGTTGCAGGGCGGTGATCTTTTGCAAGCTGCCGAACAGAGCGTTGCTGCCCGCGTCCGTGCCGGTCAGGAACACGCCGAGCCAGCCAAGCAGGGCCGCGAAAAACGGATAAAACACGCCCGTATTCTTAAACGCCATGCCCAGCGTCGCGTCCAGTCCGCCAAGCCGCGTGATGGAACCCAAACCAAGCATGAATACAATGGTGGGAATGGGAACCCGCATCTGCTGCGCGGTTCGGTTGAGGGACGCTTGCAGTTGCGGGCGCGTCACTCTCAGCAGGGGCAGAATGACCAGCAGGGACAGCGCGACCGACGTTCCGGGCGTGGTAATCCAGTTCAGTTTGAAAACAGCGGCTTCCAGCGTGTTGGTTTCCACAACCGGAGGAACGCGCTGTACCTGCTTATCCAATCCGTGCAGATGCAGTTCGTACACGCCCTGAATCGGCCCGATGCGCAGGCCGTCCAGCCTCGCTTTGTTGGTTCCGATACCCACCATCAGGATGCAAAGCGCGATGAACGGCATCCACGCGGCCAGGGTCGCTTTCAGGCTGACAGGCGGCGCGATATTCTCGCTGATCTGCCGCGCGGCAGTAAGGGCGTCGTTGCGCGAGTCAATGTCCCGCGCCTCGTACCGCCACATGCGCCGGGGCTTCCACACGCGCAGAAATCCGCCCGTGACCACAAGCGAAATCAGGCCGCCCGCCAGATCGGTGAGCGGATAATAGGGCGAGTGCGCGAAGATAAACTGGCACAGCGCGAACGAGCCGCCCGCCACTGCAATCGCCGGAAACACTTCCCGCGTCTCTTTCCAGCCGCACATGCTGCGGACGAGCCACAGGGGAATGATACACGACAAAAACGGCAGTTGGTTGCCCGCCATGTGGCTCAGAGCGCGAATGTCCAGCCCGGTCACGCCCTGCAAGGTGAGCAGCGGAGTCCCAAACCCGCCATACGCGACGGGTGACGTATTGGCGATCAGGCACAAACACGCGGCCTGAAACGGCTTGAAACCCAACCCCACCAGCATCGCCGCGCAAATCGCGACGGGAGTTCCCGCCCCCGCCGCCCCTTCCAAAAACGCCCCGAAACAAAACGCGATAAGAACCGCCTGTAACCGATGATCCGGCGACAACCCGGCAACGGACTCCTTGATACGCGCAAAGCAGCCGGTTTCTACCGTGATGTTGTACAGCAGCATCGCCCCCGCCAGCACATACCCGATGGGCAGCAAAGCGAACAACGCTCCATTCATAAATGCCAGCGACGCCATGCGAACAGGCATCCCATACACCCAGACGGCCACCACAAAGGCAGCAATCGCGCCGCCCGCAGCCGCAAGCGGAACCGGGGCGCGTTTGACGACCAGAAGGGCAAACAACACCAATACAGGCAAAGCCGCCAATAAAATGCACAGCGGAACCGACGACAGTGGATGGTAGTTTTGGGTATAAATCATGGGGACGCTTCTTTGCGTTAAATGTCAGATACAGCCGCTCCCGGCAAAGACGTAATGGTTGTGTGGTAGAGGATGATGTCGCAACAATGTTCGAGGGGGCGTCCACTTTCCGTATGTACAGAACAACGGTACATTAACCAGCTACCCCTTTTGGTCACTTTGTTCCTTGTTTTGTTCCTCAGCTTTCCATTTTGCTATAGCTACTTGACGTTCTTCGCGTTCCTTCTCCATATCCGCCTTCATCATATCAAGATGTAGTTTTTCCATAGATTCTCGTGTCTCACCTTTAGGTATTTCACTATGGAAGCGTTGCATATATTCTAAAGAACTCATTTTATTCCCCATAGTATCGAAACTATAGGCAGCAATTTGGTCTTTTGCTTCAGGATCGTCCAACATACCAGGGATTTTACGTACAATGGGCAACGATTTTGCCTTTGTCTTTGCCTCCTTCCGTATGCGTGTAAGAAGAGGGTAAAAGGCATGCTGTTTGTTCTGTTGTATGTTGAGCGGCAGGGATAATTGCTTTATTAGCTCGGTTTCTACCTGCCAGGGCTTTTCCTCTGCAATCCAACATACAAAAGCGTTCTCCTGCATCCAATCACTAAGTCGGGTTTCATTTTCGCCAAAGGTCATGCGCTTACCGCTCCCAACTCGCCACAACTCTATACCTAAAAGGCAGCCGAGTGTCAGGCGCAACGTGGAACCTTCCGCATTCCCCTGATAGTGGTTTCTAAGACGATGTCGTAATGTCGTCGCGCTATCGCTGACTGCGGAAGCCTTCCGGGGCGCAATACCTACATACAGGAGATGTTTCCCCTCCCTTTCCTGACAGTCTCCAAGAGGAACGCGAATATCTGAAATCCTTTCGAGTTCTTTAATTCCTTGAAACCACCAGGCGTAAACGCCCGAGGATTTAGGAACTGGACCGGGGTACGTAAGCACCTCCGCTCTGGAATAAAGACGTGTCGGTTCTAAGTAGGTCGTTGTTGTAAGTTCGTAGTTTCCTCGTGCGCCTGGCGCAGATGCTCGGCCTTTTCTTGCAGCGCCTTGTCTACGGCCTGCTTGAGATCAGCCACTTCCTTGTAACTGCGCGTGGGCATCTGGTGATGCTTGACCGCGTTCCAGATTGGCTCGATCTCGGAGAGTTCCGGCGAGTAAGACGGCAGCGACACCAGCCAGATGTCGGCGGCTTCGAGTTGCGGCAGGGCGTCTTGGACGGTCTGGCTCTTATGCGCCGAGTAGTTGCCCACGATTACCATAAGCGGACGCTCCCGTTTCCAGTCCTCTGCGTACCCGGTCGGTCGTCCCGCCAAGCGCCAGAGGAAGGCGACATAGCGTTGCGCGTCAATGCTACCGATCTCGTCTAAGGTCAATCCATAACTGTGTGCCACTTGTTCGGGCGTCTTGCGCTTGGCTTTGCGGGCATGGGGCGGCAGTTGCGCCCAACTCTGATACACGAAGCGACCAGCCAACGGCCCATGCGAGAAGTAGCCGCCAATGGCATTGACGCGCCTTCCCTGCGGTGCTTCATAAGGAATGCGCAACCGCTCCCCGACGGGAAACCAACTATAACACACGGGTAAGGTGGGCGCAAACCCGGCTTCATCGACATCGACCACGTCGATCAACCCGGCATCGCCCCCTTTTTCAAGGTCTCGAGGGTCGCTTGCTTGTGGGCAACTTCTCGGCCTTTTGCTTATGTTTGAGACTGCGGCTGGTGCGTTTGTAGCGCAAGTCCGCGCGTTTGAGATGGACGCGCACCCAATCGGCACTCAGATGCACCTGATGCTCTTGCGCCAACCAGTCGGCCAGTTGCCCCGCTGTCCAAGTCCGCTCGCCCTGGCTCACAAGGGCAACCAGGGCGTCGCACAACTCTGGAGTCAACACTGAGGTTTTGCCGCCGCGCGGCTTGTTGGAGAGCGCGTCAAAGCCGCCGTCGAGATAGGCTTTGATCCAGTAGCGCACCGTTTGTTCATGCTGGCGCAGGTGACGCGCAATCTTAGGGATGCTCCAGCCTGCATCCGAAAGGCGCAGCATCTCCAGACGGTCGCGCGTACACGGCGCAACTCCGACTTGGTGGGCGCGGCGGTCAAGTTCAACACGTTGTTCTGCCGTCAGAGTAACACGGTACATAGGTGGCTTCTTTCCTCCACCTCTTTCTACGAACTTTGACCCACGATTTACTTAGTAGAGCATGGGTATCTATCATCAAATGGTTTCCTGTCTTCATCCCACGGCACTAATGAGGCTGTATGATATGTGTCTTAGGGTCGGTAAATCTATAAGTTCCCGGTTCAACCGGGCTAAGTCGTTTCTCTCGGGCGTAGGGTGTAGTTCCATTGGGGACACACTTCATGCCTGGTCAGGTTTAGCGCGGCCATCACGTCCTCGGCAACCGCAATGCCTTTCTGATACACTTGCGTGATCAGATGCGCCGTGACTTTCAAGCCCGTCAGCGTGGTGGTCTGGCGCAAGTAGTGCAATACTGTGTCGTAATCGCGCAGAGGACACCCGGCCCACGTCTTGCTGATCTCGCTGAACACGCGGTGTTCAATCGGGTTCCATTTCGAGCAACCGGTGGGCAAGTGGCACACGGTTACTTCCAGGCCGAAGCGATCCGCAATCTTCTCCTGGAGTTGCTGCTTCCAGAGTTTACAGCGATAGCCGTTGCTGCCGCCACAATCGCTATGCAGCAACAACTGCGTGGCGTGGGGGTAGCGTACCGGCATCTCCGTTTCGCGCCAGTGGGCGAGATTGTCTACGGCGAACTCTCCGGTGTCGGCAGACTGTCCGACATACACGGTCGCCTGATTGTGAGCAATGTCGTACACGCCGTAGGGAACCGCGCGCCCTATACCCTCACGGGGAAAGTCATGCGCGTTGACGGCTTCGGCTTCTTGACACCAGATGCGCCCTGCGTTCTTGAAGTCGCCGAGCAGTTCCTTCTTCTTGGTGTCAACGGAGAGTACCGGTTGCCCCGCTGCCACAAACGCGGCGCGCTGTTGCTGTAAGTAGACGAACTGCGTGTCGCGCTCAGGCGGGTTGCTGACTTCGCGTTCTTTGACGTTGGCGCGCAGACGATAGTCGCGCTTCTTGAGCAAACGGCTCAACACAGGAAGACTGACCCCATGCGCCTTCGCCTGCAAATGTACTTGCAAATCGCGCAGGCGCACGTTGAGCCACTTGGTCGTGGTCATCGGATCGCCTGCCGTGTACGGTTCAACGGCCTCCTGTAAGGCGGCTTCTAAGGGTGTGTCTTTTTTTCAGCGGCGAAGCGTCCGCCCCCCTCCTGCCGCTGCCGTTGGACGGGAACGTCGCGCAGGTCGGCTTGCAGTTCGCGCTTGCCGCGCCGGATGGTTTTTTCCTCCAAGCCCGTGATACAGGAGAGTGGCTCCTCTGTCGGCGCGTGCGGAGCCAGCAGGAGGGAACCCACATACCAACGGCGTTGCGGTTCGTTAAGGCGACTGAGCAGCACATTGATGTGGTGATGTTGCTGCACGATACTGGCATCTGTCGCGTTTTGGCAGACGGAGCAAGCGCACACATGCACCGGAGGAGTAGGTTCAGGCGGAGGTGTTTTCATACTCCTGAGTTTACCCCATCCGGGAAATTATACATTTACGGTCCCTTAGTATTCACGATGGTTATCATATCTACGGTTTGAGATGCTTATCGAAGAAGGCGAACATGGCGGCATCGGCTTTTTGGGCGTATTCGCCGCCGAAACCGTGTCCCGCGCCCTCCAGCGTGAGCAGTTCGGCCTCCACGCCCGCCGCTTTCAGTTTGTCCACAAGCCACACGGCCTGCTCGTAAGCCACATAATTGTCTTTGGTTCCGTGAACGCACAGGGTTGGCGCGGCGTGGGGCGTGACCCAGTACAGCGGGCTGGCGAGAATATGCTTTTGCCGCGCCTGTTCCAGATTGCCGCCTAAAAACATCGGCAGCACTTCCGCCGCGTCCACGCTTTTGCCATAGGATTTGGTGAAATCGCTCGGCCCGTAGTAGTTGACCACGCAGGCCACGCGGCTGGACTGATCGTAATTGCCCTCGTTCTCGCTTTTGCCCTCGAATTCGGCCACATCTCCCGTCACGCCCAAAAACTGCGCCAGATGCCCGCCCGCCGAGCCGCCCGTAACGCCGATACGATTTGGGTCAACGTGGTATTTAGCGGCATTGGCGCGAAGCCAGCGCACAGAAGCTTTCACATCATGGATGGCGGCGGGAAACGGGTATTTGGGCGTCAGTCGGTACTCCACCGTTGCCGCCACATAGCCCCGTTCGGCAAACTGCCGTATCAACCCGTCATAACCGTGCCGGTCGCCCGCCCGAAACCCGCCGCCGTGAATGCACAGCACGGCGGGAAACGGCCCCTTCCCCTCTGAGGGCCGCGCCAGATTTACCATCAGATGCTGATTGTCCGGGTTGGCATACTCGACATCGTTCTCCACAACGATTCTGCCCCCGCCCTCCTTCTGTTGCGCAAACGCGGGAACAACGCCAAAACAGAGGAAGATGAGAAGAAATGTCGCAAATCGCAGCAGGGGAAGTCGGCTCATAGAAGTCCTCCCGGAACTTGGATATAGTTTGACCAGTGGTTGAAAATGCCTGTTTGCGTACCGTTCCGCGTAGGGACATAACATGTTATGTCCTCTGCACATCGGACATAACGTGTTATGTCCCTACGGACGCAAATTTATGCAACAAACAGTCGCGTCCGAAGGACGCTTGGCGGAACGCCACGCAGACGGGTACTTTCAGTGCCCGGAACTAACGGCCGCGATGTGCCTGTGTATTGCATGAACAGGCTGTCAATTCCTGCTGCAATTTCAAAGGTTTTGCAAATACGTGGGAATTTATAATTTACGGAGCCATACGCGCTGTACAGCGTGGTCGGAACCTTTTTGGAGGATGAGGTTGGCGCGTTCGCGGGTGGGGAGGATATTTTCGCGCAGGTTGACGCCGTTGATGCGTTTCCAGATGCCCCGCGCCGTTTGTTCGGCCTCGTCTGCGGACAATTCGGCGTAGTGGTGAAAAAACGAGGTCGGGTCTTGAAAGGCGGTTTCGCGCAGACGGAAGAAACGGGACAGAAACCACTGCTCGATGTCGGCCTCGTCCGCGTCCACGTACAGCGAAAAATCGAAAAAATCGGAAACCAGTACGCGCGACGACTCTCCCGACGAGTCGCCGCGCTGCAACACGTTCAAGCCCTCTAAAATTAGAATGTCGGGCTGATGGACGGTTTGCAGCTTGTCCGGCACGATGTCATAGCGCAGATGCGAATAGATGGGCGCGGTCGCCGTCTCCTCGCCGGATTTCACGTCGCGCACAAAGCGCACCAGTCGGCGCAAATCGTAGCTTTCGGGAAAGCCCTTACGGTGCATGATGCCGCGCTCTTCCAGAACGGCGTTCGGATACAAAAACCCATCCGTCGTCACCAAATCTACGTGGGGATGATTGGGCCAGCGCGACAACAGCGCCTGCAAAATACGCGCCGTCGTGCTTTTGCCCACTGCCACGCTGCCCGCCAGCCCGATCACATACGGCACTTTGGGCGCGGGACTGTCCAGAAACGTAGACGTGACGCGATGCAGTTGCTGCGTGGCCGTAACGTACAGATTGAGCAGGCGCGAAATCGGCAGGTGAATTGCCTCTACCTCCTGCAACGAAATGCGCTCATTGATGCCGCGCAGGGCGTTCAAATCCGCTTCCGTCAGCGTCAGCGGCGTGGACGCCCGCAGTTGCGCCCATTCCTCCCGCGAAAACGATAAAAAGGGGAGAGTTGAATTCAGTACAGGAGCAGAGGACACGATTGGTTTCTCCTGAAGGTGTTACCACGAACGCGCGTACTGTGGCGGGGAGGGAATCTCCTGACGCAGTTCTTTGGCGGCGCGGCAGGGCCAATACGGATCACGCAGCAGTTCCCGCGCCAGCAACACCGCGTCGGCCTGCCCGGTTCGGATAATATGGTCGGCCTGCGCGGGACTGGTAATCATGCCGACCGCGCCCGTGAGAATGTCCGCTTCGCGCCGGATGCGGGCAGCAAACTCGGTCTGATAGCCCGGTCCGACAGGGATTTCGGCGCGGGGCAC
Organism: uncultured Chthonomonadaceae bacterium; assembly: GCA_963817895.1. Lineage (GTDB taxonomy): Bacteria > Armatimonadota > Chthonomonadetes > Chthonomonadales > Chthonomonadaceae > CAWFQB01. Next base: position 262,597 of record CAWFQB010000005.1, read on the forward strand.
GTTGCCGCCCGAAGAGCAGTCTATCAAATCCACTCCGAATTGTTTCAACTGCCGGGACACTTCAATGGACTGTTCCACATCCCAACCGCCCTCCGTCCAATCCGTTGCGGAAATTCGCGCAAAAAGCGGAAGGTTTTCCGGCCAGTGACGGCGAATCTCTTGAGCAACCTCATATAGCAGGCGGGCGCGGTTGGCAAAACTGCCGCCGTAACCATCTGCGCGCCGGTTGCTCAGGGGCGATAAAAACTCGTGCAGCAGATACCCGTGCGCGGCGTGTATCTCAATCACCTGGAACTCGGCTTCCAGAGCGCGTCGCGCGGCGACGCCCCAAAGATTGACGTGGGCCTGCATATCGGCCTCATCCAGTGCCTGCGGCGTCTGATAACCATCCGCAAAAGGAATCGCGCTCGGCCCGATAATCGGCTCCCATCCGCCCTGTTCGGGAGTGACGGGCTTGCCGCCCTCCCACATTCGCGCCGTGCTTGCTTTACGTCCGGCATGAGCCAGTTGAACACCCGCGATTGCGCCGTGTTCGCGCATAAATCGGTTGATGCGCCGCAGGGGTTCAATATGCGCGTCCTGATACAGGCCCAAATCCTGCGGGCTGATACGCCCGCGCGGTTCAACTGCTGCGGCTTCGGTGATAACAAGCCCCGCGCCGCCAACCGCGCGGCTGCCGAGATGCACAACATGCCACTCGTTGGCAAATCCGTCTTCGCTGCTGTACTGGCACATCGGGGACACGACAATGCGATTACGAAACGCGACGCCGCGAATTTGCAGGGGTGAAAAAAGATGCGTCATGGTAGCTTGCTTTCTAACTTGGCTTTAAAAGTGAAACCGCGCAACGGCGTTGAGACAGAGTTGTTACGCGCATACGCGCAGGAGAGTTGCGTACTCAACTGCCTCCTCCTTCGCGCAAAACGGCCTGAAATATTCTTCTGGAGAATCAAACTTATGAAACGTTCCCTTCTCGCGCTGTTTGCCACTGTCGGCTGCGCGGTTCTGTTCGGCTGCGGTCAGCAGAAAGATGTTGCCGATACGCCCACTCCCGCGCCCACCGGAACCGCCACGCCCGCGCCCAAAGATACTGGCGGCAAATCCAAAGGAACCATCGGCGTCTCTCTGCTCACGCTTACCAACCCGTTCTTCAAGACCATCGGCGATACCATGACCGAGGAGGGGAAGAAACAGGGTTACGATGTTACCGTGGTTGCGGGCGAAAATGACCCCGCCCGCCAAAAAGATCAGGTGGAGGATTTCATCGTCAAGAAAGTCAGCGCGATTGTGCTTTCCCCCTGCGACTCGCGTTCCATCGGCACGGCCATTCAGGACGCCAACAAAGCGGGCATTCCCGTGTTTACCGCCGATATTGCCTGTCTGGACAAGGCCGCCAAAGTCACTTCGCACGTCGCGACCGACAACTACTCCGGCGGCAAACTGGCCGGGGAAGCGATGGTGGAAGCGCTTGGCGGCAAGGGCAAAGTCGCCATTCTGGATTACCCCGAAGTGGAATCCGTCATTCTGCGCACCAAAGGTTTCAAGGAAGTCATCAGCGCCCACAAGGATATACAAATCGTCGCCACGCTTCCGGGCGGCGGGGACCGGGACAAATCGTTCAGCGCGGCGCAGGACATTTTGCAGGGCAACCCGCAGCTTGACGGCATTTTCGCCATCAACGACCCGTCCGCATTGGGCGCGGTGGCCGCATTGGAAAAAGCGGGACGCGCCGACAAGGTGAAAGTGATCGGCTTCGACGGTCAGATGGAGGCCCGCAAAGCGATCAAAGAGGGCAAAATCTACGCCGACGCCATTCAGTACCCGGACAAAATCGCGCAAATGACCATTGCCACGATCACAAAATACATGGCCGGCGAAAAGGTGGCACCCGAAGTGCTGATTCCCACCCAACTCTACCACAAGGCCGAAGCGCAGGCGGATACAACAGTCAAGTGAAAAAAGCAGACCTGCGACGATTTATGCTGGCGTATGGGATGCTGGCCGTCCTGATTGCCCTGTGCGGCTTTTTTGCCGTTGCCACCTACCATCAGGAGGTTCCTGTCGGGCAGGAGGGCGGCGAGTCGCTGGCAACGGACATTCTTGCCCTATCGCCCCGTCCCTCCCTGCTTGCCATTGTGGTCACGCCGGGTGATAACGACAAAGAGTTCGGGGACGCGCTGGAAAAGCGTTTCGCCGCAGAGCATGTGCCGGTTGTCGCCCGCATTGCGGGCAACCCGCCCGACGCGCGAGAGGAACTGGAAAAGTTAGCCACTGCCGGTAAGGTTCCCGATGTGATAGCGACAACCGTTCAGGCGCGGGATTGGGCCGTCTGGAACGCGCTGAAAACGCAGTTTCCCGCGTATGCGAAAACGCGGATTGTCGCGCCCGTCGGCGGCAAGCGTTCCACGTTCCTCTCGCCCGGCAACCTGCGCAACATCGCTGACCAGATTGCCGTCATCGCCATTCTCGCGGTCGGCATGACGCTGGTGATTTTGACGGGCGGCATAGACCTGTCCGTTGGCAGCCTGATCGCGCTTTCGGCAGTGACAACGGCATGGCTGATTCACGCGGGCGGGGGCGCGAACGCTTCTTCAGGCGTGATGCTTGGAGCAGGACTGGGCGCAATCGGCGTATGTGGCGCGGTGGGCGTGTTTTCCGGCCTGATGATTACCCGGTTTCGCATCCCGCCGTTTATCGCCACGCTCGCAATGATGCAGGTGGCAAGCGGGTTGGCGTTTATCATCACGCAGGGGCAATCCCTGTACGATATTTCCCCCTCCTTTACATGGCTCGGACGGGGAACCGGCTTGTTCGGCGTCCCCAATACCGTTGTGCTGATGCTGCTCATTTATATTGTCGCGCATATCCTGATGGCGCGTTCCCGCATCGGGCGGCAGATTTATGCGGTGGGCGGCAATTCGGAAGCGTCGCGACTATCCGGCGTCAGCGTCGGCAAAACCCTGCTGTGCGTGTATCTGGTATCCGGCCTGATGGCGGGCGTGGGCGGCGTGATTACCGTTTCGCAGCTGAAAGCGGGCGCGCCCACTTACGGCAACATGTACGAACTGTACGTGATTGCCGCTGTGGTCGTGGGCGGAACCAGTCTGTCGGGCGGGCAGGGCTACATTTTCGGCACGCTTATTGGCGCGTTCATCATCGCCGTCATCCGCAACGGCATGAACCTGATGAACGTGGAACCGTACACGCAAAAAGTGGTACTGGGATTGGTCATTTTGGGCGCCGTTCTGATTGACCGCATGAAGCGCAGAGGGTGATTGTCTTGAACCATGATTAGGCATGATTTCGATGATTACCATGATGATGCCTGCTTAACGTGAAATGCGCGTGATGAGAGGAAGGGGATGATGAACGCGCCTCCTCAATCATGGTAATCACAAAAATCATGCCTAATCATGGTTCAAGACAGCGCATCATGGTTCAGACAAAAAGAATTCAACAAAGATGAACAAACTAAACAAACGGAAACTATTTGCGGGCGCAGTCGCCCTGTTCGCATTGCTCGGCAGTCAGGCTCCGCAGCGTCCCGATATGGTTGTTGCGGATTTCGAGGGCAAGGACTACGGCGGATGGGTGGCAACGGGAACCGCCTTTGGAACCGGGCCGGCGCAGGGAACGTTGCCCGGACAGATGGCCGTCAGCGGGTTTCTGGGACATGGCCTTGTCAATTCTTTCGGGGGCAACGACAACAAAACGGGAACGCTAACCTCGCCGCCGTTTACCATCACGCGCCATTATCTCAATTTTCTAATTGGCGGCGGCAAGCATCCGGGCGAAACGTGCATGAACCTGCTTGTGGATGGCAAGGTTGCGCGAACCGCGAGTGGCCCGAACGGACAACCCGGCGGCAGCGAACGGCTGGAATGGCAAACGTGGGATGTGCGCGAGTTGGAAGGCAAAACCGCGAAACTGGAAATAGTAGACTTCGCGACGGGCGGGTGGGGCCACATCAACATAGATGAGATTACCCTGAGCGACGCGAAAGAGATGGAAGACGTTAAAACGGACACGCTGTATGAAGAGACGTACCGCCCGCAGTTCCATTTTTCCGCGCAAAAGGGCTGGCTCAACGACCCGAACGGCATGGTGTTTTACAAGGGCGAGTACCATCTGTTTTTTCAGCACAACCCGTTCGGCCTGCAATCGGGCAATCTCTCGTGGGGCCATGCCGTCAGCAAAGATATGACCCACTGGCAGCAGATCGGCAACGCCATCACGCCCGATCAATACGGCGTAATCTGGTCCGGTTCCGCAGTGGTGGATTGGAACAACACGACCGGTTTTGCCACCGATAAAGAAAAGCCGATTGTCGCCACGTATACGGCAGCCGGGAACCCATTCACGCAGCGCATGGTGTACAGCGTGGATAGAGGCCGGACGTGGACGAAATTCGCGGGCAACCCGGTTCTGCCGCATATCATCGGCGAAGACCGCGACCCGAAAATAACGTGGTACGCGCCCGGTAAAAAGTGGATACTCGCGCTGTTTCTGGACAGAGAAGATTACGCCCTGTACTCGTCCCCGAATTTGAAGTCGTGGACGCATCTGCAAACCTTCACAACTCCGGGTTGCGGCGAGTGTCCCGACTTTTTTGAGATGCCGATTGAGGGCAAGCCGGGAGAAACGCGCTGGGTGTTCACCGCCGCCAATGGCAAATACCTCGTCGGCACATTCGACGGCAACAAGTTCACGTATGAGGGAACACCCCTGCAAGTGGATTACGGCGCGAACTATTACGCCGTGCAAACGTTCAGCGACATTCCCAAATCGGACGGGCGGCGTATTCAGATCGCGTGGATGGCGGGCGGTTCGTACCCGCAAATGCCCTTCAACCAGCAGATGAGTTACCCGTGCGCCATGACCCTGCATGAAACGCCCGAAGGTCTGCGCATCTTCCGGCAACCCGTGAAGGAAATCTCCACACTATACGGCAAAGAGCAGAAGTGGAGCAATCTGGAACTGAAACCGGGCGACAATCCGCTGCAAGACGTATCGGGCGAGTTGTGGGACATTCGGGCGGAATTCGAGACGGGCAATGCCACCGCGCTCGGCTTGCGCGTCCGGGGCGAAAACATCCGTTACGACGTGAACAACAAAACCGTAACGAGTTTGGGCCGAACCGCGCCACTCAAACCGCAAAATCATCATGTCATTCTGCGCGTTCTCGTGGATCGAACGTCATTGGAAGTGTTCGGTAATCAGGGGCAGGCGTCGCTCACAAGCTGTTTCCTGCCGCGCCAGAAAGACAAATCCCTCGCCGTGTACGCGGAGGGCGGCAACGCCAGACTGGTATCGCTATCCATCCATCTGTTGCATTCCGCATGGCAGAAATCGAAATGAGAGGTACCTGTTGCCAACATTTACGCTATGGATCGAGGCAGAGTTATGGGGTGATGAATGGAACCCGCAAAACGACAATACGGATGTGATTGCAACGCTGGCAGACGGAAGCCGATGGGTGGCTAGTTTCTTTACCTATGCGAACATTCTCTCATTGGCGGAGAAGAACAAAGGTACAGGGGAATGTTTGCAGGGTAGATATTATTGGTCCAGTGACATGATACTGGTGGATGAGGTGAGCCGAGGGCGGATTGAGGAGGTTGTTGCTCACCTGATTGCCGAAGGAGAGTTTGAACACATATTTAGCCGATGTGAATAGCTGAGAGCAGGTTAGATTTTGGAAGACCCTACTACATTCTACATTTTTGCTAAAGTAGAAAAGATACACACCCAAGAGTGCATAGAGTGGATCCGGGTACATCAGCGTCCGAGTACCGTCTTGAAAAACCATGAAAAATACTTGATGGGCATCAATCAGGAGAAAGATATACCTCTATTACTCGGTGTTGGTTGGCTGGATGTTCTCTCCTTCCGCCAAAACCCTCCACATTGGTGTCAATCGTGGAGTATCCATGATGAAATGAGCTGTCCTAATGAACCAGGCTACGGTTTTTGCAGCAAACATCAGCTTCATTATGGAAACGGCTCTTATGGCTGTGGCGTATGTTTTGGTGATTACAAATGGAAAACCGGTCCGCTACGACTGTATGATAGAGTGAACAAATATATGGCACGGTTCAGGAGTATATAGTCCGAACATGCCCTCTCATCTGTAACTTCTAACAACCTAAAACCCATGACAGACATTCTCCCCGAACTGAATAATGACCGGATGCCGGAACTGGTAATGCGGTATGAAGCGGACTGGAACAGCTTGCAGCGGTTGTTTACGGCCCCGTATTCGCCGCGTCGCCGCGAACGTTTGCTCCGGTTTCTGGCGGAATGGCAGGTTGCGCTGGAAGCCGTTCCGTTCGACGCGCTGACCCGAAGCGATCAGGCGGATTGGGTGCTGCTGTCCCGCCTGCTGGAACGCGAAAACCTGCATCTGATGCGGGAGGAACAGCAGTTTGAGGAGATGGAACCCCTTCTGCCCTTTGCCGCCGCGCTGATTGGTCTGGAAGACGACCGCCGCGAACTGAAGGATGTCGAGGCGTCTTCGACGGCGCGGTTGCTGGCGCAGGCGATGGAAGCAATGAAACACGCGCAAACACGCTTGCAGGCCGAACTGGAAACGCGCAAAACCGAGCCAAAGGCGCAAAGTCAGTGGGACGCCGACATTGCGGAGGATGCGCCCCACTGGAAACCCACTGTCGCTAATCGCGCCGCCGGTCTGCTGGACAAAATCCGTGACATGCTGGCAAACTGGTTCGGGTTTTATCACGCTTATGATCCGCTGTTTACGTGGTGGGTGGAAAAGCCGTACCGCGCGCTGAACACGCAGTTGGAGGAATTCAGCGCGTTTGTGCGCAAAGAAATCGCCGGAGCGGAGGACGAAGACGCGATTATCGGCGATCCGCTTGGCCGCGCCGCCCTGCTCGAAGAACTAAACCGCGCCCTCATCCCCTACTCGCCCGAAGAACTGATTGCCATCGGGCGTAAGGAGATGAACTGGTGTCTGCGTGAAATGCACCGCGCCTCGGAAGAACTCGGTTTTGGCGAGGATTGGCGCAGGGCGGTGGAGCATGTGAAAACGCTGCACGTCGCGCCCGGACAGCAGCCCGCCCTCGCGCGCGAACTGGCGCGGGAAGCCGAAGCGTATGTTCAGGAAAACGATCTGGTTACGGTTCCGCCGCTTGCTATCGAATCGTGGCGCATGGAGATGATGTCACCGGAACGGCAAAAAATCAACCCGTTCTTTCTTGGCGGCGAAGAGATCATTGTTTCGTTCCCGACCCATGACATGGAGGATGCGCAAAAGCGCATGAGTCTGCGCGGCAACAATCGCCACTTTGCCCGCGCCACCGTGCAGCACGAACTCATTCCCGGCCACCACCTGCAAATGTTCTCGCAGGAGCGTTTTCGCCCGTACCGCCGTATCTTCTATACCCCCTTCTGGACGGAGGGCTGGACGCTGCACTGGGAAATGCTGCTATGGGATTTGGGCTTCGCGCAAACGCCGGAAGACCGCATCGGCATGTTGTTCTGGCGGATGCACCGCTGCGCCCGCGTGTCTTTTTCCCTGAGTTTTCATCTTGGGCAAATGACGCCCCACGAGTGCGTCGAAATGCTCGTCAACGATGTCGGCCACGAGTTGGACAACGCCATTGCCGAAGTCCGCCGTTCGTTCGGCGGCGATTATGATCCGCTGTACCAGTGCGCGTATCTCATCGGCGGCCTGCAAGTCCGCGCCCTGCATCGGGAGTTAGTGGAAACGGGAACGATGACGCGCCGCGAGTTCCACGATACTATGCCTGGGCGCAAACTGTATGCCCATTGCCGTTCTCCGCGCCCTGCTGACAAACGAGAAGATTACGCGCGAGTTTCCGAACAATTGGCGGTTTTATCCGAATTCACTGTAGGCATGTCCATTGTCTTGAACCCGGATTTTCAGGATTATGGGATTAACAGGATGTGCCAACTGTTCAAATTTCCCATTGAGCTGGCAATCTCACACCTTGAAATCCTGTTAATCCATTAATCCTGAAAATCCGGGTTCAAGACAATCCGTTATCGAGAAACCTCAAATGAACTCTCATTTCGTTGCAAAACTACTGCCTTGCTGCCTGCTTCTTCTGGCTGGACTGTCGGCAGAAACCGCCTTTGCTGCTCCGGTTTCGGCGGCGGAAACGGCGCGACTGGCGTCGCTTGATCTTTCGGCTGTCGAGCAGGGTTTCGGCAAGCCGCAGATAGATAAATCCGTTGATATGCACCCCCTTTCCATAGCGGGACGTCACTTTGAGCATGGATTGGGGACGCACTCGCCGGGAGATATGCTGATTGACCTGAACGGCGGCGCGACACGGTTTACCGCCTGGGTCGGCATTGATGATGAGACGAATAAGCGGGGCAGCGCGGAGTTTCAGATTGTCGGGGATGGCAAACTGCTGTGGAGCAGCGGCGTGATGCGCGGCGGGCAGGAACCCAAACGGGCGGATATAGATGTGACGGGCGTTCAGCAAATTGCTCTGATTGTCGGGGATGCGGGCGACGGGTACGAGTACGATCACGCGGATTGGGCGGATGCGGAGTTTACCTTTACGGGCGCAGCGCCAAAAGCCATCAAACTCGCGCCCTCCAACCCGACTGTCGCGCCTACTGCCGAGCCGGACAAACCGCAGATAACCGTTCCCGGCATTATCGGCATCCGTCTGAACACGCCCGTTCTGTTCACCGTCAGCGCGGTGGGACAGCCGCCCATACGCTACGCGGCAAAAGGACTGCCGCGCGGCCTGAATCTGGACGCGGAAACGGGACAGATACGCGGCACGGTTACGCAAGTAGGAACCCATACGCTGACCGTAACCGCGAAAAACGCGATGGGAACCGATTCGCGCAAAATTCAACTTGTCGCAGGCGATACCGTGTGCCTGACGCCGCCTTTGGGTTGGAACAGCTACGATTGCTTTGGCGACAACGTGGTTGAATCGGAGATTCTGGCAAACGCCCGCTACGCGCATGACAATCTGCTGCCGCACGGTTGGGAATATATCATTGTAGATTACCGCTGGTACGATCCCAACGCCGCCACACCGCCCAACAATCCCAATGCGCATAAAGACGCGATCCTGACAATGGATCAGTACGGCAGATTGGAACCCGCGCCCAACCGCTTCCCGTCCGCAGCCAATGGCAAGGGCTTCAAACCGCTTGCGGACACGATTCACGGCATGGGCTTGAAATTCGGTATCCACATCATGCGCGGTATTCCCCGGCAGGCCGTGAAGCAGAATGTGCCGATTGAAGGCTCTGCATTTCACGCCGCTGACGCCGCGAAAACCGCAAGCGTTTGCCCGTGGTGTCCCGATATGTATGGGGTGGATACGTCGCAACCGGCGGGGCAGGCGTGGTACGATTCGATTTTACGGCAGTACGCCAGTTGGGGCGTGGACTATATCAAGGTGGATGACATGTCCGCGCCCTATTCCGCCGGGGAAATCGAGGCTGTCCGCAAAGCCATAGATAAATGCGGACGGGCGATTGCGTTCAGCCTGTCGCCCGGAGATACGCCCGTCGAGCAGGCCAAACATGTGCAGGCCAACGCCAACCTGTGGCGCATATCGGGCGATTTTTGGGACGAGTGGGGCGCGGTCAGTCACCAGTTCGATCTGATTTCGCGCTGGCAGGGCAATGGCGGGCCGGGAAGGTGGCCGGACGCGGACATGATTCCGCTCGGCCATTTGTCCGTCGGCAATCGCAGCGTCGGCAATGACCGAACCACGCGCCTGACCAGAGACGAGCAGCTTACCATGATGTCGCTGTGGGCCATCGCGCCATCGCCCCTGATGCTCGGCATGAACCTGCCCGACAACGACGCCTGGACGCTCTCCCTGCTGACCAACGACGAGGTTCTGGCAATCAATCAGGACAAAGCCGGCAAGCAGGCGGTTCGTCTGCCGCAGCCGACAGGGATAGCGGGAACGGAAATCTGGACGCGCGCAATGGCGGACGGTTCGCATGTCATCGGCCTGTTCAACCGACTGCGCGTATCCATGCCCGTTCATATCCGCTGGTCCGAAATTGGGCTGGCGAAAGTGAAAACCGTGCGCGACGTGTGGCAGCGCAAAGATTTGCCCGTTTCGGCGGATGAAATGGAAACAACCGTCGGGCCGCACGGAGCCATGCTGTTCCGCATAACCACGCATTGAGAAGAATTTAGCCGCGAATGAACGCGAATAAATGAGAATTCAATGGGAACCAGCCACTCCACCAACAACTTCGACGCGACGGCGCAACTGCTGCGAGAGTACCGACACGAAGCGCAACGCGAGGAAGTTATTCGTTCCATCGTCGCCGCGCAGACGCCGGATACCGCCGCCCGCCTGATCCGCGCCGCCCTCTGGCACAAAGACGGTGCAAACGCCGTAACGGGCTATATGCCGAGCGAGTATGAACACATACTGCGCCGCGACCTACTACTGACGGTGCGTTGCCTCGGTGATTGCGCCGGTATCGAGCCGACGCTGGCGCGCGAAATCGCTGACGAATTGACGGCCATCTGCCTGAACCGCAGTTCCAAAGGCAACTACTATCCCCTGCGTCGGCGCGTTCTTGCGCTTTTGCCCCTGCTGGCGTCCGGCGCAATCGGACAGGAGATGCAGAGGCGCTTGCTGACACCCCTCATGGATGAAGACGAGCGAGTACGAGAGGATGCCATAGAAACCCTGGCGCAATTGGGCAGTGTTTCTGAGGACGTCGTTGCCGTCTTGTTTCACCTCCTGCGCGATGAATACTGGGATATATACCATAAAACGGCTAAACTACTGGGAAAATTGGGCAATGAATCCGAGGAGATTGTAACCGCCCTGCTCGGCCTGCTCCACGATGAAGACAGCAATACGCGGGAAGGCGCGGTACGCGCGCTAGGTGAATTGCAGAACGCCCCGGAAAGCGTTCTTGCGGCTCTGCTTCCTCTCATTCACGATACAGAGTGGAGCGTACGCAATACGGTAGTGACGGTCTTAGGAGATATAGGCGGCGCTTCGGAAAGCGTGGTGGCGGCACTCCTTAATCTCCTCCATGGTAAAGAAGGCCGTGAGCGTATCCAAGTCCAATGTGTGTTGGGGCGGTTGCACAATCCTTCTGAGAGTCTTATTACCGCCCTGCTTGATCTCCTGAATGACAAGGACAGCGAAGTACGGCAGAGTGTGACAGACGTATTAGGGGACATGGGAAACGTCTCACAGCGCGCTGTCACGGCTCTGCTCAGTCTCTCTCAGGATGAAGACAGGGATGTACGCTGGAGAGCCGCAAGCAGTTTGGGGGATTTGGAGAACGCTTCCGAGGACGTGTTGAACGCGCTGCTTGATTGCCTCCAGGATGAAGACTGGTATGTGCGGCAGCAGGCGGTACAAGCGTTAACGCAGTTGGGCAACGCCTCTGAGAATGTCATAACGCGCCTGCTGACCTGTTTGCAGGATGAATACTGGAAGGTGCGAGAAATGGCAGCCATCGCGCTGGAGCAGTTGGGCAATTCCTCGGCAAGTGTTATCACGGCCCTGCTCAACCTCCTGCACGACGAAAACAGCGATGTACGCGCAAGCGCAGTAGACGCCTTAGCACAGTTGGGCAGCGACTCGACAGACGCGCTAATCGCCATACTTCCCCTGCTTTCAGATGAGGATATGGGGTACAAGGTGGTAGAGGTACTGGATCGGTGGGGCGGCGTGACTGAGGACGTAGTTATCGTCTTGCTCGAACTCCTGCGCGATGGAGAGGAAATCATGCGGGAGAGGGCAGCCGCAGGGTTAGGGCGCCTGGGAAACGCTTCGAAGGAAGTTATGACGGCGCTGCTTGATTGCACTCAGGACGAAGATTGCGACGCGCGGCAGAGCGCGGCAGAATCATTGGTTCGCCTGGGGAACGGCTCGGAGAGCGTCCTGACGATGCTGCTCAACCTCACGCGCGATGACTATAGCGGGGTACGGGAGAGTGTGGCAGAGATGTTAGGAAAGTTGGGCAACGCTTCCGCAAGCGTCGTTACGGCTCTGCTCAATCTCCTCGCAGATGAATACTGGCATGTGCGAAATGCGGCGTGGGAAGCGTTGTGGACGTTGACGAGTGACCGGGAGTTTCTACCCTCATCCGGCCTTCGGCCACCTTCTCCCTGCAAGGGAGAAGGCTAAATTGTTCAATGTACAGTTGAACAGAAGGCCGGGGCCGAAATGAAAAATCCATACGCCTAAAATAGAGTTTAATCAACCCACCAGACTGCCAAATTAGCCTTCTCCCTTGCAGGGAGAAGGTGGCCGAAGGCCGGATGAGGGTAGATACTGCCTTGGATGCGGCAGGAATTTTACCTTTGCGTAGCGAAAAGTCGCGTACGACTGCCAATCGTTTGCAGCAACACACTCAAACCACGACAGGAGAGATTCATGAGCCTACCAACCGACCCTTCCGATACGCCCCCATCCCGTCGGGACTTTCTCAAAACTACGACCACGACCGGCGCGGCGGCGGCTTTGCTGGCGACAGGCAATTACGCGTATCCGCAGGGCGCGAAGAAACTGAATGTCGGCCTCATTGGATGCGGCGGGCGTGGCACGGGCGCGGCGGCGCAGGCGCTCAATGCCGACCCGGACACGATTTTAACGGCTATGGGCGATGTGGCGCAATCGCAGATAGACAACAGCCTGAACGCGCTGAAGGGCGAAGCGTCGGTTGCAAGCCGGGTGAAGCCCGCGCCCGATCACTGCTTTGTCGGACTGGACAGTTACAAAAAGGTGCTGGACAGCGGCGTGGACGTGGTTTTGCTTGCCACGCCGCCGGGGTTTCGCCCGCAGCACATCATTGCCGCTGTGGACGCGGGCAAGCATGTGTTTGCCGAAAAACCGATGGGGACGGATGCCGTCAATGTCCACGCCGCGCTGGAAGCGGCGAAACGGGCCAAAGCCAAAAACCTCGCGTTTGTGTCCGGCTTCTGCTGGCGGTACAATCCTCCCCACCGCGCGCTGTATCAGCGTATACACGAGGGCGCTATAGGGCAGGTTCGGGCGGTTCACGCCACCTATCTGACCGGACCGGTCAAGCCGATGCCGCCCGCCAATACCCGACCGGCAGGCATGAGCGACGTGGAGTGGCAGGTGCGCAACTGGTACAACTTCGTGTGGCTGTCGGGTGACGGGCTGATCGAACAGGCGTGTCATAGCATTGATAAGATTCTGTGGGCGATGAACGACGTTCCGCCGATGCGATGCGTGGCGACGGGTGGGCGCGTTTTGCCCAATAACGAGGGCAACATTTACGACCACATTGACGTGTTTTACGAGTGGGCGGATGGCAGGCGGGCAACGATGGCGCAACGCCAAATCCCCTGCCCCTACAACGACAACTCGGATTTCATTACGGGCGCGAAAGGCGAGGGAATCATCAAGGGCGGCAGCGTGGAGATACGTGGCGAAACCGCGTGGAAATACGAAGGGCCGCAAAAGAACATGTATCAGGTGGAGCATGACGAACTGTTCGCGTCCATCCGCAAAAACATGCCGCTCAACGACGGCGAGCGCATGGCGCAAAGCACCCTTGTGGGCCTGATGGGGCGCATGGCCGCGTACACGGGCGAAGAGATTACGTGGGAGCAGATGCTGAAGTCGCAGGAACGGCTTGTCCCCGTCAAACTGGAATGGAACATGAGCCTGCCGATTGCGCCCCTCGCCATTCCCGGCAAAAACACGTTTGTATGACGGTTTGTAACTTTTCACCACCAAGACGCCAAGAACACTAAGAAATACGAAGAGGAAGAAGCAAATCCTGTTCTTTTCTTTTCTCTTGGTGTTCTTGGCGTCTTGGTGGTGAAAAGTTATGCGATAATGGCGTGTATCGGCTGGCCGTGATCCATGGCGAGACGCTTGCGTCCGGGCACTTCCAGACGGCGCGAATCTAACCCCATCTGGCGCAGCACAGTCGCGTGAATGTCGGTGATGTAGTGGCGGTCTTCTACGGCATGGAAGCCCAGTTCGTCGGTGGCTCCGTGTGTTACGCCGCCCTTTACGCCGCCGCCGGCCAGCCAGGCGCAAAAGCCCTGCGGATGATGGTCGCGCCCCGAACCCTCCGCGCCTGGTGTGCGCCCGAACTCCGTGCCCCATACTACAAGCGTATCGTCGAGCAGTCCACGCTGCTTCAAATCGGCCAACAGCCCGCCGATGGGCTGATCCACCTGCGCGGCGAGCGAGGTATGATTGTTCTTGATGTCGGAGTGCGCGTCCCACGCGCCGCCCCCGCCCCCGCCGTGAAAAATCTGCACGAAGCGAACGCCGCGCTCCACCAATCGCCGCGCAACAAGGCACTGCTCCCCGAACGATTTGCACTCCGCCCGATCCAGTCCGTACATTGCGCGCGTTGCCAGATTTTCTTTCTCCAGCTGCAGCGTTTCGGGAACGGCTGTCTGCATTTGAAAGGCCAATTCGTAGGCTTTGATACGCGCCCGCAGCTGCCGGTCATCAGGATAATCAATGCCCGCCAGATGGTTGAGCTTGCCGATAAGACTGAAATCCGCCGCCTGCTCTTCATTAGTAATGCTTGCATCAGCGGGAGCCAGATACGGCAAGGGTCGCTTCACATCCACATTCAAGCGGACGCCCGCATATTCGGGGCCAAGGTAAGATGCGCCGTGCGTCCACGCGCCGCCGCAGCAATCCCCGGTCGGCTGTCCCAACACCACGTATTCGGGCAGGTTCTGATTGAGTGTTCCCAATCCATAACAGACCCACGAGCCGAGCGTGGGGTGCGCCCCTTCGCGCACATGACGACCCGTTTGGAACGTCAATTGCGCGCCATGATCGTTGTCCAATGTCCACAGCGAACGGACAACGGCGAGATCATCCGCACACGCGCCCACATGCTGAAACCAATCCCCCACCACCAGCCCGCTTTTGCCATACGCTTTGTAGCCGGTCTGAATGGGCATAATTACTTTGCGGTTGCCGTGCGCGGGATTGCCGCCGACGATATTGGCGTTGACGCGCCTGGGGTCCAGTACGCTTTTGTACGGCGTTTCCTCAATGGATTTGCCCGCATACTTGTTCAGTTCAGGCTTGACATCGAAGCTTTCCAGATGGCTGACACCGCCGCAAAGGAATATCCAGATTACCGATTTCGCTTTGGGCGTGAAATGGGGAAGGCGAACATCCAAACCTGCATGATTGGGCGCGTTCACCGCTTTTGCAGCGCCAGCAGCTTTACTGGAAACAGGAGCCGCCTGCGCCTCGCCTTCCCGAAACAGCATCGCTCCCAGCGCCAATCCGGTAAAGCCCAT
Source organism: uncultured Chthonomonadaceae bacterium (assembly GCA_963817895.1). GTDB lineage: Bacteria > Armatimonadota > Chthonomonadetes > Chthonomonadales > Chthonomonadaceae > CAWFQB01. The sequence goes on from CAWFQB010000005.1 coordinate 277,865, forward strand.
GCCTGTATCCGTCAGGAATGCGCGCCGCGTCACGCCCCGGCAGCAATCTTTCTCAGCATTATCTTCATGTCCCGACATTGGATGTTCCCTTCGATGATGAACATCAAGGAATGTTATTGCTCACTATGTTGTTTGCAAGTTTGCAAAGAATATTTTTTCTTGCTGCCGCAGGCTTGCTGCCCGTATCCTGTTGGATGGCTGACCTTAGCGAATAGTGACAAAATCGTTGTGGTTAAAAAGGGCTAAAACCAGATGTTCGCGGGCGCGCTGCGCTTGCGCGGCTGTCGGGACAGCAGCAGGCGGTGTCGGACTGGAACGCGCCGCTATGGTTTTTGCCGATGGCGCGACAGTTGACGAGGAATTACGGGCGCGTTCCTCTAGAAATGTCAGGCACAATTTTTGCTCCTGAAGTGTCGGACGCCGCGCCAGAACACGTATAAATGCCGCGCCCACAAAACGCGCATTGTCATTTCCTGCCATTTCGGATAGCGTTTTTGCCAGCGCGCGGGCCTGCGTTAAGGCCAATTCGCTGTTTGCCAGCGCGAGTGCCTGCTGGGGTATCACACTCGGCTTGCGCTCGTAACACTCGGTCACGCTCGCGCTGTCGAACAGTTTGAGAAACTCCACTTCCTTTTCCGCAGCCGTACGCAGGTACAGGCTCCGGCGATGCGAAGTCAGCCCAAGATTGTGATCCACTTCCGGCCCGCCACGAGTTTCGTCCAGAGAACCCGCTACATATAGCATGTTGTCGCGCACCGCTTCCGCTTCCATGCGGCGCGACGACATTCGCCACAGATACACATTGTCCGGGTCAATATGGGCATTAACGGCATCCGGCGTGGACGTCTGGCGATACGCGGCGCTGGTGACGATCAGGCGATGCAGGGGTTTCATGCGCCAGCCCTTTGCCATGAGTTCGGAAGCCAGCCAATCCAGAAGCTGTGGGTTGGAAGGCGGGCGTGTATTGCCGCCGAAGTTATCTACTGTCGGTACAAGCCCCTGCCCAAAATGCCGCATCCATATCTGGTTCACGGCAACCCGAGCCGTGAGAGGATTGCTTGTTTGCGTGAGCCAGCGCGCAAAAGCCAGCCGCCGCCCCGTGCTTTGCGCGGGGTACGTGGTCAGGCTGCGGGGTTGGTACGCGGTTGTAAGCGGCAGTTTCACCGCTTCCTGCGCCGTTCTCAGCGCGTCCTGTGCCGCCTGAACCGCTTTTTGCGCTTCGGCAATCTTCTTCTGCGCGTCTGCCGATTTAGGATCAACAGGGGTGGCCTTACCCTCAGCGGCGGGAACCAGAGGCGCAGACGGCGGCAGGGCGGCAAGCGCGCGGCGGGCAGTTTCCTGATTTAATTCGGCGATTCAGCGGCCTGTTCGCGCTGCCGGGCAAGGGTTTCCTGCGCCGCCTGCTTCCACTCCTCGCTCTCCTTTTTGCCGTCCTCCTCCAACTGCTCCACACGCAAAACAGCCAGCAAAGCGGCCTGGCGCGAGCGGGCAGCGGCAAGGCTAAGGAGGGCAGAATTGCGGTCTGAGGGAGTGGCGTTTTGCGCTGTATTTTGTGCCGCGCTAATTGCCTGTTCTCCGGCGGCAACCGTTTCCTGAATCACAAATGCGCGGCGGTCCGGCTGAACAGCAGCGCGCGGCAGGCTGACAGGGTGAATATCCAACTGTCCGCCGAGGGCGGCGGGAACGGCGGGAGTCAGGATGCGGGATTTATCGGGGTTACGCTCGTCGCCGCGTATGAATAGATAGGTGGGAGCGGCAGCCTCGGCGTCATACGCGCTCACAAGCCCGTCTTTGGTTACATCCGGCTGATTGGGAACGCGGTCTGTGCGAACGTTGTGCGGCTCGAATACGGCGCGCAGACGATAGTACTCCTCCTGCCGGATGGGGTCGTACTTATGGTCATGGCATTTGGCGCAGTGCAGCGTCACTCCCATAAACGCCCGCGAAGTATGATTAAGGGTGTCTTCCAGCCATTGCTCCCGGCTGAGCAGTTTGTAGTTACGGACAAGGAAGCCGGTCGCGCGCAACGCCTGCGTGTCTTCGGGGCAGAGTTCGTCCGCCGCCAGCATTTCCTGTAGCATCCGGTCGTAGCCCTTATCGGCGTTGAGCGACTCGACGATCCAATCGCGCCAGCGCCAGATAAAGGGCTTGCTGTCGCGTATCTGGTTGCCGTCCGCCCACCCTGCCCAATCGCTGTAGCGCCACACATCCATCCATTGCCGTCCCCACCGCTCCCCGTAGCGCGGACCGGCAAGCAGCCGATCCACCACTTTTTCATAAGCGTTTGGGGACGTGTCGGCTTCAAAAGCGGCCAGTTCTTCCGGAGTGGGGGAAAGCCCGGTCAAATCTATTGTGACGCGGCGCAGCAGCGTGGCGCGGGGCGCGGGTGGGCGTGGATGCAGCCCTCGCGCCTGCTGTTCTCGCGCCACAAAAGCGTCGATGGGATTACGCGCCCATACCGGATCAGCGGTTTTCGTATTGCCGCTTCTGGGCACGGTGGGACGGACAACGGGTTTAAACGGCTGCCAGCGATACGCCGTTAAAACCCGTTCCTGAATTTTTGCCGGTTCAATGCCATTGGCGGGCGCAGCGGCGGCAGGCGTGGCGAAATCCTGACGCAAACAGCAGACCGCCAGCAGCGCGGTTGCCATGCCGGAGGAGAAAATAGCCGCGAAGGAACGCGAATACACGAGTTGGAGGCATTTGTTTGTCATGCGGATTTTGAAGATAAGCGGGCAAGCATTACCCGACCGGGCCAACATCCTCACCTTTATCATGATCACCGAAGAGTTCCTTGTTCGCGTCATTGCCGATGTCGTCGGGGGCGTGGAGCAATTCCACATGCGGCGCGGGTTCAGGGTGTCGCTCTGCTTCCTCTCCCGCATTTACGCCGACAGACGCTTCTTTAGCCAGCAATGCGGGCGGCGCGGAATACATCTCTATCAGGTAGCCATCCGGGTCGTAGAAGAACAATTGTACAGCCCCGTCCGGGCGCAGGCCGTGACTGCGGAAGGTCTTGTAGCCCTTGCTTTCCAGACACTCGCGCGCCTGGTATGTGTCCTCGATGCGCAACGCGAAGTGGTGGTGATGCCGCTCATCCGGGCTGATTGCGTCGTCCTCAATCAGATGCAGTTCCTGATTGCCCAACGCGAACCACGCGCCCCGAAAATTGAAGTTCGGACGCGGCAGCATCGGCAGCGCCAGAATGTTCTTATAGAAATGGACGGAAGCGTCCAGATCGCGCACATGAATAGCGACGTGGTTGAGTTCTTTTACGGTTAAGGGCAACAGAGTCTCCTTCGGAGGCGGTGTTCAGGTGTTCAGGTGTTCAGGTGTTCAGGAGTATAATTGGTAGATTTGTTGCGCTAAAGCAAAAGTGTTGCTCTTGCATTGTCCTGAACACCCGAACACCTGAACACCCTTAATGCAGTGGGTCCACCACAAAGATCACGTTGAATTTGTTTAGGAAGCCGTCGCGTCCGTTGCAGGCCATTAAATGGGCGGCGTCCGCGTCGCTGAGTACGGCGTCGGAGGGAATGGCGGTGCGAGCGGAACCACAGGCGCGCAACACAAGCGGGTTGCGCCCGCAGCGATCCAACTGCCGCGCCTGTTCCATGTTGTGCGCGTAAATCACGATGCCGTGTTCCAGCACGTAGTCCGGGTCTACCCTCACGGTCCCCCACACTTCGCTGCCGTCCTGCCGCAGAATTTTGGGCGACATACAGCGCGCCAATTTATAGCCCCGTGCGTCTATGATGACGGACGAATACGGTCCGCCGGTGGGAACGGGTTCGGGTTCCTGCGTATTGTAACGCGGCGGAGCGGCGGGCGCAGTATCAACGGGGGCGGGTTCCGGGTCGCGGGAGGGTTCCACAGGCGGTTCCGGCGACCGTTCGCGGTTGCGCTGAATCTCTTCGGGCAGAAACGCGCGGGCTATCCCCTGATCGCCATACATGTGCGTCAGTACGGTCACCTCCACCATGTTATCGCGCCCTACTTTGATATTGCGCTCGGAAATCACCTGCGCCCCCTTGACGAGTCCCGACACCTCCGCCCGAATTGTATCCGACTGCGTTTCAAAATCCACCCCAACCGTATGCGAGTCTATACGAACGTGATCCACAACCATCAGCAGATTGCGCAACGCGTCCAGTTTGGCGAAGCCGCGCGCTTTCAGATAGGCTTTGGCGTCGTTGTTTTCCGTGCGCGAAACCGCGCCCAACCCGGTCGCGTACATCGCGCCATTCGTCCAGTCAATGCGCCCGTGTTCGTTGATGCGTTCGATGTCAGGCGTTTGTTTGCCGCCCGCCAGCGCAGGCAGCAGCAATCCGGCCATAAAGGCGGCGCACAATGCGCGCGAAAGCCAGTGTTGTTTGTTCAATTCAAGTTCCTTTCAGATGCAAAAGACAGAAGACATCTTCACCACAGAGGCACAGAGACACTGAGGATTTACAGAGTATGAATACAGAGAAATGAGAAACGGTTCGTGATATAAAGTGGACAACGGACAGGAAAGATTCACGGATGCCTTTCTATGTTCGGCGCATGGGCGGCGCAGAGAATTAGCGGGCCTCGGTCGTTGAGAACGTGCAGGAGGGTGGGGGCAGATGCCGCTGTTCCTGATCCCTGCGCGGAGAAAGTAAGCGCGTTTTGCCGCGCTTTAATTGGCATGTGATTCAGCGCGGAAGCAGGCGACAGGGGAAATTGCGCTAAATCGTGGCGCAGGCTGCGCGTGTCCCGCCGCGTCAGGAAGCGCAGGGTTGTTTGCCGGGTTGCGCGTTGCTCGTCTACGAAACGGCGGAAGCCGCGCATGTCGGACAACATCTGTTTCAGGCGGTCGCACTCCGGCCCGCGCAGTCCTTCCACCCTCAGAGCGACCACGTAACCCTCCTGACGCTCCCGCGCCCACCGCGCCAGCAACATCGGCACAAACGTAGTTTCATTGTCGCCAATGGCAGACGTAGAAAGCGCGGCTGCGGCCTCGTGAAGCGCGTCCTCATCGCTCTGGAAACTGCGCCCGGACGCTTCCACGCGGGGCGCGGCCAGAACATCCTCGCTGACCGTGGAAATCGCCTGCAAGTTTAGCCGGATACGGCAGGCGGCAACCGAATCGCCAACTCCATACGGCGCGTCTTTGTCCCCCATGCGAACAGTGGGAACCACATCCAGCGCGCCCTTCAACACCACCTCCGCCGCGCCCTCGGAAGCCACTTCAAACCCCTGCGCCTGAAGCGCGTTGGACAGTTCCCGCTGAATCCGTTCCGCTGTTGCCGCGTATTCTCCCTTACCCGTAATCTGTACCCGCAGGCGCGGGCGTTCCAAATCCTTGTACACATCGGCAATGTCGGACAGGCGGCGTACCAGCGAAACCAGTTCTACCGTTGCCCGCACTTCGATATGCAGAATACGCGGCTTTTCTTTTCCCTCCGCAGTCGGAACCGCAAGGGTTTCAATGCGCCGCGATCCCTCCACCACTTCCCACCGGCGCACAAAGCCCTCCGTTCGCCCCGAAATCTCGTCCTCCTCCACGCCGGAGTTCCGCCCGAGCGTTTTGGATTTGAGGAACAGCCCCACCGCCTGCTCGACCGCGTTGCGCTTGGCGTCCCAAACGGCCTCCTCCTGCGCGGCGGCAATGTCGCCATTAAACGCCGCCATGCCGGTTCCGGTCACGACAAGGGTTGAGGGTTCCTGCGAATACGCGGAACCTGCAATAAAGGAGAAAAGAAAAAAGAAGACAAGAACCGCAAATTTCATTAGCGCCCCTGATCCAGCAAAATGCCCACATGCCACAGGCGCAGGAATCCGTCGTGGCGCTCGGCTTCCAGGATATGCCGCCCGGTTTCCACGCTCACCACAATGGCGTCGTTGGAAATGTCAATCGCGCTGACAATCATCGGGTGCGCGCCTGTACGTGTCCGTTCCGCGTCGGCGTGGTAATAGTCCGCCATGCCGTGATCTTCGACCCAATCAATGTCCGGCACATGCCGAACGTCGGGGTATATCTGGTTGCCGTCCGTGTCCACAATTCGCGCGCTCATTGAGCGCAGAACAGGCAGGTCGCGGGCTTCCACCAGCAGGCCGGTGTACACGATTTCCGAAGGCGCGATCACGGCAGGCGTGATATGCGACGGCTCGTTCCGAATCGTGAGTTGGGCCGGGATAACCGAACTGCCGACCGCCTGCCGCGCATGGGCGACGGTCCCGGCAACCGCGTTCCCTTGCGAACGGTTGCGACCAGCCCGCGCCAGCAGATTGTTCCGATTGACGAGGCTGCCCACAAAACCCCAGTTGGCGGGTTCCAGCGGATGCAGAGCGTGGGAAGTCGGCCAGATTCCGTGCCGTATCGCCGTCAGCACGTAACTGTTGGCCCAGGCAGGCACAAGGCGGGCATCGGGCAGGACGCTTGCCAGCGCGGTGGGGTTAGCGGCGGCGCGAGAAGCGACCGGAACGCTGGAAGCTACCAGAGCGGCTAAAGCGCGTAATCGATTGAGGGGAGCGGACGCGCCCCCCGGCGTAAAAAAACGGCTGGCTTCGCGGCTTCCCCCTCCCAACACGCGCCGAAGTTCTCCCTGCCGGACAACCCGCGAGGGAGAACTGTACGCGGGCGGGCTGATAAACGGCGGCGTAAAGAATGGCAGCGGAGCGGACGCGGAGCGGGAAGGCGTCGGCACATAAACACGCCGGGACGCGCCTGTATTCGGGTCGGTATACGTCTTGGAACCAGAAGAATCAGGATTGGAAGAGGAAGTATTGGAAGAAGCCGGATCGTCCGGCTGACGCACATTGTAGCCATCGGAGTCGCTTCTGTTGGAATCGCGATTGTTGGAATCGCTGCGGTCACGGGCAGGACTGCGTACGGTATCGGTATTTTCCGGGTCGGGAATGGCTTTCTCCGGCGCGGGGTCGGGCAGGCTGTTGGGGATGGCCTCTTCCCGGCGCGGTTCGTTGTCATGCGGCAGATACGCGCCCGTCACCCGCTTATGGAACTGGTTGGCGAGTTGCTGCATCAGGCGCATCACCTCGTCGCGGTTTCCGCCCACATTGGCCGCGCCGCCGGGCGTGACCCGTCCCGTTCGCACGTCCAGCAGGCGCGCGTTGACGAGCAGTTGATTATCTCGCACAAGGTAACTGCCGACAATCAGGCGATCCGCGCCGAGCAGTTTGCCCACCTTCTTCACGTCCTGCGGTTCGGCCAGTCCGGTAGATTGCAGCTTCAATTCGGTCAGGGCTTTGCCGATTTCGGCGCGTTCCACCATGTGCAGGCGTTCTGATTGCGCCAGATCGGTCAGCAGGGTATCGGCCAGAAAGCGTCCGAGTTCCTTATCCTGCCCGGAAAAGTCGGCGACTGCGATACTCAGTCCCGAAGCTGCGGCGGGCGTGGCGGCGGAAGAAGATGGGGGCGATGATTTCTGCGCCCAGAGCGGCATGGGCGCGACCAGCAGGCAAACCGCGCCAAACGAGAACATGTGCCAGGTTCTCATAACGGGCATATTCCTTTCCAATTCCAACAAACAAGCGCGCGAACAGCAGCGACAAAATACAAACAGGCGTAATCAGGCATAGAAATACATAACGGAACCAAAAGGAGAGACAGAATCACACAGCCATAGCGTTGGCAGGAACAGCCGCAACATTGGCATTAAGATGTATACCAACGGCGCGTGAAAAGTTGGTGGTGTTGTAAGGGCTTGATTTATCAAGCCCGCTTGCCGCAACATCGAACTTTTAACATGTCGTCAGTATAAAAGCGTGGCGGAACAGCGGAGACGTCAGCAAGAACGCTGCCAGACGTTGCGGGAGTGTGCGGCACTCCGGGGCATCGTTGGGCAACTGCGGCCACATAGTAAGATTGTCGGAACGGGGGCGTATGCTCTGTATTCGCTTTCGCCGCGCAGAATCCTGCTCCCGAAAAATAATTCTTGAAAATTTTTACAGGATTTTTCCTGACTCACGGCAAACCTTTGCAAGCGTGACGGCCAATTCGGGCTGTGCAGCATAAATAACCGCGAATAACCATTCAATGACCATTTCAAGAGGCGAAAACAACATGAAACCATTGCGCGTAGCGCTTGTCGGGTGCGGAGTTATCAGTCATGACCATGCCAGAGCGTTTGCGGATGCCCGCGCCAATCGCGACCGGGCGCGTTTAGTCGCTTTTTGCGACACGGACGCGGAACGCGCGCAATCGGCATACAACACCTACGCCGAGGCGCTGGAAAAAAACACGGTTGTATCCACGACGGACGCCACGCCGGGAGCGCAGGCGGCGTACAGTAATTCTACTATCACAACCTCTAGCGTAGAGGCTACGACTACGCAAAGTTATGCCGAAATATTGGCGCGCGAGGATGTGGACGCGGTAGACCTGTGCCTGCCCCACCTGCTTCACGCTGATCTAACGATTCAGGCGGCACAGGCGGGCAAGCATATTCTGTGCGAAAAACCCCTCGCTCTCAGTGTCGAAGATATAGACCGCATGGAGGCCGCCGCGCGTTCGCATGGCGTTGTGCTAATGCATGGCGAAAACACGCGCACGGTTCCCCACGTCACCAAAGCGGCGGAACTGGCGCAATCAGGCGCAATCGGTAAAATCGTCGGCATACAGGGAACGTTCACGCACTGGCAGCGGGCGCAGATGAATCAGGGTTGGCGCGGCGATCCCCACGAAGCGGGTGGGGGCGAACTGATAGACGGTGGTATCCACATGGTAGACATCATGCGGAATGTGGGCGGTGATGTGACTGCGGTACAGGCTATGACCGGCACGTACCGCGAAGACACGGGCGCGGGCGAGGATTTGGCGGTCATCAACCTGCGCTATGCGGGCGGGCATTACGGGCAGATGCTGTCCTGCCACGCTACGCAGGGACGGGGCGCGTCCCCCCTGCTCACGGTCTTCGGCATGGACGGCGTTATCAGTCTGGAAGCGTTTCGCGGCTCGACCGTGACCCTGTTCAAACCCGGACAGGAGCCGCAGGAGTGGAAAATGGCGTTCACCTGGCCCGAATCGTTCGTCATCGAAGTGACGCATTTTCTGGACGTGGTACAAAACGGCGCAACCCTGCTTTCCACGCCCCGCGACGCCAGAGAAAACCTGCGCCTCGTCTACGCCGCCTACGAATCCGCCCGCATCGGAAAGGAAATTGCATTGTAGATTTTTCTGCTGCTCTGTAACACTTTCGTGTCTTATTGGGAATACCATATCATGCAGGGAAGAAAGCCGCCACTAACCGGACACGAACCGCGCAGACAAGGAGAGCGCCGATGCAGGCAGATTTATCGCAGATACAGTCGGACACGGCCTCGGCGAACGAAGTCATTCGGTCGTATCTGCAAGACAATTTAGAGATGCTGCTGCAAACCATGCGCGTCTTTGTCAAAAAGGCCAACCTTGCTGGCAGTCAGGGCATTGATTTCGCTTCTGAAGAGCTGCTTGGCATGGTGATGAACATTGCTCTGCAAAAAGCAGCCACTTTTGAAGTTAGTAAACCTCCGAAAGCCTGGATTTTAGGCATCGCCGCACATGTCGTCTTGCAGGAACAGCGGCGCGTTTTTGGCCGCAATCGGCGTGAAGTCAGCATTGATAACGAGTATACAGAAGAGTCTGCGCTGGATTGGTGGAGTGAACTGGCTATCCCTGGCCCGGAAGCCGAAGTTCTGGCGCGGCATAATGTGGCGTATCTGCTTTCATTGGTAGCAGATAAAGATCGTCCGCTCGTGGAGTTGATGATTGTAAAGGAGATGAATTCCGAAGTGGTCGCAGCCAAATTCGGCATCAAGCCGGGAACGGCGCAGCGTTCGCGTGTTTCGCGCGCTGGAGCGAGCGCGCAAAATTTTGGAACCGCAGCAGGCATTGGAGGGAAAGCAGCGATGAACGAAGAAAACCGGAGATCGCTCTCTGACAGCGAACTGGAGGCGTCGGAACGTCTGGCGCGCGAAAAACGGCTGTTCGCCTACCACTGCGCACTGGAAAACGGTGATTTTGAAACCGTGACCGCGATACTGGCGGAGGCGGAGCAGGATGCAACGCTGGAGCGAATGATTCTGGAAATCAACACCGCGCACATAGAGGAAATCCAGCAAACCACGCAAGCGCAGGAAGACACAGCTCTCATCGGCTTGCTGCAAAAACACTTTCCTAGCGCTTACATGGATGCGGGAGCCGACGCCGAGGACGAGATAGAACTGCCGCCCCTCACCATTGCGGACGTGCTGGCGCAGGTGCGTCCCGGTGAGGATTTAACGCAGGCGGCAGAGCGTAATGAACTGAACGCGCTTCGCAGCCGCGCGGCGGGATCGGAGCCGATCCCACAGGATTTGAGCGGGCGCGGCGTTCGGCAGTTCCTCGCAAGTCTGGGTATTACGATGAGTCGGCGAGTGGAAAACGCTTTTCGCAATACCGCCATTCTGCTGGCGCAGGGTCGGCAGCAGAACATGGCGCAATTGGCCGCCACGCGCCGCCAGCGTTCCGCCTCCCAACATTCCACTTCCAGACCTCCGGTATCGGAACGTTCTGATTCTGACAAGGATTCTGTTTCGGAACAATAGGATTTTCGCCCATGACCACCGCCCTGTTCCCGAAGAACATTGACACCGTCATAGCCCACTTGTACACACAATCGGACGCCCCGTTGCCGACGCTTCAGCGTCCCATTGTGTCGCTATTTGATTTGACGCGCGCCTATAGTCTGGTCTGCCGGGAACTGCCTGGCCTGACCAGCCATATCGCGTCCGAATTTCTCCTGCGGCGCAACGGACTTGTCTCGCCTTTGAAAGAAGCCAATCACATTCCGCTCGCCGGTTTTCTCTATGCCACAACCGATTTCGGTAGCATTTTCGTGGAAAAGAACGATCCCGTGGTACGGCGACGCTTTTCGGTTGCGCATGAAATCGGACACTATCTGCTGCATTTTCTGCCTCTACTGAAGGCATCGGCGAACGGAAGCGGAAGCGTTGCCGATTGGATTACGGATGCTTTTGTCGGCGTGGACAAAGAAGATGAGGCGCGTGCCACATCGAACGGGCATATTGCCGTAACGCTGTCGGAAGGAGTTCCAATTCCACAGACGCCATTTGAGCAGATGGAGCAGGAGGCCAATGAGTTTGCCGCCCGCCTGCTAATGCCTGCCGATTTGGTCACGTCCCTGGCGACACAATACGGCGTCCGCTATCGTAATGAGGAGCTGTCTTGGCGGCTTGCCACGGAAATGCTGGTCAGCCATGCTGCCATGCAATGGCGGCTGCGTCATCTCAACATTTTTGCAAGTCTGAACGCCGACCGGAATTGACAAGAGCGTCTATTTGCCCCAAATACCGCACGGAGAGCCGAATGGGACTGGAATTTTTACGAAACTACGGTGCGCAACGCGTCCAAAATTATCCCGGCTTGCCGACGATGATCGGCGATATGCAGGCCGCCAATGACGAGGACAAACAGCGCATTAACCTGGATTACGAAGTGGCGCGCGATCAGTGGCAGGCGCAAAACACGGCGGGTGTGGCGGCAGATACGACTGCTTTCACCGAGGGACCATGGTGTCCGCGATGCTTCATAGACGGTAAGGATGTGGGGCGCACAGTAGCCTGGCTGCGCAGTAAGGAGGGCTATCCTGTTCCCGTGCGCCTGGCGGAAATCGGCGCGCTGGCGATGCAAAACGAGAACGGCTGTCTGCGGCGCGATTTTCATTGCGTAGAGCGTGTCATTTCCATGATGGCGGATGCGTTTCCCTGGGAGGATGTGGAAGCGTTCGCAATGGAATTGCAGGCCGCGGGGTTTCGGCTGCTGATATGTGGGGCACCTCCGAAGGATGCCAATCCCTACGATTTCGAGATTATGCGCCAGGCCACATACAGCCGTACTATGAGTGAGATGATCCGGCTGGAACGGGTAGCCCTCAACCAGTGCTGTAATGCGCCGACTGTAATTGATGGCCGATTGGAAACGCGCGCCGGGGCATTCGCGCACCATCAGGATGCGGTTGTCGGATTGATAAAGACTCACTCGCGCAACTTTCTGCATACGCAGGGCTGGAACACGCTTTATGATTTGACCCCTGGCCAGCGTACGCCTGTATTTCAGTTGGAAGATGATAGCGTCAGTGTGGTAACGTGGTATCTGCGCATAGACGGCGGGCGCAGCGACATGCCGAACTGGGGCATTGTGCGCGTAGAAGCGCCGCGCCTGTTGTTCGAGCAACAGATGGGGCAGGACTGGAACTATATCAATCAACTCTCGCGCCTGCTGTGCCGCTACCGTACGCGCGATGCCGGGTATGGGCGGTCCGCCGTTACTATTCACCCCATTCAGCGGGCCGAAGAAATGCTCGGTTCCCTTTTCACCAATGCGGACACATTAATCAGCCGCTTTTATCATCTCACGAATCTGTAAACTGTTTGCTGCAATTTTGTCTCCGGTCTGTAACAAAAGCAGGAACTGAAGGGAATATCTCGCATCGGGCGCGGAATTTGCTGTTTGAAGCGAACGCTCCAAAATATCCTCGTCTTAACAAAAGCGCGAACAAGAAAGAAGCGGGTCACTATGGCAGAGATTTTGAATGCAGAGATTCTGGAAGCAATCGGAAATGGAACGGCTGTTGTGGAAACCAGCGCAGGCAGTCCGGCGTCAGCGGATTTCGCGACAGAGTTGAAATCGCGTGGGCCGGTGTCGCGGCCGGATGGGCGATTGTGCGTGGGGCGCGTAGGAGCGCCGCCAACACAGGAAGCCACCAGCGAAGAATTTTGTTTCTGGGTTCCGCCGGATGCGTTGGTGGAAAAGTCGCAAATCGTGACGTGCATGAGCAGGGTTGCGGGGCAGAAGTACACGTACTATGCCATTGTGGATGAGGTGCATCGGTGCAGCCGCAAGCGCAGCATGGGACATGAGGTGGATGAGGCCGACAACGACCTGGATTACGAGCCGCCGTTTGAAAGCGAAGGTTACACGTATGCCACCGCCACTATCCTGCGCGTGGAGCCGATGGCGCTCACCCCGCCCCGCGAACGCAGCGACGTGATGATGGGCAATGAAGCGGATGTGGAAAAAGCCTACAGCGCGGATGAAATCGCTCCCGGCAGCCGCCTGGCCGTTGGACTGGTCAAAAATGGAGGCAATCGCATAGCGGGACCGGGCTATATAGATACAGACTACCTGCTCGGTGCAAATGGGGGCCACCTCAACGTCAACGGCGCGGCGGGACGGGGAACCAAATCCAGTTTTCTATTGTGGATCAACTGGCTGCTTTTGGGAGAAGCGCGGCGGCAGGAGGCCGCAAACCCTACGCGCAAAAACCGGCTTCGCATCGTGCCCATCATTCTCAACGTCAAAAACTTCGACTTGTTCTACATTGATCGCCGCAGCGTGAAGTACGAACCGGACAAACATCTGCCGGACTGGCAGGCGATGGGGTATGATGACCCTCAACCGTTTACCGACGCGGTTTATTACGCCGCGCAGCAACGGGATACGAACCAGGCCGTTCCCACCGGGCGCGCGAGTGGGGTTATGCCTTACAGCTGGAGCCTCAAAGATGTTATCGTCGAAGGGCTGATGGAATACTTGTTCGCCGAAGCGGACGCGAACGATGTCAACTTCAGCGCCCTGATTCTGGACATTCAGGACTGGCTCACACGAACGCAACCCCGTAATGCGGGCAGCGTTGCGTTTACCCTGCGTTCCGACGGACCTCAGACATTTCGCGCACTGCTGGATTGGGTAAACGCGCAGGCGGCAGCAAAGGACGAGACTCGCGTTGTGAGTTCGCACCATACAGCAACGTGGAAGAAACTGGCGAGGCGTCTCATCAAATTGATCTATGAATGTCAGGGGGCGTTGCGCACCGAAGACAACAATGGCAATCCGCTGGACGTGCGGCGAAGCGATACCAGCGCCCCCATTGTGGTAGACCTGGCCGCGCTTGCTGGCGAGTCTATGATGCAGCGTTTTGTCGTGGCGACAATCTTCAAGCAACTTGTCGCCGAGCGCACGGGCGCGAAAGCCATCGGGGGCTTGATCTACCTGGTGACGCTGGATGAACTCAACCGCTTTGCGCCGAAAGGCGCGAAAGACCCCATTACACAGTTGATTGAAAAAGTGGCGGCGGAAATGCGTTCTCAGGGCGTAATATTGCTGGGTGCGCAGCAGCAGGCTTCACGAGTCAGTGAGCGCGTCATTGAAAATGCGGGCATACGGGTGCTTGGCAAAACCGGCGTCATTGAACTTGCTGCAACCGCATGGCGCGGCCTGTCCGACAGCGCCCGGAGCAAGGCGGATCGCCTGCCGCCGGATGAAAAATTGATTTTACAGGACAATTTTCGTGAGCCGATGCACGTCAAAGTTCCGTTTCCCGTCTGGGCTATGAATCCGCAGGAGGCGCTTTCCGCCCCGCCCTCCTCCCTGTCCACACCCGGCGCATCGTCAGTAGAGACGGACGATCTGGACGGCCTGCTAGCGGATTGAAAGGAAAACGCTGTTGAAACTGCTGCATACCGGCGACTGGCATATCAATGCCCGCCTGGGAAATCGCTCCCGATCGGAGGAAATTTTTACGGCGATGGGGGAAATCGCCGACTTGCTGGAAACGCACAGGGTTGACGTGATGATTGTGGCAGGCGACCTGTTTCGGGACCCGCACATGGATAAACGGGAAACCGGCGAAGTCGTCGGTCGTATCAAATCCTTGTTTGGACGATTTCTGGAGCGCGGCGGAACTATTGTCGCCATCACGGGCAACCACGATAGCGAAATCGCCTGCCGGACATTGCGTGACACGCTCGCCCTTGCGCCCGCAAAGCCGACCCCACTTACCAGCATCCTGCCATCAGGCAGGCTATATATCGAAACCGAACCCAAGCGTATTCGCCTTGCCGATTCGGAGGGCGGAATTGTGCAATTTATCCTGATGCCGTATCCGAATTCTATGTATTTACGCGGCGAAACCACACACGCGGTGGGCAATGCCGCGCGCAACCGCGCCATTTATGAGAAATATCAGCAGGCGGTCACGCGCCTGACCGAGACGCCCGCTTTTGACGACACGTTACCCGCCGTGTTCGTCAGTCACATTCATGTGCGGGGCGTCAATGCCAATGCCCGTACCGCCTACGAGGTGAGCGAAGCCGAAGACGTTATCTTTGAACCGGGCGATATTCCCACACACTTCACATACGTGGCTTACGGACATATTCACGACGCCCGACAAAAGCCCACAGCCAATGCAGAGCATGTTCGCTATTGCGGCAGCATCGTGGCTTTGGACGCGGGTGAGCGCGACGATGTGAAAAGCGTCGTCGTGTTCGACATTACGGGCGGCAAAGCCGTTAACATCAAGGAAATTCCGCTTTCCGCGCCCAAATTCATTCATGAGATCACGCTCAACGCGGAAACAAGGGATCATGAACGCCTGGCGGAACTGTTCCCTCACATCGCGCCCGACCGCGATCTGGTCAAGTACAATGTGGTTTATACGCCGGGCGTACATAACCTTGCAGACATCGAGCGCGCCGTTCAGGATACGTTTCCCGGCTGGTATGCGCGCAAGTTGGCTCCTTCCCAGGAGGCCATAACAATATCAACTCCGCTGCCGCCCCGTCGCAATGTAGAAGCAAACATCCGCGAGTATATCACGGCGCATTACGACGCAGGCATTACAAACGAGAAGAACGAGGTTAAACGTCTTGCCGCCGAGGCCGAGCGTGATGCGCTTTTGGAGTTGGCGATGGAGTTGTGGCATGAATGCAGCGCCGAAGCGGTAGTCTGCGGGGTAGAAACGGCAATCGGGGAAACGGCAAGAGAGGTGGCGCAATGATTCCAACTCGTATTCGGCTTCAAGGGTTTCTCAGCTATGGCAGCAACGCGCAGACGCTGGAATTCGGCGATTCGCCGATGTGGCTGCTTGCCGGCCCTAACGGCGCGGGCAAATCTTCGGTTTTCGACGCCATTCAGTTCGCCCTGTATGGCTCCCACCGGGACGGCAAAACAGGCTTCGACAATCTGATTCATAAAGGGCAGGATCGGTTCGAAATTGAGGTTGAATTCATCGCCAATGACCGAACGTTTTGCGTAAGGCGTTCGCGCGACAACCGAGACAACCAAACCTGTGAAGTATTCGAGGTGACAGGCGAGGGCCCGAACCGCAGCCTGAAAGCCCTTCCCGAAGTGGGCCGCGCCACGCTGACGCAATGGGTGCAGTCCACGCTGGGCATGACCGAAGAGACGTTTGCCGCCTCTACGCTGCTCAAACAGGGTGGCAGCGACGCGCTGATCGAGGCCGATAAAAACGAGCGATTCAAGATGTTGAGCGAACTGGTGAATTTGTCGGATTACGACCGGCTGTACAGCAAGGCAGACGCGCTGCACAAACACTGGAAGGGAAGGCAGGAAAGCGCGAAACGGCGCATGGACGCGATTTTCGCGAACGGAGATAGCGGGTTGAAGGACGCGCGGCAGGAAAGCGCGGCGCAGGAGCGGCAGGCGCAAAAACAGCAGCGTATTCTGGATGCCTCCAAACGGCTGTTAAGTCGTCTGGGCGCGCGCAAAGTCCATGCGCAGAATCTGGTCAAACTCGTCCGCGAGGAGCAGGAACTGCAAACAGCCATCAAGGAAGCCGCGCCCACTCTACAACAGGAAGCGCAGATTCAGGCAGACTCGGCGCGTTGGAATGGCCTGCGAACCGCGCTGCCCATCCTGCGAGAACTGCGCAGTGGACTGGAAGCGCGGGCGCGCTGCGAAGCCGACCTTGCCGCCAATGCGCCCAACCAGGATTCCTGGCAGACAGGGCTTGCCAGCCACTACCACTTGCCGGAGGAAACGGACGGACTGCTGACCATACTGCTTACAGCAGTAGAAGCGGAGGAATCCGCGCTGACCGCCACGCAAACCGCCCTGCCCTGGCTGCGGATGTTCGCGGAAGCGCGCGCGGAAGGGCAACTGGCGAAGCAGGTGCATGATCTGCAAAACGCTCGTTCCAGACAGATCAGCCGCATTAGAACCCTTGTGGAAGCGAAACTACAGGGCGCGGATCAGGCGAAAACCGATGCTGAACGACTGGCGCAGGAACAGCGCGACGCCTGGCGGAACGCGCAAATGCAGGTAAAAACGGCGCAGGAACGCGCCCATCAAATGGACGCGCTCGACGGTTCACCGGCCTGCGACATCTGCGGACAGGAACTATCCCCCCTTCATCTGGCTACAGAGCGCGAACGCCGAACAAGCGCGCAGCAGATGGCGGAAGCGGCATTGCTGGAAGCGGAGTGCGCGTATCGCGCCGCTCAGGAAGCGCAGCAGCAGGCGCAGACACGCTGCCGTCTCTGGCAGGGGCGGCAGCAAATGCTCGATACAAAGTCCGGTCAGTTGGAAGCAGACAAGCGCGCTACTAACAGCGATTACAAACATGCCCGCGCCAACGCGCAAAACGCGCTGAATGCCCTCGCCGGTCTCAGCGATAACTACGCGGCGGCGATTGGAATTGCCGCGCAAGCTGTTCTCGACAACAGCCTGGAATGGCTGGACTCTACCTATCCCACCGATAAGGATTGCGCCCACTTGCTGCGGCAGTGCGCCCGGCTGCCGCAAACCCGAACCATTCTGGAAGCGGTACGCGGCCTGTCACAAAGTGACAGCAAAATCAACCAGAATCTGTGTCTGCTTACAGACGAGTGGCGGCAGGAAGTGATGGAACTGGACGCAAACCGCCTGAAAACCAGGATCATCGGGTGGGACAGGGAAACAGCGGAACTTGCGGGCGCGGATACCCGGTTGGCGTTGCTGACTACAGCGAAAGATAAGCAGGTGGCCCGCCAGTTGCGTCTTGAGCGTATCGGCGTGGATAGACAGGAGATTCTTTATCAGGCCGAATGTGACGCGGACGCGCTCGATCTTGAAAGCATTGAATGTCGGATGCGTTACGCTGATGCCCGACAGATTCAGGCGCAAACGACGCGCGAAAACGCGCTGAAGCGGCAGCAAACGCTGGAGGAGAACAGCCTCGCGTACTGCCGGGAGCGCGAGGATTGGAAATCCGCCGAATTAAAGGCCGCGCGCCACAAGAAACTGGCCGAACTGATCGGGCCTGTCGGCCTACAGCGCGAACTGCTGTGGGAAGCGGAAAGAGGCATTCTGGCCCATGCCAACGAAACTCTGGAAACGCTTTCCGACGGACAACTCCGTCTGCAACTGCGCAGCGAGATGAACGAGCAAACCGCGTCGGATGGCGTGAAGTTCAAAAAAATCGCCAAATCTCGCTTGAAGGAAGCCTTCGACGTGGTGTGCTGCAACAGTGAAATTGGCGGGCATGGCATCGGACTGGCGTTTCTGAGCGGCAGCCAGAAGTTTCGCGTTGCCGTCAGTTTGGCTCTGGGCATAGGGCAGTATTTTGGGCGTGAGGGACAGGGAGCGCAAGCGGTTATCATTGACGAGGGGTTTGGCAGCCTGGACAAGCAGAACCGGGACGTGATGATTGCCGAACTTCAAAAACTAAGCGGCAAACTCAAGCGCATCATTGTTGTCTCACACCAGGAGGAGTTTCGAGACGCCTTCGAATATCGCTACGACATTCGCCTGGATAAGCATAATCACGCCTCTATAACCCAAATGGTGACGCCGCTGCATCCGGCGGTGGACGAAAGCGATACAAACGCGATGGCAGAAAATGAGCGCAAAATTTAAGGGGCGCGTTCGTCATAAGCGTCCTTTTATTTACCTCGGCACGGGTATTTTCTCCAAGCCTTCTTCAATGATATGGGAGGATTGGACGCCGCCGTAACGGGCTTTGGTGTCGAGCATCAGGCGGTGGGCGAGGACGGGAACGGCGAGGGCGCGAACGTCTTCGGGCAGAACGTAATCGCGGCCTTCGAGCAGGGCGCGGGCTTGACTCGTCCGGTACAGGGCGAGCGAACCGCGTGGGCTTGCGCTCAGGCGCAGGCGGGGATCGGTTCGCGTCGCTTCCACAAGGCGCAACAGGTACTCCGCCACGCTGCGCTCGACCCGCACCCGCTTCACCTCCTGCTGCGCCTGAAGGATTTCCTGACAGGTGACAATGGGAACCAGCCGGTCGAACGGATCGGTTTCGTTGTGGCTGAACAGGATTTCCAGTTCGTCCATAAACGCGGGATAACCCAATGTAACGCGAACGGCAAACCGATCCAACTGCGCTTCGGGCAGGGGGTACGTGCCGTGAAAGTCGGTCGGGTTCTGCGTGGCAATCACGAAAAACGGTTGGGGCAAATCGCGCCGCCGCCCCTCAATCGTAATCTGGTTTTCGCTCATCACTTCCAGAAGGGCCGATTGGGTGCGCGGGCTGGTGCGGTTGATCTCATCGGCCAGCAGCACATTGGCGAATACCGGCCCCTCTCGAAACTCGAACACGCCCTCTTTCGGACTGTAAAAACTGCTGCCCGTAATGTCGGCGGGCAACAAATCGGGCGTAAACTGAACGCGCCGAAATATGCCGTCAATGGAACGCGCCAGCGATTTGGCGAGCGTGGTTTTGCCGGTTCCCGGCACGTCTTCAAGCAGCACATGCCCGCCCGCGAGCAGGGAAATCAGCGTCAGGCGGATGCTGTCGGGTTTGCCGCGTATCACGCTTTCAAGATTGTTTTGAATGTTCTGGATGGGTTCGGAAAGCAGCAAGTATCACCTTTTCAACAACGGACGATAAATAAAGCCAAACGGTGGATGAAGCAAACAGGTCTACATATCTATCCAGTAGCCCAATCCGGCCTGCCGGATAGCGTCCTCGCGTATTTTGTAGGCCAGGTTCGGTTCCACGCGCTTTTTCTCCAGTATCTCCACCGCCTCGGCTTCAAACAGTTCGGTGTCGCAGGCGGGGTCGGCCAGCATCTCGTCGTACTCCTCCTGCGTCAGATGATAAAACACGCCCGCGCCGGATTGGGCGCTCCGCCCTCCGCCAACCGCCGCTTTCCCCGATTCTCTGATTTTTTTCATTGTCCCATTCTCCTTCTTTGTTCTGAGATTGCCCCCCGCGTCTCCGCCTGTCCCCAACCCCTTCCCCCAGGTTGCGTATTTCAAAGCGAAGCAGAAATACGCAACCTGGGGGAAGGGGGAGCTACTTGTTTTATCCGGTAAGGCGAACGTAGTTCACAGGGGTTGTTCGGAGTTAATATCCAATATCTCGTATCTCGTATCTACTCTTCCCTTTTCCCTTTTCCCTTTTCCCTCACCCCCTGCTCCAACCGGCTTAACTGCGCGTTGAGGCTTGCGAGGGCCGGCACATCGGGAAGGGGGCCGAAGCGGGAAGCGTTGTAGGCGCGAATGAAAGCGGCCAGGGCTTCCGCATCCAATCCGGCGACCTGCGCGGCGGCCTGCCCGGATGCGCCGGTTACATATTCCAGCCAGGTGAATTCAGGCGGGCAGACCAACCCGACATTATGGCACAAACGCTCGAAACGCGCCGCCATTCGCGCCAGTTCCTGAGCGGGGGCGGCATACGCGAACTCCGTCATGCGAGTGGGACGGACGCGCCGCCGTTGCCGCTGCCATTGCCATGCGAGAACCAGAAACGCGATTACGCCTGCCACAATCCCGGCGCGTACTGCCTGCGGCCCCTTCAGCCAGTCCAGCAATCGCCCCCACGTATCCGAAAACCATTCCCGCAGCCGCGTCCAGGGCGGAATTGGGTACTCGTCTTCCAGTTTGTCGGGGCGGCCATTGCCGGGTGTGGCGTCTACGGTCAGCCAGCCCTGTCCGTCAATCCAACACTCGGCCCAGGCATGGGCGTCCCGCTGCCGAATGATGGTCGCGCCCCTGCCATCGCCCTCGTGCGCGTAGTATCCGATAACGTAGCGCGTGGGAACATTCACGCAACGCAGCAGGATAGTGGCCGAAGACGCGAAGTATTCGCAGTGCGCCGCGCCCTTATGCAGCAGAAACTCTGAAACAGGGTCCGCCTGTCGGGGCAAATGGTACGTCAGGCTGTATTTATGGTTCAGTATCAGATAGCGCTCGACGGCATCGGCGCGGGCGCGCGGGTCGGCGATATTCCCGGCGATTTCACGCGCCAGTTGACGCACGCCCGGCTCGATACTATCCGAAACTGTCAACAGTTTTTGGCGGTACGCGGCATCCGGGGGCGCGGCAAACGGCCCCTGATACAGTTCTTCCGAACCAATGTCCAGACCGTAGGATGTCAGGCCGCGCTTGTCGGTTTGCAGCGGCCCACCTTCGCCCGGCCTCCATGTCACGCTTTCCGTGTCCAACGGTTCGAAAGAATGGGTCGAAAGCGGTTCGCACAACAGGCCGAGATTGAAGGCCAGCCGCTCGACAACTACATGCGCGGGCGCGGAAACCCCGCTATTCCTGCCGGACGCGCTCATTTGCGCTGCCGGCAGAGCCGTAGCGTCTACGGGCGTTCGCGAGGCGAGAGATGGCTCCCACGCGCCAAGTTTGTACTCGGAAAACGCCATCGCGCGCCAGTGCGTGGGAGCATCCCCGCCTGTAATGCGCAATACCCGTTCGGGCGTCCCCTTCAGATCATCGGTGTTGCCCAAACGCGGCGTCGTGGATAATCCAACCCGCGGTGACGACATGCGCTCGTTCAGAAAACGTATTCCCCATGCGGTCAAACCTACCCGGTAGTAGCGAAACGTATAATGCAGCCCCGTGCCGAGGGCCAGCGCGGTTCCCATCGCCACGCCGAACACGATTTGCCGCGTCAGAGAAACATCTGTTTTTCCGGCGCGAACAGGGGGCGCTTCCACAATGCCGATGCCGAACAGCGTGGTTTCGGGAGGGACGGGCAGGCGATACTGGCGGATGGACAGCACAATCAGCAGCATGTACAGGGGCGCGCAAAACGCGATATAGGGCAGATGCGCCGCGTCTTCCGTAATGTCGCAGGCGATAAGAAACACCAGCCCGGACAGCAGAATCACCACCACGCCGCTGCCGCCCCCCTCCGGTCGCTGCTTCCACAATTGCAATACGAGTTCCGCCGCCAGCAGTTCCCCCGCCCAGTTGAACCGGAAATCGAAAAAGGTGTTTGCCAGATTGTCAGGGCGCATCGCGTCCAGAGTGAGAATCACGCCAAAGATGACAAGGCGCAGCATCCACAACGCGCTGTTGTTTGTCAGGCGGGCGGAAGAACGCTGCGAGGCCAGCAGTCCGACAAGCAGAAGCGGCACCACAAAAGACTGCCCCTCGCTGATCCACAGCGTAACAAACGCAAGCAGTGTCGCCGCCAGCGCCGTCCAGTGCAGGCGGAGAAGAGGTTGGTGGTTGGTGGCTGGTAGTTGGTGACGGGTGGTTGGTGATTGGTGGCTGGTCACTGTCTCCTCTTCTCCTCTTCTCCTTTTCTCCTTGTCTAAATTTCTTCCACGCCGGACAGAAAATCGCTTTTGGACAGGACCCGGATGCCGCCGGGAAGGGCGTCGGCGTCCGGGGCGAGCGTACAGGCCGTGTCGCGGACAACCAGAACGCGAACCGCAGTTCCCTCGCGCCTTAAACGGTCTACGAACGCGCGGCGGGTTTCGTCCCAATCCAGAAACAGGCAGACAATCGTGGTGATTTGCGCGAGATTGGCGGCGATTTCTGGTTCCAGCGTGGCGAACGGCTCGTCGGGGCTGCCCTCCACGCAGGCGAGAATATCCAGAATCTGATCCAGATACGCGAGACTGCGTCCGGCTGTGAGATGGTACAGGTTCGGTCCGGCGGCGAACAGGTCTACGATGTAATCGGAACGCGCCATGAAATCGCTGACCGCTGCGGCCAGGCTGACGGCTCGCTCGAAGTTCTCCTCCTGCGCCAGCAACGCCTTCACGCTCAACAGTTTGCCATTGATGCGGTCGGGCGTATACGTGTCCATGACCACGCCCACGCGCAGGAAATACTCTTCGCGGTATTCGCGCACAATGGGCAGGTTCAGCCGCGCGGTCGCCCGCCAGTCAATGTCGCGCACGTTGTCGCCCTCACGGTATTCGCGGTTGCCCAGATACTCGAACGACTTGCCCAGACTGGACGCGAGCGCGACGCCGCCGGGCTGATAGCGCAGGCTGGTGGGGATTTGCAGGCGCGTCAGGGGCGTAAAGGCGGGATACACAAGCGCGTCATGGCGCTGCGCATACGTTCGGAAGGCGCGTATCAGGCCGAACGGAAAGTCGCACTCCACCCGAAAGCCGCGCCACGTATACAGGCCGCGCCGGTCACAGCGGATGCCGATACGAACCCGCGTTTTCTGGCCCCGCGCAAGAGGCGGCAGGCGCAGTCCGTCTTCGGGAACCGAATCAAGGGCGCGGGGCAGGCAGTGCGGAATCAGGGTCATAGTCGCGCCAAGCAGGTTGCGATGCTGGCGGATTTCCACGTCAACGGGCAGCGTTTCGCCCGCCCGGATGCGCTCGGCATGGTGGGCAACAAGAGCCACGCGGGGCTTGAACAGCAGGGCGCAAACCAGAGCCGCGAACCACACGCCGAAAGCATAGGTGAACGGCACGTAGATTTGCAGGTCGAGGGAGTTGGAGCCAATGGTCATGCACACGAGGGAAAGCGTGAGGAACCAGCGACTGGCCTGCGTGAAGCGATACGTGAAGAAGCGCCACGCCCACCGCGAGATAGCGCCGCGAAACAGGGGATGCGTGGAAATGTCTTTGGCGCGCGAAGCGGACGGCCACCCCGCCGCCAGTATCTGCTGGTTGGTGAGCGGGCGGCGGCGAACGGGCCGGGGAATGGCGGTTGTGACGGGCGGCAGGGACATGGATAAGTTGGAAAGCGCGCGCCGCGAATCGGGCGCGGCGTTCCTCACAGGCAGAACGGCAGCCAATTCGGTTGCGGTGCAGATGTCGCGAACAGCGCGTCCTTTGCCTCCCCAGTTCAGGCAAATGTAACACCTGTGTTGACGGAAAAGGTTCTAACACCACATACGCGCTGCACCGCGAAAACGTTGCTTGCTACGCCGAGAGTTCCTATCTGGTGGTTATTGACGTTGCCTGAACAGTGTTCAAAGGAGGAATTCCGGTTTCTGCGGTGAATTGATAGTGCGAAACTGTGCGCAGTTTCGCTGGTCGCATTCTGCTGTGGCCTCGGCGACACCAAGCAAAGGAATGAACCTGACCATGCCCAAAATTTTCGATAACATTGACCTTCCCCTGCTGCCTGCCCTGCAAGACACCCTCGCCGTTTCTGAGCGCGCCGATTTTTGCGTGGGCTATTTTAACCTGCGCGGCTGGAAGCGGCTGGACGGCTATCGTGGAAGAGTGGGCGGGTGGGGAGGGGCATTGCTGCCGCCTGCTGGTGGGGATGCAGCGCGCTCCCGACGACGAATTGAAAGCGGCTGATGTCCATCGATGGAAGCCGATGGCGACATGGACAACCAGACCGCCATTCGGATGAAACGGAAGCTGGCCGAAGATTTCAGAACGCAGTTGACGGTCGGCGTTCCTACCAATGAAGATGAAGCGGGGCTAAGGCGGCTGGCGGCGCAGATCAAGGCGAAAAAGGTCGTGGTCAAGCTGTATCTGCGCCATACGCTTCATGCCAAACTCTACCTGATGCACCGCCCTGCGGATCCCGTCAACCCTATCATTGGCTACCTGGGCAGCAGCAACCTGACGCTTTCCGGCTTGCAGCATCAGGGCGAATTGAATGTGGACGTGCTGGACCACGACGCCGCGCACAAAACTGGCGAAATGGTTTGGGGAGCGTTGGGAAGACCGCTGGTGTCTGGACATTTCCAATGAACTGGTGCAGGTGATTGAGGAATCGTGGGCGCGGGAAATTCCCATTCCCCCTACCATATCTACGTGAAAATGGCTTACCATCTGTCGCAGGAGGCGCGGGCGGGGCTGGCGGAGTTTTCCATTCCCAAAATCTTCGGCAACAAACTTTTCGATTACCAGGCGGCGGCGGTGAAGATCGCCGCCCGGCATTTGAACAAGCGGGGCGGCGTCCTGATCGGCGATGTGGTGGGATTGGGCAAAACGCTGATGGCGACCGCGCTCGCCCGGATGATGGAAGAGCAGGGCATGGAAACGCTGATCCTCTGCCCCAAAAACCTGGTGGCGATGTGGGAGGACTACCGCACGAAGTATCGACTGCGGCGCTCAAAGTGCTGTCGGTAACGCAGGCGGTCAAAGCGGCTGCCCGCCGACTGCGCCAAGCCCCTGCCGTCGTTATCGCCTTGTCTTGATTGACGAAAGCCATAACCTGCGCAACCGGGAAGGCAAGACGTACCGGGCGATTCGGGAGTACATCGAGCGCAACGAAAGCAAAGTGATTCTGCTGACGGCCACGCCGTACAATAAAACCTATCTCGATCTGTCCAACCAACTGCGCCTGTTCGTGCCGGAAGAGCGCGACCTGGGCATCCGCCCGGAAGCCCTGCTGCGGCAAATGGGCGAAGTGGAGTTCGTCACGGCGGCATCAGGCGGGCATCCGGACACTGGCCGCCTTCGAGAAGAGCGACTATCCCGACGATTGGCGCGAGCTGATGCGGCTGTACATGGTGCGCCGAACCCGCTCGTTTATCATGGACAATTACGCCCGAACGGATCTGGCGACACAGCGCAAGTACCTGCTGTTCGACAATGGCGAACGCTCTTATTTCCCCGACCGCGCGCCCCGAACCGTGCAAGTTCGCCCTGGACGCGCAATACGAGGCGTTGTACGCGCAGGAGGTTGTGGATACCATCAACGGCCTGTGCCTGCCCCGCTATGGATTGGGCAATTACGACAACATTCCAAGCCGGACAAGCCGCCCACAGCCGGCGGAGACGGCCGCGCTGAAAGATCTGTCGCGGGCGGGCAAGCGGTTGATGGGGTTTTGCCGCACCAACCTGTTCAAGCGGCTGGAATCGAGCGGGTACGCCTTTCTGCTGTCCGTCGAGCGGCATATTCTGCGCAACTATATTTTCCTGCATGCCATCGAGAACAACCTGCCGCTGCCCATCGGGACGCAGGGGGCCGACCTGCTGGATACGGACATGAGCGACGACGACGCGGAGGACACGGCGACGGGCGAAGGGATGTTTGCCTCAGAAGAGGACGACGAGGCGGCGGAGACAGGCGACGGAAATTAAAACGCAGGCATTGCGGACCGAATGAGGATTTCCGCAAGCGAGCGGCGCAGGTGTATGCGCTGTATGCGGGGGCCGTACAAAAAACGGTTCAAGTGGCTGTCCTCGCGCCTGTTCCAAAAACAACTGGCGGACGATCTGCAAGTCGGACGGCGCCGCGCTGATACAGATTTTGGGCAAATGCGCGCAGTGGGACGCCAACCAGGACGCTAAAATGCTGGCGCTGCGGCAACTGCTCGCCAAAGATCGGCCCAACGACAAAGTGCTGGTGTTCACGCAGTTTGCGGACACGGCGCAGTATCTGTACAAAGAGATGGCAAGCGCGGGGAATTCGAGCATGTTGCCGTGGCAACGGGCGGAAGCGCGGACCCCACGGAACTGGCGTGGCGGTTCAGCCCGCGCAGCAACGGCAAAATGGCGGGAAGCGAAGGCGGCGGGGGAACTGCGCGTCTTGATCGCCACCGATGTTCTGTCGGAAGGCCAGAACTTGCAGGATGCGTTTGTGGTCGTCAATTACGATCTGCCCTGGGCGATCATCCGCCTGATACAGCGCGCGGGCCGCGTGGATCGTATCGGGCAGAAGGCGGAAGAGATTTTGTGCTACTCGTTCCTGCCGGCAAAGGGCGTGGAAAAGATCATCAAACTGCGCAGCCGCGTTCGGCAGCGGCTGGCCGAAAACGCCGAAGTGGTCGGCACGGACGAGGCGTTTTTTGAGGACGACAAAAGGGGGCGCAAAATCCTCGATCTGTACCATGAAAAGGCGGGCGTTCTGGACGGGGATGAGGACGGCGAAGTGGATCTGGCGTCGAAAGCGTTCCAGATCTGGAAGAACGCGATCGAAGCCGATCCCGGCCTGCAAAAGACGATCACGGGGATGCCGCGATGTGGTGTATTCCGCCAAAGCGCACACGCCAACACTGCGGACAGCCGGAAGGCGCGCTGGTGTTTCTGCGGACGGGCGAAGGGAACGACGCGCTGGCGTGGATTGACAAGGAACGGCGAGAGCGTCACCGAGTCGCAGTACGCGATTTTGCGGGCCGCCGAGTGCGTCGCCCGATACGCCTGCCGTGCCGCGCCTGAAAACGCACCATGAACTGGTGGCGAAGGGCGTGGAGCATATCGTGCGCGAGGAGCGTAATGTGGGCGGGCAGCTGGGCCGTCCGTCCGGGGCGCGTTTCAAGACCTATGAGCGCCTGAAACGTTATGCGTACGCAGGTACGCGGACGGCCTGTTCGACTACGCCGGAACTGCACCGGGCCATCGAGGAGATTTACAAGTACCCCCTGACCCAAACGGCCACGGACCGCATCAACAGCCATCTGCGCACCGATGTGACCGACGACATGC
Organism: uncultured Chthonomonadaceae bacterium; assembly: GCA_963817895.1. Lineage (GTDB taxonomy): Bacteria > Armatimonadota > Chthonomonadetes > Chthonomonadales > Chthonomonadaceae > CAWFQB01. Next base: position 305,228 of record CAWFQB010000005.1, read on the forward strand.
TGGCGCAACTGGTCATTCTGCTGCGGGACGAAAACCGGCTGTGCGTGATCACGGAAGAGCAAAGAGCGGAAGAGCCGCGCATCATCTGTTCCCTCGGATTGGTAAATCAATAGATGGGATTTCGCGTACATGGATTTAGCGCAACAAAAAGAAAAGTTCAGTGATGCCTATCTACAGGCTGTTGCCGCCGTTGCAGGCTACGGCCTTGCCAAGCCTAATCCCGATACAGACAGCGTGGATTGGGTTATTTCGGCGAGGGGAGTGGGTGACACGCTTCGCCGTCCGCGTTTGGAAGTGCAGTTAAAATGCACCGCTCAGAATATTGTTCGGGAAACTCATCTTCATTTTCCACTGGAAATCAAGAACTACAACGATCTGCGACATCCGAACCCGCTCACGCCCTGTATTTTGATTGTAGTGACAGTTCCCGACAACATTGAAGAATGGATTGCTCACTCCGAGGCGGAACTTTCTCTACGGCGTTGCGGCTATTGGGTATCCTTATGCGGCGAAGCGGAAGTTTCCAACAACTCGAAAGTGACTGTTCGCGTGCCGCGTATCCAGATGTTCACGCCGCAGGCATTGCAAGCCATGATGCGGCGTATCAACAGCGAGGGAAGATTATGATCGCTTCCATAAATGACGCAGCAACCCTGCGTGAAATCAGACCGAACGAAATGGCTGCTTACCTACACAGTCATGCCTGGAAACAGGTGGAACAGATTGGCGACCGCGCTACTGTCTGGACGGCAAGCGCGAATGGGAGCGGCGATTATGAAATTTTGCTTCCCTCGGATGTCACGTTGAACGAGTACGCCCGCCGCATGTCCGAAGCCCTGCATACGCTGGAAGTCGCCGAACACCGTTCCCAACTTAACATTGCGCGCGATATTGCGGCAATCACATCGGACGTGCTGCGCGTTCGGCTGGCACATGGGCTGATAGAAAATGGCACATTGCCTCTGGAACTTGGCGTTGCGATGGTGGAAGGGGCGCGCGATCTGGCGCTGGCTGCGGCCTGCGCTGCGGCGCGTCCACGCGCTTTGTACACGGCGCGCAAACCTCAGGAAGCAATCAACTATATGGACGGCCTGCGCATGGCGCAAACGGAGGAGGGCAGCTTCGTTCTTAACATCCAATCGCGCGTTCCCCCGCGCTTGCAGACCCATTTGTTCGAGGACGCGCCCGCGCTGTGGGAAGAACCTTTTGAGCGGCGCGCGTTGTTGACGCTGACCGGCGCGCTCACGGCAGTACGTCGGGCTGTCACTGCTGCCGCGTCGTCAGGGGATTTTCAGCCGTTTCAGGATGCCGTTCGTTCCGGCGTGAGCGCCAATTTATGTGACGCGCTGGTAGGGTTGAGCATGGACAATACGGCAGAAGAGGTGTCCCTGAAAATCAGTTGGTCGCCGACGCGAACGGTGGCGGACAAGACGCCGACGGAGTTTCAGTTCCGGCGCGATACATTCCCCCTGTTGCGCGAAGCATCGCGTATGCTTCGCGAGTCGGCTCCCATGGAAGATATGTCCATTCTCGGCACTGTAACTGCCCTGCGTCGCGAAGACAATGCAGACACGGGAAAGATCACGCTTTCGGCATGGGTAGAGAATTCATGGCGGCAAGTTCGCATGGATTTATCTGATGACGATTATCGCAAGGCCCTGCAAGCGCATGATGAACGCGATTTTGTGCAGTGCGTAGGTGAGCTGACAAAGGAGAACCGCAGGTACTTTTTGCGCAATGTGCGTGATTTTACCCTGATGAAATACTTTGCGGGCGAGGATATAGACGAAGCTGATCCGTTTGCCGATGAATAAATTTTATCCGAGTTGAGGGCTAATTGAGCATGAACATTACCAAAGTACGCGATTATTTGCAGGCGTTTGATTTCAAGCTGCTGTTTTTAAATGAAATCGGTTGGGATCAACGCAAACAGAGTCTTTCCGTTGAAGCGGGCAAGCAAACGTTTATGCTCGAAGCCGTTGCCGAAAAGAAGGGCATGGTGGCCTTTGTCTGCGCGCCCGGATAAGGACGGCTTTATTCCGCTTCAGGCCACGCGGCGCAAAATCGAGCATCTGGTCGCGCAAAGCGTCCGCGAGCATATCATCATCTACACGGACGCGAAACAGTCGGCGCAGGTGTGGCAGTGGGTGCGCCGTGAAAAGGGCAAGCCCGTCGTGGCGCGGGAAATGCCGTTTTACGCCGGGACAGTTCGGGCGATCTGCTGATCCAGAAATTGCGGGCATCACAGTGGAGATGGAGGACGAGGACGAGCTGACGCTGGTCGTTCAGACCGGGCGCGTGCGGCAGGCGTTCGATGTCGAGGGCGTAACGCAAACGGTTTTATGACCGCTTCAAGACGGAACACGCCCGCTTCCTGACGGCCATTGCAGCCCGACCTCCCTGCCGGATGCCGACCGGACATGGTACACGTCGGTGATGCTGAACCGCCTGATGTTCCTGTACTTCATTCAGAAAAAGGGCTTTCTGGCGGGCGATGACAAACTATCTGCGGAACCGCCTCAAAACGGTACAGGCGCAGCACGGCAGCGACAAGTTCTTCACCTTTTATCGCCATTTCCTGATGCGCCTGTTTCATGAGGGATTGGGCCAGCCGACGCACAGCCCGGAACTGAGTGCGCTGATCGGCAAGGTTCCCTACCTGAACGGCGGCCTGTTCGCCGAACACGCTATCGAGCGCAAATGCCGCGAGCAGAACATCGAAATTCAGATTGAGGATGCCGCCTTCGAGCGCGTGTTCGACGTTCTTCGATGACTTCGACTGGCATCTGGACAATCGCCCCAACAAGGCGGGCAACGAGATCAACCCGGACGTGCTGGGCTATATCTTTGAGAAGTACATCAACTACAACGAGGCGGGGCAGAAAGAGAACGGCGCGTACTACACCAAAGAGGACATCACCGAGTACATTTCGCGCAGCACGATTCTGCCATATCTGCTGGACACGGCGCGGGACAAGTGCCGTGTCGCATTTGAGGACGAGGGTTCGGTCTGGCGGTTGCTGCGCGACAACCCGGACAAATATATTTTCGCGGCTGTCAAGCACGGCATGGACAACTGCCGCTTCCGCCCGAAATCGAGGCCGGAATCGCGGACGTGAGCAAGCGCGACGGCTGGAACAAACCCGCGCCGAGCGGCGAAGACGCCATCGCCCTGCCGACGGAAATCTGGCGCGAAGTCGTGGCGCGGCGGCAGCGGTGTGAGGAACTGCGAAAGAAACTGGCGGCCGGGGGAGATGGAATCGGTCAACGACCTGATTACCTACAATCTCGACATACGGCAGTTCGTGGCGGATATCATCGCCGGAGTACGAGGGCGCAGATTTGATACAGGCGCTGTGGCGGGCCATCAAAAACGTCCGCGTTCTCGATCCGACGGTGGGCAGCGGCGCGTTTTTGTTCGCCGCGCTCAACATTCTGGAACCCCTGTACGAGCAGTGCCTGGAACGCATGGAAACGTTTGTAGGGGATGTAGATCGCGCCGGGGGCGCGCAACATGGACACCGAAACACCGGGCGTTTCGGGAGGAACTGGCGCACGTCAACGCGCCCGAACATCCGAACCGCGCCTATTTCATCTTCAAATCCATCATCGTCAACAACCTTTTCGGCGTGGACATCATGGAGGAGGCGACGGAAATCTGCAAGCTGCGCCTGTTCCTGAAACTGGTCGCGCAGGTGGAACCGGATATGTCGAAAGCCAACATGGGCGTGGAACCCCTGCCCGATGTAGATTTCAACGTTCGGGCTGGTAATACTCTCGTTGGCTATGTCAACAAGGAGGATATGGATCGCCTGTGGGCTGCGACAGGCCAACTACCCTACGACCGCGACCCCGAACTCAAGCAAAAGGTACGCGAGTACAGCCTGCTGCTGGCCGATTTTCGTAAACAGCAATTGGGCCTGCCAACCCCCAAATCGGTTACGAAAGAGCAGGTAGAACGCGCCGCCCGCATTATCCGCGAGGGTGAATACTCGAACCGACCGGGCAACGCGAAGACCAATCCGAGCCTGAACAACGACCTGTGGAACCTGTACAAGACATCAGGCAAACTCGCAATGAACGTGCCGCAGGACAAATTCAACGACACGCATACGCCCCTGCACTGGTTCGTAGAATTTCCCGAAGTCATGGCCGCAGGCGGCTTCGACGTAATCATCGGCAACCCGCCCTACGTCGAGTACAGCAAAGTACGGAACGACTATACCATTTTAGGCTTTCAGTCTCTTGATTCCGGCAATTTGTATGCGTATGTTATCGAAAAATGCTTAAAGGTACAAAAAATCGGAGGGCGAATTGGAATGATTATCCAACTATCCGCATTTTGCACCCCTCGCATGATCTCATTTCAAGATGTTTGGTTTGCTCAGGTTCAAACCTCACACTTGTCATTTTTTGATGATCGTCCCGGTAAACTCTTCGATGGGCTTGAACATATTCGCGTTGCCATCACAATTGGACAACGGGGAAGCAAAAGCGATTTTGTCGCAACTACACAGTACACCAAGTTTGCGACAGAGGCTCGTCCAACATTATTCGACTCCTTGCACCTGCAACATAATCTCTATCCCCGGCATGGAAGCAGCGTTCTGAAAGTGTCCGCAAAAGAAGAAAATAGCATAATCCGCAAGATGTGGGGAGTTGGGGCAACGTTGTCAAATTACCTTCAAGAAGGCGAGAACGACAATTTTGTATACTATGGATACGGCTATGGCTACTGGGGCAAAATTCTCAACTACAAGTCGTATTTCAAGGGAGAAAAAGTGTCTGTCTCAACGGGAGATAAGTACATCTATGGCAAACCCGACGTAGACAGGGATGTGATTGCGGCTGTCATGAACTCCTCGTTGTTCTACTGGTTTTAAATCAATTATAGTGATGGACACAACTTCACGAAGCACGTCATTGGTTCAATGCCGTTTGTGTACCCAAACGAAGACGTGCTGTGTCAGTTAAAGTCCGTCTGTTCGTTGTTGATGAGTGACCTCCAAAAGAACGCCCGTCGTAAAACTGCCAACTATAAGGCAACGGGACAAGTCATCTATGATGAGTTCGTACCTAAGCATAGTAAATCGATCATTGACAAGATAGACCGGGTGCTGGCGAAGCATTACGGGTTTACGGACGCGGAACTCGATTTCATCCTGAATTACGACATCAAGTATCGCATGGGGCGTGGGGGCGAGGACGGGGCGGACGGGTGAGCGGGGGAACGGGGGTTTCTACCCTCATCCGGCCTCCGGCCACCTTCTCCCTGCAAGGGAGAAGGCAAATGTGGAAGTCTGGTGGGTTATGTTGGGGATGGGAGAGTGTAATAGTTTTGAGTGCGGGGCGTTTGTTTGGGGAATGTGGAAGTCTTGCGCTTGTAAGAAAGGTATTATTAACGCACCCAACTACCACATTAGCCTTCTCCCTTGCAGGGAGAAGGTGGCCGGAGGCCGGATGAGGGTAGAAACTCCCAATCGCGAGACAACTTCCAGCATCCCTCTCCAGTTCCAAACACGCGCAGGGTAGAGGCTTCCAGTTACGAGACAACCCTCTGCCGGGAAAGACAACCTCATGCCCGACGAGAAACGCCTGCGCATCCAGCCACAACTCACCGAACGCGCCCGCCAGTTCCGCAGGCCCCTCACGCCCATGGAAACCCGTCTGTGGACACATCTGCGCGACCGTAAATGCGACGGATACAAATTCCGCCGTCAGGTGGTACTCGACAAATATATCGCGGATTTCTACTGCGCGTCCGCCCGCCTGCTCGTGGAAGTGGACGGCAGCTCGCACAACGGCACGGTCGAGCGCGACACCGCCCGTGACGAATGGCTCGCCCTGCGCGGCCACCACACCCTGCGCGTCACCAATACCGACGTGCGCGACAACCTCCCCGTCGTCCTTACCCTCATCGCCCAAACCTGCGCCCATCTGGAACCGACCCCCGCCGCGCAACCATAAGCCTCTACCCTCATCCGGCCTTCGGCCACCTTCTCCCTGCAAGGGAGAAGGCCAAACTGTTAAATGCGCGGTTAAACAGAAACCGGGCAAAAATGAAAAATCCTACGCCTGAACTAACCCCACATCCAACCCACCAGACTCCCAATTTAGCCTTCTCCCTTGCAGGGAGAAGGTGGCCCCCGACGGATGAGGGTAGCCCCCTCCAATTTCCAAAAAACTTCTTGGAGATACTTCTAAAATCCCGGTCGAATGTAAATATACCAGGATTGCCAGAACAGAATACCGTCCCCACAAACAAGGAAGGGAGGTGAAGCCGATGCCTGTCCACATCGGCGCGCCTTAACACTTTCGAGGTCACGACGCCTCTACCTAAAAACTTGACACAATGAGACCGAGTGCTGGAAGCGCTGCATTGCCACTATTTCGACAACGTCTCTACATATTTCTCCCTTTTAGCCAACGCCCTGCTGGAGAAAGCAGATCGGCAACTGTCACCGAAAGCCATTTGCCAGCGAGCCGATAACCAGCGTCCAGCCATTCGCGAGGACAAACAATAGCAGCTTGGCGGGCAGGCTGAACGTGGTGGGCGGAACCATCATCATGCCCATGCTCATCAGGGTACTCGCGATCACCATGTCTATCACCAGAAACGGCAGATAGATGTAGAATCCGATGATGAACGCGGTTTTCAGTTCGCTGCTAATGAACGCGGGAATTACGGTCATAATGCTGATGTCGTCCACTGTGTTGGGGCGCGGCGCATGGGACAGCTTCAGGAAGAACGTCATGTCACTGGTGTACGTTTGCCGCAGCATGAACCCGCGCAAAGGCTTTTCCGCTTTGTCCAGCGCGACCGGCAGCGTGATTTTGTTGGCGAAGTAGGGCTGCAAAGCATCGTCGTTGATTTTGCCCAGTGTCGGCTGCATCACGAAAAACGTCAGGAACAGCGACAGTCCGACCACAATCTGATTCGGCGGAATCTGCGGCGTTCCAAGCGCGGAGCGCAGGATAGAAAACACGATGATGATGCGCGTAAACGCCGTCGTCATAATCAGAATGGACGGGGCCAGCGTCAAAATCGTCATCATCATCAGGATTTGCAGCGTGACCGCGACATCCTTCGGGTTCTGCGACGTGCCGACACCGAGTTGAATTTTGGGCATCGCCATGTTCTGCGCATACGCCTGCGTCAGCGAGGCGAACAGGCAAAACAGAATTGCAAAGCACAGCGCCAACAGTTTCGATTTAGAAAGTTTCGTTTTCAATCGTCAATCTCCACTTCCCGCGCCGTCCGCAAACGGCGCGCGTTGTTGCCGACGCTCTGGCCGGTTTCGCGCATCAGGTCTTCCAGCGTGGACACGGCGGCAGTCGCGGGCAGGTCCTCCTGCTCATAGTCCAGCGCGTCCATATCGGCGGCGGCGGCATGAAGCAGGTCGCGAAAATCGCCGGAACCCGCGCTTTCGTTCTGTTCAAATTCGGCCAGCAGGTTTAAGCCTGTGGGGGACGCCCCCAACAAAAACACGCGCCCGCGCACTTCCAGCAGATGCACGTTCGCGCCCCCGATGGGCATGCTTTCCAGCAGGCGAAGGCTGCTTCCCGCCGCTTTGCGCGCGTTGTTCAGGTGGAACCCGCCCACCAGCGCGTTCCAGATGCCGCCCGAACCCCGGTTTTGCCTGCCCTGCGCTTTGCCGCCTGTGGTTCGAGAAGCGGCGGTCAGCGCGGCCGGCAAGCGTCCCGTCTTCGCCCTGAAATCGCTGCAACAATTTCAAGCAACCCATAATTACCAGCAGAACCGGCAGCAGGTACGCGATCATCTTCCACGAGTCGCCCACAGATGCCATCGGGTTATCCTGCGTGTGGTCGCCCGTAGATTTACCATTCAAAATGGGATCATCGGGGGCAAAGGTGTCGGGTTTAGTCTGCGCCAGTAAGGAGGGAGTTTCGATTTTCGATTGTTCGATTGTCGATTTTCGATTGGGGATTGGGGGCGGGTTGCAGTGTTTGGCATGTTGGCTGCGCTTGTAATCGGTTTTGCGCTTGCAGCAGTGGGCGCGGGGACAGGGGCGGGAACGGAAGACAGCGCGGAAGGGGGCGCGGGAACCGTCGCCGAATTCGGAGCAGAGGACGGCGCAGCGGCTGTTGGCGTTGACGCCGAAATGGCAGGCGGCGCAGGTTTGGCGGCGACAGGCGCCGGAGTCGGCGTCCGCGGACGCGGCTGGTATGTACAGGAGCGGACGCAGACTTGATGGACGCAGGCGAGGTTGGCGTCAAACCTCCTCCGGCGGGCGCGGAAGCAGAGGATGGCGACGGCGTTGTTTTGTTTGCTTTGGGCGCGGAAGTAACAGCGGATGCCGCCCATGTTTGGCAAGCCAGTTTTTGCGCCACTCCTGCGCCCATTTCTCGTTGCGTGGGAACGGGGATGGGAAGGGGCTTGCGCGTTTGCCGGCAAGCCGCTCACCACAACCGCAAGCGGCAGCATCAGAGCAGCCGTTCTAACCGCCACTCGCAAATCCACAATCGGCAATCGGCAATCAAACAATCAACAATCGGAAATCGGTTTGCATCGGACTTAACGGCCCTTTCCCAGCCCGGCAAGGCGATCCGCGTGGCTGACGATTTCCGTCAGGCGAATTCCGAAGTTGTCCTCGATAACCACCACTTCGCCTTTGGCAACCAGCCGTCCGTTGACCAGCAAATCTACCGGTTCGCCCGCCACCCGGTCAAGTTCCACGATAGACCCCATCGCCAGTTCCAGCACATCTTTAATCAGCATCCGCACCCGGCCCAATTCCACAGTGACATCCAGCGGAATGTCCATAATCATGTCCATGCCGCGCGGCATAACGCTTTCGGAAGAGGTTGGGAAATTGGCAAAATGGCGGCGCGCTGCCACCCCCCACTGGCATGCCCCCCGGCATACCGGGAGCCGCCCCACCCAGGCCACCGATGTCATTGAGCATGGCCGCCAGATCGTCTTCGCTCAAGCCGTCGCCCTCGGCTCCGTTCGACGGCGCGGCAGCCAGGCTGCGCGCCCATTCGGGCGTGACCAGCAGCGTGGCTTCGGCCTCATGCAGTCCGACAATGGAAAGCGAAAGATGCGCTTCGATAATGTCGCCGTCCAGCGCGAACACGGGCGGGAGCAGCAGCGGGCCAGCCTGCGTGTTGCACGACTCCACTTCCACGTTTTCCCCGGAACGGGCGGCCAGCAGGGTCGCCACACTGCGGATGCTGCTTTGCATGGCGGCAGTCAGCAGTTTTAGTTGTGCCTCGTCCAGCGTTTCTTCCGGTTCGCTGCCATCCTTGCCCGCCATCAGGTCGGCAAAAACAAGCGCGGTGGGAAGCGACAGCAGCAGCAGGCTCTCCGCGCCGAACGGCTGGCCCAGACTGAAGACGGTGGACAGCATACTCTCTGTCCGCATCATCACGTCCTGCATGGGAACGGTCGCTACCTGCTCCACGCTGATGGTAAGGTCATTATTGAGAGAGTTCGGAAAGCGTCATCGCCAGACTGACCGTCAATCCGGCCAGAGGCTCCTGAAACGCGCTTAATTCGCTATTGGAAAGTTTGGACATGGGGAAACTCCAGGGAGTAGGGGAGCGAGGGAAAATGGGCTGATTTGCAGTAGGAAGGGAATTTTCTTACTCCCCATTCCCTGCTCCCTACTCCCTCATCCCTTCTCTTCCGTGCTGATGCGGCTGATGTGAACCGCCAGTTTTTTGCCGCGCACGCCGGGATTGGCGTGGAATTTGAGGTTATTGTCTATTAGCACGTCTACTTCTTCGTCCTTCAGGCGATCCAGCGTCACCACATCGCCGACCTGCAAGTTCAGCAGATGCTCGACGGAAATCTCCGTGCTGCCCAGGCGGACGGCGCAGGTGATGCAGGTTTTTTCCAGGCGACGGGCCAGGACGCCCGCGTATTTGCCCGTGTTCTTTTTGATACTGCTGGAAAACCACCGCTGCGCGCTGAGTTTGGACGTGATGGGTTTAAGCAGCAGATAGGGGATGCAGATGCTCATGGCTCCGCGCTGTTCGCCCACTTTGATTTCGAACAGAATGGACACGACAACATCATTGGGCGGCACGATTTGCACGAACTGCGCCTGCGTCTCCATAATCTCGCGCTTGGGCGTGAACTGCGCGATGCCCTCCCACGCGGTATGAAAATCCTGCAGGGCGCGATTGATGATGCTTTCCGTCAGCGCTTTTTCGATGTCGGTCAGCGCGCTGTTCGCTTTCACCATGCTGCCCGGCCCGCCGAGCAAACGGTCAATCATGGACAGAATGATGTTGAATTCCATCTCCAGAATGGCCTGTCCCGCAAGCGGGGCCATGCTGAACACGTTGATGATACTGCTGTTCAGCGAACGCATGTACTCGTCGTAGGGGATCTGCTCGACAGAGACAAGGTCTACGTGGGTGGGAACGCGCAGGTACGCGGACAGGGAACTGGCGAACAGCCGCGCAAAGGTTTCATGCAGCATTTGCAGGGTGCGCAGTTGATCTTTCGCGAACTTGTCGGGGCGGCGGAAATCGTACATTTCGTACGCCACCGGACCGCGTATTTCGCGCTTGGCGGAGGAAGCGAACGCGGGAGCGGATGCGGGAGAGGCGCGCGCGTTTCTGCTCGATGGGCGCATTCGCCGGGAGCGGCAGAATCATTTGAATCGCCAGTCAGCGACGCCAGCAGCGCCTCGATTTCAGCCTGGGAAAGTATTTCAGCCAACGGGGTTCCTTCACAATGGATGCGGTAACGGTTCAGTGTAACGGTTTCAATGCAGAGGGCGAGCGGGAGAGAACAGGGATGCCGCGCAAAGGCCCGGTTTGCGAGTTCGCGTATTGTCCCTACTCATTGTCGGCGCGATGAGGAGGTAACTTAAGGCCGAATTTGGAGAAAAAGCGGAAGGTGAAGAACGGAAGCAGAACGAATCAAGTAAATCAGATAGGAGAATAAAACGAGGTTTCAACGAACATGTCTTCTATATCTTCAGAATCCGATGAACGATTAAAAAGGTGGCTGGCGCAAATTCCGCGCCACGTCAAAATACAAAGAGCCACCAAGTTTTGCGCTTGTTGCGCAGCCGTCGCGCTTGTTGTCACAGGAGGTTCTAAACATCACGCTGACAGGGGATGGAACTACGATTTATTCGCGTTCTGCCTGTGTGCCAGCGCAATAGCATTGATGTATGTACACGGTTTCAGCATTGTTGTTGTGAGCAGGGGATGTAAACTTCTAAAGTCGCGCAATCATGCTGAGATGCCGGGGGCGGTTGGGTGTCTGTGCGAAGCGTTTGCCCTTGAAAACTTTACGCAGGGCAAACGATCCATAAACCCGCTGGCTGATGCGGTTTGTTTCGCGCTGGTGAAATCCCTGCCCCACCTGCAAACAAAGGAATGGGAAGAGCTGACCCCACACCAACGCTCTTGTTTGCACAACATTTTATACATCGGCAACAAGACGCCGGTTGAACAGCTATATGGGATGCGATTGGTACATGCCGTGCTGTCCACGTTAGAGCGTGTCGGGGATGAAACCTCCCTGAGCCACGTACAGAATGTTGCGGAACAAACAGTAAATCCCTATTTACGGCAGCTTGCTTTGGACAGCGCGGCAAGTATACAGGCGCGGGTTCAGCGCGATGAGTCCTCTCAATCGCTATTGCGCCCCTCAGCATCTGCGGCTTCTTTAGACACTCTGTTACGCCCTGCTTCCGGCACAACGCAGCCAAAACCGGAAGCAGCCAACCAACTGTTGCGGCCCCTGTAAGTGGCGTAGGGAACAGCGTTGACAGGTAGGATCACACTGCTGGAATGATGTTACAGAGTTATGGGAAACAGGGGCTGCTATGAACAATTTACTTCCTGTTGTACGTTCAAAACATACAATGAAGCCGTCACAATCCACGCCGACAGCATTCGCCAGAGTTGGGCGAGCTATTAGCCTACAGAAGTTATCCACACAGGCTTTCCTTGTATGGTTTATGTCTAACTTGATCTATACCGTTTATACGATAGGAAGCCCAAAACCATACATTCCTTCCCACTCTAACCCGTTCCTTTTAACTTTGTTTGCCTTTTTGACCTTGAAGACCGCTCTCGCAATACGCATCAACATATTGTTTCAAGGGAACCATCTTTCGGATGAAATCGAATATATAGACGATCCGAAATACCTCGGCTGCCTGCTTGATGTGATAGATACCGCGAATACGGAGAAGCGCACCTCCCTGTTGTCTGAGCGAGGAGTTCCCGATGCTATCCATAATGCTGTCAAACGCTTGTTGCGCCAGATGGATGAGGAAGATTTGTCTGCGCTGAATAGCCGACAGCGGATGCAGTTGTTTAAGCTTCTTTTGCCTGCCCACAATCTTAACCTGGAAAAGCGCTACGATCCTCAATTAGCGCTCATTCTTCTCAGAGTTTTAGAAAGAATGAGAACCCATGAGGCCCTCCCTTATGTGCGCCGGCTTGCTAAACGATCTGACATGCAATTAGCGCTTCGCGCAACGGCTCAACAATGCCAGGCTTGTTTGGAGGAGAGGCTGGCGCAACTGCAAACGGATCAAATGCTCCTGCGTCCATCAGCCGCTTCCACACCTCCCGATATGTTGCTGCGTCCCGCTTCCGGCACAACGCAAATACAGTTTGAAACGGCAACACAACTGTTGCGCTCTTCCATAGAGGAAGCGTCTTGCGCCTCAAACTATGACAATGCGTTTTTGCGTGACATTGAACTGGCCCCGCTGCAAGAGCCGACGCAAAACGCGCAGATTGGACAGCGGGCCGATGCGTAGATCACGTTTTGGCAGGCGGAGGGATAGACGTTAGAGGAACAACGCGCTTGACCGGGATACGGCCCGCGTTCTGAAACAATTGCAATGGCTTGGGCGTCAGCGCAATATCATACCATTGGCATGGCTCACTTTCCTGGGCGGCGGATTAGTTGTAAGTCTATACGAATATTGGCGACATTTGACGCATGATAATCCTGTTAATCATGTTTATTTTGCGGCTATCATGAGTTTAATGCTTGCCAGCTTTATTCTCTTTCAGCTCTCTTACTTTGATGTCGCCAGACGCACCGCTATCATCTCCGTTCTGGATGAGATTGACGACATGCAGGCGCTGGGAGCGCTTGTAGACGCTTTAGATGTCGTCAACACCCGAACCAATTCGGGACTTAAATCTCCCGCTTTTGACGGGAAGCGAGATGTGCCGAATGGGGTTTCGGATGCGGTAAAAAGGCTGCTGCGGCAGATGCAGCCGGAAGATGTCTGCTATCTGAACGGCAGGCAGTACACGAGGCTGCATCGCGCCCTGTTCCCGATCTTATCTCCGTATGGGTTCCGAACAATCTACGATACCTTCCTCGCCTTGCAAGTCGTTCGGGTATTGGGGCGTATCGGCAATCGGGAATCCCTCTCCTACCTGAATCGTCTTATCAAGGCTCGTGATACGGAAGATCAGATGCGGGAAGAAGCGCAGAAAAGTCTGGCGTTGATTCAGGAGCGTCTGGCCCAACAGCAGCAAGCGAGCGACGTTCTGCTGCGTCCGTCTACGGCGATGGAGTTGCCTGAAATACTGCTGCGCCCGGTTTCCGACAGTTACCAGGCCAACCCCGAAGCGGAAAAACTGCTGCGCCCCTCCTCCAACGTTTCTTCTATCGCAAACCGCGATAACGCCTTTTTGCAAAATTATGAGCCGCTCCTGCCGCAAACGCCCGCGCAGCAGGTACAAATCGGCACACAAACAACAGAAAACGAGCCATGACGAGCAGCGCGGAATAGAGCAGCGTGGCTGTCTTCTACCTTCTGTATTCTATCTCTGTCTTCCACCCTCTTTTTGCAGGATTGCCCGTTTCCCCTGTCGAACTAAACGGCACTATGATCCCAGTGATACTTTTCCTTCTCTTCTTCGGCTTCATCATCTATGCCGGTATCGCGGCCAATCGGCAGTTGATTCAGAAACGGCAGGGATTTACGGCGCAGATGGATGCGCTGGCGACGCAGATGAACGGCCTGTACGCGCAGAGCCGCGCACTCGACCCTGGCACAATCGGGCGCGTGGACGAAGCGCGGGCCGCTGTGGATGCCAAACTCAATCAGGCGCGAAGCCTGCTGACGGCTGCGACCAAAGACCGGCATTTTGAGCGTATTCAGCGTATTCTCGCGCAGGTACAGGCCAAACTGGGGAATGTGCAGGCGGGTATCGGGCGGGCGCAGGCGCGGGCGGACGCCCGCGTTCAGCGGCAAACCGAAGCGGAACAGCGCCGGACGGACGCGCGACAACAGCGGCAGGAGGAATCTCGCATGGGAAAAGCCACGCAGCGGGTCAGCAGAGGCTCGTTCGCGCCGCCCGCGCAAATCACGAACGCGCAAACCGATTGGAACACGATGCCCACGAATGAACGCGGCGTATGTTTCTTCTGCTCCCGACCCTGTCTGCTGCGCGAACTGACGCCCGTGACCGTTCCCATTGGCGGACAGGCGCGGCAGGTTCTCGCGTGTCCGCAGGATTTAACGGCAATTCGGGCGGGAAACCTGCCGCCCATCCGCGCTTTCGAGAGGAATGGGCAGCGCGTTCCCTGGTACGCTTACGACCGCTACAACCCCTACCACGACTACTACATTGACCATTTTGACCAGGACATTTATCTGAACCGCTTTGCCTTCGACATGATTGAGTCGATCTACTGGAATTTCAACACACCTTATGCCTATGACAACGGCCCCGCGTATGTGTTTTCCCCGCAGGCCGAGCCGTATCAAGACTACATGAGCGCGAACGCCGCCGGTTCCATAGACCCCAACCAGAATGTCGGCGGCATGGATTTTACCAATGATGGCAGTGGCGTAGGCGGCGTAAATTTTGGTGACACGGCAGCCGGAGTGGGCGGCGTGGATTTCGCAGGTAATGCCGACTTTGCGGCGGGGCAGGATGTATCCTGAGAGACAATATACAGGGAGGCAACTATGATCCATACTTCCTTATTAGGAATCGGCCTTTATACTATGCCGGAGGCAGCCCGTCTCCTGCGCGTTGATTCTCGTACCCTGCGGCGTTGGGCGGAGGGGTATTCTCAAGTTTCACAGATAAGCAGACGTGCCGCCGACCCTGTAATCCATCGCGACCTTGTCTCTCTTGAAGGAGAGGCTCTATTGACATTTACGGATTTGCTGGAATTGTACATGGTGGCCCTGTTTCGCAGTGAGAACGTCAGCCTGCAAACAATCCGGGCTGCCGCCGACAAAGCGGCGCGGCTTTTTGATACCAATCACCCCTTTGTGGTGAAACAATTTGAAACGGATGGGCGGCATATATTTGCCACCTTAGAGGAGGAGGGTATTGCAGGGCTGACGCAACAGCAAATGATTGCTGATCTAAATCTGAGCCAAATGGTCATTGCCAGTATTGTGCGTCCCTTTTTCCGCAGGATTGAATTTCAGGACTCTGAACCTATTCGTTACTGGCCGATGGACAGGGAGGGGCGCGTGGTACTCGACCCTCAACGCGCCTTTGGAAAGCCGATTGACGCGCTCACCGGCGTTCCAACCGCCGCTCTTTATGCAATGGCGCGCAACGGCGAACCTTTTCAAAGCGTTGCGGACTGGTACGAGATTGACGTTGAGGCCGTAGAAGCCGCTGTAAATTTTGAACACTCCTTGAAGGCGGCATGACCTACTTTTTCGATAATAATATCTCACCGAAATTGGTCGGCATTCTCAAGCTGCTTGACGTGGACGTATTGCATTTGAAAGACGTTTTTCCTGAAAACGAGAAGGATGTAGATTGGCTGCCACGCGCCGGGGAAGAAGGTTGGATAGTTGTCACTGTTGACCATGCTATTCGTCACAGAGCAGCAGAGTACGAGGCGCTGAAACGAAGCCGCGTCACCGTGCTGTTCCTGGCAAAAGGATTTTTGAAACGTACCAGGTGGCTGCAAGCGCAATGGCTTGTAAGCAAGTGGCCCAAAATTGAGGAGCAAGCCCAAAAGCTCCGACCTGGAACCCTTATGGAAGTGAATGACAACGAAAAATTTGTTCCATTCGCGTAGTCTGTTTGTGTTTGTGGCGCAGAATGGAGTTCTCTTATGACGCGGCGACCTCGCCTGCTGTTTTATGCCGTGAACGGGTTGGGATTGGGACATGTCACGCGCTTGATCGCTATTGCCCGTCAGGTTCGGCGACAGGTTCCCGAAGCGGAAATCGTGTTTTTGACCTCGTCCGAGGCCGAAAGCGTGATTTACCGGGAAGGCTTTGCCGCGTTCAAAGTGCCTTCCAAAACCCTGCGCGCGGAAGCCAATATTCGCCCCGCCACGTATGCCCGCCTGCTGCAAACCCTTGTTCTCAACCTTGTGGCCGCGTTCAACCCGCATGTGCTGATTGTGGATACATTTCCCGCCGGTGTGATTCAGGAACTGCTGCCTGTCTTGCGGTGGGACGGGCGCAAGGTATTTGTGTACCGGGCGCAGCGGCTGGAAATCGCCCACTCGCCCCTGATGCAGAACACGCTGCAACTGTATCACCTTGCCATTGTGCCGCACTATGAGAATGAGGAAGACACGCCCCTCCCCGATGGCCTGCCCGCCGTATGGACAGGGCCGATTCTGATACGGGATCGAAGCGAGGCTAAATCTCGCGAAGACGCCCGCCGGATACTGAACCTGCCTTTGGACATTCCCATTGTCTACATCACGTTCGGCGGGGGCGGGGATAAAGAGATGAACCGCGCCCTGCATCTGGCAACGGACGCGCTTGCCGGTTTAACGAATGTGCATCTCGCGGTCGCCTGCGCGCCTTTATATCGAGGCGATATGCCGCGCTCTGCGAATATTACCCTCGTGGATTACTACCCGATGGCTGAATTATACGCCGCTTTTGACGCCGCTATCTCCGCGACAGGCTATAACACCACGATGGAACTGCTGCATCATGGCGTACCCACCGCGTTTATCCCCTTTGCACGACAGGTAGACGATCAGGAGGCCCGCGCCCGCCACATTGCCGCTGTCGGAGCCGGATTGCTGCTGCCCATTCTGGAAGCCGAACCCTTGCGCAACGCGGTGACGCGCCTGCTGGATTCGGAAGTCGCCGGGGAAATGCGCCTTGCTGCTCAGGAACTGGTTCCCGACAGCGGAGCCGAACGCGCCGCAACAGCGATATTGAACTTGCTTTGAACTTATTTGAAGTTGGAGTTGATTCAGGGTTGAAGTTTGCGGAGGAGGGCGGCGAGTCGTTCGGGGTCGTCGCGGAGCAGAACGGCGAGTTGCTTGCCCGCCCGCACCAGAAAGGCGAATTCGTGGTCACGGCACTCATAAATATGGAACAGGCAGGCGGCAAGCAGTTCGTCGGGGTGAACTTCCGAAGAGGCGGACAGCATCTGGCGGACGAAATCGGGGGTTTCGGAAAGGGCGCGAGTTTCCAGACAATCGCAGGCTTCTACAAACGCATGTAGGCGCGGCGGGAAGGGCGGCAGGCCGGGACGAACGCGCCCGTTGCGCACATAGCCGAAGGGAATGGCAATAAACTCAGTTGCCAGCAGATCGAATATCTGCGGCTGTTCCCGTTGCAGCGCGTCCTCTTCCAGCCCATAGGCCGAAGCGCGGCGACCCAAATCCGCGCTTCCGGTCGAGGACGCGCAAACCAGAGCGTATAAAGTCTGTTCGGGAACGCCCGCGTCCAAAGACGCGATAGGCGTGGCAGGCGGATCGGCAAACGGGTCTTCATCCTCCCTTAATGCCGCAGACGAGGAGGACGGCAGCCCGTTGGAACCGGGCGCAGTTGTAACAGGCGCGGCGTGGGCAAGCGCGGCGGGTACGCGGGTTCCGGGCGGCATCACCTTTACGAACGTGCCAAGCGCGGGCGGCTGATGCAGGCGCGTTCGCGGGCATTGCGCCACAAAACGGGTGGTGCTCGCCTCGATGATTTCACCGACTCTGCCGGAGGAAAGGAGTGAATCTGGCATAAAAGCGTTCAGGGATGTATCGTAATAACAGAGTGCGCCGGAATAGCAGGCATGTCGGCGGGAAACGACAGGTTGTGAGCGCGCTGATAAAAGGAAGCCCGCTTTGCGGATTGCGCTTTCACTGTGTCGCCCGCATCGTTCACCACTTGCGCGTGTGGCAGATAATGAATGTCGGCAACAGACTTCGCCCCGCCCGCGTTGCGCAGTTCGCCGATTTTGCGCGGCGCCGAGCCGATAAACGTCTCATACAAATCTATGTCGCAGTTTTCGCCCAGGCAGTCTTTCGCTTCGCGCCACGCGGACAGGGCGATACGATCCATGTTCCAGGGTTCCAGACGGGCGGGACACATCAGCTTGATGCGATTACGCGCGTGACTAATCTCCTCAAAGCGGGCGCGGACGGCCATTTTTGGCTCGTGCATACGAAAACGCTCCGTAAACCGTTCGGCGAACAAATCCTGGCGCTGTGCCGAAGTCATGGGCGGCTTATCCCCCGCATGGGCGGCAATCTCCTGATGAATGGCGGCAGGAACCGGCGACTGCATCAGGGCGGCGTCCATCGGATCCGCCTCGGCGTCATGGAGGGACGCGCAGTACGCGCAGAACATGGCGACGCTTACCACTCCCATTATGCCAGGAAACCAGATTTGTTTCATTCTCACGCTCCTCTATGTGAAGCCCGTTAAGCCCGATACCCCCAACAGCACAGCGCAGTATACTCATATTGTACGCGATTGCCCCGCAATGCTATTCAATTTATCGGGAGGGGCGCGAAATTCCTGCGTCTTTTTTATAAAATATTGAAAAATAGTTGTGGCGCAAACGCCCGCAAACCGGGAACAAACCATCGTTCCGGGCCGTCTTCTACACCTAAGCGAACAGTTCGCTTTTTGCTGCCCCTCCCTTTCGATGTTTTCAGGCGGCAGCCACCCTTATAGCCTCCGCCACCTCGTGACATTCCGTTTTGTTTTTCTCACGCGGGGCGCTGAACGCCGTTCCCACCGGAACGCAACCGCATTATCAGGAGAAATCGCGAATGGCACGAAAAGCATCACCCACCCAACCGTCACAAGCCCCCGCTGAGATGGAAACCGACAGCAACGAACAGGGATCGGAACACGGAGGGCGCGGCTGGCACGGTAACCCCGAAGGCCACGCTTCCGCAGGGCGCAAAGGCGGCGCGAAAGTGTCTCAGGACCGCGAACACATGGCTGAAATCGGCAAAAAAGGCGGCTCCCGCGTGGCGCAGGACCGCGAACACATGGCTGAAATCGGGCGCAAGGGCGGCGCGAAGGTGTCGCAGGATCGCCAGCACATGGCCGAAATCGGCAAAAAAGGCGGCGAAAGCCGTTAGGAATTATTCACCACCCGCCTGTGTCTCTGTGTCTCTAGCCGCAGGCAGGTGGTTCGTTAAATTTACAGGGCAGGCGGAGGGCGCGGCGCAGGCGGTCGTAATACTGGCGGTGCGGGATTTCGATTGCGCCCAGGCTTTGCAGGTGCGGCGTCAGGTATTGCACATCCAACAGCGTGAAGCCCCGCTCATTCAAATGTGATACTAGAGCGTGAAGGGCCACTTTGGAAGCGTCCGTTTCCCGGTGGAACATGCTTTCCGCCATAAACGCGCCGCCCAGACTCACTCCATACGTTCCCCCGACAAGCTGCCCATTGCGCCAGGTTTCCACACAGTGCGCTTTGCCCATGCGGTGCAGTTCTCCATACAGGGCGATGAACTCTTCCGAAATCCACGTTCCCTCTTCCCGGTCGGCGCAACCGCGCATCACGCCCTCAAAGTCCGTATCCACGCGCGTCTCAAACACGCCCTGCCGAATGGTTCTGGCAAGCGAACGCGACGTGTGAAATCCGTCCAGCGGCATAATCGTACGCGGGTCGGGCATGTACCAGCGCAGTTCGTCAATGTCGTCGTGGTACATCGGAAAGATGCCCCGACGGTACGCGAATTCAATTCCGGCAGGCGTGAAGGTTAGGAACATGGCAGGTAGGGATGAGATACGAGATACGAGATACGAGTAAAAACTAGAGCCTCGTATCTCGTATCTCGTATCTTGTATCTAAATCAAACAAACCGGCAGCGTGAACGTCCCATCGGCATTGGGCGGGAAGGGGACGGTTTGGGTGACGGCGGATGTGTTCAATGGGCCGTAGATGTGCGGGTAGGTGCCGCCATTGGCCGCGAGTTCATATTTGATTTCGGATTGTACCTGATGGGCATCAATGACAAGCAGAATGAGATTGGTTTGTCCGTGAAAGAAATTTATGGCCGTCTTCGCCGCCTGCGCGGGCGTGGAACAGTGGATAAAGCCTTCGGTGTCTAAACTTGCCGCGCGGTACTCCCCGCTCGTCTGCGCGGTTTGCCAGTCTTCAGGCGTACAAATATGCAGCAGCGTCATACGTTCTCCCTGTTGTTTGCGCTTGTTGAAATTATATACGCCTGTGTTTACGCGCTTGTCGCGTCCGGCGCGTTAAATATCCGAGGGTTATTAAGGTGACGGCGCGTTTATGGCGCGCGTCCATGCAGGAATCATCCCTGCGCAAGCGCAATACTGTACTATTCTACACTGCTTTTCAAAATTGTTCCAAAACTGTTTTCAAGGGAGTTTGTCTCGATGTTGATTGGACTTTCCGCTTTGCTGCTACATGCCATGCCTGTGGCGCGTCTTCATGCCGCGCCCCGCGCCGATATGCGCGTTGCAAATCTGCGCTGCGAGTATCTGCCGAACCCGCTTGCGATTGAAACCACGCGCCCGCGTTTGTACTGGACGCTTGAGTCGAAACAGCGCAATCAGACGCAGTCGGCGTATCAGATTCTGGTGGCAAGCGCGCCCGAAGAACTGAAAGCCGACCGGGGAGATTTGTGGGACAGCGGCAAAGTTGTGTCCGACCAGTCCATTCACGTCGCGTATAACGGGAAGCCGCTCCATTCCGGGCAGGCCGCGTGGTGGAAAGTGAAAACCTGGGACAAACAGGGGCGCGAGTCGGCGTTCAGTTCGCCCGCGCATTGGGAAATGGGCATGTTGTCGCCGGGGGATTGGAAAGCGCAATGGATCGGGATGCCCGCGTCTGCCGCTGCCAACAACGCGAATATCTGGCAGAACGCGAAATGGATATGGTATCCCGAAGGCAACCCGCGCCAATCGGCTCCGGCAGGAAACCGCTTGTTCCTGCGCTCTTTTCCGATACGCGCGAACGCGACCGTAGCAAAAGCGGAACTCATCGGGATTGTGGACAACTCTTTCGAGGCGTTCGTCAATGGCAAGCGCGTTGGTTCGCAGTCCGGCTGGCAATCCCCCGCCCGCATAGACATTAAAGACAGGCTGAAGCCGGGTGACAATACCGTCGCCCTTGTCGCCAACAACACGGATGGGCCGGCGGGCCTTGCGGCTGTGGTTTCCATTACCTACGCGGACGGCAACGTAACTCGCGTCGCTACCGGTAAAGACTGGCAGGCAAGTAAGGACGAGGCGAAACCCAGCAGTTCCGCAAGCGCGACTGCCGCCCTGCTTCCCGCGATGGAAATCGCCAACATCGGGGACGCGCCCTGGGGGATGCCGGGAGGAACGGCGATAGACCGTCCTGCCCCCTATCTGCGCAAAACTTTTACCGTTGGCAAGCCCCTGCGTTCCGCCCGCGTGTACGCGACCGCGCAGGGATTGTACAAACTCAGTT
Organism: uncultured Chthonomonadaceae bacterium; assembly: GCA_963817895.1. Taxonomy (GTDB): domain Bacteria; phylum Armatimonadota; class Chthonomonadetes; order Chthonomonadales; family Chthonomonadaceae; genus CAWFQB01. Next base: position 326,843 of record CAWFQB010000005.1, read on the forward strand.
TCAACGGCAAGCCTGTCAGTCAGGATATTTTCCGCCCCGGCTGGACGGATTACAACAAGCGCATTCAGTACCAGACGTATGATGTGACCCATCTGCTGCAATCCGGCAACAATGCGGTTGGCGTTGTATTGGGTGACGGCTGGTTCTGCGGGCATGTCGGATTGACGGGCGGCAACAACTACGGGACGCAGCCCCGCGCCTTTGTCCAACTGCATCTCACCTACACGGATGGCACATCCGAAACCGTCGTTTCCGATGGCTCGTGGAAAGCCGCAAATGGCCCCATACTGCGCGACGACCTGCTGGACGGCGAAACCTACGACGCTCGCAAAGAAATGCCCGGCTGGAATACGGCGGAGTTCGATGACCATTCGTGGCAGCAGGCAGAGGAAGAAAAGGAGAAAAGGAGAAGAGGAGAAGAGGAGACAAATCTCTCCACTCTCCACTCTCCACTCTCCACTCTCCTCGTGAGCCAGCCTGACCAATCAGTTGAGAAGGTGGAGGAGTTGAAGGCGCGGAGCGTGGCGGAAAAACCGAAGAGCGCGTATGTGTTCGATCTGGGGCAGAACATGGTGGGATGGGCGCGGATTAAGGTAAAGGCGGAAGCGGGAACGGTTGTCCGGGTCCGGTTTGCCGAAATGCTCAACCCCGATGGCACGATTTATACCACGAACCTGCGCGGGGCGAAGGCGACGGACTATTATACGTGCCGGGGCGGGGGAAATGTGGAAACGTGGGAGCCGTCGTTCACCTTTCACGGCTTCCGGTATGTGGAATTGACGGGATTGGACAGTAAACCGGGATTGGATGCCGTGACGGGAGTGGTGATTACGTCCGCAACCCCTCCGGCGGGAACCTTCGCGTGTTCCAGCCCGCTTGTCAACCAATTGCAGCACAACATCGTGTGGGGACAGCGGGGCAACTATCTGGAAGTGCCGACGGATTGCCCGCAGCGCGACGAGCGATTGGGATGGATGGGCGACGCGCAGATTTTCGTTCGCACCGCCACGTACAACAGCGACATTGCCGCGTTTATGACCAAGTGGACACAGGACGTGGTGGACGCGCAATCGCCGGACGGAGGATTTTCGGACGTGACGCCACGCATGGGCGACAGGTCGGACGGCGCTCCTGCCTGGGGCGACGCGGGCGTTATCGTGCCCTGGACGATTTACCGCTGCTACGGCGACACGCGACTGGTGGCGGAGCGTTACCCGGCCATGCAAAAGTGGATCGAATACATCCGCTCCGCCAATCCCGATTTCATCTGGCGCAAACGGGCCAACAACAATTTCGGCGACTGGCTCAACGTGCAGTCCGACACGCCCCGCGAAATTCTGGCGACCGCGTACTTCGCGTATGACACCAAACTGATGGCGCAGATGGCGCGGGCAATTGGCAGGGAAGAGGACGCGAAACAGTACGAAGCGTTGTTCGCCAACATTAAAGCCGCGTTCAATCGGGAGTTCGTCGGGGTGGACGGCAGAATCAAGAGCGACACGCAGACGGCGTATGTGCTTGCTCTGCGGTTCGGATTGCTGCCGGAAGCAAAGCGCGAAATCGCCGCCCGGTATCTCGTGGACGACATCGTAAACAAGCGCAAGGGTCATTTATCTACCGGGTTTTTGGGAGTCGGGTATTTGACCCCAACCCTGACGCAGACCGGGCATCTGGATGTGGCGTATCGCCTGCTCAACAATGACACGTATCCGTCATGGGGCTATTCCATCCGGCAGGGCGCGACGACAATCTGGGAACGCTGGGACGGCTGGACGGAAACCAAAGGCTTTCAAGACCCTGGCATGAACAGTTTCAACCACTATTCGCTTGGTTCGGTTGGGGAATGGATGTATGCCAGTGTGGCGGGTATTGACCTCGACCCCACGCAGCCCGCGTACAAGCACAGCGTTCTGCATCCGCATCCCGGCGGCGGCCTGACGTATGCCCGCGCCACGTATGACAGCATACACGGGCGCATCATCAGCGATTGGAAACTGGAAAACGGCCAGTTCGCGTACCGCATCACGGTCCCCGCCAACACGACCGCAACGGTTTACGTGCCTGCGTCCACTGCCGAACAGGTGATGGAGAGCGGCAAACCGGCGGGCAAAGCGGAGGGCGTAACATTCGTTCGCATGGAAAACAACTGCGCTGTCTACGAAGTCGGGTCAGGAGTTTATACATTCACCGCGCCCCAAACTGCCGACAGCCTTGCGCAACGCTAAATGAGACAGTAATGGAAAATAAGCGCTGAACACCCGGTACCTACCTGTTGCGTTGCACGCTCGCTTTCGGGAACCTTTTGCGGACGGCTTGCGTCACACGCGCAGTTAGCTCTGACGCTGACTGAAAAGATGTGTTTTACCCGACGCCTGAAACTAAAGCCGCCGTTTTCGTTTTGTCGCGTCGGTTTGCGTGATCCACTCTGCATGTTAATCAAGAACACCCTGCGCGGCAGGCGCGAACCTGCGCGACAGGAGGAGAAAACCATGAGCGACAATACGATTCGACAGGATGAAGTGGTCAATGAAATCCACAATGATACCCATCACGACGCCAAAGTGGGCGGCGAACTCGGTGGCATTGGCGGAGCCGTGACAGGATTGGCGGCGGGCGCGGTGGCCGGACCGGTGGGCGCGATTGTGGGCGCGGTGATCGGCGGCGTGGCGGGCGCGCTTGGCAGCGCGGCAGCTGTGGACGCGGTTGACAAGATTGACGACGATACCACTATCTCCGGGCTGGGCCATCACACAACGGCCACTATTGGCGGCGCGGCAGACAATGTTGCCGACCATGTGACGCACCCCGCCGGATACGTTCCAGGCGTTCAAACGGGTGGCCATGCCATTGATGGCTCCGGCGCTGCCGATACGCGCGGCGTCATGGAGAAGGCGGCGGACACCATCACCGGCGACCATATTGACGACAAGACCGGACGACCGGTTTAGGTGTCAGGTGTTGGGTATCAGGTGTCAGGGAGAACTAATTGTATCAAGTTGAGTCTGTGATTTGCAACAGCGCAGTCCCTGACACCTGATATCAACACCTAATACCTGCATCTCACAACAGGCCATTCTTGTATCCACAGGAATGGCCTGTTTGTTTGCCGGTTTATGTAGAAAGTTTTGTGTAAGGCGCATACCCAACACCCAATACCTGACACCCAAACCTCGAATTTACCCTTTCCCCGTAACTTGCGCCCCTCCCGTTCGTCATAAAAAGTGTGACATTCCCGTTTCGGAGAGAGTATAATACTTTATACGTGTAAACCTTTTTGATGTTCAGGAGATAGAATGACTACTGCCCCCGCGACGGCCCCTGTCGCAATGAAGCGCAAAACGCGGCGTAAATCACGCGCAATGCCCATAGTAATTTCGGCTGCCCTTGTCGGCGGCCTGGGTTGGTTCGGCTGGACGAAGACCCATCCCGCCGAAGACGCGAATAGCAAGCTGCTTACGGCTCCGGTCACGCGCGGCGATATTGTAGAAGCGATTTCCGCAACCGGAAGCATTACCGCGCAGACGGGCGCACAGGTTAAAATCGGCTCGCAGATTACGGGAACCATTCAGCGGCTGTATGCCGACGTGGGCAGTTTTGTCAAAGCGGGACAGCCCATTGCCGTGCTGAACCTGCCCGATCTGGAAGCGCAGGTCAATCAGGCAAAAGCCAGCTACGCGCAGGCGCTTGTCAATCAGCAGCAGGCGCAGACCCGACTGGCGCAGCAGAAAACCACGCTCGGCATGACGCAGGCGCAGAACAACAGCGCGGTCATCGAAGCGCAGGCGGCTTTGCGCGCGGCGCAGGCGCGGCAGTCTGCCGCCACTTCCGCCGCCACGCAGCAGGGCGAACAGACGCCGCAGGATGTGAAACGGGCGCAAAACGCCCTCAGCGTATCCCGCGCCGCGCTTTCTACCGCGCAATCCAATTTGAAACAGGTGCAGGCCAGTATCAATCTGCAAATCGCCACCGCGCAGGAGGGATTGACGCAGGCGCAGGCCACCTACAAAAACTCCGCCGCCAACCTGACGCGGCAGCAGCAGTTGCTCGGCAAAGGCTTTGTCGCCCAATCCATCGTGGATCAGGCGCAGGCGCAGGCCAGCGTGGATCAATCCAAAATCGAGTCCGCGCAGCAGAATATTGATCTGGTCAAGGCGAAAGTGGCCGCCGACCTGCAAACCGCGCAAAATCAGGTGGCGCAGGAGCAGCAGAACGTCGAATCGGCGCAATCCTCGCTGACCCTCGCGCAAACCGGCAAATATACCGTCAGCGCGCGACAGGCCGACCTGCAAAACGCCATTGCGCAGGTGAATCAGGCCCGCGCCACGCTCGTCACTGCCCGCGCCAACCTGACGCAGATTGACATCAAGCAGCAGGACATTCAGCAGGCCGTGCAGGCCGTGCAGGTGGCGGCGGATGCCGTGCGCGTCGCCAAATCGCAGGTGGATTACCAGAACGCGCAGTTCGCCAAAACCATTATTCGCTCTCCCATTTCCGGCACGGTCTTGCAGCTCGCGTCGCAGCAGGGAGAAACGCTGGCGGCGGGATTGAGCGCGCCGACCCTGATCGTCGTGGCCGACCTGAACCGCCTGCAGGTAGATACCTACGTAGACGAAACCGACATCGCCAAAGTGCATCTGGGGCAGGAAGCCGATATTACCGTAGACGCTTTCGCCAAGCGCCCTTTCAAGGGCAAAGTGACGAAAATCGCGTCCGGTTCCACGATCCAGAACGGCGTTATCACCTACGATGTCACGCTTTCCATTGAAAAGGAGAGCCGGGGTGGGGGTAAGCAGGGACGAGGCGGAATGGGCATGGATAAATCCGGCGGCGCGGGCGGAATGGGCGCGGGAACCGGAAAGGGTATGCGTCCTGAAGGCATGGCGGGAGGACCGCCGCCGACCGGCGGAACGGGCAATCGCCCCGGCACTCCCGGCGCATCAGGCGGACAAACCGCCGATGGCGGAAGCGGGCGTTCGCAGGGCGGAGCCGATGATGGCGGGGCATCGTCGGGCGGTCGTCGGGTGGATGTGACAAAGCTGCTCAAGCCGGATATGACCGCCAGCGTCGCCATTCAGGTCGGCAAGCACGAGAACGTGCTGCTCGTGCCTTCCGAAGCCGTAAAGCAGGGATCGCGCGGCGCGACCGTCAACGTCCTGACAAAGAAGGACGGCAAAGACGACATCGCCGCGCGCCCTGTGAAAACCGGCAGCAGCGACGGCGTGAACACGGAAATCCGCGATGGCGTGAAAGAGGGCGACATCATCGTCCGCGCCGGAATGCAGGACCCGAACCGCCGACAGATGGGACCCGGTTCGCCGTTTGGCCCGAGCAAGGGCGGTGGCAAGGGCGGCGGAAAGGGCGGGTAATCATAATGATTGGCACAAAACAAAACACGCCCAATTTTACCGCAGTGACGGCAAAAGGCGCGCTCCCGGACAACGCGCAACCTATGTTGCGCCTGCATGACATTCGCAAAACTTATGTGATGGGCGATCAGGTCGTACCCGCGCTGGCCGGGTTGGATTTAGATATTTATCCCGGCGAGTTCGTGGCGATCATGGGGCCATCCGGTTCGGGCAAATCCACGCTGATGCACATCATCGGCTGTCTGGACGCGCCCACCTCCGGCTCCTACCAACTGGACGGCATCGAAGTCGCGGATATGGACGATTACGAACTCGCCCATATCCGCAACCGGAAGATCGGCTTCGTGTTTCAGGGCTTCAACCTTCTGGCGCGCACGACTGCGCTTGAAAACGTGGAATTGCCCATGCTGTACGCCCGGCGCAAAGATCGAACCGAACGCGCGATTGCCGCTCTGGAGCGCGTGGGACTGGGCAACCGCATAGACCACAAGCCCAACGAACTTTCGGGCGGGCAGCAGCAGCGCGTCGCCATTGCCCGCGCCCTTGCCAGCGAACCCCTGCTGATTCTGGCCGACGAACCAACCGGCAACCTTGCCAGCGTTCAATCCGAAGAGATCATGCAGGTGTTTCAGGAACTCAATGATGAGGGCATCACGCTCATCATGGTCACGCACGAACCCGAAATCGGACGCCATTGCCGCCGCACGGTCTATATCAAGGATGGGCGCGTGGTCGCCGACGAACCCGTTCAGGATCGCCTGATGGCAAAAGACGTGCTGGCCGAAATGGCGGCGGAACGCGAACGTTTGGCGTCAACAATGACGTAAAGGCAGGTGTCAGGTATCAGGTGTCAGGTGTCAGGGCAGACCTTTTCTCGTTCCCTTGTACCAGTGCAACGCAAGGAGAAATGGCTTTCCCTGACACCTGACACCTGATACCTGACACCTGCATGGAGCCTTCCATGAACCTGCTAGAGAGTTTGCGAGTCGCCATGCGCGGACTTGCCAGTAATAAAATGCGGACGATGTTGACGATGCTGGGCATCATCATCGGCGTGGCCGTCGTGATTCTGGTGGTTGCCATCGGGCAGGGCGCGACGCAGCGCGTGACGGAAACCATTAACCAGTTAGGAACCAATCAGCTTTCCATCTGGCCGGGGCAGTCGCATATCCGCATCAATGCGGTTACGAAGTCCAGCGGCGCGACAGCAACAGGTTCCACAAGCGGCGGAGGTGGTGGCGGTTCCACGCTGACGCTCCTTGATGCGAACTTGATCGCGAAAAACTTTCCGGAAGCGGTGGCGGCAGTGGCCCCGCAGGTGCGCGGTAATGCGCAGGTGCGTTTGGAAAACAAAGACGCCAACACCAATATCACCGGCTCCACAGTGGAATACCTGCAAGTCAGCAACGCGGATGTGGACAGCGGACGGTTCTTTACGGAAAATGAGCAGGAGGGCAGCCAGAAGGTCTGCGTGGTCGGACATAGCGTTTCGGAAAAACTGCTCGGCGATGCCAGTATTGATTTGACCGGCAAAGATATTCTTTTGAACCGCATCGGCTTTCATGTCATCGGTATGCTGAAACCCAAAGGGTCGGGCGCATGGGGGCAGGATCAGGACGACGTGATTATCATTCCGATTACAACGGCCATGAATCGCGTTTTGAACCGTCGCTTCCTCAACTTTGTCGCTATCAGCGCGACAAGCCAGAAGATGATGCCGCTTGCGCAGGAGCAGATTTCCGCTTTTCTACGTAACCGCCACCATTTGCAGCCGCCGTTCCCCGATAACGACGACTTCAACATCCGCAGCCAGACGGAACTGATGGAATCGCAGCAGAGCGTGACCGGAACTATGACCACTCTGCTTAAGCGCGGTTGCTGTCATTTCGCTTGTCGTCGGCGGCATCGGCATTATGAACATCATGCTCGTGTCGGTCACGGAGCGAACCCGAGAAATCGGAATTCGCAAAGCCATTGGAGCCACGCCCCGCGACATTTCCATGCAGTTTATCATCGAAGCGACGATTATTTCCCTGCTTGGCGGGCTGCTTGGCATCTGCCTGGGCGTGGGCGGCGCAGCCATCTTATCGCGCATCGCGGGCTGGAATACGGTTGTGAACTCCACCGCTGTTCTCGCGGCTCTTGTCGTCTCGGGTGGTATCGGTATCTTCTTCGGCATCTACCCGGCCAGCAAAGCCGCCGCCCTGCACCCGATAGAAGCATTGCGCTATGAGTGATCTGAAGCCGGGAATGTTTCACGCCCTGACGTACCGCAATTTCCGGCTGTTCTTCTACGGGCAACTGATTTCGGTCGCGGGAACCTGGATGCAGGACGTGGCCCAGAAGTGGCTCGTCTGGGAAGTGACGCACTCCCCGAAGTGGCTGGGCATTGTATCCGGCGCGAACGCGATTCCATTTGTCGTATTTGCCGTATGGGGCGGGCAAATCGCGGATCGCTATTCGCGCCGCGTAATTCTGGTGTGGACGCAAACCATTGCCATGCTGCTCGCCTTTGTTCTTGCCCTCCTCGCGTCCCATGTTTCTCCCATTTCGCTTCAGGCGTGGCATATCGCCGTGATTTCGGGCTTGTCGGGGATTGTCAACTCGTTCAATATGCCCGCGCAACAGGCGTTCGTCGTGGACATGGTGGACGACCGCAAATTGTTGGGCAACGCGATTGCGCTCAATTCCCTGCGCTTTAATGTGGCTCGTATTCTTGGCCCGATTCTCGCCGGAATTGTGCTGGTCAAAGTCGGCTCGTCCGCGTGTTTTTTCCTCAACGGCGTGAGTTTCATCGCCGTGATTATCTCCCTGCTGATGATACACCTGCCGCCGTTTTCCCCTGCGGAAAATCGCGGCTCGGTTCTGGATGGCTTCCGCTATATTCGGGACAATCACAGCATTTTGCGCGTGATGCTGCTCATCGGCTCGGCCAGTATTTTCACATGGCCGCTTTCCACGCTGTTTCCCGTGTTCGCGGATATGTATAACGTGGGTTCGCGGGGATATAGCGCGATGATGGCGGCGAACGGACTTGGGCGCGGCGCTTGCGGGTTTGGCTCTGGCGTGGGTGGGAACGCGGGTTTCGAGCAAAATGAAGGTGTACGGCGGCGCGGCTTTGTTCTGCCTGTCTCTTCTGCTGCTGTCGTGGGCGGGGCTGTACTGGGTTGCGCTCGCCTGTTTGGTGTTGAGCGGCTTCGCCATGATCGTGTTCGGCATCAGTTCGCAGATTAAAGTGCAGGAGGAGGTTCCCGACGAGTTGCGCGGGCGGGTGATGGCGGTCTATTCCCTTGTGTTCAACGGCCTGTTTTCGATTGGCGGTCTGGAAATCGGCACTCTCGCGGAACATCTTCATGCGCCTGTCGCCGTGCGCCTGAACGCCGTTATTGCGTTTGTCATCACAGGCGCGTTGCTCGCCTGGAGTCGGGTGGATCAGCCGAAAGCAGCAGTTAATTAACCACCCGCTACGCTAGAGACACAGAGACACAGAGGAAAAGACAATGCGAGAAAGAGAAGATGCGTACTTTTTACGGTACTTCTCTCTTCTCCTCCCCTCGAATTGGTTCCCTCTGTGTCTCTGTGTCTCTAGCGTAGCGGGTGGTTGACTAACTACTTATTGCCCCGGCGATGGCGTTTGCGAACAGGCGGCGCATCCGCAGCAATCCGTTCCCATCGTTTTCCGTTTCATAGACGACGCGATTGGTCAGCATCAGCAGAGTCACGTCTACATCGGGGTCGTACATAATGAGGGTTCCCGTAAAGCCCGAATGCCCGAACGTCCGTTCCGAAAACAGATCGCCTTTGGGCAGATAGCCGTTAGGATACGCGAAATAGCCAATAGTGTGGGCGTTGATGTCGGGCTTGGTCGGGTCGGTCTGGCAGGTGGCAGCGAGATGGCGGGCAAGTGGGCCGAGGACGGGCGGCAATCCTAAATGATCGGCGTTGGTTTCGTGCCGGAAGGACAGGATGAAGCGCAGCATGTCGGGCGCGCTGGAAAAAATGCCCGCGTGTCCCGCCACGCCTTTCATGCCATGCGCGTTGGGGTCATGCACATCGCCGACAAAGCGACTTGAAGGTGCGCGAATGCCGTCCTTCAGATCGCTTCGGCCTGTTGCGGCAATACGGGGATACAGGGCGGGCGCGGGATTGTAACCACTGCTCGACATACCCAATGGCTTGAAAATGCGCTCCTGAACCAGAACATCCAACGGCTTGCCCAACACCCGCTCCACGATATAACCGATGGTAATGTAGCCTAAATCGCTGTACAGATAGTTCATGCCGGTGGGGTGGGCAAGGGGCGTGGCGAGGATTTGCGCCAGCGGTTCGCCGTTTTCGGTTTTGTACACGGCTTTCCACGCGGGCAGGCCACTGGTATGGGTGGCAAGATAGTGAATGGCGACCGGGCCAATCGGCGCTTTGTCGGCTTCGGGCAGAATTTGCCGAACCTCCTGATTGAGATGCAGGCGGCCCTCCTCCACGCATTGCAGCAGCAGGGTAGCCGTGAACGTTTTGGTAATCGAGGCCATATCGAAAATGGTATCGAGCGTGGCGGGAAGGGGCGGGATTGCGTCCGGTTGCGCGATACCATGCGCCCCCTGCGCCGCAATCATGCCATGCCGAACGATAAGGTACGTGACGGCAGAGTATAGATGATCCGTAACGCCCTTTTGCAGCATCGCATCGGCGGCTTGCAAATAGTCTGCGCGAAACCCGAGCGCTTTCGGCGGTTTGACAAGATCATGTAAGTTTAGGGTAGATGGATTCATGGTTGATTTTGTTCTACAGGGTACAACTTCTGCCCGTCGGCTACGCTTCTTCCAGTTTCATGTCCGCCAGCGTCTCAGCCGTCACAAAACGCTCTAACAAAGTATCCAGCAACTCCTCATTGGTGATACTACGCACTTTAATTTCGGCCTGTTCGGGCAACTCTCCGAACTTGACGCGCATCTGTTTCAGAAGCACATTTCGCGCTTTCTTGACCATGACGCGCTCTTCAAATAAATCTACCATTTCTGCTACCTCCGATTCCTCAGATTGTGAGACAAGGCTTTCATACTCCGATTCTTCATCCGTATTCAAGGTGAGATACGTCTCAATCAAGTTCGTCAACAGCACTTGCCGCGCTTCATCTACTCCGCTGCTGATAACCTGCTGCAAACTCACAAGCTTTTGCGCGGCGCGTCCGAGGGAAAGCGGCTGCATCAGGGCGCTTAATGCCGGAGCAAGGGGGTTGTCGCTTTCGATGTAATCCTCGGCTTTGAGTTCCGGCAAGCCGACGGCGGCATACTCGAAGGTGAGAATATCCTTTTCGAACAAACTCTCCACATACGTCTCGTAGGTAATACCGCCCGTTCCCGGCACAATGTAGAGGACAATCGGGAACACGCGCAGTTTGTAGCGCAACCTCAGCAGCATGTAATACTCGAACATGCGAAAGCGTACTTCACCCCGTCGTACCGCTTGCGTTTCCACATGGATCAAGACCAGTTCCGGCTCACCATCAAATGTAGGAACGATGGCGATGGTATCGGCGCGGCGGACGCTGCCTTCCGGCACATCGGTAAACAGTTCCACGTTCGGGAAGGTCGCCTCCACCCAATTCAGGCGCGCGGCTACATCGGGATAGAACAACAGCATGAATTCGGGCAGGAACGCTCGCAGCAGTTCCTTGAACAATTGATCGTGTGCCATGTATACCTCATACCGACGCGATTCATAGTGGGAAATTTCAACACTCAACATTCGCCGCAGAGTTGAGACGGTCGGCAATCGTTCGTACCACTTGCGCGGTCTGTTCGCGCGCCCGGATGATGATGTCTATTTTTTCGCCCGCGAGGGAACCGGCCACGTAGATATTCGGCACACTCGTTTCAAAGGTTTCGGGATCGCGGGCGGGGCGTCCGTCCGGTTCCACGCACAGGCCGAGATGGTCGAAAAAGCGGGTGTCGGCGCGTTGCCCGATGACGGCGAACACGAAGCGGGCAGGTACGGAGTACGGTTCGCCATTCGCCTGTCCCCGATGCGGATGTTCCGCGTCGTAGGTAAACGGCTGAAGCCACGTTTGCTGCGGTTCGATGCAGGCGACGCTGACGCCCGTATGCAGGTTCACCTTTTTATCGTCTACGGCAAACTGCAGGTCGCGCACCACGAACGGGCGCAAATGACTCTGATACTCGGCGGGCGGGCGGCGCATGGCATAAGTGACGCGCGCTCCGGCTTCCGACAGAGCAAGGGCGGCGTGAACGGCGGAATTGCCCCCGCCCACAACCAGCGCATCTATGCCGAAATACTCGGTCGGCTCATGGAAGCGGGAATAAACGTGCGGCAAGTCCGCGCCGGGGCAGTTCAGGCGGTTCGGCACATCCCACACGCCGGAAGTCAGCAACAGGGTTCGGGCATAGTACACGCGCTCCTCGTCATGGTTAGGTTCCAGCCGCGTCTGAACCACAAACACTCCGCCCTCGCGCCGAACGCGCGTAATGGACTCCCACAGGGATAAGTTCAACCGCTTGTACGCGGCGACTGCCCGGAAATAGGGCAGAATGTCCTCGCGGGTGGGCTTGTCGCCGCCGCGCATAGGCAAGGGTACGCCCCCGACGGTCATCTCATCCGGCGGCGAAAAGAAGCGCAGGTTTTGCGGATACTCCACAAACGAGTGCGCCAACCCGCGCCGGTCCACAATCCGGTGCGATAATCCGAGTTCCTGCGCGCTGCAAGCCGCCTGCAACCCGGCCGGTCCCGCCCCGATGATAAGAATGTCGGTTGTTGCCAAACAAGTTTCCTGAAGTAACTCACCTTACGCAGGCGCACTCATGCCTTTGAGCAGTTGTAGTTCGCGGTAGGCGCTGGCAAGGGCCGCTTTGTAGAGCCTGCCTTTCATCGCAAAATGGTTCAAGCGCGTCTGCAAACGCAGACTTTCCAACTTCACATACGCCCATAAACAGGCGAAGATATGGTTGCTCTGGGTCCGAATAGTTTTGGTCGGCGACTTGGCGAAACTCGCATTGCTCTTGACCGATTTGTGATACTCTTCCACTTTCCACCGTTTTTGGTAGATCGTCTGGATGTCGCAACCGCTTAACGTCGTGTCACTCGTCACGAGATAGAGAACGCCCTGGCTGCCGTCCTTGTTTGTAAAGACCTGCTTACACAGCAGAAGGGGGAAGTTTACCCCCTCCAGCCAGATGTTCAATACGGCGTCCGCTTCGCAGCAAAGCGAGGATACGGGCATATAGCGGCCTGCCAACTTGTCTTCCTGGGACAAAGCCACCTTGCGGTTGGCCTTAATCGGGAAGATAAAGTCGGTTTTGCCTTCGTTTTTGAGGTGCATCATCGTTTCTGCCGCGCTGAACCAAGCGTCGGCCAGGACATAGCGAAAAGGCAATTGGTTCTTCTGACATTGCGCCACCATCTCGCGCAGGTATTCGTTCTTGGTCTTGGGACACACTCGCTTGGGTTTGCCCGTCTTCTTATGCGTTTCCCAAGCCGACTTTTGGATCAACTCGAAGGCAACGGGCAGAGCGGCAGTGGGCGCGCGATACAAACAGGTCAGAATGTTGATGCCCTTCACGTTGCGGTTGAAGCAATGATCCCAATGCCAGCAAATGAGTTCGCTTTCATCCGTATAGAGTTTTTCTTCGATGCTGTCATCGAAGACCAGAACTGCGTCTTCACATTGTACCTGCCGTACCAAGGGTTTGACCAGATGCCACAGGTCCGAAGAAGTGAAGTCACGTCCTGACAAGAACCGCGTGATCTTGTCGTGGCTAATCGCGCCGTCGAGCAGGGTGGAAAGGCCCGTCGCGGTAGTCAGGCCGAACGAACAAAGGAGATAGTCTGAGTAAAGGTCCAGAAGTTGTTTGTCCATGACACTATTCTACCGTCAACAACAGCAAATCTGTGACTACAAACTGCTCGCCTGCGTAAGGTGAGTGAAGTAAGTAGTAAGTAGTAAGTAGTTGATAGCTCCCACCTTTCCATCAACTATCAACTATCAACTACTTACTCTCCTGTTCAAACGCGCGCAGGGCTTGCAGCATCAGGGGCAACAGCATGTCGCTGGTGACGGGTTTGATGACATAGCCGCTGACGCCCAGATCGGCGGCCTGCGAACGGTATTCCTCGTCACTGAAAGCCGTCAGCATCACGATGCACAGCCGCGCTTCGGCCAGAATACGCCGCGTGGCCTCCATGCCGTCCATGATGGGCATACGCACATCCATCAGCACGATGTCGGGGCGTTCGCGCAGGGCCAGTTCCGACCCGTCGCGCCCGTTGATGGCCGTGCCGATAATCACCAGACCGGCGTGGGTAAGAGTGCGCCGCAGTTGCATTTGCGTGACGCCCTCGTCCTCCACGATGATAACGCGCCTGCCGTTGAGTTCCCGCCGCGCCTCCTCCAGAGTTATCTGCGGCCCGGTCGTAATACTCTCCACGCTTTCAAGCGGCGTCAGGATATTCAGGGAAGGTGATGGCGACTCGCCCCCCCCCGGCTGTGACGGACCGGACTGGCTGGCCTGAACCATTGGAAGCCGCCGGACTGATGTAGCCGGTGTCGCCTGCCGGGTCGGTTTCCGTTCCCGGGTTGCTGGTTCCCGCGCCGAACTCGAGGTGGCCCTGCAAGTCGCTTTCCGTAAGGGTGCGGACGAGTTCGAGGCCAAGATTGGCGTCGTGGAAGATGTTGAAGTCGGGCGCGAAGCCCCGTCCGGGGTCGGTGACGACGAGGACGGCCTGGCCTTCGCTATGGCGCAATTGGATGAGGATGGCATTTTGTGGCTTTGGCTCCTGAGATCGTTCCAGTCGGGCAGATTTAGATGAAAGACGAGATGGCGCGGCATTAGCCGGCAGCGCATTGGAAATCGGCTGACCGTGCTGCTGCGCGTTGCTGACCAGTTCCGTGACAATCAGCGCAAGCGAAATGGCGACTTTGGCCGGGACAACCAGCGTGTCGGCGTCCAGTTCCAGCGGCAGCGCGCCCGGAATACTGCGGTAAGTGGCTTGCAGCAGGTCTACCAGCCGCTGGAGCGCGTTCCCGGCATCCACCTCGTTGAAGTCCGTATCCTGCGTCAGCAGGTCATGCACGATGGCGATGGCTTTGATCTGATACAGGCGGGCGCGCACGGCTTCGGAGGGAACCGCGTCGCCGCAGGCGTCCAGTTCCATTTCGATGAGCGCGGACACCTTTTGCAGATTGTTCTTGATGCGGTGGTGCGCCTCCTGAATGGCGACAAGCAACTGTTTGTTGCGCCGCTCCACCATACTTTCGTGTCGCTGCGCCTCCTCCCGCGCGTGTTCCGCCGACAGGCGCGCGGTTTGCGCTTCCTGAAGAGCGATTTGCAGCGCGCGCTTGCCGGTCCGTCACCTCTATCGCCAGCATTTCCAGGCTCTGCTGCTGCGTGGCGACTTCAGATTGCAGGGTCTGACGAGCGCGTTTCATCGCGACAAGATTGGTCACGCGGGCGCGCAATTCCTCGGGCGCGAACGGCTTCATCAGATAGTCCTGCGCGCCGGTTCGCAGCAGGCGAACCCGCAGGTCGTCATCGGCTTTGGCGGTCAGCAGCAGAATCGGCAGATTATCCAGTTGCGGGTGCGTCCGCAGTTCCGCCACCATCTGATCGCCGCTTTTACCCGGCATCATAATGTCGCTCAATATCAGGTCGGGACGCAGTTCCAATGCGCGTTCCAGCCCCTCATTCGCCATTGTACGCCGCTTCAGTGCGATACGCGGGCGACAACGTTTGCGAAATAAATCGGCTCATTTCGCGATTGTCTTCCACGATCAGAACCAGCGGCTGCCCCGTATTCTGCGTAATGGCTTCGGCTTCTTCCCGCGCCCGCAGCTCGTCCAGCGTTTGTATCATCACATTGTCGAGCGATCCGGGTAGCGCGGAAGCCGGAACCGACGCGACCACATTCCACGCCGAGCCATGACCGGGAGGAGCGGACGGCACGCCTTCGGCAACCTCCCCGGCGGCATTATCCGTCGCTATCGAATGTCCGTCACTTGTTCCCACATCAACGTTAGGATTTTCCGTCCGTGTTGTATTCTTGCTATCGCCAGCTTCATCGGCAGGTGGAGTTACCGTCACGCCCTCCGGCGCGAAAATGGGAATCCGCATCCGAAACAACGCGCCGCCGCCCGGAGCCTCGCGCAGGGTAACGGCTCCCCCGTGCAATTCAACAAAATCTTTGACGATGGCAAGCCCTAATCCGGTTCCCTCATGTTGGCGCGTGGCGGAAGCGTCCGCCTGCCGGAAACGGTCGAAAATGGCTTCCCGCAGCTCATCGGGAACGCCCGGCCCGTTGTCCTGCACTTCAATGGCGACATCGGTATCCTCATAAGCCATTCGGCAAACGATTTGCCCCCCGGCGGGAACGAACTTGACCGCGTTGGAGAACAGGTTCAGCAGGACGCGCTGCATTTTGTCGCCGTCCAACTGCGCCACCAGCGTCGGGGGCGCGTCCAGCGTAAAGGTCAAGCCGCGTTCGGCAATCACGGACTCAAAATGGGACGCGAGGACGTGGGCGGTTTGCGCCAAATCTACTTCCGCGTAGCGTACCTTCATTTTGCCCGCTTCCATGCGCGCGATGTCCAGCAGGTCATTGACGTGTTTAAGGACGGTTCGGGCGTTACGGGAAACCACTTCCAGGTCGCGGCGCTGCGTGTCGGTGAGATTATCCCCGGCCAGCACGTTGCTGATCGGCCCCAGTATCAGAGCAAGCGGGGTGCGCAGTTCGTGGCTGACGTTGGCGAAAAACTCCGACTTCAGGCGATCCACTTCCTTGACCTGCTCGTACAGCGTGTTCAGTTCGCTGTTTTTATGCGATAATTCCTCCCGCAACTCGGCGATCATGTGCGGGCCTTCCACAATCAGGGAAAACTTGTTGTGATGGGCGAGAAATATCCAGGCGGGAATAGTCGTCAGCCAGTGCCACATCGTTTCAAAGCGGTATCCGGGCCACAGCACTGTGGTGATTCCCGCCAGGAAATGCCCGCCCGAGCAGGTGACAAAAATGCCGAGCAGGGCGTTGCCCATGAGTGTGCGGGGAATGTGCGACGTGCGCTTCATGCGCTGCCAGATGAGCAGGGAAACCAGGGCATACGCCAGCGCGATCACCCAGTTGGCTCCCACATACGCTCCGACCCAGATATGGTCGCCCAGAAAGCAACCGCTGTGGGGCGCGTAGCCGTTGCCGGCAAGCCACTGGACAAATTGCAGCCAGAACCCGCCCGCGCTGGACGGCAATGGCATGGAATCGTGGTTCATAGATACCTCTAAAGAAGACAACCTGAAGAGATTGCATCAAGGCAAACCGATACGTGGAGCGACAAAGCGGCCAGATTAAGAACGTGTAAGCTGTTGAAAACGAAACCTGCGCTGTTCGCCAATCCTGCTATTACGCATAAACCGCGTAAATTCCTGCATAGATTTGGCATACCTTAACCTCTCGCCGAAAAAAGTAGGGGAAGAGATTAATATTGCTTTAAGAGCCTATCGCCATAGGCCGGGTACTGAAAGTACCCGGCAGGAAAGTGCAAGCGTCTTTCAGACGCGGAGACCACACTTATTGGGATAGGCTCTTCGAGCAGGGGCTGAAGAGTTACGGGGTTACGGTCAATTGTTGAACATAGGCGCGTAGAGCCTCTAGTTGAGCAGACGAAAGGCGGTTCTGGAAAGCCGGCATTTGTCCCCGCCCGGTCAAAACAAGATGGTTCCAATCTGACGAGGAAAGCGCGTTGGCCGCGCTCAGGCGCATGGCCGGGGTCGCGCCGCTGCGGTCATTACGCCCATCCGCGCCGTGACAACTGACGCAATAGGTTGTATATAATGCCTGACCGTCCGGCTGTTCGGCAGCCGGTTTCGATGGCGCGCAGCCTGCAATGATAATGCAAGCAAAGCCTACTACGTAAACCGGCATACAAAATGCCGGACATGCAGGCATCCAGCCAATCGTCCTGCGGACGAGGAATAGAGTATGAGGCTTGTTCATGTCTTGAAACCTGCTCAATTGGTTGCGGTAGCAGACGGTTTACTCCGACTCAATGCACTGAGGCATATATACGCTGAGAGTTTTTCGTCCGCAGGGCAATTGGCCGCAGGCCTGCGTATCCGGCAAAAAGATTTAGATGGTACAGGCTGGTTGGCGCAGCAACAAAATGAATCCCCGGTCGCAGACCGGTTGGCGGAACGCCCATAGCCGGGGCGTTCACACCTCTGAGGCGCAACGAAACCCGACCTCAGCACTCCTGTATACATGCTCGTGCTTGAAACGGTATGCGGCGCGGAAGTTTAAAGTATCAGTGTAGGGAAGGCGCCACGAGCCGCCCCGCACGACGCGGGACCTGGCCCGCTCTGGCCTCTGTGGGTTCTTATTCGGCAGGTTTTTGTAGTAATCAGCGACGTGCCAGTCCGCGCACCACTGCCAGACATTTCCGGCCATGTCCAATAAGCCATAGGGACTTGCTCCGCCTGGGAAACTACCTACCGGAGCCGTGCGGCCTGCATCGCCGTAACTCTTGTTAGAACACTGTAAGCGGCTATTGTCCCATTCATTGCCCCAGGGATATTTACGACCATCCACGCCCCTCGCCGCTTTTTCCCACTGCGCTTCTGTCGGCAAATACCCGCCCGCCCACTTACAGTAAGCGCTCGCGTCCTCCCAATCCACATTCACCATCGGATGGTCGTCCTTCCAGTCCAACTCAACTCGCTTACTCCCCAAATACCCACTGAGCTTGTCCGGCATTTTACGATGTGTGCTGTTACAGAACTCGCGGTACTGTGCCACTGTCACCAGATTTTTGTAGATGTAGTAGGCATCCAGATTTACGGTATGGCGTGGATTATATTTCAGGCCGTCGTCACCCATCAGGAACTCGCCTGCGGGAATCAAAATCATCTCCGCGCCGTCTTTGGGATTGAGCTTTGTCGCCGGGTTTAGTTTCGACGGCTCCGGCACACTTTGCACAGGTACGCTATCCCCGGCAGGGGCGTTTTTCGGCGTTATCGAACTGAAATGGCCTGCCACGCTCACATTGAGTTTGCGGCGTGGCTTGACCCATTGCTTCGGGAAAGACGGAGGAACGACAGCAGGCATAGACATAGGAGGCAAAGGCGGCACATCGGTAACTTCATACTCTTCTGGCTCAACCGATTTCGGAGTATCTGTAGAGATTATCCCTGCCGCTATCGGCTCCGGCGCATGGTCGCCACCCCGTATTCCCTTTACCGTATCCAACGCGTTGTCCAACGCCCGCCGGTAGGCCGTTGTCGGAACCTGATACGGCAGCAGCCCTTGTACCTGGTGGAGAAAGTACCAGCGGGCGGGCAAGGGTGTCGGCTCCAGATACACCACTACAAAGTGACAGGCGTTGCTCTGTCCGCTTTTCTTCCACCGCTCGAACCCTATGTACACTTCCGCGAACACCTCAACGGAAGCAGCGGCGCGAGGCGTGAGAAACAACAAAAACACGGCGCACTTTTCCAGCGCGTCCCCGATGGAACCGCGCCAGTTGCTTCCGATGGGAATGCCCTGATCGTACCAGATACGATAGCCCGCCTGATGCAGTCGCCGGATTTGCGGGAACACAAGGGCGCTGTCCTTATGCGAGTAACTGACGAAAATGAACGGCTTCTCGCCAAGATAGGCGTCAAACGGCGTCTGCGCCTGCGTTGCTTCCGGCAGCACGCGGCGCAGTCCCTCATGGTACAGGGCTTCGCTCAATGCATGGCGGTGAAGCGATGTCTGATCGTGTAACAGCCGTTTCAAGACCGGTTTGGGTTCCGTCGGCTCCAGATACACCGCTGCAATCGGCCTGGCCTCGTCAACGGCAAGTTGGATTTCATGGCGTGCGTTTCCAAATCCGGCCAGACGGGGAGAGACAAATACCAGGAACAGCGAACAGTTCAGGATCGCCGTTTCTACCGCAGCCGTTCGCGCGTCCCCGGTTGCCGTGCCGTCGTCGTACCACACGCGATACCCTGCCTGATGCAGACGCAACAGTTCCGGGTATACAAGGGCGCGGTCTTCCGGCGCGTGGCTGACAATAATGTAGGGTTCGTTGCCCACATAGGCTGTGAAAGGCGGAGACGGCTCATCCATTGGTGGCGTATCGTTCATAACAACTGTACTCACTTCAATCATTAGAAATCTTGCGCGCTATTATTCTATTCGCCGCGAAAAACGGGAATCCCTGCCTTTTTTGAGAAGTTGGAGAAGTTTTGGCTGTGGACAGAAACCGGTAAAATCAGATACAATAACAGAACGCGGACAGGCAAACAAATTATTCGCGTTCATTCGCGTGTATTCGCGGCTATTTTCAAGTCTTTTGGCTTGACAGCGCAACCTCTCCGGCGGTTGCGCTGTCCTATCTATACTATTTTCAACAGGAGGTTGCAATGGCAGGCAACTGGCAGCGTACCATCAACTGTGGCGCGCTCACGGCGGCAAATGACGGCACTACAGTGACGCTCAACGGATGGGTTCACCGGCAGCGCGATTTCGGCGATCTGGTTTTCATTGACCTGCGGGATCGAACCGGACTGGTGCAGGTCGTGATTGATAAAAACGACGTTCCCGAACTGGTCGCCCTTGCCGGCAGCCTGCGCAGCGAAACCGTGCTGAGTGTGCGCGGCGTGGTTCGAAAACGCGCGCCGGGACGCGAAAACCCCAAACTGGCAACGGGCGAAATCGAAGTGGCGGCGCAGTCCATTGACGTGCTGAACGCTTCCAAAACCCTGCCGTTTCCGGTCAGCGACGAAGAGCAGATGGTCAACGTAGACGAAACTCTGCGCCTGAAGCATCGCTATATTGACCTGCGCCGTCCCAAAATGTACCAGATGCTCGAATTGCGGCACAAAGCCATTAAAATCATTCGGGACGTGATGGACGCGCAGGGCTTTCTCGAAATCGAAACGCCCATTTTCACCAAAAGCACGCCCGAGGGCGCGCGGGATTATCTGGTTCCGTACCGCCTTCAGCCGGGGCAGTTTTATGCCCTGCCCCAATCGCCGCAGCAGTACAAGCAGCTGCTGATGGTGGCCGGCTGCGAACGGTATTTCCAGATCGCGCGCTGTTTCCGCGACGAGGCGCAGCGGGCGGACAGGCAGCCGGAGTTTACCCAACTCGACGTGGAAATGTCGTTCGTGACGCAGGAAGACGTGTTGCAGATCATCGAGCAGGTAACAACGGAAGTGGTCAGCCGGGTCAGTACAAAAACGATGGTCACGCCGTTTCCGCGCCTGACGTATGACGAGGCGTTTCGCTTATACGGCAACGACAAGCCGGATATGCGCTTCGGCCTGACGCTGGTGGATCTGGGCGACATTGTGGCGGCATCGGGTTTTAGCGTGTTTCAATCGGCATTGGAGGGTGGCGGGCAAATCAAGGCCGTTCGCTATCCCGGCGGCGCAAGCCTGTCGCGCAAGGAAGTGGACACGCTAGGCGAATTCTGCAAGGAGTTCGGCGCTAAGGGACTGGCGACGATTGCCGTAACCGACCGGAACGCGACTCCGCTTTCATCCGGCGTGAAATCCGCGATTGCCAAGTTTCTGACCGAGGAGCAGTTGGAGCAGGTACTCGCGGCGTGTGAGGCGGAGACGGGCGACCTGATCGGCATCATCGCCGACCCGAAAAAGTCGGTTGTCGCCAATGTCCTGTCGCGGCTGCGGCTTGAAATCGGGCGGCGTTTGGGGTTGCGCGACCCGAACAAGCTGACGTTCTGCCTGGTCACAGACTTTCCGCTCGTGCAGTGGAACGAGGACGAGCAGCGTTGGGACGCGGAACACCACCCGTTCACCATGCCCTACGAGGAGCATCTGCAATACTTCGACACCGATCCGGGCAAAATCCGGGCGCAGTGTTACGACCTTGTGTGCAACGGGCAGGAATCGGCGTCGGGCAGTATTCGTATCCATCGCCCCGACATACAGGCGCGGGTTTTCGACCTGTTGGGCATCAGCAAGGAAAAGCAGCAGGAGCGGTTCGCGCACATTCTGGAAGCGTTTTCTTTCGGAGCGCCGCCGCACGGAGGGTTCGCGTCGGGCATTGACCGCCTGATTATGAACCTGCTGGATGAGCCGAACATCCGCGAAGTAATGGCGTTCCCGAAAATGGGAGCGGGCTTTGACCCGCTGATGGACGCGCCCTCCGACGTGGACGAAGCGCAGTTGCAGGAACTCGGCCTGCGCATCGTGCCGCATAAAAAAGAGAGTCAGGAAAAAGGTTAGCCGCGAAACCGCGCGAATGAACGCGAATAGCAGAAAACAAGAACCCGCAACAGAAAACTGCCTTCTGTCTGCGGTTTCTTGCTACTTGCACAACTGAGGGATGCAAAATCCGATACAATTCAAGTGTCACTGCCTGAATCCTGCTAGGCTAAGAAAGCAGGCAATTTGATTGCTGCGGCGCGGTTTTCCTTCGTTCCTTTTCCTGCCCTCCCGTAAATTTCACATAATTTTCAAATTAGAGCCGATTCTAACGACATTGGCACGAATCTTGCAAGTAACTCTTCAGGCGTATTCTGAATGTATTGTGTTTCTCCATGTCAAGAGAATAGACTGGCCTCTTCGGAATGTTTTTCCTACAGAGATTTCAGGTTTATGTCGCGAAAACGCGCGTTTGCAGGGTATAACTTTTTATGTCAAATTTATTGATTACGGGTGGATGCGGCTTTATCGGCTCCAATCTGGCAGTTGCGCTGGCGGAACAGGGACATGCCGTTACCTGCTTTGACAACCTTTCGCGGCGCGGCTCGGAAGTTCTGCTGGCGCGAATTCTGGAGCATGGCTGCCGGTTCGCGCACGGCGACATTCGCAGCCCGGAAGATTTGGGACGGATAGCAGGCGACTTCGACATCATGATCGAGTGCAGCGCGGAACCGTCCGTTCTTGTCGGAACGCGGGGCGCGGACGCCACGTACATGCTCAACAACAATCTCGTCGGCTCGCTCCACTGCTTCGAGTTCGCCCGACAGCGCGGCATGGGCATACTGTTTTTATCCACATCCCGCGTGTATCCCTATCCCGCGCTCAACAAACTGCATTTCAACGAGGGTGAAACTCGCTTTGAATATGCTGATAATCAACCCGGCGTCAGCGCGAGCGGCGTTGGATTGAATTTTCCGCTGGATGGGGCGCGTTCTCTGTACGGCGCGACCAAACTGGCATCCGAAATCATCCTTCAGGAGTACAGCCGCCAGTACGACTTGCCCTGCATCATCAACCGGTGCGGCGTGGTTGCCGGTCCCTGGCAATTGGGCAAAGTGGATCAAGGCGTGTTCACGTACTGGCTGGCGCAGCACGTTTTCGGCAAAAACCTGAAATACATCGGCTTTGGCGGCAGGGGCAAACAGGTGCGCGACCTGCTGCATGTTGCCGACCTGACCGCCCTGATCGCAAAGCAGATTGCGGTCATCGGCAATTACCGGGGGCAGGTGTTCCATGCGGGTGGGGGCGCGAACGGTAGCCTGTCGCTGCTGGAAACCACGCGCCTGTGCCAGCAAATTACAGGCAAAACCGTTGAGGTTACGCCCGACGCCGTAGACCGTCCCGCCGACGTGATCTGGTACGTCACCGACAATGGCGCGACGGAATCCACGTTCGACTGGAAGCCGACGCGCGATCCTGAAACGATTTTGACGGATATTTTTCACTGGCTGGACGCGCATCAGGCGCAATTCCAGAAGTTTATGGGAGGCAAATAGTGGCAGTAGCGATAGTGACCGGTTCCGCCGGCTTGATTGGCAGTGAAGCGGTGCGATATTTTAGCGCGAAAGGGCTGGATGTCGTGGGCATTGACAACGACATGCGCAGCTACTTCTTTGGTAAGGAAGCGTCCACGCAGTGGCAGCTAAGTCAGTTGACCGCTTCCCTGCCCAATTTTACCAATGAAACCGCCGACATTCGTGATTTTGAGGCGATTTCTAAAATTTTCCAGAAGTACGGCACTGATGTAAAGCTGATTGTGCATACCGCCGCGCAGCCTTCGCACGATTGGGCCGCCCGCGAACCGTTTACCGATTTTACCGTGAACGCCAACGGCACACTGAACCTGCTGGAAGCCACGCGCCAGTTCTGCCCCGAAGCCGTGTTCATTTTCACGTCCACTAACAAAGTGTACGGCGACACGCCCAACCGCCTGCCCCTTTTAGAACTCGATACGCGCTGGGAAATTGACACGGCACATCCCTATTACGCCGAAGGCATTGACGAACACATGTCCATTGACAACAGCAAGCACTCGCTATTCGGCGCGTCGAAAGTGGCCGCCGATGTGATGACGCAGGAGTACGGGCGCTATTTCGGCATGAACACGGGCGTGTTTCGGGGCGGCTGTCTGACAGGGCCGGGACATTCGGGCGCGGAACTGCACGGCTTTCTCGCCTATTTGATGAAATGCGCCGCCACCGGCAAGGAGTACCGCATCTTCGGCTACAAGGGCAAGCAGGTGCGCGACAACATCCACAGCCACGATCTTGTCAGCCTGTTCGACCACTTCTATCAGAACCCGCGCCAGGGCGAAGTGTACAATGTCGGCGGCGGGCGGTTCAGCAACTGTTCCATGCTGGAAGCCATTCAGATGTGCGAAGAGATTACGGGCAATAAAATGCACACGCAGTACGTGGACGACAACCGCATCGGCGACCACATCTGGTACATCAGCGACATGACGAAATTCAAAACGCACTACCCGGCCTGGACGCACACTAAAAACGTGTCCGACATTCTGAACGAGATTTATACGTATAACAGGGATCGCTGGTCAGAAGCCGCGTGAGGGTCAGGTTTGAAAACCCTCAAACGTCCTGAAAACTGGATAGCGGCGCTGGCGATATTCTTGTGGCTGCGGCTGATACAGGCGCCGTATGTCGTTGATTATGTCTCCAAAGGGACCAGAATTGAGGGTTCCTGGCGCTACTGTAACGCCTATTTCCTGAGCCACCATTTTCGTGTCGGCACGGATTTTGTTTTCCCGACCACGCTGTTGGGATACTTCTATAGCAGCACTTACGACGCGGGTTTGTTCTGGCAGTGCTGGGCATGGCAGTTGACGCTCAACGGCCTCCTGGTTTTTAATCTGTATCGGATGTGCCTGCTGTATCCGGACAGGCGGCGACAGGCCGGATTGCTGCTTGCCTGCGCGCTCCTGCTTCCTCAGTTCCCGGACGTGAGCTACACCGTTCTGCTGATTACAGGCAGCTCCATGCTGTTGTTTGCGGATGAGGCGCAGCCGGGACAGAAAACACTCAATATTCTGAATACGCTGGCGCTTATTCTGATTTCGCAGGTTAAAATCACCTTTCTGATGCAGGCGCTAGTTATTGTGATTGCCGCCGCATATCGGCATTGGAAACAGAAACGCCCCTGCTGCTGTACATGATTGGTTCGCTCGTTGTGTGGGTAGGGCTGTATCAGCCTTTGTCCGGCCTGGGCGAAAGCCTGCGTAATCTGCTCTCGATTACGGGCGGCTACAATAACGCGATGGGACTGGAAGCGAGTCCCTTCCGGGTCGCGCTGGGATTTGCGGGGCTTTGCCTGCTTCTGTCCGCGTTGTTTCCCGTCGCCAGGTCGTTTGGCAGGCGTGGCCTTTGGGGAGGAGCGTTGCTGACGTTTCTCCTGCTGCAAATGTGGAAGCAGGGGTTTGTGCGCAATGACGGCCACGCGATGACCTTTTATTGCCTGCTGATGGCGCTTTGCCCGTTGCTGCCTGTTTATTTTGGCGCGCATCGTTCGCTGACACGTTCCCAGGTGGTTGGCCTGGTTGTGTGCGCGCTGCTGAGTTTGACCGGTTTTGCCCAGGTAAATCACAGCCAGGCAAACCGCGCTCTGCTCGCTGACCTGATCCGTAATCCCGCGCCGGGAATGGCCCTGGCCCTGACACCCTGGCGGCTAGATGCGCAACTACAGGCAAAATACAGCCAATCCGCCAGGGATTGGGATTTGCCCAACATTCGGCAGCGCGTTCAACGCCAACCGGTGGATGTGTTCGGAAACGAACCCTTTGCCGCGCTGCTGAACAACCTGAACTATCGTCCGCGTCCCGTGTTTCAAAGCTACGCCTGCTATACGCCGTATTTGCAGGCTCTGAACAGCGCGTATTACAGCGGCGCGCAGGCTCCGGCTTTTGTGCTGTTCACGCTTGCCACCATAGACGATCACATGCCCGCGATGGAAGATGGAGCGACTCTCCTGGAACTGTTGCGCCATTATCATCCTGTGATGGCAGAAAAAGGGTTCTTGCTGCTGGCGCGAAATTTTCCTGATTCCACCGAGTCGGACCTGCGCGAACCATCCGGTAGTCCGATTGGTTCGCGGCAGACGATTATGGCGGGGCAGGAGGTTCCCCTGCCTGATGAAGCGAACTGGCATCTGCTTTCCCTGCGTATCAAGCCGACATGGCGAGAGATACTACGCGGAGTGGTTCTGCGTCCCACCCCGGTTACTCTGGTCTTGAACATGAAAAATGGTTCGTCCCGACGCTATCGGATCATTCCTGAAGTGTCACAAGACGCGTTTTTGCTGGACCCGCTTGTGGAAAATGAACAGGATATGCTGGCGTTGTATGGACGTTCGCAGGACAAGCGCATACGCAGTTTTCATGTAGAAGTCATGGGGCAGCCCGGACAATGGAAACAAGCGCAGGTTGAAGCGATTATCACGCCCCGTTCGCCGCCCGCAACGCCATTGACGGCGACTATAAAGTTCTAATACTTTTGCTCATCTCGCAGACATTTTATCGCGCTTCGTTCCCGGCTCCTGGAGGCAACGCATGTCAATCGAAAACCAGACACCCTATTTTTCTATGGTCATCCCGGCGCACAACGAAGAGGGGTGCATCGAGCGCACCTGCGTGAGCATCATTGAGGAGTTTGAACGCCAGGGCATTGCCGATATAGAGCTTCTGGTGGTCAATGACAACAGTTCCGACGGCACGGAAGCGATTTTGCAGGACTTGTCGCGCCGCTACCCAACCATTTTGCGCTATCTGAACAACACGCCGCCGCATGGCTTCGGGTTTGCCGTGCGCCGGGGACTTGAGAATTACCGGGGCGAGTGCGTGTGCATCGTGATGGCCGATTTGTCCGACAGCCCGCAAGATGTCGCCGTGTACTACGCCAAAATGCGCGAGGGTTACGAGTGCGTGTTCGGATCGCGATTTATCAAGGGCAGCAAAATCATTGATTATCCGCAGTTCAAGTTATATGTGAACCGTTGCGCTAACTGGTTCATCAAGCGGCTGTTCAGACTGCCCTACAACGACATCACCAACGCCTTCAAATGCTACCGGCGCGACGTGATGGACGGTCTACAGCCCCTGATCTCGTACCACTTCAACCTGACCGTAGAGTTGCCGCTGAAAGCTATCGTGCGCGGTTACAACTACGCTGTCGTGCCAATCTCCTGGACAAATCGCGATGTGGGCGTGTCCAAATTGAAAATCAAAGAGATGGGCAGCCGCTATCTGTTCATCGTTTTGTACGTGTATCTGGAGAAGAAGCTTTCCAAGCGGGACTACCATCGAACCACGTTGGAAAAGCACACGATGTCCGCCAAAGATACTGAAACTTCCGCATCGCCGTCCGTATCTTCGTAACCTGCCTGCGCGGCAGAAGCAGGCCGTTCCTGACGACAATGGAGGACTCCATGCCTCCATTTGCCTGTGAAAAGGAAACCTTGATGACAGACAAGAACGAGAGGCAGTCACCCGGGCTAAACCATAGTCGGAAATACTGGATGTTGGCCTGGGGAGTACCCTGCCTGATCTTCGCGTTCTTGATGTACATGGTGTTTCATTACGCGGTGGACGCGCCCTACTACGATCAGTGGCTCGGCATATCCCTGTTTGTCAAAGCGCAGCGCCATGAACTGACCTGGATGGACGTTTGGGCGCAGCATAATGAGCATCGCATACTGCTGCCGAACCTGATTATACTGGGATTAGCGCGCTGGAGTGGTTGGAACATTCGGTGGGAGCTTGCCACCAGTCTTATTCTGGGAATTGGCATCTATGCTGTTTACGCCTGGCAGATCGAGCGTACCGCCACCAGGATGCGGGACGCTGCCATGCTGTGGCTGCTGCCCGTGATTGCTGTGGCCGTGTTTTCGCTGCGGCAATACGAGAATTGGCTGTGGGGCTTTCAGCTGTGCATGTTCCTCAACGTCCTGATGGTGACAATGGGCTTTGCTCTTCTGACGCGCCGCGCTCTGACCTGGACCACGCTGCTGGCGGCGCTGGCCTGCGGCCTGGGCGCGACATTCTCTTTCGGAAATGGCTTGCTCTACTGGCCCCTGGGCCTGGCCCTGCTGTTTATGCTTGCGCCGAAATTACAACGGCGACAGTTCCTTATCGCCTGGATAGTAACCGCATTGCTCACCGTTATTGTCTACTTTCACGGCTATTCCACGCCCCCCAACGCTCCGCCCCTTCAATTTTTGCGCCATCTCCTGAAGTCCGTAGTGTTTTTTGTCGCTTATTTAGGATCATTCAGCGGCGGCGTGTTCGGAATGTACGCAGCCCTGGCGGCAGGCAGCATCGGCCTCGCGTTGTTCAGCATGGCAACCTGGCGGTTGCTTCGCAACAGGCAAGTGGACTGGAAACTCCTGATGCCCTATTGGGCATCAGGCTCTTACGCGCTTGCAAGCGGGCTTCTTACCATCCTGGGCCGCTCACAATCCAGTGTCCTCTTCTCACTCACCTCGCGTTACACGACAATTTCCGAACTGTTTTGGATTTCCACGCTGATTCTGACATACCTGTGGCTACGGCAAAGCGCCCGCCAACCGGAGCCTGACGAATCCGTAAACACGCCATCCGGCAACACCGGGGACACGCGGCCCGCTTACGGCAACGAGGAACGCGCGGCGAGTGATAGCGGCAAGGTCGTCGGCAGAAGGGGTCGGATTCCGGGCAGGGAGATGGGCGCATTGGCCGCGTTTGGTGTCGTATTCGTCTGCGCCTCCCTGTTGAGCCGACAAAATTTTCAGCAGTGGCACGACACGAAGATCGAGGCGCAGCAGCGACTGCTTACGGAACCTCTGCAGCCCGACCGCCAGGAACTCTATTCGAGCCTGCTGCCGTCGCCGTGGACCTACGTTATTTTTGAGGAAGTTCCCGTGATGAAGCAGTATCATCTGGGTATCTTCCGTAATGCTGACGCGACACAGAAACGCTGACAGCGATTGCGCGTCTTACACTTCCGCGCGTATTCGCTTCAGATTTTTGGTTGACTAAATCGTAAACTGCCGACTGTCGGAGCAGAACTACATGCGCATCCCCGCGCCTACATCACGGAATTAAGGATATGACAACGCTCAATAAGGCCCAGACAGACGAACAGGCAAACAACCGCGACGATAGATCATTTCCCACTATCGCGTTCGCCTGGCGGCGCTATGCTCGTGACCCGAAGCAGTTGCTGTTTGGCGCGACTATTGTGTTCCTGTGGCTCCAACTGATTAACTATGCCACTGTACCCGTATTTTCCGAAGGCTATCTGGACGTCTCCTGGCAGTATTGCAACGCTTTCTTTCTTGAACATTCCCTGCGAGCCGGTATTGATTACGTGTTTCCCTCCGGCCTGCTGGGGTTTTTCTACGGAAACGTTTACGATAGCCGACTCTTCTGGTTTCAATGGGCGTGGGAACTTATCTTCGCAGGCTTCGCGACGGCAAAGATAGCGCAGGTTTGTCGGCGCTATCCCTCCCTGTCAGCGCGTATCGGCATCCTGTTGACAACCGCGATTGTACTGTCGTATGTTACGGATGTTATCTATTATATCGTCCTGCTGATCATTGCCACAAATCTGATGGATCGCGAGCCGCGCAAGCCGCTGTCCCTTGTCCCGGATGCCCTGGCTCTGATCGCGCTATCGCTTCTGAAATTCAATTTTCTTGTCATGGCGGCGCAAATCCTCCTGATTGTCCTTGTCGCCGGCGGCGCGGAGCGCCGCCGTTCCTCCCTGATATTGCTGACGGCCCATGTTGTCGGCTATTTGTTGTTCTGGCTCCTGTTGAAACAGCGCCTTTCCGATCTGCCTGTTTACCTCAAGAATATGGTAATTCTCAGCGGGGGATACATGCAGGCGATGGGCTGGACGGTAGGGGACATTCTGCCTTTTACAGGCGTTCTTCTGATGGCGGCCTTCCTCTATATTCTGGCGCAGGCCAACAAAGACAAGACCACTCGCTCTCTTCCCTTAGCCATCCTGTTTGTAGTGATCCTGCTGCAGATATTCAAGCATGGCTTCGTGCGCAACGATCACGCCGGAGTGTTTTTCGGCAGCATGATGTTTGCTTTATTCCTTGTGCCGGTCGCATCTGGAACCTACCGCCCGCTTTCGCGCAAAAGCAGGGCGCTTTTAGCCTTCAGTCTTGTTGCCTGCTGGCTTGGCAACAACGTTGCCCTGGAATGGAACAGCAGAGTGAACGGGGGCTTCTGGCGGCATACCGTTGCAAGCGCGATGTACGTGTTCGCGCCCACTTTAACTCAGCGCCAGCTCAACGCGTTATGCTGAACAGGCGCAGATATGGAACCTGCCCCGTATCAACGCCATTGTCGGCAATTCTACCGTAGATGTCATGGGCTACAGCCAGTTCATCGCCTTCCTGCACGACTGGAACTACGATCCGCGCCCTGTTTACCAGAGTTACTGCGCCTTCACCCCCGCGCTGTTGAAACTGAATGGCGATTTTTATCGCGGCGCCCGCGCCCCCCGCTATGTTCTGATGCGCCTTGAAAGCATTGACGAACGCATACCCACGCTGGATGACGCGGATGTCCTGTCCGTACTCTGGCAGCAGTACCATCCGGTAGCGGTAGAAAAAGGGTTTCTGCTTCTGAGCCGGAACGCGCCGTCGGCTGTAAACCATGCTGTCGCTCCGTCGTTCCCTGCAAAAACATCGTTCGTGAAGTCATCGCGTAGTCCACTTCTGGGAGGCGGTTCCACTTCCTGACGACGCGCAATGGCATTTGATCTCGCTGCGCGTGAAACCATCGCTGTCGGGCCAGTTACTCGGCGCGGCCCTGCGTCCCAAACCCGTTCTCGCGCGTATCGAAATGAACGATGGCGCGTCGGTCCGCTATCGTTTGATCCCGGCGATGGGGCAGAAATTTTTTCTGATAGACCCCGTTTTGAAAACTACCAGAGATGTGGTCGCCCTGTACGGGGGCGTGGCAAACCGGCGCGTTCGCAGTTTCGCCGTGGAACAAGAGGCGCGCAAAGGAGTGTGGTCGGTGGATCGTATCGAAATAGACATTCTCTCCTGTCCTTCTCAAATACGACAGCCGCTCTCCCCTGCGGAAACGCGCGCTCTGCTGTTGCCGGATGGCTGGCAGGCGCCGGATGCATCTGCCCTGAAATGATCGCGGATGCCCCTGTTAGTAACGCGACAGAAAATTATTCATTAAAATTGAGGGAAATATACGTCTATGCTAAAACAATCTACTGACAATGCGCCCGCTTCAAGCCGGTCAGACGACAACGCGATTTCTGCCGTTGCCAGCTCCGAGAGCGCTTATTTCGATAAGCTGGTGAGCGGCGAAGGCGACTTCAATCCGTTCAAAGAGCGCGGCTGGCAAACTCTTGCCCAACGCTTTGCCGCCTGGGTTCCCACGCGGACACCCCTGGATATTCTGGACGTGGGCTGCGGAACCGGGCAGTCGCGTCAGCTTTATATTGCGCATGCCCGCTCGTATATGGGCATTGACCTTTCCGAGGAAGCGCTGGCGATTGCGCGACGCAATTACCCGGATGATGAGTGGCAGCGCGCCAATGCCTGTGAACTGCCCTTCGAGGCCAACCGCTTCGATGTCGTGGCATTCAGCAGTGTCCTGCATCATATTCCCGACTACGGGCAGGCCGTTCGCGAAGCGCAGCGCGTACTCAAACCGGGCGGCTTCGCGTTCGCCTTCGATCCCAACGCGCTGCATCCGGCTATGGCGCTGTTTCGACATCCCAAAAGCCCCCTGTATCTGCGGCAGGGCGTCAGCCCGAATGAGCGTCCCTTGCTGCCGCGCAGTCTGCATCGAGCATTCGAAACCGCCGGCTTGCGGCACATTCAGCAGCGCGGCCAATCCGATCTTCCCTACCGCGCCGTCGCGCCCAAACTGATCAACACGTTTCTGTCGGCTTACAACGCGGGCGACTGGGTCTGGGAGCGTGTCGGATTGGGACGCTGGTTCGGGACGTTCGTCATTACCTGCGGGCAAAAGTAGACGCTTACGAATACCACTCCATGAACAAACGCAGCGCGCCATCCAAAACTCTCCTGATGTTCGTTATTCCCTGCCTGTGCTTTACCCTGCTGGCCTTTTTGACGCTGCATTATGTGATTGCCGTGCCGATACTTGACCAGTGGGAGCTGGTCCCGCTCCTGCAAAAGTCGTATCAGGGGCAACTGGCGTTCGGCGATTTATGGGCGCAGCACAACGAGCATCGGCTGCTGTTTCCACGCCTGATTATGCTTGGTCTGGCGCGTTTGAGCCACTGGGATTTGCGATGGGAACTGGTCACGAGTCTGTTGCTTGCGGTGGGAATTTTGAGCGTAGTGGGCATTCAACTGCGGCAAACCGCGAAAATCGTGAAAGACGATACGCTCCTCCGCCTGCTTCCGGTCGCTTCCATTGTAGTGTTTTCCCTGCGTCAGAGTGAAAACTGGATGTGGGGCTGGCAACTGGCGATTTTCCTGAACATTCTGGCGGTCGTGGCCGGCATCGCTTTGCTGACGCATCCCGCGCCGACATGGGGAAAGTGGATTGGAGCGGTGTGTTGCGGCGTGGTTGCCACCTACTCCTTTGCCAACGGCCTGCTCTTCTGGCCCCTGGGCGCGTTTGCGCTATGGGCGAATACGCGCGACAGCACATTCAGGGCGCGTATGGCGGGCTGGTGTGTGTGCGCCGTGTTGACGGCAGCCTCCTACTTTTATCAGTACGCCAAGCCGCCCGACAGTCCGCCCCTGCTGTACACGCTGTCCCACCCGTTCACGTTCGCGGCCTACTTTTTGAGCTACATCGGCGCGTTTATCAGCATCAAGGATACGCCTGTAATTGGCGTGTGCATGGGCCTTGTGGGACTGGCGCTGCTGATACTGGCCTGGCGCAGCCTGCGGCAAAACGGCAAAATTCCCCCTGAAGCCCTGACGCCCTACCTCGCGTATGCCCTGTACGTCCTTCTCAGCGCGTTGGTCAGCACGGTAGGACGCGCGGGCTTTGGAGCCAAACAGGCGATGGCGTCACGGTATCTGACGATTTCAGAATTGTTCTGGATTGCGATTCTGGTGATGGGATACCTGACGGCGCGGCAGCGCGAAGCAACGCAGACTTCGGCACAGACGGAACGGTGGGCCAGGCGCGTCCTTGTCGTGGCAGGACTGGTGTTCGCGGTCAACTCGCTGAAAAACATTCGCGCTTTCCCGCAGCAATATGCTTTCGCGCAACCGGTTGAGCGGCAGATGCTGTTGCTCAACTACAAAGCCAGCGCAAAACTATCGCTTACGCCCAATGTTGTCGAGGAACGCGCCCCGTTTTTGCGGCAGCATCGTCTTGCTTTGTACCGGGGAGATAGGAGATACGAGATACGAGATAGGAGATAGGAGAAGTATTAACTCGTATCTCGTATCTCCTATCTCCTATCTTCTTTCCACATCGCCGTTATTGGCCGCGTCGTAGGCGGTTCGCAGGTGGGTGAGCGCGTAGGTGACTTCGCCGCCAAAATCCGCGCCGAAACCGCACTCGATGGATACCCGAGCATCGTACCCGGCGTCGCGTAAAACTCCGAAGAGGGATACGTAATCGTAAGAACCCGTGCCGGGAGCGAGCCGCCCATCGTCCGCCACATGTACGTGCGCCAGAACGTCGCGGGCTTCGATCAGGGCTGTTAGCGGTTCCCCCTCCTGCTCTATATGGTACGTGTCGCCTAAATCGCGGATGCCGGGACGCGCGATCTGCCGCGCCCATTCCGCCCCTTCGCTTACCAGATTGATGATGTTGGATTCCGCTTTCCGCAAAGGTTCAATGGCAACTACAATTCCGGTTTGATCCGACACGTCCGCGCACAGATTCAGAAAATGGCGCAATTGGCGATGCGCGGTTTCGAGGTCAAAACCCTCCGGCACATTCCGCGCCCCGCCGCTGCCGAACACGATGATTTTGCCGCCGATTTCCGCCGCGCGCGTCAGAGCCGTTTGCACATAGCGGGTCAGGACTGGAAAATCCACGTCCGGGCCGACGATCTTCCCCGTCCGCACAAACGAGTTGAATGTTTCCGGCGGCAGGGGCAGTTCCCGCAAGCGGCGGCGCGTTTCCGGCCATCCGCTTTCGTCCACCGCCATTACATCTTCAGCAATAGACAACTCGATAAAGTCATAGCCCGCTTCCGCCAGAACGTCGGCCTTTTCCGGCCCCGCGCATACTCCGAACCGCATAATAAACCTCCAATTCAAGAAAAGGAGAAAAGGAGAAGAGGAGAAGAGGAGAAAAATACACGATTGACAATAATTTTACGTGACAAACAAGGCTCTTTATTCTTGCGCAAGTCAGTATTCATTCTCCTCTTCTCCTTTTCTTCTCTTCTACGCCGTGTGCGCCAATGTGTCCGCTGTGACGACGCACAGGGGCGCGTTGCCGGACAGGTACGCGGCGATGTCGTTGACGGCCTGCCGTCCGATAAGGGTAGCGGGCGGGCCGGCAATGTGGGATGTGTACACGACGTTGGGCAGGGTTCGCAACGGGCTGTCTGTGGCGGCAGGTTCGGGCGCGGACACGTCTAGAAACGCGAAAAGCCGTCCCTGTTGTAGTTCGGCAGTAAGGGCCGGTTCGTCAATACACGCGCCCCGCGAGGTGTTGATGAAAATCGTATCGTCGGGCATGGCGGCAAAGTGAGGCGCGGCAAGGGCGGGGCGGCAGGCGGGAACGTCCGGCGTGTGCAGCGTCACCACATCGCTGCGTCGGCACAGGTAAAGCAGGTCGTCCACCAGTGTTACGCCCATGTCTCGCGCCTGCGCGTCGGAAACGTAGGGGTCGTACAGCAGTATCGTCGGCTCGAAGGGGCGCAACAGTTTTATCACGCGCCTGCCCACTTCCGACGCGCCGATAACGCCCACAGTGGCCCCGAAAATCACGCGACAACGGGCGGGTTTGGGCGCGATTCCCTGCCGATTGGCAGAGGCGTTGGGAAACACGCCCCGCAGTCCCAAAATGATTTCGGGCCAGCGTCATTTCGGCAACGCAGTCTGCAATGGCCGTTTTGCACGAGGCGATAGTCAGACTGCGCCCGTCAAGATGCGGCCCGAAGAAATGCTTCACGGTTCCCGCCGCGTGTTCCCAAAGCTTCAGGTTGGGACAGGCGGACAATAATTGCGCGTTCGGCCAGGGCGTCTGCCACGAGCCAATGCCAATCTCACAACCCGCAAGTAAATCGCAGGCGGCGTCAACAGTAATCGGTGTGGGCGAGTCCGTCGCCGTAACCTCGCCCAATGTTTGCAGCCGCTCCCAATCTTCCGGGCGAAACAGTTGATGGCGCAAATCCGTGTCGATAACAACGCCGATTTTGGTGTGCGCCATGCGCTTTTATCCTTTCAGACAAAAGAATCTGCCGATGAAGAGAGTTCGCCGCGCAGTATCGTGACAGCCTGCCCGCCGAGTTTGACGCGCTCACCCTCTACGCGAACCTGAATGACGCCGCCACGCCGTGACGCCTGATAGCCAATGAGATCGTTTTTACCCAATCGCTCGGCCCAGTACGGGCCGAGGCAGCAGTGCGCCGAGCCGGTCACGGGGTCTTCGTCCACGCCCACAGCCGGGGCGAAAAAGCGCGACAGGAAATCGTATTTTTGGTTGGGAGTGTCGCTGTTGGAAACTTTGCTGTCAAGGGTTTCTGCGCGGGCGGTGACAATGATACCGCGACAGGGAATTCGGCTTAACAGGCCCATATCGGGGCGCAACTCGCGCAGTACCGTTGTATCTGAGACTTCCACGAGGTAGTCCATGCGGTTGCGTCCGATCCAGACGGGAGAAACATTTAAGGCTGCCAGAAGTTCGGGCGGCGCGGGAGCGGGCAGGGCGGGTTCGGCGGGGAAATCCAGCGTAATAAGGGAGTTGGAACGAGAAGCCGTCAGGACGCCGCTGCGGGTATGGAAGCGGAGTGGGGTGTCAGGAGAAGCGTAGCCCTCTTCCCAGAGTACGTGCGCGCTTGCCAGCGTGGCATGTCCGCACAGGTCAACCTCCACAAGCGGCGTGAACCAGCGCAGGGAATACTCGCCTGCCGGACTGTTCGCGCCCCCAATCTCCTCTTTCTCCAGGGGAAGCAAAAAAGCGGTTTCGGCCAAATTCATCTCCATAGCCACCGCCTGCATCCACGCCTCACCGCGCTCCTGTTCCACAACGCAAACGGCGGCGGGATTTCCCCCGAACGGCCTGTCCGTAAACGCATCCACCTGAACGATCCGCTGTGCCATACGCGCGTCCTCTCCTCCGTGACAACAGCCCAATACGGAACAATGCTGTCCTTGCCGGTATATTTCGTTTTCGGGGGAGTATTTCCTTCTCTTTTCTGTGTTCTTGTTCAGGCAATATCGGCAAAGTGGGTGACGCGGTTACGGCCCCGGCGTTTGGAGTGGTACAGGGCGCGGTCTGCCTGCGCGATCAGGTCTGCCGCATCCGCAGTGGTGGCGACGCCGGTAGAAACGCCGAAACTGGCCGTGACGGGATGCTCCTGCCAGGGGAAGGTTTCCAGAGCCACGCGGATACGTTCCGCCGCCGTCATCGCGCCGTCGTGATCCGTGTCGGGCAGAACATACACAAACTCTTCGCCGCCAAACCGGGCCGCCATGTCCGTTTGTCGCGTATGGCTTTGCAGCAGTTCTCCCATGCGGCGCAGGACGGCATCGCCGGCAGGGTGTCCGCACCGGTCATTAATCTGCTTGAACCGATCCGCATCCAGCAAAATCACGGATAAAGGACGGTCATAACGCGCTGCCGCCTGATACTCCCGCTCTAAAAACGCCAGAAACGCTCGCTTGTTTTTCAGCAGGGTCAGGTCGTCCGTTGTCGCCAGTTCATGCAATTGGGCGTTTGCCAGCGCAAGTTGGGCGTTGATTGTCTCCAGATGGCGGCGGTTCGCTTCGAGTTCGTCGTATGCGGCCTGCGCCTGCGCCATTTGCGCTTCCATTTGCAGCCACAGTTCGGGGCGCTCGGCAGCGGTCATCAGGACGCCCGCCGCATGGGTCGCGTTGCCTGCCGCATCGTGAAAAAACCTGCCGCGCGCTGCTGCGCGGTGAAGGGTTCCGTCCGGCCAGACAACTCGATATTCGTGCCGGTACTCCTCGCCCGTATCGCGGGCGTGTTGTACCGCCTGCCGCGCGCCTGTCCGGTCTTCCGTATGAATATGCGCTTCAAAATCGTGGTATTCGCTCGTCGCCTGTTTACTGTCCATGCCAAAAAGCGCATAACATCCGTCCGACCACGACCTTTCCCCCGTGATGATATTCCAGTACCAGACGCCGATACCGGCAGCATCTAGCGCAAGGCGCAGACGCGCCTCGTTTGTACGCGCCTGCTCTTCACGCAAATGATTTTCTGTACTGTCTTCAGCAGCGCCGTCCTCTGCTTTTACGCTGTCCGGCATCGCTGCCTGAAACGGCCTCGGACTGTTCCACATCGTCGCGTGTCCCCTGAAATTATCTTTTATGACGTTCACATTATCGGCCTGCTCAACATCTTTCTTAGCCGGAATTGTTGACAGCAAGTATTGTAGCACCACGCTAAGAAACATGTATATGCAGGACGTTATATCTTCTGTATGCAATACATCACACCGCGTCACTTGCTCCCTCGAAAATGAACTGGAAAAATGTTGCGCTTCCCCGGCGGTAATGCTATAATCCTGAGTAAATCGGTCTATTTTGTCAATGATATTCTGCAATGCTATTCTTCCGAGGAACGGGCTTCCCACGGCAACCGTAAAAACAATCATGAACACGACTTCAGAACATCCGCTGCATACGCTGGAGGGACGCAAGGGCGAGGCGGCTGTGACAGCGCCCCCTGCGCCGACAGAACATTGCCTGCTGGAAGGCAGCGTGAACCTTACCGACCTGGTGGGCTGTACGCCACTGGTCTGCCTGAATCACTTGAAGCCGCGCAATCCTCGCGTGGAGGTGTATGCCAAAGCCGAATGGACCAATCCCGGCGGTTCGGTGAAAGACCGGGCGGCGCGAAACATGATTCTGGAGGGCGAACGAACGGGCAAATTGAGGCCGGGTAAAATCATTCTGGACGCAACCAGCGGCAATACGGGAATCGCGTATGCCATGATCGGCGCGGCCAAAGGCTATGAGGTGCATTTGTGCCTGCCGACCAATGCCAACGATGAGCGCAAGCAACTGCTGCGGGCATACGGCGCGCATCTGATTTTGACCGACCCGCGCCTGTCCTCTGACGGCGCGATTCTGAAAGCCCGCGAAATATACGCGCAGGAGCCGGACAAGTATTTTTATCCCGACCAGTACAACAACCCGGCCAACTGGCAGGCGCACTATACGGGTACGGGGCCGGAAATCTGGCAGCAGACGCAGGGGCGCATAACGCATTTCGTGGCGGGGTTAGGCACAAGCGGCACGTTCATGGGAACCGGTCGCTACCTGCGCGAAGTCAATCCCGACTATTCGCCTGATCTCGTTTCAGCCCGACTCGCCGTTTCACGGTCTGGAGGGCATGAAGTACATGCCCACTTCGATTGTGCCGGGTATCTACGACCCGCGCCTTGCGGACGAGAACCGCGAAGTGGAAACCGAAGAGGCCCACGCGATGGTAAAGCGGCTGGCGCGGGAAGAGGGGATTCTGGTGGGGATTTCCGCCGCCGCCGCGCTCGTCTGTTCCCTGCGCCTTGCCGAAGAGATTGAAGAGGGCGTGATCGTCACCATCTTCTGCGACAGCGGCACGCGCTATTTATCGGAGCGTTTCTGGCGGGCGGAAGACGCGGGCGATCCAGTTATTTAGAATTGCCCTCACCGGGCGTCCACTTGTGGACACGCCCCTCTCCACAAAACGTATTTTCAAAGCGAAGCCGAAATACGGAACATGGGGGAAGGGAGACTGTTGATTTAGGTAGGCGCTATGATACAGATAACTAACGAGCAATTGAAAGCGATACGGCGGCATGGCGTGGCGGCGTTTCCGCGCGAGTGCGTAGGCGTTTTGCTCGGCGATGTGAGTGGGGATACTAAAATTGTGCGGGAAACGCGGTCGCTGGACAACACCTTTGCCCCAAGCGAAGACTTTGAGCGCAGTGTGCTTGCGGACGGCGAAGCGCGGGAAGTGGAAACTGTTGGGCAAGAGAAGCGGTATCTGATTTCGCCGGACACGATGTTCCAGTTGATGCGCGAAGAGCGGCAGACGAAGCGCAAAGTATTGGGCTTTTACCACTCGCATCCCAACCATCCCGCCCGCCCCAGCGTGTATGACCGCGAATGGGCCTCCCCATGGTATACGTACATCATCGTCTCCATTCTGGACGGAAAACCGGACGCCCTGACTGCGTGGCAGTTGACCGATGACCGCGCCGCCTTCAACCCGGAAGAGATCGAAGGGATTGCGGAAAATAGACAGGATTAACAGGATTTTTCAGGATGGACAGGATTATGCCGGAGGTAAGCAACAGCATGAATCCTTTGCAGCAAGCGTTTGTGGAAGCGTTCAAGGCCTGGGATAGCAAAGCAATGGCGCTGGTGCTGATTGCCATACTGGAAGCATTCGGCGGGCAAGCGTTGGGCGAGGAAACACGGCAGGAGATCGCTTGGCAGTGCCGTGAATTGCTGGCGAACATGCTGATACACCCGATTAATAGCGGCGACCTGATGGTTCCCGAAGTTCCGGCGCAGTTTATGTTGGGAACCGGTATTCAACCGGCAAAACAGCCGGACACCGGCAGGTATATCAATCTCACGCTGCATGTGGATTTAATGGCGCAAGCAGCGCCGGATTTGCAAACGCGCTGGCGCGACATGGGCTTTGTGAAAGGCGCGATTGTCGTGGAGCGCGACACGGCGCAAACGCCTTCACCCCTGAAAGGCGAACCCGGTTATGCCGGTTACGATCCTGAACAGCCGAGTATTCACCGTCCCAAAGGCGAGTTGCCGCCGCCGCTAACACATACCTATGCGTATGCGCTTTCCATCAAGGCGAACGACGACAGCCCGCTGTTGCAGCGTTACCGGGCGGGGGAGCGAAGACAGGTTTGGGAGGAATTAACAGCGTTGGGGGATGCTGTGCGCAACGCCAATGTACTGCCCCACGCTGTTGCGGTTGCGCGGGAAACCATGCGCCGTTGCCGTGTCAATACGGAACGGCTTCACGCCCGCCTGACACGAGAAGAGTACCATTTCCGTGAACCGGACGAGGCATTTGCGCCGCCAGAAGATGATATTTTAGAGCGCATTGCCAAATTGGAACAGCGCGTCGGTCCGTTGCCGCTTTTCGCTGTGCGCGTGGTATGAACTTGTCGGCGCAGTGGATTTCTGCGTGGACGTGGAAGACCCCGGCGCTTACGTGCGATACTCCGATCCGCTTGTTATCGGTCCGGCGACCTACGTTCTGGATTACGAAGAAGATAACTGGTATCGGGAGCAGTATAAACTCGACCTTGCGCCGGATGTTTACCACAAGGATGATGTGAGCGGCGGGCCGGCATATTGCGTGTTTGCCCCGGACGCCGGTATAGATGCCTTTTTCAGCAATGAAGCCCACAACACAACCTTTGTAGACTATCTGCGTATCGCGTTCGGGCATGAGGGCTTTCCCGGCGATCCGACGCGCAATTCCGCTGCTCTTCCTGAATCCCCTGACGAGTTACTTCCAATTTAACAACCTTCCGCCTGTTTGAAACGTAAGTAATTGCACGAGGGCCGCTGCAAAGACGGAGGCGGCGCGACAGCAATTGACAAAGGAACCTGACGATTATGGCAAAAGTGCTTATTCCGACCGCCCTGCAGCAGTTTGCAGGCGGCACGGACGAACTTGATGTACCCGGCGCGACGGTTCAGGAAGTGCTGGACGGCTTGGGCGAACAGTACCCCAACCTGAAAAAGCAACTGTTCAACGACAAGGGCGAACTGCGCCACTTTGTCAATGTGTACAAGGGCGCGGAAGACACCCGAACACTGCAAGGGATGGACACGCCCGTCAGCGACGCGGACGAACTCAGCATCGTGCCGAGCATCGCGGGCGGCACGGCAGTGGAAGGGAAGAGGGAAGAGGGAAAAGGGAAGAGTGAGGATTCACTTCGCAACCTTCAACCCTCAATCTTGCCCAATACCCAACGCCTCATACCTAATACTCGCGCCGTCATTTCCGAAGACCGGGCGGAAGACGCGCAACTGACGCAATGAAGAGATTTTGCGGTACAGCCGTCACCTGATTTTGCCGGAAGTGAATATGGAGGGGCAGAAGAAACTCAAGGCGGCAAAAGTGCTGCTGATCGGCACGGGCGGGCTGGGATCGCCGCTTGCGCTGTATCTGGCCGCTGCGGGCGTGGGGACGCTTGGGCTGGTGGATTTCGATGTGGTGGACGTGACCAATTTGCAGCGGCAGATCATTCACGGCACGAACGATGTGGGGCGACCGAAAGCGGTATCGGCTACGGAAACCATTAAAGACATCAACCCCAACGTGAATGTGATTAGATACGAGGAGCAGTTCACGTCCGAAAACGCGATGCGGATCGCGAAAGATTTCGACATCATCATTGATGGAACCGACAACTTTCCCACCCGCTACCTGACCAATGACGTGAGCGTTCTGCTCGGCAAGCCGAACGTCTACGGCTCTATTTTCCGATTTGAGGGGCAGGCGTCCGTTTTCTGGGCCGAGCAGGGGCCGTGCTACCGCTGCCTGTATCCGGAACCGCCGCCCCCCGGACTGGTTCCCTCGTGCGCGGAAGGCGGCGTTTTGGGCGTTCTGCCGGGTATTGTGGGCTGTATTCAGGCCAATGAAGCCATCAAACTGATTTTGGGCATCGGCCAGCCGCTTATCGGACGCTTGCTGCTGTTCAACGCGCTGAAAATGAAGTTCCGCGAATTGAAACTGAAAAAAGACCCGAACTGCCCGATTTGCGGCGCCAATGCCACCATTCACGAACTGATAGATTACGAGGAGTTTTGCGGTATTCGGGGCGAGGAAGCGCCGGCGCAGGAGATTCAGCAATCGGAAGAGATTACCGTGCAGGAACTCAAAGCCCGCATGGATCGGGGCGAAAAGCTGACCGTCATAGATGTGCGCGAACCCTACGAGTTCAGCATCGCCCGCATTCCCGGCACAACCCTGATTCCGCTCGGCCAGATTGCGGAGCGTAGCGGGGAACTGGACCCGAACGAAGAGATCATTCTGCACTGCCGCAGCGGCAAGCGCAGCGCGGACGCCCTGAACCAACTGAAAGCCAAAGGCTTTACCAAACTGAAAAACCTGACCGGCGGCATCCTCGCGTGGAGCGATGACATAGACCCGACGGTAGCGAAATATTAGACAGGGAGAACGCGGTTCCCAATCTCCTTTTCTCCTTTTCTCCCTGTCTCCTCTTCTTCCCCCCGTTTCTGCCGATAATTTCAGTCGGCAGAAACGGGGCAGGAGGAGAAACATCGTGAGCGCAGAGTTTGTATCGGAACGGAATACGGGGAAGAGAAGCGCATTGCCGCCCAACAGCGAACGGGTGCGCGAATGTGTGGCGGGGCGCGAGTTTACGCGGAAGTTTCGCAATCTGCTGTGCGAACTGCGGATGCAGCCGGGAATCCATCAGCGGGCGGAAACCCTGCTTACGGAGTTTGCCGAAGCGCATCCTAATCTACGCGCCTCCTACCTGTCGCGGGATGTGGACGAGTCGTATTTCAGTGATGGAAGCTGCGGATGGGAAGCGAACGCGCGCCCCCGCTTGCAGGGCATTGCCATCGAGGGCGAAAGCCTGTTCGAGTTTCTTGCCTTTGCCAACGGCCTGCGGATGCATGCCACGCCGCTCAACACTATTATGAATGTTGAAGAGTTGTGGCTGGAACCCGCGCCGGATCAGCCGTTCGTGTTCCGCGCCTGCCTGTTTCACAGTTTTCCCGCCACGACGATTCTATACGCGCTGCACCCGGACTCGCAGGAGTCCGCCGTCGCCTTTTTGCAGCGTCTGAAATACCTGCGGGGGTTTTAACGCGCCATGCCCCGACCCCACTATCCCACCACCGGCGGACCGCATCTGCCGTCCTGGAACACGAGCGAAGCGCGTCAGCGCCACCGCCCGCAAACGGCCATGACCGGGATTATCAGGGATACGAAAGCGGCCACGTGCCTATCTTCCACGCCAACGCGCCATACTTCTGCAACTGTCGCGCCGTCCGGT
The DNA here is from genome assembly GCA_963817895.1 of uncultured Chthonomonadaceae bacterium. Classification (GTDB taxonomy): domain Bacteria; phylum Armatimonadota; class Chthonomonadetes; order Chthonomonadales; family Chthonomonadaceae; genus CAWFQB01. The sequence goes on from CAWFQB010000005.1 coordinate 369,581, forward strand.
TGCGTGTCCCCTGACCGCGCCAGTATTGCGGCTGCGAAACATCCGCGCGCCTCAAGTTCCCTGCCTGATTCCCCGAAGCCGTCAAATCCATCCGTCGCGTCGCCTGCTATGATCCGGGTCGCCGCGTTGCTCAGTCTCCTCGCGCTGCTGTTTACCGTTTTGGTTCTCCTCCATCACGGCTAAAGAGTTGATAGTTGATAGGAACTACACGCCTGCCGCGCTCATTCCTCCCATTCTGCATTGGTCTTCGGATTTTGCCGAACATTCGCTTTCTCCCTCGTAATTCTATTTGCGTTCATTCGCGTGTCTTCGCGGCTCACACCTCTTTCCTGTTCCGGCAATAAGTCAGAAAGCCGGCAGGAGACGGGGGCAGGGTTAGCGAACAAGATGGCAACTCTATGGCGGCGTCATACGGAGAGCAGTACCCCACGCGCCGCAACTCACCGATTTCTTACGAGGCGAAGACCACCATGCAGATGGAAAAGAAAATTACCACCAAAGAAGACGGACGTTTCCTCGTCTACTACCACTTCCCCGACACCGCGACCGAAGAAGAGACGCAGGTGTTTGAAGGGATAGAGGAAGAAAAGGAGAAAAGGAGAAAAGGAGAAAAGGAGACAGAAGAGGATTCATCCTTCATCCTTCATCCTTCATCCTTGCCTGAGACCGGAGGTGTTCCTCATGTCTGAAATGCGCTGGAATCCTGACCACTGAAGAGTGGATTATTACCGCAACCCACCGGCAGGATCGGACGTTCTTCCCGCCGCCGGACTACGATCCGCTCGCGCCCACGAAACCGGGCGGATTTCCGACCGAAGTGCCGACGCCGACGTATGAGATCGTGGTCTTTGAAAACAAATTCCCATCCCTGCGCCGCGACCCGCCCGCGCCCGCCATTGAAGGCACGGATTTCGAGCCGGTTCGTCCTGCGCAGGGCGTGTGCGAAGTGGTCTGCTACACGCCGCAGGCCGATACCGAACTTGCCAATCTGCCCGTAACCAAAATCGAGCAGTTGATACATGTATGGGCCGACCGCTTTGAAACCCTGAGCGCGTATCCGTTCGTCCATTATGTGTACATCTTCGAGAACAAGGGCAAGGAGATCGGCGTCACCCTCGCGCATCCGCACGGGCAGATTTACGCTTATCCGTTCATCCCGCCCATTCCCGCTACGGAACTGAACGCCGCGCGCAATTACAAGGCAAAGACGGGGCAGAATCTGTACGCCACGATTGTAGCCGGGGAGATGCAGGACGGCAGGCGCATTGTCACGCAGAACGACCATTTTCTGGCCGTCGTGCCGTTTTACGCCGCGCTATCCCTACGAGGTTCATATCCTGGCAAAAGGAGATAAACCGGCGATTGCAGACTTCGACGACGCGGAAAAGCACAGCCTTGCCCTGATCCTGAAAACCGTGATGGCAAAGTACAACGCCCTGTTCAACCGCTCGATGCCCTATATCATGCTGATGCACCAGCGACCGAGCGACGGCGACAGTTCGCAGTACGATTATTACCGCTTCCACATCGAATTTTACCCGCCGTATCGCACAGCCGACAAACTGAAATATCTGGCCGGTTCCGAAGCGGGCGCGAACGTGTTCATCAACGACACCCTGCCCGAAGTCACCGCCAAAACCCTGCGCGACCTGGAACCGCAAAGTTGAGCGAAACAGTGAAGCGGTATGAAAGACATGAACATTATCAAACAGTGGAACGCCTTTAGAAAAAGCGTGTTGAGCCGCATCCGAAACATGAGGAGAGGGTCCGTCCGCGCCCCCGAAGGCAGAGCCGCGCTGATTCTCGGAGTCAACTCCGTCAATGCCCCACAGGGCGAGGAGATTGTCGGCACAGTGCTGCTGAAAGGTGGCGCTGTGCCGCAGCAGAAAAGGCTGCTAGTGATTCGGCTGAAGGAATTGCATCAAAACGGCGATTCCTCCGAATGGAAAACCATCAGCGAGGTGGTTACCGCCTATTTTGACCTTGCGCCGGGGCAAACGCGGGAGGTTCCGTTTCGCCTGTCGATTCCCTTCAAAGCCCGATTGTCGTCCACGAGCAACGGTACGCGGGTCACTGCCGACACGAACCTTCGACTGGTTGCCAAAACAGGCGTAAGCGTAAACGTTAAAGTCACGCCCCCCTTGGAGATCATGGCGCTGGACACGGCCTTGCAGCAGTTGGGGTTTGTGTCCCGACAATACAATTTTGTCCCGGTAATCCCGTTCCTTCCTTCCCTCGCATCGCGCAAACGATTGGTGACGAAGTTCTATCACGCGCCTTCTGCCCTGGCCGAGCAAACCACCGGCGTTACGCTGCAATTGGCGCTCGATGCCAGCCATGTCGCCGGACAGCTGATACTGAACCACCCCAAATCCAACTTGCCGAGCGTTTTGCGGGCTGCAATGGGCGAAAACAAGCAGATATTTCCGATTGAGATGCCCCGCAACCTTCTGTCCGGGGGAAACAGCGTTAAGGAAGCCCGAACCAGTTTAAGGAGTCTGCTCAATCAGGCGCTGATTATGCCGGATAATCAGGCGAACTGGATGCTGCGCGCTTCAGCCCCGCCGCCCGATGCCGGAAACACCCTCCTCCGCGCCGCCGACTCCACACTGGAAACAAACCCCGAACAGCTTCTTCATGCCAGTGAGCAAATCAAAATTTAGAACACATCGGGCAGCAGCGCTATACTGTAAGCGCGACACAGCCATTATGAAGAAAGGAGCCAGAACGTATGACAGTGACATTGGAAGAAGCCAATACGCAATTTGCCGCATTGGTAGCGCGCGCAGTTTCGGGGGAAGAAGTCATTATCTCCGACGGACAGAACGCTCTTGTTCGCATGGTGTCTGTCGGCATCAATAGCGAAAGCAGGCCTCGCCGCGTTCCGGGCAGCGCGAAAGGCAAAGTTATAATTGCGGAGGATTTCAATGCGCCTCTGCCGGAGGATATTTTGGAGGGATTCGCGGGATGAACACTCTTCTCGACACGCATAGCTTTCTCTGGTGGGTTACAGATGACCCGCAACTCTCTCCTCGCGTTCGCAACATTTTGGAAGACGGCGCGAACACGATCTACTTCAGTTCCGCCATTGCGTGGGAAATCGCCATCAAAACGCAAATCGGCAAGTTGTCCCTGCCTGATTTGCCCGCGCGTTTTATCTCGGAGCAAATTGCCCTGCACGGCTTTGAGGAACTGCCGATAACAACCGCTCACGCGTTGCAAATTTATACCCTGCCGCTATTACACCGTGATCCCTTTGACCGCGTTCTGGTTACGCAGTGTCAGGTGGAGGGATTCTCTATTCTCACAACAGATAGCCTGATTGCCCAATATGGCGTATCAACTATCTGGTAATCCTCAAAGAAGAGATAGAGGAGCAGTGCCGCGTAAGCGCGCCTGCGCCTTCCTCGCGCAGTTTGCCGCCGTTATACCGCCACTTTGGAATTGAAGCATCATCACGCATACGTTCTTATTCCATTTGCCCCAATGAGAATCCTGCAAATACGAGTTTTCGAGTTTTCGCCGCCGTCGCCTCCCCGTAAAATTCCCGTCACGCGCCCTAAATTATACCGGCAGTGCCTCCGACAATTGTTTGCGAGGGAAAAAGCAACGGGCAGGCAAAAATGTCCTGTTCCCGGCAGCCGATTTACTCCCTTACGCGCTCTTTGTCTTTCGCAGACAGCCCGATCCGGCAGGAAGCCGATGTGGGTAGAGAGTAGGGAGTAGAGAGTAGGGAGTAGGCGCTGACGACAAGTTCGTTTGAATAAGTCGCTGATTGCACTCAGTAAAAGTGTAAGCCTACTCCCTACTCTCTACTCCCTACTCTCTACCCTGCGGGCAAATTCATGGAGGAATACACCAGTGTCATTGCAGATCAATACCAACGTGACCGCGCTCAACGCGCTCGACAACCTCAACAAAGTTTCCGGCAGTGTCGCCAGCAGCATCGAAAAACTGTCTTCCGGCCTGCGCATCAACCGCGCTGCCGATGATCCCTCCGGGCTGATCATCTCCGAGTCGCTGCGCGCCCAGATTGACGGCCTCAACCAGGCCGTCAGCAACAGCCAGGACGCCACCAACCTGATCAAAACTTCCGAAGGCGCCCTTACCGAAGTGAACAGCCTGCTGCGCAACGTGCGCCAGCTTGCCGTTCACGCCGCCAACACCGGCGTCAACGACCAGGTAGCGGTACAGGCCGACCAGACGCAGATCAGTTCGGCCATTGCCAGCATCCAACGCATCGCCGAGCAGACGCAGTTCGGAACCAAGCGCCTGCTCGACGGCTCTTCGGGCATCTCCGCAGCGGTTGTGGATACCAGGAACGTGGCGGGCATCAGCATCGGCGGCGTGTTCAACAACCTCACCACGCAAAGCGGAACCGTCAACGTGGTTGTCAATTCCGTTGCCACTCGCGCTCAGGTATCGGGCACGGCTCTGGCGACGTATGCCAGCGTCAACGCCAGCATCAGCACGGTCAACGGCCTGAAAACCGGTAACGGCGGCTCGGTTGTTCTCAACGGACAGACCATCAGCATCAGCGGTTCCGATACCGTGCAGACGCTCATCAACAAGATCAACAACCTGGCAAGCACAACCGGCGTATCCGCCGACTTCACCAGCGGCAACGGTTCGGGCGCTATCGTGCTGACGCAGCAGAACTATGGCGCCAACTTCGCCATCAACGAGAGCGAGTCTTCGCCCCTGCTGACGGGTACGGGTTCGCCCACGCTGGTCAAGGGGAGCAATGCCACTGTCACCGTTATCGCTTCCGCTCTGGTTAATGGCGTCGTCACCAGCGTCGTCGCCACCTTCACCGGGGGACGTTCCGCCACCGACAGCGGGCTGAAAGTGACGGATACCTACGGTAACAGCATCCTGTTGCAGGAAGCGTTCCAGTCTACCTACGTCAGCCCGACAGGTTCGCCGCAGCTCACGGTTGCGACGGTTTCGGCAGGCAACTTGCAGTTCCAGATCGGCGCCAACGCCGGGCAGACGGTAACTGCGAGCCTGGGCAATGTGCGCGCCACCAACCTGGGCAATACCAGCGTGGCCGGCTCGAACCTGTCCCTGATTGATGTGACGACCGCAACGGGAGCCACCAACGCGATCACCATCACGGATGAAGCGATTGGGCAGGTGACGCAGTTACGCGCCAATCTCGGCGCCTTCCAGAAGAACACGCTCGACTCGACCATCAACTACCTGACGGTGGGCGTGGAGAACCTGTCCGCGTCGGAAAGCCAGATACGCGACACGAACGTGGCCTCGGAAGTCGTCAACCTGACCAAGAACCAGATCATTCAGCAGGCAGGCACCTCGGTGTTGGCGCAGGCGAATCAGGCTCCGCAGTCCGTGCTTTCCCTGCTCAAGTAGATAGGTAGGCAGGTAGATGAGTAGATAGGTAGATAGGTAGATAGTAAACGATAAACTGGTGGGTTTGTTGGTAAACGTTGCACACGCGATAGCCACAATCTACCTATCTACCTATCTACTTATCTACCTTCAAGGAGTTTCCATGAGCGGCAGCATCAACTTTTCAGGTCTCTCTTCCGGCATTGACAGCGCCAGTATCATTCAGCAGTTGATCGCCGTAGACAAGGCGCCGGAAAACTCCATCAAAATTCAGCAGCAGTATCTACAGCAGCGACAAACGGCGTACACCACCATCAGCGCCAAACTGCTCGGTTTGCAGGCGGCCACGTACAGCCTGGACGCCCTGCGCGCCTTCAATCTTGTGACCGCAACGAGCAGCAGCGCGACGGTTGCGACCGTGAGCGCGCAAACCGGGGCGCAAACCGGGACGCACTCGATCAGTGTGACCAATCTGGCGCAGGCGCAGTTGATTGGCACGGGCGCGCAAACCAGCCAGACGAACCCGCTCAACCGGCACGGACAAATCATTATCAATGGCAAGGCCATCAATTACCAGGATTCCGACAGTCTGCAAACCCTTGCCGCCAACATCAATGCGGCCCAACCGGGCGTCACGGCGTCCATCATTACGCCGACCACCGGCCAGTACTATCTCACGCTGGGCAGCACAAATTCCGGCATTCAGGGCAAAATCAACATCAGCGACGCGGGAACGGGAACCCTGCTGGGCGGCACGCTCGGACTGTTTGCCAATACGTCGAGTTTCGCCCATCCGCTGGCAGGCGGCGTGAACGGCTCCGGCCTGTTTACCGACAGCGCGACCAGCGTAGGCACGCTGGAGGGGCAGACATCTCCGGCTGTGGGTAATGTGCAGCTGACAATCGGCGGCGCGATACAGAACGTTTCCATTGACCTGAGCCACTCCCTGAGCCAGATTGCCAGGGACATCAATGCTGTGGCGGCGGGAACGGCGCAGGTCGTCACCGTTACTGATCCCATTTCCAACACCAACAAGCAGCAGTTACAACTGAGCAACGTAACGGCGTTTACGGACAGCAACAACGTTCTTGCCAATCTGGGTATCGCGCAAAACAATCTGGCAACCGGCAATGAACTGACGCTGGCGCAGGATGCGGCTTTTACCATTGACAACATCAGCGCCAGCCGGGCCACCAACTCCTTTACGGACGCGATTTCGGGCGTGACCATCAATCTGCTGGCTGCCGGCAGCGCCAACCTGACTATATCCAGCGACACAGCCACAATCAAAAGCAACATCCAGGATTTCGTCAAGGCCTATAACGACTCGCTCGACAGCATTGACAGTTACTCGCAATACGATTCTTCCAGCGGCAAAACCGGCCCGCTCTTCGGCGACAGCACCACGCAGAGCATTTACGACAGCCTTGTATCCCTGACCAATGGCACTGTCAGCGGCCTGCCCCTGAACCTGAGCCTGCTGTCTCAAATCGGCATTACACTGGGGCAGGATGACCGTCTCTCGGTGGATGACGCGACACTCTCTTCGCAATTAAGCGCGAACCTGAACGGCGTCGCCAAACTATTTCAATCTTATGGAGTGCCGACGAACCCGACTGTGCAGTTCGTTTCGGGAACCAAAGATACCGTGCCGAGTTCCTCCAACGGGTATGCCGTGCAGGTATTTACGCCGGCAAGCCAGGCGACGTATACCACAGCGAGCGTACAAACGCAGCCGTTGTCGGCGGATGAAACGCTGACTTTCGCCGGCCCGCTGTTCGGCACGTCCACAACGGCTACTCCCTTGCAGGGGCGCAGCATTCAGCTTCTCGCGGGCGCGTCCGCGTCCGATATCGTGTCGCAAATCAACGCGGACCCAGTTATCGGCGCGCAAATTTCCGCAACCCTGGCTCCGGGCGGGCAGCTGCGCTTTACCAGCAAGCAGTACGGCTCCGCAGCGGATTTCGCGGTCGTTTCCAGCGCCAGCATCGGGCCGGACACCAGCGGCATGGGAACCACCTCGCATGAGTTTCAGGGCGCGGATGTTGTGGGAACCATCAATGGCGAATCGGCGACGGGGATAGGGCAGTTTTTAACGGGTTCGCAGATTGGCGGCAGTTACGGCGCAAACGGGCAAACGTTGGGCCTGCAATTGCGCGTGACGGCTACCACGCCCGGCAGTTACGGCAATGTGGTTTACACCGCCGGTGTCGCGAATGTGGTGAAAAACTACATTACCACACAGACGGATGCCTACACGGGCGCGCTGACAACGGCGGCCAGCGGGCTTCAAACCAACATTGACAATTTTCAGAGCAACATTGACGAGATCGAGGCGAACCTTGCCAACGAACAGCAGCGTTTGAAAGATCAGTTTACGGCAATGGAAGTGGCGATTGCGCAGATCAAATCGGCCAGCGCGGGACTTGCCTCCCTGTCAACCACCAGTCTGTTGAGCAGTTCCAGCAGTTCCAGTGGCGGCTAACATATATCCTTGCAACCTGACATCCCCGAACATTCGGAGTAATACAACCCATGGCTCTTGCCGATTCGTATCTCAAATCTCATGCCGCAACAAATATCTCCGCGCCGCTGTCCAGAGTAGTGGTAAAGTCCCGAACAGGCAGCGCTTCGCAGCAGTACCAGAAGTCGCAGGTGGAAACCGCTTCCCCGACCCGGCTGGTCATCATGCTGTATGAGGGCGCGATTCGTTTTTGCCAGATTGCCCTGGATGCAATGGCCGCCCATGACCTGCCCGTTCAGCATGAGAACCTGCTCAAAGCGCAGCGCATCGTGGCGGAACTGCTCGGATCGCTGAACCGGGAAAAGGGCGGCGAAGTTGCGGACAATCTGGCGCGGCTGTACACCCATATGCTGGAACAACTGGTCGTGGCAAATCTCCACGATGAGCCGGAAGCCGTAAAACTGGTGCAATCCATGCTGCGCGATTTATGGGCCTCCTGGGTCGAAGTGGAACGGCTCGCTTCAGAGGGGGCAGGGGAAGAAAAGGAGAAGAGGAGAAAAGGAGAAGAGGAGAACAAGTTCCCGATCCCCAATGTCCAATCTTCAATCGAAAATCGCCAATCGGCAATTGGCAATCCGTCGCGTTTGGGGAGAGTCAATGCCTGAAACAATGCAAGGGTGTGTACAAACCAACTCCGGTATGGAAGCGGAGCAAATGCGGCTGCGTTCGCTGCGCCGATTGGGGCAACTGGCCGGGGAGATACAAAACGCGCTGGCGCGCGGGAATATGGAACTGGTGGGGCAGGCGTCCCGGCTGCTCGCGCCCGCCCTGGCGCAGTGGGCCGAAGCGCGGTTGCCGCAGGATGAACACAATGCCGAAATCGCGCGTCTCATGCAGGAAGCGCGGGGAGCATTGGCGGCCTGTGAAACGTCCCTGTCCCGCGCCATGCGGGACGTTCGAGAACAGCAGGGACAGGCGCGCCAACGCCAGAAGCGCGTCAAACACGCCCGTTCCCACAAAATCGCGCTGTCGCGTTCGGCAGGCAGAACCCTTAACCTGTGTAAGTAGTCCTGCCCCGAAGAAGCCATTTGTAAACAGCCCCGCTTCCAGAATTGGAAGCGGGGCTAATTTATGTCGTGTTGTATCGGCTCGGACAAACGCGATGAACGGCAATTCGCAACGTTTGCGGTCTGTATCGGTTTACGCTGTCTACTTGCGGCCAAGTCGCTTGCGAAGGAAACCTGCTCCCGTAACGCTCAGGCCGACGAGAAGCGCTACGCTGCTCGGTTCCGGCACGGCAGTGGCATTCACCGTTCCAAAGAACAGCGTGTAGCCTTCAGGGTTGGTGGAGTTGATGGTAAAGGAGGTGATCGTGTTGGCCGAGGTGCTGCCAATCATGAAACTCTGATCTGCTGCTGTCGCGCCAAACGCGCCCGTCGCGCCATTATAAGAGCCGGCCCCGGTCGGCCCGGTCAACGCTTGCAGCCCATCGCCAAGATTGAAATCGGCAGTGGTGGCCGTGCCGCCGGCAACACTCAGAACGATACTGGCGCTGGGATAGTAGCTGTTGGCTCCTAAGACGATCTGGCTGATGCTGATTGGCGCGCTGAAGTTGACGGTCAGAGTTTCCGCGCCGCTGGTGGATACGAACTCCTCGAAGTTGTTTGTCCATCGGAAGACGTTGTTATCCGAGGAACCCGGAGGGAAAATCGCCCTGGCGGTTCCGGTATCGGTGATAGTGTAACTGATGCTGGAATTGGGAACGATGCCGTTCGCGTTGTGCAGCGAAATCAGTTCCTGAGCGTGGGCCTGAACGCCGCAAAAACACAAAGCTGCGGGTAAAATCGCGGTGAGAAGTGAACGTTTCAAATGAGACTCCTTAATAAATGCGGGCGTTGGTGAATGGCCGTTGCGCGACCGTTTCCACGCTATAGGTGTCGTTGAACGTGTTCTACGCCCATAAGGGAGCGGACACGAGCAGGGCTAGAAACGCAAGCGCGATTGTCAGGAGAGCGGCAAAGCGGAACGGAGTTGTCAATCTGTTTTCCTTTTCTGCGTGAAACTACGTACAATCGCCTTACCTGACCATAATACCTGTGTTTTCTATGCCAAAAGGGGTATAAACCATCAGGCTGCACAGGATTTGCACAACCTGCGCGATATTTGCACATTTCTATAATCCGGTCGTGAACTTTCCCATTCGCGCAAAAGTCGTATAATGTAAAGAAGCCTGTGGAGAATGGTCAACTATGGGGGTGTAAAGGTTGGAAGTAAAATTTGGCAGCCAGTTGCGGGCGTACCGGAAGATGCGGGGATTGACGCAAGCGCAGTTGGCAATCCGCAGTGGCGTGGTTCTGCGGAGTGTCGCGTATTGGGAGCAGGACGCCCATGTACCCGGTATCGGAGAATTGGAGAGCCTTGCCAGCGCGTTGAGCCTGACCCGCGAGGAGCGGCAAACGCTTCTTTCGTTTTTGCCGACAGGCAAAGTGAGCAAAATCGTTCGGGGCGCAACGGTTTGGACCGACATCGCTCCCCCCGGCGCAGGCGATTTGATCCGGGCTATGCGCTGGCGGAAGCGGCTGTCGCGGGATCAGGTCGCTCAGGCGCTTGGCGTTCATCCCACGACTATAATGCGTTGGGAGGCGGCGCAGAGTGTTCCCGATGAAGAAGTGCGGCTTCGGCTGGGCAATGCGCTAGGCGCGTTGCCGGAAGAACGCGCCGCTCTGCTGGCGCCGCCCCGTGCCATACCCCTGTGGACCGGAATTGCGCCGACGCTGGACGCCTACAGGGAAGAAGCGGCGCGTCTGGAGCGCGGCAGCGGCAGGGAGGCTGATCCCCTGTTCGATCTGCGCGCCTACCTGCTCACGGGAACGCTGTGGAACCTGGCGGCGCGAGAACCGCTAGCGCGCTTGATTCTGGCGCAGACGTATGCCGCCCGCGCCGTGTACTCCTGCGTCAGGGGCAATGATGACGCAGCGTTGAATTACTCGGGGCGCTCGCTGGATCTTCTTTTCGGGGAAAAGTCGCCGCCGAAAGGGACTCTGTATCTGGCGCTGTGGGCCGAAGGCCATGCTCTGGCGCATCGTTCGCCGCAGTTTGGCCCGGAGCAGAGTCTTCGGCAGGAAAAGCGCTGGCTTCTTAAATTGGGAACGGACAAAGCGCCCGCTTTTCTGCTGATGAACGCGGCGTGGTGGGCCCTGGAGTCTGGTTCGCTGCGGGAAGCGCGGAACTACTGGCAGGCGGCAAACGCCCGCGCGGAGAGCGGCGAAACGATTTCCGTTTACGTTCGCGAGGGGATTCAAACGACGCATGCCAATCTTCTGGTTGAGGAGGGGCGCTACGAGGAAGCCTTAGCGGTCGGCCTGCAAATTCCGGGCGAGGCGTATCACCGTCCCATTATGCGTCAACTCTTCCAAACATCTGTTTTCCTGAAAATGGGTGAGCGCAACGACGCGGACAGCCATTTGCGGCAGGCTTACTCTTTAATTGCAGAGAGGCAGGCGGATTTCTTTACAAAAGAGGCCGATGCGCTTGCAAAGCAACTGGAACGCAACGCCTGACAACGCTATTATTGGAAAAAAGCATAGAAGAAAATAAGGGCCAATCGTATGCTGTCGAAGATTTACGGGGCGCGATTTCCAGGGTATTTCGCTCGTGGGAGGAGTTCTCAGGGGCGATTTCCAGGTTTTGCATCACTGGCGTCATGGATGTGGCGCAGGATCGCTATACCCTCACGCGCGTTGACTTTGAAAACGGATACTACAAATCGCACCTGCTGGCGCATCTGGAAATCCGCGACGGCAAAATCTGGATTCTGACCGACAACACAGAAGAGGGCATTGCCACGGAACTGGTGGAGGCAGGTATAGCAAAGGCGGATATTGTTCTTGGTTATTATCCGCCGAGCCTGCGCGAAATGGGAGAGTTTTCCGTCGCCTGAAACCACTTTTTAATCAAGGTTAACATTTAGCGCGGGCGAGTTCCAGTTGCTTGCGCTTTTCTCGGCGCGGTTCCTGCGGGACGCGGCGAAGCACCGTTGCCGTTGCTGCCATTGCCATTGCTGCCGTTACTTGCTTTGGGCTTTTTGCCGTGTTCGAGGGCTTTTTCCAGCACGACAAGCATCTCCTCTACCTGCGGCATCACTTTGGGGCCGTTCAGCGGAACGACCACGCCATCGGGGGTGAAGCGGTAGTTGCGGAACGCGGCGGTGAGCAGTTTTACGGCGTCGGGCGTCAGGCGGATGTTGGACGCGAAGCGGATTTGCACATCGGTTTGCTCGGTCTTGATGCTCGTGATGCCCATGTTTTTACATCGTAACCGGAGGCGCAGAACCGCCAGCGCGTCCCACACGGGGCGGGGCGGATCGCCGAAACGGTCTTCCAGTTCCGCCTGCAAGTTCTCAATGTCCGCAACTGAACGGACGCCGCTCATGCGCTTGTAAAAGTAGATGCGCTCGGCCTCGCCCGGAATGTAATCGCCGGGAATGTGGGCGGTCACGGGCAGGTCTACCGAGGGCAGAATGTCTTCCGTCACCTCCTCGCCCTTCAACTCCTGCACGGCCTGCGACAGCAGTTGCGTGTACAGATCGAAACCCACGCTCATCATCGCGCCCGACTGCTGCGCCCCCAGCAGATTGCCCGCGCCCCGAATTTCCAGATCGCGCATCGCCACCTTGTAGCCGCTGCCCAACGCGGAAAACTCTTTAATCGCCGCCAATCGCCGTTCGCTGACTTCCGAAAGTTGCTTGTTGCGGCGGTACAGGAAATACGAGTATGCCTGCCGGCTGCTCCGCCCCACGCGCCCGCGCAACTGATACAATTGCGACAATCCCATGTGGTCGGCGTTGTCAATGATAATCGTGTTCGCGTTGGATACGTCCAGCCCGTTTTCGATGATCGTGGTACACAGCAGCACGTCCGCCTCGTGGTGGTAAAAGTCGTACATCACCCGTTCCAGCTCGTCCTCCGACATTTGCCCATGTCCGATTTGTATGCGCAGTTCGGGAATGAGTTTCTTGAGATGTTCGGCGACATGCGTGATGCTTTCGATCTTGTTGTGAACGAAAATAGATTTGCCCGTCGCGTTCCAACTCGCGCAGAATGGCGTCGCGTATCATGTCGTCGTCGTATTCGCGCACATACGTTAAAACCGGAATACGGCCTTCGGGCGGGTCTTCGATCACGCTCATGTCGCGCAAACCGGACAGCGCCATGCTCATCGTGCGCGGGTATGGGCGTGGCGGAAAGGGTGAGAACATCTACCTGCGTCCGCATCTGTTTCAGGCGTTCTTTATGCCCTACGCCGAACCGCTGCTCCTCGTCCACGATAATCATGCCGAGATTCTTGAAACACAATATCCTTGCTCAACAGCCGGTGTGTGCCGATAACAATGTCAACGGTTCCGTCCTTCAAGCCCTGCAAGGTTTTTTGTTGCTCCTGCCGCGACCGGAACCGACTGAGCAAATCCACTTTAATCGGGTATGCGGCCAATCGCTCGGTAAACGTCTGATGGTGCTGCGCGGCCAGAACCGTTGTCGGGCATAAGACGGCGACCTGCTTGCCCGCCGTAATTACTTTGAACGCGCCCCGGAGGGCCACTTCCGTTTTGCCAAAGCCCACGTCGCCGCAAATCAGTCGATCCATGGGTTTGTCTTCTTCCAGATCGCGCTTCATGTCGTTGATGGCGCGGAGTTGGTCGGGCGTCTCGTTGTAGGGGAACGCCTCCTCCATCTCTACCTGCCAACTGGCGTCCGGGCCGAAGGATGGGCGCTGCGCGGCGGAACGGGCGGCATATAACTGTATCAGTTCGCCCGCCATTTCCCGCGCCTGATCTCGTACCCGTTTGGTCGCGCGCTGCCATTCCGTTCCGCCGAGTTTGTTTATTTGCGGCGGCGCGTTTTCCGCGCCCACATACCGCTGCAATCGGTCAATCTGGTCAGCGGGAACAAACAGGCGGTCACTTCCCTGATACTCGACAATCAGGTAGTCGCGCTCCCCACCGCCCTCCACTTTGCGCTTGACAAGCCCGCGATACACGCCGATGCCGTGATGGATATGGACAACGTGATCCAGTACGCGCAAATCCAGCACGGACGAGATCGCCACGCCGCCCGCAACCCGCCGCCGCGTGACAACGGGACGGGCGGCTCCGAACAGTTCCGCGTCCGTCAGCACGTACAGTCGTATATCCGCGATTTTGAAGCCCGCCCGAAGCCGTCCGTCCATGACAAACAGCCCCGCGCCCGCCCCGATTTTCTGCTCTTTCGGGCGAACGGGCAGGTCCATTTCGGCGCAGATTTCCCTTACGCGCTGCGGCTGATCCGTAACCAGCAGAACGCGGCAGTCGTTGGCGAGCCATGTGCCGACCTCATCGGCAAGGGTGGGGAAGCGGCCCCGGTACGAGTCAATGGGCGCGCTATTAACGGACACGCGCTGCCCGATTTTCACGCCCTCGATATTGCGCCCAAGCAGGGATAAAATTAGCGTGGGATGGCGTGTCAAATGCGCGAACGTGCCTTCATACGGACACGAATTCAGTTCCACATCCAGCGCCTCGCCCCGCTCCCAACGCCGTTCGCGGCTCAGGGCAATGTCGCCGCTCAACCGCTCCCAGTGATCCTTGACCTGATTGGGTTCATCTAAAATCACCACGCCCTCTTCGGCAAGGTAGTTGCAGGCGCACGTTCCCTGCGGAACCAGATAGGGGAAATACTGCTCCAACCCGTCGAAATACGCGGATTGCTGCAAGGCGGCAACATCTTTCTCAATCCGGTCGGACAGCCGTTCAATGGCTTCCCGCGCTTCCCGCGTTCCCTCCTTGATGAACACCGCCCGCCGCGCTTCAAACAGGGCGTGGATTTCGGCAAGGGCAGGCGCGAGACGCTCTTTATTCAGGCGGATTTCGCGGGCGGGGGCGAGTTCCACGCTGGCCCGCTTTGTGATGCTGCGCTGCGTCGCCACATCGAACACGCGCAGGCTCTCGATCTCATCCCCGAACAGTTCGATGCGAACGGGCGCGTCACTTGTGGAGGAAAACACATCTAAAATGCCGCCGCGCCGTGAAAATTCGCCTGGTCGCGTCACCGTGTTGGCAGGCTCGTACCCCATTTCCACCAGACGATGCAGCACATCGTCCATGTCCATCGAGTCGCCCGCGTTCAACTCAAAAATATGCGGTATCAAATCTTCCGGCGGGCTTGTACGCTGCAAAACCGCCTCGACCGTTCCAATGATGATGCACGGCTCCCGCTTCGCCAGCAACGCCAACGCCCCGATACGCTCGCCAATCACGCGAAAATCCGTAATATCGCCTTCCAAAAACTGGCTTTGCGAGGATGGCAGCACGGCAAGTTGTTCGCTCGGAACGCCAAACCGCGCCAGATCATCCCACAACCGCTGCGCCTGCTCCTGCTGATAGGTAATGACAAGAATAGGTCGTTCCAGCCGAGTAAACAACCGCGCCAGCGCATACCCCTTCGCCGGCCCCGCCAGTCCCTCAATTTCAACGGCGGGGGTTGGTGGGTGGGGCAGGGATGAGGGATGAGGGATGAGGGATAAATCTTCTTTTCCCTCTTCCCTTTTCCCTTTTCCCTGCAACTTCGTTACAATATCGCCAAAACCGGGAAGCGCGTCTGCTAATCGGGGCAAGTCATTGAGTGTCATACAAATGTGCCTTTAGGTTCGTTTTTCTTAATTCTACATATTTCAGGCGCAAATGGTTCGCGTGAGTCGGGGAACCATCCCGGAACAGTGAAGAAAAGCCAGCCCGAAATTTTATTCTCCAATGGTAAGCCGCGAAGTAGTTCCTCATCCTACAAATATGTGACACCAACAAATACGCTGATGTCCCAACACACTCCATCGCAATCGGATGCGAAAGTATCCACCAGGAACCCCGCAAGGGCAGAAGGGCAGGCTAAGTTGAACAAGAATGACAGCAGTAACACGGCGGTACTCAATGCCGCTCCCGTGACCGCAAGATCGGTTGATCCCGTCACCTGTACCATTGGGCTTGACTCGTTCTTCATCAAGACCACGCGCTCACTTCATAAGGACACTGACTTCGTTACCGTCAGCCTGGCGATTGCCAATCGTCCAACCTTATCGCAGACACGCGCTGTGGGCGACGTGGGCGACGGGAACCACGCGCTCAACATGTCCTTTCCCCACGTTTCCATTGCGCCGCATGAGACGGCGGTGTTGACGTATGCGATAGTCAACAGCGGACACCAGGACTCGGGCAAGGTGATACAGACCCTTGAACAAGCAATCAAAGATATTGCCACTCTGGGGGCTAAGTTCGCTGCGTCTGAAGCGGGCGCAGCCCTCGGCGCTACATTGGGCGCTTCCATCGGCACAGCAGCCGTTCCCTTCATCGGCACGGCGGTAGGAGCGGTGGCTGGCTACCTGTTAAGCAAGGGCTTCAATCTCCTATTCGCCAACTGCGATGGACCAGTCGCCGCCGCCGTTCGCGCGCTGACATACGATCAGATCAAAGCGGTGGTCGCAAGTGGCAAGCCGCAGCCCCATACCGACGATCATCCCGGCGTCAACTCGCCTCACGGCTGTGGCGCAAACTCTCACTATACGGTTACATGGTCGGTGAAATAGCGGCTCCGCCGCCTGCACTTTGCAGGAGAACACCTCACAGTGCCGTTCTGTCTCTCCCCTCGCCAACTGCACTGTCGAGGGGAGGAATACGATCTATGAATTCTTATAATGAAGCTGCGGCTAACGTCTCGGTTTTTCAACAGGTGCCTGGCCGAGCGCATGTCAAATTTTATAATGAGTAAAGAGCTAAGAGGAATCTTCAAGAATAAAGATGAATAAGCTTCTGTCTTTTAGATTATGGCAGCTTGCGTAGGAGGGTACTTTGATGAAGTGGAGTAAGTCGGGTAGGTGCGACGTAAGCAAGGCGCGGCGACTACATCGCGGTTTTGCGTGTGTGGCAGGAATGGGCCTTGCCTTATTTTTAATTGCGCCTGCTCCCGCGTATCCGTCCGGGCAATTGTCACCGGCCTTCCGCTTGCTGCCTGCCGTCAAAGTGGCGCGGCGCGCTCCTCTGCCTGATGCCTTGCGCAACAGCGCCAAAGAGATGGCGCGCTTACTTTATCTCCATGCTGTGGGCGTTACTCCTGCGGGTGGCACACCCACCAACAGCGAATTAACCGGCAATGTGAACCGGGCCGCCAAGGAACTGGCGAAACAGCTTGCCCCCGGTGTTCCGACTGACGATGCCCTGTATTATGATATTTTTGGCGACCTGGGAATGTTCACGCATCTGGTGGAACAAACGGCGCTGCTGACAGCCCTGCAGCATCACCAACTCATCAGCGCCAACAACCTGACGACTAGCCTTAAAGAACTGCTCGGCAGTTCGGCGGGAGTGGCGAATTATAACAAGGTGGCAATCCTGACTGGCAGGCCCCTCCTGTCGAACAATTCCACTCCGGGACGCACTCCGCCCCGCAATCCACAATTTCCCCATGGCCCGCTCGATCCCAATCAGATGGGAGGCCCAATCGCTTTTTCGGACAAGGTACCTGATATGGGGCATCCCTTGTTGGTTTCCCGTACTGCCCCTGCCGCCGCTTTATATACGCAACCATTCACCTACACCATTCGCTTTGCCAACTTGAAGGCGGCAAGTGTCGGAAACGCCACAACCATTACCATCACGGATACTCTCGACCCCTCCAAACTGGACCTCAATACCCTGCGCCTGGGATTAATCACTCTGGAGAATAGCCCCACTGGCGGAATGTCGGTTCTGGGCCAACTAACCCCGCCACCTGCCGCCATCAGTGACGGCTCGGTGAAAAACTTTGCGTTCTCGGGGGGCAAGGTGATGTTCACGCGCTCAGGTTCGCAAATTACATGGAAACTTATATGTAACCCAAGTTGCTACCCTGATTTCTCAATCTCGAAGGTTTGGCGCAAAATGCCACTTTCAGAACGCTGCTATCTCAAAAACGGTTTAAGGTAGCAACTTGGGTTATGTACTCTGGCTCCAGGTTCGGAAGGCAGCGTTTCGTTTCTCGTTACCCCGAGAGATACGCGGCAGCCAGTGACTGAAGACACCATTCATAATGGGGGAGCCGATATTCTTTTTGAAGGAAATGGTTTAAGCGACCGCAAACCTACCAAGCCCTGGCTTGCTGTTCCCACACAGTGAAAACAATAGGGTTCCAGCACAGTTCACCTTACGCTTTCAAAGGCAGAGAAAAACGTTTCTATATTGTCTGTATCATCGTTGCGCAGGGATGTTAATAGCTGCTCCATCGGCATTATGCGGCCATTCTGCCAAGCTGCCTCGAACAGATCGGGCGGCAGCAGAGCGCGCGCTGCCGCCTGGGAGTGTTCCCAATCCCGTTGATCGCCGGGAGGCAACAGGATGCGCGCTTCTTCACGCATTCGCTGAACCATGCCCAGTAGCCGCGCCGAAGCCGCGCCCTGCCCCTGTCCCGCCGCCACGTCTGCCAGCCCCGCCAGCGCATAGGCCAGTCCGGCGCGTTCCTGACGCTGTTGATACAGGAACGCGCTTTCCAGAAAACATTCCCGCGCTGCTTGCCACTCATGCAGCAGGCACAGGGTCAGTCCCAGCGTGTTAAGCGTAAAGGGAATGTTGGATGTATCTTCCAGCGCTCTGCGAATAGCTAAACTCTCCATCAGCAATGCGCGCGCCGTTTCACCGTTTCCCTCCTCGCGCAGCACATTGCCCATATTGTTCAGCGCCATCGCGATGCCGGATTTATCCTCCATCTGACGGTAAAGTTCCAGGCATTGTCGGTACAACCTGCGGGCGCGCGCATACTGTTGTTCCTCATGCGCCAGAATCGCCAGGTTGTTGAGGACGTATGCGCGGCGCGGCGTATTGCCCTGCTGCTGGTACAGCGTCTGGCTTTCCGAAAACAGTGTTCGCGCTTGCTGCGTCTCTCCTGCTTGATACGCAAGCGTCCCCATCCACACCAGCGTATCCGCTACACCGATGACATTTGTGCATTGCCTGTTCAATTGCAGACTGGCTTGGAAAGCAGAACGCGCCTGATCCGCCTCATCCGTTTGCGCCGCCACAATGCCCAGATTTGTCAGCGTGTCCGCGCGACCCGCCGTATCTTCTGCAGACCGCAGGCCCAACGCGGACTCCAGAAGTCGTTTGGCTTCCGCGTAGTCGCCCTGTTTCAAGGCCAGCGCTCCCGCGCCATGCAGCGCATGAGCGCGAACAGATGGCGCGGCGTTCCGGTTCTGCTCCAGCGCTTTGGCAAGCCATATACGCCCTTCCCTGCCGTAGCCCCGCGCGTTCCAGAAAGACCACAGCGCGGCTGCCAGCCTCAACCCTTTTTCGTTTTGCTGTTGGCTCTCCTCCTCTCCATTTTGCGCGCGCAGGCTCCAGGCGAGGGCTTCGCGCAGGTTGTCGTGTTCGGTATCCAGGCGGTCATGCCAGGCCGTCTGCTCCCGGCTTTTATGATAGTGTTCCGCCTGCTCGGCGAGGGTAAGGCAGAAGTCCAGATGGCGTTCGCGCAACCGATCCGCTTCGCCGCTCTGCTCCAATTTCTCCCGGCCATACTGCCGCAGGATTTCCAGCAGGTGAAAGCGCTCCTGATTGTGGCGCGTGTCGAGCGCGTGATTTAACAATGATTTGTCAAGCAGGCGCGTCAGCGCGTCCAGAACCGTTTCCCGGGCAATGGCTTCACCCTGACACACGGCTTCCGCTCCGTCAAGGGTAAAACCGCCGACAAACACGCACAGCCGAGCAAACAGTGTTTGCTCGTCCGGCGGCAGTAGGGCGTAGCTCCAATCAATCGCCGCGCGCAAGGTCTGCTGACGAGGCGGAGCCGTCCGACTGCCGCCCGTCAGCAGACTGAATACGGCGTCCATTCGCGCCGCAATCTGCTCCGGGGACAGCGCCCGGATGCGGGCCGCCGCCAGTTCAATTGCTAGCGGCAGGCCATCCAGACAGCAGCAGATATTCGCAACCGCAGGGGCATTGTCGGGCGTAAGGGTGAAATTCGGCGTGACCAGACGCGCCCGCTCGACAAACAGGCGAACCGCTTCGGACTGCGCGGCTCTGTCAAAGAACGCCGTTTCGACAGAGGCAATGGAGGAGGCGATGGGAAGGGAAAGCGCAGGCACAGGGTACAGCCATTCTCCCTCGACGCCAAGCGCCTGCCGACTTGTCGCCAGAATTTTCACGCGCTCACACGCGCCAAGCAGCGCGTCCGCCAGACGCGCGCACGCTTCCACAAGATGTTCGCAGTTGTCCAGTATCAGCAGGAGGGCGCGGGGTTTGAGAAACGCGACAAGGGCTTCCTGCATGGAAACGCCCGCCGTCGGTTCGCCCACGCCCAACGTGAGAGCCACCGTTTGCGGCAGCAGGGCGAGTTCCGACAATGCGGCCAATTCCACCAACCACGCGCCATCAGGGTAGTCGTCCGCGTCGTCTTGCAGAGCGGCAGCCGCAACTCGCTGCGCCAGTCGGGTTTTGCCCGCGCCGCCCGGTCCGGTCAGCGTCAGCAGCGCTGTCTGTCGCAATCGTTCGCCCGCGATGACACTCTCCTGCTCGCGCCCCACGAAACTGGTGCGCGCGCGCGGCAGGTTGTGGCGCGGCGTGGCATTCGCAGCCGGGGGCGCGGTGATTTTTGGCGTGAATACGGGGCGCAGGGAGGATGCGGATGCCTGTGCCTTCCGCCGCGCTTCCCTGCGAATTTCCCGGTAACATTCCTGAGTCTGCGGTTCGGGAGAAGCGGGTTTGGCGAGTAACGGAAACAGATCGCGCAGCAGCCTGCGATAATCGTGGTATACCTGAATGGCCGCTGTGTAAGCCCCGCATTTTGCCAGCGCCCTCATCAGCGAGCGATGCGCCGACTCGCGGATGTCATCCAGAGCCATCGCGCGCCGCAAGTAAGGAATGGCTCCGGCCCAATCTTCGCGCGCGATGGCATCCCCGGCAAGATTCTCCAGAACGGCGAGAAACTTTTCCTGCCGAAAGGCGCGTTCCTCCGTAATCCATTCCTCGGAACACTCCTCAAGCAACGGGCCGCGATACAGCGCCGCCGCCTGCTCCCATGCCGCCTGCCCGCCCTGCTTCACCAGCTGATCAAACGCGGCCACATCTACGTCGGCATCGTTCAGGTTCATCTGCAGCGTGTGAAAGGTGGGGCCGGTAAGACGATATTTCTGACTACCAAGCGCCTGTCGCAGGTCGTTGAGGCTGCGCCGCAGGTTATTCGCGGCTCTTTTTTGCGGGTCATTCTTCGAGGCGCGCTGATTCCTGTCGCTTTCTTCCGAGTCCGCGCCGGGCCAGAGCCTGTCCTGTAGCCATTGGCGCGATACGGGGCGATCATGGTTCAGCGTCAGCAATACCAGCAGCCATAGTGTCGCGCGCGAACGCAGGCGGCGCATTTCCACGCCATCTACCCACACCTCACAATGCCCCAATAACCGTATCTTCAGCGGCGCGTCGGAGTTTTCCTGAATGTGTTGCTGCGCTTCCTGCATGTGTGCTCCCACCACGTCAACAGAAACCAGATTCTTTTAACAAAAGCCAGTTCTGCTATACGCCAGGCTGAAAAGTCAGTCGGCGCAAAAAAATAAGGGTTCGCGGCTCCGTTTCTCGCTTTGTCCACGAGTTTCCTGCTGTTTCGACTACGACCTGGCGCATAAGCCCCGCGCATACTGCTGTCAACTCATTCGCCTTCTCCTGAAAGTGGGAGAGGAACCGGGAATGAGGTCTTCAAACGAAAGGTGATAGCGATGTCGATTCAATTTGCCGACCATTCCGATTTTACGCTTCCCGCTCTGCTGCCGCGTCTGTCCGCGCCCGCTTCCGGCGCGATACAGGCGCGCGAGGCCGTTGCATCTCCTTTGCGCAGAGAAATCGAGCCGTCCACAGCCGAGTCTCTGTTCTTCCCCGCTCGAACACAGGCCGACACCCTCCTGCGACCGTTTCTGGAAGCCGAAAGCGAATCCGAGGCGCAAAAACACCTGGAAATTCTAATACAAAGCAAGGCCGCGCCTATCATTGCTCGCGTTGTCCGGCAGAAATGGCAGGTCATTCCTAACCGCGCTTACGGCTCGGTGCAGAAGTATGAGGAACGGGAAGCCGAAGACCTGTATTCGGACGCGTTGACTCTGCTGCTGGCGCGCCTGCGCGTTTGTCGGGAAGATCGCGCGAAACCCGTGATTACCCATTTTGCCGCTTATGTCGCTATGACCGCGTCGCGCGTCTGCGCGGAACGGCTGCGCCGTGTCTGCCCGGAGCGCGAGAGCTGCCGACAACGGCTGCGCTATCTCTTGAAAACACACACCGAATTGGCTTTGTGGCGTGATGACTGGGATCGGCCGACATGCGGCGTAAAGGCAGACCAGGGGCGCAATCCCTCGCAAGCGGCTTTACTGCGGCTACAGGCATGGGAAACGCGGCGCGGCTCCGCGAATGTTTCCGGCGGGATGCTCACAGGCCTGGAACTTACAAGCCTTTTGGCCTGGTTAGGTGGCCCGGTTTTGCAGGAAAAGTTGGTTGGAACCCTGTCCACCGTTTTACGGATTGCGGAGCCGACGGATCGCAGGCCGAGTATTGCCAGGCAGGGATTGGCAGACGATGATACCCTGGACCCGCTGGCAGATCTGAAAGAAGCGCGAGTTGAGGTTGCAGGCGAGGTCGAGCAACGCTTGTGCCTGCGCTGGCTGTGGACGGAAATCCTGCAATTGCGCCCGCGTCAGCGCGCCGCTCTGCTGCTGAATTTGCGGGACGGACAAAACCGGGGCGTTCTCGCACTGCTGGCGCATGCCCACATCGCCACCCTGACGGAGATAGCGCAGGCCATTGGTCTTTCGGCTGCGGAATTTGGAACATACTGGCGCGCCCTGCCCCTGGAAGATACGGGCGTCGCGGAACTGCTGGCCTGTACGCCGCAGCAGGTCAGCAACCTGCGCAAAGCCGCCCGCGCCCGCCTGTCGCGTCGCCTCTGTTGCTACGAGCAGGGACTACACTCCACCTGCGGGACGACGCCTGAAAGGAGAACCCGATGACACTACAATTTACCCTTGAGGACGAGGGCCTCAGCAACGACGACGATGCGGCGGGTCGCTGGCAGTATGAAGGCGGCAGAGTGTTCGACGCCAATAAACATCAGGTCGCCAACTATGCCGTTACCCGGCGCGTCACGTTCAGCGGCACGAGCGCCCAGAACACGGCCATGCTGACCATGACGCTGTTCTTCCTGGGCAAAGCGCCCCCGGAGAACATCACCATGCAGGGTTCACGCGACTTTTCTTCCGGCGGCGAGATTGGCAGCGTAAGCGCGGCTTCCGCCGCGTTCGCCACCCACATCGGTAAGCAGTTCACCCGCGTCGGCAACATCGTCACCATCGCGTAGCCAACGGATTACTGTTAACATGCAACCGCCCGCTGCTATGAGTGCAGCAGGCGGTTGTTATTATGTAGGGCGCGGCAAGCAACACCCCTACGAGTTGTCATGGGAACGGTATTACGGTTGCTCGCGCGCTTCTTGCGCCTGAATCTGAATGTGCGCCAGTTTGCGGAGAATGTGTTCCAGATGCAGGTCGGCGTTTGCCTCCATGCCCATCTCTTCCGCGAGTTCCATGCGGCAGATATGGTGTTCCACTTCAATCCAGAGGGCGTTTATCCGCTCCGTCAGCGTTCGGATGTTGCGCTCGCGCATGGCATACCACACTTCACAATCCGCGATGGCCGCGCGGACTCTGGCTGTTTTCGTCTGCATGACTGTCTCCTTGATAATCGGCGTGAACTTACGTTGATCCCATGAAAATCTTGATGGAGCGGTTTCCGACCAGGTGGAAACCTGTTAATGCTATCAGTATACGCCCTCTCGACTGATTAAAAATATGAGATACGATACCCTCTGTCTGTGACTTTTGTAACAGCCCGACCGCCTTCCGGTCGAGCCGCGCTTGCCTCCTGAAAATAATTGCAGATGGCGACGGGCATTACCAATAATTGCTCCTGTCAGGGATAAGGAATAAGAAGCAAGAAGTACGGGAAAAGAGAGAAAACCGAAGACGATTCCCGCCGCCTGAACCTTATAACACTAAACGGTTAAAACCCCGCTTATCTTACACGGGAGCATACATTTATGGAGCGCGGACTCTACGCCGCCGCGTCGGCGATGCTGGCGCAGCAGACCATTCAGGAAGCCTTAGCGCAGAATATCGCTAACTCTACCACGGTCGGCTACAAGCAGGACAATCCCACCTTTAAGGCGCTGCATGGCATGGCTATACAGCGAACGCTCAACAGTTCCGGGAGTGGGCAGTCCATCGGCGAACTGGGCATCGGCGTGGAAACCGACCAGCCGTACACGGACTGGCAAAAGGGCGCGATGGCGCAGACGAACAATCCGCTGGATGTCAGTCTCGACCCGAACCAGTTTTTCGCGGTTCGCGCCCCGCAGGGCGAACGCTACACGCGGGCGGGAAATTTCCAGTTGGATGGGCAGGGCAATCTGCTCACCGCCAATGGCGAACCCGTGCTTGGCGTCAATAATCAGCCCATCGTGGCGCGTGGAAACGGCAGCGTTATCATTGAAAGAACGGGCAGCGTAAAAGTAAACGGCGCTGAAGTGGGCAAACTGAAAGTCGCGCAATCCGACACGGCCCAGATGCGCAAGGACGGCAACAGCCTGTTCGCCGCCATTAACCCCGCCGCCATGCGCCCCGTCGCCAACCCGGATGTGCATCCCGGCATGCTGGAACAATCCAATGTGGATGGCGTTCACGCGCTTGTGGAAATGATGACCGTTTCGCGCGGCTTCGACATGGCGCAGCGCGCACTTCTCACCCAGGACGAACTGCTGAAACACGCCAGCAGCGAGTTAGGGAAATTGTAGAAATGGGAGTAGGGAGTAGGTTGCAGGGAGTAGATAAACGCGCTCCTGTCAACCCCTTTTAAACAGGCAAAACGGTAAATTACAGGCTTTGCCTAGTCCCTACAACCTACTCCCTACTTCCTGATTTCAACGGCTGGTCCGCCCCGCCCTTACCCGGCGAGCGGAGGCCGTCCCGATCCCCGACTGATTGACGGGATCATTGTAACCGAAATTCATTTTTGTGAAGCGCAAGTTGCTATTTTGCAAGTCGGCGTAACCCTGCGCCCGCGCTTCCACTCCCATGCTGCGCCTGCCCGGTCCTATATTACTACTGGTGTAATCAGGCTGTGTTAAGGCGAGATGCGGAGGCTCTTTTCGGAGGACTGTCCTTATGAGTTGCGCTCTGTTTACCGCCGCTACGGGGCTTGCCGCACAGCAGCTCAACCTCGACGTTATCGCCAACAACCTTGCCAACGCCAACACGGTCGGGTTCAAAAAAGCCCGCGCCGATTTCCACGACCTTGTGTACCAGATCAACCGCGAACCTGGCGCACAGACCGGCGCGAACTCCTCCCTGCCCACCGGGATGCAAATCGGGCTTGGCGTCAGCGCAGGCACGACTGCCGCTTCGTTTTTGCAGGGAACGCCGCAGAGTACGGGCGGCGATTACGACCTTGCCATTCAGGGGCAGGGCTTTTTCAAAGTGCTGCTTCCCGATGGAACCAGCGCGTACACCCGCGCCGGAAACTTCGCCATTGACAGCGCGGGCAAGCTCGTCACCTCTGAAGGCTACGCCGTCCAGCCCGAAATCATCGTTCCCCCGAACAAAAGCAACGTCAGCATCAGCATGGATGGTCAGGTTCAGGTGTCGGTTCCCGGCCAGGCCGCATCGCAGCAGGTTGGGCAGATACAACTCACTACCTTCCCCAACCCCGCCGGCCTGCGCAACCTCGGCGGCAACCTGTTTCAGGCGACCAGCGCTTCCGGGCAGGCGGCGGATGGCAATCCCGGCGCAAACGGCGCGGGTACACTGCAGCACCATGCCATCGAAGCCTCCAACGTGGACATTGTGGATGAAATGGTACGCATGATCGTGCTGCAACGCGCCTACGACACCAACTCCAAAGTGGTGCAAACGGCGGACGAGATGCTCAGTACCACCAACAACCTCAAGCGGTAGTGGTTGGTGGTTGGTGGTTGGTGATTGGTTGAAGCGCGACGGCGGATTATGGTATGGGCGTCGCGTTTCAACAAAATCAGCCCCGGCAGAACGTGAGCATCGAAACTTTTCTCCTGTGCGCATTCGTGAAACCAAACCCATGATTTTCTTTTACGCTCCGCCGCCAACCAGTACCGCTCAATTATCGTCAAGCGGCAATCGCCACTCGATAATTAGCAATCGAAAATCGGCAACCGATAATCAGCAATCGAAAATCGAAAATCGGCAATCGGCAATCACGACGATTACGGCGAAGGCTGTTATCGAAGTGAAGGATACGCGCTTCACGCTGGGCGAGATCGCCGATCTGGACGGCAAGGATAAGGAATTGCTGGCGCGGCTGGCCCGCGTGGAGATTGGCGCGTCCCCTTTGCCCGGCCTGTCGCGCCCGCTGTATCCGGGCAACATCGCGGTACATCTGCGCGCCGCGCAACTGGGCAGCCTGCTGGACAGCAAAAAGCTGGAAATCGTCGCGCCAAGCGAGATGCGCGTGACGCGGGGCGGGCAGGATGTGAGCGCGGACGAGATCACGCGGGTCGCGCTCGCGGCAGGGCAGGCGGCTGTCAAAGACATTCCCAACGCCACTCTTGAAGTCGAGCCGGTGAACGGCAAAGCCACCCTGCCTTCGGGCAAACTCCGGGTGATCGCGGGCGCGTTTCACATTCTGCCCGAAGGCGGCGCGTTTACAGTTCCCGTGACCCTGATGGCGGATGGCAAAATCGAGCGGGTTGTCAATGTTACGCTGCGGATGCAGCGCAGGCTCATGGCGCTTGTCGCCACACATCCTCTGGAACCGCATGACATACTGGCAGCCGAAGATGTGCAGCTTACGCTCGTGACCCTGCCGCCCGGTTTTATAAAGCCTGTAATCCGGCTGGAAGACGCTATCGGCAAGCGCGTGACCCGGCGAATTTTGCCCGACGGCCTGCTGTCGGCAACGATGCTGGAAGTTCCGCCGGACATGGCGGCCAACGCCCGACTGACCATTGAATACATTTATGGCAGCATCCACATTACGGCCCCCGGATTGGCGCGGCAGGCGGGCAAAATCGGAGATACCATTCGCGTGTACGCCCTCGATACGCATCGGGAACTGGAAGCCGTCATCGTGGACGAGCATACGGTTCAACTGCGGGAAGCGGGAGAATAGGAAACCATCATGGTCAACAACAGCGTCAGCCTCATTATTTTTTCTCCTAACATATCAGGAGTGGGGAAAGTTCGCAAATTAGCCGGTTTCAGTCTTTTTTGCGCGATAAATTTTTGCGCGGTTCCGGTCAGCGCCCGCGCCGACTCGCTGTTCCCCACAGAGCAGGCGACCAAAGCCCTGCGCGGCAGCAGCAGCGCGAGCGCGGCGTCGCTGTTCACCGACACCCGCGCCCACAGCGCAGGCGACATTCTGACCATCACGGTTGCGGAAAGCACCAGCGCGCAATCTACGGCAACCACCAAAACCGCGCACGATGATTCGGTCAGCACGTTCGGCGGCACGGGATTGGTGCAGCGGTTCTTCCGTGACCTTGCCCTGACCGCCAACAATTCCCGCTCCGGCAACGGAACCGGCTCCACCACGCGCTCCGGTTCGCTGACGACAACGCTTTCCGTGATTGTCAAGGAGGTTCTGCCCAACAACACGCTCCGCATCGAGGGGACGCGACTTGTGGGCATCAACCGTGAAACGCAGCGCGTCACGTTCAGCGGCATTGTGCGCCCCGAAGACATCGGCCCGGACAATACGGTTCCCTCCAACCTGATCGCGGGCGTGGAAGTGCGCTACGACGGCAAGGGAATCGTCGGCGACACGCAAAAACCGGGCATCCTGTCGCGCATCTTCCGCTTCCTGTTCTAAAGCCGTGAATTCCCAATAAACAGGATAGTCTGCATAAATAGCCCCTCTCCTAGCGACGCAGGAGCGGCCAGGAGAGGGGTTGGGGTGAGGTAGTTTTAAGGGGTAACAAATTGATGAGAGTGTCACGCGCTGCGATTGCATTTTTGGTGTCAGGATGGCTTGCCGTTGGGAACGGCGTTTGTCGGGCGGAAGAGACGCCGGTTGAAGTTCCGGGTGGGGCAGAATTGTCCGCGCCGCCGAAAACCCGCGTTCCGCCCAAACAGCCGACCGGCAAAATAAGCATGAGCGGCAGTTCGCGCCGCGCCACAGGCGGGCAGGCGGACGCGGACAGCGCAGGCGGAATCGGGCAGGCGCGTATCAAGGACATTGCCACCGTGCAGGGCGTTCGCAGCAACCAACTCTTCGGATACGGGCTGGTTGTGGGATTGGAAGGAACAGGGGACGGTTCCTCGTCCCTGTTCACCGTGTCCAGCATCGTCAACATGCTGCGCCGACAGGGAATCAACGTTCCCATTGACCAGACGCGGGTGAAGAACGTGGCCGCCGTCATGGTCACAGCCGACCTGCCCGCGTTTGCCAAGAAGGGCAGCCCGATAGACGTTACCGTGTCCTCCATGGGGGATGCCAAATCTTTGCAGGGCGGCACGCTGCTGCAAACGCCGCTCATGGCCGCAAACGGCGAAGTGTACGCGGCGGCGCAGGGCGCATTATCTATCGGCGGCTTCAATTTTGAGGCGGGCGGCTCGAAAGTGCAGAAGAACCACGTCAACGTGGGGCGTATCCCGCATGGGGCGATTGTGGAACAAGAGGTTCCCACGACGCTGACGGACGGTTCCACCATTCAAATCACGCTGCGCGAACCGGATTTCACGACTGCAAGCCGCATGGCCGCCGCCATTCGACGCCAGATGCCCGGAACCAGCGCGCTGGCAATGGACGCGGCAACCGTGTCCGTAGGCCTTCCGGCGGGACGGGCGGAAGACACCATCAGTTTTCTCGCGCAGGTGGAAACAGTTCGCCTGACTCCGGACGTGCAGGCCAAAATTGTGGTCAATGAGCGCACGGGAACGGTTGTCATGGGCGGCAACGTGCGGCTCGCGCCCGGTTCCATCGCGCACGGGGCCATCAACATCCGGGTCATCAACACGCCCATTGTGATTCCCGCGCCGCCCAATTCCATCAATGCGCCGCCGCCCGTCGTCGTGCCGCAAAAAGAGGTGCAGGTGAAGGAAAGCACGGCGCAGTTCGCGCCCATCACCGCGACCACAACGGTGACGCAGCTTGTCGGCGCGCTCAACGGGCTGGGCGTCACGCCCCGCGACCTGATCTCCATTTTGCAGGCCATGCACGCGGCAGGCATGATTTCGGCAGAAATCGAGGTGCAGTAGTGAACGTTCAGGATTTCAGGGGTCAGGATTCAGGGGTCGGCGAGTTCGGCCAAACCGAGTACAACAGAAAAAAGGACAAGCTGAAGCAGACCACGCAGGACTTCGAGGCTATCTTTCTCGGCATGATGCTCAAGCAGATGCGCAAATCCGTTGCGGGGCAGGACGCTCTTTTCGGCAAAAGCCACGAAGTCCAAAATGTTTCAGGACATGATGGACGACACAACCGCCAAAAATCTCAGCAAAGCCGGCTCCTTCGGCCTGGCGAAACTGCTGTACAAAACGATGGAACACACTTTGCCGCCGAAGCCGGACAAAGTAGGGAGTGGGGAGTAGAAAGTAGGGAATGGGAAAAGTTTTCATGCCATTCGTTTTACCTGTTAGCACGAGCGGTATAAGCGCAAGCGAAGTTTTCCTACTCACCTACTTCCTACTCCCCACTCCCTGTATGGAGATGCCATGCCTCGCGCCAACACCACGCCTGCCACGTTGCGCCGCATTTTGAAGCAGGAATTGATTCTCGGTCAGAAGCTGCTGACGCTGACGCAGGAAGAAAGCGACGTTATCGTCCGCAACGACGTGGAACGCCTGACCGCGCTGCAAGCGGAACTGCAGCAATGTTTGCGGGAGCAGCAGGAACTGGAGCGGGCCCGCGCCGTCGCTACCCGCGACCTGGCCTGGAACCTGGGATTGGAGCATGCGCCGCCCCTGTCCGGCCTGATTGCCGCGCTGCCCGTTCGGGAACAGGAGGGCCTGCGCGCGCTTCGCGCCGACCTGCTCCGGATGCATCAGCAGTTGGAAATCGTACAGGCGCGTAATCGCCGTCTGCTCGACAACGCTCTGGAGTACGTCCGTTTCAGCCTGGACGCGCTCACTTCCGCCGCGCTCCAGCCCGCCCGCTACGGAGCCAACCTGAAGCGCCTCACCGCGCCGACGTTTTATATTGATAGCAAAGCGTAGGTGTGGTAGTGAGAGTATGATACGCATTAATGCAAGCTATCGCGGCACCACACCCCCACAGAAACCCATGCCTTCCACATTTTTCGGATTGGAAATCGGAACCCGCGCGCTGTACGTCCAGCCAGATCGCGCTCAATGTTGTCAGCAACAACACATCCAACATCAACACGCCCGGTTACTCGCGGCAGAACGTGGATTTTCAGGAAACCGACCCCTACACGCTGCCGGACTCCGCGCCCACCAGCCGGGGGAGTTGGGAACCGGCGTCAGCGTGGCAAGCGTGAACCGCGTCCGCGATCAGTTTGTAGATAAGCGCGTGTGGGCGGCAAACTCGCAGTCGGGAGCCGATCACCAATCTGCGCGACACTCTGACGCAGGTGGAAAACGCCTATAACGAACCGAGCGATACGGGATTGGGGCAGCAGATCACCGACCTGTACAACAGCTTTTCCGATCTGGCTTCCAACCCGGAAAGCAGCGCGGTTCGCTCCACGGTCATCAACAAGGCGCAAACTCTGGTCAGTTCGTTCCACGCCGTCAGCGTGTCGCTGAACGAAATCACGCCGCAGATCAACGCCAAAATCAGCGCCACCGTAGACACCGTGAACCACATCGCCGGACAGATTGCCACTCTCAACAAAGCCATCGGCCTGAGCGTGGCGTCGGGCGACACTCCCAACGACCTGCTGGATAAGCGTGGGCAACTGCTCTCGCAACTCAGCGGCTATGTTGACGTGCAGGTGATAGATCAGAAAAACGCGCAGACGGGCCAACCGAACGGCAAAGTCAGCGTCAACGTGGGCGGCTATTCGCTGGTGCAGGACGACAGCGCGAACCTGCTGCCAAAAACCATAACAACGACCAACAACACTCTGGGACTGACGACGGACACGGGCGATACCATTCCCCTGCGGAGCGGCGAATTGTACGGCCTCGTGAAAGCCACCACACTGGTCAAGGGGTATCAGGCCGACCTGGACACGCTGGCCTACAACGTTGTCAGCGCCACCAATCTGCGGCATCAGTCCGGATACGGGCTGGACGGCACGACCAACAACGCTTTTTTCGGCGCGCTGACGACATCGCAGGGCGCGGCGGCGGCTATCACTATAGATCCGGCGTGGAGGGAGATTTGAACAAGATCGCCGCTGCCGCCGCGCCCACGCCGCCCAATACCTTCGCGCCCGGCAACGGCGACAACGCCCGCGCGCTGGCAAATCTGGCTTCCGATCAGGTTATCGGCAATTTCAGCCTGAACAGCTACTACAATTCCAGAGTCGCTTCTGTGGGCGCGGACTCGCAGACATTTCAGCAGGAAGCGGACAATCAGGCCAAAGTGCTGTCGCAACTGCAAAATCAGCAGTCGTCGGTATCCGGCGTGAACCTGGACGAAGAACTGACCAAGCTGCTCCAGTATCAGCGCGCGTACCAGGCCGCCGCCCGCGTCATCAACACGGCAGACGCTTTTCTGAATACCATCATCAATGGTTTAGGAGCTGCTACCGCAACGGGATAACTTTATGAGAGTGAGAGTGAGAGGAGAGAAGTATCTCGTTCGCTCTCACTCTTCACCTGGAGGCGACCATGTTTACACGACTCAGCAGCACCCAAATAGCCGACAGTTCCGTGTTCGGCATTCAGCAGGCGTACAACCGGTTTGACATTGCGCAGCGCAAGGTCAATACGGGCAAACAACTGCAAACGCCCTCCGACAACCCGACCGGCACGGCGCAAACGCTGGAATTTCGCGAGCGCGTGTCGGAACTGGATCAGTTCGGGCGCCCGATCAGCCAGGCGCAAGAACTTTATTTCCACGAGCGAGGCCGCTCTGGCAGCGTGACCTCGCTGACGCGGCAGGCGCGCACCATCGGCGTACAGGCGGCCAGCGACAACCTGACTGTGGAACCCGCGCCGCCCTGGGCGACCAGCTTCAAAACATCATCAGCCAGGTCGCCAACATCGGCAACACCACTTATGGCACACAGTACATATTCGGGGGACAGCGCACGGACACGGCCCCGCTTCTGGGAACGCCGCCGGATACAAATATGTCGGCGGCACGGCAGATACGGGCGATGCGGATTTGACCCTCACTATCGGGCGCAATGAAACCATCAAGATCAACGTGACGGGCGATCAGGTGTTCATCCCCCTGCTGAACGCGTTGGGCAAACTGCGCGACGATGTGAGTACCGGCGCGACCAGCGTGATCTCCAACACCGATTTGACGCAGGTGGACGCGCAATTGAACAACGTGCTGGCCGTTCGGGCCGATCTGGGTTCCAAAGTGCAGCGGCTGCAATTGACCACGCAGCGCAACGAGGTGACAAAAGAGAACTACACCAAATTCATCTCCAATATCGAGGACGCGGACATTCCCAGTTCCATCGTGGAACTGCAAACCGCGCAAACCGCGTATCAGGCCGCGCTGCAATCTACATCGCGCACGTTCCAGAACAGCCTGCTGGATTTTATCAAGTAGGGATTAGATATTAGATATTAGATATTAGCGAAGACCCACCTGGAAGCAAGCCCTTGAATGTTAAAACGCGCCTATTTTGTCTAATATCTAATATCTAATCGCCTCCTCATCGGACAAAGCGAGAACTGCATGGTAATGATACTGGACAAGACGAGGCTGGATGTATCGCTGGATGTGCGCCGCAATCGCGCGGCGGAAGCGGACAAAAGCGCAAAGGGCGGAACCCACAGGCCCATGTGTGAGCAGGGAGCCGAAACCGGTTGTTGAAACTACCCGCTTCGGCCTGCTGGAAGTGGACCCGGACCTGGTGCTGACGTTTGCGGACGGCCTTGATCGGGTTCGAGCGCTGCTGCCGCTACATTGTGGTGCGGCATCAGGACAACAGCGCGTTTCGCTGGCTGCAATCTCTGGAGGAAGCCCGCATGTCGCGTTCCCCATTATGGAGCCGGGAGAGTTTTGCGCCGATTACGCGCCCACCATTTCCGATGCGGACGCGCGCGGTTTGAACCTGACGGGGGAAACGCCAACACTGCTGTTTACCATCGTCACCATTCCGCCGAGCAGCCCGCGCGACATGACGGCCAACCTGCTGGCTCCCCTGGTCATCAACGGCCTGACGCGCCGGGGCAAACAGGTCATCGTGCAGGATGAGGGCTTGACCACGCGCCACAAAATCATGGATGAGATCGCGGCCCGGCCCAAAAAGGACTGAGGAAACCGCTTCCAACTGCCGAAGATAGAACATACCGGAGAAAAGCCACGCGAAGCGATGGGCTTCGCGTGGCTTTTCAAAACTGTGTGGTTCCACGCTGAAGCGCGTCTAAACGCATTTCCTAACAACCTGACAACTTAACAACTAACAACCTATTCCCCTACTTGTTCGCATTTCACGCCATGGAGGGCCACGTAAATGCTCGTATTGACTCGTAAGCCCGATCAAAGTATCATGGTCGGCGCGGAAATCGAAATCACCGTTCTGGAAGTGCGCGGCGAACAGGTGCGCCTGGGCATCCGCGCTCCCCGCGCCGTGACCGTGCATCGCAAAGAGGTTTTCGAGCAGATACGCCTGGAAAACCAGAACGCGAGCGCGACTGCCCTCGACATTCTCCCCGACTTTTCCGAACTCATCGTCCATCTTACCAATCCTCAATAGCGTTCCGCGTATTTGCAATATCCGCCGTTTTCATCTGCGCGGGCAGGAAAACGGGGGATACGCAGGCAATATGTGTCCGTGAACACTCGCCGCGAACAGGGGTTCGGAATGAATCCTGTTTTGAGTGAGACAGCCGTTCAGGAGCGGAAAGCCTATGCTGCAGCAGACATGGCGCATTGAAATGTTTGCGGGGTTGAAAGCGCGACAGGGCGAGCATCTCGTGTCGCGCTTCCGCACACAGAAGACCGGCGAATTGCTGGGGTATCTGGCCTGCTTTCCTGAACGCGCCCATCCACGCGAGGAACTGATCGAACGTTTGTGGCCGGACGATGAGACGGACAGCGCCCGTACAAAACTCCGCATGGCACTGAGTTCCCTGCGCCGCCAACTGGAAGCGCAAAAATCCTCCGGTTGCGTATTGTTCGCCGAGCGCGACAGTATCCGCCTGAACCCCGACGCCTTCACCAGTGATGTGGCCGATTTCGAGAGGGCTTTGCAGTCGGCGGCGCAGGCGATGCCGGGGGAAGCGCAGGCGCGGTTTCTGGCGCAGGCATGCGCGGAGTATCGGGGCGAATTCCTGCCCGGATGCTATGAAGAGTGGGCGCAAACAGAACGCGGACGCCTGGCCGGACTGCATCTTCGCGCGCTGACAAATCTGGCCGACCTGCTGGAACAACTCGGCGATTTTGATGGCGCGTTTGATTACGCGCTGCGGGCTATAAGCCTGGACCCTTTACAGGAAGCCTCCCATCTGACTCTGATGCGGCTGTATCTGCGCTGCGGACAGCCCGCCGCCGCCCTGCGGCAGTATCAGCAATTGGAACGCGCCCTGCGAGACGCGTTGGGAATGTCGCCTTCGTCAATCGCGCAATCGCTGGCCGCGTCGCCTTTCACGCCGGCCCCCTCTGTTACGCCCCCCATATTTCCGTCTGAGCCGATTTCTCCGCCTGCAATTCTTTCCATATCCAAACCTGTGCAGCCGGATTCTTCTCCTGCCACGTCCCTCCTGTCCCGCCTGCCTGTTGTTCTGACGCGCTTTTTCGGGCGCGAAGCGGAGCTGCGAAACATTCTGGAACTGCTGCAATTGCAGGCGGGAGAAGCGGAGGACACGCCCCGTCTGGTCACGCTCACCGGCCCCGGCGGAGCGGGCAAGACTCGCCTCGCGGTCGAGATTGGCCGCCGCTTCGTTGCGGCAGGCAAACAGGGCGCGTGTTTCGTGCCGCTTGCCGAGGTTACGCAGGCCGGTCACATTATGGAGGCCATCGCCCGCTGCATGGAACTGCCCCCACTGCCGCAAAATTTGCAGGGGGAACCATCCGGGGAAGAACAGAACCGATTGCGGCAAATCGCGGACGCGGCGGGAAATCAGCCACTCCTGCTGATACTGGATAACTTCGAGCAGATTGCGGGCGAAAGCGCGGAGCGTGTCCTGACGCTTTTGCAGGCCGCGCCGACGCTGCAATGCCTGGTCACATCCCGGCATCATCTGGGGCTGACGGGTGAACGGATTTATCCGACGCTCTCCCTGTCATTGGCTGGCAGCCGCCAGTTGTTCGTGGATCGCGCGCAGGCGGTGAAGCCGGATTTTCAAATCACGCCGGGTAATGCCGCCGCCATCGAAGCCCTGTGCGTCCGTCTGGAGGGTATTCCGCTCGCTCTGGAACTGGCGGCAGGATGGGCGCTGACCCTGACTCCCGCCCGGATGCTGGCGCGATTGGAAGACCGATTCACGATGTTGGTCAGCCGCAAAAACGATTTGTCGGCGCGGCATCGAACCCTGCGCGCGGCGATTGCGTGGAGTTACGATCTGCTGCCCCCCGAATTGCAGTGGTTTTTTGCCGCGCTTGCCGTGTTTCGGGGCGGGTGGAGCGTGGAAGCGGCGCAGGCGGTGTGTGGGGGGGAACACGCGCTGGAATATTTGCAACTGCTGCGGGAACGGTCGCTGATACTGGCGGAGGAGAGCCACGAAACCCTGCGCTTTTCCATGCTGGAGTCGCTGCGGGAATTCGCGGGAGCAGGTTGGCGCAAGTCGGCAAAACGAACTGGAAGCGCGGCACGGCGCGTTTTTCCTGAAGTGGGCGCAGGATGCCGACGC
This sequence comes from uncultured Chthonomonadaceae bacterium, assembly GCA_963817895.1. Taxonomy (GTDB): domain Bacteria; phylum Armatimonadota; class Chthonomonadetes; order Chthonomonadales; family Chthonomonadaceae; genus CAWFQB01. The sequence goes on from CAWFQB010000005.1 coordinate 405,387, forward strand.
GAATATTTCCGGCGCGGGGCAAAGCGACAGTCTGGCGCGTTTGGAGGCCGAGCATGACAACCTGCGTAAAGCGTTGGCGTGGGCCGAAAGCGCGGAGCAGACTGCCGCCTCGCCCGAAATGGCTTTGCAGTTCACGGCGGCATTATGGTTTTTCTGGAGTGTGCGCGGCCATCTGACGGAGGGGCGCGAACGTCTGGCGCGTGTTTTGGAGCGGGCTTTACATGACAGGGATACGCCAACGCGCGCGCTGTTCGACAGCCTGAACGGAGCCGGCAATCTGGCGCACATGCAGGGCAACTACAAACAGGCCGAATATTACCGCGACAGGGCTGTTGAAACGGCGGTTCAGTTGGGTGATAAACCCCTTGCGGCGGTGGCGCGGGTCAACAGGGCGTGTGGACTGATGAACGCGGGCAAACCGGAGGAGGCGCGCGGGCTGTTTATGCAGGTTCTGGCGGATGCGCGGCAAGCGGGGGACGGACGCATTGCCGCTGCCGCCCTGACCAACCTTGCCAATATTGCTACCGACCGTGCGGACTACGCGGAAGCGCAGGCCTTGCTGGAAGAGAGTCTGGCGCTGCGGCGAATATCGGGCGACAAACGCGCGTTGGGCATTACGCTGCTGAATCTGGCGAACGCGTTGCACTATCAGGGCGAACGCGAAGAGGCGCTGGAACTCATCGAGGAGTCGCTTGCGATACGGCGGCAACTGGGTGACAAACGCGCCATTGCCAACGCGCTGTACAATCTGGGACAAATGGCGCAGGGCAGCGGAGATACCGTTCGCGCCCGTCACTGTCAAATAGAGAGTTTGCAGTTGCGGCGCGAACTGGGGGATAAGGATGGTATTGCGTGTTCGCTGGATGCGTTCGCGCATTTACTATTGGAAATGCAGCCCCAACGCGCCGCGATGCTGTACGGAGCGTCTGCCGCTATTCGTCAGGAGATCGGGCGAACGCTTCCCGCCAACGAGCAGGAGGAGCGCGACGCCTGCCGCCATAAACTCGCCGCCCATCTGGGTGAAACGGAACTGGCCCGATTAGAAGCGCGGGGCAGCCGCAAAACTCTGGAACAGGCGTTGGAGTTGGCGCGGATGGAGGAACACGAACAGAACGCGGCAAAATAGGTCGGGAAATGATAGTTCGGAAAATTGTCGCAAAATTTGCTGAAACAGACGGTTGAAACGCGGTTCTGAGACGCTGTTGATACGGCGGGGTTCTAAACTGACGCTGGTTGGGACGAAAGAAGCGTGGGGGCGATGCACCCGGCAGTATGATTGCCGCGCCCCGCGCTTCCCATTTGTCCTGCCGGCGTCTTTTTCCTGTACTCTCGAAAGGAGTCCCGACCCATGTTTTCACGTTTTCACAACATTGGCTTTGGAATAGCCGCGTTGGGCGCGCTCGCCCTGTCTGTCCTTCCACAAAATGCCCGCGCGCAGGTGTACTACGATACCGATGGCGACACGATCAACACCAACATCAACACCTTCGCCTATGCCGGAAATACCAACACCAGCCCCTTCACTATCAACCTTGTCGCGGGCGGGCAGGCTGACAGTATTGCTCTCTTCAACAATGCCTCCCTGAACATGACCGGGGGTGAGACAGGCAGTATCTCTGGAGATGGCTTTGCAACCGGCATGGGAAACAAAAACAACATTACCATATCAGACGGCGTGGTGAGCGGCGCGGTCTATGGCGGCAGTTACGGATCGCATCTCACAATCACGGGCGGCACAGTTCAAGATGTTTATGCAAGTCAATACGTGGGGGGCATCTTCACCATGCGCGGCGGCAGCGTGGGACATTACCTTGAGTTTAATAATGTCGGAGATGTCGGCAACATCTACGGCGGCACGCCTGGTCCCTATATCATTGTCCTTGACGGCGCCACGCTGAACCTGTACGGCACGAATTTGCTGGCGACGCTTCTTCGCGCGGATAACATATCCTCTGACTATCAACTCAGCGGTGAACTGCAAGATGGTACACCTCTTGTTGTCTCCGACCTTGCTGTATACAATGGCGGCGTCGTCAACCTTATCTCGACCGATACGCCCGCTGTTCCCGAACCCGGCTCTGTCGCGCTGCTTATTGGCATGGCGACAACGGGCGCGGGCTTCCTTGTCCGTCGCAAATGTCGCGTGTAGGCGTGTTCTGGTTTACAGACCGGGGACACAGGGACTTGACAGAGGAGAAGAGTAGGGCAAGCATCCGGCGACACGCTTTGCCGCGCCCTCCTCTTCCCTCTGCTCGACCACCGGCATGTTCGCGTTACGGAAGGGAGGTTTGGACATGTTGAAGCGTTACAAAGCAAGTGTCGCGTTTGCCTGCGCTGCAATTGGGGGAGTGTGCTGTCCGGCTCAATCGCAGGTGATTTACCAATCTGCGATTGCAGGACCACTGGCGAATACAGGCTTGTTCGTGGATAACAGTCAAATTCTCGGTGTCCGTTTTACCACGACGCAGGCGTATCGTGTCACCAACATCCGTTTCAATGTCTCAGGCAACGGCACACTGTTCGCTGCCATCAACCCCCTTAACGCTGCCACTCCGTTTCCTGCCAATCGGAACTTGAGCGACGCCGTGTTTGCCACAACCTTTACGCCTGCCGGTGGCGTCAGTTCTGTTCTCGCCATTCCCGCTCACGCTGTTTTGTTCCCCGGAACGTACTCGCTGCTTATCGGGTCGGGGTTGTTTGGGGCCACCGGGAATGGATTGGCTCCCTCCAATGCCACCGACATCGGAACGCCCCGTTACTTTTATTCCAATTTGAACGGATTTATTGACGGCGGGTTTTCGTCCGCGCTGTTTGAAGTGGAGGGCGTACCCACCGTTCCCGAACCCGGCAGCGTCGCATTGCTCACGGGAATAGCCGTCACGGGCGCGGCCCTCCTTGCCCGCCGCAAACGCGGGAATAGTTGACTTCTTTATCGCGGGTTTCGCGGTTCCTCTCCTCTTTTCTATTCCTTCTCTGTGAAGCGCGGCAATCTTTTCCATGCCCGACCAGTCGACTCGGAAGGAACGGCGTCACGGAAATGCAGCGGCGTTCCCCCGATTTTAGATTATTTGGAACCTTCGCTGATTCAGACGTACTTACTACTATACGGCAGTTTTGCAAATACGACTATTAGACCGTCAAAGTAGAATGGTAGGGTACGTGGTAGGGGTTCTGCTTGCTGAACCCTCCTCGAAACAGGCGCAACTATGTACAATGCAGGGCGCAGCAAGCAGCGCCCCTACCTTACTGTTCTATCTTATATGGTGTACTATCATAGGAGAAACAGCATGGAGTTTCGGCAATTGGGCGCGTCCGGGTTTCGGGTTCCCGCCCTTAGTCTTGGCACGGGGACGTTTGGCGGGCAGGGCGACTTCTTCAAGGCGTGGGGCGGCAGCGATGTGGACGAAGCGACCCGGCTCATAGATATTTGTCTGGAAGCCGGACTGTCCATGTTCGACAGCGCGGACATCTATTCGGGCGGATTGGCGGAGGAGATACTGGGCAAGGCCATTGCCGGACGGCGCGATCAGGTGATTATCTCCACGAAAGCCACGTTTCGTATCGGTTCCGGTCCCAACGACGTGGGTTCCTCGCGCTGGCATCTGATACGGGCGTGTGAGAGCAGCCTGAAACGGTTGGGAACCGACTACATTGACTTGTTCCAACTGCACGGTTTCGATGCCGTCACGCCGGTTGAAGAGACATTAAGCGCGTTGGATGATCTGGTGAAGGCCGGGAAGATACGCTACATCGGCTGTTCCAACTTTTCCGGCTGGCATCTGATGAAATCGCTTGCCGTTTCGGAAAAGTACGGGCAGGCGCGTTACGTGGCGCATCAGGCATACTATTCGCTTATCGGGCGCGAGTACGAATGGGAACTCATGCCTTTGGGAGTTGACCAGAAGGTAGGCGCGGTGGTGTGGAGTCCGCTGGGTTGGGGACGGCTCACGGGCAAAATACGCCGCAATCAGCCTCTGCCCGAAACAAGCCGTCTGCACACGACAGCCGAGGCCGGCCCACCCGTTGCTGACGAGTATTTGTATCGCGTGGTGGACGCGCTGGACGCCATTGCCGCAGAAACGGGCAAAACCGTGCCGCAAATCGCCCTCAACTGGCTGCTGCAACGGCCTACGGTCGCCAACGTCATCATCGGGGCGCGTAACGAAGAACAGTTACGCCAGAATTTGGGCGCGGTCGGCTGGAATTTGACGCCGGAGCAAGTCGCTCAACTCGACGAGGCCAGCAAGGTCACGCGCATCTATCCCTACTGGCATCAGGCGGGCTTTGCGGAGCGCAATCCCTTCCCCACCGCCTGAATAAAACGGCAGCCGTGAGGAAACAAAAATTGCGCCGGAACTAAGTGGACGCCCGGTTGAGGACTATTTAGAGCTTATCCCAACAGGCGATTGCATTTGCGTCCGAAGGAGGACATAACATGTTATGTCCCTACGCCGCAGGCCACTCAGACGGGTACGTTCTCTGTACCCGGCCTATTGGGATAGGCTCTTAACCATTGCCGCCTGTTCGGAGGTAATCCACGAAGTACGGGGGAAGCCCTGCGGCTACGAGACGAGAGCAGGCCGCTTCGACATCGTAAGCAAGCCGCGCCTGCTCTACCTGTATGTCCGGGCCGTCAATGGTCAGGATACAGTAACCGGCGCGGCTATCGCCGTCTTTCGGGCGTCCCACGCTGCCAGTATTCACGAAGTCCACGCCCTCCACAACGCGATGGTAAGGAACATGCGTATGCCCGAAGATGATGATGTCGGCGTGAGCGTCCCGCTTTCCATCCGGCGTAAACTGCTTTAGATAACCATCCGAGCGGTTCTCAAAAAGATACTCCGTGTTCGATACAGGGGAGCCGTGACACAGCAGGACTTTCCGACCATCCACCTCCAGCCTGATTTCTCGCGGCAGTTCACGGAGCCATGCTTTGTTCGCGTCCGTCGTGTGTTCGCGCGTCCACAAAAACGAGAGGTTGCTCATCTCAATGTCGAAAGGCTTCACGTAGTGGCAGCCGCAGTCATTGAGATTGAAGCCCACGCCCTCATCATAGTTTCCGAGGATTGTGGGGCAGTCCATTGCCTGTATTACGGCCTGCGCTTCGTTTGGCTGAGAAGCGTAACCGCCCACATCGCCCAGACAGTAGACGCCATCGTAGCCGCCCGCTCTGATATGCGCCGCAACTGTTTCCATCGCGGGCAGGTTGGCGTGAATGTCGGAAAAAATTGCCAGTCGCGTCGCCATAAAATCATACTCCTTGACCAGCCTTTACCGTGTAGCATGAGCCGTACCCTCAATCGCGTCCAGCGCGTCGGCTATGTCGTTGGGCGCGCTCTGCGCGTGGTGTTCCCCGCCCCGAATACTCTCATACAGCAGGGAAGCCGCAACCGCGCCAATCACCGGGCCAACCACATACACCCAGTAGACGGACAGGGCAGCCATGCCACTGAAAAGCGCGGGGCCGAGCGAACGCGCCGGGTTCATGCTGCCGCCCGTAATCGCGCCGCCGATCAGCACGTCAAAGACAACCGTAAGCCCAATCGCCAGACCGGGAACCGCGCCGTTTGCCCGCTTGTCGGTTGCAACCGCAATGATAACGAGCATGAGGAAAAACGTCAAAATGGCTTCCACGCCCACCGCGCGCAAAATCGGGCCGCTTACGGGAATGTGAACGCCATGCCCACCCCCGAACAGAAGCGCGACAACTCCCGCCGCCGCAATGCCGCCCGCGAATTCCGCGATCCAGTAGGGCAGGACGTACTTCCACGAAAAACGGCGGGCAACGGCAAAGCCCAGCGTTACGGCGGGGTTGAAGTGCGCCGAAGAGATGTGGCCGAGCGCGTAGATCATGGCAAGCACAGCCAGCCCGGAAACCCACGCGGCGGCCATCAAACTACTGTCCGCGCCCGGAAAATACCCCGCTGCCGAAAGCGCGACCGGGGCGAACACGATCCCGAACGTGCCGATGAATTCCGCGACGCAACGTCGCATCATGCCGTTGTTTATAGTGGCTCTTGCGCCGGTCAGCAACAGCCTGTCCCGCAGCAGCCTGACGTTTCGCCTTGCGCCATCGGAAGAAGCGTGGGAACACACAACTCTTTCGCGAGACAATCAGTATGCTTGTAGCCGAGAGTTAGAATGACTGCTTCGGCGGTAACGCTATGGCCTGTCACCGGGTACTGCGAAATGGTCACGTCCTCATACTCAACTTCTAAGTCAAGGTCTTGATCTTCCGGCAAAACCCTTCTCGCCAGATTCAGCACATCGGCCATTTTGCCCGCGTACAGGCGGTGGTCGGTGTCCGGCCCGAGCCATACTTGCAGTTGGCAGGTATGCGTGGCGTGAAGTTTCCCGCCGCAATCAATAAATCGCTTCTGCATATACGCGACTTCGGTAATGTGAAAAGCAACGGGAACCGCTTTCCGGTCGGGCAGGACAAGGCGAAACTGCTTTTCGCGGTGCGCTTCCAGCAGCGCCCTGAACGCGCTGAGTTTCATCACGCCGTTTTCGTCGGGCGTATCGTTGGTTTCCGGTCGTCGTGCCGTAAGGGGTATTGTTTCCGTCATCATTGTGCTTCCTATAGTGGTTGGTTGTTGGGTGTTGATTGCTGCCGGTATGGATTTTCCGCTCGGAGCTTGTCTTTGTCCGTCAGCAGCAGGGACCGCCTGCGTTTTTATCCAAAATTACGCCTGACAGATAGGCCGCAAGCGCGGCGACGGCTTCCCGGTTCACGCCGCAAATCATGTTCTTGCCCCGGCGCTCGACCGTGATAAGTCTAGCAAGGCGTAGCTCTTTCAGGTGATGCGAAATTTTTGAGTTGATCTGTTCCGCGCCGGTGACATGGCAGCAGACTTCCCCCACTGTCGGGCCGGAAACGGGGCGCACATCGCCGCTCTCTTCCACCGCTACCGGTTCGCAGCACGAGCGCAGAAACTCGAAAATATGTAAGCGCGTTGGATCGCCCAACGCTTTGAACATGGCAGCCGCGTCCAGCCCCTCGTTCTCAAGTCGTATCATTCGTTTTCTCGTTTCGTGAAATGTTGTAATGAATGTACCCTGACGAACCTTTATCTGTCAAGGACATTTCTAAAATTGCAGAAATGTTTTCAAGAAGAGAAAGGTATAAAAGATGAACTATCTGACATTGGGCGACTCGATCAGCATTGACGAATATACTGAAGTGGAGGGCGGTGGGGCGGTGAAGCAGTTCGCGCGGCTGATACGCGCGGCTGACGTTCAGGATTTTACGCAGGATGGGCGGACAACAAATGGCGTTCTTGCGGATTTGGAGCGCGTTGGGCTTGCGCCCGATATAGTCACGCTGACCATTGGCGGCAACGACTTTTTGCAGGCCGTGTTTCGCCACGCCGAGCCGACCGGATTTGTTCCGCCCGATTACTGGACCGAAATGGCGCAGCCCATTCTTGCCAACCTGAACCGTATCGCCCTGTTGCTGGCTCAATTTCATTGTCCCGTGATTTTGAACACCGTTTACGACCCGACGGACGGCGAGGATACGCTTTTCGCGCAGATTGGCGTTCCTCCTCCGGCGCGGCAGGCGTTCGACACGCTGAACGGCGGTATCAAATCGCTGGCGCAAACGCATGGCTTTCTGCTGTCCGATCTGGAAACGCTGTTTCACGGACACGGCCTGCGGTCGCGCGACAGTTGGTTTGTTATGAACATCGAACCGAATTATGGGGGCGCGACCGCCATTGCCCGTCACTGGTTTCAACTGTTTCGCGCTTCAGGCAGGATTTAATACGTCTTTGTCGAAAAGTGTAGAGCGTAGCGCAGCAACACTGCTGCGCGAAATTTCAGAAACAGGAATTCGTATGGACTGGCATGAAACCGACCCGCTGCCGTTGCGCGACCCGCAATCGCCGCTCACGCTGAATACAGAGGAGACTACGGAAACGGCGGCAACCCCGACGGTTCCTTTCGCGCCACCTGCGGGAAGCAGTTTCGCGTCTCAACCGGCTGCTCTCTGGCATGACATGGCGCAGGGCGAAAATCGGGAGGCAGGGTCGGCGCAGGCGTTCCCGTACCCGCATCCGATCTATCAATCACCCGTACCCTCTTTTGGCTTACAGTCCCCCGCCAATTCCCATATTCCCCTTGTTGCGCCGCCCGCTTCCGCGTTCGCGCCCGGAACCGTATCGCAAATGCCCTCCGAAACAATGGCGCAGACCGAAACGGTCAACGCGGTCATCTGGCAGAAACTGTCGCATCTGGTGCATACGCCGCCGCGCTATGACGGCTTATGGCCTGTTCTGACGTTTGTGGCGAGCGTCGGCCTGTTCGCGTCCCTGATTTCCGCGAACGTCTGGATGCTGCTGCCCTGGCTGCTGCTGCTCGGCGCATCCCTGAAAATCAACCGCGTCCATGCCGTCAAGGAGCATACCCGCGACGCGATCAACATGGCCCCCTTCGATTTGCGCTGGGTCGGGCCACTGGCGCAGGCCATCAACTCGCCGCACAACCGCGTACAGGGCGTGTCCTCGCAAATTCTCAGCCACCTGCTGCCGCATCTGCGCCCTACAGACGCAGACCTGCTGAACCCGCAGCAGCGGGCCGCGCTGAACCAGAGATTGATCGAGAACAAGCCGCGCGACAGCGATCTGAACGTCGCCATTCTGGCCGCTTGGGAGAACATAGGCGATCAGGAATCGGTTGCTTATGTGGATCGGCTGGCGCATGGATGGGCGTGGCCGGGCGGTCAGAAGCAGGTGCAGGAAGCCGCCCAAAAATGCCTGCTCACATTGGAAAAACGGCTGGAAGCGGAACAGGGGACGCGCGTTTCCCATGTCGAAGCGATTGCCGAAGAGAAAGCGGAAAACACGGTTCAAACGGCGGGAACGCGGGCGGTCAACAAAAAGGTCAGCGAACAGCTTGAAAAACTGGATGAAGAGCGCCGCAAGCACAGCAACCCCGGAATGCGAATGGGATTTCTGATCGCGTCGTGGGTGTTCATTGTGCCTTTTACCGCGTGGATGGCCTACACGACCTTCAATACAAACTGGAAACTGGGCGCTTCATGGGCGGTTTTGAGCCTTATTTCCACCCAACTGCACCGCCTCACCCTGTCCCTGCGCCAGTCCGAAGAGGCCAAAAAACTGGCGCAAATGAACGACGTGCGGGGCGTGGGAACACTGGCCGAAGCGCTGGAATGGCCCGATGCAAGCACACAGCGCGTGGCGGCGGCGGCTTTGACGCGCCTGCTTCCCCGCATGACCGCGTCCGATGGCACTCTGCTCAATTCCAGACAACGCGCGATTTTGTACAACATCCTGCGCAAGCGCAACGCGCGCTCACAGGAACCGCTTATCAAAGCCATTCTGGAGGCGCTGAAGCAGATCGGCGACCATGCCGCCATTCCCGCCGTTGAGCGATTGACAGACCTGCCCGCAACCTCGCAGCGCAACATCAGAATACGTGATCTTGCCATTGATACCAGGCAATTTCTGGATACAACCGCGCAGCAGCAGAGCATCAGTTCCACGCTTTTGCGCGCGTCCTCCGCCCACGAAACCCCCTCCGAACTCCTGCTGCGCGGCGCGATGCTGAACCCCGATGAGGCCCCGCAACAACTCCTTCGCGCCAGCGTTTCGGAAGAGGGGAAGGGGTAGGTTGTTAGGTCGTTAAGTTGTTAGGTTGTTAGGGTTTCAGGTTTGATGGGGCAAACGCCTGCAATTCGGCGCAGGAGGCGAAGTTTTGGGCGGGGTTGTCGCCGCAGGCGGGCTTGCCGACAATGCGGACGGCTGTTGCCGAGATGGGCGCAAACGATACGGTAAACGGCTGGCCGCTTTTCAAGCCTTTGGAGTTTGTCGCGGTTGTGGCGGGATACGTGTCCAGAGTGGCGACGGTTTTCCATTCGCCACCCGGCGCGGTTTGCGCCTGAACTTGCGGCTTTCCCGCCGAGGTATCGAACCAGCCGCCGTCGTGGAAGGTCTTGCCGTGCATGAACGTGACGCGGCTGACCAGAACCGGCTTGTCGGTTGTAACGGCGAACCAGTCTTCCTCGGCTCTGCTATGGTTGTAAGTAACGGCGAACGTGCCGGCATCGTCGTCGGCAATGCTGTCGAACGTATTGCCGGTTCGCGACGCGCTCATGGCCGCGCCGCTGAAGGCGGACAATCCGCCAACTGCCGCGTGTCCCGGCAGGGGTATCCACACCTCATAGCGGCTTTTGCCGTCCCCGCCCACGTCCGCATACGAAGCAAGCAGCAGGGGCGTGATCTCTTTTTGTCCCGCCACATGCCCCTCCACCGTATAAATCGGATAGGGCGAATTGCGGGTTTGGGCTGTGGGCAGCAGCTTGAAATTGGTCGGGTTGTCGGTTGCCAGTTCCAGCTTTTTCAGGGGCGCGGCATTGAGGGCCAGAATCCAGCGCGAGTACGAGCGGCCCCTTTGTAATCACGGCCCTGCCCTCGTTCTCGTGATCGCCCAACACCAGTTTTGTCGGAATGGTCAGGTTCAGTTCAATCTTGTCATTCTTTTTCCACGCCTGCGTGAGCGTGACGTACTGCGCCCCTTTCGCTAACGGTTCCAGCCGAACACTTTTGCCGTTGACGCGCAGCGACTCCACATTCGACCATGCGGGAACGCGCAAATGCAGCGGGAATTTCTGGCCGTTGAGGGAGGGCGCGACGGTCAATATGATTTGCCCATCCAGCGGGTAGCGCGTTTCCTGCGTGAGCGTGACGGTGAAGCGGGCGGGCATCTTTCCCGGCATAAAGCCGGGAGTAAAGGGAAACTTCGTGTAGCCTTCCAGTATCTCTGTGGCCGTGCCGCTGTTGTAGATATTCACGACAAGGCCGCCGTCTTTACCGGTCATAGTGGCGAATTCGGGAATCAGGGCAATGCCGCGCGGCCCCGAAGAGTGGCAGCAGGTCGTGGCGGTATCGTAGGGTTTGTGGCCGTCAAGCGGCGTGTAGTACGCCCAATCGTCCCCGGTCGGCTTTTGCGCCCCAAGCAGATGATTGTAAACGGACTTTTCCAGTTGGTCGGCAAACTGCGCTTCCCCGGTCAGGCGCAGCAGTTCCAGATTCATCTGTTCCCACGTCACTGTCACGCAGGTTTCGCAAATGTTGGCGTTTTGCGCGTTGGGCAGGTTGAAACTCGTCCTGAAAATGCTCGAACGAGGACGCGCTTCCCGTAATATACAGCCGGTTAGCGACAATGTCTTTCCACGCCGTTCGCATGTCGTCCAGCAACCGCTTATCCCCGGTCACGCGGTACAACTCCAATAGCCCGTTGAAATTGGAGGTCATTTCGTAGGCTTTGGCATTGGCGACCTTGCGCACTGAGCCGGTTTTTTCCAGACTCGCCAGTATCGCGGGACCACCCGGCGCATCATAATGCCGAACGATGTACTCCGCGAACTGTTTGTAACGCGCCTCATCCGTCGCCCGGTACAGCAGCACAACCGCTTCCAAAACGCTGTCGGGAGCCATGCCCACATGCTCACCCGACTTGTTAATATCCCGTTGCCCCGCCCCATCCCCGAACGTTTGTATCAGCAGATCGCCGATTTTGCGGCATGCGTTTAATACGGTGGTTGGTGGTTGGTGGCTGGTGTTAGGTTCCTGTAAGGATGAGGGATGAGGGATGAGGGATGAATCTCTCCTGCACTTTTCCCTTTTCCCTTTTCCCTTTTCCCTTCCTCTGTCTCTTCCCTTTTCCCTTTTCCCTCTTCCCTACTGTATTGGTAATACGTGAGCAGGCCGAGCAGGTCGTATTTGTGAACCCAGACATCCCAGCTTGTCCAGCGTTTGTTAGTGGGGTAAGTGCCTAAATAGCCGTCCGGTTCCTGCGTTTTGAGCAGGCGGGCAACGACGCGATCCAGTTTGGTTTTCAGCGCGGCATCGCCCGTGTTCTGCCAGGCGAGCGTGGCCGCGTGGAGGAATTTGCCGACGTGTTCGCCCTGCCAGTCCTGATGCGGAGCGTTGCGCCGCTCAAAGCAGTCGAGCATGTCGTCTTCGTTGACGTTGAGCAGGCGAATCTTTTCGTTCCGGTCAATGCGCGGGCCGAGCATCCCGCCCGTCAGCCGGATTTGATCGGGCGGCAGGGGCGAAAACACGTCCTGAACCTGCGCGGTATGGGGCAGAGCCAATCCCGTCGGGTTCTGCTGCGCCCGCGTCAGCATGGGCGCAGCGGCAAGCCCGAAACTTAGAGCAAATGTAGATACCGCGCGAAAGCGAAGTTTATTTTTTAGCAGCATGGCGAATGTTAGTGCAGCAGTGAACCGGACGAGCCGGAATCTCGTCTGAATTTTGAAGGTTTTTTCCAGTTTGTAGGTGCGGCAGATGTCATCCAGCGCATCGTCGGCACTCCGAGCGGAATCATCGGCTTCCGAAGAGGCCGTACCCATCATGCCGGTCAGGGCGTTGAGCGCGTCGCCAGATTGCCCGCTGTTGGCCTGCGAAACGGCGTCATGCACCTTGTTGAACATGCCCTGAATTTTGCCCAGATGGTTGTAATACTTGTCGTGCAGTTCCACACACTCCTGCGGGGGGCGACGCGCCAGAAACGCCTGCGTCAATTTGTTCCACTCGTCGGACAGGTTGGCCGGGTTTTTGTTGATGTTGGGCAGGAACTCCGCCGACTTCTCATCATCCGTCGCCGCTTCCACCTCCTTCGCCATCATGCCCGCGTACTGACTGAGCGTGGCGGCAAGCTGCCGATGAATCAGACCCGCTTTGGTGCGCTCGACCTGCCGCACAAAGCGCAGATAATCATCAATATAGCTGTAATCGGCTTTGGGCGTGGGTTGCGTGGGCGGCGCAAGGATGGGAGTTTGCGGTTTGGTTTCCGCCGGGGCCTGTATCAGCGGGCCGGGGGCGCTTGTATTGGGAGCCTGTACCAGCCCGACCGCGTGGGTTTCGCCCGGTTTTTGCGCCAGCGAACTTTTCACCATCCAGCCGACGAGGGCAAGGACGGCAACCGCCAGCAGGCCAATAATGGCATACAGCGGACGCTGATTGTTTGCGGCGACCGGCATGGGAGCATGCTGCGCGACAGGGGGCGCGTAGTTGGCGGCGGCATTAATGGGCGTACCGCAGCGCAGACAGAATTGAGATTGCCGGGGAACCTCGGCGGAACATCGCGCGCACTTCATAGCCTTTTCCTCCTGCGAAACAAACGGGTGTGGCTCACCTCTAAGAAGACAGGGAAAACAGAAAAATTATAACCGTTGCAACATCATACCACGAACCCGATTGCCTGTCAATCAGGCGGGGATTCGCCGCGTATCACCCTTCTATACGGCATATTTTGGAGAAATATTCAGCATTATGCCGGGTCTTCAGCAGGAACGCGCTTGCGTCCACAGAATGAGGGACTATTCCCGATGAATATGACGTTTCCCTGTCAACGTTTGAACAATCCAGTATCGGAGGTTACGCAATGCCACGCATCCTGCAAAGGCGCAGCAAGCCGCCATTTTGGGCGCAGCAAGCAGCGCCCCTACCTGCCTCTTCTAACTTGATGGTGTACCAGTCAAGACAGCAAAACAACCGCCCTCCTGTTCCTTATAATAAGGAACAGGAGGGCGGCTAATATGGTTTTGCATTTGCCCGAACGGAGGCTACATGCGTTTGCGGCGGGCAAATACGCCTGCGCCCGACAAGCCCATTCCCGCAAGCAGGGCGATTGCGCCCGGTTCCGGCACGTTCGCGCCTTGAACGTTCAGGTTGCCGGTGAACTTCAGACCCTGCCCGAAATGCTCCTCAAAGCCATGCCCCGTCAGCGTGTTGGCAATGAGATTGCCCTCAAAAAGCTGATTCTGGTCCACAAACGCGCCTGGCGCGAGGATGGAACCCTCGAAAGCGCGGTTGTTGATGTCAATCTCCGTCGCGTCCGCGAAGTTCCATAGGATATGGGAGTAGTCGCTGTTGCTGATGTCATTGACCAGCGAAAAGAAGGTTTTTGTCAACTGCGCGCCAGTCACGTTGATGACCAGCGTATCATTGCCGCTCAGGTTCTGCACATGGATATTGGTTCCGTTCGCGGTTGCCAGCGTGGCCGCGCTGACCTCGGAGAATTTCAGTTTGCCCGTACTCGTGGTCAAGCCCGTTTGGGTGGCCGTGTCAATGTACCAGTTGTTCTGATCCTGCATGAAGATCGCGCCATGCCCCGCCGCCGACTCGGTCTTGAGCGTACTCGCCTGACTCAGCGAAAAAGTTTTCTGATTGGTGAACACGTTGGTATCAACGGCGTAACTGTACCCCGATGGAGTCACGAGCGGGCTGCCGGTGTAGATGTGTCCGCCGCCATTGAGATTGACGGGATGCTGATTGGGATTATCCGGGGGCGTGATAGTGTTGAACACGTACACGTCGCCGCCGTTGAGAACATTGGGCGAGTTGAACACATTGAGGTTTTTGCCCACATAAATGGCGATGTTGCTTTGTGTGCCGAGCGAATTGTCCGTTTTTTTCAGGCCGCTAATGGAGCCGCCAACGACCGCGCCCATGTGTCCAATATTGGTGTTGTAGCCAGTCACGTTAAATGTGCCGCCCACCGCAACCCCGCCCTCCGCCTCGCCCGCGTTCACCATCGCATCGCCGAAAGTAAACACGTTGAACGCATTTGCTGTGCCAAGCGAAGTTTGTGCCGAAGCAGACCCGCCGACAAGCGCCAGCAGCAGAGCGGGAAGCAGTCTTTTGCTCAAATTCAATTTCGTAATTCCCCATCACGGCGTCCCTTGCAGCAGACGCCGTTCGCGTGTAAAAATGCTATAAGCGCAGCCGCAATATAGCAATGATAGCAATCAAGCGCAAATACCAGACGCGCATTTCATGCGCCGGGGAGAGTATAACACGCCTTTCGTATCAGTGTCCAATGATTTCGCGAAAACACGCACAATTGCCAGAGTTTGTATGCAATTTTCATGTACAATCGCTAATGCGAGTACCAGCAAATTACGGAGAACAGGGTATCGCAGTATCCTGCCGCGCTTTGGAAAATGGATAGGAAGGCATCGTTGTCTGATCGAACAACGGTGTCTCAAAACGCAGAAAAGGCGCAAAGATACTGCGAGAACAGTAGCTTTGCGCTTTGTGAAGAGGGGATAGCAAACAGGGATTATTTAGCTTTGATAATCCGGCAGAGGGGCTTGACAGCGTTGCCGAAAGTTTCAGGAGGCGGGTTTCGTCTCGCTTTTCGGTTCGCTCTTTTTTGCGCCTCCGGGCGGCGTCCCCGCGCCGCGCAAATTTATGAACTTGCTTAACGTGTCGAACCAGAACGGAGCGCCGAGCGAAACCGCAAAAGCCGACAGCCCCAGCCCGATTGCCTTGAACAGCAGACCGCCCAGCAACCCCCGCAACAGGGCCAGGAAAATGACCGCTACAGATGTGGATTGAACATTTTCTTCAACTGCGGCGGGAATCGTCCAGGGAACGTGGCGGGGATCGTTTCGATCCAGGGACCACCCGAACGGCAATTGCAGCGTGTCGGCCTCCTTCTGAACCGTTTCGCGCAGTTGGACGAGATCAGGATTGCCGGTCTTTGTCTGAGAATCGACAGTCTTCTTCGCGGCTGCCGTAATGGAGTTGCGCAGTTCTTTGTCGCTGGACAGGCGATTGTAGAGCATCAGCGTGTCCACGTTCAGCAGTAACACGAACGCGATGGACAGGCACAACAATACCTTCTGCGTCCACCGCTTGTACCAGCCGCCGACCCGCTCCATGGAGTTGTTGTACCAGTCGCTGAGGTTCTTTTGAAACGTCTGGAGAAACACTTCCCCTTTAGTGGTCGCATTAGTGGTGGCATTTTCCAGCAGGGCTACGTCGCGGCTTGTTTTGTCCAGCAGCGACAGTAGCGACTCGCGCGTATGCCCCGGCGGAAGAGACTTGACGGCATTCTGGAGGTTCTCCAGCGCAGCGTCGACAGTGGCTTCCTTGCCCTTCGCGGCGGCAAGCCCCTCTTCCAGAAGCGTTTCCAGTTCCGGCACGAGCAGCAGATCATTCGCCACACGGCCCCGCGCATCGTAGAAGGTTTGTCCCGGCGAAGAGGAGCCGAACCGGGCCGCCAGATTCGCGAGGAAATTGGCGAAGCCGCCCCCGCCGGGCATTTGGGCGCGGGCAAATAGCAGGGCCTTCTTTAGTTCCTGATGGCTCTTCCGCAAATTGGTCCGGGCGGCGGCGATGGCTTGCGTATCTGAGGGCGAATTTTTCAGCGCGGCTTCCAGCGTTTTGTTCGCGTTCGTGACCGTATCCGCTTTCACCTGAACCGCCTTGTACGCCGCTTTGCCCGGAGCGGAGAATTGCGCTTTGATGGCCTCCATAGGCTCCTTCAGGCGGTCTGTTGGTTTCGCGCCGTGCGCGCGGAGAATATTCATCAGCACGAGGGCAAACGTTTCGGGTTGCATGTAGGAGGGCAGGCGGTTGGGTTTGTCGGGGTTCGCCCCATCCTGCGACGTGCCTTCCACCAGACCGTGACTGTATACAAGCTGCGCCAGTCCGGTGAAGGTGGGATCGTTGAGCAGGTTCCCGATGCCTTCAAACAGGTTTTTGCCGCGCTGATTGAGGAACGAGGCGATCCATTCGTTGACGGCGGTGCAGACCAGACTGATGAGCAGGTAGATGAAAATGATTCCGATAGCGATTTCGAGAACGTTGGAACCGAACATGCGCTTCTCCTTCCACAGCAGTTTGTTGTTCATTACCTACAGGCCATCATTATACCTGCTGATTTTGTGTGATATGCTTGTGATTTTACACTGATTCTGCAACAAACGCGAAATTTACGGTATGTGGAGAAATCGTCGAAATAGTGGCAATGCAGCGCTTCCAGCCCGAAGTCTCGATAGTTTATGCGGTTGTGTGTAGAGGCGTCGTGGCCTCGCGCGCGTTATGGCTGTCGGATGTGGACAGGCATCGGCTTCACCTCCCTTCCTTGTTTGTGGGGACCGTATTCCGTTTTGGCAAGCAGGGTATATTAACATTGGGCGGCTTTTTAAGAAGTATGTCAATGCTGTTTTGGGGAAATATTTTGGAAGTTTCTACCCTCATCCGTCGGGGGCCACCTTCTCCCTGCAAGGGAGAAGCGTCAATTGTTCAATAGGCGGCTGAATGGGAGATTGGGAAACATATAAAGAAACCATACACCGAAACAAAATTTATCGTCAACGCACCCGATGAATAGTTTAGCCTTCTCCCTTGCAGGGAGAAGGTGGGCGAAGCCCGGATGAGGGTAAAAACTTTTGTTTACGTGAACCGTTTGCGCAGCCCTTGTTTCCTTTGCGCGTCACCGAAATTGGACAAGTATTCTTCGTTGTACGGATGGTCGGCAGGCCGTGCCATCCTCCGCAAATCGAGGTACACTAAATCAGCAATAATACAGCCGGTTGGCATGGGGGCAGGAGAGAGAGAATTATGGTTAGCGCGATAACTACAGATTTATATGATGTGCAGACAAAGGCGCGGGGGCCGGTGGGCGAACTGCCGGTCACGGCGGATATGCTGCTGCACCGACCGAGCGGCGATATTTTCGCTCTGTCGCAGAACGCGGGCATGGGCTGGAATCCGAAACAGCTCAACCGCCGCGAATTTTTGATTCTGTCCACGCAGGGCGGCATCCGCAACCCGGACGGTTCGCCCGTCGCGCTCGGCTACCATACCGGGCATTGGGAAGTGGGGTTATTGATGCAGGCCGCGGCGGAAACGCCTGTCGGCAAACGATTGCCTGCCGTTTGCCGCGTTTTGTTCCGATCCGTGCGACGGGCGTTCGCAGGGCACGACGGGGATGATGGACAGCCTGCCGTACCGCAACGACGCGGCAACGGTTTTCCGCCGTTTGATACGCAGCCTGCCCAACCGTAAAGGCGTTTTGGGCGTGGCGACGTGCGACAAGGGCCTACCGGCGATGATGATGGCTCTGGCCGCGATGCGCGATTTGCCCTGCGTCCTGGTTCCCGGCGGCGTCACGCTTCCCGCCGAACATGGCGAGGACGCGGGCAAAATCCAGACAGTTGGGGCGCGGTTCGCGCATGGCCTGATTACCTTAAAAGAGGTGGCGGAAATGGGATGCCGAGCCTGCGCCACGCCGGGCGGAGGCTGCCAGTTCTTCGGCACGGCGGCGACTGCGCAGGTCGTGGGCGAAGCATTGGGCATGTCCCTGCCCCATTCCGCGCTCGCTCCCTCGGGGCAGGCCATCTGGCTGGATATGGCGCGGCAGTCCGCGCTGGCAATGATTGAAATGGCGACAAACGGCGTGACCATGCGCGACATTCTCACAGACGACGCGGTGCGCAACGCCATGACGGTACACGCGGCCTGTGGCGGAAGCACGAACCTGCTGCTGCACATTCCCGCCATTGCCCATGCCGCCAAACTGCGCCGCCCGACTGTGGACGACTGGCACACAATCAATGTCCGCACTCCCCGCCTCGTAGACGTGCTTCCCAACGGCCCGACCGACCATCCGACCGTGCGCTTTTTCCTGTCCGGCGGCGTTCCCGAAGTGATGCTGCACCTACGCGAAATGGGATTGCTGCATCTGGACGCGCGGACCGTGTCCGGCAAAACCGTCGGCGAGAACCTGAACGAGTGGGAACACTCCGAACGCCGCGAACGATTGCGCGAACGATTGCGCGAACAGGACGGCGTTGATCCCGATGATGTGATTTTATCCCCCGCCCGCGCCCATGAAAAGGGATTGACCAGCACCGTCACCTTCCCGCGCGGCAACCTCGCCCCGCAGGGATCGGTCATCAAAAGCACGTCCATTGCACCCGAAGTGGTAGACGCGGACGGCATCTACCGCAAAACGGGACTGGCCCGCGTGTTCACGACCGAACGGGCGGCGATTGAAGCGATCAAGGGCGTGGAAGAGGTCACGGAAGAAGAGGAGAAAAGGAGAAAAGGAGAAAAGGAGAAGTTGCAGTCAGACCTTTCCTCTTCTCCTCTTCTCCCCCTCTCCCCCTCTCGCGTTTTGCCCGGTGACATTCTCGTCCTCATCTGCCGGGGGCCGATGGGGGCGGGGATGGAGGAGATTTACCAGATTACGAGCGCGTTGAAGTTTCTGCCCTGGGGCAAGCAGGTGGCGGTGATTACGGACGCGCGGTTTTCGGGGGTTTCGACGGGCGCGTGTATCGGACATGTCGGGCCGGAAGCGCTGGCGGGCGGGCCGATTGGCAAAATCGTGGACGGGGATGTTATCGAGATCGTGATTGACCGCAACAGTCTGGAAGGCACGGTCAACTTGATCGGGCATGGCGAAACGCGGTTCGGGGCGGAGGAGGGGACGCGGGTTCTGGCCGAGCGTCCGATGCGTCCCGACCTGCATACCGACCCGGATTTGCCGGACGATACGCGGCTGTGGGCGGCGTTGCAGGCGGTCAGCGGTGGGACGTGGGGCGGCTGCGTATACGATGTAGACGAGATCGTGTCACGGCTAAACGTTGTCGGCGGCGTTTGATATTCAGCGCTTCGCGGCGGTATCCACATTCCGGCGGATGAATGCTGTAAGCTGCTCGTAGTCTTTGGCGTGGGAGGTCAGCTTGATCTTCTGACCGTCGCCTTCAATCGTCGTCTGGTCGTAGTGGGTGTGCTGTGTGTGAACCGTTTGCGACGTGACCGAGGTGATGGCGTGGAAAGGGATGTGGCGGGTACGAAAGACGCTGCCTTCCGTGATGCCGTCCGGGGTGAACATCAGGTATTGGGTGAGCGCAAGTATCAGGCCATACACGAACAGAAGCAGCATGCTGCCCATAAACAACACCACCAGTACGAATGCAGCCTGTTCGCCGG
Organism: uncultured Chthonomonadaceae bacterium; assembly: GCA_963817895.1. Lineage (GTDB taxonomy): Bacteria > Armatimonadota > Chthonomonadetes > Chthonomonadales > Chthonomonadaceae > CAWFQB01. The sequence continues at coordinate 425,144 of CAWFQB010000005.1, forward strand.
GGCGCACAGGCTGCATGCATACGAATATCAACATGCCGCCCACAACCGTCACCATGATAATGCCTGCCCCGGTCAGGCCACGCTTGGGGTGATAGATGTTGTTGATGCCGCCTATTTCGCTCAATTGTCGTTCGCACACAGGGGCGAGATGCTTGTTCAGGAGGCGGTTGAGTTCGTACAGGCTCGTTTTTTCAATCAGGCCGCGTTGTATGCGGAGTTTGTTGCCCTGATAATCGGTTAGCGTCAGTTGACTGCTCTCGCCGCCCTCGCCTTCAAAGTGGGTCACGTCACTCCATGCCATGCGCTTTGCGCCGTTCCAGCCTTTGCGCGTGATGCTATCCGCATCTATACCGTAAGTTGTGAACAACTCAACCAGTCCCCACAGGGCAAGCGCGCCCTGCCCTCCGGCCAGCAACAACATCACGCCGACAAAGGCATAGTAGGTGGCATCCTTATGGTTGGGGGGTGTCGTGCCGAAGAAAATCAATCCGAACGCGCAAATCATCGTCCAGAACAGAAACATTCCCCGACTGCCCCAATCCCCGGTAAATTTCTGCATCGTTATCCTCCGGCGGCTTGTTTGCGCTTGCGGGTGAAGGGCGTGATTGCCAGCAGGATCGGGAAAACGGTTCCCAAAACGAGCAGCATATAGCCGGAACGGACTTTGCCTTCGGCCTGTTTGCGCCCGATGGATTGTTCCAGGCGGGAAACGTTTTTGCGCCCCGGCACATAGATAACGCGGGCGGACGCGCCGACCCGCGTACCGGCGTAATCTTCCCATGAAACGGGGCTTGCCGCCTGTATATGTTGTCCGTTCGCGTCATCGAAGGCGTATTGCAGCAGATAGGTGGTGTGCTTGCCGCCATTTTGCGTGTCCTTGCCTGTAATGCGCCCCGCTGCCGTTTTGCCCTGCGTGTCCATCAGGCGGTAGTGTTCCATGCGCTCGTTCCCCTCGCGCAGTGACCATACGCCGATGCCGCCCAGAAACAGCATGTAAACCACCGCAAGAATGGGCAGGAGAATTTTGGCCTGTTTGTCGTTTTTGCGCTGTATCTCTTCAGATTTTGCTTCGCCCTGCTGCTTCGCCCCGGCGTCCACATGCGAACGGATATAATCTATGAGCAGTTCGTAATCGTTGGCGTGGGAGGTTAGCATAATCTTCTGCCCCTCGCCCTCTACGGTCGTCAGGTCGTAACTGCCGTTTTTGGTGCTGACCCGGCGCGACATGACGGAGGACACACTCCGAAAAGGGATGTGGCGCGCGCGGAATACGCTGCTGTCCGTGATACCGTCGGCGGTGAACATCAGGGAATGGGTGAAGCCTAAAATGGTCAGGTACACGAACAGCAGTTCAATGCCGCCGAAAATAATTATCACGGCGATAAACGCCCCCTGTTGATTGGATGGCACGGGCTGCGCGGCGATAAATGCCAGCATCGCGCCCACAAGGGTTGTCATAATCACGCCCGCCCACGCCGCGCTCCGTTTGGGATGGTACACGTTGTTGATACCGCCCATTTCGCTCAGTTGCCGTTCGCGGATGGGAGCCAAATGCGTATCCAGCAGTTGATTCAGTTCCGCCAGTTTCGCGCCGCCCATCATGCCGCGCTGAATACTTAGTTTGTTGTTCTGGTAGTCGGTCAGCATCAGGGCGCTGTCCGCGCCGCCCCCGGCAGCAAAGTGGGTGACATCGCTCCAGCGCATCTGCTGTTCGCCATTCCAGCCCCGCCGCGTGATCCCGTCCGCATCCACGCGGTAGGCTGTCAGGCACTCCAGAATAATGTAACTGAAAAGCGCGATGATGCCCAATCCGAGCAGGCCGAAGAACGCGCTCACGCCCCCATGCCGGCTCGAAACCCGCGAGTCCACGTCCCAGGCCAGCCACAACGAGCCGCCGCCCATCAAGCAGAGCATGAATATTGCTGAAATCAGATTGGAAACTTTGCCGCGAAAGGTTTGCATGGTCGTATCCGAAGACTGAAAAGAATGAATATAGCCGCGAATGAACGCGAATACACGCGAATGAGAAAATCATTTTCTATGGGGAAACGCGCTGTAACAGTGTCAGGGCGTTTCCATCTGTTCCAGGCGGCGGATGGCTGCCGGGGAGGTGTATTTGCGCTTGTAGGCGATGTAGGATAACAGCCCGAACGCGAACGGGAGGCTGAACGCGACGCTCAACATGACATGTCCGTTTCGCGCCATTTCCGCGCCCAACTCTTTGCCTGTCGAGGCGACCGCGTGTTTAATAGCGGGATTGGACGGCAGGTACACGACCGAAATGCTGCCCGACTGCTGCGCCTGCGCGTACTCCTGATAAGGCACGTAACTGCTGCCGTCGTAGCGCTTGCCTGCCAGAACGAGCGTATAATCAACGGAATAGCGCGGCTTGTTTCGCCCTTTTTCGCGTGTGTCGGTCACGCGGGCCATCATGGTTTGCCCCTGCGCATCAAGCAGACGGTAGTGTTCCAGCCGTTCCCTGCCGTCCTGCAAAAACATCCAACCCAGCAGGCCGAACAGAAACCCCATTATCATGCCCACAATGGGCATTTGCCACGCCATCGAACGCGCCTCTTTTCGCTCCATTTCGGCGTTTGCGCTTGCCTGCGCGTTGAGGGCGTCGGACGGGATGCGGGCGCGGACGAAATCCATCAGCAGGCCGTAATTGGGCAGCAGGGAACTGAACACAATGGTTTTGCCGTCGCCTTGCAGCGTGACGCGCTCCAAACCCTGTTTCACGGCGCGAACGGCGAAAACGTGAATGTGGTCGAAAGGAATGGTGACGGTTTTCCATGGGGTTTGCCGCGTAATGGCCGTATCGGTGACGGTCCAAACCGACAGCAGAAGCGGCAGTCCCATTGCCAGCAGGCACAGGGAACTGAATACGAAAAATCCGCTCAATCCCACAATCACGGTGTTGTCGGCTGCGGAACCTGCGGAACCTGCTGAAGTGGGTTGAAACATGGGAGCGAACCGGATAAAAGCAGCCATGAGCAGGCCAACCACAGGCATCACAATGCCCAGTGATCCGGCGGGAGAGTTGAAGGGGTGGCGGAACGTTTGCCCCTGTCGCGCGGATTGCTGCATTCGCGCTTGCAGCGGCTGCAATCGTTCGTTCAGCGCGTCCGCCAGACTGTTGCCGCCCGCGTCCCGAAAGCCGTAACCGGTAACATGAGAGCCGAAAACCACTTTTACGCGCTGCGCCTGATTGTCCGTGAGCGTGAGCGTATTCTTTTTTTCGCTGAGTTCAAAGCGGTTCAAGTCCTGCCAGCGCAGGCGCGTTTCTCGCCCCAACCGGCGCTTTGTGATGCCGTCCTCATCCAGTTCGTAAACTACAGCGGTGTCCAGCAGTCCGAGCAGGCTGTAAACGACGGGCAGGAAGAATATGGGCAGGACAATGGCAAGACACCAGAGCGTGGTGGCATTGGCATGAACGCGCCCCGAGAGCAGGGGCAGCAGAAAGAAGAAGCCGGGGCAGCCCGCATACACGGCCATAACCCCCAACAGTTTCAATCTGGCGACAAACCGACCCGTAAACGTCTGCATGGCTCACTCCCAACACAAAAACTTACGCGAAAATAAAGGTAAACTTAACAAACTACCAACCACCAACCACCGGAGAATAATTCATGCCGCGCCCCATTGCCATAGACGATTTTATGAGACTGCGCCTTGTCAGTGATCCGCAGATTACGCCGGATGGAACGCGCGTCGCCTGCGTGGTCAAGCGCATTGAGCGCGACAAAAACAGATACGTGTCGCAGATTTGGGTTGTTCCAACGGATGCTGAACAGGATGGACAGGCAGCCGGCAGAGAAGCGCGTCCGTTTACCGGGGAGGAGAGCAGCGCGTCGCATCCCCGCTGGTCGCCCGACGGCAAACGGCTGGCGTTTCTGTCGGATCGGCAAAAGCCGCTCAATCAGATATACGTGATGCCCTCAGATGGCGGCGAAGCGCGGGCGTTGACGCATCTGGAAGCGGAGGGGAGTATCGGCGGCTTTCGCTGGTCGCCGGATGGCAGCAAAATCGCGTTCACGTTCCGGGCAACCCCGCAAGCGTATCGGAAAGACGTTGTAGAGGAACGGAAGAAGAAAGAATTATCGTCACCTGTTCGGCATCACGACCGCCTGTTTTACCGGCTGGACGGTATGGGGTACTGGGATGGCGAGTATTTTCAGGTTTGGGTGGCGGACGCGAAAACGGGTGACGCGAAACAACTGACAGACGGCTCGTACAATTGCGCCCTGCCCACATGGTCGCCGGACAGTCGGACGCTGGCGTTTCTATGTGACCGCCGCGAGGATGGCGATATTGCGCCCGCGCAAAATGACATCTGGACAATCGCGGCTGCGGACGTGTTTGCGGCAGGGGAGGGCGTGAAGGCCGAGTCAGACAGCGCGATGCAAGAGAAAAGTGAAAACTCTTTGACGCGCATCGCTTCGCCACCCGGCGCAAAGGAGTCGCTGGCATGGTCGCCGGATGGCAAATCTTTCGCGTATGTCGGGCTTGCCGATCCGCTGGATACGTGGCACTCCTCGAACGAGCGCGTGTTCGTCCTGCCCGCAACGGGAAGCGATACGGCGCGTGACTTGACCGGGCATACCGACTGGTCTGTCGGCTATCTGAACACTGCCGACTCGCATGAGGTCGGGGCAGGCGATATGGCACAATGGCTGCCGGACAGCGATAGTCTTTTCGTGCCGATGAGTTCTGACGGGGATATTGTTGTGTTTAGCGTGGGCTTAAATGTGATGCAGTCCGGCACAGTGACTTCCCTGTTCGGAGAAATCGGCGGCTTCAGCATATCGAATGACGGCGGAATCATTGCCTGCACACACGGCAATTCTAACGAGCCACATGCGCTGTATATTGCCAAACACAGACGATATGCGGGGGTAGTCACACTGGAAAAATGCGCGTCTTTCAACGACGATCTTCTTGCTGAAGTTCAGGTTGCCGCGCCGGAACCGATTGATGTGGACAACGGCAGCGGCGGGAAAGTTCCCGGCTGGCTGCTGAAGCCTGCGGACATGCAGCCCGGAGAGAAATATCCGCTTGTCGTGTATGTGCATGGCGGGCCGCATTTGCAGTACGGCAACACGTTTCATCACGAACTGCAATGGCTGGCGGCGCAGGGGTATGTCGTGCTGTACACCAATCCGCGCGGCAGCAAAGGGTACGGGGAAGCGCATACGAAAGCCATTGCGGGTAACTGGGGGAGCGTAGATTACGACGATGTGATGGCCGCGACGGATTGGGCATGTGGTTTGGAATTTGTAGACGCGAGTCGAACCGCGATTATGGGCGGCTCGTATGGCGGCTACATGACGGCGTGGGCTATCGGGCATACCAATCGGTTCCAATGCGCCATTGCCGACCGACTGGTTGCCAACCTGCATAGCATGAGCGGAACCTGTGATTTTCCGTGGCGTCCCGACCATCCGTTCAAGGGTGACGGCTGGAACAATCCCGCGCAGTTATGGAAGTGTTCGCCGCTCGCGTATGCGGGCAATATAACGACGCCCCTGCTGCTCATCCACTACGACGGCGACCTGCGCTGCCCATCCGAACAGGCGGATCAACTGTTTTCCGCCCTCCGGCATCAGCGCAAGGTTGTGGAATACGTCCGCTATCCGGCAGAAGCCTCGCACGGCCTGTCGCGCTCCGGCCCACCCGACCTGCGGCTGGACCGTTTGCAGCGCAACCTGGATTGGCTGAACCGCTGGCTAAAAGCGTGAGTCGGGAAGGGCCGGGGATTTTCAATCCCCGGTAAATTGTAAATTCGTAAAAATGCCGGGAAGTGTGGAATACTAAAAGGGAACGCTTACATTGAACTTTGTTTGGGAGCTATACATGACCGTATCTTTCGTTAAGTTTCGCTTTTCTCGCATCCCCCGACAGGCGGCTGTTGGCGGATTGCTTTCCCTTTTGAGTATTGTACCGGTTTCTTCTCAGGCGGCGGAAAAAGGCAAGCGACCGCCTACGCTGGACCCAACGTATGGCCTGCGCGTTCCTAAAACCGCGCCTGCCAGCGCCTTTGACCCGAAAACGGACGCGCATTGGATATGGGCGGAGCGTACCGCCAGTGAGCAGACAGTGGGGCTGCGGGGCGCGTTCACGCTTGCGCAACCGCCGCATACGGTTACGCTGTATGTGACGGCAGACGACTTTTTCACCTGCTATGTCAACGGCAAGCAGGTGGAGCAATCGGTTCCCAATCCGCAGGATACGTTCGTGTGGAAGCATGTGCATCGGCAGAACATCGCCCGCTATTTGCAGCCCGGTAAAAACGTGATCGCTCTCAAAGCCCTGAACAATACGGGGCTGGCGGGCGCAATCGCACGGGTGGAAGCGGATGGCAAGCCCCTGTTGCTGACAGACGGCAGTTGGCGGGTATTCGACGGCCAGAACCTGCCCGCGAACTGGACAAACGCGGACTTTGCTGATGGCGCGTGGCAAACCGCGCATGTCGTGACCGACCTGATTGGCGATCCCTGGGCAAGCGCGGGCGGATTGGAGGGTTGGCCGGGGTACGACGTCACCGCCCCGTATATGGCGCACATTACGCTGGATCCCGCTGCCAATCTGGACGCGAAAAGCGGTAAAGGGAAACTGGAAGCCACAGGCCCGGGCGTGTTTACAACAACGTTTGCGGGAAATGACCCGCTGAACGCGCCCTCCATTGTCGTGGATTTCGGCAAGGAGATCGCGGGGCGCGTGGAAATCACCGCCACCACCGGGAGCGGCATCGTGGTTGTAGGTACGGGCGAATCAAAAGAAGAGGCCGTGAAATCGCCCTGGGGCGGCGCGCATAAATTGGAATTGACGGACGGCAAAGCCGCGTACACGCCGTACAGCGCGTTCCGCTACGCCAAAATAACGTTCCTTCCGCCCGCTGAAAGCGCGACTGCGGACAAAACCGCGTCTGTTGTCGTGAAATTGGATCACAAATACTATCCCGTCGAGTATAAGGGCGCGTTCGATTGTTCCGACCCGCTATTGACGCGCATCTGGTACACAGGCGCGTATACGAGCCATTTGTGTATGCAGGAGGACATCTGGGACGCGCCCAAACGGGACCGGGCAAGATGGATGGGCGACCTGCACGTTTCCGGCGCAGTCATCAATCTGGCGTTTGCCGACCGCTTTTTGATGGAACAGACCATGCAGAAATTGCGGGACGAGGCGCAGGGGGGCGCGTCGTCGGGCGACCTGCCCAAACAGCACGTCAACGGCATCCCCGGCTACTCGTGCGCGTGGATATGCGGGCTGGCGGATTTTCACCGGCACATTGGCGACTACGATTATCTCAATCGGCAGCATAAAGCGCTGATTGGAATGCTGGACTACTTCAAGGGCGTCCCCAACGCTTCCGGCGTGGGCAGCGATGGCGGCGAAATGGACGGCAGGGGACTGTTCGCCAACAACCGGAAAGCCTGGCCGTTCGTGGATTGGGCGCCGGATTTCAATGGCGACACGCCCCGCGCCCGCGTCGCCACGCACCTGTTTCTTGTCCGCGCGGCGCGGGACGCTGTATTCCTGCTGTACGAGATGGGCGACGAGGCGAACGCCAGACGGTACGCGAAATGGGCGGATGATCTGGCGGACGCGGCGCAGCGGTATCTGTTCGATATAAAAACGCGTCTTGTCAGCGACCGCCGACAGGACAACGCGATGGCGATTTATGCGGGGGTTGCCGATAAGGAGCAGACGCAGGCCATCTATGACAACATCCTCAAGCCCGACAGCGCGGCATGGAAGCAGATCGCTACGCCGTATTACAACAACTACATCATCTACGCGATGAGCATGGCGGGGCATACAAGCGAGACGCTGGGCGTCCTGCGCAACTACTGGGGCGGGATGCTCAACGAGGGCGCGACAAGCTGGTGGGAAGCCTACGATCCCTCCTGGGAAAAGCAGGATTTCCACGCGCATTTAGAGGCCGATAACGGAACGGGTTACTTCGTCAGTCTGGCGCATGGCTGGTCTGCCGGCCCGACAAGCTGGCTGACGGAGCGCGTATTGGGCGTTCGCCCGACCGGCGGCGGCTTCAAAACGCTGGATGTGGCCCCGGAACTGGGCGACCTGGCCTGGGCGGAGGGCGACGTGCCGACCCCGCGCGGAACGCTGCATGTGCGCGTGGAAAAGCAGACATTCGGCCTGAAACTCAGCGCCAACGTGCCTGCGGGCAGCCGCGCCACCCTGTCCGTTCCCGGCAAAACCGTCTTCGTGTCCGGCCCGAAAACCGTCACCGTCTCGTCCCCCAACAGGCCGCTTCCCAAACCGCTGTAGCCCTCAATGGATGGTGTCCACTGATGGATTAACCCCTTCTCTCACAAAACGCATTTTAAAAGTAAAGCAGAAGTACGTTTTGTGAGAGAAGCGCTCTGAGAGGCATATCGTTCTCGCGAGATAGATCAAAACAGCAACACGCAGGGCGTGATGAAGGTTTTGACTGTTGCTGTTTTGCTTGTATACTCGTGATTTCTCAGCGCATACCAAAAACATTTCCAAACCGTTGCTTATCCTGACGTTTTTGCAACGGTCACTTGTTATACTTCCTTCAGCGCTATGAGCGTGGATTATGAGAAGGAGGTTTGTCGTGTTCAACCGTCATCGCAATCTGTTGTTTGTTCTAATTGTGTGGGGCTTTTTGTGTAGTACCCTTGTAGGATGCAATTCCAGTTCTCCTGGTTCTGGAGCCTCTACCTACCCGGCGGCCACTGGCAATACCTACGATAGCTCCACGGAAGCAAGAATGGAGTCTTTGCGTCAGGGACAACGTGAGATTGAGGCGGAACACAGGAGAAAGATGGCAGAAATAGACGCGGCAGAAGCGGCGGCTAGAGCGCGAGACAGAGAAAGGCAAGCAGACAGCTACCGGAATGGATTTCGGTAAACCTGTGTTCGCCGATTGTGCGCTGTGGCTATTTCGCTGTTTAGGTTTGTTTTCGAGGCCTGTCTTTTGTTTTCGCAGAAGGCAGGCCGTACTATCATGTTTCTTTGAACATGCAGAGAATGAGTTCTAATACCGTTCAAGGGCCGCGAGTTGAAACTCACGGCCCTTGCTTGCGCAGCATTAGCGGCAGCGTGGTATAATTACAATTGTTTCAACATACGTTCGCAGCGCAATCCAGAAGCAGGAGTAAGTTGATGAGCGACATGGAACAATGGCAACTGATACCTGAGTCGGGGTGCGACGATCAGGACGATTACGCGGATGATGAGCAGATACGGCGCGACATAGCCGGATGGGAACAGGAATATGCCGCCTGGGAACGCAACGAGATGCCTCTTCGCGCAACCATGTTCACGGAAAGTGGGCAGCGACTCGAACTGGAAATGATGACGCGGGTACAGCATGATACGCGCCTGGCGGAACTCAAGGCCGGTAACTCTGCCGGGGACGCCTCCGAAGCGGTTACGTTGCTGGCGCAACTGCTGACGTGGACGGGACGCGCCGCCATGACGCCTGACGAAACAGAACAGGTGCAAAACTTGCGCCGCCGCGCCGAAACGCTGCTACAGCAGGCGGGCGTTCTCGAACTCGCGTAAACCGCAGCCGGAGATGTTTTCGGGAGGATGCTTATGTCTATCGCTCATTTTCTCCCCGGGTTTGCCGTGATTACCTGTCTCGAACTGGCCGTTATCTTCTTCCTGCTTTACCGGTATGTGGATGCCGAAAAGTCCAACGCGATCTTCAGTTTGCTGTGCCTGTGTTTCGCCTGCATGATCTGGAGCACCTACGAGTTGGTTCATGCGGAAAGCGTGACTTTCCGGCTGCTAATGGTTCGGTTTCACCTGACAACCGCGACTTTCGGCCTGCTGATGTATCGGATTCAACTGATGAGCGGGATTTTCGCCGCTGCCGCATCGGTCCACTTTGCGCGGCTTATCACGCAAGCCGCCCCTATTTCCACTGTGCCTTCAGCCTCACCCCTTCCACAACGCTTTGCGGCGCGATGGCGCGCGCTGACAGCCGTTCTCGCGCTCTGCCCCTGGCATCCCTTCGTGCTGCATCGCCTGTACAAATATGCGCCTGTGGATGATTACGATTCGGCAATGGCCGGCCCGTGGTTCCGCCACTACATTCTTGTTATATTTTCAGGGTCCCTTTATGCGTGTGGCCTCTTCATTGTCGCCTGGAAACAAAACAGGAAGAATAAGAGGACGGCTATAGAGGTTGTGGAGGAGGGTTATCGCGTATTCGCCAGTCAGACTTTGTGGCTGGTGTTCAGTTTTGGATTGATCCTGCTGGCAAGCGTTATAGAATTCATTCAGGCGGTGGAGGGTCCCAAAAACACCTGGTATTTCCCCGTATTTCCGCGCGCGTGGGCAATCCTGGTCTTTTGTTTTACCACCGCGTACAGCCTGGCAAAGCAGATTGTGGTGAACGAGCGGCGCAAAGCGCAGATCAGAGCGGTTGCCGAAACGCGCCTGGAAGCCACGCGGCATATCCAGCATCAGGTGCGAAACGCGCTGGCGCAAATTCAACGGCCGTTGCACACCGTTCTGGAGCAATCGCCGGTCGAACCTTCGGAAGCGGGGCAGGCCGCAAACCGGCAGCGCGTGATACGCGCAACGGCAGCCATTGAGGAACTACAGCACACGCTGGATGTCGCGCTCAATCTGGCCCGCGTGGAGGTGGGCGAACCGGTCAAATTGGGCGCGAAAACTTCGGTTCCGATTGCGAATTGGGTGGAAATGTTGTGCCGCGCCCGGCTCGGTTTGGAGGACGCGGCTTCCCCTTCGCTCGCCCAAATTCTGCAATTGAAGTTCCATGCCGATCTGTCTGTCGTGGACGTGTATGTGTATGCGGACGCGCTGCGGGAAGTGTTCGCGGTTCTGCTGGACAACGCCTGCAAGTACGCCCCGAAAGGCAGCCTGCTCACCGTTCAGGTCTGGAACACTCCCGACCGGCTCTGCTTTTGCGTGGCCGATCAGGGCTGTGGCGTCCGCCCCGAAGATAAAGAGCGCATTTTCGAGTTGTACAGGGGACGGCAGCCTGCTGTGGGGCATATTGCGGGTACGGGCATCGGCCTGACGCTGGCAAAACGTTACATCGAGGCGCAGGGCGGCGGCATCCGCGTTGAAAGCGAAGGCGACGGACAGGGCAGCGCGTTTTATTTCCATATCCCTCTGGAAAAGGATGAAGGATGAAGGGATTTTCGATTTTCGATTTTCGATTGTGTCTCCTCTTCTCGTATCTCGTATCTCGTATCTCCTATCTCTCCTCTAATTCTCGTAACGTATACAGGTGTTTAGCAACCAAAATGTAGCCTGTACAGAACTCCGCTTTTGTTGTATCCTGCATCTATAGTTTTCAGGGATAACGCGCCTCCGTTATTTAAGGTGGCGTGACATTCATCCTTCATCCTTCATCCTTTGCCAAAGGGGTTCGCTATGTCCGTGATTCGCGTTGTGGTTGCAGACGACCGGAAAGCCCTTGTGGAAGAGGTTGTTGACGGCCTGTGTCCCGTAAGTGATATTGACATCGTTGCTGTCGCTTATAACGGCATGGAAGCCATCGAAGCGGCGCAACGAGTACGCCCGGATGTCGTTCTGATGGATTTGGACATGCCGGGTATGAGTGGCATTGAGGCCACGCGGCATATTCGGCGGGAAATGCCGGAATGTGAGGTGCTGGTCTGGACAGTGATGGATGACAGCCGCAGTCTGTTCGAGGCGTACAAAGCGGGAGCCAAAGGGTATCTGTTCAAGGACGCCGCGAACGCCGAAATCGCGGAAGGAATTCGCATGACGGCGCGGGGCGAGGCCACGATTCCGCCGGGGTTGGTAACGGCGATGCGTGACGCTTTCGAGCGCATTGCCAACCAGCAGGCGGCGTTGCGCCAATTGTACAGCGTTCTGACCATGCGCGAAGTGGAGGTTCTGGCGCGCATCGGGCAGGGCGAGAAAAACCGCCAGATCGCGCAGCGCCTGTTTATCACCGAGGAGGGCGTGAAAAAGCATGTCCGCGCCATTCTGGACAAACTGCAAGTGAACAACCGCATTGAAGCCGCGTTAGTCGCGCAAAAAAGCGGCCTGCTGGATCAACGCTGACAGCGCGAACCGGGAGCGAGACGCACGATGAAAACTGTCTGGCAGATAACGCTGTTCACCAAAATGTCCGTGTGCCGGGAAGGACAACCTCCTCTGAAATTGCGCAAGCGCCGCAGCGCGGAGTTGCTGGCCTACCTTGCGCTGCATCGGGGTCGGGAAAATCGGCGCGAAATGCTGGCATCGCAAATCTGGCCGGAAGACGGCCCGGACGTGAGCCGCCAGAACCTGCGCTCCGCGCTCACCCTTCTGCGTGAACATCTGGAAACGCCGCCTATCCTGGAAGACGGCCTGGCCGGGAATGTGGTGCTGGCGGATACGGTTGTCGCGTCCCTGAACTTCGAGTGCGTGACAACGGATGTTGCCGCTTATGAAGCCCTGCTGCGGCAGGTAGAACCCTCGGATACAAACGGCAAGCGCATTGTGTTGCTTCGGGAGGCGACGGCCCTTTACGGCCATGGGCTTTTACCCGAATGGTACGACGAGTGGGTGTTGAACGAACAGAACCGCTTGCGGCAGGAACAGCAGCAGGCTCTGATGCGGTTGTCCGGGCTATTGCGCGACCGCGACGAGAACGAGGAGGCTATCCTCCGGGCGCGGCAGGCTCTTGCCTTAGATGCCCACCATGAACCGGCTCACGAGTGTTTGATGCGCGCGTATTTGCAGGCCGGACAAACCACTTCGGTGTTGCAGCATTACAGGCGCATGGAGCAGGTGTCCGGCGAATGTGAGGGGGACGCGCCCTCCCCGAACCTACAGGCGCTGGCGCGGCAGGCGCGAATTCAGGCGCAAATAGCCCGCAGGACGGACAACACCCCGGCAAACTTGCGCCCCGCTAACCTGCCTGTTCCCCCGACACAGTTTTTTGATCGCGTGGACGACCTTGCCAACCTGCGCGGACTCCTGCGCTCCGAACGGAAGTTGATAATCCTGACAGCCATCGGGGGCGCGGGCAAAACCCGGCTGGCAATGGAAACCGCGCGAAGCCTGCAAATGGATTTCGACGGGCGCGTATTTTGGGTGGAACTGGCGGCCCTGACAAACGCGGACGGCATTGCGGAAGCGATAGCCGAAACGGTTCTGCGTCAGCGTCGCGCGGACACGCCTGCTTGGGAACAACTGGCGCAGGACGCGGGTAACGCGCAAGTCCTGCTGGTTCTGGACAACTTCGAGCATCTGGCGGAAACGGGCGCAAATGTGGTTCAGGAACTAATGCGTCGGCTGCCAGTCTGGAAACTGCTGGTCACGTCGCGGCAGGCGCTGCGGATACCGGGCGAACAAACGTATGCCGTGCCACTTCTGACTCCACAAGCCAGTGTGGAGTTGTTTGCGGATCGCGCCGGACTGGTCAATTCGTCGTTTGTTCTAAACGCGCAAAACACGCCCCTTGTTATGGCCCTGTGCAAACGTCTGGACGGCCTGCCCCTTGCGCTCGAACTGGCTGCCGCGTGGTCGGACCTGCTGACTCCGGCAGAAATTCTTCAGCGTCTGGAATTCCGTTTCGATCTGCTGGTAAGCCACTACCGCGCGGTTCCCCTGCGCCATCGGAGCCTGTACGCCATGATTGACTGGAGCCACGCGCAATTGCCGCCCGCTCTACAACAGTTGTTCGCGCGCCTGTCCGTCTTTCGAGGCGGCTGGAACGTGGAAGCGGCGCAGGCGATAGAAGGGGTCAGGGGCCAGGAGTCAGGGGTCAGGCAGGAGGGAATAGAAGAAGCGATCTCAGCAGGCAGGAACGAGCCGCGCGAGAGGAAGTTTGATTCTGAGACGGACATTTTGTTCGGGCTGCGGGAGTTGCAGGCGCGGTCGCTGATTGTCGGGACGCAAACCGATGCCGGGACGATGCGCTACGCCATGCTGGAAACTCTGCGCGAATTTGCCCACGCGCGGCTTTCCGAAACGGAACGTTCCCACATGGCGGATAGCCACGCCGCGTATTTCCTGAATCTTGCCGAAACCGCAACTCCGCATTTGAACGGGCCGGAAGCGAAAACATGGCTGGACGCTCTGGACAGGGAGCGCGAAAACCTGAATGTCGCGCTGGATTGGCTGTGCGAGCAGCGACAAACGCAGGAGAGTTCGCGTCTGGCAACCGCGCTGGCCCCGTTCTGGTGGACGCGCGGCCATGCGAGTGAAGGGCGGCAACATTTTACCCGTGTTCTGGCGCTTTCCGACGAGCCAACGGTGTTACGCGCCCGGACTTTGCGCTATGCGGGCGCGCTGGCGAGCTACCAATCCGATCTGGCGGCCTCCACGCGCCTGCACATCGCAAGTCTGCGCGTGGCGCGAAAGTTGCAGGATCAGAATAGTATCGCCTGGGCGCTGTATCAACTGGGGCATACCCGGCTGACTCAGGGCAAATACCAAAAGGCGTACCGTCACCTTGACAAATCTCTACAGATTTGCGCAACGGATACGGATGAGGATACGCACCTGCAAGCCGTGACGCTGCATAAAATTGGCAGCGTCCTTCTGGTACAAAACGCCTGGGAGGAGGCGGGCCGTTATTTTCAACGCAGCGCGGCTCTGTTTCATGAACTTGGCGACCGGCAGGCAGAGGCGACTTCGCTGCTCAACATCGGCAATGTGCTGGTCAATCAGGGCCGTACGGACGACGCTCGGACGCAGTACCAACGGGCGCTACAGATGTTCGGAAGCGTCGGAGATGTCCTGATCGTGGCCGTCACGCAGCTTTGTCTGGGCGGCGTCGCCTATCGCGGCAACAGGGACGATGAAGCGCGGCAACTCATGGAAACCGCTCTGGACACATTCCGGCGTTTAGGAGCGCGCATCCATGAAGCCTGGGCGCAGTTTTATCTGGGCAATCTGGCCTGGCAGCAGGGCGACCAGGAATCGGCGCGAGAGCTTTATAGAGATAGCCTGCTGCTGCTACGGGAAAGCGGTGATCAGCGGCGAACCGCGCTTCTCGTCATGGCCTTCGGCTGGCTGGCGCAGTCGGAAAACAACCCGCAGCGCGCGGCGCGTTTATTTGGAGCGGGCAATGCCTGGTATGCCCGCCTGAAAACCGCGATTTCGCCTGTGGAGCGATATGAGTACGATCCCGCTCTTGCCGCCGTCCGCGCCGATTTAGAGGAAGCCGTATTCGCCGCCTGCTGGACGGAAGGACAAGCCTACACGCCGGAACAGGCGATTGCCTGCGCCTTGCAGGAAGTGGAGGAGTAGGCCAATATTGACCAGGCTTCAACCAATGTAACTGTGATGTACCGCAACAGACACGGCAATTATCTTGCCGTGTCCGTTTGTTTGTCACCTGCCACGCAAAAAATTTACAGGAAAATTTACGAGGTTGTTGATTTGCCCCCTTATCTGCACGTTTTTGCAACGCTCCTCTGTTACCATATCCACACTACCCGCAATGCGGCAGGAGTAATTTGTTTTGTGAAAGGAATTTTGTATGCAAACTCTGCCTGCTTCTTTACTTACGCGCTGGCGCTCGGAGTGCTACTCTCCTCTGGTACGTAACAGGCGCGCGCGCAGACTGTGGATGATGACCCGATCAAAGAGCCGGCGAGAAAGCCTGCCACCGTCAAACCGCTGCTGCCGCCCGTTGCGCCCGCAGTGGAGAGACTTGGGATAGAAAAGCGTGGATTCTGTTCCCAACGGTTTCAACAGGGACGACACCACGCTTTGCGGCAGCCCTGAGCAGGCATTTTGCCTGCTCACATCAACATGCGGGAACAAAGTAACCTTCAAAGCAACCTGAGAACTATGGCCCGCCTTCTGTTTATGCAGAAGGCGGGCTTTTTGCTATTCCTTAAAAGCCAATATTCTTATTGGCAGCCCGGTTTCCCGTCTTATGGAAGCCGGGCGCTTTTTTGCCTGCGAAGGGGACGCAGCGGAAAAACACGGCAGGGAAATGCAAGGCAGGCGTCGAAATACACTCCGTTTCCACTACTTGCAGGTGGACACCAACCACATTGTTGAGGAGAAATGCTGTGCTGCACCCTGTTAATCTGATTTCTTTCCGCAGTTTAACGCGGCTTGTCCTTATAGTTTTGTGCGCTCTAATGCTGACAAACACAATAGCGCAAAGCCAAACGGTTCCTGTCACCACAAAAACAAAGGCGATGGACACTGTGGAAAAAGTGATTCTGGATACCGATATTGGCGACGATATTGACGACGCTTACGCGCTTGCCCTCCTGCTGTCGCGCCCGAACATCAAATTGCTTGGCGTCACGACCGCGTGGGGACAAACGCAGGAGCGGGCGGAACTGGCGGTCAAACTGCTGCATGTCATGGGCTACGACCACATTCCCGTATATGCCGGACGCAGGGGAACCGCCAAAATCGGGCGGCAGTACGAATGGGCGCGGCATACGGAAACAACAAACACTTCTGCCAAAAACGCGATTCCCGCCGTGCAGAAAGACGATGCCGTCACCTTCCTGAAACGGGCCATTGAGAAATCGCCAGGAGAAATTACCCTGATTGCGGTCGGCCCGCTCGTCAACGTCGGCGATCTGGTCACGATGCACCCGGAAGTGAAAACGAAACTGAAGCGCATCGTAATTATGGGCGGGGCCGTTCATTCGGGCTACAATGGCAGTTCCAATATAGACGTGGAATGGAACATCAAGTGCGATCCGCAGGCGGCGAAAGCGGTCTTTTCCAGCGGTATACCCCTCACAATGGCCGGACTGGAATCCACCGCCATGCTCAAGTTCGACGTGGAGCGGCAAAAACGCCTGTTCGCGCGCGGCGCGCCCACAACCGATGCCATTGCCGCCCTGACCATTTTATGGGGCGGTAGCGTCCCCACCCTGTTCGACCCGATGGCGGTTGCCTGGGCAACGGACGGCAAGTTCTGCGAAACGGAACAGCGGCATGTGGTGGTAGACGATGACGGCAAAACCCGTATCACGGATGGCCCGCCCAACGTCACCGTGCTTATCAATCCGCAAAAAGACGCTTTCCTGGACTGGTATATCACGTCGGTTGCCGGTCCTATGACTGGAAGCGCAAAGTAATGGAAGACACGCCATGAACAGGTTTCTTCTGTCGGTGGTGCTGCTATGCCTGATGTTGCGCCTGCCCGCGCTGGCGCAGGAATCGCTTCCTGCCGGATACGATCACAGAGCGGTTGCGATGCTGGCGCAGGTTAATGGGCAAAACGCGCAAATAGAGGATAAGCCTCAACCTGCAATCAAGCAGATTGATCTGGATTATGCGGTTTCGAGTGGCAGCGTCGAAAGAGTGCGGGATGCGCTGGAACGTGGCGGAAACACCGTTACTACAGCACAACGCAAAAGAATGTTGACGCAGGCGATTGACGCGGGCTTTCCCGATATTGTCGGCCTGCTGTTGGATCAGGGCATGAGTGTGAACGGCGGTCCTGATGGCTATACTCCCCTCATGGATGCGGCACGGGCAGGGCATATCCCGGTTATGAAATTGCTGTTACAGCGCGGCGCAAACATCAATGCAAAGTTTGCGAATGGTATAACAGCGCTGTATTATTCTGCCTCTCGTCTCGACTGTATGGAGTACCTGCTGGCGCATGGCGCGCGAGCAAGGCAGACTGATTTCAACTATGCGCTGATTGTGGCAGTAAAGCGTAGAGACCAGGCAGGAGTGGGGTTTCTGCTCAACAAAGGGGCCGACCCGAACGCGCGCAATAATGGCCTCAGTTGTATAACCGGCATGACACCCGCGCAAATTAGAGCGTATCGCGGCCCGCGCATCCTGACAGAAGCCAGGCAGTCTCTTGCTGCGGCCAGATACGTGCATAGCGCGTCCGAGATTCGCGCTGACAAACAGATTATCCAGTTGTTGCAGCGAGCAGGCGCAAAAGAGTAGTGTCACCGGGCGTTCAACTCAATCATCGAATCACCAACAAAATCATAGAACGGAAACAAAAGCATGTTTGAAACGGTGCGGTTGGAGAAAACGGAGCGTCCCGCCGTTGTGGTCATCGGGATGTTCAAGGATAGGGACGCGGTAAGCGATTTGGCGCAGGTTTTGCCCCTGTACGGGCGTCCGGTTGTCGAAGCCGCGCTGTCCCGGCGGGAATGGACGGGCGACGCGGGCAGCATCAGCGAAGCGTTTCCACAGGGCGAAAACGCGCCGCAGCGTATTCTCATCGTTGGGCTGGGCAAGCGCGACAAGCTGAACGCCGAAGCTATGCGCGACATTGCCGCCAAAGTGGGGCGGCGATTGGCGCAAATTAAAGAGCCGAATGTCCGCGTAGAAATGGCCCCCCTGCTTAAAGCGGCAGGCGTAGACGAGACGCAAATCACGCTGTACGGACGCTGCTGGGGCGAAAGTCTGGGACTGCTGGCCTGGAACGCGCGAACGCTGGCGGGCAGCGCGACCAAAAACAGAGCCACAAATGGCGAGCCTGGCGACACTAGCGGCGCAAACGGCAGTGAGGGCGGCAAAGAGGATACTACTGCGCCCGACCGGATCGCCCTGACCGTGACCGCTTCCGATACGGCGTTTACGGCGGGGCTGGAATATGGCCTGACGCTGGCGGATGCCGTGAATCGGGCGCGCGCTCTCAGCCAAACCCCGCCCAACATCGCCACGCCCCTCTACATCGCGCAACTTGCGCTACAGCTTGCCGCAGAAACCGGCCTCACTTGCCGCATCCTTCAGGGCGAGGAACTGGAACAGGAACAACTCGCCGGACTAATCAACGTCGGCAAAGCATCCGTCAACCCGCCGTGCCTGATACGGTTAGAGTATATGCCGGCAGAGGGAAGAGAAGAGATACGAGATACGAGATACGAGATACGAGAAGGAGCGGATTCACCAACCACCAACCACCAGCCACCAACCACCTTAGTCTTGATTGGTAAAACCATTACCTACGATACCGGCGGATTGTCGCTGAAAATCAACAATGGCATGGTGGGCATGAAGCGCGACAAGGATGGCGGTTGCGCCGTCCTGGGCGCGATGGCGGCGGTTGCCACGTTGCTCAAACCGAACTTTCCGGTTGTCGGGCTGCTCGTGGCGGCGGAAAACATGGTTAGCGACGCCGCGTTCCGGCCCGATGATGTGCTGACGTACCGCAACGGCGTTACGGTCGAAGTGACGAATACGGACGCGGAGGGGCGTTTGGTGTTGGCGGACGCGCTGTGCTGGGCGTGTGAACGGGAAAATCCGGGCGCGATTGTGGATTTGGCGACATTGACGGGCGGCGTGGTCACGGCACTGGGTTCCACGTATGCGGGGCTGTTCTGCGAGGACGACGGCCTGCGCGCGCAACTGGAACAGGCGAGTGAGGCAAGCGGCGAACGCATCTGGCGGCTGCCGCTGCATCAGGAATACCGGGACATGCTCAAATCGCCCGTTGCCGACATTATCAATTCCAATCCTAATCGCAAAGCGCATCCCATACAGGGCGCGGCCTTTCTGAGCTACTTTGTTACGGAAAATATGCCCTGGGCGCACATAGACATTGCGGGCGTTCACGCCGTTGACGGCGACAATGGTCCCTTCGTGAAAGGTCCGACGGGCTACGGCGTCCGCCTGCTCGCCGATCTCGTCACCGCCTACACGCCAAAGTAATTTTCGTTTCAGACCGTAACTCTTCCGCCTCATCTCCCAACGAACCAGTCTCCCCTTCTCCCAGGCTTTTTTGGGACAAGGGGCGGGGGTGAGGGCTACTCCGAGGAAAACCATGAAAACTACCACTGTTGCCACTGTACTGACCGGCCTCGCACTGGGAATTCTGCCCGCCCCACCCGTCCGCGCCCAGGAAACGCCTGCCGCAAAAACAAAGCCGGCTGAGAACCAGTCCAAAAAGGATGATAAAGCGAATGGCGGCGCGAATGGGCAAGCCGGACAAGAAGGAGGGGACGCGCAGGAGGACTTGATTAACCCGGATCGCCCCGGCATCGCTAACGGCAGCCAGGTCATCGGGCCGCGCCGGTTTCAGATCGAGGCGGGCGTACAAACCTACTTTTTGGGCGGCGGCAGTTCGACAGCGCGACTGTTGAGTGTCCCCACGCTGCTGCGCTTCGGGCTGGACAAACGCTACGAGATTCGCGTGGAAACTATCGGTTATTCGGCGTTAAGCACAAGCGACCCGGTTGCGGGCTTGCAGCACGCGGAGGGTTTCGGGCAGACTTCCATCGGGTTCAAGCGGACATTTCAGGCGTCGAGCGGGGCGAAGCATCCGGGCGTGGGAACTATTGTACGCTTTTTCCCCGCTTCCGGGGGCGGCGGGTTTGAAACCAAACACGCCACGTATGACGCGCTGCTGTGCGCCGACTGGGATTTTGCGCCCCACCTGTCCCTGAACCCCAACATCGGCTTTGGCGTGAATGAGGACAGCAACGGAATTTTGTATGGCAACTTTCAACTGGCGTCCACGCTGACCTACGCCCCTACCACACATCTCGGCTTCTTCGTGGACTTCGGCTATCAGGCCCCGGAAGAGGCGGGCGGGAGCGAGTCGCTAATCTATGACGCGGGCGCAACCTACATTGTGGGGCGCAATGTGCAGTTGGATGTTTCCGTCGGCACGGGCGCGCGGGGCCGAAACTCGCCCCATCCCTTCTGGTCTACGGGCGTCAGCGTCCGGTTCTAGTATATAAGAACGCCCCAAAAAGGAAAACATTTGAAAGCGGGAGTTTTAACGGTCAGCGATGGGTGCGCGCGTGGGGAACGGGAAGACGTTTCGGGGGCCACGCTTGCCGACACGTTGCAGGCAAATGGCTATGAAATCGTTCAGCGCGCGATTGTGCCGGACGAATTGGAAACCATTGCTGACACGCTGCGGCAGTGGCGCGCGTCCGGCTGCGACCTGATTATGACGACGGGCGGCACGGGATTTTCGCCTCGCGACATCACGCCGGAAGCCACTCGCGCCGTTGTGGAACGCGACGCGCCCGGTCTGGCCGAACTGCTGCGCTGGACGGGCTACCAGAAGTTCCCCCGCGCTGTCCTGTCGCGTGGGGTTGCGGGCATTTGCGGCCAAACCCTGATTGTCAATCTGCCCGGAAGTCCCGGCGGCGTCCGCGACGGTCTGGACACTCTGCTCCCGCTCCTCCCCCACGCCCTCGCCCTGCTGCGCGACGAACCGGTGGATCATACGCCTGTAAAGGAGGGTGTCGGGTTTCGGATTTCGGGTGTCGGGGAAAATGCCAAGCCGACAAAGTCTGTTGAAAATGATAACACCCGACACCCGACACCCAACACCGTTGCCGTTCTGGAAACTAATCTGGACGATTTTTCGCCGGAGTTGTACGAGGTGGTGATGGAGCGGTTGTTTGCGGCGGGGGCGGTGGATGTGTTTTTGACCGACATTCAGATGAAGAAAAATCGGCCTGCCACTCTGCTGACAGTTCTGGCGGCGGAAGACAAACGCGACGAAATGGCGGCAGTTTTGTTTGCGGAAACCAGCACGTTCGGGATTCGGCATACGGCTATGCAGCGCATGACACTGGAACGACGGTGGGAAACGGTAGAAACGCCTTATGGTTCGGTTCGCGTGAAAATCGGGAGTTGGCAGGGACGCGATACAACCGCTTCGCCCGAATACGAGGACGTGAAAGCCGCCGCCCGCGCGCATAGCGTTCCCGCCAAAACCGTCTACGCGGCGGCGCAGGCGGCTTTCGCCAATACGCGCCAGGCGGCTTCTTCGTAAATGTTCGGGACAGGCATCAAGTACATGGCAAACTCCGGCTGTAGCGGGAGTTTGCCACGCAACAGCGCGGGACGTGTCTACTGAAATACCGGAAATTGAGTGTGGCTCAAACTGCTGTTGACATCATGGCGGAGGCGATCCGCAAAGACCAGGGCCGCAATTCCCAACAGAACCCCTCCCCCGATTATATAGGGCCAGGGACTGCCGCCATGAGAAACGCGGTCATTGCGAAACGCGGATTCCGCCAGAACCTGATCGTCTTTTTTTACTTGCAGCGTGGTTTTGCCGGGCGTCCCCTCCGGGCTTTCCACGATGAGCAGACGGGACGAGGCCGCTAACAGGCGCGCGGGCTTGTCGCCCACCTGCGCCTGATACATCAGCGCGTCTGCGCCCACATTGCCCTGTAATACCAGTGGACGTCCGATGTCGCCCCGCTTCGGCAAGATAAATTTGCCGTTTGTCGCGCCGCCGCTCGGCGGATTGTCGGACGGGGAGGCGGTTTTGGAGGAGTTGGCGGCAATTGGCGACGCAACTATGGGCAACTCCGTCTGCGCCAGTGAGCGATCCTGCGCATCCTCCAGGATCAGCGTGTTGGTATCCGGGCGCGTTTCGGCAGGCAGTGTCCAGGTCAGGGGCGTTTCCTGTACCGGGTGGTTCTGCGCGTTCCAGACCAGATGATAGGCGGCGAGGGCGGCGCGATTCGTGGTACGCTCGGCCTCCTCTTTACCTTTGGGCTGTAGGCGCATCGTGCCGACAACGCTTTCGGAGGGATGCAGGTCCGGGGGCAAATACACGAGTATTTTGCCCTCCGGCGTCTGGTACGTGGCGATACACACGCCGGAAGCGGCATCAAGAGTGGCGCGAAACCCTTTGCGGGCATGGAACACGGAGCGCGTATCCTGCGCCCCCGCGCCCGGAAGAAAACTGCTGACAATCCCTGTATTCAGGAGAAAAGCGAGGAACAAACAACTCCGCCGCGCGCGTTTTCTCCGCGTGGACTGGCACACTGCTGAACGATAACGCATGACACACTCCTTTGAATCTGCTGTTTGATCTGCGATACAATCGTCTTCTGCCTGACGCCGGTTTAACCACCAATTTGCTGTCCCGAATTTTGTCTGTTGCGCTACGATAGCGTCCGCGCGGCTTTAGCGGCCTGTTTGCGCCGTCGCAGAAAGGCGGCTCCGGTTACGGCCATGCCGGTAAGGAGGGCGATGCTGCCGGGTTCAGGCACGGCGGCAACCGACGTTGCCTGGAATTCGCTGATGACGAAATTGCCGTTGTTGGGCTGTCGTCCGGGCCCTCCCGTGGGCAGGCCGTTCGCGGGATCATTGATCGCGTTTAAGAAGATGCCGGTAATCGGCGTTGCGGAGTCCACGCCGGCCTCAATGGTGTAAACATCGGTGTTCGGAATGGCCCCGCCAACGAGGATATTGCCAGTTGTCGGGAACGTGAAGGTAGACCCATTCAGCGAACTTGCGCCATTGATTGTGAAGAGTGTTTCCGCGCTTGCCAGAGTTGGCGAGGCGTCGGTGGTATAGCCGAGGCTGAAATCGCCAAGCAGATGCTGCTGATCATAGTTTTGAGAGATCGTGAAGGTCAGAGATTGTGGCCCGGAAGCGAGCGCGTTTTGCAGCGTGAAAAGCGCGGATTCGCTTAATGTTTGATCGCCACCGCCGTTGTTCCGATAGATTGCCCACCCGTTGAATCCTGAAAGGGTTCCATCAATCATTTCGGCGGGGTTCCAGTCCCGGTCAAATGTCTGATGGAACGTCGCCTGAGCGCTGCTGAAAGTCACCGGGTCGGCCTGCGCCGCAACAGAGCCGACAATCAAACCGGTAATTACCAGTCCCGAGCAGATGAATGTTTTGAGTGAAAAATATGGATTCATGCAAATGTCCCTCCACGTTGAGACGGACGCGAACAGTATACGCGCAATTATTCCGTCCTTATTGTCATTATTGCAAAATTCATGCCAAACTGCGCTTTTTTGCTATCCTAAATAAAAATTTTTGAAATAAATTTCTTTTGAGATAAAAAATATCTTGAATTCAAAAAAGGCAGGATGAGTTTTAATTCATCCTGCCCTTTCGTGTCGTTATGGCGTTCGCAAAGCGCGTTCGGACTTAGAAGGTCACGACGCCGTGCGGATGGGCGGCGTCCGTCAGGTTCAGATTGACCGCGCTACCCTGTTCCGTCACGGTTCCGTCGCTGTTCACTTTCAGGGTGTGCATGTAGTTGCCGCCGTGATACGTCGGGTCCGGGTTCATGCGGTGCGAAACCACGTACAGGTACTTCTCATCCGGGGTGAGCGACAGTTCCGCCGAGCCGCTGGAGGTGATTGTCAGAATATTGGGAATCGCCACATACGTCGCGCCGGCATTTTGCAATTGGAGATGCTGAACCTCGCGCGGAGCCAACGGATTGGACAGGTCGAACATGGAAATGCTGTCGTCGCCCGTATTGGAGGTGTACATGCGGCTTGCGCTTTTGTTGATTTTAATCCAGCAGTTCGCGACGCCAGCAGATGCAGCGAAGGAATTGAAGGTCATTGCGCCGCTGGAATCATACGGGTACACGCCGACTTCATGGGTGAGGGGCGAGCAGGCATAAACGATGCGCTGCGTGGGATGTACCTGTACTCCCTGCACAACGCTGTATAACGGCGCAAACATGTCAGGCGTGCCGGCGGGAACCGGCACGGGCGGAGTCAGCGCGGCCCCGTTCTGAGTGAGGCTGCCATCCGCATTGATCTTCCAGGAGCGCAGAGGGCCGGTAGTCGGCGTCGCGATAACGGCGAAGAAGTCGTTGGTGAACATCGTCTTGCCGTCGGGCGAGGCCAGAATCTGCGCGGCGGACGCGCCCGGATTGGCTGTCACGGTATCGCCCGGTATTTGCGTGAGCGCGCCGTCTGAGGCCACATTGAAGACCGTGTAGGTTGGCGAACCGCTGCCGCCCGCGCCCGACGCCACGTTCTTGTTGGCGCAGTACAGCTTGTTGTTCAGCAGCGCCAGTGAAACGGGGTTGACGCCCCCGGACGCAAAGGGCGAACCGGAGATGTGCGTGAGCGTCCCGTCTGTGTTGACCTTCATTACGGCAATGGTATTGCTGCCGCCATTGACCGCAAACAGCAGTTTATGATCCGAGGTGGTAATGATCTGCTGATCATTGTCGGGCGGGCCGATGGTTTCCGTAGGATTGGGCAATCCCTGCCCGCGCAGGTCGAACGGGCTGCCGGCAAGCGTGGTCAGATTGCCGCTGCTGTCGGCGCGGAAGGCGAGAATGGCATTCTGGCCCGGTTCGTTGGACTCGGTGTAAACGAGGCGGGTCGGTGTGGAGGTGCTGCTCTTGCCGCCGTCACACCCAAACAGACTCAGGGACAGGCCCACAGCGGCCAATCCGGTGAAAACAAGGCGGCGTCCATTTCTTTGCGCGGACATCTTTGTGCGCGTAGTTGCAAACTTCATTTCTACATGTTCTCCTGTCAAACGTTTACCCCTGATTTTCATGGCATCAGGCGGTTTACTGCGCGGAATTGTCAACAACGATGTTGATGTTGACATGCAGGCGAAGTATTCGTTCTGCATGCCTGTTATTCCTGCGTGGTCAACAGACAAAATAGAGCAAAAGTTCACACGAGGAACAAAAAACTTTCAGAACGCAGGTTTTTTCAACAAAAACTCCCTTTTTCCAGACGGATGCTGGAAAAAGGGAGTTCAATTATGCGAGTGAAGGGATAAGGTTGAAGGAATGTGTTGAGAAAGCGGGAGAATCAAAACCACCCGCTATCATTCTCTACTTGCTCATCTTATCCATTTTGTCCATTTTGCCCATAGACTTCATCGCCTTCATGTCCGTAATCATCTTGTCGTGTTCCTGAATGGCGGGCAGGTATTTCTGCGCATAGGCTTTCACGTCGGCGTCCTTGCCGCTGCTGATCTCTTTCTGGAATGCCGCGATAGTCTTATCGTGGCCTGTTTTCTGTACTTTGGAGTAGCTGGCGTCGAACGCCGCGCCATTGAGCGTCATCAGTTTGGCAAGCGCAGCCTTGTTATCCGGGCTGGTGTCACCCTTCAGTTTCACGCTTTTGCTGGCAGCGAGTTGTTTCAACTCGTCCTCCGCCGTTTTATGGTCATCAATCATCTTCTGACCGAAATCTTTGAGCGGCTGTTTGGTAGCCTTCTTCAATGCCACTTCGCTGGTCTTGATCTCGGCGATATTAGAGTATTCCGCCATCTGCATGAACATTTTGTCCTGCGCGCTGACCATACCCATTTTACCCATCTTGTCACCCTTGCCCATTTTGTCCATTTTATCCTGGGCAATCGCAAGGCCACTTAGGGTCGTAAGCGCAACGGCGGTCAAAATCAGTGTGGGCTTCACGGCATACTTCATTGTGTAAACTCCTTGGAAATCTGTCGAACTCGCAAACATTTCTGCTGAAAAACAAATGGGCATTGCAGCCGACAAGTGTTTTTTCTGAAGACGGCGGCGTTAGTAAAACGGAACGCGCGGGGAAAGTGTTCCCGAAAAATTTAATATACAGGTGTTCAAGTGTTCAGGTATTTGAAAAGTGAGCAAAGTACGATGGAAACAGGATAAAACTCCACAAAAGTAGAATAACAGCAGCAGAGAAAAGCCTGAACAATTGTTTTACAGGAGCAAACGATCATGGATACGACATTGCAGCCGACGACGGCAATGCAGCCTATGGTGACGCTGACACAGGAGCAGATTGACTTTTACCATCGGGAGGGCTATCTGACTCTGGAAGCGATTACCACGCCCG
This sequence comes from uncultured Chthonomonadaceae bacterium, assembly GCA_963817895.1. Classification (GTDB taxonomy): domain Bacteria; phylum Armatimonadota; class Chthonomonadetes; order Chthonomonadales; family Chthonomonadaceae; genus CAWFQB01. The sequence continues at coordinate 451,615 of CAWFQB010000005.1, forward strand.
AAGAGGTAGCGTGGCTGCGCGACATATACGACCGTCTGTTTGCCAGTCGCGCCGGACGCGAAGAGGGCAATCAGTTCGATCTGGGCGGCACGGATGAGGAGGGTAAGGAGGCTACTCTGCCGCAGATTTTGAACCCGGCCAAGTACGCGCCCGAACTAAAGAACGGGCAGTTTCGCGTGAACGCCCTGCATGTCGCGCGGCAACTGCTCGGCCCGGACGCGCAGGCAATGGGCGAACACGCCATTTTCAAGCCCGCCCGCATTGGAGCCGCTACGCCCTGGCATCAGGATGAAGCGTACTGGAACCCCAACATGCGCTACAATTCGTTCAGCCTGTGGATACCGCTTCAGCCGGCCACACCGGAAAACGGCTGTATGCAGTTCGTTCCGGGCAGCCACCGCTCGGACATTCTGCCGCATCACAGCATCAACCATGATGTAAGGATTCACGGCCTGGAATTAGATGAGGTGGATACGAGCTGCAGCGCAGCCGTCGCCAATGCCGTTCCCTGCCCGCTGCCTCCGGGCGGCTGCACTATCCACCACAACCGAACCCTGCACTACGCCGGCCCCAACATTTCCGACATTCCCCGCCGCGCCTACATCCTGGGTTTCGGCCTGCCGCCCACGCCACACGAGGAACCCCGCGCCTTCCCCTGGAACGACAGCAAGCAGACTCCACGCGCCGAGCGCGCAAAGCAGGCGGAGAAAGAGAAATAGCCCCCCGCGGCTCCGCCTATCCCCGGCCCCTTCTCCCAAAAAAGCCTGGGAGAAGGGGAGTCACCAATTATCAGAATGTACGGCGAACGGAGTTCATCAGGCTAATCCATAAAACCTAAAACCATAGAACCTTAAAACCATAACCCCCTACTCGTGATGCTGTTTTTCCAGAGGCTCGCCGCCCTGATCTATAACGTTTGTCCACGCCTGAATCAAGCGCTGATAAGCGCGTCCAACCGGGCGCAGTTTGCGGTCTAAATCGTACAGGCCCACTTTGTACACGCGGTTGTTCTCCTGCGTCAGGCCGGTATCCCAATCCATCTGGTCGGTCAGGCTGTACCAGGTGAAGCCGACAATGGGGATGCGGTCATCGCGCAATCGAATCATGCTGGACCACTCTTTCCATAGCCACGTTACGGCCTGATCGGTAACGGCGTTGGTTTCGGTGTGCATCACGGGCAGATTGTAGCGGTCATAATACTGCTTGGTGATGACGTAGTAGCCCAAAATCTCGCCGGACGGGACCCACTCATCCTCGCGCGTCATGAGATGCTCGTTCCACTGGTAGTAGTCGTTGCCCATTACGCAGTTGCGTGGCTGTTTGCGGTTCATAAACAGCTCGTAATCCTGTTTGGGAAAGCCGTGCGCCAGCAGGTGTTCGTAGATGGAAACGCGGGCGTCGTGTCCGTAAGTGAAATCGAGGGGCAGAAAGCGGATACGATTCCAGAAGCGGGCGGCTTCGATCATGTCGGGGTGAGCGGGATGCCAGTATTCGCTGCTTTCGCTCTGAATAAAGATGGGGTCGCGGATGTGTTGGCAGATCACGTCCATCGCCAGCACGTTCATCATACACATGTGGCGCATCGCCGTGAGAAATGGGCCATGCCCGCGTTCGCGCTCGTTCCACATTCCGAGCCAGCCGCTGAACAGGGACGCGACAAAAATCTCATTTACGGGCGTCCAGTAGCGCACCCAGGGGTAGCGTTTGGCGCAGGCTTCGGCGTACTCCACGAAGTAGCGGGGCAGGTCGGGATTCTGGAAGTTGCCCATCCAGTCGGGAACTCCAAAGTGGCACAGGTCGAGAATGGGTACGATGTCAAGCCGCCGCATTTCCGCCATTGCCGCGTCCGTCCATTCCCAGTCGTACCGTCCCGGCCCGAGCCAGACTTTGTGCAGGGGCGGCCCCCAGCGCAGATAGCGGATGCCCATTTCGCGGGTCAGGGCAAAATCTTCCTGAAAGCGGTCATAGTGGCCGCATTTCTCCATCTGGTCAATGCGTTTCCCGTCCGCGATGGTCGGGTAGCTGTTCTCAATGCCTGTGGAAAACAGAAAGGGGGCTGTCATGGCGTCCTCGGCGTGAATGGAATGTCCGGCGCGCATACTTGCGCGTGAAACCCCCACTTCCCCACCATGAACATGAAATCCTTCTCATTTTCAACGGGAATTACTGATTTCAGAGTTCGATTATAAAACTGCTTTCGTTACTCATCAAAAGCGACGGAAGTTCCGAATTTTCGTTGCAGCAAAAAGACGCGGGGAGAATCGGTTTTACGCGACAATCCCTGCGTCTTCTTTATGATTGTTCCTGTTGCGCTTCACGCGGCGATATTCACCCGATGGCCCGCGTCTTTGGTCAGGGCGACGCGGTTGGCGGCTTCCTGTGGCTTTACGTGAGTTTTCACGGCAGCGGTGGCCGGGACGCGAGGGGCAGCCGGTTTCTGTTTTGCCACGCGATTAACAGCAGGTACGTGAGTGATGCGTCTTGGTGTCGTGTCGATGTTCATAAGTGAACTCCTTTCCCTCTGAAAGGCTCCGACACGCAACCATGTTATCGGCAAGCATCGCGCTCTCCTTAACCGGTAAAGTTGCGGAAAAAGGGAGTAGGTTGTAGGGAGTAGGGGAAGCCTTGTTCAACTTGCGTATTGTCCTACTCCCTACAACCTACCCCCTACATCCTGCCAAACAAATCGCCTTCAGGCCACGTTTTCACTTTTCCGGCGGCGACGTGCAGAGCGCCGTCTATTTCGCCGTCCGAGGGCATATTGCCCGTAGAGCGCTGATTGAACAGAGCGGCCCACGCGAGGCCGTCCCACCGGCGAATCAGCCATGTGCTTGTGCCGGGAAGACTGCCGGTATGCCAGATATTGCGCTTTGCCTGCGCCCCGTTTTCGACTTCGCGCGCCTGCCAGCCACAGCCGTAATAGACCGGGTTTGTTCCGGCGTCGGCATCCTGTAGCGCGTCAGGACGGGCGTACATGGCGCGGACGCTTTCGGGTGTCATCAGCGGTCTGCCCTGTGGAAAGTCTAAACCTCCTGCAAACCGCGCCAGATCAACCGCCGAGGCCAGCCAGCCGCCGTGCGCGTCCATCGCCTCGATGTTGAACCCGCCATAGCACCACGACACCTGTTCACCATTGGATTCAGGGAAAATGGAAGCGGTTTCCTCCCCCGGCTGATAATAGCAGACCTCGTTTTCGCGCCGATTCTTGCGCAGTGAACGCCCCAACGCCATGCGCTGAATGTGCAGGGGCGCGAGAACCGATTGCTGTACGTAGGTTCCATACGGCAATCCTGTCACTTTCTCAATCACGCGGCCCAACACGCAGTAGCCAAAGTTGGAGTAGGCGTAATGTGTTCCCGGATCGGTATCCAGCGGCTTGCCGAGCGTCCAGCGGATGATGGCGTGGGCGTCGGCGGGCGCGGGTGTGCCGAGGGCATGGGCGATTTCCAGCGGCCTGAACATCGGGTCGCCGGACTTGTCGCGATCCCAACCGGCCGTATGCTGCAGCAGTTGCCGAATGGTGATGAATTCAAGGCGCGGGTCGAGTTTTGCGCCGGGTTCCAGATGCGGGGCCAGTCCGAGCAGGGGAAACGCGCGAGTATCCAGCGTCAGTTTGTAGCGCGGGTTCTGTATCAGCGTGAATATTGCCACAGCGGTGAACGGCTTGGAAATGCTGGCGATGCGGAACAGCGAACCCGGCTGAACGCGCTGCCCGGTCGCTTTATCCGCCACGCCATAACCCCGCGCATACACTAATCGCCCGTCCTTCACGACGGCAAGCGAACCACCCGGCACATTGCGCTTCTGCATAAAGGCGGTCATGGTATCATCGAAACTTTGCAGGTCGGGATTGAAAACGCCCGTTGTAGGAAGCGCGTCGCCCCATGGCGCGGCTTCGGAACCCTCGGTCATAGCCTGAACTCCCAATGTAGATAGCACAGTAGTCTGCAGCAGTTGTCGGCGTGTCAGCATGTTTCTTCTTTCTTTCAGGATTGTTCTGTTTGATTATGCCTGTTTCGCCATTGTCCGTGACGCTTCCTGCCTTGCTTTGGACGTATGCACTGTTGAACACACTATACAAAAGGAGTTCTGCCCCTTCCTATGACAGACAGCACCGAACTGATTCGTGAACTGATTGCGCTTGTTGGCCCGCCCGGCGAAGAAAAAGCCGTTGCCGCGTGGGTGACGCAGAAACTTACGGAGTTGGGTTACGCGCCCGAAACCGACGCCAAAGGCAATGTTCTTGCCCGCTTACAGGGGCGGCAGGATGGCCCGAACGTGCTTGTCACCGCGCACATGGACGAGATCGCCACGATGATTACCCACATCGAGGAGGACGGCAAAATCCGAATCGCGGCGTATGGCGGCTCGTACCCGTGGAAATGGGGCGAGGGCGCATTGGATATACTGACCCGTGAGGGAACCGTGACGGGCATTTTATCGTTCGGCGGCATTCACACCAATAACGAGAAAAGCGTGGCCGAATACGCCCGCCACAATCCGCTGACATGGGATCGCGCCTACGTTTTTACCGGCCTGAACCGGGCGGAACTGGAAGCGCGGGGCGTTCGGGTCGGGCTGCGTGTCGTCCTTTCCCCTTCCCGGCGCGGCCTGACCGAGTTCGGCGCGTTCATAGCCGGGTATTTTCTGGATGACCGGGCGGATATTGCCGTGATGCTGCTGGCGCTGGAGATGCTGAAATCACAGCCCGACGGCGAAAACGCGCGATACGGGCAGATAACCTTTGCGGCTACCGCGTCTGAAGAAGTAGGCGGCGAGGGCGCGTTGTGGATTATGAACCAGAAGCCGCCCGACATCTGCATCGCGCTGGAAATCGGCCCGAAAACTGTAGACGCGGATTTCCCCATTGACGCGCAGCCCACGCTCTGGGTACGCGACGCATACGCCGCTATGGACGCGCATGACGGCGACCTGCTGACAGACTGTTGCCGCGAATTAGGACAGACTCCCCACTGGCAATACCTGTCTCGTGGGGGAAGCGATGCAAGCTGCGCGGCGGCGAAAGGTCTGTGCGCCCGTCCCGTCACGCTCGGCCTGCCCGTTGAAAACTCGCATGGCTATGAAATTATGCATCGCGACGCCCCGAATGAACTCGCCCGCCTGCTGCTTGCCTACTTGAAAGCGATTTAACAGGAGAGACAGAAGAAATAGACAGGATTAACAGGATTTTCAGGATTAAACAGGATTAAAATCACGAAAAGAGGTTATTCACATTGCGTAACCACGTTTGTAAATCGTGTTGACAGAACAGCCTCTTCATCTTGCATCCGAACTAATCCTGTTTAATCCTGAAAATCCTGTTAATCCTGTCTATTGTATCCATCATGCTTACTTACCAGATCATCGTTACTTTGTTGCTGCTGAACTTTGTCTTTCTGGTGGCGCGGAATTTGCGCGATTATGCCGTTTTGCCGCCCGATTTGCCGCCTGCGCGTCCGCTTGAACGCTTGTTCGTGCTGATACCGGCGCGGAACGAGGCGGAGAATATTGGGGATTGTTTGAACGGGCTATTGGCGCAGCCGGAACACGCCGCGCCCTTTCCGTTCACGCTGCTGGTACTCGACGACGCTTCGGACGATGGTTCGGACGCTATTATTGAGGAGATTGCCGGTCGAGATAACCGCGTTCATCTGCTGCGCGGCAAGCCCATCGAAGCGGGATGGGCGGGCAAGGTGTGGGCGTGTACTCAGTTGGGAACCGAAGCGCTGAACCGGGGCGCAGACTGGCTGCTGTTTCTGGACGCGGACACGCGGGCGAAACCGGAGTTGTTGAGCGCATCCTTGGCCCACGCGCAGGCAACCGGCGCGGGCATGGTCAGCACGTTTCCCTATCAGGTGACAGGCACGTTCTGGGAGCGGGTCGTCCTGCCCATGTTGCATTTTCTGATTATCACATTTTTGCCGATTCGTATGGTGTGGGAAAGCAAGTTTCCGCAACTGGTGGCCGCGTGTGGGCAGTTCGAGTTGTTTTCTGCGGAAGCGTACCGGGCGGTCGGGCGGACACGGCAGTATTCCCCACTCGTTTCACGATGGCCTGCAACTCGCGCGGCGCGTCAAGGCGTCAGGCCGGAATGTTCGCCTGTGCGACGCCAGCAGTCTGATTTCGTGCCGCATGTACGCGGGCGGGAAGGCGGTCTGGAACGGCTTCACCCGCAACGCCTATGAGGGATTGGGCGGCGTTGCGCCCTTGATTGTGATGAGCGGCCTGCAAACTATTTTGTTTCTGCTGCCATTTGTGTTTGGGGCGTTGGCTGTTGGCTGTTGGCTGTTGGGCATTCGAGTATGGGGCGTCTCTTTTCCCTTGTTGGGAGTACAAATTTTGCTAATTCTGCTGATACGGGTGATGCAGGCGCGGCGGTTCGGACACGTTGATAGTATCTGGCTGCACCCGCTTTCGATTGCCGCGCTGGTCATTATTCAATGGGCGTCGTTCTGGAAAACGCTTCGCAAATCGCATGTCGCGTGGAAGGGCCGCGTGTATTCGTGATATGGCGCATGGGGACGGGGAACAAAACGGCATTGTTCCCCGTCCGTTATCATAACGCCCATTTAACACGCTCGATGTTGAGCCGCTATGCCGGGGTTGCTATGAAGCAGCCCGCTGAAGAAGGATCACAAAAACCATTATGAAGACACTCTTTACACTGCTGACGGTGTGCGCGTTGGCCGGATCGTATCTGCTGCCGGTTCGCGCCGATGGCAAAGACGACCTGAAACACGCGACCGCGCACCTGAACCGCTCCCTGAACAAGGCGTCGAAAAGCGCCAACCGAGACTTGAACAAAGCCTCCAAAAGCGCGAACCGCGACACCAACCGCGCTTCCAAGAGCGCGAACCGCAACGTGAATAAAGCGTCCAAAAGCGCGAACCGGGATACCAATCGCGCTTCCAAACATGCCAACCGGACGGCAAATCAGGTATCCAAGGACGTGAACCACACGGCGCAGGGCAAGCCGGACGCCGACAAAAAGTAACGAATGCCAGGCTGCTTTGCCGCTTCGAACCATTCGTTCAAAAACAATAACAATCAAGCGCACAGGAGAACCAACTGATTCTCCTGTGCGCTTCATTTATTCCTGTTGGTTGGATGCAATTCAGAAGCGACAAAGGACTCACTGAATGTGAAGGACGTTGCGGAGATAGGCGATGGTAATCGCGCCCGTGACGAACGCGACGAACAGGAAAAAGGCATACGCGGCAATCATGGGGCGGTTCACATCGCCCCGGCGCAGGACGCGGCAGCGCGGGCATTGCGTTTCTTCGTCGCCAAGCGCCTGACCGCACGAGTGGCAGGCCGTTTTTTTCGCCTTTGCCATCATCATTCCACTTCTCCCAATGAGGGTTTGTTCAGCGTCAGGCGCACCGAACCCTCTACAAACGTCGTAATCTCTTCTTCCTGTCGAATGGCCGCGATCTGCTTATCCAACTCCGCGATTTTGGCGGACATGGCGGACTTTTCGCGCTCGTTCGCGCTGCGCTCCCGATCTCGATTGAAATCCGCTTCGCCGCTGTTCCAGCGCGCCGCGCATCAGGCGCAATTCGCGCGCGCGCGGGTTTTCGCCCATGAATTCGTCAAGGATTTCCTCTTCGTCCAGCACGTCATCATTGTAACCTTCGATCCGCATTTTTCGCTCCTTCCATTCTGGAAGTGTTCAGGAGGAGTTCCTCTGGAGAATACTGCTGCCTTTATAGAATACGAATTTGGGAGGGTTACTGTTTGCCGAAACATCGGAAAAACAACAAGGACGCGGGAAGCCTGATTGTTTCTGCTCCACGCGCCATTGTTTAGGATTGAGTTTGAGAATTGCTGTCAGCATTGAACGTGGTCGTTATTCATGCCAACTTGCGCCGGGTTAGCGCAGGGTGGCGTTGACAAGCAATTCGCTCAGGTTGGCAAGCCCGAGCGGAACAGTGGACACTTTACGCTTGATACGCGCCAGAGCATTGTCTACGGATTTGGTTTTGCAATGCAGTTCGCAGGCGATTTCCCGGTACGATTTCCCGATCTGATAGCCGGCGAGCACATGCCATTCAAAATCCGAAAGCACCTGTTGAAGCATCTCATGAAGAACTTTGGTGTCTTCGCCCTGAATGACGAGGTCTTCAGGGTCCAGCGTCTCGGTGGCGGGAATGATGTCGGAGAGGTTCCAGTCGGGGCCGGAGTTTTCGGCGGGACTTTCCAGCGAAAGCGACTGGTTGAGCGGCATCTGTTTCTGGCGCGTGGCCGTTTTGATGGCCGTGATGATATGCCGCTGAATACAGACTTTGGCGAAGGCCGGGAAAGAGATAGCCTTGTCACAGCGAAAGTCAATGATCGCCTGCCAGAGTCCGATCATCCCGACCTGAAGCAGGTCTTCTTTCTCGGCGCCGACGAGAAAGTAGGATTTGACTTTGGTGCGAACGAGATTACGATATTTGTAGAGCAGGTATTCCGAAGCGGTTTCGTCGCCCCGCTGCGCCCGCTCGACAATGTCCCGATCCGCCATGTCGCAAAATTTGATATGGCTGGCGGGCAGATGGTGCTGCAAGTCACTGATCACCCTGTGGCCCTCGATCCATGGAGTGTAGTTTCTTCGATAACCGTCTGGCGCGATGTGAGGCTTCGTGGATCCATCGCAAGACCCGAGGAATTGCAGCAATGTGCTTCCGGCCTATTATACTAGAAAAACGATGATTCTACAACCCTCCGCAATAATTTTGCGACCACGTTCGATGCGAGGGAGTAGGAAATAGGGAGCAGGGAGTAGGGGAATACAGAATTGCTTTACCTCTACTCCTATTTCCTACTCCCTGCTCCCATCTATGACTTACTTCACAAGCGCAGCGTGTCCGGCTTCACGGCGAAAAGAGAACAAATGGGACATAATAAGTCATGTTCGCTTCTCCGGCAGCCAATGACGCTTGTTGGAGGGGCGAATAGGACAACCGGCGCCGGAAGGCCGGTTCTGTGAAAAGGGACAACGCGCTAATACAATAATTTGCTTCAAGCAGATTGTTTCGCAATCCTGTCGCGCCGTGTTCCTCGCCTCGACGCGGGAAAGAGAAGTCCGGGGACCTGCGTGCGTCCTCGCGCTGACAGGCGCATTGCCCGATGAACGTTGTAACGTTCATCGGGCGCTTTTTTGTATGCCCCAAAATTGGGTATATTTAAGGGGACGCGAAAACGCGCGGGGCGCAATGTAAGAGGAGCAACAACATGCGGCTTCAGGAAAGAAGTAAGGGCGTAGCGAGGGCGGCAACAGGCGCGGCGGTTTGTTTTGTTTTGATGGGCGCGAACACGGCGGGAGCGCAGGAACTGCCCGCCCAATTTGCCGTTCGCGGCGGGTTCCATCTGGGCAACGATTTCAACAACAACGGCGCGCGCAATCATCTGGAGGGCTTTGAAATCGGCGCGGACCTGCCCCTTATCCACAAGGTCAAGTATCTGGGCGGCATCTACTTTTCCCCAACCATCACTCTGGGCGGCAGCAACCGTTCGGGCGCGGATACGGACGGCAACATCTACCGATTTCTGGTCAACGCGAAATACGGCATTGCCAACACGGGCGCGTATGGCGGATTGGGATTGGGGTATAGCTTCACGCAGGCGCGGGTTCACGAGTTCCGCAACGTCAACGGGTTCGCGACCGAATATCTGTTGGGCTACAACTTCCACGTGCCGCATCCCAAACAAACGCAGCCTTTCCTCGAACTCACCTACCACGACGGCGAACACAATCAACTGCGCGGCTTCTCCTTCAACGTCGGCGCAAGGTTCTGAAAATCAGGCTTACCCCCTACTTCCCCTCTACCAGAGTGTAGGCGTGTTCGCGCGCGGCGCACAGCTCTTTCGCCATAATGGAGACAATTCTAGGCGCGGCATGTTGCAGTACATCTTCTTCTGCCGCGTCCTCGAAATGATCTAGAAATACGCGTTTGTCCAGATCAAGGCGAACGCCGTATTGCATCTCCTGCCCGTACTGTTTATAGCGAATCAAAGCAAGAGAACTGCGGACGCCTGCGGGCATTTCTGCCCGTAAGAATTCAATTCCCGCGCTTCCCGGAACACGTCCGTGTAAGGGAATGATGAATAGTTCGGGCATATATTTCTCCTTACCATACAGCAATACGGTTAATGACGCGCGAATTCGGTAATGATGTTCGCCAGAATCTCTGCATCTCGCAACGCGCGTACAAACGTTTCCACTTCAATCGTTAGATTGGGACGGCGCGGCGTTGCGCCACCGGAAGGCAACAACGCTGGCTTTGGCGTGATAGTTATATCAATATATCAATGACGCTGAGTAGAAAGTCCTGCCCTCCGTCGTGTTGGTAGGGCGGATTGAGAGGAGTGGTAATAGCCGTTGCTACCTCCTTGACGGGATCAAGAAGGATGACGCCTGCCGGCAGCGGGTCATTTAATTCAATCTCATACACGTATCCCGGAACTGTTGAGGTTGGCACGGCATTTCCATTTACGGCGTAATCCCAGGCAATGGCGTAGGAGCGTGTCAGTGAGATATAAGGGCTATTTGTATTGCCCCGCGCAATGTGATGCATCAAGCGATCTGAAGTTTGCGGCATTGTTGAAGTGTGCGGTGTGAAACCTAATAGCCGAGCGTCGTTTTTGTGCCAGTATGTTCCAACACCAGCCCCTTTGTAGTAAATCGGCATACAGCGTCCTCAATGGTTTGGATTTGTTTTGTCGCTCGTCCATTATAACATAGTCAGGCTGATGCGTCAACATGACGTCATGGGTTGCTGTCTTGACTTTTGCCGCCCGGAAATGCTACGCTTGCCGGAAGCGCGCGCCACCTTTCGCCTCTGTTATTCAGCCCTGTACCCAGTGTTTTCGGCACTGTTCGCGTTCCTCCATTCTGATTTCAGGAACGGGTTCGCCGTTCTGCGCCGTATGATAAGCGTAGCCTTCGCATTTTTCAGTGTCTCTTTTTTCATTGTTTCGCTGTTATTCTGTGTCTTTTATTCTGCGCGCGGACTGCGCGGTTCGCGAGGAAAGCAACTTCTCATGAGTACCCGACAATCCACTTTGCCCGACTGGTGGCAGCGCGAAAAGCAGCGGCGGCAGATACATCTGCTGATTCTGCTCGGCCTGCTCGGTTCCCTTATCGCCTTCTTCTATTATCTTTCCCATGCCGGCGTGACGGGCATCACCGGCAGCATTGATTTCGACACGAGCAACACCATTGCGTTTATCCGGCAAAACGACAAAGGAGAAGCCACGCTATACGATATTCGCGCCGATGGAACCGGTTTGATTCCCCTGACACCTGGCGACGACACTTCCGACAAGAGCGCGCCCGCGTGGAGTCTGGACGGCAAGCAGGTTTACTACTCTTCCAATCGCGGCGACCGCAAAAAGATGCAAATTTTTATTCGCGGCGCAAATGACGTTTCACAGCTTACTTACGGCACGGGCCGCAAGGAGAATCCCTTCGCCTCGCCGGACGGTAAGCGCGTCGGGTTCCTGACGCTCGGCGCGGTGAAGACCGTGCTTACCAACGGCAAAGGTGTGGAGCAGATTTTGCCGCCCCCCGCGAAGAGAAGGCTTCAGGCGACGAAAACGGCCCCCCTGCCGAGGCGGGACTGAACGGCGCGTATTTGAACGCCGCGCTTGCCTCCGACAGCGAGGGCATCGCGGGCGTGAAGGAACTGGGATCAGACAATGACTTTCGCTTCGATCCGCGCCTGCAGGGACTTACCAACGGCGATCAGATGGTGGAAGCGGTTCCGGCAGGCGGCAAGCTGCTGACGCTGGTGGGCGCCAACGCCGTCAGCATCGCGTGGGAACCCAATGGCAACCGCCTGATGGTGGCGTATGCCGAAAGCCCGCAGCCGGTTCCCGGCAAGGGAACGGAACTGGTAAGCGGCATCGTGCTGTACAATTTCCCCAAACCCGGACAGGTCGAGGCGCATCCGTTGATGATCAGCGTGGGCAACAACATTGAGCCGCGCAACCTTGTCTGGTCGCCGGACGGCAGAAAGATCGCTTATGAGACGTGGCTGCTCAAAGGCAATAAGGAGCGCCAGCCGCTGGGTATTCGCGTGGACGATATTCCCGAAAAGCCGCTGCTCTTCCGCCCGCAGGACGCCGCGCAATTTCAGGCCACTCTGCCCACCAACGCGCAGGGAACGCCGCATGTGCCGCGCTTTTCGCCGGACGGTTCGCGCCTGCTGTTTCAGGTCACGCGCCCCAACAACAAAAACGATCTGTTCGTCATCAATACTGACCTGACCAATGTGACCAACCCGCTCGCCCTCACCAAAGGCGAGGGCGACAACACGCAGGCAGTCTGGTCGCCGGCAAAACCGAAGTAATCGGCCCCAATTACGTCCAGCCTCTAATCGTAAGTGGGCGTCCCATTCCCGATAGTCGGTACGCCCCCCTTACAGCCTTTTTCAAAATTAATCGCTAACTCGCCTCGCCGCATATAGGTACAATATTTGCATGAGCAGCCCAATCACGCCCGATCCTATGCCGCAACTTCATGCGGATGTTACTGCCCTGATCGGCGCAACGCAACAACTAACCGGGCGAAAGTCTACATGGAGCGGGCGCGTTATTATCGGCACGGAATTGAACGCTTTAGGTCGTCCCGCCTACTTTGGCGCAAAGCCGTGGAACTGTGACATCGTGATCCATCAGGATAGGATTGCGCATATCGGCAGGTACTCTACGCTACTCCACGAAATTTTCCATTCTGTCAGTGTCGGCCTCAAGAAGCCTGATTTTCAGTTGCTGCGGGGATTTGAAGAGGGTGTGGTGGAAGCGTGTACCCGCCTGTTCCGCGATTCGCTTCTGATTGCAGCCGGATTGCCGCCTGCCGCTGATGTCCGTACTTCTTATAACCGCTACCTGACTGCTTTAGAAACGCTCAGAAGCCGAACGCTAAAAACCGAAGCAGATTTTTATCTGGCGCTTCTGGCTATGCCTTTATTCAATCGGGAAGCCACTGTGTTACAATGGATACAAGATGTTGAGCCGACAAATTCTCGCGTACAAATCGCGCTGGATACCGATGCGGCGAGACAGGAGTTGCAACGATGACACTTGATGATGTGCTGCGCTTTATGGGCGGCGTTCGGACGCTGGAAGACTGCAAGCGGGCGTGGGAATTACAGGCGGAATGGCTGCGCGAACATCCTGAAGACGAAGTAGTCATTGACGAAGGCGAAGCCCTGTTTATGCACGAGGAAGCCCTCAAAAACATGGCCGCGCAAAAGCAGGAAGTACCGCAACAAGCCGAGCGCGCCGCCTGACTCGCAAACCCCGCAACCATTCCTGACCGTAAGCGGGCGTACCGTTCCCCGATAGTCGGTACGCCCACCCATCCTTATTGCCTTTCTAAATGCCTTGTGTGAGACGCCATTTTTCATGTAAGTTCTCTGGTACGCATGTTTCGCTCGTTCAAGAAGCGTGTGCGTTTATCCGCATAGCGTGTGCGCCCAAAATACACGATAAACAGATAAGCATACAACGTTCATCGTCTTGCATACATGCTTCTCCGCTAAGGTATATTGGCATATAGACCACAAAACATGGTTCCGCAATGCCCCTAACCGTTTTTCGGGAGGACGCAACGCCCATCACGACCGGCGCAAGCTACCTCATACCCGCCTATTCCCATCGTCGGGCAGCACTCCCGACCCGGTGAGCGTGAGCGGCGTGTGTAACCCCGTCTTGCATCAGGCCGTGCTGATATAGACCCCTTCCGCGGCCTGAATATTTTTAAAGGCTATCAGGGTGGGTGGGGCGTACCGACTATCGGGGAACGGGATTCCTTCGGTTACGCCCCGGCTGTGCTTGCGAGTACGATTTTAGAGAAGTTTGTCCAGCGTGATGGGCAGTTCGCGGATGCGCTTGCCGGTCGCGTGGTAAACCGCGTTGGCGATGGCGGCGGCAACACCGGTAATGCCAATTTCGCCCACGCCGCGCGCGCCCAACGGATTGATATGCGGATCGGGAATGTCCAGGAAATGAACGTCGAAAACGGGAATGTCGGCGTGTACCGGGACGTGATACTCGGCAAGGTCGGCGTTCAGGATGCGGCCGGTGCGACTGTCAGCGATGGTATGCTCGTGCAGAGCCATGCCGATGCCCATTGTCACGCCGCCCAATATCTGGCTGCGGGACGTTTTGGGATTCAGGATGCGCCCGATGTCGAAGACGTTGACCACGCGCGCCACGCGAATTTCCCCCGATTGCGGGTTGACACGCACCTCGACGAACTGCGCCCCGAACGACTGAAACGCATACTTCGACTGGTCGGCATTGCTGTCGGCGGGAATATCGGCGGCGATGGCGTTGGGCGCGCTGCCGCCCGGAGCCACTTTTGTTCGGGTATCCGGTTGGCTGCCCTTCCCGCCACTCGTTTGCCCGCCCGTATTGTCCGCCGCGTTCGCGCTGTGACCTTTCTTGCCGCCGCCGCTGGCGTCCGACGCGCTTGACGCGGGCGGGGGCGCGGTTTTCGCGTTTACAACCACTTCAACGCGCTCCTGGCCCGTTTGCTTTACCACGTCCCCGAACGATACCATGCGGGCGGGCGCGGCGCGTACCAGCAGTTTGCCGTTTTGCGCGTCAATATCGGAGGGCGACGCGCCATACAGGGGCGAGTTGGAATCCGCAAGCGTGAGCGCAATCAAGCGGTCAATCAAGGCCTTTGCCGCCGCCTGCACCGCAGGACTGACGCTTGCAACCGACATGGAACCGCCGGATACGGGCGCGGGCGGCAGGCTGCTGTCACCGAGCGTAAAGCGCGTCTGCTCAAGCGGCAGTCCCAACGCGTCCGCCGCCACCTGCGTCATAACCGTGTACGTGCCGGTTCCTATATCCTGCGTGGCGCTTGAAACTACAGCGCGTCCGTCCGCGAACATCTGCGCCCGCGCCGACGCGCCCTGCCGATAACCGGGATAGGTGGCCGTCGCCATGCCGTACCCGATCAGCCAGCCGTCGTCCGATACCATGCTGCGCGGCTTGGGATTGCGCTGCTTCCAGCCGATTTTTTCCATACCCAGCGCGTAGCATTGCAGCAGATTTTTGCTCGACCAGGGCTTGTTGACCTGTGGGTTGGTGTCGGCATGGTTGCGGATGCGCAGTTCCACGGGGTCTATGTTCAGCGCGTACGCCAGTTCGTCCATTGCGGATTCGAGCGCGAACATGCCGGGAGACTCGCCCGGAGCGCGCATGAACGTGGGCGTGCTGCGGTTGAGGCGCGTGAGGGTGTGCGACACGTCCAGATTGGGGCAGGCGTACAACATTCGCGTGGTCAGGCCGCAGGGTTCGCTGAACTCGTCTACCGTGGAGGTGTGACTGAGCGTAGCGTGATGAATGGCTGTGAGTTTTCCGTCCGGCGTGGCTCCCAAACTCATTTTTTGGATCGCGCGAGCGCGATAGCCGTTGGACGTGAACATCTGCTGGCGGGCGAGAACCACTTTAACCGGCCTGCCCACTTTGCGGCTGGCAATCGCCGCCAGAACCGTATGCCACCAGAACGACCCCTTGCAGCCGAAGCCGCCGCCGACAAACGGCGAAATCACCTGCACATTGTCGGGCGAAATTCCCAACACCTGAGCGCAGATGGCCTGATCCGCGACGACGGCCTGCGTCGCCTCGTACAGCGTTACTTTATCGCCGTTCCACGCGGCGATACTGGCGTGAGGCTCCAGCGGGTTATGATGCTCGATGGGCGTGGAATACGTCTGCTCCACCTTGACGGGCGAAGCGGCCAGCGCGTTTGCGGGATCGCCGCGCTTTGTTTGCAGCGGCTCATAGCCCATGAACGAGGACGGCTTGTAGGTGTGGCCCATGTTCTGCTCGATCTCGACGGCGGGCTTTTCCACCTCATACGTAATCGTGACCAGGTCGGCGGCGAAACAGGCCTGCTCGAAAGTTTCCGCGACCACGACGCCCAGATGCTGCCCGTTGTAGTGGATGATGTTGTCTTGCAGCGGCGCATACGCCTCGCCCGGCTTGCCGCCTGCCGGGTCTTTGGGATCGGGCAGGTTTAGTTTGGGCGCGTTGAGATGCGTGATAATGGCAAGCACACCCGGCGCGGCCTGCGCCCGCGTGAGATCAAATGCCTTCACGCGCCCCTTGCTGATCGCGCTTTCAATCAGATAAGCGTGGGCGAGATTATCCAGCGGATGTTCGGCGGCGTAGACGGCGGTTCCGGTCACTTTCAGCCGTCCGTCCACGCGGCTGATCGGCTGTCCTACATTTCCAAATCGCATAGTGGTGTTCTCCGGTTAGGCCATGCCTGCCACGATGGTCAGGGCGCGGATAATAGTACGCTTGGCGAGTTCAGGCTTGAATCCGTTGTGTTTGTATTTCTTCGCGCTGCGCATAGCCGCTTCCGCCGCCATTTTGAAGGTGTTTTCGTTCGCGGGCTTGCCGGTCAATGTTTTTTCGGCTTCCAGGCTGCGCCAGGGCTTGTGCGCCACGCCGCCAAGCGCGACGCGGCAATGCTGTATTACGCCGTTCTGTATGTCGAGCGCGGCGGCAACGCTCACAAGGGCAAACGCGTAACTGGCCCGGTCGCGGACTTTAATATAATGCGAGCGGGCGGCAAACGAACTTGCCGGCAGTTCCACGCCTGTAATCAGTTCGCCGTGTTCCAGAACGGTTTCGATGTGCGGGGTATCGCCGGGAAGCAGATGAAAGTCGTTGATGGCAATGCGGCGCGCGCCCTTCGGCCCCTGCGTCAGCACAACGGCGTCCAGCGCGTTCATCGCGACCGCCATGTCGGAGGGATGAGTGGCGATGCACTTGTTGCTCGTTCCCAGAATGGCGTGGATGCGGTTGTAGCCCTCGATGGCGGGACAGCCGGTTCCGGGTTCGCGCTTGTTGCAGGGCGTGGCCGTGTCGCGGAAATAGTAGCAGCGGGTTCGTTGCAACAGATTGCCGCCCGTTGTCGCCATGTTGCGCAATTGCGCCGACGCGCCCGACAGCAACGCCTCGCTGAGTACGGGATAGTTCTTGCGGATAGTCGGGTCATACGCCAGATCGCTGTTGCGGACAAGCGCACCGATGCGAACCCCGCCGTCCGGCAACCATTCGATTTTATTCAGCGCAAGACTGTTGATGTCCACAAGCTGTAACGGCGTCTGCACATTCAATTTGATGTTGTCGATCAGGTTGGTTCCGCCCGCCAGGAAAGCGGCCTGCGGATTGGCGGACACGTCCGCGATGGCGCGGTTTTCTTCAGTGGCGCGGCTGTATGTAAACGGCTGCATCTGTTACTTGCTCCCTTCTGAAACCAACCCCGAAGCGGCGAACGCGGCAGTGTTGGGCATTGTCGCCTGCGAAGCCGTGTCCCTGCCGTTTTTGCCCTCCAAAACCGATTTCACGGCGGCCACGATGTTGGGGTACGCGCCGCAACGACATATATTGCCGCTCATCTGCTCCTGAATTTCCGTGTCGGTATGCGCGTGGCCCTCATGGACAACCGCCACTGCCGACATGATCTGTCCGGGCGTGCAATAACCGCACTGATAGCCGTCGTGTTCGATAAACGCGGCCTGCATCGGGTGCAGGGTTTCGCCCTGAGCCAGCCCCTCAATCGTGGTGATCTTCTGTCCCTGGTGCATGACGGCAAGAGTCAGGCAAGAATTTACGCGCCGTCCGTCAATATGGACGGTACACGCGCCGCACTGCCCATGATCGCAGCCCTTTTTCGTTCCGGTCAAATGAAGCCGTTCACGCAGGGCGTCCAGCAACGTCACGCGGGGTTCCAGAGACAGGGCATGATCCGCGCCGTTGATATTGAGCGTAACATTCACGGGCGGTACGGTTGGAGCGACGGGCAGCGCGTGGGGCGTCAGGGTTTGCGCCCCGGCCTCTCCCTCGCTTTCCACAAGCAGGGGCGCAATGGCAAACGCGGCGGTTACGCCCGCCGCGTTTGCCAGAAATTCGCGCCGGGACGCGCCCTCCTGCGCCGCGTGAGAGGACGGGGAATCAGGCGTGTCCGGCTTGAAATCCAGCACATGCGGGCGGGCAGGCGCTTCCTCTACGGGATTACAGTGTTGATGAGTCTCTTCCAATGGGAACCTCCACGGGCTGACAGAGCGGATATGCAAAATGGGTTATTGGCAGTATAACTTACGAAGTAAATGGCTTTATGTTGCGGTGATCTATCTCTGATTGAGGGAAGCCATGTCAATGACGAAGCGGTAGCGCACATCGCTTTTCAGGACGCGCTCAAAGGCCTGGTTGATGTCCTGAATGTTAATCATTTCCACGTCACAGGCAATACCGCGTTCGGCGCAAAAGTCCAGCACCTCCTGCGTTTCCGCAATGCCGCCCGCGCCGGAACCCGCAATGGATTTGCGTCCTGCCATGAGCGCCACACCCATAACCGGCGGTTCGAGCGGATCAAGCTGCCCGACAAGTATAAGCGTGCCGTCCCGTTTCAGCGTTGCTAAATAGGGGTTAAGGTCGTGCGGGGCGGGTACGGTGTCGAGTATGAAGTCAAAGCGGTTGACGGTCGCCTGCATCTGCGCCGCATCCGTTGAGAGAATCACCTCGTTCGCCCCCAATCGCCGCGCTTCGCTCTCCTTGTTCGGTGTTCGCGTGAACAGCGACACCTCCGCGCCCATCGCGTGGGCAAACTTCAGTCCGATATGGCCTAATCCGCCCAACCCGACAACCGCCACTCTGCTGCCGTCGCCAATGTTCCAGTGGCGCAGGGGCGAATACGTGGTAATTCCCGCGCACAGCAGGGGGCCGGCGGATTTGGGATCGAGTTTTTCCGGCAGGCGCAGCGCGAACTTATCGGAAACGAGGATGCGTTGCGAGTAGCCGCCGTATGTGGGCAGGCCGTCATGCCGATCTTTGTCGTTGTAGGTTTGGGTGCAGATGTTTTCGCAGTACACTTCCAGTCCCGCCAGACACGCCTCGCAATGCAGGCAAGAGTCCACCATTACGCCCACGCCCACCATGTCACCAGGCTTGAACTTTGTAACATCGCTTCCCACGCTTGCCACTCGCCCGATGATCTCATGGCCCGGAACCATTGGGTAGACGGCATTGCCCCACCCGTTGCGCGTCTGGTGGATGTCGGTATGGCAGACACCGCAGTAAAGGACGTCAATCACGACATCATCCGGGCGCGGGTCGCGCCGCTCGAAGTCAAATGGCGCGACGGGCGTTGTAGCGGACTGCGCCGCGTAGCCTGAAACATTCATACTCATTGTTTTCTCCCTGTTTTCCTGTTTCTGGCCGGATTTCTGTATTCCGGTGTTCATTGCGGCAAAACGGTTCGTCGCAGCGTACAGGAGTATATAACTATCCTACTCGCGGGGGTGAAGAAACGAGTAGCCGGATACTGCAAGAAATTTGCCCGATCCTGCAAATGCGAGCCTTTCACAGGGAAATCAGGCGACACAGAACGAGGACAGAAACGATGCGGCAAATTGAGCTTTCCGGTCAGGACAAGAATAGTAGTCTGGAAGACGCGCTTCGACATAAACACGAGGAACTGGTCCAATTGATTGACAGGCTGGCCGACGCGGACGGCGCGTATTCGACCGCCATCGCGCCCCTCACTTTGTACCGGCTGTCAGCCGCTTCTCAGCCGGTTTACGGGATTCAAAAGCCGACATTTTGCATTGTCGCCCAGGGCTGCAAGCAGGCCACGTTGGGGGAGGAATACCATCTGCACGAGCCATCCCGGTATCTGCTGGTGACGGTCGGCCTGCCGATTACCGCGCAGATTATTCAGGCCTCGCCTGAAGCGCCGTACCTGGGATTTTGCCTCGACCTTGACCCCCGCGATATTGCCGCATTGCTGATGGAAATGGACTTTGCGGAGAACGTCCCGCGCGATTATGCCGGGGAAACGTCGGCGCGCAGTCTGTCCATAAGCCGCACAGACGCGCCCCTGCTCGACGCCGTCGTGCGCCTGCTGCGCCTGCTGGGTACCCCGCGAGACATTCCCGTACTGGCCCCCTTGCGTTGCGCGAAATCCTGTACCGTCTGCTGACGGGAGAACAGGGCATGCGGCTGCGCCAGGTTGCTTTGAACAACAGCCCGACACAACGCATCGCGCAGGCGATTGACTGGCTTAAGCGTCACTACGCCGAACCGTTAGATATTGAAACCCTCGCGCAAAACGTGTGCATGAGTCCGTCCGGGCTGTATCACCACTTCAAAGCCGTCACCGCCCTGAGTCCGCTTCAGTATCAGAAACATCTGCGCCTTCAGGAAGCGCGGCGATTGATGCTGGTGGAGGATACGGACGCCGCGCTTGCCGGTTATCGCGTTGGTTATAACAGTTCCTCCCAGTTCAGCCGCGAATACAGCCGATTGTTTGGGACTCCCCCATTACGCGACATTGTCCGGCTTCGCCGCGCCTCCTGAAAATTTCTTCTAGCTTTTTGGCCTGTCAAGGTAGAATGTAGGAGTAAATTGTATTGGGAGCGGGCGACCATCTGTGAACGCCCGGAGTGAGGCACTTAAAATGGCATGGGGCAAACGCGCAAAAAAGAGGAACCGCTGGTTTACAATTCGCTGGATGAGCTGCTGGCATTGCTGGCAGAAGAGCGGCAAAAGACGCTGAAACGCCGTCGCAATGCGAAAATCGGCCTGAGCATCTATCTCGGCGTTGTTATTCTGATCCTGATTGACGGGATATTAACCAACTTTCACGGCTTCGGAGGCATAGGCAGTATGTTCGGCAGCCTGAGCGGAGTAATTGCGAGTATGTATGCGGCAACCAGTACGCAGAAAAAAGGCGTTCAGGCGCTGGCAGAATACAACGACCTTCGCGCCGCGCCGCGCTTGATTGAAATATTGGAATACAACGATAATTCTCTCAAAGCAGACGCCGCCACGCTGCTGGAAAAGTTGCTGCCGAAGCTGCAAGCCTCCGACGCGCCCATGTTCACGCCGGAACACCACGCCATTCTGAACCGGGTGCTTGCCGGCAAAGTGGCGCTTGCCGGCAAAGATAAAGCGCTGGCCCTAACCTTAACAGCCAAACTGCTGACAGCCATTCTGGTGGCGTTGCGGCAGGTCGGAACGGAGAGTTCCCTGCCCGTTGTTACCGAACTGGCGGAAGGCAAAGGCAGGGCTAAACAGTTTCCTCAGCTGAAGGAGGCGGCGCAAGAGTGCCTGCCGTTCCTCCAAAGCCGTGTGGAAAATCAGCGACAAACCCAAACCCTGCTCCGCGCTTCCGATGGCAACCGGACACCTGCCGACATGCTGCTGCGCCCCGCGCTGGATTCACCCTCAACGACGCCCGCCGACGAACTGCTGCGCGCTGCCCCGGAAACAAATGCGTTGCCACCCCTGTCCGTTTCCACCGCGCCCGCTTTCAATCCCACGCCGCATCTGGAACCGGAAGCGCAACCGGAAGCCCAAATCGCGCGTTTGTCGTAGGGCTTTTGTTTCCGTTCCTCATCCGGCTGCCAGCCATGTAACGGCTTTTCGTTGAATGTTGGCGGCTTCTGTATCTCTATCAACTACAAACTATCAACTATCAACTTTTCAGCAACGATTGCAGCGCGGGTTCTAATGTGGGAAAGCGAAAACGGTAGCCCTGCTGTTCCGCGACGGCAGGCAGGACTTTCTGCCCGGTGAGCAGGGTTTCAGCAAACTCGCCCAGCAGGGCGCGGAGAGCGAAGGCGGGTACGGGCAGAATGGTGGGACGATGAAATATGTGGCCGAGCGCGTGGGCGAAATCCGCGTTGGCGCGGGGATTAGGCGCGGTCATATTGACGGCCCCCTGTACCTGCGCGTTCGTCATGGCCCACGTAATCAGCCCCAATACATCATCCAGATGTATCCACGACAGCCACTGTTTGCCGCTGCCAATCGGCCCGCCCGCGCCGAGTTTGTAGGGATTGAGCGGCAGGGGAAGCGGGTGCAGCATCTTTTCCAGCGCGCCGCCATGCCCTAAAACCACCCCGATTCGCAGCCTGACGACGCGAACGCCCAATGCTTCCGCTTTCTGCGCTTCCGCTTCCCACGCTTTGCACACGTCCGCCAGAAAATCGTTTCCCGGCGCGTCCGCTTCTGTGACCGTTTCATCCTTGCGGTCGCCATAGTAGCCGATACCGGACGCGCTGAGGAATACGGGCGGGCGACGTTCCGATGCGCGCGCGGCGTCCACCAACCTGCGCGTCGTATCCACGCGGGAATCGAGAATTTGCTTCTTGTACTCCGGTGTCCAGCGCTGTCCCGCAACCGGGGTTCCCGCCAGATTGATAACGGCGTCTGATTCAGCAATCGCCTGCTTCCACTCGTCGGCAGGAGCAGACGCGGCGGCATCACCGGCTTTCTCTTCCCATGCCAGACTGCGTACTTGTTTCCCCAATGTCGCCTGCGCCTTTACCGCGTCTCGCGATACAACTGTGACCTGATGCCCGCTCCCGACTAATTCGGCGCACAATGGCGGCCCGATAAACCCCGTTGCGCCCGCGATTACAATCTTCATGCTGTTTCCCTCTGCCTTTCCACAAAATCCATTAGTATTCAATGATACGTTGTAAGTGTCTGAATTTCTGCCTGTCGCGCGACAAACAAAAAACCGAGCGTAACTAATGTACGCTCGGTCTTGCCGCTCTCACTCTCCACTCTCACTTTTTGGTATGCTGCAAAAACCACGCGCCCAAATCTTCCTTGCCGTAGGCGTTGTCCCACGAATTGTGGCCGACGCCGGGATAGGTAGTCAATTTCACGTCGCCGCCCGCCGCTTTCACGGCATCCACCATCTCATGCGATTTTTCCACTTTCACGGTCGGGTCGGCCTCCCCGTGAAAACACCAGATGGGTAGGGGCTTGAGGGTTGTGGCGGTGGCGACATCGCTCCAGCCGCAAACCGGCGCAAGGGCCGCGAACATTTCAGGATGCTTCGCGCCAATCATCCATGTGCCGTGTCCGCCCTGCGATAGGCCCGTCAGGTACAGGCGGGTTGTATCCACCTTGTAATCGGCTTTGGTCTGATCCAGCATCGCCATGACAAGCGCGTCGTGGTCTTCCCAATTGGAGCGCGCCGTGGGCTTTTGTGGAAACACAACCAGAAACGGCCATTTAGTGGCGTCCTTCATAATGGCCGGACCAAGCCCCGTCGCGACGTGCTTCCAGCCATCTCGCCCGCACTCGCCCGCGCCGTTCAGGAAGACAATCGTGGGATACGCTTTGCTGCCGTCGTAATCGGCAGGCACGTACACCACGTATTTGTATTCTTCCGCGCCCTGTTTGATGGTTTTGGTTAAAAAGCCTTTAGACACAGTTTCCGCCTCGCGCCGCGCTTTCGCTTTGGGGGCGCGGGGCGCGGCCAAAGTCATTGGAGAAACAGCAACCGTTCCGCTCGCCAGCAGCAGCGCGGCAGCAGTGAAAAATAGAGAACGTAGACGCAACACTTGTTTATCCTTTCCGTCACCCTGAATACGAACTCTCCTGCCAGCCTTGATTACATACCGGTCAGCATGGCAATTATGATCGCGATCAACGCCAGCGCGTTCAGCCCCACGCCGATACCTGCCAGCCATAATGCGGCGGTGGCGGTTCCCTGCCCGCCGAGGCGCGGGTCGGCCTGCATCATGCGCCGCGCTTTCAGGGCGAGGTACAGCGCGATAGGAGAAAAGACGATTGCCAAACCGGTACAGCCGAGCGGCAGGCCAAGAATAGCCAGAATCAGCGCCACAGTCGCTTCTTGCGGAACTACAGGCTGCGTCACCACATACTGCTGCGCCCCGCCGTACCCATAAGCTCCGGGGGGCGCGTATCCCGCGCCATACGGCGGCTGGCCGTAGGGCGGCTGACCATAAGGCGGGGGCTGGCCGGGAATTGGCGGCTGTCCATACGGCTGCGGTTGACCGTAGGGCAGTGGCTGTCCGGGCATTTGCGCCTGCTCCGAGCGTGGCGGCGCGTATCCCGGCCCATATCCCGGCGGCGTTGGCCCGTATCCGGGCGGCGGGGGCAACGCATAGGGGTTGGCGCCGTATCCGGGCGCGTAGGGATTGAGAGGCGGCGGAACATTCGGCGGAATGGCGGGCGAATATTCGGATGCGGCGGGCAACGGCGGCGTTGCGCTCGACGCGCCTGCTGAAGCGGAATTAGCGGGCGTGCCGCTCTGATGCCCCGCCCCGTGTTCCGTCGGAAAGGCCGGGGTTGCGGAAGAGGTCGGCGTGTATTCGGAGGGAGTGGGCGCGGCGGGCAATGTAACGAAAGCGGGCGCGGCCTTGCCGAACGAGGAGTTGACCGGCCTTGCAAAGATAGGCTTTTCCCCGGCAGGCGAAGCGTCCGCGTTCGACGCAGAATTGCCGCTCGTTGAGGAAATACCACTCGAATTGGCAGCGCTTCCCGGCGCAATCGTAAGGTCCGGTTCGGAGGCGGAACGCGATTGGGCGGCAAAACTCGGCCCGTTCAAACGCGCTTCCACCCGCTCCAGAGCCTCGTGCGCGACAGGGTACTCCGCCTGTAGCAAAATGGCCTGCTGAAACGAGGACTGAGCGCCAATCAAGTCGCCGCCCTGCTCCTGCGCGATTCCCAGATTGAACCGGGCTTGCGCGCTGTCGGGCTGAAGTTCTGTGGCCCGCGATAATACCCGCGCCGCGTCCCCGTGCCGCTTCATCTGATGGTACACGCCGCCCAGATACAGGTGAGTCTCGAAATCCTCTTTATTCTGTCGGACAACCTGTTCCAGCAAAATCGCGGCTGTCGGCAGGTCGCCTTTTTGCAGCGCGGCCAAACCGTCCTCGCGTTCCCTCGCCATGTCAATCTCCTGAAAATGATGAATGATGAATGATGAGTGATGAACAGAATTCTATTCATCACTCATCATTCATCATTCATCAATGTTGTTTCCTCTCCACTCTCCACTGAAATGAACCTAATGCGCCATCGAAGACGCCATGCCGACAAACATTGAAGCCAGCGCGAAACTCAGGACAAAACCAATGCCTATCATCACGATGAAACTGACGATGACGGTGCCGATGGCCCCGCCCGTGGAAAGGTTCTGCGTGGCGCACAAGCCCATGCCCAGGAGGACAGCCATCCAGACGCACATGCCCAGCCCAATCAATCCCATAACCATGAGTATGCCTAATCCCATAGCCGCGAAAGGGTTGGCACGGGAAGAGCGGGAAGAGTAGGGGCTGTTATAGGGGCTGCCGTAGCCGGACTGCATACCACCGGGCGTGTAAGCTCTATTGCCGGGATTACCGAAGGGAGACCGACTGGTACTGGGCTCGGTATACTGCGCGTGGAGGAGAACGCCCTGTGGCGCGGCGGAACCCATCCGATTGCCGCCCATCATAGCAGCGCGAATCGTGCCCATAAAGCCCATTCCGATAACCATTATCGTTACCAGCACGGCGTAGGTAGGAGCCATGGAGTAGATATAGGCCCCGACCGTGCCTGAATATTCGCCATTGCCGCCGAACAATCGGCTCACGCCATGGATGATTCCTCCGATGATGAACACGCAAATCAGGGAAATCACCGCGCCGATAGCCGCCCCAATTATCGCGCCTATCCCTCCGGCTATGCCCAATGTGAGCGAGGCGATTATCATATACACGCCCGCATACGCCAGCATATACGCCGTGAACATGGCGAGCGGAGCCATGAGGCCGGATGCGCCCTGCCGCGCCGCAAAGAAGGCGCGGGGCGTAAACAGCAACTGGAACCAGCCTTTATAGGCTTCCACCAGGCTGAAATTGTCTTCTATAGCCATCTGCCCCTGCGCGGGATAGGGCGACCACTGCTGCCCCTGATAGCCGGCAGGGCCGGGGGGCGGCGCTGCCATGCCGGGAGCGGCCTGCCCGTAGGCCGGCTGCGCGGGGGCAATGGGATTTCCGGCAAGGTCGTACTGCTGCGGCTCACCATAAGCCGTAGGCTGCGCGTAACCGGGCGGAACGTTGGGCTGCGCATAGCCCGATTGGACGGGTGGCACGGGCGGGGCATAGCCGGGTTGCGCCGGGGGCGCATAGTTGGGCTGCGCGGCATACGGCGCGACGGGCTGCGTTTGATCCTGCATGTAGGGCTGCGCGGTGGGCGCGGACTGATAAGCGGGCGCGGCAGGCGAGGCGTAGGTCGCTGTATTTGTGGTTGCTTCATAGCCGGTGGGCGCGGGGGCCGCGCCGTACATGCCGGTCGGTGGCGCGGCTTGCAGCGCTTTTTGCATCCGCTCGATACCCTGTTGCGCCAGCGGGTAGTTGTCCTGTAAGGCCGTCGCTCTGCGATAAGTCTCCAGGGCCTGCGCCTGCGAACCCAGCGCTTCCAGCGCGATGCCGAGATTGTACTGCGCCTGCGAACTCATGGGCAGCAGTTCGGTCGCCCGCGTCAACACGCGAACGGCATCCATATCGCGTTGTTGTTGATGGTATACGCCGCCCAGGTACAGATGCGCCTGCGCGTCCTGCGGATTCTGGGAAATGGCCGCTTCCAGTTTCGTCTGCGCGGTTGCAAAGTCGCCGTTTTGCAGCGCGGCCAGCCCTTCTTCACGTTCGTTTGCCATGGTGGTTCCTCTCGTTAAATCGCCCGTTGTTGCTCACAGCGCAAAACTTGCTTTGCGCTGCCGTTCCTGATAAATGAGTGCAAAAACTCAGACCAACCCGTAAAAACAGGGGACATATTATGATTTTACGGCCTTTCGGCGCGATGTAAACGCCGCTACCTGTCATTACGCAAACATTCTGTAGTCGGCATCAGCGCAGTTTCACGACGCGCTCTTCCGTGCGCAGGTCGCGCTGACGCTGCAAGTCGTGAATGGTGGCGCACAGATAGCGGTTGGCGTCAATGGTGAAGTCAATGCGCAGACGCGCCTGCGTGCCCGAACCCGGCGGAGCCAGGCGCAGGGCATCGCCCTCGTTGAGCGTAATCACGCACTCGCCCTCTTCCTGCCCGGTGGGAAGCCAGTATTCGTTGCCGTTGATGCGCTTGCCCCACGGCAGGGACACGCGCCCGCCATAGCCCACCTCGCAGATCGGCAGGCGGAACAGCTGCTGCCCTTCCGTGACCGCGTAATAGCGGGTTTCAAACGGGTTGGGCGTGGGGTAGCCCGTGCCGCGCTTGACCAAGCCGCTCGTATTCGGGTCGTTGCTGGCTGTCATTATACACGCGAATGGCGTAATCGTGGTGAACGATCTGATCCACGCTGAAGCCCGCGCCGAAGACCGCCGCGCCCTTGACAACCGCCTCGAACGGCTCCCAGTAGTGGACGCGCTGCGGCCCGAACAGCCGCTCGAACAGTTCGCGGACACCCGGCAGCAGGGTCGAGCCGCCGACAAGCAGAATGGCGTCAATCTGCGCTTCGCTGATCTCGTGCTTGCAGTCGTCGAGCGTGGCGTCGGACAGGATTTCCAGCGTTTTGTACAGGCCGCGCTCTTCCAGCATGTCGAGGAAGTCCTGCCGGTTCACTTCGATGCGCCCGCCGCCCTGCAGCAGGAAATAGCTGCTGTCCGATACCGCCGCTTTGTTGCTCAAATCCTTTTTAATGGCCTCGGCCTGATTAAGCAGCATGGGGCGCAGGGTATCCTGATGCGCCATCAGGCGCGAACAGCCCAAATCGGCGATCCAGCCGTCAATGGTTTCGCCGCCATAATTGGCTCCGCGCGCCGCCAGAAGAGTGGCGCGATGCTGGCCTACCGCGTCCTTGCCGCCCGAAGATGTGGGCGGATGGGTGCGGACAATGGCAAGGTCGAGCGTGCCGCCGCCGAAGTCCACCACCATGATGTGCTTTTCGTCGGTCAAATCCACGCCGTAGCCGAGCGCGGCGGCGACGGGTTCATCCAGGGTACGAAAGCGGCTGCGGGAGATGCCGAGTTTGCCCGCGATTTGCGACAGTTCGGCGCGGTACGGCTCGTAGCTTTCTACGGGAACGGTCATGGTCAAGTCCGTGACCTGTCCCTCCTTGCGCCACCAGCGCAGGGCGCGCATGATTTTCTGCATGGCCGTCTGGTGCGGGTCGGCGCGCTGCCGCTCATACTCCCCACTGGCTTCCAGCAGCTCTTTCAGGAAAACGGTAGCGCATTGCCGGGCGGAAATGGTCTGCGAACCCACCTGCGCGACGGACTGCTGACTGGCGCGGGCCAGCGTTTTCTTGAACGAGCGGGCGAGCGGCCCCATCGTCTGCATATCGCTGCCGTGCATAAATTCGCGGGCGGCGAGCGCGGGCCTGCCGATGATGGCGCGTTTTTCGTCCTGAAAAAAGATGGCGGAGGGAATCAGCGGCGTTCGCCAGGCCGGTTCGTAATCCGCGAGTTCTTCCAGCGCGACGGTAACGGCGTGTGTGCCAACCCACTTGGCGATCAGCGTGTTGGTCGTCCCCATATCAATGGCCCAGTGCGTTTCCATAGGTTAAGCGACGTGCCCCTTACTTTATAAAGCGTGATAAAACGTGGTCGGACCGGATGAAATTTACCCATCGGTCGCAATTCGAAATATTTGTGAATTTGCGCACAATCTATTATACGCCTATCCGTCTGCTTCCGTGTCAAACCTTGAAGTAAAGCGATGACCTTTCAGGCTTTCACAGTGGCAAGACGCGGCAATTTGTTTTCCAGGTTCAGGAATAGTTCGTCGCGCAGGGGAACGTCACTGGCTTCCAGCGCGATCAGGGCGGCTCCCACGGCAAGCGACACGCGGGCGGGCGCAATCGTGGCGTTGGGCGCGACCTGCTTGACCATTTCGCGGAACGTCCGCAAAACGGCTCGCCCCGCCCGAAACACGCCCCCGACTGTGCCGACCACAACCGGCTCCTGCTCCATGTTGAGTTTGCGCAGGACGGCCTGCGCGCTCAAGGCCAGTTCTTTCCCGGCCTCGCGCAGAATTTTTCGGGCGGTTTTGTCGCCCTGCGCGGCGGCGCGGCTGACGATTTCGGCCATGTTGGTAATCTCGGAAGCGTTCAGCGTTTCCGACAGAACCGCGCGCTGCAATTGCCCTAAATCGGTCATTTCCAGATGCTTGAGCAGCAGGGTTTCCAGGAGGGTGGGCGGTTCCACGCCGTCATGGGCGCGGCAGCAGGCGTTCAGGGCGCGGCAGGCAAGCCAGTACCCGCTTCCTTCATTGCCGAGCAGCGTTCCCCATCCGCCGCATTGCGCTTGCTCACCCTGTCCATTGAGTCCGTATGCGATAGCCCCGGTTCCCGCGCGCACAACGACGCCCGGACGCCCGAACGTGACGGCATACAGAGCGAGGCGCGAACCGCTTTCAAAGATCAGGCGCGAAGTCGGGAGAACGCTCTGGCAGGCAGAGGACAGAAAATCGTTGCGCTCTTCCTCGTTCAACAGTAAGTTTGTTCGACTGTATGTGTGGGAAAATCCGAGACAGGTTGCGGTGATGCGCGCGTTTTCCAGATCGGCCATGCGGATTGCGCCCTGCGTGGCGTCCGTCAGAGCGCGTTGGATACGCGCGGTATCGGGCATATCCTTTGTTTCGCGGTCCGAGTCGCGCGTATCTCCGCCCGCCCGCATCGCGTTGCCGTGACCGATGCCGAGGACACAGCCCGTTTCATCGGTGATAACGGCTGTTGTCGTTGCAGTTCCCCCCTCGATTCCCAGAACATAGCGCATTACCGGCTGGCTCCAAATAGCAATTAGTATTTGCCAGTTCTCCACGCGGGCGCGGGATTCCTGCTTTGGCGAAGAAAACGGGCGGAATTCAAAAATTAGACACGGAAGGCGGCTCAAACTACAGCGCGAGATGCCTTGAAATTGAAACGCCGTTGGGAGGGATACGGGCGGAATTTGCGGAATAATGGGGTATGAAAATACAAACATCGCGATTGTGGCTGGTTCCCGCTACGGCGGAACTTGTGGGTCTGGAAATCAGCAGCCGGGAAGCGTTCGGGCAGGCGCTCGGGGCGGACATTCCCGCAAACTGGCCGCCGGAATTGGTGGCGGACGCGCTGCCCTGGTTCCTCCGGCAATTGGAAGCGGACTCGCGCTTGTCCGGCTGGCTCTGCTGGTACGGCGTGGAGGGGAAGGGTGAGAACGGTAAACCGGTGTTGGTGGCAAGCGGCGGCTTTTTCGGCCCGCCGCAGGAGGGGACTGTCGAGGTGGGCTACTCGACCCTGCCGCAGTTTCAGGGACGGGGCTATGCGACTGAAATGGTGGAGGGATTGATAAATTGGGCGCTCTCGCAATCCATGCTACGGCGTGTCGTTGCGGAAGCGAGTTCGTCAAACAGTGCCTCGCTGCGCGTGCTGGAAAAACTCGGCTTCGCGCAAAGCGGCATCGGACGCGAACCGGACAGCCTTCAGTTTGAGCGAACCTCTATCGCGCAGGAAAGATGAACCACAGGGTTCTCTGTCACAGCAGATGCGTCGCCTGTTCCCAGGGCAGAGCGCTGCCCTCCTCCCAGGCAATAGTGAAGGCCGCTTCGCCCAGGGCGGAACGCGCTTGCTCCAGATACTGATCACGCGCTTTTCGTTTGTTGTCAGGCAGTGGGAAGCCCAGCGTTTCACGCAGCATTTCCGCCGCTCCCCATAGCTGTACGGCTTTCCCAGGTTCGGCCTGGATCAGCAATACAATCGCCAGGTCTTCCAGACTTGCCACAACGGCGGGTTTATCGTCCGGCCTTTGCAGAAGGCGCAGTCTCCTGGTATACAATGCCCGCGCTGAAGCGTAGTCGGCCTGACTTTTGGCGATGTCCCCCAGGTTGCCCAACGCCTGAGCGATCCCGCGCCTGTCCCCCAGTTCCTGAAATAGGTTCATGCTCTCTTCAATGCAAGCCCGCGCCGCTTCCCATTCGCCCGCATTGTTCAGCGCATTGCCCCTGTTGCCGAGCGACCGGGCGATCCCCTGCTTATCCCCCAATTCCCTGAAGAGGCTCAAACTCTCCTCGATACAAGTCCGCTCCAAAACAGGATCGTCTTGATTTGATGCCACGTTGCCCATGTTCAAAAGCGCGCGCGCCATGCCAAGTCTGTCCTCCAGAAACCTGGCAATGCTCAGGCTCTCCTCGAAGCAATTTTGTGCCGCCGCGTAATCCCCCTGTTGTCGCAGCACAATGCCCGTATTGCTCAACGCGAGCGCAATGCCGGCCCGGTCGTCCAGTTTTCTTTTGAGCGTCAGACTCTCCTCATACAACGTCAGCGCCGAACCAATCTCGCCAACCGCAAGAGCGATATTGCCCAGGTTGCCCAGCGGGTTGGCGATGCCCGGGGTATCTTCCCGCTCCCTTGCGATGCTCAGGCTCTCCTCGAATAACGCGCGCGCCGCGCCGTAATCGCCCTGATCATAGGCCAGCGCCCCGGCTCCGTTCAACGCCTGCGCCCGCGCCAACGTTCTCTCTTGCGCGTCCTCCCGCTCCAGCGCGCCGCGCAGATACCCCCGGCCCTCACTATAGATGCCGCGCACATACCAGAACCGCCACAACGCGCTCACCAGTCGCAATTCTGCCTTTGCCCCCGGCCTGTCTGGGGCGCTCCATGCCAGCGCCGCCCGCAGATTGTCGTATTCCCGATCCAGCCGATGCAGCCAGTGTTTCTGGCCGCCGCCTTTCAGATGCAGCGCAGCCTCCTCCGCCAGCAGCAGAAACCAGTCCCGATGTCTGTCCCGGACCTTTTCCTCTTCATTGCGCGCGCGCAGTTTCTCCGCCGCGTACTGCCGAACCGTTTCCAGCAAACGGTAACGCCCGCCGCTATTCTCTTCCGGTTCCTCAAACGTGACCAGCGACTTGTCTACCAGCCCCGTGAGCAGGTTCAGTATCTGTTCCGCCTCCATACCTCCTCCGCTGCCTGTTTGCTCCGCGGCTTCCAGCGTCCAGCCCCCCGCGAAGACGGACAATCGCCCCAGCAGCGCGCGCTCCGCTTCCGACAGCAGCGTGTACGACCAGTCCAGCGTTGTTCGTAGAGTCTGCTGCCGCGATTGCGCCGCGCGATTTCCCACCGTCAGAAGCCCCAGGCGGGAGTTCAGGCGGGCCGCGATTTGTTCTACTGTCAGCGACCGGACACGCGCCGCCGCCAACTCGATAGCAAGGGGAATGCCTTCCAGTTGAAAGCATATCTGCGCTACAGTCATGGCGTTGCCTGGCACGAGAGCAAAGTCTTTCTGGCCGGCTTGCGCGCGTTCGACGAAGAGCTGAACACTCTCACAGGCTCCCAATACTTGCGTCAGGGCGGCATCTCCCTCCTGCAACTGTTTTGGATCCGGCACGGCCAGGGAAGGCACCTGCCAGACGGTTTCGCCCATGATGCTCAGGGCTTCCCGGCTTGTGGCGAGGATACGAACGCGCGCGCACTCCTGCAAGAGGTGTCCAACCACTTGAGCGCACGATGTCAGGAGATGTTCGCAGTTATCCAGCACCAGCAGCAGCCGCTTCGCGCGCAGATGATCGGTCAGGCTTGCCAGCAGGGAACGTTCCGGTTCCTCCCGCAGCCCCAATATGGAGGCAATCTGCGTCACAACCTGACTGCCTTCGGAGAGGGTTTCCAGGGCCACGAGCCACACGCCATCCGGGTAGGCGGTCCCGTCCTGAACGCTTTCACCGGCGACTTCGATAGCGAGCCGGGTTTTGCCGATGCCGCCTGATCCGGTCAGCGTCACCAGACGGGACCCGCGCAGTTTTGCCGCCACCTCACCGCGCTCCACTGCGCGTCCAATCAGATTGG
Source organism: uncultured Chthonomonadaceae bacterium (assembly GCA_963817895.1). GTDB lineage: Bacteria > Armatimonadota > Chthonomonadetes > Chthonomonadales > Chthonomonadaceae > CAWFQB01. The sequence goes on from CAWFQB010000005.1 coordinate 484,193, forward strand.
TAAGGGGAAAGGGGAGATAGCCACTGACGGCGGGAACTCCGGCTTCATTGCCAACAGGTTCCCGCGCCAAAACAGCAGCCTGAGCCTGAGTTTGAGCCGGAGAATGAAATTGAGACTGCGATTGTTGACGCGCTTCGGTTCGCAGGCGCGCGTAAAGCGCGCTCGTCTCCTCATCGGGAACAGCGTTGGGATCGCCGCGAAGCTGTTCAACAAACTCCCGATAAACCTGCATCGCGGCGTTGCGATCCCCACTTTTTGCCAGCGCCTCCATCCATCCGCGCCGCGCCGCCTCCGTCCAGGGATCCAGGCTGATGGCCCGCCGATAGAAAGCAATCGCGGCGGCATAGTCGCCTGCCGTCAAAGCCCTATCTGCCAGCGTTTGCAGCGCGCGCAGACAGTCTTGTTCGCGCGCATTGCGCTCCTGCCCGATCCACTCCTCGGCGCAATCTTCCAGCAGCGGCCCGCGATACAACTCCACCGCCTGTTTGAGCGCGTCCGGCTTCTGGCTGCGAATCGCGGCATCAAAGGCGAGGATGTCCACATTCGCGTCCGCCAGGTTCAGGGACAGGGTATGGCGTCCGGGCGATTGCAGCCGGACGCCCTGATCTCCCAGCGCGCCGCGCAATTCGCTTAAATTCGCCCGCAGGTTCGTGAAGGCGCGACCTGTGTCCGTATCGGGCCACAGAGTTCCGGCCAGCCATTCCCGCTCCACAGCCCGCCCATGCCGCAAGGTGAGCAGCGCCAGCAGCCAGAGCGCTTTGCGCGATCTCAAACGCGGCAGGGGCAGGCCATGCGCCAACACCTGCATCGGTCCGAAAAGATGGATGGTGAGCGAAGGCGAGGCGACAGCGGAAGGTGTGACGGCCATTGCGATTTTCTCCCAACATGGGCATCGTTCCCAAAAATTGGGCGCGCAAAACAGTATTAGCGGCGGCGGAACGTTTTTCCTCCCAAAAGAATTACGTTGCGGCTAACAGGGGCGGGGCATACTTGCTCAGGTCTGAAGCGACAAGTAAGACCGAACCAACAAGTTTACTGCAAGTTTGCTGCTAGTTTTCTTTAAGAAAGGGAAACCCATGAAGTTTCACATTCTCGCGGCCGCTCTCGCGGCGACCCTGGCTTCTTTCGGAGCCGCTGTTCCGGCCCCCGTCCTGCATCGGGCAGCGCAGGAGCAGAGCGCCAAACCGACCATTGTTCTCGTACACGGCGCGTTCGCGGATGGCACGGGCTGGCAGAGCATTATCCCGCTTCTGGAAAAAGACGGCTATCCAGTGATCGCCGCGCAGAACCCCCTTGCCTCGCTTGCCGGGGATGTCGCCACCACCAAACGTTTGATTGATGCCCAAAAGGGGCCGGTTGTGGTTGTCGGACACTCCTACGGCGGCGCGGTCATTACGGGAGCCGCCGCCGATAACCCCAACGTCAAGGCGCTGGTGTATCTGGCGGCCTTCGCTCCGGAGGCCGGGGAACCTCTCGGCGCGCCGGGCGAAAAGTACCCTGCCGCGCTTGGAAAGGCGCTTGTCCCCGACGCGGCAGGCTTCCTGACGGTTGACCGCGCCAAATTCCGGGCAGTCTTCTGCGCCGATGTGCCGGAAGAAGAGGCGCGGATCATGGCCGCCACGCAGAAGCCGCTTGCCGGCGCGATCTTCGGCCAGTCGTATTCATACTCCGGCGTGGAAGACAATTCCCACCTGGTACCTCGTTTCTCAGGAAGATCAGGCCATCAACCCGGATCAGGAACGTTTCTTCGCCAAACGCATGGGAGCGCATACCTCGGAGATCAAGGCGAGCCATGTGGCCTTTATCTCCCATCCCAAAGAGGTCGTGGCGCTGATTGAAAAGGCGGCAGAGGCCACAGCCTCCACCACAAATACAAACAAGTGAACAGGTTAGATTCGTATCCTTTTTCTTGTTGTTTTTGTACCAACAGTCGGCGGCAAAGGGGCCGCTGATTGTCGGGACGCCCACAAACCCCATACGCAAGCATTTTGGATACTTTCAGATACGCTTGCAAGTCGCACAGGAGATCTAACAGGAGATCACGATGTCAACACTTTTTTCGCCGGTTCAGGTCGGCCCGTACACCCTGCCGCATCGCGTGGTGATGGCGCCCCTCACGCGCTCGCGCTCTGCGCAGCCCGGAGATATTCCCACAGACCTGATGGCCGAATACTATGCGCAGCGCGCGTCCGAACAGGGGTTGATTATTGCCGAGGCGACTGCGGTGGCAATCAGCGGGCGTGGCTGGTTCGGCGCGCCCGGTATCTATTCGGATGACCATATTCCCCCCTGGAAGCGGATCACAACAGCCGTCCATGCCAGGGGCGGGCGCATGTTCTTGCAGCTCTGGCATGTGGGGCGGGTGTCCCATATCTCTATGACGAATGGGGCCGCGCCCGTCGCGCCTTCGGTTGTTCCCTTCGCGCAGGTGGTTGCCACTCCTGACGGATGGGTTCCGGTTTCGCCGCATCGGGCGCTTGCTATGGACGAGATTCCGGGCATCATCGGAGCGTATCGCCGGGGGGCGGAGCGGGCGATGGAAGCGGGGTTCGATGGGGTCGAACTGCACGGAGCCAACGGCTATCTCCCGGATCAGTTTCTTCAGGACGGCAGCAACCGGCGAACCGACGCTTACGGCGGCCCGGTTGAAAACCGCGCCCGCTTTCTGCTGGAAATCATCGAGGCGCTGGCATCCGTGTGGGGCGGCAACCGCGTGGGCGTAAGGCTCGCGCCGAGCGGCGTCTACAATGGGATGGCGGACAGCATCCCGAAAGTGACTTTTGGTTATGTCGCCGGACAGTTGAACCGGTTCGGCCTCGCGTACCTGCACGTCATCGAGCCGCGCATTAAAGGCTCGGAGGTTGTTGAGGAGGGCCAGCCGCCGATTGCTTCCATGCAACTGCGCAAGATATTTACGGGCAACATCATCGCGGCGGGCGGCTTTGAACCCGCTTCAGCGGAAGCGATTGTAGCGAACGGCGATGCGGACATGGTTGCGTTCGGGCGGCATTTCATCGCCAATCCCGATTTGCCGGGGCGCATAAAGTTTGGACTTCCGCTGAATACGTATGATCGCGCTACTTTCGATGGCGGCGATTATCATGGCTACACGGATTACCCGTTCTACCGGGCCGCCGCCGCGCCTGATACGCCTGTAGTTCAGGCAACACTTGCCTGAACTACAGGGAAAACTTGGACGCGCCGACGCGAACAGGTGACATTTTCTGAAAACGCGACATCAAACAAACACAACTTAACAGGGAGAAGCAAATGAAATTGACAGGCAATACGGTCTTTATTACCGGGGGCGGTTCGGGAATCGGGCGCGGCCTTGCGGAAGCTTTGCACACGGTTGGTAATCGGGTGATTATCTCAGGCCGACGGCAAAGCCACCTGGCGGAAACAATCCGGGCCAATCCGGGGATGCAGGCCATGGAACTGAACGTTGCGGATCCTGCGAGTATCGCAGCGGTTGCGGCGCGGCTGATTGCGGAACATCCGACCCTGAATGTGTTGATTAACAATGCGGGTATCATGTCTGTGGACGATGCCGCGAACGCTGTCGCTGAAGATATGCTGATGGCGACGGTGACGACAAATCTGATGGGGCCGATCCGCATGATGTCCGCGTTGATCGAACACTTGAAGCGGCAGGAGGCAGCCACCATTATCAATGTTTCCTCCGTGTTGGGGCATGTGCCGATGGCTTCGGCGGCGGTCTACTCGTCCACAAAGGCGGCGATCCATTCGTATACGCAGTCGCTGCGGTACAGGCTTCGAGACAGTTCGGTAACAGTGTTGGAACTGATCCCGCCCTGGGTGCAGACCGACCTGTTGAACAGCAGCAACGAACCCCGGGCGATGCCGCTCACCGAGTTTATCGCGGCAACCCTGCAATTGCTGGGAACGGAGGCAGAGGAGATCGTGGTGGAGCAGGCCATGCGGGTCAGGAACAGCGCGGTTCCGGGGAACACGGCATTTGTGACGCAGTTCAATGATCAGGTGGAGAAACCGCATTAATTGGCTGTCGTATAACAGATGGGTTACGTTATAGACGTGGGCGGGCAGGCTATTGAGGCAAAACAATGACCGATGATCTTCAATTGCGGGATGTGGCGGAAAGCGATCTCGCCACGTTTTTCGCGCAGCAATTGGACGAGGGCGCAAACGATATGGCCGCTTTCACGCGGAAAGACCCGGCAGACCGGGAAGCGTTTATGGCGCACTGGACGCGGATCAGGAGTAACACAACGGGGCGTATCCAGACGGTCGTTTTGCAGGGGCAGGTCGCGGGTTATGTCCTGTGCTACGAACAGGACGGGGAAACCGAAGTCAGCTACTGGCTCGGCAGGGAATACTGGGGCCGGGGGCTTGCCACACGCGCGCTTGCCGCGTTTCTGCGTTCGGTACAAGTTCGTCCGCTGTCCGCCCGCGCTGCTAAAGACAACCACGCTTCGCTGCGGGTTCTGGAAAAATGCGGGTTCGCGATCATCGGCGAGGATAAAGGCTTTTCCAATGCGCGCGGCAAAGAGGTCGAAGAATTCCTCTTGAAACTGGAGGCGAGTCAACTGTGAAAAAACGCCGTCGTTTTCCTTTTTTCTTCCTGTTGCTTGTTGGGCTGCTCATCGGTTGCGCAATCCCGGTTCGGCAGATTCGCCAACAGATGCGGCAAACACAGATCAACCAGCAGCTTGTACTTGCGGTACACGCCCTTGACGTGTCCCAGGTTCAGGATTGTCTGCGCGCGGGAGCCGATCCCGATATGCTCCGGCAGATTCCTCAACCGCCAACACTCTGGCAGGTCTTCATCCGCTTGTTCCACCCTTCGTCTCCACGATCCACGAAGTCAGGCGAACGGGTTCTGGCCGATGCTCTGGACAGCGCCTCACACTCTTCAAACCCGGAGCAACAGCGACGCGGATGCCAGATTGCCCTCTTGCTGCTCCACTCCGGCGCAAACCCACAGGGCGACGTCTTTTCCCGTTGGGCGTCGCGACGTGGATGCGCGCTACGGAAGTGGCGCAGGCTCTGGTCGAACACGGCGCAGACGTGAATGTGGTGGATGGCGATGGGAACTGTCCCCTCCTCGGTGCGGCAGCGGATAAAAACTCCCCGTTAGGATTGCTGTTGCTGGCGCATGGAGCCGACCCGAACGCGCGACGCAACAACTCTCGGAGGACGCCGTTGATGGAAGCGGCAACCAGCGGCAATACCGCTCTGGCGCGGGCGCTGCTGGAAAAGAGGGCCGACCGGACGTTAAAAGATGCCCGGGGCAAGACCGCGCTGGATTTCGCGCGGGAGTACAATCGGAGAAAGATTGTTGACCTCATCAAGCAGGCCGGCGCGAAAGAGTAAAGGGAAATTTAGCAGGATTACCCGCATCAGCAACAATCCTACCTGCGTGGACTGTGACTGATGAAGACGTGTACCGCGCTGCGCGTGTCACCTGACGTGATTACGCGCGTGTTTTGCGGCGGCGCAGGAAGCCTGCTGCGGTCATGGTCAGGCCGGTGAGCAGGGCAACGGAGCCGGGTTCGGGAACGGCGGCGGGATTGAGGGTGAACTTTGCGCCCGTACCGTCCTGAACGGAGATGAGCCTGCCATTGAGCGGGGTTCCGTCCGCCAGTGTGCCGTAGAGCGCATACTCGCTAAAGCCAGAAGGAAAGGAAACCACGAGCGTATCGGTCAGGCTGCCGAAGAAGTTGAGGGTACCGCTGTTGGCAGCGTTTAAATTACCGCCGATGCTGCCGCCGGAGATGGTGACGACGCTGCTTTCGAAAGCCGTCAGACCGTCGATGCTGCCGCCGGAGACGCTGACCACGCTGGTGTTGTAAGTGAACAGGCTGCCGCTGACGCTGCCGCCGGAGACGCTGACCCTGCTGTTGTTGAGAACATCCAGGTCGCCGCTGACGCTGCCGCCGCTGACGAGGCTGACGGTAGGACTGGCAGGATTGGTTGAGGTGAGGTAATCATTAAACGTGCCATAGCCCACAACGGCGTCTCCGTTGACCGCGTAGTTGATGGTGGCGTCGGTGGCATAGAACCCCTGCGCGCGGGCGTTTGTTGTGGCAAGAGCGGCGAGCGCGGCAAGGGCAAAGGTGTGACGGACAAGAGAACGGGTTTGCATAATGAATGATCCTTCTGTTGAGGCAATGCAAATGCTTTCAAGAGTCTAAAAGCGACCTGAAACAGTATAATGCAAGATTTATGCCAAACAGCCCGCTTTCATCCTTTTTGCGTGAGATCGCTACATTATTGAGAAGAAAATAAAACCGAAGCGTGTGGCAGAGACACAGACCGCAGGAACCGAAGTTCTGCGGTCTGTTTAGCGCAAAGCGCGCTGCCTTCGCACAGAGAAACGTTTACGCGGACTGGCTGGCACTCTTGCGGCGGCGCAGTAGGGCGGCCCATGCCGGTGAGGAGAGCGACGCAGGCTTGTATCACGCCACTAATCAGGGCAGCGCTACCGTTATGTCCCGCTTTAACCGCAAGGGGGTTCGCGCGCCTGGGTATGCGACGGCAATAGAGGCTTTTGAGGAGATCGGCAGGGCGCTGTGCGTGAAAACAGCCACCATCAAACACATGCGCGAACTCGTTCGATCCCTACTGTTCGCAGGTGCGCGTCGGCTGGTATCAGCGTCCCATTCTGCGTTCACGCGCCAACGTGATTCAAGCCTACGATGAGATCAGCGAAGCGGCAATGGCGGAAATCGTGCGCGAATTGCTCAACAACAGCGCGGAAGCGGTTGAGCCGTATATTGCCCCGGTGAGCGAAGTCGGAGTTGGGGCGGAACTGATGCTTGACGACGAGAATGCGTTTGCGGCGCGGTTACGAACGGGTGAGACTGCCGAAACCTTCTTTATGCAGCAGTTCCCCACGGTTGCCATGTTTCAGGGCAGCAGGCTGGAAGATACGCGCAAGTTCGGCATCGGCTTCGATTTCCGCGCTTCGTTTCCGCAATCCTACCGGGCTATCAAAGTGAAGGGCGTCCGCGAATCGCATGGCTGTATCTCCTTCACCGACAAAGAATGGTCGGTAGCGCAGTTGATGAGCGACGATTACGTACTGGCTCTGGTTCGCGCCTTGGACACAAAGCCGCTGTTGGAGTTGGTTCCCAATCCCTGCCAACACATTCCCGTCAAAATGCGAACCATCGAATCCGTTTCTGTCTGCTGGAACGCGAAAGTGTGAGAAACCTCTTTCTTCTCAAGAACATTCTTCAACAAAATTGTCCGTCTTTGTAATAAATTTTCAAAATCATTTTTGCGTCCGGCACTTCTAGCAGGAATTTGCTTGATCCGGTTGAATAAATGTGCTAATATTATAATCATCCATAGATTTATACAATATTTTCGGCCTTCTGGTAGGTTCCCTACTCAAAGCAGAAGGGAGTGACACATACTCTGACCACCGATACTCGCGAAGGTATCGGTAGTTATAAAACAGCACTAGCGATAAGTATAAACTTGCATACTTTAACCCAAAGTTTTCACAAATCTGGCATCTTTGCAGGAATATGCCTCCTATATCACGAAATGCGGTGTGAAGTGGTACAACCACAAACAGTGTCGTTCAGCACTTATCTACAACCCTGTGAGATCAACTGTGCTGGCCCATAAGGTTGTTTTATGTGTACATACTGCTTTCAGTAAGGGATATATATAGCAACAATAACTTGATTTAATATTAGTATACCAATACTATTGATAATGGAAGGAGTTCTAGGTAATGATATCTCCAGGTCAGAAACAGGTTGCTCTTACCGCACTTGATGAACTTAGATGGGCTAATGGCGCAAGGCAGTACGTTCTCGAAAAACTTAATCAGGTAGGTAGCGGGCAACTCACACCAGCAGCCGATGACCTTGTCTATCATTACACGGACGCCAATGCACTTCAGGCAATCTTACAATATGGAGCGCTCCGAGCTTCCAGTATGGCCTTTCTGAATGACAAGACAGAATACAAGTTGGGTATCTCTAAGTTTTGCGAAGCTATCAACACATCAGGAGAGCCAACAATAGTCACGATCCGTGATGCAGTGCTTGCTGTTCTCGAAGATGAACACCACCAGTTGAAGCAGCGTCTTGAGGTATACAACTGTAGCTTTAGTCACGATGGCGACCTTCTGAGTCAGTGGCGTGGATATGCAGACGCCGGTAGTGGCTTCTCAATTGGTTTCAATGCAGTGGAGGTTTCACAGTTATTGTGGCCACGAGGATGGAGCTATAATGTAGTATATAAGGGTGTTGAGCAGCTTAATACCGCAAAGGTCGTTGTTGATGCATTCGGTGAATATTTCACGGCTCAAGGGGGCGTCCAATCTATTAGTGCTGTGGACTTTTCAATCTCTCTTGCTCTTGGCACCGTAGCTGCCCTCGCTCCTGCAATGAAACACTGTGGGTTTAGCGAAGAACGCGAGTTCAGGCACGTAGTAAATAACCAGTATGGGCAGCTGACCAAGCTTGGCGAAAACGGTCAAAGGGAGTCGCTAGTGAAATGGCGCGCTCGCAACGGTGATATAATTCCATTTGTTGAACTAGATGCGGTGGAAGATGTACCGGTATTACCACCGGGCGGAGCCGGTATAGCAACTATTGAGCAGCGGCGGACTAAATTGCCCGTCAAAGTGATCTATGTTGGGCCATGCCACGATTTTGATAGAACCGAGCAAAGCCTCCATGCTCTCCTTCGCCAATACGAATACGAAAACGTGGACGTTCGTCGTGCCTGTATACCATTTCTTCCGTAATAAATAAATATTTGTTAGCAAAATCGCATAACAATGTTCGTGTATCTATGATGGAATTTTATATTATCCGTTTGGATACAGAAGACCTTCCAAAAAGCAAGATATGGAAGGTCTTAAATTTCACGGAGAGTCTTAATTGTCTGCCCGCTTTGTTATGTAAGATCATGTCCTGTATCCTAACCTAAAAATCCTTATAGGGTCCATTCAGGCGCTTTTCTCTTGCTTACCGTTAATCTTGATTATCGTCAACCTGCGGTTTGTGCGCTCGCTGGTTAAGAAGAGTCAGGTTAAAAATGTTTATCGACTAAAATATTGGCCAAGTCTTCTAAAAGGGTACATAACCAGAAAATGACAGACACAGCTACTATCGTACATGCAGCCAATGCTCTTTCTGCTTTGCTGCCTGACGCTAAACTTGACCCCGAAGTGATGCGAATAATTGGTGCTGAACAATCGGTTCGGACAAAGTTTGCGCCTATCTTTGCACTTGAGCAGGTTCAGTCTATCACCGAAGTTGAATTTCGATCATTTCTACCTATCGGTGGAAACGGACATTGGACGGGTCTTACTCGTCTTGGTTACCAAGCCTGTGACGATATGGGCAAACTTCGGGACGGACTGGCAATATTGGTTGATGAAACGCGGCCATTAGCAGATCGCTATGACCAAACACTGCAAATGGTTTTCGGGATGGGTAAGGGATTAGCTACTGGAATTTTGATGGTTGCCCATAATAACCGCTATGGAGTATGGAATGGTGTCAGTGAGGCGGCTCTCCAGCGGTTAAGCGTATTCCCATCGCATAGAGGCACAGAAGGGAACCGCTACAGTGTTATCAATGAGGTATTACATTATCTCGCTGATGCAATTAACCTCAATCTGTGGCAGCTGGATGCCATACTCTGGTGGGTCGTCAACAAAACCCCGCGGCATTGGACAGTGAGCGAAATGGCTCCGGATATGGATGAGGAAATAGCATTCCCGGAAGGAGCCGTACAATACCGAATGCACAAAACCCGTGAGCGACATCCGGAACTAGTAAAACAAGCCAAGGAGCGAGCCTTGGCTGTGAATGGAAAGTTGACATGCGAATGCTGTAGCTTCGATTTTGGCCAGATTTATGGGAAGGCAGGAGTTGGATATATCGAGGTGCATCATAATGTTCCAGTTTCTCAACTCCAAGCTGGAGCCAGTACCAAACTTAGCGATTTAACACTGCTGTGTTCCAACTGCCATCGTATTATTCATCGTCGTCGGCCTTGGCTAACAGTTGAGCAACTAAGGACTATCTTGCAAGCGAAGTAAAGAATAGAGCGCCCATTCTTCAAAGAGCGGCCAGGCAGTCGCTCTCTTTCATTAATCTTGACCGCTAGGCATATTCCTCTTCTGTCTACCTACTTTCCCAAACGCCATTTTGAACTAAAATATGCCACAATAGCTCGCTCGGCGTTACTACGTGATAATCCCTTTTATCACGTAGACAGAACCAGTAAAGCGGCGAATTAGTTATATTGCCCAATCCTGCGCGTCACGTTCTGCAAGCAGGCTGCGACTGCCAGGGCGCATGGCGTTCAGCAGTTCCGTGTCTGACATGCCCTTGCCATCGTCTATCACCGCGATATGTGATTTTGCGCCATCCCAATAAAATTCCAGCCAGATGTTTTTGGCTGAAGCGGCAATGCTGTTGTCAATCAAATCCGCAAGAGCGGTGGCAAGGTCATATCCGAACGCGCGCAGGGAGTGAATCATGGCCTCGGCGCGAGGTTCGGCAATATCGTAGTCCTGTTCCTCTTCCAGAGCCTCCAAATGCGCAGGTACAGCCGGCTGTCGTTTTGGCATTTTCGTTCCCTTGTTCGCTGTGATTTATGCCAGCACTATACGGTATTCGCCCCGCGCTCCGTTACCCATGACAAAGTATTCTACATCTGTTGAAATTTCTCCTGCGCAAAAATCAACATTGCCGTCCTCTACTCTAAATTTCCTCCGTGTCCTCCGTGGTTGTTCTCTCCCCTTTTCTCCTCCCCGTGTCCCCCGTGTTCCCCCTGGTTTATTTCTTCGGCGGTTCGGTGACGGTCAGCATAATGGCGGGCGTGGCGCGGTCGAGCTGCACGAACTGGCTTTGCGAGACGACGCAGCTCACCGTGATCGGGGTTGCGCCTAAACGGGCGGCGGGAGCGGCTTTCAGTTCCACGACGCCTTCCGATTTGTCGCCCGCAATGGCAACGTCCGCCGCTGTTACGCCATCGGGTAGGCCCATTATCCGCAGGGTCACGGGCTTGCTGTAACCGGGCTGGCGCGTCAGTTTCACGCTCAGAGTTGCGCTTGCGCCCCGCGTCAGGGACAGGGTTGTTGTCGCGGTTGTGGGCGCGATCTCGAACGGTTCGCGCGTGGCAAACATCGGCAGGCCAGGCGGCGCGGGTACGTTGAAACGCGCTATCGTCTTCCATTCCCAATCTGCCGCGCTTTCCAATCCGCGTTCCACCGTTTTTCCACCCACCTGCCCGGTTCCCACAATATGCAGCGGAAACGCGGCCAGGGACGCGGCTTTGTCCGCCGACAGAATGAGCAGCCCTTTCCCCACTCCGGGCGGCACAATACACGTCGAGGCCGTCACGCCCGGAGGTAAATCCCGTATGCTTAACGCAACAGGCCCGTCCCAACGGTCGCGGGTTACGGCCACTTCAAGCGGCACGGCGTTTCCCTGCCCGACAGCCCGTTCTCGCGTTTCCGTCGCAAGGGCAAAACCGGGCAATGGCGTTTGTACCGTCAGGCAATAGACATGCGCGGGACTGTTGCGCCCCCGCGCTTCCGCAATGCGAAGCGCGTACTCTCCCCCGGCGGGCAGTACCATATCCAGATGCGAGTCGCGCCCGTTCGTGTCGTCGTTTTCCGCTATCGGCTTGTCGTCCGGGCCGAGCAGGGTGACAATCGGATCGGCGGGCGAACCTAATTTCTGGCAAATGACATCAATCACCACCCGCTGGCCCGCCACGCCCGTAAACTTGAAAACGTCCACGTCCGGCGCGGCGACACTCGCTCCATTCCGCCCGTTCTTGAACGATTCGCGCCAGAATTGCCCGTTGACAAGGCAGGGGATGGCAATTGGCATGGCGGATGCGCGGCTGTCGTTGGGTTCCTTTTCCGTGAATGTGGGAAGCCCGGTCAGCAGGGTTGGCAGGCTGTTGGAGATGGGGCCGGCGGGCGCGTTGTTGAGGAAAGTCGAGGCCACTCCCGCGGGTTCCGCAGTGTTCAGGGACACGGGTTGAGCCGAAGTTCTGTCGAAAACGCTACCGAGATTGAAGCCGATTGCCTGTCCCGTCGCGCTTTGTCCGGCCTGCGCCCCGGCGGGATACACGGAAGTCAGCAGGGGCAATACGCCCATTTCCAGCCGGTACGCATGGCTTGGACTGGCCCCTCCGTCCGAACTCGACAGAGTCAGATAGTAGGTTCCCGACGTTTTGGGCGTGTAGACGAGCAGCGAATCGGAGCCGTAATAGTCGTCGTTGTCGGCAACCTGCTGCCCGTTCGCGTCCCGCAGAGTCAAGAGCGAATCGAGCGGCAGTCCCACGCGGCTGGACTGAACTTCCGCCACAAACGCCTGCCCCGCCGTCAATGGAACGCGGTACACGTCCTGTTCACCGGGCGTAGCGATATGCCCGTTCACCGCCATTGGCAGCGTCACAACCTGCGCCGTGTTCAGGTCGTTATGGGGCTGCTTTTCTCCGGTTTGCGGCAGGTCGCGGCCTATCATCCACGCGCCCACATCGGACAGGCCGGAGGGCGACTGAACGCGGAAATGGCACACTCCGGGCGGAACCGATTTCGCCACCGTGATCGCCACAACGATGTTGGGGTTGCCGTCCGTGTCCAATGTGGCGGGGGCAAGGGTGGAATTGACTTCGGGCAAAATGACTGCCGTAATGCCCGGACGGTCGAAAAAAATGTTTTGGGCGTGGCGCAGGCTCATGCCGCCAATCGTGACCTGCGTGGTCGCGCCCTGACTGCCCCCGACCGGGAACATGCCGCGCAATTCGGGCGGATGCCGCTGCGCCGTTGCGGGCGTAACGAACAGGAGAACGGCGCAGGGCAACGCGCCGAATAAAAGCGCGATGCGCGAAAGCAGACAGGCTGGTTTGAAGGCTGATAAAAGTGTCATGGCAAGAGCGTACTTCGACATCCACGCCTGACACTCCTTCCTTATTTTGCCTACAGGTACGCTTTGGGGTATGATATAAGACATAGTGGCCGCGTTGACCCTACAGGCGCAATCCTGCAAGGAGATGGCCGCGTCAGCAACTTCAGCAGAACAAAGCGGCAGGGAGCAGGCCATGCGGCGCAGCGAACAACCGGGGCTGGTGGTGCGGCAGAAATCGCCGCTCAATCTGGAATATCAGTTTTCCACGCTTGCCGACTGGCTGGTTCCCACAGAACAGTTTTATGTCCGCAGCCACTTCGCCGCGCCGGAATTGGACGAAGTCCACATGGCGGCTGCGCGTCGAAGGCGCGGTGGAAACGCCGCTGGAACTCTGCCTCGCTGATCTCAAAGCCATGCCCTCCGCAACGTTTGCCGCCGTGATGGAGTGCGCCGGAAACGGGCGCGTCTTTTACGAGCCGGTAAGAGAGGGGCTGCAATGGCAGAACGGCGCGATTGGCAACGCCGCGTGGACGGGCGTTCGCCTGCGCGACGTTCTGGCGAAGGCGGGCGTAAAACAATCGGGAATGGAAGTGGTTTTGGTGGGGGCGGACAGGGGCATTGTGGATGGGGGCAAAAAAACCGCGTCACCCGGCTCCATTGCCTTTGCCCGCAGCCTGCCGCTGGAAAAGGCGATGAGCGATGGCGCGTTGCTCGCCTATGCCATGAACGACGAAGCATTGACGCCGGAACACGGATTTCCTTTGCGCGGCGTTGTGGGCGGCTGGTTTGGCATGGCATGGGTGAAATGGATCACGCATATTTATGTGGTAGAGCGTCCGTTTCTGGGGTACTGGCAGGCGCGGGACTATTTCCGATGGGAGCGCAGTTTCGGCGAACCGATTCTTGTGCCGCTGTCGGAAATGGCCGTAAAAGCGCAGATCGCCCGCCCGGTCAATGGCGCGATTGTGCGCGTGGGGCAACCCTGCCGCATCTTCGGCGCGGCCTGGAGCGGCGAAGCGGAAATCTCGGAAGTGCAGGTTTGTACGGAGGGCGGTACAGACTGGCAGCCCGCCACGCTTCTCGCGCCCCATTCCCGTTACGGGTGGCGGCTGTGGGAACACCGCTGGACGCCGCCGCAGTCGGGACGCTATACCCTGCTTTGCCGCGCCATAGACGCGCAGGGCAATATGCAGCCCAATACGCAGCAGCCCGACCGCGAAAGCTACGTCGCCAACTGGAGCATCCCCGTCGAAGTGAAAGCCGTTGAGGAACCCGACCGGTATGAAGCCGAATTTATGATCTAAACGCCAGAAAGGGACCGCGTATGTACTTCAAGCAGATGCTCAATGATCGCTATGGCTGCGCGTCCTATGTGATCGGGTGTCAGACGGGCGAAGCCGCGATAGTGGACCCCGCTGTGGACATCGAACCGTATACGGCCCTGCTGGAAACGCGCGGGCTGCGGCTGCGCTATGTGATTGATACGCACGTTCACGCCGACCATATTTCGGGCGCGCGCGAATTGGCGAAGCGGCACGAGGCGCAACTGCTGATGCACGAGAACTCGCCCGCGTCCTATCCGTTCCTCCCCCTGCGCGACAATCAGGAGGTGGAACTCGGACAGTTGCGCCTGCGCGTTTTGCATACGCCCGGACACCGGCAGGAATTGATCTCCCTGCTGGTCATCAACCCGCTTCGCAGCCCGGAGCCGTCCATGGTTCTGACCGGAGATTCGCTGCTTGTGGGGGATGTGGGGCGTCCCGATTTCGGGGGCGGGGATGCCGCCGCGCAGTACGACAGTTTGAGCCGCCTGCTGCGCCTGCCGGATTGGGTGGCTGTCTTTCCCGGCCATTTCGAGGGACCCTGCGGTAAGGGCATGTGCGGGCGGCCCAGTACCACCATCGGCTTCGAGCGCCTGTATAATCCGCTTGCCCGCCTGAACCGGGCCGACTTTATTGAGTATCTAACCCGCGAAATCCCGCCGCGCCCGCTCAACATGACTGCTGTGGAGGCCACCAGTCGCGGACAGGCCGATATGCCCTGGGCCATGCTGGACGGAACGCGAAACGCGCCGGAAGCGAATATTGCCACTCTTACCGCTCGGCCTGAAACGTCCGTTTTGCTGGATGTGCGCGAACCGGAAGAGTTTGCGAACGGCCACATACCCGGCGCGATCAATCTGCCGCAGGCCGATCTCGCCACGCGACTGGACGCGCTGCCCCGCGACAGGCCGCTGTACATCGTGTGTAAGGGTGGCGCGCGTTCGCTGCGCGCGGCGCAATTTCTGGCGCAGCGCGGGTTTGAACAGGTTTGCAGCGTGGCGGGCGGAACGGACGCCTGGCGCGCGGAGGAGTATCTTCTGGAGGGAGAAACGACGGGCAGGCAACTGCCGCGCATCAAAGAAAGCGAGTGGGCGCATGCAGGCGGCTACGATTACGAAATATGAACCCTAACAAGTGGAAAGTTATTTTTATAATGCTGGTGTCGGTGGGGGCCGTTTCGCTGGGTGAGGCGTTGCTGTCCAAAGGCATGAAGCAAATGCCGATCGGCACGTTTGCGGTTGTAATGCGTTCGTTTCTGGTCAACGGCTATACGATGGGCGGCATGCTGCTGATGATTATCTATTTCGGCTTTTATACGTATTCTCTGAAACTGGCCGATTTCAGTTTTGTGCTGCCGCTCACCGCCATGTCGTATGTGCTGGGCGCCCTGCTGGCAAAATATCTGCTGCATGAGACCGTGAACACAGCCAAATGGATCGGCACGTTCGTTATCACGCTCGGCGTCATTATCGTAGGACTGGGGAGCGACGGCTAATTCTATGGCGCACGGATGGGTAGAGATGATGCTGATGATTTTGCGCGTCCTGCTCGGACTGTGCCTGTTCGCGTACAGCGCGTATGCGGGCGCGTGCGTGTGGGCGGCGCGGCAGTGGCATCGCGTTCGACAAGTGATTGACCCGGACTGGACGCCGCCCGTCACCATTCTCAAGCCCGTGCGCGGCAACGACGCTTACGCTTACGACAACTTCGCCAGTTTTTGCCGTCTGGACTATCCCACCAATCGCGTTCAAATCGTATTCGGCGTGCTGGATGCGAATGACCCCGCCATTCGCGTGGTGCGCCAACTTCAATGCGACTTTCCAGACCGCGACATCACCATTATCGTTCCCCCGCCTGCCCCGCTTCGCGGCCACAACCTGAAAGTGTGCAACCTCGTCGCCATGCTCCCCGCCGCCAAGCATAGCCTTTTAGTCCTGTGCGACAGCGACATCCGCGTCGGGCCGGACTATTTGCGTCACGTCGTCGCGCCGTTTCGGGAAGAGGAAAGAAAAGGAGAAAAGGAGAAAAGGAGAAGAGGAGAAGAGGGGAAGATACGAGATACGAGATACGAGATACGAGAAGGAGAGGATTCATCCCTCATCCTTCATCCTTCATCCTTTGCCGTCGGCCTTGTCACCTGTCCATATCGGGGGTTTTTGCCGCAGAATTTGCCATCGTATCTGGAAGCGTTGGGATTTGGGGCGGATTTTATACCGAGCGCGTTGGTCAGTCGGGCGTTGAGCGGAATTGATTTTGCATTTGGGGCAACGATTGCCATTCCGCGCGTTATTCTGGATGAAATCGGCGGTTTTGAGGCCATTCTGGATGACCTTGCCGATGATTTTTTGTTGGGCAACCGCGTGAAACATGCCGGGTATCAGGTTGTCTTATCCAATTATGTAGTGGAGAATGTATTAGGAGCCGAGCCATTCGATACGATGTGGGCGCGGCGGCTGCGTTGGGCGCGAACCGTGCGCGCCTGCCGTCCCATTGGGTATCTGGGCGCGTTCATCACACAGGGCAGCACGCTCGCGCTGCTGTTCGGCATGGCGATGGGCTTCAACGCGCCCGGAATTTCTATCATGTTTGGCGTTCTCGCGGTACGCATTGCTGCCGCGACATGGATTGCCAACGTATATACCCATGATGTCAGTGTGCGGCGCGGCTGGCTGTTGCTGCCCCTGAGTGATCTGCTGCAAAGCGCCCTGTACGTCGTCAGCTTTTTTGGCAGCAACATCGTATGGCGCGGACAGAAGTTTCGATTGCTGACGGGCGGCAAAATTATTCGTATTCCCTGAAACTACCTTTTGAAGCTATTGGGTACGCAATGGGATTGCCGCCGCCGCCCATTCGTGCTATAATCAGATACGAACACTACATTAGAATACGAACACAAATTCCGGCCCGGAAAACTCAGGAAACTATTGTGACAACTTCGACAACCCTTGCTTCTCCACATATACTAAATGCGCTGCATACATCAGGTCGCGCCGACGCGGACGAAACCCTCCTGTCCGCCGATCTTGCCGCCAAATACGCCGACTTGCAGGCTATTTTGCGCGATATGGGCAGGTGCGTTATCGGCTATTCGGGCGGCGTGGACAGTACCCTTGTGCTGAAAGTGGCCCATGACGTTCTCGGCAACCGCGCTGTAGCCGTGACCGGCGACTCGGAAGCGTTTCCGCAAGGCGAAGTGGATGCCGCGCTCACAGTGGCTGAAGCGATGGGCGTGGTCGTGACGCGCGTTCGCACTCATGAACTCGCCAACCCGAACTTCGCCGTCAACACGCCCAACCGCTGCTACCATTGCAAAAACGAACTGTTCAGCGAACTGCAAACGGTTGCGCGGGAACGCGACATTCCGTGGATCGTGGACGGCTCCCATGCCGACGACGGCAAACCGGGCGATCACCGTCCGGGCATCCGGGCGGCGGAAGAGCGCGGCGTTCGCAGTCCCCTGCGCGAAGCGGGCATGACCAAAGCCGACGTGCGCGCCCTTGCCCTGCATTTAGGCGTACCCAACTGGGACAAGCCCTCGTTTGCCTGCCTGTCGTCGCGCTTTCCGTATGGCACGGAGATCACGGCTCCCCTGCTGGCGCAACTGGACGGCTGTGAAAAGTTTCTGCGCGAACTCGGCTTCCGGCAGTTCCGCGTTCGCCACCATGATACGGTCGCCCGTATCGAAGTGGAACCGCAGGACATTGTTCGCCTTGTAGAACTGCGCGAAACCGTCAACGCCCGCTTCAAGGAACTCGGCTATACCTATGTCACGCTTGATATGGAGGGCTACCGTTCCGGCAAAATGAACGACACGCTGCCCAAAAAACCCGATCTGGTTCCGCTCTCTTCCATACATATGATTAAGAAATAGACAATTTTGCTTACTCTTAATTGCCGCGCGTCGTAAAAATGCCGTCACAATGGCACTGCATCCGGGTTATAGTGAAGCAGCAACGCGCATCCGCGCATACACTGTACGCTTCATTGGACTTTGGACGCATTTGTCAAAAGGGGACGACCATGAAAGCTATTAACCTGACGGGCAAAACATTCGCAATCGCCGGTTTGTGTCTGCTGACGACAACCGGTATGACGCAGCAGCAGAATCCTGCCGATGGAACCGCTTCGGCGGCAGACCCGGCGGCAAGCGCGGCCCAGGCAACCAACCGGCAGATGGCCCGCTCGATTTGGGAACGCGCCCACATCGGGCCGAAAGGCGAAAAGTCCGCGCAGGTGGAATTCACAATAGATATTGCCTCCAGTGACAGCGGCGCAGCCTCTTTTACGCTGAAAATGACGCGGGTAGGCAAGCAGTACCGCATGGAACTAATTCCCATCGGGCAAGGCATCGGCGAATTGGGACGCGACGCTCGAAAAATGCGGATGCTAGTCGTTTCCGATGGCAAAGCCGAATACTCTCTGGCGGGCCAAGAGTACACCAAAAGAGCCGCGAGCAGCCGATCTTCGCTCCTGTTTCTTGCCGATTCCACAACAGAACCTTGTGACCTGCTGCCGCCCGTCACGCTCAACGGCCAGCCTGCTTATGTGGTGCGTTCACGGGTCGGCGACAAAGATAACAGCATTGTTATGCTTAGTTATATCAATCAGAATACGTACCAGATTATGAAATTCGAGGCCGGAAACGATGTCGCGAACAGTGGATTTAACATTGTCGCCGCGATAAAAAGCGAAGTCTTCAACAGGGATGTGCCGGAAAGCCTGTTCAAATTCACGCCGCCGCATGGCGCGAAACAGATACCGGCCACAGCGGACGCTTCCGCAAACCCGTTGCAGGTCGCTATGCTCGGCATGGCGGGAAGCGGCGCAAGCCACACTAAATAACCCAAGTTGAATAAGGAACTCAAAATACTGATGCAGAAACTATTCGGAATGGTCGCAGGCGCGGCCTTTACGCTGCTGGCCGTTCAAACCGCGCAGGCGCAGGACGTGAAAGCCATTGTCGCCAAAACCAACGCGGCCTACCACAACCTGAAAACCATCAAGCTTTCGCTGCAAACCACGATGACAATGGATAAACAGAGCAGCAACGTGACCACGGAAGGCCAGTTCATTCCCGGCAAAAAGGCCAATCTTGTCGTGACGCCCAAAACGCCCGGCAAGCCGATGATGCGTACCAAAGACGGCAAACTGGTTCCCACCCCGACCGGAAAACAGGGCGCGATGGTGGTGGACGACGGGCAGGCCAGTTACATGATGGACGTGGGGACCAACCAGTATGTCAAGCAGCCGCACAACCCCAACATCTTTCCGATTATGGGGATGAAGTACGGCCTGCCGTTCGGCGGCATGGACCCGAAGGCTTCGTATTACAAACTGCTGGCCCCGGCCACCATCAGCGGCGTCCCCTGCTTTACGCTGCAACTGACGCCGCCCTCCAAAGACGTAACTACAACCGTCTTGATCTACGTGGATAAAGCGACGTATCGCGTTAAAGAGGCCAAAATCACCCAATCCAACGGCAAGCAGACGATGATTGCCCAAACGCTGGTGAAATCCGAAACCATCAACGCGCCCATTGCCGACAGCGTCTTCACCTTCGCCCCGCCCAAAGGCGCGCAGGAAGTCAAGCCGCCGCCGCCTCAACCCGGACCGACAGGAAAGTAGGTAGGAGATACGAGATACGAGATACGAGCATAAGAGTTGACACATCATACGGTTTATGAAGTCTGTCCCCTTCTTGTATCTCGTATCTCGTATCTTCCTCACTAAAACTATGGATGCCGAACGACTCCGACAATTGCTGGAACATGTGCGGGGGGGCGAAACCTCGATTGAAGAGGCGATGGCTCTCCTGCGTTCCCTGCCGTATGAAGATTTGGGTTTTGCCAAACTGGATCACCACCGCGCCCTGCGCAACGGTTTTCCCGAAGTGGTGTACTGTCCGGGCAAAACAACCGAACATATCCTTGCCATTCTGGATCGCCTCATACTCCGCGCTCCCAAAGTGCTGGCGTCCCGCGCCTCGCCCGAAGTCGCGCAGGCCGTGCTGAACCAGTTTCCCGACAACGCTGTTTATCACGAATTGGCGCGGATGTTAGTAGTAAAAGAAAAGGATGAAGGCGGAAGGATGAAGGATGAAGCCGAATCCAGTTCATCCCTGCCTTCTCCCAATACCCTCGGAACCATTCTCGTCGTGTCTGCGGGAACGGCGGATTTGCCGGTTGCGGAAGAAGCGGTGATAACGGCCTCGGAGATGGGGAGTACGGTCGAACGGCTGTACGATGTGGGCGTAGCGGGTATACACCGCCTGCTGAATAATCAAGAACGGTTGTATGCGGCCAATGTGCTGGTTGTGGTGGCGGGGATGGAGGGCGCGTTGGCTTCCGTAGTGGGCGGGCTGGTATCGCGTCCCGTAATCGCCGTCCCGACCAGCATCGGCTATGGCGCGAGTTTTCAGGGATTATCCGCCCTGCTGACGATGCTGAATTCGTGCGCGACGGGTGTAGGGGTGGTCAACATAGACAACGGCTTCGGCGCGGGCTATCTGGCGCACCTTATCAATCAAAGCGTTGAGCGTTAATACAGGCGGATACAAAAACGCAGGCAAGCACGATCCTAAGTGATGATCGCAACATACCGGTAGGGACACAACATGTTGTGTCCCATCTTGTTGTGCCAATGCGGACACAACATGTTGTGTCCCTACGACCTTTGACGGTAACGCTTACTTATGTGAAATCAATTTCACGTCCCCGCCACTCGGAACTTCGCGGACAACGCCGATGTTGGGCGCATAATATTTGTACTCCGGGGCTTCGCCGCTGACGGTTTCCTTAACCTTGACGCAATGTTTGTACGCGCCGGAGGGAATCGTGACGGTTTCCTCGACGGATACGACCTCATCGTCCTCGACCGCGATACCGGGCACATCTTCGGAACGGAACTTGTCGCCCACTTTGGGATGCGCGGGTATCAGCAGTCCCGGCTTTGCGCTGTGTTCTCCGACCAGCCACGCGCCCTCGTGTCCGATGATTTTGCCATCGCGGTACATATCCACTTTTTCGCCAAGATAGTAGACGGCCCCGGCATCGGACTGCGCGAAGTAGTCCAGCGTAATTTCCTTCAGTTTGCCGCCCACGAACTCGCGGTCTTCCATGATACGGGCTTCCACCTTTTGCCCGTCAATGGTAAACGCGCGCGAACCCGGCTTCATGCCGCGTTCCACGCGCAGGGTCTTGCCGTCCTCTTTGCCCGTCAGTATGTCCTGATGCAGGCTGTTCAACGGCAGGTAGGCGTTGGTAATCGCGGTGGGGTTGGCAAAGCGCAATTCCGCTGTTTTGGCAGGGGTAGACGGTTCGATCTGCGCGCGCAGGAGTTGCATAGAGGAACCGGACAGCGTTGCCAGCGTAGCACAGTAGAGCAAGATGCGCGAACGGGAAAGCGTGTTCATACAAGCGTGTTCCTTTCATCTGAAGGCGCATGTCTGCCAGAGCAGGCACGATTGCAGTGTCTCATCCACCATGATATACGGAAGAGTCTCACAGTGGGCTTAGAATTTTCTTAGAATATACGTTATAGATTTGTGCTACTCTGATAGCGCGACAAGAGCGTTGAACACCCTTTAAAGCCGGAGAACGATCAGAATGCTTAGAAAAGACCTTCTTTATGCAATGCTGGCAGGCGCGACCCTGTCGGGGATTGGCTGCCTGCTGCTGGCCCCGCGCCATACAACGCAGACTGTTCCCGCGCGGGAAACTGCGTCCGTATATAAAGAGAGGCAATCCGCGCCGCCCGTTTCGGCTGTGGTCAATGAGGCAATTCGGGATGCCGCGCCTGTGACCCGCGAGGCCGATGTTCATGCTGTAGCTGTCATGCGCCCCACGAAGCCTGCGAAGGCGTTCAAAAAGCCAATATTACTGCCGGAAACGCCGCCGGCACGTAAAGCCGTCGCTTCCAAATCGTCCGTCGCGGTACAGGAAGCCCCGCCTGCCCCCGCCCTGCCGATTATGCAGAATTCGGCTCCGTCTGTTGCCGCGCAGGTATTTACGGCGCAGGAAGCGCGCATCGCGTTGGGCAAAGTGGGAACCGATCCTGAAGCGGAGGCCGTCTGGATTAGCGCCATCAACGACCCCAACATGCCCGCCAAACAGCGCAAAGACCTGATCGAAGACCTCAACGAAGAGGGCTTTGCCAACCCCAAACAACTGACAGGCGCGGACCTGCCCCGCATTGAGAATCGATTGGCCCTGATTGAAGAACTCGCGCCCGAAGCCATTGACCAGACCAACGCCGATGCGTTTCAGGAAGCCTACAAAGACCTCAAAAATATGCAAAGCCGCCTGAGCAAACCGTAGGATTGCCCTCAACCCCCGGCCCCTTCTCCCAATAAAGCCTGGGAGAAGGGGAGTCGATTGATCTTCCTCTGTTAAAGCGAACGGAGTTCATAAGGTTAATTCACAATCAGCAATTACTCGAAGCGCAGGGCTTCAATGGGGTGCAGGCGGGAGGCTTTGTTCGCCGGGTAGATGCCGAAGAACAGGCCGACACCGGCAGACACCATCAGCGCGACAAATACCGCCGTCAGGTTGACAACCGCGCTCCACCCGGAGAAATACGCCAATATCTGCGCAATCCCAACCCCCATAACGATTCCGAGCAGGCCGCCGAGCAGCGAGATAATCGCGGACTCGATGAGGAACTGCATCATAATATCGCGGGGCGTGGCTCCGATAGCCTTGCGGATGCCGATTTCGCGGGTTCGTTCTGTTACGGATACGAGCATGATGTTCATAATGCCGATGCCGCCCACAACGAGCGAGATAACCGCGACGGCGGAAAGCAGCGTGGTCATGGTTCCCGTAATGCTCTGCTGCGACTCCATCAGTTCCGTCTGGCTGCGGATTCGGAAATCGTCGTTGTCGGGAAAGGGCGGCGTCAGTCGGTGGCGAACGCGCAGATAACTGGAAATTTGCTCCTGCGCCAGCGGCATCATGTCCTGCGTGGTGCAGCGTATTAGAATGTCGTTGAGGTAGTTCCGGTTCAGAACACGCCGCATGGCCGTTGTCACGGGAACCAGAACAACGTCGTCCTGATCCTGTCCCCATGAGGTTGAGCCTTTGGGGGCCAGCATCCCCACGACGCGGAACTTCTGCCGATTGATGGCGATGGTTCGGCCTGTCAGGTCGGTATGCGCGTCCCCGGTCAGATGTTCGGCAATAGTCTGGCCCGCGACACAGACTTTGAAACTGCCCTCCTGTTCGGCCTCGCTAAAGAAACGCCCGGACGCCACTTCGGTATTCTTCACATACAGGTAGTCGCTCGTGGTTCCGATGACATCTGTGTTGGCGTCCACGCTGTCCATTCGCACCTGAACGCCCGAATCAATCTGCGGCGCGACGCGGTCTACCGCCTGCGCGAAGTTTTTGGCGATGGCATTGGCATCCGCAAGCGTCAGGCGGTTGGGCGCGACGCTGTTGGCGATTGCGCCGTTGGCAATTGTGGCCGCGCGGGACGTCACCGTGCCGACGCGCAGGCGGTTGCGATTGGTGGAAACGGAAAGCAGATTGGTTCCCAGCGAGTTGACAGTTTCTGTCACCCGCTGGGTCGCGCCCTCTCCGATAGCGACAACCACGATCACCACGCCGACGCCGATAATCATGCCGAGCATGGTGAGCGCGGTTCGCATTTTGTTGCTGGCAAGCCCGCGCAGGGCCACCCGCAACCCTTCAAGTAAGTTCATAAGTATCTATCGCGAGAAAACTATTCCTTCTCGCCCTTCTCGCCCTTCTCGCCTTTTTCTCCGGCTTCGCCCTTTTCGCCCGCTTCCGATTTGGAGGCTTTCGCGCCCTTGCCGGATTTGTCCATTTTGCCGGTCTTCTTGCCCGTCTTTTTGGCTTCTTCGGCCTTTTTTTCCGCCGCTTCTTCTTTGGCGGTGACCGTCTCTTCCGAGTCGATCTTGCCCGTGTTGGCGTTGACCATCACTTCATGCGTTTTGCCGCCGGCCTTGACCATCACGGCGTATTCCCACTTGCCCTCTTCGTTTTCGAGCGCGGTTTTGCCCTGAACCTTGCCGCTCTTGTATTTCTTCAGCGCGACGGCTTCCGCCTGTGTGGAGGACAATTTGGTTTTGGGCGTTTGCTGCGCCCGGACGGTTGCGGTTCCGGCGCAAAGCAGGCTAACGAGGGCAAGACTGCCGAGGGCCGTCCGCAGAGTACGATTCGTGTTCATGTGGTTTTCCCTTTCAGGAGGAAGGATTGGAAGCGCGATCAATGATGCGCAACGCCATTATACCAGCGGACGGGGCAAACGAAACTTAGAATGTATTAAGAGGCTTGCTGGAGGAAATTGCGGAGGAGGTCTTTGCCGCTGGCAGTCAGCGCGGATTCGGGGTGGAATTGAACGCCCTCTACCGCGTATTCCCGATGCCGGACGCCCATCACTTCGCCCTCGGCGGTTTCCGCCGTGATTTCCAGACAGGCAGGCATGGTGTCGCGCTTGATAACGAGGGAATGGTAGCGCGTCGCCTCGAACGGCTGCGGCAGGCCACGAAACACGCCCTTGCCCTCGTGGTGAATCAGCGACGTTTTGCCGTGCATGATGCGGTCATTGCGCACCACGTCGCCGCCGAACGCCGCCCCGATGCTCTGATGCCCCAAACACACGCCAAAAATGGGTATCTCGCCCGCGAATCGCTGTATCAGCGGCACGCTAACCCCGGCCTCATTGGGAGTGCAGGGGCCGGGCGAAATCAGAATACCCTCCGGGTTGAGGTCAGCAATCTCGTCCAGCGTAATGCGGTCGTTGCGCCGCACGTCCACGCTTGCGCCAAGTTCGCCCAGATACTGCACCAGATTATAGGTAAAACTGTCGTAATTATCAATAACCAGAATCATCATTTTCCTCATCGCTATAAAATAGACTTCAGCGCAGATGCCGCGCCAGGAAGATGGCGTACAGGCGGCAGCGGAAGCGGGCTTCTTCGAGAGATGCGCCTGTCAGGACGCCCGCCGCGCGCAATCGGTAAAAGGTTTCCGGCGTGGCGCAGCGTTGCCCGAGGGACAGGGCGCGTACCGCTTCTTTCAATTCCGGGGCGCGGGACAGGGCGGCAAGCATTCGGCGCAGATGTTCGCCAAACGGCCCGTTCTCCTGATCGGCCTCGGCTTCCAGCGCATCCAGAGGGAGTTGGCGCGTTACCATTGTATCATAGCCGCGCCGCGCCAGGTAGGGATGCCCGCCGATCAGGTCGTAAAAACGCGACACTTCCCACTCTGAAAGCGGGCTGCCGTAGCGCCGGTTCAGGTCGGCAAGCTGGTCCGGCGTGAAATCGTCAAGCTGCAAGCGCGTACCGACATTGAACGGGGACTGGTTGAGGTCCTGAATAAACAAATGCGCTTCCGTCGCGTAGGCAATGGCAAGCGTAAGCCGGGACCAGGGGCCGTCCGGGTCCAGGGCGCGGCGATTGTGCCAGGAGCGGAACAAGCCGAACACTTCATTGCCGCACGGCAGGGTAAACAGCCTGTCCACCTCATCCAGTCCCCACACGAGCGGCGTGTCCGAAGCGGCTAAGGCGACGTTGCACAAAAAGCGCTCCAGATTGCGATTGGCGCTGCGATTGGGATTCCAATGCGCTTCCGGGTCGGTATCCAATGCGAGCTGGTCCGCCATCTCCTGCGCCAGTTCGCGGTACAGCGCATCGGAGGAACCGAGCGTCGTCTGGGAAAGGCTGTCGAAGTCGGTCATCACGACGCGGCTGCCGTTTTGTCGCGCCGTCTGCAAACCGCGCGCCAGCAGGCTGGTTTTGCCCACCTGCCGCGCCCCCTTGACAAGCACGATGCTGTCCTGTCGCGTAATCGCCTGCGCAAAATTGGCATCGGTGTCATGCAGAATATAAAACGGCGAATTCAGCGGCACGGCTCCGCCATCGGCGTCGAGGGGAAAGGATGAAGGATGAAGGATGAAGGATGAAGCCTCCCCTTCTTGTATCTTGTATCTTGTATCTTGTATCTTCTCCTCTTCTCCTTGTCTCCCTATCTCCTTGTCTCCCTCCGGCGCGGGCAGGGACGCCAGCAATGCGGTTATACGTGCGTGGGAACGCTGACAGCGGGCGCGGGCTTCCACTGCCCATGTTTCGCGCCAGCCGTCAAGGAGAGGCGCGGAACAGAGTTGTAAGGCTTCCCGCCACCCTGCCGCGTTGATTTCCGACTGTGCCAGTTGTTCAAACCGAAGCAAATCCACGTTCGCGTCATCGAGATTGAAGCGTATCACGCCCCGGCCCGCGCTTTCCACCCGCCACTCGTGATCGCCCAGCGCGCGGCGCAGGGCGCGAACGCCCTGCCGCGTGGAGGGAAAGTCGCCGCCCGCATATTCGTCGTTCTGTTGCGCTTCGGACGGCCAGAACAGCAGGGCGAGCTGCCGGTATGTGACGAGTTGCCCGTGCCGAAGGGCGAGATACGCCAGCAGGCGCTCCCCTTCGCGCAGATGCAATCCGGTTAATGGCTTATCGTCAATGGATGCTTCCAGCGCGCCGAAAAGACGCAGCGTGAGTTCGGAGGAGGCCAACTTTTCTTTTCCCTGCCTTTGCTGCTGTATCTGCCCCATGCCTGTTTGCCGCGCTGCATCAAAGCCCTGTCCGTCACACAGTTTTTGCCTGCACATATTGATATTCGCCTGCCTGCGCTTTGTTTCCTGCTCATCTGGTCACGTTAAAATAAAAACTCTGTCACGCTGGTCACGTTAGCGTCACGCGAAATGGTTTAGAATAGGTTTGTGCCTGCCGGATACGCCCGGACGCGTATCCGGTTCCGGTACAAAAACGGCCTGCCCATTTCCGCAGCAGTTTTGCAGGACACCGGCTTTGCGCAGGCCGCTCTTATTTTTGCCGTCGCTTTTGCCGTACACAGGGAGAAACCATGATTTGCACTCGTATTTCACTTTTGGGCGCGTTCGCTCTGGGCGCACTGGCTCTCGCCGCCTGCCGTCCCGCGTCGGCGCAGCTCACGTTTACGTACACGTCCTTCGATGTACCGGGCGCATATACGGGCGATATAGGCTATGGCACGTACTTCCACGGCATCAGCAACAACGGAACCATCGTTGGCGACTATGATGTAGACGCAAACATGGGTTCAGCCTTCGTCCTTCAGAATGGCAGCTACACCCATCTCAACTATCCGGGCGCTGTCGCTGGCGACTACACGTATCTCCACGCAGTCAATTCTTCGGGCGTGATGGTGGGCAGTTATTACCAGGCATCTACCGATAGCCTCATTGATTACATCTACCGCAATGGCGCGTTCATCATTCCTACGCCTACCCATCCCATAAAAGGCCCTCCTGGTTTTAGCGCTGTGACCGATTCCGGCCTGGTAGCCTCGCAATACCATGATGCCTCCAATGTTGTGCATGGAGCCATCTACAATCTCAACACGGACACGTTCGCGGATGTCGCTTCGGTTCCCATCAGCGCGACGCAGGATTTCTTTTTGCTCGGCGTCAATGACAGCGGCGATTACGTGGGAAGCTATCTGGATGCCAACGGAAACATTCAAGGCGCGTTCAATCAGGGCGGAACGTTCACCTACCTCAGCCTTCCGGGCGCGGACTCGACCCGCCCTTCAGGTATTAATTCCAGCGGAATGATTACGGGGCGGTACTTCTTTAATAATAGCGCCGATCAAGCCGGTTTCCTCTACGATCACGGGACGTACTACACGCTGCAATATCCGGGCGCGCAGTTCACAAACGTAACATACGGCGCCATCAACGACCACAACCAGATCGTCGGCTTCTATCAGGATGCCAACGGCGCGGATCATGGCCTGCTGATACAGATCACGCCCGAACCCGGCAGCGTGGCTTTGCTGACCGGCATGGTAGTTAGCGGCGGATTATTGCTGCGCCGCGCCCGAAAGCGCCGCGTTTCCTGACGCCAGCGAACAGACTAAATGCCTCTTTAGCACAGTGACCACTCCCCCGGCGTTTACGCCGGGGCTTCTATCCCGTCAAGCGGGAGCACTGTATTGCTCCACAGCGATTTTAAGTAAGAAGGTTCCTGGCGGCGTTCACGTCCCTATTCAGCACAAGGCCCCCGGCGCATCTGTGAGGAATCGCGCCCCGCTGCAAGGACCAGACGAGGAACAGCACACTGCCAAATTGCCGCCGCCAGTTTAACGCGCTCTCTGCGCGTCCTGACGCGGTTGAAAGGCATGTGTGTCCGGGGCATGTACTGTCTGAGGAGCGGCGAGCATGAAGCAAGTACAGGAAGCGGGCAAGCTGATTGTGAGCAAGGGCGAATACGCGAAGAGACAGAGCCAGCGAGCCGGACAAGGTTTGCTGGGAACAGGGCTGTATGTCTCTGCGGTTGTGTGTGGATTTTTGGCTGTGTCTTTGCTCGTCGTTTTCTGGCAGACTCTGATGCTCTACAAACAGAAGGTAGGCACTTCTGATGACATAGTAATTTTCCAGTTGAGTGCCATGCTCGGATTTGTTATCCTCAGCGCGCTCTGTGCAGGAACCTGGTTTTTCCGCAAGTCGGCTTTACTTATTCTCAAGCAGGCGAAAGAAATGGAAATGGGCATTCCCCTCACCCGCGCCAACACTGCCAACCTACCCACCCTCAACAGCCTGGTACGCGCCAGTCAGGAACCCATTCAGGCGCAAGGGGCCGTGCTGCTGCGAGCGGCTGTGGGAACGCAGGAGAGGCCGCAGGAACAACTGCTCAGGGCGTCGGCAAAAGAGCAGGATTAAAACCGGCGCGGCGCGGTTTTCGGTTGTTACGGCAAACTGGTTCCCCTGCGGCGAAAAGTCGCCCCGCGTATAATCCGCGCTCTGCAAAGGTTGCGCCCATCACTGTCAAGCCGGAACCGCCTTTTTCGGTCAGGGAACACACAAACGCTTCGTCCTCCGTTTCGCGCTCCAGATTATACAGGTACAGCGATAAAATGTCTGTTCCGTAATGCCAGGTTTACGGCAGGCGTCGGCGACCAACGTGCCGCCTTCCACCAACCTCAAGGTGGCGACGATCTGTTCCTGCGTGAACTCTTCTTCATGGTCTGGTTCATTCAGAAGGAAAGTTCAAGATATGCCCGCTCCTCACCTTCCAAACAGTCCAGATTTTCGGGAATGTGTCACTTATGGCGAAGACGCATTGTGCCAGAGATCGACAGACAAGCCCCCGGCTGTAAGGAGGAACCATATCTGCGTTGAATATTATCCTGTACTCGGAACAGAGTTACGGTGATGAGGTAATGTGCGTGGCATCGGCAAACCATATTTTAGCGCCATCGTAAGAGCCGATTACGAGACGCTTGCCGTCAGGAGAGAAAGCAACCACCTGGAGTTCTCCCGAGCCTGTAAAGCCTTTTAGCGTGAGCAGTTCCTGGCCGCTGTGGGCGTCCCATATCTTCACCGTTTTATCTGCATAGCCCGTAGCGATGCGTTTGCCGTCCGGGGAGAAAGCGACAGAACTGACTAGGCTGACATATCCTTTCAGGATGAACTGCTCCTTTCCTGTTGCCACGTTCCATACGCTCACTATGCCGTCTTCGCTGCTCGCTGCAAGCTGCCTGCCATTCGGAGAGAAAGCAACCGCTCTAACGTCGGCTGAAAGTCCTGTGAATCCGGGAAGTTCCTTGCCGGTGAGACTGAAAATCTCCTTGCCGGTGACGGCATCATATACCTTCACCACTCTATTCCTGCCGCCTATAGCGATGCGCTTGCCGTCAGAAGACAGGGCTGCCGAGGTGTAATTGCGCGTGTCTGTTTTGAGATTGAGAAGTTCCTTGCCCGTAATCGTGTCCCAAACGTGGACGGTTTTACCCCAGCTGTCTGCCGTGAGGATGCGTTTCCCGTCCGGGAAGAAAGCGGCAAACTCGACTGGAGATGTATGCCCTTTGAGTTTGAGAAGTTCCTTGCCGGTTGCCACCTCCCACACCCTGGTTGTATATTCTTTTGCGGTGTAGTCTGCGCTGCCCGTTACAAGCCGCTTGCCATTCGGAGAAAAGGCCGCAGCATTTATTACTTCGCCTTTTGCAAATCTCTGTATGGGTGTCAGGATTTCCTTTCCTGTTGTTGTGTCCCACATAGCGAATTTGAGCCCGCCTGTTACAAGCCGCTTGCTGTCAGGAGAAAAGGCAACTGTGTAGACATTGCTGGATTCTTTGCGAAGCGTAAGAGACTCCCGGCTGCTCTGTGGCGTCCATATCTTTGCCGTACCGTCCATACTGCCGGTAGCAATTCGCTTGCCATCAGGAGAAATCGCAACCCCCAAAACGTGATACTTATGTCCCTTGAGGGTAAGCGGATTGCGGTAATCCGCATCCCATGCTGTGCCGTCCTGTCCAGCCTTTCTACTCCACACGATTGCTGTGCTGTCTTCACGGCCTGCGACAATCCCAAGATTAGGCGAGAAGGCGATACATGTAATGCCGCCGGTATGTTCAAGAGGTACGCGAGTCGCTTTGTCGGTTGTCACGTCCCATACGCTTACGCCTTCGTTGCTGCGGCTGCTGACAAGGAGTTCGCTGTCGGAAACGAAGACGATGGGATCGACGGACGCAAAAAACAGTGTGTTGAGCGCCTTGCCGGTTGCGGCCTCCCGTACCGTTATGTCATTTCCACCGGCTGTTGCGATGCGCTTGCCGTCAGGAGAGTAAACAACGGATCTGTAGAATGGTCATTCAGGGTGAACAGTTCCTGACCTGTCTGTGCGTCCCACACTCTTGCCGTTGTGTCGTTACTGCCCGTGACGAGTCGCTTGCTATCAGGAGAAAACGCAACAGACGCGACAACGCTGGTATGTCCATTAAGCGTCAGCAGCACCTTGCCTGTCTGCGCGTCCCACACCCTGGCTGTCTTATCTTCACTGCCGGTTGCGATGCGCCTGCCATCAGGAGAGACTGCGACGGACACAACGGCGGAGGTATGCCCCTTGCAGGTGAACAGTTCCTGACCTGTCTGTGCGTCCCACACCTTTGCGGTTTTGTCATAACTGCCCGTAACGAGACGCTTGCCATCGGGAGAAAACGCAACAGACTTGACAACGCTGGTATGTCCGTTGAGGGTGAGCTTGTCTCGATGACAAAGCCATTTCCAGTACTCCCATTCGAACATGCCGCGCCCGCGCGCACTAGTCTGGTCGAGCAGTTCCCTTAAATTTCCAATGCTGTTGGTTTCCCAATCGCGCTGTATCAAAGCCATGTCCGCGACATACAGGTTGCGGTTGGCTTCTGCGGCGTTACGCTGTGCGGCAATTTTGGCCTTTGACTCAGAGTGACGAGCGTTGTTGGCAGCGTGAGCGGACCGTTTTGCCGCTTCACTCTGCTTCACTTCGCGGACGGCGGCGTCCCGCGCCCTCTGCGTCTGCCGGACGGCTTCTGTTTTGGCATCTTCAGCCTTTTGCCGCGGCCTTAGCCCTTATCAGCGCGTCCGACTTGACTGCCTCGCTCCTCCGGGCGTTCTCCGCGCTCTTGTTCGCATCTTCGGTCTTCCGGGTGGCAATCAAAGCGTTGCGATTGGCGCGGTCGGTTTCGTCACGCGCAACGCGGGCGTTGTGGACAGCCCACACAGCGAGGGAGGCAACGACACTCAGCACCAGGCCGGAAATTGCTCCTGCCAGGGACAGACCCCGCTTGAAGGCTTGCTTCTGTCTTCGGAGTTCCGCGTCAGGGAGGTGCTGCTCGACCCACGCCACATCAAAGACTTGCGCGTAGATGCGATTTCGCACTCGCAAATCTCCCTCCACTACTTTGACGATCCCGGACAGGCGCAGCACGTCGTGCAGAGGATTGGTGGCGTCATCCCGGAATTTGCGGCCGCGCAGCAGTTGGCGGTACAAATCGAGGAGAGCAGTCCTGTCCACGTCCCCATGCAGCAGGCGACTGCGCGCGAACGCCAGATTGTCGTCTGCCAGCTGTGCCCGCTTGCTCAGGAACAGGGCTTCACACGCGCTGTCCACATCCCGCCGAGTCAACGGTTCTGCCTGCGCCGTCTGTTCGCCCGTCTGCTCCGCAAGCGCCCGGCACAACATCTGCGTCAGGTAAGGATGCCCGTCCGTCCAGTACAAAATACAATTCAGGGTTGAAGCCGGGGAGAAAGGAAACAGGAGAAATGAGAAAGTCTGTGCCTCGCTGCTTTCTCCTGTTTCCTTTCTCCTTTCTCCTAATCCCTGTGCGAGTGGCGCGGCTTCTTCCGGGGTGAAATCGGTCAGTTCTATTCGGGTGCCGATGTTGAAGGGCGTGGTGCGAGGGTCGCGGATCAAGTCGGTGGGGGCCGCTACGCCGAGCAGACAAAAGGTAAGGCGCGTATAGGCGACATCCTGCGCGCGACGGTTGTAACACTCGCGGATACCGGCGAAAAATTCATCGGTGGAGAACGGCAGGCTGCGAACCGCGTCGATCTCGTCCACGAAGATGCAGATGGGGTGAGCGTCCTGTAAAACGATCTGGCGCAGAGCCATCATCCACTTCTGCATCGGTGACAGACGTTCATGCCGCAGCCAGAAGGCTTCCAATTCGTCTTCCAGATGCAATTGCTCGGCGATCAGGGTGAGCAGGCCATCGTACCACGCTTCCACGCTCACGTTCTGGCCGATAGCGGTCAAATCAAGGACGGCGACGCGAACGCCTTCCGCGCGCAAGGCTTGCGCGGTTCGCACCATGAGGGAGGATTTGCCGATCTGCCGCGTGTTGAGGACGTAGCAAAACTCGCTCTGCCGCAGCGCTGCCAGCAAATCCGTGTCGGCGCAGCGCGCGACATAAAATCCGCGTTAAGGGGCAGTGTGCCGCCGGTGATATAAAAGTTGTCGCGCATGGGTTTTGGGCCGTAATCTTGTCCGCTCAATTAAAAAAGGCAAGCGCGTTCGCGCGGCGCGGTTCACGACGGCAGATTTGCCGCCGCGCCGGAAGCGGGCTGCTATTATTCTTGCACAAGATCGAGCGAAATTTACGCGAGGAACCCCATTGGTCACGCAATGCCGCAAAAGCAGTCACGCTGGTCACGTTAGCGTCACGCTGCCGTCACGCGGGTTGGCATATACTGAACATGACCCTGCCGCAAGCGCGGCGAGATAATCACTCTGCGCTATCCGCTGCCCGGAAACATTCGGCGCAGCCACTCATTGAACATTGAACAATGGAACATTGAACGATGAAAAGGAAGACCATGCGAACTCACACACCCAACACGCGGCATTTAACCCGCAACCGGGCTTTCACTCTGATTGAACTGCTCGTAGTCATTGCCATTATCGCCATTCTTGCGGCGATACTGTTTCCCGTGTTTGCCCAGGCGCGGGAAAAGGCGCGTTCCACTTCGTGTCTGAGCAACACGAAACAGATTGGCCTGGCAACCGCGCAGTACACGCAGGACTATGACGAAATGGCGACGCCCGCGGAAATGCGCCCTTCGGATACTCTGCCTATCACCTGGGCGCAACTGCTCACGCCGTACACCAAAAACGCGCAAATACAGCGCTGTCCCAGCGCGGCCAACAGAACAGCGGTCAGCGCCTTTCTTACCAATCCCGGCCCCTCCGGCTTTGTCAATCCCACGCATCTGGACTACGTGATGAACGCGCGGGCGGGATACAACCAGTATTACACGCTTGCCCTCGCGCAGGTCAACAATCCCGCCGGATGGGTCTATGTTTGCGATGGCGCGACACAGGCCGACCCTACCGCAAAGGACAAGCATTATATCACGGCCGCTTCCCCTTACAAACCGACGGCCTATATGCTGGAGGATATGGCGGGAATGCCGAACTGGCCGGATTCAGCGCAGTTTGTGGCTTCAACCAATACGGAGTGGGCCGCGCCCATTCTGCGGCATCAGGGCCTGACAAATACCCTGTTCTTTGATGGTCATGCCAAAGCCGCACACGCGGATCAGTGGTACTACCCGAATACGCCCTGGCTGGACCCGGCAGGCGCGGGCAACTAAGAACCTGTTCCAAATGGCCCTCAACCCCTGACCCCTTCTCCCAAAGTTGGGAGAAGGGGAACCTGTTGAGATAAACGTCCAATTACGAGCAACACACTCTCAACGACTTGCGCCGTGAAAAGGAGACACCATGAAGACGCTGTTTTCCGCATTGACATCACCAATAAACTTACGCTCAGGGCGGCGAACTTGCCTGCGAAATGCGCTGATGCTCGGCTGTGTTCTCGCCGTCAGCCTGTTTGCCCCCGCGCTTGCCCATGCCGACGCGGTTGTGACCGAGCCGACGGAAGCCGCGCTCGACGCGGCGCTGGCGCAGGTAGCGAAGGGCGGAACCATTACCTTCGCCTGTGACGGAACCATCCCCATCACGAACACGAAAAAGATTACTGCCGTTTCTACTACATCCCCTACCGTCACGCTGGATGCCACCGGACACAACATCACTCTGGATGGCGGTGGCAAAACCACTCTGTTCTCTGCAACAGGACACATACAATATAATCCGATTGAGGACGTTAACATCCGCTACAGAGCGTCCATCGTTTTCAAGAGCCTGACGTTGACCAATAGCGCGGGCAGAGCCGTGTCAGCCAACCTGGGGAATGTGACGGCCTCCAATTGCGCTTTTACCAACAATGGCGGTATCGTTGTCACCGGCGGCAATTTGAACGCCACCAACTGTTCGTTCACCAATAATACCGCTGCTTCGGGAGGAGCCGCGCAGGGCAGCAACGGAAGCATGACGGCTTCCTATTGTACCTTTGTCAACAATGTCGCTTCTTCCGGGGGCGCGCTACAGGGTTCTTCACTGATAGTGACTTCGCATTGCGCCTTCCTCAACAATCGCGCTACGAATGGCAATGGCGGAGCCATCTGCAACACTGTCAATGGCGTGTCGCTTTCAGACAGCGTGTTTGCGGGCAACTCCGCCGAGTACCCCGGCACCGGCGCGTCAGGCGGCGCGGTCTATTACGGGGGGCGAGGCGGCGCAAACACGATTACGCGTTGCGCTTTCCTCAACAACGCTGTAAGCGCCTCCGATGCCAGCATTGTTACCGGCGGCGCGCTGATGGCGGACGGCCCCTCATCTCCTACCAGCATAACCAACTGCACGTTTGTGGGCAATCGCGCGGCAGGCGGGGGCGCAGCGGCAGGCGGCGCGATTTACTTTATCAGCTCCATGTACGGCGAACCAACAACCGTATCACAAACTGCACGATTTCTGGAAACAATGCGACAGGCGGGCAGGGCAGCGCGGGTTCCGGCGGCGGCATTTACGACAACACGGCAATGCTTACGCTCGTCAACACGATTGTCGCCAACAACACCGCCAGCACGAGCGGCAACAATGGCAGGGGAACCCTCACGGATGGCGGCCACAATCTTTGTTCGGACACATCCTGCGGCTTTACTTTTGCTTCCAGCCTCAACAACACCGACCCCCACTTTGGCCCGCTCATCTATCCCGGCAACGCTGCCCCTACCCTCTCGCTGCTGGCAGGCAGTCCGGCCATAGACGCGGGCGACGACAGTTACGCGCCCACAACCGATCAGCGTGGAGCGGCTCGCGTGGGCGTAAGCGACATCGGCGCGTATGAGCGTCCACTCTGGCAGGTGGATAGTTTAGCTGTTGGCTCGGACGCCAAAACGCGACTGCTGTGGAACAAGAGCAATGCCGCCGCGCAGTTGTGGAACGTGGACACGAACACGGGCGCGTACAGCATGTTCTGGCAGGGCGGGCTGTCAAGCGCGGGAACCATCACGAGCGTTACCGTTGGCGGCGATAGCGCCACCAATTTGCTGTGGCAGAACACGCAGGGACGCGCCCAACTGTGGCGGGTGAACACGACAACGGGAGCAGTCCTCAACCAGCATAGTTATGGCCCCAACGCGGGCTGGACAGTCTCTTCACTGGCAGTGGGAAGCGACAACCAACAACGGGTGCTGTGGAACAACCAGAACGGTTCCACGTTTCTGTGGAACGTCAACAGCGGCACGGGCAACATTGGATGGGGCGCGTTCTACGATGTCATTCCCAACTGGACGGCAACGGCGCTGGCAGTCGGCGCGGATGGCAACCTGCGGGTCTTGTGGAACAACGCGAGCGGACAGATGTTTCTGTGGAGCGTCAACACCACAAGCGGGCAACTCGTCTCAGGAGCCTCCTTCGGCCCGGTTCCTGGTTGGACAGCAACGAACATCGCGTGTGGCAGGGACAACAACATTCGCGTCCTTTGGCAGAACGTCAGCGGCCAAACCTTTGTGTGGAGCGTGGACACGATAACCGCGCAGATCGTGTCGGGCTGCACATTCGCGCCCCGAACCGGCTGGAACGCGGCGGGCATTGCGGTAGGAGATGGCAACAACACGCGGGTTCTGTGGCAGAAACTGGATGGAACTGTGGAACTGTGGAATGTGGACACCGTAACCGGCGCAACGCTTTCCACGCAGAACTATGGCCCCCTGCCATAACCGACAAAAAACTCACGGCGCAGAATAGCCGCTTCCTTGCGCAGGGCGCATTTTAGCCGCGCGGCCAACTTGCATAGAAAGTCAAGTCGGAGAGGAGGATTATCGTTCCTCCTCCTCCGGCCCATTGAGCAACGTGGGCGCGGCGCGGGGCGCGGGCGGCGGCGTATAGGTGGGAATGGGGGCCGGGGTGCTGCCGCCTGCAAGCGCGGGCAGAGATTGTTCCGCCGCAGACAGCAGGGCAGACAACAGCCCGGCATCCCTCGCGCGCAGTATGTCGGCGTCATCCAGCGTTTTGCCGGATGGCACGACGACATGGCCTCGTATGTCGGTGACATCCATTGTCAGGATACGGCCAATATAGCGGCGGGATTCGCGGTACTCTTCCACGCTGTCGAGCAGCCGCGCTTCCTTCGCGTTTTCCGTTTTGGCGTATTGCGTTTGTACGGTTTCGCGTAAATCCTGCGTCTGCCCCTGCACGACCGCGCCCGCCAATGCCGCCAGTTTGCCCGCCTGCCGCGCCCGCGCCAGTATCGCGTCGTCTATGCGCTGCCCCGCTTCGGCCAGCGTGTTACCCGCATCGTCCGTCACGGCCACGCCCGCAACCCTGCCCCGCGCAAAATCCGCCTGTTTCTCCCCGACCGCTTTTTCCGCTTTGCCGCGCAGCCCCTTCAACCAACCGCCAATACCGCCCAATTCTTCAGTCATACTGTTCCCACCTGACTTTCTATGTAACTATTCACCACCAAGTCACCAAGAACACCAAGAAATGCAAAGAGAAAAACTTCGATGAAGATTGCCGCAAAATATTTTCTTTTCTCTCTTGGTGTTCTTGGTGACTTGGTGGTGAATAGTCGCCTTTCGATCACCCCTCAACTCTCTGCAACGGCGACTCCGCCAGCCGTTTGTCAAGCAGGCCGGGAAAGCGTTCCAGCCACATCTGGTTGAGCGGGGACGGGTGCGGCAGGGGCGCGAGCGTGACCGTTTTTTCCACAACCTGCCCGTCACATTCGGCTTTCAGGATACACGTAAACTCCGACTCGAACTTGTCCGGCTGTTTCCAGAAAGCGTCAAACTCCTTGCGGTCGGCATACGGCTTGAACCAGTCGAACGCTTCGGTTCCCATCGTGATAATGTAGTTGCCCGCGAAGTGGCAGACAAGCAACTGCGCGACATACGGACGCAGGCGTTCTTTGACGCTCGTGGGATACGCCTTGTTGCCGACGGGTTTATACGGAACCGTATTTGTCAGCAGCACATGCTCTGCCGCATCCGCAAGCCGCGTATCTTTTAAGGGCGGATCGGAATCGAACAAATATCGGTACACAGCCTTGCGAACGCGCTGCCCCGCATCCCCGATCAGCGGTTCGCCCTTCAAAACTTCGTGCCGTCCCAGATCACGCGCAAAAAACGCTACGGATGTATCTAATTGACCGCCGAACAGAATGGGCTTGTTCGGGTCTTTCTTCGCTTCCGTGTACACGTCCATATCCAGCGAAATCTCGCCCTTCCGCGCTTCAGCCTCAATTCGCGCGTTCAGTTCTTCCAGCGTCGCCATGCCGGCTCCTTTGAGTTGTTAGGTTGTTAGGTTGTTAAGTTGTTGGTATTCAGGTGACGGTGGAAAATTTATTTCTCAATACATCTTGAATACGAAACCGATACAACATTTATACTCCATACCTGCCGACAAAAGGGGAAACATGCGCCTCTCTCCATCCGTCCGACAGCAAACGCGAGGAATTACAGCCAGAAGAATTATGGAGTACGCCATGAGAACAACGCAGCAGATGCAGGATGAGAACATCAGCGGGGATAATCCGATGGGTCTGGAAGTGTATTCGTCGGATGGGCAACTTATCGGGCGTATTCACGGGTATGTGGACGAAACGCCGGACGATGAGGCGGATACAGCAGAAGGGGCCGTTGACCTGACGGATCGCGCCGGACATTTGTTGGGCGAACGCCGCGTCATCATAGACGGACAGGGGTTTGTCACGCAGGCCCAGATCGCCGTTCCGCTTTCCCAACTTGCCCTCGACTACAAAGGCCGCCGCGCCACGCTGCCCCTGACTCTCGCCGAAATTGAGCAAATCCCGCATCATCTGCCGGAGATGTAAGAGGGGGAGAAGAGGAGACAAGGAGATGGGGTTCCCACTCTCCTTGTCTCCTTTTCTCTCCTCATCGCGTCAGGTTGAGCATCGTGGCGGAGTGGGCGTGGCAAACGGCAATGGCAAGCGCGTCGGCGGCGTCGTCGGGTTTGGGGGTTTTGTCCAGCGACAGCAGTTGCGTAATCATGTACTGCACCTGCTTTTTGTCCGCCGCGCCATAGCCGACAACCGCCATTTTCACCTCCATCGGACGATACTCCACCCAGGGCAGGCCGCGTTGCGCCGCCGCCAGCAGCAGGACGCCAATCGTGCCGCCTACGGATAACGCGGTATTGACATTGTTGCTGAAAAACAGTTTTTCCGTCACCAGCACATCCGGCTCGTGAACATCGAGCAGGCGATTGAACTGCGTGGAAATGGCAAGGTACCGATCCGGCATCGCCATCTCTTTGCTCGTCAAAATCGCGCCATGCGCGATGTACGTGATTTTACTGCCCTGCTTTTCCACCAATCCAAAGCCGGTTGTGGCCGTGCCGGGATCCATGCCGAGAATAATCATAAGAATTTTCACCACCCGCTGCGCTAGAGACACAGAGACACAGAGGGTTCACAGAGAAAAGATAGAAAAAGGAAGAGAAAAAGAACTTCCTAATAATACCTCCCTTGCCTCACTCCTAATCCTGTCCATCCTGAAAAATCCTGTTAATCCTGTCTATTCTTCCCCTTAATGCGCTTCGGCGGCGGCAGCGGGGGCGCCTTTGGGCTTGCGCAACAGGAGGACGGCGGGGGCGGCGCAGACGAATACCGTCAAAATGAGCAGCCACGAGTCGTTGTAGGCCAGCATGGAGGCCTGCCGCATCAGCGTTCGGTCAATGGTCGCGTAGGCGACATGCTGCGCGGCATCCGCAGACAGTCCGCGCCCCGTAAAGGTGTTCGTCAGTCCCTGTAGCCGTGACTGAAACGCCGGGTTGCCGGGATAGATGTTGCCGATAAGATCAACCCGGTGGAACTGCGTGTGGTTGGTCAGGTACGTGCCTAGAATGGCGATACCGAACGAACCGCCCAATTGCCGCGCCAGATTGATAAGCCCGGAGGCCTGCTGCGCGATTTTGGGATCAATGTTGCCATACGCCACGTTGTTGATGGGCGCGAACAAAAATCCCAATCCAAAGCCGCGCAACAGCAGGGCAAACCGCACGTCGCTTTCTCCCGCCGCCGTTGTCAGATGCGCCATAATCCACATGGATACCACGAAAATCGCCACGCCGAGGAAAATCAGCATACGCGGGTCTATTTTGGATTTGGGGTTACTCAACAGCCGCCCGCAGATTAACGCGCTTGCCGCCGTTCCCAACCCTCCCGGCAGCAGTTCCAGCCCGGTTGTCGTGGGCGTGAAGCCGAGCAGGTTTTGGGCGAACAGGGGAAACAGATACGTGCCTCCGTACAGGCCGAAGCCGAGCGAGATAAACAGGAACAGCGACACGGACAGGTCCCGGTTTTTCAATACGCGGAAATCCACGACGGGCGTTTTGTTACGCGGCGACAACTCCCACCAGAGCATCGTCACGAGAGTAACCGCCGAAATGAGGGACAGGCGCAAAATCAGCGGATCGTTGAACCAGTCGTCCTGCTGCCCCTCCTCCAGCACGTATTGCAGACACGACAGACCTACTCCCAGCAATATGATGCCGAAAAAGTCTACACCCCCGGTGCGGCGCACATAAGCAGGCGGGTCGTGCAGGAACGTGTACACCAGAAACGCGGATACCAGTCCGATGGGTATGTTGATGAAAAAACACCAGTTCCACGTATAATTGTCGGTTATCCAGCCGCCAAGCGTGGGGCCGAGCGTGGGCGCGACAATCACGCCCATCAGGAAGATGGCCTGTACCATGCCCTGCTGTTCGCGTGGGAAAATCTGTCGCAGCGTGGCCTGCGCAGTGGAAAGGAGGGCGGCTCCGCCCGCGCCCTGCACCACGCGCCACAGCACGATTTCACCCAGAGTGTGCGACGCCCCGCACAAAAACGAGGCGATGATGAACACAAAAATGGAGAACGTCAGGTAATTGCGCCGCCCGAACGTTGCGGTCAGGAAGGCCGTCAGGGGCAGAACCACGACGTTGGACAAGATGTAGCCCGTAGAAATCCACGCCACTTCCTGAAACGTCGCGCCCAGGTTCCCCGCCATCTGCGGCAGCGCGACGTTGATAATGGTGGTATCCAGCACCTCCATTATCGCCGCCGTAATCAGTCCGAGCAGAATCAGCCACCGATATTCGCTGATGTCGGAGTGTTCCCCCCCGCCCGCGTGTGCCGCCGCTGCCGGTGGTTTGGCGGGAGGAACGCCCTGTTTGGTTGTCGCAATTTGTGTCGCCATAATTTTAGGTTGTTAGTTTTCAGGTTGTTAGTTGTTGGTGGTCAGACCAATCTCTTCACGCTTCTCGACTTCTCAATTTGTTCTCGCATCGGCTTTTCCTCTGTGTCTCTAGCGTAGCGGGTGGTGAATTATCTGACTCCGCGAATGGCAGGCGAAGGCGGGGCAGGATAACCCGGCTGATTGGCGGTGAAGGAGAAGCGGCCTGCCGCCCGGTCTATCTGCGCGCGGGCGTTGTTGTAGTCGTACAGGGCGTTGATCTGGTTGGATTGCGCCTGCGCCAACGTGCTTTGCGCGTTGCTGAGTTCCAACTGCGGCGAGATGCCGGTTTGCTGCGACACGCCCGCGTTGTAGCGGACGCGGGCCAGCCGGTACGCTTCCCGCGCCTGCGACAGGCCGACATTGGAAACGGCCACGCGGTTCCGCGCCTGCACGAGCGCGATGTAGGCCTGCTGAACATCTACCTGCACCTGGTCTACGGACGAACGGCGGCTGACTTCCGCGCTTGCCGCCACGCCCCGCGCTTCCCGCAATCGGCCCCGCGCCAATCCGCCGTCGAAAATGGGAACCGTCACGCCCAACGTCACCGAACCCTGATTCTGACGCGCAAAGGCGGCAGGGTCGGGCTGGTACGAGTCGTTCAGAGACAGATTCACCGAAGGCAACTGGCTGCGGCGGGCGTACTGAATACCGCGCTGCGCGGCGGCGATTTCGGCGTCCCCTTCCAGAATCTCCGGGCGCGTTCGCAACGCCTCTTGCAGCAGCGCGTTGAACTCCGGCCCAAAATCAAACGTGTCCTCGACATCACCGGTATTGGGCGCGGTCAGGGGAACAATGGCGTTGCCGTTCAAGGGTCCGGCAGGCTGCGGCTGCGGCGTTTCGATGGGATTGGGCGGCGCTACAGGCGCGATTGGATTGGGCGCGG
Organism: uncultured Chthonomonadaceae bacterium; assembly: GCA_963817895.1. GTDB lineage: Bacteria > Armatimonadota > Chthonomonadetes > Chthonomonadales > Chthonomonadaceae > CAWFQB01. The sequence continues at coordinate 526,174 of CAWFQB010000005.1, forward strand.
TCGGGTTCGAGGGCGTACCGAGTGGCTGTCCGTTCGGCCCGATGGGCGGCACGGTCGGCGGCGCGATACCGGGCGGATAATCTACCGCATTCTGATCCGTAATGCGCAGGCGAGTCGGCAGGGCAAGCCCGATGGTGTTTTTGAGCGCGGCCAGATTCACGCTGAGTTGGGCGCGGGCATTGATTAGGTCCTGCTGCGCGTTCGCTACATCCCGCTGCGCGGAGATTACATCGAACCGGGGGGCCGTTCCCGCCGCGTAGTTCTTGTTGGCGTCGCTCAAGCGGCTCAGGGCGTTGTTGACGTTGTCCGTCGCCACGCCGATTTGCGCCTGCGCCCGCAGGACGTTGTAAAACGAATTCTTGACGTTGTATACCACGTCGTTGCGAACGCGGTTGATGTCTATACGCGCCGCGACCTCCTGAAACTGCGTCTGGCTGATAGCCGCCCGCAGCGTTCCTGCCACATCGAGGGGCAGGGCGAGCGTTGCCGACAGGACGGGAAAGAACTGCGGCGTGATGGTCACGGGCGGCGGCGCAGTCGCTCCGGGTTGCCCACTGCTGAAAAGCGCGCCGAAGTTGGCAACCGTAGGCGCGTCGTAGCCGGTCAGGTTGGCGTTCGCGCTCACGACAGGGTTGAGGGCGCTACGCGCCTGCTGTGTCCGTCCCCGCGCCTGTTCCAAAGCGGCTACGGCTCGCGCAAACTCCCGATTGGTGTACAGCGCGATGGCAACCGCGTCCTGTAACGTGATGGGCCGCTCCTGAACATAGCCGTTAATCGCGCTCAAATTGGGCGAAGTCCGCAGCGGCATATCGCCATTGGGCAAAAGTTGCGCGGGTGACGGAACCGTACCCTGCGGCGCAGTGGGCGGCGGGCCTTGCGGCAACGGTATCACGCCCGTCGGCACGGGAAGCGGCTTGACCGGGAGGGTATCGTTCTGCTGCGCAGGCGCGGGTGTGGCGGTCGTCTGCGCCATGCCGTTCTGCAATGACAGGATCGAGAAAGCAATGATGAGGATGCACCTCACCCCAACCCCTCTCCTTGCCGCGCAACGCGCCAGGAGAGGGGCTTTATTGTTGAACCCTATCTTTGCGCTTGCAAGTAAGGGTATTAAAATCGGATCAAGCATACTTCTGTGTGTTAGGGAGGAGAATTGTGTACGCATACTTCTCTTTGCCGCACTATATAGCGAACAATCAGGCAAGTCTCCCAATTTCTGCCTCCTCTCTCCTGGCGCGTTGCGCGGCAAGGAGAGGGGTTGGGGGTGAGGTAAAGTAGGCATAGTCATCAGCGTCCCCCTCCCGCTCCCGCGCCTGCTCCACCACCGGTGGCTCCACCGGCGCCGGTACCCACTCCCGCCCCGACTCCGCTTCCACCGATACCACCGGCCCCTGTCCCGCCGGCGGCTCCCGTACCCTGACTGGTTCCGGTTCCCGTGCCGTTGACGCCGTTCGGCCCGGTTCCGGCTCCGGGCGTATTATTGCCGTTGCCCATACCGCCGTTTGGCCCGTTTCCGTTTTGCCCGCCGAAGCCGCCGTTATTGTTGCCGTTGTTGCCCATGCTTGCATTGTTGCCGGAACCGTTATTCCCGTTGGAATTGCCGTTGTTACCGCTGTTGCCGTTATTGCTGCCGTTTCCGTTGGGGCCGGAACCGTTGTTCAGACCGCTGCCGGGGCCATTGCCCATACCGGTATTCGGGCCGTTGTTCTGGCCGTTGTTCTGGCCGTTGGAGTTGAACGAACCCGCGCCCGGATTGGCAAGGTTGTTGGGGTTGTTGGAATTTCCTCCGCCGTTTCCCTGACCACTCCCGCCGCCGTTCTGCATCCCGCCCGTATTCATGCCGTTGTTCATGCCGCCGTTCATTTGCCCGGAGTTCGCGCCGCCGTTGCCGCCCGAACTGTTTCCGCCGCCGTTGAAACTGCCGTTACCGCCGGAATTGTCCATTCCGCCGCCGTTGCCGCTGTTGCCGCCGTTGAAGGAACCGACGCTGCCGCCGGACGCTCCCATGCCGTTCTGACCGCCGCCGTTGCCATTCCCGGAACCACTGCCGGAACCGTCGGCCTGACGATTGCTGTCGTTCTTCGCTCCCTCACCACCCGTCGTGATAACCGCAGTGACCGACATGCCCTGCCGCAAACCGCGAATCTCTTTTTCGGTGGCAAATTTGTTATCGTCGCCGCTGCTTGCCGCCACCAGTTCAATTCGCACGGGGATGCGCTGCACCACTTTGGTAAAGTTGCCGGTCGCGTTGTCGGGCGGAAGCAGGGAGGTGGCCGCGCCCGTCGCCTCGTTGACGCTGCGAACCCGCCCCTTGAAAACTCTGCCGGGGAAGGCGTCCACTTCGATTTCGGCGTCCTGTCCGGGCCGCACGTCCGTCAATTGCGTCTCCTTGAAGTTGGCCTGCACCCACACGTATTCGCCCTGAGTCATGGTGAAAATGGACTGTCCGGGGGCTAAGGACGCGCCGACATTGGTTGTTTTGCGGACAACTACGCCGTCGTTGGGCGCGAAGATAGCCGCGTCTCCCAGCGTGATCTGCGCGTTGGCAAGCTGCGCCTGCGCCTGCTGCGCCTGCGCCCGATAGGTTTCTATCTGCCGTCGCCGCGCTTCCACCTGCTCCTGCCCCGCCTGCGCCGCCTCTATGTCCGCCCGATTTTCGCCGGTCTGCGTGGTAGCTGCGGCAAGATTGGCGGCCTGAACCCCGACCTGCGCGAGATTGGCCCTTGCCAGTCCCAACCCGGCCTGCGCCACAGCCACCTGTTCGCGGGCAACTCGAACCTGCTGTCCGGCGGCATCGGCGGCTTTTTGCGCGGCCCGCTGCTGCGCCTGCGCCTGGCTCACGCTTTTACGCGCCTGCTCTACCTGCGACTGCGCCTGCCGGACACTGGCCCGCGCCTGTTCTACCTGCGACTGCGCTTCTTCCGTTTGCGACTGGCTGGCCTGCAAATTGGCCGCCGCGTTACGGGCCTGCGCCCGCGCGTTGTCGTACACCTGCGCGGAAACGGCGTCCTGCGCGTACAGAACGCGATACCGCGCCTCGTCCTTACCCGTTCGCTCGGCCTCGGTTTGCGCAGCCTGAACCCGCGCCTGGGCCGCCTGCACCGCTTTTTGCGCGGTCTGCACCTGCTGCTCATAGTTCTGCAAAGCGGCCTGCGAAGTTTGAATGGCCTGCTGGAAGTTTTCCACATTGGCCTGCGCCGCGCTTGCCTGCGCCTGCGCCTGCGCCGCGTTTGCCTGCGCCGCCTGGGTTTGCGCCTGCGCCGTGCCAACCTGACTTTGCGCCTGCAGCACCTGATTGCGCGTTGTGCCGGTTGTCAGGCCGACCTGCGCCTGCGCGCCGGATGTTTTCGCCTGCTGCGAACTCAACCCGGCCTGCGCGCGGCTGATGGCGGCTTTGGTCGCCAGTTGTTGATAGCGCAGATTGCGCTCGGCTTGCGGTATCTGGCTCAGGGCGGCGGTGTAATTGGCCTGCGCCTGTCGCAAACTCGCCTGCGGTCCGGCAGGGTCCAAACGGGCCACTAGCTGCCCTCGATGCACCACATTGCCCTCATCCACCAGTAACTGCTGTAGTGTGCCGCTGACGATGGGGCTGACGCTGACCAGATTGCCCGTCACATAGGCGTCGTCCGTAGACACATGCGAGTGCGAGTAGTTCCAGTAGCGGATGCCCCACGGAACGCCGAAAATCAGCGCGAGAATGCCAAGCCCCATAAGCAGCGGCTTGACCCACGCGGGACGCTTTTTTTCTTCTTTGCCGTTTCCATTAGCAGGGTTCGGATCGCCTGCGGGCGGCTTGTTGGCCTCCTGCGCGGGAGGCGCGTTCTCATCGGCGTTTGCGTTGGCGGAGGAAACGTTCTTTTCGGGAGTATCATCGGTTGACGGCATAATGCGTGTCCTTACAAAATCCGGCTTATAAAAAGCCGGTTTTACGGCCTTCGGCCAGTCGTCCTGTGGACGAGATGCTCTCACTGTGATGGCCTGCTCCAAAATGAGAGTTACTGTATTTTTTGAACTCACAAACTCAGGCGTCAGAGGCGCGTATTCAAGCCCGTGAGTACGAGATCAATAACTTGCTGCGCGCGGATGGCGATTTCCTCGCGGGAACCGAGTTCGCGCGGCGATAAATTGGTGGGACTAAGCCCGCTCACGCAGGTAATCAGTGTTTGCGCCGCGCTGTCCGCGTTGTCGCAGGCGAAAACCCCCTGATCGCAGCCCTCCTGAATGACAACGGCAAGCAGTTGGGCCAGTTCCGCGTTCCATTCGTCGCGGCGGGAAAGCACGACCGCGCGCAGGGACGCCAGTGTTTCGTCCAGACTTTGCCGATAGCGACACGCCGAATCAAACCCGCTCAATACAATTCCCGCAACCATCTGCCGCAGTCGCGCTTCCGGGGGCGCGTCCGCGGCAAGAATAGCGCGGCACTGCTCCAGAATCACCTTGCGCTTGCGATCTACAACGGAAAGGGCAACATCTTCCTTGCTGTTGAAATAGCCGTAAATGGTGGCTTTGCCGATTTGCGCCTCCTGCGCAATGTCGTCCATTGTCATTTTACGGTAGCCGTGCCACTCCATCAGGCGCATGGCGGCATCCAGAATAGCTTCGCGCACATCTGAGGGCGCGGCAACGCGGGGCATACTTCCTCCTCTGACTATCGGCCTATTCCGACCAAAACAGTTTTTTGTTCGTAATGATACTTACGAACCACTCGCGGGCAAAGTTCTGTATAATGAGATAATAGTTTTGAAATCCGATAAAAAGCCCGCCGCTTGATGATTTATCAAGCGGCGGGTTTTGGTTTTGTGAGATTGAGGGAACGCCCTACATCAGCGCGATATCGCCCTCTTCGCCCGTGCGGATGCGAATCACTTCCGAAACGGGAATCAGGAAGATTTTGCCGTCCCCGATTTCGCCCGTGCGGGCCGCGTCCGCAATCGTCGTGGCGATGCTGTGCGCGTGGGCGTCCGGCACGACGATCTCGATTTTCACCTTGTGCAGCAGGTTCACGGTATATTCCGCGCCCCGGTAGTTGTGCGTAAAGCCCTTCTGCTTGCCCGAACCGCGCACTTCCGTCACGGTCATGCCCTGAATGCCCGATTTCGGACAGGGCGGCTTTCACGTCTTCCAGCTTTTGCGGGCGAATCAACGCCTCCACTTTAATCATGTTACGGCCTCTTTTCTTCCGTTCAGGCTTGCAGCCCTTGCGCAGCCAGATTTATAACGAGTCTACGCGGGGACTGGTTTGCGACGCGCTGACGGCGGCCAACCCGCCGTCATGGGGAACAGCCCCGTGCGCGGTTGCCGCATCCACAAGCGCGAATTCAGGGTAGGCGGGAATGCCATGCTCATGCACGTCCAGACCTTCCAGTTCGCCCTCGCGGGAGACGCGCAGTAGCCCGGTAGACTTTACCGCAAGCATCAGGACCATCGCAACCACAAAGGTACAGATGGTAATGATCGCGCTGCCGATGAACTGCGCTTTCAGCACCGTCAGGCCGCCGTGATAGAACAGCCCTGTCAGCACCGCGCCGGAGGAGTTGTCCGGGCCGGTCGCGCCGGACGCGCCGAACTGCCCGCTGGCGAACAGGCCGAGCGAAAGCGTTCCCCAGATGCCGCAGAAGCCATGTACGGGAACCGCGCCGATGGGATCATCAATGCGCAGCTATTCCAGCAGGTTCACGCCCATAACCACGATCACGCCCGCAACCGCGCCCAGAATGACGGCTCCCGTCGGCGTCACCCAGTAGCAGGGGCAGGTGATGGCGACCAGGCCGGCAAGGAAGCCGTTGACGGTGAAGCCCAGGTCCCACTTTTTCGTCTGCGGGTAGGCATAGAACATCGCCGCCAGGCCCGCCCGCGCAGGCCGCAAGCGTGGTGTTCGTCGCGACGCGCCCGATGCCCTGAAAGTCCATCGCCGAAAGCGTGCTGCCCGGATTGAAGCCGTACCAGCCGAACCAGAGGATCAGGCCGCCGACAGCGGCGATCACCAGGTCATGCGGCAGCATGGGGCCGCCGCCGTCGCGCTTGAAGCGCCGCCCCAGACGCGGGCCAAGCACAATGGAACCCGCAAGGGCGATAAAGCCGCCGATGGTATGCACGACAGTGGAACCGGCGAAGTCGTGGAAACTGGTCCCAGACCCAGGGCAGCATGTGCCCGTCGCTGCCCATCGTGTTCAGCAAGCCATCCGGCCCCCACGCCCAGTGGCCGATGATCGGATAGATGAAACCGGATACGCCCACGCTGTAGAGCAGGTCGCCGATCAAGCCCGTTCGCCCGATCATGGCGCCCGACGTGATGGTGGAGCAGGTATCGGCAAACGCGAACTGGAACAGCCAGAAGGCCAGGAACGCCACGCCGGTTGTCTCGTAGGTGGCGGGCGCATTCGCAGGAAGAACCAGTTCGCGCCCTTATCCGCGCCCCAGCCGATCCAGCCGTTGCCGTGTCCGAACATGAACGCGAAGCCGAACGCCCAGAACAGCATGCCGCACAAACAGGTATCCACGATACACTCCATCAGCACGTTGACGGTTTCGCGCGAACGGCAGAAGCCGGCTTCCAGCATCGTAAACCCGACCTGCATTCCGAAGACGAGGAACGCGGCCAGCAGCACCCAGACGGTGTTGAGCGGATTGACGATGTCGTTGCCCTTGAGAACCGGATCATCGGCATGGGCCGCGCCGCCCCGGAAGGCGGTGAACAGCGCGAAACAGGTAATCAGAATGGCGATGGCCGTGACTTTGCCCAGCATCACCAGATACGCATACCGCCGCCATTCCGGCTGGCGCATGCGCTCCGCCAGTCGGACAAACTTGCGTCCGCGCGAAATTTTTTCCGCGCCCTCGACAGGATTTTGGATTGATTTTCTCATAAAACTCACGATTGCGTTTCTCCCTTCAAAAGTGCCGAAGCGAAGAGCAGGTAGATAGTAGATAGGAGATACGAGATACGAGTAAATACCCTGCAAAAGGTCAGCATCCTTCTCGTATCTCCTATCTCGTATCTTGTATCTCCTCAAAATTTGTAAGCCGCGCTGCCGTAGATGGTGTCCTGATCGCGGACGGCGTTGCTTCCCGCGCCGAAGAAGTTCTGGTTGGAAGCGTCGTGGCGGTACTCCAGGCGCGAGATCAGATGCCCGCGCAGCAGAGCGTATTCCAGCGTTACGGTTCCTTCGCGCAGGCGGTTATAGCCCACAGCCCCTGTGCGCAGCCCCCCGCTTGTCCTCGAACTGCTCGATGCGTCCGGCAAGCGCCAGTTTCGGGGTGAGCTGATAGCGCGCATATCCACCCAGACCGAGCCATGTGCCGGAAACATGCGTCTGTCCACTGCCCCCGGCAGTTGTCACCAGGGTATGCCCCGACGCGGTTCCATAGTCCACGATGCCGGAGAGTTTGAGCGCGGGAGTGGCCTGAAAAATGCCCTGCGCCTCATACACGTAGGTGTTGATGCCCGCCTTGTTCTTGGGAGCGAGAACGGGGCCATACGCGCCCGTGCCTTCGCTGCCGCCGATGAAGCCGAAGATGCCCGTCAGCGTACTGGTAGGTTTCCAGGTAAACTGCGCGATAGCGGTTTTGCCGTCGTTGTCGTCGGCGATGTTGTTCCAGCCGTTCACCCCCGCCGCAGCAGTTGCAGTTTGGAAGAAAAGGGGACGGTTGCGCGAAAACCCGCATGGTAGAGCGGAATGGCGTACTGGAAGCCGAAACTGCGCGAGTAGTTGTCGTTGCTCGTGCTTTCGATGACTTCCAGGCCAAGCGGCGTGACGAAAATGCCGCCGTCAATGGCAATGTCGCGCCCGCCCGCATGAATGGTTTTGGTCAGGTACAACTGCTGCAACGTTTGCCAACTGCTCGTGCCGCCGGGTTCCGTGGCATGGACCAGACGGGCGGTATCGCCCAGCGTCAGCGTAGCGGTGACACCCAGCGGAAAGCCTTTGCCTTCGGTGCGGTTGATGTTGAACTCGCCCAGGCTGAATGAGGGTTCGCGGTCATTGATATCGAAGGAGCGTCCCACGTTGTCAATGCCGAAGCGTTCGCCGTTGGGGAACACTAAGCCGGTATAGGATTTGCCGAAGGGACCTCCACCCGCGGGGCTGTGGGGGGCGCGGGCATTGACGCCGAAGTACACGTCAATGAGGCCGGAGTACGTCACGGTTCCCGGCGGCGTGGCAGCAGGCGCGGCGGGCGCGGCGGGCGTTTGCGCAGGCTGGCCTTCGGCAGGCTTTTGCGGCGGCGTACTCGTCTGCGGCGGATTGTTCTGCGCGGGCGCGTCCTGCGCGCGGGCAATCAGGGTGTTGGGAGTGGAGGGAGTTTCTTTTCCCTTTTCCCTTTTCCCTTTTCCCTCTTCCTTTGTCGGAGCGGGCGCGTCGGATTTTGTCTCCCTGTCTCCCTGTCTCCCTGTCTCCGTATTGGTTTTGGGCGCGTCTTCGGCGCGGGCCATTCGCAAACCGCCGGTCAGCAGGGCGCAGGACAACAGCGAGAGAGTCAGCAGCGGGCGCGAATGTTGCAGGCGTCCGGCAGGGCTGGCCGAAGGGGAAATAGCGCGACGAGAATTCAAGCGTCGGGAAGCGCGAAAGCGCGGATGGCCTTGCAAGGTACACAGGTTCACGTAGGGTTCTCCTCTGAGATGATGAGAGCGGCTGGATGGCGCCGAAACGCCGAAACTACCTTCGCAGCCAGGGGCGATATATGACAATCTACAAACAGGAAAATAGGGAGGCGTTCGGAAAGGCTTCAGGCATGAAGCAGGCCGGAACGAAAAGCGCGGACAACGACGCCGTTGTCAAGATAAACTTTGGAATTTAGAGGTGGAGCATGGCGACATCGCCACAGCAGTTTTCGGCGTCAATGCCGGCAACTGTTTGGTGTGTATGCTGCGGCGTCCTGCCGCGAACGGGCGCGATGGGGTAAATACGCCCGATACAAACGAACAGAAACAGGCTGGTGGCCTGTCTGTCCACGCGCCTCACAGACGGGAATGTGTCTGTGAGCGGGGAGGAAGGGGTAAGGGGTAAGGGATAAGGGATAAGAACATAATCCCTGTAAACCTGAAACCTTAGAACCCTAACAACTTAACAACCTAACGACTGCGCTGCGCCTGCGGCAGTTCGTCACAGATATTGGATGTGAGCAGGATACACTCGGCGATTTCGCGCAGGGGGCGCTCGGTGGATAGCGCCTGCGCGTTCAAGCGGCGGAACGCTTCCTGATCGCTGATATTGTGCCGCTCCATTAAGACCCGTTTGGCGCGTCCCACAAGCCGTCCGGTTTCGATCTGGTCCTGCGCATCGTCCCGCGAACCTTCCAGCGCGCGCATTTCGCGATACCGGGCAATGGCTATTTCTACGGCGGGCTGTATCTCCTGCTGCCGGTAGGGCTTGACGAGGTACGCGAGGACGCCTGCCCGACTCGCCTGCTCGATGAGCGGCGTGTCGCTGTAGGCAGTCAGCAGAATCACAGGGCCGAGGCGTTCCTGATTGATAGCCTCTGCCGCTTCCAGGCCGTTTTTGCCGGGCATCATCACGTCCAGAATGGTCAGGTCGGGGCGCAGGCGGCGGGCGAGGACAAGGGCGGCTTCGCCGTTGTCCGCTTCGCCAATCACGACATGCCCCAACGCTTCCAGGATCGCGCGCAGGTCCAGGCGCAGTACGGCTTCATCGTCCGCAATCAGTATCCGTCCCTGGTGCATAGTTCGTACGCTTCGGTCTTTCCAGATTTTTCAAACATCAGTAGCAGCATTGCCAGTGGAGCGAATTATAGCAGATATTCGCGTTCGTGTCAATTGCATGTCTGATTTTCCGTGAAATTGGACGAATTTAACTGTGGAAACGCCAATCTTCCCCGTAATCGCTGACAAAAACGCGAGGGGTACAGGCGTAATCCAGCACAATTGCGGTATTTTATTATTGGTGAGCGCAGGAGGAATCGGGCGCGGGGAGAATATAGTCGCGCGTAGAACACAGTCTGAGAACCAACTGGAGGAGATTATGAGCCTTGCCGATACGCCCGACGCGCCGACAAAAGCGACTGAACCATTTTTGAAGAGAAACAGGAGGGTTCTGATCGGGTTGCTTGTCAGTGCCGTTGTGATCGTCGGCCTGATGGCGGTGATGCTGTCCTATCATCCACGCTGGCACATGGTGACAGGAGTGGGGAAGCCGGGAACCTGGGTCAGCAGCGTGGAATGTCCCCAAGACTGGCAGCCGAGCGCACAGGACGCGCGAATGCGCAATATGGGCTTTACCGGCTTGACGGTCCGCCGTAGGCCGCTCACGGGCGTTTGGGCGTGGCTGAACCGCCTGATGCCACATCCATCGAATAACAAACCAGCGGAACTCCACGTCTACGTCATGCCGAGAACACGATCCGCAAGCCGCGGCCAGCCCCTCCCTCCGGTCGGCAGTCATGCCGATCACGTACGCGATGCCGAGGCTACTATCCACAGTTTTGAGATGGCGTACAAACAGGGAGGATGGCGGATGCGGGGATATAAAATTTTCTGCGAACGGGTTTCGCATCCTCTCGGCCCCGCCATTGCCGTTTCTATGGAGAACCTGATGGCAGCGCCCGTAAATACGGGGGCAGGCAACAATGCCTTAACAAACGTTTCACGCCACGACTCGCTGTATATTGCGCCGACCGAAGCCGGGGATTTCACAGGAATGATCAGCGTTTCGTATTCTGGCGCGCCGGAAGAGGCTGCCGCGCTGAAGCCAATCATGGAGCGCATGATGCGCAGCATCCGCGTGGTGAAAAAATGACACTTGCCGCCACGCTCGCCACGCCCATTAAAGTGGCAAATCCACGCCAGAAAAAAATTAAGCGCGTACTGACCAGGATGTTCGCCTGCGCTGTATTGTCTGGCTGCCTGCTGATTATTATGCTGGCAAGCCGCCCGCCGTGGCATACTGTGACAGGAACCGGCAAGCCGGGTGAATGGGTCGCGCGCGTGGAATGTCCTGAAGACTGGCAATTGGAAGCGAACCCGAATAGCGGGCGTTATGCAGAGGATACGACCCTGACTGTGCGCCGTAAACCGCTCACGGGCATGTGGGCATGGTGGAACAAGTTCGTGTTGCATCGCGCGGACAACAGCGCCCCAACAGAATTTCATGTTTGGGTGATGCCTCAAACGCGTTATAATGTGCTGAATTATAGCCCTGCGCCGCCTGACGATCATGATGATGTCATCCGCAACGCCAATGCCGTTCTGGACGCCATTCAATCCATTGCGCAGAGTATCAGGGCGCAGAGTACCACCTTTCAGCGTCGTTCTTACCCGCTGGGACCGGCGCTCTTTGTTTCGCAGCAACAGGCTGAATGGACAGTGCGCGGAAGTAATATTGTAAATGTCACAAATCGTTATGATTCGCTTTATATTGCCCCCACAGAGGCGAAAGATTTCATGGGGCATGTAACGGTGACATGGCTGGCCCCTCCAGGCGAAGAAGCTGCGCTCAAACCCATCCTGGAGCGCATGACGCGCAGCATCCGTCTGGTGAAGCAATAATCGTTTCCGGCAGAAAAGCGGCTTAACGCTTCAGCAGGGCAAAGGCTATGTTGGTTCCTGCGCCATACTTGAGCGCCATCGTGATCCACAGCCAGGCGGCGGCTTCCAGCAGGGGGGATTGCGTCAGCGGGCCGGAATCTTACGGGATCGAAGCCGAGTTCCGAGGCCAGTTGCGCCCCGATCTTTTTAGCGTCGGCATTATCCCCGCAATAAAACATCGCGGGAAGCTGCGACGCGAATTTAGAATCCGCCATGATGTTCGCGCCCGCCGTATTGAAAATCTTTACGACATTCGCGCCCGTCGCCCATTGCGCCACCATTTCACCCGCCGAGGTGGTATGCCCGATTTCCAGCCCGGAAAAGTCCGCTTTGATCGGGTTGGTGCAGTCGAACAGGGTTTTGCCCGCAAGATTGCCCATGCTGTAAACCGCGTCCTGCGCGGCCTGCCAGGGGACGGCAAGCGCCACCACGTCGCCAAACGCGGCGGCTTCGGCGGGCGTACCCGCCGTTGCCTGCGTTCCCAACTCGGTCAGCAGCGCGCCGATTTTGCTGGCAGCCGGGTCCGGCACTCCGAACTTCACCTGATGCCCGTTAGCAACCCATCCTTTCCCCAGCGCCCCGCCCACATTTCCCGCCCCGATGATGCCGATTTTCATGTTTGCCCTGCCTCCTTTTGTTAAAACCAATCCGTTGTTTTCAGCCATCAGCGCTGCTTCAGGCCGACAGGCACAGTATACTAAAACAGAGCGCCAAAAAGCATGTTTTCATGCCACTCGCAACACATTCTTCCCCCTCTTTCAGCCCCGCTCTTTCGGGCAGGCATTTTGAAGTATGTAGGGCGGGGGCTTGTCCCCCGCCGATGCGGTCTACGTTCCGCCAAAAAGGAAGCGTTTTGAGACAATCGTACTCCCATAACAACAGCCCCACACCCGTTGGCGATAATGCGCAGGCAAATGCGCGAACAATGCCGTCGGGCAAGCCGGATATCAAGGTGTTTCGCCGCGTGTGGCCGTACCTGCATCCCTATCGCGCTAAAATCGCGCTTGGCGTGGGCCTGCTGCTCATTTCTACGCCGCTCGGTTCCGCGCATCCGCTGATCTGGAAGTACATCGTGGATGATGTTGTCGGCCTGCGCCATGTCAATCATTTATGGCCTGCCCTGCTGGCGATGTTCGCCATTCAGGGAACGGCAACCCTGCTGGACGCCATGAAAAGCATCCTGCTGGAACGGGTCGGGCAAAAGTTCGTGTTCGATCTGCGCAGCGCGGTGTATCAGAAACTACAGTCGCAGTCCCTCGCGTATCTCAGCGACAACCGTACCGGCGATCTGATTTCGCGGGCGATGTCGGATGTGGACGTGTTGCAGGAGGTGGCGTTTCAATCCATTGATTCGGTTTTGGGCAACACGCTGAGTTTTCTGGTGGTGGCGGGCATCCTGATTCATCTCAACGCGAAACTCGGCGTCGTGACGCTGCTGCCAATTGTGGTGGTGTTCTTCCTGACGCGCTTTTTCAATACCCGCGTAAAGGCTATTTACCGGCAGGCGCGGGATCGGCTGGGCGAAGTGAACGCGCGGTTACAGGAGAATCTGACCGGACTGACGCTCATCAAGGCGTTTGCCAAAGAGCGGTACGAAACGGAGCGGTTTCAGGGCGTGGCGCGACGGCTATATGCAGACGAATTTTCGCGCCATCTTCGCCCGCAACACGTTCTTTCCCGCCGTGCGCTTCATCGGCTTTTTCAGCAACATTCTTTCCGTCGGCTATGGCGCGTGGCTCGTCCTGCACGGGCAGTTTACCGTTGGCGGGTTGGTGGCGTATCGCGGTTACTGGTGGCAGCTTTTCAGTCCTATCAACAGCCTCGCGACCATCAACGAACTGTTGCAGCGGGCGAACGCGGCGGGAGCGCGCGTGTTTGAACTGCTGGACGCGCCGGAAAGCGTGACGGACGCGCCGGATGCCACAGACATGCGGCTGCGCCGGGGCAGACAGTTCCGTAGTTTTTCAGCAGGTGTCGATTCGGGTATGGCGACAAGCCGATATTGCGGGACGTGTCGTTCCGTGTGGAGCCGGGGCAGATGATCGCGCTTGTCGGGCCGTCCGGCGCGGGCAAAACAACCGTTCTCAACCTGCTTCCCCGCTTCTGGGACGTGACAGACGGGCGTATTCTGATCGGCGGGCAGGACATACGCGGCGTGACGCAGGAGAGTTTGCGCCGCCATCTGGCAATCGTTTTGCAGGAGACGTTTCTGTTCAACGGCACGTCGTGGACAACATCCGCTACGGCAGGCCGGACGCGAGCAAGGAAGAGGTGGAAGCCGCCGCCCGCGCCGCGAATGCCTACGACTTCATACAGGAATTGCCGCAGGGTTATGAAACCGAAATCGGCGAACGAGGCGTCAAACTATCGGGCGGGCAGCGGCAGCGGTTTAGCATTGCCCGCGCCTTCCTCGCCAACCCGGATATTCTGATTCTGGACGAGCCGACATCCAGCGTGGAACCGGAAAGCGAAGCCATCATCACGCAGGCGTTGGAGCGGCTCATGCAGGGCCGGACGACGTTCGTCACTTCGCACCGCTTTTCCCTTGTGCGCGGAGCCGACAAAATTCTTGTCTTTGAGGAGGGGCGGCTGGTGGAAGCAGGAAACCATAGCGAACTGATGGCGCAAAACGGATTGTACGCCGAAATGTACAGCCTGCAAATGGGCCACTCACAATTACAACAGGTACAGAAGGAAGAACTGGAGGTTATGCGATGAAGGCAGAAATTGTGGATGTGAAACCTGTGGAGGGTATGGACATTCAAACCGGGCTGCTGCTGGCAATGCTGGACGACGCCACGAATTACTGGCGCAAAGAATTGGGCGATGTGTCCGAAGACGCGCTTTGCTGGCAGCCGATTTCCGATGGTCATAGCATCGGCGCGGTTCTGCTTCACATCGCGGACGTGGAATCCCACTGGCTGTATGCCGTCTCGACAGGGCAACCGCGTTCTGAAGAGGAGGTCAGTCGTCTGCTTTCCAGAGAAACGCGGCAGTACGCCGTTCAATGGCCTGCCCCGCCGCGCCAACCGCTGTCATGTTACTACGCGCAGCACGACGAAATTCGGGAGCGAACGCGCCGAACTATTCGCGAACTGAATAACCCGGAACACATCGGGATTCGGCGGGAACAGGGGTTTACCCTGCGCTGGCTGCTGCACCATGTCATCACGCACGAAGCCTACCACAGCGGGCAGGCCGTGCTGCTGTCCCTGCTCTACGCGAAACAGGAATTAAAGGAACCGCAAAGATGAGCGCGCCGTTGCGTAAACCGCGAAACACGCGAAATACACGAAAAATTACTCCATTGTCTTTGTTTCCAGATGTGCAGCATCAATGCGCTACGCATCACAATCTTGCGCCCACATAACGTAGCACAAAATGCCGTCGCGCTGGCTGATCTTGACAATTTCGCCTGGCTGAACAGACTTACCGAACAGCCTGCAAAAAGCCGCAAAATCATCAAAATGTTCGTTTGTCGGGCTGAAAGAGTGTAAGATACAGACGGCTACATTCGCGCGAAAGCGTCTGGCCTCCAAAATGGCGCTTGCCATGCGGTGCAGCAGTTGATAGCGGATGCCATCCGGCACAGGCTCAGGTAAGCCGAGCAGTTCCATCAAAAACGCCAGACGCGCCCGCTTGCCTTCCGAAGCATTGACAAGCCACTCTGACAGGAGCGGCCCGAACGTTTCAGAAACCTTGCCTTCTACGACAATGGACGCAAGGCCGAGGGCATGGGACGCCAACACCCATACATCGCTTTGCGAAGCCGCCTGCCCGCCGGGAAGCGCGACCTGATGTTCCGGCAGAATCAACAGCGGCGCGAGTGAACGCAACGGTTCCTCCGCCCCCGCCAATACAGAGGCGACAGCCGCCGGAAAACTGTCTGCTTCCTGCCACGCCTGCGCAAGCCGCTTTGCCGAGTACCCGTCCTTCCACTGCTTCTCAGGTTCCGCAAGCAATGGCTTCCAATCCTCAACGCTTTTTGCTGGAACATACACGCGCTTCAAAGGCTTCTCCTTGCTAAACGTCCTCAAAATAATTTCAGCATCGCCCTTGACATATAGCGGTATCCTGCTATAATGCTACTATGAACAGTTTGAGACACTGTGTAAAGGAGGATACAGCCATGTCTGTTGTAGATGTTCCCCCCAAAATTTTGGAGGCAACCAACTCCAATATTCCCCCTGCCATCAATCCTGAAGAAGCTGACGAGCGGGAGTGGGCATTACAATTTGCAGCCTCCGGCGATTTTCTGATGCAACTTGTCGCTGAAGCGCGCGAAGAGCGGAGGCAGGGGCTACTTCTCCCGTTAGACACGGTTCTGGATGAGTAAGCCCAATGGAATCGCATACCACGCGCAGGTTTCGTAAACTCTACAAAGACCTTCAGCCAGATATAAGGAAAGATGCCAAAGACTCCTACAATCTCTGGAAAATAGACCCTTATCATTCCAGTCTTCATTTTAAAGCGCTGGAAGGCCATACGGATTTATGGTCTGTCAGAATAGGATTGGGATGGCGGGCAATTGGCGAAAGAATTGGCGATGAGATTACATGGATATGGATTGGCTCCCATGCTGGCTATGATAAGCGCATATAGCACAGGCTGAATGGATCCAGAAGGTACTGATCTGCGATGAAACCCCGCTAATTACTTGGTAAGTAATTAGCGGGGTTTTTTCTTGAAGTGCTACCCGAACGGCAGGAGCAGTTTGGTTAGCGTGGCGCGAACTTCGTCCGGGGTCGTCATGCCGACCGCCTGCACGATGCCTTTTTTGTTGACCACGATGTTGATGGGGACGCCGCGCAACCCCAACCGCGTCATGTACTCGCCCTCCGCATCTATCAGCACGTCGTTATGCAGTTTATGGATGGAGCAGAAATGCTTCGCCTCGTCCGTCGGCTTCACATGCTCCCACACGTTGATCATGACCACTTCCAGGCCATACGCTTTGGCGCGACGCGCCACCTCTTCTAATAGCGGAGCCTCCGCATTACAGGGCCCTCACCAACTGGCAAACATGTTGATGATATACGGCTTGCCGTGCCACTCGGCGGACGTGCGTATCTGCCCCGAATTCATATCCGGCAGGCTGAACGGCGGAACCGGCTGCCCGATAAGCGGATGCTTGACGCTTTTGGGCAACGTCGCGGGCTTGGCCTGCAAATTGTCCCGAAACACGCTGATGCTGTTGCTGCCCGCATTGGACACGAAGATCGTGCTGGTGGCCTCGTCTACCGCAAGGTCGCCCGGCGCTTCCCCGACGGGAACTCGCGCCCACTCCTTGCCGCTGGCATAATCAATCACGCTGATGCTGCCCGCGCCCCGATTGGCGGCATAGATGTGCGTTCCGGCTTTGCCGCTCGCCATGCCAACGGGCGCGCGCTCGACGGAAATCGTATCCACAACCTTTTCTTTGTTCAGGTCTACGACCGAAACCGTGCTGACAAGCGAGTTGGCGATATAGGCGCGGGCGCGAGGCACGTCAATGACGATTTTGCACGGCGCGTAATCTACTTTAATCTCCCCGATGGCCTCATTCGTCGTGCCGTCAATAATGGTAATGGACGCATCCCCGAAGTTGACGCAGTACACTTTGTCGCGGGACGGATCGGGCGCGATGCTTCCCGCCGCCAGTTTCGCCGGAACCACGGCCAGAACTTCCAGCGTGTCCGCGTCAATCACGCTGACCGTGCTGGCGGCCGTGTTGCCCGTATAGATTTTGCGCTTTTCGGGATACGCGCCGATGCCCGCCGGGTAGGTGCCGACAGGAATCTGCTTGATGAGTGTCATCTTCTCGGCGTCAATCACGCTGCACAGGTCTTCGCGCGCATCGGACGTGAATACGCGCTTTGTGGGCGGGTCATACGCAAGCCCGATGGGTTCCTTGCCGACCGCCACTTCGCCAATGGACTTGAGCGTGTCCATGTCGAAAACAGTGACGCTGTTGCTGCGCGGGCAGGCCGCAAAGCCCCGGCGCAGTTCGGGAACCAGGACAATGCCTTCAGGCCCTAGCCCGACGGTTATTTCGCCAAGCGAAGGGAACGCATCCCCCGTTTGGACGGGTGTAGGTGGAGCGGAACGTGCCAAATACTTCTCCCTGAATAAAACGCTGGCGTTAAAACCAGTGTTTGAAAAACGTCTTTCCCTGTTCTCGCGCTGTTTCGTTCAGCGGGACGGAAAAACGCGGTTGTGTGACAGCCTGTAAAACGGTACAATGTCGTGTGTCATCGTCACGCGCTGAATAGAGCTATGGGACAACTTTGAACATACCTTCAAGGAGTATACCATACAGGGCTGATGTTCCATAAATATCGCGGGCGGTGAAATCAAAATGGAGGCATGGAAAAGCAACGCATGAGTTCAGCAGACACATTGACTGTGATTGGAGCCAAATACCTGATTATTCTTCCCCTGCTGCTGGTTTGTTGGGAGTTCTGGCGCGCGACGCCCCAGGAGCGGCAAACCATGCTGCGGCGCGGAATTCTGGCCGGGATTTTAGCCCTCGCGTTCGCCAAAATCGGCGGCGCGTTGTACAATGAGCCGCGTCCGTTTGTGGCGCATCACTTTACGCCCTTGATCCCACACGAACCGGATAACGGCTTTCCTTCCGACCACACCCTGCTGGCGTTTACATGCGTGTTCCTGCTGCTGGCGCAATTAGCGGTTTCTGAATTTATTCTCGCGGCCCTGTTCGGCCTTGTTATTGCCGCTTCCCGCGTTCGCAGCGGCCTGCACTCCCCACTCGACATTGGCGCGAGCATCGTGTTTGCCGCCCTCGCAGTCGGCATCTCCACTCTTGTTTTCCGCAGTACATGGCACAAATCATCTTCCGCAGTCCATAGCAAGAGGCATAAGAAACACGAAACAGGATGAAAAAGGCTATTCGCCCTTACCTGCCTTACTCGTTTGCCGGAGGAACCTCGTAGACGCTATCAATTACCATTCGGCTCATAATTTCTTTGTGGTCGCCATTCCACTGTTCAAAGTAATCTTCGCTGCCATTGCCCCGCCACAAGTAGCGCGTAATTACATCAATCCCGCGCGGCGGTTCCTGCGATAAAATGTAACGAGCGCGCCGTCTTGCAAATACCACACAAACGCTTTTGCTCGACTGTTGGGGAATTCCTTGCGGTACTCCTTGCGACAGCGCGTAACGATATATGCGGGCCAGTCACTGTCCTCGCCACACATCACTTCAAGAACAGGCTCTTTCACCGGGAGCATCGGCAGGCGACGCATCTGCCACTCGCAGTATCTTTTCTCGTAGGCTTCAATGTACGCGAGGGGATGAGGATAGCGGATGCCATGCGCTGTAAGAGAACCGTCCTGACCGAGATTTAAATCGCCAAGTTGTGTTTGAAGATAACGAACCAATGCTTGTGTCGCATTTTCGGCGCGGACAAGATGGATAACCGCATGACCGCCATAGTCATCGGAGTTATACGGCTTGAAATAGATAACAAAATAACACTCTGTCGCAGGTTCATAACTCATAGAGTAGATTTATCTTTCCTGCGCTGCCGCGACAAATGCCGCTAATTTTGCCACATCCAGTTGGCCGTTCGTCCGAACGCCGCTGCAAATATCTACGCCGAACGGCTGCACAAAATCAATGGCCTGCGCTACATTGTCGGCGTTCAAGCCGCCCGCAAGAAAGAGGGGTAAGACGACGGCTTCCCGAATGGCGCGGCTGATTTCCCAATCATGGACGCGCCCGGTTCCGCCCAATTCTTTTACGGTCAGGGATGGATTGCCCGAATCCAACAGCAGAGCATCCACATAAGGCGCAACACTCAACGCTTCCGCAACCGAGGACGGCCCGACAACATGAATCACCTGCACAACTTTGATACCCGGCAGTTCGGCGCGAAGTCGAGCGTATTCGTCAAGCGGCAGGCTGTCTACAATCTGTAACGTGTTGGCGCGCGTTCGTTTCTGCTGCGCGATAATGGCAGGCGCGTTCTGTTGACTGGTGAGCAGAAATGTGGCAATCGGCGGCGGAACAGCTTCGATGATATGCGCGATTTGGTCTTCCGCTATGGGCCCAGGACCGCTCGGCATAGCGGATACCAGCCCAAGCGCGGAGGCGCCGCTGTCAATGGCAAGCCTCGCCTCTTCCCGGCTGGCAATGCAGCAAATTTTAATGCGGGGAGTCATGGCGTATTTCTGTACTCATTTCACGAAAAGAACGCGCAAGCGCGTTTGTTGTCAATCATTGGGTGGGCCTTCCACAGGAGACATTTCGAGCGGCGGCGGAAAGGTAACATCCTGATAAATTTCGCCAAATGGCAAGGTAACACCGGCAAGGTCGAGCCGTAGCGTGGTTTCCATGCCTTTCAGAACCGTGAGCAGCCAGGTATCGTCCGGCTGACGCGCATATACCTCAACGATGGGCGCGTCCTGTTGTATCAGGATATAGAGTTGCAGCGAGGACAGGGAACGATAGCAGGCGAATTTGCTTCCGCGATCAACGGCTTCCGTACTGGACGACAGCACCTCGAAAACAACCGTCGGGTTGCGTACCATCTCCGACGCGCCCTCCTCGTACTGCGGCTGACCACAAACAATAAAGGCATCGGGATAGAAGTAGGTGTTACATTCGCGGACGCGAACGCGCGTATCGCCCAGGAACAGATTGCACGGGCTACCGTCCAATTGGTTCCCCACACGACGCACAAGATTGCGAATAATTTGGTTATGTCGGGGGGTGCCGCCCGACATCGCCACAATTTCGCCGTTCCAGTATTCACTACGAAATTCGGCTAAATCTTCCTGTTGCAGGTACTGTTCCGGCGTCACGTAACTCCGTGCCAATGCTGTCATCGTTTATTCTCCTTATCAGCAAGTATCTAAAACAGCATACTATGCGGCGCGGCGCTATTCAGGAAATTTCTCCTGCAATCAGGCGAAGAAACTTGCGCCGGTCTACGCCCGGTATGAGGGCTATGGAAACAGTACCTTTTCACCGGCTTTGCCCACCCACGAACGCGCGCCGGGATATTTCGCCTCCAGATACCGGACGAACTTTTGCGGGTCTTCCTGATTGCCCACAAACATATCGTAGTGCGCGGGAACGACAAGCCCGGTCTTCAAATCTCCCGCCAGTTCTACCGCTTCCTGATAGGTCATGTTGCCGATGCAGCCACTCAAAAAGCGTTCCGCGTCGCGCCCGTTGATGGGCAGAAACATCACATCTATATGCGGCCATTGGCGTAGCGTGTCGCGCAGGCCGTCGTACAAAATCGTGTCGCCCGCATGGTAGAACGTCACGCCGCCCGCTTCCACGACGTAACCGAGATAGGGGAAACCCAGTTCCGGGTCTTCGTCGAACTCCTCGTGCTTGGCTTTGATGGCCGTGATTTTCACGCCATGCTCTTCCCACCAGTTGCCCGCGTCGAGCGCATGCAGGCGCGATTCGGGAATCTGCCCTTCGGTTTTCATGCGGATGGCCTCGGTTCGCGGACAGAAGAACTGCGCGTCCGGCGAAGCAACCGCCATGTGGGGGAGCGTGTCCGGGCAAAGGTGATCGCCATGCCCGTGCGTAATCAGGGCAAAATCGGCGTGTCGCGCCTCCTGTGGCGTGAGCAGGGACGGCGTTTGCCGCGACTCCCAATCGGCAAACCACGGATCGAAATAGAATACCCTGTCCCCGGCCTTCACCACAAACGTATGCTGCCCCAGCCACCAGAACGCGCCCTGCCCCCGCGCCGTCTGTGTGTCCCGAATATCCCCTAACAATGTCGCGTGATCCTGCGCGATCTGCGCCCCTGCCAATCCCATGATTTCCTCCTGTGGAAAGAGTGTAAATAGCCGCGAATGAACGCGAATATAATCTGAATTACGCATAAAACGCTTTATGGTTGTCTTTTCGGTGTCACGTTGTGCGCCAACGCGCGTTTAGATGAGGGTAATAGATTCTAGTGTAGGGATTACAACAGCAAACAGGTAATTAGCGGGGGCGGCGCGCGGCCTTGAAGCGGGAACAAACGTTGTGGAGCGTCCGTCCTATACATACCAAAAGCTGTAAACCGCAGGTTGGAGCCGGGATGTCATGAAGCGTTCGCCCGACCTGACATAATAAAACGAACACAAACGTGTTTGGGGAGAGAACTAAAATGAATACGAACAAGAGTGTGATGGCTGTTGGCGCATTGGTTGCTTTTATGGGATCGGCTGTGATGGCCCCCATGACGGCGCGGGCGAGTGAAGAGGGCAAGCGCAACACCACGCTGGGGTTAGGCGCGGGCGCAGCCGCCCTGCTGCTGACGCAGAAGAATAAAATTCCGGGCGCTCTGGTCGGCGCGGGCGCGGTATATTCGGGCATTTCGCTGCAAAACGACATCAACCGTCGCCACAAGCGCGAACGTCAACTGGCGTATGAGCGCAGAGTACGCGAACGCCGCGCAGCCCGCGCGCACCGTACCTACCGCCATGATCGGTAGGATAGTTGATAGTCATCCGTTGCTTACTGAACTTCTCTTCGGCAACGATTAGAACAACCCACTGGAAAATTAATTTTCCAGTGGGCTTTTGTTTTTACGCGCCCTGAAGAATTTCAGTGTCCTATCAACTATCAACTTCCTAATGATCCGCGTAATGCTCGAACAGTTCGCTAACGGAGTTGTCTTCGTGGATGCGGAGGATGGCCTGCGCTAACAGGGGCGCGACGGACAGAACCTTGATCTTGGGGCTGTGCTTGTGCGGGGGCAGGGGGATGGTGTCCGTGACGACGAGGGAGCGCAGGGGCGAACAGTTGACGCGCTCAATGGCCTTGCCCGACAAAATGCCGTGCGTACAGCAGGCGTGAACTTCGGCTGCGCCGCGCTCAATCAGGGCTTCCGCGCCCTGCACGATGCTGCCGCCCGTGTCTATCATGTCGTCAATCATCACGCAGCGTTTGCCCGCCACATCGCCGATGATCTCCATGATCTCCACTTTGTTGGGTTCCGGGCGGCGCTTGGCGATAATGGCGATGGGGGATTTCAGATTTTCGGCAAGGGCGCGGGCGCGGGCCACGCCGCCCACGTCCGGCGAAACGACGCAGGTGCTGCCGTCATACAAACCCTCGGAAAGCAGATGCTCGGCAATCAGCGGGCCGGCGTACAGATGATCTACGGGAAGATCGAAAAATCCCTGAATCTGCCCCGCGTGAAGGTCCAAAGCAAGAACCCGACTGGCCCCCGCCTGTGTAATCAGGTTGGCGACCAGGCGAGCCGTCACGGGTTCGCGCGGCTTCACCTTTTTATCCTGACGGGCATAGCCATAATAGGGCAAAACAACCGTGATGCGCTGGGCGGACGCGCGACGGAAGGCGTCAATCATAATCAACACTTCCATCAGGTTGTCGTTGACCGGGGCGCACGTCGGCTGCACGATGAAAATGTCCTGCCCCCGCGCCGACTCCTCGATTTTAACGCTGATTTCCCCGTCGGAGAAATGGCTGACCTGAATCTCGCCAAGCTCTACCTTGAGTTCAGCGGCAATGCTGGCGGCAAGGGCGGGGTTGGCATTACCGGTAAAGATACGCAGGTTGGAACCACACATAGCCGTTCTCCTCTGGCAATGGACTGAAACAGGCGGTGGCGGCAGGAAATACAGAGATTAAGAACAGCCGCGAATGAACGCGAATACACGCGAATGGGATGATGAGTTTAAGCGCAAATACGCTTCAGGGCGATACAGCCATGCGAAACGTTATTCCGGTGACGGGACGACTTCGGCAAGAGTGGATTCGTCCGACATGGCAGACACGGCTTTGGCTTTCGCCTGCCGCGCATGGTACTCGGCGGCCCAACCCTCTTTTACCGTCGGGCGGGCGCGCGCAATTCCCAATGCGTCGGCGGGAACATCTTCGGTTATCGCGGACGCGGCGGCGATAAACGCGCCGTCGCCAATCGTTACGGGCGCGACAAGGGTTGAATTGGACCCGATAAACGCGCGTTCGCCAATCAGGGTACGGTATTTGCGATACCCGTCATAATTGCAGGTAATGGCTCCCGCGCCGATGTTGGTTCCCGCCCCGATTTCGGCATCCCCAATGTACGACAGATGCGACGCCTGTGCGCCCTCGTGGAAAATGGCGTTCTTCACTTCCACAAAATCGCCAATTTTCACGCGCCTGCCAAGATGCGTACCCGGACGCAAATTCGAGAACGGGCCGACTTTGACGCCATCTTCCAGTTCGCTGTCCACAACCTGCGAGGCAAGGATGCGGACGCCGTTCCCAATGCGGCTGTTTTCAATGCGGGTCATGGGGCCGAGGACGCAGTCTTCGCCGATGGTTGTGCCGTGCAGCAGATATGTGTTCGGTTCCACAACCGTATCCTGCCCGATGGTAACGCCCACGTCTATATACGTGTTCGCCGGGTCAATGATGCTCACGCCCGACAGCATCAATTCGTTTAATATGCGCTGCCGCAAAATCGCGTCACAGCCCGCAAGTTCCACGCGGTTATTGACGCCAAGCACGTCCCGCGCGTCTTCGGCGGCAACGGCTTCCAATTGCGCGCCCCGGTCGGAAAGCAGGCCGATGGTATCGGTCAGGTAAAATTCGCCCTGCGCGTTCACGGGCTGAATATCGGCAAGGGCAGACCACAAAGCCGAACTCTGAAAAGCGTACAGGGACGGGTTCCACTCTTTGATGGCGCGTTCGATTTCGGAAGCGTCGCGGTGTTCCACAATGCGCTGAACCCGCTGCGCCGAATCGCGAATCACGCGCCCGTAGCCGGTTGGGTCGTCCAGAAACGCGGTAAGAAGCGTGGCCGCCGCGCCGGTTTGCTGATGGTGTTGCAGCAGGCGGGACAGGGTTGCGCCGGGAAGCAGCGGCACATCCCCGGCCAATACCAGAATCGCGCCGGGCCAGTCGCCGAGCAGGGGTTGCGCCGCCCGCACCGCGTCGCCCGTCCCCTTTTGCTGCGCCTGTAAAACGTACTCGACCTCATTGCCCAACCCGGCTTTTACGGCTTCGGCCTCGTGTCCGACAACCACGACAATGCGCTGTACTCCTGCCTGCCGACAAGCGCGAATCACATGCGCGGTCATGGGCAGGCCACAAAGCGGATGCAGCATTTTAGGCATTTTAGAGCGCATCCGGGTAGATTTGCCCGCTGCCAGAATAATCGCGGCGACCGGCGGATGGTCCTTCGGCGCGGTCTGCGCGGCTGCCGTGGATGCGTTCTCCATCAAATGCTTTCTCCAGTGAAATTATAATTCAGCCTGCGTCGGTGGCAGGAGTATCGCTGACTTCCCACAAAGGGAACGGCGGAACCAACACGACTATTATAAAGGAATGGGAAAAAGGAGTCAAGCGGATTCGGCGCTAATTTTGCCAGCCTTGCAGATAATCCTTCACTATTTTGCTTTGGGAGTGCAAGCCTGTTCAGAATTCCCAGAACGCTTCCCGATTCCGCATGGAAAAGACAGGGGCGAGACAGACGCGGCGTAGCGAATGAAAACGCAGGTTATGACGACTGCCTGCCCCTTTTCAAACTCTAATGCTCGTGTCCATCAGCCTCTGTCTTTGAACTTGAACCAACTTCAGAGTCAGGTTTGCTGTCGCTATTCCAGCGTTTCGCGGTAAGCGTCGAGCGCGGCCCGCGTCAGCATCACATTCTCAATCCCGCTCAGATCGTTGATAACCTCTTCCAGTTGAAGCGGGCTGAACAGGCACTCGAAAGGGTCGAATTGATCGGCAGGCGTGTTGAGAAAACTGCGCAGGCGCGGGCGCATCACGCCGTAGCGCGACTGCATTTCAACGCGCATTTCGCTGTATTTGCGCGACATGTCCATCGTCGCGCCCTCTTTAGCGGCGCGGCACAATAAATCCACCATGTCTTCATAATGGACGGTGAAGTCTGCAAGCTGCGCCAGTTGCCGAACGCGCTGCCGCTGTCGGGCGCGTTCACGCAGGCTCCAGCGATGCAGGTTCGCCGTTGCGGCGCGCTGCCACCAGGCGTGAGCGTCCGCGCGCCATGTCAGCGCCTGCTCGTTCCAGATGCGCGATTGCCGCAGAAATTGATTGCGCGTGGCGTGCCATTGCAGGCGTAACCGGGCCAGACCGGGCGGGGGACCCAGACGAATCGCCATTCTTCTCTCCTTGTTTGCTCCGGTTCACCCGAAAGGGGCTGTCACCGCAACAGCCGGCATCCGCTCTGCAAACGCTTCTAACGAGCGTTTTATGAAAGTATACACTGCATAGTTGAACAACTTTCATCGCAGACGGCTTGCCGCCGTTTTATGTTCGCTTATATTTTAGCTTAACGTTCCTGCATTTTCGCCAGATAGTTGACCCGCAGGTCATTGAGGCGGCGCTGCATTTCGCGGCGTTCCTCGGCTGTCAAACCGGCGTCTATCTTGCCCAACAGAAACTGTACGCAGTCAATGGCGATTTGCGCTTCGGGCAGGTTCTTTTCCGTCTGCCCGGTCATGGGATTGGCGACCAGTCCCATGGCTCGCCACGCCTGCCCGGAGAAAACGCCGAGCAGCGTGATTGCCAGCGTTTTTACGTCCATCTGCATGGCGACATACGCCAGCAACGCGCCGGGATCGGGCATGGACATGGCATTGTCGGCGGGTTCGGCATCATCGGATTCATCGGACACGCCGGGAAGGGTATCCCCGGATGAAGATGAGGACGGGGCTGTAGCCTGCGCGTCCTGCGATTGGGCAGGATTTGCCTTTGCGTTTGTAGAAAAAGTGTCGGCGGGGACATCTGCGTTGGAACCGTCGGACGCGGGCGGTTCCGCAAGCGTGGATTCGGCGGCTATCGGTTCCTCGGATTGCGCGGATCGGCGGCGATCCACGACGTGAAAGGCCGGTTTTTCGGGGTCTGTCATCGCGGGGTGTAACTCCTCGCGCCTAAAGCGCGTTTCGTTTCAAACGTGCGTCAGTATAACACAAGTGGCAGGCGATTACAATGGCGAATCGGCACTTTGGCGACTCTTTTTCGACTCTATTTTCACCCAATTGCGAGTCATAGCAGACGCCTGTTTACAGCGTAATTCGCGCGATTCGCGGCCCATTGCGCAGCAACTATCGGCTATGCGCAACGCTTGCTTTTAAGGCCTACAGGCGCTGGTTGTAACGTTAATGTATCACTTTCAACTTATCCTTTAACCCCTGCTCGGAGTTTTTTAATGTCACAACTAACCTCTCTGGTCGCGTATTTGAACGAATATCTGGCTGTGCGCGACGTGCCGGATTACAAGGAGGCGTACAATGGCCTACAGGTGGAGGGCAGGGCTGAAGTTCGCCGCGTCGCCGTTGCCGTAGACGCCTGCAAAGCGACCATTGAGCAGGCGATAGCCGGGGGCGCGGACATGATGATTGTGCATCATGGCCTGTTCTGGGGCGCGAAAGCGCCGGTTACGGGCCTGTATTATCAGCGATTGGCGCTGCTCATTAAGAACGACCTCGCGCTGTACTCGTGCCATGTGCCTCTGGACGCGCACCCGGAAGTGGGTAACAACCATGTTCTGGCGCGGCTGTTGGGCTTGAGCGTGTCGGGGTTGTGGGGCGAAATGGAGGGCGTTCCGATGGGCGTGTACGCGGACGTGGACATAGCCCGCGACGAACTGGCTTCCCGTATCCGAAATGTGCTGCAAATCGAGCCGCATGTAATCGCTACCGGCCCCTCGGAACTGAAGCGCGTCGGAATTGTCACGGGCGCGGCGGGTACGTGGGTGGAACGGGCGCAGGCGCGGGGCATAGATACGCTGTTGACCGGCGAAGGCCCGCACCACACCTATTTCGACGCCGAAGAGCGCGGCCTGAACCTGATTTTCGCCGGCCACTACGCGACGGAAACGGTAGGCGTCAAAGCGCTTGCGCAGCATCTACAGGAACGTTTCGGACTGGAAACCTTCTACATTGACCATCCCACAGGACTGTAAGGAGTAAGATACGAGATACGAGATACGAGATACGAGGTACAAGAAATTCTACTCGTATCTCGTATCTCGTATCTTGTATCTCGTATCTCACCCCGGCGGCCACTGCATGAAGCGCCCGCCCAGAATGTGCCAGTGGACGTGATGCACGGTTTGGCCCCCGTTGTCGCGGGTATTCAACACGACGCGAAAGCCTTCGTCCGCTATGCCCAAAAGGGTTGCGGTTTGCTGCACGGCAAGCAGGGCGCGGCCTAACAAACCCTCATCGCTCATGTCCATCAGCGTTGGGAAATGCGCGCGGGGAATCAGCAGGACGTGAACGGGGGCCTGCGGATGCATATCGCGAAACGCGATAAACTCCTCGTTTTCAAAAACCGGCGTGACGGGAATCTGTCCCGCCGCGATTTTGCAGAAAACGCAGTCGCTTTCGACGGGTTGTTCGCTGTTCGATTCACTTGCGCCTGTCATGGCGAACTCCTCCACATTTAGGTTTTGGATAACTGGTATTATTGGTGGGAAGAATACCCGATAAAGTGGCGTGAAGACTACGGGGAGGAGGGAGAGAAGGAGGCGCGGCGGCAGGGCCACGCGGCGGAATGACTTCAACGTCAACCCGACGGCTTGCAGCAATTCGTAAACAGGCGTGGGCAGGGTAAGGAACCCTTAGTTGTTGATGCTGCTATCCGCAGGCGCGGTATCCGGCACGGCGTTTGCGGACACGCCCAGTTTTTTCAGGCGGCGCTCCCATCGCTTGTGGATCACGCTGCGCACTTCGCGGCCTATCAAAATGATGCGCCCGCTGTGGCCGTGCGTGGGCGTCCCCGTAATGAAGTGGTAAATCACCTCGTCGTCGGCGATTTCGCGTTGCACGAAACTGATGTTCTCCGAGGCGCGATGCCCCCACCAGCCGTAGAACAGGGCGTCCAGATCGAACAGGGTGCTGACGGGCTTGATAACCTCGTACCGCGCCACCACTTCCGTCTCTTCCGAAAGACACATGCCGCGCCCGACCAGCCCGAACTTGCGGCTGATACGCATAATGTCCTTCTCGAAAATGGACAGGTCTTCGGCGATACCGTTCTGATTGTTGACGCTGTTGAGCCATCGTTCGCCGTAACGCTCAACCAGCAACGCTTTCACATCTTCCAGCATGGCAGTTTTCGTCTCCGATCTATGAACCGGTTCCGGCTACGGAGTCCAGTCCGCGATAAACACATTGGTTTCGTGCGGCACAGCGCCGTGACGGTTCGAGGCCCACACCAGTCTTTTGCCGTCCGGGCTGAAGTTGGGAAAGCCGTCGAACTGGCCGCCCCAGGTAATCTGTTCCGGGACGCTGTTGGTATCCGGGGTCCCATCCGGGTTGTCAATGCGCAGGGTGTACACATCAAAACCCCGGCGTTTTGCGTCCCCCCGGTTGGACGCGTAAATCAGGCTATGTCCGTCCGGCGTCCAGCTTGGGCCGAAACTGGCGATGTTGGCGTCTCGGTCATTGGTGATGCGCCGCTTCCCACCCCCGTCGCCGTTCATTACGTATAAGTCGAGCGTGGTAGGCCGTATCAGATGTTGCTTGAACAACCGTAGATAGTCGGCCTTTTCCGTATCCGTCACGGGATGATAAGCGCGGTAGCAGATGCGCTTGCCGTCCGGCGACCACCAGGGGCCGCCATCGTATCCCAGATCATGCGTCAGTTGTCTGGCATGGCTGCCGTCCACATTCATCACCCAGATGTCTAAATCGCCGCCCCGGTCACTGGTGAAAACGACTTTTTTGCCGTCCGGCGACAGAACACTCTCTGCATTATAGCCGGGTTCCTCATTTTTCTTCAGCTTTGTTGGGAAAAGCGGCTTCAAATCGCTGCCGTCCGCGTTCGCCGTATAAATGCGGTAGGTCGGATAGACCGGCCACACATAGCCGAGCGAGTTATCCGGTTTGGGCGGGCAGGCCGGGTCGGACGCATGGGTGGAGGAGAACAACACGCGCTTGCCGTCTTTCATCCACCAGCCGCAAGTGGTGCGTCCCGTCCCTGTGCTGACGCGATTCGTAACTCCGCTGCCAATATCCATGACGAATTCCTGATCACATTCGTGACCGTCGCGCTGCGATTGCAGCACCAGCTTTGTGCCGTCAGGACTGAAATAGGCTTCGGCATTTTCGCCCCCGGAAGTTAGCTGCCGGACATTCGCCAGATGCGTTTCGCGGGCATCATGGAGTGCGGCAAGCGGGCCGTTGGTTTGAACGTTGCCCTCAACCCCCCGCCCCTTCTCCCAAAAAGGCCTGGGAGAAGGGGAGTAGTTAGGAGTATGCGCGATTGCTTGCGCGGCGAACCATGCGCAGGCCAGCGTCAGGGCGGGAGCGACAATACGGCGGGGTAAGCGCGTCGGATTCAGGGGACGCATACTGGCTCTCCTTCGAGATCGGAACTTCAGGCATTGGGAAAGACAAAGAGTGTGAGTGGGCTTTCCGGGCAGGGTTGGGAAGCGCGGCGGCGCGCTTGCAGCGATTGAACAGGCAACGTTGGCGGCGGAGCCAACAGATGTATCTGCGGAAGCGTTTGAACTATCAGGGACGGCTGCAACCGGGCGCGGCAGCCACAACATTGTTGAGGGGACACAAAAATTGTATTTGCAAACCGCGGCAAAGGTTGTCTGCGCAATCAGGGTGACGGAACCTCTACATTTCAATCATGTTAGCATAAAAATCCCTATATCGCAAGGGGTAGGAGAATATTTTTATACGGCTCATTTCTATCTTTGCCATCTATAAGCGCTTATCCCTACAGCCGCGATAAATGGGACCGTTACAGCCTGAAGGTGGGCTGTTCGGCCCATGCAAGTGTTGTCGCTCGACTTTATACTGAAAGCATCTTTGTTTTCTTGTGGAGGAAACGCCATGAAACAGATACTGATGCTTTGCCTGATACTCGTATCCCTTCCTTTGATCGGAGCCATATTGTACTTACTGCTTGTTTGCCTGCTATATTTTGCTTGTCCAGGTATGCGTTGCTAAGGCATGTTCGTAAATTACGTGAGCATCTGCCTGATTTCGGCCTTTCGTTGCTCTGCGCTGTCATACTCCGCAGGCTGTTTCGCATAATCAAAGGCATTCTTGCCTTTTGCATCTTGAATTGTCGGATTTGCGCCATGCGCCAGCAGAAGGCGAACGGCGTCAGGGAACGCTCGCTGCACCATTAATATCAAAGCAGTACGCCCTTCATAGCCTGCGCCATCTACGTCAGCACCGTATTCGAGCAGCAGTCGCATACATTCCAAAACGTCTTCATTTTGGGCAGGTCCCCAGTTACTATCCGATTCATCTCCCATTTCCTGCGCCGCTTCCAGTAATGGAGGATTGCCAGGCTCGTAGATGACCTTGTCCCAGTCAATGGTTTTTCGGTAAAGTGAAGGTTGCGAACCGGTCACAATCCAAAAATCAACGGGTTCATCATAGATGGCATGGTCATACGGATCAACAATGTTCGGATTGCCTCCATGTTTCAAAAATGTAGACATCAGGCGCGGTGATGAGCGACGCGCAGCGATGCTCATAAAAGGTTGCGTCCATTGATCATCAGTATTGACATTCGCCTTCTCCTGCAAAAATTTGGCGATCATCTCGTCTTCTTCTTGACGCTCTCGCATCAGTGCAAGTTCGGCTTCGGTACGCATCAGTTGTTTCCTCTCAGGAACAGTATCAGAACAGTGTACAAAAACATTTATCATCTTGTCAACGCTTAGTTTCAAAGGAGGACTATGACAACCAAGTGTCACATTGTTAAGAACGGGTTGTCTGTGTAAACGGACAACCACTCAGATGTTGATAAGGAGAATTGAATGTCGGCTTCGAGATTCATCAGGCAGTTGATATTGGGAATAGCGTTTGGGGTGTTTTGTAAAGGGACGGCACACGCGCAGGTTCCTGAAGATCTGGCGCGAAAGAAGGACTTTACCGCGCTGCGTTCGTCCAGCACGGACCCGAAGGGCGGCAATGCGGACATGCGCCGCGTTCCCGCCGGGGAAACCCTGACCGTTGCGGACATCAAGGGCGCGGGCTGCATCACGCACCTGTGGTTTACCATTGCCTCGCCCTCGCCCGACCATCTGCGCGAACTGACGTTGCGCATGTACTGGGACGACGCCAAAACGCCCGCTGTGGAGTGTCCCATCGGCGATTTCTTCGCGCTCGGTCATGCGAAATACGTGGAGTTCGCCAGCGCGGCCATCAGCATCGGGGCGCACAAGGGGTTGAACTGCTACTGGCCCATGCCTTTCAAGAAACACGCGCTTATCACCGTCACCAATGAGGGCGGCAAACAGGTAGATTCGCTGTACTACAATCTCGACTACCGATTGGACAAACGCGCCCCGCGTGACGCCCGCTATTTTCATGCGCAATACCGAACCTACTTCCCCGCGCCCGTCGGCAAGGATTTGACCATTTGCGACGTGAAGGGCGCGGGGCATTATGTCGGCACGTTCGTCTCTGTCATGGCGAATTCGGATGGCTGGTGGGGCGAGGGCGACGACAATTTCACCGTTGACGGCGAGGACAAACCGAGCATCAGCGGAACCGGCAGCGAGGACTACTTTTGCGGCGGCTGGGATTTCGGTCGCGCGTTCTGGTCGCCGTTCTTCGGCGTCCCCTACTACGACAATGCGGAAAAGGGCGGCGAAAAGCGGGGAATTCTGAATACGTGCTATCGCTGGCATATTCAAGACCCCATCCCCTTCAAAGAGTCGCTTGTCTTCACGCTGGAACACGGCAAACAGGGCTTCGACCGCGACCGCAAGCCGTTCACCAACCACTATACCACTGTCGGCTACTACTACGTAGACCATGCGGAGGGTGACACCCCAACTATTCCCGCCTACAAAGACCGCGTTCCCGTCCTGATACCGCTTCCCACAGAGGAAAAGAAGCCGGACGCGAAAAAACCAGAAGAGAAAAAGCCTTAGCCAGTTTCAGTACACAGAGAAAAGTTAGCCGCGAATGAACGCGAATAAACGCGACTTCACTACTGGACACATCTTTCCGGGCATTGAAAATACCCGTCTGAGTGGCGTTCCGCCAAGCGTCCTTCGGACGCAATCCT
The DNA here is from genome assembly GCA_963817895.1 of uncultured Chthonomonadaceae bacterium. Classification (GTDB taxonomy): domain Bacteria; phylum Armatimonadota; class Chthonomonadetes; order Chthonomonadales; family Chthonomonadaceae; genus CAWFQB01. The sequence continues at coordinate 558,693 of CAWFQB010000005.1, forward strand.
TTGTTTACCGAGTTCTGCGTCCGAAGGACGCTTGGCCGCAGGCCATACAGACAGGGGTTTTCAACCCCTGGCAAGAATGTGTTCCGTAGTAAAACGCGAATTTAGGAATGAGGAAACAAAGAATGTTTTCTAACAATTTAGTCTGCAAGGGTTTGATTTTCGGGTTTTTAAGTCTGTTACTCTGTGTCGGCGCAATGGGAGATTCCAACGCGCAGCCACGCTCGACACCCGCGAAATTAACTTCGGGGATGCAGAAGCGCTGGCTGTTTATCTGGCGCGATATGAGCGATCCGAAAGAGGTGGAGCGCGTGATTGCCCGTATGCCCCGCGCTCAGGCGGACGGGTACAACGGCGTCGCGTTCTCGTACAATGTTGCCCCCGCAAAGGCGGCGGAATTGCGGCAGGCGGCGCAAAAGTACAAACTCGATCTGGTCGCCATTGTGATGAACGGCTCGCGTGACCGCAATTATGCGGAGGGCGTCCTTTCCAAAGACGCGCTGTTCGTCGCTCAAAATGGAACGGCAACTCTGAAGCAGGATAACCCGACGCGCCTGAACAACGCCGATTTCGAGAACGCGAACGGCAACCATTTCCCCGGCTGGGCGTTTCAGGATGATGAGGGCGTGACCACGTTTGCCGACCACGAGATTACGCATGGGGGCAAAACGTCCCTGCGCATGGAAAACATCGGCAAAAATAAGGATCGGCATTGTCGCATCGAACAGCCGATTCAACTACAGCCGCATCGCCAGTATCACCTTTCGCTCTGGATTAAGACGGAGAACATGGCCCCCGCTGACCCGGAAGTGAAAATCCTGACGAAGGACACGGGCCGTCAAATCAGCTGGCAGACCTTCCACACGGACAAAACGCAGGACTGGAAACGCTATGACATCGTTTTCAACAGCCTGGAGAATACCGAAGGGTTGCTGTATCTCGGTTCCTGGTACGGCAAGGAGGGCAAGGCGTGGTGGGACGACATTCAGATCGAAGAGGTTGGACTGATTAACGTCCTGCGCCGTCCGGGTACGCCCGTCACGGTGCGCGGGGAGAATGGAACCGTGTATCAGGAGGGGCAGGACTACGCGTCGATTGTAGACCCGCAATTAAATCCCTGGCGGGCGTACCACGAAGCCCCGCTTCTTAAACTGACGCCCAATACGCGCATCAAGTCCGGCGACCGTTTGCGCGTCAGTTACTACCATCCCATCATCATTTATGAGGATCGGATAACAAGCTGCCTGTCGGAGCCGAAAATCTTCGCCGATTGGCGCGAGGAGGTAAAACAGGCCAATACCCTGCTGCATCCCGCCGCGTTTCTGATGTCGCACGATGAATTGCGCGTCATCAACCAGTGCGCCCTGTGCCAGAGCAAACACGAAACACCCGGCGAACTGCTGGCGGAAAACGTCCACAAGGCGGCGCAAATCATCCGCGATATTCGCCCGGACGCCGAAATATGGGTATGGAACGATATGTTCGATCCCTTCCACAACGCCGTAGACGATTTCTATGCGGTGAACGGCAGTTTGAAAGGCTCCTGGAAGGGGCTGGACAGGGACGTTGGGATTGTCAACTGGAATGGCGGCAAGATGGGGCAAGACTGCCCGTTCTTCGCGGATTTAGGGCTGCGGCAAATCCTGTCAGGCTATTACGATGGCGACGAGGACGGTTCCGGTATCCAGAAGTGGAAGGACGCGACCAAAACCGTTCCGGGCGTTGTGGGCGCGATGTACACGACATGGGAAGACCGATACGACGCGATGGACGTATGGGCGCAGAAGGCCTGGGGAGGCAAATCGAAATAGCGCTGATACGTCATCAAGGCAAATAATACGTAGGGGCGCTGCTTGCTGCGCCTAAAATGGCGAATTGCTGCGCCTAAAATGGCTTGCTGCGCCCTCGGTTGAGGAGGGTTCAGCAAGCAGAACCCCTACGTAAGGGTTCACGCCTAATGATGGTAATGGAAATTGAGTATCAGGCCACCCACCACATACACAATCGCATACGCCGCGATTCCCATACGTCCGTAACGGCGCACCAGCAGGGGATACCGACGGGCAAGACATTCCAGCAGCAGCAGTTGCGGGATGGTAAACAGCAACTTCGCCATGACGAACGCGGCGGGCGAAATGGAGGCATAGGCGGCAAGGAGAGGATTGGCTTCCACAACAACGCCGGTTCGCATTAAATACAGGGTGGAGAGCATGTCGATCAGGGACAACCCCCCCAGAAGTTTGGCTTCAAGGCCAAACGAGAATTTTCGCAATTCAAAAGTGTCGTTGTGAAATGCCAGAGCCATGAATGGATTGATCCTTTCCGAAATACAAACGGTGAGTTGCGCATCCATCCTGAGACACGTAACTCATTATGGCGATTTGTCTGCCGAAAGTTCTATCAGGTTCCACCAATGTTAGATGTCTCTTCCCTCTTCTCCTTCTCAGACGGCGTTATTTCCAATTTCAGGTACTTCTACCGGCGCGGACGATCACCCGCCCCAACGCCATCGGCTGTACCAGGATCGCGCCCGCTTCCAGCAGCAGTTCGCGGCAGGCTATCAGCGACATGCCGCTGCGGGCAATATCATCCAGCAACAACACGCGCTTTCCCGTTATTAGTTGCGAGTTCTCCACCCGAATCGTCTGCCGGTGCAACTCTCTGGTACTCGGCCCGCCAAACGTGATGCGGCGAATAGTCGTATGACGCGCAAGGCAGGAAGTGGCGTCAACGCGCCCGTTTTCCGCAAGCTGCCGCGCCAGAGTCCGCATCGGCCAGAAGGCTTGATTGCCCAGGTGCGGGGGAACGACGGCAATGGCAATATCCGGCTCTAAAATCGGGTCGAGCTGCGCGAACAGGCGTTTGAGGGGCCATTGCCGGTCATTGTTCAGGGCGTTGAGCAGCCGCGTCCAGCCTAAATTGCGGCGCATAGCGCGGGCGTCGTGTTCAGGTTGAGCGTCCGCGCCGTAAGCGGGCCGATCTTCGCGCAGCAGGTCTTTGGCCGGGGCAATCTCCTCCTGCGGGTAAAAATGTCCCATCGTGACAATTCGGTTGGGCCGGTTGAACCGCACGCCCGCCGGAAGAAAACACCCCGCGCTTTCCGGTTCCGTTTCCAAATTCCTATCATCGGGTTCCGGCATTGCTCATTATCGCCTGTACAAACACGCTTTCATTATTATGCGGACAACAAGAAACCGCGTCGTGTTGTTAATCAACAGACGCGGTTTCTCGCCTCATAAGTTCCTGCAAACGCAGTCACGCTGCCACACTGAGAGCCTATCCCAACAGGCGATTGCATTTGCGTCCGAAGGACGCTTGGCCGTAGGCCACTCAGACGGGTACGTTCTCTGTACCCGGCCTAATGGGATAGGCTCTTAGCAGCCATTTGCAGCAACCCGAACATCTAAACCGGTCGCCCGGTTTTGTCGTCAAGCCGGTCGCCGGTCAGGGCATCAGCCGTTTTTTCCATGACGCCCCGCGTATCCGGCATACCGGAACCGTCAACGGCATGTCCGCCCGTCTGGATGCCGGGGATGTTGCCCTCCACGCCGGACGCAGCCACGCTCCGGTTGATATGCTCCCCGACTCCGGGCGTATAGCCCGTGTTGTTGCTGTAAGCGGTGTTGGAACCCGTGTACATCATGTTGTTGGCGCGGAGGCGGTCCCGCTCCGCCTGAAGCTCGACAGACGTGTAGGGCTGCGCGTCGGCGTTGTAACCCGTGTAGCCCGTCTGCTGATAGTACGCGGACCGCTGATTGATGTCTACCGCGCCATTGCGATTAAGCGCGTCCACGACGGGCTGTATCAGGTTGTCGGCAGTCTGTACGCTGACCAAAGTGCCACCGCGCCGGACGCCCTCGGAATAGTACCCCGCTTCGTCATGGGGAATACCGATGTCCACGAGCGCGCCGAGCAGTCCGCCCGCTGCCGCGCCCAATCCGGCTCCGGTCAGTCCGGCAACCAGCGGTCCCGCAGCGGCAAGCGGGCCAAGACCGGGAATTACCAGCAGACCGAGTCCGAGCAGGACGCCGCCCACGCCGCCGATTGCCATGCCTGTTGTCGCGCCGGTTCCCGCAGCCGGCATGACGTAATCTTTGCCTGCCGTGTCGCGCCAATTCGTGTACTCGTTGTCGGAATTGTTGGCGATAATGCTCACGTCGCTATGCGCCACGCCCAACCGCTCCACTTCGCGCAGCGCGGCTTCCGCGTGTCCAAACGTGTCAAACAATCCTACCACTGTTCTTGCCATGGTATTGTTCCTTCCAGGGAGGCTCTTGAAGCGCCGACAATGACACTTCAAAAGCGGCGCGGCGCTACTTTCCGCCGCGCAATCACGCGCAGTTCCCGGCCCTCACGCCCACTCTGGACGGATTTCACAATACTCAGCCGACTGCGCTACGGCATAGACGCGCCGATTAAATAGAGGGTTCCCTAACCTTCGGACTAGCGACGCTCCCTGCTTATTATTTTGCAGAAGTTTCCTCGTCGCGCAACCGCCAGTAGGCTTGATGGTACTTGCGAACCCGCTCCATGTCTTTGTCGGTCAAATTGCGAATACGGCGCGTGTCCATGTTGTCCTGCAAGTCGGCCAATTTCACTTTGCGGGAAATAGGGTCGGGCAGGGCGCGAGCAATGAACGCTTCGTAAGTCTCGCCGTCCCGCGCCGTCACCCTCTCCAGCGCGGCAAGAACGGTTTCCGAAAATCCCTCTTCGCGCAGCAGTTCCGGCGTCCAGTCCGTATCCTCCACCACGTCATGCAGGATGGCGACGATTTTTTCCTCGTCCGTATCCATCTGCTGCATCATGCGCAGGGGATGCAGAATGTACGGCGCGCCCGCTTTATCGAATTGTTCCTGATGCGCGACAGCGGCAATCGCAATCGCGCGGGCGAGGGTAGACATAAAGAAACTCCAGGTGTCAGGTGTCAGGTGTCAGGTGTCAGGTGTCAGGTGTCAGGCAACTTGATACTGCATAATATGACAGTAACGAGGATTTTCCTGACACCTGACACCTGACACCTCCTCATGCGAGTGAGCGGATAATCAACCCGCTGTACAATTTAGGGTAGAAGAACGTAGATTTCTGCGGCATTTTGTCGCCTTCGGAAGCCACGTCGCGCACTTCGGTCACGGTCGGGTTTTGCAGCAGACAGGCCAGTTGGAACTCGCCTGTTTGTACCTTCTGCACGGCCTCTTCTTCATCACGGGTATACGCGACATCCGGCGTGTGCGCGAGTTCCTGCCAGCTGATGCCCAGACAGCGATCCAACACCAGCATTTGCAGAATGGTCACATCCAGATGTTTCCACGCGAGACAGTGCGAGTCGTCCATAGCCGCTTCCGCCTGCGACAGATCGCGCAGGATCAGGCCGTAGCCTTTGTCGGGCAGAACGATACCGAACCGCTTTTCCCCCGCGATTTCCTGCTTGATCCACGTTCGCAAATCGGGAATGGACATGAAATGAATATGGAAATACCGCTCCAGTTGTAGCGGCAAATCCTCCATCCGCGCCGGGGCAATGTTCCTGACCAGCCGATGCGTCGGCAGCACCACCATGCCGGGGTCCTCAAACGCGCTTAAACCGATAAGAATAAAGGATGAAGGATGAAGGATGAAGGATGAATCCTCTCCTTCTCGTATCTCGTATCTCGTATCTCCTATCTTCTCCCCTTCTTCTCTCTGGAAGTTGAGCGCCGTCTCATACCGGTGGTGGCCGTCGGCGATCCAGACGCGCTGCGGGGCGAAGAAGGCTTCCAGTTCGGACAGGAGGGCGGGGTCGGTGTGGCGGTAGAGAATGTGCTGTTCCGTTTCCGTGCCGGTTTTGCCGGGCAGGTTGGCTTGCAGAAGGGGGGCGGTCGCGCCGCGCGATTGGCGCAATTTCGCTGTAACAGACTGGCCGGGGTCGGCGTACAGGCCGTAAATGGGTTCGGGGTTGCAGTGGGTGGCCCGCATCAGTTCCAGACGGTCGGCTTTGGCTTTGGGGTGCGTCTCTTCGTGCGGCAGCACGACGCCGTTAGCATAGGGTTCCAGTTTCAGGGCGACAAACAGCGTGGTTCGCTCCACAATTCGCGTCGGGTCGAGGGGATGCTCGAAGCGCTGAATGTACTCGTACAAACCGGGCGCGTCGTCCTGAACCAACACGCCGCGTTGCAGCGCGTCGCGCAGAAAGGCGTTGGCGCGGGTGTAGCGATTGTTGTCCGGCGTATCTTCGGGCGTATCTTTGTTGAGCATCAGGCGGACGATGTTGTCAGGATGGCGGGCGTACAATTCATTTTGCTGCGCTGGCGAAAGCACGTCGTAGGGCGGCGCGATCACTGTTTCGAGCGGCACTTGCGAAGGAGCATAATGAATTGCGGCAAAGGGGGCGATTTGCGCCATAGTCTAAGGTCTTCTTTCTATAATGCGATGGGAATATGGGATGGCAGTAATTTTCTATCTGCCTGAAGCGGACAGGTGTTTTATTTTATTATACCGCGCAGGGGCGCGAACCCTGAAGGTCAACAGGATGGTATCTGTTCTCTGACAGGCAAAACGGGAACAATAATGCAGATGAGCGCGTCTGTTTTCCAGTCGCGCTAACCCCCATCGGCGCGTTTTCAGCAGAAAATCCAATACTATCGCGTTAAACAATTCACGTTTTCCTGTGCCGCCGCCAAAATTTCCTGTTTTCAACGCGAATACGCAGGAAAACGCGCAGGCTATCTATAATCTAGCCTTGCAGACAACGACTTTTGAAGCTATTTTGAATTAATGCTGTCTGGATGCGCGACAAAGCGAAGCAATCGGGTATTCTTTTCAGAACGCCCCGCTTGCTCCTTGCTTATTCCTGAATTGAGGAAACGCCGGACAGCGCCCCTGAACAACCCAGAACCCTTTGGAGGAATGAAACCGTGAAAACCAATATGCAGCGTAACCTGATGTGCGCCTTTGCCGGAATGTTGAGTCTGGCCGTCGCCGCGTCCCTGACCACGCCCGCCAACGCGCAGGCCAAAATGAAAAAGCAGAAGAGCGCTCCCATGCAGAAAGACAGCATGATGAAGAGCGACAAGATGCAGGGCAACATGATGATGGACAAGAACGCCAGCGCGGAAGAGCATCGCATGCAGACGCTGGGCGAAAAGTTCGGCGATTACAAATACATTGATCCCGCGCCCCTGAACTATCCGATGGCCGCGCCCGACTCGCTGGACATTTACCATTTCGACAGCTACACCGGCGACCGGATTATGGCTGGCTCCGTTGTGGATCATCGCATGGACAAAATGATGATGGCGGACAAGACGGCCATGAAGATGGACAAGATGAACCATCGCATGACGCGCGGCGCGTACTACGATGATCCCTTTACCGCCGATCCCGCGCCCGTCAACTACCCGCTCGCCGCGCCGTCCAGCCTCGACCTGTACCATTTCAGCGACTATACGATGAATGAACTGCGCACAGGCTCCGCCACCGACAAAAAGATGGACAAGATGATGATGCAGGACAAAATGGTGCCGGGAAGCCGCTCGTTCTCGCGCCAGTCCTACTACGACAACCCGTACATGGCCGATCCCGCGCCCGTCAACTACCCGCTCGCCGCGCCTGCCAGCCTCGACCTGTACCATTTCAGCGACTACACCATGAATGAACTGCGCACAGGCTCTGCCGCTGACACAAAGATGGACAAGCAGATGATGAAAGACAACATGACGCCGGGCAGCGGCAAAATGGACAAGATGGACAAAGGCGCGAAAAAGTCTTCCGGCAAAATGAAGAAGTAACCCGCGCAAAGTATTTTTGCCGTTTTCCTGAATTTTGCTTGCACAGGACGGCTTGCGTGTGGTAACATTAAACTACATTTCTGGTTGACAGATGCGAGGGGCTGCAAACGCGGTCCGGCGCTTGATGTAGGCCGGTATCCTGATGAGACTGCCCCGCGTGGCAATTCTCGCCGCGATACCGGCCTTTCGCGTGTTCTGGAACGGATGTAATGAACCGACCGACGAAGGGGACTCTGGAAGCCGAAATCGCCAACGCCATTACGCGCTTTCATCGGGAACAGCAGGGACGCGGACCAACGGATGTGCGCGCGCACCTGATAGGCGATCTGGTTCTGGCGCGTTGCGCGGGGATTTTTACGCCCACCGAAGCGCGATTGGCGGTCACGGACGAGGGCCGCAAACTTATCAAAAGCGCGCGTCAGGAGTTGCGCAGCATCAACCATCTGGAAATAGAGGGCATTGTTGCCGCTCTTGTCGGCTGTCCGGTACTGCGCAGTTACTGCGACGTGAATACCGAAGTCGGGGAACAGATGGAAGTGTACGCGCTGGAAGCCGACATAGAAAAGCGGCTGGCGCGGTAAGAACTTGAGATAGAGAATTTTACAGGATTTGCGGTTGCCATGAGGAGGGGTAAGTTTTAGGCTTACCTGTCTGAGCGGAGGCCGAAGTTCGCAGACATGGAAACGTTTTCGCGTTTCTTGTGTCTTGCGTAACTTCGGCCTCTTTTTGTTTGCAAACCTGAAAAGCTTCATTCCTCGCAAGGAAAGAGTGACTGTAAGAGGGGTTGAACCCTTAAATAGCCCCTCTCCTAGCGAGGAACGAGCGACCAGGAGAGGGGTTGGGGTGAGGTAAATTCATGCAGGACATTTTCTACACGGTTATCATTGTTGTTTTCTTCGCCGCCACCGCCGCTTATGTGCGCGGCTGCGACAAACTCTGAGGAGAAACGGTTATGTTCGATTACCTTTGGACAGGCGCGGTCGCTCTTCTCCTCCTCGCCTATCTACTGTACGCGCTGCTGAAGCCGGAGCGTTTTTAGAGCCTACATCAACAGGTTCCCTTCTCCCAAATCTGGGAGAAGGGGTTAGGGGTTGAGGGCTTTTACCGGGAGGAACTCTATGACACCCAATGGCGTCATCCAAATTTTACTGTTTTTTACGCTGATCATGCTGGTGACGAAACCGCTCGGCGCGTACATGGCTCGCGTGTTCGATGGCGAACGGACACTCTTGTCGCCGCTCTTTCGCCCGATTGAAAAACTCTTCTACGGCATGTTCGGCGTCCGTGAAGAGGAGGATATGAAGTGGACGACGTATGCCTTCGCCATGCTGATGTTCAGCGTGGTCGGCATCGTGTTCACCTATATCCTGCTGCGCTTTCAGGGACACTTGCCTCTCAACCCCAAAGGTTTCAGCGGCAAGGACATGACGCCCGATCTCGCCTTCAATACGGCGAACTCGTTCGCGACCAATACCAACTGGCAAGCCTATGTGCCGGAAACAACCGTCAGCTACTTTTCCAATATGGTGTCGCTTGCCATTCACAACTGGATGTCGGCGGCGACTGGCATGGCGATTGCGATTGCGCTTGATACGCGGTTTTGCCCGACGCTCGGCAAACGGCATCGGCAACTTCTGGGTGGATATGACGCGCTGTACGCTGTACATCCTGCTGCCGCTTAGTTTTGTCGCCGCGCTGCTTTTCGTGTGGCAGGGCGTCCCGCAGAACTTCCACGCTTATACCGATGTGAAAACGCTGGAGGGCGCGGCGCAGTCCATCGCGCAGGGCCCGGTCGCTTCGCAGGAAGCCATTAAGATGTTAGGCACGAACGGCGGCGGCTTTTTCAACGCCAATAGCGCGCACCCGTTCGAGAACCCGACGCCGCTTGCCAACCTTGTTGCAGATGTTTCTGATCTTCTGCATCCCCGCCGGCCTGACGTACACATTCGGCAAAATGGTGGGTAACACCAAACAGGGATGGGCGCTGTTCGGAGCCATGTCCGCGCTGTTCTTTACGGGCGTGTTCGTGTGCTACGGAGCCGAGTCCAAAGGCGTGCCGACTGCGGCAAGCGCGGCGCACATTCTGACCGTAGATACGGGAACGCAGCCCGGCGGCAACATGGAGGGGAAAGAAACGCGCTTCGGCATCGCCAATTCCGCCCTGTTCGCGACCGTGACAACAGATGCAAGCTGCGGCGCGGTCAACAGTATGCACGACAGTTACACGCCGCTTGGCGGCATGGTTCCCCTGTTCAACATTATGACGGGCGAAATCATCTTCGGCGGCGTGGGCGCGGGCTTGTACGGAATTCTGATGTACGCGATTATCGCGGTCTTCATTGCCGGCCTGATGGTCGGGCGGACGCCGGAATATCTGGGCAAAAAGATCGAGCAGTACGAGGTGAAAATGGCGATGCTGGCCGTCCTGGTTCTGGCTGCCGACATTCTGTGCTTTACGGCCATTTCCACCAACCTGAATATCGCGCCGGGAGCCACGTCGCAGACGTTTACCGACAAGCAGACAGCGGATGAGAGCAAACTGACGCAGCAGTTCCCGTCCGCGCAGTGGAACCACGTCAACAACAGCAGTCCGAGCAACTACTACGGCGCGACCTACAACAACCAGAACAACAGCGGGGCGCACGGCTTCTCGGAAATCCTGTACGCCTACACGTCGGCAACGGGCAACAACGGTTCGGCCTTCGCGGGCATCACGGCGAACACGCCCTACTACAACCTGACGCTCGGTATTGCCCTGCTCATCGGGCGCTTTATGATGATTATTCCGCTTCTGGCGATTGCGGGCAGTCTGGCAAAGAAGAAGTTCGTACCCGAATTGGCAGGCACGTTCCCGACAGACAGCGCGACGTTCAGTATCCTGCTCGTCGGCGTGGTTCTGATTGTGGGCGCGTTGACGTTCTTCCCGGCGCTCGCCCTCGGCCCCATCGTGGAACACTTCCAGATGCTTGGCGGCAAGACGTTTTGACCACAGATTACACAGATTACACAGATTAGCAGATAGGCGATCTGCGCGGAGTAGACGCTAAAGCTTATCCCGTGAAATCTGTGTAATCTGTGTAATCTGTGGATAAGGACACCAACTATGGCTACTCAAATGCAGACGCCGCCCCCCGTTGCGACAGGGACGCCCGGCGGATTTCCATAAACCTAAAAATGCCCCGAAGTCGCTGTTCGACCCGGCGATTATGAAACGGGCGATGGGGGACGCTTTCAAGAAACTCGATCCGCGACTGGTGGCGAAGAACCCGGTCATGTTCGTTGTGGAAGTCGGCAGCGTGATTACCACATTCTACTGGCTCAAAGGGCTGTTCACGCATGACGGCACAGCGCTGTTTGTCGGGCAGGTATCGCTGTGGCTGTGGTTCACGGTTCTGTTCGCCAACTTCGCCGAAGCGATGGCGGAGGGCCGGGGCAAAGCGCAGGCGGATACCCTGCGCAAAGCCAAAACCGATGCGGTTGCGCGGCGACTGGCGGGCGGCAATCTGAAGGGCGAAGAGGAGCGGGTTGCGGGTACGCAGTTGCGCAAGGGCGACCTTGTTGTCTGCGAAGTGAACGACGTAATACCCGGCGACGGCGAAGTGATTGACGGCATCGCCAGCGTGGACGAGTCGGCGATTACGGGAGAATCCGCGCCGGTGATTCGCGAATCGGGCGGCGACCGGAGCGCGGTCACGGGCGGCACGAAAGTGCTTTCGGACCGGATTGTGATTCGCATCACATCGAACCCCGGCGAAACGTTTATTGATCGCATGATCGCGCTTGTCGAGGGCGCGCAGCGGCAAAAGACGCCCAATGAAATCGCCCTTTCCATTCTGCTGTCGGGCCTGACGATTGTGTTTCTGCTGGCGACCGTCACGCTTCAGCCGTATGCCATTTACAGCGTCCGGGCAGCGGGCAGCGGCGCGCCGCCCTCGATTACGGTTCTGGTATCCCTGCTCGTGTGCCTGATACCGACCACGATTGGCGGGCTGCTGTCCGCTATCGGTATTGCGGGCATGGACAGGGTTATGCAGCACAACGTTCTTGCCATGTCGGGCAAAGCGGTGGAAGCGGCGGGCGACGTGAACACGCTGCTATTGGACAAAACCGGAACCATTACATTGGGCAACCGGCAGGCGGCGGAGTTTATTCCGCTTCCCGGCGTGTAACATTAACGAACTGGCGGACGCGGCGCAATTGTCTTCCCTCGCGGACGAGACGCCTGAAGGCCGCAGCATCGTGGTTTTAGCCAAAGAAAAGTACGGCCTGCGCGAACGGCAACTCGGCGCGAACGAGGCGGAGTTCGTACCCTTCACGGCGCAAACGCGCATGTCGGGCGTCAATATGGGCGGTACGCAGGTGCGCAAGGGCGCGGCTGCCAGCGTGGCCTCATGGGTGCAGGAGCAGGGCGGAAACGTTCCCGCCGAACTGGAAGCCATCGTAACCCAAATCTCGTCGCTTGGCGGAACGCCGCTGACGGTTGCCATTAACAACAAGCCGCTTGGCGTGATCTATCTGAAAGACATTGTAAAGGGCGGGATGCGCGAGCGGTTCGACCAGATGCGGGCCATGGGCATCAAAACGATGATGATTACGGGCGACAACCCGCTCACGGCGAAAGCCATTGCCGAAGAAGCGGGAGTTGACGACTTTCTCGCGCAGGCCACGCCCGAAAACAAGATGGACTTGATAAAAAAGGAGCAGCAGGGCGGCAAACTGGTCGCCATGACGGGTGACGGCACGAACGACGCCCCCGCGCTTGCGCAGGCCGATGTCGGCGTCGCCATGAACACGGGTACGCAGGCCGCCAAAGAAGCGGGCAACATGGTTGACCTTGACTTCGAACCCGACCAAACTGATTGAGATTGTGGAAATCGGCAAGCAGTTGCTCATGACGCGGGGCGCCTTGACGACGTTCAGCATCGCGAACGATGTGGCGAAATACTTTGCCATCATCCCCGCCATGTTTGCCGTCACCTACCCGGCCCTGAACCGGCTGAACATCATGCACCTGAGCAACCCGAACTCGGCGGTACTGGCGGCGGTCATCTTCAACGCCCTGATTATCATCGCGCTGATCCCGCTCGCCCTGCGCGGCATCGCGTACAAGCCGATGGGAGCCGCGCAAGTTCTGCGCCGCAACCTGATGCTGTACGGCGTCGGTGGCCTGCTCGTGCCGTTCCCCGGCATCTGGATTATTGATCGTTTGTTGGTGCTGCTGCATCTTGCGTAGAAGGAGCCTTCCATGTTACAACAACTGCGCGCCGCTGTGGTCAGCGTGCTGGTGATTACGGTCTTAACGGGATTGATTTTCCCGCTTGCGATAACGGCGATTGCCGGAGTGGTCTTTCCCCGACAGGCGAACGGCAGCCTGATCGAGCAGAATGGCAAAGTGGTGGGTTCCGCGCTCATCGGCCAGAACTTTGCCGCGCCGGGTTACTTTCATCCGCGCCCTTCCGCTGCGGGCAACGGCTACGACGCGGCCAATTCGAGCGGCACGAACCTGGGGCCGACAAGCGATAAACTGATTAACGGCATCCACAAGAAGACGGCGGATGGCAAGGACGATCCGGGCAACTTCGACGGCATCAAAGACCTTGCCGACGCTTACCGCAAAGAGAACAATCTGTCGCCCACACAGGACATCCCTGCCGACGCCGCCACCCGTTCCGCCAGCGGACTGGATGCGGAAATCAGCCCCGCGAACGCGGAATTGCAAATCGGGCGCGTCGCCAAACAGCGCGGGTTGGGCGAAGATCAGGTGAAGAAACTTGTCGAGGAGAATACGGCAGGCCGTCAGTTGGGCGTGTTGGGCGAACCCCGCGTCAACGTTCTCAAACTGAATCTCGCCATAGACCAGGCCGCGCCCGGTAAATCCGGCGCGACGCCGCCAAGCCCGTAACTTTTACGCGGGACATAAACCTCTTTCGCAAGTCCTTGCCGGCGCGGCAGGTTCTATCGCATCCGACAGACTTATGAAAGAGGTCTACTGCTTCAGTGAAATAACCATTTATCCGTGTGACTATTCCTGAACTTCGACGAAGGAGTTTGTAGGGAGAAAAATGAAGAAGGTATTGAGGACGAGCGCGAATTTCATTCAGAACGGCAAGGCAGGCGCAATACTGGCCGCCGCTCTGCTTACCATGACGGCTGCGGCAAAAGCGGAGGATACCGCTGCCAAGCCGGACAAACCCACCCCTGCGCCGGTTCAGGCCGCGCCCGCGCAGAACAACCCGCCGCAGACGAGTACGCCGCCACAGAAGCCCGCCGAAGGCCAGCCTGCCGCGCCCGCCGCGCCTGCCGCCACGCCGCCCGGAACCGTGACGTACTCCGGCCTCATTGACGTGTACTACGGCGTCAACGCCCGCGCCCCACATAGCCCCGCGGGCGGAGGTCCCTTCGGCAAATCTTACGCCGGCCTTGTCTTCCCCAATGGCGAACGCTTCGGCATTGACAACGTGGGACGCTCCTTCGATGTCAATGACCGCGAACCCTCATTCAGCCTGGGCGAGTTCAACATTACGCGCACTGAAGGCAAAGGCTTTCCGCTTGGCGTCACCGCTACGCTCACGCTGGGCGATACCGCCCGTCTTGTCCACGCGACGGAACCTGGCGGCACGAGCAGTTGGCAAACGTTGCAGCAGTTGTACCTGACCAAAACCATTCATGCGGGCGGACGCGATATTGCCATTGACGGCGGCATCTTCGTTTCGCCCATCGGCATCGAGGTGATTGAGAGTACTAGCAACGACAACTACTCGCGCAGTTTCGCGTTCAATACGGTACGCCGCTCTACCATGCGGGTTTTCGCGCCACCCTGCCCCTGTCGTCGAAATTGCAGTTGATGGGCGCAATCGTCAACGGCTGGAACAACAACGCGGATGACAACGACGGCAAAACCGCTATCGCGCAGCTAACATGGAAGCCGACGGGCAAGTTCACGGGCATAGCCAGCTTCATCGGCGGTTCGGAAGGCACGGGCGCGTATGGCCCCGTCTTCGCCCCCAAAAATCAGGCGGGCATCAACACCTACCTGTACGAGGCGCAGGGTATCTTGCAGGTGACACCGGCCTTAAAACTCTCCGGCGTCGTGGATTATGGAACCGCGTCGGGACACACGCTGCTTGGCGTTCCCGGCGGCGCAACGGCGCAGGGGCATGTTTCCGGCACATGGCTGGGCGTGGGCGGGTACGCGCGTTACCAGATCAACTCGAAACTGGCGCTGGCCGGACGTATCGAGCAATTCGACGACAATGCGGGCGCGGGCGGCGTGGGACTGCGGACGGGCGGGCTGGGCTATAACCGCCTGCGCGAAGGAACCGTGACGCTGGAATACGCTCTCCTGCGCGGCCATCTCATCTCGCGTCTGGAATACCGCCACGACGCTTCCAACCAGAACTTCTTCGGCGCGGGAAGCAACGCCGTCCGCGATCAGGACACCATCTACGGCAGCGCGGCGTACAAATTTTAGTTTGCAGCGTATAAAAGGCTATCTATAATCGGACAAGCGCATTTTACGCCACTCCGGTAGCAAGATAGGCCGGTAACGGCGGCACGTTTGTTGGATACGCCGAAAGGGGGTGATTTTCATGTCCAAGAAGAAAGATGACAAGAAGGGAAAGAAGAAGGGCGACAAGAAAGGTAAGAAGAAATGATTCTCAGGTGTCAGGTGTCAGGTGTCAGGTGTCAGGTAATTCCTACTAAATGTAGTCTCTTCCTGAAACCTGAAACCTGAAACCTGACACCTACAAAGGCTGTGCATGAACCTGAACGTCACTCCGTTTTTCTGGCTGATTTTGATTGCGTTTATTGTCGCGCTGGCGGCGCGGCGCGTGAAGGTTCCCTACGCCCTCGCGCTGGTTGTCACGGGGCTGGTATTGGGAGCGGCGCATCTGCTGCCGCACACGCATCTGGAACCGTCGCTGCTGTTTACCGTGTTTTTGCCGCCCCTGTTGTTCGAGTCGGCGATGCACTGCGATGGAAGACTTGAGGCGGGACTGGATGCCCATCGGCATTTATACCCTTGCGGGAACAGTGCGTCCACCTTTATTGTCGGCGGGTTGACCGCATGGGGACTGCATATTCCTTTCGCGGCGGGGTGCGTGTTCGGCGCGTTGATTTCGGCGACCGACCCGATTTCGGTTATCGCCATTTTCAAGCGGTTGGGCGCGGGCAAGCGCCTGACGCTGATTATGGAGGCGGAAAGCCTGTTCAACAACGATACCGCTGTGGTGCTGTTCGCCGTCATGCTGCGGCGTAATGGCGGGCGGCAAAATTTCGCTGATGCAGGGTATCGGGCAGTTTGTGCAGTTGGTTGCCGGGGGCGCGGCGTTGGGAACCGCGATTGGCCTGTTTGGCGTCCCGCGTCCATAACGAATTAAACGATCATCTGGTGGAAATCACGCTTACGACGGTTGTGGCGTTTGGCTCATATCTGTGCGCCGAAACGCTGCACGTATCGGGTGTTATGGCGGTCGTGGCGGCGGGGCTGGTGATTGGCAATGTGGGGATGCAGACGGCCATGACGCCCGGTACGCGCCTGGCCGTAACCGCGTTCTGGGAATACGCCGGGTTTGTGGTCAATTCCATTGTGTTCCTGCTGGTCGGCATCGAAGTGGGGTTCGTGGATTGGCGGCACAAAATCGGTCTGGCCTTGGTTGCGGTCGTTATCGTCCTGGTCGGACGGGCCGCGATTTATCCGATTTCGCTGGTGGTGAACCGCTTAAAAGGGGATGTTCCCCTGTCGTGGCAGCATGTGCTGTTTTGGGGCGGATTGCGCGGCGCGCTTTCAATGGCGTTGGTATTGGGGCTGGATAAAGATTTTCCGCAGCGGGAAACGCTGGTGGCGGGAACGTTCGGCGTGGTGCTGTTTTCCCTGCTGGCGCAGGGGCTGACGGTCGGGCCATTGATGAATAAGCTGGGCCTGTCCAACGCGCAGCATCACGAACCCAAAGACCATCGGCGGCTGGCGAATGAACTGGTGGCGTGCCAGGCGGCGATTGCCGAATTGGAGCATCTGCGCGCTGACCGAAGCCCACGCGAACTGGTCTATCGAACTGCTGATGCGCGATTATCGCGCGCGGCTTACCACGCTGGAACAGGCGCTGGAAGAGGTACAGCCGGGCCATAAAGTTCTGCACCGCAAACAGGCAGCGCGCGCGAAACGGCTGGCGCTGCAAGCCGAAAAAAGCTCTTTGCAGGAAGCCGAGCGGCAAGGCTGGCTGGACGAAGACGACTGGCGCGACCTGTCCGCCCGCATTGATGGGGAACTGCTGGCATTACATGGGGAGGAAAGTGATAAGATGATCGAAGCTGTAAGGAATAAGCAGGATGCAATCTTGCACTTATGCTTGCCTCATCCCTTACACCTTAACCCTTAGCGCTTATCTAAACACATGCAAAACCTGAAAACGCAATTATGGGTAAGTCACCTGCTTCTGGTGCTGCTGCTGGTGCTGGTGATGGCGGGGGCGATTGTTAATTTTGTTCGATTGGGGCGTTCCGTGGACCGCATCCTGAAGGACAATTACAAGAGCGTGATTGCCGCGCAGGATATGAAAGAAGCGCTGGAGCGGCAGGACAGCGCGGCGACGTTTTTCCTCGCGGGGCAGGCGCAGAAGGCGCGTGACCAGTATCAGGCGAACTGGACGCGGTTTCGGGACGCTTATCAGATCGAAGCGCACAACATCACGGAGCAGGGCGAACAGCAGATTGCGGATGACATCGGGCGCAAGTTTACCGCGTATCGTCAGAATGTGGAACGACTGCTGTACGCCAGTCCCGCCATGCCGCCGGAAGCAGGCGCGGACGTATTACTTTGGCACATTGGAGCCGGACTTTACGCGCTTGAAGCAGCGGGCGCAGGACGTGCTGGATATAAATCAGCAGGCGATTGTGCAGGCGGACGAACAGGCCAAAGCGGAAGCCCGCCGCGCCTCGTTTAACAGTATCGCGGTGACGGTGGGCGCGTTCGTTTTGTCCCTGCTGCTTGTGCCCTGGACGATTCGGCGCTACGCTGCTCGCCATTGCGGTCGCTTGCGCGGCAGGCCGAAGAGATCGGCGTGGGGCATTTGAATCAGCGCATTGAACTGAACCGCGCCGGATGAAATCGGCGCACTGGCCGCCGTCATTCAATCAGATGGCGGAAAAATTGCGGGACGCGCGGCAGGTGGAAGAGCGAGCGGCTGCATCTGGCGGAGCGCATGTCGGATGCCGCGCTGGAGAGTTTGTACGACCCGGTGATCGTGACCAATGGCGCGGGACGGATCGCGCATCTCAACCCGGCTGCGGAGGGTTTGTTCGGCCCGGTGGCAAAGGCAAAATCGCGTCCCATTGCGCAGGTCGTGGAGGACAAAGCGATAGCGGATGCCGTGACGCGGGCCATTCATCAGGAGCGGGTTTCGGCTGCGGAAGACGAGGCCGGGTTTGTCACGCGCAAAATGGGCGAAGTGGAGCGCGCGTATCGCCTGCGCGCCAGTCCCATGCGCGACGAGGATGGCAGCGTGTTGGGAGCCGTCGTCGTGCTGGAAGACATCACGCATCTGCGCGAACTGGACCGATTGAAAACCGAATTTATCGGCGTGGCGTCCCACGAACTGCGAACGCCCGTGACCAGCCTGCTGCTGTCCGTGCAATTGCTTCAGGAGGGCGCAGTCGGGAGAACTCACGCCCGACCAGAAGGAAGTAATCGCCGCGCAGCGCGACGATCTGGAACGGCTGGAACGCATGATGCGCGACCTGCTGGACGTGACCCGATCTGGAAGCGGGCGTGACGCCGCCCCGCTTTGAGATTGTCCCATCCGGACGAGTTGGCGACAGCGGCGATGCAGGCTGTGGACGCTTCCGCGAACGCAAAGGGCGTAGAACTGAAGCGCGATTGGCCGGACGACTTTGCCTCCGGTTCGCGCCGACCGCAATCAGATCACGCGCGTTCTGGTCAATCTGCTCAACAACGCCGTTCGGCATACGCCCGCCGGGGGAAGCGTCACCGTCCGCGTTCATCAGGAGCGGCGAGCGTGATTGTTTTCAGGTAGCAGACACGGGAACGGGAATTCCCGCCGATTACTTGCCGCACATTTTCGAGCGGTTCGTGCAGGTTCCGGGCGCAACGCGGGGCGGCGCGGGGTTGGGCTTGTCCATCGCCCAAACCATATCTGAAAGCGCATAACAGCGAAATCAAAGCCGTGGAAAGCGAGCCTGAGGTAAGGGAGCGACCTTCACGTTCACATTGCCGCAAAGTCAATAAGAGAGCAAGGGTAAGAAAATGGCGCGTATTCTGATCGTGGATGATGAAAATAACATTCGCATGATGGTTCGATTGGCCTTGCAGCACGTCGGGCATACCGTAGAAACAGCGGCGGATGGCACGGAAGGTCTGCAGAAATTCGGCAACGGCAGCAATTTCGATCTGGTGTTGCTGGATCAGCGGATGCCGGGATTGGAGGGGCTGGATGTTCTCAAGCAGATGCGCTATCAGCATCCTACCGCTAAAATCATCATGGCGACCGCGTTCGGCACGATTGACCTGGCGGTAGACGCGATGAAATCGGGCGCGACCGACTTCCTGCGCAAGCCCTTCACAGCGGAAACCCTGCGTGGAGCCGTTCAATCCGCTTTAAAGGACAACGCATTCCAACGCCCAACGCCCCAACACCCGACACCCGACAGCCCGTTCCGGCGTAACGTTCGGCTCCACGACAATCAACGGCTTTCGTATCGAGTTCAAGGCCGGGTCGGGCCAGCACATCGGCGGCGGGTTCCGGCAGGTGTTCACGGTGCGCAGTCCGGGCGGCGAAAACGCGGCCTGCACGGTGGACTTGCCCGCGTATGTGACGGAACTGGTGAAGGCGCATGCCGACTGCGAACAGATGCCGGGCAATGACCGTTTCTGGCAGGCGTTGTGCGAGGAAGCGCTGGCAAACCATCTGTGGCAAAACGCCGAACTGCCCGCCAATTCGCAAATGCGCATCGAAGAATTGACGACCGGGCTACGGCGTTTTGTGGATACAGTGATGGCGGCGTAGTCTGAAGCCCTCATCCCCAACCCTTCTCCAACTTGGGAGAAGGGTGGGATGGCTTGAAATTTTCGGGAAAGGCGACAATGGCATTTTTAGACCGACTGTTGGGCAGGCCGCTGGCAACGCATGAAGAGGATGAGCAAAAAGTCGGCGTGTTCGCGGGCATTCCCATGCTGGGACTGGACGCGCTTTCGTCGTCGGCGTATGGCCCGGAAGCCGCGCTGACAATTTTAATTCCCCTCGGCGCGCTCGGACTGGTATACATCGGCCCGATTATCGGCGTGATTCTCGCCCTGCTGACAATTCTGTACTTTTCGTATCGGCAGACCATTGCCGCCTATCCGGGCGGCGGCGGCTCGTACACTGTGGCAAAGGAGAATCTGGGAACGCCGGCGGGGCTGCTGGCCGCTGCCGCGCTGCTGCTGGATTACGTGATGAACGTGGCGGTCGGCATTTCGGCCGGTATGGGCGCGCTGATTTCCGCCGTGCCCGTCACTGCATCGCTACTTGCTGCCCCTGTGCCTGCTCGCGCTGGTCTTTGTCGCGTTTATCAATTTGCGCGGCGTTCGCGAATCGGGACTGGCGTTCGCGTTGCCGACCTATTTGTTTGTCGGCACACTTACGATTGTGCTTGTGGTGGGGTTGGGCAAAGCGTTGATGAGCGGCGGGCATCCCGTTCCGGTTGTCGCGGCGCCTGCCCTGCCCGCCGCGACGGGCGCGATTACGCTGTGGCTGCTGCTGCGCGCGTTTGCCAGCGGGTGTACCGCGATGACGGGCGTGGAGGCGGTCAGCAACGGCGTCACGGCCTTTGCCAAACCCGCTGTCGTGAACGCGCAGCGCACACTGACGGCGATTGTCGTGATTCTGGGCGTTTTGCTTGCCGGGATCGCGTTTCTGGCCCGCGCCTACCACATCGGGGCGATAGACCCGGACAGTCCCGCTTACGACAGCATTATTTCGCAGCTTGTGGGCGCGGTTGCCGGAAGGGGCATTTTCTATTACATCACGATTGGCAGCGTTCTCGCCGTGCTTGCGCTTTCCGCCAATACCAGTTTCGCGGACTTTCCGCGCCTGTGCCGACTGGTGGCGCAGGACGATTTTCTGCCCCATGCGTTTGCCAACCGGGGGCGGCGGCTCGTGTACTCCTACGGCATCGCCATTTTGACGGTTTCCGCCGGCATTTTGCTGGTCGCGTTCGGCGGCGTAACGGATCGCTTGATTCCCCTTTTCGCTATCGGCGCGTTTCTGGCTTTTGCGCTGTCACAGGCGGGCATGGTCGTGCATTGGAAGCGGGTTGGCGGCGCGAAATCGCAGGCGTCCCTGTTCGTCAACGGATTGGGCTGCGTGGTCACAGTGATTGCGCTTGATAATCGTAATTCTCGCCAAGTTTGCCGAGGGCGCGTGGGTCACGCTGCTGTTGATTCCCGCTTCCCTGATGGTTTTCTACCGCGTCAAGGCGCATTACGCACATGTGGCGCAGGAAATCCATTGCCCGCGCCCCCTCGATTTGAAACGCATACAGCCGCCCGTTGTCGTGGTTCCCGTCAAGGCATGGAATACGATTTCGGAACGCGCCCTGCAATTCGCGCTGCAAATGTCGCCGGACGTGATTGCCGTTCACATCAGCGCGGACGAGGGCGCGGCGTATGGCTTGCGGATGCAATGGGCGCAGTTTGTCGAGGAGCCGATTGAAAAAGCCGGATTGCCGCAGCCGCGCCTGATACTGCTGATGTCGCCGTATCGCCGCCTGTTCAATCCCCTGATTAATTTCATCAACCAGTTGAAAGAGGAATATCCCACGCGCCAGATCGCCGTGATTATCCCCGAACTCGTGGAAAAGCGCTGGTATCAGTATCTGTTGCACAATCAGCGCGCGACGGGTTTGAAAGCCGCCCTGTTGTTGAAAGGCGACAGCCGGGTTGTGGTTATCAATGTGCCGTGGTATTTGGGCGAAACCACAGCGGACCCGGTTGGCGATAACGACTCGACGGCCTTCGCGTTTCGGGAGGAGGTAACCGATGCCGACTGAGGAGGATACGCCGCGCCGTCCCACGCCCGAAGAGATACTGGCAAAGGTGAACGCGGAGGAGAAAAAGCAGAAACGCGGACGCCTGAAAGTGTTTCTCGGCTTTGCGGCGGGCGTGGGCAAATCGTATGAGATGCTCAACGAGGCCAACCGCCGCAAGCAGCGGGGGCAGGATGTGGTTATCGGTTACATCGAAACCCACAAGCGCAAGGGAACCGAGGAGCAGTTAGGCGATCTGGAAACCGTTCCGCGCAAGCAGATCGAATACCGGGGAACCACGCTCGAAGAGATGGATACGGAAGCCATTCTCGTCCGCCGTCCGCAATGGGCCGTTGTGGACGAACTGGCCCATGCAAACGTGCCGGGTTCGGTTCGCGCTAAACGCTGGCAGGACGTGGAGATTTTGCTGGAAGCGGGTATTCATGTGCTGACGGCGATGAACGTGCAGCATCTGGAGAGCCTGAACGATACGGTTTTCGACATTACGGGCATCCGGGTGCGCGAAACCGTTCCCGACTGTATCATACGCGACGCGGGCGAAATAAAGATGGTGGACATCACGCCCCGCTCCCTCATTCACCGGCTGGAACGCGGCGACATTTACGCGCCCGACAAGGTGCAGCAATCCCTTCAAAACTGGTTCCGCGAGGGCAATCTGAACGCCCTGCGCGAGATCGCGCTGCGGGAAGTGGCGCACGAGGTGGATGAGGACGTGGCCGCGTACCGCAGGGAGCGCAACGTCAGGGAGACGTGGGCCACGCATGACCGCGTAATGGTGTGCATCAGCCCTGACCAATCTTCGCTGCGATTATTGCGGCGCGGCTGGCGGATCGCGGGGCGGCTTCACGCGGAATTGGTGGCCGTGTACGTGGAAAACAAGCCGACGGACGAGGAGCAGAAGCAGATATTGAAGGATGATTTCGCGCTTGCGGATCGCCTGAAAGTGCCGGTTGTCACGCTGCACGGCGATGTGGCGAACGAGATTATCCGCTACGCCCGCGAAAACCAGATCACGCAAATCGTCATCGGCCATTCGGACCGGACGCGCTTTCAGGAGTTCGTCAAGGGTTCCATCATCAACAAACTAACCTTCGCCCTCCGCAATGTGGATATTCTCATCGTCGCCTCGTCAGAAGAAGCGTAGGCGAATGACGCGGCCTGCTGCAAAAGTTTATCACGCAGTTGATAAGAAACAACCCTGATATGATACAATATCCTCATAATCATGTATCATCTGTGAGGAGAATGCTATGTCACTTTTAGACATCACAAACGTTTCTGAGGCGGCAAAAGCGTCCGTTGCCTCTTCCAACGAACCGAACCGACAGAAGATTGGCTCGACAGATCAGGACGCGGCTACTTCTGCTGAGACAACCGCCTCCATAGTTCAACATCTTCTGGCGCAAGGTTTGCGCATGGAGGACATTATCATGCCGGGTTCCGCCAAAGATGTAGGTATTTATGTGGCGGATGATTTCGATGCGCCCTGTGAAGATTTTGAGGATTAGCTCTGATGGATTTGCTGATGGATACGCATACTTTCATCTGGTTTATTCAAGACAATCCCCTGTTAGGAATAAAGGCCAAAACCCTGTTAATGGATGGAACCAATGACAGATGGTTGAGCATTGTCAGCATTTGGGAAATGGCGATAAAAGTACAAACGGGAAAATTGGTTTTTCCAAAACCCTTCCGTACTTTTATCTCTGAACAGTTGTCCCTCAATAAAATCAGGGTGTTGCCACTGGAGTTTGAGCAGGCGTGTTCTGTTTGCGATCTGGAGTATGCAACCGATCCCGAAGGAAAGAAACACAAAGACCCATTTGATCGAATGATTGTTGCACAAAGTAAACTGGCAGGATTTCCCTTGTTGAGCAATGAGCAAATATTTGAACACTATGGTGTCGTCAGGATATGGTAAAACCATACCAACAAGAACGTATGGATTGGCATTATCCGGGCGTATTCATCACGTTTCATCATTCGGCTTCCGATCCGCCGATTGGCATCCATTAGTAGCGCAACTCCTGAGCATGTGTCAGGAATCAACTACTATAAAGAAGGTTCACATGTCATCCGTTCCATAGATTATATTACTAATTATATGTAATGTGATTAATAAATAGAGTATGAATTCAGCGCAATATAGAGTAATATTCCTTCTCGCTTGCTTGTTCGTTCAGGACAGAGGAAGGAGCGTTTTTATGAGGCAGAACCAAAATTCGGCTTTGCTGGATGCAGCAATACCAAAACAATAGAATATCAAGACAGCGCCTGCGCCCGTAGCGGAACCTGCTGCCTTCTTGACCGATGCGGAAATCAACCGAATAGGCAAGGAGAAATACGCGCAGGAGTTTGCAACCTTCGTGGACACAAAAGAGAATCAGGGCAAACTCTTTCTGTTGAATGTCGTCACAGACGACTACCAGATCACGCAAACCGTCATCGAGCATTCCGACCGAACCCGCTTTCAAGAATTCGTCAAGGGTTCCATCATCAACAAACTAACCTTCGCCCTGCGCGCCGTTGACATTCTCATTGTCGCCGCCGCGGAAGATGGTTGAATTCAGTCTATGCAGACCAAAACCTGTGTCGGACTTGTTGACAATTCTTCCTCTTTCCTCTTATAATGGAATTTGTCTTCTTCGATGACTCCATAGACAAGGCGTATCATGCGTCTGGAATTTCATCGTTCGTTTGCTCAATGCGTCTTTTCAACGGTTTGTTCTCCAAAGGTTTGTATGGACACTACAACGCGGCAGATGTGGCAACTGAATAAGTATATGTGGATGAGCCTGACGTTTCTGCTCGTTTACATCCCCCTCGCGTACCGGCAGGGCGTTTTTGAAGCGCCCTTCGGCGTAGTCTGCGCCGTGTACTGCGCGGGCATTGCGGAGGGTGGGCTGCGCACATGGCTGGGGCTGCGGAGGGGAGGCAATCTCACCGCCCGCGCTTCCTCGCTGTTCAACAATCTGGAAATCGCGCTGATGACGGTCGCGATTGCCATCAGCGGCGGCATCCACAGTGATCTATGGCTGCTGTACTTTGTCGTGATGATGTTCGAGGCTTTGTACGCGACCCGGCGAAGCAAAAATCTGCTCGATGTCAAAATGACATGCTTCTATCTTTTGGGAACCCTGCCCCGTCAAATATTGTCGGCTTATACCGATCCGCTTCACATTTATGCCCGGTTGTTTTTGTCGCATCTGTTCTTTTTGATTACGGTCAGCGCGGTGGCGCGGCGTATCAGCGTCAACAACGAGGAGCGTAATCTCGAACTCGTGCTGCTGCGGGAACAGCGGGCAACCGCGGAAGAGCGCGCCCGCATCGCCCGCGAAGTGCATGACAGCCTGGGACACGCGCTTGTCGGCAGCATTTTGCGGCTGGAACTGGCCTCCCGGCTCGTTGCGCGTGACCCACAGGAGGCGGAAACGATCTTGCGCGAAGAGGTTCCGGCCCTGCGCGCGGCCTGGAACGAGTGGCGCGATCTGGCGTTTCATCTGCGTTCCTGGGATGAAATGACGGAGGGAGAGGATTTGCCCGCGCTGCTGCGCCGCCATAGCGCCCGCTTTGCCGAGCGTACCGGCCTGCGCGTTGTCCTGCGCGTGGAGGGAGAATTAGAAGCGGA
The DNA here is from genome assembly GCA_963817895.1 of uncultured Chthonomonadaceae bacterium. Taxonomy (GTDB): domain Bacteria; phylum Armatimonadota; class Chthonomonadetes; order Chthonomonadales; family Chthonomonadaceae; genus CAWFQB01. Next base: position 584,124 of record CAWFQB010000005.1, read on the forward strand.
GAGCCAGGAAGCAGGCGGAAGCAGGGGAAGCGCGTGGCAATTGCGCCCCGCGCTGTCGTTTGCCCTGACGCGCATTGTGCAGGAAGCGCTGACAAACGTGGCCCGCTATGCCCACGCCACGAACATTACGATTACGTTGTCTCAGCCCGCGCCGCAGGAGATATTATGCGTTATCGCGGACGATGGACAGGGGTTTGATGTGGAAACACAGGCGACCGGCATTGGCCTGGTCTCCATGCGGGAGCGTATTGAAACACTGGGCGGAACATTTTCCCTGCAAAGCGCCCCCGGACAGGGAACCACTGTGAGAGTAGGGGCAAATGATAAGGGATAAGGGCAGCCATTACAAGTTAAGGGCACAGGAGGTATGGCTAAGAGCCTATCCCAACAGGCGATTGCATTTGCGTCCGAAGGACGCTTGGCCGTAGGCCACTCAGACGGGTACGTTCTCTGTACCCGGCCTATTGGGATAGGCTCTAACTCCAACATTTCCGCAGATTGCCCTTTGCGTCTGCGTTTGACAATGCCCGGGGCGTTATTTTGGTGGGCGCGCAAGCAGGCAACCGGGTCGGTGGCTTCGCCGCGCCGAAAGGCCCGGGCGAAGTGGCACAGCCCGCGATACACCCTTTCATACGAAACGCAGGCTCCGGCGCTCGAAGGGAACTTCTGCTTCTCGTGGATTGTTGAGAGAAATATGCGGACACAGGATACGATTGAAGCAGCGGACGCTGAAGCATTGGAAGCAGGCAGCAACGCGACGCCGGAACCAAACAACGGCGCGGCGGATCGTCGCGCCGCTTATACGCGCCTGATACTGGCGCAGGAAGCCACGCTTTTACGCGCGGCCCGTCGCCTGTGCGGGCGCAATGAGGATCACGCGCAGGACTTGACGCAGGAGGCGCTGGTGCGCGGGTACGAGGCATTTCTGGCGGGGCGATTTACGGAAGGAACCAACGCGCGCGCCTGGCTGCTGCGAATTCTAACCAACTTCTACATCAACGAATATCGCCATGCCCAAAAATGGAGCGCGGGCGTTGACGTGGATACCCTGACTTCGCAGGGCGAGGCCAGCCCGGAAAACCTCCGCGCCGCTCCTGCCGACCGCCCCGAAGACGCCCTGCTGTCCCCCACTCTGGACGAGCCGCTGGAACGCGCCCTTGCCGCGCTGTCGGAAGAACTGCGCACCTGCGTCCTTCTTGTGGATGTTCAGGAACTGGACTACGCTGAAGCCGCGACTGAACTCAAAATTCCCATTGGAACCGTCCGTTCGCGCCTGTCCCGCGCCCGCAAAACACTGCATACCCTGCTCTACGATTACGCGCAGGAACGAAGGAGGGCTTGACCATTATGCCATCTGAACACAACGCCGAATTGCCGCGAACGCTCGAACCCTGCGAACACATGGAAACCTGGGTCAACGGATTGGCGGATGACACGCTCAAAGGCCCCGCCCGCCTGTATACCAAATTCCACATCACGACCTGTTCCAAATGCCGCAACGCGCTGGCCGGCCTGAAAGACGTGCATGACCGCCTGAGCGAACTGGAACACGCGCCGGAAGCAGACCCAAACGCCGCCTGCTCGCTAACGCCGGAACGCCGCGAGGCCCTGAATGTAGGAATGTCAGGCGTGGAACAGCAAAAATAGCAACAGGACATGCAGTTATCTCGACTGGCGGCGCGCCCCGCTTTGTCTGCTCGTGATACAAACATGACGAAGACAAATTTGAACGGAATGAAATGGATGTCACGGTGATGAGAGTACGACACTCTGGTTTACGGTTTTTGGGATTACTCGGCGCAGTAGCGACGCTTGGGAGTGGGGCGGTGTTGGCGATGGGGCAGAACCGGGAAGACAAACCCGCGCGCGAACTGGTCGGCGGGCCGTGGCTCAATACGCGGCAGGGGACGCCCGTAACCCTCGCGTCGCGCAAAGGAAAAGTAACTCTGGTGCATTTCTGGACGTATGGCTGCATCAACTGCCGTCACAACCTGCCCGCTTACGCCCGACTGCAAAAGCGGTTTGCCGCGCGGGATGTGCAGATCATAGGCGTACACACCCCGGAAACGCCGGGTGAGAAATCCGCCGCGAATGTGGCTCGCGCCATCAAACAGCATGACATCACCTATCCCGTGCTTGTGGACGGCAATAGCGCGAATTGGGAGCGCTGGGGGCAGCATTACTGGCCTACGGTGTATCTGCTCGACAAACAGGGGCATATTCGCGATCAATGGGAGGGCGAACTTGCTTACAATGGCGCGAACGGCGAAGCGCAGGTAGAACGCCGCATCACGGAACTGCTTCAGGAAAAATAACTTTTCGATAGTACGACGGGACAGGAAACAACATTACATTGCAGGAATGTGACCCACGTATATGGAAACAAGGTTTCGTACAAATATAAGTTCCCAATCCGGCGTAGGGGCACCCCCCGTGTTTGCCCCGGTCATTGTAGGGGCAAACCCCCGTGTTTGCCCGAACCCGTGTTTGCCCGAACTTTGTAGGAGGGCGTCTTGAAGCGACTTGAAAAAAAGCATCCTCTGGCGATTCGGTGGTTCCACTGGCTGAATTTCCCCATTCTGATGGTGATGATCTGGAGCGGACTGGTTATCTATTGGGCCAACGATGTGTACCATCTGGGGCCATTTCATCTGTTCCCCGACTGGTTTTATCATCCCGGCTATGACGAGAAAAAAGACACCGCGCTGTACAGCCTGAACTCACGGCTTGCCGAGGGGATGGCGTGGCATTTTCTGTTCATGTGGTTCTTCGCCCTCAACGGCATCCTGTACGTCCTGTACACGGCCTTTTCAGGCGAGTGGCGGTATCTGTTGCCCGACCGGCACAGCTTCAAGGAGGCGCTTCAGGTCACGCTGCACGACCTGCACCTGAGCAAGTACCACCCGCCGCGCCGCAAGTTCAACGGGGCGCAGCGCATCGCGTATTCCAGCATGATTGTCATGGGGTTGGGTTCGCTGCTGACCGGGCTTGCCATTTACAAGCCCACGCAGTTCGCATGGCTGACCGGGCTGTTCGGCGGCTATCCCATTGCCCGATTCATTCACTTCTGGCTGACGATGGGCTACTGCGCGTTCTTTGTGGTGCATATTACACAGGTGATTCGCGCCGGATGGAATCAGTTCCGGGCCATGATTACCGGCTTTGAAGTGACCGATGACGGCGAAAACGTGCCGGGTTTCAAGGCTGTGCCGGTGGAGGAGATAGGCTAGTATGAGTACCAATACACCGGGCGAACCCAAACCGCCTTCAGGCAATAATCCTGACCCCAATTTGCAGCCGGGAAACGATGTTCGCTTCACCTCAAATGGGAAAAGTGGCGCGGACACGCCCAACCTGCGCACAGACGAGCATGGTCGCCACGAACCGTATCCCTCCGTGATGCTGGAACAAGCCGCCAATACTGCGCCTGTTTCCGAAGCGCCCTTACACTCGCCCGTCGCTTTACGCCCGGACGATCCAATTGCCAACGACATAGCGGTGGAAAAAGCGATACATCGCATGTCGCGGCGCAGTTTTCTGTGGGGCGCGGCAGCCCTGACGGGAACATACGCGCTGTGGCGGGGCATCAACGCGCAGCGGACGATAGACGGCATCGGCTGGCCGTTCCAACTCGCGTTACAGGCCAATGAAAACCTCGCCCGCGACTACTTCAAGACCACGCGACTGGCCCCGACGTTCGCGCGGGAACAGGTCGGGCGACTGCCTGTGAACGGCACCGATGGCGCAGACCCCAACGACGATTTCGAGTCGGCGGATTGGAACCTGCATGTTGTGGGGCTGGAATCGGACGAGGGCGAAGAGGGCGGGCGCAAATTCACCCTTGCCGAGATTAAGAAACTGCCCCGCGTGGAGATGATTACGGAACTGAAGTGCATCGAGGGCTGGAGTTCCATTGTGGAGTGGGCCGGGGTTCGATTAGCGGATTTTATCGCGAAATACCCGCCCGCCAAAATAGACGAGGCCATGCCGCAGTACGTGGGCATGAAAACACCGGATGAGGGCTATTATATCGGGCTGGACATGGAGAGCGCATTGCACCCGCAAACCCTGCTCTGCTACGAAATGAACGGCAAGCCGCTCACCTACGAACACGGCGCGCCGCTACGATTGGTAATTCCGCACAAATACGGCATCAAGAACATCAAGCGCATCGGCACGATTACCTTTACCAATGACCGCCCGACAGACTATTGGGCCGAACGCGGCTACGACTGGTACGCGGGGCATTGAGGAAAGGAAAAGGAGAATATCCTTCACTACCGGACACCTTTTGCCAGGGGTTGAAAACCCCATCTACATGGCCTGCGGCGTAGGGACATAACTTGTTGTGTCTCCCTACGGACGCAAATGCTTGTTTTCCAGCCTCCCGCGTCCGAAGGACGCCTGGCGGAACGCCACTCAGACGGGTATTTTCAATACCCGGAAAGTGCGCCCGGTAGTACATTCGTTTTCTTCTCTTCTCCTTATCCCTTATTCCTGCAAATAAGGGTTGCGCTTTCGCTCGGTTCCTATCGTGGTTGCTTTGCCGTGTCCCGGCAGAACGCGGGTTTCGTCGGGCAGGGTGAGCAGGCGGATTCGGATGGAATGGAGCAAAGTTTGCAGGGAACCGCCGGGCAGGTCGGTGCGCCCGATGCTGCGCGCGAACAGGCAATCCCCGGAAATCGCCGCATCGCCCACAAGGAACGTGACGTGTCCGGGCGCGTGTCCCGGCGTGAACAACACCTCTATCCGGGTTTGTCCAAGTTGAAGCGTCTGATTGTCTTCCAGAAAGATAGTCGGGTCGGGCGAGGGCGTGGCGTCGAAGCCGAACATCACGGCCTGATCTTCCAACGCCTGTAACAAAAACAAATCCTCTCGGTGCAGGGCAATCGGCGCGCCCGTCTCCTTCACCCAGAACGCATTGCCCATGATGTGGTCAAAATGGGCATGCGTGTTCAGGATGTAGCGCAGTTTGTACCCCCCTGCCGTAATTTCGGGCAGAAGGGTTTCGCTGTCGAACGAAGGGTCTACCAGCGCGGCCTCGTTTGTCGCCTCGTCCACAATCAAGTACGTATTGTTGTCCATCGGGCCGAGCGAATAGGAGTGGATTGTCATGGAAAATCCTTATTGAGAGGTTGTTAGTTGTTAGGTTGTCAGGTTGTTAGGTAATTCCTGTGTTCAGGCTCCTGCCGAAGTAGACATTGTATTTGTACGGCAAGACGACTAACCTAACAACCTGACAACTAACAACTAACAACCTATGCCCTACGGACTGGAATCCAAAAACTTCGCCCAGCGCAGTTCGGACACGATATGCGTGGGTTTGAGAACCTCTTCCACCGTGTAGGTCGCCATCGCGTTCACGATCCAATCGAAATTCTCCTGCCCGACGGAAGCGACATCGGCGTCCGGGGCGGGGTTGAGAAAGTCAATCGCGTAGGGTACGCCGTCCTGAACCGCGAACTCTACAGTGTTCATGTCGTAGCCAAGCGCGCGGCACAGGGTCAGGCAGTCTTTGGTCAGGCGCGCGTTCATCTGCTCCTGCGCGGGCGCGGGTTCCTTGACGTAGCGCTCGGCATGAGGGCGGCGCGGATCGTAGCGCATGATATGCACGTTCTGCTGACCGATCACATAGCAGCGGTAATAGTCCTCGAACTCGATCCCCTGCTGCAAAGTCATACACAAGTCGCCGGTTTCGTTGTAGGCGGCAAAAAACTCATCGGGCGTATGGACTTTGTAAACGTGTTTCCAGCCGCCGCCGCTGTACGGTTTGAGGAACGCGGGAAAGCCGATGTACGCGAAAATCCCCTCCCAATCCAGCGGATACATCAGGTTACGGTGCGACAGTGACGTGGTATCCGGCGGGTGTTGGTTGTGTGGCAGGAGAACCGTGCGCGGCGTGGCGACCCCCAATTTGGCGGAAAGCGCGTAGTTGAAAAACTTGTCGTCAGCCGTCCACCAGAAGGGGTTGTTGATAACGCGGGTTCCGGTCAGAACGGCGTGCTTGAGGAACGCGCGGTAAAACGGAATATCCTGCGAAATACGGTCTACAATCAGGTCATAGCCGCAGGGTTCGTCCATGATGACGCCGCCCACTTGCAGACTCTCCGCCATCACGCCGTCCACGTTCATGCTGTTGATTTTGTCAACGAGGGCGAACGGAAACGTGTTCTCCATGCCGTACAAGATGCCGATTTTTTTCAAGGCTTCACTCCCATCAAATGTGCGCTCTCACTCTTCACTCTCACTCTTCACTTAAAAATACTTGACCGCCATTTGCCGCCAGATGGGCCAGTCGTGATACGCGCCGTTACCCCACACATCCAGCCAGTGCCGGATACTTTTGGCGTTCATAATCGCGTCAAGTTGCAGATTGGAAGCGAGGCAAATGTCTTTTTCGCCAACCGCGAGAATCATCTGCATCTGCTGATAGCGTTCCCAGTACCAGCCGTCGTTGAGATTGGGCAGGAAATCTACAGGACTGTTGAGATAAGCGTCCGTGTCTAATTGACCGTCCAGTAACGAGCGGACGCTGAACGCGCCCGCCATGCTGATGCAATGCGTGACCAGATCGGGATGCCGCAACGCGAAGTTCACGCAATGGTAGCCGCCGAAACTGCACCCGGTCGCGACTAGCAACGACGAATGGTTACGTTCGCGAATAAACGGCAATACCTCCTCAATAATGTAACGCTCGTACAGAAGGTGCCGCTGAACGCGGTCATGCGGCGAAACACCCTTGTTGTACCAGCTCTCCTCATCCACGCTGTCCACGCAAAACGCCTGCAATTCGCCGCTCTCGTACTTCTGTTGCGTGGCCGCGATCATGCCCTGATCTTCGTACTGGTAAAACCGCCCCATCGAGGTGGGAAAGACAAGCAGCGGCGTCCCGCCCTGCCCGAAGACAAGCAGTTCCATGTCGCGGCCTAAAATCTCGCTGTGCCATTTATGATACTCGCGCTGCACGATTTATCCTTTCCAAAAGCGAACAAGCGTTTCATAAGGCTGAACGCTCTCGGTTTTTCCAGTAAGTGACAAAGGCTGCTATCCAGACGCCGAAGGAAAGCATAATTGAAACGTTGCAAACTGCGGCTGTCGTTGTCGGGTAATACGGCCTGTGTGGTTCGTGAAGATAAGGAGTGATGCCAAGACCTACCACAAAGCCGCCAATGAACATTGTCCAGCCAACGCCAAGCAAGATACTCCACGAAGCGCGTTTTCGTCCCTGTAAGCCCAATTGTCTGTAACGATATAGCAGGTACAGACCAGAACCAAATCCTCCAAAAAGATAAGCAAGCACGAATGGCGCAAAGATAAACATCGGCTATGTATCCGTCGAAAGTGCCTACGCGCCTTCATCATAAATTACGAATGTGACTTCCAGCGCTATCAACCGCAATCGAGTTGTCATTGGCATCGTCTCAGAAGAAGCGAACTAATTCGCCGGAAGCTCCGAAATGTAACTCAACTTCGCCGTACTTCCAGATACGCGGTATACTCTGTTGACGCGAAGCGCCGCCCATAGCATCCGGTCGCCCAGACATGCGCGTACTTCGTCGCGGTTCATTCCGAGTCGCGCCGCGCCGAAACTGCCGGAACGCATCGCTTCTTGAAGAAATTGCCAATAGTGTGAAGGCATTTGCGTTTGTTGACCTCTTGACACTTCATTTACGAGGACGAGCGTAATCCGTTGCGCTCCGTAAATAAATTTTTCGCCCGCTTGCCGAATGTTGGCGATGCTTGTTTTGTACGAACAGGGATTCTCATTCTCTGGAGGGTTTAACATGTTTTACGAGTGCAGCGCGCAGATTGCCGACAATCCTCCCCAACTCCATTACGGCGTGGCGGTGACGGATGTGGATGGCGACGGCGAATTCGAGTTTGTGGTGGCGGGCTATGGCTGCGGCAATGTGGTTTTGAAGTGGGACGGGCGGCAATACGTCAATCGCGCCGATGAGAATTTCGCGGACGCGCAGCGGCAGGCTATTGGGCTGGCGGCGGGCGACCTTGACGGCGACGGGCGCGAAGAGATTTACGTTCTTAACACGGACAGTTTCGCGGGGCGAAAGCAGCACGCGGACCGGCTATGGAAGTGGCAGGCGAACGGCTGGCAGGATTTGTTCACCCTGCCCGCCAACCGCGACGCGCACAACCTGACGGCGGGGCGTTCGGTTGTGTGTCTGGACCGGCAGGGAACCGGGCATTACAGTTTCTTTGTTGCCAATTACGGCGGGCCGATGCGCTGTTACGAACTGGAAGAGAACGGCTTTTTATCCGACCTTGCCCCCTATCTCGGACTGGCGTACATCACGGGCGGGCGCAGCGCATTGGCCCTGCCGCTTGTTTCGGAACATGTAGATATTTTCGCGGGCAATGAGGGCGGGCCGAATTTCCTGTTTCGCAACCGGGGCGACGGCACATTCGAGGAGATTGCGGAACGCTGCGGGCTGGAAGACCCTTACGAACATGCGCGCGGCGTGGCGGTTCTGGACGCCAATCAGGACGGACGCTTCGATCTGGTTGTGGGCAACTGGGAGGGGATGCACCGCCTGTACACGCAAACGCCGACGGGAACCTTTCTGGATGCCGCGCCGGACGAACTGGCGCAGCCGTCCCGCGTTCGCACCGTAATCGCGGCGGATTTCGACAACGATGGCTACGAGGAGATATTTTTCAACAACATCGGCGAACCCAACCGCCTGTTCGGGTATCGCAACGGGGTCTGGACGCGCCTGCCGATGGGGGAGGCGCTGGAACCGAGGGGATTGGGCACGGGCGCGGCAATCAGCGACATGGACGGCGACGGGCAATTGGAACTGCTCATCGCGCATGGCGAATCGGCCCTACAGCCCCTCTCCCTGTACAAAACGCAACCCAATGGCAATCACTGGCTGCGGGTTTTGCCCCTGACAAAGTGGGGCGCGCCCGCCCGCAACGCGGTTGTCACGCTGACGTCAAGCGACCGGACGCAAATTCGGGCAATTGACGGCGGCAGCGGCTACCTGTGCCAGATGGAACCCGTCGCGCATTTCGGTTTAGGAACGCAAACGGATATAACGCGCATCAAGGTACGCTGGCCCGATGGCGTAACCCAAACCGTACAAAGGCCAAATGTGGATAGCCTTCTGCGCGTCCCTTATCCGGGGTAAGTATTCAGATACAGGTATTCAGATAGATGTTCAGACACAGGGTTGAAGAAAATTGCGTCCGGGGAATAAATTTCCCGGCTGTGATAACGAAGTCCGCCTGCGCGAATTGCATCCTTATACCTTGCAGGAAATCATTCTGCCATCAGTCCGCCTTCAGTCCGCGAAGGCGGACTTCGTTATCGGGCGTCCACCCGCAAAGAAGGACACAACCGCGAGTTTCAACTCACGGCAAAGTCGAGGCAATCATTTTTACGTTGTCTGAACCGTTTATCCTGTTGATGGCTCTGTGATAGCAGAAGCCGCAAAGTTAAGTTACAAGATTCATTCGCGGGCAGACGCGGACAACAACGCGCAAGGGAGAACGACGTGCGGGATCGAACCTGGGTGCGATTGATGCTGAGTGACGATAAGGCGGCGGGCGAACGCTTTGCGCGGGAATACTATCCGCGCATCGAGCGGATGCTGCGGTATCTGACCGACAGCCCCGATGTGGCGCGCGACCTGACACAGCAGACGTTTCTGAAAGCGTGGGGCGCGCTTCCCAATTTCCGCAATAAGTCGGGATTGGGAACGTGGCTGCACCGTATCGCCTATCACGAGTACACGCATTGGCTGCGCGCCCGCCGGGAACACGCGCCTCTGGAAGCCGCCCATAACATTCCCGGCCCCGCGATGATTAACGATTGGGGCATGGCGCTGCTGCCTCACGCCCTTGCGCAACTGACGGACGACCTGCGCGAAACGTTTCTGCTGCATTACGTGCAGGAACTGTCCGTGCGCGAAGTGGCCGACGTGCTGGACGTGCCGCCCGGAACCGTCAAATCCCGCCTGTTCACCGCCCGGGGCAAACTGCGCGAAATCTTGCAGGAAGCGGAACTGGAAACACAGGCGCAAACCGCAACTAATCCACGCTATGAAGTGCCGGCGCGATACCGCGTGGAACCGAATACGAGGTGATAGGTTGTTAGTTGTCAGGTTGCCAGGTTGTTAGTTGTTGGTTTTCTGGCTGCTTGCTTGAACGCCTCAACAACCTAACAACCTGGCAACCTGACAACTAACAACCTGTCTTGAGAGGACTTGTCCAAAATGAAGTGCCATAACCTGAACAATCTTAATTTTATAGCGCGGCGGTGGCATCGGCTGTGGTGTCAGGACTGCCGCGCGTCGCAGCATCTGGATACCATGATCGGGTTCGGGCTGATGCAGATGAAGGCCGCGCCGGGGGATACGGGGGGATTGGACATGCTGCTGGCGTCCCCGATGCTGCCGGAGGGGGGACGAACCGCGCGGCGGGCTTCGCGCCAAATGGCGGGCAACTGGCTGCGCCATCAAACCCAATGGGCGGGAGCGGCTCTTATCGTGGGCGGCGTGTGGTGGCAGTACATGAGTTACATTCCGCCCGTGACGATCCCCGCGAAAGTGGCGCCGGAACAAAACGCTTTCGACTATTTCAAAATGGCCGGGATCATGGTCAAGGCCAACAAAGATATGGACAATGAAGTGGAGGAGGCTCGGCAGAAATTGGGCGATTCGCCCACGCGAGAACGCCGCGACGCCCGCCTGAAACGGGAGGGCAAACCGTTGCCGTCCATCGCGCAGTTGATACAAACGACGGAACGCGAGGGGTTGCCCATCACGTTTGAGGGCGGCCTGCCATTCAATTTTTCCGGTCCCAAACATGTCTATGACTTTCAGCCCAACTACGTTTATGAGGGCAAAAAAACCCATATGCCGTACACATCGGCGGAAAAGCAACAGTTGCTGGACGACAACCGACTCGCGCTAACGGTTCTGCGCGAAGGTTTGAAGCATCCCTACATGGATGTGTACCCGCGCCGGTTCGACGCGCTGTTTCCCGATTACGCGAATTTTCGGCAAATGGCCCGCCTGCTGAATCTGGAAACCGAAGTGAAAGCGGCAAAGGGCGACTGGAACGGCGCGATGCAAAGCAGTCTGGACGCGATGCAGATGGGCGCGGAGATGGCGCATGGCGCTCCCGTAATCGGGCGGCTGGTAGGCGACGCCTGCCAGATTATCGGGGAGCAGGGAGCGTGGAAAGCCGTCGGGCATCTGGACGCGCAGGGAACACGGGCGGCACTCTGGCGGCTACAGGCCATTCGCGCCCGCCACGCGCCCTTTGCGGAAACCATTCAGGAGGAGCAGTGGTTCATGCAGGCGTCTTTGCGCGACGAGATGGCAAAACCGGGCTGGCGCGCGAGTTTCATGAACATGATGGGAAACACGGATGCGAAAGGGTTTGCGCTTGGCATGTTGGGCTGGTCGAACCGCGTGATTCTGAAAGACATTACGACTGTGATGGACGAGAGCATCCGGCGTAGTCGGCTGCCGTATGCGCAAAGCCGCAAATTGAAAGAGATCAAAGAGCCGTTCGACCCCATTGTGCAGATCATGTTCCCCCTGTTTTCCGGGGCGCGGTATCAGGATGCCTACGGAAGCGAAACGCAGTCCGCGCTGCTGGCGACATCTCTGGCTTTGCGCGCGTACCGTCTGGAACATGCGGGCAAACTGCCGGATCGTCTGGAACAACTGACGCCGCAGTATCTGGCGCAGGTTCCTGCTGATCCATTTTCCGCCAATGGCAACGCCCCCCTGCGCTATTACACTCTGGCAGCGAAAATACGCCAAAATCAAATGGCCTCATCGATGCGCGTCGTATACAGATTAGCCGATGACGCGCAAGCGCCACATGTGGACGGGATAACGCGCCTTGCCGAATACACTCTGTACAGCGTCGGGCCGGACGGCAGGGACGATGGCGGCAACCCGGTAGACCTGCTGCATCAGCCGCAGATCGAAGCCGATGGGTCGTGGCGCAAAATCGCGCCCGATAGTCCGCAGCGTTATCAGGTTATGCAGATCGCGACGGGCGACATCGTGGCGGGGGTGAATACGCGGTAGTTGTTTTGCGCCATGATTAATGTGATCAGGATGATTGCCATGATTCTGTAACGGCGAGTTTATCTGCTTGAACCTGATCTTTTGGACACAGGGAAGAGCAGGGAACAGGAAAACCAATCATGGTAATCATCCCAATCACATTAATCATGGTGCAATACGAGTAGATTGCGCGATTGAAAAGGAACTATATAGTCTTGACAGGAATATTATAATTGTGTTATATAAGAGGGATCGAACTGCCTTCCTGAAACGCTGCCATCCTGCTGCAAAGGCATCTGTTAGCGCAAAGCGGCGCGCGACAAAGACACTGTTGTTTTGTGAGGGGGCGGCAGAAAAGAATGAGTATCGAAAGGATGTATTTGTGAACCGTTTTCATTTTTCGGCGGGTTGCGCCATGCTGGCGCTGTCCGCTGGTAGTTTGTCGGCACACGCGCAAACGTATACGGAGGCCGGGGATACCGGGCAGTTGCTCGTCTCGGCGCAAAATGTGGGTGGCCCGGTCAATCGCATCGAAGGAACGCTTTTCAACGGCGACATTGACCTGTTCCGCGCCGACTTCGATTTCACCGGGACGCTGACCGTAAACGCGATTGCCGTTTCGGGTGGCTTGAATATGAACCTGCACAGTTTCAACAGCGCGGGCAATCCTCGCGGGGCTAATGACGACTTCGGCGGAAGTCTGAACAGCCAACTGACGCTGGCGATCACGCCGGGTACGTACTACTTCGGGGTGGGGCAAAACAATACGGAAGCCCTCGACAACACGAACACGATCATTCAGGACAACGACAACGGCACGCTGAACCCCAACGGCGTACTGGCGGGTTGGGACGGGCCGGGAGTGGGCAGTGGCGCGTATGCCATTATCTTTTCCACGTCCACAGCGCCCGCCGCTGTTCCCGAACCCGGCAGCGTCGCGCTTTTCGTCGGTATGGGCATTACGGGAACGGTCTTCCTGCGACGCGGCAAACGCGCCCGAAAATCTGCCTGACACACTCCCAAAACCGGAGCAGAAAAAGCCCTCCTGCCCAATGGTGGACAGCCAGGGCTTTATTGTTAAGACCCCGCCTGATTCGACAGGAACTTTCGATTATTGCGAGTTTCCCCGGAAGCGGGAGGGGGTGGCGCTTCGGCTTACCTGATTTTTTTATAAACCTGCGTATTTTCTCATAATCTACGCAAAAGTGACAGTTTGGCATGAATCTTGCACTAATCATTAAGTGGTAGTTTGCTGACGGACCACACTGCTTTCGCTCTATTTTCATGAAGGAGACTCTCTTTATGCCAATGCCGCCACTTTTCCGTATGGCTCTGCGTCTTGCCTGTCTTGGCTTCCTGCTGCCGACAACCGCGCAGGCGCAAAACTTAGTCCAGGACGGTGATTTCGAACTCGCGAACCCTGGTGTCACGACCTTTAACACCTCCTACTTCGGGCCGACAGGGCAGGCTCCGATGTTCGACGCCTTCTGGACAGTTCCGGCAGGAACCGTCGCCATTGATACGGCGCGCGATTATGTCTATGCCGGGAACAAGAGCCTGTGGCTCAACTCCGATGATCCCATGACTTCCCCCACCAACACCCTTTCGCAGACACTTCTTACCACGCCGGGACAAAGCTACCTGCTGACGTTCTACGCCGACAGCAGCTTTACCCCCAACGCTCTCGGCAGTGGCCCGCATCCGCTGACTGTCACCTTCGACGGCAACATCGTGAGCGGCAGCGCGATTGACGTGCCGGAAAACGGCTATCCCAACAGCGGGCCGGGTTCTAACGCAGCTTTGTTCACCTTGTATTCTTTCCTGGTCACCACCAATTCAAGTCTGACCGACCTGACCTTTTCCGCGCAGGGAAGCGTGTTGTTCAATCCGGGCAACACCCTCGAACTCGACAACATCAGCGTCACTCCTGCCGCCGTTCCCGAACCCGGCAGCATCGCGCTTTTCGTTGGTATGGGCATTACGGGAACAGTGTTCCTGCGCCGCCACAAGAGGTCTGTCTGAACCGGGATTTACCCGATTAACGGATTAACAGGATTCGGGACAGGCGGATTTCGCTGTTTTGAATCCTGTTTTTCTTGTGTGGAGGAAGAGCAGGGCGTTTGAGAGTCAATCCTGCTCATCCTTTAATCCTGTAAATTTTGGTTCAAGACAAGAGGGATGAGGTGCCAGAAGAAAATCCTGATCATACATTGTTGGGATGAACGGCGGTAATGCGGGGATAGCGAGCAAAATCCGTGACGTTGAGCGTAAGAAGCAACGAAATATTCGAGGCGGCCAGGTACGCCATCAGTCATGGTCTCCATAAATACCGGCGCGGGTTGTGGCATCGTGAGAGAGTACGGGAAGCCCTTCAGACTCTTCTTCCAGAGTATCCAGCGTTGCTTCCCATTCTTCCTGAGACAATTTTTCCGGCGCGGGAACCGCGACCATCTGTTCAATCAAATTTTGCAGGAAATCGGCAACAGGCTTGCCCTGAGAAGCGGCGCGGGCATGTACAGCGGCTTCTACTTCGGGGCGCAGGTCTAAGGTGACAGTCATAGTTTTCTCCTCGTGCTTTGCCTGTAATTCAAGGTACACGGCACATTCGAGACGCTCCTGCCGTGTACAGGCTTATTATACAGTATGACCAAAACGTGGTGAAATATTTTGTCGGTTGACAGAAACAACCGCAGACGAAAAGCAACAGGGCAGAACCTTCTCTACATATCGAAGGTTCTGCCCTGCTGCTTTCAAATAGTAGTGTGGTACAGACGTTCCAATTCGGTGACAATCTGCTGCGAGAGGCGGATGACTTCGGGCAGGCCGGTTGTGTCGGGGGCGGTGACGTTGGACACGATTTGAAAGTAGGGCTGCCATTGGGCGCGGAGGGTTTGTAGACGTTTTTGGACGCCGTATTCAACGCCTTCGCGGTAGGTTTCATCGAGTGAAGTGTATTGCGGCAGGGGCGGCAGAGCAAATGCAAACACTTCCAGATCGTCCAACTCTTCCACGTCTACAAGCAGACTCTCTGATAGCCGCTTGCGAAATGTGCCGTTGTGGTCCAGATGCCCGCCAAGCCGCGTCAACACGCCGCCCCGCGCATTGGTCTGCCCGACATAAACGACGTGGTTGCGTTTGGAACACAATATGTAGATGTAGGCCATACCCCGTCCGAGGCAGGTACGGCCTAACCTGAAGCGCAGTGTACCCGACAGCATGGCTCTTCACCTAATCGTCATTGGGAATTTTGTCGCCGACGTCTTTCGCCACTTTAGCCAGCATTTCGGACGCTACGCGGCGATACTCCTGCAAAATGGCTTCAATGTCCTTGCGGGGATATTTCATGGTCTTCTGCACGTAAACCTCGGCGGCGGCAAGCTGCAAGAGCATCAGGTCGAACACGATGCGCAGGGCGGCGTTGTCAGTGTTGTCCTGATAGATGGTTTTGGCGAAACGGTGAATGAAGTTGATGCGGACGCAGTTTTTCTTATCAGCGTCATAGTAGGGTTCCCACAGCGCGTTATCCATGATGTTGTGAACGGGCATGATGCGGTCACTGGTTCCGGCCTGTTCGCCAACAATGATCTTCTGTATCACTTCGGGCGGTATTTCATCCTCGGTAAAATCTATTTCCGGCTGTTGTATTTCCAACAGCAGTTTGGCTTCAGCCTCGAAACGCTCTTCCTGCTCAACGATAATCTCTTGTTGGCGGGCCTGCTTCTCCTGAAATGCCTCCTCTGTGTCCGGCTCACCGGGCAATTCTTCGGGAATTTCTGACTGCTGCGCAAGGAGGTTGGCGGTGCTGCCGGGATTCATGCCCGCCCGCCGTTTTATCTCTTCGCCTGCGTGTTTCCACGCTTTTTTGCTCTTGCGCTTGGCGTCAGTAGAAAAGTCGTCAAGAGCTTTGTAGGCTTCATCGGAAAGATTGATGTGCGATTTTTTGACATCTATGTTCAGCACGTCATCCGCGCTGGAATCGATAAAAACGCGCCCGCGAAATGAGTAGAAATCGTTGTCCTGCGGGATAATGGGGCCGTTGACGCTTGGGAAGCCTTCTGCCCATGAAATCAGGCGTTTGTTACGGTAGACATAGTAGCCATAGTTACCTGCGCCAATGCGGTACAGGTCACGTATGCGGGACTGTTCGCCGGTTCCATCGGCTTCAAACGTGGGCGGGTGCGGCAATTGGGTGACTTCCACAACAGCCCTGACGCCCCGTTCGCCGTCGAGTACCAGTTCCTGCGGTTTTTCGATCCAGCGGGTTTCGCGTCCGTCCCAAATGTTTTCGTCCAGATTGCCGTTTTTGTCGGCTTCCCCGGTAAACAGCACGTCGAAGGGAGAACACTTTTTGTCTTCGATGTCAATAATCAAGCCATCATCGCGCATGAAGTAGTAGTACACAATACCAACGCGCTGCTGAAGTTCCACAACGGTAGAGCGGATACTGGGGTGATTTCCTTTACGAACGTCGGTGACTCGGACAATGGTTCCATGCCCCTCGACGAGATACTCGCCAATCAGAGCGTTATCTTCATCGGAGAGTTCCACGCGGTCAGCCCCGTAGACGCCGCGCTCTCGGATTTCGGGAAGGGATACTTTGTACTTATGCCATTGCCCGTTACCGTTGCTGGAAAGCAATTCGAGGGTTTCGCCCTGTGAAAAGGAAGCGGCTTTTAGGCCAAGACCGAATTTGGAGAGAGTGTTAGGCGGGTAGTTGGCATCCGTAGCCCCAAGCGTGAGCGCATTGATAATGCCTTCCTCATCCATGCCCCTGCCATTGTCAATGATGAGATAGGATTTAACATTGTTCTTCTTGGTATCAGCAACATTTTTCTCTGGAACAATTTTAACAGATATGCACTTTGCGCCAGCTACAACAGAATTGTCTATAATATCACAGATGGCTGCGTGTGGCGTATAACCAATTTTGCTAAGTCCATCGCAAATTCTACCCGCGTCCATCTTCAGACTGACAAATGCCATTCTACTTTCCTCCACAGTTATAAATGACAGATCAAGCAGGCTTGATCGCTGTCTTCATCATCAAGGACTTTCTCGAAAATTTCGGTCAGGCGTTTGGGTTTTTTGTTGGCCTGCTCGTAGGCCATCGCCTCTTCGTGCATAGCGCGGATTTTGGCGACCCGTTCGGGCTGTTCCAGTTCGCTCAGGCTTTCGTTTTGCGCCCATGTGTAACGCCGGACTACGCCCGTGAGCGGATCGGTTTCTTCCTTTTCAAACGTTTTGGCTTTTTCGTACAGGTCGGGATGTTCGCGTTTCAGGTTTGCCCACTCCACTTTGCGCTGAAAAAAGCAGAAGTAGCAGCCGGAACGGGTACGCCACTTATAATAGTCCGGCAGGCCCAAACTCGCGTCTTCCAGAATCTGGTACACGCCCTCTTTGTCAATGCCCGCGTCCTTGAACGGGTATACGGCCTGTATGTTTTCCTTGTGGGAAATGTAGCCGTCCCGGTTCTCATCGGCGCGGATAGCCACATACGACATAATTCGTGCGCCCGGAAACTCCGAATCAAGCCAGCGTTCAAACGGCTCGATTTTCAGTTTCGCGGTACACCAGCGCATACGCGGCGAGGGCAGGTAATTGTTATAGATTTTCAGGTAGTGGCTGAAAGGCCGATCCGGGTTCAGGCGCGTAATCGGCTTGCCCAAAAAATTTTCCAGTTTCCCTAAATAATCGTAGGTTTCCTCTAGCTCTTCGCCTGTATCGCAAAAGTAGTAGTGCATGTCGGGTACGCGGTCGCGCATATACACGGCAAGCGCGGTGCTGTCCTTACCGCCCGATATGCCCAATACGTTCACCACATTTTGCCCGGTTTGCTCAGTCATGGGGTTGACCTTTCAGCAGGTTTTGAACCAGTTGGCTGACGACTGCCAATCTTACCTCTTCAGGTTCGCCTCGTAATGTATATTCGAAATCATTCAGCAGTTTTCGACACAGTGAGTCTATTTTTTCGGTGTCCATTTTCTGCACAAACACGATACGCGATTCTTCTGCGCCCGTGTCGGTTGTTACGGCAAGCCGCAGCCCCGTTTGCTCATCGCTATTCGACCTGCGCTGTCGTTCAAACTGAATCACTTCCGCATGTTGAAACGCGGAAATTAATGGTGGCAGACGATTTACAAAGCGCTCTTCTTCTGTATCGCTCCAAACATCTGGCGGGCGCGTGGAGATTCCTCCGGCAACCAATTCCAGCCACTCTTTGCGTTTGTACGCTTCATCCCCGGCACGCACAACGAACGATTTCAAGCGCGGCTCGGTAACGTGCGACAGAATAGAAGCGGAACGGGCGCGTAACTCCTCCCAATCCTTTGTGCCGAATCCGTTTGTCAGGGCGCGTTCAATGCGCGACAACAGCGCATCGTAAGCCCCCATCACTTCGCTTAGTGATGTATTCCAGTCCATGAAGAACTGCTCTACGTTTTCCGGGTCTTCCGCCTGCGCCGTAAACGCCCTTGCGCCGAGCAAACGCGGCAGAAACGAGAACAACAATTTTTCCGGCTCTTTGCCTTCCCGCAGTAAATCGCGTACGGCTTTTGCGGACGGTTCCAGTTTGCGCGTGTGTAGCGTGTAGTCAGGCAATTTGTTTACAACGCGGTATAATTGCCTTACAACGTTGACCAGTGTTATTTCGTCACCCGACTTCAATAATCCTCTTGCAAAACGATCTAAAACGGTTTGTCTTTCTCCCGCAATACGACAGCCTTGCAGCGTGAAATCTTCCCGGCGCTTAATCAACCGCTCGAAAGTCGCCGCGTCTAGTTCGACTACGAACCGGCCCTCTTCGTAAACAACAACCTCATTGGTATTGTACAGCAACACGGCACACAGTAGAACCGGAATAACTTGTTCTGCTAGTCCAAATGGACGTGCCTGCAAAATGTCGTACAACTGCGTTAAAGGCCGCGCTTCCAATGCGCCCTCAAACAGAAAATCATCAATGGCTTTCCACACCTGTACCAGTGCCGGATCGTTCTCATGGTAGGGTGGGAAAATGCCCCATGTCTCGCCGTTTACACTGCGGTGTATGCCCGTGCTTTCCAGAATGGAAACGTACATACTCATTTCCGGTGGGAACCCGTCAATGCCCAACTGTTTCTGCTCATAACGCAAAATCATCGCTTCAATCAGAATGCGACGGGCGGCGGCAGACGTAGAGGAAATCTGACGACGGTTAATCAATTCGTTCAGCAGTTTCGGAGTTTGCGGGTAGGCTGTATCGCAGGCAGTAGAAACTAATTCCACAAGTTGCCGATTGGAGGAAAGCGGCGCGACTTCGCCGTTGTAATACCAAACGCTGCTGTCCGCCATATCCCTCTGCGGGTGCATCAGGCGGTTCCATTCCGATTTGAACGCTTCTGTTGCATCAAGTAGGCGTTCCGACACCTCGCGTTGCGCCACTCTGTCTTTTTCCAGTTCCGGTGTATCCTTCTGAACCATTTCCAGACTGCTAACAGCAACCGCCGTTTCGCGCAGGGCATCGCTTTCCACGTTGATACCAATAATTATGTCAGGATGTTCTAAAGACAAACGTTGCGCCGTTGCTTCCGCTTCCCGAAAGTCTGCCTGATGCATAGCAAGACACAACAGCATCAGCCCGTCAGCGTCAGCATGTCCGACCCTGACTTCGGCCTCGATCTCATCAGCGCGGCAATAGCGAACGTCGAAAAAGCGCAATGTGCCTGTCAGATACGAGTGACGCCGCGCCACAACGGGCAGCATCGTTTCCAGTCGACGCGCTGTGGCAACCACATCCGTACCCTGAAAAAAGTGCGGTTTGGCGTCACGCAAGCGGGCGTCAATGTCTACGTCGCTGCCCTCATATAAACGGTAGGCTTTTTTGAAACGCCGATACGTAATCAAGGTTGCCGTTTCCAGCGCGTCAATCGCTTCCGAAATCTGCGTGGCGGTAATGCCCGGTTCGATCAGGGCAAATTCAAGCATCTTTTTCGATGGCAAAATTCGCGTCTGTTCGCCCAAAATATGCAGCAATCCGATTGTTTTCACCAGCCTGCTTTGCAGCGACGATGTGTTGCTCAGTCGGTACAACGCCTCCTGCGTTTCGCTCCAGAGTTTCGCGGTTGCATGGGAATACAGCGCGGAACCGAGCGTTGCCACCACATAATCATACAGGTGGTCTACCCGGATTTGCGGCAGGTTCTTCCCATCCAAAACATGCGCGTCCAAAAACTCCTTGAAACCAAACGGCTCATCGGACGCCAGAAACGAAAACAGCGACCGCTCATTCTGCCCGAACCGTTGAAACAGCGTCGGCATAATCAGAAACGTCAGAGGATGCATCGGGTACACCTGTCGCAGCATCTCGCCAAAATCGGCGGACGGCAGCGACTTCGGTACAATGTGCAACTGCGTACAGGTTGCAAGGTTCTGTTCAGCAACGTTTTCTAACAGATTTTTGGTTTCGGGTGTCGGCTGCGGCTGAATGGCCTGCGCCAGCAATCGCAAAATCGCTTCCGGTCCATCCCCGAACGGAATGTCCGCGAAACGCCCCTGTACCTTATGCCACTCGTTGCGCTGCGGCCCGCTCAACCGATAAGCGTACTCCTCAAACGCCTGATGCAAAATGGTGACAAACACAATCGCGTTGTCGCCGCTGCGTGACGCGCACTCTGCCAGTTCTTGAAGTACCTGCGTGTCGCTCTGCTCCGTGTGCAGGGCGGCGTACTCCAAAAACTTGCCCATTTCATCTACCACTACCAGCAGCCCCGCACACCCGGCAACATGGGCGCGAACATTTTTCGACGCGATTTCAAACAGGCGGACGACATCTTTAGCGCGGGGTTCCGAACTGCTGCCACTTCCAGACGCGCTGACGCTTGCCAACTCCTCGCGAATAGCCTGTATCACCACCTCTTTTGCATCCGCAGGCAGATAGTCCAGCGATTGAATCAAGCCGCGTACCAGAGCAAGCGCAAGCGGTTCCCGCGTCCCCGTCACCAAAACCGGCCAAAATCCCGCCTCTTTTTTGGCAAACAGCGTCGTGTTCAAAGCCGCCGACTGCGGCCGCGCTTCCCGGCGCAAATTGGCATCCCCAATCTTGCCGACCGCCAGCGTTTTCGCCGCGAACAACGCGAACGCCGATTTTCCCGTGCCATACGCGCCCGTCAAACTGTACGCCCGCGCGTTCGGGTTGCGAATCCCCTCCGCGATCCGTTCCAGAGCCGACAGCGCGGCGGGAGTCGGCACATACCCTTGCAGCGCGTCCACGCTGTAAAAGTCGCGCTCCAAATTCACGGAACGCAGAAACCGTTGGCGCACTCCGACCAACTCTGTCAGGCGCAAACCCGGTTCTGCCTGTTTCTCAGTCAGTATAGTAGGCATTCAAAACCTCTTCTTTGCCAATGTCGCCATGCCGCGCCACCTGCCGGATCATCACCGTATCGCTGAACGTCAAGCGCCCCTGTGTCAATTCCGCCAGCGTATCCAGATACCCCAACACCGTATCATCATCCAATCGGAAAATGCGCCCCGGACTCCCCTCGCCGTACACGATCTCGCGCAGGCTCAAGGTTTCCTGATTGGAATGTCGCTCCTCCCAACAGTGCAGCAGCGCGTACACGAAAATCGCCGGGGGCAAACTCTCCTTCGGCTCCGTGTTGAAACGGTAGCGATCCCCCACGCTCAACAGCAAGCCCAGGTTCGTCAGCGGACAATCCAGCGACTCTTCCGCCGTTGACGCAGGCCCGCGCCGCCCGGTCACATACGTTCGCAAAAAGCAGTTCACATCGTTTTTCAGCGTAGTATCGGAAACCTGCCCCCACGTCCGTTCCGCCGCCACCCGCTTCAAACCCTCCATCAAACTCTCGCGGGTAAACTCCGGTTCGCGCATCAGATTGAACGCCCAGTACCACGTCGTCGCCCGCCGCGCATTGGTAGCCAGATGCCAGTGCAGCAGCCAGAGCGTCCCCTCATCTTCCAGATACTTGTCGTACCCCGGTTCCAGAAACAACGACTTTCCCAACTCGGACGGCAGCAATGGCTTCGTTCTGTTGGAAGGTAACGCCCCCTCTTCCAGAACTTGCGTCGCCAGACACCAGTGCCGAATCGAGCGCACCATGTTTTTGCCCACGCCAAGCGTCACTATCGCATCATCGCGCCCGAAAATTTCCGGCTGCCGGGTAATGCCGTCCAATCCCTTTTTCAGCCACGCATAGCGAAAAGGAAACGTCTCGTGACCCGAAAACGACGGATGCAGGGAAAGCGAAGGCTGGGCCGTCAAACCCATCGAAGACATAGAGGAATATCCTTAGTACGGCGCAATGCCGAAAATTTAGCGGTAACTGCGGGCGCATCCAAGCGCAAAAACGCGCCCGGATACACCCGCATTATGACGTATAACCCGGATTTCCGTCAAGCCAATTTGCGTAGAAATGCCAGCCCCGCGCATCTAAAAGCCTGTCTCAATAGGTTCCCCTTCTCCCAGGCTTTTTTGGGAGAAGGGGTTAGGGGTTGAGGGCTAATTGGAAAAGGCTGCTAAATTGAACACTCTGTCCCCGGCTTCTACCCTCATCTGTCATAAGCCACCAAAGTTCAAAATTTTTGCAAAACTTTCGCGAAAACTTCTTGAGGATACTTCTAAAAAAGTGGACGAATGTTAATATACGGGGTCTGCCAAATAGAATACTGTCCCCAAGTAACAAGGGAAGGAGGTGCAAAAAGATGCCAATTCACATCCGACAGCCTTAACCATTCGGAGGTCACGACGCCTCTTCTTACAACCTGACACAACGAGGCCGAGTGCTGGAAGCGCTGCATTGCCAATATTTCGACGACGCCTCTACATATTTCTCTCCCCATTTAGAGACATTTGCCCTGTACCGTTTCCTGTTTTCGCGTCCCTGCAAGCCGTATCGGGTATAATCAATCCCGAACCGTTGGCGCGAGGTGGCAATTCTGCCGCGTTCCGCCCCAACCACTTTGCCGCGAAAGAAGATGCCCGTGCCGCGCCTGAAATCCCGTACCCTGCCCATAGCGCCCGGATGCGCCCGTCCTCGCCGGAAACAAGCCGCCGCCGCCCTGTCCGCCTGTTTGCTGCTGTGCAGTTTTGCCGCGCAAGCAGGGGAAAGAAAAGGAGAAGAGGAGAAAAGGAGAAGAGGAGAAAAGGAGACTCAATCCACAATCGAAAATCGGCAATCGGCAATCGGCAATGATGTTCGCATCGAAACCTTCGCGCCCGAACGCGGCTACATTGTCGGCGTGGAAAACGTCGTCCTCCTGTGCGTCGTCCGCAACACCGGCAGCGCGCCCCTGCCCGAAAACCAACTGCGCCTGCGCTGCTATCCTATCTCCGGGCTGGACTATACCAACGGCAATCTTCTCCCCGTCCTCCCCGCGCTCGCCCCCGGCCAGGCCGTCGCCTACCGCTGGCGTCTCGCCCCCTCCGACGCCCGCGCTCTCCTCGTCGCCGGGGTTGTGTTGGAACAAACAGGAGAAGCGAAAAAGGAAAAAGGAGAAACCGTAGGGGCGCAATTCATTGCGCCCGCCTCGCAGCCCGCAACCCCCAACGCGCAATCGGCAATCGGCAATCGGCAATCGGCAATCGCAAATCCTCAACTCGCCTTCGCCGTGATCCCCCGCCTGCCCCGTCCCCTCGGCCTGGGCGATGTTCCCCTGCTCAAAGACCCGCTGGCCCACGCGGGCGAACTCAACGGCAGCAGCCTCCTCCTCAACCAGCGCGTCATTCTGCGGGCGCAAATGGGGGATCGGCGCGAAACCTGCCTGACGCTCGGCGTAAAAGAGGGCAACGCCTGGCGCAGTGTCGCCAACACCGTCGGATTGCTGCGCGTCTGCGTGGGCGAGGAGGGACAACGCCCCTGGTGGCAAACATTCCGCTGTCAGCAGATACGCGCCCGCGAAGACAAAACCATCGCCACGCTCACCCTCACCGGCGCGATTGGAAACGCCTGCCGCGCGGAAATCACGCTCGAATCCCGTCCCGATACCGGCGTTATCAACGGCAGGGCGCGGCTCACGGCTCTCCGCAGCCTGCGCCTGTCGGGAATACAACTGCCCGCCCTGCTCACGGCTTCCGACGACAAGACCCTGCCTGTTCCCCGCGCCGATGGTTCGCCGTCCCTCCTGCCCGATCCGCCCCCCGCCCTGATACCCGACGAGGCGCGAATTGCCGCCGCCCACAACGGCGCGGCCACCTTCGGGATCGCTTGGCCCGCCGCTCCGCCCTTCCCCGGCTGGAAATGGAACCGCCTGCCGCTTGCCGATGGACTGGTCACGTCCGTTCTCGGTGTTCAGGCGACGGGCGAGGTTGGGGGCGATACGCTTTCCGCCGGTTCCGGTATCGAAATACCCTTTCGCTGGTTCGCCTTCGCGCCAAGCGATACCGTCCGCGACGCCGAGCGATTTCAAATGCCATAGAAAACATTAGCCGCGAATGAACGCGAATGAACGCGAATTATTAAGGATGAAGCCTTGCGCGCGGATTTCCGCGCAGGGTGCAATGAACTCCCACTCCGTTATGACGAACGCAACTTTAATTCTTAACGCCTACGCGAAAATCAATCTCACGCTGGATGTGTTCAGCAAGCGGGCGGACGGCTACCATGACATTGCCAGCGTGATGCAGACCATTTCGCTGCATGACACGCTGCATTTCACCCGCCGCGCTGAACCTGGCATCATATTCACCTGTGACGCGCCCGATGCGCCCGATGTGCCGACCGACGCCACCAATCTCGTCGTCCGCGCCGCCCAACTCGTCATCAACGCGGCGCAGGCAAACGGCCATGCAATTGAGGGCGGCATGGAAATCCATCTGGAAAAGCGCATTCCCTCGCAGGCCGGATTGGGCGGGGGAAGCAGCGACGCCGCCACAACCCTGCGCGGCGTCCCAACGGTTCTCGGCCTTGCCGATGCCGATTTGCCGCCCGATACTTTGCATACATTGGCCGCGCAATTGGGTTCCGACGTGCCGTTTTTCCTGATGGGCGGCACGGCGGCGGCACGGGGCAGGGGCGAAAAACTGAGCGCGTTACCCGACGGCCCTCCGCTGCCCCTTGTCATTGTCAAGCCTGACGAAAGCGTTTCCACAGGATGGGCGTACAACGCGCTCGATGATGCTCCCGACCGCAAATCGCACCGCGCCACCAAACGCATGGAAGAAGCCCTGCGCGGCAATGACCATGACCGCGTCGTGGCCTTCCAGAGCAACGATTTTGAACTGCCCATTTTCCAGCAGTATCCCAAACTCGCGTGGCTGCACGACGACCTGATGATGGCCGGCTGTCAGATCGCCCGTTTATGCGGCAGCGGTTCCGCCCTGTACGGCGTTGCCGCCAATACGAAAGAGGCCGAGCGCATCGCCACCCTGCTGCGCAAAAAGTACCCGCGCGCCCACGCCGCCCATGCCATCCCGCGCGCCCGCGCCATTTCTCAACCTGCGGAGGTTACAGTATGATAGACAAGGAGCAGATACGAGATACGAGATACGAGATACGAGAAGGAGAGGCTTCATCCCTCATCCTTCATCCTTCATCCTTGCCTTCCATCATTCTCGCCGGGGGCAAGGCCAAGCCGGACATGCAGGCGCTCACGGGGCAGAGCAACCGCGCGCTTGTCACCATCAACGGCAAGACCATGCTGCGGCATATCGTGGACGCGCTGCTTACGGCGGGCGCAGATGGACAGCCGCTCGGCCCGCTTGCCGTTGTCGGCGATGTGCCTTCGGACGAGAGTTATATCGGCGTGCCGGACGCGGGCAATTTTGTCGCCAACGTGTTCGCCGGATTGTCGCAATTTGCCGACGCGCCCTACGTGCTGATCGCCACTTCGGATTTGCCGTTTTTGACGGGCCGGGTCGCCGGGAATTTCGCGCGGGACGGATTGGCTCACGCGCAGGCGCATGACAGCGACATCGTATGGCCGATTGTACCCGTCCACGCCTGCTATGAACGCTTCCCCGGCGTAAAGCGCACCGCCCTCAAACTGCGCGAAGGGGAATTTACCGGCGGCAATCTCGCCATTGTGCGCCCCGGTTTTCTGTTCACGCATGAGCGCCGCATCGCCGCCGCGTTTGCCGCCCGCAAAAGCCCCCTGAAACTCGCCGGTATGCTCGGCTTCGGCACTGTCGGGCGACTCGTCCTATCACAGAAACTGCATCCCAACCTGCTCACGATTCCGCTTCTGGAAGCCCGCGTCGGACGGCTGCTCGGCGGCAAAGCCAGCGCGTACATCTCGCAGGACCCGGAACTCGCCACCGATTTAGATCGCCCCTCCGACTTCAAGGCCGTGGCGATTGGGTAGTGATTGGTGATTGATGACTGGTGACTGGTGGCTGGTTTCCTCATAGCCTCCTTCCATAAGTCTACTGGTTTCACCTGACTTATGAAAGGGGTCCAATGAAGCGGGGGTGGAGTTATGCCGGGTTCGTCTCGCGAATATACGCTTGTCGCGTTGCAGCGGTTTTTGACAACGCCGCTGGAACCGCTGCTTGCGCGGTATGCGCCGCTCAATGTCAAACACAACTATCTGTTCGACAGCGACCTTCCGCGCTTCGCCGCCGAACGCGCCGTCGGGCTGTTTCATCTGGTGGCAGAACATGTTCCGGCCTATCGCGCTTTTCTCCACGAGCAGAACATTTCGCCGTCTGACATCAAAACACTTGCCGATTTCGAGCAGTTGCCACCGCTTGCCAAAGACAACTACCTGCGCAAATATCCTCTGCCTGATTTGTGCCGCAAGGGACAACTGGAAGCCTGCGACATGATTGCCGTATCGTCGGGTTCCACAGGAACGCCCTGCTTCTGGCCCCGATTCGTCACCGATGAACTGCAAATCGCGTGGCGGTTCGAGCAGATTTTCCATGACAGTTTTCGCGCCGATGAGCGCAAAACCCTCGCGGTTATCTGCTTTGCATTGGGAACATGGGTGGGCGGCATGTATACCGCGTCCTGTTGCCGCCATCTGGCCGCCAAAGGCTACCCCATTACCACAATCACCCCCGGCAACAACAAAGACGAGATTTTGCGCGTGGTGCAGGAGTTGGGCGGGTTTTACGAACAGGTTGTCTTGTGCGGCTACCCTCCGTTCCTCAAAGATGTGGTGGATACCGGAGTGGCGCGGGGCGTGGATTGGCCGCGCTATCAGCTCAAGATGGTCATGGCGGGCGAAGTGTTCAGCGAGGAGTGGCGCGATCTCGTTGGCAGCCGCGTCGGTTCCGCCAACCCCTGCTACGACTCAGCTTCGCTTTACGGCACGGCGGACGCGGGCGTGTTGGGCAACGAAACCCCGCTTTCCATCTGCATCCGCCGCTTCCTGTCCGCCCATCCTCCCATCGCCCGCGCCCTGTTCGGCGAATCGCGCCTCCCCACCCTCGTGCAATACGATCCTTGCAGCCGCTATTTTGAAGTGTCACCATCATCTTATATTCCTGCTGTTGCTGAAGCTGCCCAACCTGATGCCTCCCCTTCTCCCAGGCTTTTTTGGGAGAAGGGGTTGGGGGATGAGGGCTACCCTCCTATCTTGCGTGGTCAACTTCTGTTTTCCGGCGACAACGGCATTCCGCTAATTCGTTACAACATTCTGGATCAGGGCGGCATTGTATCCTATGCGGACATGCTGGCGTTTTTGCGCGGGCATGGCTTCGATCCCCTCACCGCCCTTGCGGATCAAGAGCGGGGCGCGCGTCCCCTGCCGTTCGTGTTCGTGTTCGGGCGCAGCGACTTTACCGTTTCCTACTTCGGCGCGAACATCTACCCCGAAAACATTACGGTTGGATTGGAACAGCCCGAAATTGCTTCTCAGGTGACGGGCAAATTCGTGCTGCAAGTGGTGGAAGACGCGGACCGCAATCGCCGCCTGTCCGTCGTCGTGGAACTGGCTCCCGATATGGAAGACAAAGACATGTTGCGCGATTTGATTGCCGCTTCCCTGCGTTCTCACCTGCTGCGCTTGAACAGCGAATTCGCCAACTATGTTCCCGTCTCTTACCAAACGCCCGACATTGCCCTGATGCCGCATGGCGACCCCGCGTACTTTCCCCTCGGCGTCAAGCACCGTTACACGCGCCAAAACTAGGCCCTCTAGCTCAATCTCAATCAACTTTACGTACAACATGCTTGCGCCTGAAAATTTGTATGACAAATTTCCTCGAACCTATTGACTATTCTCACAGCCTGTGTTAAAATTCATCCATAAGTTGCGTTTCTGATGCGATACCATGCGCAAAGGCAGCAACATCTAACATTTTTGCCGCTTATTCTGGCGAACTCGAAAAGTGTAATTTACTTTTGCCCTGATTTTCCGTGAGGTCATCCTTTGGGTTCCACTCCTGCCTACATACGCATCGCGGAACAGATCAAGACGGAGTGCCTGCAAAGCCGCGAGGTTGGCGCAGGCCAAAAACTGCCCACACAGGAGGAGTTGACTGCGCGTTTCGGCGTCAGTCGTTCCACCATTATTCGCGCGCTTTCCAAACTGATGGCGGAGGGGTATATCCACTCGCAGCAGGGCAGCGGCGTGTACGCAGCCGATTTGCCCCCGCGCGAAAGTGAAACGCGGCGTATCGGAATCATCGTTCCCAATCTTCACGCTACGGTTATCATGGCGGCCTGTCGGGGCGTGGAGCGGCGGGCGCGGCAACAGGGCTATCAGGTGCTATTGGGGAGTTCGGAATTCGGGATCGCGCATGAGCAGGAACTGGTGGAGCAGCAGGCGCGGGCCGGGGTGGCGGGCATCGTCCTGTATCCCGTCACGCGGACGCGGGAGCAACTGGAACACGACTACCTGAAACAGTGGCCCCCATCCACGCCGCTTGTCGCGCTGGACATTGGCTGCGAAGAGTGGGCCTGTTCGCGGGTTCAGTTCGATAACTACCATCTGGGCTATGACATGACGCAGCATCTCATCCGGCACAAGCATCGTCAAATCGCGTTCATGCACATACAGCCCGACTACCTCCATACTTCCATTCTGGATCGTGAAAAAGGCTGGCTGGCAGCCATGCGCGAAGCGGATTTGGAAATACCGGAAAGCTACCATGACGCAGCCTGTTCCCAAAACGCGCGGTTTTGTCCTGCCCACGCCCAAATTCGCGCCCACCCATGCCGATTACGCTTCCTTTGTCGCGGATTTGTTGCAAATGCGCCCGCGCCCGGACGCGCTGATCGCGTGGAATGATGTCGTGGCCGCGCACATCACGCAGGCGCTGAACAACAGCGGCGTTAAAGTGCCGGATGATTTGCGCGTCACCGGCTTTGACAACGACCCGCATCGTGACGCGCCTGTTCCGGCCTTTATTCCCTACTTCAAAGCCGGATTTCGCGCGGTTAGGGGAGTTGGCCGTAGACACGCTTATTGATCTTGCCGCGCAACGCTGGTCCGGCCCGCGCATCTACTATCACTCGGTTCCCGCCCTATGGCGCGAACCACACGCGAGTCTATCGTCTGAAGCCCTTGCGCCCGCGTGGGATGAACTCGACAGCGCAATTTAGGAGATACGAGATACGAGATACAAGAAATTTATGGCGCAGAATACGCCATCTTTATTCGTTTAACACAAACTCGTATCTCGTATCTCGTATCTCGTATCTTCCTCATAGGAGGTGATGTTCGTTTCGTCGGTCTCTGAATTGCCTGTTTGCTCAATGCAGAGTGTCCATGCGTGAAAGGATGTTCCCCGGAACGCTCTTCACAACAAGGAGGTCATTATGAATCGTAAAGGTTTTACCCTGATTGAATTGCTCGTCGTCATCGCCATTATCGCTATCCTCGCGGCTATTTTGTTCCCCGTCTTTGCGCAGGCGCGCGAAAAAGCGCGGGGCATCAGTTGCCTGTCCAACACCAAGCAGATCGGGTTGGGAATTTTGATGTACGGGCAGGACTATGACGAACGCTTTCCCAGCGGCGTTCTACCCACCTCCGGCCCCGGCTTCAACGGCATCGGCTGGGCCGGGCAGACCTACGCCTACATCAAGAACGCCCAACTTTTCAAGTGTCCCAACGACCCCAATGACCCCACAACCGTCAATAATGTGGTCGTAGTTCCGGTCTCCTACGCCATCAGCTATCGTCCGCTCTTCTATCCCATCGCCTCGCTGCAAACGCCGGCAGACACCATTCTCGCGACAGAGGTATGGGGCGCGCTTACGGATGTTACCGACCCGCTGGAAACCAATTCCGTTCGCCGCTCCGCCTGTGACCTGAGCGACAACATCGTCTGGACTTCGCCGCCACAACGCACATTCCAGTGCTGCACGTTTCCCACCAATCAGGTCTACTACGCGACGGGAGCCTTGCCCGCCGATCAGCCCTGGCCGTATGGCGGCACGCACTACGGTTCTTCCACGCTCAAGCCCGCCCACTCCGGCACAGGCTCAAACTACACGCTTGCGGACGGTCACTCGAAATTTGTTCAACCAACGCGCGTCGCCAACCGCTTCATCAACCACAACGGCACCAACATCATTGACGGCAAGAAGTACCCTCAGTACCAAATCTACTATAACCCGGATACGGACGGCTAAAGGAGACACAGACATGCCAAAATACACGATTCTGCTGTGCCTCGCCGCGCTGTCGCTCGGACTCGCCGGATGCGGTAAAAGTTCGGAAACAAAAGACATTGGGGACACGAAAACACGAGAAGCCGAAAGCAAAACCAAATTGATGGACGCTTTCAACAACGATCCCAACTATAAAGCGCGGAGCGGCACCTCGAATGCTGGCCCTTCTCCCCACATGACTCCTCCCGGTTATTCAACGGGCGGCGCTCACTGACAGGCCCATCGTTCTCTTGCAGGTGTGGATGACACTCCGCATCAGAAAACAAGCGTACTGCAAACGTGGTATTGCGCAAAGTTGAAGCCCTTCGTTCGTTAATCTGCAAATCAGGCCGTACCCCTCAAAGTTTACTACTGGCGGCGCGGCCTGATGTGGCTGTTCTGTGTACTTGTTGTACAGCCTGTCCTTCTCAACTCCCTAAAACCAAAACCATTCCCATATCGTCAAAGAAGATGCTTGCAACACAAACGACGAGACAATGAAGCGCAACAGGGCAGGACAGGAAAAAACGGATGCCGGAACCCGCAGACAATCGAATGCCGACGCGCTTTGAATCGGCAGTGTTTCAGGCCAAAGCGTTCGGCTTGCAGATGCGGCGCGGCTTGCAGGACCAGAGTGAGGGCGTCGCGTCTTTTCCGCGCCTGCCCACAGCAGATATTGTTTCCAATTACCCGGTTGTGTTTGCCGAATCACGGACGCCTTTGTACACGGAAGCCCATCCTGCCGAACAAAGACTTCAATTGGGCAAGGTACAGAATCTGCGATGCGCTGTTCGCAGGCTTAACGGCATGGCGTTGCCGGCAGGGGAAACGTTCAGTTTCTGGAAGCAGATTGGGCGCGCGACACGCGGGCGCGGCTATGTGGCGGGGCGTCAACTGCGCGAAGGCTGTCTGTTTCCGGCTATCGGCGGCGGCTTGTGCCAGCTTTCCAATGCGCTATATGACCTTGCGTTGAAAGCGAACGGCACAATAGTAGAGCGTCATCCACACACGCGCATTGTGCCGGGGTCTGCGGCAGAACAGGGACGCGATGCCGCTGTCGCGTGGAACTACATTGATCTGCGTTTTCAATTTGATACACCTGTCTGTCTCGAAGCGATCTTAACCCGTGACGAATTGGTGCTGCGGTTGCGGGCTGTTGAGGATGGGGACAGAAAAGGAGAAGAGGAGAAAAGGAGAAAAGGAGAAAAAACCGTTTCTGCTTTCTCCGCCTACGCACCCGATCCCACAACAGCGAATTTTGTTCCTCTCTCGACTTTAACAACGGTTCGCCCGCGTCTTACGGTAGAGGAGCATAGCTGCCTGACGTGTGGCGCGTCCGGGTGTTTTCGGCACAATTCCGATGAGGTAAAAGCCCTGCGCAATGCTGCCCACGTTGGCGCATCGGCAGGGGCGCATCGCCTACCTCGCGCATGAAACGATGCCGGAACTGGCCGCGTATGTTGAGGAACAGCGTACCGCAAACGACGTGCTGATGCTGCCGCTGGACGGCGAACGCTGGAACAAGCCGCGCTACGCATGGAATACAAACAGGCTATGCGTCCATCGTCACCGCAACCGTTCCCACCCTGCTGCGGGCGTATCGTTCCCGTTCGCTCGGCACGGATGGCCCTGCTCGACGACAGGCGCAATTGGCCGGGGCCGCGCAGTTGGCCGCGTATTATGCCAAGCGTATTCCGTGGGACGTGTCGCATATCGTGGTCGCGCAATCCCTGCTGCCGCTATTTATGGCGTGACGGGCATCTTGGCGGGCGGACGTTCGATGTGCTGATGCGCGGTTTACCCATGCAAACATTGCAGGCGCGATTAGATGCCGCGTTTGCCGCCCACCCGGAACGAACGCTGCTGCGCGATTTTCGCGCCAATGAGTTGTTAGTGCAGCAGGAATGGGAAGCGTTGCAGGCGGCACGGCATATCGTTACGCCCCATGCCGACATTGCCGCGCTGTTTCCCGATCAGGCAACCCGGCTTCAGTGGCAGATACCGGTAATAACGGCAAACTCATCTGTGGCTGCAAACACGACTGTTGCCGTTCGAGGCGCGATTGCGTTTCCCGGCCCGACCCATGCCCGCAAGGGCGCGTATGAACTGCGCAATGTCGCCCGCGCCCTGAATCTGGAAGTGGTTTTACTGGTCAGTGAACTGGAGGGCGCGGATTTCTGGCAGGGCGTGACAACAAGGCGCGTGGATGCCCGTTCGGGAACCGATTGGCTGGAAGGCGTTTCGGTTGTCGCGCAACCCGCCCTTGTGGAAGAGACACCGCGCCGACTGCTGGAAGCGATTGGGACGCGGCGTTCCCGTTATTGCCACGTCTGCCTGCGGTTTAGGAATTTGACCGGCGTGACAACCATTCCAGCCGGCAATGAGGACGCCCTTCGCGACGCCATCATTCAAATTTGTTCCTACTCGCAGCCTGTACAAAAGTTGAGAGAACCACTTGTCCCTGTCCGTGACAATCTCCACGTACCAACATAGCGACTTTATGCCGCTCATCGGCCTGCTGATGGAAGCCCTGCCGCATGAGGCCATGTCGCCGGAACTGTTCGCCCGCAAAGTTCTGCTCGACCCAAATTTCGACCCAAACGGCGCGTTTGTAGCGCGTGGCCCCAACGGACTGGTCGGTTTTCTGCTGGCAATCACGCGCAAACGGCCTCTGGAAGACGGGCCAATCGGATACGGAACGCGGCTGGATTACCCTGTTGGCGGTTACGCCCGCCGCGCAGAAACACGGAATCGGAACCGCGCTTCTCCATGCGGCGGAAACATGGCTGCGGCAACAGGGGCGAACCGAAGTCTGGGTTTCGCCCTACGCCCCGAACTACTGGACTCCCGGCGTGGATGAAAACGCTTGCCCACACGCCCTAGCTTTCCTCCAAAAACGCGGCTACGCGACCGCCTACCGCCCGCTGAGTATGGACGTGTCCCTTGCCGTCTGGCAGCCGCCCGCGTGGATCAATCAGCGCATGGCCGAAATGAGCCGCCAGAGATCTCGCCCTGAGTTACTTCTTCCCCGCCCACGCCGCGCAGGTGACGGACTTTCTACGCGCGGAATTTCCCGGTGACTGGCAGCGCTACGTCCGCGAAACAATGCTCGACATCACCACCGGCAAACGCCCTAAAGAGGAACTGCGCCTGCTGTTTGCCGGAGGACGCGCTGCCGGGAACGTGATCGGTTTCGCGCAATCCGAAGGCGAACGTTTCGGCCCGTTCGGAGTTGCCCGCGACTGGCGCGGCAAAGGCCTAGGCGCGGCTCTGCTCTACGAAACGCTGGATGGGATGCGGCGGCGCGGCCTGCACAACGCCTGGTTCCTCTGGACGGACGACCGCACCGCCGAACGCCTGTACAAACCCGCCGGCTTCCGCGAAACCCGCCGCTATTCCGTGTTGAGAAAAACGTTGTAAACCGCGAAGGAACGAAGGGAGCAAAGAGAGGAATAAAAAGCATTCACCACGGATGAAACAGATAAACGCGGATCAAGCCAGAAACAGCCTCTTTATCCGTGTCAATCCGCATAATCCGTTACCTCCGTGGTAGGTTGTTGCCTCTTTTCTTTGCTGCCTTTGCGTCTTTGCGGTTCAATTTCCGAATTGGTTCATCAGGAGAAATCTATGCGTTCCATTGCCTTTGCTTTTATCGGCGGTTTAGGATTATTGGCAGCGGCTCATGCCCGCGTGTCGCCCGCCGAGGCTCCCGTGCGCCCGAATAAAGAGGAGCGCACCAGTTTTCAAACCCATGCGAAATGGGACCCGACCATTCAGATCGGTTCCGACGCGGCGATGTGTTACGGCATAGACGCCAGCATTGGGGAGCGAGTTGCGCAATGGAAGGCGCAGGGCTATATTCCGCAGGTGATGACGGGCGTGGCGTGGGGCGAGTATCAGGACTTTCTGTACGGGCGCTTTGACGGCGTAAACCATGTGGATGAGGCGCAAACGCAAAGCAACGGTGAAGTCATTGGACATGGCGGCGACGTGTACTACATGTGTCCGAGCGAAAACTACGGCAAGTTTCTGTCCGTTGGCGTGAAGCGGGCCATTGATGCGGGAGCCGAGGCCGTTTATCTGGAAGAGCCGGAATTCTGGGTGCGGGCGGGGTATTCTGCCGGTTTCAAGCGCGAGTGGAAGGCGTACTATCACGAGGATTGGCAGCCGCCCCATGCCAGCCCGGACGCGCAGTTTCGCGCTTCGGAGTTGAAATATTATCTGTACCGCCGCGCCCTGAAGCAAATTTTCGATTTTGTTCACGATTACAACCGGCAAACGGGCAAGCATGTGCGCTGCTACGTGCCGACTCACAGCCTGATAAACTACGCGCAGTGGAACATCGTCAGCCCCGAAAGCAGCCTGCTGCAAGTGGGCGCGGACGGTTTTATCGCGCAAGTCTGGACGGGAACCGCCCGAACGCCCAACATGTATCAGGGCAACCTGCGTTCGCGGACGTTTGAAACCGCGTTTCTGGAATACGGCGCGATGATGAACGTGGTGCGGGCAACGAAGGGGCGCATGTGGTTCCTCAACGACCCCATTGAAGACAATCCCGACCACAGCTGGACGGACTATCGAACGAATTGGGAGAGTACGCTCACGGCTTCCCTGCTCTGGCCGCAGGTGTCCGATTACGAAGTGATGCCCTGGCCGGAACGTATTTTCGGAGGCAAATACCCGACCGTCGAGCGTTCGCAGCGCAAGCCGGGGGAACCCGAAGTCCGCGTCGGCCTTCCTCCCGCGTATGGCACGGAGTTGATGGCGGTTCTCAACGCGCTCAACGACATGGATCAGAAAAAGGTTTCGTGGGATAGCGGCACGCGCGGCATCGGCGTCATCGTTTCCGATACCATGATGTTTCAGCGGGGCGGGCCGATCTCACTCCGATGAACACCTGAGTTCGTTTTATGGCCTCGTCCTGCCCCTCGTCAAGCACGGTATGCCCGTGGAACCCGTGCAATTGGAAAACGCCACCCTCCCCAACGCCCTTGCGCCCTACAAAATCCTGCTTCTGACGTATGAGGGCATGAAGCCCATGACGCCGGATGTGCATACCGCAATCGCGAAATGGGTACGGGCGGGCGGCGTCCTGATTGTCGCGGATGATGAGCGCGACCCCTACAACAGTGTCCGTTCGTGGTGGAACACGGCCCCGATGCAGTACAAAACGCCCCTGCGCCATCTTTACGAAACGCTCGGCAAGCCGGACAAAACCACGACAAAACCATTAACCACGGGGAACACGGGGGACACGGGGAGTCAACGGGGGCAATCAGAGGAGGGGCGTTATGGGAAGGGGACGGTGTTTACGTATGCTGTCAGTCCTGCTACTCTTGCCGGTATGAATAACGGGGGAGATATTGTGCGGGCATGGGCGAAGCAAGCCTGTCAAACAGCGAAGCTGGCGTATCGCGAAACCAACTACCTTGTGCTGCGGCGCGGCCCCTACATCGTTGCGGCAGGTCTGGATAAATCGCTGGCGGACGCGCCCCACGAACTGCGCGGGCGTTTCCTCGACCTGTTCGACGCCGATCTGCCCATCCGCAACAGCATTACCCTGACTCCCGGCAGCCGTCATCTGCTGGTTGACCTCGATGCCCTTCCCGGCAAAGGTTCGCAGGTACTCGCGGGAGCCTGCCGCATCACGGACGTTCGCGCAACGCAAACCAGCCTGCGCTTCCACGCCGTCGCCCCCGACAAAATCAACGCGGCTGTCCGCGTCCGCCTGCCTCAACCCGCCAAAACCGTTACGATTGACAGTCAGCCGCTTCCCGCCGACGCGCAGCAATGGGACGCGAATACGCAAACCCTCCTCCTCCGCTTCCCCAACGCCGCGCAGGGCCACGACATTCAAATCCAATGACCGCTGTGTTATAATGAGAACAGGAGGCAAACGGCATGAACCTGATGGCAGACGAAGGTAAGGCAAAAGCGATGGCAACAGCAACATGGAAACCGGAGTATACGACTCGCGCCCAACAAATATGGGAGAATTATCAGCGGCAACATGACCTTTCCGACCGGCAGGGCAAAGTGGTCGCTATTGACCCGCAGAGTGAACGTGTCTGGATTGGCAATTCCGGGGTGGATGTCGCCCAACAGATGCAAGCCGAAGGAGTAGACGCGCCGGTATACCTGATTCGCGTGGGTTCGGACCAATTTTTACAGAAAGGACGCCGGTGATTGACGGTATTGTAGATGAAAAAAGGGCTTCCTGTTGTCACCCTGTTAATTGCAGGGCAAGAGTGGAAAGCAACCATTGATACAGGCTTTAATGGTGATCTGGAGTTGCCGTATGCGCTTGGCCCGCATGTGAATGCGCGGTTCTTTGGCCGGGGGCTGTCACATCTGGCAGGAGGGCAAAGCCTTGAGGAAGAACACTATCTCGTGGACTTTCCATTCGATGGCAGGGTCATTCGCGCCCTCGCTACATTTGTCACCGGTGGCGAAATTCTGATAGGAACGCATCTTCTGGCTGACTACCGCCTTCTAATTGACTTCCCGGCTGCGGAAGTAAAGCTGGAGCGGGACTAACAATATACTCCTTGTGTTAAACGGAATGACGAGACAAATATGGATACCTCACTCATCCAATCGCATCCACAAATCATGATGGGGAAGCCCGTCATTGCGGGTACGCGCGTCACGGTTGAATCTATTTTGGAGAGATTAGGCGCGAACGAAACCCCTGAACAAATCGTTGCCGCCAATCCGCGTCTCGCAATTGAGGCGGTTTTGGCTTCGGTCACATTCACCGCTCAAGCATTACGCGCCGATGTCATTTATCCTCTGGTTGAGCAAGCGGCATGAACCTACTGGCAGATGAACAAAATCCGGCTACTGGCAAACATGAGGGGAGTTATGAAACAACCCGAGGATAATCCTTCATCCGTCATTAAGGCCATAAAGCGTCAACTCGCTACACAGGACGCGCATTTGCTTCCGCCGTTGCCAGAAGAAGAGGTGGAAGCCTTTGAGACACAGTTTCAAATTCGCCTGCCCGAATCGTACCGACGTTTTCTCTTAGAGATCGGGGACGCAGGCGATGGGCCACCCGACTACGGCCTTTTGCCTCTCGCTCGAACAGTACAGACCTATGATGGTAAAATATTACATCCACAGAAACCATTTCCGTTGGCTGCCTACTGGGTATGGGAGGATGACGAGGAGGTAGACGAGCAGTTACTCGGTTCCGTTTTCGCGGATGGGCATCTTTATCTTGGCACGGACGGATGCGGGCAGGATTGGGTTCTAATTGTGAGTGGCGAGGAGCGTGGCAATATCTGGCAAATAGCAGGTGTTGGAGCGCAGCCATGCGTACCCCGCCGCGATTTTCTGAGTTGGTATCAGTATTGGTTACTTGGCGGGAAAATTGTTTTAATGTAGGTGAAAACGGAGCGTAAAGCGGCTGCCTCTCCCTTCCGTATTTTGATGAAGTAAACGGTTTCGTGATATACTGTATGCGGAGGCAAGCAACAATGAGTGAACTGACCCTTTCTCAATCCCTTTCCGAAACCGACGAGAACTATGAACAGGCAATAGAGGAGTGCTGGACGGAACTCCAAACCCTCCGTAAACAGATTGATGCCGACCAGGTTGAAATAGAGCGTCTTCAAGCCGAAACCAGCGTGATGCTCAAAGAGTTGAAAGCGATGGTAGGTGTCTGATGCCATCCGCTTTTGATTTTGCGAAACAAACCGTATTTTTGGCGCGAGACGTTCAGCAGTGTAAGACAGACATCAAGACTCTGCAACAAGAAATACGAGACTTGACGGCAGTGGTTCAACATCTGGCCCACACTGTTGAACGCAACGCGGACAAGGAGGGACATGAGCGTGAGAAGTTACTGCTTCGTCTGGAACTCCTGCTGCGTTCGGAACGAAGCCTTCTTCCTGCGCCTGCACCCGCAGAAAACGAGAAGGATGCTCAAATAGAAGCCTTACTGCGTGAAAATGAGGCGCTGAAAAAGCGTGTAGCAGAGTTCGAGCAACAGAACCAGAAGTAGCAACGCTTTCGTGTGCCTTGCGCCGCTTTCAGCGATTTACAACGGCTATGGCGTAATGAAGAGAGGCTTCGTAATGGCGGGTTGGAGGTGGTATGTGGCTGGTGGACATTACAGGCAGGAACGCTGAAGGCGCGGGACTGTGGCACTACGCTGCGCAGGAGGACGACGCTTTACTGGCCTGCGACATCCGCAACCCGCGCTGGCACTTTCGATGGGACGGGCAGGAATGGCAGGAAGCGACTACCAGCGTACCCGGCATTGCCGTCAGGAAGTGGCACGACAGCGAGGCATTGCGGGAACTGAGCCGTTTGCCGCAACATCGTCGTTGCGTTCGCTGCTGGCGTACCATCGAAAAGGAAATCGCCCGCCGGGAACATGAGGCGTTGGTATCTTCCATGCTGGCGGCAGGCAAACCCGAAGTGACAGCGGACTGTCTTGTAACAATCCGCAATGTAGCCGACGGCGAGGAGATAGCCTGCTGCTTTCAGCCGTCTGCGGATTTGCCTGAAGAGGTCTGTGTGTGCAGTCCAACATCACCGTTGAGCGGAGCGCTGTTAGGGCGGTTCGTGGGCGAAGAGGTAGCCGTAATTTTGCCGCAAGGCCGAACGCTGTACGCCATCGTTCAAGCCGAACCGCTAAGAACATCGCGCATAGAATGAACCGCGAAACACGCGAAACAAACGAAAAAAGGAAAAGACAAACCACGGATCAGAACAACAGAGGGGCAAGTCTTTCCCTTGTATAATCTTGTTCAATCCTGAAATTCCTGTTAATCCTGTCTATTTCCTCTTGTTCTCCTTTTGTCCTTTTTCGTTTATTTCGTGTGTTTCGCGGTTCCCCTTCCTCTTTTCTCTTGTCTTTCTTGGTGTTCTTGGCGTCTTGGTGGTTCAAACTCCCCTACGCCGTTTTCGTTTCCACTCGCGCCGTACCCGTCCGCTCGAATTTGTTCCAGCCGACCGCGCTTCCCCGCAACGCCGACCACAACGCTCGCAGGACGACGTAGTACATCAACTGCCGGTACACGAACCGCTGCCAGAACAGCCAGTACAGCAGGCGCAGGTTGCCCCGTTCCATGCGCAGGGCGATCAGCGCACCCGTGAACTCCAGCGCGAACATGGCAAGGTAGAACTGCCCGAACTGCACCCAACTTCCCGTGAACAGCGACCAGACCATGGCGATGTCCATGAACGGCGAAATGGCCGGGAACAGAATTTGATATATCCACAGGGAGGGCAGGGCCAGCCAGCCGAACGCGCCGTGCTGTCCCAGCGCGGCCCGGTGCTTCCACAGGCATTGCAGGGTTCCGAACGCCCACCGGAACCGCTGCTTCGCCAGATTCTTCAGCGATTCGGGCGCTTCCGTGTACGCCATCGCCGTGTTGTCGTTGACAATGCGCCAGCCGGAACGCCGCAGTTTCCATGTCAGGTCGGTATCTTCGGCAAGCGTGTCGTGCGTGTAGCCGCCAACCGCGAGCACCGCGTTGCGCCGCATGGCCCCCACCGCGCCGGGTACAACCGTGATGCAGTTGAGCAGGTCGTAGCCTCGCCGGTCGAAGTTCTGGCTTGTGGTGTATTCAATCGCCTGCCAGCGCGTCCAGATGTTGGTGGTATTGCCCACGCGCACGTTGCCCGATACCGCGCCCACTTTCGGGTCGGCAAAATGCCGCGCCAATCGCCCGATGGTGTCCGCCGTGAACAGCGTGTCCGCGTCCAGCGACACCATGATGTCGCCCGTCGCGACCGTCAGCCCCTGATTTAAGCGCGGACGCTTTGCCGCCGTTGGGCTTGCGAATCAGTTTCACCAGCGGATTATCGGCGAACAGGGTTTCCACCACTTCACTGGTGTTGTCCTTGCTGCCGTCGTCCACCACGATGATTTCCAGATTCGGGTAGCCGCTGTCCGAGCAGCGCCTGTATCGTGCGGGCAATCACCTTTCCCTCGTTATACGCCGCGATAATCACCGATACGGACGGCGTAAATCCGACCGGAAACACGCGCCTCTTTTCCCGCTGTCGCTGTATCAGGGCCAGCACCACAAACAGCAGCACGCGCGACATTCCCAAGACAATAGACAGCACGAACAGGGTAGTCAGCGTCGCTGAAACAGGTACGCCGCCTCAAATGTCACGCGGTCGCTGCCGGCAAGGTAAATGTCTTTGCCCGTGATCGTCGGCATCAGCTTTGCGCGGCGGAATGCCGCTTAATTGCGACACAGAAATGAACTTATAGCCTTCGCGCCCGCAACTTCTCAATAATTTGCGGCAAAGCGCGGCAACGGTATGGCTGCGGTCGCCGCCCGCGTCGTGCAGCAGAACGATGCTGCCCTGATCTTTTTCCGCCAGAACGCCGTTGACAATATCCTGCGGGGTTTTGGGCTGCAGTTAGTCCGGCGCTTCCGTACCCGGCTTGAACCAGTCAGCGCCCAATCCTGCGGGTCAATCTTCTGCCCGACCGTGATGTAGTTCATCTGCGCGGCCAGGTCGAGCGGGCGCACTTCCTTGCCCGTCGTCGGCTCCACGTCGTTGCCATACGGCGGGCGCAACAGCGTCGTGGAATGTCCCGTCAATGCCTGAATCACGCGCTCGGTTGCCGTCAGTTCGTACCGCTGATGCGTAGGCGACAGTTCGGCCATGTCCCGGTGATCCCACGTATGGTTGCCGATCTCATGCCCCTCATCGTACATGCGGCGCACCAGGTTCGGGTTCGCTTCCGCCTGCTTGCCGACGATGAAAGAACACGGCGGGCACGTGGTACCGCTTCAGAATGTCGAGAATCTGCGGCGTGTAGGTCGGGTCGGGGCCATCGTCGAACGTCAGCACGATCTGCTTGTTCGGGTTGCCCGTCTTGCCGCCGTACCGCCGCACGATATAGGAGGAGGGGATCAGCGGGCGGCTTGGTTGTCGGGTCAATCTTGTACGTTTCCGCCGTAATCAAGCCCGTTTTCGGGATCATGGGTCAGAGTCCGCTGGCCGCTCGTCGGCTCGCGCGACGGGTTGCAGCAGTTCGCCCTCGGCGGTAAAATCAATTTCGCCCGTTCCGCCATACGAGATGGTGTCCAGCGCGTTGCCCGCGACGATTTTCGCCCAGTCCGCCTTCCACGCATTCTTGTCGTAGTAGTTCCAGATGGTCGGGTCTTCCGCGCCCAGCATCCACAGCGCCGCGCCCCGAATGTCATGCGGGCGGGCAATCTGCAACTGATTGTAAACGCTCACCGCGTCCTGCATCCAGACAGTATGTTCCTGCATATGCGATTGGCCGTTCTGTGTCAAGCGTATCCTCGGAATAGGTAAAGGTCGGATTCAGACTGGCCGGGTCAAGCCGAATCAGGCCGTCCTGCCCCTTGCCGTCATACGATTCTTTTGCCGTGACTACTGCCGTCTGATAGCGCAGCGACTCGGCTCCCGCCACGCCCTTTGTCCAGTCGTAGCCCTGCTGCCCCACCGCCATGACGATTTTTTGCGGGTCTACCTGTTTGAGCAGGTGATTCAGATGCGTCCGCGTCCAATCCACGCCCGCCACCGGCGCCCGGCCCGCTGCTGGCCTCATGCTCATCGTAGAACATGGGAACGAGCCAGTCGTTCCACTTTGCCAGTTGGGGAAGATCGAAGGCCTCGCTTTCCAACTGCACGTCCTGCGTGACCAGCAGGCCGGCGGGATGCAGCGCGGCGTACAATTCGCGCATGAACAGCGTCAGATTGTCCTGGTCCGCTTCGGCCACTTCCTCGAAATCAATGTTGACACCCTGCAGTTTGTTGGCAAGCAGCCAGTCGCGCAGGCTGCCGGCGAAATTGCGGCGGGCAGTCGGGTTCGGCCACAAGGGCGTGAACCGCGTCCGTGTCCCATTTGCCCTCGCCCTCCTCCTGATTTTTGGGCCGCGTGTAGTTGTTCAGCAGAACCACGATCGGCACGCCGTTGCTGTGCGCCAGATTGACGACATCGGTTTTGTCCTTCTCGTCCCGCGTATCCAGAAACGGCAGGTTCTTCGGGTCCGCGCTGACCGCATCCGCCCCGCCCTGCTTCAAGATGCAGCCATTCCGGGATGAAATGCGTCAGATGCGCCATATTGCGCTGCGCCGACGCCCACGACGTCTCTTCCCAATTCACATAAAACGCGGCGACGACAGGGTCAGAGGTATGAGCATGGATGATGGTGGATGGAGAAATTCTCGCCTCTTGTTCTCCTTCTTTTCCTTCTCTTTCTTTCCTTCCCGATTGCCAACGGTTTCTCCCTATCTGTCATGCCTGCGGCACTGAATACGGCCATTGCATGCAGGAACGCCTGGGCGCGGCGGGCGTTTTCTGCGGCTTTGCTGCTGTTCGCGGCGCGTGTAGGCTTCCAGTTTCTGGCGGTCACGGACAAATTTCTGCCCCAACTGCCGCCGCTGTAAGCGCGTCAGGGGAGGATTCGTCTGTATCAGTTTCGGGACGCATTTCAAAGTGTGACAGAATAGGGTCTTGATTGCCCAGATCGCGCACGGCGGTGGCGCGGGGCAGCGGATTGCGCGGCAACAGGGCAGGCGCAACAATGCTGACGACCAGAGTCACCGCCGCCATAATGCCACCAGCAGACTGACAACCAGCAAACCGCTTCAGCCGGGGCCAGCGCACGTTGCTGCTCATCGTAGAAAACAGGCAAAGTGGGAAGGGATGAAGGATGAAGGATGAAGGATGAATCTCACTTATCTCTTCACCTGCATTTTCTATCCTCCTTCTATTCCTGTTCTCTAAATTCATCCTTCATCCTTCATCCCTCATCCTTCACTTACACGTCGCTTCCAAATGCTGTACCATTTCGCAGACGGTGACGAATTTGTATCCCTGCTGCCGCAGT
Organism: uncultured Chthonomonadaceae bacterium; assembly: GCA_963817895.1. Taxonomy (GTDB): domain Bacteria; phylum Armatimonadota; class Chthonomonadetes; order Chthonomonadales; family Chthonomonadaceae; genus CAWFQB01. Next base: position 627,540 of record CAWFQB010000005.1, read on the forward strand.
TGCGCGACCAGGTCGGGTAACATCTGAAATGTTTGCTCCACGCCGTCGTGCAGCAAAATCGTGGCGCCGGGCCGAACATGCCTGAGCAATTTTTGCTCAATCACGTCCGCGCCCGGATTGGCGTAGTCGGCGGGATCGTCCGTCCATAAAATCGTACTCATGCCCAATCGGTGCGCGATTTCCACCACTTCGCCGTTGCGCTGTCCGCCCGGCGGGCGGAAAAACAGCGGCTCCTTGCCCGCAGGCGCGGCGAATGGCGTCGTTGTCCAGTCGGATTTCGTTTTCCACCAGTCCGTAGGGCAGGGTTTTCAGGTTTACATGATGATACGTATGATTGGCGACCTCATGTTTCTCCGCCACCATGCGCGCCAGAATTTCCGGCGCGGCATCCACTTTGCGCCCGACCACGAAAAACGTGGCCTGCACGTTCAATTGCTTGAGCAAGTCCAGCAGGCGTTCCGTAAACGGCGGATGCGGCCCATCGTCGAACGTCAGCGCGACTTCTTTGCGAGTTTTCGTCGCCGCGCACCAACTGCACGACGGAAAGCCCATGCTGTTTGTCGCCCGCAACGACATTGACCATCGCGAAGCCGCCCAATGCGTCCGGCTTGTCCCCCGGCGCGTGTTGTTCCCATGGAAACGGATGCTGCGCGTCGTTCGCGGGATACTCATGCGGCGTTTCCGCTTGCTTTCGGCAGCGCCTGTACCCGGATTATCGGCACATGCGTCTTGGAAGATTTTGCCGCGAATTTGTTCTGCGCGGCGACATGCGGAACGCCGCGCAAACCGCCAACAATATTGCCAGAGGAATCGCCTTTGTGGCAGCGTATTTCAGATGTGTTGTGTTCACTTTTCTCCGTGAGTATCGCGCATGGCTCTTTACTTTGGGCGTAATTTCCGCTATACGCAATTTGCATAGGACGTTTCGCCCGAACCAATGGTATCATTATACTGCACGAACGCGCTGGCGCGGCTGTGACAGTCAACCAAAATCAGACGAATTACCGGAATTATTGCAATACAAATTTAGTATCAGCGCATGAAGACTGTAAGCCTTAGAAGCAGGAATTCAGCGGCATGCGCTAGTCCAGGCTTTTTTGGAGAAGTTGAGGATAGCAGCACAATTTTCAGGAAGTATATACGCGGTCATGTGGGGCCGAAGCGAATTACATACGCCTGCAGCGGCAATGCTCGCGAATTGCCGGCGCTGCTTTGCGCTGGCCGCTGCTCCGGCCGTACGGCGATGTTCCGGCAGAATCCGCCGCGATAGCTGTCGGGTCGACATTCACGATGCCGCCGCGCTTGCCGACCTGACAACCAAACTCACGGATTTACAGGCGACAATGCGCGATCCAAAAGAGCGACACGAAGGAACTGGAAAAGATCGGCGGCGACTTTTCCGCGCTCCTACCAGTTTCAGGGCATGCTGCGCACCGTCACGCTGGAATACAAGCAGCCGGACAAACTGCCGACTTTCCGGCAAAAGGACTGCTCGGCAAAGCCTCCATCATGATGAACGGCCCCTGCGCCTTTCGCGCGTTCCGCTGCATGCCAAAAAAGGTGGAGGATTTGACGGACATCGCCCGGCAAACGGCAATCCCTTCTGGAATACGGCGGCCTGCTCGCGCCGGAAACGCTGACCTTCATGCAGGGCAAATTCGTGCGGCGAAGAGACGGTTGACGAGCAGCCGACTTCGGTTTTCGACCTGACGTACAAGGGCGCGACAGGCGGCTCGCATTACCGCGTCTGGTTCGACCCCAAAACGCGCCTGACTATGAAACGGGAATGGTACGGCATGGAAGGCAAGCTGAAAGCCACGTTCTATTACCAGAATCCGAAAGAGGTTGCCAGCGGCATCTGGCTGCCCACCAGGTGGAAGTGAAAAACGCGGAAGGCGTCAGCGCGGCCATCACCACCCTGGACGACGTGAAAGTCAATCAGGGGCTTTCCGACGACCTGTTCGCCATTCCACGCTGAAAGCAAAGGATGAAGGATGAAGGATGAAGGGCAAAGATATGATATACGATCGAGCTCATGAAGCAGAGCGATTCATCCTTCATCCTGCATCCTTACATCCTTATTCGAACCGCCGTCTGGGAACGCGCCACCCTGCTGTTCCTGATTGTCACGTCCCTTCTGCGCCTGACGCAGTTATGGCGCGTGGAACTTGCGCCGGACGAGGCGTACTATTGGGACTGGTCACGGCAACTGGCGTGGGGCTATTACGATCAGGGGCCGATGATCGGCTATGTGATTCGCCTGACAACCCTGCTGTTCGGAACCAATGAGTTCGGGGTACGCATTGGCGTCTGGGCCGCCTCGCTGGGCGCATTGATTTGCGCGTATGTGCTGGCGAGGCGCGTTTTCTCGCCGTTCGCCGGATTTCTCACCGTTGTTCTGCTCGGCGCGACGCCCCTGATGGCAGTCGGCAGCCTGATTGCCACCTACGATCCGCCGCTCGTGTTCTTCTGGGCGCTTGGCGCTGGTGTTTCTGGAACGCGCCCTGTTTCGGCACCTCTGAAGCCGGAGCAGAAACGCGCCTGGCTTTGGGCGGGGCTGGCAGTCGGGCTGGGATTTCTCAGCAAGCATACCATGCTGCTGATTGTGCCCTGCCTGCTGCTGTTTCTTGTCGTTTCGCCCCCGCATCGCAAATGGCTGCGCCGTCCCGAACCTTATGTCGCCTTTGCCCTCACTCTGCTGCTGTACACCGGCGTCTTCTGGTGGAACGCGCAGCACCACTGGTGGACATTCGGGCATCTGGGCTATCTGGCCTACAAAACCAAACACACCCCGCTCTCCCGACTGGGCGAATTCATCGGCTCTCAGGCGCTGCTGCTCGGCCCCGGCTTATTTCTGGCCTGCGTTGCTGTCGGTGTTCAGGTATTCAGGTGTTCAGGTATTCGGGTAGTTCGGATACGCACAGTCTATCCCCAACGCAACTGCAACAAGCGATTTTCCGACACAACAAATTCTTGAACACCTGAATACCCGAACACCTGAATACCTGAACACCGCCTCCCCTCAACTCCTTTTCCTCTTCTGTCACGGCTTCCCCGTCCTGCTTTTCTTCTGCCTGATGGCCTTGCGGTCACAGGTACAGGCGAATTGGGCGCCCTGCGCGTGGATTACGCCGACAATTTTATGGGCAGGCTGGGCAGCGGGAAACTAGAAGAGAAGAAAAGGAGAAGAGGAGAAGAGGAGACGAGGGAAACAGCGACCTCCCCCACCCTGCGCCCATTTCGCCCACGCGCCCGCTGCTAATCTTGCGGGCGCAATTGAAAATCGAAAATCGAAAGTCGAAATCGCGTTCGCTATCAACTATCAGCTATTCTCGTCACAAGCGCTTTGCTGACACTGCTGATGTTGTCGCCGGAATTGCGGGAAGCGGTGGGATTGCGATTACAGCCGAAAGACGATGTGACCGTTCAGATGTACGGGTGGCGCAGTCTGGCCGCGCATGTGCAGGAATTGCGGCAGGAGATGGGGCGGAGGGGCAGCCGGTATTTGTCGCGGGCAACGGCTATCAATACTGCGCTCTGATGGGCTTTTACCTGCCCGACCATCCTCTTGCCTGCGATATGTTCCTGCACTGGCGGCTTACCATGTACGCCGCGCATGTGGAACGCCTGAAACCGCATCTTGGCGACAACGCCATTTTCATCAACGACGGCGAATCGGATGCCAGCGATCTGCGCCAGAGTTTTGAGCGCGTGGAATGGGACCCGCCCTTTCCCATCCGTCGCGCGGGCAATCCCGAACCTATCCGGTTCGTTCACGTTGTTCGCTGCTACGGCTATCGGACGCTATAACGGGTTAGAGTGGTCGGTAGGAGGGTAATAAATCATGTAGGGGCGCTGCTTGCCGCGCCCTCGTTTAAGAGGGGTTCCACTTATTGAGGAGGGTTCAGCAAGCAGAACCCCTACAAGAGGAGGGTTCTGCAAGCAGAACCCCTACAACGCGCTCTACTTGATAACCACCTGCGTTGTCGTGGAGGGACGTTCGCCTAAAAGCCGCCAGCGTTGCCGTGAGCGTGTAGGTTCCGGCTTTGAGGGATCCGCCCTCGATGCCGTCGGTTTGGCGGGTAAGGTTTCGGTAAACGTCAGGGATTTGCCGGGTTCCAGCTTTCGTGCTGACATCATCTGCGCGAACATGTGGCCTTTCGCCCATTGCCAGACGATTTTGCCGTCCGGTTTGACGCCTTCGCGCAGCATAAAATCGTACTGTTGCCCGCTGCTGAAATTCAGAGTCATGGTTTGGGCCGTGATGTTCTTCGCGGTCAAGCGTGAATTTAATTGCCGTCCCTACCACATATGTCTTCTTATCCGTTGTGACGGACAATGCCAGAGGTTTGAGTCGGTTTGGCTTCGGAGCCTGCCATTATGCCGCGAAGAGCCGCCTCCTTTGTGCTGATTTTGGGTTCATTTTGCCGGAAGATTGCTGCCCCGATTGGTTTTTATCTTCCGAAGTCTGCGCCAGCACAATGCTTTGCGCCATGACCATTCCCATTGCCGCCATAGCCAGCCGGTTTACGCCCCGTTTGTTGCCAAATTGCATCCCGCTCATCGTAGTCCTCCGCCTTTACTTTCCATCCCAACACCGAACACTGAACACCGAACACCGAACACCGAGAATTTATTTCCCCGGAACCGGCATCCCCATGCTTTTGTAGATGGTTTCGATCTGCTGCTTTTCCGCCAGGCTTGGCGCGTGTTTGGGGTCTACTGCCAGCACTTTGCGGTACATGGCGAGGGCGGCGCGATAACGCACGGTGGGAGGCAGTTTGTCGCCGTATTCCGCCGCGTGTCCGAATTTGTACGCCGCGTCCACAAAGGCTTTTTTCGCGGCAGGGTCTTTGGGCGTTTTTTTCAGTTTGGCTTCCGCCGCGTCCGAGGCTTTGGCAAGCGGAACCAGACTTTTATCCTGTTGCGGAGCCATTTTCGCGGCTTCGTCCAGCGTCATGGACTTATGCCCCGCGCCGCCTGCAAACGGCGGAGCCATGCCGCCCCCGCCCTGCGGCCCGCCCTGCGCCCCCGCCATCGAGGGGCGCGGCCAATGCCAAGTCGCCAGCCAGCGCCATATCTCCAATATGAAGTTCGCATAATTGTAATGTCCTTTCCCGAATCGCGCCAACCTGCCGCGCAATGTCCGGCAAGATGATTTTGTTTATTGTTGGCTTGTATTCATCCTACGCGGCGTGGCAGCAAGCGTGACCACAATACCGCGCAAGTTCTCTATGTAAGGATACATCAAAATCGGCGCTTCGGCACAAGCGGCAAGCCGGACATAATGCGCCCTTTCCGCCTGCGGTATACTTACTGCGGAGAGTAACTTTTCACCACCAAGACACAAAGAACACCAAGGGGAAAGAAGAAAAACTTCTCAGTCAATCCTATATTGTGTTTAGCCTTGCATTTCATGGTGTACTTGGCGTCTTGGTGGTGAAGATACGTTCAATTCGATTTGCCTGAAGGAGTTCGCAATGCCCTTAATTCGCTTGAAATACGCGACAATGTTTTAAAACGGTTCTCAGAAACGCTGTTTCCGCTTGCCGCGCTTTCCTTCCTGTTTCCCGGTTCTGTTTTGGCCGAAAAGCCTGCCGCGCCGCCTGCCGTTCCTAAAGAGGTTCACCTGACGATACTGCATACCAATGATACGCACGGGCATCTGCTGCCTTACAGTTACCCGGACACTTTTGACGCCGCCAATCCCGATTTCCCTGCTGAAAACGCGCCGCAATATCGGCGGCGCGGCGCGACGCGCTACGCTTGTCAATGCCGTTCGGCGCGAAAAGGATCATGCCACGCTGCTGATTGACGCGGGCGACATTTGTGACGGCACGCCGTTTTCCACCGAATATCATGGCGACGCGGACATACAGGCCATGAACGGCGCTGGGCTACGATCTCGCCTGCCCCGGCAACCACGAGTACAGCAACACGCTGGCGCAGGTACAGAAACTCATCGGCGAAGCGAAGTTCCCCCTCCTTTCCGCCAACTCCATTGTGAAAGCGACCGGCAAACTGCTGTATCAGCCGTATGTGATTCGCGAAATCAACGGCGTCAAAATCGCGTTTTTCGGCCTGCTGACGTATGATGCCCGTACCTACCCGCCGCCCGAACCGAATTGGAAATGACCGAGCCTATTGCCGCCGCGCTGAAACTGGTTCCCGAACTGCGCAAACAGGCCGATCTGGTTGTCGCCGTCACGCACATCGGCGTGGACGAAGATATTAAAATGGCCGCAACCGTGCCGGGTATTGACTTGATCGTGGGCGGACATTCGCATACCCTGCTGCCGGAACCCCTGCTGATTCCCCATCCTTCGGAAACCATGCCCAACTCCGTGCATGGAACCATGATTGTGCAGGATTTTCAGTGGGCGGGAACTCTGGGACGCCTTGACCTCACCCTGCATCGAGAACGACGATAAGACCTGGCACATCGCGAAATACAAGGGAAAACTGCTGCCCGTCACGTCCGCCACGCCCGAAGACGCGCAGGTGCGGGGTATCGTAGACGGGTTCTGGAACCCGATCAAAGCAAAATACGGCGCGATTGTCGGGGAAGCGACAGGGGATTTCGCGCATAAGGGGCCGGATTACGCCGAATACAATCTGGTTGCGGACGCTATTCGCGAGCAGTTGGGGCTGGAGTTCGACATTGAGAACATGGGCGGCGTTCGCGCTCCCCTCGCGAAAGGGGCGATTGCCTATGGGGATATGGTCAGCATGGACCCGTTCGGCAACACCATCGTCACGTTCCGGGCGACAGGACGGCAACTCAAAGACATACTGGCAAAAAACCGTCCCGCCGTATCCGGCATCCGCTACAAATACGCGAACGGGCAACTGACCGAAGCTACCATTGGCGGCAAGCCGATTGAGGACGAGCGCGTGTATTCCGGCGCAACCAACAACTACTACGCCCGCTTCATCCTGACCGACATCGCCAACAAAACCGAAACCACAACCCCGCGTCTGGAAACTGTCCTCGCCTACGTCCGCGCCCACAAATCTATTCAGCCCCTCTACGATGGCAGGCGCGTCCTCGTCGGCATCAGCGATTACGATTAACGCTGCTAAGAGCGTATAGAAAAAGTCCATATTTGCATCAACAAGGCCGTTCGCAATCTGAAATTCAGCCTGCGACGATAGTTCAAAAGATGCCGCTAAGCGGTAAAAGTGGTTCGGTTCGAGACTTTTTTTAAACCCTCTAAGAGCCTATTCCAATAGGTTCCCCTTCTCCCAAGCTTTTTTGGGAGAAGGGGTTAGGGGTTGAGGGCCACTTGCACTCTTATTTGAACGGTTGTGTTCGCCACCAATAGCACTCGTTGTGGTATCCCACCCGAAAGGGGATAGAGACATCAACTCCGGCGCGCGATGGCCTTCGCCTTTGCCAGCGCCGTCTTCGCCACCGTCAGCGCATCCTGCTTCCAGTACTCCTTATTGAACAGTTCCACGGAGAGCGATCCCTCATAACCCATCTCACGCAGCAGCTTGAACAACTCCGTCAACGGCGCGATGCCGTCGCCGGGATAGACCCGATCCGCATCCGTGATGGTCGCCTGAGGCAGTGCGGGATAGTCGTTCAAATGGAAATGGTTCACAGCGGTTTTGGTCAGCAGCTTCAATCCGGCCAGCGGCGAGCCGCCCTTATAAAGATGATACACGTCCGGCAGCACACAGGCTTTCGGATGCCCGCTCTGGATGGCGACCTGGGCCGCCTCCCCCAGGCGTGTCAGGGACTTGGAGAATCCCCACACCTCGACCATCGGGATCACTCCCAGCGAATCGCCGATCTCACACAGCGCATGATACCGCTCCGCCGCCGCCGTCAGGTTTAAATCGCTCTGTTCGGTCGCCCCCGCAGGAGGCGCAGCAAGCCGCTTTCCGCCGATTTGCCGCAGCAGGTCCATGTCCCGCCTGGCAGCCTCCAGCCCCTTTTTGCGCCGCTGCGGATCGTCCACGATCCACTCCGCAAAGCCAATCCCGCTCGCCACCTCCAGCCCATGATCCGCGATCCGCTTATGCAAATCCTTTAAGGAGCCGCCCCCTTCCACATACTTCTCGATCTCGTTGATCCATGGCTCAATCGCCACATACCCGGCTTTCGCCGCGATTTCGATCTCCTCCACCATCCCGAGCTTCTGCCCCATGAGCGTGCTGGTATTCAGACAGAACCGGAATCCGCCTGACTTCGGCGCTCCCGCCACACCTGTCGTCACGCCTATCTCCGTAGCCACCCCCAGTGCGACGACGCCCACCCCCAGCATCTCACGCCGGGTCAACGGCTGTTTCATAAGTACAAATTCTGGAGACCCCGGCTTTACCGGAACTCATTCCAGTTAGCATGGGGAGGAATGGATTTCCTGTTCAGACTTCGGCTGTAGTCCTTCCCTGCGGGTGGACGCCCGGCCGTATATCGTCTCAACCTCCGGTTCTCCTTTCGTTAGTTTTGTGCGTGTATTGCTTGTGGACTCGTACCAACGGCCTTCTGCCGTCTGGTAGAAGGCCGTTATCTGCTTCCGGTGTCTGCTTCGGCTTCTCTGCTGCACGGCCTGTTGGCTTGCTTGCCGTTCCTGTTGTGCGTTGTGCGTGGCGTCTCCTACTGCCCCGGCCTTGCTTGCGGCCTGCCGTGTTCCCGACCTGAACGCCGCAAGCCCCTCCGACGGGGAAGAGGCTTGTGACATTTGTGCCTGCGTTAGAGGAATGGGTTGAACGCAACCATATTTCTAATTAGACTTATCTCTTAGAACTTGCTGTATGCGTCGCGGTAGAGTTGGTGCTAACAAAGCACGCAGTTGTATAATGGTCAAACGTGCTGTCGAGCTATTTACAATCTCCATTACACTAGTTTCTCGGTCATCTGGCAATATTCCACTTTTAAATATCTTCTCTATTAGAGAACGAACCGCCCACCGGTCGCTCTCATAGGCTAAACGCCAGAGTTCTCTCAAACAATTTATACGTAAGTCTGAGGACGAAACAGTCCGATAAACACGGTCAAGTACACGTCCGAAATCGTTGGCCCCCTCGAAAGGCCATCGTGTTGTGCCTAAGCATTCCTCCACACGCTCAATGTAAACTTTCACAAATGCTCCAATAGAATTTCCAACAACCGAATAGTACGCTTGTACGTTCTCATCGTTGTTTAGTATACGTGCTATCGGCTCCAAATAATCATGGTATACGTGAAATGTGTACTCTCCTGCTATCGCAAACCGATGAAAGTCGTGCCAATCTATCGGGGTTGAGCCATCAGCATAAGCGCTTACACGTTCGCCCACAGTCAGTTCATCACTTCTACTAAGCATTTCTTTGAGAGAGTTGTAAGCATCAGTAAATGCTTCTATATCTGCGTACCGATCCTCTGGCAGATTTTCCGTTGCCTTGATGATTACTGGGCCAAAGTCACAAATTTGGTATGTACGTGGACTGCGCCCCGTGCAAATATAGTTAAGTACCTTTCCAAGCGAGAATATTTCACTTCGTACAGTTGCTTGCGTTAGGCTCTCCATCTGCTCTGGCGCGGTAAAAGAGAGTTGACCGTAGTTGCCCTGTGCCGTCTTAGTATGAGCAGACAGGGACTCCCAATTCTTACCCAAACCAAAGTCCGCGACTTTCACTTGGAATGAGCTATCGGCGAGCAAAAACAAGAGTATGTTTTTAGGCCCAAGGTCGCGGTGCAAGACAGAATTCTGATGAGCATGGGTGATAGCAGCGAGAACAGCATCAAATAAAGCTATTCGGCTCTGAAGAGAAATCTTGGAGTTGTTCCGTTGAAGGTAATCTTCAAGGTTGGAGGATGCATAAGGCATTACATACCAATTGCAGCCATCGTCCAAGCCCTTATCTAAGACAGTCACGATATTCTGATGCGGAGCTAGTCTTTCTAGCAATTCAACTTCTCGGCGGAACCGGAGGACGTAATTCGCGTTATTTTCATGCTCTATTTTAAGTTGCTTGAAAGCAACTATTTCTCCAGTAATGCTATCCTCACATCCGGTCACATCAGCAAAATAGCCCGAGCGAGGAGAATATTTTTGTTTATATCGCTTGTTGGCTTGCATTACCACTGGAACCTTGTCCTTTCATTATCCCTGAGAACGTGTGTACTCATCACTGGCTTCCGGTTCGCACTCCCCTTCGGCCTGCCTCTGTTGACGCAGGAGGTACGCGGAACAATTATTCTTATTGTTCAAACTCTGTCCAGATTGAAGGCCATTCTTGTTGTAACTTCTTGCACCTGCCGGAGTTATAAAAACGCTATTCGTTTGCAAATGGGTCGGACTCGTCTAGGTCATCATCAACTGGCGGCGGAGCGGGTTTACGTCCGCCTGTACTTGGCTTAGACCATTTCAAACTAGGCGAATCCAATTCATATATAATATCTCGCGGCTGGTTGAAATCAATAACTACCCCGACTTTCCCGGACTGTGTAGCTTCAAACCTAACTACCTTGCCCTCACCGTAACGTTGTGTGAGAACGGTGTTACCTACGAAGAAACGGCCAAAGTCTACTTCGCTTTCAGGAGTACGAACCGATGCAGGGTTGCGCACCAATATCAAACGACTAATTTCCAACACTTCTTCAATCATCTCTCGTTCAGAACGTATTGTGTTCCTTGGTACTACTGCATGAGATTGAATTGTTTGAGAGACACGCACCTCTAAATCCGGCCACCACTTTTCAAAAGTGGTATCCAGAACGTTTTTTGACAGTCCTCGCTCTCCTAGTTCCCGGTTGAGCATGGAGACAAGTTTGTACATCTCATCGTGGTTGAAGGGGGCTGCTTGGAATTGTTGCAAAGGGCCGGTCAGGTCAGTTGTTGCAATTCCAAATAACAGTGGTACAACCTTTGAGGTGTCTATCTTCTTTGAAATTGCACCACCTTCAAAAAGCAACCAAGGGGATTGCAGGTTGTTGGATGTCAAGAACATCAACCCGTTCTCGGATTCTTCTAAATTTTTAGCGATGTCCGTAGACCATCGTGAGCCTTTTTCGACATCATCAGGAGAAAAAAACGGTTTAACCGCTTGAAGAACACTCGGCAGCCAATCACTAAATATTTGAGCAATGCTTTTGCTTGGCTCACCTGACCAGCTAAGAAAGACGTGCATATCAAGATTACTCCGGTAGAGAAACGACATTCCTGTCGCCTCGGATATACTGCTAGACTACTGACGCAGGTACAGGGAGCAGTGGCGAGTGGCAAGTGGCGAGGACTTGCGTCTGTTCTCTTGCTCCTGCGCTCTGTTCGCCCTGTTGCCGTCCGCCTACGCTCCCGGCTTCATGTCCTGCCTCAATTCGGGCGGTTGAGGACTATTGTGGCTTCGAAACAGCAGCTTTCAACCACTTATAGCATCCGATATAATAAATGGGGAGTGAATTAATTTTAGATTGTGTACCACCCAAGCGATTAATTTTATTTTGTAGCCTAATTCCTCGGAAGTTACTCTACTTGAAGGGTCGTGAATTAAGATATTTCTTAGTTTGTTCAATTCCGAAATTTTTTCTGCGAGGCTTCTAGGAATACTTCCATCTATCACTAACATATCTACCAATGTCCTCACAGTCATAGCATGAGGTTCTTTGCTTAAAGACAGACCTTTTTTGCTTGCTAATAGTAACAACTCTGTGTGCAATTCCTTCCAATTATCTACGAACCTTCCTAATAAGAAACTGGAATTGGCTGCTGCATCTTCTGCTACCAAGTCACGCTCATCCTCTGCTACGCTTACCTGTGGCAGTTTACTTAGAGCTTCTTCCAATTTCGGCTTAACTTCACCAATTAGTAGATCACACTGTTCAAGGTCGGATTTTGTGAAGCCAGAGTTATGGGCAATCATGCACCGATAATCGTATAATTTATTCCATCGTGTGTTCAGCCAACCATCCTCACAGGCGACTAGACGCGAAAAATAGCGTTCCCAATTAGATTGAGGAACAATTGCCTTAATTTCTTCAAGTTCCTCAATTGTATTCGCTTTCTTTAGTTTTGCATATATATCCTGATCTGTACTCTTAGAGTAGGGTCTGAGAAGAAAACGAGTAAGATCAATGAAATCAATGGAGTACAAAATGGAGGCGCGTTCCTGACGTTGTTTGTTAGCCGCTTCTTTCACCTCTTGTGGAGTTGCTTCTGTAGCCCATTCTTTTCCTACAGTGATAAGCAGGAAGTTGGCGATAAGTTTCCGCATGAGATTTTCAATCTCATATATTTTTGTATATGCCTGTTTAGAGTAGTATAAAGCAATATCATCCCACAACACTTCCAACTGCCCCTTTGCCATCCCCATAACAAGACCGCGAACTGCTTTCAACAGCAAGGTAAGTGCCTCAACCGCTTCTGAGACCACACTTTCATCTGGATTTATTTTAAACTTTAATTGAAAGTAGCGTTGGTCTTTGCCACTGATCTCACCAGTGCCAATATGATAGCCGCACTGGAAATTGTTGTGATGAATATGGTTCCCCTTGACATGTATTGATGAGTCAACTTCTAAGAAGCGATTGAAGCCTGCAACGCTGTCACAGACCGAACTACTTTTAGGGAGTATGACGGCGTATTCCACAACAATTTCCATTACGAACCCTCCAAGATTTCACACGGCGAAATTACGCCTCTTGCTCACCCGTTGCCTGCTTCTCCCCGTTCCTCGGATACTTCCTCAGTTTGTACGCCTCTACCGACTGCCGGAACACGAGTCGCTTCCTTCTTCCGGTTCGCTCTGCCCTTCGGCTTTTCGCCACGAACGCGGGTGCGGGCTTTGTCTCTGTGCCTCTAGCCGCGAACAATGTCATGCACGATGTAGTTCTTCATGGTGTCTTTTGACGCTGTCGCGCCCATATTTTCGCGTAGTAATATTGTAGGGTCGCCGCCTAACTGAGTAGCCCTCGCAACATCTGCTGGAAGGACAAGAATGACACCTACATGTGGCACTTCATACGCCTTCGGCGCGGTTATATTGTCTCCCAAATCACTCCATTTGCACTGCATAAATGCTTCATCCCTGCTTGGTTGCTGAAATACTGCTGTTAAAATGACGTGGCAGAGGCGCGGAAAGTGTCACACGTATAATAATTTTTTTCACAAAAACCCTGTAAGAACGATTCTGCATCTGATTTACCTGCCGCCTGCTTCCTGCTTCTCCCCTTCCCTCGGATATTCCCTCGATTTGTACGCTTCTGCCGATTGCTTGGATACGATGTACCTGCCGCCTGATTTGCCACCACGACTTTAATAGAGTGGTTGTGTCCTCTTCCAGTAGAGGAGCGCAGATACAATCGCGCCAATGCGGACACAACATGTTGTGTCCCTGCAAACATTTATTTGAACGGTATTGCTGCTAAGAACCTACGCCAATAGGCATGGTATTCGCGTCTGCAAGACGCTTGCACTTTCCTGCCGGGTATTTTCAATACCCGGCCAATTGGGATAAATTCTAAACAGCGCCGGTTTCATTCGGCGGAAAGGGCGTAAGCGACGGCCTGTTCCAGAGTCAGCGCGGTTCCCACTGCCTGTTCCCGCGCAAACGCTTTTACGCCTAACCGGTCGCGCAATTCGGACGTGATGGCTCCCTGTTCCGCCTGTTCGGTTTCGGAATGAGTTACACCCATCGTCTCACACACAGCGGCGTGAGCGGCATACAGGCGAACAGCGCGTTTCGCGTCTCCCTGCGCATGGGCAATCGCCGCCAGCGCGTGTAAACTCCCCGCCATGCCGTGCTTATCGCCAATGGCCTGTTGAATTTGCAGGCTCTGGCGGCATGTGGCGCTTGCCCTGGTCAGGTCGCCCTGCAGTCGCGCAAGGTTCGCCATGTTGTGCAGCGTCATGGCGATGCCCTGCCGGTCGCCGAGTTCTGTTTTGATTGCCAGACTGCGGGCATAAAGGTCACGCGCTTCCGCAACGTGGCCGCTCGCTTCTGCCACCATGCCCAGATTGTTCAGCGAACCGGCAATGCCCTGCCTGTCCCCAAGCCGCTCCCGCAGCGCCAGACTCTCCTCATGGTACGCCTGCGATGCCGCGTAATCTCCCTGCGCGTGGGCAATATTCCCTAAATTGTTGAGCGTACTCGCAACCCCGCGCCATTGCTTCAATTCGCGCTTGATGTCCAGACTCCGCTCGTACCAATCGCGGGCGGCGGCATAGTCGCGCCGCATCTGCGTGAGAATGCCCAGATTGTTGTAGGACGCGGCCAGTCCTGCCCGGTCATTGCAGCGTTGGCGTATCTCCATGCCCTGCGTATACAGGCGCTCCGCGTCTTCAAAATCGCCCTGAAGCTCCGCGACCAGTCCCAGATTGTTCAGCGCGTTGGCAATCCCCTGCTCATGTGCCAGTGTTGTCCAGATTTCCAGACTTTCGGCATAGAGAGCGCGCGCCTGCGCGTAATCTCCCTGTATTTGCGCCAACGCCCCGGCTTCGTTGAGGGCGTGAGCGCGGGGGCGCGTCCGGGCTCCGCTTCCCGTGTCAAGCGCGGCCTGCAAATACCTGCGCCCCTCCTGCACATAACCCCGTATCTGAAAAAATGGGCCGAGCGCCCCTGCCAGCCGCAGCGCCGCTTCCGCCTCCACGCTCATTTTCTCCCCGCCCGGTTCCCCTGCTGTTTCCCCGTTCGTTTCCTCCACTTCGTGCAGACTCCACGCCAGCGCCGCGCGCAGGTTCGCGTATTCCGCTTCCAGACGCGCCAGCCAGCGCGCCTGTTCCGGGCCGTGCAGATGCGGCGCGGCGCTTTCGACCAATCGGAGGAAGCAGGCCAGATGGCGATTGCGGAGTGCGTTTCGCGCCTGCCGGCTCAGTTTCGCCTCGCCGTATTCCCGCAGGGTTTCCAGCGCGTAAAAGCGCGTCTCAGAGAGTTCAGTCTGCTCCTGCGCCCCCACAAACGAATGTCCTCGCAATTCCTGAAGCCAATCCCAGACGAAGGATGAAGGAGGAAGGAGGAAGGAGGAATTCTCCTGTTTTCCCCTCTTCGTCTCCTTTTCTGCTGCTGCCTCTTCGCACACTTCCCGCGCCGCCTGCGCTGTCCAGCCGTTGCGGAATACGGACAGTTGGGTAAAGAACTGCTGTAATTCGGGACGCAGCCGCGCATAGCTCCAGTCAATCACGGCCCGCAGCGCCTGATGGCGTGGAGCGACGTTTCGGCGGCGCGTGGTCAGAAAGTCAAAGCGCTGCTGCAGCGCCTCCAGCATTTCGGCAGGCGTCATCACCTGCGCCCGCGCCGTCGCCAGTTCAATGGCAAGCGGAATTCCTTCCAGCGCGATGCAGCATTGAGCAATGGCGGCAGCATTGCCCGGCGTAATCTGAAAATCCGGCTTTACCGCCTGCGCCCGGTTGACGAACATCTGCACGGAAGGATAAGAAAGCAAGGATGAGGGCATTGCCGATTGCCGATCTTCGATTGCCGATTGCATTTCTTCTGTTCCCTGTCTCCTGTTCCCTGTTCTCTGAAACTCCCCTTCCTCCTTCCTCCTTCCACCTTCCTCCTTGCCCGGAACGGGCAGCGGCGGCACAGGCTGTTCCTGTTCACCGGGCAGTTCTAAAGCCTGCCGGGAGGTCAGCAGGCAGGCGAGATTGGGAACATGCGCCAGCAGGCGCTGAACCCATTCGGCTCCCTCCTCGACAAGCGCCTCGAAGTTGTCCAGGATAAGCAGCGCGGGACTCTCCTGAGCGCGAAAGAAATCGCAAATCTGCTCGAAGGGATCGGTGGAAGCGCGCAGAGGGATATTCAGCGTTCGGCAGAGCGTGGGCGTGAGCAGACCAACCTCTTCCACGCCTGCCAGCGACACAAACCAGACCAGCCCGGGAAACGTTGCCTGTACGCGATGCCCGATTTCGATGGCGAGCCGCGTCTTGCCCGCTCCGCCCATCCCTGTAAGCGTTACCAGCCTCGCGTCTGAGTCGCGCAGCCATTCTGCCACGCGCGCCAGTTCCGCTTCGCGTCCGAAAAAGCGATTTAGAGGTACGGGCAGGGTGTCCGTTTGCACACGACGCGCATGGAGGGGAGGAAAACTGTGATCTCGCTGTTCCCCCGCTTCGATTTGGAATAGCCTTTCCGGGCTTGCGCCCTCTTCAAGACGATATTCGCCCAGGTCTTTCCCTCTAAAATCTTTCTCTCCCATACCGGCAGAGAGCGCGTTGCCGAACAGGGCTGCGAAAGGCTTTGTGCCAAGCGTCTGCCCGCCATGTCCCACTTCCAGCAATCGCAGTGTCAGCGTTCGCGCCGCGCCGCAGTTAGCGTCTTCCTCCGTTTCCACTTCGCCGGTATGCAATGCCATACACAGCCCGGACGGAGCGCCTTCCGGGGAGTCCGGCTGCGCTTCAAGCGCAACCCGGCAAGCCAGCGCGCAATCCAGCGCATCCGCCGCGCTTGCAAACAGCCCGACAAAAGCCTCGCCCTGCCGCGCGATTTCAAACCCGCCAAAACGTCGGCACTGATTTTGCAAAATGGCGCGTTGTGTCGGGGTGACTGCGAGGCTGGTTTGTTCCGCTGCAAACGCGCTGATAGCCGCGCCCGGATTGCCTGCCGCCAAAATCGTGACCGTTCCCAGTGGGAGTGAAGCGGGCAGAGGCTTTTTCTGCCCGGTCGGACTGTAATTTGTTGCTGCAAGCGCGCTTTCCTGCGTTGCCGTCAGCAAGGCGTCTAATTGCTCACGCGCCTGTCGGTAGTTTTCCTCCCATCGCAAACGCTCAGGAGTAATCCAGTCCGCCTCATAATCGGACAGCAGCGGGCCGGTATAGCGTTTCAGCGCGGCTTCCAGCAGGCGCGCTTTTTCGTAATGGGTGGCTTCTGCCGCCACGCGCAGGGCGTTTTCAAATTCGGTTACGTCGGTGACAATCGCCTCCGGGCGCAGTTGCACAGCGTGGCGGTCCGTCAACAGGATCGCGCCGGACGCCATGCCCGGCGGCTCCATCTGCCGCCGCAGGGAGGAGAGCGCGGTGCTGAGATTGTTGCGCCCCGCGTCTGCGTCCAATTCCGGCCAGATACGATCAATCAGCGTATCGCGGAGCGTAGACTTGGTAGCATAATACGCCAGATACGCCAGCAGCAGCGCGGTTTTCCGGGTGCGAAACCGCGTAATCGTGGTTTCCGCCCCTTCCACTTGCAATTTGTCCAGTAGTTGGATTCGATATGCCGGCATGATGGCAATCCTTGCTTGGCTGTTGCGCTTGTAGGAGTTTTGTAGGAGTCGCGCAGTTATAATGTGGAAACAACAATCTTTCCCTCGACATCCACGCGGGGCGGCGGGTTCTGCTAATAGACCCGGCGCACTGCGTCAATACGCTTGTCACCTTTTCTGTGCTGAATTTCGCATTCGACGAGGAATCTCCTGCCTGACTCGCGCGTATCTGTCCTCTGCTTCAAATACACCGGCAAAATTTCAGCACAGCCGCCGATTTACTCGGTGGCTGTGCTGAAGTATGTCAAACAGCAGCGCTTTGCGTTCCTGCGCGGCGATTAACCAATGATATTCGGTTAAATCGGAAACTTGCCGAACATCTTTTTGGCAATGTCGGCGAACATTTCCGGGTCGCCGTAGGGCGCGGCCAATTGCGGTTCGGCAGGCAGGTCGGGATAGGGGACTCCTTCGGGGAAACCGTCTACCACGCGCAGTTCCTGACCATCTTCCGGGTGCGGGCCGTTCCAAATTTCGCCCAATCGGTTGTAGTCGTGCAGGCTGTAGCGGTACATGATGGTGTGCAGCCCCTGCTCTTCCAGCTTCCGCGCCTCATCGTATTTCTTGTTGCTCAGGTCGGGGATCGGCAGCAGTTTGCCAACCTCAACCCCGGTCAGCTTTTCCAGCGCTTTGGCGTAAGCGACAATGTGGATTCCGCCCCTGACCAGCAGATAGCCGGTCAGCGCGCGTCCGGTCGGATCGTCGCACATCTCATATGCGCGCATTTTATTAGCGCGCGCCCCGCACTCCAGAAAGAAGTTGTGCAGCAGGTCCATTTTCAGGTTGCCTGTTGCCGTCACATACGCGCCCGTCCACGGGTTGCCCATGCTGTCATACGGCAGCGCGGCCTGTCCGCTGGCAAGAAAATGGTAGGCATACCGCTCATCCGCCGCGCTTTTCAGGGGCGTGGCGTCGGGATTGGTTCCGCGCGTTGTCGCGCCATTGAGCAGCATGTTAATGGCGTACGACACCAGTTCGATATGCCCGTACTCTTCCGCCGCGATGTTGGCAATCAATTCGTAGAAGGGGCGAATTTCCGCTCGTCCGCGAAAGTTGAACGACTGAAACGTGTAGTTCATCAGCGTAGACATTTCGCCGAACTTGCCGCCCAGCAGTTCCTGAATGGCGGCGGCAGATTTGGGCGAAGGGTGCTTCGCTTCCGGCAAATCAATCAGCAGCTTTTCCATACGTAAAATCATGGTGACACTTCTTTCTGTTCAAAGGCAGGCTCAAATACATCCGCGTACAGGCAAGCGGCGGGCAATGCCGCTTGTTTTGCATACAGCAGAACACCGGCCTTCCCGCGCGCAGATGTTTTCATTGCCAGATGCGCACGGCTAAGGGCGGGTTTCTTCTCCAATTTACTTGCGCTGTTCGCGAATGTTGTCCTACTAAAGAAGTGTCTATGATTACCTATTTTCGCAGGGAAATGCAGGTCACTTTTGATGTATTTTCAGCGGGCGATATGATGGTTACTCAACAGGGGAGCCGTGGACGCGGCGATGGGAGCGGCAGTAACCGGCGCGTGATAGGTAAGCGGCAGCAGGGGAAACACGAGTTCGGCAAACCGGTACGCCTCTTCCAGATGCGGGTAGCCGGACAGGATAAACGTGTCAATTCCTAATGCGGCGTACTCCCGCATCCGCTCGGCGATGATTTCGGGATTGCCGACGAGGGCCGTGCCTACGCCCGGACGCGCGAGTCCCAATCCTGCCCAAAGATTGGGGCTGACGTGTAAATTCTCTCTGCTGCCGCCGTGCAATTGCATCATGCGGCGCTGTCCCTCGCTGTCACGCCGGATCATCAGGGCCTGCGCCTGCGCGATTTTGGCGTCATCCAGATATTGGATTAAGTCGTCCGCCGCCTGCCACGCCTCGGCCTCGGTTTCGCGGACAATCACGTTCAGGCGGATGCCGAAACGCAGGGTTCGGCCCTCCCGGTCTGCCGCTTCCCGTACCCGGTCCAGCTTTTCTTTCACCATCGCGGGCGGTTCGCCCCACGTCAGGTACACGTCTACATGCTTCGCCCCAACCTGTATGCCCTCTTCCGAAGAGCCGCCGAACCACAGGGGCGGATACGGCTTTTGAATCGGTTCATGCGCGTTGACGCCGCCCTCGATTCTCAAAAACTCGCCCGCAAAGTCCGCGCGCCCATCACGCAGCAAACTCCGCCAAATGGTCAGAAACTCATCGGTGACGGCGTAGCGTTTATCGTAGGGAACGAACACCCCGTCCCCGGCCATATCCTCGCGCCCGCTGCCCGTGACCACATTGATAAGCAGCCGCCCGTTCGACATGCGATCCAGCGTTGCCGCCATCCGCGCCGCCTGTGAGGGCTGCATAATGGAGGGGCGTATGGCAATCAGAAATCGCAACTGCCGCGTGACCGCCATCAACGCGCTCGCCACAACCCACGCATCCTCGCACCCCGCGCCTGTCGGCAGCAGCGCGCCATAATAGCCCAACTGATCCAATGCCTGCGCGATCTGCCGCAAGTAGTCGAACGTCGCCGCCCGCCTGCCAATTGGCGATCCGAGATACCGCTCGTCGCCCGATGTGGGGAAAAACCAGAGAACATCCATTACAAAAAGTCCTTCAGATTGAAGTTTGTTCTGCCGCCGCTATCACAGGGAGTATCTCGCCACAGCGTCATCCGCTACGCGCTATCACCAGCGGAATAGCGTTTCTGCGCCACAAATCTGCAATTTTGGTGTCACATTGAGAAAACCCGAACTGAATTCTTCCTGAACGCGCCGATTAATATGAATTATGCAATATACTATCAATATGCGCTGATTTGCGCATAGCTGTATGTTGTCATCAGGCAACCCGCCGTGAACCTGTTGAATTGCAAACATTGGAAACTTTGGTTCTGTTCAGTCAGCCTGAATGATTGTACCACCCAATTCAGCAGAGCTTACCTTTTCAAATACGGGCTGCGCATTGACCTGATCAAACCATCTTCTGCCATTTCAACAGCAGACGGTTTGCTAACGCGCCTGTGACAACAAGCCACGCGGCAGGCGCGTTCCCCTCATCATGTACCACTTGCAAGACTTCCTGTTCTTAATCGGAGAAGATTATGACCCCATCTATGAGCAAGCGGGCAATCGCGGAATTCATCGGCACGTTCTGGCTAGTTTTCGGCGGCTGCGGCAGCGCGGTGCTGGCCGCCGCCTTTCCCAAAGAGGGTGTCGGCAATCTGGGCATCGGCTTTGTGGGCGTTTCGCTGGCCTTCGGGCTGACCGTGCTGACAATGGCGTATGCCATCGGCCACATTTCCGGCTGCCATCTGAATCCCGCCGTTTCCATCGGGCTGTATACGGGCAAACGCTTTCCCGCTTCCGACCTGCTGCCCTATATTGTCGCGCAGGTGCTGGGCGGCATAATGGGCGCGGGCGTTCTGTATTTAATTGCCAGCGGCAAAGCGGGATTTCAGTCTGAGCGGGCGGGTTCGCGTCCAACGGCTACGCCGACCACTCTCCCGGCGGCTATTCCCTTGTTTCCGCGTTTGTCACTGAAGTGACGCTCACGTTCTTCTTCCTGCTCATCATTCTCGGCTCCACGGATGGCCGCGCCCCCAAAGGCTTCGCGCCCATCGCCATCGGCTTCGGCCTGACGCTGATCCATCTTATCGGCATCCCCGTCACCAACCTGTCGGTCAATCCGGCGCGGAGTACCGGTCCGGCGGTTTTTGTCGGCGGGTGGGCGTTGGGGCAATTGTGGCTGTTCTGGGTCGCGCCCATCATCGGCGCGGCGTTGGGAGGGATCGCCTATCATGCCCTCGCCGGTGATGGCAAGGCGGAGGAGCAGATTGTCGGTGACGCCTGAGCCGTGAACTGTTCGACCGGGAACTGTCTGAAATCGTTTGCGGTATCAACTAGCAGGAGGCGATATTATGGCGAACGATATATCTACGGACAACGCGGTGAACGCAAGCGATAAAGTGGAGAAGACAGATGCGGAGTGGCGGGCGGAACTGACGCCGGAGCAGTACCATGTTCTGCGGCAGGCAGGCACGGAGCGGGCATTTACGGGCAAATACTGGAAAACCAAAGACGATGGCACGTATCTGTGCGCCGCGTGCGGGCAGGAGTTGTTCACGTCCGCAACCAAGTTCGATTCCGGCTGCGGTTGGCCGAGCTTCTATGACGCGATGGACAGCGGCAAAGTGACCGCCCGCGAAGATAACACGCACGGCATGAGGCGCATCGAAGTGCTGTGCAGCCGTTGCGGCGGACACCTCGGACACGTCTTCAACGACGGCCCCAACCCGACCGGCCTGCGCTACTGCATCAACTCCGAAAGCCTGAACTTCAGCAAGGAATAAGACGCAAACGAATGTAGCCGCGAATGAACGCGAATAAACGCGAATGGTTAGAGACATCTTTGCAGTTTTTTGCCTCTTTGCGGTTTATATTCGCGTTCATTCGCGTTCATTCGCGGCTGTTTATCTTTTAGGGTGATTTGCGGTTGCCGGTGTTGCTGCCGACGACGGCGGATTGCGGCGTACCGGACGACTGAACCGCGTTTTGCAGGAATTGCGACACGTCGGATTTCAGTTTGGCAAGGGAAGCCGTGTCAATGTACATCATGTGTCCTGCCGTATATTGGGCGGTGGTGATGTTGGCGCGCAGGGTGGGGTCGAGTCCGAGATGCGCGACGGTGTACTGCGCGGCGAAGTAGGGCGTTGCCAGATCGTAAAACCCTTCCGCCACGAACAGCTTCATGTACGGGTTTTTGGCGAACGCGCTGCGCAGGGATTCGCTGACGTTGGCAAACCCCTGTCCGCGTGTCCCCCAATCCCACGGCGCTTTGATGCCCCCGCCCAGCACGTAATACTCCTCATCCGAATCGAATTTCAACTCTTCGCTGGCGTACATATTCATCATCGCGGTGTACGGCGGGCGAATGGCGGACTGGCTCGGGTCGAAATCCGGCGTCTGCGATACGTTGGACGAGTTCAAGCCCCACAAAGCGGCTGTCCAATCGGCCTACGGAATGTTTGCGGTCACGCAGCAACTCCTTGCAGAAGCTCTCGATGTCCACGCGCAGGTCGCTGTTGTCCAGATAGGTTTTCGACAACCCCGTATACCGCGCCATTTTGTCAATCGCGGCCTGCCGTTGCGATGAGGTCAATCTATCGCCCTGCGCCAGCGCGTTCGCGTAGTCCGTTTGCGCCCACGTTTCCGCCTCTTTCAGCGTGGAAGTCAAGTCTTTTTGCAAAGCGTCGGGCAGTTTGTGATGATAAAAGGCGGTGGCGGTATAGGTCGGCAGGAACAGCATATAGGGCAGGTCGTTGCCCGGCCGGAACTCCAGCGTCTGGAAGTTCAGCACGGAACTGAGCAGGGCAATGCCGTTGAGCGCGATGCCGTGTTCCACAAGGTAGTTGGACAGCCCCGCCGCCCGCGTCGTGCCGTAGCTTTCGCCCGCCAGAAACAGGGGCGAACCCCAGCGCTTGTAGCGGGTCAGGTACAGGCGTATAAAATCACCCGCAGCCGCAATGTCGCCCTGCAAGCCCCAGAATTTCGCCCCGTATTCCGGTTTGGTCGGGCGGCTGTATCCGGTTCCAACGGGGTCGAGGAACACAAGGTCGGATTGGTCCAGCCATGTCTGCTCGTTGTCTACAAGATGGTAGGGCGGCGGCGGCAGTCCGCCATCGGGCAGCATCTGCACCCGTTTCGGCCCGATTGCGCCCAAATGCAGCCACACGGACGCCGATCCCGGCCCGCCATTGAACGCGAACACAAGCGGACGGCGCGGATCAGGGTTTGCGCCTGCGCCGTCCGTCCGATGGTACGCGACAAAGAAGATGTTCGCTTCGGTTTCGCCCGTCGCGCCCCTCATCGGCATCATGCCCGTTGTGGCTGTATAGGTAAGCGGCGTCCCGTGAACCATAATCTCATGCCGCGTGACAACCGGCGGCGCGGCGTCTCGAACCGGCGCGACATTCGGCGCAGGCGTTGCGGCTACAGTCGCAGCCGAATTCGCGCCGGGAGCGGAACCGGGCGTACCGGCGGGATTACGGTTCCGCTGCGCATTTGCGCCAACAGAAATCGTTGCCGGCATCAGCAGCAAACACAGCCGTAGACAGAAGGCGCAGCCCGGGCCTCGCAATGAGCGATACGTCAATTTGTTTTCTCCATTCGGTTGACTGGCAGGTTCAATGATGGCTGGAACAAAGGCGAAAGTTTGTACCCTCAATCCCGGCCCTTCTCCCTGTGCTTCGTGGAAGTAACAGTGGAAATGACAAGCCGGGGCGCCTGTCTATACCAGATGCGATACGGACAAACGCCCCGACTTCACTTCTATGTTCATCAGCGGCGACAAAGCGACGGCGACACGCTCACGCTGATTTCTTTTGCAAGGTTTGGGAAGACGCCAGAATAGGCCGCTCCAGGTTGATGGGAAAATGTCCGGTCATGTCGGTTTCTTCAATCCCCGGCGTCCTATACTCCATAAAATCCAGCAGTTCTTCGGGCGTCATGCTGGCGAGGAACTCGCGCGCGCGAACAAAATCTTCATGAGTTATCCGATGGGGCTGTTTGTTGTCTGTTTCCATGCTTCACCTCTTTATCAGCAATGCGACAATTCTGTTTGCAGGCAAATGCAGCGCTATCAGAAGTGTACCAAAAAGATGTCCAAAAAGCAAGCCGCGTCACGCGCTGCAATTTGCGTATGCGCGCGGCTGAGTATCTTTGAGCCGGGATAGATCGGGTCGCCTTCAGGGAAACTGCCACGCACTGTTTGTACAGCAGGCAGCAAGTTGGTTTCCAGAGCGCGGCAACAGGTGTCAATTACTTGCCGATCAAGGTAGTGCGCTCCCCGTTGCGTATTTCGCGGCAGGTTCCCGCTCCCCACTTCTGCAACAACTTGCTGATACGTTTGCGCCAGTTCCTGCATGTATTGGGTATCCAGCAAGTTCAGGCAATTTCCTAACCGAATGGTTGCGCCCACAACGGCGGGTTCTTCTCCTGACGCGGCACACCTCAGCATAGCCCAATCCAGAGCGCGATACGGCGCGTACTCCCAAAAGTAGATGCCCTCGCCAAGCCAATCGTAGGCTTTGGTGGAAGGCGTGAATTGTTGCTGCGCGAGAATCATTTCGGCGGTTGCGCGAACAGCCGTGATAGCCGACCACGAACTCAGGCGCGACAATCAAGGGTGGGACGGAGTTGGGTTCTAACGGCGATGACACTTCTTCTGCTCCTGCGCGTATTCTGCTATTGGCATAATTATAGCATTATCGGCGTCAGTATCGGAAGGGTATCTACGCGCTGATGGGGAACAGGCGGGTGAGAGTGGTCGAGGAACGCGGTTCGCGCTTGTCCGCTTACTCTGAGAGGAGCGTATGAAAATCGGTTACATCGCTTTGTGTCTGATCGTGCCGTTGCTATGGGGGTTGGCGTCCGCGCGCCTGTTCGACTGGTGGCAGGCGCGTTCCAAACGAACGGATTCTCCGCCCGACAGCAATGACGATACTGACTCGCCTATGTCCGGGGATATGTACCATATTTAGGTTGTTAGTTGTTAGGTTGTTAGGTTGTTAGGAATACTGCATTATCCAAGAGGTCTTTGACTTATGAACTTAACAACTAACAACCTAACAACCTACTCTCGGTAACTCACATGATTGCAGCACATACGCCGTTTTGGTGGATAGGTTTGGTGTTGCTTGGCTTTGCGGTTGGCATCATCGCGGGCATGTTCGGGGTGGGCGGCGGGTTTCTGCTGACGCCGATGCTTGCTGTACTGTTTCGCGTACCGCTGGATGTGGCGGTGGGAACGGGCATGTGCCAGATGATCGGCGTGGGTGTCGCCGCGCTGTCGCGCCATCTCAAATTGAAACAGGGCGAACTCGTCATAGACGGCCTGATGCTGCCGGGCAGTCTGCTGGGCGTGGGATTGGGGGCGCAGACGGTCGCCATTCTGAGTGGCATAGGCGCGCTGCGCATTGCCGGACATACGATTGCCGCTTCACATTTCGGGCTGTCTGTCGCGTACATCCTGACGCTCGCGTTTATCGCCTTCTGGATGGGACGCGATTCCCGCCGCCCCATGCGCCCCGCCGGGGAACCCGTGCCGCCGGGTCCCCTTGCCCGCCTGCCCCTGCCGCCCTACGTATGGCTTCCCCGTTCGGAACAGCGCGTTTCCACTCTCGTCATCGCCTATCTCGGACTGGCAACCGGCTTTCTGTCCGGGCTGCTCGGCATGGGCGGCGGCGCGATTCTGACGCCCATTCTGATCTACGGCATCGGGATGCGGACGCGAACGGCGGCGGGAACGGGTATTCTGGTTCTTGTCGCCACGTCCTTAGTCGGAACCGCTGTTCATGCGTGGAACGGACATGTTCATCTCGGCATGGCAATCACGCTGCTTACCGGTTCCACAATCGGTGCGCAATTGGGGGCAATGCTGACCTCCAGAACGGACGGCCAGAAACTGCGCCGCGTTTTTGTGTGGCTCGTGCTGTTCACGATGGCTGCCGTTGTCTGGGATTTACTCCGTGTTCTGCTTGCCTCATAGTTCCTGTATGTTGATACTGCCCGAAAAAGGGCAGGACTTCGCCTGCGTTACAGAGAAACTTATCTTCAGAATGTTTCCGCAGACTGTCCGCCTGTATTTTCGCAGGCGTCACTTTCAAGATTTCAGGAGGTTGCCATGCTGCTTCGCCGTTTGCCGCGCCCGGTCGTCGCGTCCGCTGTATGCCTGACCTTGTCGCTTCCGACAGTTGCGCATGAGCATTTTCTGCCCTGTTTCGTTTCGGAAGCCCCGGTTCCCATCGCGTATCATCCGCGTTATGAGAACCTCTTTCAGGGCTACGAGCAGTGGGTTCGCCTGAGTTTTCAGCCCTCCCGCTGGCGGACGCTGGCGTACATCGAAGACTGCGGCCTGCGCAAAATCGCGGCTCGCCTTCATCTGCATCCGGCTCCTGAGAGCGCGACTTCACCCTGTTCGTCGGGCGGCAGTAACGAAATACCGCGCGACAGTTGGGTGTATCCCGCGCTGAAAAGCCTGCAACAGGAACATCTGGTGGAGATTTCCGGTTCCAGTTGCTACTTCCGCAATAAACTCCCGCCGCTTTTCACGCGCTATGAGGTGGCTGTTGCTTTGCAACGCGCCCTGTCGCATTTTACGCGAACGCGCTCAGACGATGCGGGCGTAGTATGGGAATCTTGCGTCGTCAACCGGGACCTGCGGCGGCAGACGGCCCGTGACCTGATAGATCTGTGTTACCAGTTCAGAGGGGAATTGCAGGCGATAGGCATGGATGCGCAACATACCGAACGGCTTACCCACACGCTGGAAGCGTATCTGCGCTCTCGTCCCACATCTGCGCAATAACATCCGTCTGCCACAGTATCTGAAACCGATGAACGCGGTTGTAACGGCGTTTCCATTCAGCATCCCGCTATCTAATCGTAACACAATCCAAAACAGGAGAAATCAAACGTGACGCAGGCAAACGTGGCGCAGGAACTACAATTGAAATGGGGCATTTTAGGCACGGGCAATATCGCTAAAACCCTTGCCCTTGCCATCAACGCCTCCAAAACCGGGCATCTGCTTGCGGTGGGCAGCCGCTCACAGGAAGCGGCGGACAAGTTCGGCGCGGAACACAGCATCGAACGCCGTTACGACACTTACGACAAAGTTCTTGAGCGACCCGGACGTGCAGGCCGTCTACATTTCGCTCCCGAACCATCTGCATAAGGAATGGGCCATCAAGTGCGCTCAGGCGGGCAAGCATGTCCTGTGCGAAAAGCCGTTTACGGTGAATCTGGCGGAAGCGGAAGAAGCCATAGATGCAGTACGCGCAACCGGCGTGTTTCTGATGGAAGCGTTTCAATACCGCTGCCATCCGATTATGCGGAAGACCTGCGAGTTGATTCAGTCCGGCGCGATTGGAACCGTGAAAATCATACAGGCCAGTTTTCAGTACAATCTCGGCCCGAAGTATGAGAACATCCGGCTGTCGAACCCCGCTGCGGGCGGCGGCATTATGGACGTGGGCTGCTACACCCTCGCGTTTGTTCGGCTGATTGCGGGCGCGGCAATCGGGAAACCGTTTTCGGAACCGGAGGAGTTGAGGGGCGTAGGCTACATTGGCCCGACTAGCCGCGTGGATGAGCAGGCGACGGCGGCGATAAAGTTTCCCGGCGACATTGTGGCGTATCTCGCCTGTGGGACGCAGATGTACGGCGACCGGGCGGCGGTTATCTTCGGCACGGAGGGCAAAATCGTCATTCCCAACCCCTGGATACCGGCGGAAAAGGACAACAAAATCCTGCTGTATAAACCGGGCGAAAACACGCCGCAGGAGTTTGTCGTGGACGCGGACGGCAGAGGACCGTACACCGTTGAGGCCGACCTGCTGGCGCAGTGCATTCGCGGCAGGCAAAACGGAACCCGATACGCCCGCCCTTACATGGCAGGACAGCCTGGGCAACATGCGCGCTCTGGACATGTGGCGCAAAGAAATCGGCCTTGTTTTCGATGTAGAAAAATAAGACCGGTCAAACAGACAGAACAGAGGAGTTATTAACCATGACGGACATTCCATTGACGGCGAGTACGAACAATATGCCGCTGATACAACACAGGAAGAACACTGCTGCGGCGGGCCGGGATACGCTTCACCCGAAGAGGCGATGAAGGCGGAACCGGAAAAACTGCTGTATACCATTGCGCTGTATACGGGAACGGGCATTGAAGAGCCGGATTATCTGGCTACCGTAGATGTTGACCCCGCTTCGCCCACTTATAGCAAAGTGATTTCCCGCGCGCCCGTGCCGAATATCGGGGACGAACTGCACCATTTTGGCTGGAACGCTTGCAGCAGTTGCCACAATGACGGCAGCAAATCGCGGCGGTTTCTGGTCGTGCCGGGGCAGAGTTCGAGCCGTATTCATATCTTCGACACGAAGGAACCGCGCTATCCCGTCTTGCATAAAGTGATCGAACCCGAAGAGATCAAACGCGAAAACCAATCTTATCCGCGCCGCATACCGTGCATTGCCTTGCGGACGGGCATGTGATGATCTCCATGCTTGGTGACGCGGAGGGCAACGGGCCGGGCGGGTTTCTGCTGCTGGACAGCAATTTCGACATTGCGGGCCGGTGGGAACACGACATGACCGGCATGAACTTCAATTATGACTTTTGGTATCAGCCCCGGCACAACGTCATGGTCAGCAGCGAGTGGGGCGCGCCCAAAACCTATCAGCCCGGTTTCGATCTCGACGACGTGAAAAACGGCAAATACGGCCACTCGCTGCACTTCTGGGACTGGCAAAAGCATGACATCATCAAGAGCGTGGATTTGGGCGAAGAGGGCATGATTCCTCTCGAACTGCGCTTTCACCACAACCCGGACAGCACGCACGGCTATGTGGCCGCCGCGCTTTCCAGCAACGTGTTCCACTTTACCAAAAACGGCGACGCCCCGACGGATTGGGCGGTCAACAAAGTGATGGATGTGGAGCCGTTTGAACTGGATAGCTGGCCGTTCCCCGTGCCGTCGCTAATTACCGACATTCTGCTGTCGCTGGATGATAAGTACATGTACTTTTCTAACTGGCTGCACGGCGACATTCGCCAGTACGACATTTCCGAGCCCGGCGAACCCGAAGCTGTCCGGGCAAGTGTGGTGCGGCGGATTGTTGGGCCGGAGTTCCAAAGTGCAGGGACACACGCTGCATGGCGGGCCGCAGATGATCCAACTCAGTCTGGACGGCAAGCGTTTGTACGTCACCAACAGCCTGTTCAGTTCGTGGGACAACCAGTTTTATCCCGACATGAAGCAGTCCGGCTCGTACATGCTGCAAATTGACTGCGATGGGGAAAACGGCGGCATGAAGATCAACGAAGATTTCTACGTGGACTTCTCCAAAGAACCCAACGGCCCCTCCCGCGCCCACGAAATGCGCTACCCCGGCGGCGATGTCACTTCCGACATCTGGATATAGGAGAAGAAAAGGAGAAAAGGAGAAGAGGAGAGGGAACCGCTAAACACTCGAAATAAACGAAAAAAGACAAAAAGAAGAACAAAAGAAAAATAGACAGGATTAAATGGATTTTTCAGGATGGACAGGATTATACATTAAAACCAGATGGATTGTAATTCCTATATGTGTGTATCCGTGTCCTCCATGGTTTGTATTTTTGTTTTCCTCATTTTTCGTGTGTTTCGCGTATTTCGGCGATTCCCCTCTCCTCTTCTCCTTTTCTCCTTTTCTCCTCTTCTTACTCTGTATTGCCGGGGCGGAGGAGTTGTTCGGCGGGCGTGGTTTCCACGTACAGGCCGGGGCGCAGCAGTTGATTGGCGGGGGAAGCGTTGTGGGACGGGCGCAGCAGGATGGCGGGGGCCTGTTCCTCGCGCAGCCGCGTTTGTAAAACAGGTAGGACGCGGGCAGCCTCCTCGCGCACGGCAGGGGTTGCGCCGTGTTCGGCAAGACGCGCCACTTTGTCGGCCACGCTTCCCGTTCCCACCCATTCCAGCGCCTGCAAAATCGCCACGTCTAGATCGGGATCGTGTCCCCGGCCCAGGGCGTCCATCAGCTTGCTGCGCGCGCCGAAGGGTAACTTCTCCATGTCTTCGCTGTCCACATGGGGCAGCAGATAGCGCAAGGCAAGTCGGGCGGGACCCGGCGACATGCGGTTGTAGCCGAATGCGCCCTCGATTACGGCGGGTAGAAACGCTTTGTCGCCTGCCGCGCGCAGCCCTTGCGCCGCAAGCATGGCGATGGCGTTGCGCTCCGAGGCTTCGCGCAGGGCGCGGTACGGCAGAATACCAAACAGCGCGGCCACAAACCAGAAAAACACGCCCAACATTGTCAGCACGAACAGAGCCGACATTCCCATAACCGGACTGTCCGTAACCATCATCCATGTCAGTGTGCCGCCTACAACCATTGTGACCGCAAGGCGAATGGAGTACAAGAGGGGGCGATCCCAGCGCGGGGGCGGCGTGGGCAAACCCGCCAGCGTGACGGCTACCAGTGTTCCGGCAGCCAGCGGGGTTTGCAGACTGCTGATGGTATCCACGAGCCGTTTCATGCCGCTCAGGGGCCAGTCACCCCCCTGATTCAAAACCGCGTTCAGAGCAGGCAGGGCGTCCGGGCCATACGACGCGAGAATATCCGCAGCGGCCTGCTGTACATTAGGGTCTGGATCGAGGATGGCGAGGGCAAGGGGGGCGAGCGCGCGTTCGGCTCCGATTTGCCCCAGCGCGTCCACAGCCGCCAGCCGCGCTCCCGCCCATCGTTTGCGTTTTATGCTGAGTACGCTGCCGAGGAGAGGGACTAAAGCAATGTCGCGCGTTTCTCCCGCCCGTCCGGCAAGCGCCTGACACTCCCCCGGATTGACGCTCACGAGGGCCGCGCGCAGGCTTTGCGCCAGATCGCTTTCTTCCGCCATGTCGCGGATGCTGGAACGCGGCAGTTCGGTCAGGTTGACATGTTCGCTGTTCATACTCTCCCCATATTTTAAGTGGCCCTCAACCCGGGCGTCCACTTGTGGACATGCCCCTTCTCCCAACTTTGGGAGAAGGGGAACCTGTTGGGACAAGTTCAATCCGCGTCGCTGATGGTTCCATCCGGGTTGAGAACCGCGCAGTAGCGGAACATCTTCTTTGTCGTAGCGTCGAACTGCTCAAAGGTGGCGCGGGGAATTTTCATGCGGTAGGGTTGGCCCTCGAAGCGAAACCAGCCGCGCGAGTAGACAAGCGCGACATTGGGACGGGAACGTTCGCCCCGGTTCGGCGTTCCCCGATGCCACATGCGCGCGTCCCGCAGCAGCAAATCACCCGCTTTGAGCAGGGGTTTAATGGAGGGCATGTGCGCGGCCATGCGCTCCATGTCGCGGGGCTGCCCGATGAGATGGGTTCCACCCGGCCACATTTCCAGCGGGCCGTTTTCTACCGTATAATCCACAAGCGGCAGGTTCAGCACACAACTGTAAACCGGAACGCCATACGCGGTTTCGGGGAACGGCAGGCGCGTATCCAGATGCACAGCCTGATAATCTGAACCGGGAAACGGCGTATCCGACGCGAAGTAGGTGCAGATCATGTCTTTGCCGAACAGGTTTTCCAGAATGGCAAGGATGGTCGGGTTGGCGTAAAGGTCGGGATCGGCATACGGCAACTCAAACGGCAGGTGCATCTGGAAACGGTTCGCGCCCCGGTTGGTAGGTTCTGCGGCGCGCTTGGCTTCCAGTCGCACATCGAATTTTTCCAGCATCGCCGCCGTTTTGCCGCGCGAGTACGCCTGCTCCAGCACGACATAGCCGTTCATGCGGATTTCATCCGCCAACGATTGTATCTGTTCAGCATCCAAAGCAAATCATCCTTTCACCACAGAGACACAGAGACACAGAGGTTTCACAGAGATGAGATAAAATGAAGAGGAGAGGAGGTTATTTCTGTTCTCCTCTGTGACTCCTCTGTGTCTCTGTGCCTCGGTGGTTAATTATTTCACCGTTACTTCAGGCGGGTCGGCGTAGCCCTGATATTGCTCGGCGATTTGGGCGGTTGTGGTGTCGCCCTCGTGGAACACGACGCGGTAGCGCAGGGTGAGGGTTTTATCAGGAGAAAGGGTGTAGTCGCCCGCGCCCTTTGCGCCCAATCCGAAATCGTGAAGGCCGAAGGGGTTGACGGTGAACAGGCCGTAATCGCGGGCATGCCACGTTTGCGGATGGCGCAGGTTTTGCGGATGGTCGAAAATGGCGACGCCATACGTTTTGCCGTCAATCGGGCCGTAGTTGTCTACCCACTCGTTGGGCTTGCCCCACACCTTGCTGTCTTTCAGGCCGGACGCGGATTCGATATGCCCGGTGGGAGGGTCAATATGCGTGTCCTTGCCGGGAGTTGGCGCGAACGAATCGGGAACGCGCAGGCCGAACATGCCCTCTTTGGTATCGCCGAAAATCAGGGATTCGCCATTGGGCTTGATAGCAATATCGAAATCCATGATGCGGGTTTGCCCCACGCGATAGATACGAATGGAACGTACATCGGTCGCCATCAGGTTTTTGTCGGGGCCGCGCCATACGGTGCGTGTTTGAAACGCGCCGAACAGCGGGCCACCGGTCACGTTCTCATAGCCTCCAGCAATGGTTGTACCCAGTTTGGTTTTCGGGCCGGGAACTTCCGTCCAGAAATCAACGCCGTTGATGTCGCCATGCGTGAACCACAGGCCGCGATGGTGCGGGTGATCGTGGCTCTCGTTCGTAGTCTCTTCCAGCGGCCAGCGGCGGGTGAATGGCTTGCCATCTGAGGTGAGAATGGGATAAAAGAAGGGCTTATTCGGGCCGCTATGTGTTGTATAGCGCGTGAATAAAGCCTTATCGTCCGCCCCCATCAGTACATCCATATCGTCGCCATGCGCCTGAACTCTCACGCCCGAACCGGGCTTGCTGACAACATTTTTCGCGGAATTGAGATGATACGTCCGCGTTGCCCCCTGCGGCAAATCTTCCACCAGAAACGTCAGCAGGATTTGTCCGTCCTGTTCGCTAACCTGCGCCGTTTCCTGCCGCTTGTCCTCGTCCTGTATCGTAACGGCGGACGCGGAAGCAAGCGCGGTCTGGTCCCCTGTCGGCAAGGCAACCGTGATGAGCGCGTTGTGATAAGCGTGGTTTTTCGCGTGAACTGTAATCATGGGCAGTTTCTCCGCAGCGCCGGTCACGTCCGCTATGCCCGCCACCAAAAGGAGTGTCAGGGGCATGAGCAGCGGGCGTGGCAAAGCCTTTCCTGAACGTTTTTCGGAACCAACGAACAAAGAGCGCATGGCATTTTTCTCCGGCTGTCGTTTGTCTGTCGTTGATGCGCCGCGTATTCACCGTGAAGCCGGTGGCTATATCCTGAAACGCTACTTGCGCGTAATGATGGTTTCCGCTTCCAGATGAACCGAGGTCTGACTGTTGCCGACGCGAATGGACTGCTTCATGTCGGAACTGACCAGCGTACCGTCGCTAACCGCCACATAGATCGTGCCATGATTGACGTACTGTAAATCGCCCTGCCCTGTAATGGAGGCTTCCAGTTCCGCTACCTGCTGTCCGGCCACCGTTTTCAAGCCCCGGAAATAGTAGGTGCTGATGACGTCCATGGAACGCCCGTTGCGCAGCAACTTTTGCGCGACTGTGTAGCGATCTCCCACCATCATCGGGTCTGTGGAAAATAGTGGCATGCTGATGTCCAGTCGCGTGGCGTTTTTCATAAATTCCAGCAGCTTGTTTTCCGTATCCACCTGAACGGTTTCCGTCTGCTCGTCGGCGACACTTTTGCCTTTGGCGGACATAGGGCCGATAGTGATTTTCAGAGTGGCGTTGCCCTCTTTCATGCTCTGCACAACGACGGACAGAGGGCCGGACAAGACATTGTTGGCTCCCGGCCCGATCATAACCGCTCCCCCGGTAGGCTTCAGAGTGGTTCTGGTCGTATAAGCGTATTTCGCGCCCGCCGCGTATTTCGCGCGAAATTGATAAGCTTCACCCACCTTCGTTACCTGCGCGTTCGCGCGGCACATCGTTATGCCCACGCCAACCGCTAACACGGACAACAATCGCGCCCCGTTCCAGATTCCAGACATGTATAGCTCCTTTGCTCTACAGTTTGCCACGCCCGAATAGCCTCCCTCATGTTGATAGCGGCAGCAATGCTGCTGTCAATGCGAGGGGCGCGGTTCCATATCCTGATTATCAGTCCGTTTTCGCGCATCAACAGCCCTCTTCAGCGAGAGCCGCAGGGTACAGAACGGTGTTGTGTTCGGCCTGTTGAGGAACATTTCCTGCTCATATCCATAAATCCCGCAATTTAATTGGTTTATTTGGCGGTCAGGCAGAACCTCCCCGCGCAGTTTACGTAATCAAAAAGAGAGTCAGAAACGTAATGCCCGCGCGCCGCAAGCCTTAAATGGTTCTCGCGCAAACCATAACACGAGCAAACAAGGAGAGGGATATGCCCCAGGTCACAGTGGAAGGCGAAAAAACGTTTGAAGTGGAGGCCGGCACAAAACTGGTTCTCGCGCTGGAAGATAATGGCATTGACGTGCTGCACCGCTGCGGCGGCAACGCCCGTTGCACGACATGCCGCGTCGAAATCGTATCGGGCGATCTGCCCCCGCAAAGCGAAGAAGAGATCGAAGCCCTTGAAGAGCCGGAACTAATCGCCCAATTCCGCCTGTCGTGCCAGGTCTACGTGGAAAGCGACCTGACCGTCCGCGTCGCCAAACGCGCCCATACGGAAGGCATCACCCCCGGCCCGCGCCCCGACCCGTAAATCCGTAGTTCACCACCCGCTGCGCTAGAGACACAGAGGCACAGGCGGGTGGTGAACTACGGATTTGTCACTTGATCCGCGCCGATGTTGGACAGGGCATCGGCGCGTTTGTTGAGTTCGCGGCGGACGTGGGTGACGCTGACCGTCGCGAATTGACTCAACAGCAGGCGGGCGCGCTGATAGAGCGGCAGCAGATGCTCGGCTTTTACCTTGTACTTGCCGTTGATTTGATGCGCCATCAGTTCGCTGTCGGTAAATACGGCGAGATCGTCGCAGCCGAGAGCGCGGGCCTCTTCCAATGCGCGAATCAGAGCCGTGTATTCCGCCACATTGTTCGTTGTTCGCCCCAACGGTTCCGCAACCTCTTTGACGACATTGCCCTCGCCATCCTCAATACTCACGCCGATGCCCGCCGGACCGGGATTGCCCCGCGCCGCGCCATCCACATGCGCCTTCCACTTGCTCACGCAAAACCTCCTTCGGAGTAGGTTGTCAGGTTGTTAGTTGTTAGTTGTTAGGTTGAACATGTTTAGCCGTAACTGTTGAGAAACGTCGAATCCTATCTGTCTAACAACTAACAACCTAACAACTAACAACCTGACAACCTACCTCTTATCCGCCAGCATCCGTTCGCAGTTTTCGCAGATGACGATTACTTTGCCTTCGCGGACGCGCAGCATGGTGTCGCGGGACAGGCCCATTTTGCAGCCGCCGCAGGCGTTGCCGTCCTGTAGCGAGACAATGGCGATGCCGTTTTTGGCGGTTCGCAGTTTCTCGTAGCGCTTGAGCAGGTCGGGAGCAATCTCTTTTGCCTGCGCATTGCGCTGCGCCGTCAGGGTTTCCGCCTGCCCTTTGAACGTGGCGGACTGCGCCTGTGACGCGCTGGCTTTCACGTTGTACGCTTTGATCGCCTCGGAGAGCGTTTTCTTTGCGGCCTTTTCGCGGGCGCGGCAGGCTTCCACGTCCGTCAGCAGGGTTGTCAGTTTTTCGTCGAGCCGCTCCCGGTTGCGGGCCAGCATCTCGACCTCTTCCTGCATGAACTGAAGGTCTTTGGGGTTGCTGACCTTGCCGCTATACAGTTTGGTTTCCACCTCTTTGTGTTTGGTAATCACGCCGTCATGTTCCAGTTGCGTGTCTTTGTGATTGGTTTCCGCTGCCTGTAACGCGGCAAGGGCTTCATCATGCGCGGCTTTGGCCGTATCGTAGTGGGCGCGTTCTTCCTGTCCCCGGTCCTGCGCGGCGTACTGGCGCTTGATGGCATCCAGAGCGCTGTCAATCTGCTGTAAATCGTACAAAGCCAGTAGCTTTTCTTTCATTGTTTTCCTGTATCCTCAGCGCGACACGCGGCGTCCAGCATTGCGCTGTCGGGCGTGTGTGGCTCTATGGCGAGAGTTATAGGAATACAATTCGACATGAAAAGCGCAATCCCCTGCTTTGGCGTGAACAACAGAGCAAACAAAAAAGCAGGAACATCCAAAAGATGCTCCTGCTTTCTCATTGCAATTGCCCTGTGGCATGGGAACAGATACGCTTATCGGTTCTGATCGTCATGCTTCTGGCGGTGAATGGCCTGACTTGTGTGGTTCAGCTGATGCTCCAGTCGGCGATGTTCAGCCGCGCTGATGTGTCCGCCGGTCACGCGGTCACGCGACTGATGGTAGCGGACGCGAGAATCGCGCAGGCGCATACGATTGGCTTCACGCCGGGTCAGGGAACCGCTTTTCACGCCCTGCCGAATACGCGCGTTCTGTTCTTTCAGACGCGAATTGACGCTGTGCGGATGCGGGGGCGTGGTTTGCGCGATGGCGGGAAGCGCCATGACAGCCATGAGCGCGACGGGCGCAAGGCAGGATATACAACGGGTTACGTTTAAGGTTTTCATGTTTGGTTTCCAATCCTATCGGAAGCGGCAATGCTCCGATTTTTGATTATTCGGTTTTCAGTTTTGTTTGAACCGCTCCATTTGTGCGCGGTAGAATTAGAGACGCGACGCCCATTGGAAAGTTCAACTTTTATTTTGGCTACTCATCCGGTTCCGGTTTCTCCGTCTCTTTTTTGTGCTTCAGGTACGCGCTCCACAAGTCCAGACTCGGCCACACTTCGACAAACGTGTCGCTGCGGAGGTTGAACAGTTTGTTCATCAGGTGGGTTTTATCCAGTTTTTGGGTTAGTTGCTCGTCGAACTCCTGTGAGGCGAGGATAATGGGCGCTACCGCGTCCGGGGGAACCTGATTGTAGTAGCCGATGTTGGGAAAGCGGCGCAGATACCAGGGCATGGGCCAGTAGTAGTTGTTTATCCAGATGATTTGAATGACCGTTTGATCGCCCTGCGGATAGGGTCGGGTAATCTTTTCAATGTATTCGCCAAGCTTTGCCACATCGGGCGCGGGCTGCGCATAGCAGTAGGGATTGCGCGGGTTGTCCTGCTCCACATAACTGGTACGGTACGACTGAAAGCCGAGTTGAACAGTGGCAAGCAGCAGCAGGAACGCCAGTACCGCCTTGCCGATTCTACCCGGCACAAGTCTGAGCAGGGTTATTGCGCCGATGCCCGCCAGCAAAATCATGCCGTTGAGGAAACTCAGGACGCACCAGGGCGTTTTGTAGGGGATGAGGCTGTAAATCAGAGTTAAAATCAGCGTGTAAAAGGCGGCGAAGCGGGCGAAAACCGGACTGCCCTCCAGAAAATTGTTGCGGGCAGGAAGCAGGGCGGCAATCAGGCCGACAAGGGCAAGGCCGACAATCAGCCCTTCGCTCCAGACGGGGCCATCCGGTTGATGCGTCCATACGAGCAGATGCAAATAGTAGAAGAAACCGTGTTTGTGCAGGCTTGTGCCACCGGCGCGATTGAGCCAGGGCGTATAGGCGCGAAGGTAATCAAAGGGGCCGCGAAGGTTGGTTCCCCACCCGGACAGGAACAGGCAGGCCACAATCAGACAGGCGGCAAGGGCGAACACAATCGGTTTGGGCTGCCACAGGGCGCGTAGATCAAGACTGCGCTTATCCACCCGCTTTGTCCACCATACCATCAGACCACAAGCGGCGGCGGCAGAAGCAAACGCGAGAACAGCGGTTTCTTTGGACGCGATCATCAATCCGGCGCACACGCCCGCTCCCACAAGCCAGCCGGTTTTACGATTACGGGTATAGCGCCAGCCACACGCGATCATGCCGAGCGTGAAAAAGGCGAGCGGGATTTCCTGAATGAAGTAGCGGCTGTAAAACACGAAAGCGGGGGAAATGGCGGTTAGAACGCCCACGAGTAAAGCGGCCTTTTTGCCCAAACCATCGGCAAGGGGCAAGAGCCAGAGCAACATCGCCGCCCCAAACACGATAATGGGCAGGCGATAGTCGGCTTCCCGCGTTTCGGCAAACGTATGCCGATGATGCAGCCATACAGAGGGCAGAGCGGCGTAATACAGCGTCGGCCCGTGATACTCGTTGGGGTCGTACTTGTACTCGCCCTTTTGCCACAGGTCGAGAAACTTGAAAGCGTGGACAGCCTCATCGCCGTGAAATGCGCGGTTTCCCGGCTCATACAGCCGAAAGCACAATGCGCCCAGCGCAAGCAAGCAAAGCGTCAAAAGGAAGGGTTGGAACGGGGCGCGGTTCCGCATAAGCGTTACAATCCATAACCAGTGTTATTATTCACCACCAAGACGCCAGGAACACCAGGAGAGAAAAAGAAAAGAATAAAAAGACGTTTCGCGACCAGTCTTAATTTGAAATTCTCTTTGTATTTCCTGATGTTCCTGGTATCTTGGTGGTGAATAGTCCTAACGTTTACTGCGCGGGGACGCCGTACACTTCCACTTCGGTGTAGCGGTTCAGTTGGTCGCGGAAGGTGCTGCCCTTGCTGTACAGGCGGACGTAACGCCCCTTTGCGCCTTTGGCGTCAATCAGTTTGCCCTCATTGGACTCGACGTATTCGCGATCCTTGCCGATGCCCTGCCCGACAAGGTTTTCCTGATCGTTGTTGAACACGGTGGTCACGCCGTCCACGAATTTTGGATCATCGGACACCTGCACGACAACGCTGTGGTAGACAATGGGTTCCAGATGGGTGTGCCACACGGCGACATAGGAGAGCGGGGCCGACGCGCCCAGATCAATCTGTATCCACTGGGGGCGGGGCTTGAGTTCTACAGCGGCGTCTTCCCGCGCTTCCTTGTCGCCATCCGTAACCAGTTCCAGTTCGCCGCTGAAAGGCGCGGTGCTACTCGTCACTTTTTTGTGCAGAGCGAGGTTGACCGTGCCTTTGGGAACCATAGGAACGGCGCGGGGCGTTTTGGACAGCGGCTCCACTTTGGGATCAATGCCCTTGTTGCTGGCTGTACCCGCGAAAACCGCTTTCGGCAGTTTGATCGGCAGGGGAATTCTGTCGCCCGCTTGCGCGAGGGCGGGGCGCAATCCAACAAATCCGGCCACAAGCGCAAGGCCACACGCGAACGTTCCAATCGTTAATTTTACCGCGCGTCGCGCGTTCCGAGACGTAGCTTTCATCAACCCGTTCTCCTTTGAATACAATGTTATCCAGTCCGCTCGATTTTGATGAAATCAACTGAAATCAACAGCAAGCGGTTCTGGAAGTTGGACACAAATCATTGCCTGTAAAAAGGCGTATTTCAATAGTACGATAGGTAGGCGGCATTGTGACCACTACACTGTGGAGTAGTTCCTGTGAACAGCGGTCAAACCGTTGGACGCGGCTTCGGACAGGATGTTTCAGCGGAAGGCCACGCGCATCGTCCTAATTTACAAACCCTACTATTTTATACCGCATACCTGCGCGTTTTGCAGAAATTTTCCGTTATTGAAACTATTCAGGCCCTCACCCCTGACCCCTCACACAAAACGTATTTCAAAGCGCAGCAGAAATACGCAGGTGGGGGAGGGAAATTGTAAGGAGAGATCATGGGCAAAAATCGGCTGGAAGCGTTCAGCGACGGCGTTCTGGCGATCATTATTACCATCATGGTGCTGGAACTGAAGATTCCACAGGGCGCGGACTTCACCGCGCTGCGCCCCCTGCTGCCGGTTTTTCTGAGTTACGCGCTGAGTTTCGTGTACGCGGGCATCTACTGGAATAATCATCACCACATGCTTCATCTGGTACAGCGGGTAAACGGCGCGATTTTGTGGGCTAATCTGCATCTGTTGTTCTGGCTGTCGCTGACGCCTTTTGTAACCGGCTGGATGGGCGCAAACCATTTCGCGCCCACCCCTGTGGCTTTGTATGGCGTGCTGCTGCTGATGAGCGGACTGGCTTATTTCATACTGCAAAGAACCATTGTGGTCAGTCAGGGACACGCCTCGCTGCTGGCAAAGGCGATTGGACGGGACGCGAAAGGCAAGTTGTCGCTTGTGTTTTACGCCCTTGCGATTCCTCTCGCCTATGTTCAGCAGTGGATTGCGGGCGGGTTGTACGTTCTGGTCGCCCTGATGTGGCTTATCCCCGACCTCCGCATTGAACACGCCGTTGCCTCTTTCGAGAAGACCGACGCCGCCGACAAAGACGATTGAGCCGTGAGAAAAGAACAACGCTGTGAACCTTAGCCCGCCAGTCGCTCTTTCAGGAAGGCTACGCTGCGGGGCAGAACGTCGTCGGCTTTGCCGGATAATCCGCACTCGAAAGCCATGTAGCCACCGAAGTTGACCGCTTTCAGGGCGACGAAGATGGCGCGGAAATCTATGTCGCCCGTTCCCGGTTCAAGGCGCGTGTTGTCGGCTAAATGCACATGTCCAATCGCGTCCCCCACTTCGCGCAGGGCGGCGGGGCTATCGGTTTCCTCGATGTGCATGTGGAACGTGTCCGACATCAGGCGAACGCCGGGGCTGTTCAGGGTTCGCACCACGCTTGCGCCGTCTTTTTGTCTGGGCAGGCTGTTGGACTCGTAGCGGTTGAGGGGTTCCAGCAGGATCGCCGCGCCCGCTGTTTCCGCATACGACGCAAGCGTTTGCAGCATGGCGACCAGCATTTCCCGTTCCAGTTCACCCCGCGTTTTCCACGGCGACATGTCGGGCAGGCGGTCATTGCTATTAAAAATGGGAACCGTGATGTAGCCGACGCAGCCCAACTCCGCCGCGTAATCCAACTGCTTTTTCAGCGCGTCCGCGCACACCTGTCGCTTCGCCGGGTCGCGATGTACCAGTTCCGCCGGCGCGCCCCCGCAGATGGAGGAGGCGCGTACCGGGCTGTCTTTCAGCGCGGCCTTGCGCTCGGCAAAACCCGCCGGGTCGGTCAATTTACTGCCGTTCAACTCCACGCCCTCAAACCCGTAGCGTTCCAGATTGCGCAGTTTCTCCACAAACGTATCGCCGGGTATTAGCCCTTCCTGACAGGACAATTTCATGGTAGGTCTCCTTATTAGGGTTTTAGGGTTTTAGGGTTCTATGGGTTTTAGGTATGTTGCGTTCTCATAGCAAATCTTCTCTTTGCGAAACAGAGCGAATACTGCCTGAACACCTAAAACCCTAAAACCATAGAACCCTAAAACCCTATGCGAGTATATCTTTGATTACATTGCCGTACACATCGGTCAGACGGTAATCGCGGCCCGCGTAGTGGTACGTCAGGCGTGTGTGGTCCAGTCCGAGCAGGTGCAGAATGGTGGCCTGTAAATCGTGGACATGGACGGGATTTTCCACGACGTTGAAGCCCATATCATCGGTTGCGCCATACGTCAGGCCGGGTTTGATGCCGCCGCCCGCCAGCCACATCGTATACGCGGACGGGTGATGGTCGCGCCCCTGACTGCGGCCTAGCGCGGCGTTGGATTCCACCATGGGCGTCCGCCCGAACTCGCCGCCCCATATTACCAGCGTATCGTCCAGTAATCCGCGCTGCTTCAAATCCCTGATGAGGGCCGCGCTCGCTTTGTCGGTCGCGCCGCAGTTGCCTTTGAGGTTGCCGACAACATCGGAGTGCGCGTCCCAGCCCTCGTGATAGATGTTGACGAAGCGGACGCCGCGCTCAATCAGGCGGCGGGCGAGGAGGCAGGCGCGGGCAAACGAGGGCTTGTCCGGGTCGGCTCCATACATTTCCAGCGTGGCTTTCGATTCGGAGCGTAAATCCATCAGTTCGGGCGCGGAGGTTTGCAGTTTATACGACATTTCATACGCGGCAATGCGGGCGGCGATTTCCGGGTCGTGTTGGGTTTCCAGTTGTTTGCGGTTCATTTCGCCGACAAGATCAAGCGTGTCGCGCTGCAAGCGGTCGTCCATCCCCTGCGGGCGGCTCACATTCAGAATCGGATCGCCCTGACTGCGCAGCCGCGTACCCGAATACACGGAGGGCAAAAATCCGCTCGACCAGTTCGCCGCGCCCCCACTGATTCCCGCGCCCGTGGACATCACGACAAACGAGGGCAAATCTCTGGTTTCCGCGCCAAGCCCATACGTTACCCACGATCCTATGCTTGGGCGTCCCGGCTGTCCGAAACCCGTGTTGAACAGAATCTGCGCGGGCGCGTGGTTGAACTGATCCGTTTTCACGGATTTAATCAGGCAAATGTCGTCCGCAACCGTTGCCAGATGTGGCAGCATTTCGGACAATTCCATGCCGCACTGCCCATGTTTGCTGAACTTAAATTGCGGCCCCAACACCGCCGCGTCCGGGCGAATGAACGCATACCGCTGCCCGTTAATCACAGAAGGCGGAATCGGCTTGCCCTCCATCTTCGCCAGTTCCGGTTTGTAATCGAACAAATCCAACTGCGACGGCGCACCCGCCATAAACAGATGAATCACGCGCTTCGCTTTCGGGGCGAAATGTGGATGATGAGAAACGCCCTCACCCCCGCCCCCTCTCCCAAAAGTGCCTGGGAGCGGGGAGTTCTGGGCCTGTGCGCGGGATGCAGTGAAAGCATCCGTCAGCAGGGAAGCCAGCGCCATTTTGCCTAATCCGACGCCACACTCCCGAAAGAAGTGCCGCCGCGCTATTTGTAGTTTCTTGTTTTCCATATGTTTCTCTTGTTGCTTTGCCTGTCGTCTGGCGCAAAGCAGATAAAATTGACCAAATCTCTTCGTTACCCATAATCTTGTATGACGGACGAATTCCTTCCGTCGCCACCACACCGGAACTTATGGAGGTAGCGTGTTTACTCTGTCGTATCGAACTGATGGAGTAAATTTGCCACAGAGGTACAACCATATTTTTCGGCACAACGGAGCGCAGTCAGCAAATCTTTGCTAAGATTGCTGTAGTCCGCGCCGTGATCCAGAAGATAGCGCACTGTGCGTAATTGACAGGTGGATGCCGCAACCATCAAGGCCGTATAACCCATAGCTTCTGTAGAATTTACATCTGCCCCGGATGCCACAAGCTCCTCTACGCAGTCATCATTCCCGAAGATAACCGCGACTATTAACGCGGTTAATCCACTTCTTGTGGTCGCATTTGGTGCGGCTCCATGCGATAGAAGCAATTTCACTGCCTCAGTGTTTCCATACATGCACGCTACCATTAGACAAGTCCAGTTTTCATTTGCGGCACTATTCGAATTAGTGCCCTGCTCCAGCAATCGTACGGCATCTATGTTCTTTCGTCGGCGTATATATCTCATTAGACGTTGCGGCAATGGCTGCGACTTTTGATAAAATAGAAATTTGTATACGCCAAAAAAACCACTGCACAACAGATAAGCCAGATGTAAGCCATGATCTAATAAGCTGCAAAACCACGTCTTTGCTGTTCCTGACGACGTAGTAGAATGACCACGCGCTGATTCGCGTAATATATAGTATTTTGGAAACCACAATGCATCAGGAAGACAATCCAAGATGACATTCTCGTTATCCAAAAATTTGCAGATCAACTTCAAATAAGAAGCATATACATCAGTGTATACATAAACTCTTTGCCGTGTAACAGCGTGATATATCTCATAGGGCAAAGTATAGTAATACTGATAGGGTTCTAATCGAACCGGCAGATTGTCAAAATTCTCTATGTCGTCTCCGTCATATGTGTATCCAACTTTTCGACCCCGAACCAGCACGTACCAAAATTTGTGGTCAGCAGTGTCGGGATGAACCCATTTTTCGGGGCACGCGTCATGGAAAGATTGCCATAGAACACACGAAATAGTAATCCGCCATTTGTTTTCTTCATCCATTTTACACAACTTCCGCCAACGGCACGTCCTCCTAAGAACCCGCTGCAAACGTCATCAGCAACGCTGCCGACACTACCAGAGAACAAATAACGTCATGCAGCATGAACATGAAGGCTATCCTTTAAAGCTACTGCTTTGTAATCGCCTCATCCAGATTGAGGAGGGAACGCGCCAACAGTGTCCACGCGGCGCGGGAATTTACATCGCCGTCACCCTGTCCGGCAATCATCACGGCGTTCAGTTCTTTCTTTGCAAGCCGTTCCTTTTGCTGATTGTAGAACTTGAGCAGCAGATTGGTCTCTTCCGTTGTGGGCGGGCGCGTCAGGCAGTAGCGGAAGAGAAGGGTGACGCGCTCCGTTTCGGTTCCCGATTGCGCGGCCATCTGGCTGCCCAACGCCTGCGCCGCTTCCACAAACACCTGATCGTTGAGCAGCGTCAGGGCTTGCAGGGGCGTATTGGACACTTCGCGCCGCGCTACGCAGGCTTCCCCACTCGGCGCATCAAACGTCGTGAACATGGCATAGGGCGCAGTGCGCTTGCTAAACGTATATAAGCCACGCCGATACCGATCATCTCCCATGCTGACGTTCCACGTCAGTGGCCCATACGTTCCTTCCGACGTGACACCCGGCGGCTGCGGCGGAAACACGCTCGGTCCGCCGATCTTAGGCGACAGCAGCCCGCTTGCCGCAAGGGCGCAATCCCGCACCAGTTCCGCATCCAGTCGAACCCGCGAACTCCGCGCCAGCAGTTTATTTTCCGGGTCGGTCTGCATTAATGCGGGCGTCGCCTGCGAACTTTGCCGATACGCCGCGCTCGTCACGAGAAGACGGTGCAGTTTCTTCAGGGACCAACCGCAGGCAATGGATGAAGGATGAGGGATGAAGGATGAATCCTGTTTTCTCTCCTCTTCTCCTTTTCTCCTTTTCTCCTTTTCTTCCTCCGCAACGAAGTTGCAGGCAAGCCAATCCAGCAAT
Organism: uncultured Chthonomonadaceae bacterium; assembly: GCA_963817895.1. Taxonomy (GTDB): domain Bacteria; phylum Armatimonadota; class Chthonomonadetes; order Chthonomonadales; family Chthonomonadaceae; genus CAWFQB01. The sequence goes on from CAWFQB010000005.1 coordinate 672,092, forward strand.
TCCGGGTGCGTGGGCGGGTCGCCCTGATAGCCGAAGTCGTCTACGGATTTGACCAATCCCCTGCCGAACAGAGCGGCCCACTGGCGATTGACGACTACGCGGGCGGTGAGCGGATTTTCGGGCGAGGCGATCCAGCGGGCGAAGGTCAGGCGGTTGGCGGGGGCGTTGACGGGGAAGGGCGGCAGAATAGCAGGTACGCCGGGAGTGACGGCTTCTTTGGGCTGTAGGTACTCGCCCCGGTGATGCACAGTCGTCACTCGTGGATTGTTGGCGGGACGCTCGACAAAGGCAAGCGCGGTGGGGTACGCGGGCATGGTTCGGCGCAGTTGGGCAATCGCGTCACGTTCCGGCTGCAATTCCGGCGCGATGGACAGGAAGTAGGCGCGCAGGGTTTCCTGTTGTGCGGCTTTGCGTTGTGAAGCCGAAACGAGCAGAGCGGATTCCACATCCGGCGGCAGGGCTTGCAGCCCGTCGGGAGTGTCGGACGTGACGGAAATGCGGAAGCGTCCCAACGCGGCGGCGAAATACCGCTCGAACACCATGCGGATTGAAAAGGTATCGGCTTTGAGCGGGGCTGACAGGCGAAAAATGGCGACGGTTGCCTCGCCCTGCCGTCCGCCGATGCTCCATCCGGTGAGAGGTTCGCCGTCTATTGCGGTTTGCGCCGGGTTGCCGCCGTTTTGGGTGGCGTCACGGAAGGACACGGGCTTGCCGTTCGCGGTTGCGGTCAGTTCGCTCAGGAAGAAATCGCCCGCCCCGCCCTCATAAAACACGCGCCCCGGCCCATGCTGCGGCAAGCGTTCATCGGGCAGAACTTCCAGCCGGATTGCGGTAACAGGCATATTGGCAGAATTGCGAAAATCCAGATCGTACACGTCGCGCTTGGTCATATCGCCACTGACGAAAATGGAATCGTCGTTCTGAACCGTCAGCAGGGGCAGGTTGCTTGTCGCCTTTGCAGGACGCAGAACGCGCCAGCGGACGGCGTTGGTTTGCGCCTGCTTCAGCCATGCGCCGAACTTCTTGTCCAGATGTTCGCGGCTGCGGAGTTCAAGCGGGCGCGAATCGTTGTTGTCATGCCCCAAACTCAAGCGGAAGCGTCCAATCGTGTGATGCCCGCCGTAGTTTTGTTCCAATTGGAACGTCCACTTGCCGCCTTTTGGGAAATGCAGGGGTTTGTCGAGCGTGAAAATCGCGGTTCGGGCAACATTCCAATTCCCCTGTCCCGCAATGGCCCAACCCGTATGACTATCGTCATCAAGGGCGTTTTGCGCGGGAAAGCCGTCCTGCGCGAAGTCGGCCACGCCGCGAACAAATTTAACGGGAACGCTTTTGTCGGGCGTATCTTTGGACGCAACCGTTGCCTTCAACTCGGTCAGGACAAAGTTGCCGTGCGGCGTTCGTCCCGGCCCATTGCTGCCAAGCGACGAATCGGGCAGAACTTCCAACTTCACCTGACTGACTTCCGAGATCGGTACTGTCCAGCGTGACTGTGTACGTGTCCAACTCCGGGTTTACGCCCGACAATCGCAGCGAATTATCCGGCAGCCGTTCTCCTGTTGCGCCGGAAACCGTTGCGATTGTGGCAGCGGGGGCGGCAGACCATTGCACATCCGCTTCGGGCGGGAACTGCTCGGCCAGTTTCGCGGTTCGCGCCAGTGCTTGCGCTTCGATAGCGTTGCGTTTGGCGGTAATATCGGGCGTGGTCACGTCAATGGTCGGCTCTTCCGTGTTGTCCAGACACGCCATGAAACCGTAATACTCTTTTTGCGTGATGGGATCGAACTTGTGTGTGTGGCACTGGGCGCAGCCGATTGTCAGGCCGAGCCATGCGGTTCCGGTTGTTGCCGTCCGGTCAACGAGCGAGTAAAAGCGGTATTCGAGCGGATCAATGCCGCCCTCCTCGTTGAGCATCGTGTTGCGGTGAAAGCCCGTCGCGATTTTCTGGTCAAGCGTGGCATTGGGAAGCATGTCGCCTGCGATCTGTTCAATCGTGAACTGATTGAACGGCATGTCATGGTTTAAGGCGTTGATAACCCAATCCCGGTACGGCCATACGGAACGCGGGCGGTCTTTTTCATAGCCGTTCGTGTCGGCGTAGCGGGCCAAATCCAGCCAGCGGCGCGCCCACTTTTCGCCATAATGCGGGCTGTCAAGCAATCGGTCTACCAGTTTTTCGTAAGCGTCGGGAGCGGTGTCTTTCAGGAAAGCGTCGGCCTCTTCGGGCGTAGGCGGAATCCCGATAAGGTCCAGATACACGCGGCGAACGAGGGTATAGCGGTCGGCGGGCGGCGAAGGTTTCAATCCCTGCTGTTCCAGGCGGGCAAGGATAAAATTGTCAATCGGATTGCGCGGCCAATTCGTGTTCTTGACGCGGGGAACAGGCGCGGATTTGGGCGGCACAAACGCCCAATGCGGCTGATACGTCGCGCCGTTCGCAATCCACTGTTTCAGCGTATCTTTTTCTTTATTGGAAAGCGGCTTGTTGGCATACGCGGGCGGCATGATGTCGTTTCCATGCGAGAAAACGCGCGCCACAAGCGTACTCGCCTCCGGCTTGCCCGGCATAACCGCCTTCCGCCCACTGCTCAACAACGCCAACGCGCCCGCCCGCTGATCCAATCGCAATTTCGCCTGCCGCTGCCCCTCATCCGGCCCGTGACACTTGAAACAATGCTGCGACAAAATAGGCCGAACGTCGCGGTTATAATCCACGCCGCGACCAACACCCGCGCTTTGTTTACCATTGAGTTCCGGTTTCCGAACCGCATTTTGCGCCACGCCACTCCCCGTAACTCCGGCAAGCGTCGCGCCCATCAGAAACATCAGAACTTTTCCCCGCCTGCTCACTGGCATAATTCCAATTCTCTCCTCATCGCCCGTGTCACTCCATTGTGACGCCCCATTCCCGCCGATGTTGCTAATTCATGTTACTGCATACAACGCGCGTCTGCCACATTTTCGCGGTGAACTCCTTGACAACAGGGAATTCGCTGGCTATACTGATGCTATATTTCCGTATGTTTATGCCCATAAGGATCGAAACTATGGCTCTCTTAGAGGGTATTCAGCCCGTCTCAACCCCAACACCAACGCACGCCCCTTCCTTCCATAAACCAAAGGAAGAAATAGTTCCCTCTGCCCCTGATGTATCCGACGAGCAGGCTGCTCATTTCCATGTCGTGGATGAAGACGGCATACAGGTGCTGTCGTTTCCTGACCTGAAAGTAGAGAATTGGGACGCTCTGCTGGAGGAAGAAAGGGAAGCATTTGTCTCCTACACTGCCAAAAGTTGATAAGGCGTTGTTTGATACCAACACCGTTATCGCGGCAACCATTCTACAGCATCCGCATCATGCGGCGGCTCTGGCGTGGTTTCAACGTGTCCGACGCAAAGAGATTGAAGGATTTCTCAGTTCTCATTCTTTAGCCGAAATCTTCAGCATTTTAACGACGGAAAAAGGTCCGTTCAAACTTTCCGCCCAAGACGCATTAAGCCATATCAAGAAGGGTATTCTGCCTTACGTACAGGTTGTGTCTGTAGACGCCAACGATTATCTTTCGCTGCTGGAACATCTGGCGAGTATGGGGATAAAAGGCGCGAAAGTCTATGACGGCCTGATTGCTTTTGTGGCGTGGAAAGCAAACGTGGATTATCTCGTCACGATAAACAAGACTCATTTTGATGCTATCTTCCCCGCGTACAAAGACAAAATCATCAATCCTGTGGCGAATGTAAATACCACTCCTTGATATATCAGAGTTGTCGAAGCAAAGGAATTAAAGGAAAACCTGATGATAAAAACACTGCAAAAGCACGGGAACAGTCAGGCGTTGGTGCTGGATAAGACGATCATGGAGATGCTGAACATAGACGCCGACACGCCGCTACAGGTCAGCGTCAGCAACGGTTCCCTGATTGTCACGCCCGTCAACCGGGGCATTGCGCCCGAAGAGGTCACAGACTCGCTGAACCGATTACGGCCCCGTTACAAACAGATGCTTGAAAACCTTGCTAAATGAGTGTGCCGGGGAGCGAGCCGAACATGATTGACGAAAACGCCATTCGTTTTCTTGATGTTGCCAACGTGATTGCCATTCATGCTGATACCATACAGAAGGAGGGCGGTCTGGCGGGAATACGCGACATGGGGTTGCTGGAATCGGCGGTTGCCATGCCGCAGCAGCAATGGGCTGGCGTTGTGTTGCATCCCGGACTGGCCGCAAAAGCCGCGGCGTACCTTTTCCACATTACCGCCAACCACGCCTTTGCCGATGGCAACAAACGCGCGGGCGTTCTATCCGCCCTCGTGTTTTTGGATCAAAACGGCGTAGACATCGAGCAGTTGCCGCCGCAGGAAGAACTGGAAAAAGTCACGATGGACGTAGCCGCAGGCAAAATGAGCAAAGAGGAACTGACCACATGGATGCGCAAGGCTTTGAGTGAGCCAGAGGAACTCTGATTGTCCTCCGTGTTATCATGCTAGAGAGGTAGTCAGGGTTCTTCCACCGGCGCAATTAAATACGATACATGGTGCAGTATGACAACATAAAGTTCATTTATAGTTGTCTCTATGGTAACACGCTCGTCATCTTGGTCTACACGGTTCTGGCCGACGATAACTCGTGCCGCCTGCATTACGGCCCTTCTTAGTGCTGCCTCTTGTGTTTTCTGCTCCTGATCCATGCTATGTCCTCCTAAATCATTTTGCACTCCAGTCTCGTCTGCGCAGGCAGTGGCGTATCCATAGTATTCCTGCGTAAAGGCGACACCGAGGTTGTTTTATGAAGGCTGCTCGTCAGAGGTAGATACGCCGATGTAGGGTAGGTTCCGAAAGCAGACGTGTTGATCCATGCCGTAGCCAACTACCCAACCTGCTTCAACCTGAAAACCCGTATAGCGAACTTCCGGCACAGGGATATAGTGTTCTTGGAGTTTGTTGATGAGGACGCAGGCTTTTACCCTGCGCGGGTGTTGCTCATAAAGGGCGCTGATGACAGCATCAAGTGTCTGCCCTGTGTGCATCAGAGTGTCTACGAGCAACACCTGCTTACCCGCAACGGAAAACGGAATCTGCTGTGTTGCCCGGAATTGCGAAATGTCCAGAGACTGCACTTCTACGGGCAGTTGATTGCCAATTTCGCGTACCAGATCGGCAACGAACAACGCGGCTTGCGGCAACATTCCCACGAGGCACACAGACATTCCGGTTTTAGCGTAATCCTGTACGATTTGCGTACTCAGTTCGGCAACCCTGCGCGCGATTTGTTCCGGTGAAAACAGTACGGCAATGTCACCATTCAGGTTCGCCATAGTCGGCAGGAGAGGTTCCTCCTCGATAAAAGCAGGAAGCGTATAGGGAAGGTCATTGTCACCGGTGATATTGCCTTCCAACCTGCCTTCACGAAGCGCGGTCAGGAACGGGTCTTTTTGTTCCGTTGCTTCTGCCATTTTCGGCGAGTCGTATGCTTGTACAGTCATGCTGGTATTCCCGTCGCTGCAAACGATGTTCCTCACGGATACACAGTGAATTATCTGTCAGGGAAGCCATCCCAAATCCCCGAACATATCCTCAATCGCCGCGTGAATGGCGCGAAATTCTGCTGAGTCCCAATGCCATTGCGGACCGTCAGCAGGATGCCGAAAGACATCTAACTGCCGCTTGCCTTCATTCGTGCCATATTGTTCAAGCACGTATTGGGCGTAACTTCGCGCCCATAGTTCCGTCGGATGCAGAAGATAATCGTAAACTCTTTGTTCTGTCGGGGAGGTCCGCTTCTGCTCATCGGCTAACCGCTGTACCAACGCGCTTTCCTGTACCGCCTGACGCCATCTTTGCATGGCAGGGAGCGAACTTCTTTCCGAAGCAAAGCGGCAATCGGTATCCAGAAAAACATAATCCAGATGATGACCGACTTCGTGATAGAATACCAATTCCACAATCGGGCAGTCATTCGCAACTACGATCCGGTGCGGCCACCACTGGTACTCGCCACATCTATCTTTGAAAACGCCCCTGTGCTGCTGATAATCAACGTCCGCAATACAAACCTCTGCATGTTCCGGCCATAGCCAACACCAGTGGATATTGTCAAGAGCGATAAGCGCGTCCTGAATCTTGCTGCGAACCGCTTCATTCGCGCTTGGTGAAATATCCAGAGATCGGCTCACAGGAGCGACCGTTCTATACATCTGTTTTGTCTCAGTCCGTTAGTATTGAGAACTTCCCTATCTCTCTTCATTTACCATGCTACCGTATCTTCCGCGCCTTGTCAAGCGTCTGTCATGAGGGCGTAACAGAGAGTGTCCTTCAACCTTTTGAACGATAGATGAGGTCGAATTTGCTTTCGAGAACCGTCCCATTCTGGAAACAGAGGAAATTCCCCTGCCCGCCGCGAATGACAACGCGAAGTAAATCTTGCAGTTGGGCTGTGGTATCATAGTCGAAAGAAGTACATCTCCCTCTCGTGTTTTGTTGAGGTTATTCATGCCCGCTCAAGATTTTATTCATCAACCCGTGAAGAACGCGCTGCTCAAACCTGAAATGCGGCCTTATACCGAATTTGCCATCGCCTGATATAGCTTGTGCAGGAGAAGCAAAACATCATTCGCGCTTCTGTTCTCACTGTGGAAAACTGAATGCCTGTAGAAGATAAAATTCATAGCGCGGTACGAAACGCGCTTATCAAAGACGGCTGGACGATTACACAAGAGCCGTTCACTATCGAATACGAGTCAGATCGTTTCTACGCGGATATTTTGCGCTTTTCGCGAAGAGGATACTGACGGAACACGGCGCGTCATTGTTGTGGAGGTCAAAACTTTCGCAGGCGCATCGCCAATGCGGGAATTTGAATTAGCGCTCGGCCAGTATGAAATCTACCGGGACTTACTGGAAATGAACGCGCTCGGCTACGACCTTTACCTTGCAATTGATAGTGACGCCTACCGGAAGCTATCGCTTCGCCCAACGTTTCGATTGATTTGCGTGCGGCATCGTGTGGCGCTTCTGATTGTGGAAGCGCAAACGGAGGAGATTGTTCAATGGATAAACGCGACACCTACGCCGCCATAGTTCGGGAAACGCTTGCCCGGTCGCCCTATTATGTCTATGGCTCCACAAACAAGGAGATCGAGACGGAACTTATCTGCGACGACGCCAAAGGGCAGTATATGCTGCTCGACATCGGCTGGCGCGACGGCAAACGCGCGTTTCATCCCATTGTGTATGTACGTATCAAGAATGACAAAATCTGGATGGAAGAGGATTGGACAGAGGACGGCATCACGGACGATTTGCTGCGGGCGGGCGTTCCAAAAGAGGACATCGTTCTGGCATTCCATTCTCCTGACAGGCGACCTTACACCGAGTTCGCCGTCGCCTAATGTATAATGAAAATTCGTGCGATTAGAGTGTCTTGGCGTATACTCAATGTAGCCCTCAATCAGTAGGATGATATGGCAATCGATCCAATAATTAGCAATGCTAGTGCCGCAACTCGCCACTACATCTCCGCCCGTTCTGTCATTATAGGGGGAGTAACTGAAGATGGACAGTATTTTCACACGGGATCAGGAACCTGTGTCAGCATAGGGAAGCGCTTCTTTATCGCTACAGCGGCACATGTAGTTATGTCCCAATCCAATGGCAATATATTTGTTGTCAACGGTAAGGAAGCACATGCAATCAATTGTAATGTTGTGATTGGGATGGGATACCGAGGAGGAAAAGAGCAAGATATAGTTGATATTGCTTGGCTTGAGGTTGATGCCACTCAACTGCCCTTGAAGTCCTTCATCAATGTGACACAACTAAAACCAGACACAGTACATGTTCCTGACGATTGGCTATTGATACACGGCTATCCACAAGAATGGCAAACTAAAGAGGGCGAAGGAGAATTAGCTGCTGACTCAATTACTCATTCAACTACTACCATAGAATCCGATGAATTGGCCTACTACTTATGATAGCAATGGCGATGAACAACCATTATGGAACACATCGAATGACATAATCATTGATTATACTGACGAAGGTAATACGTTGGAAAGTGGCGAAAGTGTCGAACTTCCTCTTGGCGACGGAATGAGCGGAGGAGGAGTTTGGGTAGCAAGACCCGTAGGTGACTATACTTGGCGACCGGATACTATAATTTGGCAGCCTGAAGCTAAACTGGTGGGGATAATTAGAACATGGCGGTCTTATGAGCATTTAATTCGTGGGACGCAAATTGGACACTGGCTAACCATGATATATGAAGACATTCCAGAACTTCGAGATTCACCGTAAACCTCAAGAGGGCTAAAAAGTTGAGAGGTAAGTGTTTGGATTGGATTCATGTCTTTGATTTACTTGCCATTACTGAGCGTTGCATAAAGAAATTAACTTTGCCCGGTCGCTGGAACTGGTAGATATAATCCTAAGTACGGTGTTCACTCTGTTCTGGATTTTACTTCTTTATGCAACGCTCAGTAACTTAAATGCCCCCTTTTCAATGAAAAGTCACTACCCCTGTGTGCCACAATAGGTTGAGACAAAATCCCGTACACGAAATAGTGTAGATCGCCAGGGCGGAGAATGGATTTCTCAGATGAATACGCCGTTGACAGACAGCCCAACCACTCGCCTCACCAACAATGGACACCACAGCGCGCCCTCCCCCGCGCTGCGCCCGGAGGCGCAGGTGCAAACGCGCCCCACGCGCCGCCGCTTTACCGCTGCGTACAAGCTGCGCATCCTTAAAGAAGCCGACGCCTGCGTCAAGCCGGGAGAGTTGGGGGCGCTGCTTCGCCGCGAAGGGCTGTACTCCTCCACGCTTGCCAACTTCCGCAAACTGCGCGAGGCGGGTCAGTTGGGCGAGAAGAACTCTGCCCAGGCGCAGAAGCAGCGCAAAGACAAAGAAGCCGCCCGCCAACGCGATGCCCGCAGGATGGCCGCTCTGGAAACCGAGAACCAGAAACTGCGCGTTCTGCTGGAACTCCAAAAAAAAGTAGCGGCCTTGCTCGACCTGACACTGGAAGAAACGCCGCCCGAATAAGCCTGGTTGCCGAAGCGGGCGCAACGACCGGGATTGGCCGCGCCTGTGATGCGGTGCAACTGAGCCGCGCCCGCTTCTACCGGGAGCAACACGCTGGTACGGGCACAATCCAAGAAGGCGTCCTTGTTCCCAAAGCACAACGGGGTTCTCCTCGCCGCTTGTCGGAAGAGGAACGCGCCCTGTTGCTCAATCTACTCTTGTCGGAACGCTTTGTAGACGCTTCGCCCCGGCAGGTGTATGCGCAATTGCTGCAAGAAGGCGTGTATCACGCTTCCTATCGCACGATGTATCGCCTGCTGCACGAACACCAAGCCATCTGTGAGCGTCGGCGGGTTCGCAGGCATCCGGCGTATAGCAAACCTGAACTTAAGGCAACCGGCCCTAATCAGGTGTGGACATGGGACATCACCTACTTGAAGACGCCCATTCGGGGTCGCTTCTATTACTTATATGTGGTTATGGACATCTACAGTCGTTATGTGGTCGGCTGGATGCTCGCAGACCGGGAGTGTCAATACCTGGCGCACAAGCTGCTGCAAGAAACCTGTCGTAAATACAACATCGCGCCTAACCAACTCACCCTCCATGCGGATCGCGGCGGGCCGATGAAAAGCCAGTCGGTAGCGCAGCTCTTACTTTCGTTGCAGGTGACCCGTTCGCACAGCCGCCCGCGTGTCAGCAACGACAACCCGTACTCGGAAGCCGGGTTCAAAACGATGAAGTACAGCGCCTACTTCCCGGAGCGCTTTAGCAGCCAGGAAGACGCGCAGACGTTCTGCCAGGACTACTTTGTCGGGTACAATACGTGCCACCACCATACCGGCTTGGTGTTGCTTACGCCCGAACAGGTGCATTTCGGCGAAGCAACGCAGGTATTGGCGCAGCGGCAAGTCACGTTAGATAACGCCTATGCCGCGCATCCGCAACGCTTTCGAGAGCGTCCGCAGGCGGGGCAGTTACCCGAACGTCGTCTGGATCAATGCGCCTGCGTTGCCCGTTGGCGAAGGCACAGCACCGGTTGCCGGTTGAGTGGCGAGGAATGACTGCTCGCTACATAAAAATACTTTCGCTTTTTGTCTCAAAATCCTTGACACATTCCGTACCGTCACCCGCATTCGTCAGATGCCCGTATATTAGGTACTCACCTTACGCAGGCGAGCAGTTTGTAGTCACAGATTTGCTGTTGTTGACGGTAGAATAGTGTCATGGACAAACAACTTCTGGACCTTTACTCAGACTATCTCCTTTGTTCGTTCGGCCTGACTACCGCGACGGGCCTTTCCACCCTGCTCGACGGCGCGATTAGCCACGACAAGATCACGCGGTTCTTGTCAGGACGTGACTTCACTTCTTCGGACCTGTGGCATCTGGTCAAACCCTTGGTACGGCAGGTACAATGTGAAGACGCAGTTCTGGTCTTCGATGACAGCATCGAAGAAAAACTCTATACGGATGAAAGCGAACTCATTTGCTGGCATTGGGATCATTGCTTCAACCGCAACGTGAAGGGCATCAACATTCTGACCTGTTTGTATCGCGCGCCCACTGCCGCTCTGCCCGTTGCCTTCGAGTTGATCCAAAAGTCGGCTTGGGAAACGCATAAGAAGACGGGCAAACCCAAGCGAGTGTGTCCCAAGACCAAGAACGAATACCTGCGCGAGATGGTGGCGCAATGTCAGAAGAACCAATTGCCTTTTCGCTATGTCCTGGCCGACGCTTGGTTCAGCGCGGCAGAAACGATGATGCACCTCAAAAACGAAGGCAAAACCGACTTTATCTTCCCGATTAAGGCCAACCGCAAGGTGGCTTTGTCCCAGGAAGACAAGTTGGCAGGCCGCTATATGCCCGTATCCTCGCTTTGCTGCGAAGCGGACGCCGTATTGAACATCTGGCTGGAGGGGGTAAACTTCCCCCTTCTGCTGTGTAAGCAGGTCTTTACAAACAAGGACGGCAGCCAGGGCGTTCTCTATCTCGTGACGAGTGACACGACGTTAAGCGGTTGCGACATCCAGACGATCTACCAAAAACGGTGGAAAGTGGAAGAGTATCACAAATCGGTCAAGAGCAATGCGAGTTTCGCCAAGTCGCCGACCAAAACTATTCGGACCCAGAGCAACCATATCTTCGCCTGTTTATGGGCGTATGTGAAGTTGGAAAGTCTGCGTTTGCAGACGCGCTTGAACCATTTTGCGATGAAAGGCAGGCTCTACAAAGCGGCCCTTGCCAGCGCCTACCGCGAACTACAACTGCTCAAAGGCATGAGTGCGCCTGCGTAAGGTGAGTTAGGTATTGCGCCTTCTTCAATGATAACCGAAGTGACCACATTTTCATTACCCTCGATTATTATATTATTTTCGTGAAGGAGTACCAATAAAGGTTCAATGGATATGATGGCAGAAAATCCGTTCTCAGATGATTGGTCCATATGAGTAAGAGATTCGATGAATACGCCGAGCAAAAACCCCCATTCGCTTATAACTGGTCCACCACTAAACCCGCCACGGGCAATCGTAGATATAATAAAATGGACATGAGGTGCATTATATCTGTCGATGACTGCGTTTACTTCACCTGACGCTGCAACTAGATCGCCGCCTAACGAACATGGTATACGCGGATAGCCGATTACAACCACTTCGGTCAGAACGAATTCATCGCCTAACCAATCGTCCAAATGGCCCCCAAGTGGTATAAACGAGTGTTTCCCGTCTAGATTGAAATCTGTCTCTAATACAGCCAAGTCAATCTTGGGGTTTTCAGGCTTGAGAGTCCGTTTACAAGCGACCGTAACTGTTCCGGTCCAGTCAGTAATCTCTTCCAGCTCGCCTGACTCGATTACATGCTTAGCAGTCGCGATGTATCCTCCACCTATATGAAAGCCAGATCCGGTTACAAGATCACCTTCTTTATTCTTGGTCGTTATCCTCAAAACGCAGTTTTTGTACTGACTGTAGAGCTTCGAGGTTGGCTTCATCGTACTGGCCTCCACTGTGGCGTTGCTTTTTTCGGATTGTTCCATGATAATTTTCGACCCTCCAGGCGATCATTTCATATTGGCTCGCTATGAAAAAGCGGCTCAAGCAGGCGTCTTTGGGTTCGCCTATTGCCTACCTTTAACAGGTTCCTAAACCCTTTCTTTTGATCGTTGAAAATTGTGGATTATCTCTCATGCTCTTCTACTGAGCGTTGCATAAAGAAGTAAAATCCAGAACCGTGCGAACGTCCCACTTAGGATCATATCTACCAGTTCCAGCGACCGGGCAAGTTGATTTCTTTATGCAACGCTCAGCAGTACTCGATCAGGTAGAACAGTTCAGCAGAGGCATTTCTAGTCGGCCCTGTGTTTGATGAGGGTTCAGCAAGCAGAACTCCTACATCGTAGTATAACCCAACTTGCTAACTTAAGCCGTATTTGAGATAGGCGCGTACAGAAGGTAGCACTTTGCGCCAAATCTTCAAGATTGGGAAGTTAAGGTAGCAACTGTTGTGAAAAGAGCAACCTGAACTCGTCGTTAGTCTACTATTTTCATGTAGCGCGGTGAACGAAGTTCATGTTGGCTTGGGTTAGTATACTGTTCTACCTTGGTCAAGTACGTGCTGTTTCAAGCAGGAAACATGGCAATAAAGTTTCTCAAACCTTGTAAAAACAGAGCAATCTGTTCTTGTGTGTAATCACCATACTTACCATGCGCGGCCATATTTCGCAGAGCGAGCCAAGCAATTACTTGCGCTTGTTCTGGTTTGCCGTACACATTCGCTTTGTACAGATCGGAGTTGAGAGTGTCACCCATCTTATGCTTGACTTCTCCCCTCGTGTTTGTAAATTCCAGTTTAATACCATTCTTCTGGCATAGTTGCCGTAAATGCTCCTCCAAGACACCACCTGTTATTACTGCTGCAGGGTCCTTATGGCCTTCGCTAAGGAAATATTGAGCATTTTCAAGAAAGTCTGAGAACAGGTCGGCATGGATCAACTCACGCAAGGTCGTAAGGTAGCCAGCCGAAATGTCTGCTTTTAATGCCTGAGTAACTCCGTAAACACCACGCACATTCAGAATACTTAGGCCTGATCCCATATACTTACGCTGGGCTTCTTCTCTCAACCTTGCAGCATAGTCGCTGTTTGGGCCAGCTATTCGATTGACACAAGATGTACAACGAGTAACTAGCATTGCTAAGTCTGCCATAGATGGATATTGTACATTCTCAATAGCTTTGAACAGTTGATCCAACGGTTCAAATTGACTAAGTAGTATTGTAGCATCAGTTTGCATTTCAGTCACCCTGTCTGTGCATTTCGCTCACTTCTTAAATGTGACTCTATAATAAAAGGAAAAGTTGCGTGATTGTTGGCTCGTAACGAAGTTTAAGCTGCTGGACGTATATTTCGTTTCGAGGATGGTGTATCCCTCCTGATTTGTACGCAGACTTCAACTTGGCATTGATATTGAATATAGATTTTATTTAAGAGCCGCTATGCAAACCCTTGAACGCTTCGTAGAGATTGACGCGCCGCTGGAAACGGTGTTCGCGTTTTTGACGGATATTCGCAACCATGCGCGTTTGTCGCCACCGCACACGCAGGAAGAACTCGTTGATCCCGGCGATGTGCCGCTCAAACTCGGCACGACGGTTCGGCTGCGCGGCAGGTACGGCGGCATCCACTGGCCGCTGGCCTCGCGTATCACCGTCTTTGAAGCGCCCGGACAGCCCCACCCTGACCGCGCTTACTTCCGCGATGAGCAGGTACGCGGGCCGTTTGGCGTGTGGCGGCACGACCACTGGATGCAAGCCCTCCCTGACAACCGGACGCGCCTGACCGACCGCATGGAATTTTCAGCCCCCTTCTGGCCGCTCGGCCTGCCTGTCGAACGCTTCTGGCTGCGGCGGGTAATTACCGAACTGCTTACGCATCTGCAAACGGCTGCCAAACACATTCTGGAAACAGAGGAGATTCCCCTGCCCGCCGCGAATGAATAAAGAGGAGTAAACCACGGGGAACACGGGGAACACGGGGCGAGGAAAAGGGGAGAACACAACTTTCTTCTTTATCTCCTCTCCTCCCCGTGTCCCCCGTGTTCCCCGTGGTTAATAATTTTTAAGGAGATTGGACATGCCAACGACGGATGGGCAGGCGGTATTGCTGAATGAGGCGGGAACGCCCGCCACGCTGGAAGACATTACGGTGGACGCGCCGGGGCCGGGGGAAGTGATGATTCGGGTGGTAGCGAGCGGGGTTTGCCACACGGATTTGACCATCAAAAACCAGAACGGGGGCGGGATGAAGTTCCCGATTGTGCTGGGACACGAGGGCGCGGGCTATGTGGAACAGGTGGGGGAGGGCGTGACGCATTTGCAGCCGGGCGATCCGGTTGTCATCGCGTACCGCGCCCCGTGCGAACAGTGTCCCGCGTGTCGGCGGGGCGATCCGCGCCACTGCTACGCGGCCCTGCGTCCCAAACAGCGTATTCACCGCAAGCGCGACGGGGCGTTATGTTCGCAGGTTTTGCGCTGCGGCACGTTCTCCACGCATACGGTTGTGCATGGCAAGGCGGCAGTCAAAATGCCGAAAGAGATGCCGCTGGATAAAGCCTGCTTGATCGCCTGCGGCGTGATTACGGGCGTGGGCGCGACCATGAACACCACGCATGTCTGGCCGGGGGCGAGCGTTGCCATTGTGGGCTGCGGCGGGGTTGGCCTGAGCGTGATACAGGGCGCGAAACTGGCCCACGCCAAAACCATTATCGCCGTTGATGTCAACCCGGTCAAACTGCAATGGGCCAAAGATTACGGCGCGACCCACACCGTCAACGCGCTCGATGGCGATCCCGTTGCGGCAGTGCGCGGCCTTGTCACGGATGCGTGGCCGGGATATGAGGGTGGCGTGGACTTCGCGTATGAGGCGACCGGCCTGATGAAGTGCGTGGAGCAGTGCGTCCGCATGGTCAACTATGGCGGCACTGCCGTCAATATCGGCTTTCCCGGCCCGACTGATGAGGTCACGCTCAACGTCGGCAACATTGATACGGGCGTGTACTGGAACAAAGCGGGTCTTGCCGTCTGTCACGCGGGCGATACCCTGCCCTCCCACGACTTTCCCCTCCTCGCGCAACTGTACCTGCAAGGGCTACTGAAACTCGACGAAATGGTGACAAACGTAATCGGGCTTGACGACGTGGAAGACGCTTTCCACGAGATGGAAACCGGCAACGTGATCCGCTCCGTCATCAAATTGCCGCAGTAACGGTTGCATGCCTTGCATCCATACAGACATCCCTGCACGCGGGAACATTCGGCTTCGGCTTGCCATTCGGCAGGCGGGAGCCGAATTTTATTGGGAACTTCAAGCGTCAAATACGAGTCTGGTATAGTGTCCACGATGACAAAAGTATGTCGGTTTAGAGGTAACACAAATGAACAGCAAGCAAACCAAACAAGCAAATTACGCGATTTTTACAGCGGCAGCCCTGACGCTATCGCTTATTGGCGCGAGGGCGCAGGTCGTTTCCACGCCCTACGGCAACCTTCCCTACGGCGCGAAGCCCGTCAGCCTGTCGCCCTCCGCGCCCTATACAACGAACCGATTTAACACCAATACGCAGAACTACGGCGTGTTCGGCGGCGCGAATGGCGCGGCGGCCTTTCCCACCGGCGCGCTGAACAGCGGCTACGCTTCCAGTTTTTACGGCTTGGGCGGCTCTACCAGCCCGTTCGCTTCCGCCGCCTACTTCGGGTATGGCCTGCCTACCCTTTTCGGCGGCTATCCCTATGGCTATGCGGCAAATGGATTGGGCAGCGTGTACGCGGGCAGCAATATCAGCGTGATAGACAGCCCTCTTAATGGTGGGTTCACGGTCATCAACCCGAACGGCGCGTATTTTGTCGGGCCGAACGGCCAGCCGTCCGATTTCGCCCTCACAAACGGCGGAACCATTGCTTCTCTTAGCGGCAGCAACGGGGGAATTAACCGCCTCCCGGTTCACAGTGGACGCAACGCCAATACGCAAGCCGGAACCGGGCAAAGCACGGACATTTCTACAGCCAGACCCGTATCCCTGAAGCAGATGATTGGAGCGACGCAGGACGCCAATTTCAACCTGCATATCAGATGGCTTGGCGATCCTGCCCTGATTGACGCGATGAACGTCACCCTGCTCAATCGGTACCATCTGCCTATCGTTTCCAACACGGCCTCCAATGGTAAGCCGGTGACATTCGCCGCTAACCGCGACGCGTACGCCGCGCAGTATTATCGCGTAGACATCCAGTACACCGATGGCGCGGTGGCAACGGTCACGGGGAAGATCAAAAGATAAGGATGAGGGGTGAAGGATGAAATACTGCTCTAACCTTGTTTGATTTACTTGCAAGGTAGATATAGACAGGAGCAGTTTCATCCTTCATCCTTCATCCTTGCTCTTCCACCATTCCGGTTTTACGTCGTCAAAGCAATGGTCGCGGGTTCGGATTTCTTCCAGAAGGGTTTGGTCAGCGGGCGTGAGAGGCGTTGGGAATGTGGCGGCGCGGCGTGTCAGCGCGGCTAACTGCGTAAATTTCTCGTAGTGGTATTTGATGCGTTGCTCGGCGTAATCGCGGCTGGCATACGTGCTGATGTTGAAGGTCCAATCGGACGATTCCAGCAGAAGCAGTTCCCGCGCCGCCTGTTTCAGAATGGGCTGCACACTCGCCACATCTCCGTACTGTTGCGCCAATGCGGTCATTTCCCGCTCCGCCGCATAGATGTTCTCCCATACCCATGCCGTTGCCTCGTTGAGCCATGTCCAGTGGTAGCCGCCCTCGCCCCACGAGCCTTCCGGCAGGGACACGGTTTGCGTGGGCGGATTCTCCTGTTGGTAGGTTCCGCAGGTTACAGCCGCAATGTCGCTGTCTTCATGCAGGCGTTTCAGCGCGTAATACAGGAACTCCGGCCCCTCGAACCACCAATGCCCGAACAGTTCCGTATCGTACATGGCGGTCACAAGGCCGTTTGTGCCATACTGCTTCTTGTGTTCCCGCAGCGTGTCGCGTATCACGCCGACAAAATGCCGCGCGTGTTCCTGTACTCGCCCCTGCGCCGTTCGGGGTTCATAGAGTTGCTTGCCGCCCAAATCCTGTTTATTGTCGGACACGCGCCAGTAACGCAGATAACCGGGATAGTGCTTTCTGTGAAACTCCAGATAATACGGGTCGCCGGGGTAGCCGCTTTCGCCACTCCAAACCTGCGCCCCCGTCTGCGGGTCACGGCTGAAAACAGTCAGGTCTTGGTGATTGGTGGTTGGTTGTTGGTGGTTGGGTAGGGGCGCGTTTGTTTCGGCTTGAACGCGATAGGGCGTGTAGGGCGTTCGGTCGGCGATTTCCGGCGTGTAGGTTTCGGAGAACTGCGCCCAGAGTTCCTCCAATCCGCCAAAACGATCCCGGTACACGCCAATGGCTTCGCCGCCCTTGAGCAGATGCGAATCCACGAAAAAATATCGCAAGCCCTGTTCGGCCAGCAGTGTTTCGATGCCTTTGCGCTGAATCGGGGTTGGCGTACGGAACTTCTCGACAGGCGAGTTCCAGGCGTAGCCCGGACGATACGCGCACTCCGGCAGCCAGAAGCCGCGCGGACGATGTCCAAAATGCTTCACGTATGTTTGTACGCCCTGCGCGATTTGCGCCCGTATGCCGGCGTCTGTGCCGAGCAGGGGCAAATAGCCGTGCGTGGCCGCGCTCGTCAGGATTTCAATATGTCCGTCTGCTTGTAACTGGCCGAACGCGCCGAGAAGGTTCCGCGCATACGTTTCCTGAAACTGCTGTTGGATATGAGTATAGAAATTTTCCCAGTAGTGCGCCAGCCCTAACAGGTGCATGTCGCCTTCGCGGGTGAATTGCGCCTGATTGTCGCGCGCCATCTGAACTTTGTGCTGTAAATAGGCGTCGAACTCCGCGTGAAAAGCTATATCCGCTAGCTGTTCCATTAGAATAGGCGTCAGGCCAACCGTGATTTGGGGTGAAATGCCCTCCTCGACAAGCCGAAACAGCGCGTCCAGCAGGGGAATATAGGTTTCCGCCGCCACTTCGGACAGCCAATCCGTGCCGTGTGGCGAGCGGCCATGCGCGAGAACGTAAGGAATGTGGGAATGAAGCACAAGCGCGAAACTGCCAACGAGGGGAGGTGTCAAAGAGGTTTCCTTATAAGTATAGATGCGCTTATATTCTACGCGGGCGGGCTGTTGACCTGCCGGAACTTGCCGAAACACGCAAAAACACCTGAAAGCGAGGCGTAACCCGCGTAAAAACAGGAACGCTACTATTCCGCAGAATATTTTTCAACCTTATGCCTGCCGCATACGTATAACAGTGAGAGGTACACCATCATAAACACGAAAACCACCACAGACACCAAAACCGGCACAGACACCAAAACTGGTACAGACGCCAAACCAATGCAGCACGATTTTTATCTGCCCTCCGCTTCCGAGCAGGAGGGAATGTGGCAGCCCCTTGCTACTGCGCTTCCACTGGAACCGGGCAAGCGCCTGTGCGAACAGCACTTCTTAAAACGCTGTCGCACACTTTTGCAGCGGCTTCCCCTTGAACAGCAGAAACAGGTTTCCTTTAACACGCTGGAATCCATTTCGCTTCAATGGAAAGTGCTGGAATCGGGCGAACAGGAGGGTCATCTGAATACAAAACTGCCCGAACTGTTGAACCCTCTCGCCAATCTAAACTACAAACTGCGCCCAACGGCCTAGTAAATCGTAGGGGTTCCGCTTGCTGAACCCTCCTCATAAAGGGGGCTGAACCCTCTGCAATTTCCAATCAGCAAAACGCCCGTTCTCCCTGCGAAGAACGGGCGTTTATGAATCATCGGTATCAGCGATCAGGCCGCGATACCGGCTGCCGCGCAGCACTTGCGGTACATGACCGCTTTGCCGGCGGGGGTCAACTGACGAACCACATCCGGTTTGGTGCCACAGATGCGGCAGGTGATCTGCTGCGTCTTCAGTTCGGCGCGGGCGGTAACGTTGGTTTTGGACGTACCCTTGCTTGCTGCTTTTGCCATTGGAATTCTCCCTTGCTACTCGATACTTTAGTGTTTCGACGTTTCAGCGACTTCTATAATTAGTATACCACAACCGCGCCGCCCGCGCGTGATAATATCGCGGCGCGTTCGTACATTCGTACAAGGAGTTCCGGGCATCAACGCCGAAAGTAACGCCGCAGACAGTCTCGTATACGGGCGGTGTTGAAGGTCAGTTATCATGTCTTTGCTGGTTCGACTGCTAACGGCGGCGGATGCGCCCCTTCTGGAAGATTTGTACCGCAAGGACCCCCTGCGGTTCCTGACGCCGCGCATGAATCTGGAAGTGTACGGATTTGAGGGGGCGATGATCCGCGCGTGGGGAGCCTTCACGCCGGACGGACGCGCCCTGAACGGCATCCTGCTGCGTTTCAACAACACGGCTATCATTGCCGATCTGGAGGGGAGCGCGGCGTCCGCGTTCGCGCCTACGGTTGACGGCGAAACCGGGCTGTTCGGCGTCCGGGGAACCATGGAAACCGTGCGGCGAGTACGCGCGAATTTGCGCCGCTACACAACAAACGGCCTGGAGCAGAGCGTGTATATGCGGCTGGCCGTTCCGCCCCGCTGCCCGCCCGCAACCCTGCGGCTTGCCCGCCGCGCCCGCCCGGAAGATCTGGACATGCTGGCCGCGCTTATACGCCGGGGCGTACACGATGTTCCGGACGCGCGACAACGTGCAGGCGAAACTGGCGGAAACGCGCGTGTTTGTGGTGGAAGAGAACCGTTGAGCGGGCGCACTCCCGCGCGTATTTCCGCCTGCGCCCTGCTCAACATGGAGGGACGCGACGCGGGCTTGATCGGCGGCGTCTTCACCAACCCCGCGTCGCGGGGCAAAGGCTACGCGGCCGCCTGCACCGCCGCTCTGTGTCTGGACTTGCAGCGCGACGGCAAAATGCCCTGCCTGTTCTACGAAAACCCCGTCGCCGGTCGCGTGTACCGCCGCCTGGGCTTTGAAGAGATCGGACAGTGGGGCGTATTGTATTTGAATAAGGGATGAGATACGAGATACGAGATAGGAGATACGAGTGGCTTCTCAGGCAACAAAGGCTGTGCAAAGCAGGCATTGACTCGTATCTCCTATCTCGTATCTCGTATCTCCGAAGGAGACTTATGTATCTTTCCATACGCGACGAGATTGTCTTTGCGGCGGGCTATAAAACGCTGGCTGAAGGATTGCGCGACCTGAACATACGGGGCGTGGAGTTGTGGGTGAAGCGGGACGATACCGTTCCCGCCATTGCGCCTGAGCGGGACCCGGAGGGCCGCGAACGCGTCTGAATATTGCGTCACAAACCGACATGGACGAACTGCACGGGCAGGCGCGGGCGGAAGCCGTTCACATCGCCGCGCTGTGCATGGGAACCAATTTCAACGCGCCCGATAAGGCGGCCGAGATCGCCTGGGCGGTTCGCGCGGTTCAGGCGGCGCAGGCGTTGGGCGCGCCTGCCGTTCGCATTGACGCCGTGATGAGCGGGGAAAAAGATTTGCCTCTGGAACAGCGGCAGCAGCTTGTGGCGGAAGCGGTTGAGCAAATTCTGGCGCAACCGCGCATACGGGCGTTGATCTGGGAATCGAAAATCACGGCTTTCAGGGCAACGATCCCGATTTTATCGAGGGCTTGCTGGCGCGCGTCGATTCGCCCCGGCTCGGCCTGACGCTGGATTCCGGCAACTTCTACTGGCGCGGCTGGCCGCTGTCGAAAGTCTATGAGATTTTCGAGCAGTTCGCGCATCGCGTCAAGCACACGCACATCAAGAACATCGCGTACCCGCCCGAAATGCGCGAAACGCAGCGCGAAATGGGCTACGAGTACGGCAAATACGTTTCGCCCATCCACGAGGGCGACATAGACCACGCCCGCTACATCCAAATTCTGCACACGGCAGGCTACGACCGCGACATCTGCCTGGAAGACGAATCCTTCGGCAAATACACGCCCGAACAGCGCCAGGCCAACCTCCGCGCCGCCGCCGACTTCTTCCGGCCATTGTTGTAAAGAAAATGAAATTGGGAACCGCGCAACACGTAAAATAAACGAAAAAAGACAAAAGGAAAGATAAACCACAGAGGACACGGATATACACGGATAAGAACAACAGAAAGGCCTAATGAATCAGAAACGGCGGGCGCGATGAATCAAGCCCTTACAACGTTTGTTTGTAATCCTGTGTAATCCTGAAAATCCTGTTAATTCTGTCTATTCTCCTTTTCCTTTTGTCCTTTTTTCGTTCATTTCGCGTGTTGCGCGGTTCCCAATTTCATTTTCTCCTTTTCTCCTTTTTCTCCTTTTCTCCTTTTCTTCCCCGTGCCGTGTGACTTCTGCGTGGTTGTAGCGTAATAGCAGTGTCATCAATTTTGCGGGGAGGCGGTACGGTTATGGAAAAGCGAGTTTTGGGCAAGACGGGCATGGAAGTGAGCGTACTCGGATTCGGGGGCGCGGAAATCGGGTTTCAGGGCGCGGCGGTGGCGACGGTCGAGGCGTTGCTCAACAGCGCGCTGGACGCGGGCCTGAACATCATTGATACGGCGGAGTGTTACGCCGACAGTGAAGAGAAGATCGGGCAGACGGTCGGGCATCGGCGCAAAGATTTCTTTCTGTTCACCAAATGCGGCCATGCGTCGGGCATTGATCTGCCGGATTGGAGTCCGCAACTGTTGGAGCAGAGCATTGACCGCAGCCTGCAACGCCTGCAAACGGACTACGTAGATTTGGTGCAACTGCATAGCTGCTCGGAAGACATTCTGCGCAAGGGCGAAGTGATCGAGGTTTTGCAAAAAGCGCGGACGGCGGGCAAAACCCGGTTCATCGGCTACAGCGGCGACAACGAACACGCGAAATACGCCATTGAGTGCGGCGCGTTCGACACGCTGCAAACGTCCATCAGTATCGCCGACCAGATCGCCGTAGACACGATTCTGCCGCTCGCTCAACAGCACGACATGGGCGTGATCGTGAAGCGTCCCATCGCCAACGCGGTCTGGCGTTACGACGCCAAACCGGATAACGACTATGTGGTCGCGTATTGGGAACGGCTGCAGGAACTCAAATACGACTTTTTGAACAGCGACGCCAACGACATCACGGGAATTGCCTTGCGCTGGACATTGAGCCTGCCCGGAGTACATACCGCCATCGTCGGAACCACGCACCCGGAACGCTGGAAAAGCAACGCGCAACTGCTGGAAGCCGGTCCCCTCCCGCAGGCATTGGAGCAAGCCATCCATGCCCGCTGGAAAGAGGTCAGCGCCCCCGAATGGACCGCGCAAACATAAGGGGAGATTACACCACCGAGACACCAAGTACACGAAGGGGAAAAGGAGGAAAGCCTGCTTGTCTCATCTTTTCCTTGTCTTTCCTGGTGTACTTGGTGTCTTGGTGGTGTAATATATGTGCATACTTCGTCAGATGTTTCGCTGTCAGGGTGAGTATGAAGATTACGTTTTTAGGAACCGGGGCGGGCAGTCCGAGCCGAACGCGCAACGTCACCAGCATCGCTTTGCAGCTTCCGCAGCAGGCGCGGCTGTGGATGTTCGATTGCGGCGAGGCCACTCAGCACCAGATATTGCGTTCGCCGCTCCGACTCAGCCAGTTGGAGCGGATGTTTTTCACGCATCTGCACGGCGACCATATTTTCGGCCTGCCGGGACTGCTCGCCAGCCGTTCCATGCAGAACGGCGGAACCACGCCCATTACGCTGTACGGGCCGCAGGGGTTGGGCGAGTATATCCGGGCGTCGCTGGAACTCAGCCAATCGCATCTCGCTTTTCCCTTAAAAGTGGAAACCGTTCGCGGGGGAAAAGCAGGCGGCATTTGTACAATTTATGAGGACCAGTGGTACCGCGTGGAGTGCGTTGCGGTCGCGCATCGGGTGGAAGCATACGGCTATGCGGTCGTGGAAAAGGATCAGACCGGGCATTTCGATGTGGACAAGGCGCGGGACATGGGGATTCCGCCCGGTCCGCTGTACGGCAAACTGAAAAACGGCGGCACGGTCACGCTGGACGACGGGCGCGTGATTGACGGGAGTAGTTTAATCGGGCCGACAATCAAAGGGCGCAAAGTGGTCTTTTGCGGCGACACGATTTACACGCCCAACGCCGTAGAACTGGCGCAAAATGCTGACGTGCTGATTCACGAGGCGACATTTTTGCAGGAAGAGTTGATGCAGGCGGAGCGGGCGCGACACTCGACGGCATTGATGGCCGCGCAGGTGGCGCAAAAAGCAAACGCAAAAACGCTGATTTTGACCCATTTCAGCGCGCGTTACGAGGCGGGGCAGCGATTGGGCGAACTGCTGGCCGAAGCGCAGTCCGTCTTCCCGAACACCCTGCTCGCCCACGACTTTCTAACTTATGAAGTATCGCGTGAGGAGTAACCTGCCCCATGCAGTTAGAGTATGAGCTGACGACACAAGATTATATTAATTGCAATCTCAACTATCTCGCTCGAACCCCCTCGGTAAGACGCAGCAAGCAACAGTTCATCGTTGTTCCGTCCCTGCTCTTTCTGTTTCTTGCCGTATTTAGTGGGCTGACGGATAGTTCTGCCGCAGCCATTCCTTTCTTGCTGCTGGCAGCCGTTTGGTTGGGTATCGCCTTGCCTTTGTGGAAGCAACACGTAAATTACTACATGAAGAAGTTTATCAAGGCGAGCCGAGAGTATGACCTTTTTGGCAGGCGCACTTTTGAAATCACTCCCACAGGATTTATCTCAGCAGGCGAGGATACGAAAGTGGAAATAAAGTGGAAACGAGTGAAAGAGGTAGTTGCTGGCGAACATGGCGTCTACGTGTACATCAGCCCAAAAGTAGCCCACATTATTCCCAACTCGGCCTTCGTTACCCAAACGCAACGCGAAGAATTTCTGGAAGCCACCATGCGCTATCGGGAGCAGGCGGCAGGATTAATCACGCTATAATCCCCGTCTATTATTTTGTGGACAAAGCCGGTTCTCTCGACTCGGCTAATGCCGAGAGGCTGAGATATGGCCGGTTTCGCCTTCAATTTTACGCTTTTGGAACATGGATGGGCAAAAGCGCAGGTGGCTTCATCTGAAAAGGTTCAGCCGTTAAGCGCGTCTTACCTTTCGGACGCGCTCGGCGATTTGACGCGCAGTGTAATTCGGTTGTTCTGCGCAACTGAACTGGAAACAATAATCTGTTCATGGCAGGAAGAACCGGGAGAATTTCGCTGGATTATGCGGCGGCCCGGCGAAAACATAGGCCTGCAAATTCGGCTGTTTGACGACGCATTTACACACCGGCGAGATGAAGAAGGGGAGATATTATTTGAAACGCGATGCTCGCTGCTTCGCATGGCGACACAGGTGCAGAGTCAGTTATATCATGTTCTGATGGAGTTTGGCGAAGAGGGCTATTTGCTGCGCTGGGTGACCTATCCCTTCCCTATGTCCGAATATCAACAGTTGACAACGCTTATTCAAAAGCATACTGCTAACGCAAAGGCGCGTAGGAAAGTAGCGTGACAAAAAGGTAATTCCTATGAAAGTAACCTACGAGTTTACGCCTGAAGACTTTACGCGCCTGAACCAGTATTTTGTCAGGCACGACCCGGATACGCAGCGCAGGAAACGGCGTTCCATATGGGGTGTTCCTATGATCTACCTGATTTTAGGTCTGATATGGCTGGCTATGGGAGACGCGGGCTTTCTTATCGGCATGTTGATCGTTGCCCTCGCGTGGCTGTGCTTCTACCCGCTGTACTGGAATTACTGTACGCGCCGCCGGGTAACGAAGGCGATTACGGAGGCGCGGGAAAGAGGCTATTTCGGGACGCATGAAGTCACGATTGCCGCCGAAGGCATCACCTCTGTAACGCCGCGAGTCAAAACGGAAATCCAGTGGAGCGGCATCAGCAAAATCACGCCTGCGGAAACGGGCATACTCATACATACCGCTTCCACGACCGCCATTCTCGTGCCTGATTCCGCCTTCACGGCCCAAAACACGCGCGAACAGTTTTTAGAGGAGATGATGCGCTATCGGGAACAGGCGGCGGGATTAACCGAGACGCTTTGAAGCTTGGAGGGTTGAAGCAGGGGCGTTAATGTGGGATAATGAAGCAGGCGAAACGCCATTACGATGTGGAGCGTAGTACAGACAGGGTTGTTCGGGGTTTTTACGCCCCATGAAACAGGAAAGTATGATGAGCAAGGGAACGGTAGTCGCCGCGATGAGCGGCGGCGTGGATAGCGCGGTGACGGCAGCCCTCCTGAAGCAGGAGGGCTACGATGTCATCGGCATCACGCTGCAAATCTGGCAGGAACACGCCGATCAGGGCAAGTACGGCGGGTGCTGTTCGCTCGGCGCGGTCGAGGACGCGCGGCGCGCCGCCGCGAAAATCGGCATTCCGCATTATGTCCTCAACTTCCGCGACTATTTCGCGGACAAGGTCATCGATAAGTTCGTCGTCCGAGTACAGCAAGGGCCGGACGCCGAACCCCTGCGTGGAGTGCAACCGCAGCGTGAAGTTCGAGGAACTGCTGCGGCAGGCCGAAAATCTGGGCGCGGACTATCTGGCGACCGGACACTATGCCCGTATCCGCTACAACGAGAACAGCGGGCGCTACGAACTGCTGCGCGCGCTCGACGACGGCAAGGATCAGTCGTATGCCCTGTTCACGCTCACGCAGAAGTCACTTGAGCAAGACCCTGATGCCGCTCGGCCATCTGTCCGGCAAGCAGGAGACGCGCCGCATCGCGCAGCGAATGGGGACTCGCGCTCGCCAACAAGCCCGACTCGCAGGAAATCTGCTTCGTGCCGAAAGAGGGCTACGTCTCGTTCCTGAGCGAGAAAGCGCCCGGCGTCGCTGCGCCCCGGCAAGATCGTGGACACGAGCGGCAAAGTGGTGGGCGAGCATCTCGGCATCGCGTTCTACACCATCGGGCAGCGCAAGCGGCTTCCGGCCAGCAATCACGGCCCGCTCTTCGTCGTCGCTCTGGACGCGGACACGAACACGGTCATCGTCGGCACGGACGCGGAGCTGTTCATGCCCGGTTTTGTCGCGGACAACTGCAACTGGAGCGCGATCAGCAGTCTGGAAGCCGAAATGGAGCGAACTGGCAAGCCCCTTGCCCGTTCTGGCGAAAATCCGCTACAATGGACAGGCCGCGCCCGCCACATTAACGCTCGGGCAGGAGCCCGACACGGTAGAAGGCGCATTTCGACGACGCCGCAACGCGCCGTCACGCCCGGACAGGCGGCCGTCTTCTACGGCGGCGAAGGCGAAGACGCGGGCCAGATCGTTCTCGGCGGCGGCACGATCGAACGCGCTGATTTTACCGCAACGGGAAGTGGCGAACGTTTGATATGCGCAACTTAACAGATGAGGAACAACAACTGGTGGAACGGGCAAGGCAGGCGGCGCAGTCTGCCTACTGCCCGTATTCGCGTTTTCCGGTGGGGGCGGTGGTCGAGTCGGAGTTGGGGCTGACTACGGGCGTCAATATTGAAAACGCCAGTTACGGTTTGGCCGTCTGCGCCGAGCGGGTGGCTCTGTTCAGCGCGATTGCGCAGGGCGCGAAACGGTTTACTCGCCTTGTCGTATCCTGTGCCAACGCGAAAGAAAACGATCCGCCCGGAAGCCGGATGCCATGCGGCGCGTGTCGGCAGGTGATTGCGGAGTTTCTCGCGCCCGATTGCTTCGTCCTGATTGACGGCGTGGGCGCAATGCGGGTTGCCGATCTGTTGCCGCAGCCGTTTCAACTGGAACAGCATCCGTTTCTGGACACAGCCGCGCATCTTGCGGAATAGCGGAACAGAGCGGGAGGATTGAACCATGACAGCGCAAATGCCACGCGAAGCGACCATTGAAGACCTGTACCGGGTTACCGACGATATGAAAGCCGAACTCGTCTGCGGAGAGATTGTTCTGATGCCCCCTACTGGAGAGGAACCTGGCTACGCCGGGGATGCTGTAACCGTTTCGCTGTGGCAACATGTTCGTCAGACGCAAAGCGGTCGGGCGGTGGGAGACAACAAAGGCTTTCACGTCAGCCTGCCTAATCGCAAGTCATTCAGTCCGACAGCAGCATTTTACACCGGGCCGCGTACCGGCATGAAAATTTTCAACGGCGCACCCAATTTTGCCGTCGAAGTGCGCAGTGAAGAACGATTACGGGCTGGCGGAAGAGCGGAAAATGGCTGCGAAACACGCGGATTATTTCGCGGCAGGTACGCTTGTGGTTTGGGATGTGGATTTATTGAGCGAAGATGTTGTTAAAAAATACACGGCTGCCGATCCCGCCAATCCGACTCTCTTCCGGCGCGGGGAAGTGGCGGATGCCGAACCTGCCGTACCCGGCTGGACAATGCCGGTGGATGATCTGTTTGGGCAGGGAGTAGGGAGTAGGGCAATGCGCGAGTTGAACACGGTCCTCCTACTCCCTACAACCTACTCCCACCTTGAGGAACTTGTATCGTGGCGCTGACGATTAACATACTTGTGATTATTCTGCTGTGCAGTTCCATTGTTGCCGTGATACGGCTGTGGAGCGTGTTGGGCAGCGCGCGAACCACACTTGCCAATCTGGAAGAAACGCGGATGGAAGCCAACGAAACCCTGAAACGGCTGGCGGAAGTGTCCGCTTCTACCGATAAAATCATGCGGGAAGAGGTTGCGCCGACATTGCGGCAGACGCGCGCCACGCTGGAAAATGTGGAAGTCACGACCCGCGCATTGGCGCAAACCACGCAGAGCATCCGCCGCTTGACCGGGCGGGCGGAAAGCGTGACTACGGCGCAGAAACTGCTCTCGCTCGGCGGGGCGGTGGCGCAAAACGTGTTCGCGAACAAGACCAATAAAACGAACGCGAACGCCGCGCCCGCGTCTGCCCCTACGGGCATGGGACTGGCGTTTGCGGTCGCGCGAACGCTGCTGTCGCGGCGGCATAAGGCCGAAAAGACAGAACCCGCGCAACCGGCAAGGATGGGACTGGAAGCGTCGAACGAGATTGCCGTGTTGCCGCCCGCCCTGGACGAGAGCCGCGTACTGACAGTCGGCAAAGATACCCGGTGAGTAGTTGGTAGTGAAGTAAATCCATTCAAAGAAGGAGAGAAAAGACTATGAGTTATGGCGAGGAAGAGCGCAATGTCGCGGTAGGCGTGTTGGCGGGTATCGGTATTGGCGTACTGGTGGGGGCGGCAGCCGCCCTGATGCTCGCGCCCAAGACCGGCGAAGAGACGCGCGACGACGTGAGCAAGTCTATCAACGACCTGAGCGACAAGGTGAGCGAACTGGGCAAAAGCCTCAGTTACAAAGTGTCCACTGCGGTTGACAGGACGCGGGCGCAAATGGCGCAGAAACTCGGTGACGTGACCGGTGAAAACGAAGAGGCAGCCCATTAGGCAGGTTCCTCGCATTTTGGAACATCCAACGCCTGTGAAATCCGCCAGAACACGGGCGGAGGACAGTTTTGAGGCGGAGCAGGCGGGCGATTTGGCAGGCGCGGAGCCGTCGGCTTCCGCTTCTACGGAAAGCGGGGCCACGCCGTCCGCCCCGCTTTCCCTCTTGCCTTCTGCCATGCCGCAGGCGCAAATGCGCGGCAGTACGAACGTGTATACGCCCATGCCGTCCCGAGCCATGTATCCGTTCGGGTGGTCGCGGGGGGATGTGAGCCGCGCCGCGACTGGTGTTTTTCACGATTCTGATTGGCGGGCTGTTTCTGTACCGCGTACAGGCGATTTTGCCGCCTTTTCTGATCGCGTTCGGTCTGGCCGCGCTGCTCGACCCAACCTTGCGCTATAACGAACAGCGTGGGCGTTCGCGCGTGTACACCATTGCCCTGCTGTATTTTTTCACCCTGTGCTTGTTCGCCGTTACGGTACTGTGGGTAATACCCGCGCTGGTAAATCAGGTCACGGATGTCAGCCAGAATCTGAGCCACTATTACGATCACATTCAGCAGAGCGCGAACGAGTTCATGGGGCGCAATGTCCGCGCGCTCAATCTGCTGGGTATCAAACAGCACCGCGTCAGCGACCTGCTCAACGCCAAATCGGGGCCGGTACAATCCAGTATCGCGGCGACATTGGGAAGCGTGAGCGGATTGGCGCAAGCCGCGCTGTCCAAAGTTCTGTGGCTGGTGATTATTCCCATTTCCAGTTTTTTCTTTATGCGCGACTTTCCCATACTCCGCGCTCGCCTGATTCTGCTGTTCCCGGAGCCGCATCACGCCCGTATTCACCAACTCAGCCATGACATTGTGGATGTGTTTACCGCGTACCTGCGCGGGCTGGCGAAAATCTGTACGTTATACGCCTGCGTCGCGTGTCTAATGTTCACGCTGCTGAACGTGCGCTACGCGCTGTTGCTGGGAATTTTAGGCGGCCTATTTTACGCGGTTCCCTATGTGGGCAATCTGCTGACGGCAACGGCTGCGGCCACAATCGCCTTTTTGATGGACGAGCATCGGGTCTTGTTCTGGAACGCGCCTGCCCACTCGCTGCCTTATGCAGTTGTCGTGGCCGTCTGCTGCATCGTGATGGCGAACGTCGTTTTCGATCAACTGGTGTATCCCCGCGTGGTCGGCGGCTCGGTCGGCCTGCATCCCGTCGTCAGCATCTTCTCCCTGATGGCGGGCGCAACCGTGTTCGGCGTATGGGGTATGCTGCTGGCGACACCCGTTGCCGCGTCCATCCAAATCGTGCTGATGTGCCTGTTCCCGAAACTGGCGCAAAAGCCGCCGGAAAAGTTGATGGTTGAGAGTTGAGAGCCAATTTGATAGGAATTTTTATTCGCGTTTATTCGCGTTCATTCGCGGCTAATTTCTTAATTTATTCTGGAGGCGTGTGATGCGATTGTCAGGCAAGGTGGCGCTGATTACGGGGGCGGGCGTGGGCATCGGGCGGGAAACCGCGCTTGTGTTCGCGCGCGCGGGCGCGTCTGTGGTTGTCGTGGATTTGAACGAGACGACGGGACAGGAAACCGTAGGCATGATTACGGCTGCGGGCGGCAGGGCCGTTTTCGCGCAGGCGGACGTGTCGCAGGAAGCCGCCGTTGTTGGCATGTTTGAACGGGCAAAGCAGGAGTACGGTAAACTTGATATTCTGTTCAACAACGCGGGAATCGTGAAGCAGGGGCGCGTGGAGGATAGCAGCTTGGAAGACTGGAACGCGCAGATCGGCACAACCCTGACCAGCGTATTTCTGGGCTGCAAACACGCCATTCCCCTGTTGCGCGAACAGGGCGGGGGCGTGATTATCAACATGGCGTCGGTTGCCGGAATGATGGGCATTACCAACCGCGCTATTTATTCGGCTGCAAAGGGTGGCGTGATCGGCCTGACCCGCGCTGTCGCGCTGGACCACGCGACCGAAAAAATACGCTGCGTGTACCTTGCGCCCGCCACCATTGAAACGCCCTCCCTGACCGACCGCATCAACGCCTCGCCCGATCCCGCTGAAGCCCGCAAAGCGTTTGAGGCGCGGCAGCCGATTGGCCGATTGGGCAAGCCCTCCGATGTCGCCAACGCCGCGCTGTATCTGGCAAGCGACGAGGCGAGTTTCGTAACAGGCAGCGGCCTCGTCGTAGACGGTGGAATGGCCGTCTAATGATGTATACTGTAAGTACATCAATTCTAATCTTACTATGAGGAGGCCGTATGGCCGCATCTGTTCAACAACGCAAGGACATTGACCCGGAAGAGTTTCGCAAACTGCTCGAGGACGAGCGCGCGCAGCTAACGGATTTGCACCATCGGCAGCGCGCCGACATGGAAGAGGAGGCCCGTGACGTGGCGGAAAACGAACTCGCCACCGCAGACTTTAACGAACCCGCCGACATCGGGGCGCAACTGGCCGACCGTGACCGCGACAAGGCGCAGGATGTGGAAGTGAGGGCGCAGATCGCTGAAATAGATGCCGCGCTGGAGCGCATTGCTCAGGGAACCTACGGCATCTGTATCGTCACGGGCGAACCGATTCCCATCGAGCGCCTGCGCGACCTGCCTTGGGCGAGCATGACGGTGGAAGCGGCGGAAAACACGCTGGACGTCGGCTATCCGACAGAAGGCTGACACAGTGGCTGGTGGTTGGTTGATTTAGATGTAGGAATTATAACGTTGCAAACGAATTCTTCGACTGAAACCGTACTGGAGTCTGTAAGCGCGACACCGGAACAACACGCGCCGGTTCGGGCGTTACGCCCAATCTTGTTTTACCTGATTGTCGCCCTCGTGTTCGCGAGCGATCAACTCAGTAAATGGTGGGTGATGAAAACGCTCGGGGATGGCGGCGAAAAGCAGATTTTCGGCAACGCCTTTATGCTCACTCTGGCGCACAACCGGGGCGGCGCGTGGGGGGTTATGCCGCAAAACGGCATCGTCTTCATTGTGTTCGCGGCTGTCGCCATTGTCGCGCTGATGGTCGCGTACCACCGGATGCCGCAGATCGAATTGTTTGTCGGCACGGCCTTTGCCCTCGCATTGGGCGGCGCGATGGGCAATCTGCTGGATCGCCTGCGCTTCGGTTCCGTCGTGGACTTTTTCAACGTCAACATCATTCACTGGCCGATTTTCAATGTCGCGGACTCGGCTATTACCATCGGTATTATCCTGCTGCTGCTGCATTTTGTCCGTTCGCCGAAGGAAGATACGAGATAGGAGATACAAGATACGAGTAGGAAAGCCGCTGTGCAGTTACTCGTGTCTCGTATCTCCTATCTCGTATCTCGTATCTAAACTATGCACCCAATACTGTTTCACATTGGAAGATTGCCCGTGCGCTCGTATGGCGCATTAATCGTTATCGGCCTGATGCTCGGCATCTGGCGGGGGCTGCGCGTGGCGGAACGACGCTGGCGCACGGAACCCGCCGATTCGTTGCGGCGTATCCATCCCGACACGCTGTTTGATGTCGGATTTTGGGGCTTTGTCGTCGGCATTTTAGGGGCGCGGCTGACGTTCGTACTGCTGGACTGGCACAGTTTTGCCGGTCATCCCGTGGAAGCCCTCAAATTTTGGGAGGGTGGGCTTTCGCTGCACGGCGGCATGTTCTTCGGCATCCTGTATATGGTGGCGGCCTGCCGCTGGAAAAAAGCCCCGACCCTGCAAATCGGCGATTTGTGCGCGACTTCATGGGCGCTCGCCTATGCCATCGGACGTATCGGCTGCTATTTGAACGGCTGCTGCTATGGCGGCGCGTGTGACGCGAGTTTGCCCTGGGCCAGCGTGTTTCCCGACGAGCGGTACTTTCACGATAACAGCGCGATTACGCCCGCCACCGTTCTGACACCGCCAAGCCACCCGGTTCAACTGTACGCCACTGTCTTCAACATGTTTTTCTTCGCGCTCATGGTTCAATGGGAAAAGCGGCGGCGCGTGGATGGCGACCTGTTTTGGGGCTACATCGGCCTGTATGGTTTTTACCGCTTTGTCGTCGAGTATTTCCGGGCGGGCGCAACGTCCACATACGCCATTCCGCAATGGCACATCACGGACACTCATATTATCAGTGTCCTGATGATGGGCCTTGCCGTGAGCGCGATCTGGTGGCTCCGCCGCCATCGCCCGCTGTACAAGGACGCCATCTACCAAAACCCGCAGCCCACGCCGGCTATCCTCGCGGAAACCCCGGCAGCCGCTGCAATTTAACAGAAAAGGAGAAAAGGAGAAGAGGAGAAGAGGAGAAACAAACCGAGGAAGACACGAAATAAACGAAATAAAATGCAAAGAACCACAGTAGCAAAAACGTCGGTGTAAGTTTTTTGGCCTTTTCGTATATTTAGTATGTTTCGCGGTTTATTGTCTCTCCTCTTCTCCTCTTCTCCTTTTCTCCTTTTCTATAGAGGTACTTCTATGGCGCAGAAAATTGTGGGAATTACGTGCAGCACGAGCGCGGCGAAGGGGAGGTCCGGGGCGCGGCAGACGCTCAATCGCGCCTATGTGTGGGTGGTGGAGCGGGCGGGCGGTATCCCGATTATTCTGCCGGTCACGCGCGAACCGGAAGTGATTGCGCGGTATCTCGGCGTTATAGATGGACTGTTGCTATCGGGCGGCGTTGACGTGCATCCGAACCATTACGGACACGATCCGCACGAGCATTTGGGCGACGTAGATGAAGACCGGGATACGACGGAAATGCCCCTGATACGCGCCGCTCTGGAACAGGATATGCCGATTTTCGCCATTTGCCGGGGGATTCAGGCGCTGAATGTGGCGATGGGCGGAACATTGTATCAGGATTTGCCATCGGAATTGGCGTCCGACATTGTTCACGCGCAGGACAAGCACGACCTGCCGCGCCATGAAACCTGCCATGCCATTGCCATTGAACCCTATACCCATATCGCGGACGTTGCCGGCAGTCATACCATGCGCGTCAACAGTTTTCATCATCAGGCGTTGCGGGACGTGGCGGATGCGCTGGCTGTCACCGCTGTTGCGCCGGACAGCGTGATTGAAGCCGTAGAGGGGCGCAAGCACCGGTATCTGGTGGGCGTACAGTTTCACCCGGAAGAAACCGCCGCGCATGATGCCGCCTCGCAAAAACTGTTCGACAGGTTTGTGCAGGCGTTATAAAACTTGCAGAATTATAAATTCACGTTACGCAGACGAGCGATTGCCGCGCGCAACGCAATAAATTGCTTTGCGCCAACTGCAAGGCGCGGCAAAAAGCCTGCATGCGCAACGTGAGCAGTAAATGAAGAGCCGATATTTTCACATCATTGCGAAAATATCGGCTTTGTTTTGCGAGGCGGTTAGAGCCTATCCTGATAGTTCCCCTTCTCCCAAAGTTGGGAGAAGGGGTCAGGGGTTGAGGGCCAATGGAAATAGGCGGTTATTTCGCGCCGCCTTCAGGGGGTTGAGGATTGGCGAGGCTACCGGTGGCAGTGGAAGCCGCGCCCGAAGTGGTGGCAGCGCCCGGTGTGGCAGCGCTTTTGCCGGACGCATCCGGGGTTACATCATCGGACTTGCCGCCGCAGCCGGATAGCAGAACGCCTGCAAGCGCAAGAGTAGTAAGCGCGAAATGGGCTTTTTTATGAATCGCCATGATACTTACCTTTCAGTTGATAACATTTTCAGAGTATTTTTTGCCTGGGGCGCGGCGGAGTCATTTTGTTTGCCTGTCAATCTGTTCAGTTCCGCAAGCGTCAACTGCCCGGAATGGACAAGATAGAGTTTGTCGCCCGCCTTATCGGCCATCGCTTCCAGCGTATGCTTATCCGAGTGGCAGCCGATGCAACTGATCTTTTCCGCTGTTGGATGCTCGAGATTATAGAGACCACGCCATTCAAAATAAGTTATAGAAACCATGGTGAGCGCAATCACAGAAAGGGCGAAATGCAATGGGAGTTTTGCGCCGCTGATTTTACGAAAACTCATCGTCGGTTTCCCGTCTCGCGAACAGAAGCGGGTTGGAGCAAATGTCATAGTACAGTTCCAGCAGAAGCTAGAAGACGAAAGGCAGGGTTGATTCTGCCTTTCGCATTGGTACTCGCTTTCAGCAGTGCCTTTACAGCAGCGACTACTTTACTGTTGGCGCAGGCGGCGTGCCGGTGCCGGGAGCCGCCAGATCGCCGCGTTTATCTGCGCGCGCCTCTGGCGTGATGTCTTCGCCGGGAGCGCGCTTCTCAATGGGCGTACTCGCCGGTTCGGAATGGCAGCCCGTCAAAAAAAGTGCCAGCAGCAGGGAGGCGATGCTATAAGCGAACTTCTTCATAGTGAATTTCATGGTTATGACACTCTTTCAGAAACTAATCGGGCATCATGCAGCTGCTGGCGCTCCCGGTGGGGCAGGGTGGGAAGTTGGCATCCATGTAAGCGCCGTACTGACCACACGCCATGAGCGGAATCGGTACGCCATCAGAAGCAGCGCTGTTGGTTCCTGTGCCATCGTAGGTCTGGTTCGGATCGGCGCACCAGTAAGAAACCTGGTCTGTGGCGCGGGGGCGGGCAAAGCGACCGGCTTCGCCTCCCTGAACCCAACCAGCCTTCATGGCAATGGATTTGGCGTGTCCGTCGGCAAAGCCAAAATTGAAACGGCCACCGGAATGGCGCAGCGAGCCGTTGTTCGTTCCGCCCCAGGTGCAGAGCAGAAACGTCATCGTCGCCGTAATGCGGGGCGTGTCATACGAGTCCCCAAAGGCTACCAACTGAGCAGGAGCAATCATACCGGCCAGCGGAATGCCTGGCAAGTATTTTGCTTTTCCACTCGGATCATTGGGGTCCGGTTGCTGTCCCAGTACCAGGCCACCGCCACGGCGCTGGATCGGTCCCCAGTTGTAGCCGTAACCAATCGAGCGGTTGGTGTTCGTGACTCCATCCGGGGCTTCAATGGCATCGGTGCCGGAGCGGTCCGGGCAAATGAAGAGTTGCGCATTCTTCACGTAGGGGTACAGGCGATTCGTGTAGTCGCCACTGCCCATGTGCGGACAAGTCTCATCATAGTCCTGCGTGTACATGTAGAACGAGGTGCCGATCTGCTTGACATTGGACAGGCAGGAGATGGAACGCGCTTTTTCACGCGCTTGGGCAAAAACGGGGAACAGAATGGCAGCCAGAATAGCGATGATGGCAATGACCACGAGTAGTTCAATCAGGGTGAAAGCGGCGGGGCGACAACCGCGCAGGGGGAAATGGGTACGCATACAACGTCCTTTCGTCAGATTCTAATGGTGTGACAGAATTGAGGAGGCGCGTCAAAAAGCGCGTTAGCAATCAGGCCGCCGCAACGAGGCGGCGGGCAAAAGCGACATGGGGTGAGAAAGAGTTCCGGCTCATGCCCACCCCGCGCGGTAAAAGCGTCAGTCGGTTTGCTTGCTGCCGCTGGAAGCGGGCGTTCCGGTTTTGGCCGCGCCGCTGTCTGCGCCATTGGCGTTATCGCTCTTGCTGCCGCATCCCGCCAGAAGGCTGCCGCACAGCGCCAGCAGAACCATGCCGATTATCAGGGATTTGTTGGTCTTCATTGCTTCTCCTTGCTCCGTTGATGGTTGAGTAGTTGCGCATCCGCAAATATCCTCAAGAACAACATCAGTATGGCGAACATGGATTAAGGAGAAATTAAGAGGGGGTTAAACTTGTGTTAAATTCGGGAGTAAGGCAGGCAAAAAGAAACCTGCACCTGAGTTTCTAAGAACTCTGATACAGGCCCCATCACTATTGATGGACTTCTATGAAAAGGAGGACATGCGCTGGTTATATAACGTTTCAGGGCCAAAGATTGTTCCTGAAAATGTTCAGGCTATTTTGTGAGGTTTTCGCCGCGCTTTTTCGTTATTCCAACAGGTTCCCTTCTCCCAAAGTTGGGAGAAGGGGTTGAGGGCTATTCAGGACAGGCGCATAATTCCGGCAGTTCCAGCGTGGACACAATGCCGGTTTCCAAGTGGAACACGCGCAGGCAATGGTTGTTCGTATCCGCGATATACAGGTTCCCATTCGCGCCGCTCAATCCATTCGGCTCATTAAACTGCGCCGCGCTGCCGAATCCGTTTGCCATGCCGGATTTCCCTGTTCCCGCCAGCGTTTGAGTATTGCCCGTTATGGGATCGAAAACCCTGATTTTGTGGTTGTAGGTGTCGGCGATATAAATCAGGCCGCGATACGCGCAGACTCCCATCGGATGCTGTAAACACGCGCTGTCTCCGTCGCCGTCCGCATCGCCCCACGTATACAGGCCCCCGCCAATCAGCGTTTCCACGACCTCTTCCCCGGTATTCGGGGAAACGCGGATACGCCGCAGGCTGCTGCTTTCGCTGTCCGCGATATAAAGCGCGTGTTCGTCCGCCGCAACTCCACCTGGCTGCGCGAAAGCAGAAGTTTTCAAGGCTCCATTGATGCAGGACTCGCGCCCGTTCCCCGCATACGGCTGAACCTCCCCGCTCCGCAGATCATAGCGCCACAACTGATGGCTGCCCGCCATTGCCAGCGTGAGAACGCCCTCGTCGCTGTGATGGTAACAGATGTCCCACGGTGAGGAGAGCGGGGTTATCATTCCCGGCCCGCCTGAAGGCCGCGCGCCGGCCTGCGCGCCGGTTCCCGCAACGGTGGTAACGGTTTGGCTGGCAAGATCAATCCGCCGCAGAACATGGTTGCCGCTGTCGCACACCGTCAGCGCGTCCCCGATCAGCGCCATTCCCTGCGGGCGACAAAATCGCGCCGCCCGCGAACCGCCGTCCGTTCTTCCCGCTTCCCCGTTCCCGAATGTCTGCGCCCCCCGGCCCTCCAGATCGCAAACCACAATGCGGTTGTGTCCCGTGTCCGCCACAAACAGCCGTTGTCCCAATCCATCCGCCAGAATTTTGCCGGGAAAGGAGAGGAGCGCGGCCTGTGGATCTTTTCCCTGTAGTGTCAAAAAGAGGAAATGCGCGGGACGACTCTCATTTGCGCGGCGTAGCCAGCAATTGCCCGATAATCTGATCCAGTTCGTCTCGATGCCCCTCGCCCGACAGACTGCCGAGATAGTAGCCTTCAGGATCAATAATGCCAATCGTAGGCCACGCATGAACATCGTACTCGTCCCAAACCCGGTGGTCGTTATCACACGCGACGGGATGCTGAATGTCGAGACGCCGTACCGCGCTTGCAATGTTAGCCACAACGCGCTCGTTGTCGAACTTGCCGGAGTGGATGCCGATAACCACAAAAGGAAGACCGGCGTATTTCTCTTCCAGATATTTCAGGTCGGGCAGGATGTGCAGGCAGTTGATGCAGCCATACGTCCAGAAATCGAGCAGGACAACGCTGCCGCGCAATTGCGCCAGTGTCACCGCTTTGCCGTCCGTATTCAGCCAGCAGGCGGGGTCAGCGGGCAGTTGCGGGGCGCGGACGCGCGCTTCGGACAGTAATGAATGGGGTTCGCTCATAACGGGAAACAGCGCTCCTGAAGAAGCCCCTATTGTAACTATTCAGCCTCTTCTAGTACACCGTCAACGTAGAAGTGTAGGGTACGGTTGTAGGGGTTCTGCTTGCTGAACCCTCCTCTAACAAGGCGCAGCAAGCCGCTATATTGGGCGCAGCAAGCAGCGCCCCTACCTAACTGTTCTACCTTGATGGTGTACTAGAAGTTCAAGATTCGGCCTCTCCCCAATATCGGAGAGGAATTGTCTCTAAATAGCCTCTCCCAAACTTGGGAGAGGGGTTGGGGTGAGGGCTATTTCCCATACGTTACAAATGAGAGCAGAGTTCGTTTGTGTCGGGGAGGGCGGCGACGATTTGCAGAAACGTTTGTACTACGCGGGGATCGAAGTGCGTTCCGGCCTGCTCCTGAATATAGGCGCGCGCTTTCTCGGCTGTCCATGCCAGACGATAAGGGCGGTCATTGCAAAGCGCGTCCCACACGTCCACAATGGCGAAAAGTCGGGCGGAAAGGGGAATCTGTTCGCCTTTCAGCCCGCAGGGATAGCCGCTGCCGTCCCATTTCTCGTGATGGTAGCGCGGAATGTCCAGAGCGGGAAGCAGAAAGCCGATCATGGACAGCATATCGTAGGCCAATGTGGGATGTTTTTGCATCACGCCCCACTCTTCGGGCGTCAGCGGGCCGGGTTTGAGCAATATGTGGTCGGGAACGCCCATTTTGCCGATGTCGTGCAGCAATGCGCCCCAGCGAATATAAATTAGTTCTTCCGCGCTCAGGCCCATGTGCCGCGCGAGCCGCAGCGTCAGTTCCGTCACCCGGACGCTATGCCCTTCCGTCTCTTTGTCCCGCAAATCCAGAACGCGCGACCAGCCCTCGATGGTGGAGTCGTAAGCGCGGCGCAATTCTCCGGCAGTCAGTGTGGTACCATAAGAGGACTTTTCTGAAGCGTCATCCGAAGGTTCCGGCAGATTTTCTTCATGTGTGACACAATTCCGCCCCTCGCGCTTGGAATGGTACAGCGCGCGGTCGGCTCCCGTCACCAGCGTTCCGGCGTCGGGCATCAGGGGATGCAGGGTGGACACGCCCGAACTGACCGTAATCAGACGTTTGGGCCAGGGCTGTTCGGCAATGGCAACGCGCAGCCGCTCCGCAAGCTGCGCGGCTCCTTCAGCGTCTGTATTGGGCAGCAAGAGAGCGAATTCTTCGCCGCCGTAACGCGCAACCAGATCGCTGTTCCGCGCCTGCTGCTGAAGGATTCCCGCAAGCGTTTTCAGCGCCTGGTCGCCTGCCGGATGCCCGAAAATGTCATTGAATTGCTTGAATCGATCCACGTCCAGCAGGATCAGAGAGAGCGGCGTATGGTAACGCAGGCCACGCGCGTACTCTTCCATCAGCCGCTCCTGAAACGCGCGGTGATTTTTCAGTCCGGTCAGGCCATCGGTGGTGGCAAGCGCTTCCAGTCGGATATTGGCGGCAGTAAGCTGCGCATTGGCGACGGCAAGCTCCGCCTGCTGCGCTTCCAGCGCGACGGCCTGCTCATTGGCCCGCAAAACATGGCACTGCAGTTCCTCATTGAGCCGTTGCAAATGCGCGTTGGCATGGTTTAGCCACTCATTCGCCGCCTGAAGTTGCTGCTCGGCATGGACGCGCGCGGTAATGTCAGTCGCCGCGCCGCCGATGAGGACGCGCCCGGACACTTCGCCCAGAGGGAACCGATGCACAAGGAAATACCGAATTTCACCCACACCATCGGGAACGGTTTCAACCGCTTCACGTAATTGGCGGGCGCGGGCCACTTCGCGAATGTTGTCAAGCATCTCCTGCGCGTATTCGGCGGGATAGAGGTCGAACAGGTTTTTGCCGCGTAATTCTTCTGCGGTTCGCCCCATCATCCGGCAGCAGGGCTGGTTAAGGTATTCTATAGTGCCGTTCATGTCGCTGATCCACGCCAGATTCGGGCTGTTGTCCATGAACGCCTGAAAACGCGCTTCACTGGCCCGCAACTGCTCCTCGGCCCAATTGCGCTCCGTCGTATTGTGTAAGTACGCCGCGAGTTCTGAGGAAGCAAAGCAGGCGGGCGGGCAAATTGGCATCTGAGCAATCGGCCTGCTGTCGGAAAGATTGATAGCGCCGTTATTTGTAGATGTGGAAAAAGAAAAGCGCACAAAGCCCTCCGCTATCCGCGCGACGGAATTTATTCAAAAGTTAAATCCATTATCGGGAGGTTGTGGCGTTATGTTCAGATGGATGTGTCTATGGATGTTTCTGCTGTTGATGAACGCGCAGGGTCTATTCGCGGGCGGCAAGCCCGTCACGAATAAGGAGGGGTGGGTACGACAAGAGGAAACAGGTGAAGCCGGGAAACCGCAGACGCTGCATTTTTGCGTGTACGGGGATACTCGTGACGGCCACGCGATGCACCGCAAAGTTTTAGCCCTGATGCTGAAGCAGAAGCCGGAATTCATCCTGCAAACGGGCGATTTGGTACACGACGGCGGCAATCCCCGTTTATGGCAGATTTATGACAGCATCACGGGTGAAGCGCGTAAAACCACGCCCTTTTATCCGGCGCGGGGCAACCACGATCCGGGCGGGCCGGGTTACGCGGCGCGGGTGACGACGCCTTTCACGTCCGGCAATAAATTATGGCATTCCTTCGACAAAGGCGATTGCCATTTCATCTGTTTGTGCGTGGATGAAGAGACGGCGTATGCCCCGGACAGTCCGCAGTACAAATGGCTGCTGAAGGATTTGGAAACCACGCGTAAAACGCATCCCGCGCACCTCTTTGTGTTCTTCCACGTTCCCCCGTACTCCATCGGCTCGCATGGCAGCGACCTGGAAGTTCGGCGGCAACTATGCCCGCTCTTCATCCGCTACGGCGTGGATGTCGTCTTCAACGGCCACGACCACAACTATTACCGCACCCGGCGCGACGGCGTGACCTATATTGTGACCGGGGGCGGCGGCGCGCCGTTGTATCCGGCCAACCCGAATCGGGGCGCAATCGAGGGCGACCGCTACGAAAGCGTGAACAACGGCGTGGTCTGCGATGTCAGCGGCAAACAGGTGACAGTCACTGCCCTCCGCGCCGACGGAACCACGCTGGACCACTTCACGATGCCGAACAGATAGAAGAGAAGAAAAGGAGAGGGGGAGAGTGGGAACCGCGAAACACACGAAAAAAGAAACACAAAAGAGGAATAGACAGGATTAACAGGATTTTTCAGGATGGAACAGGATTATATGTAGAGAAGATATGTCCGTCCTTTTCTCTCCTCTGTGAAACCTCTGTGTCTCTGTGTCTCTGTGGTGAATGTTTGTTTTGTCTTTTTTCGTTTGTTTCGTTTGTTTCGTGGTTCCCACTCTCCCTGTCTTGTACTTAGAACAGGCTTCCTTGCACGGCAGCGGGGATGGGTCGGGTAGGCTGGCCGAGCATCTGTTGGAAGCGGAAAGCGGTTTCGGGGGAGTAGCCTTCGTAGTCGTTGTTGCACTGGATGTAGGCGTTGGCGAGATGAGATTGATGGGCGAGAATGGCTTTCGCCCATGTTTGCATGTCGTGGGTGTGGTCGCCATAGAGTTTGTCGTGTTGGGGATAGGTTCCGTGCTGCCCGATCAGGCGTAGATAGAGGAAATCGGTCGTGAGTTCAAAACGGCGGGGCATGGAAACATAGTCGGTCAGGGCAAGGGCAACGTTGTGGTCACGCAGCAT
Organism: uncultured Chthonomonadaceae bacterium; assembly: GCA_963817895.1. Lineage (GTDB taxonomy): Bacteria > Armatimonadota > Chthonomonadetes > Chthonomonadales > Chthonomonadaceae > CAWFQB01. The sequence continues at coordinate 713,725 of CAWFQB010000005.1, forward strand.
TTGGGAAACATCGGGCGCAAGCAGGGAACGATGCCGGAACTCGATGGTAAAGCGAACGTCAGCGTTCCCCATATCGCGCAACGTGGGTAGGAGGGCGCGAAGATTGTCCACTTCCTGCCGGGTGAAATCCGGGGGCATTTGCAGCAGAATGGGGCCGCATTTCGGGCCGAGCAGACTCATTACCCGGACGAATTCCGTTAAGGGTTCCTGAACGCCAATAAGCCGCATGTCATGCGTAATTACGCGCGGCACTTTGGGGCAGAAAGTGAAACCGGGCGGCGTAATCTGCGCCCACTGTTTCACCTGCGCTTCGCGGGGCGTTCCATAGAACGTCGAGTCAATCTCAACAGTATCGAACGTCTGCGCGTACAGCGTGATGTAATCCCGCGAAGCCGCGCCATCAGGATAAAACACGCCCGCCCAATCCGCATAACTCCATCCCATTGTGCCGACACGTATAATAGAAGCGTCCGGCTTATTTGTGAAAGTCGCTGTATCACTCACAAGTTATCTGCTTTCAAGTTGAAGATTTATGCCGTCACTCGTGGTTTGACGCGCCAAACTGCCTCCAGAAGTTCCCGCAATTCTTCAGCAATCTCTTCAGGAGGTTCTCCAGAAAGACCGATACAGACAAGACGTTCCGCATCGCGCAAACGCCCGCAATCCATGGCAAGCGTTGCCGCGCTGCGGTGCAAAACAGAGCGGATTGGTTCGGCTTCGATGTTTAGGGCTACCATTTCCGCCGCTTTTCGTTCCATGTCGTAGGCTTGATAAAATAAGTGGTTTGCCTGTTCGTACTGTCCGGCCTGTTTCGCGGCAAAGGCCTGGTCTGCAAATTCCATTGCGCGTTGATGATATTCTCGCGCGGTGTTCATGTTTTCATCACTCATTTCACCATCAATCTACGTCAACCATCCACGCCCTGCAATTGTTCCGCCATGCTGTCGCACAAACGATTCCACTCCGCGATGATTTTGTCGTCGAACGGCTCGTCGTCGCTGTTTTCCACTTTGCCGCGCTCGTCCAGCCAGGCGACGGTTCGCTTCACGCCCTCTACCCAGGGAATCGTGTACCGGAAACCCAAATCCTGTATGGCCGCGCTGTTGTCGAAAATGCTGGGGTACTGGAAAATGTCAATGCTGATGCCGAAGTGTTTGCGGGCGATACGCGCCATCAGGTCCGTGGGAATGTGAACAAAGGTCGGTTTGGGCGCGTTCAGGGCTTCGGCTACGCCCTCATGGTAGCGGTTCCACGTCATCCACTCTTCGCCCGTGACATTGTAGGATTTGCCGAACGCTTTTGAATTGCCCGCTGCGCCGACAAAGCCGCGCGCCACGTCATCAATGTGGCAGGCCGCCCATAGACAACTGCCGTCGCCATGCACGATGATGGGCTTGCCTTTGCGGATGCGGTCCAGATAATACGAACGCCCACCGATGCTATGCACGATAGTTCCGCCCTCGCCATACGTTTGCGACGGGCGCATGATGGTCACGGGAAACGCGCCGCTCGCGCCGGCGGCGTTGAGAATGTCCTCACATTTCACTTTGTTCGCGCCGTAACCGCCGGTCGGAAAGCGGGGTTCGTCTTCTTTGATGGGATAATGCGCGGCGGGACCGCCATATACGCAAACGGTGCTGCAAAAGATAAAGTGTTCGATACGCCCTTCAAACGCGCGAATCACGCTTTCGGCGTCTTCCGGCACAAAGCCCACCATGTCTATCACGCAGTCGAAATGCCCCGCGTCCGCCATCTGCTTCTCGAACTCGGCGTACTGCTTGCGGTCGCCGTTGAGAATGGTTGCGCCTTCGGGGATACGCGCCTCGGATTTGCCCCGGTTGTACAGCGTCACCTCGTCGCCGCGTTCCAGCAGTTGTTTGGTAATCGCCGTGCTGATCAGCCCCGTGCCGCCAATAATCAGAATCTTCAAGCGCATTCTCCTTTGTACCGTTCTTGTTGAGCGTTCCGCAGGAATATTCAGAGAGAATGTCCTTGCGGAACGTTGCTGTTGAACCAGTATACGCGAATTGTTGTGGCGCGTTCTAAATCCGCAAGCCTTTTACCTGTCCTAACGCATGTACCCATGCTGCCCGTCCGTTGACGACAAAACGCTCGTTTTGCCCGGACGCGGTTTTGATGAGCAGGCCGTTGGGAACAATGCCCGCCGTCGCGACCGTTTCCGCGCCCGCGATTTCATGCAGGGACAGAGACAGGTCATGCGTCTGAATGTTGATTTTGTGAGAGGTAAAATGCAGCCGCTGATTAGTTACGGTCAGCCAGCCGCCTACGCTTTCGCCCCGGATGATGTGATTGGCAGGTCCTTCTTTAACAATCTCCTCACCGGGCCGCAGGGGCAGTTTGCCCGCCATTTTGCGGCTCATCACGCCGCCGAAGACGCCGATAATCAGGCCGAACAACACTCCGGTAATAATCCCGGTCAGCAGCGCGGAAGCGAAGCCAGCCGTAAAAACGGAGAAAATCGCCATGAAGATGCCGAACACAATGCCGCTGTACACGCCCGCCTTGACGTGGTCTTTCAGCACCCTTTTACGCTGTTGCGGACTTTGCCCCATTGTTTTTGTTCGCTCCTGCTCTGGTCGAGTTGATCGCCGCCGGTTCATGGCGCAGGGACAATCACAAGGTTTGCGTAGCAAACTTGATGAAAATCCAGCGCGCGGAGGGATTGGGGTTGTCCTGAGTACCGCCCGCAAAGTAGAAAACCAACGCGCCATCCTGATTGGGATGGTTGCCGAACCCGGCGCCGGGTTTCTCGCCGTTGTTGTAGTGAATATCGTGAAGCCCGTTGCCCGTGCTGTAGGTAAAGCCGAACGCGGCGATGCGGTAAGCAGACCGGGCGTACTGCATCACGGTAGCGGCAAGGTTGGGGCCGGTGATAGTTTGAAAATCGGTCTGTTTCAGCCCCATGCTATGGTACGACAGCGTTTCGGTCGCAGCGAAACCGGTGGACGGAAAGGCTGCGCTGCCCAAATCCTCCTCCTTTTCCGCATATTGCGCATTGGAACCCTGATTGGAGTGCGTGTTGAACGCGCACTCATACACGCCTGCCAGCGCGCCAGACGGGACGCGGAGCAGTATGTAAACGTGGTTGTCGTCCGGTTTTGAACTGCCGCGCGGCGTGAGGCTGACGCTGTTGAAAACGCCTGTCAACATGCCGAAATGATTGGCAGGCAATTTGTGCTGCGCGCGGGACACGCGCTCGGCGGATGTGAGAAAATGGTGGTTGTCGCTGCTGTGGTCGGCCATGGGAGTCCTCCTTCAGTCGCCGCTTCGCAGGGCTTCAAGAAGCAAGCGGCGAACATGCGCGTTCGGGCGATAATGAACGAGAAACGGCGTCTGATCGTGGTTGTAAAACTGACTGAGCGCGGCTGCCACGCCCGCCGAGCGCGACATGCCCGCTTCGCAATGTACGACAATTAAGTTTACGTCATTTTGCCGCTGTTCGCGCGCGAAGTCGGCAATCTGTCGCGCCATTTCCGGCGTGAATGGCGCGACATGCGTGATTGAGCGCAGCCGGGGCAGGTCGGAAGCGACATCTGAAAAGTGGAGGCGCAGCACGGCCTTGCATTGCGCGGAGTCGGCAAGCGAGGCGGTCTTAACTTGAGGCTCGCCAATAGAGATGACGCCATAGGGTTCCATGTGCGTAACGGTACGCGCCAGACTGCGATCCAGCACCTGCAATTTGAGGGCTTCGCCTGCAAAAACATCCCGACAGATCGGTTCCAACATTCAGCCCGCGCCTTTCTTATTCCTCTTCCGTCATATCCAGCGCAAACGTTTTCCCCGGTTGTTTCGGCTGCCATCCGCGCGCCAATGCCGTTTGTATGTACTCCTCAACATCTACCGGAACAATGGGGCGTTCCACAGGAATGTCCGGCCCGACATTCGGATGTTGTTGCGGCAATGTGATCGTCAGAACGCTGCCTTTTGCATCGGCATGTTCCACTGCCAGTCCCATCGTGTTGGTCATGTAATCCGACTGGCTCTGAGTCGGTCGGCGGCGCATATACCAGCGATACGGTTCGCCGTTCACGACAATGTTTCTGGAACCCCGCTTTGGTATCGCCATGTTCTTACTCCTCTTCTAGTTTGCAGAATGTATTCCTGAAAACGCTGATATTCCTGTATAGGAATACGGTATAATACAGGAATAAGATTTTGACCATCCTGAACGCGCGAATCAGAAAGACAAACAGAAAATTATGCAGGCGAGAAGCCCCTTGAGTGAGGCGGAGTTGATACAGCATTTGCTTGAAGACGAGTTACAAGTGCCTCCTGTGAAATTGCGTCTAGTGCCTGAACCACTTCAACTCCCTTCTGGAGTAAAGCCAGATGGCGTATTGGAAGTGAGTTGGCAGGAGCGAATACATCGTTTTGTCTTTGAATACAAACCTTTGAACACCCCGAAGGCAATTGATACAGCCATCGCGCAGGTAAGTCGGTTTGCCACGCAATCAAAATTCCTTCCAATGATTATTGTACCCTTCCTGTCGGAAGAACAACTTCACAAGCTTGAACAGGAGAAAATAAGCGCGGTTGATCTCTGCGGCAATGGGGTCATCCTTGCGCCGGGAATGGCAATATGGCGTTCAGGCCAACCCAATCTTTTCAAAAGCGCTCAAACTATCAAAAACATATACGGTGGCAACAGTTCTATTTTCGCCCGCTGTTTTCTGTTGCAGTCGGAATTTGCCTCTATTTCCGAACTGCGCGATTTCGCCTGGAAACGTTCCTATACCGCTTGGGGGAAAGAGCCTGATAAAGCAACGCTGACACAAGGCACAGCTTCTAAAGTGGTACAGGCGCTTGAGCAAGAACTGATTGTTTCGCGCCGCGCGGGTAAGTTGACGCTGATTGATCCGCAAACGCTTCTGGAAAGATTGCGCGTAAAGCATCGCCGACCGGAAGGCGCGTTGATGAAGGGAAAGACCCTGCTCTCAAGACAGGAAATCTGGCAAAGACTTCAAGACGCAGACCAGAATAGCGCAATGCGCTATGTTGTAACCGGGGCCGGGGCCGCGAACCACTATGGCCTTCTTTCTGGCATAGAACCCCTGTCATTGTATGTAACTTCGCTCAGTACCGCTTCCAATTGGCTTGAAGTAAAATCCACGCATGTCTTTCCCAACGTTGAGTTAATAGAAGACAAGGGCAATGTGGTCTACTTCGATGCGCGAAAATCAAATAAAGAAATTTGGGCTTCACCAATACAAACCTGGCTTGAACTTGTCTCCGGCAATGCGCGCGAACAAGAGGCAGCCAAAACGCTGGAGGATCAACTGCTCCAAGAGAGTATGGAGAAAACTTTTTGAACAATTCACTGGTCGAAGACGCGCTACTGCCGCACCTGTTGGATATTGTCTCTGATCCAGCGGCAGAAGGATTGATATTGGCAGGCGGATTAGGCATTCAGTTGAAGCGCCAATACCTGCGCGACACGGAAGCAAGAACGCTCATCACTGTTGGAGAACTGCCTGCTGTGCGCCCGACACAGGATATTGACCTTTTTCTGCTGATTGAACTGTTTTTGAAGAAGGAACGTGGCGCAACATTCAGAAATCTACTAAACGGTCTGGACTATAAGCCAAACAAACCGAATTGGAAATTTGGAAAGCCACTGGGTTCCGCATTTCCTGCCCATGTAGAAGTGATACTTGACTTGATGGCGCGTTCGCCACAAGAAGATGAAAATGTAAAATACGACGATATGCGTGTTGGCAAGAAGTCGGGAACTGATTTACATGGGCGTAACACGCCCGAGGCTTTTGCAGTTGAAGACGTGCCGCTCAAAATTGATGTTTCAGGAACGCGAACAGATGGTATGGAAATTGATGCTGAAGTTCTGGTACCGCATTCTTACGCCTGGCTGAACATGAAGGTAAAAACGGCGCATGATTGGCTAACCCAAGCTTCGGCAAATCCCAGTGAAAAACATACCTTTGATGTATACATGCTGACGGCGATGCTCACGTAAGCCGAAATCGAAACAGCATCCGAACTGGCGTTAAAATATGCCAGTCACCCGATTGCAGCAGACAACAAAAAGTTTGCGGTTGAACTGTATGACTTACCTGACTCAGCAGGCTGTAGAGAAGCCGGGCGACAAGCCGGGAAACCACTTGAATATGACGTATTTTGGGAAGCGCTCCGCCAAGTTTTGGGCATCAATCTTTAACTTTGCGTAATGGCGCGCGCCAACTTCGCAAACACTCTATCTTATTTTTGAAGCATTTTGCTCAGGAGGGGCTTTGCCATGTTCAACTCGAAACACTTTCCCACGCAATCCGTTTGCCTGCGCGTTTTACTGCTGCTGCTTGTCGGCGCGCCGCTCGGCGGATGCGGCAGCGGCGACTATAACCCCGACTACACGGGAAATGGCATGCAGGGCATACGCGGCACGGCCTACGTCAAAAATGTGGATGGCTCTATGATGCCGTATGCCGATGGCAGCATCGTGGCAACCGCGAACTACTGCATTCGTATCAGAGATGGCGTCGTTGAAGGCCCCGCCTGTGGCGATCATATCGTGGCAAGCGCAATAACCGATGCGGCAGGGCATTACACGCTTTCCCTGATTCCGGGTATGTACATCCTGTCCTTCGCGCCCCACGACGACTTCAACAACCCTTTTCTGGTGACGCTTCCCGGCACGGTCGTAAAGTCGCGCGCGTTTACCACAGTGGATCCCCTGCATGATCTCTCCAAACCCGCGCAGTGACGCGCTTATTACGACGGCGCGGCAGCCGCGAAGTTTCTTTCCCCCTCTTTCGGACAGTCTTGCGAATAAAGCAGGAGATTGATACGTTGTACAGAATACAGGAAGTATGACACTGCGGGGAAGCGGAAAGGGAGCGACTATCGAATGGCGATGCCGGTTATCTGGACGATTGATGATGATGCGGATGTGCTGCAGGCCGTGCGCAATGATTTGCGGCAGTACGTTCATGGGATGGCGAAAGCGGCGGGAACCACGCCGCAATACCGGATTATGGCCGCGTCTTCCGGGCCGAGCGCGCTGGAAGCCCTGAAGGAGCTGAAAGCGCGAAATGAACCCGTCGCGCTGTTTCTGGTGGATCAGCGCATGCCGGAAATGACGGGCGTGGAGTTTCTGGAACAGGCCCGCCACCTGTACCCGGACGCCAAACGCGCCCTGCTCACGGCCTATTCCGACTCGGACGCGGCCATACGCGCGATCAATTCCGTGCGCGTGGACTACTATCTGGTGAAGCCGTGGAGTCCCGCGCAGCAGAATCTCTATCCCGTTCTGGATCGGCTCTTAGCGGCATGGCAGCAGGATTACCGTCCCGATTTCGACGGTATTCGCGTTATCGGGCATCGGTGGTCGCCCCTGACGCACGATGTTAAGGATTTCCTCGCCCGCAATCGCAGCCCGTATCTGTGGATGGACGTGGAAACCGAAAAAGATGTTTGCGCGCGTCTCACAGCGCTTGATCTGGGCGATGAAGACTTGCCGGTCGTGCTGTTTCCCGACGGGTCGCATCTTGCGAAACCATCCATCCTCGAACTTGCCGATAAACTGGGACTGAAGACGCAGGCGCAGGCCGAATTCTACGATTTGATTATCATTGGCGGCGGACCGGCGGGATTGGCGGCGGGCGTGTACGGCGCGTCCGAAGGTTTGAAAACGCTGATGGTCGAGCGGGAAGCGCCGGGCGGGCAGGCGGGAACCAGTTCGCTGATCGAAAACTATCTTGGTTTTCCCGAAGGGGTGACCGGGCAGGAACTCGCGCATCTGGCTGTAAGGCAGGCGGAAAAATTCAACGTGGAAATCCTCGCGCCGCAAGAAGTTGTCGGCATTCGCGTTGAAGACCCGTATCGTTATGTGAAGCTGAAAGACGGCAGCGAAGTGGGCGCATACGCTATTGTAATCGCGACGGGCGTGACGTGGCGGCGCTTGAACGTGCCGGGACTGGAAGAACTGACGGGCGCGGGCGTGTACTACGGCGCGGCGATGACTGAAGCGATGGCGTGCCGGGATGAGCGTGTGTTCATTGTGGGCGGCGCGAACTCCGCCGGACAGGGCGCGATGTACTTTTCCCGTTATGCCAGTCATGTCACCATGCTGATAAGGGGCGACAGCCTTGCTCGCACGATGTCGCAGTATCTCATCGAACAGATCGAGAAAACGCCGAACATCGAGGTGCGGACGTGCGCTCAGGTGGTGAAAGCGCGCGGCGAAAACCGACTGGAAGCGATAGACATTCTGGACGCGAATGGCGACAAGGTAGAAACCGTTCCCGCCACATCCCTGTTTATCTTCATCGGCGCGGAACCCTGCACGGAATGGCTGGACGGCATTGTAGCCCGCGACGATCACGGTTTTATTCTGACCGGCCCGGACCTGATGCGCGACGGCAAATACCCCGCGAACTGGAAACGCGACCGCGACCCGCTGCTGCTGGAAACGGACGTTCCCGGCATTTTCGCGGCGGGGGACGTGCGGCACGGTTCCGTAAAACGCTGCGCGGCAGGCGTAGGCGCAGGTTCTATTTCGGTGCAATTCGTGCATCAGTATCTGGCGGAAGTTAGAGGATAGGTGTTCAGGTACTCATAGACAAATCACTTAAACATGGTACATTTGCCTCATACCGGCATATAAAATGCCGGTTATAAGGCCTTCGGCCAACTGTCCTGCGGACGAAGGATTGTTTTATGTTTAATGATTTGTCCATAAGTGCTTCTTACGCTTGAACCCTAACGGCTTCACTCATGGTCATTGAAATCGGGAAATTAGTAAAAGAGAATCAGAGGATGTACATGCCCATCACTAAAACTGAGGAACTTGATAAGCAATTGCGCGAACTCTACGCCGTTCATTCGTCTGATACACTTCACATCAAGCCCATCCTTGATGAGCAGGAAGCCGAAGATTTCCTTGCTGGTTTTACAGCGGAACTTTTTACGGTAGACGATCTTGGCTATGCGCAAAGCGCTCATTTGGATGAGGTTCGACCAAAAAAGGACCGTCAACAAATATTTCAATTGTTCTGGCATGGTCCTAAGCTAGAAAATCCATCTCCAGAGGCTCGTCGTAAACGTTATCTCTTTCGAGAAGGCGTATGCCAATTGGCTGCTGTTTCGGCTCTGGTCTTACGTTACGGATGGCCGCGTGAGCAAGTCTATCTTGATCCGGGTAAGACGTTAAGCGGGAATCTTCAATATGCGGTGGATTTGGTTGTGACCAGTGGCGCAACGGGGCAAACAGTCATTTGCGGCGAAGTAAAGCGAAGTACGGCTGATCTTCAGGCTCTTATTCGTCAATTCTCTGATTGTTGTCAGCGAGGAGCGCATGGTAAGAACGAATGTAACAACAGTCAGCACCGTAAATTTGAAGCCTGCTGGCAATCGCGTCCCCAATATTTTCTGGGCTGTTTGTCCGGGAAGCAGGCGAACCTTCAGCCTCTCCTTTGAGGAAGATCGTCTCGTGCCGAAGGAAGTGGAGGATATTCCCTGTTGGGAATCCTGATGGAGAAAGCAGTGGACTGAGAGGCAATCCTCCGTCCGCAGGACGGTTGGCCGAAGGTCTCTCCAACCGACAAAAGAGATTTAGATGGTATACGTCGGTTAAGCGCGATTGTACAATTTCAATATGATTTACCTGTTAGACTGTATCTCTCGCTGTGATTTGTCAGGGAGTATCTTATGCCGACGCGCGATGAAGTGTTGTATCCAAAACTGAATGATGAGCAGATCGGGTTTCTGTCACAAAAGGGGCGGGAAGTCTGCTATAAATCGGGCGAGATGATTTTTGAAGAGGGGCAACCTGTCAGCAGCCTGCATATCGTGTTGGCAGGGCAGATACGAGTGACGCGGCGGGATGGCGTTGCCAACCATCTGATTACCGTGCATGGGCCGGGAGAGTTTACCGGGGAATTTTCGCTGCTGACGGGCGGAACCAATGTGGCGACGGGGCGCGCGATGGGTGAGTGCCGCGTGCTGGAAATCGGGGCGGAGACGTTTCGAGGCATGTTGGGCAAATGTTCGCCCCTGACGAATACGGTCGTGCAGGCGCTGGCAACGCGCCGACAGGACGTGGACGCTTTGCAGCAGCAGCGCGAAAAGCTGGCGTCACTGGGATTGATGGCGGCGGGACTGGCGCACGAACTGAACAATCCGGCGGGCGCGGCCCTGAGTGCGGTTCAAACTCTGCGCGATACGTTTCACACGCAGCAGACTTTGACTCTGCAACTTCACCGCTCTGCCAAACTGCCGCCCGACCAGCACGCCTTTTTGATTGATTTCGCCTGCGAAGCGACCGACAAGAACCTCAAGGCCGAGCCGCTTGATCCGATTACGCAGAGCGACCGGGAAGAAGAACTAATCGCATGGCTGGACGAGTATGACGTTGCCGACAGCTACGAACTCGCGCCGACGTTTGTGGCGAACGGACTGGACAAAACCGCGCTGCAAAAAGTTGTGGATACGGTAGAGTGTGAATTGCTGTGCGATGTGTTCGCGTGGCTGGAATCCCTCCTGAAAATGCGCGGCCTGATGGATCAGATTGAAAGCAGCACGAGTTGGGTATCCAAACTCGTGGCATCGGTGAAAAAGTACACGTACATGGATCAGGCTCCCATACAGGAGATTGACGTTCACGAGGGGTTGGACGACACCTTGACTATGCTCGGCTACAAACTGAAAAAGGCGAGTATCAAGCTGGAACGGGAGTACGCGCCCGACCTGCCCCGCATTTGCGCGTATGGCAGCGAACTGAATCAAGCGTGGACAAACCTGATTATCAACGCCATTGACGCGCTCGAAACCGTTGATGCCAAACGCGCCCTGCGCATCCGCACCAAACCCTCGGACGACAGCGTGATTGTGGAGATCGAAGACAACGGGCCGGGGATTCCTATCGCCATTCAAGACCGCGTGTTCGACCCATTTTTCACGACCAAAGACGTGGGTAAAGGCACAGGCATGGGGCTGGACATCACCAACCGCATCATCACCAAGCGCCATCACGGCGACCTGCAACTCCTGTCCGAACCGGGCAGCACCTGTTTTCGCATCCGATTGCCGATAAAACCGGTGGAGAGTGAATAAGAAGTGAGAGTGAGAGAACATGGTTTTACTCTCACTCAAAGGAACTGCTATGACCGAAACATGTACCCATCTTGACCATATCCACGATGTAACGCCGAGCGCGAAGGGCTGCGAGGAGTGTTTGAAAATGGGCGATTCGTGGGTACATCTGCGGATGTGCAAAGAGTGTGGACACGTCGGCTGCTGCGACTCCTCCAAAAACAAACACGCCACCAAACATTTCCATGCCACGAACCACCCCGTGATGCAGTCGTTTCAACCCGGCGAAGACTGGTACTGGTGTTACGTAGATGAACTCACGTTTGAACTGTAAGTTTGTTTACCTCACCCCCGGCCCCTCTCCTTGCCGCGCAACGCGCTAAGAGAGGGGAGGCGCTTTGATGGAGAATTTTGTAATGGCAGAACAATCTTCATGGGACGCGGGCAAGGAATTTGTGTTGAAGATGTTGCGGTGGGTTTTTAGACTTCCACAAGCCTCTATCACTCATAAGGAAGCTGTTAAACTTGCGTGTCGTGTGGCCTGTACTGAGGGGAATATTCCTACTAATCCTTGGATATCCAAACATGGACTGAGATACTGTGTAGTAACGATGCACCAGCGTAAAGGCAACAATAGCCATTATATCGTTGACCTTGTGAGCGTCACTGCCGAACATGTGTAAACCCAATGCAAGCGCGTGAGTTGGATAACCATTTGCTAATATTAGCCCTGCGACCCTTCCAGCAGTCTTTTTCCTGCCATCTGAATTGCCTGCACAACCTGCTCACGCGTGACAGTGGGAAAACATTCGAGAAACACATCAATGTTTTCGCCGCCCGCAAGGTAGTCCCATAAATCTTGAACAGGAACCCGTGTCCCGGTGAAGCAGGGAACGCCGCCCATGCGTTCCGCGTCAATGGAAACCACTATGGAACGTGGGTCGAACGGCGATACTTGTTCGGTGTTTGTTTTATCCAAAACTGGCAGAATGGTTGCTGAACTCATGAAGCGCCTCCCTCTGAACTTTCTCTATGATACAGGAATCCAGACATAGCTATTTTGCCTGTCGCTGCCGGTGAATAGCGTCCAGCAAATGATAAGGGGCCGCTTCGCCGTCGAGGATACTGAGGTCGGCGCGTTCTACCGCGCCGAGTTTCACTTTGGGCTTGACCGTTGGGCCGTGAAAGTCGGACCCGCCCGATGTCAGCAGGCCGTGCCGCGCCGCCAGATCAAGGTAACGCGCCGTGTCTTGGAGGGAATGAAGATTGTACCGCGCTTCGATGCCGTCCAGTCCTTTTTCCCGTAACTGTAGAATGTAGTTTTCCGTCTCTTCGTTTGTGCCGCATTTGCAGTTGTTGGGGTGCGCCAGTATCGCCACGCCGCCCGCGTCATGGATCAGTCGAATGGCCTCTTCCGCCGTCACTTTCTCTTTCGGCACGTTGCCCTTCGCGTTTTCCGCCAGATACTCGTTGAACGCCTCCTGTACGCTGCCCACAAGCCCCTTTGCGATCAGCACTTTGGCGAAATGTGGACGCGCGATAATATCGCCGCCCGCTTCGGCTTCCACTTCCGCCAGCGTAATGTGAATATTTCGGCTTTTCAGTTCGTCAAGACTGTTCAGTTTTTCCACCATCAGGGCGTTGCGGTTCACGCGCTTGTGCTGAATGTCGCGCAGGCGGTTGAGCAGCTTGGGATTGCGCGGATCAATGCCCAATCCGAGGATATGGCACTGCCCCCGCTCCCTTGATGTGTTTTCAATCTCCGCGCTCAATTCTATGCCCGGTATTACCTCTACGCCCAGCCGCTTCCCCGCTTCCAGCGCTTCGGCAACGCCATTCGTCGTATCATGGTCGGTGACGGCAATCGCGGCCAGTCCTGCGGCTTTCGCCAGTTCGATAAGCTGCGTGGGCGACTGGTCGCCGTCCGAGGCGGTGGTATGCGCGTGAAGATCAATTCTGCGCGTGTCAAGTTCCGGCATGGCAAACTCCTGTGTAGGGAGTAGGTTGTAGGTTGTAGGGAGTAGGGACAATGCTGTTATGTATTTTCCTACTCCCCACTCCCTACAACCTACTCCCTACGTTATCAATCCTTCATCCGTCAAATGCTTTACAATACGGGCAACGGATTCCTCAATGGTTTCCTGACTGGTCAGGGCTACAATGTCTGGATGTTCCGGGGCTTCATAGGGATCGGAAACGCCGGTAAAATGTTCGATTTCGCCTGCCAGCGCTTTTTTGTACAGCCCTTTCACATCGCGTTCCACAAGCGCGTCGAGGGGCGCGTGGGCGTACACTTCCACAAAAGTGGCGTGGCCTTCGTTTTCGGTTGCCGCCCGGATTTCATCGCGTACCTCCGCATAGGGAGAAATGGCGGCGGTGATGGCGATCACGCCGTTCCGCGCCAGTACCCGCGCCACCCATCCGATACGCCGAACATTCGTATCCCGGTCCTCTTTGGAGAAGCCAAGCCCTTTGGATAAATGTTCGCGCACCTCGTCCCCGTCCAGTAACTCTACTTTATAGCCCCTGCGGGTAAATTCCTGCATGATATTGTCAGCAAGCGTGGATTTGCCCGCGCCTGACATACCCGTAAACCACAGAATAAATCCTTTGTGCGAATCCATATTCCTCCTGACTCCTAACCTGAAGAGCGTGTTGACAAACCGGCGCGATTGTACTATAATCTTATCAGATTAGTCAACTTTATTTCCCGCTGCGGTGGGAGGTCAGGAAGTGTCGCATGACCGCGCAAACAATGGTTTCTCGCTACTCCGCCGAAGAGCTTCAGCTCTGAGTTTAACCTTTGAAGACAAGTCGCCCGAAGAGATTCTGCGTTGGGCGGTGGATCAGTATGGTTCCCGATTGACGATGGCAACCGCGTTCGGCGCCGAGGGGTGCGTTCTGCTGGCGATGCTGGCGGACATTCCCGGCGCAAAGGAAGCGCGTATCTTCAATCTGGAAACCGGCTACCAATTTTCGGAGACTCTGGAACTGCGCGAACGCATCCGCGAACACTACGGCATCACGGTCGAATACGTCAGCGCGTATGAGTCGGTGGAAGAGATGGAACGCCGATTGGGTGGCCCGATTTACGGCACAAACCCGGACGAGTGCTGCCGTATCCGCAAAATTGAGCCACTGAAGAACGCTCTTGTCGGCTACGACGCCTGGATTTCCGCCATTCGCCGCGACCAGACGCCCGACCGCGCCCTTGCCGACATTTTTGAATGGGACAAGAAGTTCAATCTCGTTAAAGTAAACCCGCTCGCCAACTGGACCAAGCGCGACGTGTGGGACTACATCCTGCGCAACGATGTTCCCTATAACCCCCTGCACGATCAGGGCTACCCCAGCATCGGTTGCCGCCACTGCACCCGCGCTGTTGCTGTAGGGGGAAACGACCGCGACGGGCGCTGGACGAACTTCGCCAAAATGGAATGCGGTCTGCACACCCGGTAGGAGAATTCACCACCCGCTGCGCTAGAGACACAGAGGCACAGAGAGGGAACACAGAGGAAGAAAAGGAGAAAAGGAGAAGAGGAGAAGAGGAGAAACAGGGAACAATCAGCAGTCTGCGTTCTTCGTTGCTAATCCTGTTCCATCCTGTTAATCCTGTCTATTTCCCTCGTGTTTTTCTCTGTGTGTCCTCTCTGTGTCTCTGTGTCTCTAGCGCAGCGGGTGGTTAGATCACTCTTCTCGCCACGAGCAGGGATGCGATGGTTTTGGCGTCCTGCACTTCGCCGGACAGGACGAGTTGTTCGGCCTCTTCCAGTGGCATCGTCACCAGTTCCAAATCTTCGCCCTCGTCGAAATGGGTCTGTGTTTTGGTCAGTCCGGTGGCGAGATAGGCGTGGATGAGTTCCGTCGAGTAACCGGGCGCGACAAAGGTAGTGAACAGGGGGCGCAGGTTCGCGGCCTTGTAGCCGGTCTCTTCTTCCAGTTCGCGCAGGGCGCAGGCGTCTGGGTCCTCGTCCTTCTCCAGCGTTCCCGCCGGAACTTCCAGCAGCACTTTGCCCGCCGCCAGCCGGAACTGCTTCACGAGCAGGACGGTTCCGTCTTCCATGAGCGGCACGATGCACACCGCGCCGCCGTGCGAAACGATTTCCCGTTTTGCCTCGTTACCATTCGCCAATCGTACCGTATCCACATGCAGATGCACGATTCTGCCCTTGTAAATCTCTTCGCTGCTGATGACCGTTTCCGCCATTGTCCTCGCCTCCCCAAATCTAGTTTGCTGTTCTTCTCTAATCTGAGCAGAACTTTCCCTATTGTACCCCTGACGCTGCCCGCAAAGACTGGAAAGCGCAATTTACTTTTTTCGCGTCCGTAAGCGATATAGCAGGATATATATCAGGCAAGGAGAAGTTACGCGAGTGTCAGAACAAATATGGTTCACATCGGACAGTCATCACGGGCATGCCAATATAATTAAGTTTTCGCAGCGTCCGTTTGCGGATGTGAATGAGATGAACGAGGCGCTGATTGAGAACTGGAACGCGGTTGTGGGCGAAAAGGATGTCGTGTATCATTTGGGCGATATTTTCATGCTGCCGACCACGCAGGCGATACAGATACGCCGCCGCCTGAAGGGGCGCATTTGCCTGATACGGGGCAACCACGACAAGACCGCCGATTCCATAAAGGACGCTTTCGAGTGGATTAAGGACTACTACGAACTGAAAGTGGACGATGAGGACGCGCCTGATGGCAAGCGGCGCATTGTGCTGTGCCACTACGCTTTTCGGGTCTGGAACAAGTCCCATCACGGGGCATGGCATTTATACGGCCACAGTCACGGGTCGCTTCCCGACGATCCGAACAGCCTGTCATTTGATGTGGGCGTGGACTGCCACCACTACATGCCTATTTCCTACGAGCGCGTCAAGCGCGTCATGGCGGCAAAACACTTCGTCCCCGTAGACCATCACGGGGCGCGAGAATAGCGCTATGTGTTGTGGAGGGCTATGACAGGTCGGCGTTGCCGCGCTGCCGTTTGTAGTGGGCGGCAACCTTGGATCGGTTGCCGCACATGCTCATGCTGCACCAGCGGCGCTTGTGGTTTTTGGAAACATCATAAAAGTACAAAATGCAGGCCGGATTTTCGCATTTGCGCAGATACGACAAGTCTCCCCCGGCAAGCAAGTCGGCTGCGGAAGCCGCTACGGGCGCTAACAGCGACAGACTTGTTTGCCATGCGAAATAAAAGGTTTTCACATAACCCTGCTCGGTTTTAACCAGTCCAGCGTGGCCCCTGCTTTCCGTCAGGCGATGATTTATGCAGTCGAGAATATCCTTTGAAACGTCTGCGCCCTGCGTTATCTGCTCGGCCATGCGCCGCAGCTGCGCGCGGAATGACAACGCCGCCCGTAGCGTGGCTTCCTTTTCCTCCCCACTCCACGCGCTTTCCACGTTCGAGAACCCAGCTTCACTGATAACGTCTGCTGTAACAAGCCAGTCCCGCAAGTCCGCAAAATCGTTGATGAGACTGACTCGTCGCCCCTTCGCGATAATGTCCGTGTTGATAAAATCGAGGCACAAAGCATTCCCCAAAAACAAGAACGGGATGTTATCCGTTTTCACGGCACAAACTCCTTCTTTCCAGACTCCGCCTTCCAATTTCCTGATTTCGTCCTTCAACTATTACGGCTCAAAATAGCCTGTGAAAAATAATTAGCAGATTTACGACGAATTTAACACTAAAACGCTCTAACTTGTATTATACTGTATTGGCAGTTAGTTTGCCACGATCTCGTTTTTTCAAGCAAAGGAGCTATTCTATGTCTCGTTTGACCGCCATTGATCCTACACAGGCCCAGGGTACGGCCAAAGACCTGCTCGACGCCGTGCAGGGCAAGCTCGGCATTACGCCCAACATGATGCGTACTATGGCCCAATCGCCCGCCGTACTGGAGGGCTATCTGAGTTTCAGCGGCGCGCTTGCCAAAGGCACATTAAGCGCCGCGCTACGGGCGCAGATTGCTCTGGCCGTTGCCGAGCAGAATGGCTGCAACTACTGCCTGGCCGCGCACAGCGCATTGGGTAAGATGGCAAAACTGGATGACGAGAGTATTCTCGCCAGCCGACAGGGTAATGCCGCTGACCCGAAGGCGCAGGCCGCTTTGCGATTCGCCCATACCCTGATTTCCAGACACGGCGCGGTATCGGAAGAGGATGTCGCGCAAGCGCGCGCAGCCGGTTTCACGGAGGGCGAGATCGGTGAAATCATTGCCAATGTCGCTCTGAACATCTTCACCAACTACTTCAACACCGCCGCGCAAACTGACATTGACTTTCCCAAAGTGCAAGTCCTGTCCCGGTAACAAGTGGCATCAGAAGCCGCTTCAACGCTAATACTGCGGAAAGGAAGCGGACTGAGTTTTAGTTCGCTTCCCGACGCTCTTACCCTTATCGGCAAAATTCGCTATGTCTACTATCATTTCTCCACCTTTCACCGAAGAAACGGCGCTCGCCAAAGTGCAGGCCGCCGAAGACGCCTGGAACACGCGCGACCCGGAGCGCGTCGCGCTTGCCTACACCGAAGACAGCCATTGGCGCAACCGCGACGAGTTCTTTCAGGGACGCGAAGCGATCAAAGCCTTTCTACGCCGCAAATGGGCGAAGGAGTTGGAGTATCGCCTGAAAAAAGAATTGTGGTGCTTCACGGGAAACCGCATTTCGGTACGGTTCGAATATGAGTGGCGAGATGCTGCCGGACAATGGGTTCGTTCGCATGGCAACGAGCATTGGGAGTTCGCGGAGAACGGCTTGATGCAGCGCCGGGATGCCAGCATCAACGATATGCCCATACAGGAGACTGAACGCCGCTATCGTCCTTAAAAAATAATACGCTATATAGCATGAATTCCGCAATAAAATGTTTAATAGATGAGGGCTATCCACTTTCGGCGGGAGATTGCCCCGCACAATCGGGATGCTTTTTCTTCAAACCTCCTGAGCGCAAAGCGGCGTTCAGGTTTTGGGCGTTGAAAATGCCCGTGTATATAGATCACAGGAGAATCACGACATGCGCCTGCGCACTGTAGCGCCATTGCTCGCAATGGCAATGGGAATGTTCATGGAGCCTGCCCACGCTCAACTCTCGAACTTCGAAATCACGCTTACCAATCTCACGCCCACCATCAGTTTCGACGCGACGGATACCATTAGCCCGCCCAAAGCTCCCATGTTCCGGGCGAAAAACGATTTCTCTTCGCAGGTCTTCACGCAGCCTGTTTTCGCCACGCACGACAGCAGCTATACCCTGTGGCGAGCGGGACAGGCGGCGTCTACCGGGACGCAGTCCGTTGCGGAAAACGGATTGACCAAGCAGCCCGGCAACTTCGGCAACCCGGTTTATCTGGTTGGAGATTTGGCTTCGCATCAGGCGAGTAATGGCGGCAACGGCAGCGTATTGTCCGTCCGCGAGGTTGCCAACCCCAATTTCAATCCGTCCAATCAATGGCACAACGCGGGCGGGAATGCGCCGGGAAGTTTCACGCCGCCATTCCCGATAATGAACTGGGTTCCCTCACAGACCAGTGTTATGTTCAACATCGCTACCGATGCGGCGCACCCGCTATTGTCCGGCGAGTTTATGCTGGTTCGCACCAATGACGGCTTTTCCGGCCTTGACAGCATCAACCTGTTCAATTTGCCGGGCGGTTCCGAAACGTTCGACATCTATGCCTATGACGCAGGTACGGAAGTCAACACTGAAGCGCAAAGCGATCTGGTCTTCTGGAACAGCATCCCCAGCGGCCATACCGCCGAAAACGGCGTGATTACGCTGCATCCCGGCATTCAGGGATTGAACGGAGGCTTTCTCAGCCCCTTTGCCTGGAACACGGCCCTGCCAGTCGGACGCATCACCGTGACCGCCGTTCCCGAACCAAGCAGCATGTGCCTGTTTGTGGCGGCAGGCATGTCCACGTTCCTGCTGTCCCGCCGCCAAAAGCGCCGGGCGCGTTAAAGCCACTTCCAAATAGCCAGGCGCTTTCAGTACTCGGCCTGTATTTCACAGCACATGTTTCAATCCCTGACACTCCGCAGGCCATGCAGCCAGGGATTTCTAACCCCTGGCGAAAATGTGTCCGGTAGTAAAAGAGGTTCTTATTCGCGGGAAGACCGGGGCGCGTCAGCAGGGGTGAGCGGGATGGGATGCAGCAGTCCGCGCTGAAAACTCCGCGATTCGGTGACGCGCAGGCGTTCGGGCAGAATGTAGGGGAACCGCAGCCCCTGCGACCCTTCCGCCGGATATGTGGACCCGGCGTACTGCACGGTATATTTGCGGGCCGAAGCATCCGAGCCGAACGCGATTTTGACAACCGGGGTTTTGGTCTCCGCAATGCCGTGCAGAACCGACCATTCCACAGGCCAGTTCAGCATCTCTTCCAGCCAGCCGATAACCTCCGCGTGTCCCGCGCCGCGTCCAATCGCGATATAAGCGTCCGCCTGTTCCCGCGTCGCGGCGCAGTCGAAGCGGCAGGGCAAATGCGGCACGGCGCGCGCGCCCAGCGAACGCAGCAGAACATTGCCCGGTAACGGCCCGGTAACACGCCAGGTATCGGGCGCGATTTCTTCCTTTTGGACTGTGTTCAGCGTCATGGGCCATGTAGGGTCCACAAACCGGTCGCGATACCAGATTTGCTCGAAAAACGCATGGCAGCAGGCCGGACAGCCTACCATCCGCGCCACTTCCGCCCTGTCGTCGCGCTGCCAGGCCGCCGCTAAGTCCTCCACATTTTCCAGCGCCCCCACCGCCACACGGTAACGGAGGGGAGTCGCGCCCGTATCGCGCGCCGCGTAGTGCGTTCCCCCGTCCAGGCCTTCCAGAATTCTCAGGTGCAGCCTGTGCCGCGCGCCCTGTTCGCGCAGGTGTTCCAGTTCCCCCGCATAAACCACCACCCGCATACACGGACGCAAGCCCTCCGCGACGGACAGCAGTTCCCATTCCTGCCAGGCGGCGATAAGACGATCCACGCGGGGCTGCCACACTTCGCGCGCCCGGTCGCTGACCCATGAAAAGCGGGTAAAGTCCGGCAGACGAAAATCAAGACGCTCCATCGTTTCTGTAAATGATTGCATTTCCGCTCCCTTTCCGCCCGTCAAAAGCAAAGGCTACCGCCCGAACACCCGAATACCTGAACACCCGCATTGTTCAGGCTTTGACCGCAACGGCCCGCATCGCTTCCAGCGTTTCTTCCATTGTCGGGTTGCTGCCCCGGCCCCACGCTTCCAGCATGGCTCGTTCGAGGTATATCCGGTTTGGCTGCGCGGAAATCGGGAAACTTCCCCGATCCAGCAGACGCTCTTCGACGTGGCGAAACAGTTTTTTCCAGATGTCGCAGTGTTCCGTGCGGTTGCGCCAATCGCCGTCAATGGCCGTGCCGGGACACTGCCCTTTGCACACAAGAAAAAAGCGGCAATCCCTGCATCCGCCATGCGCCTGCGGCGTGTGGTACAGCGCGATGTAACGCTCGTAGCCGGAACGGGAGGCTTTGGTGAAATCTATGCCGTCCTTGTTGGTGCGCCCGCAATTGCTGCGCTGCCCGTGTCCCTCTATGCCCTGTACAGCCGCCGTCGTATAAGGGTCGCAGGCCATCCATACGCACGTCGCCTGCCGATCCTTTCCCGCCAGCAGGCGTTCCATATCGGAGAACAGGTCGAATCGCAAATGGGATAGCGACGACTCCATTTCGGCAAAATGCAGCAGCGCACCGATATTTTCCGGCGCGTTCAGCGCGTATTTGCGGCGAATGAACTCGTTTTCCACTTCCAGAATGTGCAGCCGCGCGCTCGTGATGCCCATAGCGTCACATTCGCGGAACCACGCTTCCATGCGCGGCAGTTTGTCCCCGGTGGCATTGTTGCGGTGCAGGGTCACAATCAGGCTTGGCGGTGTCCCCTCTTCGCACAGGCGGCGAATGGCCTGATGCGTTTTCGCGCTCGCTTCCCGCGTTTTCGCCAGATTGCCGGCCCAGCGCGCATCGTTGAGTTCGTCAGGCCCGTCTACCGAAATTCCGACGTGGACGTTGTACTTTCGGAACAGGCGGATGTGATTTTCGCTGACCAGCGTTCCGTTCGTTTGAACGGAATTGGTCCCGAACTGCTCCAGCCCCCACGCCCACAATTCTTCCAGGTCATTATCGTGAATCAGCAGCGGTTCCCCGCCGAACAGGGTAAACGCGCCGCTTTTCAATACCGCCTGCTTCATCGCCTCCATATCATACGATTGGGTCAGATTGCCCGCGTCCCGTTGCGGATTCTGGTAGCAGTACTGACACCCGATATTACAGTTGACGCCCAATGGCCTCAGTTCAACGCCCATGATTGTTGCTCCCCGCGCAAAAAGGATGAAGGGTGAAGGATGAAGGATGAACAGCCTCCCATTCATCCTTCATTACTCAGCATCTCTATCAACTATCAACTATCAACTGCTTATGGACAAACCAGATAAAGATTGTACTATGGCGGGGTTCCGAGTGTTGAAAACACCCGTCTGAGTGGCGTTCCGCCAAGCGTCCTACGGACGCGGGATTGTACAATGTCCAAGTGGTTTGTCCATTAGATCGCCTTCGCCGGCACATCAATATGCGGCGTCGAGGTGTCCCCGTGCGGAATGGCCGTGCCGTCCGTGTGCGGAATGGTTTTGGTGTCTATGTGCGGCAGCGTCTGCGTGTCCACATGGGGAATGATTGTGGAATCCACATGCGGCACGACCGGCGTGTCCACATGCGGGCTGATAGCCGTATCTACGTGCGGAATGATCGTGGCGTCCGTGTGCGGTGTGCCAACGTCAAAGTGCGCCCCGGGGGTGTCCCAGTGCGCGTGGGTATCTACATGCGCCTTGCCAAAGAAACTGGTGTCGTCGTGAGAGCCGGTGGAATCGGCGTGACTGCCTCTGCTGTCCGCATGGCTGGACGCCGTATCGCCGTGTTTGGCGGCAGTATCGGCGTGTTGGGCGGCAACATCCGCATGCAATTTCTGTGGCGTATCCCCATGCTGCGAGGGCGTGTCTACGTGCTGCGGCGGCGTATCCACATGCGGCGCAGCCGGAATATCGGCGTGCTGCGAGGGCGTATCTATATGCTTGCCCGCCACATCTATATGCGGCGTCACCAGACTGCTGAACAGGGAACTGGCGTTGTCCTTGATCTGCTTCTGAACGCGGTCCGCCAGCGCGTTGATGTCGCGCGGAGACACGGACAGGGTGAAAGCGGGCATATTCACCTTATGGCCCGACCATACAAACTGGCCGCTGACGGACGCGCTGAAGCCGGACGAGCCGATATGCGTGTCGAGCTGCAGGCCGATGGAGGTATCCAGGGATATGTTGGGAATGAGGGTAGTATGGGTCACCGGGTCCTGAATCGCGCCCGTATCCAATTTCAGCGGCAATCCGATTGTTACCAGACCGGCAAATTCGTAGGCGTTGCCTGTACGCTGTATGCTGAATGTCGCGCTCACGCCCAGCCACTGCCCTGTGATGATCGCGCTGTTGTTCGTAACCGTCACCATAGACTTCAAAAGGTTGAAGTCTTGCAAAGTAACGCTGACTGCCACCTGCAAAAACAGGGTTCCCTTGTTGTCGAGCGTCATAAGGCCGTCCGCTTTTACTTTCAGCGGGGACGAGTCCGGGAACAGATCGAGATGCCCCTGCATCTGGAAGTGGGTATCGTCCATTGCCAGGCTGGCCGTAAAGACCGTGTAGTCGCCCACGCGCAGCAGGCTTGTTCCACTCACTGAAAAAGCGGGAGAGCTGTGGCTGATAACCACCTGCCCGCGTAAATCCGCCGAAAACAGGCTGCCGATGCTGCCGGACAGATGCAGGACGGTTCCGAAGCCGCCCGACGCGCCCGCAACTCCGAAGCGGCAGTCGAAGGCAAGCGCGTTTGCCAGATTCCAGCCGCCGCGCAGGAACAAGACCATACCCTCATCGTTGGGCGTAGGCGAGGGCGGCAACACCTGTATGGTCGCGTTCAGATCGTTGAAAGCGGCGGGAACCCGGTTCTTCGCCACCAGGTCGCGGAACTCTTTGGGCGTGGTGATAAGCCAGTCGGCGTAAATGCCCGACATGAACCCGAAGGCCAGCGTCTCCTGCCCGACGCGCTTTTCCAATGGCAGGCACTGGATCAGTTCGTTCAGGCTGAGGGTCTTGATCGCGTTCAGCAGATGCGCCAGAACGCCATACGCGGTATACGGCGGCTGTAACCCCGTCTGTGTGCCGAGCGACTTGCCGCTGAGATATTTGGGCAATTGCAGGTAGTTCGGCCCGACGGTCAGGGAAAACGGAACTGCCGACGCGAACGAGGCATTGGGGTCGAGCAGGTAGGTTCGATCCGTAAAGAACTTTTCTACGCTGGTGAACAGCGCCAGCAGTTGCTTGAAGTCGGGAACCTGCGGTTTCGGGAACTGCCAGTCCGTCACCACGCTCAAGCCTTCCAATCCGAGATATTCGTAGCGCAAATGTTCGCAGAAAAGCGGAATGGGGATCGGAATCACGGTTTCGTAGAGTACCAGCACGAACAGGTTGTGGAGCGTGATCGTGTTCACGAGCGCGTTGCTGTTGGGCAGAATCGGCAGTTTGTCCAGGGGCAGCGCGATGGCGGCGGCCATAGTAATCACATCGAAGAAATCAATAACGGCGTCTATCTTGACGGAAAGCGCGGCGCCTCCGAACAGTTCGCCAATCGTGAGACTGTACAGTTCGATGCCCATGATCTGCGGCAGCGGGCCGATGAAGCAGGATGTCAGTATTTTGATCGGCTTGTCGCCCTCTACGGCGATCTTCCCGCTGACGCGCCCATCGTCCGTGATGGTAATGTCGAAGGTGAAGCCCTGCGGTATCTCAAAATCGAGATAGGACTTGAAGCGAGTCGGCAGATGGTCGAGCCGGGACGCAACGGCGTTGAGCGCTGTCGTGAACTCTGTGGGGAGGGAAACGCCGGTTTTTTGCAGCAGCGCCAGCAGCGCGCCTGTGTTCAAATTGCCTTTGTCGTCGAACGCCTTTATCTCCGCGAGAGGAATGCCTTTGGGCAGAGCCGAACTCAGCGCGTTCAGGTGGCAGGCATCCAGAAGCGATTTGATGGGCGTAAGCGGAATTTGGAGCGGAAACGCTGGGATCGGCCTGCTCGAAGCCGCCCTGCGCGTTGAACTGTTTGCCGTCGTAACTGAAGACGGGAACCTCGAATTTGAACTTGCCGAAATCGCCGAAGTCCGCGTAGCACCAGGTAGTCCCGCCCTCGGTTTTGAACTGAAGGACGAGGAAGGGGGAGGAGACGGCGCGAATGGAAAGCCCGTTTTTGACATCGGCCTCGACCCGCAGGCGCGTCACGCTGCTGTCATCACCTTTGCGGTATGTGTTGAAAACATTCACGGACGGGGAGCCGTCAGATTTCGTGCCAAACAGCGTGTTTGTCTGATTCGGGATGCCGAACCCGGCGTCCATCGCGAAACTGATGTCGCTGCCCAGTTGCAGGGTGAAGTTGGCGGCTTCGATATTGCCCGTGCCCCATTTCAGATGCAGGCTGCCCACATTGGTATCGGGGTAATTGATTTCCAGGGGGCTGACCAGATGATCTATCGTCAGCGTCGCGCCCGCCGCGTCCGCTTTGAAATCCGCTTTGCAGGGCGTGTTGGTGGCGGGGAACAGCGATTGCAGACCGTTGGGCATTCCCGTGAACCACAGGTCTACCTCCGAGTTAAGGCCCATTTGGTTTTGCCCGCGCTGTCGCGCGTCCCGGTTATTCCGACGGACTCCCATCCGAGATGAACGGCAGAGGGGGTGCCGGGAATGGGAATGGAAACGTCGGCGCTCGTGGCTTTGAAAACCAGCCCCATCGTTGCTTCCTTCTTGTAAAGCTGCACGGAACCGGCAACCGCAACGTCGGGGTCGAAATGGAGTCCGCCGGCAATGGTAACGTCCCAGGTATACGCGCTGGCAGCGTCCAGGGGCTGCGCGGTATCGGGCTTTTTGGTTGTGGATTTAAGGGCTTTTTGAATGGAAATCGCCACGCTGTTCGCCGTCATGCCGCCGTCCGGCAACGTGACAAGATCGCCCTTGCCGGTCTGTCCGGCGTCCAGGGTAAACGTTCGGGCGTCCGAAGTGGTCATCACGCTGGCGGCTAAAGTAACATTGTGGTCGAAAACGGTGGCGGCGATGGAACCGGAAACGCTCCAGTCGGTTTTCCCGTCGTACTGAAAACTGAGGTTCGTGCCGGTGAATACCAGTCCGTCCACAACCGTGACGGTTTCGGTGTCCTGCGCCGTAAGCAGCGCGTGTATCGCCCCGGAAACCTGTGTCACGCCGCTGCCCGCGCTTGCATCCCTGGCGATATGTACGGTAGTGGTGTTAATGCCCTGATTGGCGACGCCGAACGGCAGCGTCCAGCGCGTGGCGCAAACGGCGTCGAAGGTAAAAACGCCCGTGTCGGGAACGGCGGTCAGTTTCACGCCGGAAAGCGCGACATCGGGAACTTCGGGCGGAAGCGCGACGCCCTGCGGCAGCAGGTCACGGACAACCGCGTTCAAATTCAGCGGCGTTTGCGCCGCCAGATCCGCTTCCAGCGTCCAGTTGGCGGCTCCCGCGGGCTTGCTTGCGGATACCGTCAGGTCGCTGTCGAACAGCAGAAGCTGGCCCTGAATACTGCCTTCTACGGTTCTGGTCGCGGCCGTGCCGGGCGTATTGACGGTCAAATTGAGCGACACGCCGCTGACGGCGAATTTATCCGGGAAAACCTGCCAGGCATGGTCTTTGCCCGATACCTGCGTTGCCAGCTGAATCATAGCGATGGATTTCGTTTTAATATCCACGCTGAGGGTGAGACTGGCAAGCGATACGTTGCCCAAACTTGCAAGCCCGGAAGGGAAGAACGAAAGGTCGGCGGAAGTGAGGCTAGACAGTTCGGTCAGGCCAAGCGCGGGCAGGGCGTTGGCTGCAAGGGTCAGAGTCCAGAGGGCAGCCGTCGCCGTCACCTGAAATTCTACAGACACGGTTGTTTGTTTTACCGTAATGGCGGCATCCACAATTCCCGTGACGGTATTTACGTCTGCCGAACTGACGTTCAGCTTGACGCGAGTCACGGCCAGCCACGACGCTTCGGGAAAGAGGAGGGGCGCGGCATCTTGATAGGTCACGGTCAGGCCGCACGACTTTGCCGTCCCCGCTTCCGTAAAGTCAATCTCTACATTCGCCTGTGGAATGTCAAAAAGAGTGACAGCGCCGGTAAGCGCGAGGCTGCCGTCTGAGGCAGTGGCGAGATTCGCGTTTTGTACCACGATTTTATCGCCGCCGGGGAGGTGGGCGAGCAGGGCGGGAAGAAGCCCGCCGCTTTGGGCAATGCCGGCCAGGGAGAGCAGGCCGTTTTGAATGTCTTGCTGAATCTCTTGCTGCAGCTGCGCGAGCGACATAGCGGAACTCCATTTTCGGTGAACGTACCGACCGTGTGAAGAGAACAGTTGGCAGAAAACGGTGGCCTGCATAGTGGCAAGGAGTGGCCTGTGTCGGAAGCGTAGTATCAGGACGAGCTTCCCCCGTAACCTTACCAGCCATTATAACAAAAGTATTATTCGCTGTCAATAAGTTTTTTGAGGTTGTGATATTTGTATGCTATGTCAATTTTTGGCAATATATATAGGCGTATATCCTGTGTTACTTCCGGCGTGACAGTGGAAGCACACGTCCTCCACAATGAGATTGTTTTTCTCCCTTGATAGTCATGAGAAACGCTTCTTAATCTT
The DNA here is from genome assembly GCA_963817895.1 of uncultured Chthonomonadaceae bacterium. GTDB lineage: Bacteria > Armatimonadota > Chthonomonadetes > Chthonomonadales > Chthonomonadaceae > CAWFQB01. The sequence goes on from CAWFQB010000005.1 coordinate 740,527, forward strand.
CTCTTAACAGGCGGCTGGTATGATACCGCAAGAAATCCGTGAGATAAATCTCGCGGCTGTGATAACGAAACCCGCCTTCGCGGGTTGCATACTCAGTCCACGCAGGTGGACTTTGTTACCGCAGCCGAGGAATTTATTCCCCGGATGCCAATGTTTTATGACAGTATGCCTGTTAAGAGAGGATCGTTTCATGTCTACGGAAACCACATTGCCCAATATATCGCGCCGTCAACTGCTGCAAGCCGCCGGGGGTGTCACCTTCCTCGCGCTTGTGCCAACGCCCAACGGCTACGCCGCCCGTTTCGACCGCAACTATCAATCGAAAACCGAAAACCGAAAATCGGAGACTGCGCTGCCTCTGTTCACCGCCCTGCCCTATATTCAACCCGGCACGAGCAGCAGCAAACTGGCAGAAGGGCAGGAATCGCTTGTCGTGGCGTGGCAGACCAACCATGTTCCCGCCGAGTTTACCCTCGATTACGGCGCGTCCGGCCTGAACCAGAAGGCCAACATTACGCGGGCGCAACGGTTGAGCGGCGACCATGAGGACGAAAGCCACCACCAGAACTATGTGGCGACCCTGACCGGCTTATCCCTGAACAAGCGCTACCAGTACCGGGTTCGCATGAACGGCGAGGTTCTAATGGAGGGGTATTTCACGACCCGCAAGCCGCGTGGCGTGAAAAGCCGGTTCGTGGCGTTTGGCGACAACTCTTACGGCGACATCAGCGACCGCGCCATCGCGTATCAGGCGTATCGCGCCCGCCCCGACTTTATGATGAACACGGGCGACAACGTGTACGAGGATGGGCTGGACAACGAGTACGCCCGCTACTTCTTCCCTGTGTACAACGCCGAGCAGACCGGACAACGGACGGGCGCACCCCTGCTGCGCTCGATTCCCTACTACTCCGTGATTGCCAACCACGATGTTCACGCCAAAGGGCCGCAAGGCCGCCCGGTTGCCGACTTTACGCTGCACAATGACGCCCTTGCCTATTTCACCAATTTTCACTTTCCGCTGAACGGCCCCACACCGGCGCAAAAAACGCCCGCGTATGGCGATGCCGCCGCTATTGACCATTTCGCCAAATGCGCCGGGCGCGCGGTATCCCAACATGGTGAACTACTCCTACGATTACGCCGACGCGCATTTCCTGTGTTTGGACAGCAACATCTATGTAGACCCGACGGATACGGGCTTGCAGGAGTGGATTGCCGCCGACTTAGCGAATACGGATGCCGCCTGGAAGTTCGTCGTGTACCATCATCCCGCCTTCAACGCGGGCTTCGACCACTACGCCGAGCAGCACATGCGCGTTCTTGTCGCCCCTGTTCGAGAAGCATGGCGTTGACATGCTGCTGCACGGCCACGAGCATACCTATCAGCGGACGCGCCCCTTCCGTTTCGCGCCGAACGGCGTTGCCGGAGCCAAAAACGTCAACAGCAAGAATCGATTGGTTCCCGGCAAGTTCACGATTGACACGCGCTTCGACGGCAAGACCGTTACCAAACCGGACGGCATTATCTATATCACGACGGGCGCGGGCGGCAAGCACCTGTACGACCCGGAAAGCAACAACAACCCCAAAATCGTGGCTGCACCCCGAAGACAACAACGCCGATTACGTCGTCCGCTTCGTGTCCGACCGCCACTCCCTGACCGTTTTCGACATGGACGCCAACAGCCTGACCATGACGCAGATTGACGAGTGGGGCAACACCATAGACCGCATTCGCATTACCAAAGCTGATTGTTCTGAACGATGATTTTCATGCTTGAGGATACAGGATTAGCGAGGCGCGTTCATCATGGGTATCTCATAATCCTGAAAATCATAGTTCAAGACAAAGCCGTTTGACTTGCGGCAGGAAAACCGTTTTCCTGTGGAATGAGGCGCAAACACTCTAAGGAGAGCGGCACATGCCCAACAACGGACACAATACTACGATTGGCGGCGGGGGTTTTCATCATCTTGCCCTGCGCGCCTACGATTTCGACAAGACACTGGATTTTTACATCAACGGGCTGGGGTTCCAGAAAAAGCACGGTTGGGGCGAGGACGGCAGGAGCAAGGGCGAACCGGACAGCCGCGCCGTGATGCTGGACACGGGCGACGGCAACTATCTGGAAGTGTTCGCGGGCGGCAACGATGCTGCCCGAAGACGTTCCCGAAGGCGCGCTGTTCCATTTCGCCATCCGTTCCAGTGACGTTCCCGCCGCGCTGGAACGCGCCCGCGCGCATGGCGCCACCGTTACCGTCGAACCAAAAAAGGTCACGCCCCCCCACAGCGAACGCCCGCTGGAATTCCATATCGCCTTTGTGCGCGGGTTTAACGGCGAAGTCATCGAATTCTTCGACAATCCTGAACTGTAGCCTTCATCGGGTGTCCACAATGGTCCCCTTCTCCCAAATTTGGGAGAAGGGAGGCATTTATCTCAGTATATAGCGAAAACAATGAAAGCGGGCGGCGATGGATTTTGAGGCGAGCCTTCAGTATATGGAGAGCCTGCTGCGGTTCGGCTGGAAATTGGGCAATGAGCGGTTTTCCGCCCTGTGCGAACGATTGGGCAATCCGCAGGACCAGTACCACATTATCCATATCACCGGCACGAAGGGCAAAGGCTCCACAACCGCGCTGGCGGCGAACATTTTGCGAGCGCAGGGCTATAACGTCGGCGCGTACTTTTCGCCGTATGTGTACGATCCCTGTGAGCGCGTTCAGGTCAACGGGCAGATGATTCCGCGCGACGATTTTGCCCGTATTGTTACCGAAATTCGCCCGCATATTGAAGAATTGGCGCAAACCGAACTGGGGCAGACGACGGAATTTGAATTGAAAACCGCGCTTGGCTTCTGCTGGTTTGCCGAACAAAATGTGGATTGGGCCTGCATCGAGGTGGGAATCGGCGGCAGGCTGGACGCCACGAATATCGTGAAACCAACCGTTTCGGTGATTACCAACATCGGGCTGGACCACATGCAGCAATTGGGCGACACCCACGCCCTGATTGCGAGTGAAAAAGCGGGCATCATCAAGCCGGGTATTCCGTGCATAACAGCAGTAGAACATCCCGACGCGCTGGAAGTGATACGGCAAACGGCGCGGGAGCGGGATTCTCCCCTCGCGTTGGTACGGCAGGGCGAAGCCTCGCAGCCAACAGGGGACGCAGGGCGAATTTACTGGCGGCTTGACTTGAAAACAAAACCTAAATGGCAGCCCGGTGAAGAGGATGAACATACTGCCCCGTTTAAGGTCGCCACTGCCGCAAACATTTACCGTTTCCTGAATTTACGCTTGAATGGCGTATACCAGCGCGTAAATGCCGCCTGCGCGATTGCCGCAGTGGAAACCGCGCTGCACCAGCGAAATGAAACGCTTTCCAAAAAGGCGGTTCGCGAGGGGTTGTGGAACACAACTTTGCCGGGACGGTTCGAGCAGGTACAAATACCCGATGGCCCGCTTGTGGTTCTGGATGGGGCGCACAATGAAATGGCGGCGCAGGCATTGGCCGGCCCGGTTCGCGCCCTGTGCGCGGCCAAACACATTTCGCGCGTGTTTCTGGTCATTGGCATGTTGACCGGACACGCGCCCGAAGGCGTATTTGCCGCTCTTGCGCCGCTTGCCGAGCGTATTTACGTGTGCCAGCCCCAATGGAAACGCGCGCAGACCGGTAGAAGAACTGGCAAACGTGGCGCGTCAATTCTCCGAGAATGTCATCGTGATTCCTGACGTTCGGAAGCCGCGCAAACCGCTATCGCAGCACGCGCGACCCGGATGATCTCGTACTCATTACCGGCTCATTCTATACTGTTGGCGAAACAGCTACCGTAAGCGGAATTAGAGGATAATATTTGACCGCTCGACAAGTAATTAAACGTCTTTTGGATGAAGGCTGGTATGAAGACCGGCAAAACGGCAGCCACAAAGTTTTCAAGCATCCTGACAGACCGGGCCGGGTTGTTGTGGCGGTTCACGGCAGCAAAGACATACCTCGTAAAACACTTCAGGACATTTACGATCAAGCCGGATGGGGGAAACCATAATGAACGAGTATGCGGTTGTTTATGAGCGGGGTGAGGAGGGCGAGGAGAATTGGGGCGCCTACGTTCCTGACCTTCCGGGCTGCACTACGACGGCGGACACCTTTGAGGAGGCGCAGCGTAATATTCAGGAAGCCATTGAGGGCTACATTGCGTCCCTGCGTGACGGCGGAGAACCTGTGCCACGTCCCACAACCATAGTTGGGCGTGTCGCAGTTGCAGCGTGATTCAAACTAACCTCCATGCGCTAATTCTCTATTTGCGCCCACGCTGCGGTCTTAACGATGTCTTGCATCTGCGCGGGCGTCAGGCCCAGTTTGGCCGCGCTCGTAATCACGTCCCGCATGTCCACGCCGTACCAGTTGCGCTTGTTCGGTTCGCCTAATCCCGCTACGTTCAAACACGCGATGGCATCGGCTACCTGACGTTCAAAATCAGCAGCGTTTAATTTCCGCTTTGTACGCACGTGTTCACGCAGTTGTTGCGCGGCGTGTTTCATTCCCGTTGCGAATGGCGGGAAATCTGCGGCAAGGAACTGTTGCGGGCGGGCAGGCATGTCAACGCGACGCGCCATTTCCGCGTGACTTGCGGCGGCAAAATAGAACATTGAGAACGCCCTAAATAATGGAAAGTCCGTCATTCCCGCATAGCAGGCGGCAATGAACTGCGCCGTCCAATCGGCTTCGCGCAGGGTAACGCTGTTATACTCCTGTAAGTCGCGCTTCCCAGCTCCTGCGTACCCCACGCTTCTTCAAACATTCGTCCCAACCGCTCAATTCCTAACAGCGTCAGCGGCATTCCCGTGCTGAAGAGCGGGTCTACAAACGCCATTGCGGACGGCAGCAGCGCCCACCTTTCTCCGGCGGCAATGCTCATGCGATACGTAAGTTTGGGCGCGTAAACAAACGGGCGAATGGTCTTCGCGTCGGCAAACTGCGCCTCAACCGTCGGGAAGCGGCGTAAAATACGCGGCCACGCGGCTTCGCCCTCCGCAAGGTTCAACTCCCGCGCCAGCCAATCTTCTATTGCCACGCCCGCGCTCGTGACGCCATTATTAAACCGCAAAACCCACATCCAGCCGCCCTCAAAGACATGATGCAGCGCGGCGTCATCGGGCGGATACGGGGGCGTTTCGGGAGTTTGGAAAACGTTCATACGGTCGCAACGGTGTACGTTCGTGAAATGCGAATATAAGGCTTGCGTGGGCGGGTAAGCGGCAAAACTTGCAGTCGGCAAATTCAGGCTTCGCGCCAGCAGTCCGTTCGGCCCGCCCGCATCCACGACAAATTGTGCCACGACGCGAATGGCCTGCCCGTACCGCTCGCCCGTCAGAATTGCGCTCCCCGCCGTAAACTCCGCGCCGCACAATCGCGTTTCATCCAGATACTCCACGCCCAACGCCAGCGCTTCCCGCAAAAGAAAATCATCTACATCCGAGCGCAGCCAGTGCGTATCCGCAACCGCGTTGTTCGGGCTTGCCGCGACAATCAGTTGATTTCCGCGCGCAGGGTCGGGACAAAACGGCCTGCCCGCCTGATGGTGGTAATAGGTGAAGCCGCGTTTTAATCCGCAAACGACATCGGGGTACGCGGCCTGCCACGCGCCATAGGTGGTCAGAGGAAGCAGGCGGGAGAGGTCGTAACGATGCGCAAGCTGTTCAATCAGCAGGTTCATCAGGGGCGACGTGGATTCGCCGATGGCAAACCGGGGATGCTTGCCCTTTTCCAGCAAAATCACGCGCAGCCCGATACGCCGCGCAATCATCGCCAGCAGCGTTCCGCCAAATCCTGAGCCAATAACGGCTATATCGTAGTCTGTTTGCATGGTTCAAGACAATCACAGTCCACTGTCAGCGGCAAGGATTGCAAGCGATTCATTTCCGCGATACGTTTGGCGCGGGCGGGGGAACAGGCGCAGGCATAGAACTTTTCTATGTCCCATAAATCCGCGAACACGCGCCCTCGTTGTAAGTTTAGGCCGTACTCCTGCGCGGATTCGAGAGAACGAAGCGAAGGAGGGGCGAACATTCCGGCTTCAGCCAATGCTTCCATTGCGCCATTGCCGCCCCGCGTCGGTATCAGGCAGCAGACGGACGCGCCCGCGTCGAAGGCCACGTCCAGCGAACGCTTTGCCCATTCCAGCCCCTCCGCCTCACTCATAAACGGCGGGCGAACCAGCAGAAACACGCGCAGGTCTATGCCTTCCTGACGCAGCCACGCGGCTTTCTGTTGAAAATCCTCTACGGTAAACCGCTTGTTCAAACGCTGCAACACCTGCGGGTGCGCGGTTTCCAGCCCGATAGCCACTTCCAACTTCCCTGCCAATCTCCTGCGGAACTGTCGGCAGCGTTCGCCGATAAAAGCCGGGTGCGCTTCCACAATCACGCGCTCGAAATGGGTGACAAGGGCGGCGATCTCCTCATCGTCTTCGGGCGGGATGGCGTTGGGATCGAAGAAACTGCCCGCGTTATAGAGTTTAATCTGGCGGGCGGGCGGCAAACGGTTGAGCGCATGGCGTATCTGCGCGGCAATCGCGCCTTGTGGTACGGTCGTATCCAGCGTGTTCTGCCACAAATCGCACATCAGGCAACGGAACGGACACTCGCGATTGGTCAGAAACACGGTCGCGGTCGGCACGAGTTCGCCATTCGCGCCCCATTCCTCTTCCCATAAAAACGCATACGGAACAAGCGCGTCAAGGGCGTTTTTCGGGCCGCGCTGTGCAGTTATCCAGCGACTTTCATAGTTCACTTATTTCGACGCTTCCGCAGGGACGACATTGCCTGATAATCGCTCACTTTCCGGGTTCCAGGCTTCGCGCAGGCGGTCTTCCCACTGGCGCAGAAACACCTGCCGACACCACGCCTTGCTGACCCGCCAATCCCGGTACGATTCGCCGCCCGCCCCGTCCTGAAAGCGGCGCTTGGGGTATACGGGCATGTCGATTCCTGTCACTGCGCGAATGCCCGCCTGCACAACCGTTTGTTTTAAGGTATACAGCCGTTCCACGCTGCCGTTCAGAACCGTTTCAAAGGGAATGGCAAGCGCGGGCGCGATTACGGAACGCATAGTATAGGGGGAAAGCGCGTCAAAGCCGTAGCGCTGCGCGGGCGCGTATGTGCGGACATAGGCGCGGGACAGGCCGCCCGAATACGTCAGGCTGTGCTTCATGTTTTCCACGCCCCAGCCCTCCTGATACAGCAGGGGGTTGCGCAGAACGCTTGAGAGAGTCAGGTCGGAGTCTTCCAGCGGGTAGGATTTCAGGTTCTCGTCGCCGCCGTCGCCGTCCAACAGGTATTTGAGGTTCGGATAGCGTTCGCGGATGGCGCGGAGCAGGCACAGCGCGACGGCGGCGCACTCTACGTCGAGCGGGTGATAGTCCTCAATGACTCCAATCGCCGCTTCTAAGTCAACATGGCTTGCGGGAACCTGTACGCGCTCCCATTGCGCTTCAAGCCCCAGTTCTTTTACAACCATTTCGGCCTGTTGCGCATCCTTGCCGTTGCCAAGATCAAGGGTAAAGGCGCGGAGCAGATTGGGGTCGCGTCCCAATTCTTTCAGGGCATGATTTGCCAGAATTAAAATTGATGTGCTGTCAATGCCGCCTGAAAAAGCCAGCCCAATTTGTTCCCCGTCCGGCAGTCCTCCAAGCCAGCGTTTCAGCACGGCATACGCCGCGCCGACATAGTTTGCGCCCGCTTCTTCCAGGTCGGTTGTGCCCTGCCCGATGGGGGGCGTAAAAAAGCGGTGGTAGCGGGGCGCGGGGTCGGGGCAGCCGATCTGGTCAATCTCGACAAGATAGTGCGCGGGAACCATGCGCGTGTACATCGGGTCGAACTGCCAGCCGATTTTCTGCTCCTGACACCACTGGAACAGGCTGTCTATGCGGTCGGAAACCAGCAGGAACGGACCGTGAAACATCTTCGCCACAAAATAGCGCAGGGGAACGCCGATTGTGCGGGCAAGCCGAACTGTCTGCTCACATCGCGCCGTCCCCGCGAAATGCCCGTCCATGCCTGCAAGGGTAGCTATATCCGCGTTGCGAATAGCCGTTAAAATCGCATCTGAACTGCCTGCTTCCGGCCTTTCAACACTGGACGCCAAAACAGTGTTCGATGCTACATTTGTATTATCCTTCAAGGCCGCATGATGCAGGCCGGTCAAATCCACAAGGCGTTCCACCCCCAAAAGCATAACACACCTCCCAAAACGATTACCGCGAGTATTCGTCAATCTATTGGCGGTTTCCTGCTCAACGCGCCGACATAAGCCCACATAGGCGTGTCGCAGTCGCCAGAGATCGAAAATCCCTGTTAAGCTGTGGGGACGTGAACACCTTAAAATTTGAAACGCGCTCCTCGATCCAGCGTCAAAAGGAATTACGAACGGCAGCGGCGAACTGTAGCGGTAGTCAGTCGTTCAGGATAAAGCAGGAGGCGTCAGTGTCCGCTGTTCCCTCACAAACAAAACGCGCTTCACGGTTTGCCGGTTTGCGCCGCCCGCGCAAATGGGTGTCGCGCCGCGCCGTTTTGCGTTTCATGGCGTGGGCCTGTCTGCCGACGTTTTGGGTCGGGCTGGTGACATACCGGGGAGTTCAAAAGCGGCAACTGTTTGAAGCGGTGCAGAGCGGAAGCCCCACGAAAGTGCAACGCCTGTTGCGCTCCGGCATGGACGCCAATACGGTTGTGAATACGCAGATTATTGACAATCACAATCCGCTGATGATGCTATGGTGGTGGGGTACGCGCTGGTCCGACAAAGAGGAGGACACCAACTGCGCGCCGATTCTGGTCAGCGCGGCGCAAAAGGGGGATCGGGACATTGTGACCCTGCTGCTGGACGCGGGCGCGAAAGTCAATGCCAAAGACCCGTCCGGCGCAACGCCCCTGATGGCCGCCTGCGAAGTTGGGAAGCCTCAAATAGCGGAACTGCTGCTGGCGCGGGGGGCGCATCCCAACGCCGCCGATAACAACGGCGAAACCGCGCTGATGAACGCGGTCACGTTTCCCAAAGTGGTCAAATTACTGCTGACGCATGGCGCAAAGGTCAATGTTCGCGACATTGAGGGGCGTACCGCGCTGTCAAGAGCCTGCTCGAACGGCCAGATGACAGTCGCGCGGCTTCTGGTGGATGCGGGGGCGGATGTCAACCCGCAGCGCGTGGGCGATGATACGCCGTTGCGCAATGCGGCAGGGCAAAACAGCGTCAAGCTGGTACGCCTGCTGTTGGAACATGGGGCCGATGTGCAACGCGCCGAAGAAAACGGCCTGACGCCCCTGATGGCGGCAAACAACGCCGAAATCGCGCGGCTGCTGCTGGCGCATGGCGCGAACGTGAACGCTGTTTCCAAAGTCGGCGATACGCCTCTGATGATGACGGCCACCATTGATGACGGGCGCCTGGCTGCCGCGCTGCTGGCGCGGGGGGCGCGGCTTGAGGACGTGGACAAGGACGGCGATACCGCCCTGTTCTGGGCCGTGAGCAGTCACACGCGCAAATATGCGCGGGGATTGTTGGAAGCGGGCGCGAATGTCAACGCGCAAAACAGAGTCGGCGATACGCCCCTGCTGAAAGCCGAAGCCGAAGGCGACATGGGAATGGGCGCGCTGCTGTTGCAGCATGGCGCAAACGCCGCTCTGGTCAACAAAGCCGGCCACTCGGCGCAGGCATGGGTGGCAACGCTTCCCGTTCCTCCACTTGTGGCGTCCAAAACAGCCGGGCATTGAAAATCCCGTTCGAGTGGCGTTCCGCGTAGGGACATAACTTGTTATGTCCCTACGGACGTAATCTCTGAATAACTCACCTTACGCAGGCGAGCAGTTTGTAGTCACAGATTTGCTGTTGTTGACGGTAGAATAGTGTCATGGACAAACAACTTCTGGACCTTTACTCAGACTATCTCCTTTGTTCGTTCGGCCTGACTACCGCGACGGGCCTTTCCACCCTGCTCGACGGCGCGATTAGCCACGACAAGATCACGCGGTTCTTGTCAGGACGTGACTTCACTTCTTCGGACCTGTGGCATCTGGTCAAACCCTTGGTACGGCAGGTACAATGTGAAGACGCAGTTCTGGTCTTCGATGACAGCATCGAAGAAAAACTCTATACGGATGAAAGCGAACTCATTTGCTGGCATTGGGATCATTGCTTCAACCGCAACGTGAAGGGCATCAACATTCTGACCTGTTTGTATCGCGCGCCCACTGCCGCTCTGCCCGTTGCCTTCGAGTTGATCCAAAAGTCGGCTTGGGAAACGCATAAGAAGACGGGCAAACCCAAGCGAGTGTGTCCCAAGACCAAGAACGAATACCTGCGCGAGATGGTGGCGCAATGTCAGAAGAACCAATTGCCTTTTCGCTATGTCCTGGCCGACGCTTGGTTCAGCGCGGCAGAAACGATGATGCACCTCAAAAACGAAGGCAAAACCGACTTTATCTTCCCGATTAAGGCCAACCGCAAGGTGGCTTTGTCCCAGGAAGACAAGTTGGCAGGCCGCTATATGCCCGTATCCTCGCTTTGCTGCGAAGCGGACGCCGTATTGAACATCTGGCTGGAGGGGGTAAACTTCCCCCTTCTGCTGTGTAAGCAGGTCTTTACAAACAAGGACGGCAGCCAGGGCGTTCTCTATCTCGTGACGAGTGACACGACGTTAAGCGGTTGCGACATCCAGACGATCTACCAAAAACGGTGGAAAGTGGAAGAGTATCACAAATCGGTCAAGAGCAATGCGAGTTTCGCCAAGTCGCCGACCAAAACTATTCGGACCCAGAGCAACCATATCTTCGCCTGTTTATGGGCGTATGTGAAGTTGGAAAGTCTGCGTTTGCAGACGCGCTTGAACCATTTTGCGATGAAAGGCAGGCTCTACAAAGCGGCCCTTGCCAGCGCCTACCGCGAACTACAACTGCTCAAAGGCATGAGTGCGCCTGCGTAAGGTGAGTGAATAAGCATCTGCGTCCGTAGGAGGACATAACATTGCGAAAACCAAACGGGCGTTTCTGGAAAAATATGCTGCTGCTGCTGCTCGCGGCTGGCCTGCTGACGCTGCTATTGGGCTGGCAGAGCTGGAATATCGTTCGGCAGTCGCGTCTGGATTATGGCCTGATTGTGGCTGTGCGCGACGGCGATCCGGCACGGGTTACGCAATTACTGACGGAGGGAGCCGACCCGAACGCCCGCGATTTGGAAGCGCAAAAACACACGCCCCGGCAGATTCTGAAAATCTTCATGGATCGCCTGCTCCGCCACCCCGCTCCCGTTCCGCGCAAACCAACCGCCCTGATTCTCGCCGCCGAGCATCCGCATCCAGACATCACGCGCGCCCTGTTGCAAGCGGGCGCGCGCCCGGATTATACCGATGGCGAGAGCCGGACGGCGATTATAGCGGCGGCCTACTGCGGCGAAGCGGGCAACATCAAAGAATTGATTGAGGGCAAGGCAAACATTGACGCGCTGGATGATAAAGGCCGCTCCGCGCTGATGGGCGCGTCCGTGTGCGGCTACGCGCCTGCGGTAAGCGTACTGTTAGAGCATGGCGCAAACCCAAACGTTCAGACGGTTTTTGGGCGGACATCGCTGATGTGGGCGGCGGGCTTCCATTTCCCCGTTGTGGTTCGCCTGCTGCTGAACCACAAGGCGGATGTGAACGCGCGGGACAAGGAGGGCAAGTCCGCCCTGATGTACGCGCTCGGCGATGGCGCGGCGAACATTGCCCTGCCGCCCTCTCCCAAGTTTTACCCGACAACCGGCGCTCCGTATACGGGAGGCCCCGGACGCAACAATGCGGAGCCGAATGTTCACGACTGCGTAGCCCTGCTGCTGCTCAACGGCGCGGACCCGAACACGCGGGACAACGCGGGGCTTTCCGCCGCAAAGCAGGCCGCCGCCGAAGGCTACCCTGACCTGATTGACGCGCTTGCAAAGGCCGGGGCAAAACCGTGATGTGGGAAGAACAAATTTCCAACCCGCAAAATCAAGAGGAACCAACCCGGCGCGAAAACGGCCTGCGAACCCTGCTGCTGCGCGTGGATGCGCAATCGCCCGACGCGGCTGTAATCGAGCAGGCGGCGGAAATTTTGCGCGGTGGCGGGTTGGTGGCGTTTCCAACTGAAACCGTGTACGGGTTAGGCGCGAACGCATGGGACGCGCAGGCGGTTGCGGGCATTTACGCCGCCAAAGGCCGACCGTCCAATAACCCGTTAATCCTGCATGTGGCGAATGTGGAAGCGGCGCGGCAACTCGTGACCGAATGGCCGGAAACCGCCGCCCGCCTTGCCGAACGGTTCTGGCCCGGTCCGCTGACCCTTGTATTGCCGAAAAATCCCAATTTGCCGGACAATGTGACCGGGGGCGGGCCGACTGTCGGGGTTCGCGTACCGGCGCATCCGGTCGCCCTTGCCCTGCTGCGCAGTTGCGGCTTGCCCATTGCCGCGCCGAGCGCGAATTTGTCGGAACAATTGTCACCTACCCGTGCCGAACACGTTATGGAGGGATTGAACGGGCGTATTCACGCGATTTTGGATGGCGGCGCGACAACCGGCGGGCTGGAATCCACCGTGCTGAACCTGACGACAAAGTACCCGACGCTGCTGCGTCCCGGCCTGATTACGCCCGCCCAACTGGAAGCGGTTGTCGGCCCGATCAAGCGGCGCGTAACTCCGGCGGGGACTGCCGACGCCAACGCGCCCCTGCCCGCGCCCGGATTGCTTGCCCGCCACTACGCGCCCCGCGCCCCGCTGGAAATGAACTATGGCATTGGCTTGCACCGGGTAAAGGCTCTGCTGGACGCGGGGGAAGTGGTTGGCTGGCTCTGCCATGCCGCCGCCGGTCTGCTGGATTATCGGCGCAAGCATGGCGAAGTTTTTCCGAACTTGTATGCCCTGCAAATGCCTGACGATCCCGAAGCCTACGCCGCCCTCCTGTATGACCGGCTGCACGAGTTGGATAATCTGGGCGTCACCCGTATCATTGTAGATGCCGTCCCCAACACGGAAGTTTGGCTCGCTATTCGGGATCGTTTGCAGCGGGCGACGGCAAAATAGCCCTCACCCCTGCCCCTCTCCCAAAAAAGCCTGGGAGAGGGGAGACTGGTGATTATTCATTTGCCTGAACAGTTACAAAGGAGAACAGTTTTGAAATATCAGCGTGGAATTTTGACGGGAATGTTGGCAGTGGCGAGTATTGGTTTGTTCGGGTTGGGATATACGCAGGACGCGCCGACACACGCGCCCCTGCCCGCGTGGAAGCCACAACCCAAACTGATGCGCTATCTGTCTTCGCTGACCCGGTTTAGCGGCTATGCGATTCAGCCGCCGCGCGGGTACGCCATGCAGCAGGCGCAACGGACGGGGTTCGCGGTGTGTGGCTGGCAGGGCGAGGGGCGAAACGGCGTTACGCCGGGGCTGCTGATGACAATAGGGCCGGTTCCGGTTCGCGGCAGCAAAAAACCAACGCCGGAACAACTGCTGACGGCTTCACTGGACGCGCAAAAACGCCGCTATGTGGATTGGACACAGACAGACTTCGAGCGGGGGCAGATCAACGGCGTGGTGTTCGCGCGCGCCTACTGGACAGCGACACAGCCGCAGGCCAAACACAAACTGCGCGGCGTGACATACTTTGCTGTGGATGGGGGAATAGCGATACAACTGACCGGTCAGGACGCGGCAGGGAACGGCAAACCTGTTGGAAATACGGACGCGGGAACCCGCCCCGATGCCGGAAGTGAAGACCCCGACGCGAACAGCGACGATACGACGCCCAATGGTATAGACCGGCTGCAACTGGTGGAAACCGCCATGCAAACGTTTCATCGCGTTGGCGGCTTCAAGCCGTCCGCGCCTGGATATTGAGCAAAAGCAACTATTCACCACCAAGACGCCAAGAACACCAAGAAGAATGAGAATCAGCAGTCACCAGCCACTTCATGCGTCCCCGACAGGCGGATTTCCTGCGCTTGAAGTTGCGCGCTGAGATAACCGTCATGGGTGTCGCAGGTGAGATGGGCGGCGACATCTACGCGACAGGCGACGGGGTAACGCGAGGCATCCGCGCCCTGTCCCCATGCCATGATGGTGAGCGTGTTGGAACCTGTGTCATCGCGCAGAAACAGTTTGAGATGTTCGCCCTTTTTCACGGTTTGCGCCCGAACCACCTGTAAATTGCGCAGCAGCAGCAGGGGTTGCGTTCGGTCTTCGCGGAACGGGGCCAGATGCGCCAGTGTCCGCAACGTTTCCAGCGACACATCGTTCGCGTCGAACTCGCCGTCGAAATCCAGAGTGGGCGGCGCGATAGTTTTGCCTTCCGCTTCCGCCTGCGCCGCCTGTTCCCACCGATACGCCAGAACGCGGGCGTCAAGGCGTTCTGCCAGCAGGGTCAGGTTTTCCGCCGTTAGCGCAAACCCCGCCGCGAACTGATGGCCGCCGCAGCGTGTCAGCAGCTCTTTACATTCCGGGGATTTCAGCGCGGACAGGACAGGAAAACTGCGGGGCGAACGGCAGGAACCTGTTACGGTTCCATCCGGGCAGATACGGGCGGCAAGCGCGGGACGCCCCAACTTTTCCGCCAGTTCGGAGGCGAGGGGGCCGAGCAGTCCGGGCTTCCAATCCGGGGACGCGACCACAACCACGCCGTCACGCAGAATGGCCGTTCCCCCGACGGATGTTTCCCCCGCTAAAAGCGCAAGCGCTTCGGCCTCCGTTTGCGCCAGCAGCAGTTTGCGCTGCCGGTTGAAACCCTCCACACGCGCCGCGCCCTGCCGCGCTTCGGTCTCTTCCAATGCCAACAATAAATCCAGCGCGTAGTGTGGATCGTCCACGCGACCGGGCGCGTTCAGGCGCGGCCCGATCTGAAACGCGATACTCGCGCTCGAAAGCAGGGTGGAATCCAGGATGCCGGACGTTTGCAGCAGGGCGCGCAGGCCAAGTTTTTGCGTCTGGCGCAGTTGTTCCAGCCCCAGTTGCACCAGAACGCGGTTCTCGTCCACAAGCGGGGCCATGTCTACAATCGTGCCAAGCGCGACGAATTCCAGCAGCCGGTTGCGAACATTGGCTAAGGGCAGTTTGCGCCGTTCGCACAGCGCCAGCATGGTCTTGAACGCCACCCCCACACCGGACAACCCGCGAAACGGATATACGGAATCGGCGCGATTGGGGTTGACAATTGCCACGCAGGAGGGGAGTTTAGCCTCCGGTTCCGGTTCGTGATGATCGGTGACAATGATGTCAATTCCCGCTTCGCGGGCGGCGTTCACGGCCTGATGCGCGTCCGTGCCGCAGTCAACGGACACCAGCAGCGTCGCGGCTTGCTGCTTTGCCCGCTCGACGGACTCGACTTGCAGGCCGTAGCCATCATGCAGACGGTGCGGCAAATAGCGCGTCACCGTTGCGCCCAACTTTCGCAACGCATAAACAACTACAGCCGTCGCGGTCACGCCATCGGCATCGTAATCGCCATGTACGTGAATGGTTTCGCTGTTGTCTATGGCGCGGTTCAGGCGTTCCACTGCCGCTCTCATATCGGGCAGCAGCCAGGGACTATGCAGCGCGTCGGCGTCCGGGCAGTTGAACGCCTGAACCTTTTCCGCCGTATCCAACCCAAGCCGCAGATACAATCCCGCAACGCCCGCTGACACGTTCAGAGCGTCCGCCAATGCTTTGGCCTGCGTCGTATCCACAGGCGCAATCCGCCATTGTATTTGCGCGTCCCTGTTGTCGGCCCTATCGTCCGTCGGCAAAAAAATCGTTTTATTCATGTCCATGCGCGTCCTGCCAGTAAGAATAGAGTGGTTACTATGTCTACTACATTCTTACGCGATAAAGCGGAAAGACGGCGGCGAGAATGGGATGAATACACAATCGGATGAACAGGAGGCGGGACAACGGAGTAAACCAATTTGAGCGCAACAGAATGAACCAGGTCGAGCGCAACGGAATAAATTGTTGCTGACCTTTCCCGCCTTGCCTGTGTCGCGCAGAGCAGCAACGGGAGGTCTGCAACGAGAATTGGACAGCAACAATTTATTCCGTTGCGTAACACAAACACTGCGCAGACGCTTTGCTGTTACTCAATCTCCGCGCTTTTGCGGCGCAGCAGGAGACGGGCGGGCGCGTCGGCATTGGCGGGAAAGCGCAGGGTCAGTTTGCGCCATGCGGCCACGTTGACGAGGATGCCGTTTGTGCCGATAGGGTGAATGGCTCTGGCGTCGGAAGCGAATACCCAACTCTTCGCGGAACCGGACAGGCTGACCGCGAACTCGCCGCGCGGCAGGTATATCCAGAAATCGGCTTTGCCGTCACGAGAGGGCAGGGGACAGGCGTATGTGATGTCGGCTGCGCCTTGCAGCGAGGTTTCCACGCCCCGCAGAAAGTCGGGAGCCTGTGTGAACGTCCCCTGCGTTTTCGGGGCAGTGTAGGCAAGGGCGTTACGCAGGGCGTTTGTGCCGTTCACGCTGTCGGAATACAGGGCGAGTCCGGTATACAAATCCATTGCGAGCGCGTCCCGTTTCGCCAGCGCGCTTTCCTGTATCCCCTCCCGCGCAATGCGCTGCAAAAGGGGCGTATCCTGTTTCGCCACGTATTCGGCAATGTCGTCTGGTTTAGCGAACGGCACATCGTCCGCTTTGATTTTGCCCGCTGTTATCTCCTCGCTGATCCAGCGCAGAAACAGGCGTTCGCCCAGAACGCCATTCGCCCACTCTTCCGGCGCTTTGAAGCCCGACACTCCCGGCAAAACGTAATGGCCGTACTCGTGCGCCAGTTCGCGTACCCACTCCACGCCCCTCCGTTCCGCAAAGATGTTGAAAATGTAAATCTGGTTTTGGAACTGCTCGCCGCCCGCGTCCGGCGAACTGCTCGATAATGCCTGCCCACTCAGCCACACGTCTACGGTCTGATGAAACGGGTGGTCGGTATGCAGGCGAGTCGAATTGAGGCCGTACAGAAGCAGTAACAGGCGCGACGCGCGTTTCACGAGGGGCAGGCTGTCGGCTTCGGGCGCGTGAACCACAAATCGGCGGATATAATTGACAGGCTGACCGGTCGAAGCGGCGGCGGAAACTTCTCCAACATATACGAAACAGGCCGCGCGATACCGCTGCTTGTACTTTTCGTCCGTCGCCTGCTGTGGCCCATGCGGGATGAGCAGCAGGCCGGGCGTGGGCGCGGCAACCACTTCCTTGTCCGCGTCCTGCCTGTCTATGGCCGACGGCAGCAGTTGCGCGGGCATCCCGTCGGCGCGGACACAGGAAGAAGCAAAGCAAACACATGCCAACAGGAAAGCCGTCAATAAAGCAGAAGCAAAAGGCTGCTGGAATTGAACAAGATAAGTCCAGAAAACTGATTTAAGTTGTGTCCGTAAAGCGCCAGGAAGGATTGTTGTCATGGGCATAGTATACCAAAAGCGAGGAATATTCGCCTGTAGAGCCAGGCAAGGCAAAATAAAAAGTCACGAAAAATCTTCTTGTCTGATCTTTTTCAAAAGTCTCTTGGGACGCGACTTTCCTTTTGGGCACAGCCCGCTTTTACTAAGGAGTTCTTTATGAACGCACGCATTTCGAAATGGTTTGCTCTCTCCGCGCTTCTGCTTGGTTCCCTGGCCTTGTCGCCGCGCGTCCAGGCGCAGGAGAGTATCAGCGCATACCCCACATTCAGCAATGTCACCAATGGCACGGGCTATCTGGGGCACGAGATGGCTATCTACGATGCTCCGTTGGGTGGCGACACCCTCACGGCCACAGGGTCTATCGAATTGGCCTCTTGGTCTCTGGTAGGCACTGGCGTGACCAATCTGTACAATAACCAGAGCGAAACTTACTTTAACAGCAGCATCACAGCGCCAAGCTACGGCGATGCGTCTGAATCTTCAATAGATCGTCCGCTCAGCGTACGTGATTGGACTATTGCCCATATCAACGCGGGCGCTGGCACGAATTTGGCATCCGTGAGCAATCTCACGTCCGCGATGGTGTATTTGTACGTCGAGTCTCATTCGGGCATCGTCACCAATCTCTCTACGTCGCTGCATGTTATTGCGACGTACACTTCCAACCCTGATTACTAAAGCATTGCGCGCTTGTAAGCGCACAAGCAACAGTAGACTCGGCAAAAAATCAACCTCCACTTTTAAGAAGTGGGTTGATTTTTGGTATTCCTTACGGTTTGATTTTGAAGCCTTGGGGAAGCGTTATTTTCGATTGTGGTGAAGGCGCAGCTTTAGAGGGCAGCGCGTGGTAGCGGATTACCGTGCCGATATCTGGGTATTTCCACACGGTCACAAACAAACTTCGATACACGTTGAGGGTGTCGCTCATGGCGACCGAAATTGTGAAGCGGGCTTCCAGACTGGTGAGTGGCAACGCGGTATTGCGCGTTACTTGCACCATCTGAGAGTGCCCCATCGACAAATTATTATCAACGATATACATTTCCATCGCCGCCATGCCCCAGCTCTCCTGCAATTTAAGCATGGCCCTCTGCTTTTGATCGGGGGGGAGGCGCGGGCTGATGGTGTCGAACACAGGCACGCGCGCGGGCAGTTCCAGCATGATTTTCGAGCGCGGAGCCACCAGATGGCTGTTGATTTGCGCCATTATTTCGGGTGAGATAGGGTTTCCATTACCGTCCAGCGCTCTTCGCTGTGGCCCCTGTTTGGCCTGCAGATTGTGCATGCCGCCCGAAAGCAAACCTAAACTGAGAATGCCCATCAGGGCAATACGAGACTTCGTGTGTGATGAGAACATGTTTGTTGTTTTTCTCCCTGGTTCTTAGCGCCTGTCGCTGTATAGCGATGCGCCCTGTTATTATCGACGGAAAGTTTGTGCCTGTCAACTCCTTTTGCAGGAAGAAAAACACGCATAAAGTCTTTCGGCAACAAGATAGCCACGCCTGCCCAAAGTTAAGGGCAAAACTTGGCCATACATTGTCAGGGTTTGAATTCGTTGATCTCGTCGAGCGCGTCCCACATTAAATTCAGATCGGTGGTACGCAGGAAGTAACGGAAGGAGGGATATTCTGCCCGATACTTGCCGTACATGCTGCTGCCCGATTGTTTGGAATACAGCATGTTGGCGGCGCGATCTGCCAGTTTCACGAACGTGGCAAGTTCGTTCCCCATAATTTTCAGGTATGCGGTCAGAGCGCGTTCTTTGCGATTTCTGCCAAATCCACTCACCGCAAACACGGTGTCTGCCACGACAATCGCCGCGCTTTTACTGTATGGCTCTAACGCCCCCCACCAGATCACTGTGCGTGACGGTAGTGTCTTCCAGAACATCGTGTGTCCAGGCGGCGGCAAGCGCAATGTCGGCATCGGCATCCAAAACATGCAGGTAGCGGCTGGCAAAGTCTACCTGTGCCAGATGGACTTCGTAGGGTTTGCCATCGTAGTTGCAGTTTCGGGCGTTATGCTGCGCAATGGCAAAGTCGCGGGCGAGAGTGACAATGTTTTGCGGTTCCATGTGTTTTTTATTCTCCTTTCTATATGTTCTTCCGCCCGCACAGGATGGGGGAGGACTGCCTGTGCGGGCAGAAGTCTGTGTGAAAATCAGATTAGTGGAACAGATGCACGATGAACATAACCAGGCCGATAGCTGCGCTCACCCCGACCCCGAAGGAAATCACCGCAACAGCGATAAATCAATGCGGCAGGCTGACGAAGGCGAAGAGAATGAGCAGGATTTGACCGGCGGCAACGAAAGTCATAAACTGCTGCGAGGCTTTGGTAAACGCCTCGTCTTCGAGAATGGAGACAAAGCGTTCGAGGCTATCGCCCATATTTCCTGCTGTTTCGCCGACAGCCAGCATATCAATGAGATAGCGGGGCAGCAGTTCGGTTTTTGCCAGGCTGTCGC
Organism: uncultured Chthonomonadaceae bacterium; assembly: GCA_963817895.1. Classification (GTDB taxonomy): domain Bacteria; phylum Armatimonadota; class Chthonomonadetes; order Chthonomonadales; family Chthonomonadaceae; genus CAWFQB01. The sequence goes on from CAWFQB010000005.1 coordinate 760,420, forward strand.
TTAACGACCCTCCCTGCCGGGTTCGGCGGGCGGCTTGCCGCAAAGCGCGTTCGTAATGCGCGTTGAGCGCGCTGCGGGAAGAGACTTCCAGCGCGTAGGAAACGGCCACGCCGCTATTCCACAGAGTGGCAAACGAGCGGCCCCACCGCGCGGCAGCCAGATTGCGCGTCACTGTTCCCGCCTGCGGCAAGGCGAGTTTGATCGTATCCACCCACAAACGCAAAGCCTGCCAGCGAAACAGGAAGCGGCACAGCAACCGTCCTCCAATGTAATACGCCGTCAATGTTGCCAGAGAAACAAGCAGGCCGGAAAGCATAGCCGCCAGTGAATTGGACAGATGATACGCGGCCTGAAACAGCGACAATCCGACAATGACATACCAGGGGTTGAATATGGAGTGCGCGATTTTGCGGTCGAGCATTGCCGACTGCCCGAAGGCGTGTTCCAATCGCCGGGTTGCGCCCTCCAGCGTCCCCGCCACTTCGCCCACTTCCAGCACCGGCAGAACAATTTCCGGCAGCCGATGTTTGTAGGGCGCAAGCGCAGCGGAAAACGGTACTCCCCGCTGTAGGGACGGAGCAATTCGGGCGCATATCCATTTTAATTCCGGGTCGGAAACCAGCGCGGCGCGGCGCAGCGCCGCATCAATGGCGATACCGGATGCCAGCAGGGTCGCCGTCTGCCCGAAGAACGCGCCGAGCGTGGCTTTGGGAAGCGGATCGCCGAGCAGGGCGCGCAGCCGCCAGCCGAGCAGCGTTCCCATTCCCGGTTCTTTTATCGGTATCGCGGCGTCTATCACGCGCTCTCCCTTCCAATCAGCAACAAGGTAAGTGTTGAAACTATTTTGGCTTCATTTCCATTGAAAGGCAGGAGCCGCGAACAGCAGGGCGGTGGTTTCGGCCAACAGCGTCGGTTCGTTGACTCCCTCGCGGCGGGCGCGTTCGACGTGGGCGGCAATCTGTTTGCGGACGGGCATCAGTTCGGGCGCGTCGCATGGCCTGCCGTAAACGGTTTCCAGCAGCGTATCTGTAATAGTCGTGTCCGAGGATGCTTTGGCGGCGGTGAGCGGAGCCTGTAGGTCAATGCGCGTCCCGCCGATTTTGTTGGCGGTCAGGGCTAGAGCGTAGTTCCAGCGCGGCAGGAGAGCGCTGGCCCAGGCCGACGATTTTTCAGGAAACCCATCCGGCATCGGCCAAAGATACAAAGGCTGTCCCATATCGCTCAGGAAGTTTTGAAGGTTTTTGCCGCCATCCGTATCGGCGGCAAGGGCGCGGAGTGAACTGGCGACGTAATCTAAGGGGCGTTTCAAAATGGGCAGGCACTGTTCGGGATCGGTCAGGCCGTCCAGCAGAATGGGGCGCAGGGTGGCGCGAATGTCGCTTTTGCTGTTGAGATAGGCGGCGGCGGCCTGCGCCACAACCGAACCGGTGGCGTTGCCCAGGAAATGGCGGCACAATTTGCGGGCAATAAAATGCGCTGTCGTGGGGTGCATCGCCAGCCGTTCCAGAACCAGTTGCGCGTCCCGTTCGCCGCCTTTGGGCGCAATCGTCAGGTTCAGGAACGGGATGTATTTCGCGTCCTCGTCGTGTCGGCCCGCCTCGTACTCGAACGCGCTATACGGTTTGTTCATGTTGGCAAGCGACAGTTTCACCCACCCCTGATGCACTGTCCAGCCCGTGAAGCAGCGAGCCACTTCCTGAATGTCGCGCTGCGTGTAGCCGCTTTTTACGCCTAATGTGTGCAGTTCCAGCAGTTCGCGGGCGTAGTTCTCATTGGCGTTTTCACTGCCGTTTTTGCGTCGGTTCTGGTTATTATCCAGATAGCCGAGCATGGCGGGGCTGTGCGCGGAAGCCGTTAGCAGTTCCCGAAATGTGCCAAGCACATGCGGGCGAATGACGTGTTCGGTATCGGTGGGAAGCAGGGAGCGTCCATCGTTTTTCAGCGCGTAGATGTTGAAGTGGTTGGTCCAGAAGTCGGCAAGCATTTCGCGCAGTTGGTGGCGGCTGTAAACGGCGCGGAGCAGGGCGGCCTGCGCCGTCTGCGTCAGCACTTCGCCGTCATCATAACTCGCCAGCACATCGGGCGAGTCTCGCTCGATCTGCTGCGTGTCCAATCCCCCGACGCGCCATGTTACGGCAGGGTCTTCGTCCATGCGGTCAGCCAGTTGCTCTTCGATATAGGCTTTCTCGCCAATCTCCGCGACGCGCGCCACATCGCCGGGACGCGGGCCAAACGCGACACGATTGAGAACATGCGCGGCGCGGGTGACGGCAGGCGCGTCGTGGGGCAAAGCCGTCCACTGCGCGGGGGCAGGCCCGGTAAGCCGTTTCGCCTGATCGCGCATGTCCTTGCAGCCCGCCCCGCCAAGCAGAAGCATAGCCGCGCCCGCGCCTGTCGCCGCCCCGCGCTCTAAAAACGCGCGGCGGTCAATGTTTTCTGATGAAGGTTTGCCTTGTACTGAATCAGACATATATTATTTCTCACTTTACACTTGCGCAAGTATCCTGGTCAGTTAGCATGCGGTTTTCCTGACGGGCTGGATTGGGGCTGCGCCGGGTTGTAGGTAGGACGCGGGCGTTTCCTGCATCGGCGACGCCATGGTGGGCATCAGGGTTGCGCCGGCGAACGCGGGCTGCGTCTGCCAGCCGAGCGAAACGGGCTGGATACGCGGCGCGCGCATGGCGCGAACGCCCGCGCCCAGCGCGCAGACAATAGAGATGGGAGCCAGCACGAACCAGCCGATGTACGGAAAGAACACGGCCACGCTGTACGCGATGCTGCCGCGCACCAGAGCGCCAAAGGTAGTTTTCGCGCCCGACATTTCGCTGATGCGCTTGCCCATCAGCCCCGCCATGCCCGCGCCGCCAACCGTTACGATGCCGCTAATGGCCGTTACAACCGCGAACCCGATCAACTTCAGCGGCGGAACGGGAAGGTTGAGCAAAACGATTCCAAATACAAACGCCAGAAGCGACAGCAGGCCGACAAACAGGCAGCGTTTGGGCGACTGTTCCAGCTCGGCTTCCGCCCGTTGCGCGTGGGCGGGCAGCAAAATCGCGACTGAGGTGAGCAGGCCGGTCAAAGAGATCATCAGGGCAACGAACAGAGCGACGGTTGCCTGTACTTGAGCCAGTGACATTTTTGTGAAACCTTTCTGACCTACGCCAACAAGCGCGCAGGTAAAGTTTGTATACCTGATACTACTCTAACGGCGTAAAGCGCGTTTCGCAAGTTTGATGGACGCGCTTCACAACATTAATTGGAAATTCACTACCGGACACATTCTTGCCAGGGGTTGAAAACCCCTGTCTACATGGCCTGCGGCCAAGCGTCCTTCGGACGCAAATGCTTGTTTTGCAGTGAATCGCGTCCGAAGGACGCTTGGCGGAACGCCACTCAGACGGGTATTTTCAATACCCGGCAACATAGGTTCGGTAGTGAAATTGGAAAAAGGAACAAAATTATTCCCTGAATCTTCCTGTAACTACATCTTTCGGGAAACTCCCGCGCTATTCCCATTCGTTATTCATTTGAATTCAAACTAATTGAGTTCAAACTAAACAGGCGATTAAGCTATGAAGCCGGAATTTGAGAAACCACAGGCAGGTGACGCGGCGACACAGCAGGCTTTGCATCTGTTCGTTGTTCTGATGCGTTGCTGTAGCAGCGTCACGGAACAAACGCGGCAGGATATTACGCGTACGGCCTGAGCGTCAGCGAGTTCGCGGTATTGGAACTGCTGTACCACAAAGGGCCGACGCTGCTTGGCGCGGTTGCCGAACGCGTTCTGCTGACAAGCGGCAGCATGACCTATGTGATTGACCAACTGGAAAAGCAGGGGTTGGTACAGCGGGTTGCCTGTCCCAAAGACCGGCGGCGCATGTACGCCGACCTGACTGAAGCCGGCAGAGCCAAAATCGCCGCTATCTTTCCCGGCCACGCCGAGCGTATCCGGCAAGTCATGGCCGCTCTGTCACCGCAGGAACAGGAACAGGCCACGCAACTGTTAAAACAGCTTGGCCTCGCGCAGAAAAGTGAGAGTGGAGAGTGAGAGTGAGAGAACAACATCTACTCTCACTCTCACTCTCCACTCTCACTTCTGAAAGGAATTTGAAATGGCAGACAACGTGAAGGTTCTCATTGTATTTTATTCGCGCAACGGCAGCACGGCGGCATTGGCCGAAGGCATTGCGGAGGGCGCGCGGAGCGAGGGCGTACAGGTGGAATTGCGCCGCGTGGATGAGTTTTTGTCGGACGACATCATCAATGGCGTCCCCGGCTGGCAGGAGAGCCGGGAAAAACTGAAAGCGAAATACGCCGCGCCCACGATTGAGGACGCTGAAACAGCGGACGCCATCATTTTTGGTTCGCCCACGCGCTTCGGCAACGTGTCGGCGGAACTGAAAAGCTATGTTGACTCGCTGGGCGGATTGTGGATGCGCGGCGTTTTGAACGGCAAGGTGGGCAGCGCGTTCACGTCCACATCCACGCCTGCACGGCGGCAACGAAAGCACCAACATCACCATGTACAACTTCATGGCGCATCTCGGCCTGATTATCGTGCCGCTCGGCTACAGCGACCCGGCTCTGTTTGTGGCGGGTACGCCCTACGGAGCCAGCACGGTATCCGGCCAGACCAACGCCCCTCCCACCGAAGAAGACCTCGCCGTCGCCCGCCATCAGGGTAAGCGCGTCGCGCAGGTGGCGAAGAAAGCTGAAATAGGTCTAAAGCCTCATGCGGAAACTAGCCTCCCCGAACTACACTGATTTGTATCAGCGTGGATTTGAGGGAGGCTTTGTTATGAAACATTTTGTGTCGTTTATGTGGGCAATCGCGCTGCTGGCGATTGGGGCCGCGCTCGGGTTGAGCGGGTGGCTTGGTTCGCTTGTGCAGACCAGTTTGCAAACGCATCTGCTGGATTGGGTAATGGGCGGATTGTGCCTGATCTGGCTGCTGATAATCCTGATTGTGCCGTGGGACTTGTATTTTCAGGCGCAGGAGGCGTTTTTCGAGATACAGCGGGCGGGAGAACTGAACATTGCCACGCCCCCCGGACGCGCCGAATACGTTCACATCCTGCGCGGGCGATTGCTGTGGCTGGCATTGGGGGCGCATCTGCTTTCCGCCGGGTTTGTGGCCGCGCTCGCCTTCTGGACACATGGGCGCATCGGCTACTATTTCGCCGTGTTTTATCTGGTTTCCACCGTGTTCCGACCGGCGATTGCGGGCTATGTGTATCTGTCGCGCAAATTGAAGGCCATTCGGCAGGAGGCGCATTATCCGCGCGAAGACGTGATGGAACTGCGCGAACGATTGCGCGTTCAGGAACAGGATACGCTGAATCTGAAAGCGCAAACGGAGCGGCAGTCCGAGAGTTTGAAGCGGGAAGTGGAACAGCGCGAAGCGGAAACCCGCGAACTGCGGCAGCGGATGCAGGCTATAGGGCGCGAGTTTGAAAGCACCGTCAGCCGCCTGACGGACAATCAGGAGGTCATCAAGGGGATACAGGCGTTCGTTCGGTTGATTGCGCAGTCTACATAGAGGCAGAGGAGTTTAGCCGCGAATGAACGCGAATGAACGCGAATAATCTGTGAAGAAGCCGCCTTCTTCAGAAATGAAGAAGGCGGCTGTATGTGGGCGCGTGATTGCAGAATTCAGCAAACGATTACCGCTTGCGATGGCGACGGAGCGCGAACACGGAACCGGAACAGATGCCGCCGAACAGCAGCGCGAGCGACCCCGGTTCTGGAACCGTAACGATGAGCGGAAAGATGTTCACGGGCGGAGTGGAAGAACTTATGTCCACGCTGACAATGCCGTTATTGCCGCTCGGATCGGAGGTGGGAAGGTAATTATTGCCATTGGCATCCAGAATGCAAATCAGGAAGTTGTCGGGAGTGCCGCTCGCGTCCAGATTGGTCGAAGATTGCACGTCGAATTGCAGCGAACTGCCTGCCGTGAACCCCTGCGCAATATCCGTCACGTTGACAGTAACATCATCTTTCAACGTGAATCCAGTGGCAATGGTTCCGGTCGCGTCGCCCATGGTGGGCGGGAGAATAGCGCCTGCCGTGCCGCCGCCAAGATTGAAGTTGTTGACGTTAAGGGTATTGTTGCCGTCTGCGGGCAGACTATTGCCGACCTGTCCATCGCTGAGAGAGATTTCAATGTTGAAGAGGCCGCCGATAAGACTCGACGTATCCACATTGACGTGAAAATTAATTTGAGCCGAAGCCGATGCGTTCAGTCCGAAAAGCCCAAGCCCGATAAGGGCGGGCAAAATCAGGCTTTTGAGATTTTGTAAATAGGATTTCATTAAAAGCGCGTGTCCTTTCCTGACAGTATAGCGTTGTGTAGAGCATTACAGCGAGATAGTATAGCTGATGTGGAGGAAACATTCCAGAAATGCCGGTCTGTTTCCTCCTGCTATTTTGGCGTGTTTTCTGCCGCTATATTAGCGCGAACCCGATCCGGCAACGACCTGCGTGGTATAGCTGATGGCTCCGGCTCCTGTCGAGGCGAATCGCAGCGTGAGCGTGGCCGAGGAACCGGGGTTGCCGCTGGCCGCGAGACTTCCGGCAGGCAGGTTGATGTACGGGCGTCCCGCGGGCAAAACCGCGCTCGTGGTTCCGGTAGCGTTTTGCAGCGTTCCGTTCGTCAGATTGCCCAGTATCAGCGAAATGGGGCCATTGATAGCCGTTGCGCTTGTGTTGGTGAGAGTGACTGTCTGCGTGTAGGTTCTGGAAGGGCGATCATACACGAACGAGCCGCGCGTCACGGTAACGATTCCGCTGACATCCGTCGGGCCAACCGGGATAACGGGGTTAACGGTGATACTGACAGTTGCCGTATTGCTGTCTTTCACGCCGTTGTTCACTTTGAATGTGAAGCTATCGCTGCCGAAGTAGCCCGCGTTCGGCGTATACGTCACATTGGGCGCGGTTCCGCTTAATGTACCGTTTGTGGGATTGGAAACAATCGTGTACGTCAGGCTGCGCGGCGGCGTATTCGGGTCCGAACCCGTCAGCGTTATTCCAACGGCGGTATCCTGATTGGTGGTCACGGATTGCGGGTTCGCCGTGGGAGCCAAAACCACCTGTGTTACGGTGATGCTGACCGTCGCCACATTGCTGTCTTTGACGCCGTTATTCACCTTGAACGTGAAGCTATCCGGGCCGAAGTACCCGGCAGTCGGCGTATACGTCAAGTTCGGAGCCGTTCCACTCAATGTGCCGTGTGTGGGACTGGACACGACGGAGTAGGTCAGCGAACGCGGTGGCATGTTGGGGTCGGAACCTGTGAGCGTAATGCCGACAGCGGTATCCTGGTTAGTTGTGACCGATTGTGGATTGGCGACGGGAGCCTGAACCACTTGCGTCACGGTGATGCTGACGGTAGCCGTGTTACTATCCTTTACGCCGTTATTCGCTTTGAAGGTGAAGCTGTCCGGGCCGAAGTAGCCCGCAGTCGGCGTGTATGTCAGGTTCGGCGCCGTTCCTGTGAGTGTGCCATGCGCCGGGTTGCTGACTACTGAATAGGTCAGCGAACGCGCCGGGTTGTTCGGATCGGAACCGGTCAGCGTGATGCCCACAGCCGTATCTTGATTGGTGGTCACGCTCTGATTATTGGCGGTGGGAGCCAAAACCACCTGTGTCACGGTGATGCTGACAGTGGCGACATTACTATCTTTAACGCCATTGTTGGCCTTGAACGTGAAGCTGTCGCTGCCGAAGTATCCGGCTGTCGGCGTATACGTCAGGTTGGGAGCCGTGCCACTCAACGTTCCATGTGTCGGACCGGATACGACGGAGTAGGTCAGCGAACGCGCCGGAGTGTTAGGGTCGGAAGCGGTCAAGGTAATACCGACTGCCGTATCCTGGTTAGTTGTGACCGATTGGTTGTTGGCAACGGGAGCCATAACCACCTGTGTTACGGTGATGCTGACGGTCGCCGCGCTGCTGGTATTGGTGCCGTTACTGACGGTGAAGGTGAAGCTGTCCGGGCCGAAGTAGCCCGCAGTCGGCGTATAAGTCACACTGCCCGTAGCGGCATTGAAGCCTGACAATGTGCCGTGTGTGGGATTGCTGGCAATGGCGTAGGTAAGCGTAAGCGCCGGAACGTCATCGTCGGAACCGGTCAGGGTAATGGCTTTGGCCGTGTCCTGATTGGTCGTCACGCTTTGAGGGTTGGCCGTCGGAGTTCCCGCCGCGACGTTGAGAGTGACGGTTGCCGGACTGCTGGTATTCGTGCCGTTGCTGACGGTGAAGGTGAAACTGTCGGTACCATGATAACCCGTAGTCGGTGTATATGTCACGCTGCCGGTGGAGGCATTGAAGCCTGACAATGTGCCGTGTGTGGGATTGCTGGCAATGGCGTAGGTAAGCGTAAGCGCCGGAACGTCAGCGTCGGAACCGGTCAGGGTAATGGCTTTGGCGGTGTTGTGGGCAACGGACACGCTCTGGCCGTTGGCCGTTGGGGTTCCAACAGCGACGGTAAGGGTGACGGTCGCCGCGCTGCTGGTCAAGACTCCATTATTGACGGTGAAGGTGAAAGTGTCGCTGCCATGATAACCCGCAGTCGGCGTGTAAGTCACACTGCCGGTAGCGGCATTGAAGCCTGACAATGTGCCGTTTGTGGGATTGGTGGCAATGGCGTAGGTAAGACTGCGCGGCGGCGAGTTCGGATCGGAACCGGTCAAGGTAATGGCTTTGGCGGTGTTGTGGGCAACGGACACGCTTTGATTGTTGGCGGTGGGCCTGCCGATGACGTTGATAGTGACGGTTGCGATGTTGCTGTCTTCGTAACCATCATTAGCCTTGAACTGGAAGGTGTCTGTTCCGAAGAAACCGGCGTTGGGCTGATACGTCAGATTGGGAGCCGTGCCGGTCAGGGAGCCGTGCGTGGGATTAGTCGTGACGGTGTAGGTTAGCGAGTCGTTGTCCGCGTCCGATGCGGTCAGCGTGATGTTAATTCCCGTGCTTTGCCCCGTAGTTACGGTTTGGTTATTGGCGACAGGCGGGGTGTTGATGCCGAGTTTGGCGAAGAACGCCCGCGAAACCACATTGCCGCTTCCCTGTTGCGTACCGGTGACATAAACGTTATTGCCGACTACGCCCACGCCGGTAGCGGCATCATCCCGCGTGGTTCCGAGATAGGTGGAATAGATCAGCGTGGCATTTCCGACTTGCGTGGGATCAATTTTGGCGACAAACGCGTCCTGTTCGCTAGGTCCGCCACTATTCTGACCGCCGCCCGCAACGGGGTTGCGTGTTGGGAAATTGGTGGTCGTGGTATACCCCACAATATAGGCGTTGCCGGAGGCATCCAGGTCTACGCCGAGTCCTCCTGAGTCGATAAGGCCTCCTGAGTTGATAATGGCGGGTGTGCTGGTGCTGCCGCCGAGGTAGGTGGAGTACAGCAGGCTGTTCGTGCCGTTGATGGTGGTATCCATCTCGAACAGCGTGGCGTTGGAGGATACTACATTGTTCGAGCCTGCGGCTCCGCCGCCATACGCGCTTTGCGCCGCGTTCTTCGTGGGAAAGTTGGTGGTGTTGCTCGTGCCTGCTACCCAGACAATGCCGCTGCCAAGGAACGCCATGCCGAAAGCGTTACTGTTGCGTCCCCCATTAGTGTTATTGTACTCGATGCTGCCGCCGAAATACGTGCCGAACACGAGCGAAGCATTCCCGCTCTGGTTGGTATCTACGCGCAGCAACAGGGTCTTACTTCCAAATCCCCCCCCATTGGGCAGGGTCGTGGTATACGTGCGGGCGGGCGGGCCGCCGGGTCCATCCATGTAAGGGGCAGTGGAGTGGGATACAAATACATCACTGGAGCTGGAATTTCCGATCACGTACGCGGTTCCGGGGTTCTGCGGGTCGGCAGCAATCCCCTCGCAGCTGGTATCGTTGTCACCCTCGAAAATGGTAGCGTAGACGAGCGTCTTGTAGGTGGCGCCACTCCCTTGCAGCCGAGCGACAAGGCCTACGGTAGCGCCGTTGCTGGCATCTTGAAAGTACTGGTCATACGTATTGTAGCCGTTCGTCAGGGGCGGGAATGGCTGGTTGTTGAAATTGCGAACGGAGGACTCCCCCTGCATTCCGATACCGGTGGACCCGGCGAGGTAGATGTTGGTTCCCGCCGCGTCTACGGAAATGGCATTGATAGAGGAAGTGGTTTGCCAGCCGAAGTAGCTGCCATATTGCACCACCCCCAAGTCATTTAATTTTGCCACATAGCCGTTTGACCTGTTGGCGGTATTAGTGCCGAGCGCCATCTGGTAGCCATTGGGAACCGGCATATTCGTAGAGGCTGCCGCTCCACAGATATAGACGTTGTTTGCGCCGTCGAGAGCAACGCCGGAGCCTTGATCATTGCCATTGCCGCCGATGATACTCAGGTACTTTAGCGCACCGGTGGAATCCAGCTTGATGACATACATGTCATTGAGATTTTGAGAAATGTTTTGATTGGTTGGTGTGCCGCTGGGATTGGCGCCGTTGAGCGTGGTCGTTCCGCCGGAATAGTAGGTCAGGGTCGTGTTGTTGCCCTGATTGGTGTTGTAGGCAACAGTTCCGACACTGTAGGAGTTGCCGTTGCTGTCCACAACAGTGCCTGCGCCCAGGTTGGACGCCCGTACCCCCGATGCGTTGCCAATCAGCGTGTTGAAGTAGTGTACAACCAGAACGGGGTCAATCACGAGCGGGCGGGCGTGATCGTAATTCGCCAGCGCAAAGCCGACGCGCGCATCCCCGGAAGGCTGGATTTTTACGTCGTAACGCGCGGGGACGGGCGTTCGCTTGCCGTTGATGTTCTGGTAAGCGACCGGGCGCTGCCAGCGCACTTCGCCCGTTCCCATGCCAAGCCGCAGATTGCCCGCCTCATCCACCCTGATATGCTTCGCGCCCTCGAAATTCAAGCGCACTTTGGAAGCGTCCGCGCCGGGGCGGACGATGAAATCGTATTCCAACTGCTTTTGATTGCCGTAGTACACCAGGTCTACGCCGGAATACACCTGCTTCAAGCGGACGCGGGAAAACGTCGGTACGCCTGTATGCCACTTTTTGGGGTTATTGCCGATGAAATAGTTGATTTTACCGGGCAGTTCCGCTTCGCCCGTCACTTCGGGGCGCGGATTGGCTCCCACCAGTTTCATCCGCATCGGCCTGTCCGGCGCGGCGGCAATTCGCGTATGGGATTTCGCTTTTGCTGTTCTTGGAGCGGTTTTTGCCGCATCCGTTCGGGCGTTGAGGCCGAGCAGCACTTCCCCCGGCGTGATGGCGACCTGATAGTCTCCATGCAGGGAAAGGAAGCGAGCATCGCCCCCGACCTGTCCCATGTTCTGCTCGAATTGCAGCGGGGTGACGGCATACTTTGTGTCAATCCGCGCCTTGCCTTTTGCAGCGAGTGGCGTCTGACTCCAGGAAACGGAAGTGGCTGCGGCGAACAGGGCAAGGATCGCGGGCAGCGGACGACGTAAAGGCGTAGTCCATTTGTAGCGCATGAAAATTCTCCGGGGTGTGCCTGAACCTACATCGGCAGGCAGGAGGAAAAGCGGTTGGGGCGGACAACCGGCACAAGTATAACACAGAAAACATTACAACACAATTCAATTACAAAGGTATGTGGCCTGCGTGAACAAAAACAGGTATAATTTTCCCGCGCTCAGGCCTGTCGCGCCGGACAGAAAGGTAAATGTGAGATGGATATACTGACTCTGGATTCTTTTGTGCCGCAGGTGGAAGCCACCTTTCTTTGCCGTCTTGAAAACGGCGACGCCTACGCCCTGCGGCTTGTGGAAGCGTCGGAAATCGGGCGGCAGAACACCGCGGGAACAGGCAGTGCCGGGGCAGGAGAACGCCGCCCGTTTTCTCTGATTTTTCTCGGTCCGGCAGACGTTGCGCTTCCGCAAAGCATTTACCGACTGGAACATGCCGACATGGAACCGTTGTCCATTTTTCTGGTTCCCATCAGCCGGGACGCGATGGGTACGCGCTACCAGGCTGTCTTTAACTGACCGGCAGCCGCTTCATCAGGGTATACACGCCCTGTTCCTCAACGGGCGTAAATCCGAAGCGGACATACAAGTTTGCGGCGCGGTTGAACTGTTCCACGTAAAGCAGTACCGGTTTACCGTCTGCATCCGCTTCGGCCAGCAAAGCGCGTACCAGCGCGCTTCCCATACCCCCGCCCCGCGCTTCGGTCAGCAGGGCAATGTCGAGCAGGCGAATCTCCTTCGCGCCGCGATACACGTACAGCCTGCCGACAGGAACCTCCGATTTGAGAATGATGTGGAAATCCGCGTCCGCGTAATGGGTCTGATAGTGGCGCTGCTGCGCGGCAAACTGCATACGCAAAAAGATTTCCCGCTGCGCCGAATCCCAGGGAAGCGGCGCGAGTTCTTCCAGGCGCGTGGACGCATAAACCTGATACAGAAATTCCTCATCCGTCGGCAGTACGCGCCGCAGTGTCCATTCCGGCTCATTTTGCATCTTGCGGTTCCCGTCACTCTGAAATGTCGGTATTTGGTGTTCGGTGTTCGGTGTTCGGGGCGATGCAAAAGCGCGGACGTTTTCCTCAACGCGATATAGACTTATCCGAATACCAAATACCGAACACCGAACACCAATCCTCACGACCTTGATGGATAAATACCCTGCAAAGCAATAACGAACATCATCGTCTGGTAGGGTGCGAGATTGTTGTGCGGCTGGCTGTTGCCTGCTGTGACGACAGCCTGCGGCGCAAGTGATGGGGGCGAGGAGGGCAGCGCGGCTGCGTACAAAGAGGCTCCAGGGCCGGTGTTCGCCGTCAGATTGCCGTTGGTTGAATTGAGGGACGCAGTCTCCCGGTCTCCCTGGAGTCCATGCGCGTGAGCGGGCATTTGGGAGGTGTTCAGCGTTACCGCGCTTTCGCCCCCTGTTTGCCCTACGTCATAATTGGATAATCCCGGCCCTTGCTGCCAGTGCATCGCCGCGCGTCCCTGCAAGTTGGGCAGTCCGAAGTTTGTTTGCCCATTGCCGCCAAAATTCGTCCCCAACAGGGAGAAAAGCGCGGTGTTTTGACTGATCGGAAGCAATTGCCCGTCACAGGCTGCCCAACCTTGCGGCGCGAAGTTGAAGCCGACAATGCGAATCTCGCCCACAAATGCCTCTGCCATAAAAACCTCCTTTGCAAACGACTGCAAACGCTAGGCCGAAGAACGCCTGCGCGTTCTGAATAGCGGCCCGGCAATAGAACAGGTTGAAATCGCGCGCAAGATTTCAGAAGGGCGCGAACTCATCGAAAATTAGTTCTGAGACGGAAAAACACCGAACAGAGAAATGATAAAGGTCACGCATTGATAGGGAGGCATGTTGTCATGGGGTTGATTGCCGCCCGTCGGCTGGATAGCGTTTCCCATCTGGCGCGGATTTCCCGGCCCGCTGTAAATGGATACGCTTGAGGACACCCCCAACACATTGCCGACCGGGGAGGCGGAATTGGAATTGGCGGCCGTACCCGCGAGGGTATGCGTGTGCGAAGGGATTTGGTTTGTCGTCAGGGTGACGGTTTCCGCGCCGCCCCTTTGTCCGAAAGCCAGCGCGCCCTGGCCGCTATCGCCCATATGAATAGGAACGCGCCCGCGCAGGTCCGGCAGGCCGAACGTGTTTTGTCCGTCGCCGCCATAAGTCGTGCCGAGCAGGGCAAACAGGGCATCGTATTCTGAAATGTTCAGAAGCTGCCCGTTGCAAAACGCCCAGCCCTGCGGCTCGAAATTCCAGCCGCCCATGCGAATCTCACCGATGTACGATTCTGCCATCGTGTCCTCCTCAGTTGCGAGATGGGAAAATGCCCTGTAAAGCGATACAGAAATTGACCGCTAAATAGGGCGACATGTTGTTGTGGGGTTGTGACCCGCCGAAAGGCAAAATCGCCGCCGGGGCCAGCGGGGCGTTCAGGGGCGAGTTAGCCGGCGCGTAGGTGTTGCCGAAAGAACTGGCGGCCAGATAGTGGGTGCCGGGAGTGGGTTGATCGCCTCCGGCTCCGCTGACGGCAAGCGCATGGGTGTGCTGGGCCATCTCCCCTGACACCAGCGTATGCTGCTGTTGACCCCCGACAGAACCCTGCGGAAACGTTTGATTGCGGTGCATGGCCGCGCGGGCCTGCAAATTGGGCAGGGCGAAGTTTGTTCGCCCATCGCCGCCATACGTGGTGCCGAGCAGCGCGAAAAGCGCCTGATTTTGACTGATCGGAAGCAATTGTCCGTTACAAGCCGCCCAGCCCCTTGGCGCGTAATTGAACGCGAAGACGCGCACTTCCCCCAGAAAAGGGTCTGCCATACTGTCCTCCTCCTTGTGAACAGGTTTAATGCCGCGCGACGGCCCGCCCTATCCCGCGCTAATGAAGCCGGGAAGGATGTTTTTGCCGGATGCGGGAAATCTTTGCGCGTTGGTGTAAGATAGCATTTACCTGCTCGTTTAGAGAGTTTAGCCGATATTGCAAATTATGTCAATTATCATAGTCACAATATAACTGTGAACTATTTCACAAGCAGGGAGAAGAGCGATTGTTGGGCGGACGTTCAGCCGGTTGGGAGAGAATCGGCGAAGGAGCGCGTTGCCAGAACGATTTCGGCATTGGGGCGGTCATTGGTTTCCATGCGATGGACAGCGGCTTCGCTCGTCCATTTCCATACGCGGATGTGGCGCTCGATAACGCGCTGCATGGCAACGTCAAGGGGCGTGTCCAGATACCAGCGCTCATCGAAACTGCGGCTGACATCTGCCCATTCGCCCTCCTGATGCAGCAGATACAGTCCCTCTACCAATACCAGTCGAACGGAGGGCGCAATTACGAGCGCGTTCTCAACCGGATCGCCAATGTCGTGCTGAAAATCCGGCCACGCCACGCTCTCCTGTCTCGCCGCTACTCGCAATCGCTGTAGCCGTTCTGTAAGCGCGGCGGGATCGAACGTCCAGGGCGCTCCGCGCCGCGCAAACGCCTCTTCCGGGTCGGGCATCTGCCGCAGTCGCGCTTTGGTCAGGTGAAAGCCGTCCATGCCGAGCGCAATCATGGTTCCCGGCTGCGCGCGGGCGTTCACTTCCGCCGTCCACTGCGCGGCAAGGGTGCTTTTGCCCGCCCCCGGCAACCCGGCAAGGCCGATCAGCAGGCGCGGCGCGTCGGCCTCCAGTAGTTCCAGCAATCTGTTGACGGGATTGAATTTCATGAGGTGAAGCCTTATTCGTAGTTCATTGACGCAGACCGGAAAACGTGGAGGCTGCTTCCGAGAGCATCATGTGTCCGGGATAGGTATATCTACTGGAATTCACCGGAATATTTGCTTGAAAGTGGTTTGATCCATGCTCTTAAGACCTTTCTGGCATGAAACTTGCTATATCAGTGGTAGCGCAGTCTTGAACGGCTCTGCCCGAAACGCTCTCCCGGGAGCGTTCCGACAGCCACTTAACAGGAAGACAGGACATAGAAAGAAACAGGTCTTAAATGAATCGCTGTATACTGATTTGCTCTCTAATTGCTCTCGGATCCGGCGTGTCTGCCCTGGCACATGCGCAGACGCCCGCTTATACCTTTGCCTCTGCTCCCGTCAGTCATGACAATCCGTTGAGCCTCGGCTTTGTATTCAGCACAAGCGCTCCGGTAGAGGTCAGGGCGCTGGGTTACTATGATGAGGGACAGGATGGCTTCGCCACTGCGCATGAGGTCGGTATCTTCGACGCGGGCGGCGCGCTGCTGACTTCGACCCTGCTTTCATCAGGAACGGTGGAAACGCTCACGGATCAGTTCCGCTACAAAGCGATTACGCCGTTTGTTCTGGCTGCCGGTTCCACGTATACCCTTGCCGCAACCACCTATGGCTCTGCGGATGGATGGGCTTATGGCAATGCGGGGGCTTCTCTCGCGGGTTTCACCGTAGACCCGCGTATTTCCATTGCCAACAATGCCAGCCGTTTTCACTACCAGAGCGACAATGTCCTGCGCGATCCCCAGGATGTGTTCGGTTATACTATCTATGCCGGCCCTAACTTCCTGATCGGCGCAGCCAACGTTCCCGAACCCGGCTCTGTCGCTTTTCTCGCCGGTGTCGGCTTGAGCAGTATCGGCTTCCTCGCGCGCCGCCGCAAAAAGTCCCGCTAACGTATCCCTGCTGCGATGTTGAATTGCCTTCGGAATATCGCCAGTGTTCCGAAGGCAACGAGAATCAGGGCGCAATCGCCAGTTGCGCCCAAACGGAAACAAACGGCTATGGCGCGATGATCGTAGCCGGCGTTTCCGTCTGCGCAGTCGCTGTTGCTGTCAGCACGGTTTGGATCGTTTCCACAACGACCTCATGCGTGGGCGTCAGGTGTTGGGGATTCGAATTTCTGCCTCTTCCCTCTTCCTTTTTCCCTCTTCCCTTTGTTCTGCCTGAAGCGCGTTTTGCAGGGCGGCGAGGAAGGATTCAAAGCCTGTTCCGCGCTTTGAACAAATATCTGCGCGACAAAACAGCGCCTTAACATAGTCAAATATTGTAATGTGCTATTATGCGCCTAACGCGCAAACCTCACGCGCCGAAGTTAGATTTCAACTTACGCAACATAATGTAAGCCACTTGCGACACGTACCCCGTTCAAGTGGCTTGCTGCTGCCTTCATCCAATGCCATTGTACAGCAGGCAATTCCATTCAATCGCGTTTGCTCAATCCCGCTTGATTTTTCATAGTAAATTGGCTATAATTCTAAAGGAGACAGACGCCATTATGGATTTAACGCCGCCAAAACGTCCCGTTCATATGTCCATTATGTCTTCATGAAGAAAAGTCGCTCAAGAATAAGCACCTCACAGAACGATATTGAGAAAATCAATGCGCGGCTTCGCGATGCCGAAGAACACTATCAGGAAACGTATGGCGCTGCTGCACAACAGGAGGAAGAGAGTGGAACCAAAAGTACACGTAGGAAGCGGTAACGTTTTTGCCGACCTCGATTTGTCTCAGCCCAAAGACCGTCAGGCGAAGGCGATGATCGCTATCCATATCGAACGGCTGATAGAGGAAGCGGGATGGACGCAAACCGAGGCCGCGCAGCACATGGGTTTATCGCAGTCCGATGTCAGTAACATCGTAAAAGGACGCCTGAGCGGGTTTTCGTTAGACCGTCTCTTCCAGTGTCTGGACAATCTCGGTCAGGAAATCGAAATCAACATCACTCCTCGCGCTTCAAGCGCCTCGCAAGAGAAAACGCTGGTTCACTGGTAACGTGTTGTGAGAGGCGCATGAACGTCACTCCCGACAGAATTTCTGCATCAGTCTGTTGTCAGCGTAGCGCCTCCTCCTAATTTGTTCCACTCCTTTGCAATTTGATACGTATTGTGCAAGTTCGCGCCAGCAATCAACCAATTCGGGAAGGTAGCAAGCACTGTGGGGTTTACTTTGCGTTTGCCCCTGTAAAATCTTGGGGGGTCACTATTGGTAGCCTGTCTGCTTTATTCACTCTGAAAACGAAACTTTGCAAATTGGTTAAAGTTGCCGCCGCGCTTCTAGTAGAAGCGCGGCGGCAACCCTTGTGCAGTTCCCAACATATAAAACGTCGGTTATTAGGCCTACGGCCAACCGTCCTGCGGATAAAATACCCTGCGCCTATTTCCGCGGTAGTGTACTAGAGTTTGAACACGAAGCTTGGCACTTAGTTGAGGCAGTCAGCTATGAAGCGAGAACGCCCCTAGCCACAATGCGGACGTAGACGTATTTGCCCATTTCTGGTGATCACAAGCGCTACCCATTCAGAGTACGCTACCCGCGCCACCAAGAACGCTTATCGGGAGGTCTATCAGATGAAGAGTGCTGTTGAATCAACTGCTGGTATTCTTCCACCTTTGCCGTAAACTCTGCGAGTAGATGGCTTATCGCTGTGTTAAAATCCGTAACGTTGATGTTCTGAGCAGACTGAGAGAACTCATCAACATCAGAAGGGTTTGGCTCGTGGAGCATTTGCATCACTCCATCAAATTGTCCGTAGATGCGTGACATAGCTATAAAGTTCATGATTGAATGATAGGCGAATTCACTTCCAGGACCGGGAGAGAAAGAGGCTACAAATGTCCTCACCTGTTGTTCAGCACCACGAAAGAAGTCTACTTCTCCCGCAAACAAGGACTGGATAACTTCCTTAGTCTGACGCATTTCTTCATCACTCATGATCTTCTCCTTCATTCATCCTCAAACAGCATGAGGTAAGTCCCTAACCTCGAAACTACAAATTCCTCCGGCATATCTTCGCGGCTAACGCTTCGCCTGCATCAGGCTCATCCAGACGGAGAGGGTTGCGTTTTCCGGGGTGAGTTCGCGGGCCTGACGCAGGGCTTCCAGGGCGCGGGCATTGTCTTTGCTGCGGTAGAAGGCCAGCCCCTCCTGCGCCAGTTCTTCTGCATAATCGTAGGCGTCGCTGTACCCGATCAGCGTTTGCCGCAGCACCTCCTCCATGGTATGCGCGAAGATGATGCGCCGATGCGCCATCTGTTCCGGGCGCTGATAGTACAGCGCGGCCAGATCGGACTCGGATAGGCTGCCCGCCGGTAAAATAACTGTCCGAACGGTCGGGTCGTTGAACACGGCGTCCAGTTTCTGTACCAGTCCGCCAACGGGTTCCACCTGCCCGTTCGCGCCCAACACGCCCGTGACCACAACCGAACGGTCTACGGGCATTTGCAGACACGCGGATACCAGCGCGACCGCGTCCGCCACGCCCGATGATTTGCCCCGCGTTCGCGCCTCCTCGTCCGGATAGCGCAGCAATGCGTCGGTATGCGCCCAATCCAATCCCTGCCCCGCCTGCGCCGTCTTTTCCCGCGCATAGTCGAACGCCCGTTTCGCCGCGCTTTGCGTATCCCGTTCCGCTTTGGCCTCAAACGTAAACTTGCCGTCACCCGGATGAATACTCGCTTCAATCGGAATAATGTGGCCTATCACGGGCATTTTGCCGAGATAGATTACGGCAACTCCCCGCGCTATGCCGATTGCGCCGTCACGCGGGGCGGGCTTGTCGTCCACCGCGCCCAAAATCGGATGGCGCAGGGCGGTTGTCACGCGCCTGCCGCTTTGGGGGGACGCCGTTTTGAACTTCCGCTGTAACTGCGCGTCCTCCTGCGCCCGTTTTGCGGCCCACGCCACATTCTTAACTTCCATACGCCCTGCCGAACTGACGTACAGCGCGTCGTTTTCATCCCGCGTTTCCGCTGTCAGGGTATGCGGACCGGGCGGCAGGTTGGTTACATCGCAAACGGCTGTATCGAACGGCGCATGAGTTTGCGTTGCCACCGCCGCGCCGTCAATCAGGAATGTCACCTGCGTTGGGGCCAGTCCGGGCGCGAGGGTTGCCTTCAGCGGCAGCGTATGCGCGGTTTTTGTGACTACAACCAACGCGGGGGGCGGCTGAACCCGAACCCTCGTCGGTATCGTCACCTGAACCGGCAGCGATCTGAAGGATACGCCCTCGCTGTCTGTGCCAACCACCCACAGCGCGTGATTGCCGGGCTGGCGGCTGCGCGGGTCGAAGAGCGCGGTTTGCAAATCGGCAGGGTCAGACTGTAACGGGTGTCCATCCACAAAATACAGAAGGGATTGCGGCGTAAACCCCGGACTGATTTGCGCCCGCAACGTGACCGGCGCAAACAAATTCACGCTCTCATCCAGAGGCTGTAACTGTAGCGGGGCATGTTCAAACACAAGCAGGCGGCTTTGCCCCACCGCTCGCGTTACGCCGCTTGTCAGGTTTTGCCGCACCTTCAGCGTATGCAGGCCGGGGGGCAGAATTTGTGTGGACACGGGCAGCGCGAACTTGCCCCTGCCGTTAAAGCCCGACTGCCGCTGTCCGTCCACATACGCGGCCACTTCCGTATCATTGGCCTCCTCGGAAACCCCCGTTAAAACAACATCGGTTCCCGCCGCGACCGACAACCGCTCCGGCAGGCGCGCAATGGCAACGGTCACGCGCTTGCGAGCCAGCAACGCGCTCTCCACAGTGGCATAAACCGCGCTGTCTTCCTCCCCGGTCGCAACCCGCATCCCGACAAACGGCTCTTCCGTAGACACCCGCCTGCCCGGACGGCGATAAACGGCGAATTTCAGCGGCGCGGAAACCGTATGCGTCCCCATCTCGTTTTCCACATCCACAACCAGCGTATGCGCCCCGCTTGCCAGACTGTTCGGGTTCCACGTGGCCTGTGTAAACGGGGATTCGCGTCGTTCGGCAATGGTTTTGCCGTCTACCGCATACGTGGCTACGCGGGGATGAAGGGAAGCGTCAATATCGGCGCGAACACTTATTTTGCCGTTCAGCGCGGACATATCCAGATTCTCGCCAGCAGCAAACGGCAGAACGCGCAGTTTCGGGATGACGGTAACGGGAATGGAATCCAGCGTGTACAAACTGCCATCCGTCAGGCGGGCGACGCCGCCCAACAGATGGGTTCCCCGCGCAATGGCGCTCGGATTCCACCAGACGTCCGCGTCGCGGTTGGCAAACAGTCCCAGCGGCTTGCCATCCAGCGTATAGCCGATTCGATCTACGCGATCCTCGCCGGTCGGTTCGATATGCAGGCTGACGGGTTCGGTCACGCGGGCATCCGGCGCGGGGCTGGCGATACGGAACGGAGCCGCATTGACAATACGCAGTTTGGTTTGCGCCCGCATCCGCCACTCGCCGTTTACCTGCTGCAAACACGGCTAAAATGCAAACCGTAAAATGTTCCGTTTGCGTGTCATAGCGCAGTTGCCATTTGTCCTGAAAGGTCTTGCGGGAACGGGGTTCATTCCCCGCCCGGATAGCAAATGTCTGCGGTTCGCCCGTACGCGGTCCGATGCCCTCAAAGCGCAGGCTGTCTCCCCGCTTGAGAACGAGGGACGGCGGCAGGGTTTCAAACGTGTAGGTAAACACGCGCGGTTCCTGTCCCTGCGCATTTGCGGCTGATGTGGCAAGCAGTCCGATCCATAGCCCGCACATTCCTGCCAGCGCGTACAGCAAAGGATAAGTCCGATACAAATGAAAATGAGAAAAGAGCTTCTTACAGTTTTTCAAGACCTACTCCTCACAACAGCTTATGTCCCTACGCCGCAGGCCATAGAGACAGGTCAGGCAATGTCCGGCAAAAGGTATCCGGTACATAAACAGAAGAAAAACAAACAAGAAAAGCGCGACTGAGCCGACAAAATAAACAGGCTTACCGGTAATATTCGGCAGATAGCAAGGCGCTCCTGCCCTGCGCGAACAATTTTGTATATATTTTATCCGTTCCCTGCCAACACAGAAATATATTTGCCGACAGCCGCGCCATTTGGTACAATATATCAGACGACAGACAGGCCCAATTAAGCCAAATACTGAAACTTGTTGCCAGTCTCTACCGTCTGATGGTTGATGTTGCAAGCCATTCAGGAGCGTATGGAAGCAACCCTTCTATCGCGTATCCGAAGCGCGGGCAGGCCATCGAAACACCTTACAATCTAAGCCGCTGAATTTTCAGGGGAAACAACCATGTTAAACATTATGCTGCGTTTGTTTGGGGAACGCGCCCTGCACAAAGCCATTAACACCAAAGCGGGCCGCAGTCCATTAGACATCAAGTTCGGCTTCGCGCTGCTGCGGGACAAGCGCGTTTCCTTCAAATCGAAGTTGCTGTCACTCGCCTTCGGTGTCGGAATGCTGGCGTTGCTGCTGATGCTGCAAATCCCACTGGAAGCGATTGCGACGTTTCTGGCTCCGGTGCTGTTGCCGCTCGACTTTCTGATTGACGGTCTGGAATTGGTCGCCCTGCCCGTGCTGTTTACGGCGATCTCCATTGCGCATATCGCGCCCCGCGCCACTGTGGACGCGCTTTACGCGGAACGTCTGGACGCCCAACCCGGTAACAACATGGGCAATGTAATTGACGTGGAAAGCTACGCGCCCACTATAACGACGCCTGTTGCTCCCGTTGTGTCGCCTTCGCCGCAGGTGCTATACGCCGGTTCGCGCCGTTCCTGATGTGGCGTGTATGACGTTGAAACCATCCAAAGGCCGCGAAAGAAGCACATTCTTTCGCGGCATTTTTACATGCTCTCTGCATTTAGCGCGTCGGGTTGAAACCCGGCGAATCTGATGGACGCTGTTAATTCTGCCTTCTTGACTTTCCGCCCCTCCGCAACCTATACTATAAGAGAAAAATGTATGGGATCAGGAGTACCCAACACCGACTACCGAATACCCAACACCAAATATATGAGGAGCCTTTTCGCCATGCCGCCCATAGATATGCTGGAACCCCAAACTGCCGGAACAACTTCGCTGCAAGACCTTCTTGAAGATGATGCGCCGTTTGTATCCGCCGCTTCCAATTTCGACAAACTGCGCCAGATTGACCCCGAAGTGTACAATCTTACCGTTGCGGAAACGCGCCGACAGACCGAATACATCCGCCTGATTCCCTCCGAAAACTACACGTCTTCCGCCGTGCTGCAAGCGATGGCGACCGTGTTTGCCAACAAATATTCGGAAGGCTACCCCGGCAAGCGCTATTATGAGGGGAACGAACTGGTTGATGAAATCGAGGATTTGGCGCGGAACCGCGCAAAGAAACTGTTTGGGGCCGACCATGCCAATGTGCAGCCGTACAGCGGTTCGCCCGCCAACCTTGCCGCGTGTTTCGCGCTGATGAAACCCGGCGACAAAATCATGGGCATGCACCTGCAAAGCGGCGGGCATTTGACGCACGGCTACAATTTGAACTTCAGCGGCACGTACTACCAGTCCGTCGCGTATGGCTACCATGTCGAGCAGGGCGTCACGGGCATGGACCCGAACACGCAAATGCTGGATTACGACGAACTGATGGCGATTGCCAAACGGGAACGACCCAATGTGATCTTCGCGGGCGGAACCGCCTATCCGCGAACATGGGATTTTGCCCGCTTCCGTGAAATCGCCGATGCCGTTGACGCCTATCTGATTGCCGACATTGCGCACATCAACGCCCTGATTGTCGGCGGCGTCCATCCCGATCCGGTTCCCTACGCGGATGTGGTCACGTCCACCAGTCACAAGGCCATTCGCGGGCCACGCGGCGGCTTTATCCTGTGCAAAAACCGCACGATGAAGGACGATGCTGCGCAATCCCTGCCTGACCGCATTGACAAAGCCATCATTCCGGCCCTGCAGGGCGGGCCGCACAACAACACCATCGCCGCGCTTGCCGTGTGCTTTAAGGAGGCGGCCACGCAGGAGTTCCGGCAGTACGCCGCGCAAATCGTCAGCAACGCCAAAGCCCTTGCGCAGGGACTATTGCAGCATGGCTTCGATCTCGTCACGGGCGGCACGGACAACCATCTCATTCTCGTGGACGTGATGAAGTCCCGCCACATTCCCGGCAAGCCATATGCCCGCGCTTTGTACGAGGCCGGATTGGAAACCAACTTCAACGCGGTTCCCAACGATCCGCGCAAACCATTTTCCCCGTCCGGCCTGCGTATCGGAACCCCCGCCATTACCACGCGCGGCTTTAAAGAAGCGCAAATGCTTCAAATCGCCGACTGGATGGATCGCGTCGCCACCGCCCACACGCCCACCGGCAGCTTTGTGGCAGGCAAAGAAAAAGGCGGTAAAGAATACCGCTTCGATGAGGCCGTTCTACAACAAATCCGGGGTGAAGTGCGCGACCTGTGCGCCAGCGGAGCCTTCCCCGTCCCCGGTATTGATGAATAGAAAAGGAGAAAAGGAGAAAAGGAGAGGGAAACCGCGAAAGACACGAAACAAACGAAAAAGAACTGCAAGGGATACTGGCAAAAAGTATTTGCTTCCTTTCCTCCTGTTTTCGTGTATTTAGCGTGTTTCGCGGTTCTTATCTCTCCTCTTCTCCTTTTCTCCTTTTCTATCTCTGATCCGCCGGGTCACCCATCGGGTCTTCGCTGGCGGGGCGCACGTTGCGGAACTGGCCGGCCTGCTGGTCGGCGGGATCGCCCATCGGGTCTTCGCTGGCAGGGCGGACATTCGGGAAATTGCCCGCTTCGTTGGGGACGCCGCCATACGGGTCCATGCCCGAAGGCGCGGCCTGCGCCTGCTGATGCTGACTGAACAAACCTTCGATTTGTCCGATAAGTCCATGCGTATCGCCCTGCTGGTACGAGGTATTGCTGTCATTGAAAACCGCGTTCTTCACCTGCTGCATCAAAAAATCCAACCCCATTTGTTTAACTCTCCTTCTTGCAATCCGTGTGCCGTAGCGCCGAACTACTGCGGTTCGGAACCCGTATCTTTGGCGGCTCCGGCGTAATCTTCGCCCGTCTGACTGTTGTTATAGCCCTTGTAGCGCTGTAAATCCTGCGCTTCGTCGTCGGAAACTTCCTGCGGCGGAACGTCACCCAATGAACCTGATGCGTTTTAGGGTCGCGATAGTAGATACGGCCGTTTTTGGACTGGTAATACTGCACATCCTGACCCTGCGCCATCTCCTTGGCTTTTTCGTGATGCTTGTAGAGGTAGTACAGCAGCGCCGCGCCCGCAAGCACAATAACTACTTTCTTACCCGTGGACATGCCTTTTTTGGCGGGCTGCATTGGCGTGGGAGGCGCGGGACGTCGCCATGCGGCCCCGCGAATCATCTACGGGCGGCGGAATGTTCGCGTTTCCTCCACCCCCGCCCTTGCCGCCACACCCCACAAAGCAGACCGGAAACGCCAGCGAAGCCGCCACGAGCAGAGCGGTGGGGCGAAACGCGCGTTTTCTTTCCAGCAACGTCATCATGAATGTTTTCTCCGCCGCTGCTCCATTCCTGAAGCGTGATCCAAAGTGTTGTGTCGGCAAAGGATAATCTTTGCAGCGGCTGTAAACTTGCAAAAAGTGAGGCAGCGATCAAAGCCTGTGCCGCTACATAAGACGCCGCCCGCTTGAAGATGTTCCCGCAAGTAGGGAGTAGGGGGTAGGGAGTGGGAAGTAGGACACTGCACAAGTTGAACAAAGCCTTTTCTACTCCCTACAACCTACCCCTGCTACCTACCTGTCCAGCGTCGGCAACACCAAATACGACGGATGCGCGTTGTTGTGCAGAATGGTCTGACTGGCAACAGCCATTTTGGTGGTTGTGCCGTTGTTGTCGCCCGTGTTCAGGTTGCGGTCATAGAGCGGGAAGCAGGACGAACTGGCGAGGACGCGGATTTTATGCCCCTTCTGGAACACGTTGCCCAATGCCCACAGGTCAATGGTGTAATCTGCTGTTTCGTTGGGCGTGAGCAGCACGGGTTTGACGAACCCCTTGCGGAAGCGGGCGCGAATGATACCCTGACACAGATTGATCGCTTTGCCGTCCGGCCCGATGTCTTGCAGCATGGCGAACCAGTCCGTGTCTTTCGCGGACGTGGAAGCGGCAAGATGCAGTTCAATCGGCCCGGCCACAATCACGTCCTTTTGCAGCGCGTCGGTTGTATATGTCAGCGCCTGCGGGTCGCGGTCGCTGCTGCCGCGCGCCGCGCTGACGGCATCATCGCTCTGTTTGGCGGCGTTTGCCTCGCCACCGGGAATAAAGGGATTGCGCGGGGTCATAGGTGAAACGGTCGGGTTTCTCCGATGCGGACGGTTTGTTCAGGGACAATTTGCCGTCGCTTTTATCCGCGTTCGCGTGGCCTGCAGAGTGGAAATACCAGCGCGTTTGCGTCGGCCTCTGTCGGGGGCCAGGCGGTGAACTGCCGCCACTCGTTGCGCCCCATCAGAAACGCCTCGACGGGCTTCTCCTTTTCGATGCCGTTGTCCACGCCCTTGAGCCAGTGGTCGAACCAGCGCAGATAAAGCGTGTCCAGATCGCGGACGGATTGGGGGCCGAAATCCAGCGGGCCTATTTTGGTACTGGTATTAACGGCATGTGACCAGGGGCCGTACACCAGATGCTGATTGGGATGTCCGGCCTCAATCATTGCGGCATAGTTGCGTTTTGTGCCGATGCCGTCGCCGTCGAACCAGCCAGAAATGTGCAGCGCGGGAATGTCGGGCATGGTTTTCATGCGAGTGTTGAAATTCACCTGATCCCAGTAAGCGTCATTGGCGGGATGCTTCAGCCACTCCTGAAAAAAGTCTACGTGGTGTCCCAAAATGGCTTTGTCCACATCGGTCACGGGCAGAGTCTTGAACGGCTTAATACTGGTGAAGGTGGGGATGCTGTTCATGCCCTTGCCGTCCACAATCGCCGTCCACCATGTATCAGCCTGCAAAAAGAACGCGCCGAACGCATAAGGAACGTTGAAAAATGGGTCGGGCGGCGACACAATGGGAATCAGGCAGTTGAGGTGCGGCGGGTTTTCGCGGGCTGCCGCCCACTGCGCAAAGCCGAGGTATGAGCCGCCGATCATGCCTACCTTGCCGCTTGACCACGACTGCGCCGCGCACCATTCCACGGAATCATAGCCATCTCGCGCCTCGTTGACAAACGGCTTCCAGCCTCCTTCCGAATCGAACTTGCCGCGAACGTCCTGCGCCACGAACACATAGCCCCGCCTGGCATACGCAGTGGCTTCCAGCGCTTTAGTACGCCCGTAGCACGTCCGCTGCAAAATTACCGGGAACTTGCCGTCACCGTCCGGGCGATATACGTCCGCCGTCAATTGCGCGCCGTCGCGCATCGCGATTTTGACAGTCTCTTTTTTCACGCTGTACGTAGGTTTGGAAAGCGTTGGGTCGGAAGAGGTTTCCGGCTGCATCAACTCCTGATAGCCGTCGCGAACGGCGAACAGTTTCTGCGTCGCCATGCTCAACATCAGGATACGCCCGTTCTCGTCCGTCGCGAGTTCCATCTCCTGTTCGCCAACGGGCGTGGGGACGGAAACGCCGTAACGCGCGACAGGCACGGTCTTGCCGCTAATCTGACGCGGTTTCGCGCCCAAACTTGTCAGCGTCAGTTTGGCCTGAATGATGCCCTGCGCGCCAATCGTATTTGCATAGACCACATCGAACGCCTGTGAACCGCCCTTGCTTTTGTCATACGCGGCGACAACGTTGGCGAGAAGGTGCGGGGCGGCTACGCTCGCGAACGGGTAGAAGTTGACCGGCAGTTTAACGTCTTTCGCTTTGGGCGTAATATCCGTTACGAGTTTACCTGCTGTGCCGTTGACTTCCAGCGTAAATTTGCCGCCCGGTTTGGCTTCCGTAGCAATCCTCAGAACCTTCCCCTGCCTGCCCTTCACGCTTATGTGGAACGTTTGCGATACCGCGCCCGATTTCGCTTCGGCATCACATTCGGAACCGCCCTCGCTGTCGGTTTTGAAGGTTCCCCTGATGATCTCGTTTTCCTGAATCGTGACTATATATTTGCCCTCATCGGGCGCGACCTTGTCTGCCGCGCCAACGCCCAAAGGCAGTAAACTCAGAAACAGGGTTGTCAGCGCTCCCCCCGTCAAATGCGCGTATCGCATGTGCGTGTGTCCTTCCAAAACTACAGTTTTTGAATGTACCGCAAATCTTTCACGGCCATCCAGCTTGCAAAGGATGAAGGATGAAGGATGAACTTTATGTCCAACCTCTATTCGCGCGAAAAAGAGAGTGGAACAGGCATTTTCTTCATCCTTCATCCCTCATCCTTCATCCTTTGCTATGTCCTCGCTCGGCATAACAATCATACTTAACAGTCGTCTTCGACGCCCCTCTTCGGGCGTTTGCGCCAGCCACTTGCGAAAAACAACATTTAACTCGTTCGCCATTTCGCCGGCCTCTTCGTCCGTGAGATAAACCGGAAAGGTGCTGTACCCGAACTCGCCCGGTGTCAATTGCGCGGGATGGTGTTCTGCGAAATTGCGAAATTGCGCCAGCAGCGACGCTACATAAGCCGTGAAGTAGCGAAGATTGGCTTTCGGCGTCTCGTTCGCCAGTTCCTGCGCGGTCAAAGTGGCGTTTTGCTCCTCGACGGCATACACTTTTTCCAGTGTGCCGCGTACCGGCGTCTCTTTCACAACCCGTATCACGTCCGCCGCGTACAGCGTCTGAATATGCCGATAAAGCGAGGCGCGCGGCACATCCGGCAGACACTCCCCGATCTGCTGCGGAGTCATTTCCCGCCCGGTCAGCGTCATCAGGATGCGCAGGCGTACCGGATGCAATAGATGGGCCGCTTTGGATTTAGAATCGGGGGCGTGGAAACCGGGTGTTTTCAAAAGCGAGTTTTTCCTTATTTTCAGACGGTAGCGGCAAGTCGTCGGCTTCGCGCTTCTCTGCTAGTATCGTGAAAACATTGCCGGCGCAAAGTGATTATTCTCAATATGATTATATTCTCAATTTTGGGATTAGTCAAGGCGCAGGATAAAATTTATCGCGCGAAGCCGCATTTACTTTGGCGTGGGGAGGTTCTTGTCCGGCAGGGGATTGTAGTTTGGAGGCAACGTAACCCGAACCAGCGCCCATTCGCCGTTCGGTCCACGCTGCTGGAGAATATGGGCAGATGCGCCCGGAACCCCGCCGATTTCCGGCGTCAGCAGGCGCGTATAAGCATTGTAGGTAAGGACAACATCGGCTTCTCGACCACCCGGCGGCACACAGCGGACGAGAAACGGCAGCAGCGGAACCTCCTTGTGTTCAAACGGAGCATACCCGGCATAGAAATTCATGCTTGGACGGCGCGGAATGATATTGAAATACACAACCGGTATTCCCTGCGCGGCATCCGAACGCGCATCCCTCGCCACCTGCTGATATGGCCCCAACACGCTGTTATGAAGAACCCCATACCCCTCGCTTCCCAAAATCGCAACCACAACGCCCATCATGGCGATCAATGCGCCAATGCCTGTTAGTGGTTGGTGGTTGGTGGTTGGTGGTTGGTTTCTGGTAATTAAGGCTGTATTCGGAACGCCCAATGCCTGTCTCTCAACATCGGCTTTGCGGAAGCAGAACCAGGCGAGGGCGCTTCCGAGCGTCAGGGTGAGGGCGAGATGCCAGGCCAGCGGAATGACGCCAACCGGCAAAGGGGCGTTGGGCGGAACGAAGCGCGGCGCGATTGGCAACGCGCAAAGCAGCAGTAGCCCGATGAACAAAGCGCATAACGCGCCGCGCCGCAGCGAACGACCGGAATTCAGGGGTTGCTTCCGCTCCTGCTCTTCTTGTCCCTGCCCGCTTAATACAGCATCCAGCCAACGCCCTACCAGCAGCGCGGCGGCAGGATACGCGGGCGCAATATACGTCGGCAATTTCGCCGCCCCCAAACTGAAAAACACAAACAGCGTCCAGAACCAGGTGAGGAGAAAGGAGGAAGGAGGAAGGATGAAGGATGAATCCTCCCCCTCTCGTATCTCGTATCTCGTATCTCGTATTTTCTCCTCTTCTCCTTTTCTCCTCTTCTCCTTTTCTTCTTTTCTGTTCCGAAACGCGGCGGGGGTGAAACCGGCCCAGGGGAAGAAGAACAGAAGGAAGTAGACGAAATAGGTGGGCAGCGGCTGATTGTGAACCGTATCCAGACCTTTGAAGCGCCCGATATGCTGGCGCTGAATATATTCCATAACCCATGTGCGCCCCTGCGCGTCGCGTTCCGGGCTGCCGACAATCCGCAAATGCCAGGGCGCGGCAACAACCAGCAACAGCAGCAGGCCAACAAAGGGCCGCAACCGCCGAACGCCTGCCCAAACACGATGCAAAGGATGTAGTTTCAGGGCAAACCGCAGGCGTGGGCCGAGGGGAGTTTTCCAACGCGCCCGCAGCATAAGCCGATCCAGCGTCAGGTAAACGCCGATAATCAAGAGCGGCAGCAGCAGGCCGACAATGCCTTTTGTCAGGATTGCCAGCGCGGAGAAAAGCCAGAAGAAGATACGAGATACGAGATACGAGATACGAGAAGCATGTACATTGCCTCGTATCTCGTATCTCGTATCTCGCGCCTGAACTTCCCAGAAGCAGAACAGGGCGAGGGTGAACCATAATACGAGCAGGCCGTCTGTTGTCATCTGGCGGGCATCTACGAGCGTCATCGGGTTGGCAGCGAATATGGCTCCGGCGAATAAACCGGCGCGGCGGGTAAATCGGCGGTGTCCGAACAGCGCGATTGCAAATGTCGTGAGCAGAGCGGCCAGAGCCGCAGGCAGACGCGCGGCCCACAGGTTTCGTCCGAATACGCGCATAGAACCCGCTGACGCCCAGTAGACCAGAGTCGGTTTTTCAAAAAAGGGAATTGCCGTTACGCCCGGACGCTCCGGCTGGCGCGTGTTGATACGGGGCGTGACCCAATCGTCCGATACCACCATCTGCTGGGCGCAGGTCACGTACAGCGCCTCGTCAAGATCGAACAGCGGCGCATCGCCCAATCGCCAGAAAAACAGGAACAGACACAGGGCCAGAAGGCCGAGTTCCAGTTGCCAGTCGCGTACCCGGTGAAAAAGGCTCCCGCGCTCCGGCGCTGAAATAGAATCGGCCTGTTGGTTTGCTCCGTTAGTGGCGGAGGAGGGTGAATTCAACATAGTGTGGTACACTCAAACATCACAAACACACAGGCAACGTTCCGAGTCAATCGTCGAAACTTCGGAAACCCGCCCGAGGAGATATGAAAGCGCGAGGAGCGGAAAACCGGGATGAAAACGGAATTTTGAGGACAGCACAGGTGCAGCAGGAAGCAGAATACAGGAAGACAAAATTTGCCCCGCGTTGGATGCGCGCGCGCGCGTTTACGCTGATGGAAATGCTGGTGGCGCTCGCCGTGATTGCGCTGTTCGCGGTGATTGTCGTGCCTGCCCTGACGCGGGCGCATCGCAACGCGAATCGCGCGACATGCTTCAACAACATTCATCAGTGCGGGCTTGCCGTCAGCATGTACATCGAAGATTACGACAATGTGTTTCCCACGTACCGCGTAGATACCCACTACGCGGCGCAGCCCGAATCCCTGCTGGAATGGCACGACGCTTTTTGCCGCGCGGCGGGCGGGCAGCCCGATCAAATCTCCTGGGTGTCCCTCACGCGCCCTTATGCCAGCGCCCGCAACCGCGCTTTACAGTCCTCCACAGCCAACAGCGGCATGGATGTCTACTACTGCCCGGAAGACGACGCGCGCAATGCCGCCGCAACCTCCTACGAGTTCAAGATGCTGCTGGCGACCGGCCTCCCCTTATCCCAGGTTCACTCCCTAGCGGCGACAACCCTGCTCTGGGAACAGTGGGCTTTTCACGGCGAAACCGTGCTATCCGAGTACGACCGCCGCGCCGAAATGAACATGGTGTTTGTGGACGGCCATACCGCCTGGGTACGATTGTCCAACACCACGAACGCGCTTTACAGCAAAGGCCCCGACCTGCACTGGCTCCCCTCCGACCCGGCCACCCCTGCCCAGTACCGGGAAGAGGATGTAGCATATTGAGGAAGATACGAGATACGAGATACGAGTAATACAGTGCTTCTCGTATCTCGTATCTCGTATCTTCTACTCCCCCTTGTCCTCCGTCGCGTGGGCCGCGTTGATTGCCAGGTTGCGACCCGTGCCGATTGGCTCGGACAGCAGCAGGCCGAAGCCGACGGTGTTTGATTCCCACCCGTACATGCCTACATCCGCGCTGTTGCGGAGATGAAAGGTCCGATTGCCGATGGGCAGTTCCGACGTGCGGGCAAATACTGTACTTGCGGGGACAAGGTAAACGGCGGCCAGTCCCTGTGGAGTGCGGTATAACAGCCGTCCGACGAATTGTTGCGGCGCGGCGATGACATCCGCGCCCAGCAGTTCTCCATGCGAAAGTGTCAGGCTCACGGGCGGCAGTTCGGCGTGGAGATTGTCGCGCAGCCAGCGCGCGGCCTTATCGGGATCGTCCGTGCGGTAGGAGGGGATAACCGCGTGCGCCTGCGCTGACCGGAAGTTGCTCAATACGGCCTCTATGGGAAATTCCTGCGCGGGCGCAAGATTGGCCCACACCGCGCTCAACAAAAACACCATCATGCTGCTTCCCGCCAGCGCCCAGCGCAGCCGGCTTCTGCGCGTTTGCTGCGCGTCCCGTATATTCCACGCTGTGGAAGCGCGTTCCCACAGAGGAGCGGGTGGCATTAACTTCCTGTCGCGGGCAGCCAGCAGGCGCAGTTGGTGGCGCATAGCCGCCTGTTCCCGCGCCAATCGGCTACAGGACGCGCAAACGTCCAGATGCGCCTTGACCCTGCCCCGCGTTTTGGCGTCGCCCTGTTCGGCGACGAAATCCGCCAGATGCGTTTCCACTTCTTTACACGCAAAATTCACGCGGCTGTCCTTCTCTACGGTAGGTGTTCAGGTGTTCAGGAAAATGCTGAATGTTAAGAGATAAACGAAGTTTTCACTATTGAACACTTTTCGCCGGGTATTGAAAATACCCGTCTGGGTGGCGTTCCGCCAGGCGTCCTTCGGACGCGAAAAACTGTAAACAAAGAATTGCGTCCGTAGGAGGACATAACATGTTATGTCCCTACGTCGCAGGCCATGTAGACAGAGGTTTTCAACCCCTGACAAAATATGTGCAGATTTATCCTTTGTCATTGCCGCCGAAGGGCGGGTTGCGGTTCCAATGCGGCGCGCAGGTGCGAACGCCCGCGAAACACGCGGGAACGCACGGTTCCTATCGGGACATGCAGGGCTTCCGCCGCCTGCTGATAGGAGAGTTCTTCTAAATCCACCAGAATAATCGCAAGGCGGAACTCTTCGGGCAGACTGTCCAGCGCGCCCTGCAACCGTTCATCCAGAACCTGCGTCATCATGGCGGTCAACAGGGTCGTGTTCGGCATCGGGGTCGGCATGTTCCCAGGCATGGCCCTGCGCGGACGCCATCGCGTAATTCGCGGTAACGGGGCGGCGGCGGGCGCGTTCACAATCGTTGAGATACGTATGTGTCAGTATAGTAAACAGCCACGCGCGAAAGTTGGTTCCCGGCGTGAAGGATTCGTAGCGCTCATAAGCGCGAACCAGCGTATCCTGCGTTAAATCTTCCGCCCATTCCACCTGCCGCGTCAGACGCAGAGCCGCCTGATACAGCGGCGCAAAGTAGACCCGCGCCTGCTGCTCGAACTGCCGTCTGGAATTGCCGACAAATAACCTCAACGCAAGCCTCGCTTCACCACACTGTGCCAATCTGTTCGCGCGCCTACCTGCAATACTGCCATTTCCCGCTTTGAGTTAACACCCTGCCGATGTTAAAACTCGCCCCGTTGCGCAACCCTGCGCAACGGGCGCGGAAAAGTCGTCTCCTAATCTTTATTATAGCATTTTCCTGCCTCACCTTCCCGCGCTTTCCCGCTTTATCTTTTCAAATTATTCTGTTTCTATTGTGTTTACCCCGCTCGATTGCCGGTTTGGGTTCCACCCTGACAACCGCTTCTTTTTCCCCTATCCTTGCGGGGAATGTCCGCCGCCTCCCTGACCAATACTATTCTCGTTCGACCGCGCTTGTGCTAATCGCGGTCACAATCGCATCTAAACGGTTCCCACCGAACGGGCAAAGCCGGCGAAAGCCGGTGTCGCAAAGTTACGGACCTAACAGGAGGAAGAGAAAGGGAAAAGGGAAAAGTGGCATTGCTGTTACTTTCTCCTTTCTCCTTTCTCCTTCTCCTCACGGTCGCCGAACTGCCGAGTCGGAGCATGTCAGTAAGGAGCCTTAACCGTGCGAAAATTAAACTCTCTGTTTGCCGTTCTTGCTTTGTCCGGGGTTGCCGTCAGCGCGCAGGCGCAGATAACAATGAAGACTTCCAGCCGCATCAGCGGCGGGTATGGAATCAACTTCACCTACAATAATGTGGCGGGAAGCACGTCCTATGCGGGGCCGTTCGCGACAACCGTACTCGGGCCGGGGATTGGGTACAACAATTTCGACTCGTACTGCGTTGATTTGTCGCATGGGCTTTTGCCTGCGGAAACCATTACGCCAAAGGACATCAAGGCGGCATTACCAACCAGCGGCGCTCAGGTTGCCTATCTGTACGATACGTTTGTGGGCAGCGTGGGCAACGACGCCGTGAAAGGAGCAGCCCTTCAGATCGCTATATGGGAAGTAGAATATGACTATACGGGCAGTGGCGTCACTCACGGCATTGACCTGAATGACGGCGCGTTTAAGTTCACCAGTGTCAGGGGAGATGACGCCGGCGGCACGGAATACAACAACATTCTGGCGCAACTGACCAATACCGGACACACGGGCTATCTGGATAACGTGCCAACGAGTTTCAGCGGCACGGCAAAGTTTCTGGAGGCAAATCACCCAACGGGCAATACAGGGCAGAGTCTTATCGGTCCGGCCAATGTTCCCGAACCGGGCATGGTCAGCCTGATGGCTTCCAGTCTCGTCGGCATGAGCGCGTTCGCCCTGCGCCGACGCCGCAAAGCCTGATTATCACGAACATATCACGAACGCGTCATTGAGCAACTCGCTAATAATTCACTAACAACAGGCTCCAACCGAACGGGCAAAGCCGGCGAAAGCCGGTGTCGCAAAGTTACGGACCTAACGGGAAAAGGATGAGGGATGAAGGAGGAAGGATGAAGAGGATGCTCTCTTCTCCTCAACCTTGCGCGGCAGACCGGAAAACTTCCGCAAAAAGGAAACAGGAAACAGACAGGCATTGTCTTCCTCCTTCCTCCTTCATCCCTCATCCTTTGCCTCACGGTCGCCGAACTGCCGAAAGGACCGTCACCCTGTCGGCGCAGCATATCCCTGCGCCGACATCGAGGAAAAGAGCCATTTTTATCACGAATAGCATCACAACGGCGCGGCAATGGAATGCGCGTCGAGGCAGCGCGTCTCGTTTCGGTGGTTTGCGCGCGCTGTTTTCCCTTGCGGCGGTTGCCGGAATGACCCTGCTTGCGCCCATTTGCGCAAACGCGGATGTAAACAGCACCAGCATTTCAGGGCGCGTAGTCAATGATGCCAATGGAAACGGCAGCATTGACGCCGGGGAAATATTCCTGGCAGGCGTTCAGGTCAACCTGTACGACAGCGCGAACAATCTGGTCGCCACCGCTTACACGGGGCCGGGATCAGATCACACTTACACATTCAGCGGACTGACGCCGGGAACTTATACGGTCAAATTGCCAACGTTGCCGAGCGGTTACACAGCGACGAACGCCATTCCCGGCATGGAGGCGAGCGGGTTTGTCGTGGTCAGCAGCGGCCCGGTGGGAATGAAAGTCAGCAATACCGGTATTCAGGTACCCGCTCTGACGGATGGCGATATGTTCACGCCTAACGACTTCCTGATTACGCAGCAGGCTCCGCCGCCACCCCCGCCTGCGCCGCAGCCGGTCAATATCTGCGGCGTGGTTTATCGGGACATTAATTGCAACGGAACGCTGCAATCGGGCGAACCGGGGCTTTCCGATGTAGAACTGCAACTGGTGGATGGCAACGGCAACATCGTCGCCACTGTGGATACCGACGTCAACGGCAACTACTGCTTTATGAATGAGCCGGTCGGCGCGTACACCATTCGGGAAACGGTTCCCTGCGGGCTGACTGCTGACAACGCCCTGCCGGGTACGGCGGCAACTGTGGTCAACTGCACAACCCTGAAAGTGGCGGCGACAACGGGAGGAACAAGCTATGTAAACGAAAACTTCTTGCTGTGCCTTGCGAAAAGCTGTTCGCCATTCGTCACGTTCACGCAGTGCGAATATGGCACGCCCATCAACTGCTCGTGCCTGACCGCCTGGATAGACAAGTTTTATACCTGCCTGTATCCGAACGGTTTGACAGTGGGCCGGGGCAAGACCATCACGTACAAAAAGGCGTGTGACATCGTGAACTTCCTGCCGCAGTGCGGGACACCGGGACAACTGACGCATACGTACATCAATCCGACATGCGCCACGGAAGCCGGAAGCCTTGCCGGGGAAGTGACCGCGCTGCAACTGAACACGGACATTTCCGACGCGGGCGCAACCCGCTGCGGACTGGCGGACTTGCAGGTGACGTGCGGCCCGCTTTCCGGCTACACCGTCGCGCAGGTGCTGTATCTGGCGAACGGCGTGTTGGGCGGCACAAGCGCATTGCCTTCGGGCGTGTCGCTGTGCAGCCTGAACAACACCGTCGCCGCGATCAACAGCAACTTCTGGTGCGGCTGCTGGAATGGCGGATGCCTCCGTTAGTGATTGGTGGTTGGTGGCTGGTCAATTGTTGACAAAATTATCTATGTTCACCGATTTTCCGGCGAACACAGGTAAAATCTCTCAACATATTACCAATCACCAATCACCAACCACCAACCACTTTTCCTACAAGGAGACTTGAAGCTCATGCGCGTCACCGACGACAATTTGAAACTGCTGGATACCACGTTTGGCGGCTATCTGGAAGGCGAGGCCGTCAACGCTTTTTTCGACACCTACGGCATCAACTTTTCCGCCGGTCACTGGTGCGCGGGCGGGTTCAGCGACCGCTTTTGCCGCACCTACTCGGAAGAGCCGCTGGACGAGAGCGCGGTGGGGCAGATTTCCCGCGTGGCGCAGGCGGGCATCAAGGGCGTGGAACTCAACAACGAGATGTTCCTGAGCGAAAACGGCAACACGCTGACCATTGACGAGGCCAAAATCCGCGAAGTTCAGGACGCGCTGGCGCATTACAATCTGACGCCCACCAACATGAACACCAATATCTGGACGCGCGCCTATTATCGCATGGGCGGCATCACCAACCCGGACGCGGCCCGGCGGAAGATGGGGCTGGAATACTGCCTGCAAACCGTCGAACTCGCCAAACGCCTCAACTGTCCGAGCGCGCAATTGTGGCCCGGTTCCGATGGGTGGGACTACCATTTCGAGGTGAATTACGGGCAGCAGTTGGACTGGTTCATTGACGGCTGCGTGGAAATCGCGAAGAAAGCGCAGAGTCTGGGCCTGAAGTTCGGCACAGAGGCCAAGCAGAAAGAGCCCCGCGAAGGCAACATGATCCTCAACACGACCGCCAAAGCCGCGCTTGTCGCCAAAACCGTCAATGAAACGGTCGGCGCGACGGTCATGGGCGTCGTGATCGACTACGGACACGAGCAGATGGTGGGCAATCAGCCCGCCGACAGCCTGTATCTGCTGAAGCGGATGCGGCGTTCCCATCGCCAACTTCCACATCAACGCCGCCAAATACAACAGCAACGACGAAGACCGCGTGACCGGCACCGACGACATCTGGCGTCTGGCCGAGTTCTGCTACGCGGCCATTGATACGGGCTATGAGGGCTGGTTCGGCGAAGATCAGTTCACGTACCGCATGGAGCCGGTCAAGGCCATGTCGCTGTCCAAAGAACTGTTCGCCAACGCCATGAAAAAAGCCCTGAAAATCTATCAGGTGCGGGACAAACTGGCTGCCGCGCAGGAAACCGGCGACGCCGGCAACGTCATAGACGTCGTCAAGCGGATACTGAACTGAGGATAGTTGAAGTGCGCGACACAGATAAAATCATTCGCGGTTCCGGCAATGTGTTTGCGGACTTAGGACTTCCCAATGCGGATGAGGAGCTGGCAAAGGCGAAACTGGCGCTGGCTATTCTGCGTCAAATCAAGTCGCGAGGCTTAACACAAACAGAAGTTGCCGCGCTGATTGGTACCGACCGGGCGAAAGTCAATCAATTGCGGCGTGGTAAACTGTCCACCGTCACTTATGATCATCTGGTACGCATCCTGAGAGCATTGGGTTGTGATGAAATTATCAAAGACCGCTAATCGCCTCAACGATTGTGCAGAATAACGATGAAAATAAACCCCGCAACCATTGGCTGCGGGGTTTTGCGTACAACGTTCGGCTACTTTTTCAGTTTGGATTTGAACTTCTGGCGGAACTCGGCGATTTCGGGCGCGATGACGTTTTTGCAGTAGCCCTGTTCCGGGTGCAGGTTGTAGTAGTTCGTGTGGTAATCCTCGGCGCGGTAGAAGGTTCGTGAACGGCTGCACCTTGACGACAATCGGGTTGGGCCATACTTTTTTCTGCGTGAACTTCTGTATCATCTCTTCCGCCGCCTGCTTCTGCTCGGGCGTCCGGTAGAAGATGATGGAACGGTACTGCGGCCCCTCGTCGTTGCCCTGCCGGTTGACGCTGGTTGGGTCGCGCACGGTCAGCAGCACTTCCAACAGGTCGCGGTACGTAATCACTTTCGGGTCGAAGGTGATGTTCAGGGTTTCGGCGTGGCCGGTCGTTCCCGTTTCCACCTGCTCGTAGGTGGGTTTGGCGACTTTGCCGCCCGCGTACCCGGATTCGGCCTTTTCCACGCCCTTCAACTGGTTGAAAATGGCTTCCATGCTCCAGAAGCATCCTGCCGCGAATGTCGCCACCTCCTTGCCCCCGGAACCTCCGGCGGGCGGTTTGGGCGCTGCCATCAGCGACGGGGCCAAAATGCCCGTCAAAAGCATTGTCATTGCGCCCGCAAAAAAAGTTCGGCGCGTATGTCGCGTGTTTCGTTGAATGTTCATTGGTTGCTGTTCTCCTGTTTTATGTGCGGATACCTGATTAACAAATACGCGCCGGAAGAAGTTCCCATTCCCGAATACGAGCGTAAATCAATCGCTTCCGCCCTGTTGGTATCAGGTGATTACGGTTTTGGAGGGTGCGCGAGATAATCAGGCATGGGATAGTGGAACACGGGCGCGTAACTGTCGTCGGGCTTGCGGGCAGGCGTTCCGCCGTCGAACTTGCCGGTTTCTCCCACACTGTATACGACAAACCCTTTGCCTTCGTGACGATAGCGTAGCGGTTTGCCATCAAACGGGTCGGCGGGAACCGTTTTCATAATCTGGTTCAGCGTGTCTGGAAATTGGCCGCGCTGCTGTTTCCACGCCAGCACGGACGCGGCAGCGCGGACTACAGCCGCCTGCGCCCGGTTTTGAGCCTGCTTTGTTGCCGCCTGCGCGAAAACCGGGAGAAAAACGCCTGTTAGAACGTAGTTGCTGTCGTCCTTCTTGCTTTCCAGCCGCGCCTCTGTCGCCTTCAACGGAGGACGCGCTTCCCAAAAAGGCAGGTCTACCGTCAGGGCCGTTTGTTTGATTTCTCGCAACAGAACACTCTCATTGTTGTTAAGAAATTTCTGCCAGTTGGCGGATTGCTGTAGGCCGAACCTTTGCGCCTGTCCCTTGAAGCCATCACCCTCCAACACGCCTCCCCAATCTTTCAGAGAACCCGGCCCCGCTTTTCGTAACCGTTCTATTTCCACGGTCGCCATGACAAACTCGCCGCCCATTCCATATTTAAGGCTATGCGGCTTCCAGTGTTGCGCAATGGCCTGTTCCACCGCCTGCGCTACACCGGGCTGTTCTCCAGAAGCGTACAGAACTTTTTCCATGCCGCGCAGGGTGATTGCGTCCAGCGCGATGGCGACAAGGTTGGCGATGATTATCGGGTCGGAATCGGCATGTTGCGCCATCTGAAACCCCAGTGACTGATTTTGAATGGCGTCCAGCGGTTTGCCATCCGCCAGCAGGAGTGTACTCTCCGCCGTCAATGCGCGAATGCCCGCCCTCATTCTCGCGTATTCCGGCAGCAGCAGGCTCGCGCCCTGCGCATAATTGCGGTTAAAATCGCAGTACGGACGCTTCGCCGCCGCATGTACTCGCGTTAGAATGTCCTGACGATGCTGTACCGCCTGCCGCAACTGTTCCTGTTCCTGCGGAGTTGGTAATTTAACGCCCCGAATATCATCCAGAACACGATCCGCGCCCGTGAGAGGATTGGCCGAATAGTAGTTATTCAACTGCACATACAGGGGCGCGGCGTTCTGCTCGTCCGGCGGCAGAGGACGGGCAAGGTCGCGGGGTTCGAGGGGCAGGCCCGCCGCGCGAACCTCCGCTTTCACCTGCGCCAGTTCCCACGCGCTGCGTTTGTCGAGATACACAAACGCGCCGACAAACAGCCCGCCCAACACCAGCAGCAGCGTAGCGAGAATGATAAGCCAACCGAAAGCGTTTCATGCGATATCCTCCGTCCTATGGCGTTGGCGCGGGCGTGGAAACAGCGGCGGGTGGAGTCTGCGTATAATACGCGGGCATCGGGAAACGGAACACGCTCTCATTACTGTTCGGCCTTTTGTTCGCCGCGCCGCCATCGAATTTGCCCGTCGGCCCCACACTGTACACCACAAAACCGTTGCCCTCCTGCCGATAGCGCAAAGTCTGACCGTCAAATGGATCAGTCGGAATGCTCGCCATTGCCTGTGACAGTTCGGCAGGAAACGCGCCATGCTTCTGCCGATAAGCCATAATTGCCGCCGCTGAAGAAACAACCGCTTTTTGCGCTTCCCCCTGTGTCTGTTTGGTCAGCGCCTGCGAGTAGACAGAAAACATGACTGCGGCAATCGAGCGTGTCGGCAGCCGTTCAAAGCGCGTAAACTCGTGTTCCAAAGCGTCCATTTTGGCGTGGCTTTCACGCGGCGGCAGGGCGGATACGGCAATGGCGCTGTGCAGAAACTGTAGCCAGTACAACTCATTGGCGGATACAATGGCTTTGCCCATGAAAGTAGGCGGACGATGGAAAGCAACCCTGACATTTTCGCCTGATTTCTCGTCCTCATCGCGCAGGGTTCCGTTCGCAATCTGGTCAAACGTCACTTCACCCACAACAACCTCGCCGCGTATGCCGTCCGTCATGTTCACGGTTTTCCAGTTGTCCTCAATGGCTTTCTCGACGGCTGTGGCAATGCCCGGCTGATCGCCCGCCGTATACAAAACACGTTCCATGAAGCGCAGCGTTATGGCATTGAGGGCAATGCCGACGAGTTTGCCGATCATAAAGGAATCAGTGTTCGTATGCTGCGCCATCTGAAATCCGAGAGTTTCGTTGCGTATGGCGTCCAGTGGTTTGCCGTCGTACAGCAGGAGGGCGCTTTCGTTTGTCAGGACGCGCAGGCCACCGCGCATGGGCGCGTACTCTGGAAACAGCAGATTGTAGCCCAGCCCGTAGTCGCGATTGAAGTTACATTCCGGCTTTTGCGCGGCCTGATGTACCAGCGTGACGACATCCTGCCGCTGCGCTAAAGCGGCGCGCGCCTGCCGCATATTGTCTGATGTTGAGGGTACGTCGCGCTTTACTTCGTTGAGAACTTCGCCGTCGCCGCGCAGGGGTTTGGCTTTCAGCAATTGCGTCAACTGTTCATAAACGGGTGCGGCGTTGCGGTCAGTCGGCGGCATGGGACGCTTCAAATCGGCAGGCGTGAGCGGCAAACCTTCTTTCCGCATTTGTTGCCTGATTTCCGTCAACCCGCGCTGGCTCGACCATTCCACCCAACCTGCCCACAGGGGAACGCCTAATGTAAAAGACAATCCAACGATATGTAATCGCTTGACAAACTTCTTCCATTTTGTATTTATTTTCATCAGCATTGGTTCTCCATTTGCGTTCATTCGCGCGTATTCGCGGCTAAACTCTGTTTTTAATTCTCCGGGTACAGCAGATACGGCTGGCGGCGAATACGAAAATCAGACGCGGCCTGATTCCACTCTTCCCACAATTGAGCGGCGGATTTTTGTTGTACCACGCCTTTGCGTACCGCATCCGTGCCGTTGACCAGATCGAACATGCGGGTCTGCTCTTTGTTCGTGAAGAAGTGCAGGTTTGGCATCACCTTGCGGGAGGCGTCTATCAATTCAAAGTTCAGGCGGCACAGTTCCGCGCGGCTTCTGTCTGTTAGTATAATATGGACGCCCGAACACAGTTTACCCGCATAAACGCCGTGCGCGGGAGTCCATTCTGCGGGAACGAAACGGACGCCGGGTAGAGCGCGTTGGGTCAGTTCCGCCGTATACGCCTGCGCGTTCATGCCGGGAGCGCCCGCGTACTCGAACGGCAGGGGAGTCCCAATGCCGATACTCAGCGCGGGCAATTCCCCCACCTGTCCGGTTGCGGCGTAAAACAGAGCCGTTCTCGCAAACGGCACATGCGGGCTGGGCGCGATCCATTTCAAGCCCGTTTCGTTCCATATCATGCCGCGCTTCCAATTTTGCATCGGCACGACGGTCAGAACACATTTAGCGCCCCCGGCCATATATTTTTCGCCGTTGAGCAGCCGCGCCAGTTCTCCGACTGTCAGCCCGTGCAGATAGGGAACCGGGTACTTGCCCACAAACGACCGGAACGCAGGGGTTGGAATGTTGCCCTCGATGCGATTGCCGCCGGAGGGGTTAGGCCGGTCCAGCACAACAAAAGCGAGATGGTTTTCCGCTGCGGCTTCCATGCACAGGCCGAGCGTGCTGATGTAGGTATAGGAGCGGGAACCTATGTCCTGAATATCGAAGACCAGTGTATCCAGATTACGAAGCATCGCGGGCGTCGGCTTCTGTGTTTTGCCGTACAGCGAGTAAACGGGCAGGCCGGTTACGCTATCGCGACTGTCGCCCACTTTCGCGCCCGCAGATGCCCGCCCGCGCAGGCCGTGTTCCGGGCTGAACAGGGCCAAAAGCTGAAAACTTCCCTGCCCGGTTGCGTTGCCCGGTTTGTTTTCGACCTGCCCCGACGCCTCTTTTCCTGACGCCTCTTTTCCTGATACGTCTTTCCCTGTTGCTGATTTTCCGGCTTCTTCCGGCGTTGATTCAACCTGCACCCGTTGCTTTGAAGCCTGAAACAGCAGGTCAATGCCGCTTTTGCCGTTCCGCGCGATACCCGTCTGGTTGGTAATCAGGCCCACGCGCTTGCCCCGTAACGGCGCAAAGTTCTGCGCAATCAGCACATCCAGCCCGGTTCTTGTCCCACTTGTTTCCGCTATGGGTTCCTGCCGCGCCGCCTGTCCCGGCGCAATGGTACACGCGCAAAAAAGCAGACAAAAGAGTACAAATTTTCTGATAAATGCTTGACGGCTTCGGCGCAATATGCTATGATACTCCCGCATGGTACAAATGACGGCGTAATTTTGTTTCGGTTTCACTTTCTCACCCTTTTCACACTTTCATACTTATCGCCATGCGCAAGGAGTTTGCCATGAAGTTGTTGAACGTTCGTCTGCTTGTCAGCGACATGAATGCCAGCCTCGCGTTTTACCGCGACACAGTTGGGATTTAAGCAGTTGTTCGTTGATCCCGATGGGGATTACACGGAACTCTCGGCGGGCCAGTCCGTCACGATTGCCCTGTTCGGCAAAACCCACATGGCCGAGGCTGTCGGAACGGCGCACAGGCCCGCCAGTTCCGAACATCAGGATACCTTCGTTATCGCCTTTGAAGTGGACAACGTAGACGAAACCGTTGCGCAACTGGAAGCGAAGGGCGTTGTCATAGATACGCCCGCGCAGGATCGCCCCCTGTGGATGATGCGAACCGCCCATTTGCGCGACCCGGACGGCAACCTGATCGAAATTCTGGCCGGACTTGCGCCCGCGCCCGAAGCCAGCGTTGCCGAGGCGATTGCGGCGTAGTTACCTCACCCCAACCCCTCTCCTGGCCGCGCAACGCGCCAGGAGAGGGGTTGGGGTGAGGTATATTAAAGTACATTCTTTCGCAAAGGAACCAACAAGCCGTGCCATCTGTTTCCCATCTTCATTATAATAGGTTCAAAACCGCTGCTGCGATTGCCTGCCTGCTTGCCGCTGCTGTTGCGCCGACAATAGCGCAGGATAAAGTCGCGTATCCGCCGCCGAAAAATGTGGGCGATCCGGCTACGCTTGGCCTGAATATTCAGCGGACGATGACGCTGCTGGCTTCCAGTACGCACACACATCGCAACACCGTGAAAATTCTATTTTACGGGCAGTCTATTACGGAACAAAGTTGGTGGCAGAATGTGGCGGACGATTTGAAACGCCGCTTTCCGAACGCCAATCTTATCATTGAGAACCGGGCGCTGGGCGGTTACTCGTCACAAC
Organism: uncultured Chthonomonadaceae bacterium; assembly: GCA_963817895.1. GTDB lineage: Bacteria > Armatimonadota > Chthonomonadetes > Chthonomonadales > Chthonomonadaceae > CAWFQB01. Next base: position 804,155 of record CAWFQB010000005.1, read on the forward strand.
TGCTGGTGAAAACAGCGGAGTCCGACCTGTACCCGTTTTATCCCGACCTGATGATTTTTCACGTTTACGGGGCGCACGACAAGTACGAGGATATTATACGCCGAACCCGGGAACAAACTACAGCCGAGGTTCTGATACAAACCGACCATGTGACGCGGGATGAAGACTTGACCGAAGAAACCGACCCGGCCAAACTGCGTCCGGACGGCAAAATCTGGAACTCGTTTATGAACTACCTGCATCTGCCCGCTGTCGCCAAAAAGTACCATTGCGGGCTGGTAGATCAGCGCAACCTGTGGAAGCAATACCTGCGCGACAACCACGTTCACGCCGCCGCGCTGCTTCAGGACGGCGTTCACCAGAACGCTTACGGCAATTATCTGATGAGCGAACTGGTCAAGGCGTACCTTGTGCCGCGCCCGGACGCGCATATTGACCCGATGAACTGCGACACGGTTAAAACAAGTGAAATCGGCAAGGACGTTCGCAAGCTGACGAAGACATTCGAGGGCAACCGCGTTGATTTTATCGCGCGTGGTGGCGCTTCCACGCTCACCAACATTCGCATTGACGGCAAAAAACCATCAGAAATTCCGCAATTGTATGGATTCACGCGGGCATTGGCGACACCGGGCGGCAAATGGCCCGTGATTTTGAAAGTGGGTTCGGAGAGGCTGCTACAGTTGGAAGACTGGACTATGGATGTAACCAAAGACCCCGCCGATCCCAAACAGTTCACGTTTACGCTGTCAGGATCGAAAACGGGGCCGGACGGTTCGGGCCGTTCGGATCAGCGCTTTGTATCCAAATCGGGGCGCGTTGTGATTGAGCCGGAGGATTGGAACGTGGAATTCGCGCTGATGCTGCCGGGTATCAAGCCCGTGCCGGACAAGTTTACGGTTCACTGGAGCGTGGTTCCGCATTTTTCAGACACGTTCACCGCGCCCGCCCACCCGGACAAAACAACAGAAACCGTCGTCACCATCGCGCAGGGATTGACTAACGGCAAACACACGCTGGAAATCACCAGAAGCGGCAACACGCCCCTGCTTGCCATTCGCGTCTACCGCCCGCCCGTCACCGCGCAGTAGGGAAAAGGAGGCAGGAACGGGGGAGAACGCGGATACCGGGCTATTGGGTTTGCGCGAGGATGGGAACATTCAATTGTTCGCCATTGGGCAGGGTTACGGTCACTCGCGTTGAGATCGGGCAGGTTGTGTTAAATCAGTATCCGGCGGGCGCGCTGCTCCGGCGTTGTCGCTGAACGTCGTGGACGCTCGCCCGCTAAAGTCGCTAAATCGCTGAACAAACAGCAATTTAATTGCTATCTATACTGTTCAACTTCTATCAAGTATCATCTGAACACTCCACTGATTCTATGTGGAATTTTGCGGCAACCAGCGGACTTACAATCTTCCGCAGATACCCGCTGAAATCAGTGAAGGGCTGCCCCTCGATTAATCTTTTTCTGTCGGCATCCAGAATGGCAAACAGAAATTGATGATGTTGTACTCATGGGTGTACAGCAGGCTCAGTCTGGCATTATGCCGTTATTGCGTAGCGTCGAGCCGTCAAGAGTGTATTCAGTCCACTGATGGCGGATTGGAACTACTGGAACGCAGTAATTGATGTGGCTCTGTACCGGCGCTTTCCTGAGCAGGACGAACTAATATACGGCTGCTCTCCGAAACGCTCTGACTGGCGCGCAACAGCATTCTGGAAGCGTTTTCCTGTTGTTGACGTTGCTGTAAAACTGGCAGAACGTGTATGGCTAAACTTCGCGCCTGTTCAGAGCGACCTTTTACAGCGGTTCGCTCGACAGACCGAACCGCATTACCGTCACCCACTTTGATTAGCGCTTCCAGAATAGTTAGCTGTAGAACCGCCTCTGCATGATCCAGTATATGGCATAAGCCGGAGATTGTTTCGGAAGAGAAAGAACCGTAGTGTTCGGGCGTCAAAGAAGGCAATACCAGCGGAAGCGCATCAAGCGCGGCATTACGTACCACTAAACTGCTGTCCTTTGTCGCTTTTGTAATAACGCCTAAAAAGGAGGCTTGTTTCAGGTATCCCAATGCTGCAACTGCCGCCGCGCGCACCCTGTTGGCATACAGGGCGTCGAAGAGACAGAACAAGGGCAGGAACAAGGGAGCCACAGCACATGTTACTATCAACATCATGCGCAACATTATGAAACTATACCAGTTGCCCTCTCCTGCAAGCCAATCAAAATGGTACAACAGATAGCAGAACATTGCTGCCAGAAACAGCAGAGTACGCGCTAAACCGTTTCCTACCCGCCGCCGCAAGCAGTACTTTGGTGTGGGCAGCCGTTTTTCGACAATCGAGATGAGAGTTGTCGCCGCCCGTTCTTGTTCTGCCGTATTCATGGAGATGTGGCGCAACAGCCATATCGTAAGCCAGCACTCATCCCACACAGGCCGCAACAGGTTCCTGGAGAAAAGCAGGTCTGTATCCGTGAGCCGTGTTTGCGCGTAAGCCATTTGTCCGGGCGTGAGAGGCTGTTGGTTCTCCAGAGCCATGATAATCTCGCGCAGAGTGGCGTTCTTCAGGCGTTTTCTCGCCTGCCGAAACATCCGAGCATCGGAGCAACTTGTAAACAGATCAGTCATAAAACCACTCCAATCAACGGATGTTTTAGATGCCTTGAAGATTTTGATGGTGTTTGTAATAGAACCTGTCTTAAAGGCGAGTTTATGAGTTTGTCGTAATCATCTAAGCCATTCCATTTCTTGTTATTCATTCAGGCTTACCGGACCGGATATATCCAGTAGATTCCAGTCGCAACTATAACCGTTTTCTTCTATATACACCCAATAAACCTTAAAATTGGTTTTGAGGATTGGCTCATCCTGCCACCAAAAAGCATCACATTCAGCACAAATCTTGATGGCTGTCTGGAGCGGCGTCACGAGAGCATTGACCACATAATCTTGCGAACATCTGGGACAATCCACTTTTGACATGCGAGTACCTCATCCACAACGGAATGTTCCAACAGCGGCGATGAAGGCTTCTGTTATGGCGAACGTTTAGCGCGGAGCCATTTCAAGAAACGTCGCAGGGGATTGCGGCGGCGAGTCTCGAAGCGCTTGATGTAAACCTCCGTGTTCTCTGCTGTGCCGGTAACATGCAATGAGCCATCTTCTTTATCTACAATGATCGGCGCGTTACCGTAAACAGCTTCGTTCAAGTCGCCAGTGTCCAGAAACTTCCGCGAATTGTAGAAGAACACCCAACCGTACTCCTTCGTAATGGTATGTTCGTCCATGACGACAAGGGAATTGTCAGGTTTGTATTTGTATGTATTGATGTACTCTGTGACGAGTAACTTTGCTGTTTCTCGGTTCAGCATAGACATCTCGCATAGCGATTACTTTGCGCCGACGGCCCGAAGCAAAGAAACCACTTTAGGGTCATAGCCAGTCGGCTTGAACTCCTCTTTGTCTGTTTGCAACGCCCACCATAGAGCGCTTCTGCCAAGTTTGTCATGTGCATTGACATCTGCCCCAGCGTTAATCAACGCTTTCACCATTGTCATTTGTCCGTCACTGGCAGCCGTCATCAATGCGGTCGTGCCATCTTCTTCGTACTTCGCGTTGACATCGGCATGATGCGCAATCAAGGTTCGGACTACATCCACATTCCAATTTTGTACGGCAAACATGAGCGGTGTTCTGCCATTGTCATCAGCGTTCACGTTGGCCCCCAGGTACAGCGTCAGGTTTACTACTGTCGCATTGCCGTCTTCAGCCTCATAGAAGAGAACTCCATTGACCAGGACAAAATATATCAGCAGGAGAATGAGCGTTAGCAGAAGCCAGCCTGCTCCACTATTCTTTACTTTATGGGAAACTAAGGAATTCATAGTTTTGCCCCCGCCTGCTTCAAAATTGCGACAATATCACAACCATATTTCATTATATACGGACGGTTCCTGCATTATCAGCCATCCGCAATACGTTTTTTTTGAAGAGGGCGCGAACAGGCAGGAAAATGCGCCCGGTAAACGCGAATAGGGACGAGGATTGCACAGGTTTGCGTTTTGAAGGAAAAGAAATTTATGAGTATCACAGGGCGCTTTTATCGTTTACGGCAACGGGCGGGGCAGATAGGGGCGTTGGCGTGTTTGCTGGCTGCTGTTTCCGCTTCCGTTTGCCACGCGCAGCAGATGCTGAAGGTGCAGACGCAGAAACTGGCGAACGGGCTGACGGTTCTGGCGCTGGAAGACCATACCACGCCCTCTATCGCCTACTACACCGTGTTCAAAGTGGGGTCGCGCAACGAGCATCCGGGCATTACGGGCCTGTCGCACCTGTTTGAACACATGATGTTCAACGGTTCGGCAAAGTACGCGCCCAAGCAGTTCGATGAGATACTGGAAACGGGCGGCGGCTATTCCAACGCCTTTACCAATGCCGATACAACCGAATATTACGAGGAGTTTTCCTCCGGCACGCTGGACGTTGTTTTGCGCATGGAAGTCCGACCGGATGCGCGCCCTCAAACTGGACAAAGCCAACATCGAGCAGGAGCGCGGCATCGTCAAGGAGGAGCGGCGCGTCAACACGGACAACAACGTCGAGTCGGCGATGGACGAAGTGTTGTGGAACAGCGCGTTTGTCGCCCACCCCTACCATTGGGACACCATCGGCTTTATGAAGGACATTGACGCCATCCGATTAGAGGACGCCAAAACCTATTTCCGCGAACACTACGCGCCCAACAATGCGGTCGTCGCGGTTGTGGGCGACTTCGACACGAAGCAGTTGTTCGCGAAAATTACGCAATATTATGGCGACATCAAAGCGCAGCCCGCGTCGCGCCCGGTTGTCAACGCGGAACCGCCGCAACAGGGCGAAAAGCGGATCGCGTTCCACAAAGCGGCGGAATTGCCCGCCGTTCAGGTCGGCTACCATGTCGGCTCCGCCCACGACAAGGATGATGCGAGTTTGGATGTGCTGTCCACCATTCTGTCGCATGGCGAGAGTTCGCGCCTGTACCGTTTGCTGGTGTATGACAAACAGATCGCCACATCGGTTTCCGCTGGCAACGACTCGCGGCAGGACCCCGGTTTGTTCATCTTCACCGGTCAGGCGCAGCAGGGACACACAACGCAGGAGTGCGAAAACGCCATTTACGACGTGCTGGCGGGCGTACAAAAGGACGGCGTAACCGCGCAGGAGATGCTCAAAGCCCGCAACGTGGAGCGCGTCGAGTTTCTGGACAAGTTCAAAACCAACATCGGGCGCGCGGGATTGGTTGCCGAGTACGAGGCGAACTGGGGCGGATGGAAACATTTATACGATTATCTGCCCCGCCACGACAAAGTAACCCCCGCCGACGTGCAGCGCGTTTCCAAACACTATTTCAGCGACCGCAACCGCACTGTCGTAACGCTGATACCGGAAAAATCAGGAGACAAGGAATAGAATGGCCCTCAACCCCCGGCCCCTTCTCCCTCAAAAGCGCATTTCAAAGCGAAGCAGAAATGCGCAATTTGGGGGAAGGGGAGAGTATTTAGTGGTTACGTCACCCATGATAGACTGTGTGAAAGGTTCTGTTGGATTTGTCTGCACCCTTTTGTTCGGGCTTTGGACATGCGGGGCGGGGGCGCAGAAGATCAATCTGCCGCCTGTGACGCGAACTACGCTGCCGAATGGGTCGCGGGTGGTGCTGATGGAGTACCATCGCGCCCCGAGCATCGTATTAACGGCGCAGTTTGCGGGCGGCAGCGTATATGACCCGGCAGAGAAAACCGGCGTGGCCGAACTGACCGCAACCCTGATGCGCAAGGGAACGGAAACCCGAACGGCGCTTCAGCTTGCCGAGCAGATAGACACGCTGGGCGGCAGACTGAGCGCGGGCGCGGGCGATGACCGTATTTCCGTAACGCTGGACGTGCTGAGTAAGGACACGGACGCGGGCATGGACCTGTTCGCGGACATTATCCGGCATCCCACCCTGCCCGAAGACGAGTTGACGCGGGAACGGCAGTTGGAGATTTCCAGTTTGCAGGCGTTGGGCGAAAGCCCCGGCGCGATTGCCTCCCGCGTCGCCAACGAGATCGTGTATGCCGGACATCCCTACGGGCGCGAAAGTACCATCACGTCCCTGAAAAACATTACTCGCGAGGATTTGCGGTCGTTCTACGACCAGATTTTCCGTCCCAACCGGATGATACTGGTGGCTGTCGGCGACTTCAAAAGCAGTGACATGCTGGCGAAACTGACCAGTCGTTTCGGCGATTGGAAGGCGGACGCGCCTGCCCTGCCTGTAGTTGCGCCGTTCACGTCTTCCCCGCGCAAAGTGGTGCTGATTGACAAGCCGGACGCCACGCAAACGCAGGTTCGCTGGGTACGTGCCGGTTTTCCACGCCGCAGCCCGGACTACTTCGCGGCGCAACTGGCGCAGTCCGCGCTTGGCGGCGGTTTCACGTCCCGGCTTATCAACGAAATTCGCGTGAACCGTTCGCTGACATACGGCATCAACAGTTTTTTCGCGCCCCAACTGCTCGGCGGCGATTTTGAGGTTTCCACGTTCACCAAAATCGAAACCACCAAAGCCCTGCTGGACGCGACAACCACCGTTCTACAGCAGGCGGCAGACAAGGGACTGACCGCCGCCGAAATACAAAAAGCGAAAAGCTACCTGAGCGGGCAATTCGCCATCGAGGTACAATCGCCGGAAAGTCTGGCGGGGCAACTGGCGAATATCGCGTTTTACGGTTTGCCTGCCGACTATCTGCAAACGTATCTGCTGCGACTCCGCGCCGTGCCGCTTGCCGACGTGAACCGCGTGGCGCAGCGCCTACTTCGGACCGCAGTCCATGTCGCTGATTCTGGTCGCCCCCGCCGCCAAAGTAAAATCGCAACTGTCAAGTTTGAGCAATGTAGACATACGCCCGGTTGATACCGTTGGCAAATAAGTGTCGAAAGGAAGCGCGTGGACATACCGCATCTGTTATCGGAGTTGGCGAACGTTGTGGGTGGCGTAAATGTGCTGGCGCAGGCTGTGCCGCCGGAATTATCTCTGCCTTCCGGCTGGAAGAATCCGCCCGTTGCCACTATAATTCCCGGCAGTTCGGATGAAGTGGCGCGGGTTGTTACGGCGTGTGAAGCGTCGGGAGTTGCCATTGTGGTTATCGGGGGCGCGACGCAGCTGCAAACGGGCTATCCGCCCCGCGAAGACAGGCCGTATCTGCTGCTTTTTACCGCCCGAATGAACCGCGTACTGGATCATCAGCCGGACGATATGACGATTACCTGCGAACCGGGAATTACGCTTGCCGCCGTGCAGGAGCATCTCAAAGCGCATCGGCAGATTTTAGCCCTCGACGTGCCGCATGAAGATAAGGCGACCGTAGGCGGAATCGTATCTACAAACCTGAGCGGGTTCTGGCGCAACGCTTTTGGTACGCCTCGCGATCTGGTAATCGGCCTTCATGCCGTGATGAACGGAGGAGCGCGGGTCAAGGGCGGCGGCAAAGTGGTCAAAAATGTTGCCGGGTACGACGTGTGCAAACTGTTTACGGGCGGGTGGGGGACGGCAGGCGTGATTACGGAAGTGACGTTTCGCGTTCGTCCCCTGCCGCCCTCCGAGCGCGTTATTCGACTGGACGCGCCCGACCTTGCCACTGCCGCTCATGCCGGATTGACGCTGCACCACGCGCAACTGGCCCCGATCTCTCTCATTATAACCAATGAGATTGACGGAAGACCCTGCCTGCTGGCGCTCCTGCAAGGCGTAGAGGCGCGTATGGACTGGCAGACCAACGAAATGGCGCGTATCGGCGCGCCGGAAGGATTGCAAGCGCCGCAGATTGTACCAACGGCTACCTTCCGCGAGTTGGGCGACAAACAGGGCAGGCTTGACGCCGCGACTCCCCTTGCCGGACGTATCGCCTGCCTGCTGACCGATCTCGAACCCACATTGCGCAAACTGGAAGCTCTTCCCGGTATTCACCTGACTGCGGATGTTGCTGTAGGAATTATCCATTTTGCTGCGAACGAAACTAGCCCGGATTTTGTCCAAACCATTGTGAACGCGGTTCCCGACACGGCGAACCTGCGCTGGATACGAATAGACGCCGACTTAGCGGAACGCATCGGCGCAAATCGTCTTAACCTGTGGGGCGAAACGCGGGAAACGACACTGCTGCAAGCCGCGCTGAAACAGGCCATTGATCCCGTTGGCACATTCAGCCCCGGTCGCTTTGTGGGAAGAATTTAAGCGATTGAAACGTGTCAAAGCAAAGTTCTGGATAGCCCTGACTCTGGTTTGCCTGCCGCTGCTTGTACTGGCGGGCATGATGCAGACGGCGCGGCGCGAAGCCGCCGCGCGTAAACATCAGCATCAACTCAATGGCGATTTGTTTCAAGCAGTGAAGGAGAACATGGTTCCGCAGGTGGAAGCGTTGCTGGCAAAAGGCGCGGAAGCGAACTCGCAAGCATATTACGAGGAACCGGATGTCAGCCTGTCGGCTTTATGGCAGCAATGGAGGAACCGACTGCGTGGCGCGCCTCTGTCAACAGACAGCGCGAACCATGGAAGCGCGGGATTGGCTATGCAGGCGGCTCTGGACATAGCCGCGCAGACACAGTTCAAGGACTGGCGCGTATTAAAGTTGCTGGTGGATCATGGAGGAGACATTAACGCATGTGGGTATGAAGGCTTGAGCCAGAGTGCGCTGGATTGGACGACGGAACTGCAAAATTGGAAAGTAACGAACTATCTGCTGGATCACGGCGCGAAGCCGGAAGTGGCAGAGATGAACGGTTCTATGAGCAATTCCACTCCCCTCCTGCAAACGGTCGCCTGCGACAATATACAGGTTGCGACAAAGATGCTGGATAAAGGCGCGAACGTGAATTTCGTGCCGAAAGAGAACGGGGATACCGCGCTGTGTATCGCCATCATCCATGAGAACCCGGCCATGATTCGTTTGCTGCTGAAACGGGGCGCGGACATCAATCTGCCCAACCCGCAGGGACAAACGCCGCTGCACCGCTGTCAGGGCAGCGCGAAAGAGTTGGAAACCGCGACCCTGCTGCTGGATGAGGGAGCCGACCCCAATCGAAAAGATAGGGACGGCAACACCCCCCTGATGCTGGCGGCAAACGGCTATCTGGAAATGACGCGACTGTACCTGTCACACAAAGCCGATACAACCATCCGCAACAAACAGGGACAAACCGCTTTGCAAATCGCCCAATCCCATAAAGAGACGGAAATTGCGACTGCGCTGAAGCAGGCAGGCGCAACGCGCTAACACTCAGGCAGCAGAAACTCGCCGCCCAATCTGCATCTTTGTAACTGTTCACCACCAGGACGCCAGGAACACCAAGAGAAGACAGACAACTAAAAAATGTAGAACCTGAAACATTTTGTTCTCTCCTGTAATTGCAAAACGTTTTCGTCTCGTTTTTCTTGGTGTTCCTGGCGTCTTGGTGGTGAAAGATTTTAATCGTTTGGAGAATTAACCGCTGTGCTGATGACCATTACCAGTGAAGCCCCCGATGCGTCCGATCTGGGCTTTCTGCTGCATAAAAACCCCGCCAATGTGCTGCGCGAAACCCGCAATTTCGGCGACATGATTGTCTTCTATCCCGAGGTCGAAGCGCATCGCTGTACCGTCGCCCTCCTGCTTCAGGTGGACCCTGTCGGGCTGATACGCGGGCGGCAACACGCCAACGGCATTGACCAGTATGTGAATGATCGCCCGTATGTCGCGTCGAGCCTGCTCAGTGTGGCGATTGCGGACGTGTTCGGCAGCGCGCTGAACGGGCGCAGCCGGGAGCGGGCGGAGCGCGTCGGGGAGAAAATGCCCCTTCGCGCCCATCTGTCCGCCGTGTCCTGCGCGGGCGGCGCGGAGTTGATTACGCGCCTGTTCGCGCCTTTAGGATATACCGTAACCGTCGAGCGGGCGGCGCTGGACGAACGCTTTCCGAATTGGGGCGAATCGGACGTGTACGCGGTTGGGCTGGAGGGGATGCAGACGGTACAGGCGTTGCTTTCGCATCTCTACGTGCTGATACCCGTTCTGGACAACGCCAAGCATTATTTTGTGGGAGAAGCCGAGGCCGACAAACTGCTGCAAAAGGGCGCGGACTGGCTGCCGACTCACCCGGAACACGACCTCATCACGCGCCGGTATCTGAACTACAAGCAGTCTATCATTCGGGGCGCGTTGGATCAGTTGAAAGCCTTGCAGCCTGTTCTTGAGGACGCGACCGAAACGCAGGACGAGGCCGACGCCCGCAACGAACAGGCCGAAGCAACCCGCGAAACCAGTCTGCGCCTGAACGATGCGCGACTACAGGCGGCTCTGGCAGCGGTCACAGAACTAAATCCGCCCGCGCAACGCGTGTTGGATCTGGGCTGTGGCGAGGGCAAACTGCTTAAAATGTTGCTGAACGAGCGTAGCCTGCGCGAAATCGTGGGGGTGGACGTGGCCGCGCATACGCTGGAACACGCTTCCCGCCGCCTGCATCTGGACACCATGCCGGAACGCCAACGCGCCCGCATCCAACTTTTGCAAGGCTCAATCGTATATCGAGATGAGCGTTTCAACAATTTCGACGTGGCGCTGCTTATCGAAGTGATCGAGCATCTGGACCCGCCGCGCCTGAACGCGATGGAGCAGGTTGTGTTCGCCCATGCCCGCCCGCGCCGGATTGTGATTACCACGCCCAACGCGGAGTACAACAGCCATTGGGCCAGCCTTCCCGCCGGTAAATTCCGGCATCGAGATCACCGTTTCGAGTGGACTCGGGCGCAATTTCAAGAGTGGGCGCAAGCCGTTGCCGCCCGGAATGGTTACAGTGTGGCGTTTCAAGGGATCGGACCTGAAGAACCCGAACTCGGCAGTCCCACGCAAATGGCGGTGTTTGACCTCACCCCCGGCCCCTCTCCTTGCCGCGCAACGCGCCAGGAGAGGGGAGAGGCTGTATATGAAAGTATCTAAACGAAAACTCTGGATTCGGATGTTCGGGCTGTTTGTCAGTATGCCGCTTTCGTTGCTGTTGCTCGGTTCCGCGTACACGCGCGACCGGACGCGCAAAATGGAAGCCCATGACGAAGCGCTCAAACAGGGGATTGGTTCGCTGTGCAATGCCGCTATGCTGTACGCGATGGCGCATAATGGCAAACTGCCGTCCGCCGAGCATTGGGTGCAGGACATGCAAACGGAAGCCGGGGCGCTGCCGCTGACCCTGCCGCATACGCCGGGGGGCGCGGGCCGCAGCATTGCCATGAACCGCTCTCTCGCCAACGTGAGCCTGAAAACTCTGCCCCATCCCGAACGCGCTATTCTGTTCTTCGAGTCCACGTCCCCCGCGCCGGGGGCCTGTGACAATCTGCAATCTCTGATACCCGTCGGCGATCCCGCCCCACTCCTGTTTGGCTTCGCGGACGGCCACCTCGAAGACTTCCCCGCCAATCAACGCGCCGAAGTCCTTAACCGCGCAAGCAAATGAGATCGTTTCAGGTTTAAGGCAGTCCGAGCCTTGCTTTGAGGGCTTTCACCATGCCTTTAGGGGTGAGGTCAGACTTCAAAGCGCCGTCCACAATGCGCTGTAGAAGATTATCTGAAGCGGGAAAATGACGCTGAAATTTGCTGCCCTGCCCCAATGCGCTCAACTGCTCAAGTTTGTCCAGTGTATCAACCTCTATTTCCATCAGGAGATCGAAACTTACAGCAGTTTTGCGGTTGATGAATGGGTGTTCGCCGGGTTCGAGAACCAGCGTCATATCTGTTGTGGAGGTAAGAGTGTTGAAGGGGACAGCAAGGATTGTCAGTGGGTTTCCCGCCGCATCGCACACGACGACAAACAGGTGAAGTTTTGCGTCCAATCCTCCCAATCCGCCGAGAAGGAAAGTATCGCCCGCCTGAAAAGACGCCATCAAAGCGCCTCCAAAACAAGTCGGGTATCATCCTGAATACGTATGTTTTCCAGAATACCGGCAATATCTTCTTCGTCAAACCCCTCGACGCGAAGAACTGCCTCATACGTCAATTCTTTAGAAGAGTCTTTCAAATCTTCCCATTCAAGCGATGCGTGTACAACATCAGCCATCGGCCACCTGCTATGACTTTTGAAGTCTGCGAATACTTTATCTATAATGCGGTCTTCCGCAATGGAGAGCGCGTCCGCGCCGGGGCTGCTAGAAAGGGTCACATTGGAATTTTCGGTCGTAATGTAATTTGACCAGTAGGTAGAATGAGCCTCTTCCTTGATGAGATTGTACGTTGAACTCAGCGCGGGGCCATATTTCAGCGCAAACCAACGGTCGTATGTGATGGGCTTGCCATGTTCGACAAGCATCTGCTTATCGGCGACATAAAGCAGTTTCATCAATTGCGTATAAGGCAGGCATCCTCCGGCCAATTGCAAAAATCGCGCCGCCATCTGCGTCGTTTTGTCTTCACGAAACATGATAAACCTCCCGCCTGTTCTCTGCGCCATCCGCCCAACCCCGAATGTAAATGAATTATACCATTGTTGACGAACGAGGAGAGGGAAACCTTGTTTTCTCCTTTTTCGTTTATTTCGCGTGTTTCGCGGTTCCCCTCTCCCTGTCTCCTTATCTCCTCTTCTCCCTGTCTGAGTTACGCGGTTTGTTGCAGGGCGTTGAGCAGGATGTCTATCGCCCGATGCGCCAGTTCTTCCGGTGTATTGAGCGACGGAATCAGGCGGAGGGCGGCGCAGTCCGTATGCGGGTTGCCAATTTTCGCGCCACAGGTCAGCAATAATAAACCATTGGCGCGGGCGTGGGCTTTTACGGTATCACATCGGGCGTAATCGGGTTTGCCTTGCGCGTCGCGCAGTTCGACGGCGAGCATCAGGCCGTTTCCGCGCACATCTACCACGCCGCAGTGTCCGACAAGCGGGCGCAGGCGGGCGGTGATTTCCGCGCCAAGACAGGCGGCGCGTTCCACGAGTTTTTCTCGCGCAACGGTTTGCAGGGCGGCCAGTCCCGCCGCGCAGGAGAGAGGGTTGCCGCCAAAAGTTGTGCCGTGTTCTCCCGGTTGCCACTTTGACATGAGTTCCTGACGGGCGGCGATGCCCGCCAGCGGCAGTCCGCCGCCGACCGCTTTGCCGAACACAACCACATCCGGCTCAATTTCCAAATGCTCGAAACCAAACCATTTTCCGGTTCTGCCAAACCCGGATTGTATCTCATCGGCAACCAGCAAAATGCCGTATTCGCGTGTCAACTGGCGTATGCGTTGCGCGGCTGTGAGCGACATGGGCATATAGCCGCCCTCGCCCTGCTGCGCTTCCATGAAGACGGCGGCGATTTCATGCCCATGCTGTTGTAGAATCTGTTCAAGGCCGTTCGCGCAGCACTGATCGGCGGGTTTGCGCGGTTGACAGCCCTGGCAGCGCGGGGCGGGAGCGTGGAAAATGTTGGCGCGAAGCGGGGCAAGGAAATCTTCGTAGGCGTTCCAGTGCAGGGTTTTGGAACGGGACAAGGCGCTTGCGAACAGAGTGCGGCCATGAAACGCGCCTTCAAACGCGACAAACTTGTGGCGTCCGGTCGCTTTCAAGGCCAGTTTCGCGGCGGAATCAATGGACTCGCTGCCGCTGTTCATAAACAGAAATGACCAGTCGGAACCGGAATTGTCTGGGGAAGCGGTTGAGCTGGCAGAATGAGTATCGGAGGAAGCGGGCAAAACGGTCTGGAACAGATCGCGCATCCAGGCGGCGAGTTCCAGTTGCGGCGTATGGCGGAAAATGTCGGATGTGTGCAGGGTTCGCGCCGCCTGTTCCTGAATGGCGCGTACCACATCGGGGTGATTATGCCCGCAGGCGTGAACCGCGATGCCGCCCGTAAAATCTATGTATTCTTCGCCCTGATAGGTCGTTACCGTCGCGCCCCTCGTTTCCAGCGCAACACTGTCCGTTTCAAATCCGACCACTTCGGCCAGCAAGCCCGCGTCGTTCCACTCCAAAACCTGCTCGTTCCACGCCAAACCGGACTCGTTCGCTGTCTGAGCGTATCCATTTCCCGTTTGCGCGTGTTTATTTCCGATCTCAACCTGTTCCTCTTGCAACATTCTGCTTCATCCTTTTCTCGGAACTATCCGTCCCATTGTTGAACATCAATTTGCGCGCGTACCAGTTCCGCGCTTTCGCTGTAATTCACGTACATGCTTTTCCACTCGGTGCAATAGTCCATTGCCATCCACCCCGCCTCCCTGTGACCGTTTCCGGTCTGTTTGATGCCGCCGAACGGAAGCTGAATCTCGGCCCCGCTCGTTGGCAGATTGATGTAAACAATGCCCGCGTCCAGTTCATTCATGGCGCGGAACGCGCGGTTTACGTCGCGCGTGTACAGCGATAAAGACAAGCCGTACTGCGTGGCGTTCGCCGCCCGCAGGGCTTCGTCAAGGCTGCCCACTTCGATAAGAGCCGTCACCGGCCCGAAAATCTCTTCCTGCGCCACCCGCATATTCAGGGTCACGTTGTCCAATACCGTCGGCGCGTAAAAACAACCCGGCGCGAATTCGCCCTCATCCAGAACGCGCCCGCCCGTAAGAACCTGCGCGCCTTCCGCTTTGCCGATCTCCACATAGCCGTGTATCCGCTCCAACTGCCGCCGATTGACGACCGGGCCGATTTCCGCGTGGGGGTCCAGTCCCGCGCCCATGCGCAGCGCGTTCGTTCGGTCTACAAGTTCGTTTCGGAACTTTGGCATCACATCTTTATGGATAATCAGCCGACTCGCCGCCGTGCAGCGTTGCCCTGCCGTTCCGAACGCGCTCCACAACGCGCCTTTGAGAGCCAGTTCCAGATTCGCGTCGTCCAGAACCACAATCGCGTTCTTGCCGCCCAACTCGCAACTGACGCGCTTCATCAAATGCCCGCACCGTCCCGCGATCTGCCTGCCGACAGCCGTAGAACCCGTGAATGAGATTGTGGACACGTCCGGGTGTTCCACCAGCGCGGCTCCGGCCTCGTTTCCATAGCCGGTTACGATGTTGACGACTCCCGGCGGCACTCCGGCTTCAATCAGCAGTTCGACAAACGTAACCGCCAGTCCGGGCGTATCTTCGGCGGGCTTGAAGACGACCGTATTGCCCGCCATCAGCGCGGGAAACATCTTCCAGCTTGGTATGGCAATCGGGAAATTCCACGGCGTAATCAGTCCCACCACGCCAACCGGAACCCGCTGCGCCGCGCAGTATACGTCTTCCCGTTCGCTTGGAACCAGACTGCCATTGGGCAGCCGCCCGAACGCGGCCATGTAGAACGCCATGTCAATGGCTTCTTGCACATCGCCCCGCGCCTCCACCAGCACCTTGCCCATCTCGCGTACCATCTGCGCGGCAAGTTCTTCCTTGCGCGTTTCCATCAGCCGCCCCATGCGCGTCAAAATCGCCCCACGAGAGGGAGCCGGAGTTTTCCGCCACGCCACATACGCTTCCCGCGCCGCCTGTACCGCCGCGTCCACATCCACCGCCTGCGACCGCGCATACACGCCGATCACTTCCGAAACATTGGCCGGGTTGCGCGATTCAAACGTTTGCCCAGACACCGCGCCCTGCCATACCCCCGCTATGTAATTGCTGTTGCCCTGCTGCATAATCGTACTCCAATGCGAACTAACCACCCGCTACGCTAGAGACACAGAGGCACAGAGGAAAAGCCAATGCGAAAGGAACAAGGAGAGATAATTCGAGATACAAGATACGAGAAGAGGTGATTACAAGCCTGACTCATCTCTTTGAAATCCTGTTTAATCCTGAAAATCCTGTTAATCCTGTCTATTCTCCTCTTTTCTTCTTTTCTCTATGTTCCCTCTCTGTGTCTCTGTGTCTCTAGCGTAGCGGGTGGTTAGTTCGTATTCCTCGCGTCCGTTTTAAGGATGATGTCACTGACGCCGGTTTTGTTGAAGCCTTTGAAGCCTTCCCAACGCTGCAATATTTCCAGATGGCTGCCTGCCGCGCCCTGCGCGCGAAATTTATCGGCCTGTTTCGGCGTGATGCTGCCCATGTCGAGCAGAACTTGCAGGCGGTCAGGGGCGACGGGCCAGAGTTCGGGTTGGGTGAACGCCTGTTTGAGCATGGGCAGGTCGGTGAAGGGCGACATCACGCCGAAGCCCGCTGATTCCAGATTGGCCTGTACCTGCGCGTAATCGAATTCGGCTTCCAGATGGTGCATCCCGGCTTGCGCGATGCTGCTGCCGTGAAGAGCGCACCACAGCCCGATCGTTCCCAAGATGCGGCGCGGCGGCAGGTCTTCACTCGCGAAATCAATGTCGAGTTCTTCCGGCGACATGTCCACATCCGCGAAAATCACCACGCGGCTGACGGGATGTTCCAGAATCTGCGCTCCCCAACCGGCCTCCGCGCCCGCGTAAAACCGTTCGCGCATCTCAAAGCCGAGCGTCAAAAACAACTGCATCAGGGGCCGGAACAACTCGCGGGAACTGCGATAGGTGTGGTGGTCGTGGTTAGCCCAGCCGATGCCAAGTTGCTGTTGCTGGTCGAACTGCCAGAGGGCGGCCTTATTGCGGCTCATGTAGAAACTGCGTTCCATCTGAAAGAATATGTCTGTTGTGAGATCACAGCCTAACTCAGCAATCGTCGCCGTAATCAAGCGTTGAGTATGCGCAAGAACATTATCTTCTGCGCCGCAACGATTGCGCTCCATGATGTTGACAACGACGGAAAAAAACGCTTTGCGCTGCAAGTCGTTTATCTGTTGCGGCTGAAAGCCGTTATAGCCGCGTCGCTCGACAGCGGCCAGTTCTCCCAATGGCTGATGAATGACACTCTCTCGATAACCGCTGTATGGGACGCCTTCAATTTTCTCTGTGCTGAGAGAGTAAGTATTGAGGAACTGGTCAACATGCTCAACCAGCAGGGCAAGGCGCGGCTGTTTCTGTTCTCTGGCGAGGCGGACGCGGGGAAAGCGGGCTTGCGGATGTTCCCAAACCGCTTCGCCGTCAATTGTGGTTTCGACAAGGCCACAGGCGCGGAGTTCGTTGGCGAGTTCGTCAGATGCGGGCAGAAGCCAGTGATCCACAAGGTTGTAAATGTGAACGCCCACTTCGCACTGTAGACGGGCGGCAAACTGCTCCACAAAAGGGTTCAGCGCCGCGAATTCGCGCAGTTGCCGCGCAAAGAACGCTTCGGCTTCAGGACAGCGGGGCCAGACATGAGGTATGTTCATAGGTTTCGTACTCCTGCAATGAGCAACCGATGGGCTGTAACGCGCGTAACTAATGGAAGGATGGCGTTTACCGGCCTCCAATGATATTTAACAAGGATAACGAGTGAACAACACAGTTACGGGCCGGACGCGCAAAAGCAGGTTTCCGGCAAAATGGCTCGGTACAGGCGCGTTTGCGTTGACGATTGGGATTGTATGGCTATCCGCCAACATTTCTGCGCAGCAAACCCCAGTCCACGAGCCGCGCAAAGCCTCGCCGCGTTACGTTCGGCATGGTCAGGCAATCGCGCCAACCGCGCTGACCACACTGTTGCGGCAGGCAACGCAGGCTGTCAATGCGCGGGATGGGGACGCGCTCAAGCCCCTTGTCGCGCCGGAATCCCTGTCTTCCTTCGGTTGGATGCGCGAAAAGACGACCAAGCATTGGACGGACGAAGTTCTGGTGTTACCCGATCCCGGCGCGCGTTTTGCCCGCAATGCCTCGGCGTATGCGCCCGCTTCTTCCGCTTTATTATACCTTGCCATTTTCCATGCGTGGCATACCTGCGAAAGCGATGGCGACCATATTCATCGTATCGAACCGGGCGAAAATGGCGGATGGAAGTTGGGTACAGAAATACCGGAAACGGAAACCGGAGGCTATCGGGTTCGCGACCACGATTTGACCGTGACTATTGACCCCGCGCAGCATACCACGGCTATCAAAGATACGATCCGGGTGGAAGTATCGGGGACGCCCCTGCTGCCGGTTTGCCTGCTGCGCCTGTCCGATGATTTTAAGGTCAGTTCGCTGACGAGCAAAAACGCTCCTGTTGCGTATGCGCAGGCCGGGGGCGTGATTGCCGTTGCGCCGCCTATGCTGGACGCGAATCACGCCTTTCCGCTCACGATGACCTACAGCGGACACGTATTGCATCAAGGTTCGGATTACATCAACACGCAGGAGGCTACGCTCAACTCGTACTGGTATCCGCATATCGCCCGCCTGCCCGCCACGTCTACGGTCACGGCAACCGCACCGCCCCATTGGACTCCCATTGCGCAGGGCGAGAAAAAGCAGGAAAAGCGCGGGGGTGATGGTTCGCTCACCGTCACGTACCGCAACGATGTGCCGAACAGTTTCTTCACGATTGACATGGGGCCATACACGGCTTATCCGCGCAAAGCGGCAGGGCGAACGCTGACCGTTTACCTGCTGCTGCCCAATCCGAATCTGGCAAAGCGCAGTTTGGACCTGCTGGAGAAATCGCTGTCCTTTTACGATATGGAGTTTGCTCCCTTCCCCTATACGCATTATGAGGTCGTGGAAACGCGGGGGCCGTTCGGCGGCGCATTGGAAGCGTATTCGTTCGCGACGTTCGGGGAGGGAACCCTGCCGTCCGAACTTCCGCATGAATTATCGCATACGTGGTGGGGCGGGCTGATTCCCTGCGCGTACACCCGCTCGATGTGGAACGAATCCTTTGCGCAGTATTCGCAGGAATTGTTTGCGCGTCTGAACCCTCAAATGGCGAACGAGATTGATGTGGATAAACTGCGACCGGCGGGGAAGCGGCGCAGTTTCGGCAATGCGTTCGAGGGCGCGACAATGGAAAACGCCCACGATACCAGTGACAACGCGCAAAACGCGGTAGGGTATAGCAAGGGCGCGTTCGTGTTGCGCGTGTTGGAGGAACAAATCGGGCGGGAGAAAATGCGCGAAAGCATCAAAAACTTTTTAGCCGCGCATCCGAAAGGCGAAGCGGCAGAATGGCCGGAATTTGAACGCGCCGTCCACAAAACAACCGGACTGGATTATGGCTGGTTTTTCGACCAGTGGACAAAGCGGACGGGACTGCCGCATATTCGGCTCGCCAATGTCGCCAGCAGGCGAAGCGGAAACGGCTACGTCGTGGAGGGCGACATTGATCAGGAGGGCGAACCGTACCGCCTGCGCGTTCCCCTGCGCCTGCAAACCGGAAACGAAAAATCGCTGAATGAAAATCTGGAGGTTTCCGGAAAGCAGACCCACTTTCAACTGAATACGCCAAACCAACCCACTCGCCTGACGCTTGACCCGGAAAATATCCTGCCACTCTCGACAACGGCGGAACAGGCCAGCGTTGGGTTCTGAGCAGGCGCGCCGTTACCCGGTTTGTTGAAGATAGATTCTAAGGCGTGTTGGCAGCGGTTCGCGTTGTGATGGAAGCGCGGGACAGTTGCAGCGTGAAAAAGGCGGCGCGTTCCGGCGGGATAGCGGCCAGCACTTCGCCTACCTTTTTCTCGTCCATGCGGCGCAGCAGGGCAATGATTTGCGGGTCCGGCATTTTGACGAAAATCTTCACGATATTGTCTGCCGACATCTGCTCATAAATGGACGCCAGTCGCGCCACCTCTTTCGGGTCTGCGGACGGCGCGGCGGTTGTGTCCTGTTTCGCCTTGTCCGCTTTGGCCTGCTCTTCCAGTTTTGTTTGCGCCTGTTTTTGCGCTTCCCAATCCGCGCGCTCTTTTTGCAGCGAGTCGCGCTGCGCGTTCAACGCCTGCTGTTCCGGCGACACGACCGGGACACCGACCGCCGGTTTCGCCGGAGGAACTTTATACAGCCCCAACGGCATCAGAACGCGGGCAAGGGCGGCACTTTTCTCGCCCATCTTCTGCGCGGGGATGATCTGCGCCTTCGCCAGTCCGTACCCAATTCCCACCGCCAGTGCCAGCGGCACAACCATGAACAGAACTATTTTTAAGCCTTTGGACATTGTTTCTCTCTACTTCTTCTCAACCATTCCCATAATCCGCTTCACATACTGCTGAGTTTCGGCGTAGGGGGGGATGCCATTGTACTTTTTCACCGCGCCGGAACCGGCGTTGTAGGCGGCGAGGGCGAGGGGCGTGTCCCCTTTGTACTGTTTGAGCAGGCCGGACAGCAGGCGCGTACCCGCCGCAATGTTCTGCTCCGGGTCGAACGGATCGGTAACGCCGAGTTCGTGTATCTCTTCGGGCATGAGCTGCATCAGTCCGCGCGCGCCCGCATGGGAAACGTCGTGGGGGTTGCCGTCCGATTCCTGCCGAATCACCGCCCGTACCAGTTCGGGTGGCAATCCGTTTTGCCCCGCGTGTTTGGCGATCAGAGCTTCGATATAGGGCGCGAAGGGCGGGCCGCCATTGCCCGTCGGCTGTAGGGTCAGGCTGCCGTTCGCCTGCGCCAACTGTAAATTGAAGGGCTGCTGTATCGCGCCTGCCTTTGTGCCGGGCAGAGTTCCCGCTGGTCCCAAACCGGGCAGGGGCGTCCCAATAGCGGCAGTCTTAGCGGGAACGGGCGGAGGCAACGGATCGGCAAACATGCCCAACTTCGCCTGTATGTCCTGAATTCGCGCAAGGGTCGCTTCATAACTCATAATCGCTTTTCCTCATGTTTTAAGCCGCCCGGATATAACGTATCGTGGCAAGTTCGTCCAGCGTTTCCTGCTCTGATTTTTGCGCTTCTTCCGTATGCAGAACAAGGTCTTTTTCGCGCAATTGCGTCACGGCTTGCCGCGCTTGCCGCGCCAGAAGCATCGCCTGCCGGGTCTCTTCCGCTACAATTTGGGCCGCTTCCACGCGCCGCGTTTGCTGTTCGATAGCCGCCTGTAGGGTCAGCAGATAGCGTTCGCGGTCGAAAATTAGATGCGCGTCGAACGCCTCTCCCACTTTGCCCGGACGCCCCGCCACAATTCGCGCGAACTCGTCTTCCAGTCCCGCCAATCGAATTTTTAGCGTCTGCCAGTTGCCCTGCGCGTTGGCAAACTCCTGTTCACGCAGGGTTTCCAGCGTTTCGCGATGCCGCAACACAGTTTCCAGTCGAAAGGTAAATCGGCGCATGGCGCTCCGAAGCAGGAAAAAGGAAAAAGGAAAAAGGAGAAAGTGACTGGTTACAGACTTTTTCCCTTCTCCTTTTTCCTTTTTCCTAACTTGTGAATTGCGTCAGCAGCGTCCGCAGCGTGTCCATATACGAACTCGGCGCGTCGGCGGGCTGGCGCAGGAAGGCGTTGGCGTGGTCTATTTTGGCTTTGGCGTGGTCTATGCGAGGGTTACTGCCGTCCACGTATGCGCCGATGTTGATAAGGTCTTCCGCCTGTTTGTAGGTGGCGAGAATGTCGCGCAGGCCGTCTGAGGCTTGTCGCTGTTCGGGGGACGTGATGGCGGGCATGACGCGGCTGATACTTTGCAGCACGTCCAGAGCGGGGTAGTGTCCCCGATGCGCAAGATGGCGGGACAGGACAATATGCCCGTCCAGAATACCGCGCACTGCATCGGCAACGGGTTCGTTCATGTCGTCGCCCTCCACCAGAACCGTATACAGGCCCGTGATGCTTCCCAGCCCGGTTCCCGACGTTCCCGCGCGTTCAAGGAGGCGTGGCAGCATGGCGAACACGCTCGGAGTATAGCCGCGCGTGGCGGGCGGCTCGCCAATGGCAAGTCCCACTTCGCGCTGCGCCATCGCGAGACGAGTGACGGAGTCCATCATCAGCATTACATCCAAGCCCTGATCGCGGAAATATTCGGCAATCGCGGTGGCGACAAGCGGGGCTTTGATACGCACAAGGGCGGGCTGATCCGAGGTGGCGACTACGACAACCGACCGCTGTACGCCCTCGACTCCCAGAACTCTCCTCGACAAAATCCCGCACTTCGCGCCCGCGTTCACCCACAAGCGCGATCACGTTCACGTCCGCGCTGGAACTGCGGGCAATCATGCCCATCAGCGTAGATTTGCCGACGCCCGAACCGGCGAAAATGCCCATGCGCTGCCCCTTGCCGATTGTCAGGCAGCCATCCAGAGCGCGGACGCCGGTTGACAGCGGTTCGGTGATGCGGGGGCGCGTGACGGCATTGGGCGGCGGGGCATTGACGGGGTAATACTGGTTCAATTCGAGAGGCGGGCCGCCATCCATTGGCTGTCCCAACCCGTCCAGCATCCTGCCGAGCAGGACATTGCCGACGGGAACCTGCTGCGTTTGCCGCGTGGCAACCACTTCACTGCCCGGCTTGATGCCCTCCATCACGCCGAGCGGCATAAGCAGAACCCGATTTTCCCGAAACCCAACGACTTCGGCTTTAATCGGCGGCCTTGTCGGGTCATAATGGTTGGCGCGGTCATAATAAATCTGGCAGATTTCCCCAAGCGCGGCGTTCGGCCCGCTGGATTCAATCACCAGCCCGATAACCTGCGTCACCTTGCCGTTCTGCTTGACCAGATCAGTGCGCAACACGCGCTGGCGTATGCGTTCCAGATCAACAACGGGTGGCAATATGGGGGGAAAATCAAGAGAGGAAGGGTTCATACATTCATTATCGGGAAATGAGAAGCGGCTTTGCAGGAAAATAAGGGCGTGTAATTCGAAGCAGAACTACTGTGCCAATAGACAGCACAAAAAGAACGATGTAGGGGCGCTGCTTGCTGCGCCTTTGTATCAGGATTGCGCCTTTGTTTGAGGAGGGTTCAGCAAGCAGAACCCCTACTTGTACCTTATTCTTCTACCTTTTACAACTTGAACGTTTTATTCTGAAACGCAGCAAACAAGCGTTCCGGACAGCGTTGTAAGTCTATCCAGTTGTGTCAGGGAATATCTCCTATTGCGTCCTGCTGAATAGATGACTTGCCTTCTTCTATCCGAAGCAGCGACAACAACCTTTAGGATGCCACAAAGGAGGCAAGTCATTATGTCTCGCGCTGTAGCTGATCGTGGTGACAATCAATACCTGATACTACTCATCGTTCAGGCCCGACTACTAAACTACAGTCGTACCATCCAGAGGGGAAGGGCGCAGCAAGCAACGTCCCTACGTTGCGAAATTGTAACGCCATTCATTTTGTAGGGGCGCTGCTCGCTGCGCCCTTCCCCTCTGGGCCCTTTGCTGCTCGTTGCGCCCTTTACTTTAACGATTGTTGTCCCGCTTTGGAAAATTGACGATGCGCTACGATCCTGACCGCCATCATCGCCGTTCCCTTCGACTGCAAGGGTACGACTATTCGCAACAGGGAGCCTATTTCGTCACGGTTTGCGTTCATAACCGCGAATGTCTGCTGGCGAAATCGGCAATGGAACTGTCGTTCTCTCGAAAGTCGGTCAGGCCGTCGAACAGGCGTGGCAGGAGATTGCGGAACGGTTTTCCTATGTGGCTTTGGACGAATACGTTCTCATGCCTAACCACCTGCACGGCCTTCTCGTTTTTACCGAACCCAACAAGGCAACCGCGTCTGGCAAGGCAACATTGGGCAAGGTTCTTCGCGCATTCAAGTCGCTTTCAGCGATACAGGCCAATCGGCTGTTAGACCGCGCGGAACAACCCTTTTGGCAGCGTAACTATTACGAACGTATTGTCCGAAACGAGCTGGAGATGGAGCAAACGCGCATCTACATCCGCAACAATCCTCTGCAATGGGCAACAGATGCAGAAAACCCGATGCAAGATGCGCCCTGTATTTGTAACGTTTGTCTTGCAAAAGGGGGGCAGCAAAAAGAGGGTTCAGCAAGCAGAACTCCGACGCCTTGTTCTCTATGTATTTATAGAAAGGAGGGTGTTGCAATGGCCTACCGCGATTTCACCCTCCCGGCACTGATCCGGCAGTTCAGCCTGACCATAGATGAAACGACCGACCTTTTTGCCGATGTGCCGGAAACACCCCTGCGCCCGGAGTTTCAAGCGCGGCTCGGCATTATGGTTCCCCTTGCCCTCACGAATTCGACCGAAAAGGCGCGTTCCGAGTTCATCATCGCGCCCGTTCTACTGGAACTCTGGCTGCTCAAAAATCGCGAGGTCGGGCTGCTTTCCGGCGTGGAGTTCAACATAGATAGGGCGCAGGGGCTAGAGGGTGTCTGTGATTACATCATCACCCGCTTCCCCAAACAACTTTTCATCAAGGCGCCGGTTCTGGTGGTCGTGGAGGCGAAGAACGAGGACATGAAGAAAGGCTACGCGCAGTGCGGCGCGGAACTAATTGCGGCGCAGCAGTTCAATGAGCGGGAAGGCACGACAACCGAGCGTCTCTATGGTGTAGTGACTATCGGAGAGTTATGGCGGTTCATGGAGTTGGAAGGCACAACGCTACGGCTCGATTCGCGCAGTTACCACATTGATCGCCTGCCCAAGATCATGGGTATTCTCCTGTGCCTGACCGGAATGTACCCGTCAACAGAGAGCGCAACACAATCCTGAATGTAGCAACAGGGTGTCGGGTATCAGGTTGAGCCGTCTGGCGCGATCCGGCAGAAGCATTGACGCGCGGTTCGTTCGTTTAATCTGTAGCAGCAACACCGTCTGCGCAAAATTGCGCAATGCAGTTGACAGAGTGGCAAACCATGCGGTATATTGTAAAGGTTTGCAGAATGCAGCAG
This sequence comes from uncultured Chthonomonadaceae bacterium, assembly GCA_963817895.1. Taxonomy (GTDB): domain Bacteria; phylum Armatimonadota; class Chthonomonadetes; order Chthonomonadales; family Chthonomonadaceae; genus CAWFQB01. Next base: position 828,714 of record CAWFQB010000005.1, read on the forward strand.
GCGTGGAGGACCACGCATAAGGAGGCGGGCGGGGCGGACGCGAGTTCTTTTCCCTGGGGATCACCTGGCAGGAAGTGCCATAGATGCCATCATGCCGTGTCCTTTCCTGCCATGCACGGGCAGGTTTTTTTACGTCCAACCACATCCGGTTGCTTCTGCGCCCCGCGCTTTACGGCGCAAACATCCATTTTTTAACGCGCAAAACGGAACTCATAAAGGGGAATGGCACAGTATGCCTACGATCAATCAGTTGGTCCGCAAGGGCCGCAAGCGTCTGATTAAGAAGACCAAAGCGCCCGCGCTCAAAGGCAATCCGCAACTGCGCGGCGTCTGCCTCGTGGTGAAAACGGTCACGCCGAAGAAACCGAACTCCGCGTTGCGCAAAATCGCCCGCGTCCGCCTGACCAACAAAACCGAAGTCACGGCCTACATTCCGGGCATCGGACACAACTTGCAGGAACACTCCGTCGTTATGATTCGCGGCGGTCGCGTCAAGGACCTGCCCGGCGTCCGCTACCATATCGTGCGCGGCACACTCGACACAGCCGGAACCCGCGACCGTAAATCCAGCCGTTCCAAGTACGGTACGAAGAAGCCGAAGTAGGAGACAATCATGCCTCGTAAGGGAAAAAGTGTGCTGCGCGGGATTACGCCGGACCCCGTTTATGGCAATATTCTGGCGCAACGCTTTATCAACCGCCTGATGGTGGACGGTAAAAAAAGTATCGCGGAAAAGATTTTCTACTCCGCGCTGGAACAGTGCGAAGTTCGGGCCAAGCGTCCGGGTATCGAAGTGTTCGAGCAGGCGATTCGCAATGTCGCGCCCGCCGTGGAAGTGCGCCCCCGCCGCGTCGGTGGCTCGACCTATCAGGTTCCGACCGAAGTGCGGCCTGAGCGCAAGTATGCTCTCGCGTTGCGCTGGCTGGTCACGAACTCCCGCAAGCGGGCAGGTCGCACGATGGCTGAAAAGCTGACGGGCGAACTGATGGACGCCGCGAACGGAACCGGCTCGTCGGTAAAGAAAAAAGAAGACGTGCATCGCATGGCCGATGCCAACAAAGCGTTTGCGCATTATCGGTTTTAGGAGGGTGATTGGTGGTTGGTGGTTGGTGACTGGTTACTTCGTTCAGAAAGACGTGTCCGTGAGCTTCAAGGCTGTAACCGACACGCTAAACTTTCGCTTTGAACAACCAATCATCAACCACCAACCACCAACCACCAATCTTGTGCCTCAAATTGCCCGGCACGAGGAGGATAGTATGTTGTACAATATGAGAGCAAGTTGCCGTATGGCGCGGCGCTCATTTCGCTGTCGAACGGGGTGTCTTCGGTAGGCCAATCGGCGGTTTGCGCGCGTAAAAGCGGCAAATCCGTTCGGAACATGAAAAGGTGACTGGAACAACCGGGGACGGCAGATTGCCGTTCTTTGTTGCGAAAGCCTCTTTTCTTTCGATATGTTCTGTACGCGGCAGTCAGCGCGCAATGGGAAGCGGTTACGCGCCGCCCGATTGGCAGTACGGGTTCCATTCTGTACCTATGGGGAATTCTTTTCCCGATTTGGATGAATGTTCAGCCCGCAACTTACCGTGACACTCGTATATGGCAGCGAGTGGCATGTATTTTCCTTCGCAACACTCGGAAGCAATTTGAACGCCGCCTGTGTCGGACGACCGGGCGAGGATAGACAAGAACGAAACTATGGCACGAGAATACCCTTTAGAGAAAATTCGCAACATCGGCATTGCGGCTCACATTGACGCCGGCAAGACCACCTGTACCGAGCGCATCCTGTTCTATACCGGGCGCACACACCGCATCGGCGAAGTGCATGAGGGCGCGGCCACAATGGACTGGATGACGCAGGAGCAGGAGCGTGGCATCACCATTACGTCTGCCGCTACCACCTGTTTCTGGGGCCTGAATACCGATCCCGCCACGATGGCGCGCGAACGTTCGCACCGTATCAACATCATTGACACGCCCGGACACGTAGACTTTACCGTTGAAGTTGAGCGTTCCATGCGCGTTCTGGATGGCGTTGTCGCCGTCTTCTGCGCAGTCGGCGGCGTACAGCCGCAGTCCGAAACCGTGTGGCGGCAGGCCAACAAGTACAAGGTTCCGCGCATCGCGTTCGTCAACAAAATGGATCGCATGGGCGCGAACTTCTTCGGCGTTGTCGAAAAAATGCGCGAACGGCTGGGCGCGAACGCGGTTCCGATCCAGATTCCGATTGGCGCGGAAGCCGAGTTCCTGGGCGTTGTTGACATCATTACCATGAAGGCCATCAAGTACCACGACGATCAGGGCCAGACCTATGACGAAGTGGACATTCCCGCCGACCTGGTGGATGTGGCGAACGAATACCACACCAAAGTGATCGAAGCGGCAGCCGAAGCCGACGAAAGCCTGATTGAAAAGTACCTGGAAGGCCAGCCGATTTCCGTGGACGAAATCCGCAACGCCCTGCGCATGGGAACCATTGCCGGCACGGTAATGCCCGTCGTGTGTGGTTCGGCCTACAAGAACAAGGGCGTACAGCAACTGCTCGACGCGGTCCTGTACTTCCTGCCGTCCCCTCTGGATGTCAGCGGCATTCCCGGCATCAACCCGGACAAAGGCACGGAAGAGACGCGGCAGCCTGCCGACGATCAGCCGTTCAGCGCCCTCGCGTTCAAAATCGCGCAGGATCAATACGGCGTCCTGACGTTCTTCCGCGTGTATTCGGGAACGCTCAAAACGGGTGAAACCGTGCTGAACTCCACTCGCGACCGCAAGGAGCGCATCGGGCGGATCGTGCGGATGCATGCCAACACCCGCGAAGACGTGAGCGAAGTGAACGCGGGCGACATCGCGGCCATCGTAGGCTTGAAGGATACGCGCACCGGAGATACCCTGTGCGACGATAAGAAACCGATTGTTTTGGAAGCCATTGACTTTCCGGAGCCGGTTATCTCCATCGCCATTGAGCCGAAAACCAAAGCGGATCAGGACAAGCTCTCCACCGCGCTGGTGAAACTGGCAAGCGAAGACCCGACGTTCCATGTGTCTACCGATCCGGAAACGGCGCAGACCATTCTGGCCGGTATGGGCGAACTGCACCTGGACATCAAGGTTGACATTCTGAAACGCACGTATGGCGTGGAAGCCAACTTCGGCGCGCCGCAGGTGGCGTACCGCGAAACCATCGGGCAGCATGCCGTGGCGCGCGTTCCGTTCAAGCGGCAAACGGGCGGTTCCGGTCAGTACGGCGACTGTGAGCTGGAAGTGGACCCGCAGGAACCGGGCAAGGGCTACGAGTTCGTCAACAAGCTGACGGGCGGCTCGATCCCGAAGGAATTCGTTCCCGCCATTGAAAAGGGCGTGAAGGAAGCCTTGGAAGCGGGCGTGATTGCCGGCTACCCGGTTGTGGACGTGAGAGTGTCCGTAACCGACGGCTCATACCACGAAGTCGACTCCAGCGAAATCGCCTTCAAAGTGGCCGCCAACCAGACGATGAAGGAAGCCCTGCGCAAAGGACGCTCGTACATCAAAGAGCCGATTATGGCAATTGAAGTGACCACGCCCGAAGCCAACATGGGCGACGTGATCGGCGACATCAACCGTCGGCGCGGTCAGGTGGAAGGCATGGAGCCGGAGCCGGGCGGCAAGCAGGTTGTGCGCGCGCAGTGTCCCCTGTCCGAAATGTTCGGGTACGTGAACGATCTGCGCGGGTTTTCGCAGGGCCGCGCGTCCTTCACCATGACGCCCTCGCACTACGCGGAAGTGCCGCGCAACGTGGCGGAAGAGATCGCCGCCAAGAGCGGCAAGCAGCCCGTCAAGGCATAGCGCAGTAACTCAGGGAGTAAGGGGCAGTTGTCTGTCCCTTACTCCCGTTTCTTTGCTTCTTATATTTTTGCCTGATGAAGTTTGTTTCCGGCGTTGATACCGCGCGTTCACACGACGCGCTTTGTGCCTGTCTGGATGCGTGAATGACTCTCCTGACGCGACTGGCTGTTAAAGAACCCTTTGAGACATGGCCGGATATGGAACTTGCCGCAACAGAACGCTATTGGGACGGCCTGGCATTAGCGGCACATGACCTGTCACGCAATACAGGGGCGGTCTACTGTTTCGGCTACGTTGTCGAGATGTTGTTAAAGGCAGCGTACTTTCGCGTTACCGGTGTGGCAGATACGCAGAACTTAAATGCAGGGCCATTAGCTGCTATGCGAACGCAGGCCGCATGGCGCGGACGTAATTTACACGATTTGCAAGGGTTAGCCAGTCTGTTGATTGACGTGAGGCAGGCGCTTGGCATTGCGTTTGATCCCGCTGTGGCCGCGCAAATGCTGTGGTATGTACTCACAGTGGATTCTCATTGGAGAGAAACCCTGCGCTACAAGCACACTCCCGCGCTGGAAGAAGAGCTGCATGAGGTGTATTACGGTGTAGAGTGGATTTGGGAGCATCGTAATTTGTTGTGGAGTTAAACCATGCCGGTAATTAGAATTCATCCAACAGTTCCGCAAGCCCCGCCGGAGTTAGTAGCCGCGCTTGCCGACGAGTTGCGGCGTAATGAGGTGGATGGGCCGGAAGACGCGCCGCATATTGTTGAGGAAGAAGCCCTGCGCGGCAACTACTTTGCGGTCAAAGTGATATGGGATGCCTGGAAAGGTCTTGACCCGGAACTCCGTAGTCGCGCCATCATGGATGCTTACAATCAAGTGAGGCCGGAAGATGTGTCTCACATCAGCCTTGCAATCGGTTTTACCCATGCGGACGCGCAACGCTTCAATATCGCTTCCTGAAGCAGAGGTGGTCCAATGTCTAAGATCAAACCAGACTGCGACCAATCCGCGCCCTTTCTGATGTGGGTTGAAGAGATTACAAGGCTACGCCGCGATATTTGCCTTGTGATTGGGCTTGTTGAGCGCGGGAAATTAGAACTTAATGCGCGTATCGAAGTTGTAGGCGGACAATCCGTTCAACAGGCGCGTATCGCAGACATTGAACAGTTCTACAAAAAACAAACTGTTATGCGTTGTGGAGAGCAGGCAGGTGTTCTTCTTAGGCCGACGCCCAAAAAAATAACTCAAGATTGTGTCATTGCTGCGCCGGACAGTATTCAGGCATGTACAAAATTTCGCGGCAATATACAAGTCGTGAACGAAGCGGAAGGCAGCGGCAAACCTGTCTTCCTTACAGGCGAAGAAGTTCAGTTCTTCTTTCGTAATATTTATGTGCCGGGAACTTATACGTTCCTTGATGGTTTCGATTCGACAGTATCCGAGAACAGAGTGATTCTGATTTGTACGCTTACTCGCCCTGTTGCCATGGAAGAAGGACAAGAGTTTACCGTCTATAGCAACGGGAGAGTTGTTGGAATAGGTAAGGTTGTCGAACTGATTACGAAAAGTTGAGCTTCTGGAGGAACAAAATGCCGGAAGAAGCTAATATGGCGGCGGATTGGCTCAAACAAGCTGCCGCCGAACGTGGAATGGCAGACAGGTTCAGCGCCACGTATATGCGCGCTGACAGAGAATGGTTATATTTCGCGGTGCGGCTGAGTAACGCAGGTGATGCTTCGGAAAGAGCAAATTTATTGCTTGATCTGGAAGACGCCTGGGAGTCTCACGAACCGAACCCGCGCTGGCATTTGATGTTGATGCCTTCCGGCGCGTAGGAAGCGCGCGATTGACCGATAAACCAACAGTCGGCTTTATTCCTGCAAATGAAGCCGAACTGATTGCGAAAAATTGAGGTATAATAGCAAGCCGGTCTGCGGACAACGGATGCCCGACCGGTTTTTGCTTTGACTATGGTTCAGGTATTCAGGTATTCAGGTATTCAGGTATTCAGGTTAGGCGCAATTCCTTCCTGTACACCTGAATACCTGAATACCTGAATACCTGAATACCTGACACAGAAAGAGGTACTAATGCCACCCCTCGGACGACAGGACAAGGTTCGCATTCGCTTGCGGGCTTTTGACCACCGCATCCTGGACCAGTCGGCAGAAAAGATCGTGGATACCGCCAAGCGCACGGGCGCGCGCGTGGCCGGACCCGTTCTTCTTCCGACCGAGAAGCTGATCATCTGCGTGAACCGCAGCACGACCATTGACAAAGAGAGCATGGAGCATTTCGAGCAACGGACGCATAAGCGCCTGATTGATATTCTCGAACCCGGCCCCAAAACCATTGACGCGCTGATGCGCCTCGATCTGCCGAGCGGCGTTGACATCGAAATAAAACTGTAGGCGCAACGTTTATGGAACTCTGGCAGCAATGGTGGATGCTGGCGCAGTAATCGGTTCATCACGGCTCAGATAGAAGCGATTTTGCCGAAAGAAAACTAGCAATGGCTGATTTGTTGGAGAAACCAGTCCGGCTGGATCTCGATGCGCTTCACGCCTGGCTAGAGCAAGAGGCAAAAGCGCAAAACATTCAGGCATATTTCGCAATCCGAAGCGCGAAGGTGCTTGAGGATGGCTACCTTAAATTGCCGACCTACATCGGCAATCCAGGAACTGCCTTTGAACAGGTGGTCTTGATGGGAAACCTTGAAGACGCCTGGAACGATCAGGAACCGAAGCCTGAGTTTAAGCTGCACCTCTACCCGATGGGCAAGCCCCGCGAGTGGAGCAGCGAGTAGAACGAGACACGAGGAGAAACTATGGCGGTCGACACAATTCTGGGCAGAAAAATTGGCATGACCCAGGTCTTCAATGACCGGGGCGAAATCGTGCCGGTTTCCGTGATAGAAGCAGGCCCCTGCATTGTCACGCAGCTCAAAAGTGTTGAAAAAGATGGCTATGTAGCTGTCCAGGTCGGGTTTGGCGAGATACGCCCCCGGCTTGTCAACAAACCGGAAACGGGGCACTTCACCAAAGCAGGCGTCACGCCCACGCGACACCTGCGCGAAATCCGCACCGAGGACACGAGCGCGTACAAACTGGGAGATGCGATTACATGCGACATCTTTGCCGTTGATCAGCGCGTCAAGGTGACGGGTATATCCAAAGGCAAAGGTTTTGCCGGCGTTGTCAAGCGCTTCCACTTTCATGGCGGCGATATGACGCACGGCTCGATGATCCACCGCAAGCCGCAGTCCAGCGGCGCGACCGATGCGGCCCGCACGTTCAAGGGGACCCGAAAACCCGGGCAGATGGGCAACAAGCAGGTGTCGGTGCGCGGATTGCGCATTGTGCGCGTGGATGCGGCACAGAATTTGCTGCTAATAGAGGGAGCCATTCCCGGCTCCGATGGCGGCCTTGTGACCATTCAGCGCCTGGCGCGACGTTAGGGAGACAACACATCATGGCAAGCATAACATTAATGAACCAGGAGGGCGGCCAGGTTGGCGCGCTCGAACTGCCTGATGCGGTCTTCGGCGTCGAATACAATCAGGCGCTCGTCCATCAGGCTATCGTGTCCGAAGAGGCCAATCAGCGGCAGGGCACACACAACACTAAACAACGCTCCGATGTGCGCGGCGGCGGACGCAAGCCCTGGAAGCAAAAGGGGACGGGACGCGCCCGACAGGGTACGATTCGCGCCCCGCAGTGGCGTGGCGGCGGCGTTGTCTTTGGTCCGCACCCCCGTGATTACCGCAAGGCGTTTCCTGTAGCGATGCGGCGCGGCGCAATGCGCAGCGTCCTTTCGGAAAAAGTCCGCGAAGGCAACATCATCGGTCTGGACGCGCTCACGTTCGCGGAAGCCAAAACCAAAAACGCGGTCGCATTGCTCAAAGCGCTGAACTTAGGCAGCGAGAAGCATGTGCTGATCGTGGTTCCCGAACACAGCGATATGCTGCGGCGGGCTACGCGCAATCTGGAAAGCCAGGGTCTGGAACTTCGGTTCGCGCCCAACTTCTCCGTGCGCGACGCGCTGTTGGCGACCAAAATCGTCCTCGTGCAAGACGCGGTTGCTAAAATCGAAGCCGTGTGGAATTCCAAGAGCAAGCAGAAGACAAACAACGCGCTGGGCGCGCAGGATGAAACCGCCGAAGAAGCGGCTGCCGTTCTGACGGAAGACTCTACAATGGGAATAGAAGGAGCGGAGGTGTCCGCATGAGAAACGTACACGAAATCATTATTCGTCCCCTGATGACGGAAAAAAGCACCATTCAGGCGCAGCAGAACAAATACCACTTCAAAGTGAATCCGACGGCCAACAAGATCGAAATCGCCGACGCGGTGGGCATTATATATGCCAACGCGGGCGCGAAAGTGCTGTCGGTTAATACCGTTCACGTCAAAGGCAAGAAAAAGCGGGCCATGAGCAAGGGCGGCAAGCCCGGCTATTCACCCAACTGGAAAAAAGCCATCGTGACAACCGACAAGCCTCTCGAACTCTTCGATTTTATGAATCAGGAGACGGATGACCAGGGAGGACAGGTGTAACCATGCCCATTCGTCACTACAAACCGAATACGCCGGGAACCCGCTTCCGCTCCGTTGCCACCCATACGGAACTGACAAAGCAGGAGGGCAAAAACCAGCCCGTTCGCCCGCACAAACCCCTGCTGGAGCCGATCAAAAAGAGCGGCGGACGCAACAACAAGGGGCGTATCACGTCACGCTTCCGGGGCGGCGGCAACAAGCGCATGTACCGGATCATTGACTTCAAGCGCAACAAGTACGATATGCCCGCAGCGGTCCGAACGATTGAGTACGATCCCAACCGCACCTGCCGTATCTCTCTGATAGAGTATGCGGACGGCGAAAAGCGCTACATCCTGACGCCCATCGGCATGAAGGTCGGCGATACCGTGATTGCCAGCGAAACCGCGGACATTCGGCCCGGTAACAGCCTGCCTTTGTACGCCATTCCCGTCGGCACAGTGATCCACAATGTGGAACTGCATCTGGGCAAGGGCGGCCAACTGGTTCGCTCCGCCGGTGTGGGCGCGCAATTGATGGGCAAGGGCAGCGGCAGCAAGTTCGGTCAGGTGCGCCTGCCTTCGGGCGAAACGCGCCTGATCCTGCTGACGTGCCATGCCACTATCGGACAGGTCGGCAACCCCGAACACGAGAATATCTCGTACGGCAAAGCGGGCGCAACCCGATGGCGCGGACGACGCGGCCATGTGCGCGGTATTGCCATGACCCCACGCGATCACCCGCATGGTGGCGGCGAAGCGCAAAGCCCCATCGGACGCAAAAAAGGTCCGGCTTCGCCCTGGGGTAAACCCGCCATTGGCGCCAAGACCCGCCGCAACAAGGCGACGGACAAGTTCATTATTCGCCGACGAAATAGCAAATAGGGAGTAGGGAGTAGGCAGTAGGGAGTAGGTAAATGCCCTGTTCCATTAACTCTTAAATCAAGAGTGTAGTAGGTAGTGTATTTACCTACTTCCTACTCCCTACTCCCTACTCCCTGGAGTTACCATGGGACGTTCACTCAAAAAAGGACCGTATGCCGATCCCAAGCTGCTGGAAAAGGTGCGGGGCATGAATGCGCGCAACGAAAAAAAGGCCATCAAGACCTGGTCGCGCCGCTCCACCATTTTCCCCGACTTTATCGGTCATACCATGCTCGTACACGATGGGCGCAAGCATATTCCGATCTTCATCACTGAAAACATGGTCGGGCACAAGCTGGGCGAATTCGCCGCAACGCGCCTTTTCCGTGGACATGCCGGACAGCAGGTGGAACGCCGCTCCGGCGTCAAATAGAAAGGGACGCGAACCGTCATGTCTGATGATACGATAGACTCGAACGTGGCCGTTATGGAACGCCCGCGTCAGCACCGCGAAAACCGCAAAAAGAATATCGGGCGCAAAGTGGCCCCCAACCAGGCGTTTGCCGTCGTCAAGTTCATCCGCGTGCCGCCGCGCAAAGCGCGGCTGGTTATCAACGAAGTGCGCGGCAAGTACACCAACGACGCGCTGGCGTTTCTGCGCTTTATTCCCAACCGCGCGGCAGGTTACATCTCCAAAGTGCTGTATTCCGCCGTCGCCAACGCCGCCAACAATCACGGCCTGAACCCGGACAACCTGAAGCTGGTGGAAGCCCGCGTGGACGAAGGCCCGCGCATGAAGCGCGTCCAGCCCCGCGCACAGGGGCGGGCGTACCGCATCCTGAAGCGCATGAGCCATATCACAGTTGTTGTGGAAGAGGTCGGTCCCAAGCCGCGCAAGCCGAAAAAGGCGGGACGCCGCAACCAGCAGCCCGGTCGCCAACAGCAGGCCGCTCCGATGACAACGGCGGCCCCGGTCAGCATTGCGGAAGATACGGAAATCACCACACCGGTAACGGCAGTGGAAGATACCGCGTCCGCCGCAGTGGCAGCCGAGGCGACAACGCCGGTCACTCCGACAACGGAAACAACCACATCCGCGAGTGAAGCGACGGCAGCGCCGGAAGCAACACCCGCCACTGCTGACGTGCCGGAAGGTCCGCAAACGGCGAACCCGGCAGCCACGGACGAAATTGGCGCGCCGACCACGCCGGACGCAGTGGAACCGACAATCGCCTCCACGGATGGCGACGTAACCGGCGATACGCAGGCGGAAACCGCCAACACTCAGGACAAAACCGACGAAATCGGAGCGCCGACGGAGTAGGAGGGAAGATACGAGATACGAGATACGAGATACGAGTGGGGAACTATAATTCCGCGTTTTCTCGGTTCAGGGAATACAGTGTAGGATGGTCTTTTCACTTGTATCTTGTATCTCGTATCTCGTATCTTCTGCCTCTCAGGAGAGACTATGGGCCAGAAAGTACACCCAATCGGATTTCGAATCGGCGTGATTCGCGACACGGAGAGCAAGTGGTATCTCCCGAAGCGCGGTTTCGCCGATGCCGTATATGAAGATTACAAGATTCGCCGTTATATCAAGAAGCACAAAATTCTTGCCAACGCCGCTATTTCCCGCGTGGAAATCGAGCGGGGCGGCAACCGCGTAAAAGCCACGCTGCACACCGCCAAACCCGGCATCATCATCGGGCGGCAGGGGCAGGGCGTGGACAACCTGAAAGCCGAACTGGAAAAGTTGACACAGAAACAGGTGCATGTTTCAGTCAATGAAATCCGGCAGCCCGATCAGGACGCGCAGCTCGTGGCCGAAAGCATCGCGCAGCAGATCGAAAAGCGCATCGCGTACAAACGCGCCATGCGTCAGGCGGTTCTTCGCGCCATGAAACTGGGCGTCAAGGGTATCCGCGTGATGTGTTCCGGGCGGCTCGCGGGCGCGGAAATGGCGCGCAAAGAGCAGGATCGCCAAGGCAAAATTCCGCTTCACACCCTCCGCGCCGACATTGACTACGGCTTTGCCGAAGCGGCAACCACGTATGGCAACATTGGCATCAAAGTGTGGATTTACAAGGGCGATGTTCTGCCGGGACAGGCGCGGCAAACGGAGTCCGAGCCGGCTCGCCCGCAGCGCGGCGATGGCCGCCCGGATCGTTCCGGCGAACGGTCGGACAGCGGACGTGGCGGTGATCGCGGCGGCAGGGGCGGCAGAAGCGGTGGCGGCGGTGATCGCGGCGGACGCGGTGGCGGCGGCGGTGGACGCGGCGGCCAGGGTAGCGGCGGCTTTAGCGGCGGCGGTGGTCAAGGCGGTGGCGGCTTCAGTGGCGGTGGCGGTCGCGGCGGTCAAGGCGGCGGTGGCGGCTACCAGGGCGGCGGTCAAGGCGGTCAGGCTGGCGGTCAGGCCGGACCTGCCCGCACCGGCGGACGCGGCGACGGCTTTGGCGGCGCGGCGCAGGGCGGCCCGCGCGCGCAGGGTACGGGCGGCAGTCGTCCAAGTGGCGGGGGCGGCGGCACAAGCCGACCGGGCGCAGGTGGTGGGCCGAGCGGCGTACCGGGCGGCGGCGGGCGACCTGCCGGCGAGCCGGGGCCGCGCGCCGATGTGAGTGGAACCGGGCGCGAGGCGCCCCAGGGTCATCAGGATCAACGCGGGGGCGCAGGCCCCGGCGGCGGTCATCCCAACGACAATCCTACACCGAACGAGTAGGTGCAAGGCAATGCAGGCTTCAGGTTTCAGGTTTCAGGTTTCAGGGAAATGCTCTCGTTGTAGAAGGCTTATCCTGACACCTGACACCTGACACCAGAAACCTACACGTTGCTGCATGGAGGAATCTCAATTATGTTGATGCCGAAGCGCGTGAAACACCGCAAACAGCATCGTGGACGCCGGAATGGTACGGCGTCGGGCGGAACGGAAGTCTCTTTTGGCGATTTCGGATTGCAAGCGCTGGAGTCCTGCTGGATGACGGCCAACCAGATCGAAGCCGCGCGTATCGCGATGAACCGCTATATCAAGCGGCAAGGTAAAATCTGGATTCGCATTTTCCCTGATAAGCCGTTTACCAAGAAGCCGGCGGAAACCCGCATGGGTTCCGGTAAGGGCGCTCCCGATGGCTGGGTCGCGGTTATCAAGCCGGGGCGCGTGTTGTTCGAGATGGGCGGCGTGGCCGAGTCAGTGGCGCGGGAAGCGATGCGTCTGGCCGCGCACAAATTGCCCATTCATACCAAGTTTATCCTGCGGGACACACCGACTGCGGTTGTAGATGAATTGGATGCCGGGGAAGCGGCCAAAGTGCTGATGGAGGGCGATGACAATGGCGGAGCTTAAAATCAAACAGGTGCGCGAACATCTGCGCCAGATGAGCGTTGACGAACTTCATCAGGAGATCGCCGCGAACAAGGCGCTGCTGTTCGATTTTCGCCGCCGTCAGGCCATGCGCCAACTGGAAAACACGGCGGCCATTCGCAACGCGCGCAAGCAGATCGCCCGCGCCTTGACGATTATACGAGAGCGCGAAATCGCCGCTCAGGGAGAAACGAAGTAGCCATGTCAGACGAAACAGTAAACTCGGTGGCAACGCCCGTCGAGACGGAACCGACGGCTGCTGCGGTCACTGCTCCCGAAGCGACGCCTGCGGAAGAGGCCATCGGCGTCTTAGCGACACCCAACGCGGAAGCGGCAACGGAAACATCGGAAACGGAACCCGTGACTACGGAAACCACCACAGCCGAAACCAATGCTGGAGAAGCCGGAACGACAGATGCGCCTATGGCAGTGGAAACGCCCACAGCGGAACCGGCGGCTGCCGCTCCCGCCCCGGTTGTGGCTGCGCCCACGCCTCCCAAAGCGAAGGCGAAAGCAACGGGCGGTGGTTCGGCGCAGTCCAAACTGTCCGATCCCGCCAACGACTTGAACATCATTCATTTCGAGGGCGACAAGAGCGATACGGAGCGCGGGCGGCGTAAAGTTCGCACCGGGCGCGTGGTCAGCAGCAAAATGCAGAAGACTGTTGTTGTGGCTGTGGAAACGCGCAAGCGTCACCCGCTATACGGCAAGTTCATGCGCCAGACGGCGAAGTTCAAGGCCCACGACGAGCAGAATGAGTGCGGCGAGGGCGATACCGTGGAAATCATGGAAACTCGTCCGCTGTCCAAAGACAAGAACTGGCGCGTTATCCGTATCATAGAAAAAGCGAAGTAGGGAGTAGGAAGTAGGAAGTAGGGAGTAGAAAATGCGTATTCCCCTACTTCCTACTCCCCACGCCCTACTCCCTGTGGGAGTGAGTGATGATTTAACCCTATACCCGTTTACGCTGCGCCGACAATTCGGGGGCGCGCGAAATTATGTGTATTCGCGTTCTCAAAGGCTCGAATACCAAATACGCTTATGTGGGCGATGTGATTGTCGGCGTTGTCAAGTCGGCCACGCCTAATCAGCAGGTCAAGAAGAGCGATGTGGTAAAATGTGTTGTCGTGCGTACCCGACAGCCCATCCGCCGACCGGATGGCAGCGTGTTGCGCTTTGATGACAACGCCGCTGTAGTTCTCGCCAACAACAATCAGGACCCGCGCGGATCGCGCATCTTTGGGCCGGTGGCGCGTGAATTGCGCGAAAACAGCTTTATGAAGATCGTTTCGCTGGCCCCGGAGGTATTGTAATGCCCAGACTGAAAAAGAGTACGCCGCTGGAGCCGGTCAAACTCAAAATCAAAAAAGGCGATACGGTGGAAGTGATTTCCGGCAAGGATAAATCCGCGTCGGGACAGCCGCCCAAGCGCGGCGAAGTGCTGGCCGCGTATCCCAAAGAGAACAAAGTGCTGGTCAAGGGTGTCAACATCATGATCAAGCACCAGAAGGAGCGGACCTCCAGCCGCCCCTCCACGAACGGCATGTCGCAGCCGGATACCATTCCCGGCGGACGTCTCGAAAAAGAGACGCCGCTGTTCGTCGCCAAAGTGATGCTGGTGTGTCCCAACTGCCAGCGGCCCACGCCGCGTCGGCTACGCCTTCAAAGAGGGCGATGGCAAACTGTCGCGCCGCAAATACCGCATATGCAAGCATCCTGACTGCGCGAAAGCGATAGATCAGATTTAGTATCTCACCACAGAGGCACAGAGACACAGAGGCTTCACAGAGAAATACGAGGAGATGAGAAGAGAGGAACTATTGTGTTTCTCCTTTTCTCCTTTTCTCTTTTTCTCCTTTTCTCCTCTGTGACGCCTCTGTGCCTCTGTGGTGAATGATTTTCCCGCCGCCGGTCGGAAATCGGTGGGCGTTTAAGGGAGCGATTTATGCCTACAACGGCTCGTTTGAAAGAGCGCTACAAAGCGGAAGTGGCGCCGAACCTCATCAAGCAGTTCAACTATAAGAACGTGATGCAGGCTCCGAAGATTGACAAGATTGTTATCAACATGGGTGTGGGCCGCGCGGGGCAAACGGGCGGCGACAGCAAGGAACTCGACGGCGCGGTTCGCGATATGACGGCGATTGCCGGCCAGAAGCCGCTGATTACGCGCGCCCGCAAGTCCGTCGCCAACTTCAAGCTGCGCGAAGGTTCCCGTATCGGCTGCAAAGTGACTCTGCGCGGCGAACGCATGTACGAATTCTTTGATCGTCTGGTGAACGCGACCCTGCCGCGTATCCGTGACTTTCAGGGCGTGTCGCCCAACTCCTTCGATGGCAGAGGCAACTTCGCGATGGGTATGCGCGAACAGCTAGTCTTCCCCGAAATTGATTACGACAAGATTGACAAAGTGCGCGGCATGGACATCATCGTCTGCACAACTGCCAACACGGACGAAGAGGCCCGCGCCCTGCTCAAAGCAATGGGCATGCCGTTCCGCGAGAAGTAAAAGACTGTTTAGCCGCGAATGAACGCGAATAAACGCGAATACCTGAAAAGGCCGACTGCCACTTGTTGTAAAGTGGCAGTCGGCCTTTCTGTTTATGAACCAACTTCTTTAAACTCAGCGGCGGAAATTAGAGTCGTCGGTATCGAACAAACGCTCTAGCTCCTGCTCGAATAGTTCCTGATCGGCGTTGGTATCCCGTTGCGGTTGGCGTCGCCGCGCCTTTTCCAAAGGCGTCAGGGCTTTCACTTCTTCACCCTTTTGCTTCTGTTCCGCTTCCGCTTCAGCGTTTGCGGACATGGGCGGCGCCAGTTTGTCCAGTCCTGTCCGCTTCTGCACGGTCAGCGTACCCTCGTCCGTATCGGCAACCCGTACGAGTTCGCCGCGCCATAAGCCCTCCTGCGCTCTCATTACAGACGGCGGAACGATACGGGGCGCGGTGGGCTTGACATCTTCGGGTAACGCGCCCGTCCGTTTGGTTTCCATCTTGTCCAGCCGCGCCATTTCGGTCAGCCACAAATCCTCGTCGCGCTTCTGCTGCGCGCGGCGATTGGCCTCCTCATCGCGTTTTTTGCGCGCGGCCTGTTCACGCTTCTGCTGCTCCTCGCGGCGTAATCGCTCCATTGCCTGCGGATCGCGTAACTGCGCTTCCTGTTCGGGCGTCAGGCGCAATCCCTTTTCGCGCAGGCTGGTTCCAAATCCCGCATTGGATTGGCTGCCCGGCGCGTGGCGTTCGCGCGGATAGATTTTCAGCGCGCCCGGATTGCCGGGATCAATGGACACAGGAATACCCATCTCCTGACACCAGCGCTCTACTTCGGGACGCAGCACGGCGCCCTGTCCGTGAATAATCCGCACAGCCTGTTTGCCCTGCCACTTCGGCCATTGCTGCTGCAAGGTGACGCGCATTTGCTCGGCGGTCAACCCATGCAAATCCGCTTCCACATCCACATCTTTTTTGTTTCCCTGAGTTGCCACATCCGTTATCCTGAAAATACATACCGCGTTTTGCCGTTACGTTCGATCTATCATCACTATGCCGCCAACGTCCGAAATCCGGCATAAATGAGGTGGAAAATTCAAATATGCGCGTACTCCTGCCGGGTTTCTGCCCTACTATACGCAATGAAGGGGCAAGGCGTCGCAGGCAGCAAATGAAAAGGGGAGCAAAAACACCGTTTTCTCGCGCTTTTCGCTTCACAAAATTGCGAGATATGCGCAGGAAAAGGCTATTTTCAGGAACTTTAAGCCGCGCAAAAAGTAAAGGAACGGATAGGAAAAATCGTCGTAACTAAGTCAGGCGTACACCCTGTCATAACTGCGGATATAGTATTGTATATATCCCTTAACGTAAGATCAATTTCAAAGAAACGTGGATGTAAACTGCGCATGACGCGCCGCGTCGCTGATAGGTTGTATAGAGAAATACCATTATGGGAAGACACATGGATAAAGAGTTGGAGCGTCTGGAAGACTCTCTACGAGTGGCAAGCGATAATCTGATGCGGCTTCTGCGCGACCTCTTTGGCACGGAAGAGGACCCCCGCGCGCTGGAACTGCTGCGGCTGACTTCCAAAAAAGAGGTGGCGGAGGATGCCCTCGTCACGTACCTGCTTGACAATATGCCTCTGGACGAACTGGAGGAGCCGCCGCACGGGATGCCGCCGGCTTCTCCCCCTATCGGTTATCTACACTGATAGTTTCCAGCCAGTTTTGGCCGTACGTCTCATTAAATGCAGTTCCTGCGTCGCGCTATTTGATGAGCTTCAGCACGTCGCGGAATTCCGGCGTACCCGCTTCGTGCAGCAGTTCGTACAAAGCCATTTCCACCGACGTGAGCAGGACACGTCCGGCGCGCATTTTGTCCAGTCCCAGCCGCCAATTCGCTTCGGTTCGTGAAGACGTGGCATCCGTAACAACGTGTACCTGATAATCCGCCGCCTGCATGTCGTGAGCCGTCTGATTGATGCAGATATGAGTTTCAACGCCGCACAGCAGCACTTGCCGCCGGCCTGTGCGCTGTAGTTCGGAGACAAAGGCGGGCGACCCCATGCTGCTGAACGTCATTTTGTCGAACGGCGGGAGTTGCGCGGGCAGCAGGCTTTTCACCGGCTCGATAACGTCTCCCATTTTTTCCGCCGCCTGCGTGGTTCCAATGACGGGCATACGCAGCACGTTCGCGCCCTGCATCAGGGCGCGAACATTGTCCAGAACGCGCTGCTGCTCATGAATAGTGCGCAGAAACGGCTCCTGCATATCCACAACCACGAGGACGGTATTCTCTGAATGAAGCAAATGGGGATGATTTTTCGGATTACGCACGGGTCTTCTTTCCCTTCAATATCGAAACGGCGTGAACAGTAATGGTACGGACATATAGCGCGATTTCGCCACAAATGCGCGTCAAGTCATGAATTCTGAATGGCTTAGTATCGGCGTAAAGCGCGAATGTCTGCATCGTTGCGCAGCGTGAAACCTCTCGACTTCTATACCTTGCCACTCTCCACACTTTACCAAGTGGAAAGTCAAGGGGATTTATATCATCTGGCGTATTTTACCTAATTAGCAGGAGAAACCGCGCCAAAGCAGGGAAAAACATGTTCGATGCGGTATAGAAGGGTACTTCGCCGTTTGGTGTATACTAGAAGGCATCCCGCAAGCGGATGAAGACTATGCCCGGACATTGAGGCAAGGAGAGGACGAGAAGATGAATATTGTAATTCTGGGCTGTGGCCGCGTCGGTTCCACGTTTGCGCGCCTGATGCACCGGGAAGGCCATAACGTTACCATCATTGATCTGCAAAGCGAGGCGTTCCGGCGGTTGGGAACCAAATTTCGCGGCAATCGCATTGTGGGCAACGGCATAGACGAGGATGTGCTGAGACGGGCGGGAATCGAGAACGCGAATGTTTTCATTGCCGTGTCGCAGGGCGACAATCGCAACATCATGGCGGCGCAGATCGCGCAGCATGTGTTTCAGATAAAAACGGTCATCGCGCGTATTTATGATCCCGTTCGCGCAGACCGCTACCGCCAACTCGGTATCACCACGCTTTGCACCACCACCATCGCTACCGGCCTGATGCGCGACTTTGTAACAACCGGCGAGTGGGGCCTTGCCAAAGACTACTCGCAGGAATATTTGACGGCGAATGTGTGAGGAGGTAGACGGTAGACGGTAGACGGTAGCATCCTTACTTGCAAGTTGTTCCTATCGAACAAAGCTTTCAGTAAACAGGCATTGCTACTGTCTACCATCTACCGTCTACCCCGAAGGATTGCATCATGTACATCATCATCGTGGGCGGGGGGAACATCGGTTACTATCTGGCGAAAACGCTGGTATCCGCCCGGCATGAAGTTTTGCTAATGGAGAAGGATCGGACGCGCTACCGCACCATTTCGGAAGAATTGGGCGAAGTCGTGATGCAGGGCGACGGCTGCGAAGTGGCGCAGCAGAATCAGGCGGGATTCGGGCGGGCGGACGCGGTTGTGGCCGCGACGGGCAGCGACGACGATAACCTTGTCGTGTGCCAGATGGCGAAAATGGAACATAACGTGCCGCGCACCATTTCCCGCGTTAATGACCCGCGCAACGAGTCGCTGTTTCATAAATTGGGCATTGACGCGACGGTGAGTTCCACGAAAATCATCTACAATCTTATCGAGCAGGAGGTGGGCGGCGGTGAAGTGATTCCGCTTGCCGCTCTGAACCGGGGCAACATCGAGATTGTGGAAGTGGAAATCGGGCCGCGTTCTCCGGTGGTGGATCAGGAAATTCGCGCCCTGAAACTGCCCGCCGAGGCCCTGATTATCAGCGTGATTCGCCACGACCACGCCATTCTGCCCGCCGCCGATACGCGCTTTGAAATCGGCGACAGCGTAATTGCCCTTGTGGGCGCGGATCGGGAACACGACCTGCGCGATATTTTTGCGGAGTAATTATCATGGCTCGGAAAGCGACACCGCGTAAAATGGATGGGCCGCCGGATTTTTGCGATTACGGCGTGGGCATACTGGGGGAACGGCTGGATAAGATGTTGGCGCATACGGAGGGCGCGGCAAGCGGCACTCAGACCCGACCCATTCATCAGATGCGCGTGTGGTCCCGCCGTTCCCGCGCCGCGCTGGATGTGTTCGGCGTCTGTTTTGTGGATGCCGAGCCTGCCGCCTTTGCCGACATTGCGCAGGAGGTAAAAACCGTCACGCGGGCATTGGGCGCGGCCCGTGATTTAGATGTGATGCTGGAAACCATGCGTACCCGCATGGAGAGCCTGCCGCCCGAACAGCGCGGCGGCGTGGACAGCTTTCTGGACTATTTGCAGGCGCAGCGCAATGACCGACAGCAGGCCGTCACCGATTCCGTCAAGCATCTGGAAAAAAGCAAACTGAAGCAGCAATTGCAGCGACTGGCAGACAAACACGGCTACCGGTCGGTTACAGTAGAGATTCCCGCCCCGGAACCGAAAGCGGCAGAACCGCTGACCTCAGCATCCGCCACATCGAAAGCGGCGGAAGCATCCGTTGCAGATGCAGCGGAAGCATCGGTTGCAAAAGCAACGGCAGACAAAGCAAAGAATGGAACAGCCTGATGGCAAAATCAAAGTCTTCTGCAAAAGTCAATCCACGTCAACCTGTGCTTGTCAATGCGGCCAAACTGATTACGCGGCGTCTGGACGAAATGCTTGCCTACGAGTCCTGCATCGCCGATCCTGACAACGTGTACGAACTCCATGAGATGCGGATTGCGGGCAAGCGCCTGCGCTACACGATGGAGGTCTTTCAGCCGGTTTATATCCGGTACACCGATGCGGGGCCGGAGTTCGGAACAATGCTGCAAGCCGTGAAGAATTTACAGGAGCATCTTGGAATTCTGCACGATGCCGATGTGCTGGTTCCGCAGATTCTGGAGCATTTGGGCCGCGTCGTCAAAAAGGGTTACGGCCTGCCTACTGCTGCCGCGCCCGACAGCATGAATGGTCAAGAGGGCAAGACTAAAGGCGCGAAGCAGAAAAATCATGCCGCTAAATCCGGCAAGCTGCAAGAGGTTCTGCCGATTGTAGGCGTCCATCAGGTAGATTACGCGGGTTGTGAGGGACTGCTGACGCTGTGCCGACAAATTCGCGCCGACCGTGACGCGCAATACGCGAAATTGACGCAGGAATGGCAGCAGATACGCGCCGAACAGGTGTTTGAGCGCCTGCGCGATCTGATCGCAAGGAGTGAGGGAACAGAGGGGAGAAAAGGAGAAAAGGAGAAAAGGAGAAAAGGAGAAGGGGAGGCAGAAAACGAACCCCAATCGGCAATCGAAAATCGAAAATCGGCAATCCCTTCATCCTTCATCCTTCATCCTTCATCCTTACCCAATGAGGAGCCGGATGCCGCCAACAGACAAACCCCGCAAGTCCAGCGCGCGCCCGGTGAACCGGGACACGTCGCCGCCGCCCGCCGCCGAGTCGCGCCCCGCGCCCCGGAAAAAGATGGCGAACCGGAGCCGCAAGGACACAAAGGCAGGCAAAGGCGAGACGCCAGCGCAAGCGCCCGAATTGACAGTTCTGCCCCTCCCGCCGCCCGAACCGGCAATACGCGCGCTCCGCGACATCCCCGGACTGGGGCCGATACGGATTCGGGCGCTGGAAAAGGCGGGGCTGAGTAGCCTGACGCTATTGCGCGACGCGACGCTGGAACGTCTGCTGGTTGTGCCGGGTATGAGCGAAATCAAGGCGCGGCACATACATACGTTTCTCGCCAACGCGCTTATTCTGACTGAGACGGAAGCAGTCACGAAATCGACGGATGGTGATGGGATTGCAGGGACGCAATCGGTTTCCATTCTGCCGACCACGCCTCTGCTCGACGCCAACAGCGGAAACGGCATCGCGGAAGCAGCACAACTATTACCGACATGGCTGGTGGAAATGCAGGTTGCGCGGGATGAGACGGTTGCGCTGCTGACTAGCCGACACGCCCCGAATTTTCGCGCCCGTCTGCTGCGCGAACTGGTGCGGTTTGCCGCCGGCATCCCCGGATGGCAGCAGGGATTGATGCAGGGCGCGGAGAAAGATCAGGAACGCGCTTTGCGACGCGTCCGTCGCCTGCGCCTGTCGCTGATGGAAGCGCTGCCGCAAACCGAACCGGATCGCAAAACGCAGTCGCGCCTGGCCGAAGACATCGCGGAAGCCAGTGACCGCCTGTACGCTTTGAGCGGCCAAACGGAACCCACCCGCAGCACGGAGGACGCGCATGACTGAGGAAGAAGAGGAGAAGATACGAGATACGAGATACGAGATACGAGAAGGAGAGGAATCCCTCTCAACTCTCAACTCCCTGTATGCGGGCGTGGATGTTGGCACGAACTCCGTGAAGATGATTGTGGCGGATTTGGGAGAGGGGCGGGCGGATCGCGTCTTTGAGCAGACTATTGTAACCCGGTTGGGCGAGGGGATGCAGGCGCAGGGCAACCGTTTGCGCGAAGCTGCCATGCGCCGCACCCTTGACGCTCTTGCGGAACTCGTGGACGCGGGACGGGCGCATCAGGCGCGCGCGTTTGCGGCGGTGGGGACGGCGGCATTGCGAGACGCGGAAAACCGTGACGATTTTTTGCAGAGGGCGCAGGAGCGAATGGGACTGAGCATTGACGTAATCCCCGGCGAGGAGGAGGCGCGATTGTCGTATCTGGCCGTGCGGCGCGACCCGCACTGGCGCGGGCAGGCGCATTTGCGCGTGATTGACATCGGCGGCGGCAGCACGGAGATCATCGAAGGGACGCCCAACGGGAACAACATCGCTTCGCGCATCAGCGTCAACTACGGGGCGGTGAAATTGACCGAGCAGTTTTTGCGCTCCGACCCGCCCACCGTTCAGCAGTTGGAAGACGCCAATCTTGCCGTACTCAAAGCATTCGCGCGTATTGATGAGGAGGCTTTCCACTCCGCCGATACAGGGAGTGATAAGCCTGCCGCAACCGCCTTCGCGTCCTCGCAAGAGTATGCGCTGGTGGGGGTGGGCGGAACCGTCACCAATCTCGGCGCGATGGATCAGGGCGGCAAACTGGGCGACGAATCGCTCCACGGGCATCTGCTGACAGCCGACCAACTGGGCGAACACATTGACCGTCTGGCGACCCGGACTGTGGCGCAGCGGCTGGAACTCCCCGGCCTTGATCCACGTCGGGCTGACATCATTCTGGGAGGCGCGATCCTGCTGGCGCAGGCATTGTCCCGTCTGGATGCGCCCTCCCTCGCCATCAGCACGCGCGGCCTCCGCTGGGGGTTGCTGTATGACCGTTTTCAACAGGAGGTAGATGGGTAGATGGTAGATGGTAGATCAATCAATCGTGGTTTTCTACTCACCTACCCATCTACCCATCTACCCATCTACCTACTCAACCATGAACCCAAAACTCAACGCAATTCTGGAACTGGCGCGTCGTTATGATTATGACGCGGGACACGCGCATCAGGTGGAGTGCCTGGCGGGAACGCTGTTTATGGAGCTTCAGTCGCTGCATCAACTGGAGCGCGAAGACCGTAAACTGCTGGAGTACGCCGCCATTCTGCACGACATCGGCTATTATGTCAGCAGCAAGGGGCATCATCGCCACGCCTTGCAGATGATTATGATGGAGCCGCTACCCGAGTTTACGCGGGAAGAAAAAGCGATTATCGCCAATCTTGCCCGCTACCATCGTAAAGTCCTGCCGACTATCGAGCATACCGCCTTCGGGATTTTGTCCGAGGGCGATAAGCAGCGCGTGGGCCTGCTTGCGCCCCTGCTGCGGCTTGCCGACGCGCTGGATCGGGGCCACAACAACCGCGTACAGGAACTGTTTTGCGACATAAGCGACGACGTGGTACTGATTTACGCGGGCGCGGAAGCCGAGTTGCCCGAGGAAGCCCGCGCTCTGGAACAGCGCGGCGACATGTTCCGGCACGTTTACCGCCGCGACCTGCAATTGCGCGTCCTGCGTCCCCGTCTGCCTGCCGCAAGCGCAGTGATGGTCGAGGGGTAGTCACATTAAGCGTCAACAATAGCCTCGGCTTCAATTTCTACCAGCATGGCAGGGTCAATCAGGCGGCTGACCTGTATCATGCTGGTGGCGGGGCGAATCTGACTGAAAAACTCGCCGTGCGCTCTGCCGACAGACTCCCAATTGTCGATATCAAGCACGTACATGCGCGTTCTGACCACATCTTCTAATCCGGCTCCCGCCCTCTTCAAAGCCGCTTCGATGTTGTGAATAACCTGCACGGTCTGCGCGTAAGCATCGCCCGCGCCGACAACCTTGCCCTCCGCATCCGTCGCCGTTGTGCCGGATACATGAATTACATTCCCCACCCGTACCGCCCGCGAGTAGCCGACAATGGGCTCCCACGGCGTTCCCGAACCAAAATGTTGTCGCTGCATGTTCGCCTCCCTGTTTTGGAAAAAGATATTTTACCCGGCCTTGACAATTTCGTGATGGCGCGGTACTATATCGTCAATTCCCGATATGAGGATATGAGCGTGAATGATTTAGTTTTACTTGGCAAGGCGCTTGCTGACCCCACGCGCATTCGTATTCTGGCTCTGCTGCGCGGCGGGGAGTTGTGCGTTTGCGAGATTGGCGACGCGCTGGAGATGAGTCAGTCTACCCTGTCCACGCACCTGCAAACTATTCGGCAGGCCGGTCTTGTTTCCACCCGTAAAAACGCGAAGTGGAGTTATTACGGCCTTGAGCCTGCCGCTCTGCCCGTTTTGGAATCTATTTTCGCGCATTACCAGGACGTTCTTGATGTAGACCAACGCTTGAAGCGCGACCATGAGCGCGTGGAATGTCGCCTGCAATTGCGGGTGAACGGCTGCTGCGTTATCGGAATTGCGGCTCTGGAAAACAGCCTGATGGCAGGCTGTTGTTCGGAAACTCAAACGAAGGGAGGTGAAGCGAAATGACTCTGATTGAACTTACGCCCATCGCGGCAACGACGGAAACGGAGGGCGATTGCTGCCCGTGCCAATGCGATTGCGAACCCGGCTGCAAGTGCGGCGGCTGTCCGTGCTGCGAGTAATTTTTACCGGATGTTGAAAACACCCGGCAGAAAAGTGCAAGCGTCCTGCGGACGCGGGAATCTTGATAAAGAGTCGCGTCCGCAGGACGCTTGTTTTGTTGAGACGGGGATTTTCAATCCCCGGTAAGCCCCGAATGACTCAAACGCTTTAAAGTTGAAGCGCTTTTCCATCGGTGATAAAGAGGAACTTCTTGCTGTCGTGCCGAAACATACGCGCAGATGTTTTCAGCAAAATGCGTTACGTGGGGAGTGAAAAGACTTGTGACGAACTCGAAAGTGTGCGTGATCGGGCTGGACTGCGCCGCGCCCGAACTGGTATTTGATTTGTGGGCCGATTTGCTGCCTAATCTGTGCGGCCTGATGCAGTCCGGCATGTATGGGCCATTGGAGAGTACGACGCCTCCGATTACCGTACCCGCGTGGATGTGCATGATGACCGGCAAAGACCCCGGCACTCTGGGCATTTACGGCTTCCGCAACCGCCGCGACCACTCCTATGAGGGGCTTGCGTTCGCGTCCGGCAAAATGGTACAGGAACCGACGCTGTGGGATGTGCTGGCGGAACACAGCAAGCGTACCATCGCGCTCGGCGTACCCCTTACATATCCTCCGCGTCCCATTCACGGCCTGCTTGTCACCGATTTTCTGGCTCCCAATGTGGACAGCGATTACACCTACCCGCCGGAACTCAAACACGAAATCAAAGAGGTGGTAGGCGAGTACCTGTTCGATACCCGCGAGTTTCGCACGGAAGACAAGGCGAAACTGCTGGATGATATTTACACCATGACCGCCCGCCGCTTTCAACTGGCGCAACATCTGATAACCACCAAGCCGTGGGACTTCTTCATCATGGTGGAAATGGGGCCAGATCGAATCCATCACGCCTTCTGGAAGTATTTCGACCCCAAGCACCCCAAATACATCCCCGGGAACCCCTTTGAACACGCCATTCGCGATTACTACATCGCCCTCGACGCGCATATCGGGCAACTGCTTTCCACACTGGACGAAGACACGCGCATTTTGATTGTGTCTGATCACGGCGCGAAGCGAATGGATGGCGGCCTGTGTTTCAACGACTGGCTGATACAGGAGGGCTATTTAACGCTCAAGGAAACGCCCACTCCCGGCACAAAGTTTTCGCCCGCGCTCGTGGATTGGACGCGAACCAAAGCGTGGGGCGACGGGGGCTACTACGGACGTTTGTTCCTGAACGTGCAGGAGCGCGAACCGCAGGGCATTGTGCCGCCTGAAGACGTGGAAGCCCTGAAAGTGGAACTGACCACCAAACTGGAAGCCTTGCCCAATGAACACGGCAAGCCACTTGGCAACCGCGTTTTCCGCCCCGAAACGCTTTACGCCCAATGCCGCAATGTCGCGCCCGACCTGATCGTATACTTTGGCGATCTGCACTGGCGCTCTGTGGGCAGTCTGGGCCATCCTCAAATCTGGACACACGACAACGACACCGGCCCCGACGACGCCAACCACGCGCAGCACGGCATTTTCATTATGGCAGAAGAAAAGAAAAGGAGAAAAGGAGAAGAGGAGAAAAGGAGACCCAATCCACAATCCACAATCCACAATCCACAATCGGGTTTGTCCCTGTACGATGTCGCGCCGACGGTTTTGAACGCGATGGGGATTGCGGTTCCGGCAGGGATGGGACGCAACGCGATTGGAACTGCGCCGACTCTGCGCCCGGACAGCGCGTATAGTGAAGAGGAAGAGGCGGAACTGGCGCGGCGATTGGAAGATTTGGGATACTTGTAAGGAGAAGTGAGAGTACATTTCACTCCCGAACACATTCTTGCCAGGGGTTGAAAACCCCTGTCTACACGGCCTGCGGCCAAGCGTCCTTCGGACGCAAATGCTTATTTTGCAGTGAATCGCGTCCGAAGGACGCCTGGCGGAACGCCACTCAGACGGGTATTTTCAATACCCGGAAAAATGTGTCCGGTAGTGAAATGTACTCTCACTCTCACCTGAAATTGACTATGTGGACAGAACAGCATTTAGTGGAGGATTTGCGGCGGATCGGGCTGACGGAGGGCGCGAATGTGCTGGCACACGCCTCGCTGCGGGCGGTCGGCGCGATAGAGGGCGGGGCGGAAACGCTGGTTCGCGCGTTTCGGCAGACGCTGGGGCCGTCCGGCACGCTGCTTGTTCCAACCTTCTGCGAAGATCATCGCGACCCGGCAGAATGGGAAACGCCGCCGGAAGCGAACGATCTGGAGCGGATGCGGGAGATCGTGCCGCCGTATGTCCACGCCTCGCCCTCGACAACCCTGCGCTCGACGGGCGTATTCCCTGAGATTGTCCGGCAGCAACCGGACGCCCTGCGCAGCGAGCATCCGGCGTTTTCGTTTGCGGCTATCGGAGCCAACGCCGCGTTTCTCACGCAGAACGCGCCCCTGCACTATCCGCTTGGCACGGGCAGTCCGCTGGCTCGCCTGCATCAACTGGACGGCTATGTGTTGCTGATTGGCGTGTCTCACGCGGTCAACAGTTCCGTGTATCTGGGCGAAGTGTGGGGAGACGCGCCGTATATCCACCGTTCCCGAACGGTCAAAACCGGAATCGGCGAGTGGACAAGCATGAAGGGCAGCCCGGAGTGCAGCGCGGGCTTTGTGAAAATCGAACCTTTATTGCGCAACTGCCGCGTTTTGCGCCACGACTACATCGGCAACGCGCCCGCTCAACTGATGCGGCAGCAGGCGGTTGTTTCGATGGCGATTGCGCTGTTACAGGGCAATGCCGCCGCGTTGCTATGTAACGATGCGCAATGCGCGACATGCAACCTTGCCCGCCGCTTCACCGCCGAACAGTCGCGCTAAATCTCTTTTGCGAAGTTGTTAACGGAGCGGAAAAAGAAACTTGAGCATGTCGCCGACGCGGGCGGCCCAGGACGCTTCGTTGTGTTCCGCGCCCTCGGCTTCCACGTACTTCAAATCCTGTTCCAGTTTCCAGCCGTCTGCAAGCAGGGCATCGCGCAGGGAGCGCGCATCGTCTACGTTCTGCTGCCAGTCCTCCTGCCGCCCCTCATGCGTTCCCATGTCCAGCCAGATGCGCAGGCGGGGCTTGAACTTCAGACTTCGCGCCTGCCGGATAATGGCCTGCTCGTCCCACCACGCGGACGGCGATACGATTGCCAGTTTGCCGAACACGCGCGGATATTTTAGCCCAAGATAGAGCGATACCAGCCCACCGAGGGAAGACCCGCCCAACCCGGTATTCATGGCGTCGCGCCGCGTCCGGTACGTTTTATCAATAAAGGGTTTCAGTTCCTCCACCAGCATACGTCCGTAAGCGTCCGCGCTTCCGCCCCGGCCCCCTTTGTCCCGCGTGGGCGTGTATTCCGCCATGCGCTCGCCCGAATTGTAAATGCCGACGATAATGAGCGGCTGAATTTTTCTCGCTTCAATCAAATTTTGCGCGGTTTCGTCCACGCGCCACTCCTGCCCCGGAATAAACGAGGTCGCGCCATCGAACAGATTTTGCCCGTCGTGCAGATACAGAACCGGGTAGCGCGTATGGTGGTTCCGCTCATAGTCCGGCGGCAGGTATACGAGAATGTCCCGGTCATGCGATAAAAAGCGCGAATGGAACTGCGCGTGTGTCTGGATGCGCCCCGTCAGCGTGTGCGTCCGGCCCGGGGACGCTTCCTGCCGCCCCGCCCGAACCGCGCGGTGAAACGCCACGAAGGACACAATCAGCAGCAGTCGAAACAACCCTTGAAACAATGCTTTCGCCCTTCTGATACCGGCTTATGAAAAGCCGGTTTGCAGGCCTTCGGCCAGTCGTTTTGCGGACGAAATATTCTTGTGCAGGAAATTATCTACGTAGATTAATTCGCCGAAAGTTTTCTCGCGCCATCAATGGCAGACTGCAGCGCGTCGTTCCAACATTTCGATGTATACTGGATTAAACGCTGATAGTTCCAGACAGAAACAATTAACATGGCGCAAACTACGCCCACAACCGCAGAAACGGACGCGAACGCTGCCGACTGCATACGGCTGTTGGGCAGTCGAAAGGCGGCGGAACGCGACGCGGCGGAACGGAAATTGCGGCGCATGGGCGCGGCGGCAGTCGAACCCCTGTTGGCGTTAATGAAACGGGAAGACCATCGGTTGGCAAAGCGCCATCGTATCGGGCGGGGAATAGAGTGGTATTTTAGAATGGCGCTATGGAGCGGTGTTCCCCTGTGTTTCCTTTTGCTGGTACTTCATGTCTCTTGCCCGGACTGGATGGGCCGCTTCTTTTTTGGCAGTTTCGCGTTGTCCATGTTCTACAACATATTTGTTGAGTTTTGGCTGACGACGGGTACGCGAAAACATCGTCAGGCAATCCGTATTGTAACGGACAGCGAAGACCTGCGCGTTGTCGGGCCGCTTTGCGCCTTTCTGCCGCACCGCTTATCCCCGGAACGCGCTCTCATTAAGTTGCTGCCGCGCCTGCGGGCATCAGACGCGCATCTGCTGAACGCGCATGAACGCGCCTGCCTGTATGAACGCCTGCGGACGAATACGCGCGGCTCGTTTCAGGGAGGGTATGCTGAGGAACTCACCCTTGCCATTCTGAAGGCGTTGGAGCAGATCGGGGATGGGCAGGCCGCGCTGTATGTCTATCAGGCCGCAAAGACCGCGAAATCGCCCAAAGTGCGTGAAGCCGCCTCAAACTGCCTGCCCTACCTGATGCAACGCGCCGAACAGGAACGCGCCACCAACAGCCTGCTGCGCCCCTCCCATGCCGCCGACGTTTCCGACAAAACCCTGTTACGGGCGGCGCAAAACACCCCCGGCGCAGAACCGCAACAACTCCTCCGCGCAAGCATTGCCGAAGGCTACATACCCCCTGATGTATCGGATTAGGACCAATACTGTTCAAAAAGAACATTGTAGGGACACAACAAGTTGTGTCCCTACAATGTTCTTTTTGAGGTCAATTGGCTGATTTAAATGGTATTGGGACACTATTTCGTACTATTTCGCCGCCGTCGCTTTCAGGGAAGCGATCCATTCCGTATTCAGGTCGTCCAGCGTTTTGCCGGTCAGGTCGTGCCACAGCGATTCTTTGTACGTGTCGGCTCGGAGGGCGGCATCAAGTTTCTTCACAATGTCTTTGTCGTACTTGTGGAGTGTCCAGTCCAGAAACGCGCCGGTTGTGCGGTAACTGTCGCGGGCAGTCGCTTTGTCGGGGTTGGGATGCGGGCGCTTGTCTACAGGCTCGAAGTTGAACCAGCGCACCCAATCGGCAATGCCTTCGACAAGCCAGACGGGATCGTATTTCGGGTAACCCTGCACTACATGCGTCAGTTCATGCACCACCATGCCCAAATCGTCGGGATGCTTGCGTATCCACTCGGGCGACATAGCGATACGGGTTCCACTAGTAGCGGCCACGCCCTTGTAATTGAAATCCATGACAAGGGTGATATTGCTCGGCGGGTTGCTGTTCTTCGCGCCCAACAGGGCAACGATGCGCGGATACCACTTCTTAGCGGTGGCATTGGCCTGCCTGGAAAATAAGTTGAGTACCTTCAACTGCGATGTATCATTGATGATACGCGGCATTTTAGTTTGTTGTATATTCGTTGGCGGCGTGTCCGTTTGCGCCTGCAACACGCAGGGCAGGCAGAGCGTTCCAAGCAGGACAGCGGAGAAGCGGGCGGAGGCGAAAGCGCGTGAAGCCGAAAATGGCATGAGTGGAATAATCCCTTCTTGTCTTGAATTCAGGATGATGGCGATTCCTGTGATTACAACTTTTGTTTGCGCCGAAAGTTCTCTGCTTGCCGTACACAGGCATGACATAGAGTTCGCCATTCGTATCCCGAATCCTGCTCGATTCTGCTGATGTTGCCGGGAAGCGGTACAGGCCGATCATAACCTCACTGTCCTTGAATCTTGTTTATAAAACCCCTCTTTTCGCGGCAGGAACCCTTTCCCCCAATATACAATATAAGAGGTGAAGTCCGCAGCGCAAGTCAGCGCGGCGGTTTATCTCCCGCCTGTCAGGAAGGACAGTTCACCGATGAGCAACTACACCCCACAGAAAAGCGATAAGTTTACGTTCGGGCTTTGGACGGTTGGCAATCCGGGCCGCGATCCGTTTGGGCCGAACACGCGCGCCGTTGTTTCGCCCTGCGGCCTGACGTTCGAGCCGACAACCATTGTGCAGAAACTCAGCGAATTGGGCGCGTATGGCGTGAATTTCCACGACAACGACCTGGTTCCCATTGACGCCACGCCGGGTGAGCGCGACCAGATTGTCGGTGACTTCAAGAAAGCCCTTAGCGACTATGGCATGGTTGTGCCGATGGCGACCACCAACCTGTTTTCCGATCCGATTTTCAAGGACGGCGCGTTCACGTCCAACGACCCGAAAGTGCGGGCGTATGCCGTGCAGAAGACTATGAGCGCGATGGATTTGGGCGCGGAGATGGGCGCGAAAATCTACGTGTTCTGGGGCGGGCGCGAAGGCACGGAAACCGATGCCAGCAAGGACGCCCGCGACTCGATGAAACGGTTCCGCGAGTGTTTGAACTTCTTGTCCGCTTATGACGACGCGCAGGGGTACGGCTTCAAGTTCGCTCTGGAACCCAAGCCCAACGAACCGCGCGGCGACATCTATCTGCCCACTGTCGGCAGCGCATTGGGCTTTATCGCCACGCTGGAAAAGCCGGATAAGTTCGGCGTGAACCCCGAATTCGCGCACGATACGATGGCCGGACTGAACTTTGTCCATGCCGTCGCGCAGGCCATTGACGCGGGCAAACTGTTCCACATTGACCTCAACGGCCAGAAACCGGGAAGGTACGATCAGGACTACCGCTTCGGCGCGGAAGACATCAAGGCCAATTTCTTCCTCGTAAAAATGATGGAAGACAGCGGGTACGAGGGGATGCGGCATTTCGACGCCCACGCCTACCGCACGGAAGACGAAGAGGGCGTTTGGGATTTCGCGCGCGGCTGTATGCGAACCTATCTGATCCTGAAAGAGAAAGCGCGGCAGTTCAACGCCGACCAGGAGATTCAGGGCATGATTTCCAATCTCAGCACAGACCTGGAAGGCATCAGCCCGCTTCTGGCCTCCTACTCCGCAGAAAATGCCGACAAGATCAAGAACCTCAACGTAGACCGCGTCGCGTATGGCAAAAAAGGCTACGGCTATGAGAAACTCGACCAACTGACGACGGAACTCCTGCTCGGAATGCGCTGAATGTGACCGAAGCGAACCTGTCAGGAATGTACGCGCGATCCTACAGGAATAGAGACACAGGAGTGATATGACACGCTCCTGTGTCTTTTTTTGTCACCAACACGCGCAATTTCACCTGGTATAAAACAAATTATACAAATTGTGTAAAATTTGGCTCGCAGGTGATTGACAACCCTTGCGCGACCTGCTATTATTACATGCAAGCGAGTGAGCAAAAGGGTATTGTTCCTTTGCTTACTCTCTTTTATCATTCTTTTAGATACCAACATTGAGGGGAGAGCCACATGCCACTCAGCCCGAATCAGGCGTTGCAAATCGCTGCATCCGCCGTTCATGAAGTAACAGATACCTATGGGCCTCCCGGCCCCGATGCCGCCGTAAAGCTTTTGATTGACGCTGCTGACCCCGATGATCCCACACAGGTGCCTGTCAACGTTCCCTTTATTGTAGGAGGGTTGCAACTGCGTAGCTTTTACGCGTTCTCCGGTAAAGCAGGGTTTGACAAAGATGCTTTGTGGACAGCTCTGGAGGTGGATTGGCAGGATGCAACCGAGACCAAAGCTAATCTGCCACAACCTGCCACCTGGGATGAGAAAACGGCGCTTTCTCAATTAGGCGGATGGGTGTGGGCGCACTCCTGAAATCGCTGTCACCACGACAAGATGTTTCGAGGCCACGCCGAATAATATCTCCGTACATCAGAGAACTGAACGAGGAAAAGTTATGTTCCTTAAACGCAAACTGAATGTGTTCAACACATCTCTGCGCCTTTGTCTGTGCCTGTGTCTTCCGGCTTTGCTGTGCAGCCCCGGATTGGCGCAGTCGCCCCCTGCGTATACGCCTCAGCAAACAAACGCGCAAAACCCGTCCCTGATTGACGACATTGATATTGGATTGGGCTACCTCTCCGCGTTGAGCAGTGGGGGCAGCAGCGGCTTCTACTACCATCTGGCTTACAAAGGCAGTCTGCTGACACAGCGCGGAACTCCCTTCACGCCTGCGGATGTCAATGCGCCCCTTGATCTGAAAGCGCCTGATCCTGTTAAAACCGACGGCGATTTTGATCTGTTCGCCCTGCGCTTTGAGCGGGGTGGAGCCGGTATCCAGAATGGGTTTTTGGAGGGGCTGGGCTTGATACCTGTCAAGTTCAGCAGTCGCAGTCGCTTTTTACGTGAAACTCGCGGTGTGCTGCAAGTATCGTCAAGGTTTGATGGCAAACAATCCAACATCGCGGGTGGTCTGGAAACTCCCCCCCTGCATCCTCTGCGGCTGATTGGCAACAGCTATGGAACAACAAACTGGCTGACCTTCGGCGGCCTTGTAGAGGGGCAATCCCGGCGGGCCAGCGAGGGCGGCAATCAGGCTGTTCCTATGATTACGTATCGCGCATTCCTCGGCAAAGGTTTTGGTTGGGTACAGGGCAAATCGCTGGTTGATGAGATGTACGCCGCGATTATCAAACAAGCGCCCACTTATGAGGCTTTGCTGCAACAGATTCCGCAGATCAAGCAACGTATTGTGACTTCCGGCCAGTTGCCCACCCTGCAAGAATCTGTCCTGATACAGCTTTCCGGTGTCGCTCCCTGGCAGACCCAAAAGCCGTCACAGGAAGATTACCAGAAAAAGGTAAAAGAATTCCTGGGTGATTTTTCTAAATCCTACACCACTCGCCCCGGTTTCGCCGCCTGGCTCGAGTCTTCGGCGTGGTACGCCCTGAGCCATGACTCCGGCACTTCTGCCCGTTTCAACAACATTCTGGCGGCAACGCTGACCTACTGGATTAATCCTCGCGATGACAGCCCCTACTGGCTTCGAGTACGCTATGAGAGTGGACGTGAACGCGCCGCGCCGACGGTCAATCTAAACCAGATACTCTTCTTCATCGGACGCAATTTTTGAAATGAGACGGCTGTGATTTAGATACCGCCCGGTCAAACACATAGAATGTACATAAGAGGCGCGTCCTCAAAATGGAAAAGCAGATTGCGGCTGCTATTCGTATTGAGGACGCGCGGGCTACGCGCATCGCAGCAAGGAATGATGCGCGTAACAGCGTGGAGACAGCAATCCCTACATGGCTGCGCTCCTGCGGTTGCGGCGCAGAAATCCCGCGCCAACCGTTCCCACACTGAGAAGCAGGGCAATGCTGCCGGGTTCGGGAACCGCAGCGGGAGCAAATAAAAATTGCGAGGGTGACAGCGCGGCGTCGCTGAGGCGAATCTCATCAATCAGGCCGCCAAACTGATCTGTAAAAATACCATTGTATTCCCCGCGCCCCACCGTGAAAACGGTATTGTCCGTGTGCAAACCTCCGATAAATGGCGCGGAATTATCCAGAGTGTACGCGCCGCCGGGTGTACCCTGCACATACAGAAACAATGTGTTGCCATCACTGACGGCTGCCACGTTGTACCATTGGCCGACCTGAAGTAGTGTGGTTCCGTCAATTATGATAAAGTTGCCATCGGCCTGACGCGCTCGGATGGAAAAAATGTTCTGGTTGGGGGACTGAAAGTACAGGTTCGAGGCGTTTGGATCGCCGCTGCCGGAGATGTTCTGGCCGTCTTTGCCGAGGAAGGTTTGAAAGCCGCCGAAACTGTTGAACTTCACGGAAGCCTCAATGGTGAACTGATTGAAAACGTGGGTGTTGATGGCGTCCCCATCCGAATACAGGTCGCGCGTTCGGTCCGGATCTGTGGGTACGCTGAAGTCCAGGCTGCGCGTGTTGGAAGTTGTTGGATTGGTGACGGTTCCCGGGTTATCCGCGCGGTAAGTGGGGGCTGCCAGCCCATCGAACGCCAGCAGGATGTTGCCGTTGCCCGATGAGTCAGGAATAGGCGCAGGCTGTGTCACTGTTTGCGCGCCGGGGCTGCCCTCTTCAAAGCGGTAGTACGCCAGCGTTTGCGCCTGCGCATGGCCCGATACGAGCAAACTTAACAGCATCGCCGCGCCAGGCAAACTGAGCCTGCCGCGCCAATGCCGCAGACAGGGGTACTTCCTGAGCGATGGTAAAGAACGATTACGGGAAATCGGTTTCAAGAGGGTTCTCCTTGCGAGGCGGAATGGATATTGCCGCAACAAACAGGCGTTACCATACAGCGGAATCTTTACAACACTGCTATTGTACAAACCCATCGTGAAAACATCGTGAAAAGCAGTAGCAAAAGCGGGCGTAACCGTCAAAAATAGACAGGTGGAGGAAAAAAGAGTCAGATGAGGTTCAGGATTCCTCTTGAATCTGCAATATCGAGGTAACCGCCTGTTCCAGAGACAATATCTGCCCCTGCGTCCAGGCGCGGGCAAAAGACGAAGCGCCAAGAGCAGCCTGCATCGCGGCTGCGCTTCGCTCCCAATCTACGCGTTCAGCGGCTGTCAGGGGCGCGGCGATGGATTCGCGCAGAGCGTTTGCCGCGCTGAACAATTGTGTCGCTTCCGTATGCCGGTTTTGGGCGTGACGAATGTTGGCGAAGGTTTCCAGACAGCCTGCCATGCGCCGCCGGTCTCGCATCTCCCAGAAGAGCGCGACGCTTTCGCGTTCCAACTCTTCCGCGCGGGCGATATTGCCCTGGCGCAGGGCCACCATGCCTAATTTGCCCAGCGCATACGCGACACCATTGGTGTCCTGTATGGCGCGGAATCCTTCCAAACTTTCGGCATGAAGAGCCGCCGCATCGTCCCATTCCCCCCGCAGGAACGCCAGGTCGGCAAGGTTGCTGATGGAAACAGCAACGCCGTGCGTATCGCTCAGTTCGCGGCGCAAAGACAGACACTGCCGATCCAGAGCTTCTGCCTGCGCATAATCACCCGCATCGCGAACGGCATACGAGAGCCTGTCAAGCGTATGGGCGATACCCCAGCGATCCCCGGCCTCTCGAAAGAGAGATATACTCTCCTCCAGAAGTCCTTGCCCCCTTTCAGTATCGCCCTTCAGGACAGCCAGCATCCCCGTAAGTGAAAGAGAAGCCGCGATACCACGCTTATCGTCCAGATTACGATGCGCTTCCAGACTCTCTTCGCAAAGCCGCTCCGCCTCGCCGTAAACATCCTGTGTCCATGCCAGAGTGGCCGCGGCAAGCAGGGCGCGGGCGCGAGAGGGCAGGGATACCCGCGTGTGTTCCAGCATCCGATACAGCCAGTCTCTCCCCTCGCTCCAGTACCCGCGCAGATACCAGAAACGTCCCAGAGCGCCGGCCAACCGTAACGCCGCTTCGGGATGGTTTTCCGCTCGCGCCAGTATCCATCGCATATTTTCCTGCTCTGCTTCCAGGCGCAGCAGCCATTGGGAAACGCCTTCGCGCCGAAGCTGCGGCTCAATAGTTTCCGCAAGAGCAACAAAATAATCGCTATGCCGATCCGCCATGCCCTTTTGCTCTTTCGCGCTTAGTTGTTCCCAGGCATACTCCCGCACGGTTTCCGCCATGCGGAACCGCATCTCTCCACTTTCGTCGGCGCTGTCTTCTGCGATTACGAGCGAACACTCCCGTAATTTTGTGAGCGCTTCCAGCGTCTCAGGAAGCTCGCAAACCGCTTCCGCCGCTTCCAGCGTCCAGCCGCCGCGAAACACGGCCAGTCGCGCGAACACGGTTTGCAGCGCGGGCGTGAGCAGTTCATAGCTGCCTGTCAGCGCGGCTCGAAGCGATTGATGACGGGGTATCCGCGTGTGATGACGCGAGACGAGCAAATCTAATGGCCGTTCCACGCGCAGCAGCATTTGCGCGGGCGACAGGGTTTGCGCCCACGAGGCCGCCAGTTCCAGCGCGAGGGGAAGGCCCTCCAGTTTCCGGCACAGAAGGGCGACAGAGCGGGCATTGCCCCGCGTAATCTGAAAATCGGGGCGCGCGGCCTGTGCGCGATCCAGAAACATCTGCACAGAGGCAAAATCCAGCAGGTGTTCCGGCGTATCCGGGTATTCGGGGGTAGGCAGCGGCAGCAGGGGAAACTCGCGTTCGCCCTCCACAAGCAGGGGCTGACGCGACGTTACCAGGCAGGACAGGTTGGGAACCCGCGCCAACAGCGTTTGCGCAATCCGCGCGCCCTCCGGCGTGGACAGTTGCTCGAAGTTGTCCAGTATCAACACGGCGTTTTCCCAACCCGCCAGCGCGAAGGTAATCTGCTCCCACTGTTCCGTTTCCGACCCGTCGGTGTTCTGCGCTCCCGCAGGGCGCAGGGCATTGGCGATTTCACTCACAATCAGATTCGGGGCGACAACATCCGCGAGGGGCACAAACACAACGAGCAGATGGGGAAGGGCGCTGAGTTGGCGCGCGGTTTCTATGGCAAGGCGCGTTTTCCCCGCTCCGCCCTGCCCGGTCAGCGTCACCAGTCGGACGCGCCTGTTCTCCTCTGCGCCTTGCAGCCAATGCAGCAGCCGCGCGCGCTCCGCTTCGCGTCCAAAAAAGCGCGTCAGCGTCAGGGGCAGGCGGGTGGCCGGGGAGTGTCGCGCCGAGGCCGGCGGCTTTGCTTCCCGCGATGGCAGGAATTCTCCCTCCTGCGACGGCAGGGGAATAGACGGCATTATCGGAACGGGTTCGGAAAGAGCGGGGCTGTCATCGTGGACGGAACCGTTGCCGCCATGTTGCTGCGGTTGCCGGATGGACTCGACAAGGCGGCGCGTGATGGCATCCGGGCGGTCGTTAACTCCTCTTGCCACAATTGCTCCATCCGGGCGTATTGCTGCAGCGCCGCTTCCGTGTTGCCGGCATCAGCCAGCGCGCGGATGAGCGCCTGTTGCGCTTCCTCGTCCAGCCGATTTGCGGCAACCCATTTTCGCGCGTTTTCCAGCGCGCAGTTCCAATCGCGCATGTGTCGCGCGAGCGTAGCAATCTCCCGCAGGGCTGCCAGATAGTGGTTCCGCAGACGCTCGCGCTCCCCCAGAATCCACGCCTCGTAAAACCCCGGCAATAAATCGCCCCTGTACAAAGCGACGGCCCGCGTAAGCCGGTCCAGACGCGCTTCCCCAGCGGTCTTGTCTCGCAAAAAAAATGCGTCGGTCAGGAAAGTTTTGTTTATTGGGGCAAGCGCTTTCAGCGCGGCCTCGAATTCAGCGGTATCGGTGGCAACCGTCAGGGGATTGAGGCGGACGGCAAAACGATCCGCAATCAGAACGCTGCCGGAAAGAACACCGGGCGGTTCCAGCTGACGGCGCAGCGACGCAAGCGCGGCGCGCAGGCTTGCGCGTCCCGCCTCGGTTCTGGCCTCCGGCCACAGCATATCGGCCAGCAATTCGCGCGGATGGGCAGGCTGTTTCAGATGGCAGGCGAGGTAGGCCAGGAGGGACGCGGTCTTGCGGGTGGCAAACCGCGACACGACGCGAGGTTCTTCCCCGGCGTGGGCCGCGTATGCCAACTGCAAACCGCCCAGCATTTCGATTCGACAGGGCGCGTCCATAGGGTTCCTCGCTGAACTCTGGACATCTTTCAGCAGCTTTGTCGGGCGGCACGGCAAACAGCAAAATCAAAAACAGCAACAACCCAAAGTAAGGGATTAGACAAATATACGGCGGAATGGGGATAAAGTATGCAAAACTGCGGCATTAAAAATCCTCTCCCGCCAGATTATGTCCGGCAGGGAGAGGATAGGAGTTGATAGTTGATAGTTGAGGGTTGATAGTGGCAGCTATTCGACAGCGTACTGGATGATACAGTATGGCTCGAGTTATCAACTATCAACCCTCAACTATCAACTACCCATTCGGAACGATGTCTTTGTCCGTAATCGGCTTTTTGCCCTCCATCTGTTCGCGGCTGACTTTGTAAGTCACCCGCGTCAGGCGCAAGGGCTGCCCGAACTTGCTGAAAGGCACGATTTTGCCGTCCCATACCGGTGCCTCGCCCCCGAAACCCTCAATCATCGTGGTTCCCATTTCGCCGGGGCTTTTTTCCAGCACGACATTGGATGGGTTGGAGTCCGTCAGTCCCTCGCCGTTCCAGCCAAACCGGTCTTGCAGGAAGGGGGAGGACTGGCGCACATTGTAGTCGAGGACGATTTTGTAGGAGTCAGACACGAAACTGTACATCTTCGGGTCTTTGCTCATGTCCATTTCGCGCGCGTACTTGCCCTCATGGACGCTGATGGCATCATGCAGAATCGTGGTATCCTGGTCCACTTCAAAAGAACTGAGCGTTTGTCCGAGTCCTTTGGATTTGTAGTCCCAGTCGCTGATCCAGACGTTGACGCGAGAACCGGGGGCCGTGTTGAACGTGCCGGAGATTTTCAGCACATGCGGGCGCACGACATCAATCTGCGTGGTCAGCGCGACATTCCACGGGCGGGGAGTCTGGTCGGCGGCTTTGAGCGGCGGCGCGATCACGTTCGGGAATTTCGTCGGGTTGATTTTCGGGTCGTGATCGGTTGTGGTATAGCGGTCGTGGTAGCGCTGCACGTTCTGCTCGTAGTTGTGGATTTCCGTGGCAAGCATCTGCTTCAGCGAGTATTCCACATCTTTATGCTCTGCTTTCGCTTTCGCGATGTCCCCTTCCGTCCGCTCTCGGGCGCGCCGCCAGATTTGCAGGGCTTCGGGGATGCGTCCCATGCGCTCATACGTGTGTCCCAAAATGTGATAGGTTTTGATGGGCGCGGCATACGGGAAATCATCCGTGTCCTTTACGCCTTTTTCATTGCCGTATGGCCCGGCAATTGCCATTTCAAAGGCGGCGGCGGCGACGGGGTAGTCCTTGATCTTGTCGAAGTTTTGCCAGCCCTTTTCAAACTTGATGTCGGCAATGTTCATGTTGTTCTTGATGCCTTCATCCAGCAGGGCCTGCGAGGGGGCGATGTAGCGCCAGTCGGAACGCTCGGAACTGTCCGTGAAGTTGTAGGAGAGATGCCACGCGCCGGTCACGTACACGTTGTCGGCGTGGGGGTCGAGCCACGTAATCATGCGGACAAGCGGCAGAATCGCGTCGTAGTCGCCCGAATGGAAGAACTCGTCGCAACGTACCCACAGCAGGCCGGCAGCCGCTTCGCGGAAGCCGAGCAGGGGCAGCAGCATGAACTCGTTGTTCAGCCCGGACGCGCTCGTCCCGATGCTGACCTCCTCCTTATGAATGTCTTTGATCTGCGGGTCGAGCATGTGCTGAACCAGCATCGTGCCGAGGAAGAACGCTGCCGCAAGGGGAATCAACTTCTGCCGCCGCTTGATGGTTTCATGCGACATGCGCTTGTTCGCATGGGTCAGGTGGGATATATCTTGGTTTGCCATGAAATTACACCTCGCGCCGGTCGAAGATGAGAATCGCCAGCGTCAGCAGCACGGCAGAATAGATGATGGCGTAGATAATATTGTTGCGGTAGAACACGCCCTCGTTGGTAATCTCCTGCGTCGGGTGAATCAGCGCGTTCTGGATGTTGAAGTTGCCGAAGTTGGGCAGAATGTAGTGAACGATGGTTCCCACGAATTTGGCGGCCTGTCCCCGGCTGGTCATCAGCGATTCAGTAACGCTGGACAGGTTGCCCACGAGGAAGATACCGAACGACAGGAAGAAGTTGACGACCGGCGTGGCGAACGTGGAAAAGAAGATTGTCAGCGCGGCCAGCAGCAGCATCTGGAAGAACGTCATCACGACGCCCTTGA
Source organism: uncultured Chthonomonadaceae bacterium (assembly GCA_963817895.1). GTDB lineage: Bacteria > Armatimonadota > Chthonomonadetes > Chthonomonadales > Chthonomonadaceae > CAWFQB01. The sequence goes on from CAWFQB010000005.1 coordinate 868,643, forward strand.
CCATTTCCGGCGGCACTTTGCCCAACTGGAACTTCAGCATAATCAGGAACACGATGCCCATGGCGGCGATATTGATGAAGACCGTGAAAAAGCCGCCCAGAAACTTGCCCAGCACGAACTCGTAGCGCTGCACGGGCTTGGAAAGCACGGTATAAATGGTGCGCCGCTCGATCTCAACGGGTATCAGGTAGATACAGGTGACAATCGTGATGAACAGGCCGGCCAGCAGAATGGCGGCGAGTCCCAAGCTTTTCAAAACGGTCTGGCTGTCTTTGCCGAGGAAGTTGAAGACGGGGCCGAGCGAGATCAGGAAGATACCCGAAATCAGGAACACCCACATAACGCGCCGTCGCAGCGCTTCGCGCACGGTTTGGCGGGCAATTGCCCATGTTACCATCATATTTAGACCTCATCCTCCTTACGAACCGTTTCCACGAACACCTCTTCCAGCGTCCGCTTGTGCGGCACAACCGCGATCAATTCGCCCTGCGCGCCCCGTACCAGATCAATAATCGCCGCTACTTTTTCCCGGTCATCGCTGGACAGGCGGACGCCGTTCGCGCCATCCCTGACCGCATCGGGGGCCAGCGCGCGCAGCTTGTCGAACGTGCCGTTGACCAGACTGCCGCCCTGCGCCACGATTTCGGTTCGTTCGCCGGATACCAGTTCGCGGATCGTGCCGACTTTGAGCAACTTGCCCCGGTGGATAATGGCGACGCGAGAGCAGATCAGTTCCACGTCGGCCAGTTGGTGCGAGGAGAGGAAAACGGTCTTGCCCTCATCTTTGAGACTGCCAACGATGTCGCGCAGTTCCGCGTGGGCAATAGGGTCAAGGCCGGATGTCGGCTCATCGAGAAACAGCAGTTTAGGATCGTTGATGAGCGCCTGCGCGATACCTGTGCGCTGGCGCATGCCTTTGGAGTAGCCCCGGATGTTGCGCTTCCAGGCGTCGGGCTGTAGCCGGACTTTTTCCAGCGACAGTTTCACGCGGCGGCTGCGCTCCGGTTCGGGAATTTTGAACAGGCGGCCATAAAAGTCGAGCAGGTCCCAGCCGGTCATGCCGTCGTAGAAGTAGGTCTCTTCCGGCAGGTAGCTGAGTTGGTTCTTGATGGCATTGTCGCCCATCGGCTTGCCCAGGATGTTGGCGTCGCCCGCTGTCGGGAAAATCAGTCCGAGCAGCATTTTGATGGTCGTGGTTTTGCCGGCTCCATTGCGGCCCAGGAAGCCGAAAATTTCGCCCTCTTCCACTTCGAGGTTGAGGTTATTAACGGCCGTAACCTCGCCGGTGCCCACTCCGAGGTACTTTTTGGTCAGTCCCTGGATGGAAATTGCAGCAGCCATAAAAGCGGTTTCCTCCCTCCGTCGCGCAAACTCAGACGCGCAGGGCAAGGCTGTCAACTCGCGGCTTCCCAAACAATCTTCCCGATGGCTTCTAAGATAAGGATAAAGAATAAGAGCGGAAGAGAGGCCCGTCGCGCGGGCGGAAGCGAAAGCGAAACAGCGTTCCTCATACGCGCCGCCTCGTGGCGACAGGTGAAACAAAACAAACACATAGAGAATAAGAGCAGTCGCGGCGTTCAAAACAGGAACCATCAACCGTATGCCGCGCGAACGGGTAACGCGGTATTATACCGTCTGAACTACGTCCTGTCAAACGGCTTTAATCCGAGTGTGAAAACAGGAAGCCTTCAACGAAGCGCCCTGAACCCAATACCGCATACCCTCTTTGATTCAGTACGGAAGAAACAGGCTGTTTTGTCACATGGGGAGGCGTACTGTTTCATAGATAGAGCCTGCATTGGGTACACTGTGTTTGCGCGTTATATCCTTTGCGGAGGTTCTGCATGGTCTTTCCCCAATCTTCTTCCAATTCTCCTGCGGCAGTGGCGGAGATTGTTCCGACCGATGCGGCTTCACCCTCTGTGGACGCGACAAATCCAACTGCGGATGTGATGAAGTCGGCAATCTCGACTGCGGCCTCAAAACCGCGCCTGCCGCAACTGGATTTTCTGCGGTTCGTCGCGATTATACTGGTGATGGGCCGCCATGCCATCCTGCCGCCGGAAGGAGCCGTGGGAATTCGACCGCTGGCGCAATGCTGGTACGATCTGGGCTGGACGGGCGTGGATTTGTTCTTCATCTTATCCGGCTTCCTGATTGGCGGCCTGCTGTTCGCGGAACTGCGCCAGTACGGGACGTTTGACGCGCGGCGGTTCATCATTCGGCGCGGCTTCAAGATATGGCCCCTGTACCTGGGATATGTCGCCATTATTATCGCGCTGATCCGCCACAAAGACCATGTTTCGCTCTGGCAAGCCTTTCTGCGGGCGTGGCCGTTTTATACGCACACGCAAAACTACACGATGCACAGCGACCTGTATTTCAGATACCCGGTCACGCATCTGTGGAGTCTGGCTGTAGAGGAGCATTTTTACCTGCTGCTTCCCCCGTTACTCGTATTCCTGACGCGCCGCGCGCCCGACGTTAAGCGGGCGATCCCCCTCTTTCCGGTCGCCGCCCTTGCCGTGATGCTCGGCTGCCTTGCGGTTCGCGCCCTGACTTTTCATCATCCCATTACGCCCGAACGCAATATATGGCCCACGCATCTGCGTATAGACAGCCTGGCCTTCGGCGTCCTGCTGGCGTATGCCTGGCACTACAAGCGCGCGTGGATTCAGCCCCTGTTAAATCGTCCCGGGTGGCTGCTTGTCGGGGGATTTGGCGTGATGGCGCTCATCTGGCCCTATCTGGGCCTCCCCGAATTCAACTGCATAACAGGGTATACGGTGCTGTATCTGGTTTATGGCTGTATTCTGCTGGCCTGCATGGCGTCCACCCTGCCGGAGCAGCAGAACGGGCGCATGGCCGCCTTTTTTCGCCTTGCCCCCTGCCGTTTTCTCGCGGGCATCGGCTTCTGGAGCTATTCCATTTATATTGTGCATCTGTGGGGGGGGCAGAAGCCGTCTCTATGGTTCCTGCACCAGAATATTCCGCTCAATCGAGACGCGCGCTGGCTGTTCGTCATGCTGCTGTATCTCGCCACATCCATTCTGCTCGGAACCCTGTGCGGCAGGCTGATTGAAAAGCCGACCCTTGCCCTGCGCAACCGCCTGTTTCCCGCCTGATTGCGGCAACCGCGCGAATTCAGACTGGCTGATAGCGGTTCCCGCGCGGCGGCCGGCTATTGACAAGCAGGTAAATGCGGCTTATAATGAAGGTGTTTCTGCCTCATTTGCTTCCTCTTTCCAATATCGGCGCGTTGGCAATCCGGTACACTCTGTTGCGTACCCTCCTCCGGCGTGGAGTGTCTGTATGGTTTTCCCTGATGTGTCTCAAAATTCTTTAGCACAAGTCAGGCTCACAGCGACGCAGGCGGCGGCGTCTGAGTCGGGTCTGCCGGATGCGATCTCCTCCCCTGTTGTCGCGCCGGAGATGATCGGGGCGACAACGGCATCCAGACAACGCCTGCCGCAGCTGGATTTTCTGCGCTTCGTCGCCATCTTTTTAATTATCGGCCACCACATTATCATGCCGCCGCAGGAGGCCAACCGACTGGAGCCGATTGCGCATATCTGGCAGGTTTATGGCTGGACGGGTGTCGACCTGTTCTTTGTGCTGTCCGGCTTCCTCATCGGCGGGCTGCTATTCACGGAATTGCGCAAATCCGGCAAACTGGACGCGCGCCGGTTCATCATTCGGCGCGGGTTCAAGATATGGCCGCTGTACCTGGGGTACGTCGCGCTTATAATCGCGCTGATCCATCACAGGACGCGCGTTTCGTGGTGGCAGGCAATTGGGCGCGCATGGCCGTTTTATACGCACACGCAGAACTACACGATGCACAGCGACCTGTACGTCAATTATCCTGTCGCGCACCTGTGGAGCCTGGCTGTAGAGGAGCATTTTTACCTGCTGCTTCCCCCGTTACTCGTATTCCTGACGCGCCGCGCGCCCGACGTTAAGCGGGCGATCCCCCTCTTTCCGGTCGCCGCCCTTGCCGTGATGCTCGGCTGCCTTGCGGTTCGCGCCCTGACTTTTCATCATCCCATTACGCCCGAACGCAATATATGGCCCACGCATCTGCGTATAGACAGCCTGGCCTTCGGCGTCCTGCTGGCGTATGCCTGGCACTACAAGCGCGCGTGGATTCAGCCCCTGTTAAATCGTCCCGGGTGGCTGCTTGTCGGGGGATTTGGCGTGATGGCGCTCATCTGGCCCTATCTGGGCCTCCCCGAATTCAACTGCATAACAGGGTATACGGTGCTGTATCTGGTTTATGGCTGTATTCTGCTGGCCTGCATGGCGTCCACCCTGCCGGAGCAGCAGAACGGGCGCATGGCCGCCTTTTTTCGCCTTGCCCCCTGCCGTTTTCTCGCGGGCATCGGCTTCTGGAGCTATTCCATTTATATTGTGCATCTGTGGGGGGGGCAGAAGCCGTCTCTATGGTTCCTGCACCAGAATATTCCGCTCAATCGAGACGCGCGCTGGCTGTTCGTCATGCTGCTGTATCTCGCCACATCCATTCTGCTCGGAACCCTGTGCGGCAGGCTGATTGAAAAGCCGACCCTTGCCCTGCGCAACCGCCTGTTTCCCGCCTGACGCTCTTTGCCCCTCCTTCAAGATAGTTCGCGCCTGTCAGTTCTGCCACGACAAAGAGATTCTGGTGGATGCTACTGTCTTATTCACAGAAGTAGACACAAACACTAATCGTGTCCTGTGATTCGACGCGCGCCTACTCACTCCACGCGATATTTTGCGCGGCAAGGTGCGCTTTGATACGCGCAAACTCCTGATCGTAGTATCTTATTACCTCTTCCGGTGTCGGCTCCCACAGATTATAACGCACGGTTTTGCTTGCGTTCTCTAAATTTTGATAATCCCATTCGGGACGGCCCAGGTGCTGTACTACATATTGGATGCGTTGATTATAGTTTTCAGGGATCGACTCCTGAAGCAGAGCGCATTTTGTAACCGCATGAGCCTGCACAAGATGCAGAGCGGCCTAGAATAGCGCTACCAGCGCCCATCCCCTGTCTTCCGGCGTTTGCAGGAGACGTTGGTAGCGTTGATAATTGGCCTGCGCTCCGGCAATGTGTTCACGCGCTTTCTTACCCGGCTGAAGTTTCAATGGCTGTCTGGAAGGCATGGTTCTCCGTCTGCATTAACTGATAAGAATCTCGGATATGGGACACTCCCCCAGCTCGCGCCTGCCACGAACTTCCACATTCAAGTTCGCTTTTGGGTATTTGCGGTAAAGATCGCCGCGCAGTTTGTAAACGCCATGCGCCGCCTCGCTTCGCAGTTCGGGAACCACAATAAGATAAATGGGTTCCCACTCGTTTTCGCCCCGGCGTATCATCATTTCCGCGTCGGGGATTTGTTCAGCCTTCTCTCGGAAAATCCGGTTGGCGGTCTGCGTTTGCGTTTCCGTCAATGTTGGCGCGGGCGCGTCCGAAGCAGCGCTCTGCCCATTGCCCGCAGCAGACAAGGGGTTGATAGCCGCCTGTTGCGCGGCCCTCTTGTTCGCCAATCCGCGCCCCGGCTTTGGAAAATAACGCCCCGGCTTTACCTCTGTTTCCATCTCCATGCCTCCGGTTCTGAATGTTGTATCAGCCACAAACCTGTTTGCTCTATTATAGCATGGGAAGCGCGGCCATAAAGCGTTCTGAGAGTACGAACCTCCACACAAACTAATGCTAACAAGCAGGCGTTTCCACTGTCTGAAGCAGTAGCGTACAGGCTATGGCCTCCCGAAACTTAGCGGCGGCAGTCTGGCTGCGACCTCATACTTTCCCCGCGCCTGCTTCGTACTTCAAATAGGCAGAGGCAGCGCGGATTGCGTTGCCGGATCAAAGAAAGTATTGTAAGGCTGATTTTAGAGGTTTTTTAGAGTTTTTCAAGTTTGACAGGAGAGATTATGATGTCAGTTACGCCACGTCGCGCCGGTTTTGGTTTATTGATGGCTGTGTTCGCGCTGTTGGGGAGTGGGATGGACGCGCCGCGACATAACGCATTGGCTTTTGCCGCCCCGCGCGCCGCTGTGAGCGGTAAACTCAGCGATTACGAAGTGACCAAACTGGAAGATTTCGAGACGACCATGAAGGCCACCTTCCACAATGATTACGCCGCCCGCAAAATAGACCGCGATGCGGGGCTTATCTATCAACTGAAAAGCAATGTTCACATCCGCTACAAGGAAGAGAACAAATTTCGCGCCGATGGAACCATCGGCGTGAATCGGGCCAGCCTGATTATCAACGACAGCAAGCAGAGCGTTCGCCTGTCACTGGGCATTAAAAAGACCGAAGATATGGGCGCGGCCCCCGGCAAGCGCAAGACCCTGCTCGATGTGGGCCTGATTTCGGAATACTATCTCAAGTACGCGCAGGGCGAATTTATCGGGGAGCGCGTTTTTGAAGGGACACCGTGCGCCGTGTTCAAAATCACCTTCAAAGACCGCAGCCTGGACACGTCGCATCGCATCGTCTGGATTGACCCCAAAACCAAAATCACGCTGAAGCGCGAGGAGTATTTGCAGGACACGCGGGGCGGCAAATTGCGCGACGTGTGGCTGTACCGCGATCCGCGGGAGGTCGCGCCTGGCCTCTATTTCCCCACGCGCATCGAACTCTACAACAACGAGAACCAGAAGGCGGGCGAGACAACCTACACCCAAACGCGCGTCAACATCGGCCTCAGTGACAGCCTCTTCCGCCTGTGAAAGTGGAGGGCTGTTTCTTTTGAAGTCTGCGCAGGCGCGGGAAGCCTTCCCGGTTGCGCCTGCTTCACCCCACTGCCGAGCGCAGCGGGCGCACACGCAGGGTGATGATTTTCACCGTGCCACCCGTGACAAACACGCTCAGGGGCTGCGCGTCCGGCAGGGGCGCGAACGTATTGGTCAGGGACACGCAGCCGCCATTCGCGAAAACTTCTATAGAACTGCGGTCCGCCAGAACGCGCAGTTGGATTCGCCCATTTTCGGGTTTCAGAGGCGCGCTGCTGTCCAGGCAGGTCAACGTTTGCGCGGCCACATTGTAGCGAACGGAAACGCCGCACACGACAAACCCGAACTCCCCGCCGTTTTCCAGTTCAAACTCCGCTTCCACATCCCATAAATTGCCCTGCTGTCCCGCGACGGGGTTCTGCGTGGGTTTGAGGGACAGGTTTTTCCAGCGTTGCTCCTTGACGTACAAATTGGCGATTTCGCGCGCGGGCTGGCGGTACAGGCACATTCCCGCCGGGGTCTGGCGCAGCGTCAGTTCACAGGGGAAACTCATCTGCTGATTGAACGGCATGCCGGGGTATTTGCCGCCCCGCATCCAGGCGATTTGCAGCCGCCTGCCGTCGGAGGCGGGAATGTCGCTGAAGGTTTGCGGGGCATAAAAGTTCGCGCCGTATTCCACCCGCTGCGGACTGCCGACCGGCGCGAATTGCCGGCCATCGAACGCGCCCACGAGATAGCGCCCATCCCCGGCCATAAACACCCACTGCGTTCCCTGACTGCTGTTTTCCGGTTCAAGCGGGAAAAAGTCGGGACACTCTTCGCTCTCGGGCAGGGAGAGGTTGTGCAGGTGCGTCCAGTTTTTCAGATCGGGCGAAGCGAAAAGCGCGAAATCGCTTTTATCCAGATACAGCGCCATGACCCAGTGTTGTGTGGGCGTATGCCAGATCACTTTGGGGTCGCGGTTGCTGCCTACGATATGCTTGAGAATGGGGTTACGAGGATACTTTTTCCAGATACGTCCCCGATTGTTGCTGTACGCCAGGCATTGAGTGAAGAGCTGCCCCTGCGATTCGGGCGACGAGTTTCCCGCAGCGGTGTAGATAGCAATCAGGGACTTCTCTTTTCCACTGGAAAAACCGGTTGTGTCGTTCACATCCACAACTGCCGACCCGGAAAACATGGTTCCCATGACGTCCGGTTCCAGCGCGTTTGCCAGTTGGTTCCAATGTATCAGATCACGGCTGACGGCATGGCCCCATGTCATATTGCCCCACTCGTTCCCCGTCGGGTTGTGCTGGAAGAAGAGATGGTACTCGCCCTTGTAGAACACCAGTCCATTCGGGTCGTTCAGCCAGTACCGGCGGGCGGTAAAGTGAAATTGCGGACGCAAGGCTTCGTTGTAAAGCATTGCAGACGGCGCATCGGCGGCTTCAGACACCGGCGATATCGCGTTCATTGGGTTCCAAAGTGGGTACATTCCCTTCTCCGCGCAGGGGCGCAGGGCCGGACGTTTGTTCGCCGCCTGAACGCAATGTCGGCGGAACAAACGAGCGTCGCTTCACGCGCCTCGCGTTCTTTTGCTTAACGCCGCTCGCCCCACCAGAGGGGGCGATGCTGTTGCAGAAGACCGAAAAATCGGCGGATGCCCTCCATCCGGGCAACAGCGCGGTCATGTTCCATTCCGGCACAGGCAACCGCAAGCCGCTGCGCTTCCCGCGCATCCGGGCTGGCGTGTTGGCTGACGCCATTGCTGCATTTTTTCCAGTTCGCCCTCCTGAACCCAGAAGCCGCCGCAATCCAGGCAGGCGTTGAGTTCAATGGGCGAGTCGTACTGGTAATGATAAACGTGCAGCAGGCTGTCGCAGCCGGGGCAGGTAGTAGCGGCGGCTTGATTTTCTGCTGCGTTACGCGGGGCGTCAGTTTTTCTTCCAGAACAATCATACTGACCGGGTCCGCCGCAATCAGGCGGCGCAGTTCCTCCGCGTCGAACCAGATTCCGGCGCAGTTGCGGCACACGTCGAGTTCGATCGTGGTGTCGTTCCGTCACCATCGGGTAGCGGCAATCCGGGCAAGCGCGCGTCATATTCAGTTCCAGCCTCCCACAATTTTTCGAGTCGGATTATTTGGTATGTCCCAATAGTTTGACATGATTTGGCTAATGTATTGCAACCAAACAGCAGTATACCCGTAACTTAGGCCGGAAAAGCAACATTCCGGCCTGAATTACGGGCATAATTTCACACGGCCGGCGCTGTCTACCAGATGTGCCCCCTGCAAATCGGCGTACCGTCCCTCCTGACTCATCAATTCCTCGTGTGTGCCGAGTTCCACGATCTGCCCCTGCTCCAGCACGGCGATCTGGTGCGCCGTGCGAATGGTCGTCAGGCGGTGCGCGATGACAATGGTGGTGCGGCCTTGCATCACGCGCTCCAGCGCTTCGCGCACAAGGGTTTCGCTGCGGGTATCGAGCGCGCTTGTGGCCTCATCCAGAATCAGAATACGCGGGTTTTTCAGCACGGCGCGGGCAATCGCCACCCGCTGCCGCTGCCCGCCCGAAAGCGTCACGCCCCGTTCGCCAATCATGGTGTCGTATCCCTGCGGAAACTGCGCGACGAATTCCGCCACATTCGCGGCCTGCGCAGCGGCTTCCACATCGGCGTCCGTTGCCGTTAAATTGCCATAGCGGATGTTGTCGCGCAGAGTGCCGTTGAACAGAACCGGGTCCTGCGGCACAAGCCCGATATGTTCGCGCAGTTGCGCCCGCTTGATGCGGGTGACGGGAATGTTGTCAATGGCGATGCTTCCCGCCTGCGTCTCATAAAAGCGGTACAGCAGGGCGGCAAGCGTGGTTTTGCCCGAACCGCTCGGACCGACAAGCGCGGTCACTTTGCCGGGTGGCACATCAATGGATAAATCGCGCAATACGGGCGTTTCGGGCGTGTACGCGAATTCTACATTGCGGAATATAACATGTCCCAGACTGTCGGGAAAATCAACCGCGTCGGGCAGGTCGGGCGGTTCGGGCGCGTCGTCGAGCAGGGCGAACAGACGATCCGCCGCGCCAATCGCGCGCTGCAAACGGGCGTACTGCATCGCCAGAGCGCCCATCGGCCCGCTGATAATGGTAATCGTCAGCAGAAAGGCGACAAGCGAACCGGGGGAAAGGGTTCCGTTCAGCACGTTATGCCCGCCGTACCAGACCACGCCGAGCAGCACAAGGGTAAATCCGCTGAACGCGACGATTCCGAACGCGCTTTCCAGACGGCTGGCCTTCATGCTCAGGTCGAACATGCGCGCGAGTTTTTCTCCCACGCGGCCATCCTCATGCGGTTCGCGGGCAAAGGCTTTCACCAGACGAATGTTGGCGAAGGCTTCGCTCATGGTTCCCATTGCGTCTGATAGAGCATCTAAACTGGCCCGGTTCAGACTGCGCAGTCGCTTGCCGTTGACAATGAAGAAACTCATCACGAGCAGCAGGAGGAACACGACAATGGCGGTCAACCGCCAGTCAATGATGATGGCGAGCGCGATACCGCAGACGAGGGTAATCAGGTTGCCCGCAAGCTGCACGAGATCGCTGGTCAGGGTCATTTGCAGTTGGCTGACATCGTTGGACAGGTGGGACGTGAGATCGCCGGAACGAACGCGGTCGAAAAAGGAAACGGGCAGGCGCTGCAAGTGCGCGAACAGTTTCTGCCGCATCTCCATCACGATGCGGTTGCCCGCATACGCCATGAGCAGGAATTGCCCGTAGCTGAACACGGAACCGAGGATAATCAGGCCGATCAATCCCATGCCCAGTTGGTCGAGCAGGTGGGCGCGGCGGGTGTGGGTAAACTGGTCAATGGCGTAGCGCGTGACGAGCGGGAGGGACAGGGACACGGCTGTAGACAGCAACATCAGGATGCCCGCCACAATCAGTACGGGGCGATACGGCGCGGCCAGAGCCAGCAGGCGGCGCATAGCCGTAAGGGATACTTTGCCTTTGGCGTCCGGCTCCAGAGAATTTGTAGCCGCCGTTGGAGTCGGCGGGGAAACGTTTGAGTTACTCATATCCTTTATTGTACGCCAAAACTGCTGTGAAAGAAAAGGAGAAAAGGAGAAGAGGAGAAGAGGAGAAAGAAAACATCTGACGTTGTGAATTTTGCGGCAGGGGTAAGGAAGGCGGGCAGAACTGCCGATACTGTAAACGATTCGAGTTCACCTTCCTTTCCTGGGTGGCAGGCTTTTCTCTCCTTTTGCCTGCCACTCTTTTTTCGCCTGCTTGTTTCTGTATACTCCTCTTTCCGGTCTTTTCTTTTGCTTTTTTTCGTGTGTTTGGCGTATTTCGCGGTTCCCCCTCTCCTCTTCTCCCCCTCTCCTTTTCTCCTTTTCTATCTGCTTGCCGGCAGTCCTTCCAACATGCGCAACGTTTGCGGAATAGTCAGTTCCGTCAGGTCGAAGGTAAGGCCGCGCCAGTCCTGAGCGGCGCGCTGTGCCACTCTGCCGACGGCGTAGGCCAGGGCTTGCGGATTGCCGTATGTGCCGCGCAGGTTGAGCAGGGGTTCGGAAGAGCCGGCGAACGCTTTTTCACGTCCTTCGCTGTCGCCCCAGTACATGGGGTTGATGGGAATTCGTTCCGGCGCGTCCCATTTGCCGTGCCAGCTGAGGTTCGGATCGGTATAGGAACTGGCGCGGTCATCCAGGTACAGGGGCAGGCCGGGCGCGGATTGATGCAGAGTGGCGTAGATTTGGGCAAGCGCCTGTTTGTTGCGGGTCAGGCGGAAATCCGTCAGGGGTTTCCAAAGGTCGTTGCCGCGATCCTCAAAAAATGGCAGGGTGGGGGTAAGACTCAGGTTATTGGAATAGGCCGCCGCGTCAATCGGGTCGAAGCCCTCTTTGCGAATACAGGCAAGGCGGGTTTCCACGTCATAGCCCAGATGCCCATCACGCCAGATGCCGTCGCCCCCGCCCGGATCACCCGCGCAGCCGGGAGCCGCCGTCGCTTTGAGGGCAAAGGCGCAAAGGCCGGGAACCTGTGACAAGCGGGACAGGAGGGGCATCACTTGCTTCTCGTCCCAAACCTGCCAGCCGGCCATTTTAACGAGATCGGCCTGAACGTCGGGCTTTCCCGCGCCTCGGCGGGCAGCTAACTGCGCGCCTGTTTCGCCAAAAACGTTGACATCTTCCTGTCCGGCCAGGCCATTGTTACGCAGCAGGGAAACCGCTACGCCAATGCGCAACCCAACATCTTTTCCCGCTGTGACCGCAATTTTCAATCGTTCGGGCGCGGCAGCGTCGTTGAGCAGAACGCGCAGCCATGTTTCCGTAAAGCCTTTGCTTTTGGCGGCAACAAGTAATGCGGCAATGCTTTTGGCGTCCGGGGGAAGGTCTGCAAGCAGAACGCGCTTTTTCAATGTTGCGGGCATGGGCATTGGCGGGGCGGGAACAGGGGTGGATAGTGGGGCCGCAACCGCGTGAGCCGGGAGAGTGGCTAAATTTTGCAGATAGTGTGAGCCGATGTTTTGCGCAAAGGGGACTTCCAGAGCCGCGCCGTTGGGAAGCACATACTGCGCGGAAAGCTGCGTTCCAACCCTTACCCTGTCCATGCGGAATTTTGTGCCGTCTGCGGAAAACCCTTCTAAATGAAAGTCGAGGGACCTGCGCAGGGGTTCCGGCAGGTCGGCGGGATTGATTTCGGTTTCCCGCGAAGCGCGATAAGCGTCGTCCGCGCGCTTGAGCAGATCAGGCGGGAGAGCGAAGGGATCGCCGGGCGCGAACTTGATGTGAGAAAGCGGGTCGTTTTTCGCGGTTGCGCCTTCCAGTTCCTGCATCGCCTTGTACCGGGCAATGCCGGCTTCTTCGGCCCACTCGTCCAGATGTTCAAAGCGCGTCCCGATGCCCTGTATGTCATCCGTCAGCAGGAACGTGGACGCGCCCACCTGTCGAAACGCGCCCGTCACCGACCAGCACAGCGCCTGCAAAATCTCGCCTGCCCTCGCGCTTTGATTGGGCGCAATCCGCGTGACAACGCGCAAATCGGCAAGACGCTTATCGCACAGCAGTTCCATTCCCGTCGCCTGCGCCACTCTTTGCAGCAGGTCCTCCAGCGGTTCCTCTTTCTCATTCAGGGCAACCTGCGCCCGCATTTTCGCCGATTTGAAATTGAGTTGGCTGCGCTTCAAGGCGTTGGGTACGGCGCGGATGATGGGAACGCCCAGCGCGAAAACGTCTGTCTTGCCGCTGTCGTCCGGTGGCTTATCTGCCCGCGCTCCGCCGCCGATAGGCGACATGGTATGCTCTTCACCCGCGTCCGCCGGACGGGCAGTGGCCCGGTAGCCGTAATCCTTCGCGCCCTCTCTGGCGAATTGAAACGTCGTCTGGCGAATCAGGCGCAGGCGGGCCATATTGGGATTGAATTCCTGCTTATCGCCCTGATACTCAGCGCGATATTCGTTTGGTTTGTCGCCGGGAACGAATCTGGCGCGCTGAATAACAAGTTGTTCGGGCAGGAGTTCGGCAAAAAGCGCCTTCTGCTGGTCGTTCAAATCTCCCGCGCCGATGCCCTGCCCGCTTCCAGCCAGTTCCCACTGTGCCGGATTCAGTAACGCCAGGAGGACTTTGAGACACTCATGCGCTTTCAATCCGGCAAAGGGATTGGGCTTGCCGGGATGCTCTTCGAGTACGCGCATGGTTGAAGGGACAATTACGGTCAGTCCACCGACAACGACAACGCGCCGCCCAAGCGCTTCCGTCAGCGCGGACAGCGACGTTTTGCCTTTTGCAGACGTGTAAACAGCCCACACGTCCGACGCTTCAATTAGCAGGAGGGGGCCGCGTTTCGCCGCGTCGTAGGGTAGGGTGTCGAGCAAACCGGGAGGTTTCGCGGGCGTGGTTTGCGCGGCCTGCGCACGCGCGGGAAGCGTGGACAAGGCGAAGAAGCTGACGGCGCAGCAAAGGACCGGCGCGACGAAGCAGAAGCGGCGCATGGCGTTTACTCTCCCATTGCCACCATTTTACAGTGGCTTCAGGCGTGAGGCGAGAAGGGCGCGAACGGGTTGGTAGAAAGGTTGTTCAAAGTCGGAGGTGTTCAGCGTGAGCAGGTCGCCCTCTATGGCGAGAGGGTCCTGTTCCTCACCGCGCAGCAAAAAGGCTTTCATCTCCTCCAGATGCTTCAAGCCCTGATGCCCCGGATGCCGATTGGTTTGTTCGCGCCGAATAAAGCGTTCGAGCAGAATGGGGCCGTCCGCTTTCAGTTGTATCTGCATTACGTGAAAATCAAAGCGCGGTTTCAGTTGCGCAAGCCGGGGCGAAAACAGGCGGCTGTCGAAATTGGCTTCCAGAATCAGGCTTTGCCGCGCTGCCAGCATGGTTTCGGCCACAAACAGCAGGCTGTCCATGCTGAACCGCCCAAGCAGGCGCGACAGGTCGCGGGGAATGTCGCTCGCGCCGCTTGTTTCCGTTACGGCATCGTACATGCGCTCCTTGAAGCCGTCTTTGTAGAAAAACGGTAGGCCGAACTCCTGCGCAATCCGGCGTCCAAGCGTGGTTTTGCCGGTGCAGGGCGGGCCGGTAATTATAACAAGCACGGGCAGGGACATACGCGCTCCCGTCAGCCAGAAGAAGAGAATTTAGCCGCGAATACACGCGAATGAATGCAAATATACATTCCTGGTTAGCGTCTCTCTTCAATAATGGTTTTTGAAAGCGGCTTGCCCTGAATGGGTACTGCCGGGGCTTCTGAGAAATTCACCGGGGGCGTTTTGATCTTTTTGACTATTCCGGCGTCAAGCAATGCCTGATGAACAGCAGCGCGTTTCTGCGCGTCCGTCATGGGTTCAAGCTGCTATTTGACCGCCTGATTTACTTGAAGTAACTCGTCCGGTTCGAGCGTCTTGATCTGTTCAAGAATGTGAGTGAGTGTTGCCTGCGCCATATCAGCCTCCCTGACAAATTTCACGGAGAATATTCTCCATAGAACCGTATTTTCCTGCTGCCAACGTCAAATACGGCCTGCTGTAACAGACAGCAGGCCGCAGATGTTAGTTTCAGAAACACAGTTGTGTTTTCGCCGTGACTACTTACCTGTGAACTGTTTGAGTTCGGCTTCGGTGAGTTTGTCTTTGCCATCCTTGCCGATTTGTATGGCGTTTTTGCCCAATCGGACAATCACTTCATCACCAACGGAGGAGTACGCGGCAAGACTGGGAACGGCGCGTAACAGGGCGAAATGCGCGTCGCTGTACGCCTGTATTTTCAGCAGGCCGTTGGCTTTGGCGTCGTAGGATTGATCCTGCCAGATGTTGCTGGCCTGCCGGTAGAAGGTTCGGTCATGGACGGCCTGTACCACAACCGCGTTGTTGTCGCCGGAGGATGCGGAGAATACGCCCAAGCTGTTGCCTTGCGACCGCGCCCCTCCGAAGTTGCCTGTTTTGGCTTTGCCGGCGAACACGGCTTGCGGCAGGTTGACGCTACCTGTACCGATGGAACCGCCTGCGCCCCCGCCTCCCAAACCGCCGGTGCCACCGCCGCCACTCGAAAGCGCGTAGACGCCCCCGTTCGCCGACTGGTAGCGTGGCGCGACTGTATCAGCGTTTTTGTAGTCTTTGGCCCGCGCGCTCTGATCGGTCACGCCTAATCCGGTTGCGCCGTACTGTGCCGCGCGACCGGCCACTTCCCGGCGCAAAATCTGGCTGTTCGCTTCGTCCAGTTTGAACAGCGAACCGTCCCTGCCGCGCAGACTGAGGGCGCGTTGTTCGCGGTCATCCACGAGGAATGAGGTGTACTCCGTGATGATACCGTATTCCCGCGACAGGCGCACAATCTCATCAATCAGTTCTTTGTTCCCCTGCGGGCTTGTCGCGGCGTTCAGCCGCAGTTGGTCAATTAAAAAGCCGATTTTGCGCTGCGCCCATAAACGCGGCACAAAGCCGTTTTCGCCGCCCGCGCTGCCGAACGGCGCGCCCGCTTTGAATGTCTCCTGGCTGTCGTTCGCCATTCCTGCCAGATGGACTGTTCCCGACCTGTCGCCCCGGAACCGCCCCGTAATCACCAATTGTGACCCTTTGAACAGGTCGGGCAGTTGTTTGGGAAAAACATCGTACACGTCCCCGCCATCGAACGCCAGTTTCACATTCGACAGCACAGGCGAGGCGACTTTGGCGAAGAAGGAGGATACTTTCACTTCCACATCCTCTTCCGGCTTGATAAAATCGCTATCTCCCCGCTCCTGTTCGCCCAATCGGTCCAGAAACGGCACATTCACGTCGAACCCCAACCCGAAGCAGAAGATTCGCGCCTGCGTATTAACCTCAGCATCCCCCGCCTTCGCTTCTTCTAATTTCGTCTCTTTCAACCCCGCCAATCGCGTTTGATGGGAATTGCCTTTTCCCTCTTCCCTCTTCCCTTTTCCCTCACCCGCCTGCGCCAGATGTTTCGCGCCGTTCAGTTCGCGGGCGTGCTGTAAAATGGTGTTGATGTTGGTTTCGCCCACAGTGGGCAGGCCGTCCGTCAGGAATACCACCATCTTTTGGGTTCCCGCATCGTCCTTGACCAGTTTCAGGGCGGCGCGGAGAGCCTCATCAATGTTGGTTCCGCCCGACGCTTCGATGTTCTCCACGAACTTGCGGGCGCGGCTGACGTTCGCCTCGCTTGCCGGTTCCAGCTTGGGCATCAGGATTTCCGCCGACTCGCTGAAGGTAATCACGTCGAAACGATCCTCTTTATGTAGGCTGTTCAGGCAATAGAGGAGGGATTTTCGCGCCTGTTCGATCTTCTTGCCCGCCATCGAACCCGTTCTGTCCAGCACGAAAACAACCTGTTTGGGCAGAATTTTTTCTTTGGGAATGGACACGCGGGGCGAGGCAAGCAGGACAAAATAGCCGTCCCGATCCCCGCTCTTGTACGTCAGCAGGGACATGCCCACATCCTCATTGTTTGTGCTGAAATACAAACTCAGGTCGCGATCCGAAGCGTCGTTGCTGCCCTCATAAGAAGCGGACGCGCTGTGTTCATCGGTTTTGCGCACCGCAAGCTCGTGCGTGGGCGAATAGATGTTTTTGATGGGCGATTGCGTGGCGAGTTTGATGCTGACAACCGCTGTTCCCACCGGACGCGCGCCGAAACGGGACGTGGAAAGCGGGTAGGCGTATTTGCGCAGGCCGTTTTCGGGTTTCAGCACTTCCGTATAGCGCAGGGAGATTTTGCGTTCGCCATGCGCGGGTATGGGATACACGCTGATTTTCACCAGACCGCGCCCGACGTATTCCAATAGAGCCGGGTCGCGCCGCCGCCGCACAATCTCCTCGTAAATGCCCCGCGCCTCTTCCCGCGTTAAAATTTTGGGTTCCAGCGTCCGGTCGCCAACGGTCATGCTGAACGCGGTCGGGCTTGCGCCCTCCGGCAGGGGGTACAGATACGTGCCCTCCTGCTCCACGCTGCTGTCGTTGACGAAGGTTTGCTCCACAACGGTTTCGGCAACCGCGTCGTGAATGGTGGCGTTGACCCGCAAATCCTTCACGTAAAACGGCTGCAACAGGGGTACAGGAACGGGAATGGGATGCGTCGGGCGAACGTGGGCTTCAGGAAACAGGATTCCCTGCGCCTGTCCGGGCTGCGCCATGCCTGCCGTCGCCAGCAACGCGGCAGTGGTCCCTAAAAATGATTGAAAACGACGGTTCATGGCTTGTTTCTCCTTACGTGATAACCGTGACCCACGCGACGGAATGAATTCTACAAGTGTTGAAAGCCTGTCTGCTGCAACGGAATGAATTCCTTTGCTATGGGCGCTTCGCGCCAAATGTCCTTCGGACATAACTCTCTTTGCAGAGACTCGCGTGTCCGAAGGACACTTATGGACAAATCAGTTAAACATGGTACACTGAGGTATGAGCCAACGAACTTTTCACCTCAATGAAGCCGACGCCAACGCATTGAACGCTGCATACCTGCATTGCAAGGATGCTAACACTAAAAGCCGCTACCAAGCTGTTCGTCTGTATGGCTTGGGCTACTCTGTTGCCGAAATCCAAGACATCTGCGGGTGTAGCCGTACTCGCCTATTCTGCTGGACACGCGCCTATCAGGAACACGGCCTCACCGCGCTCGTGGATGCCCGACGCGGCGGCAACCGGGCGCGTCTATCGGGCGAACAACTCGAAGCCTTGCAGAACCAGTTGCATCGCTACACTCCCACTCAGTTGTTGGGCAAGGAGAAATGCCAGGGGGACGGGCAGTTTTGGAGTGTCTCCGATCTTGTCACCCTCTTAGCCCGTGACTACAACGTTGTATACCAGAGCCGGACGTCCTTGCGCACCCTGCTGCGTACCTGCGAGATGAGCTACCAGCGTCCTGAGAAACAATATAAGAGCCACAACGCGACCAAGCTCATGGAATTCGAGGAACACCTGGAAAAAAAATCCTCGATGTGGCGTTAAACGCGCCCAAGACGATCTTACTCGCGGGCGACGAAGCCAGCGCGTACCTGCAAGCCACCTTGATGCGCGTGTGGGCCAAGAAAGGCCACACGCCGGTTGTGCCCGTAAGTGCCAGTCGGGACAACACGCACTTCTACGGAGCACTCAATATGGCAACCGGCAAGGAAACCCTGTTGCGCTCCGCCTTGATGAACAGCGAGGTATCCGCCTTGTTCTTGCAGAAGTTGCTCGACGCCTACCCGAACTTACCTCTTCTGCTGTTATGGGATCGCGCTCCCTGGCACAAAGGCGAAGCGGTTCGCGCGGTTCTGGAAGCGAACCCGCGCTTGGAAGTCCTGTGGTTTCCACCCGGTTGCCCGGAGTTGAACCCGCAGGAACATGTCTGGAAAGCCGCCAGAAAAGCGGTCGGACACAACCATCAATGTGCGACGCTTGCCGTTTTAGCTGAAGAGTTCGAAACCTACTTGAAGACAGCAGAATTTCCTTGCTCGCTTCTGGAACAGCACAACTTTCCAGTGCTATGTACCATGTTTAACTGATTAGTCCATTAGCCTTGGGCTTCACAGCAAAGGAATTCATTCCGTTGTAACGTTGCGGCGTTCAAACAAGCGGGCTTTCAACACTTGTAGAATTCATTCCGTCGCGTCCTGCGGCATAGCGCGACTTATAAAAACAGAGTAAAGCGGCTATTCCTTATCACATAAGAATGTGAAAGGGAACAGCCGCGAAACGCGCAAACTGTTCGCCGTTTAGACGGCGCAGGTTCGACAAACGTTACATCCCCGTCTAACCTGTCGCGCTTGGTATTTCCAGTTCCGCCGTTCCCACATGCGTTGGCTCGCCATGGGGTTCACGGAAAGTTACCATGTACGCGAAAGCGCAGATCAGGGTTGTGACGGCAGGCAGAATAAACACCGGAACCCAATCTGTCGTGCCGTTCGTCGTGAAATGCTGCTGAACCATACCGCTGAAGTAGCTTCCCAACACGTTTCCAATGCCCAGCGTGGTAAACGTCAACAGACTCTGCGCACTGCCGCGAACATCTTTAGGCGCAACGCGGTCTACGTAAAGCTGCTGCACCACCAGTACGAAAGCATAGCCAAATCCGTGCAGGCCAAGCGACAATACCACCAGCACGATAGGCTTGCCGATGGCAAAAATGATGTAACGCAACGGCCACGCGAAACTTCCCACCAGCAGACACCAGCGCATCCCTTTTTTGGGCAGCAGTAGGGGCAACAGTACGCCCAATGCAACAAGTTCCGTGATCTGGCTGATGCTTTTCACAATCGGGATCAGGTTGTGCGGAATAGCCTTGCTTTCAAGAAATTGCGCCGACAGGCCGTAGAAGAACATGAACTCCGTTGCGGCAAAAAACGAGATCGCCATGAACACGCCAAACCCCGGCACGGTCTTGAACAGCGCGGTCGCTCTGCGGAAAGCAAGCGGGTCTTCGCGCTTCTCCTTTGAGGGCGGCGTATTGGGCAGGAAGAACGAGAACACGCCCATTAAAACGCCGAAGATGGCAGTCAGTTGCAGTTCGGGAATCGGCCCCGATACCGCTTTGGCGTCCGCATGGCTCAGTTGCAAAAATTCCACAAGGACAAAGGCTGCGGCAATCCATCCCAATGTGCCTGCCGTGCGTATCAGCGAAAAGTCGCGTTCACGGCTCGGCTCATCGCCGCCCATTTTTTCGATCTGCTGAAAGGCGACCGAGTTGGTAATTCCCAGACTGGGCGCGAACAGCACCGCCCAGATAAGCATCCACATCCACAGCCCCTGATCCGTTGTTTGCAGCGACATGATGTAGGCCGCGCCCGCCGCGAGCAGATGCGAAATGCCCAAAAACACCTGCGACGCCATAAAGCGGTCTACAAGCTGTCCGCCGAGGAAGGGAGAAATAACGCAGCCAAGCCAGAACGCGCCGTAAATACCCCCCACATGCGCGGGAGAGACATGGCGGTTAATCAGGGTTGCGCTGAGAATGGGCATCCACGATCCCCATGCCGCATAGTTCAAAAACATCATGGCGGCCAGAAGCCATTTTGCGCGAGATTGCATGACAACACTCCTTACGACCCGCGCGAAAGACAATTGGCTTGAACGCAGTCGGAAATCGGCAGGAAGACACAACGGGAACGTTCAAGCGGCGCGGGTGTTTCACGCTGATTCTACACTGCCCTGCCATGTTCCTGCGCGAACTTTCTCCTTTTTGTCAGGCGCATCCCGCCCGCGCAAGGTATAATCAGATATGCTACGTCAATTTTTCGCGTATTATCGGCCTCACCGCCGCCTGTTTGTGCTTGATTTCTCGTGCGCCGTGATTTCGGGACTTTTGGAACTGGCGTTTCCGCTTGCCGTCCGAACGTTCGTGGATAGATTGCTGCCGAGCCAGAACTGGAGTCTGATCCTGAGCGCGGCCATCGGCCTGCTCGTTATCTATCTGCTGAACACGGGCTTGCAGTATATCGTCAACTACTGGGGGCATGTGCTGGGCATCGCCATTGAAACCGAGATGCGGCGCAAGATTTTCGACCATCTGCAAAAACTCTCGTTTCGCTTCTACGATAACCAGAAGACCGGCCATTTAGTCGCCCGCGTCACCAAAGATTTGGAAGAGGTCGGCGAAGTGGCGCATCATGGCCCGGAAGACGCTTTTATTGCCGTGATGACCTTTCTCGGCTCGTTCTTCCTGATGTACGCGCTCAATC
The DNA here is from genome assembly GCA_963817895.1 of uncultured Chthonomonadaceae bacterium. Taxonomy (GTDB): domain Bacteria; phylum Armatimonadota; class Chthonomonadetes; order Chthonomonadales; family Chthonomonadaceae; genus CAWFQB01. Next base: position 889,492 of record CAWFQB010000005.1, read on the forward strand.
CCAAACTCGCGCTGCTTACCGGACTTGTGGTTCCGCCCATGACGTGGATTTCCACGCGGTACGGCGCGGCCATGACGCGGACATGGCGTTCCCTGTTCAGTCAGGTGGGGAATTTCAATGCGCGGATCGAGGAGAACGTGGGCGGGATTCGCGTGGTGCAGGCGTTTGCCAATGAAGACCACGAGCGAAGCCTGTTTGCCCACGACAACCTGAAGTACCGCGATACGAAACTGGATGCCTACCGCCTGATGTCCAAAAGCATGTCCCTGAGTTACATGACCATGCGGATCGTGCAGCTTTTCGTGATGATCGCGGGCGCGTATTTCGTGCTGCATGGACAATTGACAGTGGGCGGCTTTATGGGCTTTCTGCTGCTCGTGAACGTGTTCTTCCGGCCTGTGGAAAAAATCAACGCCGTGCTGGAAACGTATCCCAAAGGCATTGCGGGCTTCAAACGCTATACCGAGTTGTTGGGAACCGTTCCCGATATTGCCGACGCGCCGGACGCGAAAGACATTGGACACCTGCACGGCGACATTCGCTTTGAGGGCGTCAGTTTCGGCTACGAGTCTCATAAAAAGGTGCTGAACGATATTGACCTGGTGATACCGGCGGGAGAAACCGTGGCGTTTGTCGGGCCGAGCGGGGCGGGCAAGACCACGATTTGTTCGCTCGTGCCGCGCTTTTACGAGATCGAAACGGGCCGAATCACCATTGACGGCATAGACATACGCCAAATGACATTGGCCTCCCTGCGCCGCAACATCGGCATCGTGCAGCAGGATGTGTTCCTGTTCGCCGGTTCGATTCGGGACAACATCGCTTACGGGAAACTGGACGCGACCGAACCGGAATTGTGGGAAGCGGCGCGGCGGGCGCGACTGGACGACATGATTTCGCAGTTGCCCGAAGGATTGGACACGATCATTGGAGAGCGCGGCGTGAAACTCTCCGGCGGGCAGAAACAGCGGCTGGCGATTGCGCGTATGTTCCTCAAGAACCCGCCGATTCTGATACTGGATGAGGCCACGTCCGCATTGGACACGGAAACCGAGCGGGCGATACAGGCGTCGCTGTCGGAACTGGCGGTAGGCCGCACCACCCTCGTTATAGCGCACCGACTGGCGACCATTCAGAACGCCGATAGAATTGTGGTTGTAGATGAAACCGGGGTTGCAGAACAGGGATTGCACCGCGATTTGATGTTTGCAGGCGGCGTGTACCAGCGTTTGCACGAGGCGCAGTTTCACGCGATGGCTTAGAGCCTTCTGGAACGATTTTTCAAATTAATTATGAAGGAGTCATTTGGTGCAAATACAGCAGGATTTGAAATATGACGGCAATGGATTGATTCCCGCCGTGGTGCAGGATGCGGCCAATGGCGACGTGCTGATGGTCGGTTATATGAACCAGGAAGCCGTGAAACGGACGCTGGAAACAAAGCGCGTTACTTTTTGGAGTCGTTCGCGTCAACAATTCTGGGTGAAAGGTGAAACTTCCGGTAACGCGCAGCACGTTATAGAACTCTATGTGGACTGCGATCAGGACTGTCTGCTCGTGAAAGTGGAACAAGTCGGCGCGGCCTGTCACGAAGGCTACCGTTCCTGCTTCTTTCGCCGCATTGCCCCCGATGGCAACACACTCGAAACCATTGGCGAACCGTTGATGAAGAGTTACTAGGTTTTAGGGTTCTATGGTTTTAGGGTTTTAGGCTGAAAGTATCTATGTGCAACCTGTAGTAGAAGTGTTGGTCTACTACTACAATCCTAACCTGAAACCATAGAACCCTAAAACCCTAACCACCTGTTTTACGAAGGGAACTACCCATAATATGTCCGCTTTGTCCGCTTTTCGCAGGAAGTTTGGTTCGCGCCGCCCGCTCGCTGCGGTTGTGGGAATGAGCGCGTTGTTTGGTGTTGGCAGTGTCGGACGGCCCGCGCAGGCCGCCGCGCCGCATTATTCCGACATCCTGCCCCTGAGCAAGATAAAGCCGGGAATGACGGGCTATGGCCTGACCACGTTCAAGGGAACGACCATTTCGCGCTTTGAAGTGACGGTTATCGGCATCATGCGCAAGGTCAACAACGGGCATGACCTGATTCTGGTGCGAATGAAGGGCGGCCCGATTACCGAGCGGGGCGCAAACCTCATTCACGGCATGAGCGGCAGCCCCATCTATATCAACGACAAGTGCATCGGCGCGTTTTCGCAGGGCGAACAGTGGCCCAAAGAACCCATCGGCATGGTCACGCCCATTGAAGACATGCTGGAAGCCTGGGACCCCGACATCCCGCAAACCCCACCCTATTTCCAGCCCGCCGATAAGCCGCCCACACCCGGCGGCGGCAATCCGTCACCGACGGATAAGAACAGACCGGGAGACAGGGAGACAGGGAGACAGAGAGAGGGAAAAGGAAAAAAGGAAAAGGATAAAGGGAAAACGGCTCTATCGTCTATCAACTATCAACTATCAACTCCTGAAACGATTACTCTGCCTTCGCCGATTACAGTGGGGAACAGGCGGATTAAAACGGTTGTGCTGAACGCCGGTCCGAACAGCAAACTGGCGAGTCGGTCTGATTGCGCCGTGCTGCACCGGGCGACCACATTCGCGTCCGTCAGTGGCGTGACCGAAAAGGAAGTGGCGCTTTTTCAGAAGGAGTTGGACAAGCGCGGGTTTGCCATGACTTTGCAGCAGGCTCCCGTGATGGGCGCGGGCAAGGCTAATATTCCCGCCTCGACGCTGAAGCCGGGTTCCGTATTCGGCACGTTTCTGTCGTCGGGTGATGTGGAGTTCGGCGCGTTTGGAACCGTGACGTACCGCAAGGGCAACCGTATACTGGGATTCGGGCATCCGTTTATGGGCATGGGCGCATTGAACGCGGCTACCACAACCGCATCCGTCGTGGATGTGTTTTCTGGCTTGCAGTCGTCGCATATCATTGCCGAGGCCGGCCCGGTTGTCGGCACATTTACGCAGGATCGCAACTTTTCCGTTGGCGCGGAATTGGGACGCAAGCCGTTTCAGATTCCGTTTACGATTACCGTCAACGACGAAAGCACGCACCGCATCCAAACGTTCCATACGCAGATGTTCCAGCATCCTGACCTGACCGCCGCCCTGATGGGCATGATCGGACAGGCCGCCGTGTCGCGCATCCACAACATGCCGGGTGACATGATGGCGCGCGTGACCACAACGGTCGAGGCGGGCGAGGTGGGCAAAACCACGCGAACCAATCTGCTGTTCGACGCCGATGATATTTCGCAGGCCGTGACCAAAGACCTGACCGACATTACGGGAATCATCAGCGGCAACCCGTTTTATCCCCTGCCGATCAAAGGCGCGAGCATGACCGTGAACCTGTACAGCGGGCATAACACGGCTACCATCGAGCGCATTTTCCTCAAGCAGGGACGGTATGAACCGGGGGATACGCTGGACGTTGGCGTTGTGCTGAAACCCTATCGCCGCGACCCGATTTACAAAAACCTGACGCTGAAAATCCCCTCCGACACGCCAACGGGACGCTACGCCCTTGCCGTGCGCGGCGGCTCGGCAACCGTGACGCGCATTGGCCCGTTCATTCTGTCCGGGGGTGGGGCGCAGGACACGCAGGCTCCGCCCGTCAACGTGCGGCAGATGCTGGCCCGTTTGAGCGCGCGGGAAACCAATACCGATATGGTAGCGCGTCTTGTCCTGAACACCGCCGCGCCCGCAATTGAGGGTGAAAAACTGTCGCAACTGCCGCCCAATCTGGCCGTGCTGATGCGCAGCGACCGCAATTCCGGCGTTCGTATCGAGCGCGACGAAGTGCGAACAACCGCCCCGACGGATTACGTCGTGAGCGGGACGCAGCAGCTTGTCGTGACCGTCGTGCGCAAGAACACGCAGGAGATACCCGGCCCGGTCACATTCCCAGGTTCGTCCGGCGCTGCTACCTCCACCGGCAGCAGCTCCTCCTCGTCGCTCCAGAGCGGCAGCAGCAGCGCGTCCGCGCAGGACGATGACGCCAAAGCCACTCCCGACACCGCGAACATGGGTTTATTGCAGTTCGGTAACGAGACGCAACGCTGGCTGGACGAACTGACAGGCGCGAAAAGGGTAAATGAGACAACGGCAGAGCAGGACCCACCCGTAAATCCGCTGAAGCCGCCCGTTACCGACGACAAAACCAAAACGGACAAGAACGCCAAACCTAAAAACGGCAAGCAGGCAGTTGTGGTTCCGCCTGCGCCTGTGGCTGTCGCGCCCCCTGTTGTGACCGGCGACACCAAACCCGCCACCACGCCCAATGACAACGAACCCGTGAAAATCGTCGCCCGCCAACTGCAGGTATGGCGGCAAACGGGCGCGAACGGCTTCGCGTCCGGCAAGTTCATGGGAACCAGCGTGGCGGCAACCGGGGAACTGCGGCTCGCGTCGCGCCTGCGCCGCCTTGCCACCACAAACGAAACCTACATCTGGTCAGTGGTCACGGATAATCAGGGCAATGTGTACGCGGGAACCGGCACGACGGGTAAAATCCTCAAAGTGGACGCGAACGGCGGCCTGAAAACCTTCGCGCAACTGCCCATCGTGTCCGTGCAAAGCCTGTTGTTGGCAAAAGACGGCACGATGTGGGCGGGCAGCAGCGTGAAGGGCCAGTTGTTTCACGTCAAGCAGGACGGCACGTATACCCTGACCGCAACCCTGCCGGAAAAATACATCCTTGCGCTGGCTGAAGACAGTCAGGGCAATGTGTACGCGGGTCCGGGCGGGGGAGGAAACATCTATAAAATTCCCGTCGGCTATTCCGCGCCCGACCCGACCCGCACAGACGCGCTTAAACCGTTTGTGAAAACGCCCGCCGACTACATCACGTCCATAGCCGTTGACGGCAAGGACAACCTGTATATGGGTACGGGCAGTGAGGGAATCGTTTATCGCATTACGCCGGACGGCAAAAGCAGCGTTCTGTACGACGCCAGAGAAAACAGCGTCACCGCGCTTGCCGTAGACAGCAGCGGGATTGTGTACGCGGGAACCGGGCCAAAGGGTATCCTGTACCGTATTACGCCGGACGGATTGGCGACCGTGGCGTATGACCGCGCCACCAGTTTCTACACGGGCCTGCGCGCGGCGAAAGACGGAACCCTGTACGCCACAACGGTCAATGCCGCGTACCATATCTTCCCGTCTACCGCCGACCCGACACATCCGGTTGTTCAGCCCTTAGACAATCCCCGCGACGTGGACTTTCTGACCCTCGGCCTGCTGCCAGACAACACGCCGATTATCGGCACGGGCAACATCGGCGAATTGTACACGGCGGCGGGAGAAAACACGCCCAACCCGGATGGCAGGCCAACGGGCGCAGGCACTTTTGAAAGCGTAATTCATGACGCCAAACTGGTCAGTCAGTGGGGCGCGTTGCGCGTCAACGCGGCACTGACGAATGGCGCGAAAATGGCGGTTGCCACCCGGACAGGCAATGTGGCGGAACCCGATGCGACATGGAGCGACTGGAAAGCGGCTGCGCCTGTGGGCGGCAACGAGAACCGAATTACCAGTCCGCCCGCCCGGTTCATCCAGTATCGCCTGACGCTGATTCCCGCGTCGGGTTCATCCGGCGTGTCGGCTGCGAACATGGCGGGAGTGGATGCGCCTTCAGTGCGCGAAGTGAGTCTCTCGTACATGCCGCGCAATCAGGCTCCCCGCGTGGGCTTCGCGTCCCCACAGGGGGGCGAACGGTGGGCCAAATCGCAGACGGTTCGCTGGCTGGGACTGGACCCGGACGGCGACACGCTCAGTTATGAGTTGTACTATTCCAACGACGGCGTAAACTGGAAATCCCTGCCCAACGCGGCAGCGGCTTCCACTTCCTCCGCTGCTACTCCTGCCGCTGTCGCCGCGTCCGGCGCGAGTGGAAGCGCGGCTGCGCCCGCGCTGTCGCTGGACGAAATTCAGAAGCGATTGGAAGCGCAGAACGCGCCCGAATCCGTGCGGCGCATGGTGCTGGAATCGGCGCAGCGGCGAATGGCGGCAAATGGGGGAAGCAGTAATGCAGGGGGAATCGGCTCCCGCGAAACCTCCAAAACGTGGGACACCAAAACCCTGCCCGATGGCGCGTACTGGCTGAAAGTGGTGGCTTCGGATTACGCGAGTAATCCCTCCGACCCACAAACGGCGCAGGCGATTTCCGAGCCATTCGTAATCTGTAACAGCCTGCCGCAATTGACCCTGAGCGGAACGCCGTTGCTTGGCGCGGATCGGCGCGTCACCCTGAGTGGCAGCGCGTCACAGGGTTTGATTACGATTACGGCTGTGCAGTACCGCATAGACGGCGGCGACTGGCTGGCCGCTGTTGCCAGAGACGGCCTGTTCGACTCTACTAACGAGGGTTTCGGATTGACCACCCTGCCTCTAACACCGGGCAAGCACACCATCGAAGTCGCCGCCTTCAATGCCGCCAACAATAAAGCCACCCAAAAAGTCGAGGTCACTGTGCCGTAACTGGCCCTCAATGGATGGCGTCCACTTGTGGACATACCCCTTCTCCCACAACAGCGTATTTTCAAAGCGAAGCAGAAACACGCAAGATGGGGGGAAGGGGAACTATTCAACCCGGTGGCGAAAGTTCGCTGCCGGGTTGTTGACTCTGGTATACTATACGTAGATATAAGTATCAGGAAAGGTTCAGGACGCGAATGGAACTGTTCTCCGGCAGTGACCGGTATCAAGAATTGGTGGAAAAGTTGATGATAAGCGGTTTGAGCGCGGAAGAGACGCAGGAAATGGAACGGTTGGGGTCACAAATGGATGCGGAAAGCGCGCTTTTTATGATGCGGCGTTACAGCGGATGAAAATTATGGCGTCCGTGCAATAAATTGCGCGGCTGTGTCCTTCCCTGCGGGTGGACGCCCGCAGGGAAGGACACAGCCGCGTGTTTCAACTCACGGCACTCACAGGGTGCATGTATCTGTAAATACACGCAACTTCGCGCCGCGCCTCCTGTCCAACAAAGCATAGAAACAAATTATTCATTAAAGCCTATGTCCTTACTGGTTGAATTGGAAAATGTGGAGCATCGGTTCGGATTGCGGCGCGTGTTTTCGGGCGTGAGTTTGACGGTGCGGACAGGCGAAGTCGGACTGGTGATGGGCGCAAACGGCGCGGGCAAAAGTACGCTGCTCAAAATCATCGCCGGATTGCTGCCGCCCGCATCGGGAACGGTTCGCGTACAGATGGATGAACGCGATCTGGACGCGCGAACACGGCGGCAAATCATCGGCTATGTCGCGCCCGATTTAACTCTGTACCGCGAATTGACCGGCGTGGAAAATCTGGAGTTTTTCGCCCGTTTGCGCGGTGCGCCGCTGAAACATCAGCAGTTGCGCGACGTGTTGGAACTGGTAGGATTGCGAGGGCGGGGGCGCGACCTGGTTGGCGCGTATTCGTCGGGGATGCGGCAGCGATTGAAATACGCTTTTGCCTTGATTGGAAACCCGCCCATTCTGCTGCTGGACGAACCAACCGCCAATTTAGATGTAGACGGCATGGCAATGGTGGAGCAGGTCATCGCCGCGCAGCAAACCCGTCCCGGCGGCGGCTTAACCATTGTCGCCACCAACGAGCCGCGTGAGGAGCAATGGGGAACGGTACAGGTACGATTAGGAAAGGACGAAGGATGAAGGATGAAGGATGGAGCAGAAACACTCCTTACGACTTCCTTTCCTGCGCTTAAAACTAATGTCGGACAAGAAGAGAATTCATCCTTCATCCTTCATCCTTCATCCTTTGCCCGCGAAGCGGCTGCCCTGTTCCGCAAAGACCTGCGGGCGGAGATGCGTACCAAAGTAGCGGTGAGTTCCGTGGGATTATTTACCCTTTGCGCCCTGATGCTGATCGCGCTGGCGACGAGTACGCTCAAGGATACGATTACGATCAATGGGCTGGGGCAGAAGCTACCTTCCTGGGATGACGCGAGCCGGTTTGCAATGTTGTGGGTGCTGCTGTGCTTTGCGGCGTTTGCGGGACTGGCGCACTCGTTCGTACATGAGGAAGAGACCGGTACGACAACCGCGCTGCGCCTGTGCATGTCACCGGAAGCGGTGTACGCGGGCAAATTACTGTACAATTTTGTTCTGGTGACGGCGATTTCACTTGTTGCCACGCCCCTGTACATGCTGGCGGTGGATTTGCCGCCCGGACAGAAGCCGCTCGTATTTGTGCTGACGATGTTGAGCGGATGTGTGGGATTGTCGGCTTCGGCAACGTTTGTGGCCGCGCTTGCCGCCAAATCGCGGGGTACGGGAGCCTTGTACGGCGCGTTGGGATTGCCCATGCTGCTCGTGTTTCTGGTGCTATTGCTGAACGCGGCGCGTACCGTGTATTTAATAGACGCACCGTTCCTGATTGTTTTCAAAGCGGTCGGCGGGCTGCTGAGTTTCGGTATTTTTCTGATTGCCCTGTCCGCTGTAACATTTCATTTTGTGTGGGAAGATTAACCAACGATGGCAACTTATCCAACCCAATCGGACAGACCTCTGGCGGAGCAGGCTCTGGATGCTGACAGGCGTGTCAGCATCAAAGGCGCGTGGTGGAAATATGGAACGGGCCTGCTGATGGCGGTCGTGATTTATGGCGCGTTCTGCATTGCGAAGGGGGCGCAGGGCTTTGGCGGCGTGGGGAATAACTCCCGCATTGTGTTCTTCCATGTGCCGGTTGCGGTTTTGTCGTCAATTTGCTACGCGGTGGCAACCGTGTACGCGGTGTTTGTGCTGCTCAATAAGAAGACGCTCGAATCGGACGGCAAATCTGCGGCGGCAATGGAGTTGGGATTTCTGTTTTGTATCCTGACCACGATTACGGGCAGCATCTTTTCGCGGGCAGTGTGGGGGGCCTACTGGAACTGGGATCCGGCTCAAACGCGCATTGTCATGATGCTGATGCTGTACGCTTCCTATCTTGTTTTGCGTAGCGCGAACAGCGAACACCCGGAGCGGCGGTCAAGGCTATCCGCCGTGTACACCATTATTACGCTGGTTCCCGCTTTCTTCCTGATCTGGATCGTGCCGCGTATTCTGGCGTCCTTTCATCCGTCAACCGTGCTGACGAAACCGAGCAACAATAGCGCCGACTATAACACGATTCTGCTGCTGTCGTTCATCGCTTTCAATATGCTGTTCGTGTGGCTGTTCCAACTGCGTTGCCGAATTCACACGCTTAGTGTGAAACGCCAACTTGCGCAAATGCAGGGAAGCATGGGACAATAGAAGAGAAATAGAAGCAGAAACGCCGAGCGAAAGCGTAGGAGAATTACGATGGGCTTGAATTTTGTCATGGCGGTAACGCTTGTCACCTGGATCGGCATTTTCTGTTACCTGCTGTATCTCGACCGCTCCCTGCGCCGCCTGGAAAACAGGCAGGGGAACAAGGAAAGAGACGACCTGTGAAACCTGCATATATCTTTGCGTTTTTCGTCATCAGCCTGGCGCTGGGCTTTGCCGCTTTCGCCTTTATGGGCGCGGTTCCGCAGTACCTGAGCATCAAGGATGCGCGGGCGTCGACCACACCCGTTCAGGTGAAGGGCAAAATCCTGCACGACACCGTGAACTATGACCGGGCTATCGGGGCGTTGCGTTTCCAGATTGAGGACGACAATAAAGAGCGTATCGAAGTGGTGTACAAGGGAGCCAAACCCGACGCCTTCGACACGGCCCCGGAAACCGCCGCGACGGGCATGGTACGCCGAAACGCGGATGGTCGGGAGTATCTGGACACTAACAGCATGATCGTAAAGTGTCCCTCCAAATACGACAGCGCGGACAAAGCGAAGAAGCCGCAAAGCGCGACGGACAAAGTTGCCAGCGCAGGTCAATAGACCTGACCGAGTCGTAAACGCTTTGTCTACGACCGAAATTTCAGCGGCATTTCTGTTTATTACAAAGGCGCAGATTTAGCATGACTACCGGACAGTTTGGAACCTGGGCCATCTGGCTCGGCCTGATAGCCTCCTTTTTCACGATGGGCGCGTATGGGCTGGCTCTGTTGCGTCCGCAAAAGGATCGCCAGTGGCGCAAAGTGGCGCGCGGCGGTTATTTGCTGACCGCGCTCGGCGTGTTCGCGTCCTTCGCGTCGCTGTGCGTGATCGTGTACAACAACAAGTACCAGTACGATTACGCTTTTTCGCACACGGGCAACGATCTGCGCGCCCTGCCGACGGATACCGCCTCGCACTGGCTGTTCCACCACTGGATACGGTTCGCGGCAACGTGGTCGGGACAGGAGGGGAGTTTCCTGCTGTGGGCATTCTGGACGGCTCTAATCGGCTTCCTTGTGTTTGCCAAAGCGGGCAAGTACGAGGCGCGGGTAATGCCGTTCTTCGTATCCGTGCTGACGTTTTTGTGCGCCATACTCATCAAACAGTCGCCGTTCCACTATCTGACGGCGGTTCATCCCGACATGTGGAGTACGGTTCCACCGGACGGGCAGGGACTGACACCCTCGCTGCAAAACTACTGGATGACCATTCATCCGCCCACCATTTTCTTCGGCTTCGCCTCGCTTGCCGTTCCCTATGCCTATGCCGTCGCCGCCCTCCTGTGGAAGGATTACAAGGGCTGGACGGCGCGGGTGATGCCGTATGCCCTCCTGACGTGCGCCACGCTTGGGCTTGGCCTGTTTATGGGCGGCTACTGGGCGTATGAGACGCAGGGCTGGCACGGCTTCTGGGCGTGGGACCCGGTCGAAAACGCGAGTTTCTTCCCCTGGCTGGCGATTACCGCGCTTGTGCATGGGCTTGTCGTGCAGAAATCGCGCGACGGCATGGCGCGAACCAATACGTTCCTCGGCCTGTTCGCCTTCTGGCTGTTTCTGCTCGGCACGTTCCTGACCCGGTCGGGAGCCTTAGCCAGCAAGGACGCGAACGGCGCGATGCTTTCGGTTCACGCTTTCGACAACATCAGCAAAAGCGGTCTGTTTTTCATGGAAACCATGCTGCTGCTGTACGGCATCGGCGGACTTGTTTTGTGGCTTACCCGTGTGGGCAAAATGCCGCGCCGCCCGACAACCGGCGATACCCTTGTTTCCCGTGACTTCGCGTTCTTCGTCAGCATTATGTTGATGATTCTGGCGTGTCTTGCTGTGACGTTCGGAACCACGACACCGCTGTTTATGAGCTGGATGCACAAACGCCCCTCGCAGCCGCAGCCGTTCTTTTACAATCAGGTGATGATGCCCCTGACCATTCTGTTCGCGCTTACGCTTGGCTGCGTCCCCTGGCTGGCGTGGAAGCGGACGGACCCGGAAAAGTTTTTGCGCAAACTGATCGCGCCCTGGCTGATTATGGTGGGCTTCGGCTTCTTTATGATCTTCTGGGTGCAGAACGCGACCGTTGGCTTGCAGCAGGCGATGGAACCGAGTGATTACAGCAGCACGATGCACTACTGGTTCAATCCGACCTTGCAGCGCGTTCTGGTGGTTCTGCTGTCGTCGCTCGGCGTGTTCGTCGCGCTTTCCAACGCGATGCTGACGTACCGCGTGTTCCGCGCCAAACCGCTTAATGCGGGCGGCTGGCTCGCGCATGTCGGCATGGGCTTGCTTATCGTTGGTATCGTGGTTTCCAACACGTTTGAGCGCACGGTTCGCGTGACTGTAATTGAGGGGGAAGCCGCGCAAAACGTGTACGGCTACAAAATCGCGATGGAGGGCATGACCGGCAAAGCGAAAGACATGCGCCCCGCCGACCCCAGCACCGACCCGCGCAACAGCGTGAAACTGCGCATTACGCCTCCGGGCGTGGACGAGGGCAGCGCATCGAGCGACAGCGCGGGCGAAGCCAAAACGTTTGTAGTGGAACCCCGCTGGTTCATTACCAATCTGGGCAAAGCGTACCCCTGGCGGTTCGAGTGGATACGCTGGCCGTCCATTGAAAAGTACCTGGGACACGACCTGTACGTTGGCCTTGCGGACAACCCGCAATATGAGTGGCCGTTCGGCGGCACGTTCAGCAGCAAAATGGCGTTCACGCTCAAACCCGGCGAAAAGGTGGATATCGGTGGCTACCGTGTCGGCTATTACGAGCCGATTATGGAGCCGACGAAGCTGATGGGCGCGAAGATCGTGATTTTGCCCATTGACGAAAAGGGCAACCCGACCGGCGCGCCGATCATCACGGAACCGTGTTTACGCATTATGATGCCCGCGCCCGACTTCGACCCGACGCAGCCGGAAAGCGAAACCAATCTGCAAATGCAAATGTTCCCCATCAACGAGGACATTCCGCAATTGAAGGACGAGGACGGCAACCTGGGCGCGATTGAAGCCATACGGCTTGACCCGGCGACCAAAGCGTTTTCGTTCAAGTTGAGCCTGCCGCACTATCGGGGCCGATGGGCCGTGCCGCTGGAAGTGACGCACAAGCCCTGGGTGAATCTGGTGTGGATCGGTGTCATGGTTGCGGTTTCGGGAACCCTGCTCGCCATGCTGCGCCGTATTCTTGACGCCCGCAACATTGACAAACCGAACACCAAAAACGACAACGACAACAATGACAGCGATCCGAACAATGGGGATGGCGGCGTGAAATTCGGCGATGGGGATGAGATCGTGGGCGCGCAGCCCTGGGATATGCCCGACGCGCCCACCGCGCCCGAAACTGCTATGCCCATCGCTGTCACGCCCAAACCGCTACCGAACAAGGGGCGGCTGAAACCAGCGAAAGAGTAGGAGTTCACTACCAAGTCGCCAAGAACACGAAGAAATGCAAAGAAGAAGAGAAGAGGGGAAGCAATGCCCTTCTTCTCTTCTTTCATTTCTGTTGTTTATGGAGGCGGCTGATAGGTACGGAGGAAGGACACGTTTGTAATAAAGCGTTTGATGTCGGGGTTGTCCTTGAATAGCTTGTACAGCAGGGTGTTGTCTTTGATAAACGTGACAAGAGCGCGTTCCAGAGCAAAGTCGTGTTCTATTTCCGCGCTCTGCTTGTCGGAGTGCTGCATGGCGTTCTGATACTTCACATCTGCGGCAACCTTCGCGGGTATCTCGTCTGTTATCAGTTTTAGCAGTTTGTCCTCGTCGCCGAAATCGAAGCTGCCGAACAGGTCGTTGAACTGGTTGATGATGTTGCTCAGGCGGTCAAGTTCCGGGGCGGATGCGTGACCACTGCCGCCAACGTCAGAAGGGTCTATCTCCGCGTCATGGGATTCCAGTGACAGCGACAGCATGGAACGCTTTTCAGCCCGGTAACTGTCCATGTCAATGGCTTCCAAAATGCCCTGCGCCAGATCGTCGCCCTGCGGCGCGGGCAGTTTCGGCACAAGGCACGTCAGGAAAATGGACAGCTTTTCCCATTCGGGCAGGCTGTACGGCAGAATGGCGGCGAGAAAATTGTAGTTGCGCACAAAGGCTTTGGCGCTGCCCTTGAATTCTATTTGCGCGTTGGCGTCCAGCGAATTCTGATAGGTGGCGGCGCAGGCATCCAAAATGGGATCGAGAGCGGGGCGATCCGCGCCGTTCAGGTAACAGTTCCACGAGGGTATCTACCTGCTCCGGGGTATAAACCTGATGCGCGTCCATGACGGCTTTGAGGTCATGCAGGCGGTTGGGATCGCTCTCCTTACTCAAAATTGTCGTCTGGTAGTAGTCCTGAAACGCGGCCTGTATCGATGTCGGTGTCGTTGTAAAAGTCCAGTACGAAGGTGTCATGCTTTTTGGGATGGGCGCGGTTCAGGCGCGACAGGGTTTGCACGGCCTTGATGCCTGCCAGCGATTTGTCTACATACATGGTGTGCAGGAGGGGTTCGTCGTACCCGGTCTGGAACTTGTCGGCGCAAATGAGGAAGCGGTACGGGTCTTCGCGGATTTTCGACTCGATCTCGCCGCTTGGAAAGCCGTTGAGGGTGGCTTCCGTCACCTTCTGCCCGCCATATTCCGGTTCGCCCGTGAACGCGACGATGGCTTTGTACGGACTCTGCCGCGCCTGCAATGCCTTGCTGATGGCGTGGTAATACTCTATCGCCCGCGCTATGCCGCCCGTAACCACCATAGTCCGCGCCTGTCCGCCGATTTTCTGCTTGGCGATTACCTGCGCGTGGAAATGCTCGACCATGATTTCGGCCTTTTCGCCGATGGCGTGGGCATGTCCCTCGACATAGCCGCGCAGCCGCTTTTGCGCCCGCTTCACATCGAATTCCGGGTCCTCTTCGACCGTTTTCATCAGGCGGTAGAAGGAGGCGACGGGCGTGTAGTTTTGCAGCACGTCCAGAATAAAGCCCTCTTCAATCGCCTGCTTCATGGTGTAGGGGTGGAACGGGCGGAACTTCTTTTCGCCGTTCTCCTCGTAAGCGACGCCGAACATTTCCAGCGTTTTGGGCTTGGGCGTGGCGGTGAAGGCGAAGTAACTGGCGTTGGGCAGCAGTTTGCGTGATTCGAGGATGCGGAGTATCTTGTCTTCCGTCGTCTCTTCCTCGTCATCCGCGCCCTGCTCCGAGAGGGCCATGCTCATTTTGGCGGACGCGCTCCCGCTCTGGCTGGAATGGGCTTCGTCAAGAAGGAGGGCGAACTTGCGGCCCCGGTGAGTCATTGCCGATCTCATCCAGAATGAACGGGAATTTCTGAACGGTGGTGATGATGATCTGCTTGCCGCCCGTGATGAACTCCCGAGATCGTCCGAGTTGTCGGTATGGCCGACCGTCGCGCCCACCTGCGTAAACGCCTTGATGGTGTTGTAGGTCTGCTTGTCGAGTATGCGGCGGTCGTTGACGACGATGATGGAATCGAACACGGTCTCGCCGTTTTGCTCCAGCCCGACAAGCTGATGCGCCAGCCATGCGATGCTGTTGCTTTTGCCGCTGCCCGCCGAATGTTGAATCAGATAGCGCTGTCCCGCGCCATTTTGCCGCACGTCGGCAAGCAGCCTCCGCACGACTCCAGCTGGTGATAGCGCGGGAAAACCTGCTTTTCGACCTCTTTGCCTGTTTGCGGGTTCCGTCTCTTTGACGACTTTGGCATAGTTTTCCAGTATGTCGGTCAGGCGTTCGCGGGTCAGGATTTCGCGCCACAGGTAGTCGCTCATCAGGCCATCGGGGTTGGGCGGATTGCCCGCGCCACCTTTATAGCCCTTGTTGAACGGCAGGAACCACGAGGCTTCGCCCTCCAACCGGGTGCAGAACTTCACTTCGCGGTCGTCTACGGCCCAGTGCGCCAGGCAGCGTTTGAACTGAAACAGCAGGTCTTTCGGGTCGCGGTCGTTCTGGTACTGCTTCACGGCGTTTGCGACCGTCTGCCCGGTAAGGCTGTTCTTCAACTCAAAGGTGAAGACGGGACAGGCCGTTGATAAACAGGGCGAGATCGAGCGCGTCATTGGGCTTGTTTTTGCTGAAATGAAGCTGCCGCGTGATGCTGAATCGATTGAGCGGCGTAGAGGGCGGCCGCTGTTGTGTTGCCGGGGGTAGGGCTGCCGTAGAAGAGGGTGACATTGCGCAGGGCCGTGCTTGACGCCATGCCGCAGCACATCCACCACGCCGCGTTTGCCGATCTCCTGCGACAGTCGGGCGAGAAACTGCGTTTGCTTCGGCCCGTCCACATCAAGGCCGAGCGACTGAAACGCGGCGGGCTGCGTGGCTTCCAGAAACGCGAAGAGCTGCCGGCAGTCAAGCGCGAACTCTTTGTCATAGTCGGACGACGCGCCCGCAACGTACAGGCCAGATTGGTACGCGGGCGCGTCCGTCCTGCACGGTCAGGGCGGCATTGGGTCGGGCGCGACCGCGTTCGCGCTGCCGGTCAGCGCGGCAACAATGAGGTTTTCAAGTCCCTTTTCAGTGGTGTCCGTTGGCATGACTACAGTTCCCTACGCGGTATACGCCGCCTTTGCCGCATTAAAATTAGTTTGGTCGGCACAAGGTTGACAGTGTTCAGGGTGTCAAACAACGATTTGCGCTGTTATCTGCCCGCTACTAATATGCAACTACTGCCAGACGGACATAAGCGGAATGGCTGAGGTCAAGGCTGTAAAATAAAACGCGCCCCTTCTGACCTGAGCATTTCTAATGGCGTGATATAGGGAACGCTGAATTGCTGACAAACGGCAGGAATTTTAACCCGGTTTTTCTGCCCCGGCACGAATGTTTCATCGGTAACAACGGTATGACCGTGCGCTAATGCGTAGGCAATTAGAAAAGGGTCGGCTCCCGACATAAAATCCGTTATCGCTTGCGGACGAAAACTCTCCTGATTGACCCATGTATTAATTTGACTGACGGCAGTTAGCGTAGCCTGATCTACAGGCAGGAAAAAACTGGAACGGCGCTGTTTCGCCCATTGTGTCAGTTCATCATCGCCCGCTTCAAGCTCCGCCAGTATGCGATCAATGCTAAAAATCAGCCCGGCAGTATTGCGCAGGTCCAGCCAATCCCAAAAACCGGGGCAAATATCGAAACAAAAGGTGCGGTCTTTGGCTTCGATCAGGCTGCTTGCATCTATCAAATGGGCCATCAGGCGGGAACCCCCATTTCCTGTAGCGAGTTTGCGAACCGCGTCGGCTTTGGAGACGCCGAGCAATCGAAACGCATCACGATAGAGAGTTTGGCCTTCCAGAGTGCTTTCTATCATCGCGGAAACAAACCGCCTGCCTAAGCGTGTACGAAGCGTTCGATAAAAATTGCCGCCTCCGGTCGCCGCGCTGACTTCACTGAATTGCGCCAACTCGTCGCTGTAACGCGCATAGAATTCCGCTTCGGTAAGAAAATCAGCATCGCGCAAGCGACGCAGAATGACCAGTGAACTGACTTTGAAATGCCGTACCAGCCTCGCTACAGCGTCGGGCGTTGTGCGAACCTGTGACCATTGCGCCTGAAGTTCTCCGGCGGGAACCAGCAACTCTGCTGCGACGGCGTTGCAAAATCGTTCTGTCTGATCGTTGGGCGCGTAAGTCTGGCGCAAGTTGGAAACGCCGGAAATGCCCAATCCAATGTGCGCAACCTCATGGGCCAGCGTGAACATCTGCGCGGCCTTTGCGTCCTTGCCGTTGAGAAAGATAAGCGGCGCGTAGTTGTCGGAAAGGGCAAAGCCACGAAACTCGCTGACGGATAAAGGCCGGTGCGTGTTGTTGCCGACGATACCGCTGCGCATGACAAGAATTCCCGCCTCTTCCACCGCTTCTATTTGCTGCGTGAGCGCGATCTCCCACGTTTTCGCTTCAGCGCGCATGGCAGCATCCCAACGAATTACAGATTGAATATGCGCGGCGGCTTCGGCAATCCCGGCGGAAACAACCAGACTGCCGACAAACGCAACAGGCTCTTCGCCAGCGGCAATCGCGTAGTCGTGGTACCAATCCTGCCGCAGCAATGCCTCGTTCACTACGTCCAGCAAATCGGGAGTAGGCCGCTGAATAGATTGCGTTCCCAGGGTGCGAAAGTCACGGACAGGCAATTTTTCTTCGGGAGGCTCCGGCAGAAAAAGGTATCCCAGAGGAGTATAGGTAACGCGCGCTAATTTCTCAGCCTGCGCCAGCGTCAGTTCCCCGGTCTGCTCCCAATCGGTAACTTTGTCTTCTTTTATTCCTATCTTGGCGGCAAGGGTTTCCACGCTCAAACCGACACGTTTGCGCGCCCATTGCAGCACTTCGGGTTGTAAAGTGGTTTTCATCGGATTGTCAACATTGCTCTGAAACACAGAAGGCGGCGCGTCAGGTAGTTCCTTCCTCATTGGCTGAAAGATCGGCAAATTCCTCTATTGCTTCCTCATCCAATACGTTTAAGTCCGCTCCATTTTCGTCCGGTTCCATACTCTCCAGCTCCGTCGCCGCTTCCAAAACCGGAAATTCTGCGCCGCGCACGTCTATCTTTCCGGTGACAACATCGGCAATCAGGCGAGTATGGTACTCGCGGATGAGATTAATCTCATTGTTCACCCGTATAATAGCACCTTCTATGTGAACTACCTCGTTTTCGATGAACTTAATAATGGCTTCTTGTTCTGCCATAGGAGGATATAACGAACGGACATTATAGAAGTTTTGATTTGAAAGGTTTTGTAGCCCTACAGTCATGCCATTTGAACGCCCGCCATAAATTGCTTTATACGCCTTTGTATGAAACAAATGTTCGTAATATTTCATACAGACAGGAATCTTTGCTTGGAAGACGCCATAGTGAAATGTGACAATACCCCTCAGCGACGCCGCAAAGAACACGCCCAAATGCCCTTTGAAACGATTGACAACAAGATCATCCTGTAGCACTATTTTCCACTTGTCATACGAAGCAGTTTGAAGAGAACGTTCTTGCATGTTGGCCGTTGGAAGTAGGCCATCACGTTGAGATAAAGATAGTTGAACTTCCGCTTCTCCTATATACGGTCGGGTAGTTTCTCGGAAGATACGCTGGTTTAACATCACGTCCCAATGCGCGGGAATGTCGCCGAGCCAGTCCACGCCAGACGGCTTGCGGGGCGCGTCGGGGTCGAGGCCGACGGTGACGGCGCAATGAATGACGGCCTGTTTCTGCTCGTGCAGGAGTTCGATCAGGCGGCGTTTGGCCTTGATAAGACGGTTTACGCGGCGGTCGGTGTGTTCGAGAAAACGTACAATGGCGTTCTGTTCGTCTTCGCGGCGGCATCAACTGGCAATCGTCTTACATTGCGAAGCCAATCGTGACTGCCGCAGGCCGGAACCATTCCGAAAACACTGTTTTGCACGTCAGCGCCAATGCAACAGGTAGTAGGCAGAAAGCGGGAAGTCAGGGCGTTTGTGTTGCCGCAAGCAGAGGTAAGCCGATGTGATGATGCCCCTGTCTCTTGCAAGTCCAACCCGCAAACTACGTTGATCGTTCTGCAAATCAGTCAGCCGTAAAATCAGATTACCCGGCTCTACAATCTGATATGTCTCGAACGATGCCGGTACAAGCCCGTGCAGTTTATCCTCATGCTTCTTGATTATGTTGCCGTAACTGGAGCATAGTACCTGCTTTTCGACAAAGCCCCTGTTTGGTATGCACTGCTCCTGAAAAGCGGCAAAAGCGGGTACTAATTCCCAATGCGTGGGTATCTGTCCAAGCCATTCGACGCCGGAATCTTTGTAGGTGGAATAGGGTTGGAGGGTTAAGGGCATTGGATTTTCCAGAGATTTTCGAGAGGGCAGGCACGGAGACCTGCCCCTACCATTACGGGTTATCGTGTAGAAAATTAACGTTTCTGCCCTATCCGAGCGAGAGACGAGGGCGAACGCCTCGTCCCGAATCTGTCTAATAATTGCGATGCCAACGCCGACAGAACGTGGCTGTCCTTGACGCATCGGAATATTGTTTCATCGTCAAGGGTTTGAACCGCTGCGGCACGATGCGGCAATGGCAAGCGTAGGGCAGATCGTCTGATGACTGCGCCTGTCATTGCGGGGACGTGAACCAATTCGCTGTCTGTGGTGGTGAACGCGCAAGGAATCCACCTGTCCAGATCGGTTGCCGCATTGGTCAGATGGGTATCTGCGTCTGGTCCTAAAACAATAATACCGTGAAAATGGTTAGGCATGACGATAAAGGCATCGGTATCTACGCCGGGATAGAAGTCAGGCAAATTACAGCTCACACCGTTTCAATCATACGGCCTGCATCATCAGACGTGTGTTTCCGTCAACAATGTCGCCGAAACAGGTTCTCTCGATTTTGAGACGCAAACATAGGTCACAAAATACGCGCCAGAGCGCAAGCGTGAGTCGTATCCGTTGAAGCCGGATGGAGCGGCGGTGATGTTTGTTCGAGGATCATATCTGGTGGTCATATTGCAGTCTTCTTTTAAGAGGCAGGCACGGAGACCTGCCCCAACAGCGAAGGATGCCCCCAATATCGGTGAATTGTTAGCGTTCGAAATAACGCGAACAATGTGCGGGGCAGGTCTCCGTGCCTGCCTGCGGTGGTGCCTTGCCCCATTATTTCCAGCGCAGGCACACCGCACACCGGGAGGGGCAGGAGGCACGGAGACCTGCCTTACGGTATTGGTTTCGGATAATAGGATTTCGCCAAGTAGCCCTTCGGTTTCGCGCTCTAAGGCTTCGATGTCGGCGCGGATAGCGTCCAGCGAAGCAAGGGCTGCGGCTTGTAGAAATAGCACCGTGAACGAGATTTCGTAGCCGATTTTGGTGGCGTCCCGGTCTATCCATGCGTCGGGAACGTAGGGCTGCACTTCGCGGCGGAAAAAAGGCTTCGATCCCGCCCGGTTCCAGAAGGGGAACCTCTCCGTATCGCGCAATTCGGGATCGGGTTCGTACTGGGTCGCGCCCTTGACGCGCCGAACGATGGGCGCGGCGGTTTCATCCCGGACGGTAAGCGCGGTCTGAAGCAGTTTCAATCGCTTTGTCGGCAGCTTCACGCCCTGTTTGGCGATTCAT
>CAWFQB010000006.1:0-434510 GCA_963817895.1 uncultured Chthonomonadaceae bacterium
GTTAATCACAGGTTCTCCGTCTCACCGGTACTACGAAGGCGGAACCAGTGCGCCGTGAAGCGCAGTCCGATGTTTGAAGCCAAACTTTTCACACAAAAATCTTGTTGTGTTGTATCATACACCATTCTTCGGTTGTGGTCAATGCCGAGAAAGGAAGAGTTCTCTTTTGTGTGGAATACTGTACGCAAGGGAGGAACTATCATGATTACGCAAGAGGAATTACAAAACGCGCGGCAACGCGCTTTTGAGTATCTGACGCGGGCGGGCATTGTGCTGACACCGGCAGAACGCGCGAACATTGAAGTGGCGGATTTGAGTTTGGGCGATCTGGAACGTACCGGGCTGGAATTGGTGACGTACATCAATACCGCCCGCTGCTGCGCCAAAGAACTGGTGCTGTTTCCCCGCCAGACCTGCCCGGAACACTGGCATCCGCCCGTGAATGGGGAAGAGGGTAAGGAAGAGACGTTCCGCTGCCGGTGGGGCGAAGTCTACCTGTACGTGTCCGGCGAACCGACGCTCAACCCGAAAGCCGCGCCCCCACCCGATAGCGCGGCATGGTATACGGTCTGGCATGAAATCATCCTCAAACCGGGCGAACAGTATACCATTCCTCCCAACACGCCGCACTGGTTTCAGGGCGGCGACGAGGGCGCGGTGGTCAGCGAGTTTTCCACCCGAAGCCGCGATGAGTTCGATCTGTTCCGCGACCCGGCTATTCAGCGCGCCACACAGGTAACCTGATAAAAATCCAACCCTGCGCCATTCATTCGCTATCGGGGCGTCAGCAAAAAGATTTGGCTTGTCTCTTTGTATGTGCCGAAGCCCACGATTTGACCTTTGCTGTTGATGCTCGCCGCGAAGGATAAGTCCCATCCTGTTTTGGCGGCGATCAGCGTGTTCAAGTCCGTCATCACGCCATTCTGCCACAGAAAAGCGTGAGTGATATAACTGCGCCTTGTGCCGGGAGGATCGGCTTTGGTAATCGCGTAAGCGTCTTTGTGGGGCAAATCCGGTAGAACCGGCATTATGGGTGAGGGCGTACCGCCGCCTCCTCCGCACCCGGACAGCGCCAGCAGGCAAAGAGTCGTCAGCACAAAAGTGTTACTCAATCTGGCCTGTAAATGGAACATGGTTCATCCTCTGAAAAGATGCGGTTGCAGCAAAAGATTTCGATAAACGGCAGCGCAGGCAATGTCCCTGCGCGTCGGGGTACGAGGAATCAGCGGATGCCCGTATCGTAGGCAAGGTTGGCCGTCACGAACTGATTGGTGGAAACCGTCGCGGTTTGCGGTGTGGGAGGGGCGGGAAAGATATGGCTCTTGTCAACAGGTAAGCCCTGAACCTGGTATGTACCCGGGATCAGCGTTATCTTGTAGTTGCCCTGGCTGTCAGTCGTTTGCCGCGCCACTTCCGCCCCGCCAGGCGTCAGGATAACAATTACCACATTGGGAAGCGGAGCCTCATTGGTTTGTCCCTGCTGAGTTACAGGCGTCAGAGGACCGCGCGTTGCCTGTCCCTGAATGCCCGAAGCAGCCGAGGGGATACCAACGTGAGGAGTTGTGCCGCTGTCACCCCTGCCGCATCCTGTGAGCGCAGGCAGGCAGGTGAAAGCTAGCAGAGCCGTCGCGACAAACGCGCGCCGGGAAAGGAGAGCAGGCATGATTGTTACCCTTTGCAAAGGTGAGAACAGGTGGCGAAGGGGGAAACAACACAGGTATGTTCATTGCCGCGCGCCGAACGAACATTTTCCTGGGAGGGGGGATTGGAAACGTTCGCGGCAAACAGGCGCGTTGGAACAGCAGCACAAAATGCTATTCGCCCGTTACATGCTCAATTCCTGCTGGCCCGGAAAAATAAATGTTAAATTTTCAGGCTGATGTAACACCCGTTAAAGCGGATACGGCGCAGCAGGCAACCGTTCATCATTTGAGGTGAAGGCGGCGGTAATTGGTTGGCGCGAGCGCAAAGCCCATCTTCTCATACAGGACGTTTGCCGTTGCGCGTTCCGGGCGGCTGGACAGGTTAATGGTTTGAAACCCTTCTGATCTGGCAATGGCAATCGCCTTTTCCAACAGGGCGCGGCCAATGCCCCTGCCGCGCATGGTTTCCTCGGTCACAACGCCCTCAATCCATGCTGTCCAGCCGGAAGCGCGCGGAAACGCATGCAGCGTCAACATTCCTGCCGCTTCCCCCTCCACTTCCGCAATCAGCAGCCATGTTTTCGGGAAGGCCACCATTTGCAGAAGCCAGTCTCGCGTAACAACTACGGGCGATCCCCGCAGTTGCGATACAAGGGAGGATATGTGCGCCGCGAACGCCTCGGTGATGTCTTCCGCTTGTACGATTCGCGTGTGAATAATCAGGGGTTCCCTCATTCAAAAGGCCTTTCAGGGCGGAAGCGGACACTCTACTTTATTCAAGCCATTGGCGCGGGCCAATCACAGTGGGCAGCGGGTATTCGGCTCCTGCAAGAGCGTCTTGAATACGCCGCAGGGTAAAGTCGCTGATAGGACGCGGCAATGCGTCCGGCTGCCAGTAGCCACACTCCGATATTTCCGCGCCATCCGGCGTTGCCTCGGCTTCGTCCGTTGCCACATTGCACCGAAACACAAAATGCAGGCCTCCCGCTGCCCTGTCAAAGTAATATCCGGTCATATATTGGGCCACAACCGATAAGCCTGTCTCTTCACGGACTTCACGAATAGCGGTGTCTACAGGCGACTCGCCCTCCTCGGCTCTGCCGCCGGGTATCTCCCAATTGCATTTACCATAGGTATGCTTGACGAGTAGCACCTCTCCGGCACTGTTTAGAATGATTGCCGCAGCCCCCATTAACGCCATGTTTGGCTCTATCTACTTTCTGCTTGATTATCGCTAATCCATGTGAAACATCGCTTTGATTTTGGCGGCAAGTTGCGCGCGCTCCTCCACAGGCATAAACTTGCGCTTGCCGCCGTACAGGCCATCGTTTTCGTAGCGCGGCGTGACGTGGATATGGTAATGCCACACATCTTGATTGCCTGCCGGTTCGTTGTGTTGCCGGGTTGAAATACCGTCGCAGGCAAACGCGGCCTTCTGCGCCACCGCGACTGCTCGAACGACACGATGCACATTCACCGTGAGCGTTGCCGGAAAGTCATAGATGTTCTCGAAGTGCTGATTTGGTATCACCAGAACGTTTCCGGCATTATTGGGTAACTGATGCGAACTGATGAAAGCGGTTACAACATCATCCCCGTAGATTACGTCGGATTGAACCGAAAGGACATGTTCGTTTTCAATGCCGCGCGCGAGCAGGCAGAAGGGACAGATGTAGTTGTCGGGGGCGTGGAAGCGCATAGGCATTAAAGCGTTCGTTCCTCGTGAACAAAGTATTCCATTTCGGCTTCAATCCATTGGAAGTTTAAGCCAGTCCGCGAAACCTTGCGCTTGCCCACTTTTGCGCGAATTGTATCTGCATCAGATAGCGAATGTCGCTGGAGGTGTTAGGCGCTCCCCGGTGCCACGCCTGATGATTGGTGAAGTAGATGTTGCCCGCTTTACAAAGAACGGCTCTGGGGGGTTGTCCCTCGAAACAGGGATTCTCCTGATTGTCTGGGCGCCGCCCGGAATAGTGGCTGCCGGGAACGTATTGCGTGGGGCCGTGTTCCAGGTCGGGAATGTCACTGAGCGCGACCTGAACGGTGAACCAGAACACAGGCATCTGCATCCGGGCGTCGAAGCGGGGAATGTCCGAGGGCAGGGGAAATTCCAGCGTATCGTCTACGTGCCAGAAACTGATGGCCTGTCCGGGTTCGTTGCGGATTATATTGAGCGCGTTGAACGCGGGATTGGGGCCGAGGACTGCCGTAACAAGGCTGTGTATCGGCTCCCGCGTTGTCATATCCGCAAGCATCGGGTCGAGTTCCGCCCCATAGCGCAGAACAAACGCGCCATTGACATACGAAACGTGCCGGGACGGAAGCGCGTCCCGACTGTCGAAATAATCGTCGGTTTTCGTTCGCAGCGCGTCCACTTCGGAAGGCATGAGTACGCCCGGAACCAGTACGCACCCCTCTCGAAAGAATTCTGCGGCGATCTCTCGACACCGCTCTGTATCGAAACGCTCCCCTGTTTCTGTTATGCTCATGGTCGCGCGGCCTCCCCGCCTGAATAGCCCTCAACTTCCGGCACTCCGTCAAGGTAGAATACAAGGGTAGGGGCGCTGCTTGCCGCGCCCTGCATTGCTCATTGCCGCGCCCTGCATTTGAGGAGGGTTCAGCAAGCAGAACCCCTACAAGTTATCCCTGCGTTCTACCATGACGGGATAGGTTCTAAACCAAAGTCGCCTTAAGATGGATTTGCGTACCCGCTAACGCCTTCGAGACAGGGCAATTGGCTTTGGCGGATTCGGCCTGTGTCTGGAATGTGGCGGCGTCTATTCCGGGTACGCTGGCCTCAGTTTCCAGTTCAATATCCGTGATGGCAAACCCTTCGCCAACCTTGTCCAGTTTCACGCGGGCAACCGTGTGGATGCGGGTTGGCGGCGTACCGGCCTGTGTCAGTTGGGCGGAAAGCGCCATGGAGAAGCAGCCCGCGTGCGCCGCGCCGATCAGTTCTTCGGGGTTCGTTCCCGCGCCATCGGCGGAACGCGACCGCCAATCATACGGCCCGGAAAACGCGCCGCTTCCCAGTTTGATCTGGCCCTTGCCTTCGGTAAGATTGCCCTGCCATTCGGCTTCCGCGTTGCGAGTCGGCATTTCGTGTCTCCTTGTTTGTGTACATACAGTTACATTGTTATGGATGCGCTAATTGCCGCGCGCCAGCGCGACGACGCAAACTCTGGCTGCCCCGGCATCGCGAATGACTCGCGCCACTTCGCGCACTGTAGAACCGGTTGTCAGCACATCATCTACTACTAATACGCATTGCCCCGCGTAGCGTTGCGGCGGACGACAGGCAAAGGCTCCGCGCACGTTTTCTTCGCGTTGCGCCCCTTCCAGCCGCGCCTGTACCCGCGTTTTCCGTACCCGGACGATGCCGTTCGCGTCCAGTTTCCAGTTCCGTTCCTGCGCTACAACCCGCGCCAGCCGCTCCGACTGATTGAAGCCGCGCTGCCGCAGTTTCGACGGATGGAGGGGAACCGGCACAACCGCGTCGAACGCCAATTTCTCGCCCAATGTGGACGTGAGCAGGGGCGAGGGCGGCGAATCCAGCGAACGGGCAAGCGCAAGGCCGAGCGGATGGGCAAGGGCGGCTTTGCCCTCGTACTTGAAGCGCAAAATGGCGTCGCGCAACGGGCCGCCGAAGTGTCCCATAGCCTGCGACCATTGATACGGCGCTCCCGGCCCGGTTTCACAACTGTTACAGACTGCTCGCCCCGCTTCCTCCGTCAGTCCGCCGCAACGGTCACAAAACGGCGGCAGAAGGGGCGCGAAACTGCGAATACAGGATTCGCACAATGCGCCGGATTCCATCCGCTTGCCGCAGACCAGACAGCAGGGCGGATACACCAGATCGAGCAGCCCATTCCATACCAGTTCTACCGTTTCCCGCAATGTCCGGCTCCCGCAAAAAGGTTCTATTGCCGGTACGTTTCTCTGTGGCGCTCTCAAACTCCTGCCGGCATTTGTCTTGAACCCTGATTTTTCCTGATTTTTGTGATTACCATGATTGACGAGGCGCGTTCATCATGTTAATCATCGTATTAATCATTCTGCTCATGCGAAATCAGGGTTCAAGACAATCCCGCTGCATCGCGTGGAACTCTGCCCGGTTCTTCAAACGTCCTTTATCCAGCATAATTCAGTCGGGAATGATGTATTGGTTTCTGAAAATCAGGAAAAGAGGAGCGGCAACAACCATGCGGATCGGATTTGCGGTAAAAGTATTAGGGGAGGGCGGAATCAAAGAGTGCGATATGCGGCGGCACAAGAATAATCCGCATCTCAAATGCAGCATCGAAATGATACATGACGTATTCGAGTACCTGAACCGCGTGGACATACGCATGTACCGCATGAGCAGCGATCTCGCGCCCTATCTCACGCACCCCGATATGCCGCAATTCCACAACCAACTGGAAGAATCGCAGGAGGAGTTGGCCGCGTTGGGGAAAAAAGCGCGGGAGTACGACCTGCGCCTGTCGCTGCATCCGTCGCAGTACATTGTTCTCAATGCGGCAGACGAGTCAATTGCAACGAAATCCATTGCCGACCTGAACGCGCAGGCGATGGTTTTGGAAATGATGGGGCTGGACGACAATGCGGTTGTGATTACGCATGTCGGCGGCGCGTATGGGGACAAGCCTTCGGGTATCGAGCGGTTCGCCCGCCGCTACGAGCAGTTACCGGAAATCACGCGCAGGCGGCTGGTGGTGGAAAACGATGATGTGACGTATTCCGCGAAGGACGCTTTGCGCGTCCATGAACTGTGCGGCATCCGCATGGTGTTCGACAACCTGCACCATTTTTGCAACAATCCACTGCCCAACGCCGCGCCGGAAGAGCAAGAGGGTACGGAAGCAAATTCAGGTGAAAATGCGGCGGGAGTGGGGGAAGCGGAACGGCAGGCAGGGGGCGGCGAACGCCTGTCCATGCGCGAAGCCCTGTCACGCGCCCTCGCAACATGGCCGGAAAACCAAATACCCAAAATTCACTACAGTACGCCGCGCACCGAGTTGCAGGAGCAGGCGCGTAAAAACGGCAAAACGGGCAAAATGGAAAACTACCAGACCGCGCCCGAAAACCGCCTCCACGCCGATTACGTCAACCCGATGGAGTTCCTGTACTTTCTGGAAAAAGCGCAGGGTTTACGCCCCTTCGACATCATGGTGGAAGCCAAATCAAAAGATTTGGCCGTTTTGAAGTTGAAGAAGGATTTGGCAAAGTACGGTACGAGCATTTAGCATCAATCTGTAACGAGGGAGCGCGAACATGTCTCAACTTCCTTCAATCTGAGACTTTCGGCCCATGACAGAAAGGCATAAATATCTTATACTCTTGTTGAAAATATAAAAAAAGCAGGTATTACGTTACCGTTGACAGAAGTTAGCGCTGATGAGGTTGATCAAACGCTGACAAATGCGGCGACTTTATAGATTCGACGGAGGCAGACAGTCATGAGTTCCCGACCATCCGAAGGCGCTCCATTTCCCGATGCTCGGCAGTGGAAACCGTGTTCCCACTGCGGCGCTCCGAATCCACCCCGGGCATCGGGCTGCGTACAATGCCGTCAGCCGTTTCCACATGCCCATGAAGCCGCCGCCGCAGAAATCGCGCACGTTGATTACCTGCTGCAACAACTGCCCGGCTGGCGACAGCATGGTTTGCTGTCAGACAGCGCCCATACGCGCCTGCGCTCCGATTACCTTCATCTCCAGCAGCAGCTTGCCGATACCCTCTTTCCACAGCAGAGGAGCCAATCGAACGCGGCGCAGCCTGACGTTGTGGCTTCCGACACATTTGCTGCGGTGGATGGAGTTGCTCCCACCCCCCCGTTCGCCGCTCCGGACGCGCCGACGTTATGGGCGATGGACTTACCCGGCATCGCGCCCGGTTGGTCTGCCGCCCCTGCCGGGGCTTTGCCACAAACGTTACCCTTCGTTCCCTCCTCTGCTGCACAGCATCCGCCTGTCGGAAAGGGGCTGCGCCAATTCTTTCAGAAACACGCTTTGCAGGTTCTCTTCGCTCTGGCGACCGTTCTCGTTCTGGCGGCCCTGCGCGCGATGCTCGGCTGGACATGGATTGGCGATGTGGTGATGCGGCTGCTGCCCGTCGTTCCGCTCGGATTGACGGCGATGTTCTGGATGTTCGGGCAGAAAACGCGAGACGAAAACCCGTGGGCCGCCTTCGCGTATCATGGACTTGCCGCTGCCCTAAGCGCGTTCGACGTGATTGCCCTGAACAAATACTGGCTGCCCGCGCCACTGGCGGCCAAACCCGCTCTACTACTGGCCGCTCTCGTCGCCCTCGCCGTTTCGGGCGCGTTGTTCCGTCAGTGGCGCGAAGTCGCGTATTTGCACCTGTTCCAGGTTGCTGCCCTGACCACTGCTGTTCGCCCTCACGCAAATCCTGCGGTTCCATGCGTTGCCCGAAGACTTCCGGCTGACGCCCCTGTGGCTGTTCGGCGTGGCATTTCTCTCCTACGCGGCGCTCTGTCTGCTGATGGCGCGCTCGTATCCTGCCGACGTTGCCGCAACGGATACTCCCCCCATTCCTGCCTCGGCGGAACCGTCATGGCGGATGGCATGGACGTTCTGGGCGCATTTCAGCGTGATTGGAACCGTATTCCTGACAGCCATTCATCTTGCGCTGGAACCTGCCGCCCCGAATGATTTTGCGTTGCTGTCTCTCCTGACCGGCTTGATCTATGTCAGCGGCGCGCAACTGCTTCAGGATGCCCGTATGGTTCGGGTTTCCACTGTATTTTTGATGGGAAGCGGCCTGCTCTGGCTTGACAGCCGCCACCCGGCACAATTGTGGGAGGGCGCCTGCGCGTTCCTGCTCACGTTTGGCGCCCTTGCCCTTCTCCTCGCCCGCTATAATCGGCAGCGGACGGACGGACACGGGGCAGGGGAGCAACTCGCAAAGGCGTATCTGGCAACAGGCAGGTGGAACGTGTGGTTCGCCACTGTTTTGTCATGTCTCTATACGCTGTACGCATTTGGAGCTGTCGGCCAACAGCACTACCGCGACCATGGCCTTGTGGGAGGCGCGCTGATACTGGCGTGTGGCGGACTTTATTTTATTTTTGCGCGACAGGAGGAGAAACCCGCCCTTTTGTACGCGGCGTTTTTGACGTGGGCAGTGGGGCTTGGAAGCCTGCTGGTTGCTTTGTTCACGCCACACGGGTTGTATCCGCTCGTCCTGACGCTATACGGCGTTGGGCTTGCGCAGATTGCAGCCCGACTCTCGCGCGGGGCAGAGGGGACGCAGGCGACAGGAACAGATTGGAAGCCCCCTCTGCATAATAGCGGCATTGGGCTGACGACGGTGGGCGCGTTGCTTGCGATTGGGTTGCCGTTTAAGGATACGCTCACCACGTCCTGGCTTTGGACGACGGCGACCCTGACGCTTGCCCTTCTCCTTTACATCGGCCAGGCGCGTAAATCCGGGGCCGCCGGTTACGCATACGCGGCTCTGATTTGCGCGGCCGGTATCAGCGCCCTGCTGACGTGGCGCGTTTTGGTTCCGCAGTCGTTCCGCCTGGCCGACAGCCTGACCGTCTTCACATTTGTGGCTGCGGCGGCGTCCCTGATTCTGGCGCGGCGTGACCGCGCATCAAATACAGAAAAGACTCTGTGGCGCGAGTGCATCGCGCATGGGGCGCTTGTGACCGCATTGCTCTGCCTGGGGGACGGCGTATACGCTTTCTGCCTGGAGTCTGAAGCGCGGCGCTACGCCGTTTCCCTCCTGCCCTGCCTGGTTTCGAGTTTGCTGCTGTGCGGGACGCGCTATGTTGAAAAGCGGGACGCGAACAACGTCATACGACGCATCGCGCTGGGCTGCGCGGGCGTTGCCGCGGCAGTAGAGGTCGGGCTACTGTGCCATGTCTGGCAGGGGACGGACGGCGGATGGGAGCCGGCCTTTTTGCGGGCCTGGGGAACGGGGCTTGTCGCGTTTAGCTGGATGTGGAAGTTAGCCGCGCGACCGGCTCCCTGGTGGAAGGAACAGGAATGGTGGCCGCGTGAACTGATCTTCGCGGCGCTGACGACTGCGCTGCCAGGCCTGTTGCCGCTCACGATGGGAGCGGCAGAACCGCAAAGCGGGGGTGCGCTGCTGCTCTTCGAGACGGCTTTTGCCGCCACGTTCGCCCTGTTCGCGCTGGAAGCGGATCGAACGCGCAAGCCCGCTCTGGTAATATCTGGCGTACTGATCGTGGCGCTTGCCGCATTTGCAAATCGGGCGTTTGCGCCCAATGGCGTCACGCTGACGCTTGCCGCGTATGGCATTGCATACGCGCTGTTGACATTCCGCTGCCGCGAAACGGCATTTGTGGCGGCCGCTTCCCTGACGCTTTCCGCCGCCTACACGCATCATCTGCTGTCGCTGACCACATGGTATACTCCCTCGTATATTCATTCGCCCACGCTGTTCTGGCCCAAATTCGCGTGTTATATGGCGCAGGCATCACTCCTGTGGCTGTGGCTCGGCTGGCAACTGCGCAGCCGGTTCAACCGCAGCGATCTGGCGCAGCCACTCCTCGCGTTGGCGGGCAGTCTGGCTATGGCAAGCGGAGTTATCGCCCTCCTGACCGTGCAAACGCCCGGCGAGGGGAAGTGGTCTATCCTGACGCTGGGATGGGCAGGCGCGGCCTGGTTCCTGCTGTGGATAATGGAACAGGGTGAGATTTGCCTGCATGTGGCGACATGGAATCTGATTATCGCGTGGAGCCTCATCCTGTATGATCGCCTGGGCGCAATCGGAGGCTTTCTGGATTTTTATCTGCTGCCGGTCGGCATTTACCTGCTGACTATCGGGTATTTGCACAGCCGACGTCAACAGCAACGGCAGGCGCGTTCGCTGTGGATAGCGGGTCTGTTGCTGCTGATTACGCCCGCCTTTCTCGCGTTCTGGAACCGCGACGGAGACATTCACGCGCTGCTGTTCCTCGGCGAGTGCCTGCTGTCGGCGTTGTGGGGTCTCTGGCAGCGTATCCGCGTCTTCGTTCTTATCGGAATGGGCTATATGGCTCTGTATGCCGCTTCCGTCATCATCGGGCATGTGCCGGATGTTTGGGGAACTATCGTGACTCTCGTTGTCGGCGTCACTTTGTTCATTATGGGCTTCTACATCCTCACGCATCGCGCCATGATGCAGCAGTGGGCTGCCGCGATTGAAAGGCAATGGCAAGGGTGGCAGGCGTGGCGGTGACAGAACGCGCAAAGGTCTACAGGCTACCTGTCAGTATACGTAGTTCGCCGACGGCAGAATCGAACAGGTGGAAATCTACAACGGCTATGTGAATTGGGATGGACAGCAGCGCTTTGTTGAGATTATGTCGGCAGAAACTCAACCTCTAATCAGCAAGGGGATGCTGTACGGTTACAAGCTCACTATAAGAAACTGGTAGACGGTGGTTTGGTAACAATAGAGCGTCTTGGAACTCCGTAAACAAACCATTATGCCGGGACGAGAGCGAGTTCGGCTTCCACAGTTCCCACGGCTTCCACTTCCACTTTCGGGACGATTTCCGTGTAGGCCATGACCGCTAAAGTGGGCAGGGAACGCTCGATGAGACGCTTCACGGGCAGACGGATTTGACCGGAACACAGCAGCACGGGATTGTAGCCTTGATCGGCTGCCGCTTCCATCTGCTGCGACAGGCTGCGGATGAGCGATTGCGCCATCTGTGGGTCTATGGCGAGCATGTTGCCGGTTGGCGTGGCCTGTACCGCGCCCCGCATCTCCTGTTCCAGTCCGGGCGCGAGCGTGAGAACCCGAATCACGCCGTCGTCCTCCTGATACTGCTTGCAGATTTGCCGCGCCAGCGCCTGACGGCTGAACTCGCAAAGCGCGTCCGCGTCTTTGGTGCGCGGCGAGTAGTCGGCCAGCGTTTCCAGAATGGTCGCCAGATCGCGGACGCCGATACGCTCCGCCAGCAGGCTTTGCAGCACTTTTTGCACCTCGCCCAGCGTCATCAGGTTGGGCATCAACTCCTCCACTGCTGCCGCGTCCGTGTTCTTAACGTGGTCAATCAGTTTTTGGGTTTCCTGCCGCGTGAGCAGTTCTGCCGCGTGGCTTTTAATCACTTCCGTCAGGTGGGTTATCAGGACGGTGGCGGGGTCAACGGTGATATAGCCCGCCATTTCCGCCCGCTCTTTCAGGCTGCGCGCGATCCACTGCGCGGGCGTTCCCATTGCGGGTTCGATGGTGTCAACCCCCTCGAACCGCTGATAAACAATGCCGCCCTCCAATGCCAGCACACAGTTCGGATACAGGTCGTGCGCGGCAACGGTCGCGCCTTTCAGTTTGATCTGATAATGGTTGGCGCGCAGTTGCAGGTTGTCGCGGATACGCACGGAGGGCAGAATAATGCCCAGTTCCAGCGCGATCTGCTTGCGGACGCTGCCCACGCGCTCCGCTAGATCGCCGCCCTCGTCTGGTAGGGCAAGCGCGACAAGGTTACTCCCTAATTCCAGTTCGATGGTTTCTACGCCCAGATGCTCCATTACGCTTTCGGGTTCGGTCGGGGCGTCCGACACCTGACTGGCGGTACGTTCGTCTTCCGTCTTCTGCTGTAGCGCGTCCGCTTTCTCTTTTTGAGTCAGGAACCACGCCGCCGTACCCACGCAGGCTGTCACGACCAGAATCTGCGGCTTGGGAAAACCGGGCAGCAGGAACATCAGCATCAGCAGGCCGGTCACAACGACAAGCGGGCGCGGCTTCAGGAACAACTGCGAAATAAATTCCTGTCCGAGCGGCTTTTTCTGAAGAGGCGCGCGTCACCATCAAACCCGTTGCTGTCGAAATCAGCAGCGCGGGAATCTGGCCTACCAAACCTTCGCCAATCGTGAGCAGGGTATATTTTTGCAGCACCTGCATAATATCGCCGCCCCGCGTCATGCCCATCACGAACCCGCCCACAATGTTGATGATGATAATTAGTACCGCTGCCATAGCGTCGCCGCGCACAAATTTGCTGGAACCGTCCATCGCGCCGTAAAAGTCCGCTTCGGCCTCGATCTGCTTGCGCCGCGTTTTGGCCTGCTGTTCCGTAATCAGGCCGGCGTTCATGTCGGCGTCAATGGACATCTGTTTGCCCGGCATGGCGTCAAGGGTGAACCGCGCGCCCACTTCCGCCACGCGCCCCGCGCCGTTCGTGATAACGACAAAATTGACCACGACCACGATCAGAAACGCGATTATCCCCACGATGTAGTTGCCGCCGATAACGTACTTGCCAAAGGCTTCGATTACGGCCCCCGCGTGTCCGTTTCCCAGGATCAGTTTGGTGGCGGCAACATTCAGGGACAGGCGGAACAGGGTCATAATGAGCAGCAGGGAGGGGAAAATGCTGAATTGCAGCGGCTCGGTGTTGTACAACGCGACAAGCAGAACAAGGATCGCGCCCGTGATGTTGAGAACGAGCATCGTGTCCAGAAAGAATTCCGGGAGCGGCACGACCAGCATCGCCACAATCAGAATCACCGTTCCGGCCAGCGCCATATCGCTATGCAGCATCAGGCGGTTCAGAAAGGAGTTGGGGGGTGTAGACGCGGTTTGTGAAACGGCAGCCATGCAGTCAAACTCCTGATAATACTACTCTGGCCCTCACCCGGGCGTCCACTTGTGGACAGCCCCTCTCTCGAAAAAGCCTGGGAGAGGGGCTAATTCCGTAGTTGGGAAGGGGCATAAGGACAGCAGAATAGGGAATAAGTGGAAAGGTTGGGAAGCGGGCTAAAGCAGGCTTCTGTTGTCATTATCGGAAACTTGCGCCCGCAACCGCAGAAGATTTCAGGATTTCACTACGGACACATTTTTGCCGGACGTTGAAAACGCCCGTCTGAGCGGCGTTCCGCGTAGGGACATAACATGTTATGTCCTCCTGCGGACGCAAGACATCTTTAGAACTGCGTCCGCAGGACGCTTGCGCTTTTCTGCCGGGAAAGAGATTTAATCTGAAATCCCCGGAACCGTTTCACCGCCTACTTGATGTTGAGCTTTTCCAGCGCTTTGCGGATACCCGCTTCATCAAAGCCGACAGAGCGGAAGATTATTTTGCCGCTGCCGTCCAGCACGTAGTTGGTGGGATAGGCTTGTACGCGGTACTGCAAAGCCGCATCGTAGTTATCGCCCATGCCCTTCATGCCGATCAGGAACGTGAAGTTGTTTGCCTTCACGTACTTTTTAATCACGTCCGCGCTATCCGTGCCGTTGAGGGCAATCAGTTCCAGTCCTTTGTCTTTGAGTTCGGTGTACAGCTTTTGCAGATGAGGAAACTCCTCACGGCAGGCGCCTCAATCATAGAACCAGAAGTTGACGAGAACCGCTTTCTTGCCTTTGAGCGCATCCTCGAGGGCGATTTTGCCCCCTGTCGGCGCGGACAGCGCGAACCGGGGAGCCGCGCTGCCGACCGGAAGCAGTTTCTTGTTGTCATTCTGCGGCTCGTCCAGGGCTGCGCCGGTGGGCAGCGCGTTGAGGATGGGCGCAGAAGGCAAGGCCGCATTTACCTTGACGTTCTTCAGCGCGGCATTCAGGGTGATCTTCCAATCGTCTTGCGTGAAGATTGTTTCCATGCGGGTTGCCAGTTTGCTCGGCGCGATATAAAGGCTCATCACATAGTCAAATGGTTCCCTGCCTTTCAATTGAACCACATCGTACTCTACGCCGTCCACCGTCCGCTTACCAAGATACGCTGTTTCCGGCTTGTGTTCCATACCAAAGATGCCGCTGGAAGCCCCCCCAAAGAACATGCTGACAGGTGTAGCCCACATGACATCAATGGCATTCCCCTGCGGGTCAACAGCGGATTTTCGGTAGTGATACCTGGGCGGCAGCATGTACAGGTCAAAACCGTTAGCCGCAATCATTTTAACAAACTGCCCCTCCGAAAAGTCAGCGCGCGCCAGGTTCGGCTTTTTAAGTTTACCGTATTCACATACAAGACCTGATGCAATCCTCTGCGCTTGTTTGCATTTAATTCTGCTTTCATCTGCGCGCGCAGGCACAAATAACAGTGTGCTGTGTGTGTTGAATTGCGTGTGCAGGCGTCAGATGCGACAGATAGCAGTGTATGATTTAACGTTAATGCAGTCTTGAATTCTGCTGTTGGTTGCAAAAGATTTAACGTTAAATAAGCCAAAAATCGCTTGATTTATCGCTAAACCCGTGTATAATAGTCTTAACACCATGCAACGAAGCAACGCCACAACTTTACAGGATATTGCCCGCGAAGTGGGCGTCAGCGCCATGACCGTATCCGTCGTGTTGCACGGTTCCCGCTCTTCGGCGCGGGTTTCAGATGCCACCCGGACACGGATTGTGGACGAGGCGAAACGGCTGCGCTACCGTCCCAACGGAGTTGCGCGCGGACTGAACCGGCGGCGCATGGATACGCTTGGCGTGGTTTCCGTGATTGATGGCGGCGAAGTCAATCTCTATTTTCTGGAAGTCCTGAACGGCATTCTGGAGGGCGCGGCGGAACGGGGACACAACATCACCGTATTTTCCGTGCGCGACTGGCAGGCGGATGCCGCGAAAATTCAATCCTTTTGCGATGGGCGCGTGGACGGCATGATTTTTATCGCGCCGCATGGGGTTCCCGCTGACGTGATGGAGGCGATTTTGAGCCACACGCCCGTTGTCGCGCTTCACGCCAGCCAGAATATGCCGGGCGCGGTCAATCTGGATGTGGACAATGAGGCCGGGGCGTTTGTGGCCGTGACTCATCTGGCAGAACACGGACACCGGCGTATCGCGCATTTTACGGGCGGCATGGATGTGCCGGGAGCGCGGCAGCGCCTTGCCGGGTATCGCCGCGCCCTGGATACCGCGCATATTCCTTGTGATGAGGAACTGGTGCTGACGGGTAATTACAGCGCCACATCGGGCCGACAACGTATGGAGAAACTACTGGCGCAATGCCGCGTCGAATCCTTGCCGACCGCCCTGTTTTGCGCCAGTGACGCCATTGCCGCCGGGTGCATTGAGGCCCTGACAGCGCATGGCCTGCGCGCGCCGGACGATATTTCCGTTGTCGGTTTTGACGACACGCTGAACGCGCGCATGACCACTCCGCCCCTGACAACCGTATGCCAGCCGTTTCGCGGCATGGGACGGCGGGCCGTGGAACTGCTGCTGATACAGCTTGAGGATGGCAGCCAGACTGTTTGCGCTGAAGACGCCATTCCTGCGGACGCGCTGCCGCAGAGAGTGGCCGAGGCCCGACAGAGCCTGGAGGTCAATATCAGCATGGAGGCCGCCGGGACTGTTTCCACCCTGTTTCATTCCGAGGTTTTTCCTCTGGAACTGGTTGTTCGCAAATCGGTCGGCCCGCCCCGTCCGAATGTTCGCTAATCCGCCTGGCTGCGCCGGATCATTTGCGCAGACACTCGCATCGCATACATCAACGTTCGAGCTAAAACCGCAAACCACCTGTTGAGTCGATAGTTGAAAAACAAAATAAGGAAAAGTTAGAAATGAAAATGCAACGCCGCGCCAACCTGACCGTGTCTGCCGGTCAACCAGTCAAAGGTTTTACCCTGATTGAACTGCTCGTCGTGATCGCCATTATCGCGATTCTCGCCGCGATCCTGTTCCCGGTCTTCGCGCAGGCGCGGGAAAAAGCCCGCCAGTCCTCCTGCCTTTCCAACGAAAAGCAGTTGTCGCTGGGCATCCTGCAATACGTGCAGGACTATGACGAAACCTTCCCGCTCGGCTTCGACCAGGCCAGTGGCTGGGTGGGCAGCGGCTGGCCCGTGCGCGTACAGCCGTACATCAAGAACCTGCAAGTCTTTCACTGTCCCGATGACAGCCTGAACGGTGGCGCTCCCGTTCCGCCCAACTATCCCTGGGAGGGTGTGTTCATCTCGTATGCCGCTAACGGCTACTATGGCAACTGGGCAGGCACTTCCTTTGCCGAACAGGGCGTCATGGCGACTTCCGGCTACGATCCGGGCTGGCTGTCTACGGCTTCCGCATCCGGCGGGCAGATTCAGCGGCCATCCGAATCCATTCTGCTGACCGAAAAGTTTGCGAAAGACGCGCAGGATGGCAACGCTGCAACCCCCTCCTTCGGAACTTTTGACCAGGTTTCCGGCTTCGGCCCGCAGTGCGTGATTGCCGGCCCCTCCTATGGCGGCGGCTGGGGCGAGCAGAACATTCCCGACGGCACGCGGGTGGATTCCAATCTCTTCGGCCTGGGCAAGAACGGCGGCGTGTCCGTGCATCATACCGGCATGGCGAACTTCGCGTTCTGCGATGGACACGTCAAGGCGATGAAGCCCGCCAACACCAACCCCGACCCGACCAACCAGCCGCAGAACAACATGTGGAACACCAACCGCCCGTAGGTATTACGCGGTCTTCCTACTCCCCTTTCCAATGCCGGGAAGGGGAGGGCGCTCTTCAGCAAAAATGGAAGCGCGGTGAAGCACAACATAGAGAGAAAGAGCATGTCTATGAAACGAACTGTAAAAACGCTGGCCGCGTATAGCCTTGTCGCAGGCATGGCATGTCTGTTGCTCGGCGGCTGCGGCGCGAAATCCGATAGCGCGAACAATGTGGACGAGCGTAAAATCTTCAGCGGCGACGCCAGCAAGATGCCCGAATCCGCGCGCCAGCAGATGGAAGCGGCTTCAGCCAAAGGCAAAGCCGGGGCGCAAACGCCCAAACCGCCTCAATAATCGCGCTATTGTGCACCAAACAGAATGCCGCCTGCTTCCATGAAAGGGAGTGGGCGGCATTTTGCTGAATGATTCAGCGTATATCGCTTGTATGGTTCCCATATTTACGGTGAACGTCATGGAGGAACAAATGAAGAAATCAGCAGCGTTGCTTGCGCCTCTGATACTGAGCGGGTTCTGTGTTTTGCCGGCCTGTGGTCGCGCAGGGGAAACGAAAACGGCAAAGGGCGTGGCTATCCTCCCCTACGTCTGGAAAAATGTAGAGATTGTGGGCGGCGGGTTTGTGTCGGGGATTGTGTTCAGTCCAAAACAGGCCAACGTGTTGTATGCGCGAACCGACATCGGAGGCGCGTATCGCTGGAACCTGGCGACGCAACGCTGGACGCCGCTCATGGATTGGGTGGGGCAATCTGAAGGCAACCTGCTCGGCGTGGAAAGCATCGCGCCCGACCCCACAGACGCCAATCGCGTATATGCCGCAGTGGGAACCTACACGCAATCGTGGGCGAGCAATGGCGCGATTTTGCGCTCTGCCAATCAGGGGCGTACATGGCAGCGTACCGACATGCCGTTCAAAATGGGCGGCAATGAGGACGGGCGTTCCATTGGCGAACGACTGGCGGTTGACCCCGGCAAAAACAGCGTTCTGTACTTCGGTTCCCGGCACGATGGGCTTTGGCGCAGCGCGGATTATGGCGCGACGTGGAGCAAAGTGGAAATTTTTCCGGTTGGGGGACGAACCAACGGCATCGGCATCGGCTTTATTGTTTTTGATGCGCGGAGCGCAGGCGCGGGGCAGGGTTCGCAAACCCTGTATGTCGGCGTGTCCGCTCCGGGCGTGAATCTGTACCGCAGCAGGGATGGCGGCAAAACGTGGGAAGCGGTTCCCGGCCAGCCTTCGGGACTGCTGCCGCATCATGGCGTTCTGGACAAAACCGGAGCTTTGTTTCTCACTTATGGCAACGCTCCCGGCCCGAACAACATGACGGACGGAGCCGTGTGGAAACTGGACACGCAAACGGATACCTGGACGAACATCACGCCCGTAAAACCCGGCAACGGGGGAATGGGAACTTTCGGCTATGCGGGGCTTGCCCTCGACCCGCAGCATCCCGGAACCCTCATGGTCACGACAATGGACAAGTGGAGTACGGGCGACGATCTGTTCCGAAGCACGGACGGCGGCAAAACGTGGACGGCATTGAAAGCCCACTCCGAGCGCGACAGTTCCGCGTCGCCGTTTCTTAATTGGGATCGGGGCAAGGCGGATATGGGACACTGGATGGGCGCGCTTGCTATTGACCCGTTCAAACCCGGCCATGTTCTGTACGGCACGGGCGCGACGATATGGGGCAGCGACGACGCGAATGTGGCGGACAAAGATCAGCCGACGCATTGGACGGTTCGTGCGCAGGGATTGGAAGAGACAGCGGTTATTGATTTAATCAGCCCGCCAACCGGCCCGCATTTAATCAGCGGATTGGGCGACATCGGCGGGTTCCGGCACGATGATTTAACGGTTGCGCCCCGCAACGGCATCTGGACAAACCCCATTCTCAGCAACACGGACAGTCTGGACTACGCCGTTCAGAATCCCAATCTGATGGCGCGAGTCGGCAGGGGCGACCGGGGAACATCGGGCGCGTTTTCTACCGATGGCGCGGTAACATGGACGCCGTTCGCCGCCGCGCCGCCGCAAAGCCGGGGCGGAGGAGCGGTTGCGCTGTCGGCAGACGGGGTTACGCTGGTATGGACGCCGCAAAACGGACAGGCAAGCGTCTCGAAAGACCGGGGGGCGACATGGACGATTTGCGCCGGTCTGCCCGCCCGCGTCAACGCGGTTTCGGATCGCGTCAATCCCTCCCGATTTTATGCCTGTGATACGGCAACCGGTAAATTCTACGCGAGCAGTGACGGCGGTATGACCTTCACTCCCAAAGCCGAAAACCTGCCCAAAGGCCGCAGCCGGATTCGCTCCACATGGGGGAAGGAGGGCGATTTGTGGCTTGCCGCCTACGATAATGGCCTATATCACTCCACGGATGGCGGCGCGACCTTTGCCAAACTGCCGGACGCGCAAACGGGTGACGCCATCGGGTTCGGCAAGGCTGCGACGGGTCAAACCTACCCCGCGCTGTACCTGACCGGCAAAGTGGGTGACGTATCCGGCGTGTTCCGCTCGGACGACAGCGGCAAATCGTGGGCGCGTATCAACGACAATCAGCACCAGTACGGCTGGATAGGCCAGATCGTAACGGGCGACCCGCGCATCTATGGTCGCGTGTATTTAGGCACAAACGGCAGGGGAATTCTCTACGCCGATCCCGTTACAGGTGGACAGACGGCGCGGAAGTAGTTGTCTTGAACCATGATTTAGGTGATTAGGTGATTACCATGATGAACGCGCCTCCTCAATCATGCTAATCCTCAAATCACATAAATCATGGTTCAAGACAAAAATAAGTGAGCAGACAGTACGTTCCAAGCGTAAAGGATAAAAGTAACCCACGAGAACTTCCCAATACGAAAGGAACCTGCTATGACCGCGCTTACGGAACCCGTTTCCCTCCCGCATCTGAATGAACACGATCTCGACCTGTTGCTTCGGGAGGCGAGAACGCATTACTTTTTCCTGCCCACGCCCGTAGCCGAAGCAAAAGCTACGCGAAATCTATGACCTGATGAAGTGGGGGCCGACAAGCGCCAATTCTTGCCCCCTGCGCATCGTATTTCTGACCACTGAAGAGTCCAAAGCTCGCGTGCTGCCTGCCCTGTCCGCCAACAACGTGGAGAAGTCCCAATCGGCCCCGGTTGTCGCCCTGATCGCCTACGACATGGAGTTTTATGAGCAGTTGCCCAAACTGTTTTTACAGGCAGACGCCCGTTCGTGGTTTGCCGGCAAGCCGGAAGTGATCGCGGAAGCCGCATTCCGCAACGGGAGTTTGCAGGGCGGGTATTTCATACTTGCCGCCCGTGCGCTCGGACTGGACTGCGGCCCCATGTCCGGTTTCGATGCCGACAAAATCAACGCCGAATTCTTCCCCGACGGCAAATGGCAAATCAACTTCGTGTGCAATCTCGGACACGGCGACCCGTCAAAATTGTACCCGCGCAATCCCCGTCTGGACTTCGACGAAGCCTGCAAAGTTTTATAGAGGGTATGCCGCAGAGTGTGTCGAATGTAGTAGTATGAAACCCTACAAACTCGAAGCCCTCGAATATCATAGCCGCCCGCCACACGGCAAACTGGAAATCACGCCCACCAAACCCTGCCTGACGCAGCGCGATCTGGCCCTCGCGTACACGCCCGGTGTGGCGGAACCGTGCCGCGCCATACAGAAAAACCCGGAAGACGCTTTTCTGTATACCGCGAAAGGCAATCTCGTCGCGGTCATTACGAACGGAACCGCCGTTCTGGGATTGGGCAACATTGGCGCGTTGGCGGGCAAGCCCGTGATGGAGGGCAAGGCCCTGCTGTTCAAGCGGTTCGCCGATCTGGACGCCATTGACCTTGAACTCGATACCGAAGACCCGGAACTGTTCATACAGGCCGTGAAAATCATGGAGCCGAGTTTCGGCGGCATCAATCTGGAAGACATCAAAGCGCCCGAATGTTTCATTATCGAGGAGCGTTTGCGGCGCGAAATGCGGATTCCGGTCTTCCACGACGATCAGCACGGCACGGCGATTATTTCGGGGGCCGCGCTAATGAACGCGCTGGAACTGGTTGAGAAGAACATTGAGGACGTGCGTATCGTGTTCAGCGGCGCGGGCGCGGCGGCGATTGCCACCGCCCGGTTTTATCGGCTGTTGGGCGCGAAACCGGAAAACATCCTGATGGTGGATATTCACGGCGTGGTGCGTCCCGACCGTGAACCTGCCCCCAACTTCGCGCAGGAGGATTTCGCGCGGGAAACCGAGGCGCGGACGCTTGCCGACGCGCTTGTTGGCGCGGATGTGTTTGTCGGCCTGTCGGCAGCCGGAATCGTCAAGCCCGAAATGATTATGCCGATGACGGTCAATCCCATCATCTTCGCGCTTGCCAACCCGGATGCGGAAATTGATTACGAGGACGCCAAAGCCGCCCGCCCGGACGCCATTGTGGCGACCGGGCGTTCCGATTATCCCAATCAGGTGAACAACGTCTTAGGTTTCCCGTTTCTGTTTCGGGGCGCGTTAGATGTGCGGGCAACGGAAATCAACGAGGATATGAAAATCGCCGCGTCGAAAGCGCTCGCAATGTTGGCGCGGGAAGATGTGCCGGACGGGGTTGCCAAAGCGTATGGCGTGGCCGGACTGCGATTCGGGCCGGAATACCTGATTCCCAAGCCGCTCGACCCTCGCGTACTGCTGTGGGTTGCGCCCGCCATTGCCCGGTCGGCAATGGAGTCGGGCGTGGCGCGGATTTCCATTGATCTGGATAAGTACGGCGAACAATTGGAAGCGCGGCTGGGCAAGTCCCGCGAAATGATGCGGATCGTGTTCAATAAGGCCAAATCGGACCCGCGCCGGATTGTGCTGGCCGAGGGCGAACACGAGAAGATGATACGGGCGGCGCATCAGCTGATGGAAGAGAAACTGGCGCGTCCCATTCTGCTTGGCGACCCGCACAAAATCGCCCGGACTGCGGCGGCGATGCAGATTGAACTTCGCGACATTCCCATTATTGACCCGGTTACTTTTGAGGGGCGCGAACGCTATGTGCAGCGACTTCTCGCCCTGCGCGAGCGTAAGGGCGTAACCCGGCGCGAAGCCGAGGAACTGCTGCTCAAACCGGACTATTTCGGTTCTATCGCGGTGGAAATGAACGACGCAGACGGCATGGTGACGGGCCTGACCTCGCACTATTCCGAAGGGCTGCGCCCACCGCTGCAAATCATCCGCACCGCGCCGGATACGCATACGGCGGCGGGCGTGTACCTCGTCGCCACCCGTCACCGCGTCCTGTTCTTCGCGGATACTACCGTCAACATTGACCCGGACGCGGAAACGCTTGCGGAAATCGCCTGCCTGACCGCCACCCTTGCCGAAAGTTTCGACATCGTGCCGCGTATCGCCATGCTGAGTTTTTCCAACTTCGGCAGCGTCCGCCACCCTCGTTCCGACAAGATGCGCAAAGCCGTCGAAATCCTGCGCAAGCGCGATCCGAGTTTGCACGTTGACGGCGAGATGCAGGTAAACACCGCGCTCGTGGACGAAATCCTCAACGGAACCTATCCATTCAACCAACTTGGAGCCGAAGCCAATATCCTGATTTTCCCCAGTCTGGAAGCCGGTAACATCGGCTACAAACTGGTACAGCAATTGGCGCAGGCGGAAGTGGTCGGGCCGATTCTGGTCGGGATGCGCAAACCGGTTCACGTTTTGCAGCGCGACGACGAGGTGAAAGACATCGTAAACCTCGCCGCCCTCGCCGTGCTGGAAGCGCAATCCCGTACGGCTTAAAGCAAATACGTTCTCACCACAGAGACACAGAGGCTTCACAGAGGATAAAATAGAGAAGAGAATTGAAGGAATCCGCTACTTACGTCAATCATGTGGTTCCCTCTCCTTTCTTCCCCTTCCTTTCTCTGTGAAACCTCTGTGTCTCTGTGTCTCTGTGGTGAAATCCTTTTACGATCCCAGCAACGTGATGTCGTGGAGGTGGCCGGAAGCGACGAGGTAGACGTATACATCGGTTATGGCGACGGAACACATACTGAGCAGGGCGTAGTTGCCGTGCTGTTCGTTGAGGAAGCTGACTTTGTTCCACATGCCGTAGCGGGTTTTGTTCAGGACGGAGCAGCTGTAGCAGTCCAGATTGCCGCCGATGAGATGCCGCCACGAGTGGCAGGAGAAGGTGTAAGCGGACAGCAGCAGGATATTGGCGAGGAAAATCAGGGTTCCGACATGGATGCCGAAATGCCCCCCGTGGAAGAACGTTTTGAACATGTCAACCCACAGCAGGATGATGAAGATTACGGCGGCATAAAACGCGAATCGGTGCAGGTTTTGAATAATCAGGGGGAAAGCGCGTTCGCCCTGATAGCGTTTGTAACGTAGTTTGTTCAGCCATGAGGGTTCCGCAACGGCGCAGCCGGCGGGGTCGAACAGATAGGCGCGATAAATGGCTTTTCTATAGTAGTAGCAGCTCAGGCGGAACATCAGGGGAAACGGCAGAATCAGCAGCGCGGGCGAAATGCTATATATGCCGATGTGCATGCCGAGTTTGATGGTGGGGGAATAAAACGGCGACAGGTACGAGTCGGCTTCGTAAAAATCGTTCTGGAACGCGCGGAACGTGGCCCACGCGCCAAACGCGGAAAACAGAATAAAGAAGGTGAGCGAACTCGTCCACCACTGGTCTTTACGCTGCAGGGAGGGCGCGGACTGAGTTTCGGGCTGTACAGCGGGGGAAGTGGAAGGAGTAACGGTAGCCATCAAGAATCTCCGTGCAATCGAAAAAGTTGGATTACTGAAACCGCGCGCCATACCCTTCAACAGTGCAGGATTGCGGCCAGTTCTTGTATAAGCATAGCACAAAAACCGGGCGAATGGCGCATAGTTTAGGCTTGTTATTCTGGCGAAAGTCGCTGAAATTGTCCGCAGCCACTTGAAAATCTCTCACAAAGTTCATTTTTGTAAGGTATACTCCCTGTGAGAAATTCGTAATATGTTGTAAATGGGTGGTGAAGGAGAACTTTAAC
The DNA here is from genome assembly GCA_963817895.1 of uncultured Chthonomonadaceae bacterium. Lineage (GTDB taxonomy): Bacteria > Armatimonadota > Chthonomonadetes > Chthonomonadales > Chthonomonadaceae > CAWFQB01. Next base: position 24,016 of record CAWFQB010000006.1, read on the forward strand.
GCAATGCGATATCCTATAGGCTTTATGATGGCGCAGGGGCGGCATCGCGCGAAACTGGAACGTTCCGGGCAGAAACGCTATCCGACGGTTCTGATGTTGGAACCGCTGTACACCTGCAATCTGGCGTGCTTGGGCTGCTCTGTCGAGCGTCATACGGGCAAGTTGAAAGATCGCATGTCGCTGGAAACCTGCTTTCAGGCTGTGGAGGATTGCGGCGCCCCGATTGTCAACATCTGCGGCGGCGAACCCACGCTTTACCCCGAACTCAAAGAACTGATTTCCGGCCTCATTGAGCGCGGGCGCTACATCATCATGTGTACTAATGCGCTGAAGCTGGATACCAAAGTATTCGATGTGATTCCCCCGAGCGACCACTTCTTCCTGATGATCCATCTGGACGGGATGCGCCAGACGCACGATTACGTTTGTAATCGCGAAGGCGTGTTCGATAAGGCCGTGGAGATGATTCGCAAAGCGCGGGAGCGCGGCTACCACGTTTACATCAATACGACGGTTTTCAAGGAAACGTCGGTTGAAGAAGTAGAAGACCTGTGCAAACTGGTGGATGAACTCAAGGCAAAAGGGATTCTGATCTCTCCCGGCTACGAGTACGAGAGCGTGGAGCGCGACATCTTCCTGACCAAAGAGCAGATTCACGACAAGTTCAAAGTGATTCGCGACTTTTCCCCCAAATATAAGGTGAGCGCGACTCCGGTATTTCTGGAATTCGCCGCCGGTCTGCGCGAACTTTCATGCGCCCCGTGGTCAACCGTGAACTACACGCCCAAAGGCTGGAAAGCGCCCTGCTATCTCGTGGAGGGCGAAGGCTTCTACGAAGGTTGGAATGAATTCTGGAACAAAACCGATTGGGCGTACTGGGAATCCCGTCAGGACCCGCGCTGCCAGAACTGCAAAATGCACAGCGGCTTCGAGCATAGCGCGGTCACGGAAGCCATGACCACTTTCGGCGGCAAGATGAAACTGGCGGCGTGGTCGCTGGCGAAGTAGGAATTGTTCACCACCAAGACACAAAGTACACCAGGAAAACGAGAGAAGATAAAAGAACAAATTGAAGCATGGTTCGGGTTAAGCGCATAAACAGCGGACGAGCTCTGTGATTGTTTTCCTTTCTTTTGTATTTCCTGGTGTTCTTGGTTTCTTGGTGGTGAAATAAACTCTCAAATGAAGGGTTGCAGTTGACTTCTCTGGTGACGGGCGCAACCGGGTTTGTCGGGTTTCATGTCGCGCAGCAGCTTGTGGCGCGGGGCGAAACGGTGCGGGTGTTGGCGCGTCCGAACAGCCGTCTGGACAACATTCACGCGCTGGGCAAAACCAATGTCGAATTAGTTTACGGCGATTTGACGGACGGGGAATCGCTGCGGCAGGCTATACAGGGATGTGATACACTATATCATGTCGCTGCGGATTATCGCCTGTGGGCGAAAGACCCGCAGGAACTGTATCGCGCCAATGTGGACGGTTCGCGGCAATTGCTGGAAATCGCGAAAGCGGCGGGATTAAGCAAAATCGTGTATACCAGCACGGTAGGCGCGTTGGGAATCCCGCATGACGGCACTTCCGGCAATGAAGACACGCCCGTTAGCGTTGAAAACATGATCGGGCATTACAAACGCTCGAAGTTTCTGGCCGAAGAAGCGGTACGGCAGTTCGCGGCGGATGGTCTGCCGGTGGTGATTGTGAATCCGAGTACGCCGATTGGCGAACGGGACATCAAGCCGACGCCAACGGGACAGATTATCGTTGATTTTCTAAACCGCAAAATGCCCGCGTATGTGGATACCGGCCTGAACCTGATTGATGTTCGCGATTGCGCGGCGGGAATACTGCTGGCGGGAGAACGCGGACGTATTGGCGAACGCTACATTTTAGGCAACCGCAACACCAGTATGCGGGAGATGCTGCAAATGCTGGCGACAATCACAGGTTTGCCCGCGCCCAAAATGAAAATGCCGTACGCGCTGGCGTGGCTTGCAGTTGGCGCGGAAAACGTGATTATGGATCGCGTGTTGAACCGCGCGCCCACGCACCCGTTCGAGGGCGTGAAGATGGCGCGTCACAAAATGTTTTTCGATGCGTCTAAAGCGGTTAAGGAACTCCATTTGCCGCAGTCGCCCGTTGAGGATGCCCTGCAACGCGCCGTAGAATGGTTCCGCGAAAATGGATATGTAAAGTAATTCACCACAGAGGCACAGAGACACAGAGACTTCACAGAGAAAAGCAGAAGAGGGGACAAGGAGTAACAGACAAGATTACTTGAATTTGTTCCTCTTCCTCTGTATAGTTTGTGGATTGTTTTTCATATTTCCCTCTGTGAAGTCTCTGTGCCTCTGTGGTGTAATCTTAAATTTCAGGAGCAGGAAGTGGATACACAGCCCAAACGTACCGTGCTGATGGCGAAAGAAGTCGGGTTTTGCTTTGGCGTGAAGCGAGCAATCAACCTGACTAAGCAGGCGCTGGAAGAGCGCGGCGACGTGTTTATTCTGGGCGATTTGGTGCATAACAAGCGCGTGACAGATGAATTGGAGGGCCGGGGCCTGCGTAAAGTAGACGATTATACGCAGGAAGACAGCGGCACGACCATGGTGATTCGCGCGCACGGCCTGCCCAAAGTCAAGATTCAAGAGGCGCGGGACAGAGGGCTTGAGGTTGTGGACGCTACTTGCCCGATTGTTCTGCGGGCGCAGGAGGCGGCGCAAACGCTGGAGCGCGACGGCTATCAAGTCGTAATCATCGGCGACAAAAACCATGCGGAAGTCAAGGGCATCATCGGCGCGTTGGAAGAGCCGGTACTGGTGATTGCAACCGTAGAAGAACTGCATCAGGCGCGGGCGGAATACAAGCTGCTGCGCAAAGTGGGCGTGTTGTTCCAGACGACGCTCGCGCTGGAAATGTGTTTCCCGGTGGCGAATGAACTCATGGCGATGTGCAAAGAGGTGCGGATCATCAACACGATTTGCCGCCCCGTGCAGAACCGGCAGGACGACGCCATTGAAATCGCGGCCAAAGTGGATTTAATGATTGTGGTAGGTTCGCGGACAAGCGCGAATACGGTAGAACTGGCTGGCCTGTGCAAGCATTACAACCCGAATACGCTGCATGTTCAAAACGCGGATGAGTTGGCGTATGAAGCGTTTCGGGACGCCAAAACAGTCGGCATCGCGTCCGGCCTGTCCACGCCGGAAGATTTAGTCGAAGCCGTCCGCGTGAAGGTGCTGACTGAAGACGCCAACATTATGCCGGAAGCCACAACTCAGATTGCAGCGCAACTGGCAGCGGTGTAGGTATGGCCGGGAAATCCGCTTTAGTAGGGAATATAGCCATTTTGTTCGCGCTGCGGGAAGAATTGAAACCCTTCGAGCGCGTCAATCCCGATAAGCACAAGTTTCACAGCGATTGTTCCGGCAGTGGCGCAAATAATTCATGCCACGCTGCCACGCAATTATTGAGCGCAGTAAAAGATGCGTCTGATTCGGAATATCGAACCCTGTTGATATGCGGGTTTGCGGGCGGGTTGGTGGACGGATTGACGCCCGGAACGCTTGTCATTGGCGACAGCGTGACCGATAGTTCAGGGACAGTATTGACGGCGGACTCCCGGTTGCTTGCAATCGCGGAGTCCGTTCGCTTGCCGGAACTTGCAGCCATGCGTGGAACGATTTATACTGACAACAAGGTATTAACGCAAAGCGCGGAGAAACAAGCTCTTGCCCGAAGCCGCGATGTGATTGCCGTAGATATGGAAACCTTTGCCGCCGCCGAAGTTGCGCGGGAAGCGGGCGTTCCGTGGCTGGCAATTCGTGTCGTCACGGATGGCGCTACTGATGACATGCCTTTTGATTTCAATGCCATGACGGGTGCGGACGGTAATGTGAATAAAGGCCGCGTCATTGCTTCCGCGCTGACGCATCCCCGAATTATTCCCGCTCTGATTCGGTTGGGGGCGCGGTCGTCCCTTGCGGCGAAAAACCTTGCGCAATTTCTGGAAGCGTACTTGCCGCTATTGTCGGACGTAAACACATGAAGACAGGGAGAAGAGGAGAAGAGGAGAAGAGGAGAAGAGGAGACAGGGAGTACCAAAGAATATCCATCGAAAATCGAAAATCGAAAATCGAAAATATCTTCATTCCTCTGTGTAGCCTCTGTGTCTCTGTGTCTCTGTGGTGGATATTCTCTCTTCAGTTTTGTGACGCGCAGGACAAGCCGCTTTCGCAAACAGACGCTGTGATGCTGGCTGCGCGGCAAAGTCCACAGGCGCGGGCGGCAAAAGCGGCGCGGGACGTAGCGCAGGCGGAAGCGGATCGGAACAAACCTGCCGCGCGCCCGACCCTGAACGCAATCGCTTCGGGGACGGCGCAGGGGCCGCGCGTCACATTTCCGCGCCCCGATTACACGCCTGCAACGGTTTTACCGGAAGGCGCGACTCGTCTTGATCTGGTATTGGAACAAACGGTTTACCGGGCGGGAATTGGCGCGGCGAAGCAGCGGTATGCGGCGCAATCCGCGCTGGTAACGGAAGATTATCGTAAAACGCTGTCCGCTCTGGCGCAAATGGCGCGTAAATCCTATATGGATGTGCTGCGAGCGCAATCGGGGGTCCGAACGGCGCAGGAGGGATTGGATGCCGCCCTGCGATATCAGCAGACAGTAGACGCCCAAATTCGCGCGGGTGTTGCCAAACCCGTAGATGCCACAATGGTGACAGCGCAGGTGTCTGAAGCGCAGGGGGGCATTGGAAAGGCGGCAGGCGGCTTGCGGCTGGCGCAACTTGCGTTCAACAAAGCGTTGGGACGCGGGCTGAACACGCCAGTCGCATTGGAAGCGTTGGGCGCGTTGCCGATTGTGCCGGATAATCCTGACGCGGCGATTGCGATTGCGCTTCAAAACCGCCCGGAGCTGATTTCACTGGAACTGAATTTGCAGGCGGCGAGAGCGGGGGTATCACTCGCGCGTTTACAGGGGCAGCCCGTTCTCAATGCGCGAGGGCAGTTTACCGAGCAAACCCCAACCGCCTTTCAGCACGAACACTATTACGGCGCGACGCTGGAATTGCGCTGGACACTGCTGGATGGGGGCAAAATTCAGCAGGACACGCGGGAAGCCAAATCGCAGGTAGAGCGATTGGAAGCGTTGCGCGAAGATGCGCGGCAGGGAATTGCTATAGACGTAACGCAGGCATGGCAAAACATGGTGGATGCCCAGGCGCAGATTGGATGGGCGCGCGCGCGCGTGATCGCAACGCAGGCATTTGCCACCGTCGCCGAAAAAGCGTATGAAGTGGGCCGGGGAACCGTGCTGGAAGCGCAGGCGGCGCAACGGGAAGTCCGCTCGGCACGGGAACGCGAACTGCAAGCCACCCACGATTTATATAGCGCCGCCATTGATTTCGCCCACGCGCAGGGAACCGATGTTCGCGAACTTGAAAGCATAGTCGGGAAGCGTTGAACGTATCAGGCATCTCTGTGCCGGGTATTGAAAATACCCGGCAGGAAATTGCAAGCGTCTTTCAGACGCGGGAATTTTGATTAAAAATGGCGTCCGTAGGACGCTTGCTTTGTATAGACAGGGAAAAATCCCTGGCAGCACGTCCAGAGAATGGAAGGATGAGCGAGGGGCAATGGTAAAGGGAACGCGACTACTCGCCGGGGGAACAGCCATTGCCGCTGTTGCCGCCACTTCCTACTTTCTGCTGCGCCCGCATGAAAAACCGGCAGGGGCGCAGGAGACGCAAAGGGGTCAGGAGTCAGGGGTCAGGAGTCAGGAACAGCAAGCCGGAATCTCCCCCGCCAAAACGGAACCCTTACCAATCACCAACCATCTACCACCAGCCACCATCTCTTTACTCGGCACGATTATGGGGGAGCAGCGGCAGTTATCGGTTCGGCAGCCGGCGCGGATTGTCGGCGTGTACGCGAAAGAGGGGCAGGCGGTACAGACCGGGCAACTATTGGTTCAGTTGGATACCTCAGAGATACAGGCAGGCGAACAAAACGCGCTTGCCGGTATTCGGTTGGCGCAGGCGCAGGCGGACAAAGCACGGAGCGGGCGAACCGCTCAATTGGTGAAAGCCGAGTCGGATATTCAAGTCGCGCAAACGGGAATCGCGCAGGCGCAGGCGAAGGTTCGGCAGGCGCAATTGGGCGTACAGGCGGCGCGGCAAAGCGATCAGGCTGATTTACAGACGGCGCAGCAGGCCGTTCGCAAAGCCGAAGCGGGCATGAAAACCGCGCAAACGCAACTGCATAGTCTGGAAGAACTGGCGAAAGTAGGCGGAGTGGCGCGTAACGATCTGGAGGGGGCGCGAACGCAGGCGCAAATCGCGCAAACCGATCTGGAATCCGCGCAGGAGGCCGTTCGCCGCGTACAGGCCGGACCTCCGAATCAGCCGGGTGTCACGTTTCGGGTCGCCAACGTATTACAGGAACTCGGGCAGGCGCAAAGCGGGGTCACGCAGGCGCGGCAGGGCTTGCAAACCGCTCAATCTGCCCGAATGCAGGTTGCGCATACGGCGGACGCGGAAATTCCGCGGCAGAAGCGGCAGTGGCGCAGGCGCGGGCGGGACTGGCAACCGCGCAAACCGGAAACCAATCCGCCCGCCTGACAAGCCCTATCAGCGGCATTGCTTCCACGATAAACGCCCATGTGGGCGAAACCGCGCAGCCCGGTATGCCCCTGCTGATCCTTATTTCAGCGTCAGGCGCGCGGGTGGAAGCCCTCGCTCCCGCCCGACAACTTTCTCTGCTGCGCGTCGGCCAGTCCGCGCAGGTCACGCTCGACACCCGGCCCACTCAGCCCTCATCCGCCGTTCTCAGCGCGATTTCGACTGTCGCCGAACCCGACGGACGCGCCTTTCGCGTCATTTTTCGCTTTACAACGCCGCCCGCCGGTCTGCGCGTGGGACAAACGGCGAGAATTCAGATAAGGGAGTAGGGAGTAGGAAATCCACATTATATTTCTGTATTCGTATAACTTTACAGAACAGGATTGTGGTTCTACTCCCTACTCCCTACTCCCTACTCCCTGCCTATGTGGTTTACCCGATTAGCCATTGCCCGCCCGATACTTATCTGGATGGTCCTGCTCGCGATAGCGATTATGGGACTGATGGCGTACTTTCGCCTGCCCGCCGAACTTAATCCCCGCGTGGATATTCCCACTCTCACGATTACCACCGTTTACCCCGGAGCCGGGCCGCCCGAAATCGAAACGCAAATCAGCAAGCCGCTTGAAGAGGTTGTCGGGGCTGTGCCGGGTGTGCGCGATGTGTATTCCAGTTCGCAGGCCAATGTGTCTGTTATCAGCATGAATTTGCAGGTTGGCACGAATCTGGATGTGGCATCGGCGAATGTGCGCGGGCGCATTGAGACGGTACGGGCGCAATTGCCGCAGGGCGCGAACGCGCCGGTTATTGCTAAACTGGACCTCAACGCGCAGCCGATATTGTACTACGGCCTGACCTCCACCACCCAATCCGTGCAGCAGTTGCGCCGACTGGCCGACAATACCCTGCGTCCCCGTTTGGAGCGGGTTCCCGGCGTGGCAAGCGTACAGGTGTTGGGCGGCAGGCTGCGCGAAATCCATGTAGATGTGGATTCCCTGCGGCTATCTGCCAACCACCTGACGATGGAAGATGTTGTCAACGCCCTGAAAGCGTCGGGACGCGACGTTCCCGGCGGAGCCGTGTCGCAGGGCAATCGGGAAACCGACGTGCGCCTGTCCGCGTCCTTCACCTCCCTTGACGCTATCCGAAATACGCAAATACAGGGGTCAGGCTTCAGGGGTCAGGGGTCAGGGACGCCACTATCAACCCTCAACTATCAACTATCAACTCCCCCCGTTACAATTGCCGATGTCGCTAACGTTACAGACACGCTCGGCGAACCTGCCAGCGTGAACCGCATCAACGGGCAGGCAGGCGTCAGTCTGGTGTTGATGAAGTCGCCGGATTCCAGCACGGTCACGGTAGTCAATGCCGTCAAGCAGGAATTGGACGCGCTCAAACCGGACTTGCCGAAGGATTTGAAACTGGTTGTTTTGCGCGACGATGGCGAAACGGTCGGAGAAGCCCTGAGCGATGTGGATACCAGTCTGGTTTTGGGCGCGCTGCTTGCCGTCACGGTGATTCTGCTGTTTCTGCACAATCTGCGCGGCACGTTTATCGTCGCGCTTGCCATTCCCGCGTGTATGGTGGCGACGTTTCTGGTGATGTACATTGCCGACTTCACCCTGAATCAGATGACGCTGCTGGCATTGTCCCTATCCGTTGGTATTCTGGTAGACGACAGCATCGTGGTGTTGGAAAGCATCACGCGGCATTTGAATCAGGGCGAATCGCCCCACGAAGCCGCCATCAACGGACGGTCGGAAATCGGCTTCGCGGACATTACGACAACGCTGGTGGATGTGGTCGTGTACGTGCCGATAGCGTTCATGGGCGGCATTGTGGGCGGCTTTTTCAAGCAGTTCGGCCTGTGCATCGCAACCGCAACCCTGTTTTCGCTGATTGTCTCGTTTTCGCTGACGCCCATGCTGGCGGCGCGGTGGTACAAACAGGGCGAAAATCTGGAACACAAGCGCGGCCTATACGCCCTGCTGGACAAGTTATATCTAGGATTGGAGGTTCGTTATCGGCGCGTTATCGGGTGGGCGCTGCATCGCCGCTGGATTGTGCTGCTTGTAAGCGTTTTGGCGCTTGGCGGCATCTTTGTGGTCGCGTTCACGCATCTTGGGTTTGAATTTTTGCCCGGTTCGGATCAGGGGCAAATCGCTATCAGCGTGGAATTGCCGCCCGGAACCAGTCTGGACGCGACCACGCAGGCGGCGAAGCGGGTCGAGCAGGCGATAGGGCAACGGGCGGATGTGACCGCCTCGGTAACAAACGTGGGGCAGATTTTGGGCGGCTTCGGTTCCATACCGCAGCAGGGAGCGCAGTACGCGCAAATCAACCTGCGACTGGCGGATAAGGCAACCCTGCTGGACAGGATACGCCATTCGGAACGTCGCCTGCGCAATCAATCGGATCAGGAAATCACCACGCAGTTACGCAAGCAGTTGAAGCCGCTGGAAACAACCCTGGGCAGCAAGATTAGCGTGTCTGCGGTGCGTTCCGTGACGGGCATATCGCTGCCGGTCAACATCCAATTGCGCGGCTCGGACGTGAACCAACTCGCTAAATTCGCCGAACAGGTGCGCGACGAAATGAAAACCATGCCGGAACTGCTCGACCCGGACGTGTCCTCGCGCAGCGGCAAGCCGGAAGTGCGGGCGCAGATTGACCCGGTTCGGGCGGCGCAGTTGAACGTTCCCCCGGCCTTCGCGGGAGCCATTGTGCGCGACGCCATTGCGGGCAACACGGACGCGGTTTACCGGGATGCCGGGTTGGGCGACGAGTTTCCCATTCGGGTACGCCTTGCGGACGTGGATCGCGACGATCCCGCTGACGTAGGCAATGTGGTTGTGGGCTATGACACGAGTGGCAATGGGGTTGCTCTTGCGGACGTGGCCGACATTCGGACGGAAACCGGGCCGAGCGCGATTGAGCGCAACAACGGGCAGCGCATGATTACGGTCACGGCCAATCTCGCGCCGGGTATTCCGCTTGGCAACGCCCAGCAGCGAATTCAGCGCGAAGTTTTGGACAAACTGCCGCACCCCAACATTAACATTCACTGGAGCGGCGAAACAGAAACCCTCAACGAAAACGCCATTCCGTTCGCGACCGCGCTGATACTGGCGGGCATTCTGGTCTACATCGTAATGGCCTCCCTGTTCAACAATTTAGGCACGCCGTTCGTGATTATGTTCGCCCTGCCCATAGCCTTAGTGGGCGCGTTGGGCGCGTTGGTAATCACGGGCGAAACCATGTCGCTGATCGCGGCCATTGGCATTATCATGCTTGTCGGCCTGATGGGGCGCAACGGAATTCTGTTGCTGGACTACGCCAATACCCTGCGTTCGCGCGGTCTGGAACGCAATGAAGCCCTGATGGAAGCCGGAGCCACCCGCCTGCGCCCCATTCTGATGACCACAACCGCCACCATTGTCGGCATGATTCCCGTCGCCCTGCGCATCGGCAAAGCGAGTGAAGTACGCGCGCCGATGGCGATAGTGGTAATCGGCGGCCTGCTCGTATCCACCGTCCTCACCCTCGTTCTCATCCCCGTCCTCTACTCCCTCTACGACGATGTAACCGGTAAAAAGCCTCCGGTTCAGGATTGAAGCGGCAACATTGACCGCCTGCAATTTGTGCGTTATAATGAACCAAGAACGAACAATGAATATCGTGATGGAGGATTAGAATCATGGTAGCTGTCAACATTTCCCTTCCCGACCAGTTGAAGCAGTACGTAGATACCCGGCTCAATGAGGGCGGCTACAACGACACCAGCGCGTTTATCCATGACCTGATTTCCGCAGACCAGAAACGGCGGGCGCAGGAGCGTCTGGAAATGCTGCTTCAGGAGGGGCTTGACAGTGGGGAACCGATTGAACTGACCGATGAGACGGTTCAGCAGATGCGCAGGGAGTTGATAGAACGCATCAGCAAGGACACAGCCAGTGGCAACTAAACGTATAAAAGTCCAGTCGCAGGCCAGATTTAGTGCCAATCAAGAGCAGGATGAAATTCGCCGTTTGCGGCTGGAAGAACTACACCGGGAGATTGGTCGTGGCGAGGAAAGTTTGACGCGAGGCGAATCGCGCGTGTTTCACTCCGGCGAGGAACTTGCGGCGCATATTGAAGCCGCAGGGCAGAAACTTCTCGGTGAGAAGTTGGCATGAATGACATGGACGAATTAGAACTATTGCGGCAACGCGTTCAACAACTGGAAAAAGAACTGGCCGAAGCGCGTCAAGTTCAGTCAATGGATCGAATTTCGCCAATTGAATTGTATAAAATGCGCGCGTTTCTTACGCCATTGAAAGGATTTGTTCGCACTCTGCTCGACGACGAAAAAGAGGAGTGGTATACCCGCGAAGACCGCCGTGAGTTTTATACCATTTTGGAAGAAAACATTGATCGGCTGTCTGATCTTAATAGGGTTTGGCAGGGTGGAAAGAAAGAAGCACTGCCCTCTGGTCTTGATATGTACTGGCAAGCCGATGTAGATGTACGCAAAATCGTGGAAAGCGTTGTTGCCGTACATCAAAGACAAACTAATAAGCATACGCTGGTAGTTGATTTTGAGCCTCAGCAAATTTTGGTTGAAGCCGATGCGGGAAAACTTGAGATTCTTCTGGATACTCTGGATTGCCAATGCAATCAAATATTCACCGGACGGGGGAGAAGTTCGGATTCGCGCTCGTCTGGAACCGCCGAATACCGAATGGGCGTGTGGAACGCTTCTGCTGCAAGTGAAGGATCAAGGGCTTGGGTTGAGTAAATCCGAGTTGAAACCAGTAGGTCATATATTTATCACTCCAAAACAGGGACAGCGCAACCCGGATGCTTCCAAGGGGCTGTGGCAGACCAAAGGCATCATCAAGGCGCATCATGGCAAATTCCGGCTTGAAAGTGAGGGACATGGGAAAGGCTTAACCTTCAACGTCCGTATGCCCATGAAGCAGCCAGAGGCAGAAGATTAGAACCTGAATGATGGAATACAGGAGAAGTCTATGACATTGACTATTGAACTTATGCTGGAACAGGAAGCGCAACTTACAAGATGGACAGGTGAAAATTATATCTCTGCTTGATGAGGCTGAAGCAGGCTGACTGTCTTGTAAAGTCCACACTGGACCAGAGTTGCAAGGTACTCTTCAACGGTTTTGGGTGGGTTTACCAATGCCTCACGATGGCGCTTGACTAATTGTACAAATTGCAGCGGGTCGGCTTTATACAGACCTGCCGCAAAATCGTCCGGGTGAACGGCCTGCACATGGTAAGCGGCAAGAATCTTCGCGGGAAAGTCCGACAGGTTGAAAGTGACGATCACGGGAGCCTGCGCGGTGATGGCAGCGGCGAGTACATGCCGGTCATTGGCATCAGGAAGCGTCAGGGTAGGAATCAGTGTTTCATAACCCGTCACCAGACACTTCCCGCCATGAAGGTTCATCAGGTCGCGTGTGCGCGTAAGTTGCGCCAATGTCACATCCGGGCGATCCGCCAGCACGTTACGTATCCATTCCTCATGGATGGTGTCCGTCCATTTTGGCTGATACAGCCTAACCGCCAGACGCATAAAGAAGTCTCGCAAGGCAGCCGGATAGAGAACGCAAGCATCTAAAACAGCCGCCTGCATCAGTACATTCCCAACTTCTGCGCTTCCGCAACCAGTTCGTCCAAGCCCCGATGCCGTTCCGCTTCCTCTTGTTCTTTGTAGCGCAGTAAGTCGTTTAGCGTTACACGCCGCCGCGAACCTACTTTGCGAAAGGGAATTTTGCCTTGTTCCAGCAGTTTGACAACATAAGGGCGTGAAACATTCAGGAAGTCAGCAGCCTGTTGCGTGGTAACTTCAGTATCCGTAGTCAGCACCACAATATTCTTACCGTAGCCCAATTCTCGCAGGATTGTGGAAAGCAGAGGGAGAACAGCGTTGGGCAAAGTAATTTCGGCCTGTTGCTCATCGGCCTGTTCTATATTCACGCGCAGAGTTGCGTTTTGAAACTTTTGTTTCGCTTTGCCCAAATCGTGCAGCAGCGCAATGCCGGATTCGTTGGCAAGGCGCGCTTCGTCTTGTGAAAGAGGGTTACTGGCATATTGGCCTAAAATTTGCATGATTGTCTCCTGCCCTATTATACGAAATAAGCGAAAAGAACGCAAGGAACGAAACACAAATAGTGGAGCAATGTTGCTGAAATTCGCCGTAGTTAGTAGAATGAGACAGGAAAAATTATGGCACTAACATCGTATAGAGGAGGAAATCAGCCCTTTTGTATAGAAATGGCAGCCACCTGCGATAGTGGCCGTCCGCCTTTTCATAAAACGTTTGTACTCATTCAATTATTTCTGTATAGCGAAAACTGGCGATACTTCTTCACAGAACACGCCGGACGGTCAGCGGGTGAAAGGGAAAGGTGACTCTTGTTGATGTACCGAAACCGATCTATTCTGAGCGCGGGGTTTTTTGTCGCGCTGCCGTTGTGCGTGTTGCTGGCGGCGGGGTGTTCCAAATCGCCGGATGCGGCAACCTCCCCAACTTCTTCCGGTTCTGCTTCTGACGCGCCGATGCCGGGCGGGGGTGGAGGAGCGGGACAAAACGGCGGCGGGCCGGGTGGGGGCATGCGCGGCGGTGGCGGACCCGGAGGCGGCGGGATGCGCGGCGGTGGGCGCGGTGGCCCGGTTGCCGAAAACGCGACGGGCGTGGAGATTTATCAGGCGAAATGCAACTGTCACGGGCCGGAAGGCAAAGGCGGACGCGCCCCGGTACTGACGAGCGTTGCCAGCCGCTCGGATGAGGATTTAACGAAAATCATCCATGACGGACACGACAAAATGCCGGCTTTTAGTACGCAGTTGTCAGACGCGCAGATTACAAAGGTCGTCGCGTATCTCAAACAACTCAAATAACTCCTGTGTTCTTGCGAAAGTCGGACGCGCAACTCATTGCCAGTGAGTTGCGCGTCTCATCTTATGAGAGGGTTGTCTATGGGAAGAACTGGTTTGTGCCAGTAGGCAAAGTTCTCAATACTTTCTTTGCTCTTCCAGACGGGCCGCGAACGTGCCGATCATAGCGTTGAACGGGCCGATGAGACTGGCGCGGCGGTCGTATTCGTTGCGAGATGGGTCGCCATACGTATAGATGAACACGATGGGATTGCCGGGTTGCAGCGATTTCAGGTTGGGGCGGTCGGGCGGAATATGGCCCGGAATGTACTCGATGCGCAGCGTTGGATTTTCCATACCCTTGCTGCCGGGGCGTTTATCGGTGTCGGGATCATACACGGCCAGCGAAATGAACTTCTTCTGCAAGGCCAGCGGCAGTTTGTTGGCCTGTAGTTCTTTGCCATTGATTAATTCCCAGCGCATTTCGGCGGGAACAGTCGCCAGAAACCGCCAGTGGTCGCGCAGGTTGGTGGAGCGGGCATAGTTCCATTCCTGTAAATTGTACATGGCAAGCGCCCCTTCAAACGTTGTCAGCGCGTCCAGTTGCGTATTGGACAACTGCCCTATTTCCGTTAAATCATCCAGTGTCAGGACGCCGTGTTCGCGCCGGGACGCGGCCCATCGCGCCAGTTTACGGGCAGGCACTTCTTTGGGACGGTCATAAAACCAGCTTGTGCTGCGGAACGTGAGCCAGTCGCCATCCCGCGTCCAGCGCTCGTGCAGGGTATCGCCCAACCGGTTCAGCGCGTCGAAAACGGTCGCGTTAGTTTCCGTCACTTTGGCGGGCGCGTACAGTCGCGTGTAAGCATCGCCAATCACGTCCTTCCCGGTTGCCTTGAAAATGGCTTCCAACACATCCCCGGTCACGCATTTCTTACCCGCGAGTTCACTCATGCCCTCCACATCCGGTATATTCGCGCCAAATTCCAGTTTGCAGGAGGGCTGCGGTTCAATCGTAACCTGCTTTTGCAGGTCGGCGTCGTGGGCGTGTTTCGCGTTGGCAAGCGCGTTTTGCGGACTGGAAATGGCGGGGCTGCTCACCTCCGCGAACGTGATGCCGTGTCCGATACCATCCTTGCCGCCGTCCGTTGTGACGTTCAGATTGATGTCGCCTTTCAGCGTCAACTTTCCCAACTGGCTGCGATCCAGTTTTAGTTCCGACGTTATGTTGATTGCTTTCGCGCTGGAAAGGGGCAGGCTGTCGGCGGGAATATTATGCGACATCAGGGGCGGGCCGGACGCGCCCGGATGCGGATTGATGCGCGTGTCCTCAAACGATTTCAGGATTTCCGGTCGGAGCGCGGCGGGCAGACTTCGGCTGCCGTTTTCCCCGGACATAGAGAAACTGAGCGGCTGCCCGGTTCTCAATAACTGCATGTCTTCGGGCGACAGGCCAAAGTACAGGTTTGCGGGCAGCCAGCCGCCATACGCGAGGGGGAACACGTTGATGGCGTCTTCGGGCTTCAGGGTTTTTTCCAGATCGCGCAGTCGGGAGGCGTCCATTCCTTTGTAGCGCCGGTACTTCTCCATGGCTTTATCCAGCGCAATCAACGCCTCGTCCTGATCCTGATTCCGCGCCTCCTCTTCCAGCAGTTGTGACCGCGTGGATTGCGTGAGTTCGTACTTATACGCGCCTTCTACCCCTTCGCGCAGCCACTGAAAGCCGAAATGCTTGCTGATCTGCCCCATGATGTCGCGAACCGGACGCTCGTGGCAATAAATCGTGACGTTATCATCCGCAACCCGTGAGTTGGCGACAAGCGTAAGCCCGGTTTCTTCGCTGATCTGTTTCAGCAGCGCGGACAGCGCCATTTCCTTGACGCCAAGCCGGATTTTACGGGCAAGCCGCGTATCCACAATCGCCTTTGCCTGCGCGTAAACCTCAAGAGCCGCCCGTAATGCGGGTTTCCCTCCTCCGGCGAGTTGCGGCAGGGGAACAGTCACGAAATCATCTCCCTTGCGCGAAGCGGCAATCAGGAGCGCGACTTCGGCTTCCAGGGCGTGGGATTTGACGGGCGAAGCCGATGTCCAGCGTTCCATAGTTTCGGCGGGTGAAGAGTTCAGGAAGGCAAGGTCATCCTGAGCCGCAACTGTCCGACGGGTATTCTGTTCGGGCTTTGTTCCTATCTGCCGTTCAATTTCAACAATGGCTTTGCGCGGCATTGATATTCGCGTCCGGCTAGTTTCTTGCGTCGTTTCGGTGAGCGCGGGAGAAAGAGCGATATGCGTGGTCACAATGTTGGGTTGGCTCGATACTGTTTTTTTCTGCGCGACCGGGTGAGCGCGTAACTGTACAATGGCCGGCAAGGTTATCGCCTGTTCTGGATTACTACAGCAAGCTGAAATGTCTTGCGCGAGAACAGACGGCGCAACAGCGGGAACGTCCTGCGAATTTGTCCACACGCGCGGCATCCACAAGGCCAATCCAGTTATACTTGCAAGCGCCACGCCCATTCCTGCCAGATACCTCACCCCAACCCCTCTTCTTGCCGCTCGTTCCTCACTAAAAGAGGGGCTATTTTGTTGCAATTGCAGGCGCAGGGTTTCCCATGTAGCCTGTGAGGTTGGCTGCGGTTGCTGAAGCGCGGTTGTCGCAAGATTTACTGCACGACGGTATTCGGCTGCCTGTGCGCTGCAATCCGCGCACTGCCGCAAGTGCTGTTCCAGCGCCGTTTTCTGTGACGCAGGCAGGCGATCCAGAGCGTAATCAAGCCAGTAGGACGACCATTGTTTACATTTCCATCGCGCGAACATGGTTTGCTCCCTTAGAATAGTGAGGAACACTGAACGCTGAACGATGAATAGTATTCTGCCACTTATTCATCCTTCATCCCTCATCCTTCATCCTTTATTATGGCGGTGACGCGCGCTTTGTATTGATGCGTGGCGCGGAGAACGCGCATTTTGGCGGTTGTGGGCGCACATCCCAGAATTTGCCCGATTTGTTTGTAGTCCAACCCCTCCACAATGTGCAAAACAATCACGCTGCGCTGTGGAAGGGGCATGGCTTGCAGGACGCGCATCAGGATTTGCAGCGTGTCAGCGCGATCCAGAATGGAGTGTGGGTCATTGCCGGACACATGGGGCAGATAGTGCTGCGCCTTCTGTGGGTCGAACGAAATCTCCCCGCGCTTCTGCCGATGTTTCAGGCGGTCATAGCACAGGTTGCCGCAAATGCGCAGCAGCCACGTCAGGAGTGAACTGTCACGGCGAAAGGTGTGCAGGGCGCGATACGCGCGTAAAAATGTCTCCTGCTTTATGTCGTCGGCATCCTCATGGTGTCCAGTCAGGTAGAACGCATGGCGAAAAACCGCGTCGCTATAGCTGGCGTAGACCTGCCCGAAAGCATCCAGATTTCCCGCGACACACTGCGCAATCAACCGCGTGTCCGGGGTTATCGGCTTTTCTTGCGAGTTCACGGTCAATTTCGTGTCCACATCGGTTTTCGAGGCCGTCATCATGCCTGTGTTTTCTCCTGTCTCTGCTATAGACTGCGCATCGGGGAAAGCGCAACAGGAAAATGTAGGTTTTAGAGGTTTATGTTTTTAGGGTTCTAAGGGTCGGTAAATTTATAAGTTCCCAAAATCAAGCGGGCAATTCCATGGTGCGCGGACGTAGGGTGTAGTTCCATTGCGGACACACTTCATGCCTGGTCAGGTTCCGCGCGGCCATAACCTCTTCGGCGACAGTAATGCCTTTCCGGGACACTTGTGTCACCAGATGCGCGGTGACTTTCAAGCCCGTTGCGGTACTCGTCTGGCGCAAGTAGTCCAACCCCACTTCGTAATCGCGCAGGGGACATCGCGCCCATGTCTTGTTGCTCTCGCGCAACACGCGATGTTCAATCGGGTTCCACCTGGAGCCGCCCGTCGGCAAGTGGCATACGGTCACTTCCAGGCTCAGGCGGTGGGCAATCTTCTCTTGCAACTGCTGCTTCCAGAGTTTACAGCGATAGCCGTTACTGCCGCCGCAGTCGCTGTGCCGCAGCAAGGAGGTGGCATAGGGGGAACGCGCGGGCATCTCGGTTTCGCGCCGGGTGTCCACTGCGGGCGTAGCCGAAGAAGGACAGCGCGCCAGATTGTCTACGGCGAACTCGCCCGTGTCGCCTGATTGCCCGACGTACACCGTCGCCTGATTGCCCGCGATGTCGTACACGCCATAAGGAACCGCGCCTGTATGTCGACGCGCCGGAACCCCGCGCCACGGAAGACTTCGACATCGTACTCAAACTCAGCCTGCTGGCGGATGTGGCGAAGATGCAGCGGTTTGAATGCAGGCAACACAAATCTACGACACGGCAAATCCGTCTCGACCACAATCAGTTTTGTTCGACAAATTCCCGAAGTGAATCGCGCCACTCTTCCGGCAGCGCCTCAATTTGCATAGCGCGCCGCATCAACGCGACATCCTCTGTTTCGCCGCGCTGCCATTGGTTCAAATCCGCAACTCGCGCCTGATGCGTTTCTCGCTCGATGATGTTAATGGTATCTCCTCGGCCCACATCTCCTTCCTGTCGTACCGCCAGATAAAAGCCGCTGTAGCCGCTTTCCAGAAAATGCCGGACAATATCCGTTCTCCCGAACTTTGCCGCCAGTTTGTAGCAGGGCTGGCGAGGTTGCGTGACAACAAGTTCCGTTGTCCCGATTTGAATCCGGTTGCCGATATGAACGTTCTCCTCCGTCAATCCTTCGGTTGTCAGATTCTCCCCGAAAGCCCCCATTGGCAAATCGGTCACTGCCAGAAAATCGCGCCAGAAGTCGTAATGCTCGATGGGATAGGCGTAGACGGCCTTGTTCGGGCCGCCATGTACCGTCAGGTCTGCCTGCCGATCCCCCTCCAGATTCAGACGCTTTACGGCGCAGCGGCCTTCGACCGGCGCTTTGAAGATACCGGTATCCACCGTTCGGCCTTTCCAGAGGATACGACGCGGCAGTCCAACATTCACGGAAACGATACGCATTTGCTTCTCCAATCTTCAGTCGGGTAATCAATGGTCTCGGCTATTATCGCCAACATTCCCCTTCAAAAGTCAAAGCGTTCCGAGTTCCCGCTTCCCCTCAAACTATACTGACCTCATCCTCTGATAAGGCGTAGGCGACAGCCTGCTCCCATGTCAAAGTATAGCCCTGCTTTAAGGCGGTCGCATACATCTCTTCGCCCAGCGCGCTACAGGCCTGATCTACAAAGTGGACGTATGTTCGGCTCTCATTGGGAGGCAGGGGAACGCCAATGCTCTCTTGAAGCGCTACGGCCGCTCCCCAGAGGCGCGCGGCCTTTTTTGGCATAGCGAGCGCCAGCATCACAGCGGCCAGTCCTCTCAGACTGATGGCGACTCCCGGTCGGTCCACCATTTCCTGGAGGAGAAACAGACTCTCCTCATGCAGCGGCTGAGCAACAATGTAATCGCTTTGCGCGTAAGCCACATCGCCCAATCCGCTAAGACAATAAGCGATATAAGATCGATTGCCCAACTTCCGGCTGATACCCAGACTCTCCTCATAGAAGGATTTGGCAGCAGTATGATCGCCCTGTGAACTCAGCGCGACACCCAATTTGTAGAGTGAAAAGGCGATACCGTTTTGCTCTCCGAGTTCGCGCCGGATGCCCAGACTCTCCTCAATGAGTGTCCGCGCCAGAGGATAATCTCCCAGATTAGTCGCTACGTCGCCCAGGTTCGTCAGCGACCAGGCAACCCCATGTATGTATTCCAGCTCTTTGAAGAGCGCCAGGCTTTCCTCATAGGCGGCCCGCGCGACAGCGTGCTTCCCCTGTTCACCCGCGTTGCTTGCCAGGTTATTGAGGGAGAAAGCGATCCCCCGCTTGTTGTCGAGACTCCGAAAGATGCGCAGGCTCTCCTGCCCCAGGGTATGCCCTGCTGTGTAATCGCCTTGAGAATCCGCTAATGAGCTGGCTCGTAGCAAGGCCCATGCCCGCATAGATGTATCTCCCTGAACATTCTCTCGCGCCAATATTCGCTCTAAAAACATCCTGCCTTCGCTGACATCACCGCGTATACTCCAAAAATTCCACAGGGCTGTTGCAAGTCGCAATCCGGTTTCTTTGGAGTTCCCTCACAGGGCCGTCCCATTGCAGACTGGCCCGGAGGTTATCGCGCTCTGTTTCGAACCGCAGCAACGCTGCTTCCTGCTCTCCCCCTTCCAGCTGATTGCGGGCCTCTGCAACCACAGCGATACACCAGTCTCGATGCCTGGCATAAACGGCCTCCCTTTCACCGCTTGCCTGTAGGAATTCCGCCGCGTACTGTCGCACCATTTCCAATAGATGGTAACGTCCACCTTCTTCTCCCCCCCCGTACCATAAACGCTATCAGCGACTTATCAATCAAAGAAGTCAGCAGGTCGAGAATCTGCGACGCCTGAACTTCCCCTCCCGCACAAACCTGCTCGACGGCGTCGAGCGTCCAGCCTCCGGCAAAAACAGATAGGCGGCGCAATAACAGGCGCTCCGATTCGTTCAAAAGAGCATACGACCAATCCAGCGTGGATCGCAGCGTCTGTTGACGCGACTGCGCCGAGCGGCTGCCACCTGTCAACAAGCCTAATTCATTGTCCAACCGGGCCGCAATCTGTTCCACCGTCAGCGCTTTAACACGCGCGGCGGCCAGTTCAAGGGCGAGCGGAATCCCTTCCAGGCGAAAGCAGACCTGCGCCACCGACAAGGCATTGCTTCTGGTGAGCGCAAAAGTTTTCTGGACTGATTGCGCCCGCTCCACAAACAACTGTACGCTTTCATAACCCATCAGCGCCCCAGGCAACGTGGCGTTCGCCTGCGGCAGATGGGCCGGGACGGGCGCGGCCAGCGAAGGAACGGCCCAGGCTGTTTCACCCGTGATGCCGAGCGCCTCCCGGCTCGTCGCTAAGATATGCGCTCCCGCGCACTCGCGCAAGAGGTACGCTGCTGCCTCCGCGCTCGCCTCCAGAAGATGCTCACAGTTGTCCAGCACCAACAGCAGCCGCTTCGCGCGCAGAGTTTCCTTCAGGCTTTGCAGTAAACTCCGTCCACTCTCCTTTAGCCCCAACACGGAGGCGATCTGTTGAGCCACCATCTTGTCCTCTGAGAGCGCCTCCAGCGCCACCAGCCACACGCCATCAGGATACTCGCTTACGACCTCTTTCGCGACTTCCATCGCCAGGCGAGTCTTCCCGATGCCTCCCATGCCGGTCAGCGTCACCAGCCTAGACCTTCGCAGGCGTTGCGCCACTTCCATCCGCTCGTCCTCTCGGCCCACCAGGTCGGTGAGCGCGTGAGGCAGGTAGCCGGTGACACGAGGGACAGACGCCACTTCCGCCTTTACTGACGCAGGCGTACTGGACTGCTGACGCGCCTCTGTTCGCAAACGCTCATACAGGGCGCGCGTTTTCTCATCGGGAACGGCGGTGGGATCGCTTCTGAGAATAGTCAGAAATTCGCGGTACACCTGCAAGGCCGCGTTGCGGTCGCCCTGCTTTGCCAGCGCCTCCATCCATCCTCGCCGCGCCGCATCCGACCAGGTATCAAGGCTGGCGGCGCGCTGAAAGTGACGGAGGGCCGCCGCATAGTCGCCTCCCGCCAAAGCGGACTCTCCAAGTTTTTGCAAAGCCTGCAAGCAACACTGCTCACGGTGGGCGCGCTCCTGCCCAACCCACTCTTCAGCACAGCCTTCGAGCAGTGGCCCGCCATACAGCGCCACCGCCTGTTCCAGATCGGCAAGGTTCCCACTCTTGATGGCGGCATCAAAGCGAAGAATATCCACATCCGCGCCGGAAAGTTCCAGAAGAAGCGTTTGACGGTCCGGCGATTGCAGCCGCGCGCCCTCCTCTCCCAACGCCCTGCGCAGTTCGCTCAAGACGGGGCGCAGGTTGGCAAACGCCTGGCTCTGCTCCAGATCGGGCCACAGCGTGGCTGCCAGCCACTCCCGTTCCACAGGCCGGTCATGGCGCAGTGTCAGCAAGGCCAGCGCCCACAACGCCTTACGCGAACGAAATGGCGGCAGGGGTAGACCTTGCGCCCTTACCTGCATCGGGCCGAACAGAGTTATGGTTAGCGTATCGGCAGTCTCTGGCGAGGACATAAACGCAATCCTTCCTGCGCAACCTGGACCTGGCAAACAAACTTACTGGGAAGCAAATGGCTCTCACAGCAATATTTCGGGGGAGCGGAATGTTTTTCCTGTGCGCGCGGAACGTTGGCGATAATATTCGAGCGCAATACTCATGGTACGGCGGAGGCATCAGCTTCCACGTTACGCGATAAAGGAGAACATTCCATGACAGGTTTCATCACCACCAAAGACGGCGCGCAGATTTACTACAAGGACTGGGGCGCGGGACAGCCCATTGTCTTCAGTCACGGCTGGCCCCTGAGCGCCGACGCCTGGGAAGACCAGATGTTCTTCCTGGCTTCACATGGCTTCCGCTGCATCGCCCACGACCGGCGCGGACACGGTAGATCGAGTCAGCCCTGGAACGGCAACGACATGGACACCTATGCCGATGATCTCGCCACGCTCGTCGAAACCCTGAACCTGAGCAACGCGATCCACATCGGTCATTCCACCGGGGGAGGGGAAGTGGCCCGCTACATTGGGCGGCATGGCACAAAGCGGGTGGCGAAGGCCGTGCTGGTGGACGGAATCCCGCCCCTGATGCTCAAAACCGAGGCCAATTCTGGTGGTCTGCCCATCTCGGCCTTCGACGAACTTCGCGCCAGCGTCCTCGCCGACCGCTCCCAGTTCTGGAAGGACTTGAGTTTGCCATTTTATGGCTACAACAGACCGGGCGCGAAAATATCGCAAGGGGTGCGCAACTCGTTCTGGCTGCAGGGAATGATGGCGGGGATGCCCGCCTCCTATGAGTGCATCAAAGTGTTTTCGGAGACGGATCATACCGAAGACCTCAAGAAGTTCGACGTGCCGACCCTGATCATTCACGGCGATGACGACCAGATTGTGCCGATTGGCGCTTCGGCGCTACTTTCGTCCAAAATCGTGAAGGGGGCTATCCTGAAAATCTATCCGGGCGCGCCGCACGGCCTGCCCGCCACGCACAAGGACCAACTCAACGCCGACCTGCTCGCCTTTTGCAAGGCGTAAGGAATTTCACTGTCTCATTCGTTTTCCGTATCTTTGCGCATTTTTAATTTTGGAGATGCGAGCAGGCAGCGCTACATGCTTCTCTCATTTTCCACAAGCGCAAAGATACTGTTCACTCCAAAAATCAAGGAGATAATGATGAAACACAACCTATTCGCAGCCGCATTCGCGGGGCTGTTCTGCGCTGGCGCCGTTCTCTATGCCGCGCCCACAAAGCCCGACGGGCAGGCCGGGAAGCCGGCTATCGTCCTCGTTCACGGCGCTTATGCCGATGGCTCAAGCTGGAGCAAGGTCATCCCACTGTTGCAGGCCAAAGGCTATCATGTGGTCTCCGTGCAGAATCCGACCACCTCACTCGCGGACGACGTTCTGGCGACCGAGCGTGTCCTCAATCAGCAGACGGGGCCGGTGGTTTTAGTCGGACACTCGTGGGCGGGCGTCGTAATCACGCAGGCCGGCAACCACTCGAAGGTGAAAGCCCTTGTCTATGTGGACGCTTCCGCTCCTGACAGCGGGCAATCCATCAGCGATGCGGCGGCGGGCTTCCCCTCAGAACCGGGAGCGAGCGCCGGTATCAAGGACGAAAACGGGTTTCTGACGCTGCCCGATGCGGCGGTCGAGCGCTATTTCGCGCAAGACTTGACCCACGCCGAACAGGGGATTATTGCGGCCACGCAGCCTCCCTGGGGAATCGGCTGCCTCACCGACAAAGTGACGCGGGCGGCCTGGCATGATAAGCCGTCGTGGTGGGTGATCGGCGAGAACGACCACATGATCGCTCCCGGCCTACAGGCGAAAATGGCCGCCACCATCAAGGCGAAAGTCACGAAACTGCCGACAAGCCATGTCGCCATGCTCGCCGATCCCAAAGCGGTGACAGCCGTGATTCTCGCCGCTGCCGATGAAGTTCACTCCGAGAAGTACGGCAGCGCGTCTGATTCTCGCAACGGCGTATCCGTTGTTCCGGTGGGCTACAATCCCATCCCGATTGTTCCGCAGGCAGCGCAAGTTCCGGCGCGAGCGGCGACAGCGCAATCGGCGCGGGATTTGCGTGGGCCAGCCGCAGTCGCGCCGCTTGCAGGCGAAGCCCCGGTAAAACTCATCATTGATCCCCCGTTGGCGGAATCGCTGGCGCAAGGGCGGGTCGTGATTCAGTACCGGGCGGAAAATCTGCGGATCGTGCCGGTGTTCGGCAAGGCGGCGCTTGCAGTGTCGCCGCGCATCGGACACATCCATGTAACTGTGGATGACGCGCCCTGGCACTGGCTGGACGCAAGCGGCGAGCCACTTGTCATTACCGGCCTGCTCGCCGGACCGCACAAGGTTCTCATCGAACTTGTCAACGCGAACCATCAAACGCTCGATTACGGGGTGGTCAATTTTGAAGTCACGCAGCGGTCACTGACGCAACCTGATCCAAAAGCCGACGGCTTTCGCTCGGCTCCTAAACTTTAGAATAGTCGGCGCTGAAGCGACCCTCTATCCACTCTGATAACACACTCTAATCACAGAGAACGAAAGGTAATAGCAATGGAAGGAAAACTGGAAGGAAGGATAGCCCTCGTCACCGGCGGCAACAGTGGCATTGGCCTGGCGACCGCGCAAAGGTTCGTGCAGGAAGGCGCCTACGTTTTCATCACCGGGCGTCGCCAGGATGCGCTCGACGAGGCTGTGAAGACCATTGGCTGCAACGTTGCTGCCATTCAAGCGGACGCCGCGCGGTTGACGGATATTGATAAGCTCTACGCCACGATACAAAAGGAGAAGGGCCATCTCGATATTCTCTTCGCCAATGCGGGGAGCGGAACGCTCCTGCCCCTGGGAGCCATCACCGAGGAGCAATTCGACCAGACGTTCGATACCAATGTCAAAGGGCTGCTCTTTACAGTACAAAAGGCGCTGCCGCTCATGTCTGAAGGGGCGTCCATTATCCTCAACGCTTCTATCACTTCCATCAAGGGAACGCCGGCCTTCAGCGTTTACAGCGCTTCCAAGGCTGCTGTGCGCTCCTTCGCGCGGAGTTGGGCGGTGGACCTGAAGGGACGCCAAATCCGCGTCAACGCCATCAGTCCCGGCGTCGTCCCAACACCGGGCTACAACCTGTTGGGATTGAGCGAGGAACAAATGCAGGACTTTATCGCTTCGCAAGCCGCGACAATTCCGCTGGGCCGCGTGGGGACACCGGAGGAGATCGCAAAGGCGGTTGTCTTCCTGGCCTCCGACGACAGCAGCTATGTCAATGGCATCGAATTGTTCGTGGATGGCGGCATGGCCCAGATTTAGGCGCAGATGCGCCAGAGGAAGCGCGCGCTCTGCCCCGCTCTAACTGTTTGAAATCAAGCGCATTCGCGCAAAAGGATTTTGCATCATGACAACCCTGGAAATCAACCCGATGAACGCGCCTGCGAACTTCAATCTGGATATGGAACTCTCCATTCCTGAACTGCCCGGCGTGTTTTACCGCACTGTGAAGGTCAATGGCCTGGACATCTTCTACCGCGAAGCGGGGCCGAAGGATGCCCCCGTGATCCTGCTGCCGCACGGCTTTCCGACCAGTTCGCACATGTTCCGCAACCTGATTCCGGCCCTGGCCGACGAGTTCCGTCTGATTGCGCCGGACTACCCCGGTTTCGGCAACAGTTCGATGCCCACCGTGGACGAATTCGAGTACACGTTCGACAATCTGGTGAACGTGATTGAGCAGTTTACGGAGCAGTTGGGGCTGACGAAGTATTCGCTGTATGCGCAGGATTATGGCGGGCCGGTCAGCTTCCGCCTGGCCGTCAAGCATCCGGAGCGGGTACAGGCGCTCATTGTGCAAAACGGCAACGCCTACGATGAGGGCATTGACAACGACTTCTGGAAGCCGATCAAGGCGTACTGGAAGCAGAAAAACCCGGAAAGCGAAAAGTACATTCGCAACATCTGCACGAGGGAAGGCACCATCTTTCAGTACACCAACGGCGTCCGCGACATCGAAGCGATCAGCCCGGACAACTGGAACATGGACGCGCCCCTCCTGGAGCGCCCCGGCAATGCGGAGATTCAGCTCGCGCTCTTCTACAGCTACGGCAGCAATCCGCCCCTGTACCCTGAGTGGCAGGCGTACTTCCGCAAGTATCAGCCGCCCACGCTCATCATCTGGGGCAAGAACGACGTGATATTTCCCGGCGCGGGCGCGGAACCGTACAAACGGGATTTGAAGAACCTGGAGTTTCACCTGCTCGATACCGGACACTTCGCGCTGGAAGAAGACGGCGCTAAAATGGCCCGCCTGATGCGCAGTTTCCTGCGCAAGAACGTGACGCGGTAAGCGCAGTGTAGCTGTCCCACTCTCCCATGAGAGTGGGACAGGCGGAACCCAATGCAAAAGTCACTCGCAGCGCATAAAGCTGCAAAGGAAAAAATCTCATGCAAACACCGAGTATTTCACGCCGTGGCTTTTTAGCCTCTACCAGCCTCGCCGCCACTGCCGCCTGGCTCGCCCCGCGCTCCGTTTTCGCCTATGACAGGGGCGATGAGGGCGGCATTGTCGGAATGATCCGTACAGAAGCCGCCACCGGGCCAATCACCGTTCAGTCGCTTCGAGGAAATGTCAGCGTCCTGATGGGGTCGGGCGGCAATATCGCTGTCTTTTCCGGCCAAGATGGCAAACTGCTCGTGGACGCGGGCATCCCGGCCTCGCGCCACAAGATCACCGAGGCTCTTGCCGCCATCAGCGCCGCGCCAATCAAACGACTCATCAATACGCACTGGCATTTCGATCATACCGATGGCAATGCCTGGCTCCACGCGGCGGGCGCGACCATCCTTGCCCACGAGAATACGCGCAAGCGCCTGGCCGTTGACACGCGAGTGGAAGGCTGGAATTTTACCTTTCCGGCTTCACCCGCAGGAGCGCTTCCTGCCGAGGTCTTCACAACGGAGCGTACCCTGCGCTTCAATGGCGCTGCCATCGCGCTCAAATACTACGGCCCGGCCCACACCGATTGCGACATTTGCGTCCACTTCACGGACGCGGATATCCTCCATGTCGCGGATACCTGGTGGAACGGCTACTATCCCTTCATTGACTACTCGACCGGCGGCTCCATCAACGGCATGATTCAGGCTACCGAAGCCAATCTCGCCAGAGTTACGGACAAGACCATTATCATTCCGGGACATGGGCCGGTTGGCAGCCGATCTGAACTCATCGTGTACCGTGATATGCTTGTCACCCTTCGAGATAAAATTGCAGCCCTCAAGAAGCTGGGACATTCCTTGAAGGAAGTCGTGGCGGCCCACCCGACTGCCGCCTACGACGCGAAATGGGGTGGGTTCGCGACGAAGCCCGATGCTTTCACCCGGCAGATTTACATGGGTGTCTGAACTTCGCGGCAACCTTGATGTTTTACGCGGATGGAGCAAAACAATGGGCAAAATCATCATGGGACTTTTTCTGGGCTTTCTGATTGGCGTCGGCTGTCGCGGCTTCGACATTCCGCTGCCTGCCCCACCCAAACTGATCGGGGCGTTAGTGGTGCTGTCCATGACATTCGGCTATGTCGGCATGGATTACCTGCTATCCTGCCATGCAAAATAGGCAGCAAGCCTTGGTTGCAATCTGCTTTTGGAGCGGTTTCATTGACGGAATCGTAAGAATTATGAAGGAGGTGAAAATAATGGAGTGGGTACAATTTATCGGGTTCATAGCAGTCTGGATCGTGCTACAGCGTTTTATCCTGCCCAAACTTGGCATCACTACTTGAATGGCTCCAGGTGGCTGCGCGGTGGAACCGCGCGAAAAGAAACGCGCAGACAAAACAGAAACCGACGCCGACCAGATACGATGAAAGCAACGTCCAAACGACATTGAACGTATCTCATGTCGTTTGGACGCTCAGCACCCGGATGCAATCATGAGCATGGCTGAATGAGAGTTTTCTTCCGCATCGCCGTCAAACCGCTCGGAACCCCTCTCCGACAAAGCGACTGCAACGGCCTCCTCCCAGGTCAGCGCCCGCCCCTCCTCCCAGCCTCGCGCGAACGCTTCATCTCCCGCGACAGCGCAGGCGGCTGCCACATCGCGCTCGTATTCTTCTCGCGCGCTGGACGGCAGCGGCGCGCCAATCTGTTCCCGCAACGCCTGTGCCGCTCCCCACAAGCGGGCCGCTCTTTGCATTTCTACGCCCGCCTCGTTGCTCCCCCCTGCCGTTTCCACCGAAGTTGTAGACGCAAGCGTTTCTACCGCGATAAGAGCGGCGAAGGCATCCAGAAACGAGAGAATGCCAGGCCGACATTCGATGCTCCGCCAGATTGCGAGGCTCTCTTCGTGGCAAGCGCGGGCGGCAACATAGTCAGCCCGTATGCGTTCCCGACACCCCAGATTATGGAGTGAGGCGGCGACAGCAAGGGGTTTTCCGATCACTCGTCGGAGCGCCAGGCTCTCCGCATGGTAAGCTCGACCGGCAGCATCGTCGCCCCGTTTATAGGCTTCATCCCCCAGTTCATACAGGGTGGCAGCAATACCCGGCCGATCTCCGATCTCTCGTCGAATCGCCAGGCTCTCATCCAGGTAGACCTGCGGGGCAGCATAGTCGCTCCGGTTCCAGGGCACCCTCCCCAGGTTCGTGAGACTACTGGCTATACCCGGCAGATCTCCGAGTTCCCGAGAGATTGTCAGGCTCTCATTATAGTAGGCCCGCGCAGCAACAGTGTCGTCCTGATCGCTGGTAACATTTCCCATAGAATTGAGGACGGTAGCAATACCCAGCCTATCTCCGAGTTCCCGAGAGATTGTCAGGCTCTCAGCAAAGTAGGCCCACGCAGCAGCATAGTCGCCACGAATATATTCCTCTTCCCCCAGGTTATTGAGACAGCTGGCTATACTCTGCCGATCTCCGAGTTCCCGAAAAATTGTCAGGCTCTCATTATAGTAGGCGCGCGCGGCAACAGTGTCGCCCTGATCGCTGGTAACATTTGCCAGGCAGTTGAGTGACGCCGCGATACCCATCCGGTTTCCGAGTTCCCGCAGGATTTCCCAGGCACTCTTCAAGGTAGGCGCGCCCAACCGCATAGTCACCCAGAATGCAGGCCAGCATCCCGGCCCCAATGAGTCCTCTCGTTCGCGCCGCCGTTCGCTCCTGCGCTCCTTTGGCCTGCAATGCTTTCTCGCACCATGCCCGTCCCTCCGTTAGATACCCGCGCGTATGCCAGAACTCCAGCAACGCGCCGCAGATAAGCAAGGGGATGGTGGAATACGGCTGAAATTCATCCTGGTTCCCTCGTCCCTCTTTCTCCTCTTTCAGGCTCCAGTCAAGAGCGGCCCGCAAATTCCCATGCTCACTGTCCAAACGCGTCAACCACGCCTCCTGCTCCGCCGTTATCAGCGCCTTCTCGGCCTGCTCGGCAAATGTCAAACACCACGCCAGATGCCGGAGTTTTACCTGCTTTGCCTCCTCTCTCGCTTGCAATTCCTGCGCGGCGTATTGTCGCACCATCTCCAGTAAACGGTAACGCCCATCTGCGTGGCCCCGTTCCTCGAATAAGACCAGGGACTTGTCCACCAGAGAGGTCAACAGGTTCTGCATCTGCTTCTCCTCAACACCATCCCCGGCACACACCTGCTCTGCCGCTTCCAGAGTGCAGCCACCGGCAAAGACAGACAGCCGCCTCAGCGTTGCCCGCTCCGCTTCACTCAACAGGGCGTAAGACCAGTCCAGCGTAGCCCGCAGCGTTTGCTGACGGCCGGGAGCTGTGCGGCTCCCGGCCGTCAGCAAACCCAGGTTGTCGTGCAGGCGCGAGGCGATCTGCTCGACGGTCATGGCTCTCGCCCGTGCCGCCGCCAGTTCAATAGCAAGAGGAATACCCTCCAATTGTTGGCACACCTGCGCTACCATCCGCGCATTGCTGCCCGACAGGGTAAAACTTTTTTGTACCGCCTGTGCGCGCTCTACGAACAACTGCACACTTTCATAACTCATCAGCACGCGAAGCAGGGTGGTGTTCGCCTGTGGCAGATGGGCTGGATCGGGCACAGCCAGAGCAGGAACGGACCAGGCTGTCTCGCCCGTGATCCCCAATGCCTCTCGGCTAGTGGCTAAAATTTTTACCGTCGCGCATTCCCGCAAAAGATGGGCTACAACCTGAGCGCTCGCTTCCAGCAGATGTTCACAATTGTCCAGTACCAACAGGAGCCGCTTCGGACGCAGATGCTCGGTCACACGCTGCAAAGGAGTTCGGTCCGGCTCTTCTCTAAGCCCCAACACGGAGGCGACCTGTTGGATCACGAGTCTGCCATCGGAGAGCGTGTCCAGCGCCACCAGCCACGCGCCATCGGCATATTCTCGAACGACCTCGCTGGCAACCTCGCGCGCCAACCTGGTTTTGCCGATGCCGCCTGCTCCCGTTAGCGTCACCAGGCGAGAACGTCCCAGCCTCACTGCTATCTCCTGCCGCTCGTCCTCTCTTCCTACCAGGTCCGTCAAGGGATAGGGAAGATAGCCTAAGACCTTCGGAACCTCTAACACGTCCGCCAAAACAACCGCATGGGAATGTTTTTGTGTCTGCGCTTCGGCTCTCAAACGCTCATACAGGGCGCGTGTCTGTTCATCGGGAACGGCGGCAGGATCGCTCCTCAGAACCGTGAGGAATTCGCGGTACACCTGCAAGGCCGCATTACGGTCGCCCTGCTTCGCCAGCGCTTCCATCCACCCGCGCCGCGCCGCATCCGACCAGGCATCCAGACCGGCGGCTTTCTGGAAATAAGTGACAGCCTCCGCATAGGTTCCTGCCCTCAGCGCGGCTTCTCCTAACTTCTGCAACGCCTGCAAGCACTGCTGTTCCCGGCTGGCGCGTTCCTGCGTCACCCATTCTTCCTGACAGCCTTCCAGCAGCGGCCCGCCATACAGCGTCACCGCCTGTTGCAGATGGGCAAGGTTCCCGCTCTGGCTGTCCCTCTTAATGGCGGCATCAAACGCGAGGACATCTACTTGCGCGCCGGAAAGTTCCAGCAGAAGCGTTTGACGATCCGGCGATTGCAGCCGCGCCCCTTCCTCTCCCAATGCTCTGCGCAACTCGCTGAGAACGGGGCGCAGGTTGGCAAACGCCTGGCTCTGCTCCAGTTCCGGCCACAGCGTTGCGGCCAGCCACTCGCGTTCCACGGGGCGAGAATGGCGCAGGGTCAGCAGCGCCAGCGCCCACAGCGCCTTACGGGAACGAAAAGGCGGAAGGAGGTTGCCCCCCACCCGCGCCTGCATCGGCCCGAACAGAGTAATGGTTAACGCTTGAACAGCGGTTTGCGCTTCCGCGCCGATCTCTGACGAGGGCATCGGCCCCCCCTTTCTTCCATCAACGGAATGTAGAGGAACACTTACGAGACAGCAGATTACAGAGGAATAAATTGTTTGTACAGCAACATTCGAGATACCGGAACGCTTTTCCTGTGGGAACGGAACGTTGGGGATAATGTTCGGGTGCCATACTCATTATACGTTCGGGGCGAAAAGACGCTTCGGCGTCAGGGATAAAGTTTACGCGCTCACATGTAAGGAGAAATCTTATGGCTACGTTGGTATCAATCGTTTACCCCGACAAGAATCAGGCTATCGAAGCGCGCAACGCTCTCACCAGGCTGCAATCGCAGTATCTGATTGATGTGATTGACGCTGTCGTTGTCACACGCGACGACAAGGGTAAGACCCATCTCGACCAACTCGCGCCGCTGGTGGAAATGGGCGCGATGAACGGGGCTTTATGGGGCATGCTCATCGGCATCCTGTTCTTCGCGCCCCTTCTGGGCGTGGCGGTGGGGGCGGTTTCGGGCGCGCTCGCCGGAAAGTTCTCGGACTATGGCATTGAAGACAACTTTATGCGCGCGCTGGGTGAGCAACTACAGCCGAATACCTCGGCACTGTTTGTGCTGGCGCACGGCGGCACGCCAGAGCGTGTGCTGCCTGAAATTGCTCCTTACGGCGGCACCGTGCTGCAAACCTCGCTTCCTGCGGCAGCCGAAGAGCAGCTGAGAGTTGCGCTAAGTCAGGGACAGCTTGCGGGACAGTCGTAGCGGCGCGCAGAGGTGAGCGGAAGCAGGCCGGAACAGGGTCGCCGTGTTCAGCCTGTGCCGGTGGAACACTGCTGTGACGACACAAGGAACAAACGATGAACCCTGCGAACGAACAATCGGTACTGGCTCTGCTGCTGGGAGCCTTGTCCATTGCGGCTCTGCACGCGCTGATCCCCTCGCATTGGCTGGCGTTCGCATTAGTCGGACGGGCGCAACACTGGACAGCGCGACGCACCCTGATTGTTACCGCGCTGGCCGGAACAGGACACGTTCTGCTGACGATAGCGCTCGGAATGATCCTGGCGGTTTTGGGAAAGGGGCTGCTGCGCGCGATACCGCCCGCCGCGGAACACGCCGCTACAACGGTGTTGCTCATCGCGCTCGGTCTGTACTTCGCGGTGGGGGGAATACGCCACAAGGGGAGTTGTCATCATCACGGTCACGCGCATGGGGAGGATGGCGTGTGCGCGCCTCCTGAACGGGGATTGCGCGGGAAGTTGGGAGAGGGGCCGACGGTCATGGGCGCGCTCGTTCTGGGCATGACTCTATCTCCCTGCCTGGACTTGCTATCCGTATATGTGGCCGCGTCCGCCGCTCCCTGGCCCGTTCTGATCGCCATCAGCGTCATCATGGCCTCCACAACCATAGGACTCATGCTGCTGCTGGTATGGCTGACGCTGCATGGTCTGGAGCATGTCAAACTCGACTGGCTGGAGCGGAATGAGGGCCTGGGACTTGGCGTTATATTGATCGCATTGGGGGTGCTGTTGTTCTTTTTGTAAGCAGCCATGTTGCGAAATATGGCAATTGTACTGAGGCGCAATGATCCGCTCCTCATTGTGAAAGAAGAGGATTTTCATGTCACAAGTTTGGTTGATTACGGGCAGTTCCGCGGCCTGGGCCATGCGCTTGCCGAAGCTGCGCTTGCCGCAGGACACCAACTCGTCGCTACCGCGGAATCCCGCGCAGCTTGCCGGCCTGGTGGAATGTTACGGCGATCAGGTTCGCGCCGTCGCCCTGGATGTAACCGACCCGCAGGCGGCCAAAGATGCGATAAATACGGCTGTGGAAGCGTTCGGGCGGCTGGATGTGCTGGTCAACAACGCGGGCTATGGCGACATTGGCTCCATTGAGGATACGAGCCTCGAAGACTTTCGCGCGCAGATCGAAACCAATCTTTTCGGGGTCATCAACGTTACCAAAGCCGCGCTGCCGTTGTTGCGGCAGCAGGGAACGGGGCATATCATTCAGGTTTCTTCCATCGGGGGAAGACGCAGCTCACCAGGCTTTGCTCCTTATCAAGCCGCCAAATGGGGGGTAGAAGGCTTTTCAGAAGCGCTTGCAAAAGAGGTCAGGCCACTGGGAATCAAGGTGACGATCCTGGAACCGGGCGGCTTCCGTACGGACTGGTCCGGCGCTTCCATGACCATCCATACCAGTCGGCCTGAATACGATTCCACGGTGGGCGCGGTGGCCCGGTTTCAACGCGAATACGATGGCACCCAACCGGGCGATCCCCGTAAGGCCGCGGCGGTTATCCTCCAGGTCGCGAGCCTTGAGGAACCACCGCTGCGGCTGCTGCTCGGCAGCGACGCCGTTCGACTGGCGGAGCAGAACGACGAGACGCGGCGCGAAGCCGACCAGAAGTGGCGGGACCTGAGCGTCTCGACCGACTTCGAGACGGGCGACAGTTCTAAAAACTATCCCTGGAAAGAAAAGTGATACGCGAGACAGCTTTGCTTGCCATATCAAAGAAGGAGGCCGTAAGAATGTTTTCGACAAAGAACGATTTACCCGAAGCTACGCGCGCTGCCATGATCGAGACGCTGAACCTGCGTCTGGCGGACGCCATCGCCCTGCAAACGCAGGTGAAACAGGCGCACTGGAATGTCAAAGGTCCGAACTTCATCGGGCTGCACAAGCTGTTCGATGAGATTTCCGGCGCGATGCTGGAAACCATTGATCTTCTCGCGGAACGGGCGGTGCAGTTGGGTGGCGTGGCGGAAGGCACGGCGTACATGGCGGTGAAACGCTCGCAATTGAAGCCGTATCCCCTGGACATCTCGACCGGCAAAGACCACTGCGAGGCGCTCTCCTCCGCGTTGGCAACGTTCGGCAAGGCGGCTGCGCAAGGACATTGACGCGGCGGACAAAGCGGGCGACAAGAACACTTCCGACATTTACACAGAAATCTCGCGTGGCATGGATCAGTGGCTGTGGTTCGTGGAAGCGCACTTGCAAGCCGACGCTTAAAACACTATCACTCTGAAAGAGGGAAGGAGGTATTCCGATGGCAACAGTTTTACAGCGATTCTGCGTTCTCAGCGCCCTTGTTATGGGAACTCATTTATGCCTGCCTGCCGTTTCTCAGCAGCAACACAGGGTACATGTGAACGCGAACCCGGCGTTTGCGCGTGAGATGATGGACAGCATGGCGAAGATGGACAAAGCCATGATGACCGCGCCCATGACTGGCGACCCCGACCATGACTTTGCGGCCATGATGATCCCGCACCATCAGGGGGCTGTGGATATGGCGAAAGTCGTGCTGCTGCATGGCAAAGACCCTGTGCTGCGGCGACTGGCGCAGGAAATCATTGTCACGCAGCAGCAGGAGATCGAAGTCATGCGTCTCCGACTGGCTGGCGCTGAAAGGCGGCATGCCGATGCCGCGCAAGGCCAGCCTGCCCGACGCCGCGCGACGAGTTCGTCTCGACGGACAAGCCTGCCGCATAAGGAAGAACCAAAAGCCGCCGCTTCGATTGCTCTTTCCAGCCATGACCGGGTTTATACCGCTGACCAGACCTCCAACACGGTTTCGGTGATTGATCCGGCAACAAATACTTTGCTCGGCGTCATTCGGCTTGGCGATCCGGTTCCGGGCGCGCTCAGTCCGCTTTATAGAGGACAGTTGCTGGTACACGGCATGGGATTTTCGCCGGATCACCGAACGCTCGCTGTCGTTTCCGTCGGCTCCAATTCGGTTACTTTTCTCGATACGGCGACCAACAAAGTAAAGGGAGTAGTCTATATCGGGCGTTCGCCGCACGAGGCGTTCTTTACGCCGGACGGCAGGGAACTCTGGGCAACAGTGCGCGGCGAAGATTATGTCTCTATCATTGATCCTGTAAAAATGAAGGAGACGCGGCGCGTCCAAACAGCGAACGGGCCGGGAATGGTTCTATTTCGCCCGGATGGGCGGTACGCCTTCGTAACTTCCAGCTTTACCCCGGAGTTGGATGTGGTGGATACAACGACCTACAAGGTCATTGCGCGCGTTCCGCAGGTAAGCCCCTTCTCGCCTAATCTGGCGGTCAGCCAGGATGGGCAGGAGGTCTGGTTCACGCTCAAAGACAGCGGCAAAACGCAGGTGATGAGCGCGATTCCGCCGTTTCATGTTCTCGCGACACTTGCGACCGGCCCGATTTCCAATCATGTCGCGCTCGTTGAAAACGCCAATGGAAAGTTCGCTTATGTGACGGTAGGCGAAGAAAACGTGGTAAAAGTCTACCGCCGGGGTTCAAAGCCAGAATGGGTTGCAAGCATTCCGACGGGCGATCTGCCACATGGCATCTGGCAATCCGGGGATGGAACACGGGTCTATGTCGGGCTGGAAAATCAGGACGCGGTCGTAGCCATTGACACGCTATCGAACACAGCTATCGCTACTATTCTGATTGGTCAGCAGCCGCAGGCGCTCGTTTATGTTCCCAATGCCGTGCCTGAAGGCGATGGCGTTTCCAATTTGACGCCGCTCGGCGACGCCGGGAACGCCGGGCATCTGACCATGAGCGCGCCGGAAGGCAGCGGCAGTCGGGCGCATGCAACGGTTTCGGTGAATGTGTTGGGGCCACTCGACCTGCTGCAAATGGCGGTTTCCGGTCTGAAACCGGGGCAAATGTACCGGCTCTGGCTGGTGACCTCTCGGACTGCGCCGTTTGGACAAAAGCAGCCGCTTGTCACCTTCAAGACGAATTTGGCCGGGGCGCAGGTGACGCAGGCGATTGGCCCCTTTCGGCAGGCGCTAACCTCCGCCGGCGAAAATGCGCGGGAACCGCTTCCGCAACGATTTCTGCTGCTCACTGCGGGAGACAGGGAAACGCCCGAACTGATCCAAAACGCTCCGTGAGCGCGTTCAGCGGGAGATTACCGTATACGTCTGCCGTCTTCGCGGCGAGCCAACCGTTCCTGTGGACGGGAATATATCCGCTGTGGAGATTGGTCTCAAAGATGTGAAAAGGAGAGTGACGACAATGAGCCAGACTCGAGTTTCGATGTTGAGCAAAGGAATAGCAGGCGAGGACAAAACACAATCCTCCCGCCCGAAGGCAAGCGAGGATACATGCGATCAGACAGGCGAACGCTTGTTTTTGGCAGGCGAATACGTTGCGCCGGGGGAGTATGTGGAGATGGAGACAAACCGGCGTATTGCCCTGCCCGGGCCGGGTTTCCTGCCCGCCCGTTTGGATGGACACGTCGCCTGTTATCGCCTGGCGCGGCGCGGCCTGGGAGGAACGGGGGATATGGCGCTGGCAAGGCGACAGGCGCAGTTCCAATGTCTCGCCGAGCAAACTCACAAACGCCTGTACAACTTTGCGCGCCGCGCCCTGAATAATCCCCAGGACGCCGAGGATGTGACCCAGGAAGCGCTCACCCGCGCCTGGACGCACTTCGAGACGTTCGATCCGCGCTACTCTTTCGACGCCTGGATATTTCGGATCGCCGGCAACATACTGATTGATCAGAGTCGCCGCCGCAAACGCCGACAGGAGATCTCGCTGAATGTGCCCGCGGCCCGCTCGGAAGAAAACGAGGGATTGGGCTGCATGGAACTTGCCGACAGCGCAAGCGACCCGCACGAAAGTTTGATGGCAAAAGAGATCAGCGCCGAGTTGAAGTGGGCGTTGCGTTCGCTCCCGCCCCTGCATCAGACAATACTTTTACAAGTGGCGCAGCAGCGCTCGTATGCCCAGATCGCTCTCGCAATGAATTGCCCCGAAGGAACCGTGCGTTCGCGCGTGTATCGGGCGCGGGTCATGTTGCGGCGCACTCTGAAAGAAAGGACATTCCATGAATACGCAAATGAATAGCCAGACAGATGCCACGAGCGCGGCGCGTGAGAGGATGGCGCAAGGGGCGTGTCTGCCCCCTGACGCTTCCATGACACCTTTCCCCTGCGCAGATACGGAGCGGGAAAACGCCCGCTTGCGTTTGGCGTTGCGGGAAGCCCATCATCGCTCCGGCAACCAGTGGCAGTTGTTGCTGGGACTGGCGGAACTGGAACGGATACAACCGCAGGCCGAGGGTGCGGGGGGCAGTATGCGCCTGCGGGCCATGATGTCTGCTTTTGCCACCCTCAACCAGTCGCTGGACACTGATGCTGATGTTTTGACGGGCAGCCGGAATGTCAGCATTCGAGACGCTCTGGAAAACATTCTGGAACCGTTGCAAGCGGCTGCCGAAGAGGACGCCCTTGCTTTTGCGGTGCAGGATGCGTGGCTGTCGGAGAAGGGATGCGCCGCGCTCCTTCTCATCTGCGCCGAATTGGTGTGTAACGCCACCAAGTACGGGCGCAAGACCACGCAAGTTGCCTTTCGCGCGCAGGACAGACAGGGTATCCTGGAAGTGCGCGATGATGGCCCCGGCTTCCCGGATGGGTTCCGCATTGAGGAACAAACCCGTCAGGGATTACAGCTTGTGGAAACGTTATGTCGCTGCGACCTGAATGGAGAGATGCGCTGCCACAACCATGCGCAGGGAGGCGTCGTCACTCTGACATTTCCTGTCTTGCCTGCCCCGGAAACCGCCCCGGCAGCGCAAGTAAGCGAAGGCTTATGCGGAATGGAAGGAATTATTTGTCCTCCCGACATTGGATAATCGTAAGTAAAACAGCAGGTAAGCGCGGGGAAACTCCTCGCGCGGCAAAGGGAAAATAAAAAGGGAAGGATAAACGCATGGACAACGCTGTAACTCCTGTACAGGTTCCTGACGCTCTGGCAGCCCGGGTAGACCAGATGTTTCCGACGCTGACCCCGGCTCAACTCGCGCGCGTTGAATTGCATGGGCGACAACGTCAGATTCGCAAGGAGGAGGCGCTGATTGAGCCAGGCGATCAGAATCCGCCGTTTTTCGTGATCACCCGGGGACAGGTGGAAATTGTTCGTTTGTCCGGCAAGACAGCCGATCTCATTACGACGCATGGACAGGGCGCTTTTACCGGCGAGGTGAACATGCTTTCCGGTCGCCGCTCACTCATCCAGGCGCGCGTTACCGAAGCAGGCGAAGTGATCGAAATGGATCGCGAACGCATGTTGGCGCTCGTGCAGACAGACTCGGAACTGGGCGAGATTATCATGCGAGCTTTCATCCTCCGCCGAGTGGGGTTGATATCCAACGGGCTTGGGGATGTCGTGCTTGTCGGCTCGATGCAGTGTGGGCATACGCTTCGCGTCAAAGAGTTCCTGACGCGCAACGGCCATCCTTACGCCTACATGGACCTCGACCAGGAGGCCGATGTTCAGGAGATGCTGGATCGCTTCGGAGTCGGCGTGGGGGACATTCCCGTCCTGATCTGTCGGGGCGAGGTGGCGCTTCGCAATCCCACTAACGAGCAGATTGCCGACTGCCTGGGCTTCAATGCGGGGATTGATCCGACCTACATCCGCGATGTGGTCATCGTCGGCGCGGGTCCGGCGGGGCTGGCCGCGGCCGTGTACGCGGCATCCGAAGGTCTGGATGTCCTGGTGCTGGAAACGAACTCGCCGGGCGGGCAGGCCGGTTCAAGCTCCACGAATTGAAAATTATCTCGGGTTTCCCACTGGCATCTCCGGCCAGGAACTCGCGGGCCGCGCGTACAACCAGGCGCAGAAGTTCGGCGCGCAAATCGCCATCGCAAAAAGTGCCAGTCGGCTCGTGTGCGCCGAGCAGACCCTACGCGGTCGAAACCGGGAGCGACGCTGCTGTTCCGGCGCGAACGGTTATTATCGCGACGGGCGCGGAATACCGTAAACTGCCCCTCGATACCCTGTCGCAGTTTGAAGGCGTCGGGGTGTACTACGCGGCGACCTTCATGGAATCACAGGTATGCGGTGGTGACGAAGTGATCGTGGTGGGCGGCGGAAACTCGGCGGGACAGGCCGCCGTCTTTCTCGCCCGTACAGCAAAACATGTGCATCTGCTTATCCGGTCGGATGGCCTGGCAGAAAGCATGTCGAAATATTTGATACGGCGCATCGAGGAAACGCCTGCTATCACCCTGCACACGCAGGCGGAAATCACGGCTCTTGAAGGGGAGAGACATCTGGAATGCGCGTACTGGCGAGACAACGAGACCGGAACGATTACGGGCCACGACATTCGCCATATTTTCGTGATGACAGGAGCCTCTCCGGCAACGCAATGGCTGGCCGGGTGTGTCATCCTGGACGCAAAAGGGTTCATCAAGACAGGGCCTGACTTATCTCCTGAGGAATTGGCCGCAGCGCGCTGGCCCCTTACGCGGCCCCCCCCATCTTTTGGAAACGAGCCTGCCCGGAGTG
This sequence comes from uncultured Chthonomonadaceae bacterium, assembly GCA_963817895.1. Classification (GTDB taxonomy): domain Bacteria; phylum Armatimonadota; class Chthonomonadetes; order Chthonomonadales; family Chthonomonadaceae; genus CAWFQB01. The sequence goes on from CAWFQB010000006.1 coordinate 63,252, forward strand.
TTCGCGGTCGGCGATATTCGGAGCGGCAACATCAAGCGCGTGGCGTCCGCCGTAGGCGAGGGGTCTGTGGTGGTCTCCTTCGTTCATCAGGCGCTTAACGAATAAGAGCCTATCCCGATAGGTTTCCCTTCTCCCAAAGTTGGGAGAAGGGGTCAGGGGTTGAGGGCCATTTGGGATAGGCTCTTAGCAGAAGATAACGGGAAGTCCTCCTACCGGGGCATCCGGGCGTAATCTTAAAGAAGACGAAAGGACATCTGCTATGACGATTGAGAATTGCCGGAACCTCATTATCGGAAGTGGAGAAGCGGGCAAGTACCTGGCCTGGACGCTGGGCAGGCAGGGAGAACAGGTCATTGTGGTTGAACGCGCTTTAATCGGGGGATCGTGTCCGAACATTGCCTGCCTGCCGAGTAAGAACCTCATTTACAGCGCAAAGGTGGCTGCTCTTGTCAGCCGCGCGCGCGAATTCGGTATCGAGACGGGGCCGGTGAACGTGAATATGGCCGACGTCATCCGCCGTAAACAGGAGATGGTAGACGGACTGATGCAACTGCACGCGAATAACTTCAAAGCCAGCGGAGCGGAGTTGTGGATGGGTACGGCGCGCTTCACCGCTCCCAAAACGGTGCAGGTAACGCTGGCCGATGGCGAAACGCGGATGCTGCGGGGAGAGCGCATTTTTGTCAATGTCGGCAGCCGCGCCAGCCGCCCCAATGTTCCGGGATTGGCCGAGGCTGAACCGATGACCCATGTAGAACTCCTGAACATTCAGCATCTGCCGGAGCATCTCGTGGTGTTAGGCGGCGGCTACGTAGGGCTGGAATTCGCGCAGGCGATGCGTCGCTTCGGGAGCCGGGTGACGCTGATCCATCCCGGCAAACAGCTTCTCGACCGCGAAGACTCGGATGTCGCGGACGCGCTCTTGCAGTTGATGAAAGACGACGGCATCACGATTCTGCTGGAGACAGACCTGCGAAGCGTGACCGGCCGCTCCGGCGTACAAGTGCAGCTTCGCGTACAAACAGGAAGCGTAGCCTACATAATTGAAGCGACGGACATTTTGTTAGCAACAGGCAGAACACCTAATACCGATACGCTGGACGTGGAAAAGGCAGGCATTGCTCTGGATACGCGCGGCCATATTCGTGTCAACGACAGGCTGCAAACAACCGCCCCGGAGGTATGGGCAATGGGAGACTGCGCAGGAACGCCGCACTTCACCCATGCCGCCTACGACGACTTTCGCATTATTCGCGACAACCTTAATGGGGGGCAACGTACTACGCGGGATCGTCTCATCCCGTATTGCCTGTTCACCGACCCGGAATTGGCGCATGTGGGTTTGAACGAAACCCAAGCGACTTCCAAAAGTATCTCTTATCGCCTGGCGAAGATGTCCATGTCGGCAATACTCCGCACCCGTACCGTTTCCGAGCCGCGCGGTTTCATCAAGGCGTTGGTTGGGGACGATGACCGTATTATCGGATGCACCGTGTTTGGCCTGGAGGCCACTGAAATCGTAGCGACCGTTCAGGCGGCAATGCTCGGCGGTATGGCCTATACGACGCTGAGTAGTGGGATATTCACGCACCCGACGGTTTCCGAAGGATTGACAATGTTGTTTGGAACCATGCCTCCCTCCCACATAGCGAGTGCCTTGTGAACATAACCAGAGCAAAAACAGCGAGCGGACGGCGTTTTTGCCCCTGTTTTGTTCAGGAAAGTGGTAAAGCGTGAATCAAATGGAAAGAACCCTTACGTTTCTGTTTACCGACATAGAGGGCAGCGCGAAGCTATGGGAGGAGTATCCCGAAACCATGCCGTCCGCTCTTGCCCGCCATGACGCGCTGGTATGCCAGGCCGTCGAGACACACGGCGGCCATGTTTTTAAGACGGTCGGAGATGGCATTTACGCGGCTTTCGCCACAGCCCCGGACGCCCTTGCCGCTGCCCTTGCCGTACAAAAAGCGATATGTTCCGAGGCATGGCCGCTTCCTATGCGCGTTCGCATAGCCTTGCATACCGGCGTGGTTAAACAGCGCGGAGATGACTATTTCGGCGCTCCCCTCAACCGCGTTTCCCGCCTCGTGTCTCTCGGATATGGCGGGCAGATTCTGCTGTCTGCCGCCACACAGGAATTGACGCGGGATACTCTGCCTCTGCAATCAGGCCTGCGCTATCTGGGAGAGGTCCGGCTCCGCGATCTGGCGCGTTCCGAACATGTGTTTCAACTGCTCCATGCCGAATTGCCGGCCGATTTTCCGCCGCTAAAATCGTTCGCCAATCCTGACGCTCCCCATAACCTTCCCCGGCAGGTCACAGCGCTGATCGGGCGCGAAAAAGAGAGCGCGGAAGTCTTTCGACTGCTACAAACGTGTCCTTTGCTGACGCTGACGGGCGCGGGGGGCTGCGGTAAGACACGTCTCGCCTTGCAGGTCGCCGCCGAAACGCTTTCAGACTGCTGCGATGGCGTCTGGTTTATCGAACTTGCGCCGCTGTCCGATGGGCATCTTGTCCTGCAGACCATCGCTGCAGATTCTAAATGTTCAGGAAGAGGCCGGAAAATCGCTTTTGCAATCCGTTATTGAGCGGCTGAGAACGAAAAAAATGGTTTTGGCGCTGGACAATTGCGAACACCTTCTCGTCGCGGTTGCGACGCTTGCAGATGCGCTGCTCCATGCCCTGCCGCGCCTGCGTATCCTTGCCACCAGTCGCGAAGCTCTGGCAATCGCCGGTGAAACGATTTACCGCGTTCCGTCGCTTTCGCTTCCCGACCCGAATGACACCCCAACGCCGGGAAGCCTTGCGCAATGTGAAGCGGCACAACTGTTTATGGCTCGCGCCCGCGCTGCTGCGCCCACCTTCACCGTCACCAACGCCAACGCGCCTGCCATCGCCGCCATTTGTCATCGGTTAGACGGCATTCCGCTGGCCCTTGAACTCGCCGCCGCCCGCTCCCGTTCCATGCCCATTGAACAAATCTCCGCGCGCCTTAACAACCGCTTTCAACTGCTCATCGGCGGCAGCCGCGCAGCGTTGCTCCGCCAGCAGACCCTCCGCGCGCTTATAGATTGGTCGTTCGATCTGCTCACCGGGGCAGAACAAGAGCTATTATGCCGCCTGTCGGTCTTTTCCGGTGGCTGGACGCTGGAAGCGGCGGAAGCGATTTGCGGCAATGACGGCCTGGAAGAGCGGGACATTCTCGATCTGCTGACCTCGCATGTCGATAAGTCGCTGGTCGTTTATGCAGAGCGAGAGGGCGCGGCGCGGTATCGGTTGTTGGAAACGATGCGGCAATATGCGGGCGACCGATTGACTGAACGCGGCAGCGATCAATCCGCGCAAATTCGCCATCGCGATTATTACCTGACGCTGGCGAAACAATCTTTCCCGCAGGGCAAAGACGCGCCCCGTAATCTTGCCCTTCTGGAAACCGAACACGATAACATCCGCGCAGCATTATCCGCCTCATTTAGCGATCCGGCAAGCGTGGAACAGATGCTGGAGAGCCTCGTGCCTATCAGCACATTCCGCAGAATTCGCGGCTACTATAGCGAAGCGCGAGATAGTCTACAGGCGGCGCTGACGGCGGAAGGAAAAGGCCGCACGACGGCGCGAGCAGGGGCTTTAAGTTCGGCGGTATTGGTCAATATGGCGCTTGGCAATTATGACGAAGCGCGCCGACAGAGCGAGGAAAGCGTGGCAATCCAACGCGAACAGGACGAGCCGCTGACGTTTGCCGACGCGCTGATGAGTCACGGCAATCTCCTCATCGAAATGTGCCATTTTACGGAGGGGCGGCGTCTGCTGGAAGAGGGGCTGGAAATCCACCTGGCGCATGGTGGTTCCGGCATGGGCTTCTACGGCAATCTTGGGAATGCGCTCATCTATCTGGGGGAATACGACCAGGCGGAGCCTTTGCTGCAAAAACATATTTTGTTGTGCCAACAGGTGGGAATGCAGGAATGGGAATCTGTGGGAAGACATAATCTGGGACGTATAGCGCTTGCGCGCGCTGATTACGACACAGCCCATCATTGTTTGCAGCGAAGCCTGGAAATTAGCTGCTCGTTAAATTACAGGACAGCGCTGCCTTACGTTTTTTTGAGTTGCTCCATGCTTGCTGCCGCCCTGAACCAGACGGAACGCGCCTGCCGCTTGCTCGGCGCGCACGATGTTTTGAATGAACGTATGGGATCACGTATTCCGCCCGCCGATCAGCCGGACTATGACCGCCATCGCGCTGCCCTCAGTTCCGCGCTCGGGGCCGACGCGTTTGGCTCGGATTATGATGCCGGTCGTAGGCTGGATTGGTTGCAGGCAATTACACTGGCAGCGGAAGACACCATCTGTTCCGAATGTTTGCCTCCTGTTTAACCTTCCATTTTTTGCACAATCCGGCAGTAGTGAAGGGGTTGGTCATTGCTACTGACAACAACGAGCAGCGCAATGCAGATGTAGCAGCGGGCATAGACAACACGCCTTCCTCTTCCACGCTGGTATGACTACATTTTTGCGCGACATTTGTCAGATCGTTCAAAAAGTCCCCTGCGTCTGCTCGCGCCGTCTGTAAACAAATCGTGTGCCTAAGGGTTTAGAATTTTGGGGTGGCAGATACTTATCCTGTTGGCATGAGTGGAAAAGTTAATAGTAGTGTGACGGACGCTTCACTTGCAGCAGGAAGTACGCTGTTTAATAGTGAAGTAAACACCACCTGAAACCTTAGAACCCTGAAAACTTAAACCCCTATCCCCGGAGGTCCTGACATGATTCCCACGATTACCGACGCGCAGAAGCGGCAACTGGAAACCGATGGCTATTTTCTGCTTGAAAATGTGTTTACCGAAGACGAAATGAACACGCTGGCGACGCAAATCGAAGCGCATCAGAAGCGACACGAGGAGCGCATTGCCGCGAAGGGCGGAACGGAGGGCATTTCGCGCGCGAAGGAGATTTCCTTTACTCCGTTTCTGGCGGAACAGGATGCGGATGTCCGCGCCTTTGCCACTCGCCCCGAATTCGTTGCCATCGCTACCGAATTACTGGGGCCGGATATTGACCTGTACTGGAATCAGGCCGTGTTCAAAGAGCCGGAGGGCGAAAAGGAGTTTCCCTGGCATCAGGACGATGGCTATACGCCCGTTTCGCCCTCCCCGTATCTGACGCTGTGGCTCGCGCTCAACGACGCGACGGAAGCAAACGGGTGTATCTGGGTTCTCCCCGGTTCACATAAAAACGGCGTCGTGGAACACAAACCCTCGCCCATTGGTCTTATCTGCCACTCCTCGGATGATCCTGACCAGGGCATTCCGATTCCTGTCAAAGCCGGCTCTATGGGCGTGTTTTATTCCCTGACGATGCACAAAAGCGGCATCAATCGCTCGCAGGGTTCGCGCAAAGCCTACATCCTCCAGTACAGCCACGCCGAATTGAAAAACCTGCGCACAGGGGAAGTGCTGAAAGACAAAATTCCCGTCGCCCGCAACAGCAAGGCGGCGGAGTTGGTAAACGTTGACTGACAAATCGCGCATTAACACGGCAGGCGCATAAGAGTTACCAATTATTGTGAAATCATGCAGGCAGAGCAATGGCGCATCAAGATATTGCGACATGATGAAATGCTTGCGAACGGTTGTCAATGACCGATACATTTTTAAGTTGTAGTCGTCTGCGGTAAGTGTCGTCTTCCGTTTGTCCACTGCCGGTCTGTGCGCAGGCCGGGTGTCAGGGAGGTGCTTCCAATGCGAACGTTCCGATTAATGTCCGTCCGTATCCGCCTTGCCCGCTGTTCCCGCGCCGCGATGTGGTGCGCTCTCAGTCTTTGCGCTATGCCGCTCAACGCCCACGCGCAGCAATCGCCGTCTGTTCCCGTGCTGCGCGCTGTGCCGCTGATAGGCCTGTTGTTTACCACGCCGCCGATTGCGAAAGCGCCGGTTGCAAAAGTGCCGGTACTTAGCGACCTGCCCATTATCGGCAGGCTGTATCGCGTGGAACCGAAAACGCCCGCGCAGCCGAAAGTGGCAGGCAGTCAGGATTCCAGTGGGCAGATTGTCAGCCTTGAGGCCAAAAGCGCTACGCTCGGACAGGTCATCGAATTGCTGATGGATCAGGCGCATCTCAGTTACACGCTCGATCCCACTCTGGAAAAAATTCCGGTCGGCAGCCTGAAACTGCGCAAAGTGCCGTTCGAGATCGCGCTGCGAACGCTTCTGAAAAGCGCGGCGGGACGCGCCACGTATACCTTTGAAGACGGCATCTACCGCATTCTGCCGCATGAGAACCTGGACGTGGAACATCACAACTCTGTCGTACCCAATCCCGCTATCCCCGTAGTACCGGCAGGAGACGATGCCAAAGCAGGCGTAGAAGTGTCGGACACCCCCTTTTTAGACGCGGGAAAAAAAGTCAATCTTGAACTTGACAACGTTCCGCTGTCCTTAGCGTTGAAACTTCTGTTTGCTCAGGCCAAAATCAACCATACAATCGTGGTTGATCCAACGCTGCTCAACGGCCATATCACAGCGCATCTAAAAAATCTGGACGCGCGTTCTGCTCTGGAGCAACTGCTTAAATCCGCCGGAACCGGGTTTACATATCGCGTGGACAATGGCGTGTATCAAATCGTTGCCAGACCGAAGGACAATCCCGAAGGCGCAAAGCCGTAACAAAAAGGCTGCGAACGATGTAACTCTATCGCGGCAGTCAACGTCCAATCTTCGGCAGGCGAATACATCGCTGCCGGAGATTTCTTTTTGTGGGAGCCAATTCATGTTTTTCAGAATTTCGCAATGCCGAGAAACGGCCCGACTGCGTTTTGCCGCGTTTTGCCTGCCTGCGGTTCTGGCAGGGGAACTGATGGCCGGTTTGCCCGCGCAGGCGCAGGAGGGGGCGGGCGCGTCCAACTCGCCCGCGTCGCCGATGGCAAAGGCCGTCACGGTAGACGCCGAAAACGCCACTCTCGCCAGCGTGATTACCACGCTGATGCAGAGTGTCGGCGCGAACTACACGCTCGACAACAGCCTGCGAACCATTCGCGTCACCGCCCACCTGCATAACATTCGCCTTGACATCGCGCTGAATGTGCTGCTGCGCAACGCGAACCCGCCGATTACCTACAAATACGAAGACAGCGTGTACAGTTTCTTTCCGAAAGTGGAGCCGCCCGCGCCGGAAATCGTCGGCTCGGCGAATGAGGGGCTGCCTGTATTGAGCGGCCTGAGACACATTCAAGTAGTGCGCTCTAACTTTATGGATGCGGCGGTACTGGCGCAAATTCTGGGCGGCATTCCCATCCGCGCGCCCGAAGGACAGACGTATGGACTGGTGGACCCCGCTAAACTGAACGGGGCCATTTCGACACCTCTGAACGGCGGCGCGAATGGCGGCAGCGCGGGGGCAGGCGGAAGCGTACAGGGCGGCAACAACCCCGCCGGGGGCAACGGCCAGAACAGCGCGCTTCCCGCCAACCTGTTCGACTACATCTGGATCGTCAACGCGGGCGCGTATCGCTGACACCATTTCGGCTGAAAACAACGGGGTAGGGGCGCTGCTTGCCGCGCCCTCTGCGAACTTGCAAAGGGCGCGGCGCAAACTTACAAGGGGCGCTGCTTGCCGCGCCCGTGCAAACTTGGCCGAAGGATAGTGCGGCTAATGGTTTTCGATGGGGACAGTAGCCGCGTTTCGGCGCAACACGACCTCGATCTTCGCCTTCTGGTAATCCGTGGGAACCTGAAACAGCGCGTCATCTAAGGGGGCTTCCGTAATGGACTTGACCTGCATCGTTATGGTCATGGTTTTGCGGCCCCCACCGCCGTAAGCGCCTCCGTAACTGCCGCCCGTACCGCCCGGAGACAGGCGCGTGGTGACAATCGTAGACAGAGGAACGCATTTCAGTTTGTTGATTTTGTCGCAAATCGACTTCAAAACGGCTGTGTCGGGAAGGGTTCCCTGTAGCAGCGGGAGCAGCGGGCTTTTGACTCCACCCGGCCATGCGGCGGCATCCGCCAGCCACAAATCACCCTGCATTTCGGAAGTCGGCAATGCCCTGCCTGCACCAGAACGCCCCCCGCCCTGTGGTCCACCGCCGCCCTGACCGCCGCCATCGGGGTAGCCACCACCGCCGCCACCGCCGTATCCTCCACCTCCACCTCGTCCGCCTCGCCCGCCCCTGCGTCCGCCCCCACTGCCGCCCATTCCGCCCCCGCCACCCCCTCTTGAAGGCGCTTCCATGCTGACGCGATCCGTGGCGTCAAGCGTGTATTTCAGCGTGTTGATGTCGTTGACGGTATGCTGCAAACCGGTCTTTTCCACATCTACTTTGGTATCCCGGCGCATACCTTCCGGCAGAACTTCGGAAATAGGCAACAGGAAAGGCGACTGCGCGGGCGCGTCCAGCGCGTTCAGCCATTTGAAAACGTCTTTTGTACCCACGACGCTGTAGGTTTTCTGCGTGGGATTGAGGGCGTAGACTTTGCCCGCCGCGCTGTCATAAAGCATGACCAGCCCGCCTGCTGTTTCCCGACGCGCCATGCCGCCTTTGTAGTAGATAGTCACGGTTTGAACCGGGGTTTGCGATCCCGGCGGGGAGGGTTCCCCATCCGTAGACGGGTTCTGCGGCGGGCCAGACGGAGGCTGCGCGGGATCGGAAGGACCGCCCACACCGGATACGGATAGCTCTGTGACAACTTTCACGTCTGCCCATACGGGTCGGTTTGCCGCGCACATCAGGATTGCGCCCGTGAGGAGCAGGGGAGTATAACAGCCTGAAAAGACTGCCAGGCGCTTGACTTCGCGCCTCATTCTGAATGTTTGCATGTTTCTTTCTGTCCATTTCGCTTGAATGTATGCCGCCAACAGGGGGAATACGAATCTGACGCCTGCTGTTGAGGTTAGTAACGGTAAATGTGGTTACAGGCAGACACGACTGGCGCGTCTGTAAAAGCGGAGTGGAAAAAGGGTAAATCTTCACGCCGGAATTGCCAACAATGCGGAAAGAGGCAGTTGATGGGCATCTGCTTCTTGACCCTGTTACACGGTGTAACAGTACCGCACAGGAGGGCAACATGAGTGATTTAAGCATCAGCAATGCGCAACTGGTTTTGAACAATAACGCCACAACGGGCGTACAAAGTGTGGGAACCACGACGGACTCCTCTCCGGACAGCAGCCTGGCGTCTGCCATTTCTTCCGGCAGCAGTACCACGCAGGCGGCGTCGGTTGACATTTCCAAACCGGGAGAGTTGTTCAGCAAATTGCAAAAGCTGAAAGCGCAGGACCCGGACAAGTACAAGCAGGTGGTTTCCGATCTCGCCGACAAACTCAAAACGGCGGCAAGCAGCGCGACCGGCAAGGATCAGGAGGTTCTGAACAATCTGGCCTCCAAATTTCAGGACGCGGCAAACGGGGGCGATTTGACGCTCGGCCCGCCCGCGAACGGCGCAGGCAGTCCAAAGGGCGCGGCAGCCGCCTACGCGCAGAACAGTTCCTCAACACAGCAGGGGCTGTCGGGCGTGGGGCATCACAAAGGCGGGCATCATCATCAGCCGAGCGCGGCTGTTCAGCAGGCGTTCAAGAGCATCTCGGGTGAAGTGGACACTGCGCTTGGAGCGACCTCCGACAGCAGCAGCCAGTCTGCCACCACTGCCGTAGCAGCTTAGAGCCTATCCCAACAGGCGATTGCATTTGCGTCCGAAGGACGCTTGGCCGCAGGCCACTCAGACGGGTACGTTCTTTGTACCCGGCCTATTGGGATAGGCTCTTAGAGGTTCATAGTTGATAGTTGATAGTTCCTGAATTTTCTATCAACTATCAACTATCAACTATCAACTTCTCAACTCCTCAACACGCTTCAATTTCAGCGATGTAACGCAGGGTGCATTGGGAGGTTTTGTACACGATGAACTCGTTGTGCGCCAGATACAGCCCTTTGCAGCCCTGTACGCTGTCGTAGCCTTCGGGAGCCTGTTCGCGATAGCAGGCGAGTTTCTCTTTTTTGATGTTGCCCAATGCGACATCCGATAGAAATAGATACCCGCTTTGCGGCTTGCCCGCCCCGTTCCACAGATCACAATACTGTGCGCTTTTGCTGCTCTGATCCGCGAAATAAATCCCCTTGCCGAACATGGCCCCGTTGCATGGCGCGCTGCGGGGCGCGATCAGCAGGCCGCGCGACAGGACGCCGACGAGATTGCAAGTGAGCGTTCCGTGAAACAGTTCCTGCACGTTGCCGACTGCCTGCCCCTCACCAATAAAACGATTTCGCTCTTCCGGCAGGGTCAGCGCGAACACGCGCCTGACGCGCAGTTTGAAATTGTGCCGCCACGAATGCGCCCCCGTAATTTTATGCTCCACGCGCTGATACTCGGCGGAAACTCTGTCCAGAACGCGCATTTCGGCCCCCAATGCCCGGTATTTGCGCTCTACATCCGCTTCCAGATCGTTCTGCACGGCAAACACGTCCCGCATCAGCTGCAGCAGGTCTTCCTCGTCATCCGCTTTCTTTACGGTATCAATCACTACAGCGTTGATATCAAAGCGCAGTCCAAGCCGGTGCGGAACCAGAGAGTAATACTCCCCGGTCAGGTTCACCAGCGTATCGCTGCGCCTTCGGGCAATGGCAAAGCGTATTTCGCGTAACTTGTCCTGCCCGCGCTCAATTTGCGTCCGACTCAGGCTGCCAAGCGGCGTTTCGATACGGCGTACCAGTTCCGACTTCGTGGCGTCGTAAATGCGATCCACAAAGCGGGCCACGTCCGGGTGCAGGGTCGGGGAGGGAGCAAGGCGGTAAACGGGCGGCGGGACGGGGCGGGCGTAGAACGGGAAACATGGTCGCGCAGGGTTGCGCTGCCCACAGTTAGCCTGCCGAACATCTACGGGAACATACCCTTTGCTTTTTCCGGTCTTTTCGCGGTACAATCGCTCAAATTCGGCCAGCGCGTCCTGCAAATCGTCCGTATAGCGCCCCTCCCGAACTCCGGGCGTTCCCACGCGCCCGTAATTGGTAAACAGCCGGTATTGGCCCTGCGCCTCATGCACTTCCAGCACATAAAATTTATTGTTGTTCGTTCGCAAGTCCGCGCGGTTCAGCACGGCGGTTTTCAGGATGCGAAAGTTATCGGGAAAGGCGGGATTGCCGCTTTTGTCCAGATTGAATGTCGGTAACATGGTTACGGATTCCTCCATGCGCGTCGGGCAGGTTTCAAAAGAATGAACCGTTTTGAACACTCTTATGGCCCTACTACACCGGCAGGAAGAAACCCGGAAAAAGAATCGTAAAAATAATTTTGCCGCGTCAGCAACTTCGTTTTAACTAGCATCTACTCTGCCAAAAGGTATATTTTGGCGCTGTATGACGATTTCAAGGAACTAGCATCTTTGTTCGTGCGTCTCCCTGTCAGTTGATGAACAAGTAGAAGATGTTCATCGTCTGCTTCGCGTTTGTACCTCTGAACGCTTTTTTTCACCGTACCATCCAAAACCAACCTACAGGGAGAGACCTGATGCCGAAACGTGTGTTGATTACGGGTGGGGCCGGTTTCATTGGCTCGCATCTTGCGGATGAATTGCTGCGGCACGGCTACAAAGTGCGCGCGCTCGACAGCCTGCTGCCGCAGGTGCATGGTTCTCCCGCCGCGCGCCCCGATTACCTCCATCCCGACGTGGAACTCGTTGTGGGCGATGTGCGCGACCCGGATGCCGTCCGCGCCGCCTTGAAGGGCGTGGATGCCGTGTACCATTTTGCCGCGCTGGTGGGCGTCGGGCAAAGCATGTACCAGATTAACGAGTATACCGATGTGAACAACCGGGGTACGGCGGTTCTGCTCGAAGCCCTGGTGGAAAAGCCCGTCGAGCGGCTGGTTGTCGCGTCCAGCATGAGTTTGTACGGCGAGGGTCTGTACCGCGCGCCGGGCGGGCAGATTGTACAGGGGCAGGAGCGCAGTCTGGAACAGCTCAAGCAGCACGATTGGGAAGTTCGGGATGAGAACGGCGACGCGCTTGCGCCCCTGCCCACGCCCGAATCCAAAACGCCCTGCCTGTCTTCCGTGTACGCGCTGTCCAAATACGATCAGGAGCGATTGTGCCTGATTACCGGGCGCGCGTATAAAATTCCCACTGTCGCCATGCGCTTTTTCAACGTGTTCGGGACGCGGCAGGCGCTTTCCAATCCGTATACCGGCGTCCTGGCGATTTTCGCGTCCCGGTTCCTGAACAACCGCGCGCCCATGATTTTTGAAGATGGCTGCCAGCGGCGCGATTTCGTCAGCGTGTACGACATTGCGCAGGCTTGCCGCCTGGCGATGGAGGTTCCGGGCGCGGCGGGACACGTTTTCAATGTCGGCAGCGGGCATCCTTATGCCATTGCCGAGGTTGCGGAGCGCATGGCAGGCGCATTGAACTGCGAACATCTCGCGCCGGAAATCACCGAGCAGTACCGGGCAGGGGATATTCGGCACTGCTTTGCCGACATCAGCCACGCCCGGAAAATACTGGGCTACGAACCCCGCGTCACGCTGGAAAACGGCATGAGCGAACTGGCCGAATGGCTGCAAGGGCAGGTCGCCCATGACCGCATCGCGGAAGCCCACGCCGAACTCAAAAAACGGGGACTGACGGTATGACAAAGGACAGGCTATTGATGCGCGAGCCGCAGTGGTTGTGGAGCCGGGGCAGGTTCGTATAGATGCTGTGCCGGTGCCTGTTCCCGGCCCGGACGAGGTGCTGATACGCCTGGAAGGGTGCGGCGTCTGCGCGTCCAATCTGCCGCCCTGGCAGGGGCAGCCCTGGTTTACCTATCCCTTCGCGCCGGGCGCGCTTGGGACATGAGGGGTGGGGCGTGATTGCGAGCGTGGGCGCGGACGTAACGGAATGGCAGATCGGAGATCGCGTTGCCGCGCTGTCGCAAAACGCTTACGCCGAATACGACATAGCTCATCGCCATGCCGTTGTTCGCCTGCCGGATGGCTTGAACGGACAGCCGTTTCCCGGCGAACCGCTCGGCTGCGCGCTTAATATTTTTCGGCGCAGCGACATTCGCGCGGGCCAAACCGTCGCCATTGTCGGTATCGGATTTTTGGGCGCGTTGCTCACCCGGTTTGCCGCCAACGCCGGGGCGCGCGTGATCGCCATTTCTCGCCGCCCGTATGCGCTGGAAGTGGCGCGAAGCATGGGCGCATGCGGAAACGTTCCCGATGGAAGACCACTGGCAAATCATCGAGCAGGTGAAGCAGTGGACGGAGGGGCGGTTCTGCGACGTGGTGATTGAAGCGGTCGGCAAGCAGTGGCCGCTGGATCTGGCGGCGGAACTGACGCGCGAACGGGGGCGGCTCATCATTGCGGGGTATCATCAGGACGGACTGCGGCAGGTCAACATGCAGATGTGGAACTGGCGCGGCCTGGATGTTATCAACGCGCACGAGCGCGAACAGCGCATTTATATTGATGGCATGCGGGACGCGGCGCAATTGGTTGGCAGCAGGTATCCTTGACCCGTTTCCGCTGTACACGCATGTGTTTCCTCTGGAACAACTGGCGGACGCGCTGAACGCGACCCGCGACCGTCCCGACGGCTTTATGAAAGCGCTGGTGCGAATGTGAGACACATCTTTACGAAACCGGCATCGCCTGCCCGACGCTCGAGACGAACGGCGCGCCGATGGCGCGAACGGGACGGGCCGTTCAGCAGCGCGTTCAGCCGCACAGTCTGGTCAGCAGTCGCGAACATCTGCGTCCTGACCGCGTGTTGATGACGGCGGACTGCATTGGCGGCGTGTGGACGTATGCGCTCGATCTGGCGCGGGGACTGGCGGCGCAGGATGTCGAAGTTGATTCTGGCGACAATGGGCGATCTGCCCTCTCCCACACAGCGCGCGCAGGCCCGCAACATTCCCGGCTTGACCCTGTGTTCCAGTCCGCTTGAAATTGGAATGGATGCCGGACTGCTGGGCGGATGTGGCTCGGGCCGGTGATTGGCTGCTGGAACTGGAAGCGCGGTTCGCGCCCGATATTATCCATCTGAACGGCTACGCGCACGGCGCGTTGCCCTGGCACGCGCCCACGCTGGTTGTCGCGCACTCGTGCGTGCTGTCCTGGTGGGAAGCCGTGAAAGGGGAACCCGCCCCCGCGGAGTGGGAAACGTACCGCGAACATGTCACGCTCGGCCTTCAATCCGCCGACTGCGTGATTGCGCCCACCGTCCGCCATGCTTGCCGCGCTGTCACCGCCATTACGGTCCCTTTCACCATTCCGACGTGATTCCCAACGGACGCCAACATGCCCTGTATCGCGCTGCCGAAAAAGAGCCGTTTATTCTGACGGCGGGCCGCGTGTGGGACGAAGCCAAAAACGTCGCCCTGCTGGAACAAATCGCGCCCCAATCTGAAATGGCCTGTTTATGTCGCCGGCAGCCAAGCAGTCAGCCTAGATACGGCCAACATCCGAGACACTCAACACCTCAACACCTCAGTCCGCCTCCTAACTTTCATCTGCTCGGCGCATTGCCTGCCGGAAGAACTGGCCGATTGGTATGCCCGCGCCGCCATTTATGCTCTGCCTGCCCGCTATGAGCCGTTCGGACTGTCCGCGCTGGAAGCCGCGCTTTCGGGGTGCGCGCTGGTGCTGGGGGATATTGGCAGCCTGCGCGAAGTGTGGGGCGAGGCGGCGCTGTATGTCAGTCCGAACGATGCTGACGCCTGGCAGCAGACGCTTGCGAGACTGATTGCCGATCCCGAACTGCGGCAGGAGATGGCGGAACGGGCGCAGACTCGGGCGCAGCGCTACACGCTTGACGCTATGACGGCAGGGTATCTGGACATCTACGGTCAATTGCTGACCATTCATGCCGCGGCTTCCCCACTATCGCTCATGCCATGTCGTTCCCGCCCGAACCGGAGGAATCGCTGCCGTGAGCGTTCCCGGTCAGATCGTTATTTTCTGCCATTCCCTGCTGTCGGACTGGAATCACGGCAACGCGCATTTTCTGCGCGGCATCGTTTCGGAATTGCAGGCGCGCGGCCAGGATGTGGTTGTTTACGAGCCGTGCCACAACTGGAGCCTGCAAAATCTGCTTGCGGACCGGGGCGTGGAGGGCGTGGAGAGTTTTCGCCGCGCCTATCCCACGCTGGACAGCGTTTTCTACGAGCCTGCCCTGCTCAATCTGGACAAAGCGCTGGCAAACGCCTCCCTCGTTCTGGTACATGAGTGGAACGACCACGCGCTTGTGAAGCGCATCGGGCAGCACCGGCAGAAAAACGGCCACTACCGCCTGCTGTTCCACGACACGCACCACCGCTCCGTCACCGACCGGGGAGGCATGGCCGCCTACGACCTGAGCGGCTATGACGGCGTTCTCGCCTTCGGCAACATCATCCGCGACCTCTATCTTTCCGAAGGCTGGACGCGCGCCGCCTGGACATGGCACGAAGCGGCGGACACGCGGGTGTTCCACCCGCAAAGGATGAAGGATGAAGACAGAAGGATGAAGACCTGCAGATACAGAGGCTTTCTGATATACAACAGCGGCAGCAAATAATGCGCTCTTCAGCCTTCACCTTCATCCTTCATCCTTTGCGGGTGATTTGGTCTGGATCGGCAACTGGGGCGATGAGGAGCGCACGGCGGAACTGCATGAGTTTCTGCTGCGCCGGTGAAGGCGTTGGGATTGCGGGCGCGGGTGTATGGCGTTCGCTACCCGGAACATGCGTTTCGCGCCCTGGCGGATGCGGGCATCGAGTACGGCGGCGGCCTGCCGAACCACGAAGCGCCCGAAGTGTTTGCGCGGTACCGCGTTACGGTTCATATTCCGCGCGGCCCGTATGTAAAGTTTCTGCCGGGTATTCCGACGATTCGCGTGTTCGAGGCGCTGGCCTGCGGGATTCCGCTCGTCTGCTCGCCCTGGAACGACGCGGAGCACTGTTTACGCCGGGCGAAGATTTTCTCGTCGCCCAAAACGGTCAGGAGATGCAGCAGCATCTCCAAACCCTGCTGGAAAATCCGCAGCAGGCCGAGGCAATGGCGCAGCGCGGCCTGCAAACCATCCTTGCCCGCCACACCTGCGCCCACCGCGTAGACGAACTGCTTAACATTTATGAGCTATCGCCTGATATGGATAGCGCAGGTAATGACGTGAACGGTTTGAACATCGCTTTTTTCGGCTTCCAGCCTGGTTTCCGCGTATTGGAACGGCGCGGCGACCTATTACCGGGGCATCATTCGCGCGCTGCACGGGCGGGGGCATCGGGTCACATTTTATGAACCCGACGCTTACGAGCGGCAGCAGCACCGGGATATGGACGATCCCGATTGGGCGCGCGTTGTCGTGTATGCGGGCGAGGGCGAGGAGGGGTCAACAGCGCGTTGGAGCAGGCGCGAAGCGCGGATTTGATTGTGAAAGCAAGCGGCGTGGGCGTATTCGACGAACTGCTGGAAGCGCGGGTTCTGGACATCAGACGCGCCAGGCGCTGTTGTCGCCTTTTGGGACGTGGACGCGCCCGCCACACTGGAACGGGTCCACAACGATCCGGACGATCCTTTTCGCGCCCTGATTCCGCGCTACGACCTGATTTTGACGTATGGCGGCGGCGATCCGGTTGTGCAGGCGTATCAGGAATTGGGCGCGAAGCAGTGCGTTCCCATTTACAACGCGCTCGACCCCGATACGCACTATCCGGTTGCGCCCGATACGCGCTTTGCCGCCGACTTGGGCTTTCTTGGGCAATCGCCTGCCCGACCGGGAAGCGCGGGTGGAGCAGTTTTTCCTTCACGCGGCTGAGTTACTGCCAGCAAAAGCAGTTTTTGCTGGGCGGCAGCGGGTGGGGCGACAAAGCCATGCCGTCCAACGTTCGTTACGCGGGACATGTATATACGCCCGACCACAACGCGTTCAACTGTACGCCCCGCGCCGTGCTGAACATCAGCCGCGACAGCATGGCGCGTTTCGGATTTTCCCCTGCCACGCGCGTGTTTGAAGCGGCGGGCGCGGGCGCGTGTATGCTCACCGACTACTGGCAGGGAATCGAGCAGTTCTTTGCGCCGGAAACCGAAATTCTGGTGGCGCATAATGGCGACGAAGTGGCGCGGCATCTGGAAACCCTGACGGCGGAACGCGCAACCGAAATAGGGCAGGCGGCGTACCGGCGCGTTCTGGCGCAGCACACCTATGCGCAGCGCGTGGTTCAACTGGAACAACTTTTGAGTAGTTGATAGTTGACAGATAGAACGATGCTCGCTGTGACGCCTGTTTCCTCGGAACTGAAACGTATTTCGAGCGTGGAGCGAACCTTCTGATGCCTGATCGCCTGAAAATTGTGATACTTGGCCTGTCCATCACCAGTTCGTGGGGCAATGGACACGCGACGACCTATCGCGGGCTTGATGCGCGAATTGTGCGATCAGGGGCATGACGTGTTGTTTCTGGAGCGGGACGTGCCCTGGTACGCGTCCAATCGCGACATGCCCCACCCGCCCTTCGGGCGAACCGAATTGTATTCCACGCTTGGACGAATTGCGCGACCGGTTTACGACTGCGGTACGTGACGCGGATTTTGTGATTGTCGGCTCGTATGTTCCCGAAGGCGTTTTAGTCAGGCGAATGGGTTACGAGCGATGGCGCGCGGCGCGACCGCATTTTATGACATTGATACGCCCGTAACGCTTGCCAAACTGGAACGCGGCGATTACGAGTACCTGACCCCCGAACTTATTCCCCGCTACAACCTGTATCTATCTTTTTCCGGCGGCCCGACGCTGACCCGACTGGAACAGCAGTACGGTTCTCCCTGCGCCCGCCCGCTGTACTGTTCGGTTGACCCCGCTTTGTATTACCCGGACGAGAACCGCAGCGAATTCGACTACGATTTGGGCTATATGGGAACGTACAGCGACGACCGGCAGCCGCCCCTCGAACAACTGCTATGCGAACCGGCGCGGCAGTGGCAGGCAGGACGCTTTGCCGTTGCCGGCCCACAGTACCCGGCTGCCATTATCTGGCCGTCCAATGTGGCGCGCATCGAACATCTTCCGCCCGCCGAACATCGCGCCTTTTACAACGCGCAACGATTTACCCTCAACATCACGCGGGCGGATATGATACGGGCCGGCTACTCCCCAAGCGTCCGCCTGTTTGAAGCCGCGGCCTGCGGCGTTCCCATCATCAGCGATTACTGGGACGGGCTGGACACGTTTTTCACCCTTGACACCGAAATACTGGTTGCTCATTCGCCAGCGGATACGCTTCGCTACTGCCGCGAATTACCGGAAGCGGAACGGCTCGCCATCGGCGAACGCGCCCGTCAGCGCGTCCTCGCCCACCACACCGCCGCCCACCGCGCCCACGAACTCGCCTCCTATGCCCGCGAAACCCTCAACAAGCATTCTGTATAAGTTTTCATCTGCTCTGTTCGCCGCTAAAATTATATCTTTAGTTAAATATAGGAACGAGCCTAAAGAACTCTGTGTCATTTGTCAATAATAATGTTACTAAATTATGAGTGAGATTATTCATGACAAACCCGACCTTCCAAAGCAGAGGTTTCAATGGCGAATTCAACGCTTCGCGCTTCGCAACTGCTTCAGCAACATGAACTCCTGCTCCACCAGCGCATTGACCGCGTATTTGCGGGCCTGATGCTGTTTCAATGGATTGCCGGGATCTGCGCCGCGTTGTGGCTGTCGCCGCGCACCTGGATCGGAGCCGCCAGCCAGACGCATATTCATGTATGGGCGGCTGTTCTGCTCGGCGGGCTGATTACTCTGCTGCCTGTCTGCCTTACCCTGTCTTTATTCCGGTAAGACCCTCACCCGTCACGTTGTCGCCATTGGACAAATGCTGATGTCCGCGCTGCTGATTCACCTTACGGGCGGGCGGCTGGAAACCCATTTTCATGTGTTCGGGTCCCTGGCGTTTCTGGCCTTTTACCGGGATTGGCGCGTTATTCTGACGGGCACAATTGTCACGGCGCTCGATCATTTCTTGCGCGGCTGTTCTGGCCGCAGTCCGTGTACGGCATTGCCGCTGTGGAAACCTGGCGCTGGCTGGAACATGCCGGATGGGTGGTTTTTGAAGATGTTTTCCTGATTTTGTCCTGCCTGTCAAGCCGCCGGGAAATGCGCGAAGTTTGTGAGCGGGACGCGCACATGGAGCAGCAAAACAGCGAATCTGGAACAATTGGTTGCCACGCGCACAGCCTCGCTGCAAGCCGCGAACGAGGTTTTGGAAAAGAGACATCACGCAGCGGAAAGAACTGGAAGCGCAAATCGTGCATCAGGCGTATTACGATGCGCTTTCCGGCCTGCCTAACCGTACCCTGTTCAATGACCGTCTGGAGCAGGCGCTGGCCCGCGCCCGGCAACTGCGCAGCGCGGTCGCCATCATGTTCATTGACGTGGATAACTTCAAGTTTATCAATGACAGCCTGGGGCATGAGGCTGGCGATGAACTGCTGGTTGTCGTGGCGGACAGGCTGCGGGAATGCGCGCGTCCGGGCGATACGATTGCGCGCATGGGCGGCGATGAGTTTACTATTCTGCTGGAAAACATCACCGGCACCGAAGAAGTGACACGGATTGCGGAGCGTATTCTGCAACGGCTTGCGCCTGGCAGTTCCGCTTTCGTCTCACGAAGTGTTTATTACAGTGCAGTATTGGCATTGCTGTGAGCGATTGGGACACGGCCTGGGTGGAAACGGTTCTGCGCGACGCCGATACAGCCATGTATCAGGCCAAACTGAACGGCAAAGGGGGTTATGTCGTTTTCGATCCCAGCATGAACGAGCGCATTGTGGAGCGGGTGGAGATCGAAACCGGACTGCGGCGCGCGGTGGAGAACGAAGAGTTCCGCGTCTATTACCAGCCGATCATAGACCTGGAAACCGGGCAGCATCAACGGAGCCGAAGCCCTTGTTCGCTGGGAACATCCCACGCTTGGGCTGATGTCTCGCCGGCAAAGTTTATTCCCATTGCGGAAGAAACGGGCTTGATCGTGCCGATTGGAACCTGGGTGCTGGCCCAATCCTGCCGACAGGCTAAAATATGGCAGGAGGAGAGCGCGGCGAACCGGTCCTTTATTATCAGCGTCAATCTTTCCGGGTCGTCAGCTTACAGGACGAGGATTTATGCCGGAAGGTCGCCGCCGTCCTGCGCGAAACCGGGCTTGTCTCCTGCCAGTCTGAAACTGGAAATTACGGAAAGCGTGATGATGGAGAATCTGGACGCGGCGATCAGCCGATTGAAGGAGTTGAAAGCGTTGGGCGTACTGCTGTCCGTAGACGACTTCGGCACGGGCTACTCGTCCCTGTCCTATTTGCAGCGCCTGCCAATTGACAACGTAAAGATTGATCGCTCGTTCGTGAATGTCATGGGCAGCGAAGCGCAGCCCCGCGCCGTTGTTGAAGCGATTATCATGCTGTGCCGAGCCATGAACCTCAACGTTACCGGCGAGGGCATCGAAAATTCCGAGCAACTGACGCAATTAAAAGCAATGGGATGCGATTACGGGCAGGGCTATCTGTTCGCCAAACCCATCGTCGTCAGCGCGTTCAGCGCGTTGCTGAACAACCCTTTGTGGGTTTCCGCTCCGCCTGCCGCGCTGCCCCCGCTGGAAACCAGCAGACAGGCGGCGTGAAAGATTGTCTTCCAGGTAACTCGGTCACGGGAATTATTTTGGAGTGACCTTGCTCCGCAAGTGGGGATGTGAATGATTACCATGATGAACGCGCCTGCCCAATCATGGTAATCACGAAAATCATGAAAAATCATGGTTCAGACAAATTTGGTATGGTGACAGGCAGGCGTCCGGTGGGAGTAAACGCGCCGAAAAGGGCGTCTGCAATGGCTTCCAGACTGCACGAGCGGTGTCCATAACCGCAGACGTAGTTTTCTACTCGGGAAAATGGCGCAGGTCGTAGGGTTCGCGCAGGGCAACGACAATCAGATTGCCCCCAACGCGCTTGCTCAATTCCCGCACCAGTTCCGCCTGCTTGCCCATATCCATGCGTTCGCTGGCTGAACGCTTCCGGCGGACTAGTCGCCACAATCACCTGGTCTGCCTTTGCCGCCTGTTCCAGCGCGTTTGCGAAACCATCTGCTTTGCTCTTCGCGTTCAGACAGCAAACAAGCTCGTGTTGGCATGATGCGCCTGCAAATAGTGCGTCAACGCCTTTGCGCGGGAATGGGCGGAAATCACGAGCAGCGATTGTTCCGATTGTAATTTCAACGGCAGCGCGTTGTTATGCCGTACAAACGTAACGGCCGCGCGGGCAATTTCCCGTTCCAGCGCGTCATGGCGGGATCAAGATACGCGGGAACGGACTAGCCTGTATCCGTCGTACCAGATTGACCTTCTTCCTGTGACTGCGCAAACCGCTGTTTCGCCGCGAAAATCCGCTCCACCGCTTCATTCAGTCGCGCCAAAGGCAATTCGCCCGAACGAGCGGCTTCCAGCAGCAGTTGAAACGTTTCGCGTTGCGTTTCCAGCGTGTGACAGATGAGCGCCATATCCGCGCCCGCCTGCAACGCCAGCAACGCGCCTCGCGCCGTCCCTACCGTTTCGGAAATGGCATGCATCTCCAGACAATCCGTAATCACGACGCCATCAAAGCCCAATTCCTGCCGCAGCAGTCCCGTCAAAACCGGGCGCGAAAGGGTTGCGGGAAGTTCGTCTGTCCAGCGCGGGAAACAGAATGTGCGTGGTCATAATGGCTCCCACGCCCGCGCCAATCAGGGCGCGAAACGGCTTCAACTCTATCGCGTCCAGGCGTTCGCGGCTTCCGGGCACAGTGGGCAGGGCAAGATGCGAGTCTACGGACGTGTCGCCATGACCGGGGAAATGCTTGGCGCAGGCGAGAACGCCCTGTTTCCTGATAGCCCTGCATCATCGCCATGCCCAATTCGGCCACGCGCTCCGCGTCTTCGCCAAACGAGCGGACGCCGATAATGGGGTTGTCCGCATTGCAGTTGACATCCACAACGGGCGCGAAATTCCAGTTGACGCCCACGCTCGCGCAACTCGCGCGCCTGCGCCTGCCCCTGCTTCCGCGCAAACGCTTCGCCACCGGTTTGCTATGCTGCTTCCGGTAATCGCGCCAAGCGCCATATTGCCGGGAAACGCATGGAACGGCGGCCCGAACCGGTTCACCATGCCGCCTTCCTGATCTACGGCCACAAACAGCGGCATGGCGGAACGCGCCTGCAATTCGGCAACACAGGGCGCGCGTTGTATCCGGGTCAGGCACATTGCGCCCCATCAAAATCACCGCGCCCGCGTGAAGTTCCTCCACAATCGCCTGCGCATGGGCATTGAAAAGGTGCCGCCGATTCGGTTTCAGTCGCGTCCCACCCCAGGCACAACACCTGCCCCACCTTCTGCTCCAGCGTCAAATCCTCGATGTTCATTTTGCTTCTACTACGTGTATTCGCGTGGATTCGCGTCTAAATTCTTTTCTTCCAGGTTTCGCGGGCGCGTCCAGAAAGCGTCGTCGCGTCCGTTGTAGTAGTCGGACAAAACCAGTATCTATCACTTCCGAGGTTCGGGTTGCCGTATGTCCCGTGCTTGGACACTCGCCCCTGCCGTTAAGATGGTTGACAATGGTTTCGATCAGCGGCGTTTGAATGTGGCGCGGGTTGGGCAGGTCGAAGGTTTCATCACCGTGCCGATGCTGAAACTGTACCGGCTCATTGCTGAACGTGGACAGCGAAACGCGCCCGTCCGTGCCGGAAATCTCAATCACATCTTCGCGGATATGACCGGCAAAATTCCATTGCGCTACTCCGAGCGCGCCGTTGCAATGTGAAACCGCATGGCAACGCTGTCTTCCACATCATGCGGACGTGGCGACATTGGCGGCGGTTCCGCTCACATCCTGCAGCGGGCCGAGCATAAAATCCAGAATGTCAAGCGTATGGCAGCCCAGGTCGAGAAACACGCCCCCGCCCGCGTCTTCGGCAACCACGCGCCAGGGCAGATTTTGCGGGTCGAGATTCCGGTGCATCGGGCGAAGAGAAGCGGTAAGCTACGCCCGTCACGGTTCCAATGGCCCCTGTTTCAATCAGTTCTTTCGCTTTCAGGAACCGGGGCAGGGCGCGGCGGTAATACGCGACAAAAAGGGGCAATCCCGCCTTATCAAAGGCAGCCGTCATTGCCCGACATTCGACTCCGCTCCGCGCCATCGGCTTTTCGATATACGCGGGCTTGCCTGCCGCACACGCCTGCAGCGCGTAATCCAGATGCGAACCGGGCGGCGTGGCGATATAAATCGCGTTCACGTCGGGATGGTGAATAATCTCTTCGGCCTTGTCCGACCAGAACGGAACACCATGCCGATCGGCAAAATCCTTCGCCTTTTCGCCATCCCGCCGCATCACAGCAACCAACGCGCTGCCGGCCACATTCTGGAATCCCGGCCCGCTTTTCACCTCGCACACATCCCCGCACCCGATAATGCCCCATTGTATGGTCATAGAAACTCCTGAAAACCGTAATGAATAACAAATCAACACATGTTCAAGAACACGCCAGAAGCGCAGTTACTGAACAGCGTCTAAAACATGTGGGAAGTATACCATAGAGCCATTTGCGCGAGGACGCTTTTGCCCCGTAAATTAGGAAAAGCAGCAGGCTAATCGTTTTTCCTATCCAGCATAGCGCGCTTCCTGCGAAATCGGTAAAACATTCGTGAGTACCGGTTGTGATGTTGTAATGCCCACAACTGAAATTGTTGAAAACGATAGGCAGGTAGTGTACAATAGAAGCGGGTACAGTCCGCTGCCCGCCACTATCTGAGAGGAGTAGACCATGACCGTTACCATTGCGCCGGAGGTAGAAGTCAAATTGCAAGCCAAAGTCATCCAGGACGGCGACGACATGGATAGCGTTGTGAACCGTCTTCTGGTTGCCGCGCTGGAGTGGGACGCCTTAGACCGCGAAGAAGCCATTGCAGGTATCCAGCGCGGTCTTGACGCCGGCGCGGCAGGGCGCGTCCGTCCGGCATCCGAAGTGTTTGCGCAGATGCGCGCGACGTTGAAGGCAGAAGCATGAACTACGAAGTCGAGTTCACCGATGTTGCCCATATGGAAGTTCAGGACATTTTGCTCTGGATGATAGGGCGTGACCCAAACGGGGCCAAACGCTGGCAGGAGGGTTTGGAAACAGCAGCAGAATCGCTTTCAATGTTCCCACGCCGTTGTCCGTTGGCTCCTGAGAACGAGGCATTCGATGTAGAAGCGCGTCAACTGCTGTATGGAGCCTACCGTATTCTGTATACGCTCATAGATAGCGACGATGATGGCGAGAACGACATTTGCACGTTCGGCGCGGCGCGCGCCAATACCTTCACCAGCAGGACGATCACGCCAGGTAAGGCGAACCTTGCATTGTAACCACACGCGGCAAGTTCATCCAGTAAGTTGATGTTGACGGTTAAAGTTTTCCATTGGCCTGACGGATCACAAATGGGAGTGCAGCCATTTGTGATCCCATTTTGTAATCCTCTTGTTTCAGCCAACCAAACCTGTGCCTTTGTAGCGCCTGTTCTTCGCGGCTTCTGCCTGTTCAATAAATTCCATTATAACTTCCTTTTTGATACCGCCAGCATTGATACAAATCGTAGCCCCAGCCGACCCGAAAGCTAGTACTTGCTGCCGTGTTCCGAAGTAAAGCCCAACGAACAATAAAGCAATCACGAGGCCAACAACAAAGAGAATACTGCCGTCATTGTGAACACCGAAAGCCGCAAAGGCCCCTGAGATCAAAGAGATGGCAGCGATGATGAGAAAGACAGAATTGCTGGAACTTACAGTAGCACAGGAAGCTAATTCCTCCAGCATGATGCTGATTAGCTCACCACTTCCGGTTGCCTGTACGTCATAACGAATGCGGTGAGAGGTAAGGACAAGACTGCCACTGGGGGACTTGAGCAAGATTTGCTCATCGGGAAAAAGGTTCATGCACTCTCTCCTTATATGTAAATACTGTTGTTATGACTATACTTCAAAATTGTATTCGATTGTATGGTTTGCAAAATTGTATTTGCGCGAAGTTCACGCGATGGCAAAGTCGGTGTATTGGCGCAAGTCTGCCGGGTGGAATGCGAGAACGATGTTTTCTTTCGGTACGCCCTCCTGCATTAACATTTCCGCGAGGCGCAGGTTGGTTCCGTCGTGTTGAATCCAAACTTTATCGTCCAATACGTCCACATGCAGATACACATCATCCACGCGCCGCTTGCCTTCCCAACCCACCTGCCCTAGCTGGTAATGCCCGACCGTTTCATCACAAATCAGTTCGGTTCGCAGGTCGGCTTCGGAAGGGGTCATGGCGGCAACCTCTTCAAAAACACGCCGGACAATCACGCGAAATTCGCAGGTTCGATCCATTCCATTGCCTCCTTTTCCTGTGGGTCGTAGAAGATCAAGTGGGCGCGAAAGGCGCGCAGAATATGGCGAAAATCTTTCTCATCCAGCAGAAATTCGCGGATGCTGTTGGGGACAGCCAGATAGAGCACTCGTTCCGGCTCACGCAATTCCAGAATCGCCTGATAAATGCCGTATTGACCGAGCGCGTCTTCCAGATCATCCAACTCGGATAATCCAAGAAAACTCTTGATCTCAACAGCAATCTTCTGCCCTTCCTTTTCGGCGGCAATCGGCATTTCCGCTGCCAGATCAATGTAGGCTTTACGTTTGCCGATTACAAGGCGGTAAGGATCATGCGTGATGTTCCATCCCTCCTTGATGAGCGCATTGCATACTTAAGTATGAAAAGTATCTTTAACAGGCATAAGCGAAGTATACCATAGAGCAATCCACAGATTGCTTTGCTTCTGGCAGTGCGTCGGAGAAAGCATCTGAGTCCTCCGTCTAATGTGCCATACTTTGTACAATGAGCAGACAATTCAGAACCGTAGATTACGCGGCTACCAGATCAGCGCGCAGGCCGGGGATACGGTGACAATTCACTACAAAATCCGCGCCATTGCGGGCAAAGCCATTTCTTAACCTGTGAGAGAATTTCAGATACTTCTCTCCGACAGACTGCCGGCGAGGAACAAGCGGTCAGGAGAGGGGCCGTGTCCACAAGTGGACGCCCGGTGAGGTAATTACGCTGCAAAACTACCATAAATGCGATACAATAGGAAAAGCAGTCGGCAATGTTTGATGCTTCTGAATCCTATGCGCGTACATTCGCGTTCATTCGCGGCTAACTCTGTTTTATTTACATTGGGAACAAGGCGGTATTATGGCGGCGGGGACAGATAAATCGCGGGTAACGGCGTGGCGGATTGTGGGCGCGTTTGCAGGCGTGTGGCTGCTCGGAACGTGGTTGTGGAACATCGGGCAGGCGCATCGTAACGGCCTGCCGCCCGAAACCGGCCCCGTCGTACTCGCCATGCAGAAGATCGGACAACTGCATACGGCCTCCTTCACGATGAAAGATGTGGTGCGCGACGAATCGCAGGTGGAACCGGAGGGCGTGATCGGCAGCGTGCCGGGCGTGTCCAACGTGGTGCATTGGGCGACCCGCAATCAGGTGTTGGTGGTGGCGGATGGCGTGGTGGAAGCGGGCATTGACCTGTCGGCCATTACGCCGAAGGACGTGACGGGAACCAAAGACGCGACCGGCAAACCCGTGTGGCGCGTTCATCTTCCGCCCGTGACGATTTACCCGCCGAACGTGAAAGTGCGCGTCGAGCAGAACAATCCCGGCTGGATGTGGCACGACGACAACATTGTTCCCAAAGCGCAGGAAAAAGCCTCGCAACGCCTGCGCGAAGCCGCCGACAACAGCGGCATCCGCAAGCAGGCGCAGGACAACGCCATCCAAACCCTCCACGCCATGCAGCAAACCATGGGCCGCGACGTAGAGTTTTACTTCTAGAACGAAGCGCAACCCACACTTTAAAGGAGTTGAGGGAGTACCTGTGATGGTCAAGGTAATGAACCTTTTTACGGTTGTGAGATCATTGAAATACACCATTTAAGCAATACATTGCGAACAATATACTCAAATGTGTGAAGTAGCATGGGCGTGTCCTCATGTTGCCAAGAAGCAGCAAATGTATATGTCGCAATTCCACTCGGCACTTCGGCGTAACCAGATCCTTCTTCTATATTTCCTAAGAGACCAGGTGATTCACACATTGGTAAGGGAAAGGGTCTTCCTTCATGCAAAGCTTTCGACCTATAATCATAGATTTGGCTTAATGCTGCCCGCATATTAGTTTTCGACCACCTAAAACGCGCGTACTCGGGAGGGCAAAGTGTTGGCGCATCGGGAAGAAATTGCATAATAAAGCGGATGAACTTGCTTGTCACTCCTAATGAGGGTGCAATTTGCGCCGCAACTTTATAGGCCAATTCAGGCCCGCCCGAATTCATGAGTAGACTGAAAATTTCAGGCTTTGAGGCTTCGAGCTTATCTAATGGCGCTTCTGCTGCGCCATCCCAATGAACGGCAGCAGTTTCGATAGCAGAAACTAACATCAACCAAGCCAGTTCAGGGGCTGCTTCTGCAACCCACATGGCATTCTGATATGTCCGAGCGGCTACAACCAGAGCGGTGGCACTCTGCGGCTTCATTCGTGGAATAGATGTGAAAGTGTTTATCAGGTTGATATTGTTAAGGCTATGTTCTCCTAGAGCATAAGGCATGATATATCGTCGGCCTGAGTATCTGCGTGACAGTACAGGCTGCGGATTATCGTTTAAATTTCGCGGCCTGCCACGAGGATCAGATTTAGGAACAAACTCGCGTAATACTCCGCCTACCTCCACGCGAATACCCAACGCCAGAGAAATGAGTGCTGCAATCTCATCGTGAAGGCCTCCCGCATGATAACGAGAATTATCCGTCTGTTTGCTTTGCCTGTTCTGGTACTCATCATCAAGTTGAATGCTATCAAACCGAAGTATGATGCCTGGTCGCAGAGAATGATCTTCTCCAAAGGCCGCCCCATTTAGTAGTTGAAATGGGCCGATCCCCGAAGACAACTCTCCAGTGATATGAGCATCTGTAAAAAGCGATAACTCATAAGATGTACGGATAGGGTTGTCATTGTAATATGCCTTCCAATTAGCATACACTTCCGGCCCTAATGGAATATCAGCCATAACAAAAACTCCAGCGTTATTATAGAATAAGGAACAGGTAGATCGCGTTTTTGTAATCACCTGCTCCTACGCTTGCGATAAAGGGGCGTCGTATGTTACAATGGGTTGTGAGGTCATTGCAGGTCGACGCCCATTCAGGACGTTGGAAGGCGGCGGGGGCGACGGGTTGCAGCCTGTCGCTTTTTGCTTTTCTTCCAGAGTTACTTAGCCTATTTGTTGCTTGAGCTACACCAGTTTGCAGCGTTCCAGCGCAATCTCCACGACTTTGCCGGACACCTCGAATTCACGGGCAATCCATTCCGCCAGATGCGCGATACCAAACTGATCCAACTCGGTGGTATCAATGCCCCGCTCTTCGGCGTACCGTTGCGCCCTCGCCCACGCTTCCGTTAATTCTGTGCGTGGAACCAGCATCATACCGGCCATGCGATTAGCTTGCGTTTCCATGCGCGTGTACAATTTGGCGTCCCTTGCGATCAGCCAGCGTTTCCAGTCGGCAATGTTAGCCGGACAATTTTCCCGAATGTAATCGCCATGCAGAAGAATGTGCGCCAATTCATGCGCAATGGTAAAACGATACCGGGCAGGATGCCGCGTCATGACTTTTTCATCAATCATCAAATCCTGCTGATCCGTACTGAGGTAGCCAACGATGCCAAAACGGTCACTGAAACCCGGAATAGGCACAATGCCAACGCGGAAATCCGTTTCCAGTATCTCCTCAATTGGAATGGGAATAATCCTCTGAGGCAGATACTCGGCAAGAAAGGCTTCAGCGCGTTCTTCAAGCATTTCATCTGGAAGAAATGGTATGTTCACGCAATCTAATACTCCCTTCGTATAGTGGCGATTAGCTCATCAAGCAGTGTCTCATCAACGGCGTCTCCTTCCAGTGTGCGGAACAGCGCGGGAAGTTTGCCCACAAGCTGTTCATCGTTGAGTATGCGAGGCGGCACTTCGCCGCGATAAATGGAAGCAAGACGTACCGCTTCACGCCACCGCGAATCATTGGCATCAAGGCACAACGCTTTGCGATAGATGTCCAGCTTCGTGGCATCGGCAGGAGGAGCCATCTTTCCCCGTTCAATTTTGCTGTAATTGCCGGGATCGGAGCCGATAGACTCAGCAAACGCGCGCAGCGAGACACGCTGTTCGAGACGCAGCTCCTTGATGTACTCCCCAAAAGTGGTTGGTGTGGTCAATAGTTGTCTCCTCGTTGGGGTTTTACGCCGACTCCTTTTCACAATGTATTCATAAGCAGAAGCCATCATGAGCTTCTTCAGTTACGCTGCCGAACACGAACAGCGTTGTATAAATTTTACAACAGTTTAACTCGAATGTCAAGTCTGTTGTAGAAAATTAACAACACCAAGCGCCTGCGTTCCGTAACGCTGTTTTGTTCTCGTTCATAAACGTGCGCTGAATGTCACTTTTCGCCATTGAGACGAAAAACATGACTTGAAGCCAGGTATACATAGGTTCAAACAAAAACAGGATGCTACGACACAAAGTGTGTCGTAGCATCCTGTTTCTTGCCTGCAAAGTCGGCAGACGCTTCAAGCGGCTTGCAGTTGGTCGTATTCCGCAGGCGTATATGTGAACAGCATAGAGATGCGCTGCGTGTCTGCTCCCAGAGTAGCGCGTAGAATGTTAAATACCCTCTGTTGCCGCTCGACAAAGGACAATCCCTGAAAATTTTCGGAGAGAATACGACCATTATAGCGGTCTGTATCCGCTTCCAGCGTAACGTCACCCTGCACATCAGGAAAATTGGGGCGCAAGGCGTTCAAGATTTCTTGTTGCATCGGTTTACAATTTGACTCACTTGCTGCCAGTTGGAACGCGCGTTAATCCACGAAGTTGAATTCGTTGGTCATGAGCAGGGCTTGAATGTAGCGCTCCCAGTTGGACAGGGCGGCGGGAAGCGGGGGCGTGGGGCCGCTGAAGCCCTCCCGCGCGTTCCACGATTGCAGGGCAGGCGCGTTTGACGCCGCCAGTTTTGGGCCATCGGAGACGACGTGAATGGTCGGCATCCATGTAAAGCCGTCGAAACTCGGCTCTTTATTACAGTCTACGACAAAGTCCAGCATGTCGCCCTTCTGCACGATCACTTTGGCAACCGGCGTGGACACGCTGCTGTGAAACGCCGTCCATGTTCCGACTTCACCGACGCGGCTGGAAACCACGCGCCCGCGCACTCCGTCGCCTTTGTCGGCTGGATGGTTTAAAGCGCCATCAATGGCGACAAAGCCGTTGACTGGCGATACCCACCGGCGAATGACCGTGTGCTGAATGTCGCCGCCCGGATGCCCGCCCTGCGCGTTCAGACTCAGGAATTGCAGTTTCGGGTCGGGGAAGGTCGCGCTGCCCTGCCACTGCTGGCCGGCATAATGCGCGAACGGCGCGAAGCCCACAACATGCCCGCTTTGCGCGTCGAAACCGCCCCATCCATACTGCCAGGGCGACGCTTCCGCGGCTTCCGGCGCGCCCGCAAGCGGCTGATGCAGGAAGCTGACGCCCAATGCGATCTCATCTGCGGTCGGCATACGTCCGAACACGCGGCGATACAGGTTCCGTATTCGCGCCGCCTCTTCTTTGGAAGCCGCAATCTGCGCGTCACCGGCAATCGCCTGCGCCTGCTGCACCACAAACGGGCTGTTCATCAAATAAAGCGCCTGCTGCGGCACACTGGTATTGATGCGCTGCGCCGCGCTCTGGTCCGGGCTGGCAAAGTCGAACGTGCGGTACAATCCCTGCAAGTTGTTGCGATTGATGTAGCCGTACAGCGTCCGGCGATTGGTGTACGGCATGGTTGTCAGTTCCACAGCCGGACCACCCAATGTGGTATCCAGTTTGCCGGACACGAACAGCAGGCTGTCGCGCAGGCTTTCCAGATCGAGCCGCTGCCGGTTCTGCCGCCACAGCAGGCGGTTTTCCGGGTCGGCGGTGAACGCCTGCTTCGCCACGGCGGGAGTCGCGTCGCTGCTCATCTGGTATGTGCTGGAAAGCAGAATGGCGCGATGCAGCTTTTTCACGGACCAGTTCTGCTCCATGAAGTTGTGGGATAGCCAATCGAGCAGTTCGGGGTGCGTGGGCTTTTCGCCGCGTATGCCGAAGTCGCTTGGGGTTCGCACGATCCCGTAAGCCCGAAGTGATTCAGCCACACGCGATTGACGAAGACGCGCGCCGTCAGGGGATTGTCTATGCTGGTGATATACCGCGCCAGTTCCAGGCGTCCGCTGCCGGTCGGAGGCAGGGGTTTTTCGCCCGCTATGGAAAGGCACGTCAGGAAGCGGCGCGGAACCACGTCGCCCTGATTGTTGATGTTGCCCCGCACAAAGACGCGCTGCGGATCGTTCTTGCCGTTGTCCTTCATCGCCATGCCGAAGTCGGGTTTAGGCGGAATATGCTTGTTCAGGTCGGTCATGGTGGCTTGCAGGGCCGTCACGCGATCCCTGCGCCGGACTTTCAAACAGGGGCGCAAGGGTGGCGTACTGTGGCGGCGTTGGCAGTTGATCCTCCCGCAGCGACTGCAGCGTGGCCTTTGCTTTGGCGGGAATGCTGTCGGGCGACTTCACCACCATTCCGCGCAAACGTCGTATCTGTTCGCGCGTCAGTTTATCGGTTTCCCCCTGCGCGGCATTGAGTTTTTGCTGATACTCCTCGTAGGGGCGCGACTGCTCGGCGGGCGAAACCGCAACCGTGTTTTCCGCCGTCCGGTCGAATACGCTGTACATCGCGTAGTAGTCTTTGTTGGAAATTGGATCGAATTTATGGTCGTGGCAGCGGGCGCAGGCAACCGTCAGGCCCATCAGGCCCCGGCTGGTCACGTCTATGCGGTCGTCGTTAATCAACTGGTTGTCGTTGAGGAATCGGCGCCCAATCGTGATGAAGCCCATTGCGGCCTGCGCGGGCCGGTTTTCGGGGCAGGCAAGGTCAGCGGCCAGTTGCTGCGTCACAAACTGGTCGTAGGGCAGGTCGCTGTTGAACGCCCGCATCACGTAGTCGCGATACGTATAGGCGTTGTGGAAATCGGGGTCTTCCGTGAACACGTAGCCTTTGGTGTCGGCGTAGCGGGCC
Organism: uncultured Chthonomonadaceae bacterium; assembly: GCA_963817895.1. Lineage (GTDB taxonomy): Bacteria > Armatimonadota > Chthonomonadetes > Chthonomonadales > Chthonomonadaceae > CAWFQB01. Next base: position 95,427 of record CAWFQB010000006.1, read on the forward strand.
ACGTCCAGCCAGTGCCGCGCCCATCGCTCGCCATAGCGCGGGCTGGCAAGCAGCCGATCCACCACTCTGACGAAGGCATCCGGGGACTTGTCAGCGGCGAAGGCGTCTATCTCTTCGGGCGTGGGCGGCAGGCCGGTCAGGTCGAAAGTGGCGCGGCGAATCAGCGTCCGGCGGTCGGCGGGCGGCGCGGGCTTCAAGCCTTTGGCTTCCAGTCTGGCAAGAATGAAACGGTCAATCGGAGATTTGCACCACGCCATATTCTTCACGGAGGGCAGGGCCGGGTTCTTGACGGGCTGAAACGACCAGAAACTCTTTTGCGCGTCGGATAAAACGTACTCGCCCTTCTGCGCCGCGCGCGCCGCGTCCGAAACTTTCGCGTTGGGCCAGGGAGCGCCCATTTTGACCCATTCCGTCAGCGTAGCGATCTCGTCATCCTTCAGTTTGCCGCTCGGCGGCATTTTCAGCGCGCCGGTATAATGTATGGCAGTCAGCAAGCGGCTTTTTTCCACATTGCCGGGAACCAGAACGGGACCGCCGCCGCCACCCTTGAGCATGGCATCCAGCGAGTCAAGCCGCAAACCGCCCTGTTGCGCTTTGTCGGCATGGCAGGAGTAACAGCGATTGAACAGGAGGGGGCGCACATGCGTCTCAAAAAACTCTGTCTGCTGCGGCGTTACGGCAGGCGTTTGTATGCCGTTCGCAATGGGTTTGGGCGGTTCCGCCGCAATCGTAATCGAACCCGCGCCGAGCAGCGCAAGCCCGCCCGCAAGCAGCCCCAGTGTTTGCTTCCGCGTTGAATATCGAATGTTGCCGTTTTGCTTCAAATTCCCGTCTCCTGCGTTTCTGAAAAGCGCGTTCCGACTTTGTGGCTGAATGGCGTGTTGTGAACCAAAGAAAAGCGGTTCGACAGCGAACCGCTTTTATTGTACAATCTTTGCCTGTACTTTGCCTGTAGTTTTTAGTTCGACAGCGCAAAAGGAAATTTGTTGCGCGTTCCGGCAAACGGCGCAGCCGTTCAAAATGCGTCTTGCGCAAATTCCTGATTTCGGTCACAATAGAAGCAGACATAAGCGATCCCGTCAAGGATAGCCGGGACGCGAACATAACTGAAACACCATTGATTTCAGGACGAGACAAGAAAGCAGCACACCAATGATGGTACTGATGAACCAGGAAGCCACGCCCGACCAGGTAGAGGATGTCGTGGCGCGTATTGAAGACCACCACTTGCAGGCCCTCCGTCTGCCCGGCGACGAGCATACCGCTATCGGCGTTGCCAGCGCCATTCCGCCCGATGTCCGCGAACCGCTCACGGTTGCCCTTTCCGCTCTGCCCGGCGTGGACCACGTCGTACAGATCAGCCGCCCCTATAAACTGGCGTCGCGCGAGTTTCACCGCGTGGACACGGTTATCAACATCAAGGGCGTATCAATCGGCGGCAACCGGTGCGTGATTATGGCCGGCCCGTGCAGCGTGGAGAATCGCGACCAGATTTTCGCGTCCGCCCGCGCGGTACAGGCTGCCGGCGCGAAAAGTGCTGCGCGGCGGCGCGTACAAACCCCGCACTTCGCCCTACGCCTTTCAGGGTTTGGGCGTGGAGGGCCTGAAACTACTCAAGGAGGTCGGGGATGAACTCGGCATCCTGACGATTACCGAAGTAATGTCGCCCGAAGACGTAGAGAAAGTGGCCGCGCATGTAGACATACTGCAAATCGGGGCGCGCAACATGCAGAACTATCCCCTTCTCATCGCGGCGGGGCGTTCCGGGCATCCCACCCTGCTCAAGCGCGGGCCAAGCGCGTCCATTGACGAGTTTCTCTTAGCCGCCGAGTACCTGTTGCATCACGGCACGCAGGATGTGATGCTGTGCGAGCGCGGCGTCCATCCGCTCGACCGCGCGTATACTCGCAACACGCTCGACCTGAACGCGGTTCCCGTGTTGAAGCACATGTCGCACCTGCCCGTAATTGTAGACCCGTCGCACGGCGTAGGCGTGTCGCGCTACGTTCCCGCCCTCAGTCGCGCCGCGATTGCAGCGGGAGCCGATGGCCTGATAGTGGAAGTCCATCCCTGCCCGCAGCAAGCCCTGTCTGACGGCGCGCAATCCCTCACGCCCGAACAGTTCCGCGCCACCATGCAGGAGGTCGAAAAAATCGCGCAGGCCATCGGACGCAGTTTGTAAACCGTTCGTCTCAACATCATGCCCCTGCCGCAACATGCGCAGGGGCGTTCCTACATTTGGTACTCGCATCACCGAATGAAGCGAATGGGTACTATGCCCAACGGAACAAGCCGGTCGAATTCGTGATGATCGCTTGTCACTATTTCGCCGCCTAGCTTCTGTGCAAGCGCAATTCCAAAACAATCTGCAAGGGAAATACTTCCACGGGCTTTCAGCCCACCTACACGTCTCCAAAACTCCCGGCTCATGTCTCGACGCTCAACCACACCATCATCGTACAGGCTCTGAATAGTACGGCGAGCCGTGCGTTCGTCTGTCGCTCTTAGCGAGTCATAGTAGACTTCACACAAGTTGATGGAGTGAGCGTAGCAAGTTGCATTTGCGTCTCTAAGCATAGATCTAACTATATCCTCACCCGGCTCACCTGTGAGGTAGGCTACCATTGCGGAAGCATCCAAAAACATGGACATTCATTTTATTGGCTCATCTTCCTTAATCGTTTCTTCGTGTTTGCGACGCAGATATTCTTCGCTGCTCAACTTGCCAGCGAGCATACCTCGTCCCTTCAGTTGTTTATGGACTAATCAGTTAAACATGGTACATAGCACTGGAAAGTTGTGCTGTTCCAGAAGCGAGCAAGGAAATTCTGCTGTCTTCAAGTAGGTTTCGAACTCTTCGGCTAAAACGGCAAGCGTCGCACATTGATGATTGTGTCCGACCGCTTCTCGCGCGGCTTTCCAGACATGTTCCTGCGGGTTCAACTCCGGGCAACCCGGCGGAAACCACAGGACTTCCAAGCGCGGGTTGGCTTCCAGAACCGCCTGACCGCTTCGCCTTTGTGCCAGGGAGCGCGATCCCATAAGAGCAGCAAGAGGCAAGTTCGGGTAGGCGTCGAGCAAGGTTTGCAAGAACAAGGCCGATACCTCGCTGTTCATCAAGGCGGAGCGCAGCAGGGTTTCCTTGCCGGTTGCCAGGTTGAGCGCTCCATAGAAGTGCGTGTTGTCCCGACTGGCGCTCACGCGCACAACCGGCGTGTGGCCTTTCTTGGCCCACACGCGCATCAAGGTGGCTTGCAAGTACGCGCTGGCTTCGTCGCCCGCCAGTAAGATCGTGTTGGGCGCGTTTAACGCCACATCGAGGATTTTTTTTCCAGTTGTTCCTCGAACTCCATGAGCTTGAGTCGCATTATGGCTCTTATACTGCTTGTCAGGACGCTGGTAACTCATTTCGCACTTGGCAAGCAGGGTGCGTAAGGAAGTCTGGCTCTGGTATACAACGTCTGGTAGTCGCGGGCTAAAAGCGGTGCCAAGTCGGGGACACTCCAGAACTGCCCGTCCCCCTGGCATTTTTCCTTGCCTAACAACTGAGTGGGCGTGTAGCGATGCAACTGGTTCTGCAAGGCTTCGAGTTGTTCGCCCGAAAGACGGGCGCGGTTGCCGCCTCGTCGGGCATCTACGAGCGCAGTCAGACCGTGTTCTTGATAGGCGCGTGTCCAGCAGAATCAGGCGGGTACGGCTACAGCCACAGATGTCTTGGATTTCGGCGACAGAGTAGCCCAAGCCATACAGACGAACAGCTTGGTAGCGGATTTTGGTGTTAGCATCCTTGCAATGCAGGTATGCCGCGTTCAAGCGCATTGGCGTCGGCTTCATTGAGGTGAAAAGTTCGTTGGCTCATACCTCAGTGTACCATGTTTAACTGATTTGTCCATTAGTTTGTTTTTGTTGCGTCGGAGCTACTCCATTTTGCGCAGGCAGTATTAAGTCAGGGTTGATGTACACGCGCAAGCGTTGCCCGGACAGTTCCGCCTCGTGCTGCTTGATCTCTTCCCATGTGCCTTCGAGCATCTGTGGCAATGCCATATCACGCCTCCTATTTCCAAGCGAATTCTCTGCTGCATTATAGCATGAGAATGTTTTCCACACAAAGGAGGAATCTCCTGCGTCCGCGTGGAAGGTAGTCGCCGATTGTTCGCCTGTCGGCGTAGACAGAATGGCGTGTCCGTGCTATAATCTTCGTGATTACCTGCGCCTACGCCGTCCGGCGGTCATCGCGTCTGCGTTTCGACTCAAACTGTCTCATTGTGACTGTTACTTCAGATTTCCAACCCATCCTCGCGAACACCGCTGAGGATGGTTCTTCCTGTAACACTACCTACTGCATCTGCTTTGCAAAAGGAGGCGCTTCGGTGCGTAAAATGAATGGCATTGTGGCCGCATCACTGCTCGGACTGACGGCACTGAGCGGACTGACCCTCGCCGGATGTGGCGGAAACACCAACAACGATACCTCTACCACAACTCCCACACCTACGGGAACACCCGGCAAAACAGCCACCGCGCCAACCGGAAGTGGCGGCAAACTGACTATCGCGTGGGCGCAGTGGAAACCCTCGGACTATCTGGAAACCCTGAGCCAGGACTACACCAAAGAAACCGGCACAACCGTAGACGTGAAACAGATTCCCTGGCCGGACTTCCAGAACAAAATTCAGACGGAAGTGTGGAGCGGAAAAAGCGACGCCTACGACCTGATTGTCGGCGACAGCCAGTGGCTCGGACGGGGCGCAACCGAAAAGCACTATACCGATCTGTCGGATTGGGCCAAAACCAACGTGCCGTGGGCTGAAATCTCCCCCTCCGCCAAACAGTTCTACTGCGATTACGAGGGCAAAACATACGCCGTGCCGTGTGAAGCGGACGCCATCGGGTTCGCGTACCGCAAAGACCTGTTTGAGGACGCCAAAAACAAAACCGACTTTCAGGCCAAATACAAGCATGAACTCGCGCCCCCGAAAACATGGGCGGAACTGCGCGATGTGGCCGAATTCTTCACGCGCATGGACCCGACAACCGGCAAGCAGATGTACGGCCTGGCCCCCTTTTATGCGGGCGGCGGCGGCTATGACGGCATTACGATGGGATTTGATGAGGTGCTGTGGTGCTACGGCGGCGACTTGAACGACGGCAAAGGCAAAGTGGACGGCGTGTTGAACTCCTCCACTGCCGTAGACGCGCTGAAATTCTATACGCAGGAACTGAAGAAGTTCACCCCGCCCGGTTCCGAGAAGTTCTACTTCAACGAGACGCTGCAAGCCTTCAAAGCCGGACAGGTCGCGATGGCCGAAGACTGGTACACCTTCTTTCCCGGCCTGACCAATGAAGAAGAGAATACCCTTGCCAAAAAAACCGGATTCTTCGTATCTCCCGGCGGTCCGAACAACAAGCATTTCATCAGCCTGGGCGGTCAGGGTCTGTCCGTGTCCGCGTACTCCAAAAATCAGGACGAGGCCAAAAAGTTTCTCGCCTGGTTCAGCAAAAAAGAGACGCAGCAGAAATGGGCCAAACTGGGCGGTTTGACCAGCAACATCGAAGTGCTGAAAACGCCCGAATTCCAGCAGGCCGCGCCCTTCAACACGGCCTTTGCCGACAGCGTTCCGTACCTGAAGGACTTCTACAACAATCCCAAATACGCGGAACTGCTCAACGAAACCCAGACGCACTGGAACTCTGTTGTCACGGGCGGCGAAACCCCGCAAGTGGCTATGGACGCCATCGTCAAAAAGCATACCGAGACGCTGAAAAGCCTCTCGACCGCAGCAACGCAGTAAGGAAATGATGAATATTGAGTGATGAATGATGAACGAAGACGCTGTTCTTTACTCATCACTCATCACTTTTAAGGAATTAGCTTGGATACACCCCTCCAACGAACGCAACTGCAAACCAAGACCCCGAAACGCGGCCTCTCAGATCGCAGCGTGGCGAACCTGTTTTTGATGCCCACCGTCCTCCTGCTAATTGCGATGAACGTTTTCCCTCTGTTCTGGTCGTTGATTCTGTCGTTTTGCAACTATACCGACACGGCGAGCAAGCCCGCGCAATGGGTAGGGGGAACGAACTACACGCGCCTGCTTACGGACAGGGACATCTGGAACAACTTCATTGTCACAGCGCGGTTTACCCTGTTCGCGGTCGGAGCGCAATTGCTTGTCGGCTTCGGCATGGCGCTATTGCTCAACCGAACCTTCAAAGCCAAAGGCATCCTCACCACGCTGATTCTGCTGCCCATGATGCTGTCGCCGGTTATTGTCGGCAAGTTCTGGTACTACCTGCTGGACGCCAATTTCGGGGTCGTGAACTGGCTGCTGCAACTGCTGCATCTGCAAAACCCGGCCAATCCCCTTGTGTGGACAACCAGTTCCGACAACGCCATCTGGTCATTAGTTCTCGTGGATACGTGGATGTGGTCGCCGTTTGTGATGCTGATTTCCCTCGCGGGTTTGAACGCGGTTCCGCCCCATTTATACGAAGCGGCGGAAGTGGATCGCGCGTCCACATGGTTCAAATTCCGCTACATCACGATTCCAATGGTCGCGCCGATTGTCATGATCGCCCTGCTGTTCCGCACCATTGACTGCTTCAAGATATTCGATCTCGTCTACGCGCTCACGGGCGGCGGGCCGGGCAACATGACCAAAACCGTCTCGTTCAGCCTGTACCAGAAAGCGTTCGACTATCACTACACAGGCATCTCCTGCGCCCTCGCGTATATCATTCTGCTCATCATCATCGGACTGGCGAACCTGTTCATCAAGTACATGGCGAAGGTCGAGGCGAAAACATTCCCGATGCGAGTGGCCTGTTCACCTATTATGCTGACCGCGCGCGCGAAAAAAATCTACCGTATCTGGCAAAACTGCTGGAACAGCCTGCTTACATACTCGGCGCGCTAATCGTGTTGTTATTGCTGCCGCAGTCCATTCTTATCGCGCATTGGATTCGTGAACACATTTTGCCCATTATCGGCGCGGGTGTTGCAGTCGTGGTTATATGGAATATGACGCGACTGCCGCAGGGAATCCGAACCGGGTTAGCCTATTGCGCGATTGGCGTGGCGACCGTAGCCTATCTGCTGCCGATTTATATGATCTTCGTGACGAGCCTGAAACCGCCCACGCAGATATTCACCGCGCCGCCCAAACTGATTCCTGCGCATATCTACGTTCGAGGTGAACAGCCCTCCTCCGACACGCGATTCGGCGTCACTCTGCGCAATTATGACGCGCTGATTTACAAGCATCAAAGCAACGACAGTACCAAAGCCGTCATCGGCTACAAGGATTTCCCCACACAGATTCGCAACAGCCTGTTCGTTGGTATTGTCAGTACCCTTCTGGCTGTTGCGCTCGGCACGATGTCGGCGTATGCGTTTGCGAGATTTCGCGTCAAGGGCAAGGGCGACCTGCTGTTTTTCGTTCTCAGTACCCGTATGCTGCCCGCGATAGCCGTCGTGATTCCCATTTTCCTGATGTTCAAAACCATTGGGTTGTTCAACACGCTTCCGGGCTTGATTATCCTGTATACTGTGTTCAATCTATCGTTCTCAACGTACCTGCTGAAAGGCTTTTTCGACGACATTCCGCACGAATACGACGACGCGGCCCTGCTCGACGGCTATTCCCGGCTGCGAACATTCTGGAAAATATCCCTCCCGCAGGCTCTCACCGGCATCGCGGTCACAGCCGTCTTCTGCTTTATTACAGCCTGGAACGAGTTCGCGTTCGCGCAGGTGCTATCGGGCGTCCCGTCTCTCACCGCCCCGCCCTCCATCATCGGCCTGACCGGTCCCGGCGGGCTGGACTACGGCCAAATTGCAGCGGGCGCAATGCTTTTCCTGATACCCGTCACCCTGTTCACCTTCCTCATGCGCAAGCACCTGCTGCGCGGCGTCACTTTTGGAGCAATCAAGAAGTAGGTTGTTAGGTTGTTAGGTTGTTAGGTCATTAGGTTTAGGAATCTGCTCTTCCTCGACCTTAACCTAACAACCTAACAACCTAACAACCTAACAACCTAACCCATGGCTACCGTACATGTTCGTAATTTACTGAAAAAATTCGACCAGAATATCGCTATCAACAACACATCGCTGGACATTGACGATGGCATGTTCATGGTCTTCCTCGGGCCTTCGGGCTGCGGCAAAACCACCACTCTGCGCTGCATCGCGGGGCTTGAAATCCCCGACGGCGGGCAGATTCTCATTGATGGCGAGGATGTTACCAAACTGCCGCCTTCGCAGCGCGACATTGCGATGGTGTTTCAGCAGTATGCCATTTATCCGCACATGACCGTTGCGGAAAATCTGGCGTTTCCGCTCAAAGCCGTAAAAACACCCCCCAACATCATTGCGGAACGGGTTCAGGAAGCGGCTAAAACGCTGCACATCGAACGGCTGCTCAGTCGCAAACCCGGTAAACTATCGGGCGGCGAAATGCAGCGCGTCGCCATTGGACGCGCCATTGTGCGCCGTCCCAAAGTGTTCCTGATGGACGAGCCGCTTTCCAACCTCGACGCGAAACTGCGTACGGAGATGCGGGCGGAAATCAAGCGGCTGCAAACCGATCTGAACGCCACAACTATCTATGTCACGCACGATCAGTTGGAAGCCCTGAGCATGGCAGACAAAATCGCCATTATGTACGGCGGTTTTTTGCAGCAGGTAGGCTCGCCCTCCGATGTGTACGACCGTCCCGCCAACCTGTTTGTCGCCGGATTCATCGGTTCGCCCGCCATGAACTTAGTGCCGTGTCAGATCGCCCCGGACCGCAGCGCGTTGCTATTGGATGGCGACATAACCCTGCCCATTCAGGACGGCGCGAAAGCCCGCTTCGCCAACGCGCCCACAGGCAAGCCGCTGATCTTAGGCGTTCGTCCCGAAGACATTGCCCTCCGCCGCGATGCGCAATCCGAATTCACGCCGAGCGAAGTGTACGTCGTCGAACCGCTCGGCTCGGAAAACATCATTGACGCCCGCCTTGCCGGCAACATTTTCAAAATACGGATGCCCCCCACCTTCATGTCGCGCATCGGGGAAATCCTGCACATGCGTATAGACCACAGCCGCGCCCACCTGTTCGATCAGGAGACGACGATGGCGCTCACGTAGGGAGTAGGGAGTAGGGAGTAGGGAGTAGGAAAGCATTGTTCAACTCGTGCATTGGCCTACTCCCTACAACCTACTCCCTACTCCCTGGAGAGTTCTCATGCTTTCAGGACGTTTTGCTCAGGCGATGGAGATGCTTGCCATCAGCCTGATTGTGCTGGGGATTGTCGCGCTGTGCCAGAGCGCGTGGTTCGGGCTGTACTCGCAGGGGTTCAAAATCCTCGTGGCGGGCTGGCTCGGCATGAACATCTGGTCGCACCGCCGCGCCGTTCGTCCGAAAGTGGAACAGGGCAACCCGCAAATTACCATTGACGGTCACGCGCCTCTGGAAGTGACGTATACACCCGTTCGGGAGAGATAAACCTCTTCTTCACTACCAGACACCTTTTTGCCAGGGGTTGAAAACCCCTGTCTTTATGGCCTGCGGCGTAGGGACATAACTTGTTATGTCCTCTTACGCACGCAGGAATCGGTAAACAACGGATTGCGTCCGAAGGGCGCTTGGCGGAACGCCACTCAGACGGGTATTTTCAATGCCCGGCAAAAATGTTTGATAATGAAACCTCTTTACAAACCCTATCTGGCAGCAATCTCATCCACCTGAACAATACGATCCATCGCCTGATAGGTATCATCGGACAGGCGTTCGCGGCGTTCTGTCGGGTTGGACGCAGGAGTTGGCGCATACGGCGTCAGCGTCCGAAAGGCGAGGACGCGATAGCCGACCGCGCCGGGATTACGCACATACGCGCGTCCCGATGAGAATGCGCCCCGATACGCTACCCGCGTCAGGCGGGCGGGCGTACTCGTAGATAGTATCTGCGTCGTTACCTGTACCTGCTGTGGCACGGCTTCTGCGCCGTACAGACGGATTTCCAGCCGTTCCCCCTGCGTTTTCGCCTGTATCCGTAGCGGCCACGGGTAGGGGTTACGAAAGCGCAGGTCTATGCTGCGTTGCGCGACTGCCGCGTCCTGACCGGGCGGAACGTAGTGCGGCGCGAATACATGCGGATGCCGTTCTACAATCGGCAAACCGGCAAGCAGCGCGACGTTGTACAGCGTGGTAGAGGTCTGACATACCCCGCCGCCATACGCCTTAATGAGTTCCCCGTCGAAACTCACCGGCGCTTTCACAAACCCCTGATCGGCAGACCACGATTTCACGGCTGCGTTAAACGAGAAAACCGCATTGGGCGCGATGATTTTGCCGTTCAGCGCGTCCGCCGCCTTTTGCGCGTTGTGCCGCTGGCTATTGGTACGCCCCTTCAAACTGGTTGCGTACCCTGCCATTTCCACCTCCTGCGGCATCGGCGTCGCGCCCATTCCCCAAAACACGCCCCCACCTACCCCAAGCAGCAAGACAATGGCGACCGCTTCTTTCTTCATCTTATCTCCACCTTCGTTTCCGCCGTTTCCGCTTTTTGTTCCGGGGTGTACATGGCTTGCAGCAGGGTCGGCAGGGCGCGGTACGTTCCGGGCGTTTGGGCGCGGAGATTGTACTCGAGGACGTGCTGACCGGCGGACAGCGAACGGGCGAAGAAGGCTATCCGGTCGTCGCGCACATCTATGCTGGACCACCAGTAGTTCCAATCCGTGACCTCTTCCGCGTTACCCCGTTCCGAAACTTCACAGCCTGCCGGGAACGGGTCTTCAATCAGCACATACGACATATCGCGCGGCACGTTCAGGGTCAGGCGCACTCGAATATGGTCGCCGGTTTGCATGGTGTTATGCGTTGCTTCAGTTTTTACTTTCCACGGTTCGTCATTCGCCTGCTTTGTCGCAACGCGCAAATACTCCCGCGTAACGCTGAGTTTGCCCGTTGTTATGGCGGGCAGTTCCTCGCCGCTGACGGTTTCGCGCAGTTGCACCGCGTAGAAGATCGGGCTGTTGCCTCCCGTTCGCGTCAGGGTGATGTCGTTCTTGTCGGCGCGAAGTTGCGAAGCCGGAACGCGCAATACAATCTCTTTTTCGCGCAGGTTGTTTTCTGTCAGGGTTACGGCCTGCCATGCTTTACCGTTGACTTGTACCTGTACCTGCCCGCCCGCCGAGTAGTTCGGCTGCGTTTTCAGGTAGTCCGCAAGAGCGGACAATACCCATGACGTATCCCGCGTGCTGCCCCAATACTGGTCTGTTCGCTTCGTCATCAGCCAGCGCAGGGTCGGCACAACGCGCTTGTCGGCGGGGTTACGGGCCAGCATCACCCGAAACGCCATTGCGGTTGCCGTCAGGTCGTCGCGGTTTTCGCTGTTGCGAATCCTGCCAGTGCAGCATCTCATCCTGATGCGTAGCTTTGCCGTCCAGCCAATGCGCCGCAGTACCGCTATCCTTTTGCAGCAAGCTGTCCGTCAGGGTCACATACGCGAGATTTTCTGCGGACATACCCGGAAGTGATAGCCGCCCGCGCCATTTGGCAACCTCTTTCTTCTCCCCCGCCAACGCCAGTCCGTACATCAGGAACGGCAATTGATCGGCCTTGCACCGATTCAGCAGTTTCACGCCCGCGTCGCGTCCCGTTTTCAAGACGCGGTCGCTAACCGGATAGCCGTCCGCCCGCGCTTCCGCCAGTCCGAGCAGCACGTAGCCCGTCATCCACGGATCGTCCGGGTCGTGTTCCCACCAGCCCCATGCTCCGCTCGGATGCTGGAAGCGGTACAAACGCTGCAAGCCCTCCCGCACCATTTTGGGCAGTTCCCTTGTTCGGCGCGTTTCCGCCTCATTGAGCGTCAATCCGCGCTGTTTCAGAACCTGCTGTACCCGCAAATCCGGCAAAACGCGGCTCAAGGTTTGTTCCACGCAGCCATACGGATAGCCAATGAGATAGTCCAGACTGCCTGACAGGGAACTCGCAACGGAAGGCGTCAGGCGAACCGTGACATGGCTCAGTTCAGGAACCGCGTTCGCGTCCAGCCGAATCACTTCCGTTTCGGGATGTTCTGAGGTCAATTGCCCCGCGAACGCTTTGTAATCCTCGCGCCCATGCGGTCGTATCGGCAGCGTGGTTTCCAGTCCGTCCGTGTACTGTCGCGCCGTTCCCTCTTTGGGCGTCCACGCGGTTACTTTCAGCTTGGCTTCGCCGTAACCGTTGGCGGTCACAGGCCACGACGCTTCCGCATGTCCGCCCGGTGGCAGCGTCAGGGTTTGTGTTTCATCGCCTCCAGCCGTCAGATTATCCGCGCGCAAACGAACCAGAGCCGTTTGCGCTACGCCCGTCTCATTGTGAACAATCGCAACCACGCGCGATTGATCCGTTTGCGTCAGGGAACGCGGCGTTTGCAGCCGCACATAAAAGTCCTTTGTGACCAGAACTTTATCCACGCCGCGCCCGATTTTCGTATCCAGCGTGTTGGCAGTCGCTGTCGCCCGCCACGTTGTCAGATTGTCGGGAAGCGTAAATGACACGGTTGCCTTGCCCTGCGCGTCCGTTTGCAGGTTCGGGTTCCAATACGCCGTATCGGGAAACTTTTTGCGGGTTTCGATCTTCGGCTCGGCCTTGTCCGCATCCCCCAGATACTCGACCGCGAACGAGTAACTCGTAGACACCTGATTACTCCGGCGTGGATAAAACGCCTGCTGCATCGCTTTCGGATTGTCTTCCCGCAACGCGTAAATCGCCTCATCCACCACGCCGAACGACAACTCACATGGAACCGCCTTCCCCGCCGCGTCCGTCGTCTGAATTGTGTAGGTTATCTTATCCTCCGGCGCGTAGCGAGGAAGGGATGAGGGATGAGGGATGAGGGATGAAGCCGCCCCTTGTATCTTCTCCTCTTCTCCTTTTCTCCTTTTCTCCTTTTCTTCCCTGTCCGCCGTCACCGTCACCTTCACGTCACTGTTCGGCATGAGGACGCGCAGGGGAGTTTCGCTCTGCGCGAAGTGCTTGTTCTGGACGTAGCAGGCGGCGAGGAAGACATTGGGGCCGTATTCGGCGCGAATGGGAACACGGACAACGGTGCTGCGCGAGTGAATGGGAACCGTCATCACGCGCTGCACTTTTTCGCCCTCAATCGTCAGCAGAACCGTTTGGCCTAAATGCGACGTGTTGAGCAGGACGCGGGCCGTGTCGCCGGGCTTGTAATGCCGCTTGTCCGTGAGCAGGGAAAGGTCGTCATACGTGGTATCGAGTTCCCCGCCCTGATCGCTTGCCGCCCACAGATTGGCGCGGCCAAGCACCAGATGCCGTGACGCATCATACGCCCGCACTTTCAGCGAGAGCGTTCCGGCGCGTGGCGGCGTAATGGGCAACACCATACGCCCATCCCCACCCGTGACGCCGTTCTGTAAGCCAATTTTCTTGTAGGCGTATTTGTCGTTCTGCCAGTGTTCAAAACCCGTTTCCAGACTGAACGGCTGATTTGGTATCGGCTTGCCGTCGAAATCCTGCGCGGATACGACAACGTTCGTCACCTGTCCCGGCGCGGCAACGTAGCCGTCGGGCGTGACGGTCAATCGGAACGCGCCCCGCGTCACCCGCGCTTCTCCCGTCGCTTCCACTTCCCGGTCTTGCCCCTCAATCACGGTCGCGCTCAGGGTATACACTTCCTCCTGCGGACCTCTCTCTTCGGCGTTGCTGTCCTCCGCCGCATCCTCTTGCGCAGTGGTTTTCTCGTGGCGTCGGGCGCGTTCAGCCTGTTTGCGCTGTTTCGGGTCTTCGGCTGCGAACTCTATGACGGCCTTACCGTTCTCATCCAGCGTGATTGTGCCGTCTTTCGCCGTCGAGCCGTAATAGTTATCAACGCGGAATGTTCTGAAATCCCGACCACTCTTCCTCTTCGCCGTTCGCGTCCGCGTCCGCTTCGTACTCTGATTGCCAATCGGGGGACGAGTACACGCTGTATCGCACTTTCGCGCCCGCAACCGGCGCGCCGAAGAAGAATTTGCCCTCGACAGTCATGCGGACGGTTTCGCCCCGCGTATAGGTTTTCTTGTCCGGGGTCACGGTCACGGCGTATTCCGGCTTGTGGTACGAGGCGACATAAATGTCTTCGGTATGTTCCGTTCCCGCAATATTCATGACCAGCGTGTATACGCCCGTTGCCGCCTCCTTGAGCAAATCCGCCTGCCCGAAGAACGCGCCGTAAGCGTTGGTGACGTACCGCTGTTCCACAATACGCTCACCGCTCTTGTCGCGGATTTCCACGTCAACGGGCTGCCCGACCGGAACCGTATAGCGCGGCGCGTTACTCGAATCCGGCGCGTCCCATGAACCTGCCGCCGCCTTGTAATCCACTTCGCGTCGTTTCCGCGCAATGCCCTTGAAGGAGATACGCTGACCGGGACGATAAACCGTTCTATCCGTGTAGGCATGTACCACGTAAGCGTTGTTCTTCTCGTCATTCGTGGCGTTGCGCTGCACGACCGCCTCATCATCGCCCCTGAGCGCGACCGTCATCAGGCGAGTCGAGGCGGAAACTTCACTTTCTCCCAGATTGGGAACGCTGTACTGCGCCACGCCCTGCGCGTCCGTTCTGCCGCTTGCCACCACGCGCCCGTTCCGATACGTCCGTACTTCGCTTCCGGCAATCGGCGTTCCGCTCTGCATGTCGGCGGCAAAAGCCACTAACTGCGATTTTGCCCGCTTCACGATCAGGCCGGTATCCGTGACCAGCAGCCACGAACAAACGGTCTTTTTCGCGTGTTCAATATCCAGCAGGTACAGGCCCGTTCGGGCGGGCAGGCCAAGTTTCGGCAGGTCAATCTGCTGATAGAAAAAGCCCTCCCTATCCGCCGTGTTGATGGCAAGGTCACGAGTAAACAGCAGGTTGGGCGGCGAAGCCAGTTTGGGATGCAGCAGGGCAGCGGGCAGGTTCGGCGTCTGGTCGGTTCCCCGCGCTACCTCCTCCAATGCGCCCGCCGCCTTCTCATCCTTCAAGATGTTAGACAGCCGGGTTTGGAACACGCGCAGGCGCATGGTGTCCGGGCTGGGCGGCACAGCCAGAACCTTGTCGCTGTCCACATAGCCGCTGACAGAAATACGCGTTTTTTCTTTCGTGCCGAACACGCGCTGATGCTGCTTGATCTCCAGTTCAGCCTCGTTGCGAGTCAGGTACAGCGTGAGTTGCGTCGTCTTACCCTCCAGAGTGTAAACGCTGGCATCTTTCGCCGTATGCGCCCGTGTGCTTGCCGTGACATCGTACTCGCCTTCTGGCACATTGACAAGCGAAAATCGTCCCTCCGCATTGGTCACGGCGCGGCGCATAGGCCGGTCATCGCGATCCGGTCCCGTCGGCTGCAAATAGATATGAACGCCCGCCATAGGACGATGCAAATCCGCCAGCAGAATCTGCCCTTCGATCTTGCCAACCGGCGTCTCGTTCCCCACCATATACCGGAACGCCCAGCCCAGCGCGAGAACGGCGAGAACAAGCGAAACGGCAGTTGACAGTTGATAGTTGATAGTTGATAGGGAATTTACTTTTCCCTTTTCCCTTTTCCCTTTTCCCTCGTCTTGTCTCATTTCGCGCCTCCCTTCAGCAACGTTTCAGACGAGCGGCGCGAACGTCCAGCCAAACTGCCGATGAAGAGCAGGGCGGCAACAATACCGGTAAGGTAGGTGAGCAGGCGCGTTTTGTCTGTTCGGGCCATGAGCGTGACGGGGAGGACATGCGCTGTCCATTGCGCCACTGCCAGCCCCATGCCAAGCGCGAACAATCCAATCAGCCATTCGCTCGGCACGGATCGAAAGCCCTCCAATTCCGTCTCTTCACGCCCTTGCCCACGTCCCGAACCATCCCCGATCACCGTCGCCAACGCCAGCCCGAAGAACAGGCACAGTAAACATTTGGTTCCAAACAACATCAGCAACAGCGCAGGAACAAACAGCAGCAACACGCCCGCGATGAGCATACGGAGAAGGGTGGTTGGTGTTCGGTGTTCGGTATTCGGTGTTAGGTCTTCCCCTGACCCCTGACCCCTGACCTCTGACCCCTGATACTGCGCCAGTGCCGCCGGAGTGGCCGCGCCGACGATGAAGCCGAGCAGAGCGTAGTGGTCGGGCAGGAGGACGTTTTGCAGGTCATCGTGGTAGCGTACCTGAAACAGGCGGTACAGCAGGAGGAGGGTTCCGAACAACAGCAGGCGCAGGAGTTCCGAGGGAACCGTCAGGACAGATGCGGGAGAGAGTTCGGCTGTAGCAGGGGCTGCGTTGCTTCCCTGCGCGCCAATTAAGGCCATGCCCATTGTCAGCCACGCGCCGAGCAGCATGATCGCGACGCCCACGCCGGACAGCATTTGAAACGCCACCATACCCGCCGCCATCATCACAAGGGTTGGCAGGGCCATGCGCTGCCAGCCTCCGTTGCCGCCATTTGCAGCAGATCGCGCTTGACCGGCAAGCATCCACCATGCCAGCCCGCTTGCCGCAATCCCCATGCCGAGCAGTCGAAAGATATTGGGCTGCGCCCATATTCGATGCCCGAATTGCGTTCCCAAAGCCATAAATAGCAGACTGCCGATCAGCCAGCGCAGTATAGCCGGGGCCGATTGTCGCGCGGATTCACTTTTCAGAGAAGAGGAAACGCGCAGCAGCAAATTCGCTCCCGGCAACTGGCGCAGCAGGGTTGGGGGCAGGGCGCACAATAATAGCGTGAATACCATGAAAGCGGCCAACAGCAGCAGGGGCGCGCTCCACGGAACGCCGACCAGACTGTTCCCAACGCGCGCGTTGCCGCCCAATTCGCCAACCGCCCCCACTGCGCACAAGGTTGACACGAACCCGGTTCCCGCTGCCAGAGTCAGTCCGGCAAATCGGCTTGCGCTACGCGCCGCGTTGATACCCGCCAGCAGAAGTAATGTAGATGCCAGCCAGCCCACAGCAACGCCAAACAGCGCGTCTACCACCACGTTCCGCAGCCAGATCAATGGAATGGCGACGGTAACAAGGCCAATGGCGAACGGCATCACCGCGCTTATGGCATTACGCGCCTCGTCCGTTCCTTCCACTTCATCCTCATGCCAACTTCGGGCAACCGCCCACGTTGTCAGCAATGCGCCCATACATCCTAAATATAATCCGCATCCCAACCCTTGCCCGTCGGCAAATGGCGGATGCTTAAAAATCACGGCGATAAATGCTATGAACAGTACGATGACCGGCGCTATGCGATACGGCACAGGCAGCCACTCCGCCATCTTCTGTATCGGATTTGAGGTTTGGCGCGACGCGAGCAGCAGGCTGCACACCCACGCCACCACGCCCAACGCCAACGCGCTGAAATACAAACTGCGTTCCATGTTCGATTTTTCTCCTTCAAGAGGAACACGCGCAAAGGCACAGTGGAAATTTCACTTCAGGAAGTGAGGCAGACGTGGCGAAGCGCCGCCACCGCAAGCGCGAGTCCACGGAGGATCCGGCGCGAACGGACGCGGGCAAATTGAAAAACAGGAACGCAGAGTAACGGCAATGCGAGAGAAGAGAGCGATATTCATCCGAAAGTCGGAGAAAGCGCGGGAAGCGAACCGAACCTCAACCAGCGTCGTCAGGGACACCAGACGATCACAGCGCGACGCGAAACGTCGAACCATTCTCTGACAAACGAGCCTTTCTCAGGGGAAGCGCGTATTTTCCGCGACTACGGAAAATGGGTATTCGCGCTGTGCCAGTGGTGACACAAAAGCGGCAAAGCGAAGGGGCAAACAGGCAACAACGCCTGCTATTTGTTCTTCATCATCGTTGTACGAAGCGATCTGTAAAATGGTTTCAGCAACTTCGCGCCCTCGCAAAAAATATGCAAATTCTATCATTGAAGCCGCCGCGCCGCCCGAACCTGCCGCGCCCGCCCCGCTGTTTTCGCCGGATAGGGGCGATCCCGAATCGTCCCTGCCGCCTGCGACTGTCGCCGGCTAAGAGCTTATCCCAATAGGCGATTGCATTTGCGTCCGAAGGACGCTTGGCCGCAGGCCACTCAGACGGGTACGTTCTTTGTACCCGGCCTGTTGGGATAGGCTCTGGAGAAATCTGATACTTAAAGAAAAGCCCCTCCCCTGGCGCGTTGCGCGGCAAGGAGAGGGGTGTTCTTCCCTACGGGTGGACGCCCGGGGTCAGGTATTTCTACGCTGTTGCCATGAGGGGCGCGACGTTGGAAGCCTGACGGCCTTTGGGCGTATCAATAGAAGAGTAGCTGACCTCCTGGCCTTCGCGCAGAGTCTTAAAGCCCTCCGTTTGTATCACGGAATAGTGGACGAACACGTCCACGCCATCTTCCGCCTCGATAAAGCCGTAGCCTTTGGCGTCATTAAACCACTTCACTTTGCCTTTGGTGTCAACCATGATGTCGTTCTCCTACTTCAGCCCTCGACCGTTCGGGGGATACTGCGTGATGATGCGTGACAGGGATGTTAGACAGGAGCGCAACGGCGCGTTCCCGTCGTCCTTTCCTGCGCCTGAGCGCAGAGCAGACATTCGCGAATATGTCTAATTCTCTCAATTGCATGAAGTGTGCCAAATAGCGCAAAAATGCAATTTCTACCAAAAATTTCGTAAATTTTTCAGTATAATGCCGACAATAAGGTAAAAATGCCGGTATGACAGGTGTTTGGAGTATCCTGATAAAAAAACTGCGGGCGCGTAAGCCGTCTGCGCCTGCCTCCGGGGAGTACGACAACAATGGGGACGTGGGAATAGGGAATGGAATCAAAATTTCGCCGAAAGCGAATCTCCAAAACAAATTTCAGGTAAAATTAGGGATTGCGGAATTATAAGCATTTGCGTGTTGAATATCACTTGACAGTCGGCGTAATCAGGTGTACACTAGCATATCTGTTCGACGACATGAATGTTTGAAGAACCTTGCGGACGCATTGATGCCCTGAGAGCTTTGTTAGTCTCGTTGCGCTGGTTGCTTCCCGGCTCCTTCTGCTCTTTCCTGCCGCCTGTTCCAGATCGTGAAGATACAGACAGGCTTCACGTGTTTATCCCGCTGCTGTTATCCGATTTCGGGCCGGCGGCATGTTATCGTTTCCCTATGATCCGCAACGGCCAATGCGCCGCGCGCGGGCAGGGAAGAAGGACCATTTCAGATGGGAACGCGCATCTATGTAGGCGGTCTGCCGTATTCCACGACGGACGCTGACCTCGAAAGTCTGTTCAGCGCCTCGGGTACGGTATCTTCGGCCAGCGTCGTCACAGACAAGTACACGGGCCAGTCCAAAGGCTTCGGCTTTGTGGAAATGAGCACGGACGGGGAGGCCCAGGCGGCCATTTCCGCCCTGAACGGCACTCTGATGGGTGGTCGCACGCTCACGGTCAACGAAGCGCGCCCGCGCGAAGAGCGTTCGGGCGGCGGCGGTTATGGCGGTGGCGGCGGTGGTGGTCGCAGCGGTGGCGGCGGCTATGGCGGCGGCAGTGGCGGTGGCTACGGTGGCGGTGGCGGCGGCGGACGTGATCGCGGCGGCTATGGCGGCGGTGGTGGCGGACGCGACCGTTACTAAAGGTTCGACGGACCTGATTCAATAAAGGGAGTTCCATCGGCTGTCAAATGCCGGTGGAACTCCTTTTCTTTCGTCTCACCATTCTGTATGCTCCTGACTGCCGGAAGGCGTTTCAGGCTCCTCCAGACGAACGGCGGTATGACGCGCATAGTCTTTTAATTGCAGGGCGCGTCCGTACAAGATGCAGCGCATTCTCGTCGGCAAGCAACGGCCACATCGTGCCGCGTTTGTTTGCGATTAGAAGCGCGTTGGCTTCCATCTCCGCGTCTTGGAACGCCAGCCACGCTGTTTGGGATTTGCGCAGGACGGCGCGGCGTTCGCCTGTCAACGCGCTCAGAAGCCGCTTGTAATCGCGGTTCATTTCCGCTTCCCACAGTTCGCGCGCTTTCAACGTCGCGTGGCGCATCCCCATTGTAGAATGGTTTTGGGCAATAGCCTTGTCCAGCCACTTGTCGGCCGGGTATTTGGCCTCACCCGCCTGCGCTGAACCCGACGCGCCCAAACTATACAGCAGCGCCATGCCTATCATGCAAACCGTTTGCCTGTTCCTCATTATCGGCTCCTTGTAATTCCTGTCAGAATACCGCCAAAGACCCTCAATATAAAACTCCCGCTGAATCTGCGCGAGAGTCAGCGGGAGTTTTTAATTAAATGCCGAGGACAGGACTTGAACCTGCAAGCCTTTTGAGCATACGCACCTCAAGCGTACGTGTCTGCCATTTCACCACCTCGGCGGGAACAAGATAGTAGGGAGTAGGGAGTAGGGAGTAGTAAAATGTCCTACTCCCTACTCCCTGCCGCCTACTCCCTGTATGTGGTAGGGATACGGGGAATCGAACCCCGGCTTAAGGACTGAAAATCCCTCGTCCTAACCTCTAGACGATATCCCCACAATCGCGAACCAACCTTCAAACATCCTTATTATACGGGCGCGGGCGCGGTTTGTCAAGAGGAGCGGCGCGAAAAAGCGGCCTGCGAAAATAAACCTGAATTAAGCTGAAGAAAGAACCTTCTTCTGCCGACAATATGGCGCATACCCTGTATTTGTGTCAGGCCATGAGGCAAGTTGATGTCAAGGCCCGCTTTCCAGAGGCCAGGAGAACTCGCATGATCCATCCTTTCCGTACTTCCCTGTTTACGCCGCTGGCTTTGTGCGTATTAAGCCTGCTGCCCCTGTCCCTTCGCGCGCAAACACAGGCCATTGATTTTGTGCCGGGAGATGCGCGCTATGACTACACCAATTCAGTTGCCAGTTGGGCGGTGGGCTACCAGTTCTCAACCCGCAACGCCGATGTGACCCTGTACAATTTGGGCTTCTATGACAGCGGCATTGCGCCCACAACCGCGCCCGGCAACGGCACCATCACAATGCCGGATGGATTTACGTCCAGTCACGAAGTGGGCCTTTACGATGTGCATGGCAACTTGCTGATACAGACTGTTGTGTCGCAAAGCGCCACGCTGCTGGACGGCAATTTTCGGTATGCGGCTGATTTGCGAGACGGCGCGGGCAATCCAATTACCGGCCCGTACATCCTGCCGATGAATAGCGTATTCTACATCGAGGGTGTGTCTCACGGCGAAAATTATACCTACGTGCAGAGTGGGACATTGAAGCAGGACATCGGCATTGCCTATGCGCACAGCGTTTACGGGTTAAGCGATACCCTCAAAATTCCCGGTTCGCAGGATGCCGCTTTCGGCTATTTTGGCCCCAACTTCACCACCTCCAGTTTCAACCCACTCGGTACGCCGCCAGGTTCCTCCACGCCCGAACCCGGTCCGTCCGCTTTTGCCCTTTGCGCTTCTGTCGCGGGATTGTTGTGGCGCGCAAAGCGTTTGCGCGGTGTCCGCCCTGCTTCCTGCTGAGTTTTGAACGCCACGTCCAGCTATTATAATAGTTGACATTGAATGACCGGATGCCGCTCGCATCCGGTCATTCGCGTTTTTGCCTCTTATCAGCATTGTGCCATTTGGCAATATCGGGTAAACTTTACTGTTCACTTTCGCCGCCGCGAGGCGGCGTTGCTTTTGTTGTTGAAATTGGGTTCTGTTGCAGGGCTTCAACAGGATCGCGCTTGACCCGTGTTCAGGAGGTTTTACGCATGGTTTATAATCCGCAGAATCCGCTGATTGTGCAGTCCGACCGGACGGCGCTGCTGGAAGTGGACAATCCCCGCTACGCCGAGTGCCGCGACCAACTGGCCGCTTTCTGCGAACTCATCAAATCCCCCGAACATATCCATACCTATCGCCTGACGCCGCTCTCCCTGTGGAATGCCCGCGCCGCCGGTGTTTCGGCGGAAGAGATGGTAGGCGTTCTCAACGAGTACAGCAAGTACGACGTGCCGGGCAATATTCTGCACGAGATACGCGATTACGTGGGCCGGTACGGACGCCTGAAATTGTTCAAGCAGGACAACGCCCTGATGCTGCAATCCGATGACAACCTGCTGATGACCGAAATCCGGCACAACAAGCAGATTCAGAAATACCTGATACGGCTCATTGACGCGCGCACGATGGAGATTCCCCTGCTGGAGCGCGGGCGTGTCAAGCAGGTGTTGCTAAAATTGGGCTTTCCCGTCGAGGATTTGGCGGGCTACACGGACGGCGAAGCGCTGGAGGTGCGCCTGCGCGAAGTGACCCGGGCGGGCAAGCCGTTTATGCCGCGCCACTATCAGGAGGAGGCCGCCAATCAGTTCTGGATGGGCGGCTCGGCTGCGGGCGGCAGCGGCGTCCTCGTCCTGCCCTGCGGCGCGGGCAAAACCATCATCGGCATACAGGCGATGGCGCTGGCGCAGATGCGTACCCTGATTATCGTGACCGGCATCACCGCCGCCCACCAGTGGCGCGATGAGATACTGGATAAAACCACAATCTCTCCCGACGACATCGGCGAGTACAGCGGCGAAGTGAAGAATATCCGCCCCATCACCATTGCCACCTATCAGGTGCTGACCGCCCGCCGCGATCCCAACAAAGTGAAGAAGGGAAAAGGGAAAAGGGAAAAGGGAAAAGAGGGGGAAGAGACTTCGGACGCGGGCGATTTTGCCGAAGTGGAACTCGACGATTGGGATGGGGCGGCAGCGGCGGCGGGAATTTCGACGGACAGCGCGACTGCGCCCGAAGTGCTGGGCGGCGCGGAAGGCTATCTTAATCTGGAACTGTTCAACCGCCACGATTGGGGCATGATCGTGTACGACGAGGTTCACCTGCTGCCCGCGCCCGTGTTCCGCATCACCGCCGAGATTCAGGCCAAGCGGCGATTGGGACTAACGGCGACTCTGGTGCGCGAGGACGGGCGCGAGGACGATGTGTTCTCGCTCATCGGACCCAAAAAAGCCGATGTGCCGTGGAAGGAACTGGAAAAGCAGGGCTGGATCGCCACCGCCATTTGTACCGAAATCCGTATTCCGATGGAAGAAAACAACCGGCTGGAATATGCCATTGCCGACCCCCGCGAAAAGTTCCGATTGGCAAGCGTCAACCCGCGCAAGGAGGACATCATCGAGGCGCTGCTGGAACGGCATCCCGACGACCATATCCTCATCATCGGGCAGTATCTGGAACAACTGCAAAACATCGTGGACAGATTTCAGGCTCCCGTAATTACCGGCAAAACCCCGCAGCGCGAACGCGAGAAAATTTACGCCGCGTTCAAGAAGGGCGAATTTCGGGTGCTGATTGTCTCGAAAGTCGCCAACTTCTCCATTGACCTGCCCGACGCCAATGTCGCCATTCAGGTGTCCGGCACGTTCGGTTCGCGGCAGGAGGAGGCGCAGCGGTTGGGCCGCGTCCTGCGTCCCAAATCGGATGGCAGCATCGCGCACTTCTACTCGCTCGTCACCCGCGAAAGCCGCGATCAGGAGTTCGCCACGCACCGCCAGCTCTTCCTGACGGAACAGGGCTACCGCTACGAAATCATAGACGCCGAAAAACTCGTGCAGAACATGCCGGAAAGAGTTTAGCCGCGAATACACGCAAATAGGTTCAATTACAAACAGGATGGAAAGGCGTGAAATCTTCCATCCTGTTATGTTCCTCTGGTGCAATTCAGATGTTGGCTCTGCTCTATCTTCGTGTTTGGAGAATAGATTAGGTTTGCCGAGATGCGTACACGTTGGTAAGTAGACATTTCATAAGTAGAAAAATATAACTAAGAGATTTTACTCAACCCTCCTATTTCTGCCGCACGTTTCTCTAACCGCCGTGCTTCTACCTGACGAGATTGGTTTCCTCTTGCTGTTTTCCGTATGACGAAAGCAAGGTAACGGAGCATATCTGCAAGTCTAGGATCGCTAAATCCTAAGCTTTTCTCATAAATTTGTACTGATCGGCGCAACTTTTTCTCTGCATGGTCATAGCGCAATTGTTCCATATCTAAAAGTGCAAGGTTACGCAAACTTATGGCAACATCAGGATGTTCCCCTCCTATCAGTTTTCGGCGCATCTCTAAAGCTTGTAAATGCAGAAGTTCCGCCTCTTTGTAGCGACCTAACTTAGTGTAGAGAATAGCAAGGTTATTGAGGCCTAAGGCAACATCAGGATGTTCCGCCCCCAAGAGTTTTCTTTGTATTTTTAAAGCTTGTAGATGCAGAGGTTCCGCTTCTTTGTAGCGACCTAAGTCTCTGTAAAGAGTGGCAAGATTGTGGAGGCTCATGGCAACATCAGGATGTTCCGCTCCTAGCACTTTGCTTTGTATTTCTAAGGCTTTCTGAAGCAACGTTTCCATCTCTGCATAGCGACCTAAGTAACTGTAGAGAGTAGCAAGATTATTGAGGCTCAGAGCAACATGAGGGTGTTCCGCCCCCAAGAGTTTTCGGCGCATCTCTAAAGCTTGTAGATGCAGAGGCTCCGCCTCTTTGTAGCGACCTAAATAATGGTGAACCATAGCAAGATTGCCCAGACTTCAAAGCAATATCACGATGTTCTGCGCCAAACAGTCTTCTGCGCATCACTAAGGCTTGTAGATGCAGAGCCTCCGCCTCTCTGTAGCGACCTATATCATGGTATAGAGTGGCAAGATTGTTGAGGCTCATGGCAATATCAAGATGATCCGCGCCCAAGAGTTTTCGGCGCATCTCCAAAACTTGTAGATGCAGAGCCTCCGCCTCTTTGTAGCGACCTAAGTTTCTGTAGAGGGTAGCAAGGTTGTGGAGGCTCATGGCAACATCGGGATGTTCAAAGCCGAGCGCTTTCTCCCTGATCTCTTTACCTAAAAGAAATTGTGGTTCAGCACTGGAGTACTGCCCACGGTCAACCAAATACCATCCTGCATAATCATACATGCGCCCTATCTCTGCGGATGTAAGACATTTCCCCTCAACGAGTGCCTTACAAGTTAGAGTGTGGGGCAGTAATGCCGCACAAAGAAACCAGTTTGCATATTCTGGTTGTGGAAACACATAAGATACTGCATCAACAGTTCGTTTTATCCATATATCCTGCGTATCGGCGTCAGCGAGATCCTGTTTTAATACTTCTTGTACAAGCCGATGGATGCTGTAAGCAGGAAAGGTTTGGTTGCGCTTGATTAGCGAATATTGGAGTAATGGGAAGAGAACTTCATCAAGTATCACAGGATCTTCATCAGCGCCGAAAAGCGCATCACTAAGATGTGGCCCTAACTTCGTTGCCGCTCCTGTCAATATGGCAAAAGGAATGTTGTCAGGATTAAGAAAAGCGCTACAACGCAAGAGGTCTGCCGCAGCCGGAGATTCTTCCTCTACTTGCGCAAAGTTAATCGCCCATGTTGTCGCAACGGACTTCTTGTTGTCACCGATAACGGGTTTTTGTTGTTCCAAAAGAAGAATACGACGCTTGCGATAACTGACAAGGTAATCAGGAATAAGTGTTTGTCTTTTGAGAATATAGGCTCCTGCCTGCTCCAGAGCTAAGGGCAGATACCCAAGTTCCTCAGTAAGTTGCTCGGCTGCCAGCCTTGTTTCAACTGATAATTGCTGATTTTCACGCCCTGTACGCTTTAAGAGAAACTGCAACGCTTCTTCAGGGGCCATCTCTCCCAATTCAGTAGACGAGGTTATCCCAAGAACATCAAAGGTGTGGGAACGAGAGGTAAGCAGAATATGCCCATTAGATTTGTCAGGGCGATACTTTACGATCAACTCAGGGTCTTCTACGTTGTCGAAGATGATAAGCCATGAGTTATGTGCGGCAGACAGGAACCGTTTGACCGCCGCAACAATGACAGCCGATTGCTCATCATTTTTTTCAAGTAGATTGAGTTTTTCAGCAATCTGCACAAAATCTGTTTGTATGGTGAATTCCGAGTCAGCACGAATCCAGAATATGTAATCGTATTCCGATCTATATTTATAAGCATATTCCAGCGCCGTCTGCGTCTTGCCAATGCCCCCAAGACCGCTAATTACTTGCGTCTGAGTCAAAGCAGCCTTTGCCTCAGACGCAAGAGTTTTATGGAGAGCATCCAGCACTTGATCTCGCCCTGTAAAAAAGGTGTTTTGTTCGTAGGGCAGGTTGTGAACGAGCCTCCTCAAATCTGTGCCCGGTTCGACAGGGGAGGCTAAGAAGGGTTTGCAGGTTGGTCCTTATGACGTATTTTATTTTTGATATTGGCCCATGCCGCTTGCAGGTTCGCGCCACTGCCTAGACTAATTTCATTCTCGTAGGAGAGAATAAACGGAATTAGAGGGATGGTAGTTTTGAGTTTGTGCTTGACATCTATCTTGGTGTCATCGAATATGGCTTTCGCTTCAGCGACCGGTTCCGCCAGCGGAGAACCAAGGAGTTTTCCGCTCTGTTGCAAGGAAGATAGCGCTACCTGCATAGCGCTCAATGTCTGTTGCAAGTCCTGATCAGAAATATGGTCTTGTTGTACAGCAGAGAGAACGGCTTCCGTGTCTTCACGCTGTTGGTCTGTGAGTTGAGTAATGACTACAGCCAGAATACGTTGCTGCACCAGCAGGGCATCAAGTTTCTGATCCATGCTTTGCAATTGGGTATCGGCATTGGCTAACTCAGTAGAAGAAGAGCCTTGAAAGCGAGTTGAGAGACTTTCATACTCGGCTAAAGCTTCGTCATAAGTCTGTTTGGCTTGATCCAAATCTATCCTTATCAAGCTTTTTTCGTTGATGCGCGTTTCCACATCATAGCGAGTTGCCAATCGGGTTATTAGCTCATCAAGCTTTTGTAAGCGATCAAGCAGACGGTTGACCGGAGCTTTGACAGGATCAAATCCATTACTCATAATAGCACCTCAATCGAGCAAGAATTGGAGCATAGAAGGCGAGTGCAGAGACAGTCAACCTAAAAAGATTTGCGTAGACATAATCATATACTAAATCCGGCAACCTGTCAATAGCACGAGCAAGCACAGAAGTAAAATGTTTACGAACAGAGTAATTAGAAACGAGAAGAGCATCCGTTCTTGACGAAAGCGATCCTTTAGGATATACTAAGTAGGTATTCCATCTGCAAACGTGGGGAGAGGTGGCAGAGTGGTCGATTGCACCTGTCTTGAAAACAGGACATCTGCAAGGATGCGCAGGTTCGAATCCTGTCCTCTCCTTCATGAAAACGCCCTTTCTTCCGTAACAACGGAGGAAAGGGTATAGTTTTTCATAAGGCAAAATATGGCGCGATAGATCAGGAAGGGGAGGTTCGTAAGATGACGCTGAATCCAGAATGTTGCCCAAAATCGCGCTGGAACGGTGGCATGGCGTCGCGGAACCAAAAGACTCTGTTGCGCCCCGTTCCCTTGCGCCTCTTGCCGGGAAATATGAGGGAGAAGCTTGGGACGAACTTCTGACGGAAATCGAAAAGAATCGTCAGCAGGAAGCCGAAGCGAACGCTGAAGGAAATTACATTTAGACAAGCGGGTTGGTACAAAATTATGATTTTGTTGGACGAGCAAAGCAAAGAAGAGTCACCGCATTTACAGCCTCTTTATGCCTGGCTTTCCGAACCGGAAACCAAAGCGTCATTGCAGCGTTGCGCCGATTTCGCTGTTGAGACTCTTCACAACGATACAACTTTACGGGTACCCCGTTCCATAGAACAGCGAGAGAATGGATTCACCACCTGGCGAAATGAATGGCGTGACCGTTTGGGAACAGCAATTCAGGAAGAGTTTTTCAGGCAATTTCCTGGCATAACGCGCAATCTGTCACCAGACAGCATCAAAAATATAGTAATAAAATCTGTATGGCCCCAGGTGGAAGCGGAGCTGATGACGTTCGCTTTGGAAGGGTTGGCGCGAACATGGGTACGCCGACACATGGGAGATGCGACAACCATAGGACGCCCACGTCTGGAAACAGATCATTGGGTCGTGCCGATTGGCATCAAAGGCTATGCGGATGATCTTGGGCAAGTGACTTTAGATTCCAATGGAAACGTCATTGAGGCGGCAAGTTCTTCACGCAATGATATGCTGGCGCGCATCCCATGATTGAAGACTTTCCCCTGCTGCAACAGCGCCCGGGAAGCAATAGCTGCCTGCCTGTTGCTGTGACAGCCATCCTACAGCATTTTGGAGAGAACGTCACTGAAGAGCAAGTATCGGAGTGGTGCGGAGAAAGCCGTGATGGATGTGTTATTGATTTTGCTATGCAGGGGCTGCGCGACCAGGATTACGAGGTTCTAGAAATCGCCGATGATCCTGAAACCAGGATACGCGAATATCTCAATGATGAGGATAATCCTCTGCCTGTTTTGGTGACGATTATGCCTGCGTTCTCTGATGTCATGGATCATGCTGTAGTGTTGGTAGGCATTACTACGGACGCGGCGGGTGAGGAAGTCATAAACCTTATGGATTCCCTGTGCGGTTGTATTCAAACTATGTCCATTGATGAATTCTTTCGACAATGGGATAATGCCGGACAACTCGCGTTCCTCATCACAACCTGATGTTCCATCTGGCAAATGTGCCGTATCCGCAGATTCGAATCCTGTCCTCTCCTTCCAAAATCTCGCCGAATCAAAAAGCCGCATCAAAAAGCCGCTGGAATTCTCGTGTACGTACACACGAAAATTCCATCGGCTTTTTTGTTGTCTGGCAAGCGTGGCAGCCAGTTGCGCAAATCTTTCCTGTACCAAAATGGAGCGAACACATCTAAATGTATCAACCCCTGCCAAATTTTGGCACATCCACCCTGACCTGCGCTAACCCCTCTCCCCTGATTACCAACCACACAAAAAAGTCAGCAAAATAGTAGAAATTAATGAACCACTTTGGTACATAATGCGTCTGTATATGCAACACACGTCTACAAATCAGCCAGGCGGTGGGCCGTTGAGAGTTCGGAGTTCCTACGAACTCTGCCCTCTCAACAATCTAACCTGAAAAGGAGGTGCAAGAAGATGCCTGTACACTCTCCCCGGCCTCCGTAACGCTACTGAGGGCACGCGGCCTCCACTGTAAAATTGCATACACTATCGAGACACCGGGCTGGAAGCGCTGTATTGCCACTATTTCGACGCTGTCTCTACATAAGGTTCATAAAAGGTAGGGATAAACCCCTGTGTTTGCCCCCATATCTGCCCATGTTTGCCCTCTGTGTACCAAACCCCTCCGCTTTACTGTCATACCACCGGAGAGGATTATCTATCATTCTCCGTAACGACAAAAATGACAGCCACGAACGCAATAAAGCGGGACTGGAACAGGAGCCGGAAAATGGCAAAGCGCGTTTGCATTGTGGGTTTGGATGAGCCGGAAGTGGAGCAGATCCGGGAACGGCTTGCGCCCGGGATCGGGCTGATCGCGCACGAAGCCCTGCCGCGCATCGTGGTCAATGACGGGCAGTTGCTTGTGGAGGGGCGACGTTCGCCCGGCATGATCGCGGTTGACAAAGTGGTGTTTCACGCCATTTACGAGAACGATCTGGACTTTTTCTGTGGGCTGGCCCTGTGGAACGGGCCGTGCCTGCCTGATGCGCGGGCCATGATGGACTGCCGCCTGAAACTCCCCTGCCTGATACGCGCCCTGCAATATTCTCGCTTCGGTTCGCCCGCAAGGGGGTACGCGGGGCCACACGCGCCGCTCTTTACCGAACGCGAACGGGTGGCGAAATGGGGCAACTGGCACTGCGGCGAAAACAAGGCGCGGTTTACGGGAACGTGGACAAGCGAAAACGCCTGCATTGTGGAGGAGTTTCTGCCGGGAGACGCGGTTCGCGTGGTTGTGATTGGCGACCAATACTGGCAAATTAAGTTGGAGGGCGACGATTGGCTCAAATCCATCCACGCGCCCAACGCCGCCTTCATGGAAACGGATGCGGAACTGCTGGCCGATACCCGCGCTGTGGGGCAAGCGTTCGGGCTGGAAATCGTCGCCAATGATTACATTGTCACGCCGCGCGGAACCAAACACCTGCTGGAAGTGAATCACATTCCCAACGTTACGCGCTTCCCGGAAATCTGGGAGGCGTATCGCGATTACGTCGTCAACTGGCTTTCCCGCGATTGACAGGTAATACGGGCTGTGGCGGTGGAAACTGTCTGACGCCTGCGCATTGACACGCTTCCGCCCGCCTGTTATAATGTCATTACGCGCGGAACACAATTTGCAGAACCGCTCACCCGTTCCGTTATCTGAACGGGTGGCCGCCGCAAGGCCGTAGTTCCCGCCTACCTATCAACTGAAAACTATCCACTATCCACTGAATTGGGAGTTAATATGAAATTTACCACTGTTTTGACCTTACTCGCGCTTTCCGGCGTGTGCTGTGGTTCAGTTAGCGCCGAAGCCACGCCGTT
Source organism: uncultured Chthonomonadaceae bacterium (assembly GCA_963817895.1). GTDB lineage: Bacteria > Armatimonadota > Chthonomonadetes > Chthonomonadales > Chthonomonadaceae > CAWFQB01. The sequence goes on from CAWFQB010000006.1 coordinate 125,728, forward strand.
TCAGGCGGAAACCGCCAAACCCGCGCCTGCGCCTGCGGAAAAGCCGAACGCCACTCCCGACCCGGAAAAGGACAAGGCCATTCGGCAGCTTCTGGAACTTACGGGCGTGGGCAAAATCGCCAAACAACTCATGCAGCAGATGGTCGCCTCGATGCGGCAGACACAATCGGGTGTCCCAGATGAGTTTTGGACCGCTTTCCTGAACAAGGCCAAGCCGGAGGAGTTGGTGGATTTAATGGTTCCCATCTACGCCAAATACTACACCAGAGAGGACATTGACGGCCTGACCGCCTTTTACCGGACGCCGCTCGGCCAGAAGATGCTGACCAGCCTGCCGGCTCTGATGCAGGACAGCAACGCGGTAGGCGAAAAATGGGGCCGCGCCAAAGCCGAAGAGATCATTCGGGAACTTGACAAAAGCTCTGCCCCCGCCAAAACAACGCCCGCCGCAAAGCCCAAGCCCAAAAGCAGCGGCAAAACCAAAGGCTAATAATCGCCGCCTATCGCCGCCGCAACAACAGGCTTTCGCGCATCTTTGCCCAACCGAACGCCGCTACGCATGGTATAGTTTATTGTGAGGCAGCGACAATCATGCCCATTCCCGAATTGAACAGCAACGGCTATCTGCCGCCCGGTATCCACGAAGCAAGCCTGCGCGAAACGCTGGCGCGGTTCGGTGTCGGTTCCCCGGCGTGGCAGCAAAAAGGCGAACTGTTGCGGCTTGTCGTCGAATCCGCGCAAGCCTACCCGACCATCAAGCGCGTACTCGTGTGGGGCAGTTTCGTCACGGCAAAATTGGAACCGAACGATCTGGACTACTCTTTGGTCGTCAGCAATAGTCACCGTTTCACCGAAGTTGCGCCTGCCTATCGGCGTTTCCTTGTACCTTCCGAGGCGCGTTTGTTTTACGGAGTGGATGTAAACTATTTGGTCGTTGTAGATCACCCGGTACAGTTGTATGTCGAACGAGTAGATTTCATGTGCCGCCAGCGAAACTAAGCGCCTTCCGGCATTGTCGAAATTCCTTTGCGTGGCGAAGTGTGTATATCTTCTGGAGGCGAATTATGATTGAAGATGAGAATCAACTCCGTTACTCCATTGAGTTGATAGCCAGAATGTATTCCAGTCAGGACCGTGAGGCTGGGGAACCTGTCTGGTCCCCGGAAATACGTGAGCAAATGGCTGACGATACGAAACACATGCGCTTGAAAATTGAGCGTGAAGTAGCGGAGTATCTGGCGGCTAGGTACGGCTATACGCGCCAGCCGGTAGAACTGCCTGCCGCGCCTCCCATGAGGATAGAACAAGCGGCGTGAGAAGAGGGCTTGTTTCAGAGCGAACGACTTTGCGCAGGCGAATTTTGTATGAACTATGAGGATAAGCCCAATCCTGTTAATCCTTTAATCCTGCAAATCATGGTTCAAAACGATGGCTGAAGGAGTGGAACGTGGACCCGCGACGAGAATATGAATTGCTGCTGACGCGCCGACAGTTGTTCGGGCGCATGGCGACCGGCATCGGAACCGCTGCATTAGCCTCTCTGGTTGCGCCGGACGCTTTTGCCGACGCGAGTTCCAATCTCGCGGTCAAGGGCGGCGGGGCCATGCCGTTCCTGCACTTCGCGCCCAAAGCCAAGCGCGTGATCTATCTGTTCCAGTCCGGCGGGCCGTCGCACATTGACCTGTTCGACTACAAGCCCAAACTGAAAGAGCATCACGGCGAGGAACTGCCCGCTTCCATCCGCAACGGCCAGCGCATCACGGGCATGACGACCGGGCAGAAGAATTTTCCCTGCGTCGCGCCCATGTTCAAGTTCGCGCAGCATGGCAAAAACGGGACGTGGTTCAGCGAACTGCTGCCGCATACGGCAGGCATTGCCGATGACATCTGCGTGGTCAAATCCGTCAACACGGAGGCCATCAATCACGACCCGGCCATCACGTTCATACAGACGGGTTCGCAGCAGCCGGGACGCCCAAGCATCGGCTCGTGGATGTCCTATGGATTGGGCAGCGAAAACAGCAGTATGCCCGCGTACATCGTCCTGATTTCGCAGGGAACCGGCAACCGCAACGACCAGCCGCTTTTCGGGCGGTTGTGGGGCAGCGGCTTTCTGCCGTCCATGCATCAGGGCGTGAAACTGCGCTCGCAGGGCGACCCGGTTCTGTATCTTTCCAACCCTCCCGGCGTGGACAACGCGAGCCGGCGGCACATGCTCGACAGCTCGGCCAACTGAACCATCTGGCCGCAGCAGCAGTTCGGCGACCCGGAAATCAATACCCGCATCGCGCAGTATGAAATGGCGTACCGAATGCAGGCGTCCGTTCCCGACCTGATGGACTTGTCCCACGAATCGCAGGCAACCATGGAGATGTACGGGCCGGAAGCGAAGAAACCCGGCACATTCGCCGCCAACTGCCTGCTGGCGCGTCGGCTGGTGGAACGGGGCGTCCGCTTCGTGCAATTGTTTCATCGAGGCTGGGATCAGCACGGCGACCTTCCCAACCAGATTCGCGGGCCAATGCCACGATACGGATCAGCCGTCTGCCGCGCTGGTAAGGATTTGAAGCAGCGCGGACTGCTGGAAGATACGCTGGTTATCTGGGGCGGCGAGTTCGGGCGCACCGTTTACAGTCAGGGGACGCTGACGCAGACCAATTACGGGCGCGACCATCATGGGCGGTGCTTCACGCGCTGGATCGCGGGCGGCGGCTTCAAGGGCGGGCTGTCGTATGGCGAAACCGACGATTTCTGCTACAACATTACGGAAAACCCCGTCCATATCCACGACATGAACGCGACGGTTCTGCACCAGTTGGGCATTGACCACACGCGCCTGACGTATCGCTATCAGGGCCGCGACTATCGCCTGACCGATGTAGCCGGGAACGTCGTCAACGATTTGATTTCCTAATTTTCTGCTGCGCAGTGGCCCTCATCCCCAGCCCTTCTCCCAACTTTGGGAGAAGGGGGCAATTGTGGAGGCGCGAAGAAGGTGAGAAGCAAGTATGATCGCTGTAAAATCTCGAATGACCGAACAGGAGTTTATGCGGCTGCCCGATGATGGGTATAAGTATGAACTTGTGGATGGGGAGGCCAAAATCGTGCCGACAAGCATAATCCATGATATTATCGTCGGCAATCTGCATGCGGCACTCAGGCCGGTAGCGCGCAGGAGGGGCTATATGACAGCTCGGGCAGGCAGGCTTCCGCATGACTTCCGCTAACATTCGCTGCCCCGACATGTCATTTACGCGGCGCGAACGTTTCCCCAATGGTCTGCCGCCGGAAGGTTTCGGGGATTCTGCGCCCGACCTATGTGTTGAGGTCATTTCGCCCTCCGAAGAGCGCGCCGACATGGAACGTAAACTGCGCGAATACTTTGCTTCCGGCGCGCAGATTGTCTGGCACATGTTTCCCGAAACGCAAACCATCCGCGCCTACACATCGTCCACACAGTTTGAAACCTACACAGTTGAGGACGAGATCGGCCTGCCTGATTTGCTTCCCGGCTTCCGCGTTGCGGTTGCGGAACTGTTCGTAATTGAATAGCAAGGATGTGGAATATGCCTGAGCGCAGATCGCGGCGAACGTTTCTACAATCTACTGCGGCTGTCAACACTGAGATTGGCGCGAGTGACCTTGCCGCGTTTGCGGAGTTGAGTCCGGCGACGCCTGCGGAAACGCGGGTGACGCCGGACATTGTTCGTTACAGCCCGGACATAGAACCCATTGTCCGCCTGATGGAAGACACGCCGATTGACCATTGCCCGGAAATGCTGGCGGAACAACTGCGAGGGGGCAAGTCTTATCGGCAATTGCTGGCGGGATTGTTTCTGGCGGCTCTGCGCGGACCGAGTTCCATTGCGCACAGCGTTTTCGTAATTCATGCCGCGCATGAAATGAGTTTGGACGCGCCGGTTGAGGAACGTTTGCTGCCCCTGTTCTGGGCGCTGAACAACTACAAATACTGGTACAACTGGCACGCGCAAAACCCCAATCGGCTGTTGCCTTTCAAGGGCGTTCTCCCCCCTGCGGAAACGGCGGAAACCGAATTCCATGCCGCCATGCGGCAGGCGGACGGAACCAAAGCGGAAGCGGCTATGCTGTCAATATTGCGCAGTCGGGGCGCGTCGCATGTCATGGGGTTGCTGTGGCCGTATGGGGCGCAGGACTGCGTAGATGTCGGGCATTGCGCCATTACGGTCAGCAATGTATGCCGCGTCCTGCCCACTATTGGCCGACAACATGCCGAACCGATGCTGCGCTGGGTTTTGCAGCGGCTTATCTCAAAAGGGGATCAAACCTATCTTCCCAACCAAGAACGGGCGCGGCAGGCAATCGGTAAACTGCCCGGAAATTGGGCGGCGAGTGGGGGCGAAACGGGAGTAACGCGCGAACTGCTGGCGCAGATGCGGGACTTGAAAACCTCTGACGCCTGTGATCTGGCTGTAACCTGTTTGACCACGGGCAAAGCGCGGGCGGGAGCCGTCTGGGACGCCATTCATCTCAACGCCGGGGAAGTGATGATGCGCGGGGCCGATGACGGTCATTCCCTCCATGCCAATACCGCCGCCAACGCCCTGCATCACGCTTTTCATACCAGCGATGTTTCCGCCGACCGCCTGTTGATAGCGCTTCAGGCCATCGGCTGGCAGTGCCAATCCCGCCGCCGCAAAATGGAAACCGACGCGCAATGGCGGGCCAGTACGCTTAAAATAGATGAATTGACCGACACAGATATTCCCGCAACCGAAGACGAAACGACGGCTGAAATACTGGCAAGCCTGTCCGCGCAGCCGCATACCGCCGCCCGCAAAGCCTTTGCCCTGTCACAGCAACACCCTGACGCGCAGATGTTTCAGGGGGCTGTTCGGCGTCTGACAGTGGTAAAAGCCTCCGTGAACGCGCACGACGTCAAGTTTCCGGTTGCGATTTTCGAGGATTACGCGCAGGTTTCACCCGTCTGGCGTCCCCACCTGCTGGCAACTTCGGTCTACTGGCTCAAAGGCAGCGACACGCCCGACTCGGCAATAGTTCAACAGGCGCGGGAAGCGGTACGTAAGTTGTAAGCGTATCCCAACGGTCTCCTGAATTTCCCCTGCGCAAGGCTGTATAAAACTACAGACAGAAAGCGTTTCTCGCCTATCTATAACATCTTATTGGAAAGGAGCAAACCATTATGCCCGGTCCCTTCCCCGGCATGGATCCTTATCTGGAAAACAGAATTTTGTGGAACGGAGTTTGTCAAGGTCTAATATGCAGCATCAACGCGTTGCTTAATGCAGCGTTGCCGGTTAATTACTTTGCTGAAATTTGTGAACGCCGGACGCTAATGATCCCGTCCCACGACTTGTACCCGGACGCGCTGGTGTTTCAGCAACGTTCGTCAAAGCCACTCTCAACATTCAATAATGGCAAAGACACAGCCGCGCCAGAGGCCGTAATGGTTGAGATGAGCGATGATCCTGTCATTCTGGTAGCAGAGCCGGTGGAAGCGCGCGAGGTCTTTGTGGAAGTGCGGCCGGCAGGCGATGAAACGCGAGTTATAACCGTTATTGAGGTTTTGAATTTCGTCAACAAAACGCCGGGACTGTTGGCACGCGAACGGTACTTGAACAAACAGCAAACCCTACTGCATAGTGGAACGCATCTTATTGAAGTTGACCTGCTACGAACTGGCGACCACACGGTTGCCGCGCCGTTACCCACCTTGAGCGACCACATTCAACACTGGTACAATCTAGTTTGCCTGCATCGAGGCGGGGCTGGATATCGCTTTGAAGTTCGGCCGCGTACAATTCGGGACCGACTGCCACGCATTCGCGTTCCGCTGGAAAACGGGTTGCCGGATGTGGTTTTGGACCTACAGCAAGCCTTTGACCGCAATTATGAGGGAGGGGCGTATATTCGGCGCATAGATTACAGCAAGCCCGCGTCCATTCCCGTTCGCCCGCCCGATGCGGCGTGGGCGGACGCGCTGCTGCGCTCACAGGGGCTGCGTCCACAGCCCGACTTATCACAACAAACGGCCTCACAGGAAAATACAATTTCGCAGGAACCAACGCCACAGGAGCCAAATCAATGAAGAATACGCTTACCGAAGAACAGATTACGCAGTATCAGGAGCAGGGATTCCTCGTCATTGACCACTTTCTCGAACCGGACGAACTGGAACACTGGCGACAAACCACGCAGGAGGCCGTCAATCAGCGGATCGAGCAGACGCGGGGCAAAGATTGGTTCGAAGCGCTGAACAATCAGGCCGACCCGGACAACTATTACGCGCAAGTGTTCACGCAATGCCTGAAACTGGCGGACTCGCATCCAGGCATGCATGAACTGATGTTCGATCCGCGTTTGGGCGAAATGGCGGCGACACTGGCGGGCGTGGACGGAATTCGCATCTGGCACGATCAGGCCCTGTTCAAGCCCGCCTTCGGCAACCCGACAGGCTGGCATCTGGACAACCCGTACTGGTCGTTTTCGTCCCGGCAGTCGCTTTCGCTGTGGGTCGCGCTCGACGACGCCACATTGGGCAACGGCTGTATGTGGTACGTTCCGGGCAGTCAGAAGACGGCCACCTTCGAAAACGTCGGCATCGGGCAAAATCTGGCCGACCTGTTCAAGTGTTACCCGCAGTGGCGCGAAATTGAGCCGATTGCCTGCCCCTGTCCCGCCGGTTCCGCCGTGTTTCATAGCGGCCTGACGGCGCATGGAGCCGGGGCCAACATGACCAATCGCCCCCGCCGCGCCATGACCTGCGCCTATATGCCAGACGGCGCGACGTTCAACGGCAAGCGCAACATCTTGCCCGAAACCTACTTCAACTCCCTGCAAGTAGGCGACCCGCTGGACAACGACGCCATCAACCCGCTCATCTGGAAAAAGCCATAATAAAATCTCCGAACTCGATGAACGCCCAAACCGAATCTTAGATGCGTTGGCCCTGACTTTGATTCTGATGCACAGATCATTAGAAACAGGCGAGAAGCAAAACGAGCGTTCTACTTGGTCAGCCACGCATGGCGTTGCCGTATCTTTTCCGCCTGTTCGGGGTTGACCATGTGGAGGAAGGACAGGTAGCCACTCGCGTAGAGCAGGGCGTTTTTGCCGATCTTGTCGGACATGGTTTGCAGTCCTTCGGTTTCGCAGTGGTGGAGAAAGGCGCGGAACTTGCGCAGGTCGCTGCGGGACAGACGCGGCGTTTCATTGACCACAACTCCGGTCACGACTTGCCGATGCTGCGGGCGCATCACGCGGGTTTTGTTCTCATTGATGGTATAGCCCTCTTCCGCAAGGATGTGCCGCAAACGGGTGAACAACATGCCGGTCGGCGCTTCCTTATCGGCATGGGAAAAGACAAGGTCGTCGGCGTAGCGGGTATACGTGAAGCCGTAGCGGGTGGCGATACCGGTCAGGCGCGAGTCTAAGCGGCGGCACAGGATATTGGTAATCGCGGGGGACGTGCAGGCTCCCTGCGGCAGTTGCCGTTCGCCAATGGCGACATGCTTCTTTTGCCCGTCCAGCGTCAGGGCAACGCGGGGCGACTCGGTGCAAAGCAGAGCTAAAATGGAAGCGACGCCCTCGTTGTAGCCCAAATGCGCAAATAAGCCCTTCACGCGCCGAAACTGAATGGACGGGAAAAAGTCTTTCAGGTCTACGCGGATTACTATGTTTTTGCCCGTATGCTTCTGCGCGTTGTGCAGAATGGAACGTTTGGGGCGAAACGCCATTGCCGCGTCGTGAATGTTGACGCGGTTTAAGATGTTTGTTAATACCCACGCCTGCGCGGTTCGCAACTGTCGCTTGGGCGCGGAAATCGCCCGCATCCCGCCGCCGCGTTTGGGAATGGAAAAATGCGCGTAGTGGTCAATCACGGTCGCGCCCCGATGATAGGTGAGCCACGCAATCTGCTTCGGTTCCAAGCCCATCGCGCTCGCAAGTTCTTCCGCGCTGCTCAACGCGGGCAGGCTTGCGCTCTCCACTTTCGACTGGTCGCCGCCCTCGTACCGCAATCCCGCAGACACGCCATGCCCAAGATACGGCAGCGTTTTCGCCCGCCACTCCTTTACCTGTTGCTGTCGCGCGGCCTGCTCCTCTTCCTTCTGCTGCTTTTTTACGCCCCGCGCCGCCCGTACCCGCTCAATCCGCTTTTTACGGATGTCATTAATCAACGCGGGAATGTTGCGGCCCAACCCGATCTCTTTATCTAATGTTTGCAGTTCCGAACGCGCGGCCTGCAAGCCCGGATAGAGTTCTTTCAGTCTGGCTTCCGCGTCCGCGATCTGCTGTGTGACGCCCACGGCGGGCGGCCAGAACCCCAAGCGTTCCATCTCCTCTTTGATGAACGCTTCCTTGCCGATTTCGCGCATCCGGTCGCGCCAGTTGGCCTGCATCCCGGCTTCAGGTTGAGTAGTTGTGGTATCGGTGGTCATGGGAACTCCAGAGGTAGATGGGTAGATAGGTAGGAAATGCCTGTTTCCCTGCGAAATGGCGTGAAGAAAAGGTAGGGAGGATCATGTTCTACCCATCTACCCATCTACCTGCCTACCCATCTATCATCTTCTGAAACTGCGCTTCCGTCAAAACTTTCACGCCCAATTGCTGCGCTTTGGCGAGTTTGGAACCGGCTTTGTCTCCGGCAACGAGGTACGTGGTGTTTTTGCTCACGCTGCCGGAGGCGGTTCCGCCGTACTGTTGTACGAGGTCTTCCGCCTGATCGCGGGTGAACAGCGTTAAAGCGCCGGTGAAGACGAACACTTGTCCGGCGAACAGGTTTGGGTTAATGCCGCTGCTTGGTTTGGCGTCTTTATTCGCCATTTGCAGCGCGACCTGCTCGGAGGCAAGCGCGGCAGCGGCGAGAATGTGGGCGCACGGGCCTTTGCGCAGTTTTTCCCGCTTGAAGAACGAGCATGAGCATTGCGCGTACTGAACGCGCCCGTCCAGATCAACGTCGAGAATCACATCCTGCGTTTTGTTGCCCCGCGCATCGTCGCGTACCTCCGCCTGAACCCGAACCCGGTCTTCGTCCCCCACTGGCGCGCCAAAGGCCAGTTTGCTGTCATCAACTACATCCGCCCATTTCACGCCCTTTGCGGTGACAATGCGTTTGGCGTGCGCCATGCGCTTGTCCTGCTCGGTTTCGGGCAATGCAATGGGAACCGGAAGCAGCGCGCGCCAGCGATAGTGTCCCGTGATATGATCGTACATCGCCTGCCCCTGCGCACAGCACTGCTGCAAGGCTGACGTTGCGGCATCACGGGGTATGGACAACTCCGCCGCCAGCATTTCCGGCGTGATATGCAGTTTATCGGATAAAACTTTCAGGGCTTTTTCAACCACATCCGGGGGCGCGGTGTTGGTGGACGCCAGCAGATCGAAACGCGCGGCCTGAGCCCAATCGTTTTTGGTCCAGCCGGACAAGCCCAAATCAAACCGCTGATTCTTCTGAAAGACGGTCCAGTAGGAGGGCAGACCGCCGCCAAGCAGTCGCACCTGCACCCAATCCGCATGGGGCAACAGCGATTCCATGACGAGCAGACGGCGACGGCCCCATATACGGATTTCGCCCTCGACCTGCCCGGTATAAACGTGTTCGTATTCCTGAACCACGTCGTTCCAGGGTTCCACGACTATGGAGGGTTTTTCTCCCGGCTTGACCACAAAGCGCAGCGAACGCGGCCCGACCTTTTCCCGCTTGCGGCGCAGAATGGCAAGCACATCCGCGACGGTTGACGCGCTGAGTTTCAAATCCACCGTGCCGAACGCGACTGCCGACTGCACCTGCAAAAAGCCGCGCACCCATGAGGGCGGCAGGTCAATCTTCTTTTCCACCGACTCGCCCGCGCTTGTGGCAAGAGTGACGCCCTCCGCGCCGATCTGCAAAAAGGCGGGGCGGTAACTGCGAATACGCCGGATTTCATCGGCAAGCGGGCGGCTGTAATCAATGTTGGTCGTGCCGTAAACGGCGGTTCCGAAAACATCCAAACTTTCGGTCGGAACCGTAACGCGCCCGTAACTCAACTCGTCCTGCGAAAACACTTCGAAAATCAGGCAGTCGGGATGAACGCTGACGACGGGATCAAGCACCCACCATGCATCTTTGTCATGTTCCAACAGCCACGCGAAGTACCGCCGTTTGTGCTGATAGTACACGCCGCCGGAAGCGAGATTTTCCAAATCCCACACCTCTTTTTGGCGCTTGCTGACATTGGCCTGAACCGTTTTGCGCTGTTCCATCAGGGCGGGCAGGGCGGCGGCGCGTTCCGTCATCTGCGAACCCAATTCTTCCAGATACCGCTGCTGTACCCACTCCTGATAGGCGGTATGGTCTTTGGGCGCGTTGCGCAAATCGGACGTGACGACTTCATACAAAGCGAGCATCAGGCGGGCATACGCCAGGCTGTCCTTAACCATCGCATCCAGATGTACGCCGGGGCGCGACTGTTCGGCAGACACATCCAGATGCATCCCATCCGAAGCCATATTCCCGCTGCTCGGGCGGGCGTAGTGTTGTGTTATTTCCATCTTTCTAAACCTCTACTCCCTCAATTTCTACACCCGTCAGCGCCAACCGCGCCAGTTGTCCCAATGCCCACTCCGCGTCACGGGACGAGCGGCCGCGCGCCAGTTCCAGCAGGAGGGGGATGTCTTGAGAGGGTTCCGCGTCCAGGCGGCGCTTGACCAGTTCTTTGGCGGTTCGGCTCTGATTGCGGGCGCGGAGTACCTGCCGGTCGAAGGTGGGGGCCTGCGCGAATCGTTCGCCGGTTTTTAACAGGCGTTGCGCGAGAAACGCTTGCATTTGCGGGTCGGTGTTTTCCGACAGGCGGCTGAAAACGGCTTCGTGGTCAACCTTTTCCCAACGCGCCAGCAGATACTCGCGCCCGTAAGCCCGAACGAGGGCTTTGGGGCTGTCACACAGGGCAGTGATGTACTCGATGCTGTGTTCGTCGTTTGGCGGCACGGCTTCAAAGAACGTATCACCCATTGCTACGGCGGGCGGCAGTTCGGATTCCAGCAGGCGCAGGGCGAACGGCATCCGCATGCCCACCTGCGCCACGCGCTGCAAACCCCAGGCGCGAATATCCGGCAGCGCATGGGTGGCGATTTGCAGCAGGGCAGAGGAGTCGGCGGCAAACAAATTTTCATGCGCCTGTACCCAACGGCCTAAAATGGCGTTGTACAGCGGGTTGGACGTATTCAGGAATTCGGGATCGTTCAGCGTCAGAAAAGTTGCGCTGAGTACGTCGTCTTCGAGCAGGCGCGCGGTTAGTGTCGGGTTGTTTGCCGCGCCGACCTGCTTCCACGCCAGTTGCCAGAAAGCCGAAATTTGCCCGGATTGTTCTAATCCGTTCACGATGATTTGCCGCAGTTCAGGCCATTGCGTGTCCGTTGCCGCCTGCGCCAATCCCAGGATAGACGCAACGGGCAGAACGCGAACGATGTTTTGCAGCGCGGATTGGGGAAGCAGGCCGACAAGGAATGGGCGCGTTTCCAGCAAGCCCTGCAATCGGGTTCCGTCCAGCGACAGGCGATTGAACAGGGCAATGGCAGAAGAGGAAGCGGTTGCGGTTCGCAGCGCGTCCGTTTCCGTTGTGGCTGCGAGCAGGCTATCCCATATCGGGATTAGATCGCTGTCCGGCGTCGCGCTGGCCGCGATCAGGTCCCAACTGACGCGCCGTATCCATTCCGAAGTGGAATTCACCAGTTCTTTTATTTTCGCCGGAGGAATGGGTTTGGAGCGAACGTTCGCGTCAATAGCGTCCAGAGCGGAATCGCGCAAATCCACTTCCACCGCTTCTATCGCTTGCAGCCACACATCCAAATACGCGAGGGGAGCCTGCCGGAATGTGTCCAATCCCCACGCCAGCAGTTCCGCGCGGCGCGTGGCGTACAGCATTACGGCCAGTTGCGGAGTTACCTGCTTGCTCAACACCGCCGGGAAATGGGCGACAAGATACGCGAACGCAAGCCCCTGTCGGCGCGTTAATCGGCTGCCTTCAACCTTCTCGCCAGCCAGTTTGTACAGGCGGTTGGCGAAAGGGTTACTCCAGCGACTGCTCAAACTTGTTTGCCGCGCAATATAATCCGTCACGGCTTTGCGCGAACGCCCACTCCCCTTGAAAAACGTTTCCGCCGCCAAATCCACCGCGATGGTTTCATTGTTATTGAGTTTGGCGGCAAGGGCGCAGGTGGCAACGGAAACCAGCAACGCCGAGGGGGATTGCAGAAATCGTATCAGTGTCGCGTCAGGAATGGCAGGCAAATCGCGTTTCATGCCGCGCAGCATTTTGCAGGCCGCTTCCTGCGTTTGCCAGGGCAGTTCGGGCGTGGCGAAGAGCGTTTCCGCGTGTTGCGGGTAGCGATCCCAGAATTCGGGATAGCGTTCCTCGCGGGTTCGCATATTGAGGTGATTGCCCTTTAAGATGTACGCCCCCCGCCCGTGTCCCGCCTGCTCATAGCGGCGCGAGTTACCGTACAGTATGTCCATGGAAACCCATTGAACGCGGGCGTCTATTTCCGTCCGGTCTTTGCCGGTTGTCAGAAGAATCTGAACGGCTTGCTGAATGTACCGCGCGGGGTCTTGTTCGGCAAGGGTTCGCAGGGCGCGGCGAACGCGGCGTTTCATGTAGCCGAATGTTTGATTGGACGGAAGCGCGCCGAGCAGGAAGGGGCGTTCGAGTTGGGTTACATCCACTGCTTGAAATAGCGCGGGCAGATGGTTTTCAGTTTGAAGCGCTAGAAACAGGAGATGGGGCGCGGCGGCGGAAACGGCAATCCTGCCGCCCCTGCCACCGGTAAACTCGCCTACAATGCGCGGCTGCGTGGCAACGGCAATGTCCACGATTTTTACGCCGCTTTGTTCGACGTTATTATAGCCTGGCCCTTCAAAACTGACAAAAGCATGCCCCTTGCCGAGTACAAGGGAGGTCGCGCTTTCAAATTTCAGCGTTATGGCGGGAATGACAGGGATGTGAGCGGCATCCAAACGGTATACGCGCAGCCCCAAATTCTCCGAAGCCGTCTCGTAGTAGTTGGCGCGTCCGACTGTGACAAACAGGTGATTGTCCCGAATGGCAATGTCCGTCGCCCCCGGAACGTCCAGCGAGTTCACCTGACGCGGCTGAAAAGGGTTGGATAAATCGTAGGTGACGATTTTCTGGCGGTTGTTATAGCGCTCACCCGACAGAATGTAAATGCGCTGATTGGCTACGGCAAAACTGAGAGGTACGTCTATTTTGGTTTTGCTGACGGTGACAAGATTAGCGGGATTGGAAACGTTCAGAATCGTCAAATAGGATTCGCGGTAGTGGTTGCTGATAACGGCTACGGCTGCGCCCAAATAGGCGATGCGAGTAGGATATTTCAAATCGCCGGCGCCAATGCTGCGCGGATTGGCCGGGTCGGACACCTCCAGAACATGAACCATGCCCTCTTTGTTGTAATTCTGGCCGCCTTGCAGCACATAAGCCGTGCCGCCATTCAAAACAATGTCCTGAGGATTAACGATGTTCACATATCCGAGGGGCCGGGGCTGCACGGGATCGAAAACGTCCACAATGTGCAGGCCGGGACGAGTGCCGTTTGTCAGCAAATAGGCCAGGTTGCCGGATACGAGAACGCGATGGACATTCGTGATGCCCGCCTGCGAAACAGGCGTAGGCAGCATTTCCGGCTTTTCGGCAAACGGCTGAATGTCCAGACGGGCGGCAATCGGCTGCAAAATGTCCCAATCCTGAACGGCTTCCGCCGTTTTGTACAGCCGTTTCACCTGCGACCAGTAGCCGTAAGCGAACGGAGCGGTCTGCGCCACCTGTTTCCATTCGGCGCGGTTGGCGTCCGTAATTTCAATTGCGGGCAGGGCTGTGTTGACAGGCGGGAACGTATCGGCAGACGCTGACGACGCGGCAGGAGTTGTAGCGACTGCGCCCCCGCCGAACAAACGCTTGAACAGGGACGCAATCGCTCCCAATCCAGAAGGTTCTTCCTGAGCCATAACCGTTTCTCCCAGGTTCCAAATCATTTTAATTCAACAGTTCCCCTTCTCCCAGGCTTTTTTGGGAGAAGGGGTCAGGGGTTGAGGGCTATTATGCAAATGCGAACAGGCCACTAATCACGTAAAGAACCGGCGGCGATCACTGTAGGCCTGCGCATTAATTGCACCTGCTTGACGAGTATGGACTTGTCGCCTCAGCGTCGAAAACAAGCAGGTGCAATTAATGCGCAGGCTGAGTAGAATTGCTGTCCGGTGCTGAATGACAGGCATAACCGCAGCCACGGCGAAACGCCGCAGGCCCAATGCTGGCAATGTTCGCGCAAACAATTTTTGTTTGAACCATGATTTATGTGATTTGATGATTAACATGATGATACATTTCCTCAATCATGCTAATCCTGAAATCATCAAAATCATGGTTCAAACAATCACAAACAGCAGAATGGAGTCATCACTGATCTTGTAAGGAACCGGCGGCAATCACTGTAGGCGGCAGGGGGGTACCCATCGCCGAAGCGAACATGAACTCGTTTACTCAGCGTCGAAGGTCCGGCGATGGGTACCCCCCTGCCGCTGAGTAGAATTGCTGCCCGGTGACGGATGACAGGCATGACTTCAGCCGCGACGAAACATCGCAGACTTGCTGCTGACAACTCCATTATGGTTAGGAAAAAGGAGAAAGGAAAAAGCCGTTCGTTTCGAGGCTTTCTCCTTTTTCCTGTATAGGGTCGAGCCGAAAAGTTACTAATCCTGTTGGAAACCGGCGGCAATCACTGTAGGCGGCAGGGTGCGAGTTGTCGCCGGGACGAGCATGGGCGCGTCTTCTCAGCGTCGAAGTTGCGGCGACAACTCGCACCCTGCCGCTGAGTAGAATTGCTGTCCGGCGCTGGATGACGGGCGTAACTACAGCCATGGCGAAACGCCATAGACGTGCTGCTAACCTGTTTCGGCTCTCGAACGGGTGTTACATGGCTGCCACTAAGGACGAAGCCTCAAAAGCGGAAAGCCTCTGTATAATACGCCACTCAGGGTGGCAAATTCCTTCATTCTGGCAAATTGGCATGAATTTGTCCCTGCTCAAGCCTGCTTTGCCTGCATTGATGTTAACATCTGTGTCTTGCCGCGCCTCACAGGATGATTTCAAAGAAAGTTAATGCCCACTCTCCTTGTTAAATTTTCACTACCGGACACATTCCTGCCAGGGGTTGAAAACCCCTGTCTCAATGGCCTGCGGTCAAGCGTCCTACGGACGCCAATTCAGCGTTTAACAGCCTACCGCGTCCGTAGGACGCTTGGCGGAACGCCACTCAGACGGGTATTTTCAATGCCCGGAAAAAGGTGTCCGGTAGTGAAGTTAAATTTAACTTTGAAGCAAAATTTGCGCAAAATGGCGCTTAACCTGACGTTTTTGCAACGCCAGTCCGCTATACTGCTCCCCGTAGAAGAAATCATTCAATGTTTAGAGGTTGTTAGAGACAGCAGATCGAAGCCGATGTTGCTGTCCCCTGTCAGCTTCAATCTCAATCCAACGTGGAGATACAGCAAGCATGAGTTTACCACCCGATGAGAAACACTCCCTTGACCGGCGCGACCTGCTGCGTTACGCGGGCGCATTAACAAGCGCACTCCTTTTATCCGGCTGTAGCAGCGGCAGCAACCCTACAACTCCCGGAAATCCAACAAATCCCACTGGCACATCAGGAGCAACATCCACTGTGCTGGACGTATCCCGAACCAAACTTACAGGCGATCTTGCCAATCAACTCACTCAATACTCTTATGCCGGGAAGCTTCTGTCTGAAACCATGAGTCAGCCTTCGGCAGCCGCCGATGAATCAATGGCTTTTCTGAACAGCCTGCCAACCTCCCGGGCAACAACGGATACTCCCTCTCACGAAAACGCTGCTACATACGTCCAAATCTGCTTTCATGCTCAACGTACTGCCAATATCGTGTATGAGCGTCTGATGGACACTATCCTGACGCTCGATGACCTCGCTTATCAGGGGGATACCATCGTCAGCCAAAATCCATTGCCTGCAAACGCGAACCTGAGCAACCCGCAGTGGGGGACGGCAATGATGTCGCGCATGTATGCTGCCGCAATGACAATTGGCGGCATGATGCGCTACTGGCAGTTCGGCTATTTGCAGCAACTTATGGATGCGGTAACAAGCGAACCGGATGAGCTTAGTCGTCTTGCCATGTATGCTGTACTCGCGAACACCTACAACAACTGGATTGATAGTATCACTCAACACCTTGGAGGGGCGCAGTCTTCTTGGAAATTGGAAATTTCCGAGAATGTTACGCCCGACAGCGTGATCAATGAGGTGGGGCGTATTCCCTCAATTCTTGCGCAAATTCCATTCTGTCCTGGATACCGGTTCGGTTCCTCCCGAAGTCGGGCAGGAATTGGGGACTCGCTCGGCGAGGTAGTGGATACAGCAATCGACAAGGCTAAACACTTGTTTGTCGATTCCTTAAGCGAACACTACAAAGAAGGCACTGTAACTGGGGAAGCCTGGAAGAAAAACCCTAGTTTTTCATCTCCTGTGGTTCAAGATGCCTTGTTGAATGATACAAAAAAAATTACCACCAAGTACGCGCAGAAGCTAGGAGACGAAGTTAAGAAACCCGGTTTTTACGTTGACCTGGCGGCAGCCGCGCTTTCCAAGTCGGGGAATTTGAACGCAGAAGCAGTGGGCTGTAGCATCTCCCTGGGCCGATCCGTACTTTCGATAGCGGCTGATGGAGCGGAGATTGCTGCCACTGTTCCCACTGCGCCAACAGGACTTGGCTTGGTTGCGCTGGGGTTCGAAGGAGTATTGCCCTGTGTGCCACAATAGGTTGAGACAAAATCCCGTACACGAAATAGTGTAGATCGCCAGGGCGGAGAATGGATTTCTCAGATGAATACGCCGTTGACAGACAGCCCAACCACTCGCCTCACCAACAATGGACACCACAGCGCGCCCTCCCCCGCGCTGCGCCCGGAGGCGCAGGTGCAAACGCGCCCCACGCGCCGCCGCTTTACCGCTGCGTACAAGCTGCGCATCCTTAAAGAAGCCGACGCCTGCGTCAAGCCGGGAGAGTTGGGGGCGCTGCTTCGCCGCGAAGGGCTGTACTCCTCCACGCTTGCCAACTTCCGCAAACTGCGCGAGGCGGGTCAGTTGGGCGAGAAGAACTCTGCCCAGGCGCAGAAGCAGCGCAAAGACAAAGAAGCCGCCCGCCAACGCGATGCCCGCAGGATGGCCGCTCTGGAAACCGAGAACCAGAAACTGCGCGTTCTGCTGGAACTCCAAAAAAAAGTAGCGGCCTTGCTCGACCTGACACTGGAAGAAACGCCGCCCGAATAAGCCTGGTTGCCGAAGCGGGCGCAACGACCGGGATTGGCCGCGCCTGTGATGCGGTGCAACTGAGCCGCGCCCGCTTCTACCGGGAGCAACACGCTGGTACGGGCACAATCCAAGAAGGCGTCCTTGTTCCCAAAGCACAACGGGGTTCTCCTCGCCGCTTGTCGGAAGAGGAACGCGCCCTGTTGCTCAATCTACTCTTGTCGGAACGCTTTGTAGACGCTTCGCCCCGGCAGGTGTATGCGCAATTGCTGCAAGAAGGCGTGTATCACGCTTCCTATCGCACGATGTATCGCCTGCTGCACGAACACCAAGCCATCTGTGAGCGTCGGCGGGTTCGCAGGCATCCGGCGTATAGCAAACCTGAACTTAAGGCAACCGGCCCTAATCAGGTGTGGACATGGGACATCACCTACTTGAAGACGCCCATTCGGGTCGCTTCTATTACTTATATGTGGTTATGGACATCTACAGTCGTTATGTGGTCGGCTGGATGCTCGCAGACCGGGAGTGTCAATACCTGGCGCACAAGCTGCTGCAAGAAACCTGTCGTAAATACAACATCGCGCCTAACCAACTCACCCTCCATGCGGATCGCGGCGGGCCGATGAAAAGCCAGTCGGTAGCGCAGCTCTTACTTTCGTTGCAGGTGACCCGTTCGCACAGCCGCCCGCGTGTCAGCAACGACAACCCGTACTCGGAAGCCGGGTTCAAAACGATGAAGTACAGCGCCTACTTCCCGGAGCGCTTTAGCAGCCAGGAAGACGCGCAGACGTTCTGCCAGGACTACTTTGTCGGGTACAATACGTGCCACCACCATACCGGCTTGGTGTTGCTTACGCCCGAACAGGTGCATTTCGGCGAAGCAACGCAGGTATTGGCGCAGCGGCAAGTCACGTTAGATAACGCCTATGCCGCGCATCCGCAACGCTTTCGAGAGCGTCCGCAGGCGGGGCAGTTACCCAACGTCGTCTGGATCAATGCGCCTGCGTTGCCCGTTGGCGAAGGCACAGCACCGGTTGCCGGTTGAGTGGCGAGGAATGACTGCTCGCTACATAAAAATACTTTCGCTTTTTGTCTCAAAATCCTTGACACATTCCGTTGCTCTATCAAAGTGTTAAGCAATTCTTGAAGGAACGCAAATGAGTGTACTGACAAGTTGGCCCCGCTGATTCAAGATGGACTTCAGAACGGAGCGCAACTGTGGAACATGACCTTTGTACCCGACAGCGGCACTCCATCGGGCGCTCAGTTTGCGGCGGCTCAGGTTAATGCTACCGCGCCCGGTCCGTTTGCGGAGTGTGACGCTTTGTGGAGAAGCGGGCCGAGAGCGACCACAATGCAAACCCTGCCGGTCCCGCCTCCGACACCCGGTTCGCCGGACTTGCCGAAACTTGCCAGCAATCCTAAAGCGGCGCGCGTGGTGATTTCGGGGTATGGCGGCAACAACGCGCCCCATTCTGACGGGAACATTCCGCGTACCTTTGACAACATTGCAAATGCCACTGCCGCGCTGCTGTACGATCTGGGACAGCGCAATGCGCAGTTCATACAGCCCTCAATCTCTGCCAACTCCATCTCCTTTCTGGCATCAAACTTCGCGATTTATATCAGGCGCGAAGTGGGCAGCACAAGAGCCGCTGTTCCGCCGATTACAGATGCGGAGTTGATCTGCGCCAGCCCCGGCTACATTCCGAAACGCACTGTCGGAACCGTTGATTTAACATCCATCGGCAGCCTGCCTGATTTGAAACCGATCAGCGCGTTAGGTTTTGGGTTTGATGTCAACGTGAAAAGCGCATCGGGAGTACACAACTCTCCCAACGTAAGGGGCGCAAATGGGCGAAATCCATTTCAATTCAAAGGAGGACGCAACAATGGACGTTAAAGTAGGTTGGCTTTGCGTTCCCCTGCTGGCGGCTTGTCTGTGCGGGTGTGGCGGGAATGGATCGAATCAGAGCGTGGTCAACGCTATGGGCGGTAACACGTCTGCCCCTGCATCTAATACGGTGGCGAAGTCTACAGGCCGACTGGCTTTTCGTATTCAGTGGCCTGCTCAGTCAAAAAAGGCGTCACGCTATCTGCCGATTTACGCGCAAAGCCTGTACATCGAAGTGTATCCAAAAGGCAACGCCGCGCAGCGATATACGGCAGTCGCCAATCGTCCCACTGATGGCGAGACTTCCCAAACCATTACAATAGAAAGCCTGTTGCCCGTAGGAACTTACGCGATAGCCTGCGCCGCGCGAGCAGATGTTGGCGGACAGGGCGCAACGGTCGCCATCGCCACAACCAAATCGCAGCTCAATGCAGGGCAAACCGCAACCGTTGACTTGACGCTCAATAGTACGCTGAAATCCCTGACCCTGCTGAATCAGCCGTTCATCGTGAAAATGGGAACCACGCTGCAATTGCAGGCGAACGCTGTAGACCCGGATGGCGCGATTGTGCTGCTGCCCGCTTCGGCGCTACAGTTCAGCGTGGTGTCGGGACAAGCGGCGGGCGTGGTTTCGGATGCTGGACTGTTCACCGGACAGCAAAACGGCGCGGCGCGTATTCGCGTCACCGAACCCAACGCCAACATTGCCGCCGAAGCGGACGCGTACGTTGCCGACCAGAACTTTTTTCAGGTGCTGAACCAGCCGCTTACCCTCAAAGCCGGACAGAGCCTCGCGCTTCAGGTCGCTATTGTTGATTTGACCGGCAAGCCCACAAATCAGCCGTTTGGGAAAGTCACCTGGAAACTGGTGAGCGGAAGCGATTTCGCGAACCTGACGCCGGATGGCACATTGACAGCCAATGGAGAGGGAACCGCGCGGGTACAGGCCACCGAGGATAAGCTGGGGCTGACAGCGCAGGCCGATATAACGATTGTGGCCTATGGAACGGGGGTGAACGTTGGAATCCAGTAACAAAAAACAGCAGAATTTGACCCGCCGCAACTTTGCCCTGCTGTTGGGTAGTTCGGGAATCGCTGTCTCGCTGACCGGCTGCGGCGGCGGTTCGGGGAAATCCAGCGTGGCTGCCAGCAAGGGTACGGGCAAAGTGCGCCTGCGTATCGTGTGGCCTCCAAAGAACAGGGCCACGCCTCCGCATCGTTACATTCCCTCCTACGCGCAAAGCATGGTGCTGAACTTAATTCACAACGCTGCCGGGTGTCCGGTACGATCTGACGATAAACCGGCCTGCGGATGGCAGCGCAAACCAAACCGTTCTGTTCGATCAGGAAATTCGGGTTGGAACGTATGTTCTGAACGCTGCGGCGCAGCAGGATTTGGATGGCAAAGGCACAACCGTTGCCGCCGCTTCCAGCCAGGTTGTCGTGACGTTCAATCAGACTGCCGACGCCAACCTCACCATGTCCAGCACGATCTCGACGGTGAAGGTTCTCGGGCAGCCGATCAAACTGCCGATGGGCCAGCATATTACGCTGTCGGGGCAGGCGCTGGATCGGGATGGATATGTCCTCGTGCTTGTGGGCGGCGCATTGCAGTGGACGCTTGTTTCGGGAAACGCCTTTGCCGATTTAACGCCCGATGGAGTTTTGACCGGCAAAACGCCGGGAACCGCCCGAGTGCGCCTATCGGAACCGGGAGCCGGTATTTCCGATGAGGCGGATGTGCAGATTATCGCCACAACATTGTCCCTGGCAAATTCCGGGTGGGCTAAATACCGGGGCGGTATCGGGAACGGCGCGGTGGGCGCGGGAAGCGGCGCGACCAACAACATCAAGTGGAACACGACACTCACAGCCTCATCCGCGGACGCAATTCACATGGTCATCGGCGCGGATGGAACGCTGTACGTTCCAGATAACACAACCGGCGCGCTGACGGCCTACGACAGCGCGGGCGCGCAAAAATGGACGGCGGCTGGCGTCAGCGCGAACGGCGGCGTCGTGATTGCCTCGGATGGAACCGCGATTGTCACGTCGCCCAACCGGAAACTGCAAACGCTTGACAGCGCGACGCAGGCCGTCAAATGGACTTTCAATGATACCGGAAGCAGCAACTATTCGGGGCCGACGCTCGCGCCCAACGGCTTGATTTACATGGTTGCCGATAACACGCTGTACGCCATTTCCAGTGACAGCGGCGCGCTGGCGTGGAAGTATGTGGCGGATGCGCCCCTAATACCCTCCACGCCTTGTATCGGCCCGGATGGAACCGTATTCATCTCGACAAACGCTTCGGTTCAGGCCATCAGCGCGGGGCAGATGGTGTGGCGGGCTGCGCTTGAGAGTGGAGCAGCGGCTCCGATTGCTATGCCGGTTTTAAGCAGTGACGGCAGTACCCTGTTCATATCGGGGTTGTTCTACGGCTCGTATTCGCTTTATGCTCTGAGCAGCAGTTCCGGGGCATTCCTGTGGAAGTATGCGGGAGCCAACTGGTTTGGTTCTTTGCCCGCTGTCTCCCCAACCGAAAACGTTGTCTACTACATCAATGGTCACTTTTCCAGTGGCATCGTCGGATTCAATGGAGGATACAACCTCTTCGCTTTTGACGGAGCGACAGGAAACCAGAAATGGTCGTATAGTTCAGGAGGTTTTGTTGGAACAAGCAACCCCATTGTTGCCGCTGATGGAATCGTCTACTACGGATACGACTACAATCCCGGCGGCACCTTCAATTATCCTTCTCCCGCCGCTCTGCTCGCGCTTAAGCCAACGGACGGCAGTGCGCAATGGGCGTACATCAGCCCCAATGGCGGAACCGCCTCCGTATATCCTGCTGCTGTTGGATCAGACGGAACGTTGTACGCGGTGTCAAGCGGGAGCCTGATCGCGTTCAAGTAGCCAGAAATAAGACACCTTTCTCAGGAGTCTACTTGCGAATACAGGCTTTCTGTTGTTCACGGCAACTTTGAAAACGTTTCAAAAATGCCGCGTCTGCACGGACGCGGCATTTTATACTGTTTCGCTCTTTGCGCGAACATCTTATTCAGTCGCGCCATGCTGAAGAAGGAGGGGAATCAGGGCGTCGTTGTGCTGTTCGCGGGCAATGGTGAGGGCGGTTTTGTGGTACTTGTTGCGTTGGTTCACGTTGGCATGGCGCAGCAGCAGCAGGTTCTCAATAGCAATCACGTCTTTTTCGGGAACCACATTATGCGCAAACATCGCAATGTTCATCAGGGGCGTGTAGCCGAAGTTGTCCCAGACATTGGGATTCGCGCCGGATTGGAGGAGCAGACGCGCCGCTTCAAATTTGTAATCGTAAATGGTGTAGTGCAGGGGCGTCGCGCCCAGACTATCCCGAATATTGATGTGGGGATGGCGCTGAAGTAAATGCCGCATTGCGTCCGCATCTCCCCATTTCGCTGTCAGCATGAGGAGCGTGACGTTCTTACGCTCCCAATTTTCATACGAGGCGTTGGAGTCGGCTCCATACCGCAGCAGAGTGTTGAAGAGCGCTTTGTCTCTATCCTCGACGGCTTTCCAGAGAAGTGACGGTCCGCTTTCTCGCGGATCGTGAGCAAGGGCCTCGTCCCGAAATTCGTAGCGCCAGTATGAGAAGGACAGCATCCCGCGCTGAAAACGATGGCTCATCTCCGCAGGGAAAGAGCCATAGGGATAGGCTTGCGTGTGAACATTCGGGTCCGCCCCCTGTTGAAGCAAATCTTCTATTTTATCCGTGTGTCCGGCATAGGACAAATCCTTTTGCTGTTTATGTCTCAGGTCTTCCTGCCGGTCTGCAACCGCTTCCAGAAGGCCAATATTGAGGGATTTCCGCCGCGCTCCCTGATACGTCCAGGCCGCAAACGCGGCGCAGGACAATACGCCAATCCCCCAATTACGCAGGGCGCGGCGAAAGCGGGCGGATCGGCTTTTCATCCCTCATCCCTCATCCCTGCATATCGGGCCATTGCTTGTGCCAGTTGGTAGCGCGTTCATACGCCAACCCAAGTCGCAGAATGGCGGCTTCGTTGTACAGGTTGCCGACAAACTCGATGGATTGGGGAACGCCGTCCACCAGTCCGCAGCGCGTTACCAGCGTGGGATGGCCGGTCAGATTGGTGTATACCAGAGTGGGGCCGTGAAAGGGAACGGTCACGTAGCAGTCTATGTCCTTGAACGTGGCGGCCATCTCCTGCTGCAAGCGGGTTCGCAGGCGCATGGCCTGTAGATAGTCGGACGCGGGAATGGTGCTGCCGATGCGGAACGTGTTCGGCCAACTGCCATCTTCCTGCTGCGCCAGTTCATCCAGTTTGCCGCTTGCCGAAAGTTTGTCGAAAGCCGCCGCGCCCTCCGCGTCAATGGTCAGCCAGGCAATCGGCTGATACAATTCGCGCGTTTTTGGGCAGGTCGATGGGAACAGGCGTCACGCCCATTTTATGCAGCGTGTCCAGCGCGTCCTTATACGTTTGCGCCCGTTTGCCCTCTTTGGCGGCGGCATCGAACGCGGTCTGGTCTATGCCCACGCGCAGGTTTCTCAGGGGCAGGTTCGGGTTCCAGCGGAACGGCACATCTGCCACTGTCGCGTCCCGTCCGTCCGGGCCGTAAATGGCGTTCAGGACGAGGGCGCAATCCTCCACGCCCCGGCACATCGGCCCGATTTTGTCCATTGTCCACGAGAGCGGCATGGCTCCATAGCGGGAAACGCGCCCGAACGTAGGCCGCAATCCCGTCACGCCGTTGCGCACGGAGGGGCTGACGATACTGCCCAGTGTTTCCGTGCCGATGCTGAAGCCGACCAGTCCCGCCGCCGTCGCGCTGCCCGGCCCCGCCGAGGATGCCGCTGGAACCCTGCTTTGTGTTCCAGGGATTGCGCGTCATGCCGCCGAACCACACGTCGCCCATCGCCAGTTCGCCCATCGTGAGTTTGGCGACCAGCACCGCGCCCGCCGCTTCCAACCGCTCCACAACCGTCGCGTCGTAATCGAAAATCTGATGCTCATAGGGTTTCGCGCCCCAGGTCGTGGGGATATTGCTTGGTTGCCAGCAGGTCTTTGCCGCCCCAGGGGATGCCGTGCAGCGGGCCGCGATATTGCCCTCCGCCATTTCCCTGTCGGCGCGTTCCGCCTGCCTCAGCGCCAGGTCTTCCGTCAGGTTGACTACGTTGAGCAGGCGCGGGCCGTAGCGTCTTCAGCCGGTCCAGATACATGCGCGTCAACTGCATAGAGGTGACTTTGCCCGCCTGGATCAGCGCGGACAATTCCACTGTGGAAGCAAAAGCAAGCGATTCCGGGTTGCCGTCGTAGTGGGGCAGGGGAACGCGGCTCATGCGGAACGAACCTTTGCCGGTCGCGAACTTCATACCGGGCAGGCGCGGGTCGAAATGGACGGCGGGCGCGAGCAGCGGGTCGGTATCGCCCGTGCGTAATGTCTGTATGTTCTGGCGAATAGCGCCAAGTGAGCGCGTCATCTGTTCGCGCTGTTTGTCCGTATACGCGCGTCCGGCCAGTTTATCGGCTGCGGCAATATCCCCTGTGGTAATGGCGTCTTCGGGCGCAACTGCGGGCGCGTTGACTTCTTCCGCGACAGCGGCAGACGCGGTTCCCGCCAATCCCGCCGCCACAAGCCCTTTAACGAACTCACGCCGGGGCAATTTCCTGTTCTTGTTGGCTTTGGAAGAGGGTTCCGTGTTCGCAACCGTAGCTTCGGGCGCGTCGGGTGTGGGATTCAGTGTATCCGCAGCCTCAGTAGTGGTCGCATCGTGTCGTCGTGGCAATGATTTTCCTCGCTATATAAAAAGTTCAAAGTGAAAATTTAGAAACTGCTACTACGCGCAGAAGTCGGAAATGTTCCTGTTCCAACCACCAATCACCAGCCACCAACCACCAACCTCAACGATGTGTCGGCGGGGCCAATCCCTGATGCGCCTCCTGCGGGTCGAGCAAAAAACTGTCGGCAAGCAGCGTTTGGGTTTGGGCGGATGTGGCCGCGCCATGCGATTGCAGCAGATTGACCAGTGAACGCAATCGGTTCAATTGCGCCTGATGCTGCCGCGTCACCATTTCCGGGGTCGGGTGGGACGGCAACACGACACCTCCGGGCGGCGACGTGACGGGCGCGGGATGCTTCTGCCCCGATTTAGCCAGCACGTCCATATACGTTGCCAGCCACTCTCGATGCACTTCAGCGGCAAGGACGGCAAGGTCGTCGAGGGGCGTTAGCCCTTCGGCGTTGGCAAGGTTCGGGTTTGCGCCGTGATCCAGCAGCAGGGCGCAGTTGACCGCGTTTTTTTGCGCGACGGCAAGGTGCAGGGCCGTGTTGCCGATCTTGTTCGCGTGGTTCACATCCGCCCGCGCTGTGAGCAGGTCCAGCAGAATGTCGCGGTCATTGTGGTCTACGGCGTACATCAGGGGCGTGCTGCCCATGCCGTCCGGCGCATCCACGTTCGCGTTGCGCGCAAGCAGTTCCGGCAACAGGATTTTGCGGCTGTAGGCGGCAGTCAGGGACAGCAGGGGAACGCTTTGCAACTCATCTCCCGACAATTTGCCGCGCAATCGCGCCTTCAGCCCTGACCAGAAGCCGGAAGGAAAAGGCTTGCGCGTTCGTGAATCGAAGCGCAGGTTCGCGTCCGCGCCCTGCTGCAAGCAGGCCACCCCTTGTTGTTCCTGCCCTGTGTACGCGGCCTGAATCAGCGTCGCATTGAGCCGCTCGGCGCGTGACCCGGCAACGACCATATACAGGAAAGCGCCCATTATAAGCGCGATTGCCGTTAGCAGTATCCATCGGGCGCGAAATTTCGGTTTCATAATGGAAATTGTACACCATTTTGCGCCGAAAACGGGTGTTGAAAACGCTTGCTGTGAAATGAGCGCGGCGTGGTTGCCAGGGATTGAAAATCCCTGTCTACACAAAACAAGCGTCCTTCGGACGCGATTGCATAGCATCAAGATTCCCGCGTCCGCAGGACGCTTGCACTTTCCTGCCGGGGAAAGAGATTTAATCTGAAATCCCCGGCCCCTGTTTCACAGCAAGCGTTGAAAATCCCCGGCAAACTCCAACAGGGATTGGGAGGCGGCATGGTGAATACTGTTTCCGCATAGCGCCAAGTACAGCAAGAAGCATAGCAGAACGCGAACGAACAGGACATGAACAATATGAATATCAGTGTGGAGAGTTTCAGCGTTACCAAGCGGCATCCGCTCACGATCAGCCGGGGAACCAGCGCGGGTTCGGAAAACCTGCTGGTGACGGTGGAACATGAGAAGATTACGGGCATGGGAGAGATGGCTCCCACATCCGGCGGGGCGGTTGCGGAAACAGCGGACACCGCCGAAAACGCCCTTCTGCGCTGGATACCCCTGCTGGCCCATGTTGCGCCCTGGGACATGCAGCGCATCGAAACGTTGCTGAATGTGCAGGAGGGCGAGCGGGCGGCGTATTGCGCGCTGGATTGCGCCCTGCACGACTGGCAGGGCAAGCGGCTGAATATGCCCGTGTGGAAACTGCTTGGACTGGACATTGCCGTCATGCCGCCGACTTCGCTCACAATCGGCATCAATCCGCCCGATGTAATCCGCGTCCGCGTTCCCGAACTTCTGGCGCGAACAAACGCCAAATTCCTGAAAATCAAACTCGGCAACTCGCAGGGTCTGACGGCGGATAAAGCGGGTTTCATGGCTGCGCAGGAATCGGCGACGGAGTACGCGCAGACAACCGGAAGCGTCCCCGTCGGCTGGCGCGTGGACGCTAATGGCGGCTGGACGGTTCGGGAAGCGCAGCATACGCTCGACTGGCTGGCAGAGCGGAATGTGGCGTTTGTAGAACAGCCTTTACCGCGTGGGCGGGAAGCGGACTTAGCCGTTCTGCACAAACACGCGCCACTGCCGATTTATGTGGATGAGAGCGTCCGAACCGCCCGCGACATTCCCCCTCTGGCAAAGAATGTGGACGGCGTGAACCTCAAACTGATGAAATGCGGCGGACTGCGCGAAGCCCTGCGCATCATCCATACCGCTCGCGCGCACGGCCTGAAACTGATGATCGGCTGCATGTCGGAAACCTCGCTGGCAATCACCGCAGCGGCGCAGTTAGGCTCCCTGGTAGACGAACTCGATCTGGACAGCCATCTCAACCTCAATCCCGACCCATTCGTTGGCGCGACGTATGCGAATGGAACCGTCAGCCCAACCGACGCGCCCGGACTTGGCGTTCATCCCGCACCAAGCGTGTAGCCTGTTTTCGATATACATTGGAGGGGTAACTATTCACCACCAAGACGCCAGGAACACCAAGCAGAATGCGAAGAAAAACATTGCTTCGCCTGTTTTGCGCCTTTTATAGCTTGGTGTTCCTGGCGTCTTGGTGGTGAATAGTTATCACACTTGAAAAGACAGAGGCTTTCGTCTCTCCCGCCGTTTCTTAAATCTCGTCCTCGTCCTCATCCTCGCTGGGATCAATGTACACGGTGACGTTTTGCAGCGTTTTGTCGCCGCCCTCTTTGGGAAGCTCGTAGTACACGTCAATCACTTCCCACACATTGGTAATCCCCTTCTTTTCCGCTTCGTCCACGTCCATCATAATGGACTCGCCGATGCGCGGCACATGGATACTCTGCACTTCGGCAATCACAACGGGTTCTTCATCGGTGTCCGGGTAGTACACGAAGGTCAGATTGAGCTGAGACGGGTTCATGGCACATTCTCCTTGATGGTAGGGGTTCGCAAAATGATCTGGTTTCGGCACTGCCACTGCGACAGAACACAACGCTGTATACGGGTATCAGGGTTTTAGGGTTCTATGGTTCTATGGTTTTAGGGGAAATACATTGTTTTTGTGCTTTCCACCCCTTTGAACCGTGTGCCTGAACACCTCAGAACCCTAAAACCATAGAACCATAGAACCCTAATCACCTAAAGATTGGTTCTCTCTTCCCAAGATGTGTGGGAACGGGGTGCGTGATATGCGCTTCCAGCCAGGCGTTTTCGATAGCCAGAAATTCGCGCGCCTTGTAGCGGGGCATCACCGCGCCGTAATCGCGCCGGTCTGCGGGGACGCCCACGACATCCATGCCCAGCGCGCGGGCGGTATACAGGGCGCGGGGCAGATGGTACGCCTGCGTGACCAGAATCGCTTGCTGTACGCCGAAAATATCGCGCGCCCGATACAGGCTGTCGTATGTGCGGAAACCGGCGTAATCCAGCACAATATCGCGTTTGGGAATGCCCATTTTCAGCGCGGCCTGCCGCATCGCTTCCGGCTCATTGTGCGTGACCGTGCTGTTGTCGCCGGTCATCAGCAGTTTACGCGCTTTGCCCGTTTTGTACAATTGCGCGGCGGTGTACACGCGGTCATAGAGAATGGGTGACAATCCGTTGCGCGTGTAACCGGCCCCGAACACAACCACCACCGGGCGGGTGGGAACCGTTTGCAGACTGTAAAGCAGCGGCCTACCGGTCAGGAAAATATCGGCGTAAATCAGCGCAAGTCCGAGCATAACCGACAGCAAAATGCCGCCTGTGTAGATAAGCCCGCGCCGGAACCGTCGGGCGCGGGATCGGGCGGCAGGCTGCGTAACAACCGCTTGCGACAATTCGGGCAAGGTGACAACAGCCACGAGCAATTCCTTTAGAGCCTATTCCAACTGGCCCTCAACCCCTAACCCCTTCTCCCAAAGTTGGGAGAAGGGGAACCTATCTGGAGAGGCTCTCAGGATTCTATTAAAAGACAGAGGGGTTATAGATTGACATAAACAGCGTTACACTTACGATACCTTATCGGAAGCGTTGTCGCCATACAATTTGCCCCCGATGCGTATCACGACTTCGGGAATGTCGCGGCGTCCCAGAGAAACCGCGTCCCAATCCTGGGGGCCGTCCTGATTGGTGTAGCGTTGCCCGATGTGATCGCAAACGGCGTTCAGAATGTGGACAATATCATCTATGCTCATGTCGGGACTCTGATGCGCCACCAGATACAGGTTCGCGCCCCGCGCGCCGATTACCTGCGGCGGCGACTGCGCTATAGTCAGGGCTTCGGCAAACTCATCGTAAATGCGCTCTTTTTCCGCGTCTGTCAGCGAAGTAAGCAGCGGCCAATCTTCCAGCGCATATTCAATGTAGCAGGCGTTGAAGACAACATCTCCCATCGCAAAGAACTCTTCCTCTTCCTCCATCAATTCCCGGTAAAAAGCTTCGTCCGACGATCCATCATGCGGTTCCACAAGGCTTCTCCATTCGTAATTGGATACAGTTATCTGCAAATTACCAGTTCAAGGCTTCAGGTGCTTCCATAAACAACACCTGCAAGCCGGGGATAAGGGTATACTGCCGCTTCATTTCCGCCCATACTGTCGCATGATTGGTTCGACTGACTGAGCGCTGAAAACGCGCCAATTCTTCCGTACTCTTGCCTGCCTGCTTGTTGTTGACATACAACTCTAAAATCAGTATGTAGTGTTCGTAAGCGTGTTCGCGTGAGGTTTGCAAATTTTCACGACTGTTCAGGCCGAGAACATCAATCGTGTACTCCGCGCGTTCCTGCTGAATCGAAGTCAGGTTTGCTGCGGGGCGGAAATTAAAGGTGGCGCGTATATCAAGTTCCATAAAGTGAAGTGGGTCTTCTGTGCGTGGGTTGATGAGCAAAGGTTCGCCTGCTTCGGGAGGAACAACAGGCGCTTTCGGTGAACGCGCCAGATTTATCTTTTGCCCAGTCTGCTGCGAGTACACATGAAACCTGTTCGATTTACCCAGATTACAGGGACTGCAAGCATACAGGTAGTTTTCCCAAACAAACACAAGGTCGGGGTAGAGCGACTTGGGCTTTATATGTTCTATTTGATTCGGCTGCGAATCCTCACAGTACATGCAGCGCAATGTTCCCGTACAGAGTGATGCAAGTACCCTCCGAACCTCTCTGAAAGCAGAGTTGTTCTCTCTGTTCTTAGCAGTGAATTCGTTTTTAGCGGCGTCAATTTTCTGAGTGTAGTCAGTAATGGCTTTGATGTTGCGTTGGTACTCGTCGAGACGGCGTTGCGTATTTTTAGATAGGGAAGCGTCTCGTAAACGAAGCATTATTTCGCTATGACCTCCCGATCCGTGATGTGCGATGCAGTCGGCATCATGGCGCGAAGCCAATCCTGTTCCTGTTCTTCGTTTTCATTCAAGCCTTCGTGCAACTCTTTGATGTTCAGCGCCGCCAACCGTTCCACCAAATGCAGTCCTTCTTCCGAGCGTCCAACACTGTTTCCAAAAGCCCCTGTGCTGTAAGCATCTAATACGTTGCCGTACAGCAGACGATTTAGTTCCGTCCCGCAAATCATCTCTCCCTGTTCATTCGTTCCCGGCGTAGGCAGTTTGAACACAGTTGTTGCGGCCTGACAGACGAACGGACTGTGTGTTGTGACAATGAACTGAATGTTCGGAAAATGCTTGCGGAACCAGATGCCAATGCGCCGTTGCCATGCCGGATGTAGATGCACGTCTACTTCATCTATAAGAACGACACCAGGTACGACAATTTTTGTGGGATCGGCAGAGCCAAAATTTCGCCAGCCCCGTAGCAAATAGCTAGTTGCCTGATTAAATCAAAGGTAAGACTTAGAATAGAGCGGTAGCCATCGCTAAGTTCTTCAACATTGACACGGTATCCATTGCCATCGACAAACTCTACCCCTTTGGTAGAAACCCTCTTGATAGCTACTCCATCTGGCAAAAAATTATCGTGGTTGACAAAATCTTGGATCGCTGTAAGCAACTGACCTTCTAAGGCATGCGAATTTTCAAGTTGGATAAATCGCAACTCTTTCAGCCACCTCAACGTTTCAGTCAAAGCAACATTTTCACCGAAAGCAGTTAAGTGGCGGGCAAGTTTCGGATTGCTATGAAGAGTGTCTTCAAAGTCTTCATCCCCTCCAGAAAAACGTCTGAAGGGTCCATAGGAAGCGCTAAACCAACCTTTGTTGTTTCCCCACACATGTCTTTGCGAAGTTGATCTATCCTGCTTGCCTGTGCCCCACCCAAGCACAACATTGTTTGAAGCAATGTTATCATGGTCCTGCTGACGTATAAGCAACATGGTTGCAGAAGGCTTCTTCAAAGTGTTTGTTCGAGACTTAGTTTTGGACCCTTTGTGTACAACAACAATAGTTGATGATAATAAAGGTTGCGTCAGAGGTAAATTCCCCTCTCGATTGACAGATGCAAAATAGTCGTAGTCAGGCGCAGCAAGAATATCAACTCCAATTTGCCCTATTTGTTTTTCGTGTCTTAACCAGTTACTCCAGTTTTGGCGGAGAGCTAACGCATTAGTAGGGCC
Organism: uncultured Chthonomonadaceae bacterium; assembly: GCA_963817895.1. Classification (GTDB taxonomy): domain Bacteria; phylum Armatimonadota; class Chthonomonadetes; order Chthonomonadales; family Chthonomonadaceae; genus CAWFQB01. The sequence goes on from CAWFQB010000006.1 coordinate 157,286, forward strand.
AATCAGAGCTAAAGCAAGAGAACGAACAAAGGCCGTTTTGCCTGCGCCGTTGTCGCCGAGTATGACGTGCCAGCCTGCCGCCTGATCTTCTTGAATCTGCCATGTCAGGTTGGCGATGGAGCGCACATTGGTTATGGTTGCGGTTTTAATGTACATGTTCTTGCTTGTTTCGGGTTGATAGCGTAAGGCTTGCTGTCAGAATAGCGTGTCTATTGAAAATACGTTTCTCACAGGCGTTAATTCGCCGCGCCGCGCCCTTCTCCCTGCCTGCGCAATGAGGAAGATTTACAAGTTTGGCAACCCGAATCGGGACTATTTCTGCCGTGACATCCGCGTGTTCGGAACCGTTAGAAATTTTGGGAACGCTGTTGACGCTGAGAACGTCAGTTGACATAGATTTGAAAGCGCATTCACTATCCAAATGAGAGTGTTATCTTGAACCGTCCTTGAACAACATTTGCATGTTCTGGAGGAGAAACTCATGACATACGAACCAACGACGCGGCGCGAACTGCTGCGAAATGTGGGAATTGCCGCCGCAACGGTGACATTAGGCGGCTTGTGGATGGAAGCGGACGCGCAAAATAAGGCAGTCGCCGCGCCGTCTCTGCCCGTCGCTCTGGCGCGTTGCGAAACTTACGATTTAGGAGTGGTTACGGCGCGGGTGCAAACCCTGCTGGATCAGACGGGCGGCGCGAAAAGGCTGGCATCGGGCAAAACCGTTGCCATTAAAGTGAACCTGACTGGCAGCCCCATGAACCGCTTTGGCAACCTGCCCGCGTCCCGCTCGTTCCACATTCACCCGAATGTCGTGCTTGCCCTTGCCACCCTGTTGGACAAAGCGGGCGCGAAGCGTATCCGGTTTGTGGAGGGGACGTACAGCACGCAGCCTATGGAAAAGACGCTGCAAAACTTAGGTTGGGATTTGGCGGCGTTCAGCGCCCTTCACGCGCCCGTCGAGTATGAAGACACCCGTAATCGCGGCCCCAAACCCTATACGCTGGTGAAAGTGCCGGGTGGGGGCGATCTGTTCCCCGCGTACCAACTGAACCACTCGTATGCGGACTGCGATACTTACATTTCGCTCGCCAAACTGAAAAACCACGCCACTGCGGGCGTCACGCTGTCCATGAAGAACAACTTCGGCATCACGCCCACCGCGCTCTACGGCCAGCACGACCCGAACGAAAACAGCACGTCGGCGCGTATAGACATCTTCCATCAGGGCAAGGACAAGCCCGCCGCCGGTCTGCCGCAGGAAGTAGACCCGAACGGCCCGCGCGTTCCAAGCTACCGGGTTCCGCGCCATGTTATGGACGCCATCCGCATCCGTCCCATTGATTTCGCGCTGATTGACGGCATTGAAACCGTATCCGGCGGCGAAGGTCCCTGGCTGCCAGAACTGGCCGCGCTACAGCCACATCTGCTAATCGCGGGACGCAATCCCGTCTGCACGGACGCCATTGCCACTGTCTGCATGGGCTATGACCCACAGGCCGCGTCCGCAACCGGCCCCTTTCCCGGTGACAACCATCTCGTTATGGCGGCCAAACACGGATTGGGTACGAACGATCCCAAGCGCATCGAAGTAGTTGGCCTGACAATCGCGCAAGCGCGGCATCCGTTCAACTGGGAACCGAAGCAGCGCCATACGTAAGGAAGATAGGGAGATAGGGAGATAGGGAGAGGGGGAGATTGGGAACCGCGAAATACGCTAAATACACGAAAAAAGGACAAAAAGAAGAACACAAGGGAAATAGACAGGATTAACAGGATTTTCAGGATTGAACAGGATTATTCGCAAAGGCGTAGGGGCTTAATTTATCACGCCCGCCTATTATGTTGTTCTTATCCGTGTATATCCGTTTTATCCGTTCCATCCGTGGTGTGCATTTTCATTTTGTCCTTTTTTCGTTTATTTCGTATGTTTCGCGGTTCCCACTCTCCTTTTCTCCTTTTCTTCCTCAAAGCGGTGTACCGGGTTCGGGCCAGCCGTCTGGTGTCCAGATAAGCGGGCGGATTTGCAGGGTGGGGACGCCATTGGCGGCTTTGTCGTAGTAGTGGTAGGCGAGGTAGTCTGTTCCCGCGTCGCGCATAATGGCGCAATGGCCGGGGCCGATGACGTTACCCTGTGAGGCGAGAACGAGGGTTCCGCCGCCGTCTAGCAATGCTTTGCCGTCGCGGTCTGCATACGGGCCTTCGACGTTGGTGGCGCGTCCGACGCGGATATTGTACGTGCTGTTGACGCCCCGGCAGCAGAAGTCGAAGGACACGAACAGATAAAAGAATTTGCCGCGCTTGATGAGGAAGGGCGCTTCCATCGCATCGGGCGAGGGGCGGCGGGCAAGGGCGATCACGCTGTTTTGAGTATTGGCATTTTGGTCAGTGCTTCGATTGCCTGCGGCTGGTGGAAATGGTTTGCCGGTATGCGCGTCGAGATAGAGGAGTTTGATGCCCGACCAGAACGAGCCAAAGGTGAGCGCGAGTTTATCTTTCGACAGCGGCAGAATGTTGGGATCAATGGCGTTGTAATCGTCGTGTTGCGTGGATTCGAAAACCTTGCCCTCATCCGTCCAATGGTATTCTTGACTTGCCGGATCGAGCGTTTTGTTGGAAGCGGTTCCGATCAGCGAATGGTTTTTGCCGAACGTAGATACGGTGTAGTACAGGTGAAAGCGTCCGTTGTAAAAACTGATGTCGGGCGCCCAGATTCCCCGGCTGTCCGGCAGTTCCGTTTTGGCCCACGCGGGAACGTTTTCCGCAAACACGCGCCCCATAACTTCCCACTGCTTCAGGTCTTTCGAGCGTCGAAACGGAATCCCCGGCCCGGTCGCAAACACATAGTAATACGCCCCGTCCCTGATGATGCACGGATCATGTACAAATCGGGCGGTGTTGTTCGGCGCAGATGAATTGCCCGCGCCGCTTTGCGGAAACGGCGCGGGAACAGGCGCTTGCAACAATGGGAACAGGCAAACCCCAAGCAGAACCGGAAAAGGTTTGTTCAAGGTTTCGGTTCTCCTACTTTCTTGCGTGGTATGTTTGTGCTTACCACGGCCTGGCAAGCAATCGTAAGCGTATTTAGAATGCGCGAAAAATTGGTATTTCTGTAACGTAGCGGAATAACGGACAAGGGAAGGGCTTTGCCCGTGCGCTTCCCTTTAGCAGCGACAGGACGTAACAACGGGCGTGGACCTGGCCCAGTGGCAATCCAGTGGGTCAGCGAAGTCTCGATATTTCCGTGAGGATGTGCCAGAGTTATAATCACATCTTCTTCTTGAAGTTGGTACGCCATAGAATGTTCTACTATCCCGCGTCAACGTTATTCTAACACGGAGGGTACAATGAGTTACGCGGATGCAGGTGGCATTATAATAATTGTGGGCTTGTTCAGTTCCGAGTCGCTATCAAGCAAATCTATGATGTGCTGATACTGGCGCGGTTCCTGGTTCCACGCATCTTCCAATTCCTCTACCTGTACAAAGGCTACCTTCGGATGGTTATTCAGAAGGTACTGCAAATAGTTTCTGTCCGCTTCCTGCGCAGAACCGCGTTTCGCCGGACACAAGAAACCGGAACCTGACCCCGAATTGGCTCCGCCGCCGAACGTCAAGCCTCGTTCCTCGATAGCGTCAACCAGAGCAGACATAAACGCCTGCAACGCCCCACGGTTTTGATGTTCATGGAACTGCCACACAATCAGGAAGCCGAACTCTTGAAACTCGTCCCGGTGCAGTTTTTTGCGCAGACGCTTGCGCATAAGGGATACTCACCAAAAACTTGTCTCAGTCAGCGCGGACTCTGTTGCCACCCGTCATCTATATCTGCCGCATAAAAGCGATTAAATGTTATTCACAGCCTCGCGCGCGATTTTTCTTTGTTGCGCGCGATTTTTTTGCCTGCGACACTTCTAAAATCGCGCCTGAGTGTTAATAGAGGGCGCATGAAAAACAGAGTCAGGATATACGAGAGAACACCGAAGGAGGTGAAAGCAGCTGCCTGTCCACTCCCGTTCGCCTTAACCACTCGGAGGTCACGACGCCTCTACTTGACAACCGCATATTAGTACAACGGGACATCGTAGCTGAAAGCGCTGCATTGCCACTATTTCGACGCTGTCTCCCTATATTGCTCCTCTTCCATAAACGCGCCTCCCTCCCCTGGCGCAAGGAAGCGCGTTTGCTTCGCTTTAACGCGCTAATATGAATGCGCGGCAAGGAGAGGGCCGGGGTGAGGTAAAATTAACCCTCCTCACTCGCGTACTGGTCTTTGAGGCTGGCGAAACTGTTGGGATCGGCGAGCGTGGTGACGTCGCCCGGGACGCGGCCTTCGACAACGTCGCGCAGCAATGTTCGCATGATTTTGCCGCTGCGGGTTTTGGGCAGTTCGGGAATTATAATTACGTCGTCGGGGCGGAAGATGGCGCCGAGTTTCATGGCGACAAACGCTTTCAGTTCGCTGCTCAGGGCTTTAAGAGCGGCTTTATCGTCTTTGTCGGGCGCGCGTCCTTCGCGGATGATGACGAACGCGATTGGGACTTGTCCCTTGACCTCGTGCGTTTTGCCGACAAATCCTGATTCCGCCACAGCCGGATGCTCCACAAGCGCGCTTTCCAATTCCATCGTGCTGATGTTGTGACCGGCGACGATGATAATGTCGTCTACCCGTCCCAACAGCCAGAAATTGCCGTCCACATCCCGCATCGCGCCGTCGCTTGGGAAATACAGGCCGGGAAACGCGCTCCAGTACACCTGTTTGTACCGCTCATCGTTGCCCCACAGCGTTCGCAGCATGGAGGGCCAGGGCTTGCGAATGACCAGAATCCCCTTTTTCCCATCGGGAACCGGATTGCCCTTCTCGTCCACCACATCCGCCACAATGCCGGGGAACGGGCGAGTCGCGCTGCCGGGCTGCGTTGTGGTCAGGCCAGGCAGGGGCGTTATCAGTATCGCGCCCGTTTCCGTCTGCCACCACGTATCCACAATCGGGCAGTTGCCATTCCCGATATGTTCGTGATACCACAGCCACGCTTCCGGGTTGATGGGTTCGCCCACGCTGCCCAATAATCGTAAACTCGACAGGTCATGCGCGCGCGGAAACTCATCCCCCCACTGCATACACGACCGTATCAGCGTCGGCGCGGTGTACAGAATGGTAATCTTATGCCGCTCAATCATATCCCATAAACGCCCGTTATCAGGCAGGGATGAGGGATGAGGGATGAGGGATGAGGCAGGATTATTTTCATCCCTCATCCCTCCGCCCTCATCCCTGCCTTGATCCGGCGCCCCTTCGTACATGAAGACGGTGGCGGCGTTGGAAAGAGGGCCGTACACGACGTAGGAGTGGCCGGTGATCCAACCGATGTCAGCCGTACACCAGTACAGGTCAGTGTCTTTGATGTCGAAGACCCATTTGAAGGTGGTGTAGGCTCCGGTGAGATAGCCGCCCGTTGTGTGCAGGATGCCTTTGGGTTTGCCGGTGCTGCCGGATGTGTAGAGGATGAACAGCGGGTCTTCCCCATTCATGGGTTCGGGCGGGCAGTCGGGGGAAGCGTTAGCCATCAGGTCATGCCACCACAGATCGCGTCCGGGCTGCATGGTAATATTAGCCTGTTCGCCGATACGTTTTAAGACAATCACGTTTTCAACGGTGGGGCAACCCTCCGCCGCTTCATCTGTTGTCTGCTTGAGTGGCGCGATATTGCCATTGCCATCATCGTCATCGGCAGCGATATGCAGCGCTTTATCAATTGTCTGTTTGAGCGGCACGATCTTGCCCCTGCGCCAGAAACCGTCCGCCGTGATAATGAGTTTGGAACCGCACTCAACAGTACGGTCTCGCAGGGCTTCGGCGGAAAAGCCGCCGAACACGACGGAATGGGGCGCGCCGATACGGGTACAGGCCAGCATCGCAATCGCAGCTTCGGGAACCATCGGCATGTACAGCATCACGCGGTCGCCCTTTTGCACATTCAGGCTTTTCAGAACATTGGCGAATTTGTTCACCTCCCGCGACAGTTCGGCAAACGTGAGCGTTCGGATGTCGCCGGGTTCGCCCTCCCATACGATAGCGCGTTTGTCGCCCCGCGTTTGCAAATGCCGATCCACGCAGTTCGCGCTGACATTCAGTTGCCCGTCGGCAAACCAGCGGGCATGGGGCGGGTTCCATTCCAGAACGGTTTGAAACGGCGTTGTCCAGGTCAGTTCGCGGGCGCAGTCGGCCCAGAACGCCTCCGTATCCGCATTGGCTTTGGCGTAAATATCGGGATTGTTGGCGTTGGCCTGCCGCGCGAAATCAGCGGGCGGCGGAAAGGTTTGCGGCGTTGCATTGGTGGTCACGGTTCGGTTACTCCTTGCGAAATACAGGGTTGTTGCGTGTGTTGTTCGACGAACACGCCCTTCATTCCTTCCACGCCTTCACCGGCGCAGCGCAATAAAATGTTAAAAATATTCCTTGCGAATACAGGGATTCACGCGGCGCAGGGAGAATACGACGAGTGTGCTTTTTTCTCAACGCCGCTTCGGGCGGCATACCGTTTCTGGAAGGAGACCGATATGACTCGCATTCTTCGTTCTTCCGCGCCGAGTCCCGCAACCTGCGCGGCGCGATGCTTCTTCTCATGGGCTGCCTGCTGGCGGGATTGCTGGCCGGCTGCGGCGGCGGTTCAAGCGCCGTCAGCGCCAACAGCAAGGGCGTGATTTATGGCGACAACAGAGCCGCCAACACCGGCGCTGCTCCCGCGGATAAGACGACGCGCGGACTTGTCGTGGCCGAGTAGCCCTCACCGGGCGTCCGCCTGTGAACACGCCCCTCTCCCAAAAGCGAATTTCAAAGCGATACAGAAGTCCACTTTTGAGGAGAGGGGATGCCAATACTACGCAGGAATGGGCGGATACAATACGGGCTAACTTATTGCGCCGCACAACGCGGATTTGTATAGATTTACCTGGCAGAGCGGCGGGCAGGCGAAAATGCTGTGAAAATTTTCACAGGACGCTTGTTAAATTCGCCACATTAGGGTTATAATAGAGTCCTGTAAGTATTCCGGCCTACGTTTGCCGGAAGAGTTGAGTCTGCTGTAACGGTTTTTGCCCCTGATGGTGGAAGCTAGTAGGCTATAGCGCCGCACGGAGGGATCGAGGACGATCCCGCTTCAAGGTAGAAGCGAACACTCGCGGCGACCCGAAATGATCTACTAGAAAGTGAGGCAAAAACGAACATTGCTTATTTCCAATACCCGGCGTAAAAACGCCTCTTTGCTTTGCGTCCTCAGCGCCCTTGTTTGCGCGTCCGCCACGCTTCCCCTGCTTGTACGCGCGGACCAGAAATCCAAAACACACTCCCACAAGTCCCAACCCACCCCCGCCGCGAAACCAAGCCCTGCTGCCACGCCTGTAGATCGCAGTGGAACGGTAGATCGCAGTGGCGGTATAGACCGCAGCGGCATGGTGGATCGGGGTACGGGCAGCGCCCTCGCGTCACGCGGCATGAACATCACCCGCACCGCGCAGCAGTTCAAAGGGCTTCCCTATGTATGGGGTGGCACATCGCCTAAACACGGTTTCGACTGTTCCGGCCTGGTGCAGTACGTTTACGCCAAATGGGGCATCTATCTGCCGCGCTGCGCCAGCGAACAGGTCAATAAAGGCGTTGCGGTCTCGAAAAGCGAACTTCAGGCGGGCGATCTGGTTTTCTTCAAGAACACCTACAAGCGCGGCCTGTCGCACGTCGGCATTTTCATTGGCGACGGCTGGTTTATCCATGCTGCCAGTGAGCGCACCGGAGTTATTTTGAGCCGTCTGGACGAAGGGTACCACAAAAACCACTGGTACGGCGCGGCGCCGCCTCGATCTATCCAAACTGCCGCCCGTTGCCGGTGAAGAGCAGCAGGTATCCCGCGTAATTCTGGAAGAACCCACTATTGGCGACCCTCTGCCATCCCCGGAACCCTCGGCGCAATAAAAACCACCGGTATCTTATCGGTAAGAGTAGTGTTGAAGCGGCCTTTGTACATGTACAAAGGCCGCTTTAACTCTGCCAATGGTTATAAAAAGTAACACTTTACTTTGGATTTAAAATGTTGTATACTGCTGTAGAAGAATTACCGGGTAGACATGTGATACCCCCTCCATTTCTGCGCGCATGTTGCCGATAATTCTTAAGGGACTCCGTTTGTACTCCACGCCCTGCCGCGCGTATATTCTCCCCTTTCTCTTTTCCGGTCCTGATCTCCGGTGAAATCGGTTTGCGCCTGTTCACGCCAACAGCGTTTACCGGTTTGCTTTGCCCTGCGTGTCGAGCCACTCCGATGTTGTGAGATGGCGGCGCGGTTTGTGTTCGCTGACGCCTGTCCTGTCGCATCGTCCCCGTTTGGTGTTCCAATTGCAGCCCTGCCACGCCCGCGTTGTTCCTGTTGTTTCCGTCCGCAGACATGCCCTTGCTGTCGCGGCAAACCAGGCGGTGTGTGCTGACCCTCCTCATGCCATCTCTTCTTCTCTTCCCGGCATCCGCTGTAATTCCTTCGCGCGGCGCTTCAACCGCTGTTTCCTCATGGAAGCGCCCCGCGCCTTGCCAGAACCGGCAAGATTACATTCCCAATTGTTTCTCCAAATCTGGAAAGTAACTTATTGGGAAAAGCGCGTTTGCGGCGCAGGGTTTCTCCACATCGGGTTCCTCATCATCAAGAGTGGGAGGGGAACCAGAAGATGTGGCCTGTTTACGGCAGACAACTGTCGGCAGCCCCTGTCGCCGCGTAGTAGCGCGCTCCCACTCGTGTAAGAAGGAGCAGGATATGCGACGTCGTTCGTCGTTTGTAACATACTTGAGCGCGGCACTTGGCCTTACCGCCCTGAACTGCGCGCCCACCGCGCGGGCGCAGGATACGCAGCAGGTCTATACCGATACGCTGGGAGCCGGCTGGCAAAGCTGGTCGTGGTGCGTGACCGACTTTGCTTCCCACGACTACGCCCACAGCGGAACCTCCAGCATCAAAGCCACCATCACCGCAGCCTATCAGGGGCTGTATCTGCATTGCGACAACCTTGCCGGTTCGCAGTATTCCACCATCACCTTCTGGATACACGGCGGAAACACTAACGGGCGCAGCCTGCAAATTTCAGGCATCATCAACAACAACTATGTCGGCAACATTTCGCTCAACCCGTTCATTGCGGGCGGCAGTGTGGCGGCGGGGCAGTGGCGGCTCGTGACCGTTCCGCTGTCCGCGCTCGGACTTGCCGGCACGTCCGCCATGAACGGCTTCTGGATTGCCGACACGGGAACCAACGGGCAGCCCGCCTTCTATGTGGACGATGTCGCGCTCAACGCCAGGCCCGTCAACAACGGGCCGGTCGCCATCAAGGTGGACGCCGCCGCCAATCGCCATGCCATCAATCCGCAGATTTACGGCAGCGCGTTTGCCGGACAGGATATGCTCACTGATCTCAACATCACACTCAACCGACAGGGCGGCAACACGGCTTCCACCTACAACTGGCAGCAGAACGCTTCCAACCATGCCAGCGACTGGTACTTTGAGAGCATGCTCGAAGGCAACGCCGTACCCGGCGATAGCGTGAACGGCTTGATTATTCCCACACTCGCCGCGCATGCGCAGGCCATGATTACCATTCCCACCCTGGGCTGGGTCGCCAAACTGGGAGCCAACGGCAGCAAACTGTCGAGTTTTTCCGCGAAAAAGTACGGCGCGCAACAGTATTATGATGGCTGGATGCCCGATGCGGGCAATGGCGTCAAGTCCAATGGACAGAACGTCGCGGGCAACGATCCCAACGACGCCAATGTCGCCGCCGACTCCACCTTTCAGCAGAACTGGGTCAAGTACCTCACCGGGCGGTACGGCACGGCGGCTAAAGGCGGCGTGTCTTATTACCTGCTGGACAATGAGCCGAGCATCTGGCACTACACGCACCGCGATGTTCATCCCACCGGCGCCACTATGGACGAGATTAAGAACAAAATCGTAGATTACGCGGCCAAAATCAAAGCGGTGGATCCGGGCGCGCAGATCGTCGGCCCGGAAGAGTGGGGCTGGAGCGGTTATTTCTATAGCGGCTATGACCAGCAGTACGGCAACGCGCATGGCTGGGGCTATCTGCCCGACCGCGCCAATCATGGGGGCATGGACTACCTGCCCTGGCTGCTGTCTTCGCTGAAAAGCTACGATACGGCCAACAGAACGAAGTCGCTGGATGTGTTCAGCCTGCACTACTACCCGCAGGGCGGCGAGTTCAGCAGCGATGTCTCGACGGGAACGCAATTGCTGCGCAACCGCAGCACCCGCAGCCTGTGGGACCCGAACTACGTGGATGAGACGTGGATCGGTACGCAGGTGCAGCTGATCCCGCGCATGAAGAGTTGGGTCAACTCCTACTATCCGGGCTTGAAGACGGCCATCACGGAGTACAACTGGGGCGCGGAGGGCAGTATCAACGGCGCTACCGCGCAGGCCGACATTCTGGGCATCTTCGGGCGCGAAGGGCTGGACATGGCGGCGCGATGGGCTACGCCCGACCCGTCTACGCCCACCTACAAGGCCATGAAGATGTTCACGCAACGTGGACGGCAGCAATACCGGCTTTGGCGATACCAGCGTCAGCGATACGGTTCCCGACCCGGACAATGTGAGCAGTTTCGCTTCGATTCGCAGCAGCGACGGCGCGCTCACCATCCTGCTCATCAACAAGGCTCTGAGCGGTACGCCAACGGCCAATATCAGCCTTGCCAACTTCACGCCCGCCGCCACCGCGCAGGCCTGGCAGTTGACATCGGCCAACACCATCACGCCGCTCGGCAAGGTGAATGTCGCCAACAACGCCGTTACGCTGGCTCTGCCCGCGCAGAGCGTCACGCTGTTGACGATTCCGAATAAATCGCAGCCGGCACAAAGCGTGTCGGCGTATCGTATCAACTGCGGCGGTTCTGCCGCAGGCGTGTTTGCCTCCGACCAGTACTACACGACGACGGGACTGACGTACAGCACGACGACCACAATGGACACGAGCAGGGTGAGCAACCCGGCTCCGCAAGTCTGCTACCAGAGCGAACGCTTTACCACGTCCGGTGGCCCACTCACCTACGCCGTGCCGAACTTGACCCCCGGCAGCAGCTACACGGTTCGCCTGCACTTTGCCGAAGTGTGGTGGACAGCGGCAAACCAGCGCGTGATGAACATCAGCATCAACGGCAACGCCGTCCAGAACAACTTCGACCTCGTGGCCGAAGCCGGAGGACGCTACAAAGCGCTCGTCAAGGAGTTTACCGCCGCTGCCGACAGTAGCGGAACCATGACCATCAGCCTGGGCAGAGTGCAGGGGAATCCCGCCCTCAACGCCCTGGAAATAGTTCGCAAGGTTTCTCAACCCGTCCGAACCAACTGTGGCGGGGCCGCTTCCGCCACATTCTCGGCGGATCAGTACTACACGACGACGGGACTGACGTACAGCACGACGACCACAATGGACACGAGCAGGGTGAGCAACCCGGCTCCGCAAGTCTGCTACCAGAGCGAACGCTTTACCACGTCCGGTGGCCCACTCACCTACGCCGTGCCGAACTTGACCCCCGGCAGCAGCTACACGGTTCGCCTGCACTTTGCCGAAGTGTGGTGGACAGCGGCAAACCAGCGCGTGATGAACATCAGCATCAACGGCAACGCCGTCCAGAACAACTTCGACCTCGTGGCCGAAGCCGGAGGACGCTACAAAGCGCTCGTCAAGGAGTTTACCGCTACTGCGGACAGCAGCGGCAAGATCACGGTATCGCTGGGCAGAGTGCAGGGAGAATCCCGCCCTCAACGCCCTGGAACTTGTGCCTTAACAGCAATCCCGTTCACAATAAGGCGTGAGGAATACTCTTCTCCTGACGCTGCATAACCGCTTTCCGCAAGCGTTTCCACCTGGAATAGCTTGTGGAAAGCGGTTGTTTCTATTTGTTTTCACGAGTGGAGCGCGAATATTTTGCAGACTCCGGTAGACATACGAGGAGAACAATCCGTGTCAACAGCGCAGGCCCTTGTAAACGTATGGTACACTTGTATTGGTTAATGCTTCCCTGCCTATTCTCCACATCTTTTCAGATGTTTTGCTATGTCTGCTCTAACCAGACCAAATCGGGAGTCGTTTATGTCAGCCAAAGTGCCATCTTGCAACAATCGTCTGCGGTTTCCCGTTCTCTGTTCTGTTCTGTATGGATGTCTCACGCTTCTCCTGTCCGGCGCATCGCCTGTACATGCGCAGCGAGTACATCCCGCAAATCCCCCTCAACTGCAACAGCCGATTCCCATTCCGTCTCTGGAACAGCAGCTTTCCCGCCGCCTGCCTCCCCTCGTTCCGGGGCGCGTGACGCTGGAAGGGGATTTGCTGGTAGGATTGGAACCGGGCGCCAATGCGCAGGCATTTTCCAGGCGCATTCGCAGTCTGGGGCAGGTAGTTGGTTATTCGCCCGCGCTGCGCGTGCTGCGAATCAAACTCAATCCCACTGTGTCCGACAACCGGGCGCTGACATGGCTGAAGCAGCAGAGCGAAACCACTTACGCGGAAAACAATCACCGCATTCAGGTCACTTCCACTCCCAACGACGCCAGTTATTCTGCGCAATGGGCTTTGCCCAAAATACAGGCCGATCAAGCCTGGGACATCTGGAAGCCGCAGGGACAGGTGGTTCTTGCCATTGTGGATACCGGCGTAGATTATACGCATCCTGACCTGACAAACGTAATCTTCCGAGACACTGCCGGCAATGCCGTCGGCTATGATGCCACCGGCTCCGGGAGTTTCCTGGATGGCTATGGACACGGCACACACGTTTCCGGCAGCGCCGCCGCACAAATCAATAACGGGGTCACGTATCAGTACACGGACAGCAACAATGTCGTTCATAGTTTTGGAACGGCGGGAGCCGTCGGTTGGAACGGAAATCTGAACCAATCCGACACCTCTCACATCAAGATCATGCCGGTTCGCGTGCTGGATAGCAGCGGCTCGGGATCGGATGCCGAAGTGGCCGATGGTATCGCCTGGCGGCCGATCATGGCGCGCAGGTGATCAGCATGAGCCTGGGCGAACCGGAAGACCCTAATAATCCCGGCCCTCCCTCCACGCTCAACGCCGCCGTCCAGTATGCCTGGCACAAGGGTGTTGTTATTGTCGCTGCGGCGGGAAATGACGGGAGTACCGAACACTTTTATCCGGCGGCTTGCCCCAACGTGATTTCTGTTGCCGCGACAAATTCCGGTGACGGGCTGGCGGACTTCTCTAATTTTGGCGATTGGGTGAACGTGGCCGCGCCTGGCACGGACATATACTCGACCGTACCCTCCTATTCCATCAACGGCAACCCGGCCTATTATTACAGCTATTCTTCCGGCACATCCATGGCAACGCCGCATGTCGCGGCGGAGGCTGCCATGCTCCGGGCGCAAAATCTGACGCTGACCAATCAGCATATCCGTGATTTGATTATTGGCAATGTAGACCCGCTTAATGGCGGCAGAACAATCAATGGCGGCCTCGGCGGGCGCGTAAACTTCTTTTCCGCATTGAGTTCCCTTTCCAGTTCTTCTGTTCGCATCAACAGTGGCGGTTCGGGGGCGGGCGCATTCTCGTCCGATCAGTACTACACGACACCGGGGCTGACGTACAGCACAGGCACGATCATGGACACGAGCGGTGTGATGAACCCGGCTCCGCAAGCCTGCTACCAGAGCGAACGCTTCACGCAGTCTGGCCCACTGACGTATGCGGTTCCCAACCTCACGTCCGGCAGCAGTTACACGGTGCGTCTGCACTTTGCCGAGGTATACTGGACAGCGGCAGGGCAGCGGGTGATGAACATCAGCCTCAACGGCAACGCTGTTCAGAACAACTTCGACCTTGTGGCCGAAGCGGGCGGCAGGTACAAAGCGCTCGTCAAGGAGTTCACCGCCGCTGCCGACAATAACGGAACCATGACTATCAGCCTGGGCAGAGTGCAGGGCGATCCCGCTCTCAACGCGCTGGAAGTGGTTGCCGGAAGCGCGCCTGTCGTAACCGCCAACTACCATATCAACAGCGGTGGTTCCGGGGTGGGAATATTTTCTGCTGACCAGTACTACACGACACCGGGGCTGACGTACAGCACAGGCACGATCATGGACACGAGCGGTGTGATGAACCCGGCTCCGCAAGCCTGTTACCAGAGCGAACGCTTCACGCAGTCTGGCCCACTCACCTACGCTATTCCGAACTTGACCCCCGGCAGCAGTTACACGGTGCGTCTGCACTTTGCCGAGGTATACTGGACAGCGGCAGGGCAGCGGGTGATGAACATCAGCCTCAACGGCAACGCTGTTCAGAACAACTTCGACCTCGTAGCGGAAGCGGGCGGCAGGTACAAAGCGCTCGTCAAGGAGTTCACCGCTACCGCTGACAGCAGCGGAACCATGACCATCAGCCTCGGAAGAGTGCAGGGGGATCCCGCCCTCAACGCCCTGGAGGTTGTGCAGGCCAGCTCAGGTGGGCCAACTCCTCCCCCCACGATTCCGGCAGCTCCCACAAACTTGACGGCGACAGGAGGAAGCAACTCCATTACTCTCGCGTGGACCGCATCTACGGGAGCAACTTCCTATAACATCAAGCGCAGCGCCATTAGTGGCGGCCCTTACACCACCGTTGCCACGCTGGTGAATACCACTTCCTATGTGGATGGCGGCCAGAACTACAGCGCATCCAACAATCTGGCAACCGGAGTTCGGTACTACTATGTCGTGACGGCGATGAACGCGGCGGGGGAAAGCCCCAACTCCAATCAGGCATCGGCAGTGACGACGGGCGCATCTAGCGGATTAAGTTATCACATCAACAGCGGCGGTTCTGCCGTAGGCTCCTTCACCTCAGACGCATACTACACCACGCCGGGGCTGACGTACAGCACAGGCACGATCATGGACACGAGCGGTGTGATGAACCCGGCTCCGCAAGCCTGCTACCAGAGCGAACGCTTCACGCAGTCCGGCCCACTCACCTACGCTATTCCGAACTTGACCCCCGGCAGCAGTTACACGGTGCGTCTGCACTTTGCCGAGGTGTACTGGACAGCGGCAGGGCAGCGGGTGATGAACATCAGCCTCAACGGCAACGCTGTTCAGAACAACTTCGACCTTGTGGCCGAAGCGGGCGGCAGGTACAAAGCGCTCGTCAAGGAGTTCACCGCCGCTGCCGACAATAACGGAACCATGACTATCAGCCTGGGCAGAGTGCAGGGCGATCCCGCTCTCAACGCGCTGGAAGTGGTTGCCGGAAGCGCGCCTGTCGTAACCGCCAACTACCATATCAACAGCGGTGGTTCCGGGGTGGGAATATTTTCTGCTGACCAGTACTACACGACACCGGGGCTGACGTACAGCACAGGCACGATCATGGACACGAGCGGTGTGATGAACCCGGCTCCGCAAGCCTGTTACCAGAGCGAACGCTTCACGCGGTCCGGCCCACTCACCTACGCTATTCCGAACTTGACCCCCGGCAGCAGCTATACAGTCCGGCTGCACTTTGCCGAGGTGTACTGGACAGCGGCAGGGCAGCGGGTGATGAACATCAGCCTCAACGGCAACGCTGTTCAGAACAACTTCGACCTCGTGGCCGAAGCCGGAGGACGCTACAAAGCGCTCGTCAAGGAGTTCACCGTTACCGCGGACAGCAACGGAACCATGACTATCAGCTTGAGCGGTGTACAAGGCGATCCTGCACTCAACGCCCTGGAGGTTGTGAAGCAATAGACCGTGTTTCACGGAGAAACGTAGCGTTTGCCTCAATCTCGCACAAACAAACGTAAGAGATCGGCTCAATCTAATAAACCAAACAGAACCCCACTCGAACGTTCGAGTGGGGTTCTGTTTGTATCTAACCGAAACAACTTTAACGCTTCAGCAGGTTCTGATAATGCTGTCGGAACTTGGTCACTTTGGGCGCGATTACGACGCGGCAGTAGCCCTGATTGGCGTTTTGCGCGTAGTAGTCCTGATGGTAGGATTCCGCCGGATAGAAGTTGGTAAAGGCCGTCACTTCCGTAACAATGGGGTTATCCCATATATGCTGCGCGTTGACTTCCTTAATCACTTCCTGCGCGGCTGTTTTTTGTTCCTCACTACTGGTAAAAATGGCGGAGCGGTATTGCGTACCCGCATCCGCGCCCTGACGGTTCAGCGTTGTGGGATCGTGAGTGGAGAAGAAAATGCGCAGCAGGTCGCTGTAGGTAATCACTTTCGGATCAAACGTGATTTGAATGGCTTCGGCATGGCCCGTATTGCCGCCGCATACCTGATCATAAGTGGGTTTCTCAATGCGGCCCCCGGCGTACCCGGATACGACTTTGTCCACGCCCTTAAGTTCGGTAAAAATGGCTTCGGTACACCAGAAGCACCCCCCGGCAAGCGTGGCGATCTCCCGGCCTTGCGGCGCGTTCAGTTCGGTTGTTGGCAATGGCGTCATGGCGGTATTCGTTTCTGTAGATAGCGGCGTCTGATGGGCGCAGCCGCTGAATAAAGTGAAAAACGCGCCCGCAATCCCGGCGAGAAACCCTCTCCGGTCTGCAACAGCGCGTTCTTGATGTGTGCGGTTCGTTTCCGTTTGCATACTCTCTTCTACTAAAAACCGGGTGGCAGAGTTAGCCGACACGTACCCTAATCGGCGTCTTTTATTAAGAGCCTATCCCATCAGGCCGGGTACAAAGAACGTACCCGTCTGAGTGGCCTGCGGCCAAGCGTCCTTCGGACGCAAATGCAATCGCCTGTTGGGATAGGCTCTAAATCAATCCCCAGGCTCGAATTACCGAAGAGACTATGGGCAAGGGAGTTTGCCAGAACCAGTTGACGTTCTCCACAAACCCGGCATGACGGAACTGTGCAGATCAAGCGGCGCGACGTGGCAAGGATTCCGTGCTATGCCGCATCAGATACTCCAGCGTTTCCGCCTGCATTTTCTCGATCTCCGCTTTATATCCACTCGCCACATAGGGAAATTCTTCCGGTGTCGCCGTGACGCGCAATTGCGCTAAAATCTTTTGAAAAGTCACAATCCGCTGTTGCATACCTTCCAATTCCTGATCACTGCATATCATCGTTTCTCTCCCCAATGATTTCAACAATACCGCGCCGCGTCTGATCGCGCTTGATTTGCCAGTACGCGAGAAATTCCTCAACGGTTTCCAATATCAGCAGCGACGGGCGCGTATAAAAAATGCTCGCGCCCAACGCAACATCCGCCTGTTCATCGTCGAACAACAGTTTCGCTTCTCCTTCACAGGCTGTAACGTTGAAATCATCTCGCATCACCAGAATTACATCAACGTCATTCGGCGCATCCTTTGCGGTGATGTAGCTGCCAAACAATACGAATCGCTGTACTTTGCCCGTCGCATGCGCCAGATGATAGATACGCAACAGACGCGATGTAACCGCCTGCCGCTGAACACCGCCCTCGCCAAAACGCTCAACCACTTCCTGTAAGTTTGCCGGATGAACGCCAGGCGGTAGGTCGCCAACCGCATTGAAAACAGGCAGAGGCAAGTGACTTCTCCTTATTCATAGACTGCTTCTATTTGTTGAGGCAGGAATGGTCACGGTGATTGTACGCTCGTTCCAAAACGCCCCGCCCTGTGCTTGAACGGACACACCTTTAATCTGTAATGCCTGCTGATAAAACGTGTGATTTGCCAGTTCGGTTTGCGTAAAATCAGTAGTTTCGCTGATGCCACGAATTGTGTTGTCCCTTCGTGTGTAACTAACTCTGCGTCAAGGCAGCCAAAAGCGGAAACAGTCGTTGATGCTTCCTCAGAAACTTTCGGTTATAGGTCTAAGACAGACACGGTTCATTCCTCAGAAGTGTACATAGCGTAACAAGGATAACTGAACTAGCCCCACAGACTACTGTGAAGCCAAAGAGGGAGGAACATGAACAGGGGAACAGCAAAGATCAGTGCGCAGCTCGTGCCTGGATTTGCTCCAGAGTTCGACTTCGTGGGTTTGCGCTGATAGCAAGCACTGTGATAGTAGCGAGTGACAGTAGTCGTGTAGGATTCACCATCACCATAAGTCGATCCTACCTGCGCCTCTTCTGTAACAGCCTTATCCTC
This sequence comes from uncultured Chthonomonadaceae bacterium, assembly GCA_963817895.1. Classification (GTDB taxonomy): domain Bacteria; phylum Armatimonadota; class Chthonomonadetes; order Chthonomonadales; family Chthonomonadaceae; genus CAWFQB01. The sequence continues at coordinate 175,418 of CAWFQB010000006.1, forward strand.
AATCAAATAAAAGCCACAACTTCTGTCACAACTTCGACATATCAGTGGATGTCCACAAGTTGGACAAGAAAAGTGAAAGTAGTCTTCGTGCTGTCTTTTATGTTGAACTATATCCTTAACTGTAAACCTGTATTTACAGGTAGGGCAGGTCTGCTCCGGCGACATTTTGTTGTAGCAAGTATAGTGACCCCCTTTGTCAAGACAAATTTTCGTCATGTTTAAGGTGGTCGCCGCATCGGTTGTTTTGCTCTAGCAACCGAGCGCTTGTTGATACACTTGGGCTGGTGTTTTGTAGGCCAGCGCTTGGTGCGGACGCGCTTCATTATAGAACTGGAAGTAGCTGTGCAATCCGTTGTACACGGCTTTTGGCGTTTCGTAGCCTTTGAGATACACGTCTTCGTATTTGACCGTTCGCCACAAGCGTTCCACGAAGATGTTGTCCAGCGCCCGGCCTCGTCCATCCATGCTGATGGTAATGTCGGCGGATAGCAAGCGACCCGTGAACTCCTTGCTGGTAAATTGGACGCCCTGATCCGAATTGAAGATCATGGGCTTACCGCTTCCCAGAGCCTGATCCAGTCCTTCGCAGCAAAAAGCCGTGTCGAGCGTGTTGGACAATTGCCACGTCAGAACGAAGCGACTGTACCAATCGATAATGGCAAACAGGTAGACAAATCCTTTCTCTAAGGGAATATAGGTGATGTCGCAACTCCACACCTGATTGACTGCGTTTATCTTGACGCCGCGCAAAAGGTACGGGTAGATGGGATTTTCAGGATGCGGGCGGCTCGTATTCGGGCCGGGAACCATGGCCTGCAATCCCATAACCTGCATCAAGCGGGCAATCCGCTTCTTGTTGACAAGATGCCCGTCTTCGCGCAAGACATGAACCATCTTCCGGTAGCCGAAGAATGGATGCTTGGTATACTCCTTATCTATGAGCTGCATGAGAAGCAGATTGAACGCGTTTTCACCTGTTGGCTGGTAGTAGTAGCCGGAACGCGACAGACCGAGCAGTTCACATTGACGCCCAATGCTCAGATGCGGATGCCCGACTTCCACGCGCTGCCGCAGCGTCTCAACCGAGGCGACCTGATTTTTTTTTGAGCCAGTCCAGTTCAACCTTGAGTTGGCCGATCTGCTGGTAAAGTTGGGCTTCTTTCTCTTCCTGGTCTTTGGTGTCTTTGACGCGCTTATCGGCAAAGACCGTAGGCAAACTGTCGAGCAGTTGCTTTTTCCACTGCATCAGCAGATTGGGATGCACTTGCGCGTCACTGGCAATCTCGGCAAGAGTGTGGTTGCCTTTGACCACTTCCAAAGCCAGTTTTGCTTTGAACTCGGCAGAATAGCGTTTACGGATGGTAGACATAGTGGGTTCTCCTGTGTTTATTGTGACACAGCCACCACCTTAAACCACTGTCCGAATTCTTGGGGTCATTATAAAGTTTCACATACGTAGTGAAAGGCATGATTAATGTCGGAAGTTTGTTCAGGATTTGGAGGACAGATTTCAGTTTCGTAAATAGTGTAAGCTTTTAGATTTGTAACATTGCTGCTACACACATAACAACTTACGGTTCGCGATATAACTCGGTGGCAATGCGGACAGTTTTCCAGCACTGAACTCATGGGCTTGTTACAAAACTGACACTGCTTCAACTCCGCCATTGCCTGCTCCTATGTTGATTGGCACTTGTGTGTTTACATCAAGCCCCACTGCTGCCAGATGCTTTCCTGCGTGGGTAAGGGATTTTGCCAGAGCCAGTTTACGTTGATCCACAATCCCGGCACGACGGAACTGTGGTAAATTCCATTGGCGTCCGCAGGCACGAGTTTATATGCGCCATTTGCCTGCAACTGGTAGAACAACGCTTCCGTTTTGGCCTGATCCAGAACCCAGTATTCCGGTACGCCGCGCCGCTCGTATTCATCCCGCTTTGTGACGCGATCCTGCCTGCCGCTGCCGGGGCTGACGATTTCAATGGCAAGGTCCGCAGGGCCATCGAGATAGGCGTTGCGCAAGCGATGCAGATTTGCGGTGGCAAGAAACAAAATGTCTGGTTCGCGTCCGGTGCTTGCGCCGACTTTCATAAGCAATCTTTCGTAGAACACTTCGCCCAACTGATGCTTTTCCACGAGAAACGACAGCACATTCAGCAGCAAGCGTCCCAACCGTTGATGCGCCACAGTCACCGGACTCATGTATTCTACTTTCCCTTCGACAAGTTCAACGCGCGTATCCTCTTCCAGCATCAACGCCCATTCGAGAAACTCCTCGAACGTCATGCTGTGCGGAACCAAATCGCGTGGCATTGCAACGGTCATGCTATTTCCTTTCTATCTCAGGCACAAGGCACTGGCAAATGAAGGTTTAGCGGTTGAACAGGAAGGCGGGGCTGTTGATGAGCGCCCACATCAAGTCCTGCGCGCCTTCCATGCGAGTTGCCGATTTTTTGAGATGGTTCTGCGCGTTCGCCATTTCCTTTGCGTTTGGCAGCCGGGACACGACAGACAGGAAAATCTCTTCAATCAGCTTCTGGTCGGAGGGATTGGGCTTCATCAACTGCGCCAGTCGGCCAGTCGGCGCGGCAATGGCATCGGAAATGGTTGGGCCGTTAATGAGGTTCAGCGCCTGCCCCAAACTGACCGTGCTGGAACGCTCGCACTCGCAGGGCGTTTCCCGCGCGGGCTTGCCGAACAGGTCCAGAAAGCCGTCGTTTGCCCCTGATTTGGCATCGGGCAGGGCTTGCGCAAAGGTTCCCGTCGGCAAGCCTGCAAAAACCGCGTCCGTTCCCGTCGCGAGATGAATGGCGTCGTACAACTGCTCGGCTTCCAATCGGCGGGGAATGGCGTGAGAGAAGTTGGTTTTGTCGTCCACGTTCCACTTGCTGCTCTGGATGGACGCCTGATACGTCCGCGAAAGGACAATTTGGCGCATGACGTGTTTCAGGTCGAAGCCGCTGTTCACGAAATCTTTGTTCAAGGCTTCCAGCAGTTCCGGGTTGCTCGGCGGATTGGAGGCGCGAATGTCGTCAACCGGGTCAATAATTCCCTTGCCGAGGAAGTAACTCCATACGCGGTTTACCATGGCCCGCGAAAAGAACGGATTATCCTTTGAGGTCAGCCAATCGGCGAAAGCGTCCCGGCGTTCGGTTCCGGTTTTGAAATCTGCCGTTGTGGTCAAATGCCCGACGGGAACGAGGGGCGCGACTGCCATCGCCGTTTTCGGGTGCATCACTTCGCCGCCCGCTTTGTCGTACACCACTTCGTCACCCGGCTGCGTTCCCGGCTTGAAACTGACCTGCGAGAAGAACGCGCCGAACTGGTAATACTGGTTCTGCGTCCATTTCTCGAACGGGTGGTCGTGGCACTTGTTGCACGAAAAGCGGACGCCCAAAAATAGCTGCGTGACGTTCTCGGTTGCGGTTGAGGTGTCGCGGACAACGCGCAAATAGTTGGCGGGCGCGTTCTCATAAGCGTCGCCCGTCGCGGTAATCATGGAACGGACAAACTTGTCGTAGGGCATGTTTTCGGCAACGGCGGAGTGTATCCAGTTGCGGAACTTACGGACACCCTTGTCGCCTAAATACTTGCTGTTGCAGTCCAGCAGGTCGGCCCATTTGTTGGTCCAGCGGTCGGCAAACGCGGGCGAAGCCAGCAGCGCGTCAATCATCTTTTCGCGTTTGGCCGAAGAGGGAGTTTTGTCTTCGATGAAGGCGCGGGCGGCCTCGGATGTGGGCGGCAGGCCGGTCAGGTCAATGGACACGCGGCGCAGGAACGTGGCGTCATCGCACAAACCGGACGGCAGCGCCTTGACCTTTTGCAGTTTCTTATCCACGAGCGTATCAATGTAGTTGTTGTCCGCCGCCTGCGCCCATTTGTAGCCCGTCCGGTCGCCAAGAACTGTAAGCGGCGTCGTGGCATATGTGCCTTCGTAGCGCACGAGCAGGGCCGCTTCCCCGCGCCGTACTGCGGTAATTTCGCCGCTCGGTTTCACGGTTGCGGTTTCCGGCATACTGCTGGTCAGCACCGCCTCGCGGGTTACGTCCCGCGTCATGCCATTGGGATAATGCGCAAGCACGAGCGTTTTCTGCGTCAGGCCGGGAAGGGTCAGGTTCGGCACACTCGGCAATACTTCCAGACTTGCCACGCGCTTTGTTTTCCCCGTATCCGAAACAACGCCCTCGGTAATCCACTGCTTTAACACGTTGTAGTAGCGCGAACCGGGAAGAATCACCTGCCCGCCCTTGTGCGCCACTTCGCCCGTCGGCTTGAGCAGCATCAGGGATTGCGCCGGGTCAGTGCGATTGAACCGCCGCGCTTCGATGTCATCTATCAGGGCATGGTGGTCAAAGACGGGATCGTAGCCGCGCAGACTGAGTTTGAACCCGTTCTTGCCTTTTGCCGAGCCGTGACACGTTCCCGCGTTACACCCGGCCTTGCTCAAAATCGGCATGATGTCGCGCGTGAAACTGACGGGCGGCGAAGTCATGCTTTTCACCAGCACCGGCACAACCGCCGTTTGCCCCGCAGCGGAAACCACAAGCCTGGTCGCGCCCACCTTTACCGGCTGCACATACCCGTCCCTATCCATCTGCACAATCGGCGCGGCAGGCTTCACAACCGCCAGCGAGGATAAATCCACCGCGTACCCCGACGCGGTTTTTCCGGTCACGACAAATGAACGCGCGTCCCGGCTATCCAGCAGCGTCAGCGACGACGGCTGCACGGACAGCGAAACGATCTTCGGCAGCGCGGGCTTTTTCGGGGCCGCGTCTTCCGCAAAGCCCGCAGAACTCAACGCGCAGCAGGCCGCCACAAACGGCAGTAGTGAAATTCGGAATGTAGGCATAAGAGCATCCTTGATAAGCGCTAAAAAGTAAAGAAGAAATTACTTTGCCGCGCGTTTGATGGCGAGCGGGACGGGCGTGAAGGCTTTGGCGAGTTCGCCTGTGGGCAGGTTGTACAGGCGTACCTGTCCGTCGAAGCCGCCCGTTGCCAGTTGTTTGCTGTCGGGGCTGAAGGTCAGGGCGTACAACACGCCGGAGTGGCCTTTCAGCGTGGCGACTTTCGCGCCGTCTGCGGCTTTGTACACGTTGACCACATCCGCTTCGCCGCCAACCGCGATCATGCTGGCGTCCGGGCTGAACGCGATACAGGTGGCGACTCCGGGCTGCCGCTCGAACGCGCGCAGCAGATTATGGTCTTCCTGATTCATCGTGCGAACTGCGGTGCGGAACACTTTGTACAGGCGGGGTATGCCGTCGTCCCCCGCGCAAACCACCTGATCGAACTTGGGATTGCGGGCCATGCAGCGGTACGGGCTTGTGTGGGTATTGATGTCGTCAATGAACGACGCGCCCTGTACCTGCGTGAGCTTTATGGCGGAATCGCGCCCCGTGCTGAGAACGTGCAGGTTGTGCTTGTCGTCCTCCATAAAGGCGGTCGCGAATATCCAGTCGCTGTGGTTGTCGAGCCGCATGAGGGGGCGTCCGTCGGGAACGGTTACGACGCGCAGGCTGTTGTCGGCGCAGCCAAAAGCGAGGTCTTTGCTGTCGGGCGAAAACGACGCGCCGAACAGGGTATCCGCTGTCATTTGCACGGTATTGGCCTGCTTGTTGGTGACCGTGTCCCAAAACTGGATTTCCCCGGAACGCGCCGGGGAACCGCCCACTGCCGCCAGCAATTTGCCGTCCGGCGAATAGGCGAGAGACAAAATCTTTTCTGACTGTCCGACAAGCCGCGCCACAAGCCCGGAACCATCCGCTTTGTGCAGCAGAATTTCGCGGTACCCCGATACCGCCAGCGTATTGCCGTCATTGGCATACGCAAGCGCGGTAATCACGGGCGGCTTCAAATAGACGGGCGGATGCGCGGCGTCAATGCTGTCTTTCACGACGGGCGAGTCGTCCGTCGCGCCCTGCGCGATCCACGAGCGGAACAGGCCGAGTTCCTCGTTGGAAAGCGGCGGGCCACCCTTGGGCATCAGGTCGCGCTTGCCGGTCAGATACTCCATGAGGGTACTGGCTTCGGGCTTTTTGCGTATGATACACGCGCCGCTTCCGCCACCCCGCATTACATCCGCGTAGGAGGTCATGACGTACTTGCCGCTGGCAATATTTCCCTGATGGCAGCCCTGACATTTGCCCTGAATGATGGGCCGAACCTGCTTGTAGTAACTGATTGGCGTGGTTTTCAGAGTTGTTTTCGCATCGTCAGCGTGGGCGGAAGCGGGTAGAAGCGGTAGTAATACTGCCGTGACCATGCCGGTCAACCGCAGAGCGCGAATGGTGAAAGTCGAGGCAGTAAAAAGGGCGTGTGACAAACGCATATATTTCCTCGGCAATGAGTAACGAAGCAGAGAGTGACAAACACTGCCAATCCAAAATGACCGGGCGGCGTTTGCTTCACGATTGGTTTATGAGACAATCAAACGCGCGTGTAGTTTCATTATAACGGCATAAAGTTCGTATAGCAACTCTTTTCATCTGGCAGTCTGCGAGAAGTTGGGCGAAACAGCCGGAGGGAGGAACAAAATCAGTTGAAAATACAGACAAAGATGTTGCGATTCTCCTTTCCTGCTGCTATACTGAACAGGTAGTATACATTTGACGGCGTGTAATGCCGGGACATTGCCGCCGTCATCCACTTTGCCTGTGTTTGTTTACCATTGGGAGGATTGCATTATGCTGCGTTTGCAGGAGGGGGAAGCGGTTAAGATTGTGGAGCGGCCAGCCGTTGCCGCCGATACGAAGAGCGGGTTGTACTTTGCGCATTACAAGAATTTGTCCGGCACGATTTTCAAACTTTACGGGAGTGGCGAAACACAACAGGCCGCGATTGACGTGGAACTGGAAACGCTGCCGGAAGACGTGTCGCGCCGCCATCTGGAAACCCGCGACGCGATGTACCAGAGTTTGACCGGAGACGCCAAAAAGCAGAGCGCGCCCGGTATGCCCGGCGAGTTCCGCCTGCGCTATATTGTCCTCGTCAGCGTGGCCGACCTGAAACGCCGCGCCATCACCTCGAAGAACTGAAATTCACCACCTGTTGCGCTAGAGACACAGAGAGGGAACACAGAGAAAGGAAGAGAATAGATTGCGGTTTATCTCTCCTTCTATCTCATTGGCTTCTTCTCTGTGTCTCTAAGTAGGCCGTTGTTGTAAGTTCGTAGTTTTCTCTTGTGCCTGGCGCAGATGCTCGGCCTTTTCTTGTAGCGCCTTGTCTACAGCGGCTTTGAGGTCGGCCACTTCTTTATAACTGCGTGTGGGCATCTGGTGATGCTTGATCGCGTTCCAGATCGGCTCGATCTCGGAGAGTTCCGGCGAGTAGGACGGCAGCGACACCACGAAAACGTCGGCGGCTTCGAGTTGCGGCAGGGCGTCTTGAACCGTCTGGCTCTTGTGAACCGAGTAGTTGTCCACGATCACCATCAGCGGACGCTCCCGTTTCCAGTCGTCTTCGGACTTGGCCGGGCGTCCGGCTAAACGCCAGAGGAAGGCCACATAGCGTTCGGCATCAATGGCTCCAATCTCGTCTACGGTCAAGCCATAGCTTGCCGCCACTTGTTCGGGCGTCTTGCGCTTGGCTTTACGGGCATGGGGCGGCAGTTGCGCCCAACTCTGATATACGAAGCGACCGGCCAACGGCCCATGCGAAAAGTAGCCGCCGATAGCGTTGACGCGCCTTCCCTGCGGCGCTTCATAAGGAATGTTCAAACGTTCCCCGATGGGAAACCAACTATAACACACGGGCAAGGTGGGCGCAAATCCGGCTTCATCGACATCGACCACGTCAATCAACCCGGCATCGCCCCTTTTTTCAAGGTCTCGATGGTGGCTTGCTTCTGAGCAACCTCCTCGGCCTTTTGCTTATGTTTGAGACTGCGGCTGGTACGCTTGTAGCGCAAATCCGCCCGTTTAAGATGGACGCGCACCCAGTCGGCGCTTAAATGCACCTGATGTTCTTGCGCCAGCCAGTCGGCCAATTGTCCCGCAGTCCAGGTGCGCTCCCCTTTGCCGACTTCGGCAACCAGAGCGTCACGCAACTCAGGCGTCAACACCGAGGTTTTGCCGCCGCGCGGTTTGTTGCGCAGGGCCTCAAAGCCGCCGTCGAGGTAGGCTTTGATCCAAAAGCGTACCGTTTGTTCATGCTGGCGCAGGTGACGCGCAATCTTAGGGATGCTCCAACCGGCATCCGACAGGCGGATCATCTCTAAACGGTCGCGCGTACTGGCCTCCACATGGGCTTGGTGGGCGCGGCGGTCAAGTTCAACATGTTGTTCAGCGGTCAGAGTAACACGGTACATAGGTGGCTTCTATCCTCCACCTCTTTCTACGAACTTTGACCCACGATTTACTTAGCGCAACAGGTGGTGAATTTACTCCCAAGTGATGAGCGGCAGTTCGATGGGCATCAGGGCGTCGGGGTGGGTGGGCAGGACGCGCACCGAAAAGCCCTGCATCCCGCTGTTGGTGGTCGGCAGGTCGCCCTCATACACGTTGCGCCCGTCCTGAACGCCCGTGCGCTCTAAGGGTACGGCAGTTCCTGTCGTAATCTGGTGGTTGAAGTCGAGCGGGCCGTAGTACGCCTGCACGAGAATGTCCTGCGGCAGCAGTTCGCCCAACTGCACGGACGCTTTGACATGCACGGACTGACCGGCGGCGATGGTATCCTCCGCCGATTTCTGCGATTCCACGTTGTCAATGTGGAGTTGGCTCCATTTGTCGCGAATCCGGTTTTTCCAGTCTACCAGTTCCTTCGCCGAACCCAAACTGTCGGTTGTCAGGCGCTCGAAACGTTCGGTAGCCGGGAAGTAGTATTTAGTGGCGTATTCGGCGATCATGCGGTGCGTGTTGAAGACGGGACACAGCAGGCGCATGGAGTTTTTCACCCGCGACATCCAGCCGCGCGGCAGGCTTTCGCCTGCGCGGTCGTAGAACAGGGGGACAACCTCTTTTTCCAGAATGTCGTACAGTACATGGGCTTCCACGCGATCCTGCTCATCCGGGTCGGCGTAGGCCTCGCCCTTGCCGATGTGCCAGCCCACGCCCTTTTCGTCCACTTCCGCCCACCAGCCATCGGGAATAGACAGGTTCAGGCCGCCGTTGGCAAGCACTTTCATGCCGCTTGTGCCGCTGGCCTCCATCGGGCGGCGCGGCGTGTTGAGCCACACGTCCACGCCCTGCACCATCTGGCGGGCAAGCGCAAGATCGTAATCTTCCAGAAACACGATGCGGTTACGCGCGTCGGCATTGCGGGCAAACTGTACGATTTCCTGAATCAAGTGCTTGCCGCCGTCGTCTTTGGGGTGCGCCTTGCCCGCCATAATAAGCTGTACGGGGCGATTGGCGTCGTTCAGGATGCGTATCAGCCGTTCCGGGTCGGACAGCAGCAGGGTCGCGCGTTTGTAGGTGGCGAAGCGGCGGGCAAAGCCGATGGTGAGCGCGTCGGGGTGGAGAACCTCGCGTACCCGGCGAATCTCGTACTCGCTCATGCCCCGCTGCTCGTACTGCTGTTTCAGACGTTCGCGCGCGAACTGCACCAGTTTCTCGCGCCGCCGCTGCTTCACGCGCCACAAATCCTCGTCGGGGATACTGCTGATTTTGTCCCACACGCCGCCGCCGCTCACGTCCTGCGACCAGCGCCCTCCTAAATACTGATCCAGCACATTCGCCATTTCGCGGGAGGTAAACGAGCGGGCATGGATACCATTGGTGACGCTGCCGACCGGAACCTCCTCTTCGGGGAACTGCGGAAAGCCGACCTGCACCATGTGTCGGGTTACTTTGCCGTGCAACTTGCTGACGCCGTTGACCTGATGCGAATGACTGAGCGCCATAATCGCCATGTTGAACTTTTCGCCGGGATTGTACTGGTGGTAGCGACCCAGGTTCAAGAACTCATCAAAAGAGATACCCAGTTGCCCGATATACGCGCCGAAATAGCGGCCCAGCAGTTCCGGTGGGAACATGTCAATGCCGGCGGGTACGGGCGTGTGCGTGGTAAACAGATTGCCGGCAGCCGTCGCTTCGCGGGCATGCCAGTAGTCACAGCCGTTCTCCTGCATCAACATGCGCGTCCGCTCGAAGGCCATAAACGCGGAATGGCCCTCGTTCATGTGGCAGATGGTGGGCTTGATGCCTAGGGCGACAAGGGCGCGCATCCCGCCGATTCCCAGAATCATCTCCTGCTTCACGCGCATTTCGGTATCGCCGCCGTAAAGCTGATCGGTGATGTTCTGGTCTTCGAAGTTGTTGTCGGCGATGTTGGTGTCGAGCAGGTACAGCGGGATGCGCCCGACCTGCACCTTCCAAATCTGCGCGTACACGTTGCGCCCCGGAAATTCCACGCAGATGCGCAGGGGCTTGCCGTTCGCGTCCAGTTCCGGCAGCATCGGCATGTTGTAAAAGTCGTTGGTGGGGTAGCGTTCCTGCTGCCAGCCTTCGGCGTTGAGAAACTGCCGGAAATAGCCCTGCTGATACAGCAATCCGATACCCACAAGCGGCAATCCCAAATCACTGGAAGATTTCAGATGATCCCCGGAAAGCACGCCAAGTCCGCCCGAATACACCGGCAAACACTCGGTCAGCCCAAATTCCATAGAAAAGTACGCGATTTTCGTTTCGGGCGGAACCTTGTCTTTCCAGTTGCGCTGAAACCACGTATTCTGCGCTTTCAGATAGTTTTCAAGGCCATAGCGGACACGGTCCAGTTCCGCAAGAAAACCGTCGTCCTGCGCGATTTCTTTGAGGCGATCCTGCGAGATCGTTCCCAACATGCGGACAGGATTATGCCCGCTGGTTTCCCAAAGATCGCGGTCCAGTCGCCGGAACAGTTCGATGGCCTCATGGTTCCAGGCCCATTGGATATTGAACGCGAGTTCGCGCAGGCGGTCGAGCGAGTCGGGCAGGGCAGGCACGACGTGAAAAGCATGAACGGTAGGCATGTAAATTCCTCAAAGGATGAAGGATGAAGGATGAAGGATGAAGACAAGGCCCATCCTGTTTCCTCTCTTCCCTGTATTATTGGCAGCAAGCGGGTAAATCTTGTTACAGGCGGCAGTGGATTGCGTCGTATCTGCCACGCTGTTGTTATACGAACGAGGGGACTCAAGGTTCGCGCCTGCAAGTAACAAGGTTGGTGGCGGCTCTCGCAAGGAGTGTGCAAAATGGGGGCTTGTACCCTCAACCCCGGCCCTTCTCCCTGATTCCCTCTCTTCGTTCGGAGGGAGAAGGGAGCCAAGTCGCAAGCTGAGTGCGTTGATTACAAAGTTTTTATTCCCGTTCATACCGTGTTCAATAGATAAACCCACCACATTCGCTCCCTTCTCCCTGTCCGCGCAGCGGACAAATCAGGGAGAAGGGCCGGGGTTGAGGGTACAAGCCCCCGGCGTGGCGCAATGCTATCGAATTGGCTCCTCTTCCTCCATGCTCTACAATCGCTAACCGACAGAAAAAGAACGAACTCAACTTTAGACTAAACAATTGCACGGCTCAATAAGGCATACAGCGAAACGGCGGCTGAACTTTCGTCCGTCGCCGTGCTGTGTTCCTATGCAAAAACTTCGTCAATAGATGATCCGACAAATAATTTGTCTACGCGATTTACAGTGGCGAGGGAACATTTCGAACCACTATGGGTAGCGTTTTTTGACATATCCCCGTTATTTGTCGGATTATCTAATATGTAAAACGAAGACTCAACCGGCCTGTTTGTGGACGTTCTGTTGGGCGATCTGCACCAGCAGACGTAAGGCTTGGTTGACCGCTTCCGTCGTGAGAAACGCCTGCGCGACATCCTCATCCAAAACAACAATGTTGCTGCTTGCTTTATATCGCGCCACATACTTGCCGTGCGCCCCGTTGGAAAAGTCGTACTCCGGCAACATTTCTGCTTCCTCTATTTCTAATTCAGGTTCCTTGTTCATATTATCAACGCCACCAGCATCTTGAGCGTTTCGGTTCGTAAGTGCGCCATGTCCTGCTGAACGCAAGCCAGCAGTTATCAACAGGAACTCGCCGGTTGCCATTGAATGCGCTATGCCATGAGCACACTGGGTTGAAACCCTATGCTAGAAAGTACGATTGTCCTACGGACACAATTTTCCTTTCAAGAATATCGTGTCCGTAGGACACTCGTTTTGTAGCGCAGGGTTTCAACCCGGCGTATTCATGCAAGCAACTGCTCGTCTGCTGGGCTAGTTAGCATGCCGTCTTGTGTGGATAACCAGAAAGTTTTCCATTATGCTCATCAAACCTGACTAACGCAACCAGCCCCTAATGCGCTTGCGGCGACTACCGATGTAGTTTGAATCAGAATTGAACGATTTTGCAATATGCAGGCATCTAATGCCATGCACAATTGCGGCGACACGGCAGTATTGATAATGTTGTGAAAGCCAGCCTCATCAATGTTTATGAGCAGAAAGGCTAAAAGCGATACAACGCCAGAACGCTTCCCGGGCGTCAACTCATAAGGCATATTCCGAAATGTTGTACGCCAAATATTGTCAAGTGCGTTTGTATCACACCAACTTTGTGTCCCAAGATAACCTATGATGCCGTCTAACCCTTCATTGACCTGCTTCTCGCTGAGATGCTGCTCCATTCCTTTAATCATAAGACAGGCAATATAACTGGCATAAGCCATACGGACGATAGACTGCTCTTTTGCCTTATACTGACAGCAGTATTCTTCAAAGACGGGTGCTTCAATAACCCATCGCAGACTAGCAATGAGGTGAGCATGAAATTGAGTGCCATGCTTCAATTTTACATATTCCTCGGCCTCTTGCAAATACTGTGCAACTTGCTCCTTATTTGTCTGCTTAGACGGCTCTTGTTTTTTCTTACGCCCAAAGATTTTTGTAAACACGGCATCATCACCTTTTTCCATATACACTTTTAGATAGAGTTAAGGAACTATACTAGTATATCGAATGGGCATAGGTGTGTCAATACCTTTTCAAACATCTACGTACAGGCAGGAATAAACCAATATTGGATAGGTGAGTGGGCATAATTGCAGGTTTGCTTATGGGTATTGAGGGCTATCTACCAAGCCCTCATTTGTCAAAGTGCTTGCGGAACAAGCGCTCACACTCTTGCTCGCCTGCTTCCGTCAGTAGAACCTATTTGTTTTTGTTGTGCGGGTCGGCAATAAGGTTCTTCTCATGCAGGCGGTCGAGCGCGTCCCAATCGTGGCTTTTCCATGCGCGGCCATTGGCATCAAGCGTCAGGTACAGCAGAGCCAGAACCATTTCGTCTACTTTGTCTTTGTCGTATTCCATGCGCTTTCTCCTGTTGGAGAGTGTGAGGTTATCGTCCGGCTCCGGCGATGGTGGGGGCAGTAGGACTGAACAGGGTGTGCAGGAGGGGCATGTCTACGAACAGGCAGACGACGGCTACGACGCAGCAGGTCAGGACGGCGAACATCAGGCCGCGTTCGCGGTACAGGCTTTCGGGGTTTTGCGCCGCGCTGTTGGGCTTGAAGGCGAGGGACAGGTAGACCGACATCACGAGCGCGATAAAGGGGAAGGCGGCGATCAGTTCCAGACGGTAGCGCATGATGAACGCGCCTAAAAACAGCATGGCGGACGAGCCGTAGAACACGATGCTGACCAACAATCTATCCAGCGTATAATACCGGAACGAGCGGCGATACGAGGCGGCGAGTTCGGGGGAACCGAGTTCGCGAAATTCGGCGTACCGCTTGATTGCCATAAAATAGCAGCCGATCATCCAGTAACTGAGCAGCAGGGACGCGGGCGCGACGGACGCGGTTCCCGCTATGAACCAGCCCGCCAGCATCCGTATCGGGTTGTTCACGGCCTCGGAAAGCACGTCCACATACGGCAAATCCTTGCTGCGAACGGGCGGTATGTTGTACACGCAGCCCATCACCCACAGCGCCAGCAGCGTCAGGGCAAACGGTAGGGAGATAAGCCGGCCCAATCCCACGCCCACCCCCATGAGCAGCAGCCATTGCGCATACGCCCAACCCACGCTCACTTCGCCGCTCGGAACGGGGCGGGCGCATTTGATGGGATGCAGGCGGTCGAACGGCGCGTCCAGAACCTCGTTCAGCGTGTAATTGCTGGACGCGACAAGCCCGATTGCCAGCAGGCCAAGCACAACACGTCCGCCTAAATTCGGGGCAACATGCGCCCGGTCAATGCCGATGGCGGCAATCACGCCCGGAAACACGAACACGTTTTTGACCCAGTGATCCAGACGGGCGATACGAATATGCCCGCGCAAAGAGGGGTTTGCTTTGGGTTTTATCGAAGTATTAGCGCCAGCGTCTAGTTCGTTCATAGCATATGTCTCTTTTTGTCTTGAACCATGATCAGGCATGATTTAGATGATTACCATGATGAGGCTTTCCAAAGTCGTGGTCTTTATTCAAGCGCCTCAATGCTAGATCAATGCAGTAGAAACGCGCCTACTCAATCATGTTAATCATCTAAATCATGCCTGATCATGGTTCAAGACGGGGTGTAGCAGTCCATCCAATCCGAAAGCCGCCAGAACAACTAAACAGGGCAGAATGGGAACGGAGTAGCGTCCCAGAGCGAGCAGGGCGGCGAGCAAAACGTTGAGATACGCTATCGGCAATACGAGCGGCCAAACAATCTTCTGTTCGCGCTGCGCCCGTTTCCAGCCCACAAATGCCAATATGCCGTAACCTAATGCCAGCAGACCGGTCACGAGCGAATTAGCGCGGCTTGTCATCTGATACCAGAAGGTGAACAGGCCGACAACGAATTTACGCGCCAGCCCTGCCGGGTTGGTGAGCAGGCTTGTTTTCGCGGCCTGCGTCAGAATGTGATCGGATTCGATGTCGTTGCGTTCCCATACGGTATTTTGCGCGAGGCACAGGGAACGGAAATAGGCGTTGCACTCGTTTTCCGCGTCCGTGTAGGGCGGCAGGCGCAGGGTGGCGTAGGGGAGTTTGGAAAAAATCAGGCCGCGCAAATAGGCGTCGCCCAACCCCGTTGTTACCAGCACCCAATGCCTGGATACACGGTGATTGCGAACCGTCCAGGGCAATACAACCGCGCCCATTCCTACAAACAGGCAGGCGAGAACTTGCCAGCGGGAGGAAGCGTTCTTCGATCCCGCAGGGGAAGCGGACGGGGATTTGACGGGGTTGTCAGGGGTGGATGTATTCATTGCCGCAGATTTGCGCCCGATGGTCAGCCACGCGATGGCAAACACAAGCGGATACAGCACGAACACGGCTTTGGCAAGGGCGGCAAGCCCGCAGGCAAGCCCGATGGCGGCGGCGCGTCCCATTGTCGGACGCTGCAAAAATCGGACGGTACACCAGACCGTCAGCGTCCACAGAAACGTGAGCAGTATTTCGACGTGGAAATCGGGGACGTAGCGCAGCAGGGCGGGGTGAAGAGAGCAGCAGATTCCCGCAATCATTCCGGCGCGGGGATTGAACAGGCGTCGTCCCATATCAACCGCCAGCAGGCTGATTCCGGCGAATAGGACGCATTGCGCCAACTGTAGCGCAAAGGCGCGTTCCCCGAAAACCGAGTAGACCAGCGCAATGAACAGGGGATACAGCGGCCCACGCCGATTGAGAACAGAACCATACGCCTGAAAGCCCTCACCATGCAGCACACTGCGCCCCATCGCTTCATAAGCATACGGGTCGGGGCGCGTATCTACAAAATGCTGCGCCCGCCAGCCAATTAGGGTCCATACCAGGCCGATAAAGAGGCTCAAAGCGGCAATGCCGAGCGGTGTCAAGTTGCGGGGTATGGAATTGAAAAATGATTTCTTCGTCATTTCAGGCTGAATTTAGAAGCGCGAACTTACGCGAGAGGTGTCCGCGCAGGCGGACGTTGGGCGAAACGCCCTCCAGCAAAGAAATTCATTTCGTTGCCGCTCGTTGCCACAATGTTACGCGCTAATGTATTGGGGCAAGCACCTGTGCGCTGCGAATGGGCAGGTACAGTTGAAGGCTTTGCCCGCGCCCGTACATGGGAACTGTTTGTATAGGATACACCATATTGGGCTGAACATAATCATTTCCGCCGAATTTTGCATCATCCGTATTGAGTATCACCTTGTAATCGGCGCGTTCCGGCATGGGGACGCGCAGGCCGAAGAAGGACTCGGTCGGATTAAGACTGAATACGAAGACCAGAGGGCCGCGCCGATACGCGAGTTGCCGCGTGTCCTCGTGCAGCATCAGTTGCTCGATATAAGTATCGTTGAGCAGGTTGTAGTCTTTGTCCAGTTGTTGCAGGGCGTGGTCAAAAGCGTTCAGATCACTGATAGCGCAGATGGTCGGTTTCCACAAGTGACCACTGGCGGCGGGCGTGTTGGTAGGAGTTGTTGTTTTCCAGCGTGGGGAAATCAATCCATTCGGGATGCCCGAACTCGTTGCCCATGAAGTTCAAATAGCCCTCGCCGCCAAGCGAAAAGGTGAGCAGGCGTATCAGTTTGTGCAGGGCGATGCCGCGCTCGACAACCGGACTATGCGCGAAACGGCTCATGCCCCCGTACATTGCTTTGTCCATCAGGCGAAACGCGACGGTCTTATCCCCTACAAGCGCCTGATCGTGCGACTCGACGTAACCGATATGCTTTTCCCCGCGCCGCCGATCCAGCAGCCGGGCGTATATTTCGCCTAACTGCCACTGTTCTTCCGGTTTGTCCTCAATCAGTTCGATCCAGTAATCGGGAATACCCATTGCCAGCCGATAGTCGAAGCCGATGCCGCCTTCAGCAACGGGGCGGGCCAGTCCGGGCATTCCCGAAACGTCTTCCGCAACGGAAACCGAATTCGGGTCAAGCGTATGAATCAGTTCATTGGCGAGCATCAGGTAGGTGAGCGCGTCCTTATCTACGTTGTCGCTGTAATAGTCGTCGTAGCTACGGAACACGCGGGCGATGCCGTGATCTTTGTACAGCATACTGGTCACGCCATCGAAGCGGAAGCCATCGAAACGGTACTCCTCTATCCAAAAGCGCAGATTGGACATCAAAAATCGCTGCACTTCCCATTTGCCGTAATCGAAGAGGAGCGAGTCCCACAGCGGATGCAGGCCCCGTTCGCCGGGATAAAAATACTGATTGTCCGTGCCGTCGAAGCGGTTCAGTCCCTCGTCTATGTTCTGCACAGCATGGGAATGAACCATGTCCATGATGATGCGCAGCCCCAAACTATGCGCCGTATCCACCAGTTCTTTGAGTTCTTCGGGCGTTCCGAACCGCGACGACACTGCGAAAAAGTTGCTGACGTGGTAGCCGAACGAGCCATAATAGGGATGTTCCATGACCGCCATGAGTTGTACGGCGTTGTATCCGAGGGCGGCGATGCGCGGCAGAATGTTTCGGGTGAATTCCGCGAACGTGCCGACTCGCTCGGCCTCCTGCGCCATGCCGACATGCGCCTCATAAATGCGCAGGCCGCCGGATTGTTCCGAAAGGGCCGGGGGCGTTGTGTGTTTCCACACATACGGAACGGGCGGCTGCCAGTATTGCGCGAGGAAGTGGGGCGAATCGGGTTCCTGAACCACGCGCCGAATGTACGCGGGCAGGCGATCCCTCGCGCCGAATTCCGGGTTGTAAACGTGGACTTTCAGCAAACTCTCATGCGTTAGGCGATTGGCATAAACGGCGTCGGGCAGAAAACACGACCACACGCCCCACTCATCCCGCGCCAACGGATTCGCGCCCCGGTCCCAATTGTTAAAGTCGCCGATCAGCGCGATATACTGCGCCCCCGGCGCCCATTCCCGATACCATACGCCCGCTTCGCCGCTCTGCTGTCCCCGGTTCAGGCCAAAATAGTGGTGCGATTGGCTGATGTCGCCCATCAACCCGCCTGCCTGTTCAATCAGAGCCTTGCGTCCCTGATAATGGGCGAACCGCTCCCGCAGAATTCCGGCGTAGGGCGCAAGCCACGGGTCGAGCGCAATCAGTTGCGTACCATCGGCAGGCATAAAGGTCACTTCCTTGTTCAAAACATTTATTTCCGCGTAAGCGGGCGTTGCCGTATAGATTCGCCAAAAAAAGACAGCCTCCTGCGCGATTACACAAGGTTTTTAAAGGAAGCAGTTATTTCAGGCCGCCGTTGGCGATGAGGGTTTGGCCGGTAATCCAGCGGGCTTCTTCGGAACACAGAAAGGCGACCACGTCGGCAATATCATCGGGCTTGCCCAATCTGCGCAGGGCGGTGGCGTTCGCCATCTGTTGCTGTACGTCGGGGGAAATCACCTGTTGAAGCATTTCGGTTTCCGTCACGCCCGGCGCGACGGCGTTGACCGTGATACCGCGCGGGCCGAGTTCCATAGCGACGCAGGCCGTCATCATTTCCAATGCGGCTTTGCTGGCGGCATACACGGCCCATTGCGCGGTGGGGGAACGGGTGATGCTGGACGAGATGTTGACGATGCGCCCACCCTCCGCGCCAAAATGCCGCGCCGCAAGCCGCATGGCAAGCAATGGCCCGCGCACATTGACGCCGAACATCTCCTCGTAAAAAGCGGCATCCGTCGCTTCCAGTTCCCGGAGGCCGGAAATGCCCGCGTTGTTGACCAGAATATCCAGACGGCCATACGTTTCCAGCGTCCGGGCAAACAGGCGTTCCAGTTGCGTTTCGTCGCTCACATCCGCCTGCACCGCAATCGCCTGCCCGCCCGCCTGCGTCAGTTCCGCTATGTGCCGCTGCGCCTGTTCCTCATTGCGGCTGTAACCGATGACAAGTTTTGCCCCGTCACGGCTTAACCTGCGCGTAATCGCCGCCCCGATACCCCGCGCCCCGCCCGTGACAATCGCCACCCGTCCCGCCAATCCCGTCATACTCGTCACCTTCACGCTTATAATCTATTCCCTTGAGGTGAGTGCCAGTTCCTCAACAGTCTGCAAATCTCCTGCCGGAAAATGTACGCGGTTAGGAATACGCGCCATTGAGGTACAATAAAGGTGTAACGCCGTGTTGATGAAGTGGGAGTCCTGTCGCTCCGCAAGGCATCTGTTGGCTTGCCGGAGGATTGATAGGAACCCATGTCTGACGCTAATGTGACCCTTTCCACGTTTGATGAATTGGCGCAAACAGCCTTGCCCGCCCTGCGCGCCGAAGAGCGGTTGGCGCGGCTGCAAAATCTCGCGCTCGCGCTGACGAGCGTGGACACCATCGAGCAGGCCGCTGATGTGGTTCGCGGGGAGGGATTTACAGCGCATTATGCCCCAACGGGTGAGGTTGAACTGCGCCGTCCGCAGGAACCCGACGTGGATGCCGAGGCTCGCGCATTTATGGGGATTGTGGCGCAAATGTGCGCCCATGCTCTTGAACGCGCCCGTTTGTATGAGGCGGAACGAGCGGCGCGGCGGCTGGCGGAACAGGCGACGGAGCGGACAACACGGCTGCAAACCGTGACCGCGCGGCTGGCGCAGGCCGTTACTCTCGCGCAGGTCGGCGAGATTATCATCAGCGAGGGAACCTCCGCTCTCGACGCGCACCGGGGCGTTCTGGCCTTGCTCAATGCCGAAGCCGATCATCTTGAAGTGGCGCAGGCGTGGGGCTATTCGCCCGACAATGCCCGCGTGTGGCAGCGTTTCCCGTTGGATGCGCCCATTCCCCTTTCGGACGTGGTTCGCAGCCGGGAACCCGTGTGGCTGCACGACCTGAACGAACGCGATTCCCGCTACCCTCAACTCGCGCAGATACAAACCACGTCGCAGGCGTATGCGGTTCTGCCGCTTGCTCGTGGAAGATCGCGTTTTGGGCGGCATCAATTTCGGCTTCGACCATCCCCGCCGTTTCGATCCCGCCGAACGCGCGTTTATTACCGCTCTCGCGCAGCAATGCGCGCAGGCGTTGGAACGCGCCCGCCTGACCGATGTGGCCGCGTCCCGGCTGTCGGAAATCGAACAACTCAACGCGCGCTTGAAGCAGGCATTAGCGGAAACCCACCACCGCGTCAAGAACAATCTGCAGGTGATTTCCGCGCTCGTGGAACTGCAAACCGATGTTGCCGAGGCGATGGTTCCCGCCGAGGCGTTGCGGCGGGTGGGGGGCCACGCCCGCGCCCTTGCCACGCTGCACGACCTGCTGACCGATCAGGCCAAATCCTCCTATGATATGTCCACGGTTTCCACCCGCGCCCTGTTCGGCAAAATGCTGCCCCTGCTGCAATCTACAATGGGAGAACGCGCCCTCCATTCCGAGATTGAGGAGGTTCGCTTCCGGTTCGTATCGGCGCGTCCCTGTGCCTGCTCGCCAACGAACTGGTCAGCAATGCCGTCAAGCATGGCGGGAAGAACATCGTTTTTTCACTCCAATCGGAACCGAATCGGCGCGACAACCAGCAAGAAATCAGCCGACAAAATGGACGCGAACGCCGCCAAAACGCCGAGGGCGAACCTGTTGCCGCCATTCTGCATCTGATTGTGGCAGATGACGGGCCGGGATTCCCGCCCGATTTCAACCCGCAAACCGCTGCGCATACCGGGCTTGATCTGGTTTCCAATCTCAGCCGTCTGGATTTGGGCGGCAGTGTCACGTATGCCAACAACCCGCAGGGCGGCGCGCGTGTCACCATTACCTTTCCCCTGCCGGAGTAAGAAGATGAGTGTTCTGTATGGGAATTTGTATCAAGAACTGAGGAACATACAGGAAACAGGCCGACTTGTGGCGAAATGAACCACAAATACATACGATAGGCCGGATTGCCAATGTCAATGCGGCGGGGAACAGGCGAATGGGCAAATTGACGGGCAAGGTGGCTCTGGTAACGGGAGCAGGGCGGGGATTAGGACGGGCGTACGCGCTGCATCTGGCCGCTTTGGGCGCGGATGTGGTCATCAACGACCTGACGCTGGATTCGGCGCGGGAGTTTGACGAGGAGCTTACGGCGGATACGGTAATGGCGGAGTGTGAGAGGTTGGGCGTCCGTTCCCTCGGTATCGCCGCCGACGTGACCAAACGCGACAAAGTGGACGGCATGATCGAGCAAACCCTGTCCACATTCGGGCGGCTGGATATTCTGGTCAACAACGCGGGCGGGATGCTGCGCGACGCCACCAAAAGCTACGCCGCAACCGTGTCGGAAGAGGACTGGCGCTTTATTCTGGATGTGAACTTGACGCAGACCGTGTTTTGCTGTCAGGCCGCCGCTGTCCCGATGAAGGCGCAAAAGGGCGGCAAGATCATCAACGTCAGTTCGCAGGCGGGCAGTCAGGGCAATCTGGAAGGCTATTTCGCGCACTACGGCGTCGCCAAAGCGGGTATCGCGCACTACACGCGCCTGCTTGCCGGGGAACTCGGTCCCTTTAACATCAACGTAAACTGTATTGCGCCCGGCATCATCCTCACATCGCGCGCCAACAAGCAGTTCAACCGCAATTCTCCGGAAAACATCGCCAAATTTGAACCCAAAATCGCCCTGCGTCGGGTTGGCGAACCGGAAGACTGCGCCAAAGTCGTGGAATTCCTCGCCACCGACCTTTCCGATTACGTGACCGGGCAGGTGATCGCCATTGACGGCGGCATCGTGCTATCCCCGAACTAAGAAGATTTAGCCGCAAATACACGCGAATACACGCAAATGCAATGCTGCGATGAAACAGTCAGGCGGAACGCGATTACATAGCAATTAAGTGTCTTTATTTGCGTCCATTCGCGTGTATTTGCGGCTAACTGAGGTTTTTATGACTACTGACACTGTTTTGCCTTTGTGCCTGACCGCCTATGGCCTGCCGCATACGATGGGCTATGTGAAAACGCGCGACGATGCGCCCAACGCGACGCCCCTGACGCCGCTCGGCCTTGCGGATTTGGCGCGGGAATTGGGACTGGCGGGCGTGGAATTGCCCCTGACCGCCCGTATTCCCTCGTTCAACGGCCAGATTGTGGAAGCGGCGGGCGTGCCGGAGAATTTCCCTGCCGAACTCGCCAGCCGGAATTTGAAACTGGTGGCCGACTATGGCGCGCTGCTGGATTACGACGCGCAGCATACCCGCGCGTATCTGGACAAGGCCGCGCAGACGGGTACGAAAGTGGTTCGCGCGATTTTGAGTCATCTGCTGTGCGGCGACCGGCGCAAAATGGCGGGGGGCTGGAACCTGCACCGGGACGCGATTGCCGCCCGCCTGCGCGAACTGCTGCCCTACGCGGAAGATAAGGGCATTACGCTTGCCCTCGAAAACCATCAGGACGCCACAACGGAAGATTTCTGGTGGCTGTACGAGCAGACGGGGCAAAGCGCGGCATTCGGGGTTACGCTGGATACGGGCAACCCGCTTTCCGTCGGGCAAGACCCCGTGGAAGCCGCGCGACAGTTGACCCCGCTGATACGACACGTCCATCTGAAAGACTACACCATGCACTTTGCGCCGGAAGGGTTTCGACTTGTTCGTTGCGCGGCGGGGGATGGCGTAATTGACTTTCCGGCGATACTGCAAGCCGTGAAAAGCAATGGACACGACATACTGCCCGGAATCGAAATCGCCGCGCAGCAAACGCGAACCGTCCCATTGCTCGAACCGGACTGGTGGGAACACTATCCCTCGCGCCCCGCGCAATCCCTGCTTCCCGTCCTGCAAACCCTGTGGACAAAAGGACGGGCGCAGAATGAGTTGTATTCCAGCGCGTGGGAGCGGGGCGAAGGTTCTGAAACCGTGAAGCAGGAAGAGTTGGCAGTTGTCCGGCGCAGCGTGGACTATTTCCGTTCGCTGGCAACATAAGGAGTTAGATTTGTAGTAAAGATTGCCGAGAACGGTTAGTGTATAATCAAAGGAAGCGCGAACAATATGCGCTTCCTTTGTTTTTGTTGAAGAGAATTCTGAGGAGTATGCACATGGATGAAACCGTTGGCACAAAACGCAAACCCAAAATCGCCGACTACAAAGCCGCGCTTGAACAGATATTTCAGGCAATAGACCGTTCCAACCAGAACATGGAAGAGAATCGTGTCGTCATTGATCGTTTGAAGGTGGAAACGCAAATTCTCAAAGCCGAAAGCGACATTATCAAAGCGCAGACACAAGAGCGTCTTGATGCGCTAAGGGCGGCGGTGAAATAGACCAATGTGGAAACAACTCGTCGAACTTGGCAACAAAGTCTTCGCGCTGATACGGAAAACGGAGCAGCATGATGCGGATGTTAAAGAACTGCGCGAGGATGTGAAGGCAATCCAACAGGACATCAAGGAGATAAGGCAGGAATTGCGCATGATTGCTCAAACCCTGCAAGAAGTCCGCTTCGAGCAGCAACGCGAGAAAGAAAACGCGAAACTCAGCGTGAGATGCAGCGTCTGCGCCTCGAAAATATCTTGTATCGCTTCGAGCGCAGACTGCCTCCCGGCAATTCACAAGAGGATACGCAAGAATAAAATCAAGGACGCGCAGCAAGGCGGCGAAGGTTCCGAAACCGTGAAGCCGGAAGAATTGGCGGTAGTCCGGCGTAACGTGGACTATTTCCGTTTACTGACGACAACATAAACTGTTCCTTTAAGACAGTGGGCAGGTAAACGGCAACGCCTGACGGTCACGTTCCGCTTGTATTAACGCCGTTGTCCTGTCAGTTGGTTGGATGTGAAGGGGAGCCTCGCGTTCGCGCAATGCGCCGCCCATGCGCCCACTTGCAACGGCTTGCAGTTCGGCAAGAATGGAAAGCGCGATTTCGTCCGGGTTGTCGGCCCCGATGTCCAGACCAACCGGGCCATGCAGCCGAGCTAATTGCGCTTCCGAGGCCGCGATTCCCTCTTCTTCAACATGTTCCAGCAGGCGATGCAGGCGTTTTTTAGGTCCCAACACGCCGATGTAACGGGCGGGGGAAACCATCAATTGCGCCAGCAAATCCGCGTCATGCAGAAAGTTGTGGGTCATCAGCAGGGTGAAGGTGTCGGGCGTGATTTCCAGTTTGTGGCGCAGGGTATCCGGGGTGCAGCCAAGAACCGCGTCCGCTTCAGCGAACCGCTCTGCGGAACTGCGGGTACAGCGCGGATCAACAACCGTGACATGCCAGCCCATCTGTTTCGCCAGCCGAACAACGGGCAGCGCATCCTGACCCGCCCCAAAAATCACAAGTGGGCGCGGCGGCAATATCGTTTCAAGACTAATTTCGAGTCGTCCGCCATTTTGCTCGTATTGCCGGACTTCCGTTTTGCCTGATTGAAAAACCCCGTTCATATCGGCAAGTAAATCCTGCCCCACTCCGCTGTTCCGCAGACTGCCCTCACAACTTCCATCCTCATGCAGCAACAGGCGATTTCCAGCTTTAACCGTCTCGGCTTCCCCGTTCCCATTTTCCACGCGCAACACGGTGGCGATCACGCCCGGTTTGCGCCGCTCTAAACACGTTTGCAGAAATGCCAGTACCGCATTACCCTCATTCTGCGCGTCTGCCAGAGACAAACGTTCCAGCAGCACATGAACAACGCCATTACAGCCCAACCCGAACCCCCATACAATATCCTCATTGGCGGTCGAGTCGTAAGTGACGAGAACCGGGCCGTGTTCGGTTCTGGTCCCACGCGGTTTGCAGCATATCCGCTTCCAGACACCCGCCGCTGATAGACCCCGCCACCCACCCGTTACGAGTGAACAGCATCCGCGCGCCCGGACGCCGATACGTGGAGCCTTCCGTTTGCACAACGGTTGCCAGAAACGCGGTTTCTCCCGTCATCTTGTATTCGCCGCCACGCTTCCACAATGGCCTGTGTTTCGTTCATGGTCACTCCGAGGAAGATAGGAAGATAGGAGATACGAGATACGCGTTGGCAGACAGTTTACAGCAATTTCCGTCTTGAAAACGAATTTGAGTTCAAGTTACCACTCGTATCTCGTATCTCCTATCTTCCTAAAGCAGCTTATCCGGCGTAATCGGCAGGTCGCGGATGCGCTTGCCGGTCGCGTGGAAAATGGCGTTGGCAATGGCGGCGGGCGCCGCCTGTAATGCCGATTTCGCCGATGCCTTTCACGCCGATAGGGTTGACATGCGGATCGTTTTCCTGCCACGAAAAAGGCGTCTATTTGCGGCACGTCGGCGTTGACGGGAACATGGTACTCGGCGAGATCGCGGTTCATCACGCGGCCCATACGCGGGTCCATAACGGCTGCCTCCTGCAGCGCCATGCCGATAGCCCATACCATGCCGCCCATGATTTGCGAATGCGCGGTTTTGGCGTTTAAGAATGCGTCCGGCGGCAAACGCGCCCACCATGCGGGCAATACGCGCTTCCCCGGAACTGGGATTTACATGCACTTCCGCAAACTGCGCCCCGAACGCATGGGAAGAATACTCTTTCTTCTCTTCGCCGGGTTTCGCGCTGCTTTCCGCCGTCAGCATCTCTCTGTTATTACGTTTCAGCAGGTCGGCGTAGGTTTCGCCCTGCGCAGGCGCGTTTTTGCGGAACAAGCGTCCGTTTTCGCTGCCAATCTGATCTTCGGTCAGGCCGTGCAGGGGCGAGGCCGCGTCCGCCAGTCGCCAGTTGAATGGCCTGTTTGCGGGCTTCCATCGCCGCCGCTTTCACTGCCGAACCGACGCTTGCCGCCGTTTGCGAACCGCCCGAAACCGGAGCCTGCGGCAACCGCGTGTCGCCCAATTCAAAGTGGACTTTCTCCACAGGGATACCTAATACCTCTGCGGCCACCTGCGTCATGACCGTGTACGTGCCCGTTCCCAAATCCTGCGTGCCGCTGAAGGCCCGCGCCCGTCCGTCCGCCATAATTTCTATGCGAACATGCGCTTCGCCCCGGTTGGCGGGATACGTGGCGGTCGCCATGCCGTAGCCGATAAGCCAGCCGTCCTCGGTTTTCATGGAGCCGATTTTCGGATCGCGCTTGCTCCAGCCGAAACGCTCCGCGCCCTGCCGGTAACACTCGCGCAGTTCCTTGCTCGACCAGGGCAGATTTGGTGCGGGTCCGTTTCGGCATAGTTGCGCAGGCGCAGTTCCAGCGGGTCCATATTGAGCGCGTACGCCAGTTCGTCCATCGCGGATTCCAGCGCGAAGCATCCGGGCGCTTCTCCCGGGGCGCGCGGTACTCGTCGGCGTCCCTTTGTTGATGCGAACCAGTTTGTGCGTTGCCTGCACATTGGGGCAGGCGTACAGATATGGGCGCGACAACGCCGCATTTTTCCGTGAACTCATCATACGGCGACGTGTTGTTGGTGGTGGTATGAATGATGCTTTGCAGCCTGCCATCTCGATCGGCGCCAATCGCCACGCGCTGCAAGGTCTGCGCCCGATACCCCACCGATGGTAAACATCTGCTGCCGCGTCAGTTCCAGCTTGACCGGGCGGCCCACTTTGCGCGCGGCAATCGCGGACAAAATAACGTGCGGCCATGTAAACCCCTTGCAGCCAAACCCGCCGCCCACGAAATAGCAGACGGTTCGCACATTCTCTTTCGGGATGCCCAGAATCTTCGCCGTCACGTTCGCCGCGCCCGACACCCACTGCGTGGCGTCGTAAAGGGTCAGTTTGTCGCCCTCCCATACCGCGATGGTAGCCGAGGGTTCTATGGGGTTGTGGTTTTCAACTGGCGTTCGGTACAGTTTGTCCACCTTCACCGGGGACAGCGCGAGTGCCACTTCCGCGTCGCCGCGCTTGCTGTCGTTGGGTTCGCGGCCCGCATCCTGGGGCGCTTTAATGGCCTCGTGCAGATGCCGCTCCATCTCCGTCTTTGGCGGCTCCTGCTGATATTGCACCTTCACCCGACTGGCCGCGTACCGGGCCTGCTCGTACGTTTCCGCCACCACAACGCCGATATGCTGGCCGCTGTAGTAGATGGTGGCGTCCTGCAAGGGCAGCAGTTTTTGACCGGGCTTGCCGGGGTTTTCCTGCCCCTGCTGCTGCTGCGCGTCTTCAGGCTTGCTTTTCGGGTCGGGAGAGGGGAACTGATTCAGTTTGGGCGCGTTCAAATGCGTAATAATGCTCAGGACGCCGGGCAGCCGTTCCGCCTCACCGGTATCAATGCTGACGATACTGCCCCGCGCAATCGTACTCTCAATGATAACCGCGCGCGCCAGATTGGGCAGGTCGAATTCCGCCGCATAGGGCGCGGTTCCCGTGACTTTCTGCCGCCCGTCAATGCGGTTGAGCGGCTTGCCCACGATTTGCTCACCCAGGCTGTTGTTTTCTATTGTATCAAGTTTCATAGATCGAAACTCCTGTGTTCAATTCGGAATGTTGCCGCCGCAACGTAAAGTTAGCAGCGATGTTTCGCGGCGAATCGTTTCTATACCATGTCGGCGACTGCCGTAATGGTTCGCGTGATGGTACGGCGGGCGAGTTCCACTTTGAAACCGTTGTACTTGTATTTTTTCGCGCCATGCAGGGCCATATCCGCCGCCATCTTATATGAGGCTTCGTTCGCGGGCTTGCCAATCAGAGCCTTTTCCGCGTCTACTGCCCGCCAGGGCTTGTGCGCCACGCCGCCCATAACAAGGCGGCAATGCTGAATTTTGCCGTTTTGGACATCGAGAGCCGCCGCGACGGATACGAGCGCGAACGCGTAACTGGCTCGGTCACGAACCTTGATATAGCGTGAATGGGCAGCCCAGGGCATAACCGGAAGTTCGACATGCGTAATCAGTTCGCCGTGTTCCAGCAAAGTTTCAATGTGGGGCGTGTCACCCGGCAGCAGATGAAACTCGCTGACGGGGATACGCCGAACCCCCTTTGGCCCCTGCGTCACGACTACGGCATCCAGCGCGTACATGGCAACCGCCATATCGGAGGGGTGGGTTGCGATACACTTGTTGCTCGTTCCCAAAATGGCGTGAATACGGTTATAACCTTCGAGGGCGGAGCAGCCGGAGCCGGGTTCGCGCTTGTTGCAGGGCGTGGCGGTATCGCGGAAATAGTAGCAGCGCGTTCGCTGCAACAGATTGCCGCCCGTTGTCGCCATGTTGCGCAATTGCGCCGACGCGCCCGCGAGGATGGCTTCCGAAAGCACGGGATAGTTTTTAAGAATGATTGGGTCATGCGCGAGGTCGGAGTTTCGAACCAGGGTTCCGATGCGGACGCCCCCATCCGGCAATGTTTCAATCCGGTTGAGCGCAAGCCCGTTGACATCCACCATTCGCAGGGGAGTCTGCACGTTCAGTTTATAGTTGTCAAGCAGGTTGGTTCCGCCCGCCAGAAACTCTGCCTGAGGGTTGCCGGAAACTTCCGCTACCGCGCCCTCAGCGTCCGTCGGACGGATGTAGGAAAATGGCTGCATGGCTAAAGTTTTCCTTCCTGAGCAGCGTGCTGAATGTAATTCTGAGCGGAAGCGGCGACGCTCTGCGCCGTTTCGACCCCGGCAGGACGAGCGCGGTTGGCCTGTTTGTTCTTCTCGTCCATCACGCTTTTAATGGCGGCCACGATGTTGATATACGCGCCGCAGCGACAGATATTGCCGCTCATCTGTTCCCGAATGTCGGCATCCGTTTTGGCGCGTCCCTCGTTGACAACCGCAACGGCGGACATAATCTGGCCGGGAGTACAATAGCCGCACTGAAAACCGTCATGGGCGATAAACGCGGACTGCATGGGGTGCAGGTTCTCGCCCTCCGCCAACCCCTCAATCGTGGTAATCTTCTGGTTTTGGTGCATGATGGCGAGCGTCAGGCAACTGTTGACGCGCCTGCCGTCAATGTGAACGGTACACGCGCCGCACTGTCCGTGATCGCATCCTTTTTTCGTGCCGGTCATGCGCAGGCGTTCGCGCAGGGCGTCCAGCAGGGTGACGCGCGGCTCGACGGATAGCATCTGTTCCTTTCCATTGATGTTGAGCGTGATATTGACCGGGGGTACGGCAGGGGCGAGTTCGCGAACGGGCGCGGTTGTGATAGCGGCCCCGGCTTCGGTTTCCAGCAGCAGAGGCGCGACTGCCAGCGCTGCGCTGACACCCGCCGTGCCTGCGATAAATTCGCGGCGCGAGGGCGCAGAGGCAGAAGTTGTATTCGCGTCCGGCTTCAAATCCAGAATGTGGGGGCGCGCGTTCGCGTATTCCGCTGCCGTCGTATCTAACGGCAATTCTGTCGTGTTTTCTTTGGGTTCTTTCAAGAGAAACCTCCGCGTTGGCTGCAAAAAGCCGTAATGCTAAAATCGTTGAAATTTAGTGCGCAGTGGGTTCAGAGGAGTAGGTTCTGCGTCAGGATAATGCCTGTTTTCAGACTTACGCATGGTAAAAGAGTTTGGTTCATCAGCGGCGACGCATATATGCGGAAATACGCCGCAAGGCAGAGGCGCGATTTCTGCTCACACTGTCAGGCGCAAAAATGATATAATAGACTATGAGGCGATTATTTTTTATCTGGCGTTGCGTACTGGCGATTCCCGGCATAGCCCTGTTGCTGACAAGCGCGTTCCTGCTGGGAACCGGCGTTTTCGGAACGTGGCGGTTTATTCTGGGGTTGGTGTTTCATCTTGTCGGGCAGGCTTGCTGTATCGGGTCATTGTGCCTGCCCGTCTGGTGGCAGGCCAGGCGTATTCGGCAGGAATCGTGGGCTTCGGGGCTATCGGCTTTTCAGTCCAACGCCATCCGGTCGGCGCGTTTTCGTCCCGAAGCGCAGATCGTTCGCCTGCTGTGCGGGGCGGCATTTTGCATCCTGATGGCGATCTGGCTGGCAGCCGGGGCATGGGGCCTGCGGAACCTGTTGCGCCTGCGAACCGGGGGCGTTATCACCAACGCGGCGATTACCGGCACGTCGTTCCGCGAGGCGGGCGCGATGCTGACCGTGACGTATGCGTTTCCGGTTCCCGGCAGTCTGCCCGTGACGGACACGTTTCGCGCGCCCCGCAATCTGTTGCCGACTTTGCGCACAGGCAATCTGCTGCCCGTCACGTATCTGCCTGCCGACCCGTCCGTACACGCCTGGCAGCGCGTGGACAATGCGTTTGTCGCGCGACATTGTCTATCGGGCATGGCGGTCTTTGCCGCGCTTGTGGCGTATGCGGGTGTGCCACTGTTATGGGCTGAAAGGCGTATGCGCCGCCAACTCCGTTTGGCGCGGGTGGGCGTGGGCGTCACGGGAGCGATTGTGGTTTGCAGGCCGCTGTTGTGGCGCAAAATTCGGCGCGGTTATCTGCTGACCTACTCCTTTGCCACTCCCGACCGCCGCGTGTTTTTCGGACGGGCTTTAGTTCCGTACCTTGCCGACGAGCCGACTCTGCCCGGTTTTCCCCTGACCGTGCTTTACGACCCTGTTTATCCCGGCATCAGCCTGCCTCTGGCCGCGTTTCATGTGGTGGAGATAGCAAACGCGCGCAAAATGGTTTTAGCGGCGTAATAGCCCTCAACCCCTGCGCCTTCTCCCAAAAAAGCCTGGGAGAAGGGGAACCTGTTAAGCAGGAACAACGGCCTCAACGATAGAAACAAAGGGCAACACTCTTATAGAAGATTGCCCTTTGTTTTCGTTTGGCTGGTTATCTTGCTATTCAGGAGGAGTTTACAATGTTGAAGGGCGAACGTTTGATTTTGCGGGCGTGGGAACGGGACGATTTGCCGCGCATGCATGAGTTTTCCAACGATCTGGAAGTGGAATTGTTGGGCGGAGGCGATGCGCCGAAACCCCGTTCTCGCGAACAGATAACCGCCCGGTTTGAAGAGATGATGAAAGGGGATAAATCCCATCATCGCGAACTTGGGGATTTCATTATTGAGGCGGATGGCAAAGTGATCGGCCATTGCGGATTGTGGCGTTTTGACGCGACGGCTGCCACCTGCGCGCTGGGCATCGGTATCGGCGACCGGGAATATTGGAGCAAACACTACGGGCGCGAAGCCATCGGCCTGCTGCTGGATTACGCTTTCCGGGTTCACAATCTGCGCCGCGTCTGGCTGGACACGTCGAGCGCGAACGAACGCGCCCTGAAATGCTATCTCGCCTGTGGCTTCGTGGAGGAGGGGCGTTTGCGCCGGCACGACTGGAACAACGGGCAGTACGTAGACCGGGTGTACATGGGCATTATGCGCGAGGAGTACCTCAACCCCGACCCGTCGTTGTAATACTACTGATAGCCGTGACCGCTTTGCCGATGAACATATCTACATCATGCAGAAGACCGTTGGTTTGCTTCAGAGACACCGGCCCGTATAGCTGTCCACTCACAACAGTATCTACAGGAATAGAGTAGAAACACGCGACAAATTCTGTATAATCTATGGCATTGGTTTGAACATATTTTGGATTTGCCTTTGCCGTATCGAATTCATGTACGATGAAGACGGCAAGGGGCGCGTTGTCTTCGGCTGCCTGTAATGTCGTTCCCGCCATTCCGGTCAGCAGTTGATACCGCAGACTGCTCCAGGGTAATTGATCCGGCTTCGCGCTTGCGCCGAACACGATTTTCAGCAAAGCATCAATTCTTTCGGGAACTTTGCTATTGGGTGAACTCGCTATACCTTTCTTCAAACGAGCTTCAATTGTGTCGCCGAACGGCTCGTCTACTTTGGCTTCCACGCACACAACGGTTGCCTCATTGCTGACCTGCCCTTTGAGCATTAAGTCGTGGTTGCGGCCCTCCCCGCGTTGTGGCAACTTTGTTACGCGCTCAGGATAGCCTTCGCTGAACGCCATGCCTGATGTTCGCGCATGTGTCGCCAGCAGTGCCTCCACTTCTTTGGGGATATTGGGCGTGGAGGAAGTAAACCACGCCCGCGCCAGTTCCATCGCGCTACGTCCCGCTTTCCAGTGTTCCGGCTTTTTGGGCCGCGTCCAGTCATCCATACTGTTGATAACTTGCTTCGTATTGAAGTTTTTCAGCATCATTGGCGTTCTCCTGAACTTGTGGTGGGGATTTCAAAAGCTGCTATGGGGATGCGTCAACAACTGGATTTCTGCGCCGGTCACGCCCTGAGTCTGTACATGCGTTTCAATCAGGTTCCAGATGTCGCCGGGAAGGGAACTGCTGCTGATCGCCTCGGAAAGCGGCCACAACAGCATGAACAGCGCCCAGGGCGTGACCAGCAGGCTGATCAAACCCCAAAAGGCGGCATGTTTGGCCTCATCCGAACTGATCCACTGGCGCTGTCCCATTGTGACCACAACTCCCGGCTCTCCCTCTTTGGTTCGGGCGATGCCGACTGTGACCGCGTGACGAATTTTGGCGGGCGTGTTGCCCTCTCCGATCTGCACCAGAACCGTATCGCCCTGCCCAATCTGTTGTGCCTGCAAATCCGGTTGCGGGTCGTAGGTGGCGATTAGAGTGGCGGCCAGTTCTTCGGGAGAAACGGAGCCGCGATAGATGCGCTGTTCCATAATATCCTTTCAGGAGAGGAAAACAGAATTTGAGACACTGCAAGGGATATTCGCTATTCCGTCTCTATCTTCCTGCCAACACCAGACGCGCATTTCGATTAGCTACTTGCAGCGCATGGTGACGGCCTGATCCGCGTTCATGGCATAGCCCTGCGCCCACGCCTGCTCGTACTCCTGATCGCCTGATTCCGCCGCGCAGTTCGGCCAGTTGCTACCCATGCGTTTCCCGTATGGGTGTCGCTGATCCGCAGATACGAGATGCCTTTTTACCTGTTGAGGAACTGAAAAAGAAGTAGCCTGCCCGATGTGTTCAACTACTTCTGCGCCGCCTGTTCGTCACGCGCAGCGCGTTCGCATATAATATCAGCCACAATCCTGCCCATACGGATTGTGGCTGTTTGCTGCGTTAGACAACGGAATGAATTCCTTTGCTACGGGCGTTCCGCCAATTGTCCTTCGGACAAAACTCTCTTGTGGTAGACTCTCGTGTCCGCAGGACACTTAGCCGCAGGCTCATAGCAACGGAATGAATTCCGTTGCTATCCAAAGGGACAACACGATTACTCTGTTAAATCTGCCAGGGCAGTAGGCTCAGGCGACGGCGTATCCGGTATGCGGACGCACATCTACGGGGTGAAAGGCCGGTACAATGTCCGATTTCGGGACGCCCGCCGCTTCAATCGTATAGCCCACGCCGTCTTCGGTATTGTCGCGTTGAATCCAAATCTTTTCGTTGAGGATATCTATGTGCGCGAGGCAAAAGTGGACGCGGCGAACCTGCGTTTCCCATCCAACCGTCATTACGAGGTAGCGGTCATTCGTCTCATCGAAGACAGCCTCATGCTTCATTTCCGGGTTGGAATATTTGAAGTCGGCAATTTCCGTCAGGACTTCACGGACAATGCGACGATAGCGTTCTAATTTCTCCATTGGATAGTTTTCTCTTCTCAGCGCAGCATAGAGCAGATGATGCCGACGATCTTTTCCGGGTACGCCAGATAGTACAGGTCGCCGTCAATCGTTGCTTCAGTTCCCTGAAGGCGCAGGAATTTCCAGTCCGTGCCGGTTGTTACACATCCGTACAGCGTGTTTATCGGTTTCCCCGCCCTGTCGTTGAAAATCTGCGCGGCGATGAGTTCGGCAAGGCACTGCGGAATGCCTTTGAGAATATCTTCCTTCTTCGCTTCCACCACGGAAACTACCGGAGCCTCTATCTCTATCGTGAGCGGCGAAAGGCTGAACAGGAAATCGCAATAACCAATCAGCCCTTTGTTTTGGTCTACGTTGAATTCCGTGCCGGAAAAGAGATTGGCGCGTTCGCGCGTTTGCTGATAAACCTCGGCGAGAATGGGCGCGATGAGATACTCGGAACGCGCCTTTTCCGAATTGCCGCGCAGGGCAAGCCCGGAGTTTTGCGCCAGTGTTTGCCGCAGCAGGTCGGAAATGGGAGAGGACGGCGCATCGGCGAAAAGTCCGGCCTGTTCGGTGACTTGCAGGCCAAAGCGCGTTTTCAACTGAACGGTTGTGAACTTGTTGTAGGCCATACAGCGCGTTTCTCCGTACGGTGGGGAATGGAGTATTTCAGTCGTCCTTTAGGGTTGTAAAAATACAGGTTCCCGAACGGCGCGTAGGGGCAAACCCTGTGTTTGCCCGAACTTAGCGCAGCATTGCGAGAACGATGCCGACAATCTTTTCTACGTTGTCGAGGTAGTACAGGTCGGTATCAATCGTTGCTTCAGTTCCCTGAAGGCGCAGGAATTTCCAGTCCGTGCCGGTTGTTACACATCCGTACAGCGTGTCTATTGGTTTTCCCGCCCTGTCGTTGAAAATCTGCGCGGCGATGAGTTCGGCAAGGCATTGTGGGACTCCCGCAGGTATATCTTCCTTTTTCGCTTCGACAACGGAGATGATAGGAGCCTGTACCGTTGTTTTGCGCGGCGCGAGAGTAAACAGAAAATCGCAGAAACCGGCAAGTCCGCGCTTTTTATCCACGTCGAACTGAATACCGGAGAAAAAATTGGCGCGGTCACGGGACTGCTCATAAACCTCGATAAGAATGGGCGTAATGAGGAGTTCGGAACGGGCCTTTTCCGAGCCGCTACGCAGAGCCACCTCGGTTTGTTTTGCCAGTGTTTGACGAAGCCAATCGGAAACCGCTGCGGGGGGCGCGTCAGCAAAAAGTCCGGCCTGCTCCGTATCTTCTATTTGGTACTCCTCTTGCAACTGAACCGTAGTGAACTTGTTGTAGGCCATAATGCGTGTTCCCCCGTCAAGCGGAAAGTAAAGCATTTTAGTATACCCCACAAGCGGAATGACAAACTTGCAGGTATCTTCATTGATTTTCCTGATCCGCCTTACGGGGCAGGAAGAAAGCTGTTTTGCGCAGAACCATACGAACGTACTCTGAAATTGCTTTGATATGGAAAGTTTGCATTGGAAAGGAACCGTTCGATGCCGAGCCAGTTCACGCCTGCCGGGGGCGCGTTTTTAATAGAAACTACGGATGCCGAGCAGGTCTTTATTCCCGAACACTTTACTGCGGAAGACCTGCTCATCGGCAAGACGGCGGAGGAGTTTCTGAACAACGAAGTTCAGCCGCATGTCGAGAACGAATTGAGAGTGGCGACCACGACCTGATGCGCGACCTGATGCGCAAAGCGGGCGAATTGGGATTGCTGGGCGCGGATGTGCCGGAAGCGTATGGCGGATTGGGACTGCCGCAAACAACGTGCGCCCTGATTGCCGAAAAATTGAACCCGCAGCAGTCGTTCGCGCTCACGCACGAGGCGCATACCGTCATCGCCACTCTGCCGCTGCTGTTCTTCGGCAGCCATGAACAGAAACAAAAGTATCTGCCCAAACTGGCAAGCGGGGAATGGGTAGGCAGTTTCGCGCTGAGTGAGGCCAATTCCGGTTCGGACGCGCTGGCGATGCAGACGCGGGCGACCCTTGCGCCGGACGGCAGCCACTACGCGCTCAACGGCGAAAAAATGTGGATTACCAATTCGGCCTTTGCCGGCCTGTTTACCGTATTTGCCCGCGTGAAGGTCAATGCGGAGGATAAAATCGGCGTGTTTCTGGTGGAGCGGGATACGCTGGGATTGGGTTTCGGCAAGGAAGAACATAAATTGGGGATGCACGGCACCTCCACGCGCCGGGTGATTCTCAACGACGTTCAGGTTCCCGCCGCAAACGCTTTTGGCATCGGGCAGGGGCATTACGCCGCGTTTTGCGCCCTCAACATGGGTCGCTTCAAATTGGAAGCGGGCGCGGTCGGTGGCTTGAAATATTTGCTTTCTATCTGCGCGAAATACGCCGCGCAGCGCAAAACGTTTGGACGCCCGATTGCCGAATATGGCCTGATACAGCATAAACTGGCGGAAATGGCCGCCCGAACGTTCGCGCTGGAAAGCATGGTGTACCGTCTTGCCGGGGATATGGAACGCGCATTCGCCCCGATTGTTCCCGACGCGCCCGACGCTTCGCTTCAGTACCATCGCGCTTCGGAAGAGTACGCAATTGAGTGCAGCATTGTGAAAGTGATCGGTTCGGAAACCTATTCCAGCATGGCGGACGAGGCCATTCAGATACACGGCGGGTATGGCTACACGGAGGAATTCCCGGTCGCCCGCGCCTGGCGCGATCAGCGTTTGTTGCGCATCGGAGAGGGCGCGAACGAGATCGTCCGTCTGGCGATTGTCAACACCCTCCTGCGCCGCGACAAAGCCGGTCGCCTGCCGATTTTGACTGCCACTCCAACCGGGCAAGCGCAGACTGCCGCCGCTTCCGAACCTTTACAGGGCTTGTGGCGGGCGGCGGAGTATTTCAAACTGTTGGGCGTTACCATGCTGCAAACCGCGCAAAGCGACATGGGAAGCGAGTTAGCCGAAGCGCAGGAAATATCGGCTGCGATTGCGGATGTGGTTTGTTCCGCGTATGCGCTGGAAAGCATTGCCCTGCGCTGTACTCTGCTGCAAACCGCCAATCATGTTCATTACGACGCCGCGCTTGCCGCCGCGCAGGTCGCGCGTATAACTACACCAATGAAGCGATCCATGCCGCGCAATATTTTGCGGACAGCGCATCCGCCTCACCTCATGTATTTAGTCACCAGCCGGGAGAAGTAATGAAGTTCGGCAATCCCATGCAGTAGCGGCGTGACCTTGCGGCGCGTGTACTGGAAGCGGGCGGCTATCCGGTCTGAAAGGCGGCAATTTCCGATACCGAACGCAAATACCGTAATTTTTCGGAAATACAGCGAACAACCCGCCGTTTGTGCCACAATAGAGGAAGATGTTGTAGGTTAACCAAAATGGAAGGTCGGCCCATGCTCTGTTGTGGCCCAATTCCATTGCGGAATGAAAGCGGAAGGAAACAGGAAGCGTGACGGCAACACTGGAAGTTGAGGGACGCGCCGTGACGGCGGAGCAGCCGGGGGCGATCCATGCGGACCCTCTCTGCGGCGATCCCGAAGAAATTTTTGATATAACCATTATCGGCGGCGGCCCGGTCGGGCTGTTCGGCGCGTTTTATGCGGGCATGCGCAGCATGACCTGCAAAATCATGGACAGCTTGCCCGATTTAGGGGGGCAACTGGCCGCGCTGTACCCGGAAAAATATATCTACGATATGCCGGGTTTTCCCAAAGTGCTTGCCAAAGACCTTGTGCGCGATATGATCGCGCAGGCCATGCGCTACTCGCCCGCTATCTGTCTGGGCGAAATGGTCGTGCAGCTACAGCACGAGGCCGATGGAACCATTACCATCAGCACCCAAAAGGGATCGCACCGCACCCGTACCGTGATTATCGCATCCGGCGCGGGCGCGTTCTCGCCCAAAAAACTCGTTGCGCCCGGACTTGCCGAGTTCGAGGAACGCGGCGTCCACTACTTTGTGAAAGACAAAAGCCACTTTCACGGCCACAATCTGCTGATCGTCGGCGGCGGCAACTCCGCGCTGGATTGGGCCATGAATCTGGAAGAGCATGCCGACAAAATCACCCTGATTCACCGCCGGGATGTGTTCAAAGCGCATGAGGACAGCGTGGATTGGCTGCTGAACCGCTCCAATGTGGAAACGCTGCTATTCCATGAAATGGCGCGGGTCGAGGGCGATGACGCGGTACGCCGCGCCGTGATCTACGACAACCGCACCAAAGAAGAGAAAGTTCTGGAAATTGACGGCGTGTTGGTGAATTTGGGCTTTAATACCGACATCGGCCCGATCCGCGAATGGGGCATTACGCTGGAGGGCAAGGATATTGTCGTCAACCAGTACATGCAAACCAACCTGCCGGGCGTGTACGCTTCCGGCGACATCACCTCCTACCCCGGCAAATTGAAACTGATCGCGACGGGCGTGGGCGAAATCTGTACCGCCGTGTATCACGCCAAAACCGTGATTGATCCCAACATCAAGTTCAAGCAGGTCCATAGCAGTAATATGGAGATGAAGTAGGCAAAAATTCTTTTTTCTTTTTTCTGCAAACAGGCAGGAATATCGTCGTTCGATACGCAATAATAGTCCCGGTTGGATTGCGCCTGCAAGAATACCGGCGCAGATGGTCGCCTTCCCCTCAAAATGGCGCGGCAGCGGCCTACAGCTGTCAAGGGTAGTGTTTCCGTTCCACATAGGTTTGTTTTAACTGAGGAAACAAAGGGTTGCCGCAATTCTCCCGATACCGCGCGGCAATTCTGCACTTTTAACCGCCTCCATGATCTCAAGAGAGGAGAAGATGTCCGTTATGCCACGCACTCATGCCGGTTCACAATCGAAACCGGAAACATCACGCGCCCCGAAACGCAGCCTGCTGCTGCCGGGACTGGCCGCATGCTCATTGTTGAGCGTGTTCGCGCTGTCACAGGTGGCCGCTCAGGTTGTCAAGCAGGGGACTGCAAAAGGAGCCGCAATCGCGCCTCCCGGCTCTATACCTGTTATTGGCACACCGATTATCATTGGGGGCGGCAATGTGCCGCTGCCTGCCGGCCTGAAAGTCACTACCGAACGCTACAGCAATGCGCGCGCCGGCACCAACAATCAGGAAACCGCGCTCGCGCCCAATAATCTGGTTGTGGGCGGCGCCAATAAAACTCAGGCGTTCGCCAAACTGTTCACGTATACGGTGGATGGCCTGATTTACGGCGAACCGCTGTATGTGCAGAACCTGCCCGTTACCAACAACATTGGGATCACCACCACGCACAACACGGTTTTCGTTGCCACCAACAACAACAGCGTGTATGCCTTTGACGCCGATTCCATTACCAGCAATAACGGCGGCCCGCTGTGGCATACCAGCTTCAACGTGCCGGGAGCAGGCTCGACCCCGACCAACGGCAACGACGTGACAACCATATTCGGCTTCCCGCAGGCCGACATACAGCCGCTCATCGGCATCGTCGGCACACCCGTTATTGACGAAAACAGCGGCACTATGTATGTGGTGGCGCGCACGACGGAGGGCACGAACTATGTCCACCGCCTTCATGCCATTGATGTACGCACCGGGCAAGAGCATCTGAACAGCCCCGCGCTTGTCGGACAGTTTCAGGACCCGTTCAGCGGAGCCATATCGCCCATCACTGTACCCGGAACCGGCGACGGCTTTGATGGCAATGGCAATATCGCGTTCGACACGCTGGAGCAAAATCAGCGCGCCGCGCTGACGCTGGTAAACGGCGTGGTGTATGTGGCTTACGGCTCCTTCGACAACTCGCCGCCCTATCATGGATGGGTATTCGGCTATAATACGGCCAGCCTGCTGTCAAGGCCCTCCGTGTTCTGTACCACGCCCAACAACGTAACCAGCAACGGCTTCTTTCCCCAGCCAACGGGCGGCGGCATTGACATGGCCGGAGTGGGCATGGCGACCGATGGCACCAGCCTGTATTTCACAACCGGGTTGGGCGCGTCCGGCAATCGCCCGGTCGCCCCCGGCGAACATGTGCAAAGCATCCTGAAACTCCCGTTCACGCTCACCGATACGGACCCGAACTTCGGCTTTTTCCAGCCGAACAATTATGTCAGCCTCAGCACGGCGGGGCAGGATTTGGGAACCGGCGGCGTCGCGCTGCTGGACACCGTCATTCCCGGCCACCCCAACGCGATGATTACGGCAGGGCAGGAGGGTAAAATCTACCTGCTGGATCGCAGCAATCCGGGTGGGAATTTACCCCAGGACATGGGCGCAATCCTGACCCTGCCCAATATCGCCAACCCCGCGCCTGCTTTGCTGGGACCAAGTTACGGAGCGCCGACGGTCTACACCGACAACACCGGCCAAACTCCAGTTACCAGAGTGTTCTTCCATGCGGCCGGCGACGTAGTTCGCGGCTTCACCCTGGATCCCACCGCCGTTGCGCCAACGCCCTTTTTGCGGCTCGACGCGCGAGGCACGGATGCCAACGGGCAGTTCCTGCTGTATGATTTCCCAGGCGCGCAGTCGTCCATTTCGTCCACGCCAAACGGCGCGAACGCGCTGCTGTGGGAACTCCAGCCCATTCCGGCTTCCAATCCCGATCCTACACAGGGCAATCTGAACCAGGAGCGATACGCGCTGCTTCGAGCGTACAAAGTCGGCAGAAACACGGACGCGGATACGCTGAATGAGGTGTATAACAGCAACCTGAAGGGCGGCGGAGCGGACAACATCGGCGACTACGTGAAATTCACGCAGCCTATGGTTGCCAATGGCAAAGTCTACGTTACGGCAGCCGCGCCGACAAAGTTCGATCCGGGCGGCTCCACCGCCTTCCCACAGGGCCGTCTGGTCGTCTTCGGTCTGACGAAGGTGCAGTCGGGAACGCCGATTCTGGGGCAGGGACTGCATTACCAGCTTTCCGGGCCTGTGGGCTGGACGGCGTTCAGCTCCAACAACCGCATTCCCACTCCTGTCGGACCGGGGATCGCCATTTTTGGCGCGCCGGGACTCGGCACTGTTGAAATCAACCGCGCCTACTCCTACAGCCTGACCGCGCTGGACGGCAACAACCAGCCCCAGGCGATTACGGGCAGCGTGAACCTGGTGCTGACAGACCAGTTTACGGGGAGCAAACTATCCCTGGGATCGGCGTCGTTCAACAACCAGTCCTACATCACATTCAGCAAAACCATCACCACGTCGAGCATCTTCACGATGCAGGCGCTGGACTCCAAAGGCAACACGTCGCAAAACTACCCGAACCTTGGGGACATTCCTTACATCCAGGTCGTGGGGGCAATCACCACGGGATTCTGATCGGTTCAACCTGCGAATGCCGACTTCGGCGCGCGCCGGACAGTTGACAAATGTGACGGTAACGCCGGTTACCTACAGTGGACTCCCAACATTCACCCGAACCACTGTGGTTATCTATGATACGGTACCAAATGGCGCGCAAGACTTCTCGCTGCCTTCTGATCTTGATCCAACGGATGGCTTCGGCTTCCCGAACACGCCGCCCTACGAGCCGATCCTGCCAAGCCCGCCGTATCCGACGCCACACTCGCAGGCGCCTTTGAGCGATCTTCATTTCGCTTACGAACTGCAGTATGGCATCGCGGATTTCGCGACAACGCCCGGCTTGCCCATCGGTATCTTCGACAATGGCGGCATTTTGGGCACGAATTACCCGAATATCAACGGTTCAGGAACGTACCCCTGCGTCTTCAACGGCGTCGGCCAGCACGTTGTCATTGTCTACGACGGGGTATCCGGGCAGATGACCACAGGCGTTATCAATATCACGCCGTAGTGCGAGCAACCACACTCCAACCCCTCTCCTGTCGCGTTTCGCGGCGGGAGAGGGGGTTTTTATGTCGGGCAGTTGCGGCGTTCGTCAGGGTGGATACGGTCTATGGCAAATGTAGAACCGGGCTGCGATTTCACCTGCCGAAGCAGGGTTTCGCGCCTCGTCCAGCATGGGCGCGAGGCAGGCAAAGCGGCGCGAACGGTTGGTGACGACGGCGATACGGCAGGCGAGCAGGGGAACATGGCGCGTGTTGCCGCTGCGCTCCGTCACCATCATGCTGCCGCTTCGCGCCTGTTCCGGCGAATAAAACAGGGGCAGGCTGGCAGGCAAACTCCCGCAAAACCGTTTCACACGCGGCTGCCGCTTTGTCGGGCGGCATCAGCATCACGAAATCGTCCCCGCCCAGGTGCGCCAGAAACGTTTCCGATTCTTCCGCCGCGCCGTCAGAGGACTGTTCGCCGGGCGCGGATTGTAACAGGGACGCCAGCGAACGAATCACGCTGTCGCCATGCGGCAGGCCATAAGCGCGATTGTACAATTCCAGACCTGTTAAATCAATACGCGACAAGCGCGAGGGGACGCGCGACTCCAAACGTTCCCCTATCGTCTGCTCCAGCACGACCCGACTCGGCAGGCCGGTAAGCGGATCGGCATACAGGCTGCGGTTAGTCTGTATAGTGGTTACGGCTTCCATCAGGACGCGCATGGGCAGAACGCCCGCGCACAGGCCCGCGCTGTCCACAACTACAATGTCGGTGTCCAGGCTTAACTCGCTGCGGGTTGTCGCCTGCCGCGCCACGTCCACCGCCGCTTCTTCTTCCCCCGCGCATAGCATGTGGTCTGCATCCACTGCGCCACCGTTTCGTCGGGAATCAGATCGTCCATACGCGCCGAGCGCGCCAGCTCCAGAATGTGTTCCAGGCTCTGGCGCATCAGCAGGCCGCGCGCCAAACCCTCCTCCACAACCACAACGCTCGTCAAACTGGCATTCTTATAAAAGGCCGTCGCCGCTTCCGCCAGGGGAGTGGAGGGGAGCATGGTTTTCGCGGTTCGCGCCAGCGCGCCCACTGTCACGCCCCGCCCCGCCTCCATCTGTACGCGCTGCCGATGCCGCGCCTGAATAAATTCGCGCGTTTCCCGCGTCACGCCGCGGAAATTATCGGCAGGCTTGCCCATCAGATAGCCCTGCCCATACGTTACGCCCATGTCAATCAGCGTCGCCAGTTCCTCGCGGGTTTCCGAACCCTCCGCCAGAACATGCGTTCCGATGTTGCGCGCATAGCCGAACAAGCGCGGATAGAAGAGCGCGGTGCGCCCCGTTGACATCCAGATTGCGCACAAGGGCGCGGTCTATCTTGACGAAATCGGGGCGCAGTTCCGCAATGGCATGCAGGCTGTTGTAGCCCGCGCCCGCGTCGTCTATGGCGATTTTGAATCCCTGCTCCCGCAGCTTTTCCAGCGAGTGCATCAGGCGCGGAAAATCGTCTACGGCCTGCCGCTCCGTAATTTCAACCACGATGCTTGCCGGGTTCAGCCCGCACTCGCGGGCGCGGGCGGCCAGCGGACGCTCATGCATGTCCATAAAGGCCAGCCCCTCCGCCTCCATGTTGATAAACAGATGATGCCGCAATCCCTGCTGCGCGGCGCGGGCGAAGCACTGCTCCTGGCAGGCCAGATCGAACCACGACACCATACGCGCCTTTTCCGCCGCGCGATACAACGCGCCGGGACGCCGCAACATCCCCCCTTTCGGCCCGCGTATCAGCGCCTCATACCCGAAAATCTGCCCATCGCGCAAAGTGACAATGGGCTGAAACTGCGCGTGAAGCTGCTTGTTGACGATGATATGGAGCAGGGCGTTGAGTTCCGAAATGTTGTCTTCCATATCGGTCATTGCCTGTAAGGGAGCAATAGGCGTCAGCGTGAACAGGGGAAGTGGAGGGGCGGTGGAGAGTGGCGGCAAATCAAAGCCATTGTCCGCGCGCCAGCCGGCATTCCAGACGTTCGGCAAACGCGCGCCGCAGGGAGTGGACGCGCAGAGATTGCCCCGGCTGATCGGCGTTCGCGTCCATATCCAGCGCAACCGCCCATGTGTTGTCCAGCAGGGGCCAGATTTGCGCCTGCGCGGATTCCATCAGGGATTGATGCAGATATTTATCCAGGCGCGCGGCGTTGAGCCAGCCGGCAGTGTTTGCTTCCGCCCGGCAGACAAAAACAACGTTGTTCAGCCGGAGCGCGTCCAGCAGGCGTTCCATCGGCTCCGCATGAGCGGCGGGAACAGGAAACGTTTGCGCAAAAGCAGGAAGCAAATGCGACCTCAAGTATCGTAAGCAGTCACAGCGATAACATCCTTGATAGAAGATAGGAGATAGGAGATAGGAGATACGAGATACAAGTGCGGGTGATTATCGGCTAGTTCCTAATCGGTGATTAGTGGTGTACTGTAGTCCCTGTAACCCGTAACGACGGCACATCCCTATGCATCGCATCTTGATATCCAATATCTCCTATCTCCCCCTTGACAATGGTACACTCAAATAGGTATACTAATCTTGAAGTAAGGTAACACACACACTATTCGACAATAAGATACGAACAACATTGAGGACGGGCGCGAAACCATAAATCTATCGCTGTTTTGGTTCGCGCTGTGGAGGAGATTTCATGGGCAAAGCAGTCGGAATTGATCTGGGAACCACCAACTCGGTTGTGTGCGTGATGGAGGGCGGCGAACCCACCGTCATCCCCAACGCGGAAGGCAGCCGGCTGACGCCCTCTGTTGTGGGCTTCAATAAAACCAACGAGCGCCTTGTCGGATCGAGCGCCAAGCGGCAGGCCATTATCGCGCCGGATCGCACCATCATCTCCATCAAGCGCAAAATGGGCACCAACGACAAAGTGAATGTTGACGGCAAAAGCTACTCGCCGGAAGAGATTTCGGCCATGATTTTGCAGAAACTGAA
Organism: uncultured Chthonomonadaceae bacterium; assembly: GCA_963817895.1. Taxonomy (GTDB): domain Bacteria; phylum Armatimonadota; class Chthonomonadetes; order Chthonomonadales; family Chthonomonadaceae; genus CAWFQB01. The sequence goes on from CAWFQB010000006.1 coordinate 219,330, forward strand.
AGCGGACGCGGAAGCGTATCTGGGCAGCCCGTCACGGATGCCGTCATTACGGTTCCCGCGTACTTCAACGACGCGCAGCGCACCGCGACCAAAAACGCGGGCGAGATCGCGGGCCTGAAAGTGCTGCGCATCATCAACGAGCCGACCGCGGCGGCGCTCGCCTATGGGCTGGACAAGAAAAAGGAAGAGACGGTTCTCGTCTTCGACCTGGGCGGCGGAACCTTCGACGTGTCCCTGCTGGAAATCGGCAAGACCGAAGACGGCGGCGCGGTGCTGGAAGTGCTGGCGACCAATGGCGACACGCATCTGGGCGGCGACGACTGGGATCAGCGCATCATGGAGTACGTGAGCGCGGAGTTCAAAAAAGAGACCGGCATTGACCTGAGCAAGGACAAGCAGGCCACGCAGCGCGTCCGCGAAGCGGCGGAAAAAGCCAAAATCGAGCTGTCCAATGTGACGCAGACCAACATCAACCTGCCGTTTATTCGCAGACGCCGGAAGGCCCGGCCCACCTGGACGTGAACCTGAGCCGCGCCAAGTTCGAGGAACTGACCCGCGATCTGGTGCAGCGCTGCCGCATCCCGTTCGAGAAGGTGATTGCGGACGCCAAGATTGACAAGAGCGCCATTGACGAGATCGTTCTCGTCGGCGGTTCCACCCGTATGCCGATGGTTCAGGACCTGGTGCGCGAACTGCGGCGGCAAAGAGCCGAACAAGGGCGTGAACCCGGACGAGGTCGTGGCGATCGGCGCGGCGGTGCAGGCGGGCGTTCTTTCGGGCGAAGGCAGCCCGACCGGGCGGCGGCATCCTGCTGCTGGACGTGACCCCGCTGTCGCTGGGCATCGAAACGCTGGGCGGCGTGATGACCAAGCTGATCGAGCGCAACACGACCATTCCGAGCAAGAAGAGCGAGACGTTCACCACGGCGGAAGACGGCCAGAGCAGCGTTCACGTCAAGGTGTATCAGGGCGAGCGCGAAATCGCGGCGGCCAACAAACTGCTGGGCGACTTCCAGTTGTCGGGTATTCCCGCCGCGCCGCGCGGCATCCCGCAGATCGAAGTGACGTTCGACATTGACGCCAACGGCATCGTGTCCGTTTCCGCCCGCGACAAGGGCACGGGCCGCGAACAGAAGATCACGATCACCGGCGCGGGCAACCTGAACAAGGACGAAGTGGAGAAGATGAAGCGCGACGCGGAACTCCACGCCGAAGAGGACAAAGTGCAGCGTGACCGCGCCGAAGCCCGCAACCGCGCCGAGTCGCTCATCAACAACACGGAGCGCCAGTTGAAGGAGACGGGCGACAAAGTGCCGTCCGACGTGAAAGCGACCGTGGAAACCGGCATCAGCAACCTGCGCACCGCGCTCAACAGCAACGACACCAAGACCGAGGAACTGAACCGCCTGAGCGAAGAACTGCGCCAGGCCACCTACAAACTGTCGGAACTGCTGTACTCAGCAGGCCACTGCCGCCGAAGGCGCGTCCAACGGCCACGCGGCGGGCGACTATCGAGGACGCGCAGCCGCAAACCGAAGCCCATGCGGACGAGGATGATGTGGTGGAGACGGAGTTCAAGTAAAGGGGCGAGATACGAGCATACGAGATACGAGGAGACATTGCTGACTGGCTTGTTCCTGTTAGGGAATAAAGGCAAGCATTGCAGTTCCTTGTATCTCGTATCTCGTATCACGTATCTCCGGGGGAAGCATGAGCAAAGACTATTATAAAACGCTCGGCGTGGCGAAAACGGCCTCGGCGGAAGAGATCAAAAAAGCGCACCGCAAGCTCGCCCGGAAGTTTCACCCCGATTTGAATCCGGGCGACAAAAAAGCGGAAGACAAGTTCAAGGAGATTCAGGAAGCCTACGACGTGCTTTCCGACGAAGACAAACGCGGCAAGTACGATCAGTATGGCGATCAGTGGGAACAGGTCGGGCAGGGGTTTCCGCCCGGCGGAACCGCTACGGGGCGGCGGTTTTGACGGCGGTCAGCCCTTTGGCGGCGGCAATGTGGGCGAAAGCGGCGTCAATTTCCAGGACATTTTTGAACACATGTTCGGGGGCGGGCGCGCGACAGTCGCCGCGAGATGCGTTTAGTTCGCGCGCTGCCAGTCCAGCCCGCGCGACTTCTTTTCGCCGTCCCTCCGCCGCGCCCGCCGAAGACATTGATTTCGGGCTGGATATTACGCTGGAAGAGGCGTACAGCGGCGTCACGAAACGCATCAACGTCACGGTGGAGGATGTATGCCCGGAGTGCGAGGGGTTGGGACAGAAACGCAACAGCAAAGGCCAGATTGACCTGAGCAATGCAGCGGCTTGTCCGCGCTGTCGGGGAAGCGGGCGCGTGGCCTCGCCGCGCAGCAGCTCAGATCAACATTCCTGCCGGGGCGTGGGACGGCATGCGCTCCAAAATGGCGGGTATGGGTGCCGCGGATGCGCGCGGACGGCGGGGCGACCTGTACGTGCAATTGCACGTTCTGCCGAATGCGAAATTCGAGCGCGACGGCCAGAACCTGCTGTTCGACGTTACCGTACCCTACACGGTTGCCGCGCTGGGCGGCGAAATAGATGTGCAAACACTGGACGGACAAACGCGGCAGTTGGTGGTTCCGGCCGGAATACAAACAGGCCAGAAGATGCGCTTGAGCGGCAAGGGGATGCCGGCCCTGCGCGACCGCAAGACCGGCGATGCGTTTGCCCGCGTCAAGATCGCCGTGCCCCGCGACCTGACCGACCAGGAACGCGACCTGCTGACGCAACTCGCCCGCCTGCGCAACGATCCGGTGAGAAGCAAATAGGCAGTGTGTCAGGTGTCAGGTGTCAGGTGTCAGGAAGAGTTGCTGCCTGCCTCAAATTGATACCTTGCATGGAGGGCGCGGAAGTGGTTCTTTTCTGACACCTGACACCTGACACCTGACACCTGCTCCGAAGGAGCCTATTATGTCGGCGCACCACAACACAGAACCGGTATATATGATTGGCGTTGTGGCTTCTTTGACCCAGATGCATGCGCAGACCATTCGCCTGTATGAAAAAAAGGGACTGGTGATGCCACAGCGCAAAAACAAAAATCGGCTGTACTCCGAGTCGGACGTGGAACGGCTGCGGCAGATTCGGCGGCTGACGCAGGAGATGGAAGTGAATCTGGCAGGCGTGGAGATCATCCTCGATCTGCTGGAACCGCATGGAAACCCTGCGCGCCGAGCGCGATGAACTTGCGGATCGCAGCCAGCAGATCGAAACGCGCATCCGCGAGTACCTGGCGCAGCACGGCGGCAAATTCCCGTGACTGGAGCAGATGCCGCCCCTGCCCCCCGGACACCCGGAACGCGACCTGCTGCCGCCCGCCCTGCGCATCCCGAAAGCAGATCGGCCCCGCGCCCATCATCCTGCCGCCGCACCGCGCGAAGAAAAAAGAACCACGAGAGGAGACGAGGAGAAGACGGAGAAGAGGCAGAAGTGAACCGCGAGGGACGCACGAGTGAACGAAGTAAGGAAGAAACAGAGGATACAGGCAAACTGGACGAAGCTTCTGGTGGCCATAACTTGCCCTTGCCTCCTTCAGTTCCAGTGCTCTCTTTCGTTTCTTTCGTGTGTTTCGCGCTTTCTACCTCCTCTTCTCCTTTTCTCCTGTTCCCCGTTTTCTCCGTGTTTCTATTTTCTTCCTCATGTAACCTTTTCGCCGGAGGGCGCGTCAAATGCGCGGAGTGGTTGCTGCGTTGCTTTTCGGCAGGGAATGAGGCTTTGGATGGTGAGCCAGGATGTCTGCGCGCGAACGTGGAAAACGGGCTGGGGAAGCCGGGAGAACGGGGAACAGCGCCCTGACAACGGATGATGACGGAGAACTCGTCGCCCGCTTTTTGCGCGGCGAAACGGCTGCGTTCGATAGCCTGTTTGCGAAATATCAGGACTATGTGTATCATATCGTCTTCGGCATTGTGGGCAGCGCGGAAGAGTCGCGGGATTTGACGCAGGAGGTGTTCGTGCAGGTGTACCGCTCGCTGCCGCAGTTTCGGGGCGGGGCGCGGTTCGCGACGTGGCTGTACCGTATTGCGGCCAATCGGGCGGTGGACGCGGCGCGGGGTTCGCGGCGATGGCGCTTTTTGCCCCTGCTGGACGCGCCCGGACTTGCGGAACGCCGGGCCGATGCCGATCAGGAGCCGGAAGCGCAGTTCGAGCAGCGCATGGAGCGCGAAGATATTCAGCAGATTTTGATGCAGTGCCCGCTCGGACACAGACAAATATTAGCCCTGCGCTACTATCAGGATTTGTCGCTGGAAGAGATCGCGGACGTGCTGGAATGTTCGCTGTCCGCCGCCAAAGTGCGCCTGCATCGGGCGCGAATTGTATTCAAGAATTGTTATGTGGCGGCAAAGGGCGAATCTGCCCTTTGCGCGCAAAGCGGCTCCCCTGTCGGAAGTGGAACAGCGGCGGCGCGGGCACAAAGAGGGGAATGGAGGGCGATGATGCGAACCACGCGGCACTGACAACAATCAATCGAGCGGCAAACCCTCGCCTGCCTGCCGGCACATTCAGCGGAAGTTGCCGCTGTTTCTGGACGGGGAATTGTCCACGCGGGAAGCGCGGGAGCGTTACGCGCCACTTGTTGACTGCCCGTTATGTCAGCGCGAAAGGGAACAATGGCGGCAGTCGGAGCAGGCGCTTGCCGGGGCGCGGCAACACATTCCTGCGGCAGGCGACCTGCGAACGGGATTTTACGCGCGTCTTGTCGAAACTCCGGTTTCTCGTCGTCGCGTTTCCGCGCATTGACTGGCGCGTGGCCGTGCCTGCCCTTGCCGCGTGTGGCCTCGCGTTCGGCTGGCTGACGTGCAAGAATTCCGCTGCGCCTGCCATGAACGCGAGCGCGACTTTCGCATCTTCGCCCGTTCCACATTCGCAAATAGCGCAGGCGAGTAATCCGACTCCTAACGCGGTTACTGCAAACAAGCCTGCCGGAAGCGCGTTTCCAGACTTCGGCTTTATGGGTGGCAATCCCGCTCATATCCCCCTGTTCGATACTTCTAAAGCGGTCGCCCTCAGTAGGAATAAGAGGGCGGAGCAGGAATTGAGAAAGCGCATGGGGCAGCAGGTCGCGTTGTTCGCCCCGCATCACCAACGGGCCGAACGTGGAAATGTGTTAAAATCGCGCCGTCTCGCCGCCGTTGAGCCGTTCGCATTGTATTACAAAATGACCAAACCAGCTGACGTTTCTGCCGGACTTTTAGCAGAAAAGAATACTGGCCGTACCCGTCGGCAGAATAGTTATTCGTTCGGCGAGTTTCACCCCGAAGCCAACTGGCAACTCTCGCTGCAAAGAAGCAAGTCTACGGCGCAAAGGAATACAGATACGCTGGCAAAGACAACGAACCTCGATACCGTCAGTAAAATGAGCGACAATAATTTCCGTTACCTTGCGTCTGCGGCAAAGTCAAAGCAGAAAGAGGAGTTGAAGGAACCATTTTTGTTGCCCTCCGGCGCGCGGGATACTCCTGCCGACGCCAATGGATTTCATGAGTTCGCGCTCGGCCTGAACGACTCCACGCGCCGTAGTTTTCGGGGCGATAATCGTGGATTGGCATGGGGGGCTGCTCTTGGTGAAAACGAAGATATGTATTTGGAGGTCGAGGATACAAAGCGCGGATTTACCAGCCGCACACGCTTTGCCAGCCGGGTTCAGGAGCAAAACGGCCAGCGCGTGTTGATTATCGAGGCCGAAGACGCCGCGCCGAGCGCCACCGGCGAGCCGCAATCCCTACCCGTTTCGGAGCCAAAATGAGATTGAATGTCGCATTGATACAAATAACAGGAACGCTGTTGCTATTGGGAATGTTGCATACGTCCTCGTTCGCCGCGCCGGAAGCGTTGAATACCATCGCGCTTGCCATGCCGGGTGCAACGGAAAAGCAGGCCGGGGCGGAAAACCAGAATGTTACGCCGCCCGCGACCGTGAGCGTGTTGCAGGTCACAGGCACGACCAACGTTTTCACCATTTCCGCGCAGCATGCCGATGTTCTCAGCCTGCTGAAACTGGTTTTCGATCAGTCGCATCGGCAGTTTGTACCCGATGCGAGCGTAACCGGGGACGTGACATTCGCGCTGTCGGGGCAACGCTTCGATACGGTTCTGGCGTCCATTTGCAGGCAGACATTTTTACGGTACGAGGTGGACAAACAGGGCATTTACCAGTTCCGCCGCGATGAGGAGGGGCTGCGCAATCTGCTGCTGAAAACGCAGGCCATCAACAACGTGCTGTCGGAACAACTGCGGCGCATGGGGTACGCGGTTCCGTCTGTTCAGTTCGGCGCGAATGAAGCAAGCCGGGGCCGCGCCCTGAGCAGTTCGCAGGCCGCGCCGGGAGCGGCAGCCAACAGTGGAACTGGCGCGGGACAGCGTGGCGGGTTTGGCGGGGGCGGTGGTTTTGGCAGAAACGATTCGGGCTACGCGGGCGGGCAGGGGGCGAATACTCCGGGTTCGTCTCAATCTTCTGGTGATATCATTGCCGGCAGGCGCAGCGCCGACATCGGCAAGGATGAGCGGGGCGACAATGCGAACGCCAAAATTATGGCGCGTCGCAAGCCTGACGATCAGAGCGGCGTGGAGGGTTCGCAAAAACCTTCGCCGGTGAATGGCGCGGGCGCGGAACCCGGCCCCTCCGGTTCAGCCGGACAATCTACCGCGCCGGGAACGAACCGGCAGGCGGCAGGAATTTATCAGGACGGGCAGGCAGGCGTACGCGGCCCCGCGCCATCTGATCTCGAATTCGCGACTACCGGGCAGTACCAGACGTTTATGAAGCAGAACAATCTCGTCGCCATCAACACGCGGGGCGAAAAAGTGCCGGTGCTGCAAGTTTTGGCCGATCTGAGTCGGCAAGCGAATGTTCCAATACTCGTAGACCCGGACGTGCCAAAAGGCAAAGAGTTTGTCGTCAGCGCGTCGATTCCTGCCTGCCCCCTGAATGTGATGCTGAACTATCTGGGGTAATGGCCTGCGTTTGGAGTGGCGCTGGGTGAATAACCGTATCTACATCACAACCACGCCGGAACTTCAGCCGTACCTGCGTGGCATCCCGCTTCCCGCTCCCGGCAACGGCGGCAATATCGGGAACGGCATCACCATTCTGCCCCGACGCTCGGCGTCGCCGCAAAATCAGGTGCCGCAAAAGAAGTCCGAAGACACCGAAAAGGGCAAAGAGGATAAAAAGGACAGCAAAGGCGCAGGCGGCTAAAAAAAGTATAGACTATTTCCTGCGCATAGATTGTTTTCTGCTTGAAAATGTGCTATACTACATTCAAATAGGGTAACGCTTTTGGGCCGATGGAGATTCGATCACTCCATCGGCTCTTTTTTGTGTCAGATTAGGCGGTATGGCGCAAGCCAAACCGAATTTCTCCGCGCCATGTTTCGCCGGGGGGCAGGGCAATCAATCCGGCGTCTATCCCCTGCGCCTGTAGGTTGACCGCATTGGTAGGACAGGTGTAGGGTTCCAGCGCGATAATGGGCGAATCTAAGGGCGCGTACAAAACCCATTCGCGGAACGACTTATCGGCGGCAAGGACCATTTCCAGCCCGCTTTCCGGGTCGCGCAGGCCGCCCTCGCTCCAGCCGTCACCTCCGTGCTGCACACCCGTAAACACGTCGTCGAAGAAATGACCGGACAGGGGCGCGAATTGGCGCAGGTCGAACTGTTCCCCGGCCTGCGACACGGGCAGAATATTGCCGGTCGGCATCAGTTTGTCCAGTTCCCAGATAGCTTCGGCGGGAACGTGTACCAGAGATTTGGCGCGTTGTTCCATCGTGACATCGGCAAGGCCGGCAGGCAGGGTTACGCCCGGACGCAGGCTTGTGGGAAACCAGGGATGAATTCCAAAGCCCATCGGCATGGTTTTCTGCCCTTCAGTTCCGTCATTAGTGACGGCAATCTGCATGATGAGTACGCCATTTTGAAGCAGGTATCGGACTTCCAGGGTACAGGGGAACGGGTACTGTTCCACAATGTCAGGAAAATCATGCAGCTGAATGGCGCAGCGCAGGTTCGCGCCCATTTGCAGTTTACCGTCGTCCTCGTCCCGCACCGTCGCTTCCGTGACGCCCCAGGGCTTGTCGCCGACAAGTCCGTGAAGCGCCTGCCCCGCGCCCTTATCCCAATTCCGCGCCATCAGACTGTCCATGCGGTACGTCTGATTCTCAAACGTGTATACGCCGTCGCGCACCCGGTTGGGAAACGGGAACAGAATGGGATTGCCGCCCGTAAACGGCACTTGCTTCAACCCCGGAATGTCGGCGGGGGGAACAAACACGTCTACGACATCGGAAGCGTTGCGGTCTTTTCCGCTTTGCTCTGTCTCATCATTTTCATCAGGCGTGGTTCGGAACTCTACGCAATTGCAGCCCAATTCCGGGTAAATCACGGCCTCGGCCAGCCGCTCGTTGTCGCGCAGGATATACGCCTGAAGGCCGTTGCGCGTCTCCTGATTCCATTCATAACGGGACATAGTTGCTCCAAGTTGATAGGTGATAGTTGATAGTTCCTGACTGTCAGACTTGCCTGTTAAAATACAGCAAGGTGCGCAGGCGAGTGCATTGGCTTATCAACTATCAACTATCAATTTCCTCTACCCCCCCCGACTGCATGGAGCGCCGGATGGCGTCCAGGGCGCGTTGCTGTTTTACGGCGTCGTCCACATCGTAGTCGGGGGGCGTGTTGTCGAGAATACTCTGCGAAAGGTGTTCAAATTCCAGCGTCCATTGATTGACGGGCGGAAAGGTTTCGCGCTCCTGTCGGCCCTCGATTTCGATGCGCAATTCGCCCTCCTGTCCGGGCAGAAACGCGGCGGGCGCGACAATTTTGCCTTTGGTTCCCACAACCTCATAGTCGTTGCGGAAGGGCAGGGCAAAGCCGGTATCGAACAATACGCGGGCATGAGGAAATTCCAGCATCCCGCTTGCCAGCATATCTACGTTAAACTGCGGGTCGAAATCTCCCGCCGCGTATACGCGGGTCGGTTCGCCGTCCAGCAGAAAACGGGCGGCGGACAGGCAGTAGCAGCCGACATCCATCATGCCGCCGCCTGCCAGTTGCGGGTCCAGCCGCACATTCTCCTGACGGGCCAATATAAAGGTAAATGACGTTCGTATCAACTTTACCTCGCCCAAAATTCCGTCGCGTATCAGTTGGCGGGCGCGGCGGTGCATGGGATGAAAGCGCCACATAAACGCTTCCATGATTTTCACGCCGTGCTGTTTGGCCGCATCCGCAACCTGTATCGCCTCCGCAAGCGTGTTCGCGAACGGCTTTTCCACAATGCTGTGCTTGCCCGCCTGGGCGCACTTGATAGCCCATTCCGGGTGTAGGCCGTTGGGGAGAGGATTATACACGGCTTCGATGTTCGGGTCCGCCAGCAATGCCTCATAGGAGTCGTAGGCGCGCGGGATGCCGAACTCTTCGGAAAAAGCCTGCGCTCTTGACAGCGTTCGACTGGCAATGCCCGCCAGTTCCACATTGTCGGCCAGCAGCATGGCGGGAATGGCCGTGCTGCGCGCGAACGCCGAGCCGCCCAATACGCCCCATTTTACTTTGCGCATTTGTATCTCCGTAGGGTTTCAGGGTTTCAGGGTTGTATGTTTTCAGGTGGTTAGGTCATTAACCCTAAAACCATAGAACCCTATTCACCTAAAACCCTGACATTTTCCTGCCCAATTTATTTCGCGCCTGCCGCTTTCAGTAACGCGATAATCTTCGGCAGATATTGCCGGGATCGGGCGGGTAGGCGCGGGTTAGGATGCTGCGCGTACCAGAGGGCGGTTCTGCGTTTTCCGTCTCTAGCGTTCGCATTTATATGGTGATCCAGCAACAACTGAACGGCTTCGTATTGCCGGGGGTATAAGACGATGTGAATGAGCGCAGTTTCTCCGGTGCCGTCCGTCGCATTCACATCCGCGCCGTGATCCAGCAGATAGCGCATCATTTTGGTATCTCCCATCCTTGCGGCCTCTATCAAAGGCAGCCCCCAATTATGCGGTTCGTTTAAGTTGGCCCCGCGCTTCGCCAACAAATCTACAACTGCGACATCGCCCGACTTTACCGCAAACACCAGCGGGGGAGCCTGTGTCTCATCTGTAGCGCGAATATCCGCGCCATGCTCGATCAGAGCGCGAATAATGGCAATGTTGGGGTGGCGATTCACCTGAGCGTTGGCGGAATTCGGCACGGGATGCTCCATGGTGTACAGGGCGGCGAGGAGAGGCGTGGGAGAGCTTTGGTTTGCCCAAGAGGTTTCCGAGGTAAACCGATGATTCATGTAATCCTCGAATCTGGCGGGCAGGCGGAACCTCGCGCCCGTTGGCATCCGTCCCAGCGCGCAAAAAGGCGTTGACACGATCCGCGTCGTTGCGCCGAATCGCGTCAAAGATCGTATCGTGATGCAGGGTGGCGATGATGTGGAGGCCCGTTAAAATCGCCACAACAAGGGCCATGAGAAGAAAGGGACTGAGCAGGGACAGCGTTCCAGAGGAACGGCGTTTGCGCATGGGCATAGCAAAGGCTCCCGATAACTATTCAGGCCCTCACCCCAACCCCTCTCCCAAAAAGGCTTGGGAGAGGGGCTAATTCAAATTGCGAGAAGGGACTGAATATAATAAAAAGAGTGTGGTACGGGAAGGTTCCTGGAAGGCAAGCCTTGACATTCGGCTTACAACGGTCTACAATCTGAAAAGGTTTACGTTTTTAAGGCAAGCGAGGTTACAATGTTTTCTTCTCTAAAAATAGCCCTCAACCCCCAACCCCTTCTCCCAAAAAAGCCTGGGAGAAGGGGAGTCATCTGTTTTCATGCTTTAAGGCGAACAGAGTATATGAGGGTTCTCCTGAAATGGGTGTTGGGTGTTGGGTGTTCGGTGTTGGGGCAGTGCCGCCGGTTGTTGATGGGCTTTCGCGTTGTGATACTTCTGGCCGCGTTGGTGGCGTTGCCGGGAATGGCAATGCAGGCAGGCGCGCAGAAGGCCGCGCTGCCGATTACCGACTTTTATGTGGCTCCCGGTGGGGATGATACCTGGTCGGGTACGCTCAACGCGCCCAATGCCGCTAAATCCGATGGGCCGTTCGCGACGGTTGATCGGGCGCGGCAGGCCGTGCAGCGGTTGAGGCGTTCGGGCGGGCATGTCGGCGCGTTTACGGTCGTTATCCGGGGCGGAACCTACTTCCTGCGTCAACCCCTGCTGTTCACGGCAGAGGATACGGGGATGCAGGACAGTCCCGTTGTGTATCAGGCCGCGCCGGGGGAACAGGTGACGCTCAGTGGCGGCGTTCGGGTCGATGGCTGGAAGCAAAACACAAAAGGCGCGTGGACGACAACGGTTGCCGATGTGCAGCGTGGGCAATGGGCGTTTACGCAACTGTGGGCGAACGATGCGCGGCGGATGCGCCCCCGCCTGCCCAAAAATACCTACTATTCCATTGACGGCTCGCTGTCGCCCTCGCCACGCGCCGAAGGCAAGGGTTTTGACCGTTTCAAATTCAAGCCGGGTGAGATCAAGTCAACATGGAGTAATCTGCGTGACGTGGAGGCCCTGTGCTTTCAAACGTGGACGATGGCGCGACTGCGGCTTGACGGCGTGGACGAGGCAAAGAATATCGTCACCCTGCTGGACAACACGCGGGGATTGGAAGCCTATTCCGGTCTTCCTAAAGGCAACCGCTACATTCTGGAAAACGTAAAGGAAGCCTTGACCGAACCCGGCGAATGGTATCTGGATCGTCCGACCGGCGTGTTGACGTATCTGCCCCTTCCGGGTGAAACGCCGGATAAAACAATCCTGATTGCGCCGCAACTCAGTCAACTGGTTCAGATTGTGGGCAACAAGGATAGTTTTGTTCAGTATGTGACGTTCCGCAACATCGGTTTCGCGCACACGAATTGGAACCTGCCCCCGGATGGCAAAGGATTCGCGCAGGCCGAAGTGAACGTTGACGCGGCTGTTTCGCTGATTGGAGCGCGGAACTGCGCGTTTGAAAACTGCCGCGTGGAGCATACGGGCAATTATGCGTTCGAGTTGGGCAAGGGCTGCAAGTACAATCGTATCGAGAACTGCATCCTGTCCGATCTGGGCGCGGGCGGCGTGAAAATCGGCGAACAGGGCATTGAGCGCGACATCAACCTGCTCACTTCCGACAATATTGTCCGCAACTGCCTGATCGCGCAGGGCGGGCGCGTCCATCCCGCAGCGGTGGGCGTGTGGATCGGACATTCGCCGTTCAATCAAATCGAACACAACGCGATTGTGGATTTCTATTATACGGCAATTTCGCTCGGCTGGTCGTGGGGGTACGGGCCAAGCGCGTGTCACGACAACCACATCAGCGACAACCGTATCGCGCAAATCGGGCAGGGCGTCCTTTCCGACATGGGCGGTATCTACACGCTGGGCCTGAATTCCGGCACGGTTCTGGAGCGCAACGTTATCAGCGACGTTCAATCGTTCGATTACGGCGGCTGGGGAATCTATTTCGATGAGGGTACGTCCGACATTACCGCCCGCGACAACATCGTATATCGGACCAAAACGGGCGGGCTGCATCAGCACTACGGGCAGAACAACCACGTCATCAACAACATATTCGCCTTTTCCGATCAAGCGCAACTGATACGGTCGCGCCCGGAAGACCATCTTTCGTTCACGATTGAACACAACATCATCTACGACAATCAGCCGTCCGTACTCGGTTCCAACTGGTCGAGCAACGGCAAGAACTTTGCGCTGGATTACAACGATTACTGGAATACGGGTGGCGGCACTCCCGTTTTTGCGGGCAAAACATTTGCCGAGTGGCAGCAGTCGGGGCAGGATGTTCATTCGCAGGTTGCCGACCCGCAGTTTGTCAGTCCTGAAACGGGCGACTTCCGCCTGAAACCCGGTACCCCGGCGGAAAAAATCGGTTTCAAGCCGATTGACGTGTCGCAGGTCGGCCCGCAGCCGGAAATCAACCCGGCAGGAACATCAGACGGCGGCAACAATGCGGTCGTCATACAGGCGCGGCAGGCCGTTCAGCAGGCGCAGGGGCCGGTTCCCGCTGCTCTGCGCGCGTTTCCACCGCCCCCACCGCCCGCGCCGCCTTCTCCCATTGCGGACGGTTTCGAGGAGGGCAAACCCGGCGACAAAGCCTCCGACGCGACCACAAGCGAGGAGAACGCGACAGCAACCATTCGCGTCACAAACGAAACCGCGCATACCGGCAAGCAGAGTCTCAAATTCGTGGACGCGCCCGGCCAAAAATTCGGCTACAATCCGCATCTGTTTTACAGCCCGAACTATATGCAGGGAATGACAACGACGTCCTTTGCCCTGCGCATCGAGCCGGGATTTTTGCTCACGCACGAGTGGCGCGACAATGCCAACCCGTACCATGTCGGGCCAAGTCTGCGCATTGACGGGCAGGGCAATCTCACGGCAAACGGGCAAAAAGTCGCCACGCTGCCGCCCGGTCAATGGGTGACTTTCGACATCACCTGTGGACTTGGCGACAAAGCGAACGGCAAGTACGACCTGACCGTTCACCTGCCCAATCAAACCGCGCCCATTCATCTCGCCAATCTGCCGTGCAGCCCCGAATTCCGAAGTTTAACCTGGTTCGGCTTCAGCGCGGAGGGAACGCAAGCCGCTGTCGGGTATCTGGATGATCTGGCGTTGAGCGTCCGGTAGTAAAAACTTCTTCAGGCAAATAACGGTGGTGGGAACGATGATGACTTTAGAGGAACTCATTCCGGCTTGGCGGAAATGGGGAAGCCGTATGGTTCGCATCCGCAAGAGTGTGCTGAAAAACATCCACCTGCCGGAAAAGACAAAGCAGTTTCTCAATCAGGCGGGACTTCCAAAGTGATGGGCTACAGCGACACAATGCCCACTCTCCCGCGTTTGACGGAACTCGGCTCCGAAACCGGGCCACTTCCGCCTTCCTTTGCGCGTTATCGCGTCTTTGTAGAAGACGGATGTCTCATGTACCTTTGTCTTGATGAGGAGGAGAATGGACAGGTGGTTGCGGTCATCGCGAATCCTGAAAGAGAGAAGGAAGTCTTCTTTTTTCATTCGTCCATCCTACATTTTGCGGAGTGCTGTATCGCGGCGTCGGAGCTATGGGACAGGGAGATGGAGCAAGATTATGCCGGAGATATAAAGGAGACATGGCGCAATATAATAGCCAAATACGAACAAGTAGGACGTGAGATTGACCCGCCGGCACTGACGAATGACAGGACCTGGTACGCTCGCAAAGTGAGCAATCTGAAAGAAGAATGGTTAAGCTAAACCTCGCAAAGCACCATGCCGGAAGGAAACAACCATGACTTTAGAGGAACTCATCCCAGGATGGCGGAAATGGGGAAAGCAGCAATGGAGCGGCGATTGGATTCGCATCCGCAAGAGTGTACTGGCGAAAACGAACCTGCCGGAAGAAACAAAGCACTTTCTAAATCAGGTGGGGCTTCCTGATATGATTGCCTACAGCCTGATAAGGCGTACTCTCCCACCTTTGATGGAATTTGTTTCCGAAATAAAACCGCTTCCGGCCTCCTTCGCGCGCTATCGCGTACTTATGGAAGTAGGCGGTTCCATGTTCTTATGCTTTGACGAGAAAGAAAATGGACAAATGGTTGTGGTCATGGCCGATCCTGAATATGAAAGCGTCGTGTTCTTTGCCAATTCGTCTATACAGCATTTTGCAGAATGTTGTGTCGCAGTAGACAAAATAGGGGACGAGGAGATAGAACAGAGTCATGCCGGATACCCGTCTCCTGAATGGGTTGCCAGATATGAGCAGGTGCTTCTTAATATTGATCCGCCTATGTTGGTGGATGACACAACTTGGTCCGCTCGCCGCATAAAAAACTTGAAAGAAGGTGTGTGGTAGTATGAAAGAAATGATGCAGGCGGCGGTTTATCGCGGCGTTAATGATATGCGGGTGGAAGCGGTTGCCGTGCCGGAAATCGGAGCGGGAGAAGTGTTGATTCGGGTCGGCGTGTGCGGCGTGTGCGGCACGGACTTGAAGAAAATCCACTTCGGGCTTGTGCCGCCGCCGCGTATTTTTGGACACGAAACGGCGGGAACCATTGCGGCAGTGGGCGCGGGCGTGGCTGATTGGAGGGTGGGGGAACGGGTTGTCGCGCATCACCATGTTCCCTGCCTGCGCGACGACTGTTTTTACTGTCAGCGGCGCGTATTCGCGCAATGCCCCACTTACAAGCGCACGGGAATCACAGCAGGATTTGAACCCTCCGGCGGCGGGTTTGCCGAGTATGTTCGCGTGATGGACTGGTGCGCGGCGCGGGGCATGGTACGGATTCCCGATGATGTAACGCTGGAAGAGGCCAGTTTTGTCGAACCGCTCAATACGTGCATGAAGGGCGTACAGATGGCGGACATTCGGGCGGGCGATACCGTCTGGATAATAGGGCAGGGGCCGATTGGACTGCTGTTCACGCAACTGGCGTCACGGGCGGGAGCGCGGGTTTTAGCCACCGATCATTTTCCTTTTAGACGCGACAAAGCGCGGCAAATGGGCGCGACGGCAGCATTGGAACCGGACAGCAGAGAGATCGAAGCCACAATAAAAGAGCTTTCCGAAGGGCGTGGGGCTGATCTGGTAATCGTAGCCGTGCCGACAACAAAAATTGTACAGCAGGCATTCGCCCTATTGCGTCCCGGCGGCAAAACCCTGCTGTTCGCGCATACCCGCCTGAACGACCTGATGGAAGTGGACGCGGGCGCGATCTGTATGCAGGAAAAAACTCTGCTCGGTTCCTACAGCAGCGACATTCTGTTTCAGGACGAGGCCGCAAGATTAATTTTTGAGCGCGAAATCAATGTTCGCGCTTTAATCTCACACCGCTTTGCTCTCGACGCGATTAGTGAAGCCATAAACCTTGCTTCTCATCCACAGGAAACTTCATTGAAAGTAATTGTGAACTGCTGAAATTGTCTTGAACCATGATTAGGCATGATTTCGATGATTACCATGATTTCAGCACACGCTCCCTCATGGTAATCAAAATAATCATGTCTAATCATGGTTCAAGACAAACACCAACTATAACATTTACCATGAACTCACAACTGTCAACCACCAATCACCAACCACCAACCACCAACACCATGCTTGCGGGTGTTCTGCACGGCAAGGAAGACGTTCGGGTTGAGCGGGTTGCGCTACCTGACGTGAAAACCGGGGAAGTTCGGGTACGTATCGGGGCCGCGCTAACGTGCGGCACGGATGTCAAAGTCTATCGCCGGGGCTATCATGCCCGCATGATTCAGCCGCCCGCTGTTTTTGGACACGAAATGGCGGGTACGATTGACGCGGTAGGGTCTAATGTGGACGGCTGGCAGACCGGGCAAAGAGTCGTCATTGCCAATTCCGCGCCGTGCGGCGTCTGCTTCTACTGTCGGCGCGACCATACAGAACTGTGTGAAGATTTGCTGTTCCTCAACGGCGCGTATGCCGAAAGCCTTGTGGTTCCCGCCCGTGTGGTACAGCAAAACATGCTGCCCTTGCCCCACCACGTTGCTTTTGAAGCCGCCGCCTTTACGGAACCCCTCGCCTGCGTGGTTCGCGGCATGGAAGAGATGCCTGTAGAAGCCGGAGAAACCGTTGTTGTCTTAGGGCTGGGGCCGATTGGATTGGGATTTGTCGCGTTGTGCAAACTGGCGGGCGCGCGGGTTCTGGCGGTCGGGCGGCGGGCGGAACGACTTGGATTGGCGGTGGAATTGGGCGCGGACGAGGTTTTCGACGAGCGCGAAATGACAAACGTAGTTTCCACAATCCGCGCCCGCACGGAAGAGGGGCAGGGGGCGGACAAAGTGATTGAGGCGGTGGGTAATCCGCAGGCGTGGGAAACCGCCATCGCGATTGCCCGCAAAGCCGCAACCGTCAGTCTGTTCGGCGGCTGTCCTGCCAATACCAGTATCACCGTGGAAACGCACCGCATCCACTACGATGAATTGACACTGAAAGGCACGTTCAGCCACACGCCCGCCACATTCCGCAAAGCCCTGCAATTAATTGTGGACGGCAGCGTTCCCGCTCACAAATTTATACAGCAACGCGCGCCGCTGTCGGAATTGCCCGCCGTTCTCGCCTCCCTCGCCAACGGTTCTAACGGCGCAATTAAAACCTGTATTCTGCCGCCGCAGCCGTGAAACGCTTCTGTCAGGTAAGACGTACAAAGCGCATGGATAACCAATGGGAACACCGGTTTGTAAATACCAATGGAATTCGGCTGCATGTGGCGCAGGCGGGGCCAGAAGAGGGGCCGCTCGTGATTTTGCTGCACGGGTTCCCTGAATTCTGGTACGGGTGGCGGCGTCAGATAGACGCATTGGCGCAGGCGGGCTATCGCGTGTGGGTTCCCGATCAGCGCGGCTACAATGGCAGCGACAAGCCCAAAGGCATTGGCGCGTATACCATGCCGAAACTTGGCGGCGACGTTCTCGGCCTGATGGATGCGGCGGGACAGGAGAAAGCCTGTGTTATTGGACACGATTGGGGCGCGAATGTGGCCTGGTGGCTTGCATTGAACGCGCCACAGCGCTTGGAACGGCTGGGCATTTTGAACGTGCCGCACCCATCCGTGTTTCTGCCGCACATTCGGCGCCATCCGCGCCAGATGCTGCGCAGTTGGTACGTGCTTTTCTTTCAATTGCCCTGGCTGCCGGAATGGTTGTCGCGCCGGGGAAACTGGCAAATGCCGGCCCAATCCATGCTGCGCAGCAGTCGCCCGAATACGTTTTCCTCTGCCGATATGAACGCTTACCGGCAGGCATGGTCGCAGCCCGGCGCGTATACCGCCATGCTGAACTGGTATCGCGCCCTGATACAGCGTCCCACTCCGCCGCCTGTCAGCCCCCGCGTCACGGTTCCGACCCTGATGCTGTGGGGCGCGAACGATATATTCTTAGACCGGGAACTGGCGCAGGCGAGTATTGATTTGTGCGACAATGGCGAACTCGTGTATTTCGAGGAGGCCACGCACTGGCTGCACCACGAGGAGCCGGAGCGCGTCAACTTCCTGCTCGAAACCTTCCTGAGCCGCAATTTTGAATGAGAAGACAGCCGCGAATGAACGCGAATGAACGCGGATAAATAGACGGCTACATGCGCAAGGATACATCAGGTGTAGCAGACACGGACTTCATCAGCCCGAACGCTTGACCGAAGCAAAACCATCACAAAGCAACTAAAATGAACACTAACGACAGTTCCAGCATTGACAACGCGCCTCCCGAACCTGTATCCGACGCGGCACAAGAGCAGCCTGAAGTCCACAATCGGCAATCGGCAATCGGCAATCGGCAATATTCTCGTGGTTGAGGACGACCTGTTCTTTTCCGTTCGCATCGAATCTGTGTTGAAGAAACTCGGCTACGCGGTTGCGGTCATTGGGGAAAAGGAAAAAGCGCTGGAGTACGCCCGTCAGCACAAGCTCGCGCTGGCGATTGTCAACTTCGGCAGCGACCGCGTTGCGCCCGCCGATGTCACGCGCCACCTCAAAGAACTGCCGGATGCCCCGCCTGTTATGGGGTTTTGCCCGCACGTCTGGATGCCGCAAGTCCGCCCCAACGCCCTCGCCGCAGGCTGTGACCTGCTCGTCGCCAACTCCGCCCTTACCATGCGCCTGCCGCAACTCGTCGCCAAACTGCTGAACACAAAATAGAAAAGGAGAAAAGGAGAAGAGGAGAAAAGGAGAGGAATTTTTAATCTCCAGTCCCTTTTCGTTTATTTCGTGTATTTAGCGGTTCCCATTCTCCTCTTCTCCTTTTCTCCTTTTCTGTATTGGGGCTTGACAGGCGGGCGGGAATCGTGTTAGAGTCAGGGCGCGATATAATTCACTACACGCAGGGAGGAAAGCGTTATGTCACCCCTATATCTATGGAAATGTGTCCCGCAGGTATCCTGTAAAAATTTTGGTCGGTCTGTCGGCGCGCTGCTGGCCGCTGATGGGCGTTCTCAGCATGGCTTCGGTTGTCGCGGCGCGGGCGCAGGAGGATGCAGACCCAAAAAAGCCGGTTGTATCTCAACAGGACAGCGCGGACAAGCAGGACAAGGGCGATCCGCTGCTTGCGCCCAATGCGCGGGCTGTCGTATCCGCTGTCAACTTTCACTCGCGCCCCAAAGTGGTGTCGGAAGCGCAGCGTCCTCGCCGCACGGTGCAGCTAGACGGGAAAATCAGTGAGGGCGAATGGGATTTGTTCTATTCCGTCGCGGAGGGGCCAGTAAAAGGGAGCATTTACTGCAACTGGGATGACAACTACCTGTATCTGGCCGCGAAAACGGACGGCCCTGCCACCCTCGTCTTTGATATAGACGCCAGTAATGACGGCTGGCTGCGCGGCTCGGATAATCTGGAAGTGGTAGTCGGGAGTGTGACGGAGGGCGGGCAGCCGTCCGTTACCGCCCGTCTGCTGGACGCTTCCAACAGCAAGGAAACCCCCTCATGGGCAGACCGTTCCGCCGATGCCAAACAGATTCAGGTGGCGAGTAAAATGGAGAATGGCGGGCAGGTCGTGGAGATTGCTATTCCCAAAAGCATGGGCAGTCTGGTCATGCGTCCCGGCGCGAATATCGGGCTGCGCGGCGAGTTTTTGCCGCCCGGCGACGCGAGCGCGTACATGCCGACCGCGCCGTTTGAACCGCATCTGCTGCTGGACGCGACCCTAGTGGAAGCGCGTCAACTCTCTGCGTCGGGCATCAACCCCAATCTGACCCTTTCCGATAAAAAGTGCGTCCCCGGCCAGAAACTGTTCGCCACAATGGAGTTGTACAATCAGACCGATGTTCCCATGCCCATCAAAGCCGTGCAGTGGGGCGGCACAACGGGTTCGGTAAATGCCGTCAACAGCGTCCGCCGCGTCGCCGTTCCTCCGGTTGGCCCGATGCGCCGCCTGAGACTGGCCTACGAAACCCTGCTTCCCGCCGACCTGCCGCCTGGAACGTATACCCTACAGGTAACAGTGGATTTGGACAACGGCAAGCAGATACAGTCTTCCACGTCGTTTACGGTTGTGGAACCCTTGCAGCCGCAAATGTCCACGCAGCCCGACCCGGTGACAGTCGTTGGCCCCACCACGTTTGCGGTTGTCGTAGACGTGTACAATGCCAACCCCGGCCAGATGAACTGCGAGGTTGACCTGCTGACCATTCCGCCCGGTTGGGAACTCGTAGACAACAGGCGCACCAAACTGCCCCTGACCGTCGAGAAAGAGGACGGTCACGCGAGCCGCCAGTTCGTGTTTAAACTGCCCTCCACCACGCCTGCGGGCGATTACCCGCTGGATGCCACCGTCACCTGGCACAAGCGCGTATGGAAACTGCATACCATTGCCCACGTCCTGCGCCCGGAACCGGTAGTTCCGAAGAGTCCATAGTTGATAGTTGATAGTTGATAGCACAATGCGTCAGTCTCCTCTGGCAGAAACGTCAGGCAATCAACTATCAAGTATCAACTATCAACTATCAACTATGAACCTAGCCATTGAAACCCAGAACCTGAGCAAGACCTACAAACACTTTACCGCCGTGCGGCATCTTAATTTGGCTGTGCCGCAGGGCGAGGTGTTTGGTTTTCTCGGCCCCAACGGAGCCGGTAAAACCACCACGATTATGATGCTGTTGGGCAACATACGCCCGACAAACGGCACGGCCATGCTGCTCGGCAAACCGGTCGGGGACGTGCAAACGCGGCGCAAAGTGGGATTTCTGCCCGAAAAATTCCAGTTCCACGAGTTTCTCACCGCTACGGAGTTTCTGCATCTGCACGGCAAACTTAACGGCATGAGCCGGGAACAGCGCAATCGCCGCATCCCCCTCGTGCTGGCGCGAGTGGGGCTGGCGGATCGCGCCAACAGCCGGATACGCGAATTTTCTAAGGGGATGCAGCAGCGCGTGGGATTGGCGCAGGCCATTCTGCACGAGCCGGATGTGGTGATACTGGATGAGCCGACAAGCGCGCTCGATCCTATCGGACGGCGGGACGTGCGCGACATCGTTATGGAATTGCGCGGGCAGGGCAAAACGGTCCTGCTCAACTCGCATCTGCTGTCGGAAATCGAAATGACGTGCGACCGTGTTGCCATTATCAAGCGGGGCGAGGTGGCGGCGCAGGGGACGATGGACGAACTGCTTGGATTCGCGTCCAGCGTCGAGATCGAAGTGCGTGATATGAATGACGCGGCAATGAACGCCGTCCGGCAAATCGCGTCCAAACTGAAGATCGGACGGGTTCCCATTACGCGTTTTACCGCATGGGTGCGGGCGGAAGAGGATGTTCCCGAACTGGCCCGCGCCTTAGTGCAAAATGGCGCGAAACTGCTGGCTCTGGTTCCGCAGCGCGAAACGCTGGAACAACTGTTTGTCCGCATCATCGAAGGCAGCGTAGAACCCGGCGTAGAGGCTGTTCCAGCCATACTTGAGAAATAGGTAAATCTATGCGTGTCCCTCATCCGATTCCCTATCAGGGTAGTAAGCGCAATCTGGCGGGAATGATATTGCCGTATGTGCCTGCGGATACGCGACGTATTATCGAACCTTTTGCAGGTTCGGCGGCGGTTTCGCTGGCCGCCGCGCACAGCAAGCAACCCCCCCGAGTTTCTGCTCAATGACATCAATCAACCCCTCATAGAATTGTGGAAAGCGATCATCAACGAGCCGGAAACAGTCGCATCGGGGTATGCGCGATTGTGGCAGGAGCAGCAGGGGCAGGAGCGCGATTATTACAATCAGGTACGCGAACGGTTCAACCGGACGCAGGACGCCTGTTTGTTTTTGTATCTACTGGCGCGTTGCGCCAAAGCCTCCATCCGCTACAACAGCAGTGGCGAGTTCAATCAGAGTCCCGACAATCGGCGTCAGGGGGCGCATCCCGATGCCATGCGTTCGCGCATTTTGGGCGCGTCCCGCTTGCTGCGCGGCAGAACGGAACTGCGCTGCACCACGTTCGCGAATGTCCTGACGAATATAGATGCCAGAGACGTGGTGTACATGGACCCGCCGTATCAGGGCGTGTGTGGCGAACGCGACCGGCGCTATAAGGGCGGCATTGATGTGGAGGCGTTCGTGGACTCCTTGCGCCTGCTGAACCGCAACGACGTTTCGTATATTTTGAGTTACGATGGACAAACCGGCGGCAAATCGTATGGCAAACCTCTGCCTGCCGACTTACGCTTGTACCCTATTCTGTTGGACGCCGGACGCTCTTCACAGGCCACGCTATTAGGACGCGACGAAAAAACCTTCGAGTCGCTGTATCTTTCTCCTGCTCTCGTCGCCCGTTTGCCTGAATGCGCTATGCCCGGAGTCCGTGCTATAAATTGCGCGGCTATGTTCTTCCCAATACCCCATAGCAAAGAAACTCATTTCGTTACTCTCCTCTACGCGCTTCCTTAATATGACTGAAACATCCTTTGCCGCAGGCTGTCGTATAGGATACAATAGCGTATTCGAGCCACTAATCGCTATGTCTTTGTTCGTTCTGTTTCACTCTCTGCCATGAACATCAAAAACGTTTTTGCCGCAACAATGATTATATTCGCCTGCGCCCTGACAGGTTTGAACGCGCACGCCGCGCCGCCACACGTTCAGAAAGCCGCCGCGCCTGCCGCCAAAACCGCCAAAAAGAACAGTGGTAATGCGCAGGTTGTCGGGCTGACGATTACGCCTGCTGTGGCAAGTTTGAGCGGAACTGAAGCCGCGCAGCATCTGCTGGTAACGGCCACGTTTCGGGATGGCGCGACGCGGGATGTAACGGATGAAGCCGTATTTGCCACTTCAACGCCGAAACTGCTGACGGTTTCCAAATTCGGGGAAGTGAGCGGGATGGGGGATGGGCAGGGCGCGGTTGCGGCGAAGTGGGGCGGCAAAACAGCAGTGGCAAAGATTGTGACGAGCGGCATGAAAACGCCCGTAACCGTTTCGTTTGTCAATGACGTGGTTCCGGTTTTGTCGCGGTTGGGATGCAGCAGCGGGGCGTGTCACGGCGCGGCGCAGGGCAAGGGCGGGTTTCGGCTGAGTCTGCGCGGGTACGCGCCCGAAATAGATTACGTTTCCATCACGCGGCAACTTGGCGGGCGGCGCATCAGCCGCGAAGCCCCGGAACACAGCCTGTTTCTGCGCAAGCCCCTTGCCGAACTGCCACACCGGGGCGGCAAACGTCTGGACGTGGATTCCCGCGAATACCGCATCCTGCTCGCCTGGCTCAAACAGGGCGCAGCCGGCGCAACCGGCAAGGAGGCCGCGCTTGCCAAACTGGAAATTCTGCCCGGCGACCGCCAACTGAAGCCGGGAGAAAAACAACGCCTGCTGGTTCGCGCCACGTTTGCCGATGGGCGCAACGAAGACGTGACCGGACGCGCCCTGTACAATTCCAACGATGTCGCGCTCGCCACCGTTACCGAGAGCGGGCTGGCGCAGATGCAGCGCGCGGGCGAAACGGCGATTACGGCAAAATACATGGACAAACTCGCCGTTGTCCGGGTTATCAGCCCGTTCGCGCAGTCGGTTTCCGAAGCCGCGTACAAACCCCGCAACAACTTTGTGGATGATCTGGTCAACGCCAAACTCAAGCAACTGCATATCGAGCCGTCCGCGCTTTGTACGGATCAGGAGTTTCTGCGCCGCGCGTATATTGACGCCATTGGAACCCTGCCCACCGCCGACGAAGCCCGCGCCTTTCTGGACGATCCGAGTCCCAACAAACGCGATAAACTGGTGGATGCGCTCTTGCAGCGGCCCGAATACGGCATGGTGTGGGCGCTGAAATTCGGCGATTTGTTCGTCCTGCGCCGCGAGTACATGCACCGCAAATACGCCATGCTGATGCAGCAATGGCTCATGGAGCAGTTCAATCAGAACCGCCCATGGGATAAAATCACGACTGACATTCTTACGGCAAGCGGTTCGCTGGAACAGAATCAGGGCGGGTATTTCTTCATCAGCCGCTCGCCGCAAAAGGAGGGCGAGGGGAGTTGGGTGCGCGCCCCGCAGGTGACAGGAGAAATGACCGCAGCCGTCTTTCTGGGAACGCGGATTCAGTGCGCCAAATGCCACAACCACCCGACCGAGCGCTACACGCAGGACGACTATTACCACTTCACCGCGCTGTGGCAGCAAGTCACGGGCAAGGGCGGCAACGACGATGGCGTACCCGAACTGTTACAGGCGACGGCAAATGGCGAAGTGCGCAACCCGCGCACGGGCGAACTGATGAGCGCGCGCCCCTTAGACCGCGCCGACCTGGGCTTTGTCAAAACCGTTAAGGGCAAAGACGGCAAGGAACAGGAAGAAGACCGGCGCGTGAAAGCGGCGGCGTGGATCATGCATCAGGACGATTTTGCCCGCGCCATTGTCAATCGCTTCTGGGCGCGTTGCTTCGGATCGGGAATCGTGGAACCTGTAGACGACATTCGCAGCACCAACCCGGCCAAAAACGAACCGCTCATGCGCGGCGTTGTGCGACGATCTGAAGCGGCACAACTTCGACCTGAAAAATCTGCTCGGCACGATACTGAAATCGCGTACCTACCAGCTGAGTTCGCTGCCCAACAAAACCAACAAGATTGACTTCAAACTGTTTTCGCATTATCAGCCGCGCCGCCTGCCCGCCGAGGAACTGGCGGATGCCGTGTCGCAGGTAACGGGCGTGTGGGACAAGTATCAGGGCGTGTCGTTGGGAACCCGCGCCTGTGAACTGGCGGATACAGAAATTCCAAGCATCATGCTGGACACGTTCGGGCGTCCGCAGCGCGTGCAGCCAAGCGACGCGGAGCGCAATTGCAGTCCCGCCATCAGTCAGGCGCTGGCCCTGCTCAACAGCGAAAACATACAGAACAAGATGAAGTCCGGCGATTGCGTACTGAACCCGCTTCTGAAATCCGGCAAATCGGATGCGGACACGCTGGACACGCTGTTCCTGTCCGCCCTTGCCCGTCATCCCTCGCCGGTCGAGTCAAAAGCCTTGCTTGACACTGATTGCGCAAGCTCCGAAGAAAGAAGAGGGCTTTCAGGACGCGCTCTGGTCCCTGCTCAACAGCAAAGAGTTTCTGTTTAATCATTAACGGCAGGGGTATGATTCCGCCTCTTGCCCCGCCCGTCTGCTGATTTTGGCCCTCAACCTCTGCTCACGCAGGTACTTTAGCAAGACTCCAATGACGCGGAAGCCCTGAAACTGATGACCCTGCAAGACGAACCCTCCTCGAAAATGAAGCCGACACAGCCACCCCGCGCCACCTCAAAAACTCCCTGAAACCCCAACCGAAAAACAAAAGCAAAACAACGCCTCACAAGAGCCACCAAACGCAGTATACTATGTTCACGCTTCGGGAGGAAACGTCATGATTAGTTCCATAGAAATCAAAGGTTTGCGCGGTATTCAGGAGGGAAAGTTGACCGACTTTACCCCTCTCGTTATACTCGTCGGCACAAACGGCTCTGGCAAAAGCACTGTTCTGGAAGCAATGCTTATGGGCGCAAGTCAGTACCCTGAAAAAGCGATTGGCTATGTTGCAACCAGACGGGCAGGCGTAAAGCAGGGATATGAATGGCTGGTAAGAAGCAACTTTGCTTCCGACTCTTCTGAAAGCAAAGAAATCTACGTTCATGTGACAACGGATGCAAGCTGTGAGCGTACTATTCGTCTGCATCCGTCAGAAAACATTTTTGGTGATGAGCGGGCAGACTATCTGGGAGAATGGCAAGAAGAATGTGACGGGGAAGAAACCTTAAAAACAAATATCGGCATTACCTTTCGATATAGCAAACAGGAGCAAACCAGCTATCAAGGCAGGCGTTTGAATGGTGTTGACAACCTGCGTATTCTTGAGTCGGAAATTGGCGCAGGGGGCAAACCTTTGCACACATTGTACACAGAGGCTGCAAAGGCAGGGCGTCGCGAAGATGTCAATGGTTTGCTCCGTGACATTATTCCTGGATTATCCCATATAGAAATTCTTACAGAAGAAGATTCTCCGATTATCCATCTGGTCTATAAGGATCGCAGCATCCCTGCGGCTATTGCGGGAAACGGCATTTACACATTATTGCGCTTGGCACTGGAACTTGCCGCGACTCCTGATAAAGTAGTTTTGCTGGAAGAACCGGAAGTTTACAAACATCCCGGAGCGCTGCAACAAACCGCGCGGGCAATATGGGCGGCAATTCGGCGCGGTATTCAGGTGATTATTTCCACGCACAGTTTGGACTTGATAGATTCTCTGATGTTTGAGGTTCAGAATAAAGAAGAACTTGATCAGATGAGCGTGTACCGACTGTTGCTGGTTGAGGGTTGCCTGCGCTCCTCGCGGACAGCAGGCGAGGAAATCAATTTCGTTCGCGCAGAAATTGGGGATGACCTGCGGTGATAGAATCCATCATCTTGTGTGAAGGCTATCACGACCGAGCATTTTGGTCAGGTTTATTGTTATCCCTGAACTGCATTGATAAGGGTATTATTCCCGGCAGCGGCAAGCGTCGTAAGGTAGACGACATTGATGGCGTGAAAGTGGAGGCAGGACAGTTTTACTACTACACGCAAAGTGGGAACGGAGTAAGAATTGTGCCTTGTCAGGGTAAAGACAGAATTCTTTCAATGTTCGACTCCTACCTGGAGCGGCGCAACACAAAGTCATTCGCGCGTTTTGTCATCAATGTTGATCCAGACACGGATGCGGCTAATCCGACTGACAAAACGACCGGCCTGCGCGTAGAGGATGTGCTGCGTCGCGTACAACAGCCGCAATTTGATCCGTTGGCGCAAGTGGATGGTAACAGCGAGATTGTTATAGATCAAGGCGGCAGCCGAATTGCATTGGTACGGTGGGAAGTGGCGGATGCTTCCGGCGCGGGAATGCCCAATCAGCAGACGTTGGAACGGCTTGTTTGCGCGGCGATTGTGGCGGCGTATCCGGCGCGAGGGGCGCATGTGCAAAACTGGCTGGATACAAGGCCGGGCGCGCCGCCGTTCAGTGTCAAGGAGTTTGCGTGGTCGCACATGGCAGGATGGTATGCCGAACACGGCTGCGACGATTTCTACCGTTGCCTGTGGGAGGACGTTGCTGTTAAAGCTGAATTGAAAACTCGGCTGCAATCTTCCGGGGCGTGGCAGATTGCGCAAACGCTGGCGAATGAAATATAATGGGCCGTTATGAAATGGCAGGCAACCTTTCCGCGATAGCGGCGTACAGATAATAAATTAAAGTGTGGAAGTTGATTGAAAAATCGCAAGAAGTATTTTGCGATAATGCTGTTTGTGTCCATACATGGAAAAGGAGCGAAAACATGGATGCTGTGAAACGAAGTGGGGGTTTATGCCTGCCAATTCTGCTGATGGCCTGGATGCTGTTGGCGGCAGGACTGACTGCCAGCCGCGCTGACGATGACGTCAAGGTGCCTGCGGACGCGCCGCGCGTGGCTGTGATTCCGTTCGGGAATCAGGATGGCACGGACGGGGCGCGCGAAAAGTGCGCGTCCGCGCTGCGCATTTTTATTGAAAAGCGGGGCTACCGCGTGGTGGAAGGCGACTCGGTGAAGAAAGCCTATGAGGATGCCACCGGCGAAACACCGGGAAGCAAAGACAAAGCGCTAACCCTGCGCGACAAAGACCTGCTGAAAGTGGGCCGCGCCCTGAAAGTGGATTACGTGATAGGCGCGAACCTGAAATGGCACACCAAATCCATTTATGTGTTCCCGACCCTGCGCACCAAAGCCGATTGCAGCGTGGACGCGCTTGTCGTCAACGTAGAAAAGTCCGAAGTGGTTTTGGACAAGCATGATGTGAAGAAGGACTCGGAGAATAAGAATGCGGCGGCGGGCGTCGCCGCCGTTCTGGGCGGGCTGGGCTACGGCGCGATTTCCGGTGGTCCGAAAACCCCGCCGCAGACCAAAGCCGGAGTTACCGCGTTGTACACTGCGCTGGAAGAATTCGTAGGCACGTCCTCCGGCCCGCGCAAGATCAACGACAAAGACGAAGGCAAAGGCAAAAAGTAGCCCATTCTATTTTGCTGCTCAAAAACTTCGTCTGCGCTACCGAAACGCGCCCTGTACAACGTTGTAACCCATTGTGCAGGGCGCGCGAACATGATGTAATGAGTCAGTCTTGACAGTGGAAGTTCCTATTTTGTATAGAAGTGTGTTGCTGAAGCGCATACTATGATATGCTGGATTTTAATTGCGCGAATAGGCGCAACATTCTGCTGCCGGGATTGTCTGTAACTGCAAGCGGTTCCCATGCGGAACTATAAGTTAAGTTATATCCATCAACCAATTCTGTTATATCTATTTGCGTTCGTTCGCGTGTATTCGCGGCTAACTTTGCATTATTCCGAAGGACGGGGACAAAACTCATGCTGGATGTGGATGCGGGACGAGGGCCGATACAGTGCGATGGCATGTCGCGCCGCAACTTTTCTGCGTTTGGGCGCGTTGTCTGTTTTAGGGTTGACCCTGCCGGATATGCTGCGTCTGGAAGCGGCTAACGCCGCCACGCGCGCAACGGATGCGGCAAGCGCGGTAAGCGCGGCGGGTAAAATGGCGAAGAAAACCCGCGCCAAAAACGTCCTGCTGATCTATCTCGGCGGCGGTCTGACGCACCACGACACTTTTGATCCCAAGCCCGACGCTCCGCAGGAAATCCGGGGCAAGTACGGCACGATTCCGACCGGGCTTGCGGGCATACGCTTTTCCAGCATGATGCCGGAAATGGCGAAAATCACCGACATTTACGCCCTGTGCCGTTCGCAGGTTACGGGCAGCGACCACCACGAAACTGCCGCGCAGTGGATGCTCACGGGCAACTACGGCGTGATGCAGGGCGGCGATTACCCGTCTATCGGCAGCATCGTCACGCACGAAACCACGCCGCTCAACACGCTTCCTCCCTATGTCGCCGTGCCGAAAAACCACTCTTTTACGTGGGAATTGGGCAAAGCCGCGTTTCTGGGCGAACGGTACGAGTCGTTCAAGTCCGGCAATGTGGGCGATAAAAACTGGCAGGTTCCCAACCTCTCCCTGCTTGCCGATGTGCCGCAGGAACGATTAGCGCGGCGCGAAAACATGCTTCATGCCATTGACAATCTCGCCCGGCGCGTGGAGGGCAGCGACCAGTTGGGCTCGATGGACACGTTTTATCAGCGCGCCACGCAGATGATTTTGTCTTCGGAAGCCCGCAACGCCTTCGACCTGACCAAAGAGGACGCGAAAACGCAGGAAGCCTACGGTAAGGATTTCTGGGGACGGCAGGCGTTGCTTTCCCGGCGCTTGATCGAGGGCGGCGTCCGGTTCGTGCTGCTCGGTCAGGGTGGCTGGGACATGCACGGCAAAATTTTCGAGGCGTGCGATAACAGCCTGCCCCGCTTCGATAAGTCTATCGCCACCCTGCTGAAAGATATGAAACAGCGCGGGCTGTTGGAAGATACCCTTGTCGCCATGTACGGCGATTTCGGGCGCACGAGCAAAATCAACAAGGACGCGGGACGCGACCACTGGGGCAATGCGGGCGTGATGCTGTTCGCGGGCGCGGGCGTCAGGGGCGGGCAGGTGATCGGCACAACGGATGAGCGCGGCGAATACGTCACGGAACGCCCCATCCGCCCACCAGAAGTAGCCGCGACGATTTACAGCGCGTTGGGCATTGATTACGAGAAAACCCTGCTCACGCCCCAATCCCGCCCCGTCGCCATTTTGCCGGAATGTGAACCCATCCACGAGTTGTGGAAGTGAAAAGTTGAACCTCAAAGGGGCAAAGACCGCAAAGAAAAAGTAAGAACATGATTAGGTAAAAGGAACCCTGCCTGTGAGCCGCGTCGAGGAAATAATACAACTTCTGACAAGCGCGGAACCTCGGCAGGGTTCGCGCGTTGTGGCAGCATCAATAGTGGAGGAGTATCGGCAGCTTTCGATGTTGGAGGGGCGCGAACTGGCCCGTTTCGCGCTGACAATCCTTGACAGCGCAGGGGAACAGCAGGTCGCGGCAGATTTGGGCGAGAGGATGCTGCTGCATCTGGCGTGTCTGGTTCCCGGCGCGTTGGATGGCCTCCATGCGAAACTGTTGACGCGTGAAATCGTCTATCCGCCCGAACTGTTCCGGGGCGCAGACGCGCAAACGCGCGATCAACTGCTGGCCTGGCTCAATGGAGACGCCGAACTCGCCTTCTCTGTTTCCGGCGATCATCTGTTAAAGGCGCTGGCATGTATCGAAGATGAAACCGTACAGGCTGTATTTCGGCAGTGGCAACAAACGCCGCCGGAATGGCGTTCCGCGCTGTATATTCCGCCGGAAGCCTATGCCCATGAAGCGGGCTGGCATCTCATGGCACAGGGCGAGTATCGCCGCCTGTTTTTCGACACCTGTTACGAGTTGATGCGGCGCGACCTTACTCAAGACGCGGAATCCGTCAGCCCGGTACGCGCGATTTTGCCGCATGAAGACGTGTGCCTGTGGTGCGGACTGCATCTGCAAACCCTTTTTAATTTCGATTTGCAAGACCCGCGCCTTGCCTTTCTACATTTATCCGGCGCTCAGTTACGTGTCGCCTTTTGCCGACGCTGCTCCACGTTCGGATATGTTTTCACTGAAGTGGATATGCAGGGTGGATCGCGCTGGAGCAAACTCAACCACAAGCCTGACTTTATCGGCCACGAAGACTCGGCGTGGAACCTGCCGCAAGATACGCTTGTCTTGAATCGTTTGCGGCGTTCACCTTACGAAGCCCATCAGTTTGTGATGTACGATGTACCGGGCGCGTCACAGGTAGGCGGACATCCGATGTGGATACAGGACGCGGAATACCCGGCTTGTCCACGCTGTCAGGAACCGATGCCTTTCTTGGCGCAACTGCAAACCGGCGAGATAGATGCAATGGCAGATGGCGTCATGTATGCGTTTCTATGCGTCGCCTGCATGCTTGCCACGACTTCTTATCAGGGTACTTGACCTATGAAAACATCCTTGTGCATCCCTGCGATTTTGGTTCTGTCCGCCGCTTCTGTGACCGCGCAGCGCGAAACCTATATTCCTGCATTGGGCGTCAACGCCAGTTTGAATGGTTATCGCCCGTTTCCCGCTTCCGATGCGTGGAATACTCCGATTGACAAAGCGCCGGTTGATCCCAACTCCGACGCGCTGATTGCCAGTATCGGGCGCGACAAACCTTTGCATCCCGACTTCGGCACAACCTACAACGGAACGCCGAGCGGCATCCCCTACGTTGTCGCATCCGGTAACACGCCCCGCGTTCCCGTGACTTTCGAGTATAAGGATGAAAGCGACCCCGGCCCGTATCCTGTTCCCGCCAGTGCGCAAATCGAAGGCGGGCCGAACAGCAAGGGCGACCGCCATATTCTTGTTCTTGACCGCGACAACTGGAAGTTGTACGAACTGTTCAGCGCGTACCCGCAAACCCTCAACGGCAAAACCGGCTGGAAAGCGGGCAGCGGCGCGATCTTCGACTTGAAAACCAATGCGCCCCGTCCCGCCGGATGGACGAGCGCGGATGCCGCCGGACTGCCCATCTTTCCCGGCCTTGTACGCTACGATGAAGCCGTAATACAAAAAGAGATACGCCACGCGCTGCGGTTTACGATTGTGCGCAGCCGCCATGCGTATGTACCGCCCGCCCGCCACTTCGCCAGTTCCAAAACCGATCCGAACCTGCCGCCCATGGGGATGCGCGTCCGCCTGAGAGCCGATGTGGATATTTCCCGCTTTCCCGTTTGCTGTCAGGTGATTTTGAAATGCCTGCAAACCTACGGTATGATTGTGGCGGATAACGGCAGCGATTGGTTCATATCCGGCGCTCCCGACTCGCGCTGGAACGACGACGAGTTGGGCGCGTTAAAGCGTATCAAAGGCAGCGATTTCGAGGTTGTCAAGATGGGGCCGCTTACGATAAGGTGAAGAAGAGGAGGGTAAAAAAGAGATTAGCCGCGAATGAACGCGAATACACGCGAATGTAGGCAGGAATAGAAGCGAGATGCGTCAGAAATAAACGCGCCTATGCTTCGTCCTTATCGTTAAGAAGTTTTTGCAGTTCGAGCAGTTCCAGAATGTGCGCCTGATCTTTGGGGCGGTTGGCGGCGCGTTTCATGGAAAGCAGGTCAGGAATGGAAGCGACATGAACCGCAATGCTTTCCACTTCCATTACGACAGACCGCTCCCATAAACCGTCAAACGATTCTGTCCCGGCGGCTTCGCCAAGTATGTCCACATCGCCAATACTCATTGTGAGCGTGAAGTTCAGCCCTGACTTGAGCGTTCGCGCATCCCACAAGAATGGCAAATCAGGAGGAACGCCGCGCAATCGTGGCTTGTAAGGCGCGAAAGCGGACGCTAATGTCGTTAAGTTCGCCGGGTCACGCGCATAACAGATGTCAAGATCGTCCGTAAGGTGGGCGCAGCCGTGCAGACGCATCGCCACGCCGCCAATCAGCACGTACCGAACATTTTGCGCGTTGAGTACGTTGAGAATGTGCAGAATCTCATCAAGTTCCACTATTCCGTCCTCCTGTTAGAACCGCGCTACGTCGAAACATTTTTCTCAATCGTTCTGTTGGCGTGAGTTTCAGATTGGCGCGAAGAAGGGAAATGTCTACGCCGCTTTCGGATTGTTCGCCAAAGCCGCGCGTGAACGCCTGAAACTGCTCCCACTGCTCCGGCGTCATGCCAAGTCTGTCTTCCGGTTCCTCTACCTCTGTTTGCGAATCGCTCATGATTGATTTGCCTCTTATACCTGCGTGTCCTGATTGTAGGCGATGCGAAGGCGCGTGAGGAACAGCGGGTTCAGATGGTCGAAATCCGCGTCCGTTGTCAGCAGCCTGAAATTTGATACGCTGGCGACAGCCGCAATCCATAAATCATTCTTGCCCATTATGATGCCTCTCCTGTGACTGTACTCATCAATGGATGCGTAGGCCGTGTAAATTTCCGGCGTTTCTATCGAGTAGGGAATAAAGTAGCTGAGCATAAAGAGCATCTGCTTCACTCTGTCACGCCCCCAATTATTTGTGTTGGCAAATGAACGAATTTCGCCGTTTGTCACCGTACAATAGCCGGGTCTAACTTCGGTCATAAATGGGTCAAACTCTGTTTTGATGCGCAGTCCGGTATAATTGCCACGAATCAAATGTACAAAAATGTTTGTGTCCATTATATCAGCGTTTGGAACCATCGTCAGGACATCTCCTTTAGTATCGCGATGACTTCTTCGTCCGTAAGGTTGTCGCGCAATTTGCCGAAGACCATGTCGGCCAGTGTTTTACCGGGTGGTAAAGGGCGCGGCGGCGGCGCGGATGCCAGAGCGCGGCAACGCGCTTCAGCAAGTTGCTCCGGGGTTCGGTTCGTGAGGCGGGCCAACGTTTCTTCGTAGTAGCTCGGCTCCGACCACGCATACAGGTGCAATCTTTCAAGAGTGCCTTCCAGCATATCGTGGGCGCAATCAGCGACGCTCAATCCGCTCTCCTGCGCCAACCCCTCCAATTTTCGCTGCATTTCCTCCGAAACGGTAACGGTAATTTCCATCGGATACCTCCTCATCTCTGCCGAACGGTCAGGCAGGGCAATTGTTCGCTGCCGTTGGCGTAAATCACGTTGCTCATGCTTCTATTATACTCCGGTTTATGGGCAGTGTTCCTTTGCGCTGTCAACGCGCCTGCAACAAATCCGCTTTCTTGTGTTCCAACAGGGTATGAAAACTCTACTCTCCTGCCTGACGCTGTTGTCCCTTCTTTTGGTTTTGCCAATTGGGGCGCCGGCGGCGGCTCCGGCCTCAATTTCGTACAGCCGGCAAATCCTGCCCATCTTTAAAACGCAGTGTATGAGCTGCCATAGCGGTTCCACGCCTGCCAGTGGCTACTCGATGGAAACCCGTGACAAATTGATGGCGGGCGGGCGGCACGGCGCGGCTATCATCGTGAATAAAGGTGGAGAGAGCCAGATCGTTAAGTACATGACTGGCGAACTCAAGCCCAAAATGCCCCCCGGCGGCGCAATGGATTTAGAAAAAATCGCCCTCATCCGCCGCTGGATTGACGAAGGCGCGAAGGTGGATAGCACGGTTATGCCGGAGTCAGGGAAGAGGGAAGAGGGAAAAGGGAAGAGGGAAATTCCTCTCAACTCTCAACTCTCAACTCTCAACTCTCCCGCGCCCGTGACCGCCCTCGCCTATTCCCCCGATGGCGCTACGCTGGCGGTTGGCGGGTTTCGCGTGGTTCGGTTGCTGAACCCGGCGACGGGGGAAATTATCAAAACGGTTTCCGGTTGCGTGGATCAGGCGCAATGTCTGGCGTGGAGCAGTGACGGCAAACTGCTGGCGGCGGCGGGCGGCGAACCGGGCAAAATGGGCGAAGTGGTCCTGTTCGATACCGAAACATGGAAGCCGCTGCGCAAACTGGAAGGCCATACGGAAGTGGCGTATGCCGTCGCGTGGAAGCCCAACACGCATGAACTGGCAACGGGAAGTCTTGACAAGACTGCTCGTATCTGGAACGGCGATACGGGCCAGTGTATCCATATCATTAAGGACCATGCCGAGGGTGTCATGGGAATCGCCTACTCCCCCGATGGCAAACTGCTGGCAACCGGCAGTTTGGATCGCAGCGCGAAAATCTTCGATACCGCGACATGGAAACGTCAATCCGCTCTGACCGCGCATCAGGACGGAATTACCCGCGTGGCTTTCAATCAGAACGGAACCCGTCTCGCTACTGCCAGCCTCGACAAAACCGTCCGCGTGTGGACCATCAAGCCCGGAACCATTGAAAACCCGGACCGCACAATGGGCGAGGGCGACAGCATCAACGCCTGCGTGTTCAGTCCCGACGGTAATTTACTGGTTTGGGGAGCCAGCAACAACGTGGTGAAAGTGTTCAACGGCGACGGCACACAGCAAAAGCGCGAATGGAAAGACCCAACAGATTGGGTATACAGCGTCGCTGTCAGTAAAGATAATCAGACAATCGCGGCCGGTACGCAGGACGGCAAACTCCTGTTCTGGAACGCGCAGGACGGCAAACTGATCCGACAGGTGACGCTAAAAGCAGAGGAAAAACATTAACCACGGGGGACACGGGGAACACGGGGGAGGAAAGGGGAAGAAAATATGGGGAACAACACTGAGAACGAAGAACTGGTGGATTGTGAGAATGAATTGATTTCCAGAGTGTTGGATGCGGCTACGGTTGTGCATCGGCAACTTGGACCGGGGTTGTTGGAGTCAGTTTATGAATTGGCGCTCATGGTAGAACTGAAAGCTATGGGGATTGCGGCGCAGAAAGAAGTGGAAGTTCCGGTTTACTATCGCGGGCAGTGCCTCGGCACAGGTTTTCGCGCCGACATCATCGTGGAAAACTGCCTCTTGCTGGAATTAAAGGCTGTTGACGAGTTGAACGCCGTTCATCAGGCGCAAATCATGACCTACCTCAAACTGCTGAAGTTCAAGCGTGGCTACCTGTTAAACTTTAATCGCGTCTTAATGAAGGAGGGCATCAAACGTGTTTCCATCTAATTTTTTATCCCTCCCCTCTCCCCCCCGTGTTCCCCGTGTCCCCCGTGGTTTAATCCTCCTCTGCCTACTATGGTGCGGCGTGGTTGTCCGGGCCGATGTCAAGCCGGAAATAAAATCCCGTTCCGTCCCCTACGTGGTGGTCGGCAAGCCGGTCACGATTACGTTTTATGGCGAGAATTTGACGCCCAGGGAAGTAAAAGCGAATAAGCCGGGTGTCACCGTAAAATTGGGCGCGATGAAGGCGACAGAGGGGGACGACAAGAAAAAAGGCCGTCAGAAGGTAGACGTGGAAGTGACAACGATGCTGACATGCCCACCCGAAAACGTAGAATTGACCTTCACGCAGCCGGACGGCGGCAAGGTGGCAGCGCAAATTCCACTCGTGGACAGCGCGGCAACCGAAGTAAAAGAGAAAAAGCCGAGCGGCACGTTTGCGCAGGCAATGCCGTTAATCCTGACATCTGATTCTTCTCTGGCTGTCACCGGGAACGTGGAGAATGACACGCCCTCCACATTCAAGTTCGAGGCGAAGGCGGGCGAGGTTTGGATGTTTCGCGTGTTTGCGGGGCGGGGCGACTCGACGCTTGATCCCGTCGTCAGAATTCGGGACAGGAGGCATATCTCGCTGACGCTTGCGGTCGGGGACGCCAAGAAAGACCGCCAAATCGTTTTTACGGTTCCCGGATCAGGAACCTACTATCTGGAAATCATGGATGAGCAGAGTCGCGGCGGCGGCGGTTTCACGTATCGGCTTACAGTGCAGCAAGGAAAGGCTACGCCAAAGCAGTAATACGCTGTGATGAGCAGAGTATTACTGCCAGCAAACTTTGCTTCGTACAGATGCATCCTGCTTATGTGAGTTCAGCGATCCGCGCCTTGCCTTCTTCAGTCAGCATGTATTTTCCATGCGCCACTCGTCGAAAGAACTTTTGGTACTTGGGATTGACATTCGGTGCCCCACCCGGATGGTCGCATCTCATGCCTTGAAAAATGGCGCACCCGCTCGCCTTCCACGCCGATGGACTCATCTCAGCCTGAACGCGCACATCTTGTTGAGAAAAGATAATCTTTTCCTGAACAGCCGTTATCAGGGCTACGGATCGGGCAATGCGTTCTGCGTAAGTCATTTTACATTCCTCCTGAGTAAATGAGCGTTGCTGGACACAACGCTTTGTTGAAGTTGTCGCACGTTCCGGCATATACTTTTCTCGGAACTAACGGCTGTGGCGCATTCTATAGGCGCTGTCATGGCGGACTTTGCGTTCCATGTTGCTGAGTTGACGATTGCGGATCGTCTGTGCCAACGCCTGCAATTCGGCAACGCGCTCTGGAGCCAGCAATTTCGCATAGTGAGTAACTACCTTGAGCAGTGACTCGGCGGCTTCCTGATATTTACCCTCCTCGGCCATGCGCAAGGCGCGCGTTTCCGCTGTCACGACGCGCAGTTCCGCCGCTCGACGGCGCACAGGCCAATCGCGGGGCGCGGATTTTGCCGCCCTCTCGGATGCGTAAGTAAACGTGACGGCTGCTCTTTCTGTTTGAACAGTTTGGCTTTGATCCATATAAGACAGGTCGGCGTTGAATGTCAGGGTTCCGGTCTTGCCCGTAGGCGTAAGAACTTCTGCGCAAAGGACGCGCTTACTGCCCGCAAACAGATCACCAAGGGGGATAGTTACTGTCCGTCCCAGCGTCTCATGCGGCAGATCACCGAGCAGATTGAGCGCGGTGCCCGCAGGAATGGTGAATTTCAGTGTCGTCTGGCGCGCGACAATGCTTTGCAGTTCTCCCAATTCCTGTTGAAACAGCAGCGGGATACTGGATGGATGCTCGATGAAGTGATAGTTGCCGCCGCCATGCGTAGCAATGCCTTCCAGAAGGAACTCGTTGTAATCAGGCGCGACGCCAAAGGTAGAGGTAGACACGCCCCGTATCCGCATTTCGCGGGCATGATGTTCCAGAATCTCCCGGTTCGTCTCTCCGTGATTAGCGCAGCCATCCGTGAGCAGCAGGGCGCGATTGATGCCGTGTGGCATCAGATGCGTGGCGACTTCATTGACGCCGTACAGCCAGCCGTCGAACAGATTGGTGCTGCCGCGCGTCTGCAAGGCGCATATTCGCGCTGTCAAAATGGCCTGTTGTTGGGCGGTAACAGGCGTGGTTGCAAATATGATTTCCACTTCGTGATCGAAGGCGATAATGGCAACCTGATCGCGTTCCGTCAGGCATTTCAGAACATGGCAGGCGGCCTGTTTGACAAACTCCAGTTTCTGGCCGGACATGGAGCCACTGCGATCAATAATCAGCGCCAGATTCAGCGGCAGGCGATCTATAGAGCGGACAGCGTCAGGCGCGGTCACGCTGACTTCCATCAGCCGCTTGGTAACGGTTTCCGCGCTGATAAGCGAACAGTCCTGACTCACTTCCAAACGAACGGCATCGGTATTCATGGCAGTAGTCCTTTCCGGTTCTGGCATGTTCTTGAGTTGCGCATCAGAAATCATGCCGGGTTAATTGTGGGGTGGGCGCAATGTCTGCGCGTAGGCCATCAGCGCATCGAAATATGCCTGCGCTTCCGGTGAAAGCGGCTGACGAGCATGGAGTTCTATGCCCGGCGCAAGCGTAATATGGTTCCAGTTCTCTCCGCGAACATCAGGCGCGGAAGCCTGTGCCGGAGGAACCGCCCTCTGATCAGCGGCAGGCGTTGCCCGCTTTGCTAACAGACGCTGCGTATATTCCGCCGCAATGTTAGGAGAGGGCAATCGGCTTTGCTCATTGAAACGCGATAACTGCGCGGCGACATCTCCGTCACTGAGCAGAGCAAGCTGCTGTTTGATTTCCGGCAACGGCGTGAACGCCTTTTTAAGTTGCAAAATCAATTGCAAGCGATCCAGATGAGCCGTTGAAAATTTTCCGCGCTCATCTGGCCGACGCAAAATACCTTCAGTGATGTAGTAGCGAATGGTGCGTACCGATAGGTCTTCACCAGTGTCATCTTTAATAGTCTGGGCTAGTTCTTCAATCGTAAAGGTTGATGTATTCAAGGGTGCCTCTATTGATTTGCCAGTTGGACTGTAATTACAGTTCAGCTGGCAATATGATACATTAGTATGGATTGGAATGTCAAGGGATAAAGAAAAAATTCGTGGTATATTTTCGCTGTGCATGGAATCTGTTATGACAGATATTCA
This sequence comes from uncultured Chthonomonadaceae bacterium, assembly GCA_963817895.1. Classification (GTDB taxonomy): domain Bacteria; phylum Armatimonadota; class Chthonomonadetes; order Chthonomonadales; family Chthonomonadaceae; genus CAWFQB01. Next base: position 258,048 of record CAWFQB010000006.1, read on the forward strand.
AAAGCAGGAGTGAAAGCCCTCGCTGATACTTGAAAGAACATTATGTATGCCGATGAAAAAATTCTATACAACGGTCAACTGATGAGGCGCGACTATGTTGAGTTTATTGAGGAGGCGCAGCAGCTTACTCACTACAGGCTGGAAGACCGCTTGTATCCGCGCCTGCCCTATGGTTCGGAAACGTTCCGCTTTCCCGCCGAGGCAGCGCATCAACCCTGCCGTCATTGCGACGTGGTTCAGGGCCAATTGCATGAGCCGCTTTGTGATTATGAGCAATGCCCGATTTGTAGTGGGCAGGTAATGTCGTGTGATTGCGACCTTTTCACCGAAGATGCGGTACGTCCTGATTCAGTCTGATGCAGCGAACCGTCAGCGGAACGTCAGAACATCACTGTGGGTTTAAGAACAGTGCCACATGAACAATGCAACGCAGTACCAACTTCGGGCGATGTGGGCGCGAGTGGCACAGCATTTGCAGGATGCTCTGCCGGAAATCAGCGCGCTTATGGAAGCGGAATTCGCAGCCGTGGGAACGCCGTTTCCAGACAGTAAACTGGATCAAAACGGTTTACGGGATGGGGATGAAATCGCGCGGGAGTACATACAGCATAATGAGTTGGGTCTGGCTCTCGAACATCTCTGCTACATGGTTCGTGAAGCCGGTTTGCCCATTTCGGAGCAGGCTTATGCTTCCCTGAAAGCCGCCGGAACGGAAATGCGGATGGATGCAAGTTTCTGGCAGTCTCTCAACCCGATTCTTCGGCAGGCAGAATGAGTACGAACCGTTGACGCTTTGCGCGGCGTATAGTATACTGACGACGGGCGCAATGCCGTATTATGCGCCGTCGCCCAACGAAGGAGCCGCATGAAGTCTCGACCCAATTCAGGGAACGGGGAAGAGGAAGGGCGTCCACGCAGTGGACAGGGAAACAAAATTCCCCAAACCTCACCGCCCAACACCCGGATACCAATCAACCACCAACCACCGAACCACCAACCACCGTAACCGATGGCTGTCGCTCGGCCTGCTGTTTGGCCTCTTTTTGCTGTACCACAACACGCTGCCGCTGTATACCGACTGGCTCTGGTTTCAGGAGGTTGGCTATACCAATGTCTTTACCACAACGGTTATCGCGAAAACGCTGCTGTTTGTCGTGTCGGGCGGGCTGTTTTTCGCGCTGGTGTTCGGCAATATTGTGGCGGCGCGTCGCCTTGCGCCCGAATATGCCGACCGGATGCTGATGGAGCGGTTCGGGCCGGAGTGGGGACGCGCGATACAGAAATGGCTTGGCGTGATACTGTGCGGCGTGACCGCGTTTGTCAGTCTTTGGGTCGGGCGCATCATGTCGGAAAACTGGTCGCGCTGGCTGGAATTCACGCATGGCGCGGCGTTCAAGATAAGCGACCCGGTTTTCAACAACGACATCGGCTTTTACGTGTTTCGCCTGCCATTTCTCGCCACTGTTTATTCGTTTCTCATGGGCGCGCTGTTGCTGACGTTCATCGCGGTTGTGGCAATCCACATTGCGGATCGCGCGGTAGAAACGTTTGTCGGCCTGCCCGACCTGCGCCCCGGCGTTCGCGCCCAACTGCTGATTCTGCTGGCCTGCATTGCCCTTGCGCAGGCGTTCGGAACGCGCCTGAACGCTTATGACCTGCTGCTCAACGACAACGGCATTTACACGGGCGCGGGCTACGTAGATGTGCATCAGCGACTGTTCGCTCTGAACGCGCAGATGGCCGCGCTTATCTTTGCCGCCGTCGCCTGTTTCGCGTCCATTCGCGGGCGCAGTTTCAAACTAATTCTCGCGGGCGCGGGCGCGTGGGCATTCAGCCTGTTTGTATTGGGTGGAATCTGGCCCAATGTGGTGCAGAGAACATCCGTCGTCCCCAATCAGTTCAACTATGAGCGCGAGTATATTGCCCGCAACATCCTTTACACGCGGCAGGGATTCGGGCTTGCCAATGTGCAGCGCGTGGACAATTTTCCCGCTAACCAGAGTTTAACCGGCGCGCAAATACAGGCCAACCGCGACACGCTCGACAACGTGCGCCTGTGGGATCATCCCTATCTGGGTAAGGTGTATAGCCAGATTCAGACGATCAAGCAGTATTACAAGTTCGAGACGATTTCCGAGGGCGGGATCGCGCCCCCAATATTGATATTGACCGCTACGTCATCAACGGGCGAACGCGGCAGGTGATGCTCGCCCCCCGCGAACTCGACAGCGGCGCCCTTCCCGAATCCGCGCAGACGTGGCAAAACCAGAAACTCGCGTACACGCACGGCTACGGCATCGTCATGTCGCCCGTCAACAAAACCCTGCAAGGCGACCCGGACTACTTCATTGACGGCTTCCCGCCCAAAGCCAGCCCGGAAGCTCCCAACCTGACCGTTTCTCAGCCCGAAATCTACTACGGCCAAATCGCTCATGAGCAGGTTTACGTAGACACGCAGCAGCCGGAGTTCGATTATCCGTCAAGTCAGGGGATAGGGGACAGGGGACAGGGAACAGGCCAACCAGCCACCACGCAAGACCATTATGCCACCTACAAAGGCAAGGGCGGTATCGAAATCGGCGGCTCGTATCTGCGGCGGCTGGCGTTCGCTTCCAAACTTGGCGATTGGAACCTGATGCTGGCGAGCAATCTGACGCCGCGCACCCGTATTTTGTACCGGCGCGATATTCGGGATCGGCTGCAAACCGTCGCGCCATTCGTGCAGCAGGACGGCGATCCGTATTTAGTTTTGAATCCCGACAACGGCAAACTGATCTGGGTGATAGACTGCTATACGGTTTCCGACCGCTATCCCTATTCCACGACTAATATAATGCCCGTAACGCCCACGCAGTTCATCGCGACAAACTACATGCGCAACAGCGTGAAAGCGACCATTGACGCTTACGACGGCACGATAAACCTGTACGTCAGCGACCCGAACGATCCCATTGCGGAAACCTACGGGCGGATTTTCCCCGGCCTGCTCAAGCCGCTTGTCGCGTTGCCTGCCGGACTGCGCGCCCATCTGCGCTACCCGGAAGACCTGTTCCGCGTCCAGCGTTCTGTCTATGCCACCTACCATGTGGAAGACCCCCATGCGTTTTATTCCAACGAAGACGTGTGGGCGGTTCCCACCGAGCCAAACCCTACAGAACCCACAACCCCCGTCTCCGCCAATGCGCCCCCTGCCGGATTGTCGCAAATGGAACCGTATTATGTGATTATGCGCCTGCCCGATGTAGGGAACAGGGGACAGGGAACAGGGAACAGGGAACAGACGAACCAACCACCAACCACCAACCGCCAACCACCCGAATTCGTCCTCATGTCGCCGCTCTCGCCGGTCAAGAAAGAGGATCAGAACATACTCGGCTGGATGTGCGCGCGGTGTGACGGCGACAACTACGGGCAACTGGTGCTGTATCGGTTTCCGCAGCAGGTATCGGTGGAGGGGCCGTCGCAGATCGTGCAGCGCATCAACAGCGACAAGGTGATTTCGCCGCAGTTGGCATTGTTGCGGCAGGGCGGCTCGACCGCTTCTATCGGCAACATGCTGGTGATTCCCATCGAGCAATCGCTGCTCTACATCGCCCCGCTCTACGTCGAATCCAGCACGTCCGCCAACAAACTGCCCAAACTGCAAAAGGTGATCGTCGCCTTCGGCAACAGCGTGGCAATGGACGACACGCTGGAAAAGGCATTGGCAACGCTGTTTCAGGGAACAGGGAACAGGGAACAGGGAACAGAAGAAGTTCCTCCTCCGAACACCGAACACCAAACACCGAATACCCTTCCGCCCGCTGTTCGCGCCCTGATTGATCGGGCGGGGCAGCAGTACGATACGGCGCGGCAAAAACTGAAACAGGAAGATTTGGGCGGCTATGCGGAGCAGATGAAGGCTTTGCAGCAGACGCTCGACGAATTGCGTAAGGCAGCAAAATGAAGCATCAATTTGGTTCCGGTTTGGCGATTGATAAATACCCATCGCTATATGGCATCCGGCCGAGGTGTCCTACGGACGCCAATCTTATAATTCATGGAGTTGCGTCCGAAGGACACTTGGCGGAACGCCAACAGAGACAGGCGTTTTCAACGCGTTGCGCCTGAGTAGAGCATTAATTGTATTCACCATACTATTCTCAGCGGCTCAGGCACACGCCACCTATCGCGCCGACTTTTTCGATACGAGCAAGCGTCCGACTGTGACATTTGATAAGGGCAAAACAACGTGGACGCTGCGCAATCAGGGCGTGGAGCGGATTGTCCGTTATGACGCCAAAGCGGGCGCATTGGAAACCATTGCCCTGCGCGATCTGAAAACGCATCATACACTGAAACAGGCGCCGGGGGGCGAGGGCGAAATTTCTTTTGCCTCTCCCCTGCTGGAAACGCCCCAACGCTTGCCGGCTGGAAAGTTACGGACGCGGAACCCGGCAGCGCGTGGACGCAGCCGAATTACGATGACAGCAAATGGAAGGCTGTCAGCCCGCCGCCGGTTGCGGGACACGCGAATGATCAGCAAAGGGGGATGCCATACTGGTATCGCGCCGCCATTCCTGCCGGACAGTCTGAAAGCGGGCCACGCCTACGCGCTGTATCTGCCGTCCGGCTCGATACCGGGCGAGGAAATTTTTGTTGACGGCGTATCCGCTGATAAAGTACGCCGACAATGGGCGCCGCGGAATGGAAAAGCGGAGCAGATTGACCTTCCGCCCAATGCCCGTCAGATTGCCGTCAAAGTCAACGGAGGAAGCCTCGCCCCTGCCCGCCTACATCGTGGAAGTGGGAACATCGCCGCCCAACCTGAACCTGTCGGGCAACTGGCAATTGATGCAGCATACCGTCAACGCGGGCGAAGATAACAGCGAGGTACTGAGTATTCAACTATCGGGCTTGAAGCAGTACGAGGGTTTTGAACTCGCGGTCAGTTACCAGATTTATGCGGGCGAGGAGCCGACAATCGCCAAGTGGTTCTCATTTGTGCATCATCGCAAGTCCAACTTTCTGCTTGAATCCGCGACAATTGACAAATGGATATTGCCGGAAAGCCACTCGGACACGCGGCGCGTTGGAAGTGAGACGGGCGTATTGGCCGATGCGTTTGAGAAGACGGGGGATGTGCTGCTGACAGCCGCATTGGAAGCGGGAAACGCTGTAGAAATTAATGGCGGCAGCGTAGCCCCGACCGCTTATTTGTACGCCGCGCTCAGATCGGATATGCCGCAGCGCACTCCCCGCGCCCTGACCGCCTTCTGGCATGGCAATGCGAGTGTTGCCGCGTTTTTGTACCAACTTTACATGGGGCAGTATGTGGCGCGGGGCAAGCCCGATTCTATTCCCCTCGCCTACAATACGCGCTTTACGTATCGTGACCAGATAGATGCCGCAACGTGTGAAAAAATTATTCCGCTTGCCGCCGCTCTGGGAGTGCAGGCGTTTGTATTGGACGACGGCTGGCAGACCAATCGCGCGGCAGATACGGGACGTTATGGCGACTGGCTGACCGACAAAATCAAATTTCCAATGGGATTATTGCCGATTTCCACCCTTGCGCGCGTCAGTAAAATGCGGTTTGGACTGTGGACGGACGTTACAACCGTCAGCCCCGGTTCGCAGGCCGCGCTTCTGCACCCGGAGTGGCTGTTCAAACCTCTGCCGGATGCGTCGGAAGACCAGCCTCCCATGTGTTTTACGGGAGCATGGGCGCGACAGTACGCGCAATCGTTTCAATCCCTGTGCCGCGAATTGGGCATAACCTATCTGAAAGTGAATTTTCAGCCGGAAACGAATTGCATGGCAACGGAGCATGAGCATCCGACCGGGCATAGTTTGGCCGCGCAGGGGGAAGCGTGGGCCATGTTCAACGAAATTCTGCATGGTGGGGATAAAACGCTTGTGGTAGTGAACGCGGGGAACGGCGCGCGGCAGGCCGTCAGCGCGTACTCCGACATAAACGAGGGCCGGCTGGATAAGGAGTGGCTGGAGCCATACCAAATTGGGAACCGAAAGCAGGAAATGGGATTCTGGTACAACCTGTCAGACATTTTGCAGCCCAAAAATCGGGACGCGGAATCCGGCGACGCGCTGTTTCAGCAGCCGTCTTTTACCCTCTGCGGGCAGGCGTTGTGCCATGTGCCGACAACAGAACCGATAACGAGGGATCAACTGGATTATCTATGGTCGAGCGTCGCGGGGCGTTACGCGAATTACGAAGCGCAGGGCGATTTGCAGCAGATGACAACCGAAGAGCGCGAAGCGGCGCACAGGTGGCTGGAATGGAGCCGCGAAAACCGCGAATGGCTTGCGTTTACGCAACCTCTTGCTGTGGAATCTGCCGCAGGCGGCGACAAGCGCGGAAACACCGCAACCAGCAATGTTCGAGGCGTTCTGCACCTGCGAAATGCGCTGCAAGGCCGCTATGGATACGTCTGTTTGTGGAACATGGATAACGCGGAAACAATAGTAACGCCCGCCTTCGACCCGTCCGACTACTTCGTTCGCGTCAAGTCCGGCATGAGCATCGTCAATATAAAAGACAGCAAGCCGGTTCCTTACGCGACGCATGGCGGAACCATTTCGCTCGGCAAAATCACTCTTCCCGCGCATGGCTGGGTTATTTATGAGGTCAAGAGTAAGTAGTAAGAGGGCTATTTTATGAAACATCAGGGTACGGCGTTTCGGGAAGAGATGGCGCGTTTTCAGGCCGATGTAAACGGCAAGAAATTCCGCCTCGGCATGGGAACCGCCTATATCGGGCAGGGCGCGGACGCGGCGAAGTTGAAACAGTTTCAGCAGACGCTCGACGATGCGTATGCGGCAGGATTGCGCTATGTGGATACGTCCGCGCAGTATGGCGGCTCGGAATATCGGGTTGGCGAATTTCTAAGCCGCATTGATCGCGCGAGCGTGTTTGTCGCCACCAAATCGCCTATTCCGCAGCCATTGACAGGGCGCGAGGCCGCGTTGCACTTGCGGCAGAGTTTGCGCAACAGTCTGGAACGTTTGGGCGTGGAGCAGATAGACCTGTTCCAAATCCATGATGTGGAAACGTTGGATCAGGTTTTGGAAGCCGGGTATGTGCTGGACGCGCTGAACGAAGCGCGGGAACAGGGCTTGATACGTTATTTCGGATTGGCGACGCGATTTCATCATCTGCTGGAAACTACAGTTCGGCATGGCGGTTTCGATACCATTTTGACGTACACGGATTTTACACCCGTTCAGCAGTCGGCGCGCGAATTGATTGCGCTTGCCGCGCAGCGTGGATTGGGCGTGATCAACGGTTCGCCGCTCGGCTTCGGCCTGCTGACCGGGCCGGACCCGCGTACAAACCCAAACCTTGGCGTGGAACAGAAACGCGGCGCGAACATAGCGGGACGATGCTACGACTTCTGCAAGGAACACCGTCTGCCCCTGCTCGCCCTTGCTATGCAGTACCCGCTTCAAAACCCGAACATCAACATCACGCTGACGGGCGCGGCCCTGCCCGAAGAACTCCGCGCCACGCTCGAAGCCATCCAATTGGAGTTGCCTGCCGACATCTGGCGGCAACTGGAAGCCGAAACCGGCATCGCGCCCCCGGTTGCTGAGGGTACGTTTTCAAGGTAGGACGCCCATATTGTTCGGCTTCTGCCGACAACGCAAGGCCGGGTATTGAAAATACCCGGCAGGACAAAACAAGCGTTCTGCGAACGCCCCTTTATATAAAGATTTCCGCGTCCGTAGGACGCTTGCACTTTCCTGCCGGGTATTTTCAATACCCGGCAACTCGCAGCATATCCATACTGGCATCGAAGGGCTACCAACTTGCGACCTTTGCACAATTCAGTAAAAATACGGTTTGCGGCTGTCATCGGATTGACTCTTGCTTGCTTTGGCACAGGCTTTGCGCTGTCGGCGGATACGCCGCAGCCGGTTGTTCGGCCTGCGCTGCAAGGCAATCGCGGGCCGTTCAAAGTGGCGTTTACGCCGGACGGCAGGCGGGCGGTTGTCACCGAGTTCGATGAGGGCGCGATTGCCGTTATAGATTGCGCGACGGGAAAGGTGTTGCAGCACGTACCCACGCGGGGTGAACAGCCTACAGGCGTGGCGGTCACTCCCGATGGCGGCATAGCGGTTGTCACCAACAGCCTGAGCGGTTCCATCGCGTTTATCAACCTGAATTCTCTCCAAACCGAAATTCTGCCCATGCGCGGAATGCCGTGGGACGCGGTCATTTCGCCGGACGGCAAAAAGGCGTATGTTTCCGTCAGCCAACTGGATCAGGTTGTCGTGATTGACCTTGCTTCGCGTAAAGTTGTCGGCACAATGCCGACGGGCAGGCGGCCCCGCGCGCTGGCGATCACCCCGGATGGCGCAACGGTTGTCGCCGCCAACATGACCGAAGGTTCCGTCAGTTATCTGGATACCGCAACGCAAACCGAAACAGGGAAGGGGCGAACGCCTGCTGTGAATTTACGCGGCGTGGCCGTGTTTCCCGATGGGCAGCAGGTGTTCGCGGTCGGACAGCGGGCGCAAAACGAGCGGCCCACGGAAACCGCTATCGGTATCTGGTCCAATCAGGCGTTTTTGCAGGTTCCCAATGGCCCGCGCAACGGCCTGCAAAACCTGTGGCTGGACTTTATGGGCAAGGATGTGGCCGATCCCGATTCGGTTGTGCTGGATCGGGAGCAAACACGGGCGTTCATTACGTGCAGCGGCGGGCATAGCGTGAATGTGGTTCCGGTTCGGGGGGATGGCGACACGCAGACCATTCAGAACATCGGGGCGTTTCCCAGAGGATTGGCGTTTACGCCGGACGGCAAAGAGTTGTGGGTTGCCAACGCGCTCGGCAACGATCTGGCGGTTGTCAATCCGCAAACCCTGCAAGTGACGCGGCGTATCAGTTTGGGGCCGACTGCGCGTAAAGACCCCGCGCTGGCAGGCCGCTTTCTGTTTACAACGGCTACCTTTGTCAAGGGCAAGCAGTTCAGTTGTAACTCGTGTCACCCGGACGGCGGCACGGACGGCATTTCGTGGAAGTTCGTGCATGTCAAGGACGCGCTTGGCAAGGAAATAGACCGCAACGCCAAAGGCTTGCGCGGGCATATCGCCGCCAATGCGCCGTACCGCTGGAGCGGGCATGAGCCGACGCTTGCCGCATTTATCGCCGAAGAGATACCCGGACTGATGCAGGGGGAAAAGCCCACGCCTGCCGAAGTTCGCGCGCTTGCCGATTATGTGGGCGCGTTGCCCCTGCCGCCCAATCCCTACCGTGAAGCGGACGGCTCTTTCACAACGGCGGCGCTGCGCGGCAAAGAGTTGTTTACGGGCAAAGCGGGCTGCGTGGCGTGTCATGTGGGGCCGAAAGCGGGCGGGTCGCAAAAGGCATGGATCGGCACAACCCCGGAAGGCATGGAACTCCAAATCCCACGACTGGAGGGCGCTTACGACACCTATCCCTACCTGCACGACGGCAAGGCGCAGACGCTGGAAGAGATATTCTCGCTACAGATCCCAAACACCTGCACGGCAAAGCGCATGAACTCTCTTCAGCTGAAATGAAAGACCTACTTTCCTACGTAAAACAGTTGTAAAAGAGTTATAATTAAGTGGAACTCTGGCGCTTTGGCGCGTCTAACGAGTATGGCTTGTTTACGCAAGCCGCCATTTTCAGCCTGCGCCCTTTTTCATGGGCGCATACGCAACGTCGGCGACAGCCGACAATCGCAAAGGGAGACGACATTATGAAACTGGGACTTTTCATTGCCGCAGCAAGCACACTGGCCGTGACGGCGTATGCCGCCGTTGAATCGGGCCTGAAACCGGGAACCACGCCGCAGGCGTTTCAGGTGGTGGACGTGACCGGGCCGAGCAAGGGCAAGCAGCTTTGCTACCGCTGTCAGTACGGCATGGCCCCCGTTCTCGCCGTGTTCGTGAACGGTGACGTTACCAAGTCGGCGGGTTTGGTGTCCGACGTGCAGAAGATCGTGGACGCTAATAAGAGCAAGGGCCTGCGCAGCTTCGTCGTTTACATGGACGGCCCCGAAGCAAAGGAAGCTATCGAGAAGGTCGCTTCCGAAAAGAAGACCACCATTCCCCTCGTCCTGCTGCCCAAAGGCACAAAAGAGGACGACATCGCGGCTTATAAGATCAGCCCGACCGCCAAGAACACCATCCTGCTGTGGAAGGGTTCATCCGTGAAGAGCAACTTCGTGGACGTGGACACCGCCAAACTGCCGCAGGTGAAAAAGGCCGTAGACGCGATGCTTCAGTAACGCGCAACTGTGTGTGATTCTGGTTTTGGTGTAGTTTGCGGATTGTAAAAACCGGCTTATCCCGTAATGGATGAGCCGGTTTTATTCTTTAGGAAATCAACCCCATCTTTTCATAAACATTTTATGTTTGGCGGGGATACTGATAGTAGAAAACGTGAAGACGACTGTTTCACGTTAGCCGAATGATTGAAGGATGAAGGAGAGAACGTAGATGAACAGCAGCAAAGGCAATTCAAGAAAAAGCGCGCGCCTGATTTCCGCCGTGACCGTGAGCGGCCTGATTTTGAGCGGGGTGTTTGTCGCCAATCTGACCGGTGCGCAGGCGCAGGGTGGCGGCAGGCAGGGACGGCAGGGCAGGGGCGGCGGACAGGGACAAGCGGGCCAAAACCCCAACGGGGTTGGCGCGGGTGGACAGGGACAGGGGCCGGGACAGGGCGGCTTCGGCGGACGTTCGCCGATGATGCAGGGAACCGTTACGGGCGGCGACAGCAGCGCGGGCACGATTATCATCAGTTCGCCCTTCGGCGGCGGCAACCAGACCTTGAAAGTGACGCAGACCACGCAGTTCGCCACGCAAATGGAAGTATCCGCGTCCGAGTTGCGCGTGGGGGATCAGGTGCAGGTGCAGGGCGTGCCGACCGGCATTACCGCCAGTTCCATCACGGCGGGACAGATGCCGGACTTTCTGCGTCCCGGCGGGCAAAACAATCGCCCCGGTCAGAACAACGCGGGCGGCGCGAATGCTCCGGGCGGGCAGGGCGCAGGCGACGCGCAAAACAATACGGGCGTGCTTGGCCGACTGGCGCAGAGCCAGAATGGTCAGGGCCAGAATGGTCAGGGGCCGCCACCGGCGCAGGCGTTCGCGTCTGCAACCGGCAAAGTGATTTCCACCAGGCCGCTCACCATCTCTATCGGAGACGGTGTTTCCATCACGCTGAAAATGGGCGCGGACGCCAAAGTGACCAAAATCACCAAAGCGACGTTTGACAGCCTGAAAGTGGGCGACCGTATCACTGCCGCCGGAGCGACAGGCGCGGACGGCACGTTCACGGCAACCGGAATCGGCATCAACATGGCGCAGGGCGGCGGGCGCGGCGGCTTCGGCGGTCCCGGCGGTTTCGGGGGGCCTGGTGGTTTCGGTGGACCGGGCGGCTTCGGCGGACGCGGCGGACGCGGGGGCGGTCAGGGAGGTCCCGGTGGCCCCGGCGGTCCTCCCCCGACCGATGGCGGCAATTAAGTTAGAAACTGCGACAACGTTCGCGGTTATAAATTCACAGCGCCAATCCGCGCCTTGCGCCTGAATTATGTTCAGGCGCAGGGCGCATATTTTACGCTTTTTGAGTTCTCCGACAAATGCGGAATGTAAATTTTGCCAATGGCGACGCAACAAAAAACGCCGTTTACGGACGTGGCTCCTGCCGGAAATTGTGAATTTGGCGTATAATGCTACAGAGAACACGTTTTCAATTGCAATCGTGTCGGTTGTTAAACGCAAATACGCGCTCTGATGCTGATAAGAGAGGAACCTCCAACCTTCATGTCGAAACCTTTTGATGCAGCGACCCGGTATCTGGTGGAGATTGACCCGCTGGCATGGCTGCAATTTGCCGGTTTGAGTGGAAGCGAGGCGGAACTCATAGACGCCAACCTGTCCACTGTGACGAGCGAAGCCGACCGTATTCTGCATGTTAAGACACCGGAGTATATGGCGCATGTCGAGTTGCAGGCTACGTATAAAGACAACCTGCCGTATCGCGTTCTGCGCTACAACGCGCTGACCTTCTGCCGCTATCTCCTGCCGGTACAAAGCATTCTCGTTCTGCTGCGCAAAGAAGCCGATGGCCCTGCGCTGACGGGCAATCTCGGTTACGTCGTGCCGCAAGGCGCGGGCGGTTCGCTCACCTTTACGTATCACATCGTTCGAGTATGGGAAAAAGACGTGGAAGACGTGCTTACTGGCGCGTTAGCCACATTGCCGCTCGCGCCCTTAACCAATGTTTCTCCTGACGCGCTGCCAGACGTAGTACGCCGCATGGAAGAGCGCATTGATGCCGAAGCGCAGCCTGCCGAAAAGGAGATGCTTTGGACAACAACGTACCTGCTCATGGGCTTAAGGTACGAACCGGATGTTACCCGTGAACTGCTGAAAGGAGTCTTAGCCTTGAAAGAATCATCTACCTACATGGAAATCTTTGAAGAGGGCGAAGCCAGTGGATTGAGCAAGGGCGAAACGAGAGGCGAACGGAACCTTATTCTGCGGATTGGACACAAGCGTTTTGGCACACCGGACGCTGCTACTGTCGCCGCGCTGGAGGCCATCACGTCTCTGGACACTCTGGAACAACTGGCCGAGCGCCTGCTCGAAGTGGAGACATGGGACGAACTTCTCAACGAACAGTAACGCTTACGCGCCGGGTGTTGAAATCAGCCCCTGTATACGCTTATCACGGCGAATACAGGGGCTTGTTAGCTGTCCAAACTTGTACGGACTTGCGCGCGGTTCGCCCCGGATTACAGTTCGGATTGGAACCGCCGCGCTGACTCAGTAGTTGCGCATCACCCGCGCAGGACGCCCCGAAAGTCGGCGGGTGTCCCCTTGTAGTTGGGGAACACGCGGGGCAGGCTTTGCGCTCCCAAATGTCTGGTAGCGATTTCTCCGAAAACGGCGCGGAAGTCTGTCGTCACGGCAAGGTCGCGGTTCTCGTAGAGCTGCCCTTCCGCAAGTCCCGGCCATTTGCCCAGCACCTTGCCGCCGCTCACATCGCCGCCAAGCGCGAAGAAGCAGGTGGCGTGGCCGTGATCCGTGCCGCCCGTTCCGTTTTGGCGCGCGGCGCGGCCAAACTCGCTCATCGTCAAAATCACCACATCCGCCATTTTGTCGCCAAGATCGGCATACAGCGCGGACACGCCCTGCCCGAACTCTCGCAATTGCTGCGTCAGGCGTTGCGTCTGGCTGGTGTGCGTGTCCCATCCGCCCATCTCCGCAAAGGCCACTTCCACGCCCACATCGGCTTTCACCAGTTGCGCGATCTGTTGCAGCGACTCTCCAAACCGTCCCGCCGGATACGCGGCCCCATTGGAAGGAACATACGTTCCCGGCACGGCTTTTTTCAGCAGGGATATAGCCTCGAAACTCTCCTTACCCGGCCCGTGCAGCACATCGCCAACCGCGTGATCGTACAGCGTCTCGAACCCGCCCGCAGCGGACGCCGACGCCGCCATCATGTCGGGAGTGGCCGCGCTTGCGGTCAGGGCGCGTCCGCCGCCCTTCTTGCCTCTGCGCCCCGCTTCGCCCGCGCTTGCCACGCCGATGCCGAACGCCCTCAGGTCGGGAATGGCAAGCGCGCCCGCATCCCCCTGCAAACTGCGCGGCAGGCCGTGATCGCCGCCGAGCGCAACCGCCCGGAACGGACTGCCGGTTCCCGCTGCTGCCGCGAGCTTCGCCCGGTCTTCGGGGCAGGCCAAAACCGCGCGGGACAGCCATCCATCCGCAACATGCTTGTCACCCGGCGCGCCCGATTCCATGAAGTCCTGCGCGTCGAAGTGTGAGCGCGTCGCGTCGGGGGAACCGCAGGCGTGAACGGCCGCCAGATGCCCGGACTTGTAAATCGGCAGGAACGGGGCCAATCCGGGATGCAGGCCGTAAAAGCCGTCCAGATCGAGCAGGGCGTTGTTGCCGGGGCCGCCGGGACGCTGTAACGCGAGTGTGGGGCGCAGCCGGTACAAATCGCGATCCCCATGCGGCGCGACAATGTTCAGGCCGTCCGCCGCGCCGCGCTGAAAGATGCAGATCAGGATTTTGCCCTTTTTGCGGGCACTGGTATCAGCCCCGAAAGCCGCCTGCCGCAGAAACATCGGTCCGAACACGGGAGCCAGTCCCACGGACGCCAGCGCGATGCCCCCGTTTTTCACAAACAAACGACGTGATATTTTCATGGTGTTAAACTCCTTGAGGAAGGTTGTTAGGTTATCAGGTTACAATGTTCGTCTGAATCTCTGCTAAACCTGAAAACTTACCAAATTGAATACCTAACAACTAACAACTAACAACCTGACAACCTTATCTCCTCTGAAACTCCGGGGAGCCGAGCAGCAGGGCGGCGATACGGGGGGCGGTAACGCTGCCCGACGCGGTTGAGACATTGGTAGCCGTGGGCGCGTCACCGTTCATCTGTTTGAGCAGCGTGGCGCGGGTGGCCGGGGCGATGGGCGTGTGCAGTATTTGCGCGGCAAGCGTGTCCATAAGCTGTCCGGCCTCTTTTGCCGGGACGCTTTTGGCGTCCGTTGGCGCGGTCGGCAGGTGAACGCCTGTGACATCTCCCAATTTGCCGTCCGTGAGCGCGAGAGCAAAGTTCAGGCGCGAAATCAGCGCGCCCGCCGACACCCACTTGCTGGAATCTTCCGGGTAGCCGGTGGGAGCCTGATACTGGAACAGGGGCTGGCCCATCGTGCCGACCTGTCCGAACAGGGTGGTTTCGCTGGCGTCCAGATAGCCGCCGCCTTTGGGCGGCTTGATGAGCGATGTGGCAATTCTGGCCTGACCCTGTCCTCTGCCGCGCCCCATAGCAACTTCCGCATAGGTTCCGCCAAGCGCGCGAACCGAAGATACGGCGTATTCAAATGGCGATTTGATCTTGCTGCGGTACGCTGTCGGCGCATAAAATTCGGGTGAAGTGACAATGGTTCGTACGATTTCGCGCAGGTCGCCATCCGTTCGTTTCCATGTCGCCACGCACTTATCCACAAGCGAAGCGGGCGGCGTATCGGCAACAAACCGCTGGCAGAGTTGATAGGAGACGTGCTTCATGGTGGCGGGATGGGAGGCTAGAATATCCAGCACCTTTTCGCCATCCTGAATGCCGCCGCCTGCCGGAATGGTTTGTCCGAGTACCGTTTTCGCGCCGTTGTCATGCGCGGCGGGAGCGAAGCGGAACGCCGCCTGCTGCGGCGTACTTGCCCTGACCGGGCCGTTTGTTGCCCTGCGAAGCCACGCCCCAGCCTGTGAAGCAACGCGCCACTTCATGCACGTCGTTTTGCGTATAGCCGCCGTCCACGCCCAGCGTGTGCAGTTCCATGATTTCGCGGGCGTAGTTTTCGTTCAGGCCGGTTGGGGCCTTCTTCTTTTGCTGCGCGGCGGCTTTGAGTCTGGCGCGTCGCGCGGGCATAACGGCTGCCGTTTCCGCGCCCGGATCGGCTGTGGAAAGATAGTTGTCCAGATAAACGAGCATGGCGGGACTGTGTGCGCTGGCTCCGAGCAGATCGCGGAATTTGCCCATAACATGTGGGCGAATCGCATCGCGGTCATCGGCGATTTTCAGGATGCCGCAGGGCGCGCGGCGCAGGTCAATATTGAAATGGTTGTTCCAGAAATCAGCCAGCACCTCTTGAAGTTGCCGTTCCGATTCTACCGCTCGTACCATTTTCGCGGCCATAAACTGCTCATGCGCTTCGGTCACAGGCATAGCGGCCTGCGCCACCTGCTGCCGCAACGCGCGCATGTCTTGCATCTGTGTCATCGTATCCGCGTCTGCGCTTGCGCCGAGCAGCGACTTTTTGGCTTTGTTGCCCTTTGCCGCTTTCTTGTCGGCAACCGGCGGCGCGGCTTCCATTTTCTCCGGCATAGCGGGGGGCGTTTGCCCCGCCACAGCCCCGGCAACAGGCGTTTGTCCTGCCGCTGCGTCTGCCGCAGCGGTTTCGCGCGCCGCCTGCTTTTTGGCGGCTTTGTTGACGCCCTGCGCCTGTTTCGCCACGCCTAAAAACGTGTTGTACTCTTCGGCAAGCTGTTCGCTGCTCAACTGTAGCTGCGCGTAGCTCGCCAATTGCCGGTCTACCGCCGAGTCGTCAATGCGTTCGGGATGCAATTGCAGATCAATGTAACGCGACAGTCCCATCGCTTTTACTTTCTGCGACATCGCCGGGACGCGCCCCGAACCCAAGCCGGTTCAAAACATGAACGATTTTCTGGTCTTCGGTCAAGCGGCGCGGCGGCATTGCGCTTCATCGCGTCACCGGAAACGGGCGGGGCGGTTTTCTCAACGGGCGCGGCGGAAAGCGTGTTGGCGGTGAGCGTAATTCCCCCTGCGCCAAGCGAAAGGGCAAGGGCGCTCAGGGCGATTCGGTTCAGTCTGGCGGTTGGCATATCGCATCCTTCTTTGATATCTAATTGGAACGACTACAAGCGGAAGTCCACGGTTACAGACGCAGAAATGTGTCGGGAGTTCACTGCTTTCTCAAACCGACATAAAATTACCGGGAAAAAGAAAACTTGTAGGGACACAACTTGTTGTGTCCGCATCCTCTGCTTCGGGAGAAAACACAACCCTCGCCGGAGGATTGCGCAAATGTTGGGGAGAGGACACAAATTATGGGGAGGACACAACAAGTTGTGTCCCTACGAGCATGTTCTTGAGGTGGCAACCGCCTTGTTTGAGCGAAATTGGGTTCGGATATTTACACGCCTGTAAGCAGTTGATCGTAGGCGAAGTCGGTGATTATGTCGCCATCGTTGAAAACGCGATTTTGACAGCAGGGGTTGTCCCAAAAATCGTGTTCCACAATGTCAACAACAGGTGGAATATCTTTGCAAACAACCTGAACAATCCGGTTATCGCTGCGGTGACGCTTGACGGTCAACTCATAAGCAGGAGTAACTTCTTTGTAGCGACCGGGTAATTCGTTGGTTTCAATGGCTTCCGCTATTTCCGCGGCAGTGGCATCATCCATTGCGGGAACCATGTCTGCATTCATAAGAACTATTTGATTGTTAATAGTTTTGTATCCGGCAAAGGCTCCTAATAGGTATGGCCCGCAGAGATGTAATATCGCGCCATTATCCACTTGAAAAAAGAAGCGCAACGCTTCATCATCTCCATAGTTGTCCTCCTCTATCAAAAGCATTCTGGTGAAATGGTAATTCGTGACAGTTACTAATCCTTGCGCTTCCCATGTGCGCATTTGCTTTTCGTGCTCCTTTGTGGGATCAGAGGAAAATAAAAACCCGGCGACGATGCACAGTAGCAGAAGAAAAGCAAAGGTTATGATAAATATTACAAAACTGAGTAGCAATTGGGAACGTTCCTGCCTGTTGGCAAGCAGCATTATCGCCAACAAAATGCTGCCGAACACGAACAAACCTGTCCGCAAAATCCGCATCATTTCACCTGTTTCACTTTCCTGCCCGGAGTTGATCCAGAAAGTCGGCGCTTTTGAGGTCGCGGTTGACGCGGAAACGGATGAACCAGCGGAGGGCGCGGGCCACTTCGGCTGCGGTTTTGGGCGCGGGTTCGAGGCTGAGAACGGCTTCGGGCGGCTCCTGCATCAGGGTTTGCATCGTTTCCACGCTCTCCTGCGATAAACTGACGGCATCATCTGCCTTGTAGCGATCCGCGTTGCACAGGGTTCCGCCAAGCGAGGGGCTGAACCCGACCTGACGGCGTTCCAGCGGATTGCCGCATTTCACGCAATGATCCAGCACGGGCGCGTAGCCGATGATTGCCAGCAGATGCAGTTCATACGCATGGACAATGCCGTCCGGGTAGTGTTCGGCGCGGGCCAGCAGATGCAGGGCGGAAATGGTTAAATCGAATAGCTCGTCACTGGCAATGGCGTCCCGTTCCAGCGTCAGGCGATCCAGCAGTTCGCAGAAGTAGGTGGCGCGGGCCAGCCGTTCCAGATCGTAGCGCAAATCGGGAAACGAATTCACGATTTCGCACTGCGAAACAATGTCCAGATTCCGGCCTGTTCCGAGCAGAAACCGGGAGTGCGTGAACAAATCCGTCGCGCCGCTCAAACGGCTTTTGCCCCGCCGCGCTCCCTTGGCGACAGCGGACACTTTGCCGTGTTCGCGGGTGAACAGCGTCAATATACGATCATTTTCGCCCAGGTCAATGCGATGCGTGACCAGGCCATTGGCTGAA
The DNA here is from genome assembly GCA_963817895.1 of uncultured Chthonomonadaceae bacterium. Classification (GTDB taxonomy): domain Bacteria; phylum Armatimonadota; class Chthonomonadetes; order Chthonomonadales; family Chthonomonadaceae; genus CAWFQB01. The sequence continues at coordinate 276,223 of CAWFQB010000006.1, forward strand.
TAGGTAGGCATAGGATTTTAGGTTGTCAGGTTGTCAGGTTGTCAGGTTGTTCGTTAGAGAAAAGCGCCTGTGGCCTCTTTGCCTAACAACTAACAACCTAAAACCCTAAAACCCTATCTCTCGAACGTACTCCGATACCGGCGCAGGCGGCGCTGCAATTCCACGAGGGCGAAGTGCGCGGCGTCGCGAGTCAGGGTTTGATTCGATTGCGGCCTGTTGGCGGCAGCCGGTGATGGGGACGCCATCATGGTGGCAACGGCGCGGTCATGCCATAAGAGTACGCCATCCTCCACGCGGACGAGAGCGGCGGTGGCTTCCACGCGGGCGGAACGCCCCTGTTCCGCTGTGGATGTGTTGGCGATTACGGGCGTATGCGGTTCGCTTTCAGACAACTCTACGTCCGTTACGCGGGTAAGCAGCACATATTCTACATGCAGGCTGCGCCCAAGCGTTTGCGCGCGGGCAAGGTCAGGCTGATCTTCATTCTTCCACAGCGACGTTTCCCTGATACCCTGCGCGATAAGAGAAGCGCGAACATCGTTTTCAGTGATTACGCGGTCAGGCGCAATAGGCAAGAGGTCGGGCAGAAACAGGGCGGAAACATCGGCGTGAAGGTTTGCAAGCGGGGCCGGGACTACGCGCCGCCCCACAGCCGTAAAGATCAGTCTGTCCGCGTCGGAGGGCGTAAGCGTCGGCGTCACGGCAATGTGGTCGCCCGGACGCATGAACGGGGCCGGTTCTCCCACGCGCAGGGCGTGAAGCAGCAGGTTGACGGTTTGCTGCGCCGCGTCGCGTATCAAATCGCCCTGCGGCTTCTGGTACTGCTTATGAAACAACACGCGATCCGCAAACGCGGTTCCGGCGGCCGCGACATGCGCGGGCCAGCGTGTTATATGGGGAACGGCAGCAACGGGCATTACATTGGCAATGTGAATGTCGGCGAATACCTCCGCGTCGCGTATCGCGCCCTCATGAATGGCGCAGGCGGTCACGCGGGGCATGAGAATGGCCTGACTGTTCAGCAGGGCGCACAGCCGCCGCGCATTGTCGGGCAGCATGGCCTGTTCAGATGTCAGATGCAGGGTTTGTAACGCCTGCGTCGTCTCATTTTCACCGACCACGACCACCTCAAGACGCTCCTGAAGGCGTTCCGTCAGGGCATCCGTGAGCAGCGCCTGCGCCAGCATGACACGCTGCTCCGTCGGCACAACATCAATTTTACCGGCAATCGAAGCCGCCGAACCGGGAGACTGTAAAATAGCGGGGGAATTGTTGCCGGAACCGGGGGCAACGCTTGATACGGGTTTGGTTACTTGATTGTCCGATTTGCCCGCAGGCGCAACGGCTGACAACGCCGGAGCCGCCGCCTTTGCCGGTATCGAACGCTTTCGGGACTTGCGGCGTTTTTTGCTGTGGGAAGCGCGTTCCCGGTCAATGCGCCATTGCGTCTGTGGCGTAGTGGCGGAACGGGCAGGCAACAGCACGATAACGCGCTTGATTGCGGCTTCGGCTGTTGCCGATTGCGTATTGCCGGTTTTCTCCCGTTGCGCGATAACAGCCTTTTCCGTTTGCGCGGCAGCGTTAAGGACCAGGCCGAAAATGAACAAGCAAATAATTATTTCGCATCGCCGCAAAATTCCCACCATTTCTTAATAGCCCTCACCCCAACCCCTCTCCCAAAAAAGCCTGGGAGAGGGGCTTATTTAGAGACAGTCGCTCTTCCCAAAGTTTGGGAGAGGAGCTAATTACGGATAAAGAGAAGGGAGTAAGTAGTTACTAACCAAAAGACCTGCCAACCTGATAACCTACTCATTCCTACGTATGCGGAAGCGGAAACGCGCCCCGCGCTCTGCCGCCGAACATTTTCTGCGAAATCTGTTGCCGGAATAGAATTAAAACTCCTGCAAGCTATTGACAATACCTGTCGGCATTTTGTATACTCTACCCAATTCGTCTGTAAGACGCGCAATTCCTCTCTTCTAGCTCCATCTGCTCCATCAGGAGTCTTATTCCAGTTTTTGTCTTGCAACGGTTTTTGGCTGCGGAGAAAAATGTCTGCCGCGCTTCTGCGTCTGCGCGGATGGCAGCCACCCAATAGCTTGACCGACTACTTACACACAAAGGGACAAATGAATGGACCTGGAAGCCAGGGATTTGCTCACCGTCGAACAGGCGGCACAGTATTTGCAAGTAAGTCAGTCCAGTATTCGCTCCTACATCCGGCAGGGCCGCCTACAGGCATTCCGCATCGCGGGTAAGCGCAAAGTGCTTATTCCCCGCGCCGCCCTGCTGTCCCTGCTCGAACCGGCGCGGCCTGAAGATGTGGATCACGCACCCGTTGAGGAGGAGGAAGAGTAGGTGATAGTTGATGGTTGATAGGTCGTGTATCTCTATCAACTACCAATTATCAACTCTCTTGTCGGGAACCTCTTCCATTTCGCGCCCCGTATCCAGAATACCACAATTCCTCTTTGCAGCCGCGTCCGTCGCTGCAAGTCTGCGGCAGAAATGTGGGCAAGGAGGGCCAACATGACCACAACACGCGAGTCGCTGGCGGAACTCTGGCGCTACCGCTATCTGCTCCAGATGTTCGCGCGGCGCGAACTCAAAGTGCGCTACAAAAATTCCGCGCTCGGCCTTGTCTGGTCTATCATTCCCCCCCTTCTACAGGTCTTAGTGTACATGTTTTTGTTCAAGGTCGCCCTGCGCATCGAGTACAAGAACTACGCGCCCTATCTGCTTTGCGGCCTGATTCCCTGGACCTTTTTTTCTACCGCTTTACTGGACGCCAGCCAATGCCTGCTCGCCAACTACGGCATTATTAAAAAAGTTTACATGCCCCGCGAAGTGATTCCCATCGCGACGGTATTGAGCAACACGGTACATCTGTTCATCAGTTGGACGGTGTTCTTCGTGATTTTTGTCGTCCTCGCGCCCTTTATCGGCAAGGGAATTCCTCTGCTTCCGTCCCTGATATGGTTTCCGGTCATCACTCTGATGCTGTTCTTGTTGACAGTGGGATTTGCCCTGTTGCTTTCCGCGCTGAACGTGTTTTTCGAGGACGTGAAATTCATCGTCACGACCATTTTGAATCTCATCGTGTTTCTATTGCCGATTCTCTATCCCGCCGATGTTGCCGCCGATTTCGGCATTATGCGCGACTATCCCTGGCTGCTCACCATTTATAAACTGAACCCGATCACGGCCATTATTGACGCCTACCGTAAAACTATTCTGGAACCTTTGTCGCCAACAGTTTTCAATCACATGACTCTGCCTGATGGAAAGGACCTGCCGCCTGTCCCGATGGATTGGGCGACATTCGGCGGCGCGTTTCTTATCACCGTCGTCTTCGCCTGGTTTGGCTACTGGTATTTCAACCGGCGCAAGTGGCAGTTTGTGGAACGGAGTTAGCTAATTGGTGGTTGGTAGTTGGTGGTTGGTGATTGGTTGACAGGCGGCGCAAAATGATGCAGAGTTTGCTACAATTAAACATGACCAACCACCAGTCACCAACCACCAGCCACCCTTCCGCTATTGTGGCGGAAAACCTGACCAAAGTGTTTCGCGTTCGGCATGAGGCGCACTCCATCAAACGCGCCGTGCTGGAATGGTCGCGGCGCACACGGGTTGAGCCGTTTACCGCGCTGGAAGACATCAGTTTCCGGGTTCCGCACGGGCAGACGCTGGCGGTCATCGGGCGTAATGGGTCGGGCAAATCCACCCTGCTCGGACTGCTGGCGCGGGTATACCGGCAAACTTCGGGAACTCTGGAACTGTTCAATCAGCAGGGCGAACGCCCGCGTATCGCGCCCCTGTTGGAACTGGGGGCCGGACTGCATCCCGAACTGGACGGCTACGACAATATCGCGTTTTACGGGGCCATGCTCGGCATGACCGCGCAGCAGGTGCAGGAACGACGCGGGCAGATTATCGAATTTGCCGAACTGGAAAAAAAGGCCGATACCATTGTCCGTAACTGGAACGACGGCGCGAAACTGCGGCTCGGTTTTTCCATCGCCGTGCATACCAACCCGGATTTGCTGCTTGTAGATGAGGTGCTGGCAGTCGGGGATGAGGCGTTTCAGCACAAGTGTTACCGCCGCATCGCCGAACTACAGGCGCAGGGCAAGACCATCGTGTTTGTATCGCATGATCTGGCGGCGGTAGAGCGCGTAGCCGAGCGCGTCCTCTGGCTGGACAACAGCCACCTGTGTATGGACGGCGACGTAGAAACCGTAATGCGCGAATACCGCCGCGCATCCGCCGAAAAATCCCTACATGATGCTTCCTGAATAACAAGTTGTTGCAGAAAGGCAAACTTGACTTATGGAAGAACTATCTCGTCAGTTGAGGATGCTGCATTATAGTGACGATTGGCTGGAATATGGCTTTCTGGAAACTGCCCTGCTGCATGAACAAATAGCCTTCTACCAATCCGGTCAGGATAGTAATACGGAGCATTATCGTTATGCCGCTTTTCGCCATGTGTTGGCATCGCGTTCCCGGTTAAACGACCCTGAACTTACGCATTACATTCGTCTGGCACAGCAGGATGGAGATAAGGCGATGGCGCAATCAGCCCTGTATGAATTGCTGCTATGGCCGGGGCTGAAAGCCGACCAATTCGAGGCTCTGACACGACAGCCTTTATTCGCGGAACCTTTGTTTCAGAAACTTATTCTCCGCCGCCGTTTGCTTGGTACCCTGGCTGCCTCGCCCATCACGTCGGAAACGTTTGCGCAATGCCTTGCCAGTGGCGATGCTGTCGTACAGCGCAATCTTGTATCGCTGTCAGAGTTGGCCCCTGAGCAGCTAAACATTCTGGCAGCGCGGGGGGCTACTCGCGCTATTCGGAACATGGCGCAATCGCGAAAACGAAGTGGTTGACTTTTTATGCCTATGGATCCAACTCATAATCAACGTCTGGAACAATGGCAAGCCTGCCTTATGTTGTTGTGGCTGGCATTGCTGATCTTTGTCGCGCTGCAATCCATCATGCCGCCCGCCGCGCGTTCGGCAAACGCGCCCGCTGACGAGTTTTCTGCCAATCGCGCTCTTGTTCCCCTGCGCGAAATCGCGAAACTGCCCCATCCACAGGGCGCGTCGGAACATACGCGCGTTCGCGAGTATCTGATGGCGCAGTTGCGGCAGTTGGGATTGTCGCCCCGATTGCAAACCACTCCGGTTGTGGGAGCGCGTTCCTATCGTCCGTATCGGGCGGGAACCGTTCACAACATTTGGGCAAAGATTCCGGGCAAAACCCCAACCGGAACGCTGCTGCTGGCCGCGCACTATGACTCGGTGAATACGGGACCGGGCGCAAGCGACGACGGCGCAAGCGTAGCCGCTCTGCTTGAAACCCTCCGCGCCCTTCAATCCACCCGAAAAACCTCTCCCGGCAGCCACTTCTCCGCCATCAACACCCCCTCCACGAGTTTTAACTTCCGCAACGACGTCATTGTTCTGCTGACCGACGGAGAAGAGACCGGCCTGCTCGGTGCGCGGGCATTTGTAGAAGAGGGGACAGGGGACAGGGGACAGGGGACAGGAGAAGAGGACTCATCCTTCATCCTTCATCATTCATCCTTGCCTTTCCTCGTTCTGAACTTCGAGGCGCGGGGAACAAGCGGGCCGTCCCTGATGTTCGAGACGAGTGAGGGGAATGGCTGGCTGGCGCGGCAGTTCGCGTCAGGCGTACCTCAACCACTTGGCTCGTCGCTATTTTACGCCGTGTACAAACTGCTGCCCAATGATACGGATTTCACCGAATTTCGCGGGGCAGGCATGATTGGGCTGAACTTCGCTTATCTGGATCGGGTTGCGCATTATCATACCAGTCTGGATAGCGTCAGCCATCTCGATCTGCGCAGTTTGCAGCATCAGGGCGACAACATGCTCGGACTGGCGCGGCGGTTCGGCAGCGAATCGCTCACGCAGGCGCGGCAGCCGGACGTGATCTATTTCAATGGCGCGCGAAACTGGCTGTGCGTGTATCCGCAAACGTGGGCCGTGCCCCTTGCCATACTCGCAACCCTGCTCACCTTAGTCGCGCTGGCGCAGCGGTGGCGAAAAAGCGCGGAACCTGTCTGGCGCAGGGCGGTTGTGGCGTTGAGCGGCGTGGCGTGGGTTGGCGTGGCGGTTGTGGCGACGACGCTTGCAATGGCAGGACTGACGTACTGGCTGACATCGGGCGCCGCTTCGCCGCGCATGACGCTGTATCTGGACGATACGACATTCACAGGCGTTCTATTGCTGTGCGTGGGAAGCGTCCTGCTGCTGCTCGACGCGAAACGCCTGCCGTACCAAAAACGAACAAAGCCTGACAGTGAAGAGGGCACGACGGCAGAAGCACAGAAGACAGGTTCAACGGCAACAACGAAGAACAGCCGTGACGAAATAGCAGAACAGAACTCAACGGCGGCAAATCTGCCAATCAGCCTGACATTCGACGCTATGCAGATGGGCGCAATACTCTGGTGGCTGCTGCTGACATGGCTGACGGCGCTGCTGCTGCCGGACGGGAGTTACCTGTTCGTGTGGCCGTTGCTAGGCGTTCTACTGGCGCGGTGGATTCAGGGCGCGTATCTGCAAAACAGACCACATAAACTCCGTTCGCCTGAGAGCATGAAAGCAAGCGCCTCCCCTTCTCCCAAAAAAGCCTGGGAGAAGGGGTTGGGGATAGGTGGAGCCGCGGGGGGCTATTTACAGGATAAGCAGGAAATGGGTACGAACTTCGGCGTCACGCTGCTGTGCCTGCTGTTCGGCGCAACCCCTGCAATCCTTTTAGTTATCCCCGTGCTGTGCCTGCTGTTTCAAACGCTTTCCATCGGGTCGCTGACGATTATCGGCGTAGTGACAGCATTGACAATCGCTCTGCTGCGGCCTCAATTGCAGGTTGCGCGGAATATTTTCACCGGGCATTCGCAGGCATTGCCTTTGTTGTTTGCGGCAACCGGGACGGTTCTGCTGTGGGTGGGCGCGGAGGTTTTGCAGCCGAGCGAAACCAATCCGCGTTCCAACAGCCTTTTCTACGCGCTGAACGCGGATACCCAAACGGCGCTGTGGGCGAGCAATGACCGCAAGCCGGATGCCTGGACAATACAGTTTTTGGGTGAGCATCCCCAACGAAGCGCGTTGCCCGATTTTCTGCCCGTCAGCCCGGAAACGTTTCTTCACGCGCCCGCGCCGCCTACGCCCTTACCGCCCCCTGTCGCCACATTGCAGGAAGACAGAATTGAAAACGGCGTTCGGACATTGCGCCTGCTGCTCATTTCGCCACGCCATGCGCCCGTTATGGAAATGGCGGTTTCGTCCGATGTTCGCGTTCTGAACGCTTCCATCGAGGGCAAGCCGGTAGACGGCAGCCGTGACCCCGGCCATGCCTGGAGTCTGTTGTACTTTGCCGTGCCGGAAAACGGCCTGACGCTGACCCTGCGCGTGTCGCCCGCCGCGCCCGTCACATTACATGTCATTGACCGCTCGTATGGCCTGCCCTCCATCCCCGACAAAACATACGCCCCGCGTCCCGCCGATATGATCGCCTCGCCCGCTTCCGGCTGGTATCAGGATACGGCTCTGATTTCTAAAACGTTTCGGTTCTAGAAAGTTGTCTTGAACCATGATTTCACATGATTAGAATGATCAACATGAGGAACACGCCTCCTCAATCATGGTAATCATCAAAATCATGTGAAATCATGGTTCAAGACAAAACAATTATTTCCCCAATGCGTTCAGTATGGTTTGAGCCACGCGCTGCTGTCCCTGCAAACTTAGATGAACTTTATCCTCCACGTAGAGCGCGGCCTTCTCGCTTTGTGGCACGGCTTGAAACGCGCTGTACGTGTCGCACAGTCCCGCGTTCTTTAGCTTTGCCGCCTGCCGACACGCGACGGCGAGTTCATCAAACGTGGTTCCGTTTTCCAGCGAGGGGCAGGGTGTAAGAATGAGAACGTCCGCTTTGCCGTTTGTGGCGCGGCGAACGCGGTCAATGGCGTCCTGCTGCGCAGCCTCAAAGTTTTTACCCCGCATCCCGTTGCTCCAATCGTTGAAGCCGAACAGGATGGTGACGAGATCGGGCGCGGGCGTTTTGCCTGTCCAGCGCGGCATCACAATAAGATTCTGGCGCAGTTCCGTGCCGCCCATCGCGGGGTTGACAAGCGTGACTTCCGAACCGTACTTGCGCTTGATTTCGGATTTGAGCAGGAGGGGCCAGTTGTGTTCCCGGTTTGTCCAGTGACTCGCGTCCGTGAGCGAGTCGCCCATCGTAACAACGGTAATCGGTTTACCGGCTTTCAATTTCGCCAGTGTACGCGCAAGGGGCGCGTTTTGGGGGCGGTACTCGCGCATATCAGCATTGATTGTCGGTTCCAAACGAATGTCGTCAATGGCATACGAGTGCGCCGCGTAGTCCTTCCAGTACCACCACTTGCCGAACTGAACCGGGCTGAGTTTCGAGGGCGCGTTGCCAATTTTCGCATCCACATTCTGTTCCGTTTTGCTCATCTCCGGTATCAGGTCGCGCCAGGGTACGACAATCTTCTTCCACTCCACGCTATTAATGGGGAAGGCATAAGCGTAGCGCGTGCTGTAATCGCCGTTCCAGATGAATTCGATACCGCCGAGATGTTCCGAACCGTCCCCCTTCACCCAGAACGAGAACCCCGCCGCCTTGTCCCATTCGGGCGTTCCGCCCCCGCGTCCGACCATCATAACATTCATGCCGTCATTGTCGAACGCGAACTTTAAGGCATTGCCGACCTTGCCCGGAACCGCTTCGACATGCCCTTTCGGATTCGAGCCGGTAAACGTCAGCGCATCCATTGTGTCAATACTATTGCGCGTGTCCGCGTTGTCGGCGGGAACGGCTGCCGTAAATTGCAACAACAGGGCCGTAAAACACAGGCTGAAAAGACGCTTGAACATGAAAGGAACTCCAAATACAAGGTTGATACACCGCCTCAAACCGGCAAAACTCGTTATCTACTACTCAGGCGACAATGCCCGTTTGTCCATGTTCAGGGTGACGACACCGTCGTCTATGGAAGCAATGGAGTCGGCTAAAAACGTGGTGTCCGCGCCGAAGAAGTGACCCTGACGCACGGTAATGGCAGTTGGCTTGCCGCTTGCGGTGTCTATGGTAACGCTGTGTAATTCCCCGATTTTCTCCCCGTCCCGACTGTAAACGTCATCCCCTTCGCTCATAATGGCGTTTTCCACGTCCTGCTGATGCAGGTATTCTTCCACCGCCACAGGCTGTTCGCCTCGTTCTTCATCGTCCACAACGGGAACAGGCAAGCCCATGCCCGCGCCGAAAGGGAAACCGGAGGGCGCGAAAGCCTGCCCCATTGCCGAACCCGGCCACAGCAGTCCGCCGACAGGCGCGTTGGCAAACGATTCGTGAAAAGTGGGCGGAGCGGGAGAATACTGCTGTTCATCGAAACGCGGCAATGCGTGTACCTGTTCCGCCGTGTACCCGACCGTGACGGGGCCGGTTCCGCTTTCCAGCACGGCGGCAAGGGGTATTTCTATATCATCGGGGAGCAACATCCCCTTTTCCACAACAAGCGTTTTCACCGCGCCCGTTGCCGGGTCCAGAATGAGATGCTTAATCGTCCCCAAATCGCGTCCGTCCTGCGAACGCGCGTGATCGCCAAGTTCGATACGCATGATATACTCCTCGCCACCTGAAACAGGTGTTCGGTATTCAGGTGTTCGGTGTTCGGGAAATGCAAGAGTATTCAGGTTTACGTTTATGCGCCAAGAGTATCAGCACAATACCTGCACACCAAATGCCAAATACCGAACACCTGAATACCGCTACCTTGTCATCGTATACCCGTTGTAGGCGAGGGAGCGGCGCAGGTATTGGCCGAAATCGCCCTGCGCGAGTTGTTGATGCGCGTTAAGTTGGGAAAGCACGGCTTTATAGCGGTCGAGCAGTCTGCCGTCGCGGTTCAAGTCGCTGTCCTGCCACTGCTGCGCGGCGACGCTGACCACGTTGCGGCGCTCTTCTACCTGCGCAATGGCGTCCCCGATGCGTCCCTGCTCGATAGAACGCGCGGCCTGCGTCAGCGCTTCGCCCGTCTGGAATCCCAACAGGTTCTTTTTCACGCCCCGATTGACCGAGTAGATCATTTCATCCTTGCTTGGCGTGTAGCTGACGCTTGCCGTCGCCTGCGTTTCGCGGTTCGCCGGATGAATCAAATCTTTGTACTTCACGTACACATTTGCCAGCGTACAGATGTTCGGATTTATGGGCTTGTCGGCAGAGTTCGCCGCGTTTTTGATCAGATCGGGGTTTTGCGGCGGAGCTTTGATTTCCAGCATCACGATATGGCTGTCACCCCTATAGATGGCGGGAATGAGCATCTTGATGCCCGGTTCTTCGGGCGCGTTCTGGCGATTGGGCGCGATACCGAGTTCTTCGGACACCTTGCGGTCAATCTTCTTTTCGTCCTGCTTTACCTGCGCGGTTTGCTGCGCGTCCAGAGTTTGCGCGCCCAAAACGCGAATCAGGCCGACGCCGGGGGCAAGCTGAATACGCAGTTTGATGTCTTTGGCGACAACGTGCGTCAGTTCGTTCAGTTCGCGGGCAAATACTTGCTGCGTGTCCGCGCCGTCCTTCAGGAAGTGGTAGTTGCCCTTGCCATCACGGGCGAGCGAGAGCATCAAATCCTCGTTGAATTCCACGCCCACGCCCACCGCGCTGGTTTCCACATCTTTATCCACTTCCGTAGCGGCGAGATGATGAAACTGCGTTCGATCCTGTATGCCGGACGTGACCTGCCCATCCGACAGCAGAATCACGCGGTTGATGCCCTCGCTTGTGGTGTTTTTGTGAACCTGCGCATACGCTTTTTCAAGCCCCTCATAGATGTTCGTGCCGCCGCCGGGGTACAGGCCCGCGATGAGATTGCGGATACGCGCTTTGTTGGCGACATGCTGCGCGGGAACCAGCAGGTTGGCCGTATCATCGAAGGCGACAAGCGAAAATGTGTCATTGGGAGTGAGGCTGTTGACCAGTTGAACGGCTGCGGATTTGGCGTATTCCAGTTTATGTTCATCGGCCATAGACCCGCTGCGGTCAATCACAAGCGCGATATTGAGCGGCGGGCGGCGCGGCAGTTCGCTTTTGCTGGCCTGTAACCCGATTTGCAGATAGGTATGCGCCCCCGACTGGATGATTTTGCTTTGCACGGCGTCGGCGGAAACGTTCAGCGCGGTCTGCTGCGGAATGGGGAACGACTGCGCGTAGTTGTGGGTGAACGCTTCCAGTTTCACGCGCTTGCCGTCCACGAGTACGCCCGATTGGATCAGTTTTTCCAGCCGGTCTTTTTCGCCGTTGCCGCCGATGTAGGTATCGGCTACATACATATTGGGGTTGTACACGGCATGGGGCGCAGGCGCCATCGCGCTTGCCCCGCCCGCCATCATCGGGTGGTTCGGTGTCGTCGCGCTCAGGGAACGGGCATGGCTTTGCGCCTGAAACCGGACGCCGGGGGCCGAGTTCGCGTACTTATCGGCATCCGAATAGCGCATACGAACGTTGCCGGTAGCAGAAGTGTTTGCCGTCACAAAGCCCTGAATCTGACTTGCATCCTTCGCGCCACTGACAGACGCCGCGCCCTTGCTTTGAAAGGCGTTTTGCGGTTCCGGTGGATACGCGGCTGTATTCTTCTCCTCATCGCGGACGGACGCCTCCTTTTCCGTACTCGCTGCGCTTTGCGAGGCTGGGGCGGCAGTGGCGGGCGCGGCGGCATCTCCGGCTTTGGCGGCAGTTTTAGGAGCGGCATGAAGGGACAGGGGAGCCGCCGTCTTCGTGTTTTGAAGGGTGGCAGTTGTCACGTCTTCGTTTTTGCTACAGCCCGTCAGCAGGGGCAGGGTGGCGGAAAGAGCAAGGGCGGCGCAGGCAGCGCGTTTAGCGTTCATAAAGCAACCTCCAACAAGAGTTGTGTCGCTATCCGGTATAATTTAGGACGGCGGCAGGTGATGTGTTGTTGTTTTGTTACGGTTGCGCCCCGGAAGGTTCAGGCGTTTGAAAAATAGTTTGTATCGACTCTGAAAGAGTGTAAGCAGAGCATGAAAAGAGAGTGCCGCTATGGGGTGTTGAAGTCATCGTGGGGAGTATTTGTGCGCCTGACAGCAGAAGCAATCCCATTGTCAGAGTTCGAGCGAGAAACAATCTCTCTTACGCCTGACATACATTACCATGCGGAGAGAATTTCTCATGAGGAGCGTGAGGCTGTCGAGAAGGGCTTGCTGCTCATCGCGGCAAGCATACGCGCCACGATTTCAGCGCCCATTATGATCTGCCTTGTTGACATAGATTACAATCCATGTGATTACCAGCCGGAAGGAATTACCTGCGCAATGATGGAATGGTCTGCTCAAGAGTTCGGCTTCACGCCACCGACAATTCCTGTCTTCTATGATAAGGCAAGCAATTGCTACCATTTCAACTTTGAAGAAGCGAAGCAGGCCGGGAACGCAGGTGGGAAATTTGAATGAAGCAAGGTTACTACATTGTCGTTCCAAATTTTGTGTCGTACATGTACCCGGATTATGATGTGGTATGCAGATGCTTATCGTGGCTCATTAAGAACTTTGAGCCAATCCTTAATTTGTGTGAGCAGGACTTTATGTTCAGTGTCATTCCTATCTGCTATATGGGCTGCTACCCCGGTATTGGTTTTAATACCGAACAACCGCAGCAAAATGCCTCTGACCTCACTATATTGTCATTCGGTCTTGAAAGAGCCATCAACGCCTTCCTTTCTAAAGACGCATTGACGAGAATTGTAGAAGCCTCGAAAGACGGTCCGATTACCTGGCAAGAAGTATGTAGACAGCACAACATAGACCCTGATAATTGATGTAAGTGGGAACGGGAAGGTTCGTCAACCGCGACCCGATAGGACAGGCGGGCGGCCTGAACGTGTACGCCTACTGCCAGAACAATCCCGTCAACCACTTCTAAATGCGAAGATTCTCCCTGCTATGAAGAAGAAAACTTAAAAACGTAGAAAAGGTTTGACCGGAATTTGCCGTGTAGTGTATAATGACTACACCTTACACTTTATATGCGCTTGCTTCGCCTTCCTTACCTATGGATTCCTGCCTCTCAGGTGGCGCGCATTGTGTCAGGCACGTACAAGTTTACAAATGAGGGATTAGATATTAGGCATCAGGCATTAGAGGCTGAAACTAAGATTCGCAGACGTTTGCCAATCACGCGCGACGCGCGATAAACAATCACAACCAAATACCCCCTAATGCCTGATGCCTAATATCTAATCCCTACTTCAAGGAGACCACCGCATGAGTTTTGACGAACTCCCGTCGGACGCGCCTTTGCCCGCTTCACCAGCCGGCGAGAACGCCGCATCCGACCGGGAAGCGTCGGACAGGGATGCGCCGCCTTCCGCGCCCGCGCGCCGTCGCCGCGCGCCACGGACAGGGGCAGACGCAGCATCCCCCGAACCTGACACGACCAACGAACCCGCCGCGCGCGCAACCCGCCGCAGCCGACAACCCGCCGAAGAGGGGATAACAGAAGGGAAAAGGGAAAAGGGAAAAGGGAAAAGGGAAGAATCAAAGGCGGAAGACAGCCAACCGTCAGGCGAAAATACGAATGTCAATCCTGCGTCAACATCCCGGCGTCGGGCGGCAAAGCCTGCGCCGGTGAATGGCGTTGCCGATGCCGCGCCTGTTCTTCCAGCCGAGAGTGAGACAGCAAAGACGGATGCGCCTGCGCCCGCTTCACGCCGCCGTTCGCGGCGCAAGGATGGGGAACCTGCTGTTGTCGCAACGCCGGAATCTGCCCCTGTCGCAGAAGCCGCGCCGGAAACTGAAAACGCTTCCGCTGCTCCCGCCGATATTACGGACGACGCGCCTTCCGCGCCACCTGCCCGAACATCACGCCGGACTCGCGCCAGCGCGGGAGAGCAGGGGGCAGAAGAGGAAAAAGGGAAAAGGGAAAAGGGAAAAGGGAAGAGAAGACAGCAGACGCGCAGCCAGAAATCGAAAATCGAAAATCGAAAATCGAAAATCCCACACCGGGGCGGACGCGACGCAGGCGGGGCGGGGATGCGGATACTGCCGCGCCGAATGGTGAGGTTGTTTCTGCGCCCGACCTTGTGGCGGAGGTGGGCGGGGAACAGAACGGTACGGCCCCGGACGCGCTTTTGATTGATGTAGAGGGCGATCAAATAGTAACGTCTGCCGCCGACGCGCCGGATACGACAGCGCAGGCAGAGGATAGCGCGGCGGATTTGCAGGCGGCGCTGCCCGGAACTGTGGAAACCGAAGAGGAAGCGGACGATGCGGAAGTAGGCGAGGTCAGTGGCGACACAGCGGAAACGCGTAGCCGCAAACGCCGCAATCGCCGCAACAACAAAGGACGCCGCGAACCCCGGAACGGAGAAGCGCAGGATACGCCCGCGCCGATTGCGAACGCGGCAGTGGCCGAACCCGAGACGGTTGCGGCTGACAGTTCCCGTAGCGGTTCCCGTTGTTGTGGAGGAGGAGGCGGAACCCATTGATTTGAGCGTGGGTACGCATCTGGTTGTACGTAACGGCCTGCCGCGAATTCATATCAATGGCGCTCCGGTTCCGCCCGTGCTGTTTTTCGGCAACATGGAGGGCGCGAAGAACGCGCAGCGCGTCCTTTCGGAAGTGCGCCGCGCCGCCAAAGCGGGCGTACACCTGCATTCCACCCTCATCGAACTGCCCTGCCCGCTGACCGAAGCGCACTACGTTCTGGACGAGATAGACGTTCGGCTTCGCGCCCTGCTGGATGCCGACCCGGACGGGTTTGTGATGCCGCGCCTCGTGTTTGTGCCTGCGCGTGGCTGGAAGCGCGAGTACGCGAGCGAAATCAGCGTGTATAACGACGGCACGAACGGCGACCCATCCCTGACAAGCGAACGGTTCTGGCAGGAGTGCGAACGCGCCCTGCACATGCTCATTGAACATCTTCAGGGGCAGACATACGGCGAGCGCGTGTTCGCGTACCATCTGGAGCGAGGCGAATGGTTTCAGCCCGCCGATCAGGGGTATGACCGAAGCACGGCGAATCGCGACGCCTTCCGCGACTGGCTGCGCGAGAAATACCAGAACAGCCTGATTCTGCTTCGCGCCGCCTGGTACAATGGCGATGTGCAGTTCCACACCGCCGAGATTCCGCCCGATCTGGGCAAGCCCAATCCGCAACGCGCCTTTTACGAAACCCGGCGCGAACGCGGCATCATTGACTTCAACGAGTTCACGTCCGAAACAACGGCCAACCGGCTGGCGCAATTGGCGCGGACGGTGAAAAAAGCCTGCCACAACAATGCGCTTGTGTCCGTCTGCTACGGGTATACGCTGGAATTCGGACACGGATTCAGCGGGCATCTCGCCCTGAATCGCCTGCTTGCCAGTCCGCACGTAGATTTGATCTCCGGCCCGCCCTCCTATCTCGACCGCAAGCCGACAGGGGCGGCTTCCCTTCCGGCTCCCGTCGACTCGCTGCGGCTGCACGGCAAACTATGGTTGTCCGAAGACGACACCAAAACCTATCTCGCGCCCGCGCAGCAGGACGCGGACGACTTTAACCCGCGCCTTGCGGACCGTTTCTCGACCGAGCAGGCGCAGGCGCGAGCCATAGGCCGCGCGCTTGCCACCAATACCGGCGTCGGCTGGATGGATTTATGGGGCGAAGGCTGGCTTGACGACGAGGGGTTCTGGGAGCGTATCGGCGGCTTTGCCAACCGCATGGCGCAGCAGGACAGGGCGACAACCGCAACCACAAGCCCCGATGTGGTTGTTCTCATAGATGAAAAAAGCCTGCTGCATGTTCAAAAGGGCGAACCGTTCTTCCGCAAGTTGACAAACGGCCTGCGCGATATTTTGCAGCGGACGGGCATCAACTACGGACTATATCTGCAAAGCGATCTGCTGGACCCGGCTTTCCCCACGGATGCGCGTATGTATCTGTTCCTCACGCCCTTTCGCCTGCCCGTCGAACAGCGGACGGCGATTCGCGAGAAATTACAGCGCGACAACAAAACGCTCGTCTGGCTGTACGCGCCGGGAGCCTGCGAGGAGCGGCCTTCGGGCGGAACCGGCATGGAGGATGTCGCAACCGCAACGGTCGGCCTTATTTTGCGGCAGCAGGCGTGGAATTCGGAAGTGGGTTCGCGCATTCTCGATCCCAACCATCTGCTGACGGAGCGGCTTGGCGGGCGCGACATCGGGGCGCGGGAACGGCTCAATCCGTCCTATTACGTGGACGATCCGGGCGCGACGGTGGTTGCCGAGTATCACGCTTCGGGATTGCCGTCCATTGCCGCGCGCTCGTTCGGCAACTGGAAATCCGTGTTCGTGGGCGATCCCATTTTGCCGCTCGAACTGCTGCGCGGAATCTGCCGTTATGCGGGCGTTCCTGTCTATGTCACGGGCGGCGAGGATGTTGTTTCCATTGGCAACGGCTGGATAACCGTTCATGCCAGCCGGGACGGACAGCGAACCTTGCGCCTGCCGACCTCGCAATCCATCTATGACCTGCACGAGGGGCGAATCGTTGCCGAAAACACGCGCGACTATCGCTACTTTCTGCGCATGGGCATGACACGGACGTTTTGCATAGGGACGCGCGAACGCTTTGCCGCGCTTGGTCTGCCCAACCTCGAAAGCCCCGCGCGCGCCCGTCCCAACAATGAACGCCCGGAGCGAACCGAACGCGGGGAGCGTGGCGAGCGCGTTGAGCGCGCGGATACCGACATTGCGGAAACGGTAAACAGCAGGGACAAGGCTGCGCAACAGGAACCGACCTCGGGCAACGGCAGAAATCTGCCTTTTGCCCGCATCTACCCGGCTCCTGAAGCAGCGGGACGGGAAAATGCCCGCGAAATCGTGGAAACGCCGCCCGCGCCTGCCCCTGTTTTCAGCACGATAAAACCCAGCCTGACACCGGTAGAACCGCTTGGCAATCGCGCCGAACCGGATTTGCCCGCGCCGCAGGAGGAACCCCATCTGCTCCCGCCGCCCGAAGATGAAGACGACCTGCCCTCCTTTGAGCCGTTTCCCGCTCCCCGGACAGAGCCGCGTTCATCCGGGCTGACTTCAGCGCCTCCTTCCCTGCGGGATGATCTGGCGACGCTGAAGGCCGTTCTGGAGATGGAGATGCCCGAACTGGAGGGCGATGACTCGCCTGCGCCGATGGCTCCCACGCTGTCGCTTCCCCGTGAGGGACTGCCGGGACTGGAAGCCGTACTCGGCCCGGACCTGCTCGCTAATCGCCGCCGCCGTCGCCGGGGCGGACGAGGACGCGGCCGCAAAGCGAATGGCGAGCTGGATACGGATACAGATGAGGATGGAACTGAAGAAAATTAGACAGGATTAACAGGATTTTCAGGATTAACAGGATTGAAAATGATGGAGTAGTCTTCGGAAACCTACTCCATCAGGTTCAGCAAAAGAATCCCATTCGCCAATGTTTCTCGAAAATAATCCTGTTTAATCCTGAAAATCCTGTTAATCCTGTCTATGAATGAGAAATTTATTATGGCAAGGCAGACACCGGGCAGCAAGCAGATGATCGCGTTTAAGATCGGGGCGCGGGCGCGTAAATTCGCGGTCGAGGGCTGCCCGATTGAGGGCTACGATTATCTGTACGGCTGCCTTGCCGACGCTAAAAAACGCGACGCGGAGTTGTACGCGCTGCTGCAAGCCGAGTCGGAGAAATTCGACCGGCGCATGGCCGCGCTGGATGCGGAAGAGGATGGGGAATAAAATCGGTGTGTGGCGCGTAGAATGGTTTATCATGAATTGTAAGGAGAGAAGGGATGCGTATTAGCCCCGGTGTCGCCCGAAGCGCGATTCTGCTCGCGTTGGTAACGGGAATTGCCTTACCCGCCGTTCGCGCCGATGCGCGACTGCACAGTGTCACATCCGCGCGGCAGACTCCCGAAGAGACGGCTTCGGGTACGGAAAACGCCACTATCAAGCCGGAAGTCGCCGCTCTGTTGAAAACGTCTACGGCTGTCTACGCGGCCATGAAATCGTATCGGCACAACTCTGAATACTTCAGCAAAACGCAGGACGCCGATAACGAAGTCCATAAAACCATCGTGTTCACCCTTGCGCTGGAACGCCCGAACAAATTCTGCTACAAGGCCGATGTGCCTGCGTTCGGCGCGGCGATTTGCGACGGCAAAACGTTCCTCAACTACCACCTTGATGGCGCTATAAGTGAGCGCGAACACACGTATTATACGAAAACCACCGCGCCTGTGAATTACAAGGGCATCAACATCGTGGATGATGTCACGTTTACGCACGGCAGTTACATGATCGCGTTGATGCTGCAAGGCAATGTGATGGCGGATAAGGACGTGGAAGCGGGGCTGAAAAAAGCCACGCTCCACGCGAATGTAGAAGAAAACGGCAAAAAGTACGATGTGTTGAGCGTTCCGTTTCCGGGGCATATCGGGCCGGAATTCAAAACTCACAGTCTGCATTTCTATTTTGATACCGCTACGCATCTGCTGCATAAGGCGGTTGAGGACGTGCCTGCCGAGGAGAGCGATACCCACGCGCCCTACAAAATGCTGGAGATTATCGAGAACGTGCTGATTGACAAGCCAATGCCGCCCAATACTTTCGAGTACAAACTACCCAAAAATGCCCGTCAGGTAGTAGGGCTGCCGGTAAACGCTTCCCATTCCATCGCGGCGGGGCGTTAGCAGTGTGGAGAATACTATGCGAATGAAATTTGCGTTTACGGCAGGTATGCTGCTGGCATCAACTGCGCTTGCGGGAAGTTTTGCCAGTCGTATCAGCTTCGCGCAGGACGCTCCCCCCGCGCAAACCACCGCGCCCGCCAAACCGGATGACAAACTCAAAATGGACGCGGAAGTGGCGGCTTTCTATAAGCAGATAACCGCCGCGTATCAGAATGTGAAGTCGTACCAGCATCTTGCCGTGTATACGCGGCAGAGGGCGACGCCGCAAGGCGACGAAAAGCTGGTACAGAAATTCACCCTCGCGCTGGAACGCCCCAACAAGTTTATCTTCAAAGCGGATAAGAGCGGCCTTGCCGCCGTTGCCAGTGACGGCAAGACCCTCCTCAACTATCGGCAGGGCGAAACCACGAGCGAGTACACCAAATCCGACGCTCCCGCGACAATCAAAGGCATCCGTCTGGTCGAAGACGTTCTTTTTGAGCCGCAGGCAACGTATCTGATCGCGCTTGCCCTACAGGGAGATGTTCTGGCCGACAAGGATATGGATACGATTCTCGCGCAGGCGAAAATGGGAGCGAAAACGCAGGAGAACGGCAAAGCGTGTCAAACCGTCGTCATTACCAACCCCAACGCGATTATGACCATTTACGCGGATGCCGCCACGCGCCGGATCGTCAAAATCACGCAAAAGGCGACGCAAGTGGATGCTTCCGTGACGGAAGAGATTCAGGACGCGCAAATCAACAAGCCGGTAGACGCCGCTGTGTTCAAGTACACCCCTCCTGCTGAGGCAAAACTTGTCACCAAACTCACCGCCCCTTAACCGGTGAACCAACAAAATAATCGCAACTCTGAGCGACAAAAAACTACCCGATGCCATGTAAAACAGGCGTCGGGCAGTTTTAGTTGTTGCCGTCTTTTATTTTACCGTGTTGTTTTCCGTTACTCGTGATGCAGGCGCGCGTGAGCAAGCTGCCATTGCTGCCGAACGGCATTGGGGGCGGTTCCGCCCTGTGAGCAGCGGACGGCCACGCTCGATTCAACCGTCAGCGCGGCAAGGGCATCTCCGGCGTTGGATTGCAGCAGGGGGGAGAAGCGGGCAAGGGCGGGCGCGTCCAACTGTTCCAGCGTGGTGTTATGCGATGTGCAGTAGCGCACCACTTCGCCGACAATATCGTGCGCGTCCCGAAACGGCAGACCCTGCCGTACCAGATAATCGGCCAAATCCGTTGCCGTCGAGAAATCGCCCTGCGTCGCCTGCCGCATCCGTTCGGTACGGAACTTCGCGGTTGCCAGTGTCTTCCGCATGGCGGGAATGACGAGGCGCAGCGTGTCAATGCCGTCGAAAAGCGGTTCTTTATCCTCCTGCATGTCCTTGTTGTAGGCGAGAGGCAGGCCCTTCATCAGCGTCAGCAGGGCCAGCAAATCGCCGTACACGCGCCCGGTCTTGCCCCGCGCCAGTTCTGCTACATCCGGGTTCTTCTTTTGCGGCATGATGCTGCTGCCTGTTGTCACGGCATCGTCGAGGGTGACAAAGCCGAATTCCGGGCTGTTCCATAGGATAATCTCTTCCGCCAGTCGCGACAGGTGCATCATCAGGATAGACGCGAATGCCAGAAATTCAATCGCGAAATCACGATCCGAAACCGCGTCCAGACTGTTGGGAATGACGGACGCGAAATCCAACAGGTCGGTGGTTTGTTCGCGGTCAATGGGAAACCCGGTTCCCGCTAAAGCTCCGGCTCCGAGAGGACTGCGGTTGACGCGCCCCGCCAGATCGCTCAAGCGTTCGCGGTCCCGATCCAGCATCCAGAAATAGGCCAGCAGATGATGGGCGAGAACGATGGGCTGCGCGTGCTGCAAATGGGTATAGCCGGGCAGAACCGTGTCGAAATGCCGCTCGGACAGTTCCAACAACGTTTGCTGCAAATCGCGCAGTTCGTTTTCAATTTCGCCGCACTCGCCGCGCAGATACAAGCGCACATCCGTTGCTACCTGATCGTTGCGGCTGCGAGCCGTGTGCAGTTTGCCCGCCACGCTTCCAATCCGTTCGCGTAACAAGCCCTCCACAGCCGTATGCACGTCTTCTGCGTCGGGAGGCAATTCCACGCTTCCGCTTTCCAGCGCCTCGCGCAGAGATTTCAGTCCGATTACAATCTGTTCCGCTTCCGGTTGTTCGATAATGCCCGTTTCGCCGAGCATCTGCGCGTGGGCGATACTGCCCTGTATGTCGTGCCGCCACAATCGGGCGTCAAAAATCAGTGAATTGTTCAGACGCTCGATAAGTTCATCCGTCTTGCCCTCGAAACGCCCACCCCATAGTTTCCGCATAGCTTGTTTGCTTTCTCGTTTCCGGTGTTGCTGTGTCCGTTATGGTTCTTGTGCCGCGTTGTAGGCGCGGGCATAAGAGCCTATCCCATTAGGCCGGGTACAAAGAACGTACCCGTCTGAGTGGCCTTCGGCGTAGGGACATAACTTGTTATGTCCTCATACGAACTGTTATGTCCTCCTTCGGACGCAAATGCAATCGCCTGTTGGGATAGGCTCTAAGCAGGGAATATACGCGCTATTATACCGTAAGACAGGCATCCGGCTGTGCAGGCGATAGAACAAAACTCTGTCCCTCCAGCGCAGCAGAAATACGGAACATGGAGAGGGACTAATTCCGAGAGAGGGTCTGGTTCCAAATCGCGTGAATGACAAAATAGCTGTCGGAGGCATTGTTGTTTGAAATTTTTGTGAAGGTTGGAACGCGATGCCCGACAATATAGAACAGCAAATAACGCCTGTTTGCGCCTTTACCCTCTGAATTCAGCAATACCCGCGCTTTCAGTATTCTGCACAATATCCTTTTTCAACAATGGTGAGCGTTATGCCTTCGGAATCTGTACTCTATCTGCTGGAACCGGATACTGCGCGGCAGCAACGCTTGCAAAGCATCGGGCAGGCATGTCACTGCCGCGTACACGCCTCCGGTAATGCTGTCGGAGTCTTCGACCTGCTGCGCCGCGCCGGCCCGGATGTGGTCATTATAGGAAGCACACCTCCCTATGAGGACATTGCCGTCCTGTGCCGACAGATACGCGCGGATATTTATCTGCGGGCAAGCCAAATCCTGCTGTTGGGGGATGCCGCCGTACCCGCCACGCTTTACCGTCTCGTGGATGATCTGATGCGGCCTGACGCGCCGGAAAGTGAGGTTGTGTTCCGGCTGCAAAACGGGATACGGCAGTCGCAATTACGCCAACAGGCGATTGCCATTCAACAGGAACTGGAAAACTTTCGCGGACAGCAGGAGCAGGCGGGCGATTATATGACCGAAGCCACCACGCAGCTTGTGGAAATCGCCGCGCAATTGCAATCCGAAGTGGTTCACAGCGTGGAGCGGGAGGAGGAGAGCGTTCGCGCGGCGCAGGCGGATACGATTGCGCAGGCCGCCGCCGCGTTGCGCCACGAAATCAACAATCCTCTGTTTGCCATTGTGGGCAGCGCGGAAAGCGCGTTAAAACGACTGGAATCTATTAAGAACACGCCACAGCCGGACCTGACGCCGATTGTCAGCGGTTGCGAACGTATACTGCGCGGCGCGGATCGAATTCAAAAAGTTGTTGAAGCGATTTCGGCAATGCTGACGCCGGCCACAACAGACTACGTGCCGGGAGTTGCTATGCTGGACCTGACTAAAAATGCAAGCCCAGCTTCGCCTCCGTCTTGATCTCCGTTTTGGAAGCGTCGCCGCCGAGCAGGGGGCGCGTCAGTTCGCCGTTGAGCATCAGGTCGAAGGCGGAACCGAGTTTGTGCTTGAAGCCGAGCAGATAGGTTCCCGTGCCGGCATTGGCGGCATCGAACAAGCCCCTGCCCGCGAAATCCCGTGCTGAATATATCGTATCTGGTAAAATGCAGGTCTACGCCCACTTCCGATGTGCCGGACGAGCGGGACTTGTCGAAATCCTGATCCACGCCGATCTGCCCCCGCATCGTGAGAAATCCCCAGTCCGATTCCAGATTGAGCGTGTTGCGCTGCCCGTTCAGGATGCCGCCATTGGCTTCCGGGTTGAAGATAGTTCCGCCGCCGAGTTTCAGCCGTTTGGAGGGCGCGAAGTTGATTTTCAGGCCGTAGGTGTTACGCGCGTTCGGGTCGGGAGCATCGTCGGCAAGCTGGTTGGCGCGGAACCGGGCGTCGCCATTCACTTCCAGATACCGCTGCGGTTTGGACGCGACGGAAAACAAGCCGACGGTTCGTTCCTGTTTGGCGTCGGCGGTGACCTGAACCCCGCCGGAAAGCTGCGTTTGCGCAAGGGGCAGACGCGGCAATTGAACGTTGGTTTCCGAATTCAGGTGGGCGCCATCTTTGTCGAAGCGGTCTTCGATATGGGAGGTCACTTTGGTTTTCGCCAGCGCGGACAGTTCCAGCGCCACGTCGCCGTTTGCCAGCAAGGTTTGCGTCGGCGCGATTTTGGAGCCATTCGCGGGAACCGAAGTGGTTTGCTGAACGCCACTGGAAACCGTCACGCCCTTTGCGGGAGTGGTTCCCAATTTCGCGCCCAATGTCTCCTGACCTGCGGCAATGCCGCTTTCATCGGATTGGGTAAACTGCGCCCCGGCGCGGGCATACGCCACGCTTAACTCCGTTTTGCCCATTTTCGCTTGCTGCGCGAGGGATATGCCGCCCCTGTCCATCCAATCGCCGCCCTGCAAATCCATGAACAGGCGGCTGTCGAGTTGTGAGACGAGGAAAGAGGTTCGCAGAAGCGGCGTACTCCCCGTCCATTGCAGCGCGTTGATGCCGAACTGCGAACTCGCGGCAGAGGTGGCAGGCGGCGCGTTGACGTTTGCCGCCTCATCCCGCAACTGCGTTCGCAAACGCAGGCGGTTTTTCCCTTTGTTGAGCAAATCCCAGTGCATCAGATGGGTTTCGGGCGCGCTGCGAACGGCATCCGGCGTGTTTGCGGAGTAGGCGATGCGAACGGTCGTTGCGGCAGACAGGGGAAACGCGAATCGGATGATTCCCGCCGCGCTGTCCATCACATAATCAATGTCGCGCTGCAAGGCGCGTCCATCGCAGTCTACGGTTTCGGTGTTGGCCCGCGATTTTTTCCATGAGAGCGTATACGGCCCCTCCGATTTCCGTCCGAAAAGCACGTCCGTCTGGATGCCGCCAATCGCGTCGAAATGCGACAACGTACCCGTCTGGTTCAGTTCTCCGAGGGGCGTGGAGGGCAGCGGGGAAGCCACATTGAAAACGGAAAATAGTGGGCTGTTGGAAACCGCCTGCGCGTGGCCTGCCGCATCTGCCAGACACAAAACTGTTACTGGCAGCGCGAGGCGCAACAGGCGCGGCAGGATACGCCGCGCTGAATTCAAAAAGACGCGATAAGGGTGTAAATAGGGCATGGGTGGGATGGCAACGGATTTGCCTGCCGCAATCAGAGTCATGACGGCGTGTTCTCCTGCGCGAAGCGCGAGCAGGGCGGGATATGCCACTGCTGTATCATTTGCTACTACGTTGGTTAGACAACTCTGTGACTCGCGTGTTACCAAAAATTTATGGCAGCCGCAAATGGTATCCCAATCCTCATAATGCCTTCATAATCGTGGGAACATTCCTGACCTCCGACTCATCCTACGCCAAAGAACACGCCGGTATTTCCTCCGACCTCTCACGAAGCGGACAACACGCGCCGATAATCCAGACACGTTACGCGCAGGCAGTCCATTCTTCCTGCGAAAAACGAAATTATCGGCGGTCAGCGGTTGCAGGGGCGTAGGCGCGACACGAGCGGGCTTCGTGAATTGCCGCGTTTTGCGCAGGGCGGATGAAGAAGTATTCGCGCATTGCGGACTGCCATTCAAACTTAATCTACTATCCACCATTTTGGGGTTAAACTAATGAAAAATGAAGATACCAAATTGCGCATTGTCCGCCTGCTGGAGCCGTCTTTGTGTCTCTCCTGCCGCCATGCCGCCATTGCAACTGTAGAAATGGCGAACGGCAACAGCCGCCGGATGCTGCATTGCAAGCGCCTCGACTGCGACAACTGGCAGACCGAAGAGTCCGAGGAGACGCCGAGCCACATTTACGACGGCAGTTAGTTGGCAAGGGTGTTCGGTGTTGGGTATTCGGTGTTCGGCGGATTCGTATTTGTATTGGGGGCGGCGCGTACATTCTCAATCAACAGAATATTTCTAAAATCTTGCGCGTTATTTGTAAAGATGAACGCGGGCAGCCTGAATGTGGGCTGCCCGCGTTTGCTTTGGGTGTTGTTCGCGTGTTGAAAGTGGGAAGGGAAAAGCGTTGCAGATGTCGAATAGCAGGGCAGTCAACGAAATCAAGTCTAATTCTTAGCGAGTGAGGTTTGCAATGCGCGTTCAACTCTGGTGCGATATGGAGGGCGTGGCCGGCATTTCCGTATGGGAGCAGGTCAACGGGGGTGGAGTGTTGTACGAGGAGGGGCGACGCCTGTACACACAGGAGATCAATGCGGCGGTGCGCGGCTGCAAGCGGGCGGGCGCGACAGAAATTATCGTCGTAGATGGACATGGCGCGGGCGGGGCGTGGAGTTTCAAAAGCCTCATCCCCGAACTGCTCGAATCGGGCGCGGAGTACGTGCTTGGCTATGCGTGGGCGCGTTACATCGAACCTTTGAAATCGGGATGTGACGCCGCGCTGTTTGTCGGGGCGCACGCGATGGCGGGAACGCCGGACGGCATTTTGTGCCACACGGTTTCCTCACAGGCATGGTACAACGCCTATATCAACGAAACACTGGTTGGCGAATCGGGCATTATAGCGGCGATTTGCGGCGACTTTGATTGCCCGTGCGTATTTGTATCGGGAGACACGGCAACGTGTAAAGAAGTTCAGGCGCTGCTCGGCCCGCAAGTCGTGACCGCGCCCGTGAAAGTCGGATTGACCCGCTTCAGTGCGCGCCACAAACCCGCCAATGACGCCTGCAGCCTGATTGAAGGCCGCGTATACAGCGCTCTGACCATGCGCAACTGGCCCAAACCGCTCAAATTCACCGGCCCCGTCGAGTTCAAGGTAGAACTCGCGTCGCCGGATCGCGCGTCGGAATGGGCAGGCAAACCCGGCGTGGAGATTGTCAACCCGCGCCTCGTCGTGTCGCGCGGCGAAACCTTCTGGCAGGCATGGGATCAATTTTGGGTCAAAGCGTAAGCGTACTTCCATACGCGCGCAACTTCATACCGTAGAAGGGCGTCTTTTCAACCGAAAGGCAGGTCAAAAATGACACAAGACAATCGCATCATCGTTGCGCTGGATGTGGATACGGCGGAAAAAGCCGTTCAGTTGGTGACGCAATTGAAAGACCATGTGGGCGTGTTCAAGGTGGGGCTGGAACTGGTCAATGCGGCGGGATTGGGCATTTTCGACGCGTTGCGGCAGGCGGGCGCGGAACGCTTCTTTTATGACGCCAAACTGCACGACATTCCCAACACGGTTGCGGGAGCCATGCGGGGCATCGGCAATATGGGCGTGTGGTGCGTCACGGTACATGCGAGTGGCGGCTCGGCGATGCTGAAGGCGGCGGTGGAAGCGTCGCGCGCGACGGCGGAACACAGCGGGCAGCCTGCGCCCAAAATTTTAGCGGTGACAGTGCTGACCAGTATCAGCGCAACCGTATTGAGGTGCGAACTGGAAGTCGGTACACCCCTGCAAGAACATGTAGCGCATCTGGCGCAGATGGCGTATGCGGCAGGCTGCGATGGCGTGATTGCCGCGCCGCAGGAGATTGAAACCATTCGTGACGAAGTTGACGACCCCAATTTTCTGATTGTCACTCCGGGCGTTCGCCCGGCAGGTTCGGCAGTGGGTGATCAGGCGCGCGTAATGACGCCGGGAGAAGCCATCCGGCGCGGCGCGAATTACCTTGTTATCGGGCGGCCCATCGTGGCGGCGGATGATCCTGTGGAAGCCGCGCAACGCATCAATGCGGAGATTGCGGCGGCATTGTAACTGTCTTGAACCATGATCAGGCATGATTTAGATGATTAACATGATTGAGGAGGCGCGTTTCTCAAACGCTTCCTCTAATCACACGGATAAGACTTCTGGTGGCGCATCATCATGGCAATCATCTAAATCATGCCTGATCATGGTTCAAACAATCCTGAAACTTAAAACTATGGTCAAATCTTATCTACGTTTGTTGATCGGCTGCCTTGCTGCTGTTGGCGTGTTGGGAATTGCCCGCGCGCAGGCGAAGAAGGAAGAGGTCAAGGCGGTTCCCGGCCCCGGCTCTACGTATTCGCTGAACCCGGTGACGCCGGTTCCCGGCGCGGTTCCGCTGCCTTATGGCTTGCAGCTAATGGCGCGTTTCGATCTGCTGCCTGTGTTACGCGATACCCGTTGCTTTCAGGATTCGAGTTATGATCCGGGTGGAGGCAATGGCGATGCCGACCATTACTTTAAGAAGGAAGGCAACAAAGCGATACTGGCCGACATCAAAGGGCCGGGGTGCATTTATCGCTTCTGGTCCGCCAATGCCGCCGGACATTTGAAAATTTTCTTCGATGGCGAGGACACGCCGCGTATTGACTGCCCGATGCAGGATTTGTTTACGGGCAAAGTGGCTCCGTTTGTGGAACCCGTTGTCGGGCATCGAAGCGGCGGGTGGTACTGCTTCTTCCCCATGCCGTTCCAGAAAGCCTGCCGCGTGGAAGTAACCGATCCGGGCGGATTGTACTACCATGTCCAGTATCAGCGGTTTCCCGACAATCAAACCGTTCGCACATTTACCCGCGAACTCACGAATGAAGACAAAGACGCCCTGCAAGTGGTGCTGGCGCAGTGGCGGAATTTAGGCGGGAACCCGTACACGGCGCAACTGACCAATTATCGGGACGTGAAGGCCAGAACGCAATCCGTGTCGGGAATTACGCGGGTGGAAGCGGGACAAACGAAAGTTCTCACGACCCTGAACGGCGCGGGCGAAGTGACCGGCCTGCATCTCGCGGTTGTGCCTGCGGATCGGCAAAGCCTGCGGCAAACGCTGCTGCGCGTGTATTGGGACGGAGCGACAAAACCCGCCATTGAATCGCCTGTCGGAGATTTTTTCGGCGTGGGATTTGGCGATCACCGCATCAATTCCCTGCCTACCGCGATGCGCGATTCGGGCTATTCCTGTTACTGGCCCATGCCGTTTGCGCGATCCGCGCGGTTTGAACTGGTCAACACGGGCAAAACGGCTTTAAGTCTGGTCTCTTACCGCATTGAATCGGAAAAATTAAGCAAATTGCCGGAAGGGTTGGGCTATTTCCATGCGCAGTGGCATCGGCAGACAACCGTTGCGGGCGAGTATTTCCATATTCTGGAAGTAAAAGGGCGTGGGCATTACGTCGGGGAGCATACCGACATGCAGGGGGACAGGGGCATCGGGTATCTGGAGGGCGACGAAAAGGTGTACGTGGATGGCGAAACCTTCCCCTCTATCTATGGAACTGGCACGGAAGACTTTTATACGGGCGGCTGGTACTTCGATCAGGGCGTGTTCAATGTGGCGTATCATGGCGCGACCATCAAGGAAGACAATATTTCCCGCGTATCCGCGTACCGATTCCAGATTCAGGACTGCGTACCCTTCCGGCATGATTTCAAAATAGATATTGAACACGGCGGCATGAACGATTATCCGGGGGCCGTATACAGTTGCGTGGCGTACTGGTATCAGGAGGAGACCACGCACGATTGGTCGCCCGTAGACATAAAGCAGTTGACGCCCACTTCTCTTATGGCCGAAAACGCGCAGGAGGCCGAGAACCTGACGTGGACGGGCGGCAGTACGCGCGTCATTTCGGACGACGCGCTTACGGTGGAAGCGAGTGGCGGCAAAGTGGCGGTTGTCAGTGGCGATCATCCCACAGCCGTATTCAGCGCGAAAAAAGATGACAACTATACTGTTCGGCTTTCCACCCTGAACCTGCCGGATGCCGCCCGAACCGTCAATATGAGCGTGGACGGCAGCCCCGCCAAAACGCTTACGCTCCCCGTTGCGGCAATGGGCGCGGGTGGCGGACGCGCGGAAGTTTCTACGTTTGTGCGCTTGAAACCGGGAACGCACCAGTTGGTATTGGACATGCCGAACGGCGGGCGAACGTATGTTGATTATCTGCGTCTTGACCCTAGCCACAAGGAGAACGGCGTTGTGGAGGGCGAGTCGCTGCTGGAAAAACTGACGGGGCATGACAAAGTAAGCGTCAGTTTGATAGACGCGCGTTCGGAATACAGCGGCGGAAGCGCGATGCGCTGGCTGCCCGCAAACGAGAAAGAGTTCCTCGCCCTGCCCGTTCAGGTGACGCAGGAAGCGGATTATACCGTCGAATTGGCGGTAGACGCAACGGATTCTACGCCAACATGGGTTTTGCAGGGCGACGATAAACAGGCGCAAACGGCAACCCTTCTCCCCAACGCGAAAGGTGTGGAGAAGTTGCGTTTTTCAGCCCCGATGCACTTGAAACCGGGGCAGCATAATCTGGTGCTGACGGGTATGGGCGCGAAGCCAACCCTGACGCTGGATTATCTGCGCCTTGTCCGCCAAAAATACCGCAACGCTGTGGACGCCGAAAGTCTGAAAGTGGTGGAGTCCAAAGACGGCAACACGGACACGCAGGATATGAAAGGTTTCGGCCCGAATTGGAGCGGTGACACGCAACTCTGGTTTCACGGCCAGAAACCGGGTTCGCAGGTGACGCTGGAATTGCCCGTCACTTCTGATGGCAAAGTGAACTTCGTCGTTTACCTGACGACGGCCAAAGATTACGGCATCGTGCAGACGTTGGTAGACGGCAAAGAAATCGGCAGCCCGGTTGACTGCTACTCAACAGAAGTAAAAGCCAAAGGCCGTCTGGAACTGGGAATGTTGGATTTGACGGCGGGTACGCACAAAGTCACTTTCCGCGTCACAGGCAAAAACGCGGCAGGTTCCGGCTATCTGGTCGGTATAGACGCGATTGGCTTGGAGAAGTGAAAGTGAAGAGTGAGAGTGAGAGAAAATGCGTAGTTACTCTCGCTCTCCACTCTCACTCTCACTTAAAAAAGGAGTTGTTTCGTTGAGCGTATTGTTGAAAACACGCGAGGATACGCTGGCGTTCGGCAAGGCATTGGGAAGTCTGCTGCGTTCAGGAGATGTGGTTGCGCTGATTGGCGATCTGGGCGCGGGCAAGACCACGTTGACGCAGGGAATCGCGCAGGGCATGGGCATTGTGGAGCGGGTGACAAGTCCGACATTTACGCTCGTGCAGGAGTATGGACGCGCCACGCCCCTGTTTCATTTCGACCCGTACCGTCTGGAACGCCCGGAAGATATGACCGACTTCGGTTTTGAGGAGTATCTGGAACGGGGCGGAATTGTGGTTGTGGAATGGGCGGACAAGATTGCCGCGCTGCTGCCGGAGGAACGGCTGACGCTTACATTAGAAGAAGCGGGAGAGAGTGACCCTGACGCGGACGCGGATTCTATTCCGCGCTTGTTGAGAATGGAAGCAATGGGATTGCGGTACGAAGAATTGATGAATTGTTTGCCTTTGGCTTGATAAAAATCTGTGCAGAATAAATCAGACAGAAATTTGATACTGGCGATGGAAACATCCGGCGACGTGTGCAGCGTGGCCGCGCAGCGTGACGGGCAGTTGGCAGCGGAACATACTTTTCGGCACAACATGCGTCTGTCGGAGCGATTGTTCGGGGAGATTGAGGGCGTCTTAAACGATGCGGACGCGAAATTGGAAGACGTGACGGCGTTTGCCGTTGGCATCGGGCCGGGTTCGTTTACGGGTACGCGCATCGGCGTGATGACGATGAAAACGCTGGCGGAAGCGCGACGCAAACCGCTGTATGGCATCAACAGTTTGGAAGCCATTGCCGCCGCGTATCAGGGTTTGGAAGTGGTATTGGTTGTGCCGCTGCTGCCATGTCGAACGGGCGTCGTGTTTACGGGCGGGTACAACGTGGATGAAGCCGCGCCCCTTGCCGTGATTGCCCCTGCCGCGTTGACGCCGGAAGAGATGGCCGCGCGGCTTGCGGAACTGGATCGCAGGCATATCGTGTTATGCGGTCCGGCTATGCCGAAGCATCGGGACGAGTTGTTTACACGGCTGTCGGAACAGGGCAAACGCGCTTCCTGTGGATTGGCTTCTATTCCGCAGTCGGCGCAGCTAGCGCGATTGGCAGGTCTACGAATAGCGGACGGGGATACCGGCGACGATCCGGTTGAACTTGTGCCGCTGTATATCGCGCCCCCGCCCATCAGCCAGCCCAAACCGGAAAATCGTTCGCCCGTTCAAAACAGGGAAACAGAGCAAAGATAGCAAGTTACGTCTTTGCAGGAGCGTGTTATGCAGTTTGCTGCCGCATTGAGCCGACGGAGGGATACGGACGAGGCCACGCAGGAAGTGATTGCCTCGCTGCGTCGGCAATTGTCCGGTTCCATAGATTTATTGACCGTTTTCTTTACGGGCGAGCATCAGGAACGGGCCGCGCAAATCGCGCAGCAAATCCGTCAGGCGCTTAATCCGCGCGTGTTGATTGGGTGCAGCGCGGAGGGCGTGATTGGCGGTGACCGGGAAGTGGAGCGCGAACCGGGGTTGAGCGCGTTGGCAGGAAATTTGCCGGGCGTGATTTTGACGCCGTTTCAGATCAATTATGTGGAGTGGGATTACGTGTTGGAGGAGTCGGGGCGAACCCTGCGCCGTCGCGTGGGCGTTCGGCGCGACACGGTTCCCGGTGATGAGGACGAAACTCGCGCGTATCTGCTGTTTGGCGACCCGTTTACCACGCCCATTATCGAACTGATGCAGGCTCTGGATTCTATGGGGGAGCGCGAACCGTTGGCGGCATGGCGAGCAGCGGCGACCAACCCGGTCAAAATGTGCTGCTGCTCAACGACCAGACGTTTGACGATGGCGTTGTGGGCGTTCGGATTGCCGGGAATGTGCGCGTGGATTCGGTTGTCAGTCAGGGCTGCCGCCCGCTTGGCGAAACCCTGCTGGTGACAAAGGCCGAGGAGCAGGTGATTCACACGCTGGGTGGCAAGCCCGCGCTGGAAGCCGCGCAGAATACATTCAGTGAATTGTCGGACGAAGAGCAGGAACAGGTTCAGAACGGTTCGCTGTTTTTAGGCATTGTCACCAACGAATATCAGGACCGCTTCGACCGGGGCGACTTTTTGATACGGGGCGTATTCGGCGTTGACCCCGATTCAGGTTCGCTCGTCATTGGCGAAGAGGTGCAGGCGGGACAGACGGTGCAGTTCCACATTCAGGATGCCCAAACCGCCGACGAAGACCTGCGCCTGCTGATGCGCCGTTCCGCAACCCACGACTCGCCCCCGATGGGCGGGCTGGTATTCAGTTGTAACGGCAGGGGCGCGCGGATGTTCGACCTGCCCAACCATGACGTGCGCGGCGTCCTCGAAGTCGTCCCCGAAACGCCGCTTGCCGGATTTTTCGCAGCCGGTGAACTTGGCCCCATTGGCGGCAAAAGTTTTCTGCACGGTCAAACCGCAAGCATTGTCCTCTTCCGTTCCAGCCTCAAAGCGTGAAACAGATGAACACGGATCAGCAGACCCTTCAAGACGGCAACCCAAAATCACATCGTTATCCATTCGGACGGCGCTATTCCGGCCTACCTGATTGCTCGTATAAGGAAACATTATGACTTTGATAGATGTGCAGGCGGAACGACGGAAATTTTCTTCTTTGTCGCAAACATGGGAGGGGCAGCCCGCCGTTTTCTTTGACAATCCGGGCGGAACGCAGGTTCCTGACAGCGTAATTGACGCGACCGCGCGCTATTACCGCGAACAAAACGCCAATGTCGGGGGCGCGTTCCCGACGAGTAAGCGGACGGATGATGTTGTCACGCGGGCGCGGCAGGACATGGCAGACCTGCTCAACGCCGCAAGCCCGCATGAAATCGTGTTCGGCGCGAACATGACCACGCTGACGTTTCATCTGGCGCGTTCGATTGCGGATACCATTCAGGCGGGGGATGAGATTGTCGTCACTAATCTGGATCACGACGCCAATGTCGCGCCCTGGACGGACTTAAAGGCGCAGGGCGCGGTCGTGAAAATCGTGGATATTGACACCAATGATTGTACGCTTCCACTTGCAAACGTACAAAGCGCCTTATCGGAACGGACGAAACTGGTGGCGATTACTCACGCTTCCAATGCGGTCGGCACGGTTCCCGACGTGGCGGCGATTATCCGCATGGCGCATGAAGCGGGCGCGCTCGTGTTTGTGGATGCGGTTCAGTTCGCGCCGCACGGCCCCATTGATGTGCAGGCGCTGGACTGTGATTTTCTCGCCTGCTCCGCATACAAGTTCTTCGGCCCGCATGTGGGTATCTTGTACGGCAAATCCGAACATCTGGAACGGCTGACGCCGCATAAGGTGCGCCCCTCCAAAAACGCCATTCCGTACCGTTGGGAAACGGGTACGCTCAATCACGAAGGATTGGCGGGCGTTTCGGGAGCCGTGCAGTATCTTTCCACCCTGACGCAGACGGCGAATGAAAACGCCGACAACGAAGATATGAAGAACATTGCTGTCGGGGAACCGCATCACAAACATCGTCGGCACGAGACACTGGGCAAAGCGATGCAGATGGTGAAGGCGTATGAGGAGACGCTTTCCGGCTACCTGTTGGAACGCCTGAAAACGCTGGACGACATCACGCTGTACGGCATTGCGGACCCGAACCGGCTTGCGGAGCGCGTGCCGACATTCGCCTTTACCTGGCCGCGCCTGTCGCCACGATCTACCGTAGAGCATCTGGCGCGGCACGGAATAGCCGCCTGGTCGGGCAACTACTATGCCCTGCGCCTGATGGAAAAATTGGGGCTGGAAGCGGAGGGCGGCGCGGTTCGCATCGGTTTGGCGCACTACAACACAACCGAAGAGATTGACCGCTTGATTGTCGCGCTGCATGAAGTTTCGTAGCGTATCGTGAACAGGCGTAAAGGACACAATATGAAGGTGAACGGCAATAAACCGACGCGCATCGTCACAAATGGCGAATTTGTGCGAGAACACAGCAAACGCGCGGGCCTGCGCGGATGGGGATTATTGTTGTTTACATTGGGTTCTCTTTTGTGGTGTTTGCTATACTTGTGATAATCGCGGCGGTCATGGACGAACACCGCGTTATATACGAAGCATTCCTGGGCATTTGCTTTAACGCCACGATGGCGTATCTTTTGTTTCGACAGAGCAATGTTAATATGCGACAGGCGGAACAGATTTAGCCTGGCATTCCCCTTTCGCGCGTGAACACCGCGCATTTGCCGGCTGTGGGCAGCCTGGTACGCGCTTCGCAGGAAACTGCGGATGTGCAGAAGACTGTACTTCTGCGTGGGGCAATGGAAGAGCAGAATACGCCTAAAGAACAGCTTGTCAGGCCGTCAGGAATACAGGAGTGACTTATGAATGGCTGGCTTTGGCTTATCGTTGACCTTGCCATAACGCTGCTGTTAAGCGAATTGTACAACTGGTTTTTCAAAGATTAATTTTCGGGTGAAGTACGCCGGAGAATTGGGGCTGAAATGAGATTTGCGATTCTTATGATCTGTATGCTGTTAGCGCTGGCGGGGAACGCGCGGGCGGCGGAACAGAAAATTGTGCTAACGCCCGAAATGGTTATCAATGAGACGGGGCTTGGCGACGCGGCTTTGCTGGTGGATGAGCAGGCGCAAGTGGGCGACCCGGCGAACGGCAAGGGGCAGGCTCCGGGCAAGCCGTTCTTTCCGGGTTGGACGGCCTGGTACTATCCCGCGCATGTTGTGATTGATCTTGGCGTAAAGCATCATGTTACGCGCGTGTTTCTGTACAACGAAACGGGACAGAACGAACTTGTAATTTCATCGGGAACCCCCGTCGCGTGGAAACCGCAGAATGTTACCCTTGACGGCTATCGCAATTGGAAGCCGTTCATGATAGGAGCGGATACGCGCTATTTGCGGATTACGCTGCTGCGTCCCACGTCCCTGCCAGAAATCGTTGTTTATGGCGAACGGCTGCCGGGGCAGAATACAGTCGCCTCGCCGTTGCCGCGCAGTGTTCGGACGGCCCCGCTCATGGAAAAGTTTATCGGCGCGAATGTGTTTATTGACGATCCGTTAGACAAAATCGCCACGCCTATCGGATTTGCGCGGGAGTACCATTCGTGGGGCTGGGATGTGGAAAACGCCGACCATCTCACGCGCTTTCAGCCGAGCGCGGCGGCAGGGGGCAATTCGTGGTTTTTTGATGATTATTACGCGAAACTGAGGGCGCGAAGCGTGGATGTATGCCCCGCGATGCAGGGATTGGCGACGGCCTTTTATCCCGGCGCGGACGTGGACCACAAGCCCGTAGACAAGGGCAAGAATACTGAAGACCCTGCCTCGTATACCCGTCATGCCGCGCATATGTTTCAGATGGCGGCTCGTTACGGCCATCACGCCGTTGGGGATAATAAACTCACGCTCGCGCCCGGTCAACCCCGCAAAAGCGGGCTGGGCGCATTGGATTACCTTGAAAACTGGAACGAGCCGGACAAAACGTGGCGGGGACGAGAGGGACTGTTCACGCCGTATGAACTGGCGGCGATGTCGAGCGCGGACTACGACGGCGATCAGGGCAGGATGGGCGCGAATGTGGGCGTTAAGCAGGCCGACCCGAAGATGCAGCTTGTGTTGGGCGGACTGGCGGGTTTGAATCTCGACTATATACGCGCCATGAAATTGTGGGCCGACACGCGCAGGGGCGGCAGTTTCCCCGCCGACGCGCTGAATTTGCACCACTATTCCAGTACGGGAAATGAGCAGGGATTTCAGCCCAATGGAAGCGGCATCAGCCCGGAAGCCGATCATCTCAAAGAGAAGATGGCGCAAATCGCTGCCTGGCGTGACCGCAACTTGCCGGATAAGCAGTTATGGGTGACGGAATTCGGTTATGACACCAACCCGAAATCTCCTCTTCACGCTCCCGCTATTGGAACCCTCTCCGCCGAGCAGGTGCAGGGCGCGTGGCTGATTCGCAGTTATCTCGCGCTTGCGGCGGCAGGCGTAGATCGAGCGGCAATGTTCATGCTGCGGGATGTGAAGTCGGATGGGGGCGGCGTGTTCGAGACGTGCGGGCTGGTGACGGAAAAGGGCAAATGGGAGCCGAAGCCCTCGTGGTACTATATTGCGACATTAAAGCATCATCTGACGGGGATGCGTTATACGGGCGAAGTGGCTTCAGGCAGGCCGGATGTGCTGATTTACCGGTTTCAGGGCGCGAAAAAAGGAACAAGCGTATGCGCCGTCTGGTGTCCGACCAGTGAAGACAAGCATGTGGCAAACTATCGTTTCCCGCAAAAGGTTGACAATGCAACACAAGTCACGCTCATCAACGGCAAAACGGAAGGAAGCAGCCAACCCGTGCAGAGCGCGAACGGCGCACTATCCCTTACCGTCAGCGAAACGCCGATCTTGCTGCGCGTCACGGAAGCCAGGCGCGGTTTGTAGGGACACAACTTGCCAGGGGTTGAAAACCTCTGTCTACATGGCCTACGGCCAAGCGTCCTTCGGATGCGAATTTATCTTTAACAAGGTTTTGCGTCCGAAGGACGCTTGGCCGTAGGCCACTCAGACGGGTACGTTCTCTGTACCCGGCCTATTGGGACGCCACTCAGACGGGTTAGGCAATACCCGGCAACAATGTGTCCGGTAGTGAAGGTTTTATTTATACCAATATTAAGGGAGTTGCTGCTGTCAGGGCAGGCGTTCTAATGGGATGCCGCCCTGCGCGGGGTATTTGCCGCGCCAGCGGGGTGTGCCATCGGGCAGAGGAATGGTTTGAAAACCGTCGGGCAGGCGAAGCGATTTCAGGCCGCTGCCCTGAAGCGTCACCTGCTTATCAATAAGAATCGAATAATATGTCAATGCTTGCTTCCGGCGTTGGTTGCGCATCTCCTGCCGACCTTGCTGCCGGTACATGAAGGTTCATTACGCCGACTGCGCCGGACAGGGGCGCAAGCAGGGAAAAACCGTCGCCGATTATGCCGTTGTGCCATAACGCGCCATCCAGTACTTGTGCCGCGCCGAATACCGAGGGCATTACGCCGGTCGGGACGGGCGGAAAATTTTGGAGGTAGTTTTCCGAGAACTCTCCGGCAAGAGTGGTATCGCGCAGGGCGGCTTCAGCCATCAGCGCGGCCTCGTCCGGTGTGCCGTACTGCCAGATACCGCGCTGCGTAAAGTTGTACTTGGGAAACCCGGCCAACTGCCCGATGAGAAACGGCGTATCGCGATTTACGGACGCGCGGAACAGGCGCAAAAACGTGTCGCGTTCGCCAACGGTCAGCAGGGCAGGCGGCAGAACCAGTCCCTGCAAGTTCCACGAGCGATCCGGCTCCTCGCGCTTGCCGGTAGATGAACGAAACAGGCGGTACGTATGTTCGCTGACCGCGTCGTTGCGTGTCCAAAACCATGCGTGGTAATTGGAAGCAAGCGCGTTGAGTTGCGTTTGCCAGAAGGCGGCTTCATCGGGCAGGTTCAGCGCGTTCGTGATACGTTGCGCATACTGCATGTCCATCAGGGCGTGAACCACGAATTCGGAATCTTTTTCATCCGGGGGCGTCGCGCCTTTGTACAGCCAGCGGGGATTGGTGGCTTTCCACAGGAGCAGGCGCTTCAGGGCGGGGTAGATTTTGCGCCAGCCGCGCTTTGTCGCCCGTTTCCGAATAAAGAACCCAGGCGGTTTGGGCATGGCGCGACGGCAGGCCCTCTCCTCCCAACGAACCATCCGACGCGACGAAAGACAGCAATCCCTCATACGCTTGCCAGGCTGTTTCGGGCGCGACGCGGGCCATGAACTGCATGGCAATAAAACTTTCCCACTGCGAAGAGGGGCGGGCATGAACCGCGCCCTCGTCCCACAAAGAGGCTTTGCCGCACGGCATCTGCGGGTACGCGAACCCATTTTCCGGTTGCGGGGGCAGGATATTGGCGAACAGGAAAACCCACGCCCTGTAGTACGTTCGACGTATCGCTTCAGCCGTCGCGCCCCGCGCGTCCAGCGTATGCAGGGTAAAGTCAAGCGGGTGGGGTACGCGGTTCAGGCGTTGGTTCCACGCTGTGGCCTGCGCGTCCAGGGCGGAAGTAACCCCCTGCGGCGTTGTAAATGGCGATACAGATGTCATCAATTCCGCGATTTGCGCGGGCGCGTTTTCAGATGTGGGCGCGAACCGCGCCGCAACAATGATGTCATCACCCGTTTGCGCGTTATCAAATGTCAGCGCCCACGAACCATTTGCGGGTACGGTCGGCAAGCCGTTCCGCCCCACCAGACGCTCAATTTCGGACGCGAATCTGCCAAGCCAACGCGCTACGCGGCTAACAGCAATTACGGCGCGATAGCCTTCCCCCTCCACAATCAACATTCGGCGCGTGTCGTCCCACCGCGCCGTTCCCGCCCCTATTTGCCCGGATAAAACCAATGATTGCGCGTTGGCCCGACGAACATGCAGTTTCTGAACGACCGTCTGCGCATCGGCAAGCCCAACAACACTCTCTACCTGCATATCGCCATCGGCTGTACGCGCCTGCGTCGTAATTTGGTGTGGGAACCAGAGGGTTTCCTGTGGCGTCAGGGCGGGAATGGTATCGCGGGTTCCGGCAAAGCGCAGGCCGCTCACGGTGACGGAACTGTTGTTGATGCCGATAGCAAAGAGAATGAGTTTGAACGCGCGCTTCCCGCGCCAGCCGGTAAGCGTACGTAGATCGTAGCAGAAGTTGCCCGTCTGCGATGTATCGGCCTGAATGTAGGTGTCTGCGGCCTGCTGTCCCGAATTCACTTTCAGCGCCCATTGTCCTGCGCAGCGTGGAACCTGTACCAGCAGAAAGGGTGTTTTATCCAGGTCTACGGTCGTGTCTGTTGTCAGCGACCCGAAAGAACCACTCAGGACTGAAAACCGCATTTGTCCGTTCACGAATCGCGCTGCCGCCCGCTCTGCTGTCCAGCGCGTTGACGCGGCGGGCGTAAAGTCGGCGGCAGGGCCGCTTGTAACCGAAACGGGCGGCGCGTTCTGCGCGTTTGTTTGCCATGCCCAGAAGCGCGGCAGGCGAACAGGCGTTTCCCCGACATAATAAGCAATATTGAGAGGAAGCGAGGGGGCGAGAGCAGGCGGTACGGCAGGCGCGGACGACATCGTAGGATTGATAACAAGGCGGCTGTCGGGCAGACTGAGCCAGCGTGGAGTCGTAATACGCTCCCGAAGCGTGTCGCAGGTGACAATCTGCGCCTCGAAGCCGGTTGTGGGTACGAATTGCTGCGAACGTCCAAACACGGCCTGCATGCCCTGTACGCCGACTGCAGGCCAGCCGACATGAAGCAGAGCAGGGTCTTCCAGAGAATACGCGATGTGCCACACCGCCGCCCCAGTGGAGTTAAATACGTCGGCGGAAATGCGATTTTGCGCAAGCGTGACGCGCAGGCGGTACTCGGTATTCCACTTCCAATCGAGCGGCTGCCCGGAATGTTCGAGAACATGCAGGGTTTGCTCGCCGACGCCCTGCCCATCCCGTAACAGCGTGAGTTCCGCATAGCGATGGGCATTGTCGGGGCTTTCCACGAGCGCAAGTCGCCAGTAGTTTGCCAGATCGCGGTACAGGCACAGCCCGCCCGCGCTCCAGCTTGCGCCAATACATTTTGTCGGCGTGAGCGTGGTTTCCAGTGTTTGCAGTTGGGCGAACCGCGCATCTTCTGCAACGGCAAACCCGCGCGCGGTTTCCGACACTTCGCCAATCAGGTTATCCTGCGCTCCTTCAGGTTTGACGCGCCAGATTCCGCCCGCCGAACGCCACTGCTTCAGAACAGGATGAAAGTCAAGCACCGGAATGGCTTTCTCCTGCGCCCCTGCCGCCAGAGACATGCCTCCCATCCAGAGCATCAGACAAGCGTATAGATATACGCGCACATTCAGCCTCCCTTTCCACATCAGCGTGAACACTATCCGCGTTTATTCGCGTTCATTCGCGGCTAAAAACCGCAGGGGGTGAAGAGCGGAAACCAGGCCGTGTTCAAAGCATTTCTGCTGATAGGTTCTCAGTCCCTCCATCTGATCGGGAGTCAGGTCGTAGTTCATGACGTGGATGAGGTAGTCAAGGCAGCGGTCGAGCGGCAGGTTCATGCGATCCGCCCATTTCGCGGCCAGTTCTTCCAGACGGGCTAATCCCCATATTTTCGCAGTGGTAAGAACGCCGCGTCATCTCTTTGGAAGCGCGATCCTCGCGGGCAAGCCAGCAGGCGTACACAAACGGCAGGCCGGTCAGGTCATGCCAGCCCTGTCCGAGATCGTAAACGACGGTTCCCGGCATCAAATCGAACAGTTTCAAATCCCCGATAATCAGTCCCGCGTCGTATTCCGAAAGCATGGCTTCCAAATCCGGCGCATGATGAACGTACCGGGGCGACAGGCCGAACGACTCGCTTAGTAGAATTTGCAGCAGGGCGTTGGAGGTCAGGCTGCTGGTATCCAGCGCGACGGTTTGAATTTGCGCAAGGGGTACGCGGGAAAACAGCCGGACGCTTTTCACGGCGCTATAGGCGGAAATGCTGATGCCGGGAATAATGACCAATTCGGGGTTTTGCAACGCCTCAAAAATGCTGACATTCGCCACATCCAGTTCGTCCGCTCGCAACTGTTCCGCAAGGCGGGAGGGGACAGCATAGGTGAGCGCGGCATTGGAGTCACATTCGGGACTGTGAAACCAGTCTACCTGCGGCTTTGCATTCAAATAAGGCACACTGCCGATTCGCATCATCACCGCCCATTATGGAACAAAACATCCAACAGCACAAATACAAACAGACTGACGCTGACCCAGCCGTTCAGGGTGAAAAAGGCCAGATTGATACGGGAAAGATCGTTGGGTTTGACAAGGCTTTGTTCCCATGCGATAAGAGCGGCGGCGATCCCGATGCCGATGAAAGCAAGCAGATGCAGGCCGGAAAGAACGGCAACCACAATCAGCAGGCTGATGGCGGCAAGGTGCATCAGGCGCGAGACTAGCAGGGCATTGGCTTTGCCTAACCGCTTGGGAAGCGAAAACAGGGAAGAGTTGCAGTCGTAATCGTAATCCTGAAGCGCGTAAATGATGTCGAAGCCGCCAATCCACAGCATCACGGTTGCGCCGAGCAGAAGCGGAACCGTGTCGAGCCGTCCCATGACGGCAATCCACGCGCCGATAGGGGCAATGCCGATGGCGAAGCCGAGAAACAGGTGACACAGACTGGTAAAGCGTTTGGTGTAGGAGTAGCCAAGCACGGCGAAAAGGGCAATCGGTGACAGCAGCAGGCAAAGCGGATTCAGTTTCCACGCGGCGAATTCAAAAAGGCCGATGCTGATAGCCAGAAACGCCCACACCTGCCCGGGTGACAGGAGGCCGGCGGGAATATGGCGCGTAGCGGTGCGCGGATTGGCGCGGTCAATCTCTGCATCGGCAAGACGATTGAAGGCCATCGCCGCGCTCCGCGCCCCGACCATAGCCACAATAATCCACAGCAGCGTACCGGCCTGCAAGCCGTTCAGGGCATGTCGCGCCGCCAGCAAAGCCGCAATCAGCGCGAACGGCATGGCGAATATCGTATGCTCGAACTTCACCATGTCCAGAACCATGCGGGTTTTTTTCCAGACGCCGACCATTACCGCTCCTCATCATATTGCCATTGTGGAGTAAGCTGTTGTTCGATGCCCAACTGCTGCAAGATGCGAGCCACGAGAAAATCTACAAGGTCGTCAATGGTTTGCGGCTTGTGGTAGAAACCGGGCGCGGCGGGCAGAATGGTGGCTCCGGCTTCGGCAAGCTGCGTCATGTTGCGCAAATGCACCAGGTTCCAGGGCGTTTCGCGCGGAACCAGAATCAGCGGGCGGCGTTCCTTCAGGCACACATCAGCAGAACGGGTAATCAGGTCGTCGCTGATGCCGTGCGCGATACGGGCGGCGGTTCCCATCGAACACGGCACAATCACCATGCCATCATGCCGAAACGACCCGCTGGCGGGCGGCGAAAAGTAGTCTTTCTTATTCACAATCCGAATCACGTCACTGTCAAAGCCGAGCAAGGATTTCGCCGTTACGCTTTGCGCCGTAATGCCGCGTCCCGTTTCCACGCCGATCACCTGATACGCCTGATCCGAAAGCGCGACATAAATTTCCGAATAGTGACGAACGGCTTCCTGCAAAAAGCGCAGCGCATACGGCGCTCCACTCGCCCCCGTAATGGCAACCACCAATCTTCCGGTACTCGCTCTATTTGTCGCAACAGGCATAAAGTTAAAACCAATCACCAACCACTAACCACCAGCCACCAAGTTCGTCGCTGTCCAGAAGCGGGCGCAGGGCGGGCAGCAGCAGAAGTAGGGGCCGCGCGTTCGCGTGGGCAGGGTTTGCGCCTGACAGCCTAAGAACTGTCGAACCACGCGCATACCGTTGGG
Source organism: uncultured Chthonomonadaceae bacterium (assembly GCA_963817895.1). Classification (GTDB taxonomy): domain Bacteria; phylum Armatimonadota; class Chthonomonadetes; order Chthonomonadales; family Chthonomonadaceae; genus CAWFQB01. The sequence continues at coordinate 318,435 of CAWFQB010000006.1, forward strand.
CTGCATCATCAGGGCTTCCAGCCCTTCGCGCAATAAAATGGTATCGTGCGGTTGCAGGTTGCGCTCACAGTCCTGCCGCGTAAACAGGGCGCGGCTTAATATGATACCTGCCGGGTCGCGGCGTATCGGGTCGAGAGCGCGAACGGCTCCCGCGTACATCGCCATATAGGTGTGCGGGTGCGGATAGTGGCGACCGGGCAACTGCGCCGTGCATTGAATTTTCATTGCGGCGAACAGGGTATAGTTCGGTTGCATATATGCGCAGGCTTCTTCGTACACTTCGCGGGCAAGGGCTTCGTCTCGCGTCTCCCCGGCTTCCAGACGCCCGCCCGGAAAGCCGAAGATGCCTTTGCGGTCACACACGACAAGAACCCGCCCACCGTGAAAGGCGACGATATGCACAGATGTTGTCGGCGCGTCGTCCGGCAACTCGGCGCAACGAAAGGCCGTCAGGCGGACAGGTTGCGCGCCCCAGTGCATGGCGACATCGAACAATAGATTGCCGCAAATGTCGAAAAATGCGGTATGCGGTTGTTGCGTTGGATCATCCTCTCCCACGATGTTGCTCCAGACTACGCGAGGATCGTATACTGTTTAGATAGGTTCTCTTCTATTGTACCAAACAAAACTCCATCCGGCAAACGGTCGCTACATCGCGCAATTCTGCCGCAAACATGTAGAACTATTCACCACCAAGTCACCAGGAACACCAAGTAAAGAATAACAGGAAAGATAGCCGCAAATCTACAATGCAAAAACACAAACTCCGCATCTGACAATTTCTCTTCTTGGTGTTCCTGGCGTCTTGGTGGTGAATAGTTTAGATTCCTAATTTACTCCACATGGCATCAACCCGCGCTTTTACTTCGGGGGTCATGGTGATGACGTCGGGCCACTCGCGGTCGAAACCTTCGGCGGGCAGTTTGCGGGTGCAGTCGAAGCCGATTTTAGAGCCGAAACCGAGGGAACGGCTGGCGTGGTCGAGAACGTCAACCGGGCCGCGCACAAGCTGCATGTCGCGTTCGGGGTCAATGTTGTTGCCCAATCGCCATAAACACTCCTTTACGTTCTGTACATCTACATCGGCATCAAACACAAAAATCATTTTCGTAAACATTGCCTGTCCCAATCCCCACAGGGCATGCATCACTTTGAAGGCGTGGCCGGGATAGCGCTTTTTAATGGAAATCAGAGCGATGTTGTGGAAAATTCCCTCGACGGGCAGGTTCATATCTACCACTTCCGGCAGGGTCAGGCGCAGCAGGGGCAGGAACAGTCGCTCTGTCGCTTTGCCTAACCAGCCGTCCTCCATCGGTGGGGGACCGACAATGGTGCAGGGATAAACCGGATTGCGCCTGTGCGTAATCGCCGTGACATGAACAACCGGGTACATGTCGGCAAGGGAGTAGTAGCCCGTATGGTCGCCGAATGGCCCTTCCATGCGGCGCTCGGTCGGGTCAATCTGTCCTTCAATCACGAACTCGGCGTCTTCGGGAACTTCGAGGTCTACGGTTTTGGCTTTTACCAGATGCACGGGACTTTTACGCAGAAAGCCCGCGAACAGCATCTCGTCAATACCGGGCGGCAGGGGCGCGGTTGCGGAATACGTAATCGCCGGATCGCCGCCAAGCACAATCGCCACGTCAATCTTCTGCTTTTTCGCCTCGTAACCCCGCGCGTGTTCCGCGCCAACTTTGTGCATTTGCCAGTGCATTCCGGTCGTGCGCTTGTCGAACACCTGAACGCGGTACATGCCGACGTTGCGCTTGCCGGTATTCGGGTCGTTGGTGAACACGAGGGGCAGGGTAATGTAGCGTCCGCCATCTTCAGGCCAGCAGTGCAGGATAGGAATTTTGTCCAGATCAACATCGTCGCCAATCTGTACCACTTCCTGACACCTGCCGCTGCCTTTGTCGTGGCGGGGAGGCACTTTGAGCAGGGTTTGCAGTTTGGGCCAGAACTCGCGGGCGGCCCCAAGCAGGCCACCGGAAGGAACTTCCGGCTTCAGCAGGTCTTCAATCTCGCAGGCGATGTCTTCTATGTCGGGAACGCCAAGCGCCATGCTCATGCGTTTGCGTGAACCGAACACATTGATAGCCAGCGGAAATTTTTTGCCGGTGGGATGCTCGAACAGCAGGGCGGGACCACCGTCCGGCATTTTCATCACGCGATCCGCTACTTCGGTAATCTCCAGATAGGGATCAACGGGTACGCTGATGCGCTTGAGTTCGCCCTCGCGTTCCAGTTTATTCAAAAAATCCTGAAAGTCGGCGTAAGCCATATTGCCTGCTTCCTGCGACGAATACAAATATGAGTAGCCGCGAATGAACGCGAATATTTAGTAACTCTGATGAATGGTTAGTATGAGGTACACAGCGCAAATTCGCTCGATCCACAAACATTACTGTACAGTAATGAACTGCTTCTTGTTCAGAGTATACCTTTGCGCGCACAGGAAGTCAATGTAACTCAGGCACTTTGCGCAAAATTTCACAAACTTTTATATGGACTCCTCATTCGCGTTTATTCGCGTTCATTAGCGGCTAACTCTCCTCTGTATTTCAGGCAGAAGACGCGGTTTTTTTGCTGCGCGGGGCGCTTCTGCCGCTTCCGCCTTTAGAACCGTTGTTGTCGTACTGGCCGAGGAAGAGGATGCAGAAGAGGAACGGGAGGGCGTGAACGATCAGGCCGATGGGATCGGCAATCGCGCCTTTGCCGAGCGCAAGGCCCACGCCATCCAACGTGAGAAGAAAGAGAATCTGCGCTCCGGCGAGAAAGCGGGGATTCCAGCCGGCCAGAACGCCAAAGGCAAGCATCACCTCCACGCAGCCGATGCCGCGCTGAAGGTTCAGGGGGGCGAACGAGGAACGCGCAAAAACCGCCGCCAGTACGCGCAGGTCGTCGTGGTTTTGATTATAGAGTTTCAGCCACAACCCCTCGTACAGCCACGTCATGGCGACAAGGAAACGGGCAAACAGCGTCAGATTACGATTTATAGAGCCTCCGGATTCTCAGCGCGTTGCGGCTTGTTATGCAAACGATTATACCGCAATCACGCTGGAACCCGGCTGAACAGGCAATCATATCCGCGCGTTTTACGGTTCAGGCGCGTTCCACATATCCGGCTTGAGATAAAGAGTGCCTTTGAACGCGGGCGCGTCTCGTAGCGGAATTGTGAACTCGCCGCGAACAGGGTCCAGTGTTGCGGTAGGCCAGTCAGCATCAGTGGCTGGCTGCTCTTCAGAAAGCCAGTGGTACTGTAGAATGTCCTTCGGCAATGGAATGTCAGCGCCCGGATTGGCCGTCGCCTGATCGTTCCATGCCTGTAAACTCGTGGAGTTGACCTGAACTTCCAGCGTTTCACTGTAGATCGGGCGCCCCGGATATTCGCGCGACCAGAGTAGAATTTGGTCAACCCGGTGTTCGGCAACGCGAAAGGACAGCAGGAAACGAAGCTGCCCAATTTCCGAAAGCAGGGAATTGAGGAAGGCAGTATGCAGTTCGAGTTTTTGGGTCACAGCGTCGGGTTTGCGGCGGATCGCGTTTTCACAGGGGTCTTCCCGGCGCTCATGGAGGAAAACGCCTGTATTGCGCACGGACAGTCGAAATTCAAAGGTATAAAAATCGTTCTTATCCAGCAAGTCCGCGCCGGGAATTGTAATATCATCCAGTGAAATCACGACTTTGGTATCGCCGAACAGGAACCGCTGAATATTTTCGTAGCTTTCGTAGCTGTTGACAATGCCTCGTACTCCAGAATGGGCGCGATGCACATTCGCGGTATAGGCTCCCTCGATGGAAGCCTTTTCCTGTTTCACAAGCCCGTCACTATGATTGCCTGTGATCTTCTGAATCAGGGGATCATAAGAGTGGTAGTCGCTGCCGATCAGACAAAAGCAACGCTCCGGGGGAAAGTGGCCGTCAAGACTATTGACAGGCGCGTTATCGGACAGTTTCAGATATTCGCGAATCATATCCGGGTTGAAGCGACTCGTTTGGGCGGGGTTGAAGGTTGAGGTGACATAGTTCTCAAACCAATCCGGTATCAGGCCAAGATCAATGCCGCCGTTGGGCGACGCAATGGTGACGAGCCGATGTATAATGGATTTCGGATCCACGCCTTCAGCCGGCAAAATATTCTGTAGCAGAGTGCGGCAGACGAGACCACCCATCGAATGTGCAATCAAGATAACCTTGAAGTTGGTCATGTCTATGCCCATATCCGTAAACGCCTGCCGCATGTCGGTGTTGATGAGTGTCCATAGATCAGTAGCGTGTTTGTCAATGGAACGTACTTTCCCTTGCAGGAAGTCTGTGTCGTAAAAGCGGCTGATCCAGATGCTCCGCGTCGGATTGAGATTTCCGCGCCGAAATTTACTGCGCGTGGAGGCGAGACTCAGTCCGCCATGTGTAGCATCCACATAATCATATTCTTTGATGAAGCGAATCAACTGGCTCTCGAAAAGGTCCAGCGCGACACGGTCGGAAGGATCTTGATTGGGCGATTTCGGACGCGTCTCAACCGATGTTTCGGCGTAGCCGTAATAGAGGTCGTGGAAGTTGTCGTCGCGGGATTTGCCTGTTGGCGCAAACCCGCGCACATAGACGATGGGATAACAGGGAGATTCAAAAGTTGTTGTTGTTTCTGCAATTGCTGTCATGGCGTACAACCTCTTTTAGAGCCTATCCCGATAGGGTCATCTTCTCCCAAAGTTGGGAGAAGATGTATGTCCACAAGTGGACGCGCGGGTTGAGGGCCAATTGGGATAGGCTCTAAAACGGAAATATAGTCTAAGATTGCATTATATTCGGACGTTACAAACAAATAACCTTCTGCAATTTCAACATTTCCACTTTTGTATGGTTCTTTTTTTGAAATATTGTCGGCGCAATATTCGCGGTCAATACCGCGTAAACCAATAACGCCTTTGCTTTGAGACAACGAACGCGCATTTAATCGTATAGATGGGCAAAACAACTAGAGGAGAGCAGGCGATGGAGTATACGACACTGGGACGGACGGGGCTGCGGGTAAGCCGAATGGGATTGGGATGCGGCGGGCATAGCCGGTTGGGACTGGCGACCGGCAACACGGCAAGCGAAGCCGAAAACGTGGTTCGGGAAGCCCTGTCGCTCGGCATCAATTTCATAGATACAGCCGAGTCCTATGGAACCGAAGATGTGGTGGGACGCGCTCTGGCGGACGGGATGCGCGAACAGGCAGTGCTTTCCACCAAAGCGGGCGTTGGCTGGCAGGGGCGAAACGCGACCGGACCGGAAATGGTCAAGCGCGTCCATGCCAGTTTACAGCGGCTGCGGACGGACTATATTGATGTATTTCATCTGCACGGCGTAGCGCGGGAGGAGTATCTGTACGCCTCGCAGGAACTGCTGCCCACCCTGCAAGATTTACAGGCGGCGGGCAAAATTCGGCACATCGGCATCACGGAAGGATTTATTTCGGATACCAGGCATCGGATGCTGTCCCGCGCGCTGGAAGACGACTGCTGGGATGTGGTGATGGTGGGTTTCAATCTGCTGAATCAGTCCGCTCGTGAGCGGATATTGACGGTGACGCAGGAGCAGAACATCGGTACACTATGCATGTTCGCCGTGCGCCGCGCTCTGAGCCAACCGGAAGCCCTGCGCGAACTCCTGCGCGGACTTGTCGCCGACAAACTGGTGAACGAATCAGAATTGGAGGGATTGGCAAACGAGGCGGTAAATCCGCTTGGGTTCGCGCTGAAAGAGGGTGGGGCGACGAGCATCCCCGAAGCCGCGTATCTGTTTTGCCGGTGGGAACCGGGCATAGATGTCACCCTGTCGGGAACGGGGAGCGTGGAACATCTGCGCGAAAACGTTACGGCCCTGAACAGCCCGCCGCTTTCGCCCCAAATCACCGAACGCCTGAAGAAGATATTTGCCCATGTGGATACCGTGTCGGGAAACTAACATGGACTCTGAGCGATTAGAATTAACGGAACAGTTCACCCACACTATCGAAGGCGTCTTCAAGGAGCGGGGAACTTTGTGGCTGCTAAATCTGCCTGCGTTGTTGGCGGATTGCGCGAAACATTGGACATTGACGATACTGCCGCCGTTTCCCAATTTGTCGTTTAATTATGTCGCGCCTGTAATGTGTTCGGATGGCTCGAAAGCGGTGTTGAAAGTGGGTGTTCCGCATAAGGAACTCTGGTCGGAGATGGAAGCCTTGCGGGTGTTCGGGGGCAGGGGCAGTGTCCGGTTGCTGGAAACGGATGGCGATAGGGGCGCGATGCTGTTGGAGCGTTTGAAGCCCGGAACGCCCCTGACAACGCTTGCCGATGAAGTCCATGATGCGCAGGCGACTTCAATTGCCGCAGATGTTATGCGCAAACTATGGCATCCGGTTCCTCCACAACACAATTTTCCTTCCGTTGCGGATTGGGCGCAGGGCATGAAAAGAATGAGGACGCATTTCGATGGCGGCGTTGGCCCGTTTCCTGTCGCGCTGGTAGAGGAAGCCGAAACCCTGTTTTTAGAACTGCTTGCGTCTTCCGCTTCGCCTGTGCTGCTGCATGGCGATTTGCACCACGATAACATTCTGGAAACTGAAAATGGAGATCTGGCTGGCGATTGATCCCAAAGGGCTGATTGGCGAACCCGCGTATGAGGTGGGCGCAATCCTGCGAAATCTATGGCCGTCTCGCCACGCGATCCACAATCCGCGGCAAATGCTGAAACGCCGGGTATATCAGCTTGCCGAAGAACTGGAATTGGAGATGGCGCGGGTACGCGGTTGGGGCGTGGCGCAGGCGGTATTGTCCGCGTGGTGGAGCGTAGAGGATGGGGATGACGGCTGGCAGGACACGATAACAGTGGCGCAATGGCTTGCGGATATAAAAGCATAAGCGATTTGGAAGCAGGAAGGTAGAAGAGATTGTATAAAGTTTGGACTACGCTCATCCGAACATAAAACAACTAAAAACTATCATAAATGCCTTTGCGACGCGCTTTCTGAAAACTGCATTCCTTGTGTTTGCGGCAGGCGCGGCCTTGCAGGTTGAAAATACAACAAAACTATGCCAGCTATATCTGTTCCTGCACCCGACAACGAGACCAAGCGCATTGCCGCGCTTCTACAATATGCGGTACTGGATTCTCTGCCGGAACAGGCGTTCGACGATCTCACCCAACTGGCGGCTGACATTTGCGGCGTACCGATAAGCCTTGTCAGTCTGGTAGATTTGCGCCGACAGTGGTTTAAGTCTTGTTTCGGTATAGACATAAGCGAGACACCGCGCGAACTTGCTTTTTGCGCCCATACTATCCTGCAACGCGACATCCTGGAGGTTCCTAATACTTTAGAAGACCCGCGTTTCGCCGACCACCCGTTCGTGATTGCCGGTCCGAATATTCGCTTCTATGCCGGAGCGCCGCTTGTGACCCCGGAAGGCTATGCACTGGGAACGCTGTGCGTGGTAGACTGCTGTGCCGCGTCATCTTACGCCTTATCAACGCAACGCCATGCAAACCCTTGCGCGGCAGGTAATGGCGCAACTGGAACTACGGCGGCAACTTAACGAAGTACAGCAGGCGAACAACCGTTTTAGCGCGATTCAGGAGCGATACGCGCTGGCGATGCAAGGCTCACAGGATGGCTTGTGGGATTGGGACATTCGTACCGGGAACGTCTACTTTTCATCCCGATGGAAAAGCATGATCGGCTACGAGGAGCATGAGTTCCCCAACCATATAGACGCCTGGATGAACCACCTGCACCCGGAGGATAAAGATCGAGTAGACGCTAATCTTCAGGCTTATTTTGGACAGCCCGATTCCATTTACGAGGTGGAGTTCCGGCTGCGCTGCAAAGACAATTCCTATCGCTGGGTGCTGGCAAGGGGCGCGGCCATGTGGGACAGCGAGGGGAAGACCGTACCGCATGGCAGGTTCCCACACGGATATAACCGCCCGACGCGAAGCCGAGCAGAAACTTTTGCAAAGCCGACATTTCATCCAGAGCGTTGCCGAAGCCTCCCCGAACATCTTGTATGTTTATGATCTTGTGGAGTGTTGCAATGTTTATTCCAACCGGCAAGTCGGCGTAACTCTGGGTTATTCCCCGGAAGCCATTCAGCAAATGGGCGCAGGATTTTCTGCCGCGGTGGCACACCCGGAGGATTTATCGCGTTTTGCCGCTTATTATGCCTCATTCGCCGTTGCTGAGGATGGCGGCATTATCGAAAACGAGTATCGTATGCGCCACGCGGACGGAACCTGGCGCTGGCTGCACAGCCGCGATACTGTTTTTAACCGCGCAAAAGACGGATCACCGAAGCAGATCATGGGAACGGCGCAGGATATAACCGCGCAGAAAACATATGAGCAGCAGATCGAAGCGCAAATCGCGCAGGTAAATGAAGCCAACGCGAAACTCCATGCGCTGGCGACAACGGACGGGCTGACCGGGCTGAAAAACCATCGCGCTTTTCAGGAGTGGCTGCATGTCGCTTTTGAGCAGCACCGGGAGCAAGATCGGCGCTGTCCCTGCTGCTTTTGGATGTGGATAAATTCAAGCAGTTCAATGATACGTTCGGGCATCCCGCCGGGGATGGCGCGCTGAAACAGGTGGCGCAGATACTACAGTCACAGGCGCGTTTGTCCGGCGTGGATCGCTCCTCCGACCTCGTGGCGCGTTACGGAGGAGAAGAGTTCGTGGTTGTTCTGCCTCAGACGGATGCGGCGGGCGCAAGAAAAGTGGCGGAACGGCTGCGCAGGGCGGTAGAAAAGGCTGACTGGAAGGAACGCGCGATTACCGTAAGCATTGGCATTGCCACGATTCAAGCGGCCACCGCCGACACCTCCGAACTGATTTCCGAAGCGGATAAGGCGCTGTATGAAGCCAAACAGCAGGGCCGTAACTGCGCCCGCCATGCCGACGATTTCGAGGGGGATATGCTTTTCGGCGGACGCAACGCCACCCCGTATACCGATCTGATCCTGACGATTCTGGAATCGCAGCAGGGGACGCTTCTTTCCGGAACGGACAGCATCAAGGAGATGATGTGGCAATCGTATGACGCGACGGTTCAGAGTTGGTCCCGGCTTCTGGACAGGCGCGACAAGGAGACGGAGGGGCATAGCGAGCGCGTGACGGATTTGGCTGTCCGGCTGGCGCAAAGCATCGGCATGAATGAAGAGGAGCTGCTGTATATTAAATGGGGCGCGCGGCTGCACGACATTGGCAAGATGGGTGTGCCGGATCGTATTCTGCTCAAACCCGGCGCGCTGACCGAGGAGGAGTGGAGTATCATGCGAATGCATCCCGGCATTGCGCATGAAATCCTTTCGCCCATCACCTTTTTACGTCCCGCGCTCGATATTCCCTACTGCCATCACGAGAAATGGGACGGCACGGGTTATCCGCGGGGCTTGAAAGGGGACGAGATACCCCTCGCGGCCCGCTTATTTGCCGTAATTGATGTATACGACGCCTTACGTTCCGACCGTCCCTATCGCAAAGGCTGGCCGGAAACCAGAGTGCGCAAGTATTTGCAGGAGCAGGCCGGAACGCATTTTGACCCCAGAGCGGTTCGCGCCTTCCTGCGTATTCTGCGCAAGCCAAAACAATCGGTCAAAATAGCCGCATAACAACCCTCCCATAATTGTCCCCGGTTCGCAAATTGAACAACCCGTATGTTGTCCGCTTGCTTTCATCCTCCTGAACTGCTATAATGAAGAGGGAAAACGAGAACGTATATTCTTGCTCTTCCCTGAAATGAGGAGCTTTTATGGCGCGTTCGGTTCGGGTGATGCACTTTGCGGATACGCATTTTGGCGTGGAATTGTACGGGCGGCTGGACCCGGATACGGGTCTGAACTCGCGCCTGAAGGATTTCAAGCAGTCGCTGCTCAAGGCGATTGATCTTGCGCTGGAAGCCGATATTGATCTGGCCGTTTTTGCCGGGGATGCGTACAAAACCCGCGATCCGCGCCAGACGGATCAGCGCGAGTTTGCCGATTGTATCCGCCGCCTTACGACAAACAACATTCCCGTCGTGATGATCGCGGGCAACCATGATATGCCCGCTGTGCGCGGACGCGCCAACGCGGTGGAGATTTACCATACGCTGGGCGTGGAAAACGTGCATGTGCTGCGCAAGCCGGAAAGCCTTCTGGTGCATACCCGCGCCGGACAGGTTCGCGTGGCCGCCATGCCCTACCTGATAAAAGGCTACTCCATCGCCCGTGACGAGTTTCTGAACAAGACGCTGGACGAAACCCGCCTGCTGCTGGAACAAAAGTACACGGATTATCTCGCGCTGCTTGCCGACGAGGTACGCGAAGCCAATGACGATATACCCACTATCCTGCTCGGACACTTTTGGGCCAATGGCGCGAAACTGTCTACGTGGCAGGAGGGCTATTTCACAATGGGCGAACCGAAAGTCGCCCTTGCCAGTCTGACCGACCCGGCTTTCGATTACGTCGCATTGGGACACATCCACAAACATCAAGATTTGAATAAAAACGGCCAGCCGCATGTCGTGTATTCCGGCAGCCCGGATCGCATTGACTTCGGCGAAAAAGACGAGCGCAAGGGTTTTGTGCTGGTAGATTTATACAAAGGCGGCGCGGACTACAAATTTATTCCCGTTGACGAGGGGCGCGAACTGCTGGAAATCGAAGTGGACGCGGAAGGGGACGACCCGACCGAAAAAATTGTCGCGGAAGTGAAGCGTCATTCGCTGCGCAACAACATCGTCAAACTGACCTACAAAATTGACCATTCCAAATTGCCGCAAATCCGCGAACGCGACATCCGCGACGCGCTGGCTCCCGCGTTCATGGTGGTGTCCATCAGCCGTAAAGTGCAGCGCCAGGATCGGGAACGGGGCCGCGCCTTCACGGAAAGCATCAGCCCCCGCGAAGCCCTGAACCTGTATATTGACGGCAACGAAAAACTAAAACCCCGCAAAGAAGACCTTCTCGCCTGCGCCGAACCCCTGTTCAAGGAGTTGGCGGAGGAGGAAGGGTACTGACTCCTTTTTACTATGATTCCCATCAAACTGACGCTGAAAAACTTTATGAGCTACGGGGCGGAACCCGTGACGCTTGCCGTTTGAGGGGCTGCATGTCGCCTGTCTGTCGGGGGACAACGGCAACGGCAAGTCCGCCCTTCTGGACGCCATGACGTGGGCGTTGTGGGATAAAACCCGTGCGCCGAGCAAGGATGATGTGATTCGGGTGGGCGCGGACGAGGTGGAGGTTCGCTTTGAGTTTGAGTTGAGCGGGCAGTTTTATCGCGTTACCAAAAAGCGGCGGCGGGGCAAAGCGACGGGCAGCGAGTGGACGCTGGCGCAGCGCGACAGCAAGGGCGATTACACGTCTATCGGCGGCAACTCGCAAAAGGAAGTGGGCAGGCAGATCGTCACCCTGCTCAGTATGGAGTACGAGACGTTTCTCAATTCCGCGTACTTGCAGCAGGGACACGCCGACGAGTTTACGCGCCAATCGCCGGATAAGCGCAAGCAGATATTGGGCGAAATTCTGGGGTTGGAACGCTACACGCGACTGGAAGAAAAAGCGCGGGAACGCCTGAAAGAGCGCAAGGAAGCCGTCGAAGAACTGGAAATGCAGATTCGCCTGCTTGATTCCGAGATTTCAAACCTGCCGCAGTATGAGGAGCAACTGGAGCAGACGCGGGTTCGGCTGGATGAGGTCACATCGCTGGTGGAGAAGCAGGAGGCCGTTACTGCGAGCCTGCGGGAGCGCAAGGCGCAGTTGGACGCGCTGGCGGGGCAGATGGAGCAGGCGCGAAACGTCGTGCTGCGCATACAGGAAGACATCAAGTTACGCGAGGCCGAGCGGTGCAATCAACTGGCGCAGATGGAGCGGCTCCAAAAAACAATGGCGCAGAAAGACGCCATTGCGGGCGATTACGCGCAGCTGGAAAACGCCGTCAAACGGCGTGACCTGCTGGAACCGGAAATCGAAGCCTTCAACAAAGCCAATACGGATTTGCGAACGGTTATCGGCGTGATTGACGGCATGGAAAAGGAACTGCGCGGCGAAATCCGCCTGTTCGAGAACAAAGTTCAAACGGCAGACGAGCGCAGCCGCGAACGCGCCAAACTGGAAACGCAGGCGCAAACCCTGCGCGACGGGCTGGCGGACATGCAAAGCATCGAGGCCGAACTGATCCGCGCCCTTGCCGAGCAGGAGGCAACGCAGCAGGCGTTTGCCGACCTGAGCGCGCGCAACAAAGAACTGGCCGCCGCGATTGTGGAACTGGATGAGGTGCTGGAACTGCTGGCAGGCCCCCGCGCCGCGTGTCCCGTTTGCGAAAGCGACCTGAGCGGCGCAAAGCGCGAGAACGTTCTGGCCCGACAGCAGGCGAAAAAAGCGCAGATGCTGGCTGGAGCAGAAGCGGGTGAAGCAGCAGGGCGGCGCGAAAAAGCAGGCCTTGACTGTGGTTCAGGAGCAGGCTGCCGCGCTGACAAAACAGCGGGATGAACAGACGCTTCGCGCCAATCGCCTCCGCGATCTTACCGCCCGACTGGAAACGTATGCGCAGGCTCTGCCGGAACTGGAAGCCGCCCGCAAAAATCTGGACGCTCTGCAAACAAAACTGGCGCAGAACGATTTTGCCGCCCCGCAACGGATACAGCGGCAGCGATTGGATCGGGAATTGGAACGCCTGAAACTGGCCCGGTCCGAGTACGAGGTCGTCAAGCAGCAGATTGCAAGACTGGAACCGAGCCGCAAGCGTATTCAGGAGTTGGAGCAGGCCGCAGTTCGCGCTGCCGCAAACCATGCAGGATATTGCCCGCGTGGAGCAGGTTCTGACCGGGAAAAATAAGGAACGGCAGGAAGCGGAAACCCGTCGAAATGAACTACAGGAGCGGTTGGGGCAGTACGAAGAGGTGAAGCGGCAGGCTGCGGTTGCCGAATCAGATTTTGCCCGCTTGCAGCAGGAACTCAACGGCCTGAAAGTGGCGGAGGGGAGTTTCGTCAAGTTCATCGCCAATTGCGCGGGCGCGGCGGCGCAGAAAAAAGAGCGCGATAAAGAGCGGATTAAAGCCGATGATGAGAAGCGTCTGTATACCGCGTTGGCAAACGCTTTCGGGCGCAAGGGCGTACAGGCGTTGATTATCGAGAACGCCATTCCCGAACTTCAGGACGAAACCAATACCCTGCTGGCGAAAATTACCGACAACGCTATGCAGGTGATGTTCCACACCACAAAAATCCTGAAAACCTCGAAAGAAGAAGCGGAAACGCTCGACATTGAAGTAATGGATGATTTAGGTTCGCGCCCCTATGAGATGTTCAGCGGCGGCGAAGCGTTCCGGGTCAATTTTGCCATACGTATCGCCCTGTCGCGCTTGCTGGCGCGGCGTTCGGGAGCCAAACTGCAAACCCTGATTCTGGATGAGGGCTTCGGTTCGCAGGACGGCAAGGGCCGCGAAAAATTGATTGAAGCCATTGACGGCATCAAGGAAGATTTTGAGAAGATTTTGGTCATTACTCATGTGGACGAAATGAAAGACGCTTTCACGCACCGCATCGAAGTGACCAAAGACGCGAACGGTTCGCACGTTCATGTGATGTAGGTATACAGGATAACCCAAAAAGGATATGGAGGCAAAGCATGGCCGAAAATTCACCGGCTGGAAAACAGCGATAGGGAAGACACAGCGGATACCTTACATACGCTGCTCGAATCCTGCGACGCGCCTGCCTGCGTTGAGGAAGACACCAATGTACGCTCAACGCGTTTTCACGAGTTGGTGGATAAAGAGTTTTTGGGTGTCCTGACTTTGGAAGAAACAAAGGAACTCGACGTGCTGACACAATGGCGCGATGACCAGAAAGCGGCCTTCTACCGGAATATAGCCGTTGGATAGGAAACGGAGTAACAGGCTTATATGGGACGCTTTGAACGGACGAAGCCGATTCCTGATGTTGCCGGAACGAAGTATGACCGATTTCAAGAGTATGTCCGTTCCGATTTTGAGCAATGTTGCGCTTACTGCTATCTACATGAGGATCATATTGGCGGACATCGGCATTTTGAAATAGACCATTTTTGCCCGCGTAAGCCCTGTCCTGACAAGATAGATGATTTTTATAACCTGTACTGGTGCTGTCATGGGTGTAACAAGCCCGGTTGTAAACACGCGCACTGGCCGAGCGCGGAACTAATTGCATTGGGCTACGGGTTTGTTGACCTGTGTGAAGACCATTTTGAAGATCATTACTCGCTGATGCCGGATGGCACACTGAACGCCCTTACCAAAAAGGCGGAGTATACTATTCGGCACATAGGGCTGAACTGTGTGGATTTGAAACGCCTGCGCGTTCGCTTGCAGCAGCAGAAGCAGCGCATGGATACCGGGTATCCCGTAAACCAGCAGGCGAAGGAATAGTGAGGTTGAAGTATGAGCAATGCAACAATGGCCCCCGAACGCACCACGACAATTTTGCCGGACTTGGATGACCGGCGATTGGATGACGCGAACGGCAGCGGCTATATCGTAATCGTGTATGACAACGACAAGAACACCTGGGATCAGGTCACCGGCATATTAATGAAGGCAACCGCCTGTACGCTGGAAGAGGCCGAGATTGAGACGTGGGAAGTGGACAATCTTGGCAAGTCCGTCGTGCATCACGGCAGCGAACCGGAGTGTGAACGGGCGGCGAGCATCATTCGCACGATTGGTATTCGGGTTGAAGTGGTAGAGGAGTAACAGTCTTAAGCCGTTATGTTTTCTATTCCCCGCGCTTCCAATCCCTATCTGGCGATGTTTGCCTCCCTGTCAACTTCGGCGGATACCGCCGCCTGCCTGCAAGCGGAACGTGCCAAACTGCTCGGACTGTTGCGCCGCGCGCCAGGGCAGGAGGACGCGCATGACCATCGCGCGGAATTGGGAATGCATCTGTGCCATGTCCTGAGCGATCTGGTGGACGCTTTTCTGTCGCGCCTGCTGGCCCTGTCCTGCCTCCGGGTGGGCGTGGAAGTGTGCGCTCCCTCCCTTGCCCTGATCGCGACCGGCGGCTACGGACGGCGCGAACTGTGTCCCTTTTCAGATATTGACCTCACGTTCGTTCCCCTGCGCGAATCCGACCCTCGTACCGACCGGCTGATACGCGACATGTTTACGCAAATCATGGACGTGTGCATCGGCAAATGCGGGCTGAAAGTGGGGTACGGCTATCGCCTATTGGAGGATTGCGTCGCGCTGGATCACCAGACGGCAAGCGGACTTTTGGATGCCCGCTTGATTGCGGGAAACGAGCGCCTGTTCATTCAACTGGAAGACGCGTTTTGGGCCGGCTTCAATTCAACGGAATTTATTTTTGACAAGCTGGCGGAACGGCGGCAGGCGCTCGCGAAATGGGGACACCTGCCGCGCATTGTAGAGCCGCAACTGAAAGAGGGCGCGGGGGGATTGCGCGACATTCATACGGCGTTGTGGCTGGTGCAGGCGCGGGAAAACCTTGCCGCTGCCCGGATGCGGGGGGCGCGGGGTTTGGAAGTGATGCAGCGGGCGGAGTACTCAAGCGGGGAAGAGGCGCAGCGATTGGGCGAAGCGCGCGAAAAATTATTGCAGGCGCGTAATCTGCTGCACGGTTTGAGCGGCGCGGCGCGTGATTTGCTGGTACGCACCCGGCAGGAAGAGATTGCCGAGCATCTGGGCTACGACAGCGAGGAACAAAATCGCAATTCGCCGCCCGTCGAGCGGTTTATGGCGGATTTGTATCCGCATCTGGCCTTCGCGCGGCGTATGGCGGAACATACCATGCAGCGCGTGGAAAACAGCCGCCTGATGCTGGGCATCGGGTTGGACTGCCGACGAAAACGAATCGTACCCGCAAACGGCGCGCTGGAAACCGAAGACCCGACGTGGCTGCTGTGGGCCTGCGAACTGGCGCAAAAATATGATTTACAGTTCCACTACCGGCTGGAACAGGCTTGCGCCGACCTGCTGGATATTCACCCCGAAGTGCCGCAGCCGCTTGTCGCCGCGACAGGTTTTTACCCGAATCTTGAGCAAAACCGGCAAAATCGCGCCTATCGTTCAGCGAATGGCCGAATTGGGAATACTGGGCTGGTTTGTGCCGGAATTCGCCCGAATCATGGACTTGATTCCGTATGACCCTTCGCATGAGTATACGGTCGGGCAGCATACCCTGCGCATCCTGCACTATCTGGATCAAATTGCCGATACGCGGGAAAACGATGCTCTGGCGCGGCAGGCGGGCGAAGAGTGGCCGGACATGCGGCGCGTTCTGAAGGAATTGGGGCATCCTGAACAACTGATGCTTGCCGTACTGCTGCACGACTGCGGCAAGTCCCTGCCCGGTGGAACGCACATGGATGTGGGCGCGGAACTGGCGGAGCGGGTCTGTCGAGCGATTGGGGTGGAGCGCGAACGCGACGGCCAATGTGGTTTTTCTGGTGCGGCATCATCTGCTAATGGCGGAAACTTCGCGCTGGCGCGATCTGAATTTGAACGAGACGATTGAGAATTTCGCGCGGATTGTAGACGATACCGACCGATTAGATATGCTGTACCTGCTCACGTATGCGGACACGCGGGCGGTGGGCGAAAACGTGTGGTCACAGGTAAACGGGCGGTTTTTGCACGAATTATGGCGGCGAACGTCCGAGGCTTTGAACGAACAATCAGGTACGGGTGTGGATGAGGAGCGCCTTGCGCGAACGCGAAAGCGGATGGTCAGGGAATTGAAACTGGACAACCTGCCGGAAGAGGAGGTTACGGAACATGTTCAGGCCATGCCGCCGCACTATCTGCTGAACCAGAATCTGGATCGTATCGCGCAGCACATCGGCATGGTGCGCCGGGTACGTCAGGGCGAAAGCGTGGTGGATTTCTACGACGCCCGCGACGCTACCTACACGGAATTGACTGTGTGCGCTCTGGACGACCCGCAGCCGGGACTGCTTGCCAAAATCGCCGCCGTGCTGTATGCGGGAGAATTGACGGTTCACAGCGCGCAGGTGTTTACCCGCTTCGGGGAACGGGATCGTATCGCGCTGGATACCCTGTGGGTAGATTTTAGGGGACGGCAATTGTCAGCGGGCAAGCAGAGCGAAATCGCTTCTTGGCTTGGCTCAGTATTGCGCGGCGAGTTGTCGGTAAAAGAGATACTGAAAAAGCGGCGTGGAACCAACCGCGCGCCTGCCACTCTTTCCCCCTACCTGCCGTTATCGGGAACAAGCGCGGCCCCTTCTGTGACGCCTCCCGTCCATTCAGGCCGCGCGGCCAGTGTGCTGGCGGTTCGCAACGATGTGTCGAGTTCCCTGACCCTGATTGAGATTGAAGACCCGGATGTACCCGGCGGGCTGTTTTGGACAAGTCAGGCACTGGCAGAGTTGGGCTGGGACATACAAAGCGCGCGCGTGAGCGTGTGGCACGGAATGGCGCGGGCCTCGTTTTACGTGGCGGGAGCGCGGGCTTTGTCGGAAGCCGAAACCCGCGAACGGCTTACAAAAGCGCTGTCGGAAACGATTTCTTGACAGGGACGCAAAACGGTATTATACTGAAATCAGGGGCAGGCGTAAATCGCTTTGCCGCTGAGCCAAAAGCCATTTTTTTGTGCGCCGCAAGGCGAGGAGGTTGGTGACTTATGAAGCGAGGTTTTAGCGCTTCCACGTTTATTCTTGTCGCGCTGCTGTTGAGCGTGTTGTATGGGGTCGGAAAGTATGTCAATCCCCCGACGAAAGGGGGGCATGACGACCATGATGAGGAGAAACCTGCGCCCACGCAGGCAACCGCCCAAGCCAAACCTATGACGCCTCCCGGCAAACCGTCTGCGCCCACGCAGGCGGCGGCTAACGGAAAGCAGCCAATACCGTCAAAACCGGGCGAGCCGAAAATGAACGCGGGAGCGCCGACTTCCGGTGGGGCAATGGGCGACCCGAAAATGGCGGGGATTCCGCGTAAACCGCCGGGAGCGCATCCCCCGGCCCCCAAGTCGGATGGCATGGACGCCTCCTACTGGCAGGAACACAATATGGGCGCGGTCACGGTAAAGCCAGATGCCGCCGCGCATTAAGCAACTCTTTGCAAGTAGCCCTCAACCCCTGACCCCTTCTCCCGAAATTTGGGAGAAGGGGAACTTATAGGAAATTGAAGCGCGACCACGCAAGTTGGGCGTTTGCCCGCGTCTATAAGCATAGATAGACGCGGGCATTGTTATAACTTTATTCCGCTTTCAGGACATTTGCAACTTTTTACCGGCAAAAGTCGCGTTTTTCCAGAATCCCACTTGACAAGACTTTCGGATTATGCTAGAGTATTCCTACCACCAAAAATCCACACGCTTGCAGCATGTTTGCAGCATTGATTACCTCACCTAGTTGTCAGGTCGCATTGGAACTACCCTGAATTAAAAATCGGCAGTGACGCTATAATGTCACAGACTCATGCCATAGCGCTACATACAGGTTCGGCAATTTGCCTGTTCCATCGCGTTTCGTTTTGCTTCGTTCCGTCCTGAGTTTTTTATTCACAAATTTGTACTGAATGTTCATCATTCAACGTTTCGTCATTATCAAAGGAGGCGACATGAAGAGAATGGCTTGCGCGCTCGCGCTGACTGCGGGTGTAGGCTTGGTAGCAGGGACAACCGCCACTGCCGCGTTTGCGGAAACGGTTGTTACGCCCGCTGCGAGCGGTTTATCCCTGACAGTCAACACGGTGGGAACCATCCCCTCAGACGCTCCCCTGACGCTGGATGTCCGCTTTGAAGGTGGCAGCCTGCGCTTTGTGGAACTGCTGATTGATGGCGTCACGGTCAAGAAGAAGAATCTTGCCACGCGCGTCAAATCGGGGCATCTGGAGTTCCAGATGGAAGCGGGCCTGCTTGCCGAGGGGGCGCATGAAATTCTCATCAAAGCGCAGGATGCGGACGGCAATACGGCGACAACCACCACGCAGGTCAAAGTGGTTGCGGGCGCGTCCGGGCTGGTGAAGTTCGAGTTCCCGCGCAACAAAGCGATGGTACAGGGCGTTGTGCCGCTGGAAATCAAGCTGGACGCTTCCATTCACAACCCGTATGTGAGTTTCTTCATTGATGACGTGTTTCTGTCGCTGACCAACTACGCGCCTTTCAGCGTGAACTGGGACAGCGCGAAGGTTACAAACGGCCAGCACACGGTCAGCGTAGAGGTGTACGATGGCGACACGCTTGCCAAAGTGAAGGCCGACCAGTATGCAGATCACCGTCAACAATCCGGGCGGTTTGACAAATCGCCAGAAAGACATACAGGATTTGGGCAAGAAGCTCCGCTGATCCCGTCCATGCCGTCACGCAGGGAATTCGGGAAGCTGTAGACGCAAGCCGTTACAGCGCCGATCCCCGCGCCAACCTGTCTTTCCATGCCCCGGATGAGATGGTGTCCCGCCTGATGGCCCCGCCCGCCAATACCACACTCCTGCGCTCCCCTGCAACGCTCTCTTCCGCTTTGGGCAGCAGCCTGAATTCCACCCCCGCGAACGCGCCGAAAGTTTCCCCGCTCACGCCGCGCGGCAAGGCTGCCGAACTGCTTCCCGTCCCGACAAACACGAGTGAAAAGTCTGCCGTGAAGCCGAACGCGTTCGCCAACATTGACCGCATAGCAAACAACGCCGACAAGTCCCGCGTGAAAGTGGTCAAGCCCGGACTGATGGGCATCGTCGCCCTGCCGGGTGAGTTCACCGCCCTTCGCGCCCCGGTTGCCATGACCGGCGACTGGCCCCCATCACCCTCCGCCCGCGCCGCGCCGGCAACATGGCCGCGCGCCCTGCGCTTACAATGGATACCGTCTCGGCGTCCGTCACCACCTCCGAAGCGCCTCGCAACGTAATTCACGCGCGTCCGCTTGCCCCCGCCGCAGACAACCTCACTGCACCCGTCGCGCCCATCAAGATCGCGCGCAGCAACATGCCGCTGCTCGGACCGGGCGCAATTCGGGGCAAGGGGCGCACCATGCAGGTGGCGTTCGACAATACCCGCATCGCGTTTGATGTGCAGCCCCGCGTGGAGCATGGGATGCCGCTTGCGCCGTTCCGCCAGATATTCGAGCATACGGGCGGCACGATCCAGTGGTTCAACCAGTCTAAAACCCTGCGCGCGTTCAACAGCACGAGAGAAATCGAGTTCAAGGTGGGCGAGGACGAGGCGAAGGTCAACAACCAGACGGTGAAAATGGAAGCGAAAACCTATCTGGAAAAGGGCCGCACGATTGTCCCGCTCTCATTCGTCCGCGACGCGCTGGATGTCAAAGTGTCCTATGACGCCGCAACCGGCCATCTGCGCATCGAAAGCAAGAAGTAAGCGTTTTACCTCACCCCAACCCCTCTCCTTGCCGCGCAACGCGCTAGGAGAGGGGCTTTTTTGCTTGCCAGTTCTGGTGAAAAGAGGCATATTACTACACGTTTAACGCGCAATACTGGAATGTGAACGAAAGTAAAACAACTAAAATAGCCCCTCTCCTAGCGCGTTGCGCGGCAAGGAGAGGGGTTGGGGTGAGGTGAATTCAACGGGTGGTGTTTCCCGTTGTGTACAGGGTGAAATGCCGGCCCCACAGTGGATCGTCTTTTTTGATGGTTTTCGTGACGCCCTTGCGGGTTTCCTGAACAATGATGGGAAACGGTTTGTTGGTAAAGCAGACTTCGGCGAACGTAATGGCGGCGTCTGCGTTGTCAATGACGAACATCGGGGCGCGTTCGCTGTCGCCAACGGAGTAGCTGAACCCGCCCAACAGTTCCGTTTTGCTGCCGTGTTTCAAATCGAGAAGCGGGCCGCCGCCTTCGGTTTTGAGGCCGAGTATCCATGCGGTTCCACCATCGTTTTCGATGTGAACGCCGTCGCCTTCGGGGTTGAACTGCCGCGCCCACAAATGCTGGTTTTTGAAGTGGAAGTAGCGCCCGACCACATCTTCAATAAACACGTCCCCGTCCCTTGCGGCCCCGTCCGGTACGCTTCCGCGCCCTGAAAGTTGATGGCAAGCCGCTGCATGACCAGAGCGCGACTGGCGTTATGTTCCATGAAGAAATAGGGGCCGCTGGAAAAGTCGGTGCTGATGCCTTCGATGGAGACAATCGGCGCGGCGCCGTCTGTCAAATCGGAACATCGGCTGCTTATGCGTTTTGAGCGGGGTTTCGACTGATCAGATAGGCGCGGCAGCCGATAATTCGCCGCACATTGCCGCGAATGATAATGGTTTTGTCTATGCGATAGCCGCCGCGTGGCAGATAGATGGTTGTCGCGCCCGAATCAATGGCTTTCTGAATGGCGTCGCTGGCAAAGTCGTAACTGTCAGGCGTGATGCCGAATTTGGATGGCCCTGACCATTGGTTAAGCGCGTCCCAGGGCAGTTCGGGCGTTTCGCGTATGGGCAGGCGCAGCCCTGTGCCGGGAGTGCCGAACAGGCTGGCAGTCGGCCTGGTGGCGTATTGCTCTATGGGGACATTGGGCGCGGTGATGATCCGCGTTTGCGCGCCCGTGCCGCTGTTGAGGAGAGCGCGATAACCGGACTGGCGCAGGTTGCGGGCGAAGCAGGCGGAACGGATTTCGACGGCGGCGATTTTGGATGCGTTGCCCGTACCCTCGAAACGGCTATCGAGCAGGGTGGTAAAACCGCCGCCCGCGTACAGGCCGGGAACCTCGTTGACGCTGCGCAGGTCGCGAATCGTACAGGGTTGTCCATCGTTGCGAACCCCGTATTTATTCTGATGTTCGACAGTGATATGTTCCAGAGTTTCGCTGGCGACGCTGGTAGCGACGTGGATGCCGATGTCGAACCCGACGACTTTGACGCGCTTGATAAGGCACGGCCCCTGTTCGTCCGTATACCCCATGTCCAGACCGATAGCGCCCTGCCCATCTCCCGAATACTAAATCCACGTCCCACATCCCGCCCTGATTGTTGGCGATGAACTGCGCCCCACACGCGCCCGGATTGCCGAGCCCGTATCTATGGTCAGGTTGTGGATTTCGTTGCTGAAACGCTGCGCGGGCGCGTGGCCTGTATACACAACGCCCTGCGGTTTACGCGGATTGTCGAAGCCGGGGCAGTTATCTTTCAGTTTGAGAACCGCGCCGGATTTGCTTTGTCCCTGCAAGACGGTGTTGCGCTGCTGTCCCTCGTTGCCGCCCCATCGCAGCGTGTTGGACACCAGATACACGCCATTGGGCAGATAGATAATGGCGTTGCGTTCCGGGTAATCGCTGAACGCTTTTTGTATGGCAGCCGTATCATCGGTCACGCCGTCGCCTTTGGCATTGTAAGGCGCTTTGGTTACATCCACGATTCCGGCGTCCGAGGGGTAAACAATGTTTTCCCTGCCCGGTAGTGATATGCTGGAAGGAACCATAACGTAAACCGGGCGCGGATATTTGGGTTTCCAGACAACGGGTTGGGGCAGGGCGGCTTTCACGTCGGCGTTGGAAAAACGCACTTCCGATAGCCCGGATTGTTCGCCGCCCCGATAGTTGCTTTTAATCTGCCACTTGAAATACCGCGCCCGAACGGTCTTGTCGAACGCGACCGCTTCGCCGCGCTCGTCTTCCATGCCCGATGCCATGCGTAGCGTGAACGTCCCAACGGGCAAAAAGGTCTTGTTGTCCGAAGACGCGGAAATCGCCACTTCCCGAACGCCCCGCGTGTTCCATCCGCCCGCCTCGTTGTAGTTCCACACATAAACGCCGTTGACGCCATACGCTTTTCCCAAATCGAACAGCAGCCATGAATTGGCGTCGCCATTCCACATGCAGTTGCCATCCGCGCCGACGTTGTTGGTATGAATATACACGCCGCTTCCGGGCTTTGTTTCGCCCCATCCGCTGCCGTCAATCAGCTTGTTAGGCGTTCGTCCCGCGCCCTCCTGCGAACTGGAGGCTCTGGCGTCTACGGGCGTGATAAACGCGCCGAGGGACTGTGTTGGTGGCTGGTGACTGGTGGTTGGTGACTGGGGTTCGGTATTAGGAGGCGTGGCTGTTTGGGGATGCGCAACGTGTGAAACCCCAATGGCGGAAAGCAGGGTCAAGAGGGACGCAAGGCAAAATAGATTGGTTTTGGACATGTCCGTCCTCGCATGATGGCATTAAGTTAAGAGCCTATCCCAATAGGCCGGGTACAAAGAACGTACCCGTCTGAGTGGCCTACGGCCAAGCGTCCTTCGGACGCAAATGCAATCGCCTATTGCGATAGGCTCTAAGGTAACTACCTTCAAACCAGAGTTCGTAGGGACACAACATGTTGTGTCCGCATTGGCGGAATTGTGTCCACATCAGCGCGATTGTGTCCGCATTGCGGACTACGGGAGAGGACACAATACCGGGAGAGAATACAACATGTTGTGTCCCTACGAGTTTTCTTGTGAACAATGACACGTTGTTGGCTATTTTTTGTCCGCGCCGGCGGTTGGAGCAGGCGTGGAAGCGGGCGCAGGAGTGGCAGGTTTCTCTACAGCCTTGCCGTCGGATTTGTTGTCAGCGGATTTGCTGTCGGCAGGTTCGCTTTTGGTTTCGGAACCGGGCTTGTCGGAACTGTTCTTGTCAACGCTGCCCTTTTCCGTTTCCGCCTTTTCCGCTTTGGCGCTGTCGCTGGTGTCGGGCTTGCGCGAGTCGTTGATGTACCAGCCGGAACCCTTGAACACGATGCCGACAGGATACAGCAGACGGATCACTTTGCTGCCACATTCGGGGCAGATTTCAATCGGATCGTCTTTCATCGCCTGAAAAACAGAAAATTCATGCTTACATTCGGTACACTGATAGCCATAAGTCGGCAAGGGAATCACCTCACAATTGTATTTGACGTTTCTCTGCCTGTATTATACCGCGTTGGGGGCTATGCTGCGCGAACGCGCGGCAAATGGAAAAGGAACCGCATTGGGTACGAAAATCGCATTGCTTGTGCTGATGGCTGTTTGTGGCGGTGGGTGGGGCTATGTGGCCTGGATGAAGCGGCGTCTGGATGTTGCGCTCAAAATGTTGGAAGAGCAGAAGACCCGGCAGCGCAGTCTGTCCGCGTCCTATGGCCGCATTACGGAACAATGGTTTCCCCTGATGGACAAGTACCCGTATGATTCCGCCAATTTCCGTTTTCTCGGCACGCCCGTAGATGGCGTTCAGTTCGAGGAAGACAGGATCGTATTCATCGAGTTTAAGTCCAACCGCTCGGAACTCTCTTCGGCGCAAAAGAAATTGAAGAAAATGGTCGAGTCGGGCAAGGTGACGTGGGAGGAGTTTCATTTCAATGAGTGAGGAGAAGATAGGGAAAAGGGAAGAGGGAAAAGGGAAAAGAGGGAGCGCTACTTTGCATGATGGAAACGAGACGGAAGCGCAGTCTTCCTTTTCCCTTTTTCCTTTTCCCTCTTCCCTTCCCCTGCTTATTCTCGGGCTGATGTCCGGCACGTCCGTAGATGGGATTGACGCTGCGCTGGTGGAGTTTGCGGGTCAGGGCGATACATTGACGTGGAACTTGCGCGGGTTTTCGTGTGTCGCGTGGCCTGCGGAATTGCGGGGGCGATTCTGGATGCCTGCCGCCCGGATGCGCCGTTGCAAACGATTACCGCGCTCAATGTTCGGATTGGCGAGGAGTTTGCAGAGGCGGCGCGAATCGCGGCGGAAAACGCGGGCGTTGCGCTGTCCGACGTGGATTGTATCGCTTCGCACGGGCAAACGGTATGGCATCAGCCAACTCCGTTTGACATTGCGGGCATGGCGGTGACGGGAACGCTGCAAATCGGGGAACCGAGCGTGATTGCCCAACGGACGGGCTGCGTGGTTGTGGCGGATTTTCGTCCGGCGGATATGGCGGCAGGCGGGCAGGGAGCGCCGCTTGTGCCGTTTGCCGATTACGCGCTCTTCCATTCCGCGCAGGAAACCCGCGCAGTTCAGAACATCGGCGGCATCGCAAACGTGACGTATCTGCCGGCAAAGGGCGTATTGGAAGACGTAATCGCGTTCGACACGGGGCCGGGAAATATGCTGCTGGACGCGCTGGCGCAAACGGTAAGCGAAGGCCATTTGAATTACGATGCAGAAGGCGGCATGGCGGCGCGGGGGCATGTCTGCGTTCCATTGCTCAACCGCTTTTTAGAGGACGATTATTTTGCCCTGCCGCCACCCAAAACAACGGGGCGCGAACGGTTCGGACAGGCTTACGCCGAGCGATTTTATCAGGAATCGCAAAAACATGGCTGCAAGAGTGACGACATTCTGGCAACGGCGACTCGCCTGACAGCGGAAATTATAGCCTGCGCTTATGCGGATTGGCTGCTGCCGCGTGGAAGGATTGACACGGTAATAGTCGGCGGTGGGGGCGTCCAAAATTTAACGCTGATGCGGCATTTGCGCGAACAGCTGCTGCCCGGCGCGTATCACCACTCATGCCGAATTTGGCCTGCCCGATGACGCTAAAGAAGCCGTCGCGTTCGCGCTGCTGGCGTATGAAACCCTGCATGGCCGCCCGTCAAACGCGCCTTCAGCAACAGGCGCAAAACAAGCGGTGATTTTAGGGAAGATTGTTTTGCCTTGACAAACGCCTGCCGGGTAGAATATAATTGACAAAGTGGTTAGGCCAGGCCCTCAAATGGATAGCGCATGCTATCCATTTTGCGTTGAGGGACTCAGCAATCGCCTCCGAATCCCCTCTCACGTCCATTCCTGATTTAAGCGGCTGTAGTTGCGCGCGGCTGTTTAGAATGGCGAACCTGGCGGAGGGAAAAGGGAGGAACGGACCGCCCCGAAGTGAAGGATGAAGGAGGAAGGATGAAGGATGAATGGGTATTGTGCTTCATCCTTCATCCTTTGAGCGGTTACGTCTCGTCCGGGGTAGGAGAGCGATAGATGGCGAATATTGTGATCGTGGGCGCGCAGTGGGGCGATGAGGCCAAAGGCAAAATCATTGACTACCTCGCGTCGCAGTCGGCAATGGTCGTTCGTTTCGGGGGTGGCAACAACGCCGGCCACTCCGTCACGGTCGGAACCGAAGAGTACAAGTTTCACCTCATCCCCGCCGGGATTCTGCATCCCGGCATTATGTGCGTTATTACCGATGGCGTGGTCATTGATCCCGGCGTCCTCGTCGGCGAATTGGATGGCCTCGCAAACGCGCGGCATTTCCCTGAGCAATCTGAAAATTTCCGCTTCCACGCATATCATTCTGCCGTACCACCGCCTGCTGGATGAGTTGCAGGAGGCGGAACGCGGGGTGGACAAACTCGGCACGACGGGGCGTGGCATCGGTCCGGCATATATGGACAAGGCCGCGCGAGTTGGTATTCGCATGGGCGAGTTTGTAGACCCGGCCCGCTTCGAATCCCGCCTGCGCATCCGTTCTGGCGGAAAAGAACGCGATCCTGACGAAAGTGTACGGACATGCGGGACTGGATGCCGACGCGATGCTGAAAGAGTATGCGGGTTATGCGCAGGCGTTGAAGCCGTATGTGCAGGATACGGCGGCAATGGTCAGCCGGATGGCGCGAAGCGGGAAGGGCGTGTTGTTCGAGGGGGCGCAGGGTACACTGCTCGATCTGGATTTGGGCACGTATCCCGTATGTCACGTCTTCGCACCCGATTGCGGGCGGCGCGTGTATCGGAACCGGCGTCGGGCCGACGCAGATTGACGGCGTGATCGGCGTGGCGAAGTCGTATACCACGCGGGTTGGCGCGGGCGTATTTCCTACCGAGCAGCTGAACGACATCGGGCATTACATCCGGGAACGGGGGCACGAGTACGGCACGACGACGGGACGCCCCCGCCGCTGCGGCTGGCTGGATACGATGATTTTGCGCTACTCGGTTCAGGTAAACGGCCTGAGTTGCCTTGCGCTCGGGCATCTGGACGTGCTTGCCGGACTGGACGAGGTGAAAATCTGCGTGGGCTACGAAACCACAGGCGGCGAACGGCTGGAAGACCTGCCCTCCGATCTGCCGTTCCGGACGGATATTACAGCGGTGTACGAGACGCTTCCGGGCTGGTCGGAAGACCTGTCGAACGCGAAGCGATTGGAAGACCTGCCCGCCAACGCCCGCGCCTTTGTCGACCGGGTGCAGGAACTTGCCGGTGTTCCCATCGCCACGCTGTCCGTTGGCCCCGCCCGCGAACAGACCATCATACTGGACGGCGTGTTGGCGAGCGTACTACGCTGATTGACCTCACTGGGCGTTCACTTGTGGACATACTGCCTCTCCTAGCCGCGCAACGCGCTAGGAGAGGGGCTTTTCCCTCTGGCGCGACCCGCGCTTTCTGTGGAGAGTTTAGAAAATGAGGTTGACAGATGAGCCAGATTTGGGGTAGCATAAAGGAGTGTGTAGGAAGCGCGGAAATAATATTTCGGGCTGATACGAGAGCATAGCTCAGTCGGTAGAGCAACGCCCTTTTAAGGCGTGGGCCCTGGGTTCGAGTCCCAGTGCTCTCACCATTGGAAACAATCAGGAGCGGCATCAAGTGTTTACTTGATGCCGCTCCTGTACGTTTGGAGGCTTACTTTGCCTGGGCAGAATTCAGGCGGCGTTGCGGGCCTGTTTGCGGCGGCGCAGGAAGGCGGCTCCGGCGAGGCTCAGGCCGGTTAGGAGGGCGAGAGAGCCGGGTTCGGGCACGGCGGCAGGGCGGAAACTCGTCAGTGCCAACGGATTGCCACCTCCCTCAGCGGTTGCGATTGTTTTAGGGGAAATACCGCGAGGTGCGCCGGAACCGTTATTGCCAAACAGGTTGAAGTCACCAAAGTTGGACTGGCCCACCAACTCCTGCGAGAAGTCTACCGGCCCTGGCTCCAAGCTTAAGCGATACCCCCCGCCTGAGACGCTGGAAGCGGAACCATCGAAATCCGACAGGGTGAACGTACCATTTCCCGAAGTGGCTCCCGAAATGGTGAGTGTCAGCGCCGTAATGAAGTTGCTTCCTCTCTGAAAGTTAATACCCGGATTGTTGATGAGCGACTCATCGAGGGTAACAGTCCCGGTTCCCACAGCGGAATTGCCGTTGGGCGCTCCTGAATAGGACAGGTCGAAGGTAGCAATCTGCGCGTGAGCAGTGGAAGCGTACAGGGCAAGACAAGCAAAGCAGGCAAGAGCGAGTTTCGCAAAACGCATAAACAAAACTCCTTTGTGAGAAGGGATGAAAGCATACAGAAGCGGCGAGGGTATCCAAAAGACTACCGTTACCTCTATGTATTGCAAGATTCATGCCAAACCGCCACTTTTGCGCCCTTTGCTCAATTATTTCTGCAAAATCCCGCATTTCGCCATTGGAGAAACATTTCAGCAGACACAAACTTACGCACACATGGGACTGTACAAACATGCGGCTTGTGGCTTTGGCAGGGAAGGGGATAGACTTGCGCCTGACTTTATGGAAGCACGAAGCCCCTGCAAGTCTCGCAACTCCTCCTCGGCGTATCAAGCCGTTACTTGATGCCGTTTGAGAAGGGAAATCCACGCAAATTCGCTGTTTTCAGTCGGTAGAGCAACGCCCTTTTAAGGCGTGGGCCCTGGGTTCGAGTCCCAGTGCTCTCACCATTGGTTGATAAGCGTGACGGGGTAGAGTATCCAACTCTACCCCGTCATTCGTTTGGGCAGAGTTTCAGACTCTAACGGGCAACGTCTCCGCGATAAAGTACGCTTACAACCCGATTGGAGAACCAAACGATGCTTCTACACGATGCCGTCGCCGATTACCTGCGCTTCCTCAAACATGAGCAGACGCGCAACGGTGACCACCTTCCGCACCTATCAAAGCGGATTGAACAGTTTCCTGCGCTGGCTGACGGAAAACGGCCATGCCAACGCTTCTGCGTTCGACTTCAACGTTTCCACCCTGCGCCGCTATCTGTACTTTCACAGTGAGCGCGGTCTGCGGCCCCGGACGCTGCGCGGCAGGTTCCATCCTATCAAGGCGCTGGCGACCTTCCTTGTCAACAACGGAGCCATGCAAGCCGACCCGACCAAAGCCATTACCCTGCCGAAGAAAGACTTGGCGCAACGCCTGACGGTCAGCACAGAAGAAGTCTGCGCCCTGCTGGACGCCTGCGAACGGGTTGCCGACTTGCAGCGCGTGGCAATGTACCGCGTCGTTCTTTCGGTTCTCATCTTCGGCGGGCTGCGCCGTCAGGAGTGCCTTGATCTGTGCGTAGCGGATTACGACGCCGGGGAGGGTTGCTTGATTGTGCAGCATGGCAAGGGCAACAAGCGGCGAACCGTGTACCTGTGCGATCAGGCGCGGCAATCCCTTGATGAATGGGTTGTGCTGCGTCCGAAGGGCAGTTCCCTCGACTGGCTGTTCCTGCTCGACAGAAGCCGCAGGGTAGGACAGGACGCGCTTGCAAACCTGTTGGAAGAAGTAAAAGCCATTGCGGGGTTGTGGGGCGCGACGAACACGGCAGTTCTGCGATACAGCCAGAAAGCCGCCGCCCTTGACTGCATGAAGCTGCTGTAAGACAAACAAAGAGGGCTTAGGAGAACGCCAATTCCCCCAAGCCCCTCCCGATTGACACCGGGAAAAGTTCAAACATGAGAAGCCTGAACTGTTCCCATTCTACCCAATGGAAGGGAACCAAAACAATGCCTGCCTCGAAAATACCGCGCCCCTTGCGCCGTGCCGCCCGCTGGACCGACACGACGGCCTACGAAGTCACCGAAGCTGCAAAGATCAACAGCCTGCCCGATACGCCCCTCCCTTACGAACTGACACTTGCCGGGAGAGGCGAATACCTGCCGACACAGGGCAAGTTCAAAGAAGGAAGCCGTTCGCCTGTTCGCGCGCAGCTAATCGCTACCATCGCAAGACAGCCCGCAAGTCTCACCCCTTCCGGCCTGTACCAGAGTATCCCTGTGGACTCCGCAAAGTCCTGTGCGCGAAGGTTGACGTTCACAGGGCATAATAACGATGCGTGTAAAATAAATTACTGTATTTTCATGAAAGTATAGCAAAGCTAGCGGTTTGGCATGAATTATGCAATATGAGTTATAAATGGCAGCTTAATCTATGCCGAAATCCTGCTGCATTTCTCTGCGCCGTGGTCTTTTCAACTTGTAGGAGTTTTGTAGGAGTGTAATGGCTATAATGTTCATGGCAGGGACGTCACAAACGATTTGACGCGCAGGAACATCCTTTTCGGCTATCTTCTGCCCTTCCTGATTATTGTGTTCTCACGACATGTTTTCACAAAGGAGATTTTCTCATGCGCTACGGTAAACTAACGCTTGCATTTCTGCTCCTGGGCGGCTGCCTCTCTCATGCCGCGCAAGCCCAGTTCGTCTTCCCCAATCGCACCTCATCTTTCGATGTGACCTTCTCCAGTAACGACTTCTCCAACGCCAACGCCTTTTACCAGGTGACGCAAGACGCTTACTCAACCAGTGGCCCTGCCACAGCTCCTGGCTATGGCATCAATCTAAAATCTGACCATTCGGGCTTGGCGTGGACAGGCTACGGGGGAACTGCTGTCTCCAACATTGCGGAGACCTCGAACTTCGCCACGTCGGATCTGACCAGTGATGGAACCGTTGGCGGTTATACATTCAACTACAACACTCCCGAAGAAACCGGTTTTAACAACAATGGGGGGTCGTTCGGCAATACCTGGATAGTTCGTCGAAACTTCGGCGGTCTCATTGGGCTGGAGTTTCAGGGTGGGGGAAGCGGCCTTATCGATGCCAACGGCTCTTATGCGCTAGATGTGTTGATCAACGGCGATTGGTCAAATCAGGGAACCGGGCCGCTCCAGACGGAATTTATTGGCATCAATCCCGCTTGGACCGTTGATACGAATTTTGTCTTCAATGGGACCAACACAGAATTCCGCGCACATGTCAGTCCCTACAACGCGCAGGACCCTAACCTGGACTTCATTCTTCACGGTACGGTAACCGTAACCCCTGAACCCTCCACGCTCGCCTTCCTGACCTGCTCTGCCCTGACCGGAGCCGCCTTCCTGCGCCGCCGCCGCAAAACACGCGCGTAACGCCGCCTGAGCGTCACGCACAGCCAATGCAACAAATCAGCCACAGCACCCGTCAAGGAGTTCTGTGGCTGATGTAGCTTTGGCACATATATCCGCCGGTACATGTACCAGTGTCAGTAAAGAAAAGCCCCGCCTGTCGCAGAAAATACATCACGCGCAAAAAGACAGGTAGGACAACAAACATGGAGTACGAAGCTAGCCAGAACAACGCCCTTGCCGCCCTGCTGCGTGACACGCCCGCCGACACGCTGGACGCCATGCGCCTGCATCTGTTCCCGCCAACATTCAGGCCATTCTAATCCACGCCGAACCACGCAGAACATCAAACGCCCCGCTCCATGTCACCTGACGCGAAACCGGGGCATATTCGCTGCACATCATGCAGACCGATGTACACATTAATATTTTAGATGAGGAACCGTGCGCCGACTGTTCACCCGAAGAATGGCGATAAGAGGCAGCGTACAGAATCATGGTTTTCTCCAATTGGAGAAAATTTCACGCAGACGCTTTTGAGCAACACTATTCAACGCACACCCTTCCAGCTTGCGCAATATTTCCGTAGTATCTATAATGGAATTGACTTTACCTGTGGAACTGCCCGGTCAAAGTCCCGCCTTTCGCGCCATCGGCCTAGAGCTTCCAACTCTTACCCGGCGAGCGTCAAGGTCATACACCCCGAATACAGCTTTTCAGTCGGTAGAGCAACGCCCTATTATGGCGTGGGTTCCAGCTTCGAGTTCCGGTGTTCTCACAAACAAAATATAGGGAGCGGTGTCAGGTAAAAACTTGACTCCGCTTTTGTACGTTTGGCAGATGCGTATGTACATGCAAAGGTCAGGCGGCGTTGCAGGCCTGTTTGCGACGGCGCAGCAAGGCGGCTCCGACTGCGCTCATACCCATAAGAAGGGCGATACTGCCGGGTTCGGGAACGGCGGTGGGTGTCACGACGATGTTGTCAAACTGATAGTAGTTACCACCAGAGCCAAAAATTAACGGATGTGAGATTGGTGAAATCGCTGCCGAAGGGGAGAGTTTCGAGACTGTTGTTAGTTCCATGCGTGTAGGTCTTTGTCACCGTCGCGCCACCGGCCTTGTTGCCGGTGAAAATGACTGTCGCGCCCTGAGGCACAACAGATTGCAGAAGTACGTTGGCAAGATCAACGGAATTCAGGTTAAACAAATTGCCGTTGTTTTGTGTCAGTATCTTCGCGCTTATATCTGTAACGGTATAAAGCGCCACGGAACCAGTATAGTTATAGCCGATGCTGTTACCGTTAGGGGCAACGCTCTCGAGGGGATTAGTTTTGGAGGTGTTTGTGACGGTGAAGCCATTTTGGGTAACAGAAAAGCCCTGCGAATTGTCGCCGTCACTGTTAATGGGATTAGGAAGAGAGTTGAAGTCGAGCGTCACCTGGGCGTGGGCAGGAAGGGAGAAGAGGGACAACGCGCCAAGAGCGCAGGAACCAAACGCAGCAGCAAGGCCGGAATGGCGAGAACACATGAAAGTAACTCCTTTGGGAAAACAGGTGAAAGCAGAGAAGCAGTAGGGCATCCAAGAGACTACCATTACCTGTACTCTTGCAAGATTTATGCCAACCGGCTACATTCACGCCAATTCCCTGTTAATTCCTGCAAAAATTCATGTTCCGCCAGTGGTTAAGAGATAATCGTCACTACATTCGGAGAACGATTGAACAATTTTCGCAAAGTTTGAGTTTCCCACGTTTACGACGGCGCAGGAGGGTGGCTCCGGTGAGGGTTAGGCCAGCGAGGAGGGCGCCAAAACCGGGTTCAGGGACTACAGCAAGGTTATCAACAAGATAACTCAAATCGTCGCCGTTTCGCTCCGCGCTGATAGTAATCGTTGCCGTGCTTGTGGGAGCCACAAAATTCACGCTGAACGGTTTGTAGGCCGTGGAAGTGTTGTCGGCAAAAGGGCGCGCGAATTGCGAGATGAGAACCCCATTCACAGACACGCCGAAAGACAGGGCCATGAAACTTCCAAACTGAGGCTGATAACTGGCATAATCGCCTGAGAAGCGATAAGTATTGCCAACGGTGAAGCCAGACACTGTTTGAGAAAGGGTCGGGTCGGTGGCAACTTCACCAAACGCGTTGAGGCGGAAGGCTGCGCCAGGGTTGCCACCCGTGGTTTGCCGGAGGTTGTCAGCTCCGCTGGAAGTATATCCTCCGCCTGTGCCATTGCCGGGAACGTCTGTGTCGAACGTGCCGTTGACAAAAGTTTGCGCATGGGCCATTGGAGCCAGACACAAAAAACTTACCACAAGCAATGTTGTGTGGCGATTACAATTCATAGCAGCCTCTCCTTCCAAACGAGCGCAATGCGTTTGCGGCATATTCAACCTACAGAGTTTCAGGCGCGCCTTTTTGTAGAACAACAGGCATAGAGCCACGAAAATAAGCGGTAGGTCTGTTAAAATTATGAGAATATCTCATAAAAACTACGCGAAATTAGAGATATGCGGGTACGCTATAATCAAACTTCATGCGCATGAAGTTTCTCCTAACTTCGCGCCACAGGGCTTCAGGCTCCTGTGGCGCTTTTTTTCTGACTTATGGGCCTTTGAACGCGAGTTGTATGTGAAAGTGTGGCAACCATCAGAAAACGGCGCTACATCTCCTCGTTGAAGTACCGTAAATTCCGGCTGCCTCTGAACCGGCGCGATACAATAACCATAATCCTTGCAGGATACAGCGGTTATTTAGATTTTCGGTATTCAGGTGTCAGAAACTCAGGTATTTTTTTCATGCCTCGCGAACATCTGATGCCTGTGGAGCAGGGCCATGCAGTTTGTAGTGTCGAAGGATGCGCGCGAGGGGATGTGCGTTGCGGAGGATATTTGCGATCCGCAGGGGCGCGTGCTGATTGCGCGCGGACAGCGGTTGGGGATGCACCATATCATTCGTATGCGCAAGTTTCGCATCCTTTCCATCTTCATTGATCCCGCCAATGGCGAGACTTTAGTAAAGCCAACTCGCTCCGATCTGCGCGACCAGTGCCGGCAGGTCTTAGGCCAGTCTTTCGCGCAACTGCAACAGGAGTTTGCGAACAAAAAGGTGGTTCTGGATGCCGCCGCGATCAAAATCGCGACCGACAGCCTGCTCCAGGCCCTGAGCCGCGCCAACAAGCCGCTGGTGACGCTGTGCAATGTGGCGGCCAGTTCCGACCGTCTGATGCAGCATTCCGTCAATGTGGCCGTGCTGGGAATTGTGCTTGCCCTGGATTTGCGCGCCCCGCGCGACATGCTGCACGATCTGGCCGTAGCCGCGTTGTTTCATGACACGGGCATGATTTTTCTGCCCGACGAGTTGCAGCGCAGCGCCACACCGCCCACGCCGGAGCAATGCGCGGAAATTGAATGCCATTCTCAAATGGGCTTCGAGCATCTGGTACATTCGCAGGCGGTGAGTCAGACATCCTGCGGGCTGATTTTGCGCCACCATGAGCGGCTGGACGGCAGTGGCTATCCACAGCATCTGCGCGGCGATAAATTGAGCCTGCTGGCCTGCATCATCGCGGTTGCGGAAACATACGATTCGCTGACGGGGGCGCGTTTCGGGATTGCGCCCGTGCTGCCGGATGCGGCCATCTCCTATATTATCAGCCATGCTGACACGCTTTTTGAGCGTCAGGTTGCGGTGGCTTTATGCAAGCGGGTCGCGCTGTACCCGGTAGGCGCAGCGGTTCAGTTGACCACCGGGGAGTACGGCATTGTGGCCGGTTTGCTTCCCGATCAGCCGCATCGTCCTGTTGTACTGGCGCATCTGGATCGCCGTCGCCTTCCATTCAAGCAGCCGCTGATCGTAGACTTGACAGGAGATAGAGACAGAGCTATTCTGCGCTCCGCCGCAACCCTGCCGGAATTGCTTCAGGCGAAAAGCAAGGACTTTGTGCCACCCTCCGTAGACCCGCGCTATGCCAATATAGGGTAGCGAAGGATGAAGGCGGAAGGATGAAGGATGAAGGATGAAGACAATGCTGTTTTATCGCTTCCTGCGCGCAAAGTTTGGGCGCATCTTTTTTGATGGCGTGTATTCGGGGAAAATATGCGGTATAATAGGTCTAAGTTCAGGACGGCGCCTGTGATTGTATCGCGCCGCCATCCCTCTTATATACCCCGGCTTTTGGCCGACGCGCATGTTGACAAAACACATACCCGTGATACGGGACATCGAAAGGAAGTAGGCACATTTGGCACAAGTATCCGTGAAGCCTGGCGAAGGCATCGAAGGCGCCCTGCGCCGCTTTAAGAAGCAGACGATGGAGAGTGGCATCTTAAAGGAAGCCCGCGCCCACGAGCATTATGAGAAGCCCAGTGACAAGCGCCGCCGCGAAGCCGCCGCGCGCCTGCGCAAAATCGCCAAGGCCAAGCGCCAGGCGGAAGGCCGCGAAATGCGTTGATCGTTCGCGCGTGAACTGCCTCAACCCAAAAGTAGTGAAACATAAAGGAGCGTACCTGTTGTCAGGTGCGCTCCTTTTCATCTCCGCTATACAAATATACGTCCGTATGGACACAACTTGTTGTGTCCGCATGAGCGGCGTATGTCCGCGTTGGCAGTGTGTCCGCATGGGCGGCGTGTCCGCGTAATTGTTCATGGAGGAGGGCATGACATGTTATGCCCCTACGCCATTGTTTTTCGTTAGAGTGTGCCGCCGGTTTTATCGCCGGTGGTGTCGGTCTTATCGCCGCCGGTTTTGTCGCCTTTGTCGCCACTGTCTGTTTTGGTATCGGTGTCTTTGGAACCGCTGCCGCCCTTGTCCGTCTTGTCGCTCTTGTCGCCGGAATCTTTGCCACTGTCTTTGGAACCGGCATCGCCTGAAGAGTCTTTGTCTTTGCTCTTCTGAGTGTCGTCGGACGTATCACCGGAATTCCCATTACGCTTCCGATGCGCGCGTTTCCCGTCCGAAACTCTCTCTTCAGTCACGCCGTCTACGGGCGTCAGATCACTTGTTGTCTCTGAGCCGTCTTTGGTATCCGTGAGGGGGTTGCCGCTATCATCGCGGGGAAGGCTGGCTTCAGAGGCTGCGGAACTGTGCCGCCGTGAACGCCGACGCCCGGAACCTTCGCTGCCGCCGCCGCCCTCCCCGGAACTGTTCAGACCGCGCGAATTGTTGAGTGACGCCACCTGTTCCCAATTGGGCAAATCCAATAGCACCCTTGTCTGGTCGCCCTCATAGAACAAATCCGCGATGACTTTGGTGGCCTTGTCCTGATAAATGTAGCAGTAACTGCGGCCCTCATAGTTCGGCAGGGTAATCAGCTGTATCTGTTCCGGCTTGAGTTTGCGGGCGAAGTTGGCGAGCGCAGATCATTTGGTCCTGGTTCAGATTAGAATGCAGGTCCGAGGTGATCGCGTTAAATATGCCCGGCAATTTTGTAATAATGGTTGGATTGACTTTGCTGCGGACCGCTTCCAGGAACTCATGCTGGCGTTCCGAACGGGCAAGGTCGCTGTCGGAGTGGCGAATACTCACGTAGCCCATCGCCTTATACCCATTCAGATGCTGCATACCCGGCTGTAGATGAACGTGCAAGTTGCCCCAGTTGTCGTCATAGTTGAGGGGTTTGTGAATGTTGACATCCACGCCGCCAAGTTGCGTTGACGATTTTCTGAAAACTCTCGAAATCCAGCGTGACGTAGTAATCGCTGTCAATTCCAAAGCGTTCCTTGATGGTGCGAACCGACAGGTCGTTGTCACCGAATTCATGCGCAGCGTTGATTTTATGCAGGCCACGATGGTCGGGAATGGATACGGCAGTGTCCCGGGGGATGGTCAGGCACTTGATCGTACCGGCGGCAAAATCTACATGCGCGAGCAGAATACTGTCGCTGCGGCCCGGAGTTGTCAGGATGGGCTTTTGCGTCCGGTCATCATAATCATGATCACAGCCCATAATCAGGACGTTGATCGAGGTACCCTTGGCCGTTAATCCTTGTCTTTCCGGTGTCCAGGGCGCGGTAATATCGCGGTCCCCAAACACTTCCCTGGGATGGAGGCAATTTGATTGATCGCGCTGGCAATCTCCTTGCTGTTGTGATAGAGATACCCGAAGGCAGTTCCGGCAACCAACGCTCCAACCGTGACAACGGAAACCACGCCCCATTTGAGATAGGTCCAGACGTTGCGAGGCCGCGCCGTTTTGGTGGATGCGGCAGCCGCAGGCTTGGCCTCGAAAGAGGATGCGCCTTTGGGGACGTTGTTCGTCAGCGGAAACTTGCTATTGTCAGGTTGTTCCGGGTCTTTCACGTTTGGGGTTCTCCTTGAAATCGCCCATATTAAAGCATACAGGAGTTCGTCGAATATGTTGGCGCATACACCGCTAATGTAAGCCTCCCGATGGAGCGAAAACACAATCAGCCAAGAGTATCAAATTCATCATAGCATGAGAGATACCATGCTGTCAAGAAATGGTTTAGCGCTATCCTTGCATACGGCGTTTTAAGCCATTCCTTTGCGCATCTATTCGTCATTGTTGAACATTTAGAAGATAGGCGCGTCAACAATCTAAAAAACCGTAAAATATGTGCAACTCGCAGGCATGGGCGCGTGTCCAAAGCGGAATAAGTCGGTGTTTGGTATTTGGTATTCGGTGTTGGGAACATCGCTTTGATAGATTTGCACAGGGCAACTCCTTTTCTTCGGAACTACTGAGGCTAATTTTATGCGCTTTGTTCGGTTCTCCCTTTTGTCTACACTGGTTGTTTGGAGTGGCGTAACTTCTGCCGCGTTTGCCGCGCCACCGACTCCGAAGGCCGACGCGAAAGCCTCTGCTGCCCCCGCAAAGATTGTGGCGAACGGTTCTGCCGCTGTCACCGCTTCTAAAGCTGCCGTCGCTTCTAAACCCATTGTGAAACCCGTCGAGTTTCTGCGGGATGTGGCGCCCATTCTGGACCGGAACAGCTGCTCCACCGCGGCGTGTCATGGCAAGTTCGGCGGCCGGGGCGGGTTTCAGATTTCTCTCCTGACCCTCAGCCCGGAAGACGATTACGAGCCGCTTATCTATGGCGCGCGGGGGCGGCGCATCAATTTCGCCGAACCGGAAAAAAGTCTGCTGCTCCTGAAAGCGGCGGGACAGGTTCCGCACGGCGGCGGGCCGCGCTTTCGCGCCCGGTTCGCCCGATTACAACACGCTCCTCAACTGGATCAAGCAGGGCGCGCCATTTAGCGAAAAAGACCCGCGCCTTGTCTCCCTGACCATTACGCCCGCCAAAGTGACCCTGCATCAGCCCCGCTACCGACGCCGATTGTAAAACCAGCCGCCGATCAAAACAGCGCAGGCACAAAGCCACGCGGCAAGAACGGCAAATCGATTGTAGTTGTCGCGGCAAAGCCTGTCCGCTCCGTCCCGCGCCGAAGCGCCGCAAACGCAACTGCGCGTATGGGCCACGTACACGGATGGCAGCAAGCGCGACGTGACCAGCGCAGACCGTGTTTCAGTCCACCAATAGCGGCGTTCTCAGTGTCGCGGCGGGCGGCGAAGTGACCGGGCTAGCGCTGGGGCGGGGGCGCGATTTTGGGCCGCTATCTGGGAACCATTGCCGCCTCGTTCGTCACCTTGCCGCAGGAGCGCAAGGGCGCGTACCCGGCGCTGCCCGCCGGCAACATCATTGACAAGTTACGTGTTCGACAACCTGAAAGCGCTCAACGTCGTGCCGTCCCGCCATCAGCGACGGACCTGGAATTTCTGCGCCGCGTCACGCTCGACACGCTGGGACGCCTGCCCACGCCCGAAGAGATCACCGCGTTTCAGGCAGACACCGCCCCTGACAAGCGCGCCAAACTGATAGACGCGCTGCTGGAAAAGCCGGAGTTCGCCGATTATCGCGCCATGCGCCTGTCCGATCTGCTGCGCGTCAATCCGCGCAAAATCGGCAACGGCAACGATCCTCTCGCGAACGCGAGCGCGGTGCTGTTCTACGAGTGGATCTGGAACAGCGTCCGCGACAACAAGCCGTAGGACCAGTTCGTGCGCGAGCTGATTACGGCGCGGGGCAGCACCTATCAGAACGGCCCGGCCAACTTCTATCGCATCGAGCGGCAGGCCAACGACCGCATGGAGAACATCGGGCAGGCGTTTCTGGGCGTCCGCATGTCCTGCGCCCGCTGCCACAAGCACCCGTTCGACCGCTGGACCACCGACGACTACTGGAACTTCGCCGCCTTTTCGCAGAAGGTGTCGGGGCGGGGCGGGCGTCTGTACGACGAGGAGATCATCGGCTACAATCACAGGCGCGCAATTGACGCAACCAGTCGGTGACAGGCCGCAACCGGGGCAAAATCGCGCCCGCCACCTATCTGGGCGACAAGCAGCCCGCGCCCGATCAGCCGGACATGATCGACGGGACTGGCGAACTGGATGACCGAGTCCGAAAAACCCGTTCTTCGCCCGCGCCACCGTCAATCGGCTGTGGTCGTACTACTTCGGCAGAGGCATCATTCACCCGGTGGACGACATGCGCGCCACCACGCCGGAAAGCGTTCCCGGCCTGCTGGACGCGCTGGCGAAAGAACTGGTAGATCACAAGTACGACATCAAGCACGTCATTCGCCTGATCCTGAACTCGCAAAACCTATCAGACTTTCCTCGGTTCCCAACGCCTCCAATCGAGCAGGACGACCGGTTCTTCTCGCACTTCATGCCGAAACCGATGCCCGCGCAGGTGCTGCTGGACATGATAGATCAGGCGTGCGGCGTCAAGGAGCAGTTCGGCAATTTCCCGGAGCGCAGCCCGCGCCGTGCAGGCCGCCATTCCCATCGGCAACAGTTTCCTCGACGCCTTCGGGCAGTCGCACCGCGAGTTCCTGACCGAGATCGACCCGAAACTGGAACCCAATCTCGTCCAAACCCTGACGATGATCAACTCGCCCTACATCGAGGACAAAGTGGACAACGGCACAACGACGCGAACCATCGTGAAAGACGCCAAAACCGATGAGGATGTGGTGCGCGACTGCTATCTGCGCACCTTCTGCCGTCCGCCGACACCGACCGAAATGACCAAAGCGACCGCCCTGATCTGCAAAGCCAAAAACCGCGCCGAGGGCGCGCAGGATTGCTCTGGGCGCTGCTGACTCCCGCGAATTTTATTTCAATCACTAATTTAACCATACACCCCGGAGGGCTTCCATGGAGCTACAACTGGCTGAGCGACTGCGAGAACTTTCATCGGCGCGATTTTCTGAAGGTCGGCATGTTGAGCATGCTGGGCCTGTCCTGTCGAAGTACTACGCGCTGGCGGACACGACCAACAAAGCCGCGCTGCCCAAAGGGGCGGGAACGGCGGACTCGTGCGTGCTGATCTGGCTGGGCGGCGGGCCGAGCCATCTGGATACATTGGACCGAAGCCGGACGCGCCGCTGGAAATCCGGGGCGATTACAAGCCCATCAACACGACGGCAAGCGGGATGCAGATTTCCGAACACATGCCCAAAACGGCGAAAGTGGGCGACAAAATCTGCGTGGTCCGCAGCGTCACCAGCCCGACCGGAGCGCATGAGATCGGCACGCACTATATGCTGACCGGCTTTCTGCCCCTGCCCGGTTTCGCGGTTCCCAGTTACGGCGCGGTCGCGTCCCAGCTGCTCGGCCCGCGCAGCGCCCTGCCGCCCTACATCTCCGTGCAGCAGCCGATGGGCGAGCAGGGCGCGGGCTTTCTGGGCGCGGCCCTGAACCCGTTCTATCCCGGCGGCGACCCGGCCAACCCCAACTTCAAGGTGCAGAACCTGGAAGCGCCCGGCAACATGACCGTAGAGCGTCTGGATCGCCGCAAGTCCCTGCGCGAAGCCGTTGACAGCGCGTTCAAGGCGCAGGAAAAGGGCAGCGACACGGCCCGCGCCGTAGACAGTTTCTACAATCGCGCCTACACGCTGCTGTCTTCGACCGAGGCCCGCGCCGCCTTCGACCTGAAGAAGGAAAAAGAAGAACTGCGCAACGCCTACGGGCGCAACAACTTCGGGCAGAGCCTGCTGCTGTCGCGGCGGCTGGTGGAAGCGGGCGTCCGCTTCGTCACCTGTTTCGCTCGGCGGCTGGGACAACCACTCGCAGATTTTCAACCAGCTTGAAGAACGGCGTCCTGCCGACATTCGATCAGGGCTTTGGCACGTTCATCGCCGACCTGGCGCAGCGCGGCCTGCTGGAGCGCACGCTTGTCGTGGTCATGGGCGAGTTCGGGCGTACGCCGATCATCAACAAGGACGGCGGGCGCGACCACTATCCCCGCGTCTTCTCGCTCGTGCTGGCGGGCGGCGGCGTCAAGGGCGGCACGGTCGTCGGCGCGTCCGATGCGCGGGGCATGGAACCGGCCTCCGATCCCGGTTCGCCCGGAAGACCTCGGCCGCGACCATCTACCACTGCCTGGGCATCGACTACACGCAGAGCATCGCGTCCCCGGAAGGCGTCCGCATCACCCTGGCGCGCGGCGGCTCGCACATCCGCAAGGCCGTAGGGTAAGAATAGTAAACCACGAAGAACACGGAGGACACGGAGAAATGCAGTTGGAGAGAACAGAAACAGAGTGTGAAAAGCGGAGGCAGGATGTCTGCAAAAGTGAAATCATGGCGA
This sequence comes from uncultured Chthonomonadaceae bacterium, assembly GCA_963817895.1. Classification (GTDB taxonomy): domain Bacteria; phylum Armatimonadota; class Chthonomonadetes; order Chthonomonadales; family Chthonomonadaceae; genus CAWFQB01. The sequence goes on from CAWFQB010000006.1 coordinate 359,998, forward strand.
AATATTCTGCGCCTTTCTCTCCTGTGTTTCTCCGTGTCCTCCGTGTTCTCCGTGGTTGATACCGCAAATGCGCAGGCAAAGCCGGACGTAAAACCGGCGGTCTCGACGAAAGCGGTTGCGCCTGTAAAGCCGGACAGCAAGACGGTTGTGCCTCCTGTGGCTGTCCCCGCCAAGACGCCACCGCCTGTGACTGTAAAGCCGGGAACGCCAGTAACGGCAAATTCAGCGACACAGACAACGCCGCCGGTTCCAACCGGTCCTACGCCGATTGTCGTAGATCATCCCGTTGCGGCGATTACGTCTCTGGCGTATAGCCCGGACGGGAAGAAGTTGGCGCTGGGGACGTAGGGGCAGGTTGTTGTTTACGATACTGATACGTGGCAGCCAATTGGATTGACGCGGCAGGTGGAGGACGCAGTTCGTTCGCTCGCGTTCAGCCCGGATGGATTGACGCTTGCGATTGGCTGCGGGCTGTCGGGACGGGATGGCGTTGCCCTGACATGGGATATGAACTCTGCGAGTAAGCCGCGTTCGTACCCGGCGCAAAAGGACACGATTGAGGCGCTCGCGTTTCGCAAGGACGGCAAAGGCCTGCTGTGCGGCGCGGACGATAACAAAGTCCGCTACTTCGGCAGTTTCCCCGATGCCAACGGAACCGTTCTGGATGAGCATAACGGGCGCGTACAGGCCGTCGCCTTTTCTCCCAAAGCCGATTACATATTTATTACGGGCGGGCTGGATCAGATCGTAAAAGTGTGGGATATGGCAACCATGCACACCGTCGTCAATTTCGATCAGAGCGAGGGCGGCATGACCGGGCTGGCGTTCATCAACGAGGGGCAGTTTGTCGGCAGCAGTCTGGACGGCAAATTGTACTGGTGGGGCATCGGCTACGACACCAAGAAGCAGACTTACAGCGGCTACCACTTCCGCACGGTTGGAGCGCACGACGGCGGCGTCTTGTCGCTGAACAATTCCACGGATGGCAGGCGGCTGATAACCTGCGGCATGGACAAGTCCGTCATCATCTGGAACCCGGACGGCGGGCGCGTTCGCGAGTTCAAAAATCTGGCGCAGCCAATGTACGCGGTCGCCCTCAGTCCCGACGGCAAAACCGCAACGGGCGGCGGTCGCGACGGCATCCTGTACGTCTGGGACGTGGACGGCAACAAACTCATCAACAACCTCCTTCCCCCCGAATTGCCCAAACCCCCTGCGCTCAAACCCGTTGCGCCTGTGAAAAAGATACAAGTGGGTACAAAATCAGTAGCAAAGCGCAAGTAAGGGAGAAGGAGATACTGTTATGTCGTGGCATAACTTTGAGAACGGTAAACAGTATTCGCTCAACCAAATTTTGGAAACCTGTGATAAACATATACATTCCGGCGGGGTGAAGAACGAGCTACAGAAACTAAAGTATCTGCGGGTAATTAGTGATTGCCGCCAATCGAACCTCGTGTACAACCCAAAGAGTGATGGATGGGGCAATTCACCGCTCAATCCCAATAGCTGGGATACGACTGGCGGTGAACCCATCAGCGGCGTATCAAGCGCGTTGGAAGATACGACGCTGCAAAAGCGGACGGCGGTTCCTATGATATACTGTAGGCGGAGGAAGAAAATGGACGAAACTGTTACAGGACAATCAAACCTCAAAACGACAGCCGATTACAAAGCCGCTTTCACGCAATTGCTCGTTGAGATGGATCGTGTTGACGAACGGATGGACAAAGACCGCGCCGAAATCGAGCGGTTGAAGATCGAAACACAGGTTATTAAAGCGCGAACCAGCGCGAATCTCGCCCGCTTGCAGGAGCAGATCAACCATCTGTCGAGGGCCGTATAGCCGATGTGGAAACAGCTGATTGACATTGGCAACAAACTGTTCACTCTGATGCGAAGAGTAGAAAAACTTGAGGAAGACAGCAAGGCGATTCATCAGGACATCAAGGAACTTAACCAGAAAGTAGACCAACTCACCGAAGCGGTTCAACGTCTCGCCTATGAGTTCCAGCGTGACCGGGAGAACGCCGAACGCGACCGAGAAATACAGCGTCTGCGGTTGGAAAATATTCTGCTTCGCTTCGAGCGCGGTTTGCCACCCGGAAATAAACCGGACGGCGAAGGCGAGGCATAGCGGTAAAACTATGAAGCAAGGAGAAGGCAGTGGGGATAGCGTTTAATGGGTTGTCCTTACTCGGTATATTCTGTGTGGTACTTGGCCGTGCAGAAAGAGGCAACAGCCCGACTGCTACCCCTGTCTTCAGCAACCCGTCCAGTTTGCTACTGTACCCGGTGCGCAAGTGACGCGACCCGAAGCCACGCGGCCTTCCAAACCCGTTAGGAGTACGGTCACGGCTGAACTCGGCAAAATAACACAGAAGCCAGAGGAGTACCCTGCTGGCGACCGTGAGGCGGTTCGCGCAATGGCGAAACTCCTACGGAAGAACCCGAAAGCCACCGACTACATCGTGCGATACACAAATGTTTGGCCCCCAAACAATCCGCTTGACAGGTATATCCGCTATGACCGGCCCTCGAAGACACTGTATGAGTCGAAGCACGGGGGCGCGGATTGGGTATATCGCGGGGTGACGCCTGATATACTGGTGAAACTGGCAAAGGTGTCGTACAGCAAATATGTGACTGTGGAAGAACTAGAAACCATGTTTGGCTGTAAGCCCGGTCGGAGCGCGACGAACTGATACAAGATGCGTCTAAACAATCCTGTGCGCGAATAAGACAGCCTGCTGAAGAATGGTATGAGTATGGACTTTAAAACTACACTGCAAAGCGCGGTTCCTGTTGGCACTATCCTCCAGAACCCCGGCGGTGGAACATCTGAAGTTGTGTGCATTTCTGACGAAGTGATTACCTATCGGCGCGGTAACACCAATATGAAAGTGTCACTGCAAAATTTATTCGATGCATACTGGAATTTCAGGGGACGCGCTATGTCCTCAACCGAGTTGAGAAAATTTCGGCCTTTCGTCTTTGATTCCAGCGCGCGACCGGCTGGACATTCATGCAACTGTACGTTCCTATTTTTGGTGCTGCAACGGCTTGGAATTGTCAATGCTATTGAGGGCAAAGGAATCAGCGGCAACCCATTCTTTGTCAATGTAAATGGATCAAACTGAACGCTACCGAACCGTGATCAAAGAGTTGCTTGAAGAAGTGGGAGGTTATGTACCCTCCACAGACAGCGTTCGCACGGAACTTCTGTTTGACGATGAGCGCGGACATTACCAACTCTGCGTTGTCGGACGGGAAGTGAACAGACGCGTTTATAATATCATGATGCACTTTGACCTCATAATAGATGGCAAGATATGGGTTCAGGAAAACGCGACGGATATTGATCTCGAACACTACTTTTTTCAGGCGGGTGTTCTTTTTGAGCATATCATGCCGGGAATGGTCCCACCTGAGCAGCGGCAATACTCTGACTTCGCCATTGCCTGACCGGATGTAATCGTCTGTGCGTCTTCGTTTCAGAGGCGCACAGAAAGACTTCTTCACTATGCAAACCAACAAAAACTCTGTAGCGTTCGCTTTACTTCTTGCGGGAATGGCTGTTTCCTGTCTGTGTCAGGCGCAGTTGCCGCGTATCAACACCTTTTTTCCGATTGGCGGGAAGGCGGGGGAAACGGTTGATGTCGAGATACGCGGGTCGAGTTTGACGGGCGCGGACAAGCTGATTGTGCAGGGCGCGGGCGTGACCGGGACTATCAATCCGGGTGGCGTGAAAGCGGATGACACGTTCAAGCCGATCTTTCAAAGCAAATGCGCCTCATGCCATGAATTGCGTTCGCCGTCCAACCGCAGCATGACGCCCGCGCAGTGGGCCGCAACCGTTGATCGCATGGTGAAAGTGCGTCAGGCCCCGCTTTCCGCCGATGAAACGACAAAAGTGACGCAGTATCTAACGGCTTTGGCGCGGGCGGGTAAAATTACGGCGCAGATCAAAATCGCGCCCGATACTCTGCCCGGATTGTGCGAACTTCGGGTTGCCACGCCCAAAGGGGTTTCCACAGTCGGCCTGTTTGAAGTGGGACGGCTGCCGGAACTGCTGGCGGTCAACAACACGATGCAGCAGCCACTCGCGGTGACTCTGCCCTGCGTGGTCAACGGCAACATGGCGGCGAACGGCGAACGGCACTATCTCAAATTCGCGGCACAAAAGGGTAAGCGTTATGTTTTCAACCTGAAGGCGTACCGCTACAACGAACTGTCGCAGGAGTTTTTCAATCCCAATCTGCGCCTGTACGACGCGCAGGGCAAACAGCTTGTGGAAAATCACGGCTATTACGATCTCGACCCGCTGATTGATTGGACCTGCCCGGAAAACGGCGATTACACTCTGGAAGCGCGCGATCTATTGGGTAAAGGCAATCCGGGCAGCGTGTACCGGCTGGCAATGGGCAATGTGCCGTATGATACAGCGATTAATCCGCCCGCTGCAACCGTAAACGCGCATATCAACGCAAACGTAATCGGCAGGAATATCGAAGGCGCGAAGACCGTTTTCGCAATGGATACGCCGCCCCGCGCAGGCATTATCACGGTGAGCAGCCCGCTTGGGCCGGCCCCTATGTATGTGTCCGCGTACCCGGTGGTTCGCGCCGACAGCAAGCCGAGCGCGAATACCACGCTGCCCGCCGCGTTCACCGGACGACTGACCAATGACGGCGACGCGCAGCAGTTTTATGTGCAGGGGAAAGGCCGCTTCGAGTTTAGCGTGTATTCCACCCGACTCGGCTCTCCCTCTCGCGTCCGTGTGACCCTGCTGAATGAGAAAAAAGGCGTGGTTGCGAACATGGGCGGCGTGGGGCGCAACGACGGGCTGAGACGTTTGGAAGTGGATGGCCGAACTCGTGGCCGATCTGCAAGCCGACAAAGTGTACACGCTCAAAGTGGAAGCGCCCAAAGAGAAGATGCAAGACCCGGAGGATGACAGTTCGGGAACCAGTTATGTGTATTGCGTGGAAGCCAAACCGTCCGCCGCCGTTTTGGAGTGCGTTATGCGTCCGGCAAGCGTAACCCTTCGCCCCGGCATGTCCACGCCCGTTGAAGTGACGCTTGCGCGGCGCGAGGGAACGACCGGCGACATTACCGTGACGGCGACAAACCTGCCTCCCGGCGTCACCGCGTCCCCCGCCATTATTCAGCCGGACCGTCAGCGCGCGTATGTGATTTTGACAGCAGACGCGGGCGCGATGCCTGCCGAGCAGCCGATTGAACTGACGGCAAGCGGGCAGGGGCCGAACGGCGAAGTGACAACCCGCGCCGTGCCGCAGGAAGAGTACCGAATTCAGAACAATCCGCGCTATCTCACGCGCTCCGAGTGTCTCGTCGTCGTGCGCGGGCAGCCGGAATTCAGCGTCACGATTGAGGATAACGGCCCGATCAAAGCGCATCCGCGTAAAAGCGTGGACGTGAAAGTGAAGATACAGCGCAAGGGCAATTTCAAGGGCAATGTGACAATTCAGATCGAGAACCTGCCCTCCGGCTGGGTTGCCAATCAGGAAACCGCAGGTCCGAACCAGACGGAAGTAATCATGCGGGTACGCCCGGACGGCAACAATCCCCTTCCGTTTCTACAGCGTGATCCGAAGTGGACGACGATTAACGCGCTTATTATTGCCACTGTGGACGAGTATTCTTTTGTTATGGCGACCCGCCCTGTACAAAAGTCGGAAACGGCGGAAGCGGACTTGAAGAAAGAACAACAGCAGAACTGAACAGTTGATAGTTGATGGGAATACAGTTTTTCGCAGCCAGCCGGAACTTTCGACTGGCTGTTTTTAGTTGTATCTGGAAATCATAGAGGAGTCGGAAACGCGGATAGCGAACTGTCACAACAATGAATGTACGAGACGCGTTGCGCGTGTTTGCGCGTGAAGGAGGGCGTTGTGAAGCAAAATCTAGGAAGGATTGGCGTGGTTATCGCGTTGTCTTGTGGGTTGGCAACCGCGCATGGGTTGGGAAAGCAGGAGGCGCAGGTTCCGGTGGGCGAGGGGACTCTGATATTGCCCCCTGCCGTCCATGATGTCGCCGTGCTGTTTTCCGGCAAGCCCGAAGAGATTGCTGCCAACTGGATACAGGACAAACAGCCCGGACACTGGAAGGTGGAAGACGGGGCAATGGTCGCGAGTGGCAGCACTCTGAGTACCAAAGCGACATTTACGGATTTCCAACTGCACATTGAGTTCAAAGTGCCGAACAAGCCGAACGCGAAGGGGCAGGCGAAGGGCAACAGCGGCGTGTTTTTGCAGGGACGCTACGAGGTGCAGGTGCTGGACTCGTATGGCATTGCCGATCCCGGCACGGGCAATTGCGGCGCGATTTATACCATCGCTTCGCCCCTCGTCAACGCCTGCAAGCCGCCCGAAACATGGCAGACGTATGACATTACGTTTCGCGCCCCCCGCTTCGATACGGCAACCCATGACATGAAAGAACCGGCCCGCGCTACCGTGCTGCTGAACGGCATTACGGTGCAGAACGCGACCGAAATCACGCGCAAAACACATCGAGAAGCCGCGAAAAAGGGCGCGAACGGCGAACTGATACCACCCAAACCCGACACGGAAGACCTGAGTACGCCCGGTCCCATCTCCTTGCAGTACCATCAAAATGCCGTCGCGTACCGCAATATCTGGATTCGCCCCCTCAAAGACAAAGGCGCAACGCACTATTGATACTTTAATGACCGATGTGCAGGAACAAGCCGTCACTATTGCCGTTCGCGCAATTAAATCTGTATGAGCCTTGTAATTGCCAACGGGATTTGCTATAATTGCCGCAGAATGGTATGGCGCAATCCTCCCCTGCGCCCCGCCGAATGTTCTCCTTTCGGACGCCTCCCCGTCGTCTGCTTTCTGTTTTGGAGGTCTGACTCATGGTTCTCAAACGCCTTTCACTTCTGACGCCGTTCGCGCTTGCTTCTCTGTCGTTATGGGGATGCGGCGGCGGCTCATCCTCATCCACCGGCGCGAGCGGCACATCCCTGACACGCGCCAATACACAACTCAATCAAATCACGTCAGGACAGCAGCCGACCAACGACACGACGCTGAATTCTACCCTTGCTCTGTTTACGTCCGCCCTGAAACAAGACCCCACTAATCCCGGCGCGCTGTTCGGGCAGGCGGTGTGTCAAACCGGGATCACTGCCGGAACCTTGACGGATCGACCTACCATTCAGGTGGGAGTCGTTGTACCGACGCCCGTCAGCGCTGATGCAAACGGCACGGCGGATTCGACCGGGCAATCGCTGCCGCCCGCGCCGCCGAACGGGGCTTCCGGTGCGCGGCCTGTACCACCCTCCTCACAGCTTGGCCTGCTGTGGCATCTGCAAGATGGCGTCAGCAATCCCTACACGCTTTTGACTGCGCTTGCGCCTATAGCCAATCTGCGCTACGGCCTGATTCCCTTCAACGGCTACGCGGGGGATGATGTGGCAACCCGGCAGCAGGAGTTAGCGACACTGGATACGGTTGCGCAGAAGTTGCAGACGCTCGAAAGTAATCCCAATTTCGCCACTACACTGACCCTGCCCGCTTCGCAGGGCGGCGTTGTGAACATTGGCCTGCCGGAAGTGTATCTATTCGAGGCGTATGTACAATCGCTGCGCGTTCAACTCTCGCTTTCCCTCGCATACAATCGCGACCCCGGCGTGAACAATCCCCTTCCCGGCCCGCCTCTGGCAGCAAACAGCGCGCAAAATGTGATTACCGTTGCAGGCGCCGGCGCAACCGGAACGATTGGAAGCCTTCCCTATGGGCCGCAACCGATTGGAAGTTCCTTTGCCGGCTTGGACAAAAACGGCGATGGCAAAATATCCCCGGATGAGTATCTGCCGGCAAGCCCCTATCTTACTCTGCGAGATGCGAGTTTGCTCCAGAAAGCGCAACAGGCGCTGCAAGCGGTTGCAGATCGGGAAACAAAGGGGATTCAGGGCGTGTTTGCCCGTCCCGCCGATGGCAGCGGCAGATTCCTGATTCCCAACAACAGCAACATTCATACCACCCTGGACAACGCGCTGAACAATGTCGTGCCACTGGTGCAGCAGGCGGCAAATGGCCCCGTAACGCTCTCCGTTCCCGATTATGCGCCGCCGGTGGGCGGCTATCTTCTCGGCAACGCTGGTGTCATTCCCGGCAATAATCCCGGTTCGCCTGGCAAAAGCGCCGCCAAAACCGGCAGCGCGAAGACGCGGCGCGTGTTTCTGCTTGGCAGTGTGAGCATCGGTTCCGATGGCACGCTCGGTACGCCTGTTGCGCCTCCGCAGCCTACATTCGTGAGCGTGACCTTCAATCTGGCCGCGTGGTTCGCCAATCCGCCTGCCGATTTGAAGGCGTTCGCCCCAACGTATACGCTCGACAGCAACAAAGTGCCCGATTTAAGCAAGACCACGTATCCTGACCCCACTTTTGGCGGGCTGTTTCCCAACGGTCTGCCCGCCACCCTGATGCTGTAAACAGGCTGCGCCATAACGGATACGCGCAGAAATAATAGGCTAAAATCGGGCCGCGCTTGTAACATCGCCTTCTGCGCGTTACGAGCGCGGCTCGATTTAGCGTATGGACAACCCATTTCGATACAGTGGGAAACCATGCGGGCAAAACAGGAAAAGGCGGAGCAACGACAATGGCGTTTATCATACGGGATTTCGATTGGGAGGATGAGGAGCAGGCGGCGAAAGCGGCGACGATGTTCAACGATTGGGACAGCGTCTGGCCGGGAGGGTTTACGCGGGGCGTGCCTTCTACCGCCGCTAAAGTGCAGGAGGAGCATCGCCGCGCTTCCCATCTGGCCGTGCTTGTCGTGGAGCATGAGGGCGAGTTTGTCGGCTACTGCAATCTGGAAGCCGCGCCGGGGCAGAAAGACGTTTCGTATATCGGCTTGCTCGGCGCGAACGAAAAGGTACATGGCAAGGGCGTCGGCAAGATGCTGCTGCGCGAGATGATACGCCGCGTCACCGAATTTGGTTATAAACAGGTGACGTTGGGAACGTGGGCAGGCAATACCAAAGCGGTTCCCCTGTACAAGAAGACCGGCTTCAATTGGATTCCCGAAACCGATGTGTTCATGCGCAACTTCATTCCCGGCCTGCTGGCTATGCCGCTTGTGCAAACGTTTTTGGATGGCAGGGATTGGTACGACTGTCTGGAGCGCGACTTGACCGTTGCGCCGGATGATGTGACATGGAACGGCATGAAGGTGTACCCCTATCGGTTCCGCAACGGCGAACGCACTCCTGGAACTCTGGTTCGACCGGGCAGGGGAGGGATTGACCGCGCTGGAAACGCCCGAAGTCGCGCTGGCCTGCCTGTTCCCGTTCGAGGACGCGCCGGGAGGACAGGCGTATCCGGTTATATGGGAAGCAAGAGCCAAAAACGGCGCGAGTTTGGACGCTGTATTGATGGCCGAGGGGGAAACCGGACTGGCATTGAGCGTTCAGGAGCGATTCAGCGGGACGGATACAATGCGAATTGAACGCGAACTTGCGCTCGGACAGCAGCCTTGCGCCGAAAAAGGGCGACGTGTCCACATACGCCATTAAAACGACGTTTCTGCTGCATGGACAGCCGCTTGTTTTTTCCACGGGCGTTCATGTGGTTCGGCCTGTGGAGATTGGCTATACGGGACAGCGGCTGTTGCCCGGACGCGAGGAGCAGATACGAGTCAGTCTGCGCAACCGGCTGGATCGCGATCTGGAAGGAACGCTGACGCTTGCGGCGCATCCCGATTTGCAATGCGCCGCGCCCTCGCAGCCGCTGCTTCTGCCCGCGAAATCGTGGACGGAGTGTGTTTTTGCCGTCACCGCCAACACGCCGGGAGTGAAACAAACGCGCCTGATTTGCGAGGCGGAAGAGGTTCGACTGGAACATCCGCTCACATTCCGCGCCCTGCCTGACAATGGCGTGCTTGGCAGCGTGGATGCGCCCAACGAATACGCGGTACTGGAATCGCGGGAACTGCACATTGGCGTAAATATGCGCGGCGGGGGCATGAGCGTCAGCCACGCGCCTAATATGCAAGGATTGCTGCACCTGTCTATGCCCACTGTGGGGCCGCCATTTACGCATGGCTGGCTGCGCAAGCGACTGGTGGAGTGTCGCGTGGAAAGCGCATCGGGCGGCGACAGCCTGATTGTGACGGAAGCCGTTCAATCCCTGCCGAATTTACAGGTGGAGCGGCGCATTACATTGTTGGGCAATGTGGCCCGTCTGGATTGCATCGTGAGGAATAGCGGCAGTGTTGCCGTTCCGGTCAAAGTTCGTATCCGTTCCTCATCATGGTTAAAAGAATTCATCACGGCTCCGCTGGTATCGGGGCTGATACGCGAACCCATGCAAACCCTGAGCGAGTACCCGATGGACGAACACGACATACTGGCGCAGGGAGCAACCCTTGCCGAAAACTGGATCGCGTGTGAAGGGGAAGGCATGGTATCGGGGCTTGTCTTCGAGGGCAGTCCTGAACAGGATATGGAGTGGACGGAACTGGTTCAGCCCACGTACGATCTGGGCGAAATTCCTCGCGTATGGCGATGAAGACCCTGCCCACGATGTATGCGGTTGGAGGCGCGGGAACATGGAAAACCGTGCGCGATGCGTGGAAAATGCTGGTGCAGCCGTCCGGCGTGATAGAAACGGAAGCGCCACAACCCGAACGTGTCTTGCAGGTGAAAATTACGCCTGATTTGCTCACGGAAATAGAGCAAACAGTGAATGTAACCGTGACCAACAATCGCGAAGCCGGTTTGAGCGGAACCTTGCGATTGACGGGTACGGTTCATTGCGAACCTGAAGAAATCGCGCTGAACGATGTAAACCGGGATCGGCCTATGGTGGCTTCCGTTAAAGTTGGTTTGTCGAACATACCGGGGGCGCGGCTGATAACGGCGCAGATTGACGCGGTTCCCGTGCCGCAAACGCGCGTGATTGGCGTGGCGAACCTGGGACGGGGCAGTCTGGTTCGCGTGTCGCAGCCGGATGCCGCGCATATTGACGTACATAACGGGCATCTGAGTTTTCGGGTCGCGCCCGCGTATGCGGGCGCAATAGTCAGCCTGGAACGGTTGGGCGTCAACCATTTACGCTCGTCTTACCCCACTCCCCAACCCCTCCTGTGGGTGAATCCCTGGTATGGCGGCCTGCATCCGTATATCGGCTGGATAGGCTACCCGCGTTTGACGCGTGAAACATTCACGGGCGAACCCATAGCGCGAACGGGAGAAACGGGACTGGCGTGGCAGGGAGCGCGAGTGGTCTGCGAACCCAAACACAAAGACCTGACATGGCTGCGCGTGGAAGCCGAGTACCTGACATGCGGCGGCAGCAATGTGGTCGCCCTTGTCACGCGCTGGACAAACAAGACCACTGCAACGATGCAGGTTCCGGGTAACGGCGGCATCGGGGCGTGGCTGCAAGTGGGCGGCACACATGAAAACGCCGTCGTACACGCGGACATCAGCGGCGAACGGCAGATACGGCGGCGCGGCGGCTTCGGCTTGAATACCTATCAGGGCGCGTGGAAAGCGGTGGAAAACGGCCAATCCGGGCAAACGCTTCTCATGGTAACGACCGGGAACAGCAAAGCGGCAGTACACGATTTCGCAGGCGAGGGGGCGCACCTGAGCGCGGAATTCGCCCTGACCCTACAGCCCAACGAAACGCGGGAGCATCTGGCATGGCTCGTCCTGATGCAGAATACATACGAATTGGATGCGTATGTTGCCGCCTTATCTCTGCACAAGAGGCTGCCGTAGGGTGTTGGCGCTGTTTATTCCTTAACGGAACCCCCTGTCCTCGCTTCAAAACATCACAGTAGGGGCGCTGCTTGCTGCGCCCTCTATCACTCTTCCGTTGCGCTTTGCTGCGCCCTCTATCACTCTTCCGTTGCGGTTTGCTGCACCGTGTGACATTCTACTGTTGCTGCTTGCTGCGCCCTCTATCACTCTTCCGTTGCGGCTTGTTACGCTCGTTGGCAGCAGGGCGCAGCAAGCAGCGCCCCTACTCTGATTACGTGACTTCGACGATGCCAAGCGGTATCATCGTTGTCATTTGCCCGGTGTTGCTGTTGACGAAGCGGCAGGCGCAGGCGTACCAGCCGGGGGCAGTGGGCAGGGCATGGGTGAGGAGAGTGGACGTGAACGCGACGAACGCGGCGGATTTATAAAAAGGGACGGGCGAACGGCGGGGCGTTTTTAGTTTCTGGACGAGCAGTTCTACGCGGGTATCAGGCGAATTGGCCGCGCTTGCCGTAAAGAGGAGTTGGCCGGTTTCGCCGGTTAAAATGAGGGTTACGAGATCGCCAAAGTAGGGGGATATGGGCGGCGCGGGGGGTACGGTTCCGGTCGGATTGATCTGTAAGAACTTGGACGCGAGGCCGACAAAGACGTTCTGCCCGGTGGGATGATAGGGCGCGTTGTCCGGGTCCCCGGAGCGCGTGAGCGTACTGGCATAGGCGTTCCACTGCATCGCCTGTTCGCGTGTCAGCGTGTTGTATGAAGCCATAACCTGCGCCATGCGGTTCTGAATCGTCTGCTGAATGGGCTGCGTGGGGCGTTTGTAGGTGGGACGCCCGCGCAGCACAAGGCCGTTCCGCCCTTCAACCGCAACCTCATTGCCAATTTTACCCCGTACCTGCGTTAGTAAGGGGCCGGGTGTCGCTTTTGCCATGTCGTAATTCTCCGGTAAATGTCAGGCTGAAAGGCTGTGTTACGGGGAATTATGGCGAAATGCGCGGGCGACTTTAGGATTGAAAACCGGTTTCACTCCGATTAACCGCCCACTCAACGCCGTATCAACTCCCTATTAAACGTGTGTTAAACAGGGAGTTCACAGGGAAATGAATGGGTGGTGAATGGGTGTGACGGGAGGTTCGGGATTTAGCGCGGGGAGCGACGACGTAGCCGCCGCGTCAGGAAACCGGCTGCCGTCAGGCCGCCCGCGAACACAAGCGCCACGCTGCCGGGTTCGGGCACGGCAGCCACGTTGAGGCGCACCGTGTTGATGGCGATGTTACCGAGAGATCCGGGCGGATTGACGAGGCCGAAGGTAATGCTGGCAATGTTGGGCGTAGTGTCCAGAATGCCGATGAAGATGGCCGAACCGTCGTTGTTGTTGTTGGATACACCATTTTCCGTCACAACGCCCAGGCTGTTGCCATTCGCGTCAAAGGCTTCTAAGGAGGCCGTGAAAGCGCCTAACCTATCTTGCTGAATGTTTGCGCCCGCGCCCATAAGCGGCGCAGTAAACGTCAGGGTGATCGGGAAGTAGTTGAGCCGATTGGTGGAAACCACATGGTCACCGGGCGTGAAGTTACCGCGAAAACCGCTGCCCTGATCCACACGGATGAATCCGGTTGAATCGGTTGTGCTGAGGGAAGCGGACAGGCCGTTGGTCGAAGTGACGGCGGCGGGGGTGGGAAAGGCTGTGCCATCGGGGCCAAGCTGTCCGAAGTCAATGGTGTCGTTGACGCCGAGGGCGGCGGGCGCGGTGACAAGAACCTGCGCGCGAACGGGCGTGGCAAGCGCGAGGGCGGCCAGGCCGAGCAGACCGGGCAGAAGCAAAGCAGAGTGGCGGTTCATAAGAGCAAACATTCCTTTCATCAGGAGAATCGCACGGGAAGGGAAACGCTCTTGCGGCGCGTTCGCCACAAGGGACGCATCGGCGCAGCCGCAGGCGTTTGGGGCGGGCGAAGGCTTCTACGTATTACTATTGCAAGAATCGTGCCAAATCATGCGAAAGGGAGGCGAACGGAGCAAAAACGCGCAAAAGCCTGTCTTTTTGCGAGGTGGGAGCCTGGACCCTCATCCGTCGGGGGCCACGCTTCTCCCTTTCAGGGCGAAGGCAAGTATGGTAGTTGAGTGCGTAGATAAGGAGGTACGGAGTGAACATAGAAAAAGCGCGCGTCATTCCAGGCTTTCATCAACGCGCCCGATGAGCAATTTAGCCTTCGCCCTTGCAGGGAGAAGGTGGCCGGAGGCCGGATGAGGGTAGAGCCTACCGTTTTGCCCGCAGCAGCGTCTCAATGTCGGAACGGCGGTACCATTGCGCAAGTATGAGGGGAGTCCTGTCATACTGATTACGCGCATACGGGTCGGCTCCATACGCCAAGAGCAGACGTACAATTTCTCTATCGGAGCCAATCCTGGCGGCGTAATGCAAGGCTGTACTTCCTTCTCTATCCGTCGGCGTTACGCTTGCGCCATGCTCCAGAAGAAAGCGCGTGGTATGCGGATGCTTGTTGAGGATGGCATAGAACAGAGCCGTATATTTGTCTTCGCTTATTGCTTCTATATCCGCGCCATGGGCAATCATCGCCTGCACGAGCGGCACATCGTCCGGGGACAGAGAAAGCGTTAGGTGCTGTGTTAGTTCCTGGAAACTCACACCTCCGCAGGCAAGTTGAAGCGCGGTAGGACTGTCATTAGCAACAGGTCGCGAGCGGCGCAGGAGTTGGCGGAACAGTTGCGGGAGAGTGGGAGGCGGCGACGCTTCCCGACGAGTGTTCGGGTCGGCTCCAGCATTGACGAGTGCGAGCGCGGCTTTGCTGTCGTGGTGGGCAAGGGCGGCAATCAGTTGCCGATTAAGCGCGTACTGCCGTTTCGCCTGCCACACCCAAACGCCGCTCGCGCCGACAACCGCCAGAACGAGTATCAACAACAGCAGTAACGAACGTCGCGCTTTCTTCATCATCGGTTCCTCCACACGTATTGTACCCGCAGTTTCATGTGGAAACCGGGGATTGGACCCTCATCCGGCCTCCGGCCACCTTCTCCCTGCAAGGGAGAAGGCGAATGTGGCAGTCTGGCGCGAGGAATAGGGGATTGCTTTGTGCGCAGCACCGCCGTACTTACAGCCCAAGTCTCCGTCCAACCGGGCATTGAACAATTTCGCCTTCGCCCTTGCAGGGAGAAGGTGGCCGGAGGCCGGATGAGGGTAGAGTCTACCGTTTCCCCCGCAGCAGGCGCACAAGGTCGGAACGCTGTTCCTTTTGCGCAAGTGTGAGAGGGCTTTCACCATCCTTGTTACGCGCATTGGGGTCGGCTCCATGCGCCAGAAGCATACCGATAATACGAGGATCGGCGTCATCAGCTATCGCGCAATACAAGGCTGTGTTTCCTGGCCCATCCGCCATATCAACATTTGCGCCATGCTCCAGAAGGCAATGCATGGTGTCCACATCACAGCCCGCAACAGCAAACATCAGCGGCGTTTCGCCGTATGGTTCAGGCGCATTGACGTTCGCGCCAGACGCCAGCAGTAATTGCGCGATATGTGGATGCTTCCACCGAACGGCATAGAACAGTGCCGTTCGTCCGTCCTCATCTGTTGCCTGAACATCCCCGCCATGAACCAGCATCGCCTGCACAAATGTCGCATCGTCCGGGGAATGGTAATCCGTTATGTCCTCTGGCGTCCACTCCGTAGGTACGCCTCCGCAGGCGATGTGAAACGCAGTGGTACTGTCATTGACAACGGGCGGCGAGCGGCGCAGGAGTTGGCACAACAGTTGCGGGAGGGTGGGAGGAGGCGAGGCTTCCTGACGAGTGTTCGGGTCGGCTCCGGCATTGACGAGAGCTAGCGCGGCCTTGTTGTCGTGGCGGACAAGGGCATCAATGAACTGTCGGTTGCGGGTGTATTGTCGTTTCGCCTGCCATATGCACAACCCTCCCGCGCCGACAACGGCCAGCACGATTACCAACAACAGCAGTAACGAACGTCGCGCTTTCTTCATTGTCGGTTCCTCTCCACGTATTGTACCTGCGAACCAGGAGTTTCTACCCTCATCCGGCCTCCGGCCACCTTCTCCCTGCAAGGGAGAAGGCGAATGTGGCAGTCTGGCGCGAGGAATAGGGGATTGCTTTGTGCGCAGCACTGCGGTATTTACCGCCCAAGTCTCCGTCCAACCGGGCATTGAACAATTTCGCCTTCGCCCTTGCAGGGAGAAGGTGGCCGGAGGCCGGATGAGGGTCCAATCTTTCGTCCGCACCCTCCCGCAACCGTCACAATGCACACAAGGGAAAAAGAGAACAGAACGGGTGTGCCATAAGAACTCACCCGGACGCCGCAGCAGAAGCCGAAGCCTCCACATACGCGCAAACCGTCCACAACGCGTCCCATATTGCATCGGCCACAGAATGATACGGTGTAAATCCAGGCATAGTCTCGTTAATAGAAGCTCCCATTGCCTGAAACAAAAATTGTTGAACGCTAATGAAGTTGACCGCATCACACGAGGTAGAACGTCGTGTGAAAAGTTTCGTGAGTGATTCGGCGGCAGAAGCGCGCACATTTTTGTCTTCATCCTTGCAGGCGTGGAGCAGGGCGCTGACCACTTCCCCGGAACTCTGTCCCGTCTGTCCCAGGGCTTGTACGGCAGAAGCGCGCACATTTTTGTCTTCATCCTTGCAGGCGTGGAGCAGGGCGCTGACCACTTCCCCGGAACTCTGTCCCAACCGCCCCAGGGCTTGTACGGCATACCGGCGCACATTTTTGTCTTCATCCTTGCAGGCGTGGAGCAGGGCGCTGACCACTTCCCCGGAACTCTGTCCCAACCGCCCCAGGGCTTGTACGGCAGACCAGCGCACATTGTTGTCTTCATCGTTGAGGGCGTGGAGCAGGGCGCTGACCACTTCCCCGGAACTCTGTCCCGTCTGTCCCAGGGCTTCTACGGCAGACCAGCGCACATTGTTGTCTTCATCGTTGAGGGCGTGGAGCAGGGCGCTGACCACTTCCCCGGAACTCTGTCCCGTCTGTCCCAGGGCTTCTACGGCAGAAGCGCGCACATTTTTGTCTTCATCCTTGCAGGCGTGGAGCAGGGCGCTGACCACTTCCCCGGAACTCTGTCCCGTCTGTCCCAGGGCTTGTACGGCATACCGGCGCACATTGTTGTCTTCATCCTTGCAGGCGTGGAGCAGGGCGCTGACCACTTCCCCGGAACTCTGTCCCAACCGCCCCAGGGCTTGTACGGCAGAAGCGCGCACATTTTTGTCTTCATCCTTGCAGGCGTGGAGCAGGGCGCTGACCACTTCCCCGGAACTCTGTCCCAACCGCCCCAGGGCTTCTACGGCATACCGGCGCACATTGTTGTCTTCATCGTTGAGGGCGTGGAGCAGGGCGCTGACCACTTCCCCGGAACTCTGTCCCGTCTGTCCCAGGGCTTCTACGGCATACCGGCGCACATTGTTGTCTTCATCGTTGAGGGCGTGGAGCAGCAGTCGGGTTGTTTCCCTGCCTGCTTCCGTGTCGCCCAAATAGGCCATACGCGCCAGGAGGCGTTCGCGTAATGGCCGGTATTTGCCTGCGCCAGTCCTATCCATATACAGGGACACCAGTTTCCCCGCCACATCACGAATCAAACTCGTTTCGGCTCCGGCGCAGTCGCCCAGACAGTGCGCGGCGAACAGCAAATCGCGGTGCAGCACATTCTCGTAAGCGCCTGGCTGAAACCCTTCCTCCTGCGCTTCTTCCCCTTGCGCAAGAATGGCCGAACGTATCAGGTCACTGGCATATTCCGGGCGGCTCTTGCTTTCATAGCCGATGGCAAGCAGTATTGGCTCCTCCCAACGGGGCTGATGCCGATGCTTATAAATGGTTTTTGCAGTGGTCTTATAGCGCCGCAGCAGTTCGCGCCCGACATAATATTCCTCAAACGTCAGGTGCATGAAGCCAAAGTAGCCCGGCGCGCGTTCCACAAACAGGCCTGTATGCTCCCGAACGCGCCGCAAAAAGTCGTCAACCGCTTTCGTTACCTCTTCGCCGTCCGGTTCCTTGCCCCGCTGCTTTGCCAGCAGGTCGGCGAGATGCTCCTGCACGTCGCGCTTGCTCGCCATTCCCGTCGGCTTTGTCTCGTGCAGCCACAGGGCGAGGGGGCCGAGCAAGCGCAATGCCTCGTCTTCTTCCACGCACTGTACGCCCGGAATCCCCCGGTGCAGCTGCCAATCCCGCAGCAGGGTTTGCGTGGCGAGTTCGTACAACTCCACGCGACGACGAGGCATGTGCGCGCCGTTGCGCTTGATAAGACACAGAATCGTCAGCAGGAGGGGATTGGTTGCCAGTCGGCGAACACCAAGATTGTCTTGCAGTGCGCGTTCCACGTCGGCCACTTCCACCGTCGCCCTATCCTGTACATCGCTTTCGGGAGCATCGGGCGTCAGATGGCGTTCGTAGGCGAGGCACCAGCGTTGCAGGAAGCGATGGATTTGCTCCGTCTCCATATCCTCTAGCGTGAACTCGGCAAACTCACTGCCAAGCGGCGCGATGCGATACCCGGCAATGCGGCTTGTCACCAGAAAGCGGTTGCCCGGATTGGCGGATACAAATTCGTCAATGCGGGTGGCAATCTGCGCCCGGTCGCCGGGAGCAATGACTTCATCCAGGCCGTCCAGAAGCACAAATGCCCGTTTTGCGCGCAGGGCATCATCGAACAGCCTTTGCAGCTTCTCCGGCGCCATATTCAGTTCATCAAATGCGAGGGGCAGAAACCGGCGCAAACTCGTGGCGGGATGTTCCCTGAGATATTCGGCGTAGCGGGAAATGCGAACGAAAATCGGCAGGCAGGCTTCGCCATACTCCTCGTTTTCCGCATCCCGCACGATTGTTTCATTCTGCTGCACCGCCCGCGCGAAATGCAGTGCCAGAAAGCGCATCAGCGTAGTTTTGCCCGCGCCCGGATCGCCCAATACCACCATACGCGCATTGGCCTTCACCGCTACGGGCAGTTCGACGCTTTCCGTCCGCTTCTCCTGCGCTTTCAGTTGAAACCGTTCTAACTCCCGCTGCTCCCATTCGTCAAACAATTCCGTCTCATAATCGCGCCCCGGCTTGTTAAAGCGGTCGCGCGTCCACGTTCGTTCCACCTGCCGTTCCGCTTTGAGCGACACGTATACTTCGTCCAGTTTCAGCATCGCCGAGCGCGTCGTCTGCATCACGCCGCGCGGGTCCATGTACTCATTGCGCCGAAGGATGTAGTCGAGATAGAACGCGCTGTCAAGGGTCAAAAACCGGTGAAGGTCGCCTGAGAAGGAAACGACCGGGTTACTCTCCTCTTCGTCGCAGTTGCGGCCAAGCGCGGCAAGCGCGATATTACGCTGCTGTCGGAACTCGCTGACGTGGTAGGCAGGCAGATTGGGACGGGTCAACATTTCGTCATAGCGGCGCACATCACGGCGGTAATCTTCAGCCTCTTCCAGCGTCAGCCTGCCAATGGCCGTTGTCGCAATTTCTGCATTACAATCCAATGGCAGTTCAATGGTCGCATCGCGCCACGCGGCGAAGTCGGGAGCCTGTTGCAGTAACTCTTGAAAAATCTGACTTGAAACCCAGAGGATTAACGCTGCCTGTGAATCGCGGACATCCTCACGATGGTTGTTGAGCAGTTCCAGTGCGGTCTGATAGTCGTCCGTGGGGCGATCCGCGAGGGCTTCCAGACCATACGCGCAGACGCATACCGGCAACTCGCGGCGTGGGATACTGCGGCAAAATCGGGGCAGGCTGCGCTGTTCCGTCTGCGCGTAATCGAATTCGCGCAGATACCGCTGCCCGCTGAGACGTTCCCCCAACTCGGCGATAGCTTCCCGGCGCAGCATCAGGTTTTCAACCAGGACAAAAACAATATGGGAACGCTCTTCATCGCGCAGCGCGTTCTCAATCTGCTGCATGGCCTCGGCTATCTGTGGATTTGTTGTAAAAACAGGGTTCATCGTCTTGCCATTCTATACCAACTCATCCCATATAAGCGGATGCGCGTCGAACCAGGTGCGGGAATTCTGATAGGCGACAATCAGCAAAGCGTGAAGCAGGTCGGCGCACTCCTTGTTTTGCGATGGCTTTTTGGCCTCATGTACCCTTTTCAATTCCGCCGTATTCTCGATGGTCAGGCGGCGCGTGTATTCGGCAAGCAGTTTGTCTACCGCTGTCTGCGCCGCCTGCATGGTAATGCTATCCAAGCCCTTCTGTTCGGCGTAGCGGCAGGCGTCTTCCACGAGACGAATCAGCCAGCGTAGCACCCCTCCGCTTTTGAAGATCAACAAGTCGAGGGTATCTTTCTCGAACAACTTCTCCTCAGTCAATCCGACAGTCAGCAGCCGCTTGGTCACAACTTCGCGCAGTTCCGCATACCCCTTCTCATAGCGCGTCTCCTGATTAGTGCGATGATAAAGGCGAATGTTGGGCAGAAAGTAACATTCCGCGCTGGTTTCCACTTCGCCGAAAGCCAGCGATGTGTAAACCAACATGGGAACTGTGTAGATGATACGGCACAGAGGAGATTGAAGCGCGGTGCTGTTGATAAACAGTTCATTGGCCTGTTCCTGCCGCTGTATCTTGTCCAGGTCGTCTACGATAACCAGCAAAGGCTTCCCGATGACATCTTCCACTTCGGCAATAATCAGGTTGATGCGTCTGAGAATATTCGGAATTTGCGGCTCGACCGGGCGGGTACGCAGAATTTCTTCCGTCACGCCGGAGGAAATTTTGAATATTTTACCCATCCCATCCGCCAGCATTTTACCTACGCTAGACCCTGCCATTCCGGCTGTCACTATTAACAACTTCTGCGCCAACTCTACGAGATTGAGAGATTGATCCCTTACTGTCTCTTTGTCGTTATAAGTGATGGCATAAACGGCTTCGCCCAGGTCTTGCAGCAGTTCCTTGTTGATTGCGTAACCTTCCTGTACAGCTGCCTGAAAAATTGTCGTACCGAGAAGTAACAGCAGGTCAATGAGATTGGCTTTGGGACTATCGAGATTGTGCGTGATGTTCACGTAAACGACAAAATAGTCCTCATTGAAGTGGTCGCGCAGCTTAAACAGCAGAGAACTTTTGCCGCTTCCACGATGCCCAGTAAAGAAAGCGACAGGCGGCTTTGTGGGCTGTTCTTCCTTCCGCAATACCATAACCATATCGTCAAATGGGCTATGTTCTCGTGGGCAGTACAGAGTTCGGCTACGCTCTCCTGCAAGAACCTCCGAAGGGTCGAACGCTCGGTAAAGCTGTAACCAGAACTGTGTAGGGTGAGGCATGGCAAGGTTCCTTTGCAACAGAGGATTTGATAATAGTCCTGAACACATTATACTAAAATGGTTGAGTCCTGTCAATGAGAGCAAGCGCTGTTCCAAAATCAAACACATGGCTCTATTTCTATTATGTTGTAAACGAACAGAGTACGAAACTTCAATGTCGTGGTTAAGCGCGAAATTACCTACACTGCCTGCTTCTTCCGAACATTTGTAGCGTCACCCTCAAGAGAAAACGATCATTAGCCACAATCTAATGCAATTCGCTCAACAGGGAGCAATACAGTAATTCTGAGGAGGAAAATCGTGGCGAAAGTGGTGTTTGCTGCCGACATTCAGGCGATGCGGGGCAAGATGGGCAACAGTGTTTTCAGTCGGGCGCGGAACGGCAACACCGTGCGTACCCGCGTCAAGGGCAAGAACCCGCGCACGTCTGCGCAGACCGGCGTTCGGTCGAATTTCAGCAAGGCCGCCACGTCGTATAAAAACATGACGCCGGCACAGGTGAGCGCGTGGCAGGTGTACGCGGCGGGGCAGATCAAGCACGATAGCCTTTCCGGGCTGAGTTACGTGCCGTCCGGCAATACGGTCTTTGTAGGACTGGCAGCCAAGTTCCTGCAAATCAACCCGACCGGAACCGTACCCGTCACGCCGCCCACAGCCGCCTTTTCCGGGGACAGCATCACGGTCACGGCAGCGGGAAGCAGCGGCAAAGTGATCTTTACGGGCAGCGGCAACAACAGCGCGAACATCAAAACGGAATTACTGCTCCAGCCACTGAAAAGCCAGAACCGAGCCGCCGCCAATAATGGCTACCGCAGCAAAGGCTTTATCGCGTTTGCCGGTACCAGCCTGGCACAGAATGTCACCGTACCCGCCGGCTTTTACGTGCCTGCGTATCGGTTTGTGAATACGCTGACCGGACAGGAATCGCTACTCGTCACCCTGCCTGTCGCGCAGGCTACCTGATCCACTTCAACGCAGTGGCCCGTAATTTCGCGCCTTCTCTCTCTCTCGCCCGGATGAAAACCATGAGCGAACATGAGAGAGGGCGCGGAACCGTTTAGAGGATTCTTGCGGATTTTCATGCCTCATTGTCGGGAACGGTGGCGGGGAAGGTGACGACAACGCGCCCGCCATGGGCAGAATTCTCAAAAAGAACGTCGCCGCGCAGGTCCCAACGGGCGGAGCTTTCGATAAGTTCCACTCCCGTATTGGCGTGTCGGCGCGCATCGAAATCGGGCGGGAAGCCGGGGCCGTTGTCGCATATCTCCAATGTCGCCACATCGTTCGCGACGCGAAGCGTGATGTCAACCTCGCCTTTGCTGTGCTTGATGGCATTGCTGACACACTCGTTGATGAGAAGCGCGAGGGAAGCGGCCTGATGCGCGCTGAGAGTCATATTCTCTATCTCTGCGCTGACGCGGCGATTGCCTGCCGTCTGCTGAAGCCTGTCAATGAGCTGACGCAGCACGTCTCTGGCGGGAAGATGCGTGTCTTCGCCTCCCCGTTTGATTTGCAGCGTAAGCAGATCGTGAATCGCGGCGAGCGCGCTGACGTGCAGCTTGATGCGCTGCATCTCCGGGGTTTCGCCCCTGTCGTCTGCCTGTATCTCGATGAGCGCCTGAATCACCTGAAGATTGTTTTTAACGCGGTGGTGTGTCTCGCGCATGGCCCGCGCGAGTCGGAAGTTGACGGCCTCTATCTGCTCCTGATGGCGGCGCAGCGTGTTTTCCGCCTGCACGGCTTCGGTGACATCGGCAACCACGCTGATATAGCGCAGGAGCGCGCCGTCCGCATCGAGTTCATGGCGACCGGAGAAGCGCAACACGGCGAACTGCCCATCATCGCGCGTGATGCGGCAGTTGATATGAAAGGGCTGCCCGGTTTCTCTGCTGTCGTCGGCAACGCGGGCATAGGCGTTGGCATCATCAGGGTGCAGGACGCGCCCGAAAAACTCTTCCCGCGTATAGGGGCCGAGGGCAGGGGCGCGCCCAAACAGCGCGTACATGCGGGCGTTGTCCCAATGGGCGCGTTGCGTGGCAATGTCCCAGGTGAAAATGCCGAGTTCCGCGCCGTCTATCGCGATGCTGAGGCGGGTTTCGCGGTCCCGCAATTCGGCAATGGCTTTATTGCGCGCCGTAATATCGTGGGCAATGCCAAGCAGTCCAATCAAGCCGTTCTGGTAGTCGCGCAGGGGTGTTTTGGCAATGACAAAGGCGCGGTCTTCTCCCTCCTGCGACACGACGGACTCCAACAGGCGCGTTTCACCGGACTGCATGATGTCATGGTCAAGCTGCATCATGGCCGCCCCAATGTCTGTCTGGCGAATCTCGGCGTCGTTGCGGCCCAGTATGGCGTGAGGCGGGCAGCCGATGATGGTGGCGGCGGCGCGATTACACAGCAGATAGTTGCCCTGCGGGTCCTTAAGCGTGATGGGATCGGGAGATTGGTCGAGGATGGCGTTCAGGAGATAATTGGCGTTTTTTAGTTCCTGCTTCGCCTCGTATTCGTCCATGCGGTTGCGGATAAGGCGGACGTAGCCACGCTGATCGCCCTCGCCTACCGCGACCAGAAGGGCGCTGCCCCAGAAGCGCGAACCATCTTTGCGCAGATGCCAGCGTTCGGCTTCGGCGCGTCCCTGTTCGCAGGCGACGCTCTCTTCAATAAGAGGCACATTTTGCGCGCGGTCTTCGGGCGTAAAGAAAATGTCGGAGAATTGTCCGATGATCTCGGCTTTTGTCCAGCCAAGCAGGTGTTCCGCGCCCGTGTTCCAGAGCAGAACGCGGCGCTCGAGATCAAGCATGAAAATAGCGTACTCCGGCGCATTCTCAAAGAGGAGGCGCAGAGTTTCGGGGGGCATTTGCTTCATTAGGTAAACAGAGCGTGGGCAATCCGTCGTCGCATAAAATAGTTTTCAGCTTATTATAACACACGTTGGGGCGGGATGCGGGCTGTAAAATGAGTCTACCGTTTTCCTCGCAGCAGCGCCACAATGTCAGGGCGATGTGCCGCCTGCGCGGCGGTGAGGGGCGTTTGTCCCACCGTGTCAAGATGAGTCGGGTCGGCTCCATGCGCCAGCAGAAGACGCAGAACAGGGATTTTGTTTCCACTGTATACCGCATAGTACAGAGGGGTATAGCCCTTTTTATCTTCAAGGGTAACGTTCGCGCCCTGTTCCACAAGCAGCCGCGTCAGCTCCTCATCATTGCGCAGAATGGCAAACATGAGCAGGGTATCGCCTTCAAAATCCTGCTGGTCAATGTTCGCGCCATGCGCCAGCATCGCGCAAATCAGGGGCGTATCTTCCAGCGGTTGGACGTTTGCGGTCCAACTGACCGGGGATGCGTAACATGCGGTTGCATCCGTCAGCAAAAACGCCGTGTAACTATACTCTTCAGGCGCAGGCGAATGGCGCAACAGTTGACCCATAAGCGATTTCAGGGTCGGGGCAGGCGTCGGGTTGTAGCGCGTGTCGGGGTCGGCGCCCGCATTGACGAGGCCAAGCGCCTGTCCGATGTCCTTGCGGTCAAGGGCGGCGATCAGTTGGCGGTTGACCGCGTACTGCCGCTGCGCCTTCCACACCCACGCCCCGCCCGCGCCGCCAACCGCAAGAACCAGTGTCGGCAGCAATAACCAACGTCTTCGTTTCATGGCAACCGGTTCCTCCAGCGCTATTGTACCTGCAATCATATTCTGTTTCTCTACATATTGCTTTCCCGGTTTATCTCTTCCTTCAGCGCATCGCCTGCCTGCGTGTCGGGATGAATTTCCCAGTAGCGGTGCGGAAAGTTGAAGTAGGTCATCATTACAAAGTGGTGTGACGCTGCCGAATTGAAACGCTTCTCGCAGCCATTTCGCCCGCTGCGCATCGGACGCCTGACTGGAAATGCCCATTTCCGCAATCGCAAGCGGAATGCCTTTATGCCGCGAATGGGCCAGAACGTTCATCCACGTATGCGCCAGATCGGCAAAGGGAATCGGTTCCGCGCCGTTGCCTCCGTACGCGCTGCGGGGGCGGGAATACAGGTTCATGCTGAAAGCGTCAATACCGCCCGAGAGGGATACGGTTGAGCGCGTCCAGTACCTCGTCTTGACGATGAACGCCATTCGCCGCAAGCGGGCTGAAAATAAACAGGGCATTGGTCGCGCCCTCCTCATCGAACACGCGGCGCAGCAGCATCCACGCGGCAGCAAGGTCGGCGGGCGTGTTGTGGTATTTCCGGTTTCCGAACTCCCACGGCGTATTCAGCGTAGCGTCGTTCATTTCAGAAAACGGGCGGATGAAAAACCATTTGTTCTGATCCCGATACCGCGCGATTTCGGAAGCCAGCAGGCGCGCGTTGCGATCCAGTGGACTGCCGGAACGCGACAGTTCGCGGGTGAAAGCGGGCAGGCTGAGGTGTTCGGTTTCCAGCGCGATCTGCGGGGTAAAATCACGATGCGCTTCCGCCTCAATGGATGCCTGAACGCGCAAATCGCGGATCAACGCGCCCGCGTCCATGCTGTCCATTTTGAAGTAGGAGAGGATGGCGGTTCGGCTGCCCGGATAATCTCGTAAGTAATCCGCGATGTGCAGCAGCTTGCCCATGCCGACTGCCATTCCCCGCAACTGCGAGGCGCGGGTAACAGGAGGCGCGGCGAAGGCAGGCGTTACAGCAATAAACGCGAACAGCAAGACAGAGTTGAGAGCGCGAAGCATACGCTGAAGTTTCAATACAACCCCCGTAACAGAGAACACGATCACGCTCCGAATCTGCGCGGAATGCCAAAACGACTTTTCGGCAAAGAGACGGCGCGTACAGTCTGCCTGTTCCACAGGAAAATCCTGCGGTTTGGCTCGAAAAGCAGGAAATCGCCCCTCACCTGTACAATGCTCTCCTCGACACGGATTACTGTTGAATGGGCTTTTGAAAAGCCAATCTTTTTGATTGTGAGGCGCTTGCTATGCTATTGTACCGCTCATGCAGGTTTGCTGTGGTTGGCGCTGTTTGTTGTCTGATCGCGTTGAGCGGTTGGCAACCAACAGCGGCGTATGCGGACGATTTCAGTCCTAATGCTTCCATGCTCAAAGAGGCGCGAGAGAGTAAAGGCAGCCCCTTGTATAAAGCCGCGCTGACAGGCAACGTAGCGAAAGTAAAAAGATTGATTGCTGCCAGGGCCAAAGTCAACGCAGGCGATGTCAGACACCGAACACCCTTACACGCCGCCGTATTAGGTGGCAATATTGAAGTGGTGAAATTGCTGCTAACGGCGGGGAGTAAAGTAAACGCTGTCAACGATACCCGTAACGGCGGCTGTCTAATTTTCGACGATGGCATGACCGGGACGCCCTTGCACTGGGCGGCGCAAACGGGAAACGTGGCAATCGCCCGTTTATTGATTCAGCATGGCGCGAATGTCAACTCACCGGATGCGCGCTGGAAAGAAACGCCGCTTCATCTTGTGGGCTGGCAGGGCGGGGCGCGAATGGCGGAACTGCTGATCCAACACGGCGCGCGCTTAGATCCTGTAGGCGGTTTTACGGACGCGACGCCTTTGTATTGCGCCTGCGAATTCGATAAAGTGGAAACAGCGGGCGTTCTGCTGGCGCATGGGGCGGACGTGAACGCCGCTGCCGAGTATGGAGATACGCCTCTGCATACGGCGGTTCGAACGGGAAATGTGGCGCTGGTCAAACTGCTGCTGACAAAGAGGGTGAATCTGAACGCCGAAAGCCACATCGGGACAATGAGGTTGATGCCTTC
Source organism: uncultured Chthonomonadaceae bacterium (assembly GCA_963817895.1). GTDB lineage: Bacteria > Armatimonadota > Chthonomonadetes > Chthonomonadales > Chthonomonadaceae > CAWFQB01. The sequence goes on from CAWFQB010000006.1 coordinate 386,788, forward strand.
GGGCTTCAGCAATGAAATCGGCGGAACGCCCCTGCACATCGCCAACCAGATGCAAAAGTGGGGAATCGTGAGTCTCCTGCAAGCGAAAGGCGCAACAGACACCGAGCGCGACGAACGCGGTTTCTCGCATCTACGTCCGTAAAACACATGTCAATCTTTTTCAGGAAAATACAAAATTCCCAACGTCGCTAATCCCACTTCCGCTCAGGCCACCGATTGCACCGACTGTCCATAGGCTTGCAGAGTTTCGCGTTGCTGTTGGCGCAGTCGGGCCGCCAGAAACAGGGCATCTACTTTGTATTGTCTCGGAATGGTTTGTTCTCTCCCCAACGCCTCGAACAGCTTCAAAGCATGACGCAGGCTGCCCGATTTCATATAGCATACCGCCGCGCTGAATCGGTGCAGTGCTGCCAAATCTTTTTCTTTGTTTCGGGCGTAATATCGGGCAATTCGCTCTTCCATCGGCGCGGCCTGCGCGTAGCGTTCCACCGCTTCATCCGGGCTGTCGGTCGCGACGAGCATTTGCGCTTCCAACAGCAAAGTTGATTTCTGCCCCTGCACTTCACGAATCATTTCTTCCGTGTCCGATGTTTTTCTCATAGTTGTTTGTCTTCCTCATGTACATGGTACGAGAGAAGTATCTCACGGCGGGTGAACCCAACTACAGCGACATAGCCGCCCCATCGCATCGGGTTGTCAAGCAATTGCCGTGTTTTTTGCAAATGCCGGTCCCGCAATATCTGTTTGTCTTCCGTTTGGCTGCCACTGATCTCGATTCCGCAAAGAACGCCGTTTTCGGAAAGAATGTAATCGAAGCGGTCATTCCGATCTGCCACGTTCACCAAAGCCGCAGAAGTAAAAATCGGCAGCAAGGTAAATGCCAGCGCATAGGCCGCTGCTTCTGTAACATACTCTCGCTGTGCCGCCAACGGTGTCCGCGGTATTATGGCATCTGTCCATGTCCATTTGACTGCCACAAAACGCAATCCCTGACTGCCAATGTCCTGCAAAGTCACTCGGTAATTCAGCGTGTTTCCAATCCGCGCGGGATGCTCCATTAATCGCGCTATGACAAACGGCGCGTAGATTTCAGTATTCACCGGATGATATTGAAAACTTTCCTCAAGCGCAATCTCTATCACCGGAGAACTCTCTGCGGAATCACTCATGGCAACAAACCTTTTAAGGAAAGCAACTGGCCCAGCTTGCAACCGCTTCGCATAAGATTCACTTGGATTTCATGTCTTTTGGTTACGTCAGGCGAAAAAACATGCAATTTGATGCTATTCCGATGAAGTAAAGTTTTTCGGTACTGCTCGGAAAGTTGATCCGCCAGTTATTCGATGGCTTCCAGTGTCGGTGTCATAAGTCCTGCTGTGTCGAAATCTCAGAAAATCGCAACTCCCCCTTCATTTATGAAGGGGGAGTTGCGATTTGAACTCTGCTAATGCGACATCTGCGCGATGCGGATGCGGTTGAGCGCGCTTTCCAAATCCTCGCGCAGTTTCTCGGCTTCCGCGCTGTTGCCCGGAACGTCCAATGCCTGCCTCATGCGCGCCACTTCCGCCTGTTCGCGGGCCAGATCAATCTCGCTCACCCGCTGCGCCGAATCCGCAAGGATAATCACCTTTTCGCGGCTCACCTGCATAAAACCGCCGCCCGTCGCGATTAACTCTTCGCTGCCATTGGCGAGCGTGATTTTAATCAATCCCACCGTAAGCTGCGTGAGCAGGGGCGCGTGTCCCGCCAGTACGCCGAATGAGCCGTCAATACCCGGCGCGCGCACCGCCTGCACCTCTTCAGAAAACAACAGCCGCTCCGGCGTCACCAATTCGAGCGGAAAAGTAGCCATGTTCATCTCCAAAAGGTGTCAGGTGTCAGGTATCAGGTTTCAGGAAAGACCTCTTACTTGCGAACTGTCGCCGCAAAGTAGAGGATGATGTTTCTGACACCTGACACCTGACACCTGACACCTGCCTATGCTCCTAGCGTTTTCGCCTTCTCCACCGCTTCGTCAATGTTGCCGACGAGGTTGAACGCCTGTTCGGGCAGGTCGTCGTGTTGGCCGTCAATGAGTTCCTTGAAGCTGCGGATGGTGTCTTTCACCTGCACATACTTACCGGGCTGACCGGTGAACTGTTCGGCCACGCGGAAGGGCTGGCCCATGAATTTCTCGATGCGGCGGGCGCGGGCCACAACCAGTTTATCGTCATCGGAGAGTTCATCAATGCCGAGAATCGCGATGATGTCCTGCAACTCCTTGTACCGCTGCAAAATCTGCTGCACCTGGCGGGCAACCTCGTAATGCTCCTGCCCGACAATGCGGGGATCAAGGATGCGGCTTGTGGACGCGAGCGGGTCAACGGCGGGATAGATTCCCTTTTCCGAAACCGGACGTGACAGATACACATAAGCATCAAGGTGCGCAAACGTGGTTGCGGGAGCCGGATCGGTGGGGTCGTCGGCAGGCACGTAGATCGCCTGCACGGACGTAACCGAACCCTTTTTGGTACTGGTAATACGCTCCTGCAACGCGCCCATTTCGGTACCCAGCGTGGGCTGATAGCCTACAGCGCTGGGGATACGTCCGAGAAGCGCGGACACTTCGGAACCGGCCTGCACGAAGCGGAAAATGTTATCCACGAACAGCAGCACGTCCTGGCCTTCCACGTCGCGGAAGTATTCCGCGATGGTCAGGGCGGACAGCGCTACGCGCAGGCGCGCGCCCGGCGGCTCGTTCATCTGGCCGAACACCATAGCCGTCTTGGTGATAACACCCGACTCGGTCATTTCCAGCCACAGGTCGTTGCCTTCGCGCGTCCGCTCACCGACGCCCGCAAACACGGAAAAACCGCCATGTTCCGTAGCGATATTGGTAATCAGTTCCTGAATTAGAACCGTTTTGCCCAATCCCGCGCCGCCGAACAGTCCGATTTTGCCGCCTTTAAGAAACGGCGTCAGCAGGTCAATAACTTTGATGCCGGTTTCCAGCACTTCCTGCGCGCTGCTCTGTTCAGAAAATGTGGGCGCGGGGCGATGGATGGGCCACCGCAGTTCGGTGTTGACCGGGCCTTTTTCGTCAATGGCATTGCCCAGCAAATTGAACACGCGGCCCAGTGTGCCATTTCCGACCGGAACGGTGATCGGCTGGCCGGTGTCCTCGGCGCTCATCCCGCGCACAAGGCCGTCCGTAGTGGACATGGCGATGCAGCGCACCACGTCATTGCCCATGTGCTGCGCCACCTCGACGGTCAGGTCAATGTTACGTCCGGCCTCGGTAATGGTAACGGCGTTGTTAATGGCGGGAAGTTCCCCGGCCTTGAACCCTAAGTCCACGACCGGTCCCTGAATCTGTACGATGTGTCCGGTTGCCATAAGCGGCGATGCTCCTTGTTTTGAAATACCTTATGCGCCAACACCCCGCGTATTCGCCCTTCCGACATTGCGCAAATCTTCACAAACTGCGCTGTTGTCCTTCGGAAGGCGAACGGCAAGGGGAAATCATACACTATTTTAGCAGGTTTCGTATGCCAAATGCAAGGGGATTCGAGGCGCGTCGTCTAAATACTGCTGCTTGCCGCAAGCGCGGCTATGTCAGGGTTGTGGACACTCCCGGTCAATGACCGTGAATATCTGCTGCATTTGCCGCTCGACGTTGTAGAATTTTTCGCAGGAAGCGCGGGCCGCCAGTCCCAACTTGCGGCGCAGCGTGGTATCGGTAATCAGGGTTTCCAGTCGCGCCTGCAAATCGTCGCCATCCCCTGATTTTGCCAGCAGCCCCGTTTCGCCATCCTGAATCAGTTCGGGAATGCCGCCCACCGCGCCCACAAGCACGGGCAGGCCGCTCGCCATCGCTTCCAGCGAGGCGATACTGCTGCCGTCCGCCTGCGTGGGCAGGCAAAATATGTCCGCCTGCCCGTACAGGCTCATCAATTCGGGCGTGTTCGCCCGGACACCGCAATGGATACGAACATTGGGCAGGCGCGGGGCGAGACTCGCGCAGACGGTCGCATCGGGCGCGGGATTTTGCAGCCGCTCTTTGACCCACTCCGGCAAATCGCCCGGCCAGGTTACAATATCGAGTTCCCAGTTGGTCAATTTGGTGCGCTCGGCCCATTCGAGCAACAGCAGCCCGCCTTTGCGCAGGAATTCGCCCCCGACCATTAAAATTCGCGCCGGGGCGTTGGTGGAACGGGCGGCTCTGTCCACAAACGGCCAGCGGTTCAGATTGGCTCCGGGCAGGGTGACGTGAACCCGCTCCCGTTTCAAATGATAATCGGCGCACAGCCCCTGCGCGGCCCATTCCGACATGGCGAAAACGCCCCTGCCGGATTGATACAATCGGGCTTTGAGCCGTGTTTGCAGACCGGTATAAACAGGATTTTTAAGCTGATGGTTGTACCAGGGCGCGAGGGCGAGTTTCAGGGATGGGGAAAAGTCCAGATAGAAATAGCAGGGGTGTTGCCGTGTCATGGGCAGAAAGTTCAGTTGTTCGCCCGCGATAAACAGCGCCTGCCAGTCCTCACATCGCGCCACGCCCTGCTGCGCGTGCCACAGCGTGTGGCGACCGTAACGCAGGTTGTGCGGCAGCCACTGAAGGTTGGCAAGCGCGTCGGTGGAATCGCGGCCATACAGCGCGATCCACTCCGCCCGGTCCGCATACGCGGGCGGCAAGCACTCCTGAAAGTTGGTGAATTGCGCGGCGTGTCCATGCCCCATCAGAAACATAAAGCCAATCTTCGGTTGGGTCGTGCCGGTCATCAAAGCCATATCTGGTTCATACCCCGTGCCGAAACAGGCCGCATCGCAACTGTCGAACGTCACCATTTCCATAGTCGAATGATATTAGAGGGAATTACCCATTGTTTGTTACGCGCAGAAGGGGCGCGGCGTTCGGCAATATCGGTGATTGCGCCTCACCCCAACCCCTTAAAAGCGGCGCGGCCCCAATGATTTCCGTCGCGCAATAGCGCGCGCGTAACCCGCTTCCTGAAGCTCGGCAACCCGTTCTACGTTGTACATATCGAGTACGCGCTGTCTCGCCATCTGCCCCAACGAAATACGCAGCGCGGGGTTTTGCAGCAATTCCACAACGGCAGACGCGATTTCCGTGGGACATTTGGGCGCGGTCAGGCGTCCGGCTTTGCCGCCGTCCAGCATTTCCGCCATGCCGCCTGCGCTGCTGCCCACCACGCCGCGCGCCGCCGACATAGATTCGAGGCACACCAGCGGGAAATTCTCCCACAGACTGGGGAACACGCAAATGTCGGTTTCGGCAAGCATCTGCGGAATACTGTCCAGCGGCACTTTGCCCGCGAATTCACAACTGGCTGCGGCAGTAGACAATTCGCGTTTCAGGTACTGCTCCATATTCAGGGCGGGATCGGGCGACGCCTGCGCTTCGCCCACAAAGCGGAACTTCGCGTGGGGACACTGTTTGAGTACCAGTGGAATGGCGCGTCCCAGATCCACAACGCCCTTGCGCACTTCCAACCGGCCCATAAACGTGACCCGGTTGGTAACGGTGTCGCCGGGAATAGCGAGCATGGCCGGGGCGGGCGTGTAGGGGTAGGGGATGGCGACCACGCGGGAACGGTCCAGTTTCCATTCGCGGGTCATCATGTCCGCCAGCGATTGCGAAGGCGAAACCACTTCATCGGCTTGCAGGGCATGGACATGTTCCCAATCCCGCATCGGCATGTTGGGGAAAACGGACTGCGCGCGCCGACGCGCCACCCCAAGCAGCGTTCGGCTCTGACTCAACCAGCCCTGTTCCATGCGCCCCAACGCCCCGCACAGATAAAACGGCGTGTGCAGCTTGACGACAAGCGGAATATCCGGCACAAGGCGAACCGCTTCCAGCGCGTCGGCGCGAAATTCCGGGCCTTCCAGAACGTCGAAGCGTATCTGCGCGTGTCTTTGCGCGAACGCGGTTCCCGCATTGCGGGTAAAAAGCCCCTCCTGCATCGGGATACGGTGTACCACAATGCCGTCTTCGCAATGCGTTTTTTTCTCGCCGTTCGTGCCGGCAAATACCTCGACCAGATGCCCGCGTCCTGCCAGCATCCGCGCCGCCTGCCGCACATACGTGGCGATGCCGCCATACGCGGTTTCCGGCGGATATTCCAAACTGATCAACGCGATATTCATAAGACGACTTTCAGGCAATCAGGATATGTCGGTTACTAAGAGCCTCTCCCAATAGGCGATTGCATTTGCGTCCGAAGGACGCTTGGCCGCAGGCCACTCAGACGGGTACGTTCTCTGTACCCGGCCTATTGGGAGAGGCTCTAAGCAAGGACTTACGCCGTAGCGCGCTAAACACGCGAAAAGTAGCGCAAATGGAGTGCGCGAAAATAGTGAATCAGGGCGTGTTTGACGTGTTGCAGGGTCAGCGGCAGATTTTTCTGGGACGCGGCATCCCGCGCCCACCGGCGTCGCCCGCTGTATAAACCCTGTTCATGGTTCCACCCGCCGGATCGCGCCATTCGCCTGCGCTCGGTGTCCAATTGCGGCGATTCCATCAATTTGCGATAAAAGGCGCGCTCGCCCCGTTTCATCTTGCCGGATTGTTTGGAAGCGTTGTTCCCGTGCATCCGGTAGCGGAGCGTGACGCGGGGAACGGTCAGAATGGGGCCATGCAATGTGAGACGCGCCCATATATCCCAATCGTCGGCAGGGGCAACGGCCTGATCCCACGGACCAATCTGCTCCAAACATTCGCGCCGTATCAGCACCATGCCGGGGGAGATGATCGGATTCTGGCAAACGATCACATCATACGTAATCGTCTCATTCGCCGCGCAGTGTTCGATTTTTCCGGCCCGCGTTCGCTCCATTTGCCACGCGGTGGGCGCGTCGTTAAGAAACGCGCCGTCAGCGTCTATGTTGCGGCAAAATCCGGCTGCCGCCGTCGCGCCCGGATGTTTTTTAAGCGCGTCACACAGAATTTCCAGCGCGTCCGGTTCCCAGGTGTCGTCGTTGTCCAGAAAGATGATGTATTCCGCTTCAGGGTCGCTTTCCTGCCAACCCCGGTTGCGGGCGGCGGCCACGCCGCCGTTCGGCTGCGTGACCGCGCGGATACGCCGGTCCTGTTCCGCAAACCGGCGCATGATTTGCGGCGTGTCGTCGGTGGAACCATCATCCACAATCACGAGTTCCCATTCGGAAACCGATTGCGCGAGGACGCTTTCCACGGTTTGCGCGAGAAACCGTTCCGAGTTGTAAGCGGGTATAACGATGGAAATCATGTGTTGTTCTATGCGCCACTTCGCCGCTGAAGCAGTCCCTGTTTGTCCACGCAGAACTCGCGGACACACTCCTGATACGCCTTATCGAAGGCAAGTACCCGCCGCGCCGCAATCGGATAGCGATGCGGACGGCTAAGATTGCGCTGAATTTTGCCCTCGCCAAGCGTGATGCTGCGCCATTCCGCGCCGCGCGGATCGCCAAGCAGCGTCAGTTTCGCGGCCATCGCGCCATTGCCCCGCGCATAATTTGTAGAGTTCTTCATTAAATTGCGCAACCCCAGGCGCGTGCCATAAGTATGATTCACGATGCTGCGATTTGTGGACAGCATCCGCAAATGCGCGCGCTCCATGCGAAAACCAAAATCAACATCATCGGCAACGGGAAAATGCGCGCCCGGTCCCAGAAACGTATCGAACGGCCCCACCTGTTCATACGTTTCACGACGCAGGGCGAAATTGCCTCCCACCCATCCCCAGCCTTTGGGCGGTTTTGCAAAGGTCTGGGCGGGATCATACACCACCTCATCGGGCAGCACCTGCGGACAACTCCCAATCTGCCACGCAGGACGCGGGGGAGCCACGAGCGCGCCGCCCACCAGTCCAACATCGGAATACGTTTCAAAACACTCCAAAACCACGCTGATCCAGTCCTCCTGCGCCTCGCAATCGTCGTCCGTAAACAGCGCAATCGGGTATTTGGCCGCCGCCATACCCGCGTTACGGGCCAGACTCAGGCCACTTTCCCGCAAATGCAAAAATCGTATGCGCGTATCGGGATGCCCTCTGTCCACAAAGGCTTTCAGTTCAGGATTGCTGCCCTGCGCGACCACGATCATCTCCCAGTCGGTGTAGGTCTGCCTGCAAATCGAAGCAAGGGTGTCGCTCAGATGCGTGGCCCTAACGGTTGGAATAATAACGGAAACAGGCATGTTGGTTCTCAATCCTCAATTTCTTCAGTCGCAGGGCTGCAGCAGGCCGTGTTCGTTGACCCGGAAATGGGTGACGCACTCGCGGTACGCTTCCCGAAAGCGCCTCATGCGATGGATGGCGAAAGGCAGGCGGTGCGGGCGCAGGGTTTGCAGCGATTCGAGCCACCATTGCCCCGCCGTTTGCCGCAGCCATTGTTCGCCGCGCGGGTCGCCCATCAGCGTTAGTTTGCCGGCAACCGCCCCATTGCCCCGCGCATACGCCCGCGACATTTGCATCACCGCCTTCATGCCATAGCGGACGCCATACGTGTGCGTGACAACCGAACGGGAGGTCACGGCCATTTTTATCTTCGCGCTTTCCAGTCGCAGCCGCCAGTCGGTATCCTCGCCCGCGCTGAAATGGCTGCCTGTGCCGAGATACGGATCGAAATCGCCAATTCTTTGCGCCAGTTCGCGCCTTACGGCCACATTTGCCGTGATAAAGTCCCACCCTTTTGGCGGATGGTGCAGACTCAGGGCCGGGTCGTACACGCTGTCGCCGGGTTCCAGCAGGGGACACATGTGGATACGGCGCTGCGTGGCAGGCGGCATACGCACCGCGCCGCCCACAACGCCGATTTCCGGCTGTTCCGCGAACATCTCCGCGATCACCTCCAGCCAGTCCTCCTGCGCCTCACAATCATCATCCATCATGGCGATAATGTCGCCGTCCGCGCCCGTCACGCCTGCCGTGCGGGCGTGACTGACGCCGTATTGAGGCATACGAAGGACGCGGATGCGCGGGTCGTTGTGGCCGGCCTGCGCAACCGTCGCTTCGAGCGTGGGATATGGGCCTTGCGCCACAATGGTCAATACCCAGTCCGGCCATGTCTGCCGTAAAACGGAGCGAATGGCAAAGGGCAGGGTATCCGGGCGAATACTTGGCACGAAGACGGAAATTCTCATCGTGCTTACATTATACGCAAATTCGGCGTTAATTTGCAGGTTAGACGAAACAAAACCGCTATGTTCTTCTGTTGCGCAGAGGCCATAGCGGTTTTGCAGCCGCAACCCGGCTGAGTCATCGCCGGTTGGTAGCATATTCCTCGCTACCAACCAGCAACTCCTCACGGGTTCAGCGTCAGTTTCACATTCTTCAAGCCCCAGCTCTCATCCGACTTATCCTGAGTCTGATTGGACGTAAAGTTGAAAAGGATGGTGGACGCGGTGTGCGGGAACGTATATTTCAGATGGTACACTGCGTCTGTAATGCCGCCCTGAAAGGTATATCCAAGCGTATCCATTTCCGCCGCGCCTGTTTGTAAGGGGTGTTCGCCACCCGGAAACGAGTCAGGGAACGCCTGGAAGAAGCCCTGCGCGAAGCCGGGGTGGTTGCTTGCCAGGCTGGAAGTGATGTTGGAGAACGTTGTGTGCAGAAGCGTGGGACCGCCATTGACCGACAAATCCCAGATATCCGGGCCAACCCCACCCACCGTCGCGCTGCCATCCATGCTGCGCAGGATAAACAGATCGAACTCCATAGTGGCTGTGGTGTGCGCCGCCAGGTCCTTCAAGTTCAGCTTCACGGTTCCCGCGCCGAACTGGCCGAGGAAGGGCGTTGCCGCATGTTTCGCGGTTCCCGGCGTGGTTTCCGTGTGCGTATCCGACCATTCCGAGCCGGCGCCATTGGAGAAATCGTTGGCATAAACGACTGTGCTGCCCGTCGCGCCGCCCGTGCCACCGGAACCGCCCGCGCCTCCTGTGCTGCCAGGATCGCCGCCCAACCCGGAACCGCCCGGATTGCTGCCGCTGCTGCTCCCAACCGCCGTTACCGTGATGGGAACCTGCGCGACGACATGAGAACTACCTTCAAGCGCGGTGATAACGACGGTACCCGCGCTGACGCCGGAGATGGTAGCTGTGGCGCCCTGCGAAGTGAGAACGGCCACGCCCGGATTGCTGCTCGTCCATTTCCAGTTTTCAGGCGGAACCACAATAGGGTTGCCAACCGAGTCCGTGCCGAGCGCAGTGAGCGTAATGCGGCGGTTGACTTCCAGAGAAGCGCCCGCCGGGGAAATATTCACGACGGACACGGTCGCGCTTGTGGGGGTTGCTCCTCCGGTTCCGCCAGACGCTCCCGCCCCAGACTCGACGCCGGGACCGGTATTGCTCTGGCTGAACGTTGGGCTGACAATGGGCGTGGCAACGCTAACCGCTCCGTTGCTGGAACCGGTAGTGCCGGTAGTGCCGGTTCCGCCCGTTGTTACCGGCTTACTGCTGCCGCCACCGCCGCAGCCGCTCAACAGCGACAGACACAAAAATGCCAATACAGGCTTCACTGTTCGCATGAAGTCCCTCCTCTAAGGAAAACATAAAATTTGGACAACAGAAATGTTACTGCCGGATGCCAAAGGTGAATGATACAGGGAGATGACGCGCAAATGCCATGAGCATTGAGAATGGCCGTCGGCAACACAGGAAGCAGAAAGGGGCTTGTGTTCTAATACCGCCGGCGGGGGCAGCTCAATGCAAATCAACCAGTCATACGGTCGTTACGCGCAATTAGACGAATGATTCCTTTCCAATGTTCCCCTTTGCTATCTATTGCGCGACAAATAGTTGATAGTCCCATAGATATGCGGGGGCGTACACAAACAGGATGGAGGAAGCGCGCGCCGTAAATAGCGGGTAGGGGAGGATGAAATTAATCCCGCGTGAAAAAATAGTTGCATCAGGAAGAGGATTCATGCAGGGTTTCGTAAGGAAATGTCAAAGTGTACTGTGAGTGGTGATCGCGCCGCGAACGTTATAGCGAGAATTGTAAAATTCGCTATTCGCGGCACATTCCGGTTAAGAAGGAGAGAAACCCATGCCCAATCCGATAGTTGCCATCAGCGTTGATTGCGTGTGCGCCGGCAGCGGCAAATGTTATGTTTCCGAACTTGTGTCCGTGACCGAACAGGCCAATGTACCCTGCACCTGGCTGCTGGGCGTCAGCGAACACGATCCGATGTCCAACCTCACCCTCTACTACAACGAGTATTTCCACCGCATCCCCTCCTGGCATGAACTCGGTCTGCACGTCACATTCGATACGGGAACTTCCAACACAGTTGCGCGCGGCGATCTGATTCGCGTGGGCAAAGACCTGCTCAAACAGCACCGGATCAAGCCAACCGCTTTTCGCGCCGCGAACGGCGATCTGGAAGCGGGTGACCTGCGCGCGCTGGAAGACTGCGGCATCCTGGTGGACAGCACCCCCGGATCAAGCGCGGGCCGTCCCCTGAGCGCGCCCAAATCGCCCTATCATCCCTCCTATACCAATGTGCATGAGGCCGGGGACGCGAAATTGTGGGTTGTGCCTGTCGCCAATGTGAACGGGGCGCGGGGCTACATTGACGAAGGATTCGACCGGATAAAGCCCGTCATCGAGGCCAGCCTGTCACAGGCCGCCGACACGCCCATCTTGAGCCTCGCGCTTTGCGACTGCGTAGACAACGCGGATAACCTGCGCCATGTCCTCAGCTACTTGAAGCAGAGAAACGCCCGCTTCGTCACCCTGACGCAACTGGCAATGGAACTCTAAAAACACCGACATCCAATGCAATAGACAGATTTTCAGGATTAAGCAGGATTTTTCAAGAGGTCGTTAGATCGTTTCGGTTCCATGTAGCAGTCGTTCCATAGGGGAGCAAGCCCCGTTCGACTTCAGTACATGTTCAGCAACAGGCCTGTATAGTTCGTTGCTCCAAAAATAATCCTGTTTAATCCTGAAAATCTTGTTAATCCTGTCTATTTCTTCATGATTTTCTTTGGGAGGTTTGCGCGTGACGGACGAGAAACGAGTGGCGGTGGTGACGGGGGCGAGCAGCGGCATCGGGGCGGCGACGGCGATTGCGCTACGCGGGGCGGGCTTCGAGGTGGTGATGGGCGCGCGGCGCGTGGACAAGATGCGCGAGATTGCCGAGCCGATAGGGGCGAGGTTTCTGCCGCTGGATGTGACCGATCTGAATTCTATAAAAGCGTTTTGCGCGGCATTGCCACAGGTTCATGTCTTGATCAACAACGCGGGCGGAGCGTTGGGACTGGACACGATTGCGCAGGCAAAAGACGAGGACTGGCAGCGCATGTACGATACCAATGTACTCGGCCTGATGCGAATCACGCGGGAACTTCTGCCCGAAACTGGAAGCGTCCGGGGCAGGGCATGTGGTCAACATCGGCAGCGTCGCGGGGCGCGATCCGTATCCGGGAGGGGCGGGCTACAACGCTGTGAAATTCGCGGTCAACGCCATAACCAAAGTAATGCGGCTGGAACTGGTCGGCAAGCCCATTCGCATTACGGAAGTGGCTCCGGGCATGGTGGAAACCGAATTCAGCGAAGTGCGTTTCAGCGGCGACGCGGAGCGGGCGTCCAAAGTGTATCAGGGCTTACAGCCGCTGGTTGCCGAAGATATTGCCGACATCATTCAATACGTGGTCACGCGCCCGCCGCACGTCAATATTGATGAGATTGTCGTGAAACCTCTGGCGCAGGCGTCGGCAACGGTCGCCGCCCGCAAACCATCGTAGTTGTTTTAGCCGCGAATGAACGCGAATGAACGCGAATATATGTGGAATATCAGGCGGCAAATGTCGCGCGGAATGACAGGGCAATACTTGATGACAGATATAGCAGCGCAGTATCAAGCCGTGCGGAGTAGGATAGGACTGATTGACCGCTCGGATGCGGGCAAAATCGGTATTAGTGGCGAAGATCGTTTCACATGGCTACAAGGTATGGTCAGCAACGATGTCCGCCTGCTCGAAAAGGGCGTGACGCATCGCTTGCAGGCTTGCGTTCTGGATGCTACCGGGCATGTGCTGTCAGATTTCACGCTGATAAGCCCGCAAGGGGCAAGCAGAATTCTGATTGATCTGCCACGCGCAAATGTCACGAAGATACTGTCTCTGTTCGACCGCTACATTATCACCGAAGATGTGGAAATATCGGATTTGACGGCTACGTTGGGGTGCTTCTCATTACAGGGACCGGATTCGATGCGCTGGATGATGGTGATGGAAAACGACCGAATGTTCAGCGAGGCCTGGGACAACTTAGAGGTCTTGATGGATGCTGATCATACCGGCAGCGGGGGCTTTGATGTTTACTTTGGGAGTGAGGCCGCCGAACAAATCAGGCAAACAAACGCGCTGAAGTCTGTGCCTGTGGTTGGGCCGGAAGCGCAGGAGATTTTGCGTGTCGAGGCGGGAATTCCCAACTACGGCGTGGATATGGACGAAACCACGCTCGCGCCGGAAGCCGGACTGATGGCGACGCATATCAGTTTGACGAAAGGCTGCTATGTGGGGCAGGAGATTGTGGCGCGTATCCACTCGCGGGGACACACCAACCGCGCCCTGACCGGTCTGGTGTTTGCAGCCGGTGACGCGCCCGCTTGTGGTGACAAAATCGTGGTGGAGGAGGACGGCAAACCACGCGAAACCGGGCGGATTACCAGCGTAATTGCCGCTTCGCCCGCCATGAATGGACTCCCGATTGCGCTCGGCTACGTTCGGCACGAACACCGCGCCCCCGGAAGTCCGGTTCAAGTCGTGGGCAGCGACCAAACGCGCCCTGCCAACGTTGTCGAACTCCCCTTCTACAAACCGTCACATGAAGGGGCTGTAAATCTTTAATTCTCCGAATATTAGATGTTTCGCGCGTTGGCTTCTACCGTTTGCACAACCTCGTCAATGTGGCCGGACAAAATCAATTTGCCCATCGTAAGCGCGAATCCCTTTGCCTGATTGAAATTGATGTGCGGGGGCATGGAAAGCGCGTTCGGGTCCGTTACCACATCCACCAGGGCTGGACCGGGATGCGCGAAAGCGCGCTGTAGTCCCTCGCGCAATTGCGTGGGGTCTTCGATACGAACGCCCATAACGCCTATTGCCTCCGCCATCTTCGCGAAATCGGGATTCTTGAGATCGGTCTGCCAGTCGGGATAGCCCGCAACCTCCATCTCCAGTTTCACCATGCCCAGCGCGCTGTTATTGAAGATTACGATTTTGACGGGCAGATCGTATTGCAGCAGCGTCAGGAAGTCGCCCATCAGCATCGCAAACCCGCCATCGCCGGAAAGAGAGAGTATCTGCCGTCCCGGATACAACAACTGCGCGCCAATCGCCTGCGGCAGCGCGTTCGCCATCGAGCCGTGATTGAACGAACCGATCATCCGCCGGTTGGGGGTCGCCTGCAAATAGCGCGCCGCCCAGACCGTACTCATCCCGGTATCCACCGTAAAAATCGCGTCCTCGTTTGCCAGTTCGTTAATGGTCGCCGCCACATATTCGGGATGAATGGGGCGGCGAGGCCCAACATGGTTGACATAAACGTTGAGTTTCCGCAGCGCCTCCTGATACTGCTTTTGCGCGTGTTCCAGATGAGAGGCGTCGGTCTTCTGGGCAAGCAGAGGCAGCAGCGCCCGGAGCGTTTCCCCCGCGTCGCCGCACACCCCCACATCCACCCGGCAGCGCCGTCCCAGAACTTCGGCGCGGGTATCCACCTGCGCCACTTTCGGCTGGCTAGGCAGATAGGCGTCATAGGGGAAATCGGTTCCGAGCAGCAGCAGAACATCGCAGTTGTGCATCGCGTCGTAAGCCGCGCCGTACCCGATCAGGCCGGTCATGCCGACATCGTAGGGATTGTCATAGGCAATGGCGTCTTTGCCGCGCAGGGTGTGTCCCATCGGGGCTTTGAGTTTAGCCGCGACCGCAAGCAGTTCCTCATGCGCTCCCGCGCAGCCGATGCCGCCGAAGATCGTGACCCGTTTCGCGCCGTTGAGCAGATCGGCCAGGCGGTTTATATCCGCATCACCAGGGCGGGTCACGGCGCGGGCCATGAGAACGCCCTTCGAGGATGCGGCGGCGTTGTCCGGCATCGGCATGGCGGCCACATCCCCCGACAGCGTAACCACGCTGACGCCGCCCTTACTGAGCGCGGTCTGCATCGCTATGTGCAGAATACGGGGCATTTGCTGCGGGACCGCAATAGTTTCGCTGTAGTGGCTGCACTCTCGGAAAAGCTGTTCCGGGTGCGTTTCCTGAAAATACTGCGAGCCGATTTCGTTGGTGGGGATGTGCGCGGCAATGGCAAGGACCGGCGCTCCGCTCCGATGCGCGTCGTACAGCCCGTTGATGAGATGGACATGGCCGGGGCCGCAGCTTCCCGCGCAGACTGCCAGTTGTCCGCTCAACTGCGCTTCGGCTCCCGCCGCGAACGCTCCGGCCTCTTCATGCCGGACGTGAACCCATTCGATCTGCTTACTGCGCCGAACGGCATCCGTAATGGGATTGAGACTATCGCCGACGACCCCGTAAATGCGCCGAACGCCCGCGTTTTCCAGATTTGCAATGAACTCTTCTGCAACGGTTGAATGTGGCATCGTGAAACTATCCTCCTGTGGCTTTGCCGTGTAACATCGTCGCTATGTCGCAACTTCTGCTTTTACACGCAGGAGGAATAGCCATGTTCTCGCTCGAAAGGACTGTTCTGGCGTCCACCTTTCGTAAGCCTGTTGCTTTCCCCGGAACCGCGCAAGCAAACGCGCCCTCAGCCATAGTGGCGAGGGTGCGCAGTAAAACCGGCAGCAGCGTTGCTTACCTATGTCACCTGCACCTGTGGCAGAACGGTCAGTCCGACGGCAGAAGTAGAAATGTACCTTTCAGTTCAATCTTGACGGAGTACTACTAGTACTCCGTCAAGGTAGGATAGTTAGTAGGGGCGTTGCTTGCTGCGCCTTGTATGAGGAGGGTTCAGCAAGCAGAACCCCTACAACGTACCCCTCTATCCTACCTTGACGGTGTACTAGGCTATCTCCATAGAATAGTTGATTCCTCTACTATTTTATCTTTTTTGAGATTGATGAAAGTGCCTTGACGTTGATATGTTGTGTCGGCTCCATTATTCGGAGGTTCTTCTTTTGATCTTCTTGGAAAATGCGTCGAAGTTCTTTGAGAACTTCTTTAGAGTGTCGATAACGAGTTGGATTAGCTTCAAACGTCTTGGGGGCTTCTATAGCTAGATGCCCAAGATTCAGTTTCGCAAAATTCCCCATTTTTTTCTCAATATCTGTCCTGCCATTCACATATTTTTCTATAGAAATGTCCTTTGCAGATTCTGTTGATTTGTCCAAAAAGTCTTTCATGGTATCGATGTCTAAGTTATTTAACATCGCTAAATGTTCGACATTTAGAAAATGCGACTCAATATCAACGCCCTCTGTCAGAAATGGTTCAGCATTCATATTGCGAATTTTTATTTCCCATTCTTGAGCTTCATCATCTGTCAAGTAATCTCGATCTCTATGAACAACAATCTTAGTTGAGGGGTTGGACGCCCGTATAAGTTCAAGTAGTGGGCGTAGATTGTGTGGAGATGTGCAGCCATAGTAGGCAAGTACTAGTGACTCGTTCATTGGAAAGCCGGAAACTCTAGAAGTACCTCCAATCCTCTTTTGATTGAATCTTCAGTAAGCACTATGCATTTGGCACCAGACTGCGAAATCATCTCCTTTACGTCCAAAGCACCAATATCTAGTGGGTCAGTTGCCACGCTGAGGAACAAACTCGGTTTTTGCCTCGTCACTTCTGTTGCGTGGAGCGCATTGGCTCCCGCAGGAGAAGGAGCATGGCACGTCCACCGAAAGAACCGTTACGACCATTAACGCAGGCCGAGCGCACAGAACTCTCGGCTCTGGCCCGTTCGCGCAGCGCTCCGGCAGATCGCATTGCCCGCGCGAAGGAACTTCTGGCCGTTGCGGAGGGCCAGTCTTTTGGACAAGCGGCTCACCAAGCCGGACGCACCTCGCGTCAAGCGGTTGCCCGCCTGGTACGCCGGTTCAATCAGGAAGGCATGCCAGCCGTGGCCGGACATCACGGCGGTGGTCCGGCGCTTGCCTACGGCTCTGAGGAGCAAGCCCGCATCCTCCAAGAGTTTGCTCGTCCGCCTGACCGGGAAAAAGACGGAACGGCTACTTGGTCGTTGACGACGTTGCAGCGCGCCTTGCGCCGTGCCCCGGATGGTCTGCCGAAGGTGAGCACCTATGTCATCCTGCAAACCCTCCACCAGGCGGGCTATTCTTGGCAGCAAAGCCGCACCTGGTGTCACACGGGAACCGTGCAACGCAAGCGCAAAGAAGGCGTCGCAACCGTACAGGATCCCGAAGCCGACCTAAAAAGGGGCTGATCGAGCAGGCGTACACTTGCGCGGAACAGGCGGGCATTCCCGTCTGGAACCAGGACGAAGCCGGACCCTACCAAGCCATTCCACAGCCAGGAGCCAGTTGGCAACCCGAAGGCAAGCCGGCTTGTCAGCCGCACGAGTATATTCGGCAGGGCACGGCCAAGTTGCTGACACTGTTTCATCCCAAAAGCGGTCAGGTACGCGCTTTGCCTGTCGAGCAAGCGACCAATGCGATCCTGCATCCCTGGCTCAAGCAGGAGTTGAGCGCTATTCTCGACGCCCTCCCGGATTTGCCTCCCGAAGCACAAAGCGGTTGGGGCCGGCATTGGGTGGATTGGGGCTTTCCCGCCTCCGCTTTTGCCGATGGCTTGGGACCGCTGGTGCGCCTGATCCTGATCTGGGACAATCTGGCCGGCCACTACACGCCCGAAATCGTAGAATGGTGTACTCAGCACGGCATCCTTCTTTTATATACGCCCCTGGGCGGTTCCTGGCTCAACATGGCCGAAGCCATTCAGCGTATCCTGGTACGCCGTGCGCTTTCGGGGCAACATCCCGAAAGTTCGGAACAGATTCGGGAATGGTTGGCTGCTACGGTACGCGGCTGGAATGCCGATCCGACGCCGTTTGAATGGGGCGGCAAACGCTGGCAGCGGCGGCAACGGTTTCGGGAGCGCCATAAGCTCGGCGGTAGCCGCGCCTTTACTCGCCGACCGGTGCGCAGGCGTTGGCAGAGCAAGGAATAGCCCGTTTGTATTTGTTCCTCAGCGTGACAACTGACCCACTAGTAGTACAGCAAGATCCTGAGACTTAGCAAATGTTTCAACCGTACCGTTGCGTACCCACAAAAAGTTTGCCTGTCCACTCAGGGCATCTACGACATGCCGCGAGTGTGTTGTGAGAAATACCTGAGTATTTCTATCTTCTGCGACTAACTGAAGTAATTTGCATAACAGACGTTGGTTGTTCGGATGCAGGTGTGAGTCAGGTTCGTCAAGAATTATGATGGATGGATGAAAGTAGTGAATGTAACCTAGTATCTGTACTGCTTGCAAAACCCCTGTACCAGCAAGTTCAATTGGTACTAATACAGACCCCGAATTTACCATTACCGTGATGAATTCATCTGTTCCATCACGGTATTCAACTTTAATATCTATGTCAGGGAATATCTTCCGCAGAATTCTTCAAGAAATTGTGACCAAGAGGCTGAATGATCATTATCAGAGAGACGGCGTAAAATATTTCTAAACACCAGATTCGCGTCCCCACGCGCAATTGTTCGTAGAAGTACGCCGTTCGAAATAAAATTTTCATGCCTGGCTATACCTGCAAGCCCTGGAGAATATATTGTGAAGGGCTTTTCAATATTACCAAGATTGCGTGCTGCTTTAACATTATCAACAGCAACAACAATATTACCATTTTTGCCTTTCCGAATGTAGAGGTTTATTTTCTCGCCATTCTTGAGAACGAATGAAAATTCTATAGCCGTAGCACGGCTTTCAAAAAGCTTCCCACCAAAACCTAGAGCATACAAATCAACACATGGAGCATAAAGAATCTGTTCGGGAGTCAAACTTACACTAACAGTTTGTTGGTTTCCCCATCTCCCAGCAAGTTCAATTGATTGGAATAGACCAATCCCAAAATGGATTATTTGAGCAAGCGTACTTTTTCCTGCGTTATTTGCGCCTATGAAGACGTTAATATCGGAAGCATCAAAAGGGGCATCTTTGATACCCTTAAAGCGTTGGACGCTGACAGATTGTAATGAGTTGTTCATATTCCCTTTCTTTTGGCTATCGCAATAACCTGAAATTCGGAATTCGCGCATAACTAAGCCGAACAAACTGATGAATGTAGTACTGCAATCCATAGAAGCGTTGCTAGAACTGCTCAGATACAGGATTTTTCAAATCTCTGTTGCCTTCCCTGCGCGATACTCTGCCAGCGCTTCTTCCGCCAGCGCTTCCAGCTTGCCCGTACCGGCATCGGCTTCAGTTTGCTCATTCCATACCTTGCCGTCAAACTCCAAAAACCATTCGCGAAAGCGGGCTAGTTCGTCAGGAGACAGTTGCTCGACCACCTGCTCCGCTGTTTTCAGCATTGTCATTATCACTCTCCCTGTGTCAATGACGGTCACACTCTCAACGCATAATGTCTGCCATTATAGCAACACGCGTTGCTCCTGTCAATAGCTGATTCAGAAGTATGGCAGCCCGATTGAGAAACCAGCCGAGCGCACACGCCCCAAACGATATAATGCAGGAATTAATTTCTGACGTACCGAATTATCACATAATGCCAATCACCCATTTCAGCCTCTGCGAGAAAACAGTCTGTGAACAAGCCACCCAAAAACAAGCGTAATTACGCGGTCATTCGCCTCGAAGAGGCGATGCAGTTGATCCTCATCACGCGCTTCACGTCCTGGAACCTCAACGCGCCGCCGCGTCCGCCGAGTGCAGGGTTGCAGGAACATCTGCGCCGCCTGCAAGTATTCGATACGCAAACAACGGAAAGGGCGAAAACCCTGCTCATAGACGCGCTGTTTGCTGAAATCGTGCCGCCATCATAACCCCGTAGCGCGGAAGCCTCTACCCTCATCCGGCCTCCGGCCACCTTCTCCCTGCAAGGAAGAAGGCGAAACTGTTCAATGGGTGGTTCAACGGGGGATTGAGAAATACCAACAGGAACTCCACACCGGAACACAACCCCTATCCAACCCACTCAACTCCCACATCAACCTTCTCCCCAATAACAACCCATCCCATAATGAACCCACCCAACTACCACATTAGCCTTCTCCCTTGCAGGGAGAAGGTGGCCGGAGGCCGGATGAGGGTAGAAACTCCCAATTCCACCCAACCCTACATCTAGTGTTTGCGCATATTCTATTTGTCTCTGTTTGCAGCCTGCCTTCAGCACATGTTGACACCAGTGTAACATGACTATTGCGCCATGTTTGCACCAGTGCGGCACAGGGGTTTTGCCGGGTTCCCGCCGGTGTGACGTACCCCTATATCTAGTGTCTGACCGAATTGGAAGTAGGCGTTCAGAGGTATTACAAAATCTGTCTTTTCGGTCAGGCGGAAAAGAGCGTTCACGCTGTCTTACGGTTACAAAATTTGCGCCGCCTGAACATAGAGAGTTTACGTTCAGGTTGGACTTGGGAAAGACACTGATGATTCGTATTCACACGCAACGCTACGTCCCTGTCGTCGGGATAGGGCTTTTTCTCACGCTTGCGCCATCCGCCGGTTACGGGCCAGCGCGGGCGCAAAACACTGCCGCTACGCCTGCCCCCGGTTTGCAGGACGCCCTGCTGACCCAATGGCCGCGCCAGATTGCCAGCGGAACCGCGACCCTCACCGTGTATCAGCCACAGCTTGACCGCTGGCAGGGCAACCGGCTGACCGGGCGCGCGGCGGTATCCGCGCAGGCCAGCGCCGTCGCCACTCCCGTTTATGGCGTCGTCTGGTTTTCCGCCCGTACCGACGTGGACAAGGAAGCCTCCCTCGTCACGCTCAACGATATTCAGATCACGCGCAATACCCTGCCCAACGACCAGAACTATGTCCGCATACTACAGCAGGATGTGGGCAATCTCACGCGTACCCTGCCGCTGGAGCAGTTGGAAGCCAACCTTGCCATCACGCAGGCCGAGCAGCGACAAACACAGCAGCCCATCCGCAACGATCCGCCGCGCATCATTTACAGCAATCGCCCCGCCGTACTCGTGCTTGTGGACGGTACGCCCGCCCTGCGCCCCGTTGCCGGAACCAATCTGCTGCGGGTCATCAACACCCCCGCCCTCCTGTTGCTCGATCAGGCCAGCGGAACCTACTATCTGTACCTGATGGATCGCTGGATGCAGGCCGCTTCCCTGCAAGGCGCATGGAAGGTCGCCGCCAACCCGCCCGCCGCCCTCGAAACCGCGCGCCAGGCCGCTGTCGCCGCGCAGAACGTAGACTTGATGGACAACCCGACGCCCGACGTGAAGCAGGCGCTGGATACCGATGTCGTGCCCACCGTCTATGTCAGCGAAACGCAGGCGGAGTTGATCCAGACGCAGGGTGCGCCCAACTTCTCACCCATTGCCGGAACCCGCCTGCTGTGGGCGCAAAATTCACAAAACAGCCTGTTCCTCAATACCGCCGACCAGAACTATTATACGCTGATTTCGGGACGCTGGTATCGTTCCCGCTCGCTGACAAACGGGGCATGGACATTCGTTGCGGGCAACGCGCTGCCCCGCGACTTCGCCCGTATTCCCGAATCGCATCCCGCCGGTGACGCCCTCCCCTCCGTTCCGGGAACAACACAGGCGAAACAGGCCCTTATCGCGCACAACATCCCGCAAACCGCGACGGTACAGCGGAGTTCCGCGCACCTCGATGTGACCTACGATGGCGAACCACAATTCGCGCCCGTTGAAGGTACGACGATGCAGTACGCCACCAACACGGCCATGCCCGTCATTCTCATCAGTCCCGGCGTGTACTACGCCTGTCAAAACGGCGTGTGGTTTACGGGGGGGGCGCCCATCGGTCCCTGGACGATCACGGACTCGGTTCCGCCCATAATCTATACCATTCCCGTCACATCCCCGATAAACTACGTCACCAATACCTACGTGTACGGGGCTACGCCGGATTCGGTCTACGTCGGCTACACGCCCGGCTACCTGGGCACGTATGTGGAACCCTACGGGACAGTCGTTTACGGCTCCGGGTATCGCTATCGGCCCTGGGTCGGCAGCCTGTGGATCGGCGCTCCCATCACGTATGGTCTGGGCGTGGGCTTTGATTTCAACATCGGCAGCGGGTGGTCTATCGGGTTCGGGTTCGGCTATGGCCCGATCTGGCATCCCTGGTGGGGTCCTTGGTGGGGCGATTGGCGCTGGCGTGACCGCGTTCGCTGGACGGATGGCTTCCGGCGCGATCATGGCGACTGGCGCTGGCATGACGCGAATTTGAACCACTTCAATGTGTATCATCGCTGGCCGCAGAATGTCGCCGTCAGCCGCCCGCGCGCGGGAGTACGACCCGCGTATACGCTTGGCAATCGGGGCAGGACGGGCGGCAATACGGTCTTTGCCGGACGTGACGGCGGCGTGTACCGCCGTACTCCGACAGGATGGCAGGCGCGAACGGGCAATCAATGGCGTCCCCTGTCCACTGCGGGCGCGGCGGGCCGAACCGCAGCAGGCGCGAATGTCCGAACGGCGCGGACAGGCATCGTGAACGCGCCTGTGGAAACACCGGCGCGTCTTAACAGCGAACAAAGCGTGCGCGCCTTCGGAGGCGCGCGAACGGCTGCAAGTCCGTACCATATCGGCGCGGAAGCGGGAACAGCGGGCATTGGAACGTACCGCCCGCAAACAGGTATCAGCGCCTACCGTTCGACGCCGATTGTCGGTTCTTATAATCCGGTAGCGGGCATTGGCGCGGTTCGCCCGGTCACGCCTACGTTCCGCGCGCCTTCACCGGTCTTCCGCGCTCCGTCGCCGCAGATCAGCAGACCCTTTCCCTCCATGGGCGGCAGTTTCGGCGGGTATGCGCGGCGTGGAAATGTCAGCGTTCCAACAGGCGGCTTCGGGGGCGCGCGTCCCGGCGGATTTAGTGGAGGCGGAGTCCGTGTTGGCGGTTTCGGAGGCGGCGGAATACGAGGTGGACGACGCTAACCCTGTATAGTAGATGCCTTCCGCGCCAGAATTTGTTGCAGCGCCCAAGAAGAATGTTCGCGTATCAGAGGTTCAACATCATTAGCTGCCGCCAATTCAAGAGCGTGTTCCGCGTCAGGTTCGCTGCTGGCGGACAGCGCCACTGCCACATTACGCAGCAGTCCACGCCGCTTGGCCCGCTTGATGGGACTGCCTTTGAATTTCTGGCGGAAGGTTTCCTCATCCATGAGCAGCAGGTCGGTGAGGCGGGGCGTGGAGGTGATTTCGCGGGGCTGATAGGCGGGGTCTGATGTTGGTTCGGCGCGGCGTTCATTGAAGGGGCATACCTCCTGACAAATATCGCAGCCGTAGATACGGTTGCCCGCTTCGGCCAGAACCGAGCGGAACTCTTCGGGTATTTCGCCTTTCAGTTCAATGGTCAGGTACGAAATACAGCGGCGGGCGTCCAGTTTGTAGGGTTCGAGCAGGGCGTTCGTGGGGCAGGCGTCCAGACACTTGCGGCAGGTTCCGCAACTGCCAATCGCGGGCGCGTCCGCTTCTAACGGCACATTGGTCACGATTTCGCCGAGGAAAAAGTAAGAGCCGCGCCGCGTATTGATGAGCATGGTGTTCTTGCCGAACCAGCCCAATCCCGCCCGCCTCGCCACTTCGCGCTCCAGAACCGGCCCCGCATCCACATAGACTCGCCCATCCGCGCCTTCCATAACCGAACTCGCCTGCGCCTTGACAAACGCCAGCAATTCCTTCAGTCGCGCAGTCATTACGTCATGGTAATCATCGCCACGCGCGTACCGCGCAAAAGTTGAGAGTTGAGAGTTGAGAGTTGAGAGTACGTTTTCTTCCTTCTCCTCTTCTCCTTTTCTCCTTTTCTCCTTTTCTTCCTCTCCCTCTGTAAAATAATTCATCCCCACGACAATAATAGAGCGGGCATCGGGAAGGAGTTCGCGCGGGTCCAGACGGCGTTCCATGTTGCGGGCAAGGTAGTCCATTTCGCCCGCGTAGCCCTGCGCGATCCAGTCCCGGTATTCGGCGGCAAAAGCGGAAGGCTCCGCCCCTGTAATGCCTACAAGGTCGAAGCCCAATTCCCGCGCCCGCTGTTTGATTGAATCTTCCAAACGTTCCATATGATGCTTTCACCACAGAGACACAGAGACATCGAGGTTTCACAGAGGGAGGAAAAGGAGAAGAGGAAGCCGAAAACGTTTGCCCGATGTGTAATCCTGTTCCTCCTGAAAAATCCTGTTAATCCTGTCTATTCTCCTCTTGTTCTTTCTCTGTGAAACCTCGGTGTCTCTGTGGTGAAAATTCCTATCCTACCGCATCCAGCGCGTCTTTGATGGACATTTGGACGCAGGTGAAAATCGGCGTGTCGCGCAGGGTGAACAGGCTCGATTCGGTTTCGCGCAGGGCCATCACCAAATCCAGAAAGTCGGCCATGATGTCCGTTTCAAACGCAACCACGAATTCCTGATCGTCAATGCCGAACGAGTACGTCGTGTTCAGCTTTACGGTGGGGAATTTATGTCCCACTTCGATGTGCGTGGACATGGCCTTCTGGCGCTCTTCCAGCGATTTCAAGTACCACTGGCGCGTTTTGACGAAAGGGTACACGAACAGGTATTTGCGCCCGGTGGGACGAATCACCAGTCGGCGGCCTTCGGGGGAGCCTTTCTCCGTTGGGTCTATGTACTGCGAGTTCTTGGTCATGGCAAGAAAACAGTAGGGCTGCGTGGCCCACTTGCCCATACCCGTATTCAGCAGTTTCGAGCCGTGCTTCTGAATAATATCCAGCTCCGGGCTGGCGTTCCACAGCAGCAAATCCACGTCGCCGCGTATGCCGACAAGGGAGTAACTGCGCACCATCATCTCATCTGCGGCCTCTTCCACCGCGTTCGCGAACGCCGCCTTATCCTGCGCCCGAACCTCGTCCGGCTGCCGCCGCCACGCCGCATCAAACTTATAAAACGCAAACTGCACCATCGGGCGTCCGCGATTGTCCATGAAAATACTCCTTCGGAGTGGGAAGTAGGGAGTAGGGAGTAGGGAGTAGGGAGTAGCAAAACCTTGCTTGATCCGTGCATTGTCACTACTCCCTACTCCCTACTCCCTTACTTATGGCGACTACCAAAAGCGTCTGTACCGTGCCGTCGTGGGCGGCGATGCGGGCGATCTGATGGCCGTTGCGGGTGTTCCAGTAGCGCAGGGTTTTGTCGCTGCCGCCGCTGACCAGCATCTCGCCGTTCGCTGTCCAAGCAAGGGTGGTCACGCCCCGGTCATGGCTGCCCGTAAACGCCAGTCCCATGCCGGTTTTTACATTCCACAACCGTATTTTACCCTCTTCGTCGCCGGTTGCGATGGTTTTGCCGTCCGGGGAAAACGCGACGGTCGAAAACGCCCTTGTTCGCCACTTTGATACGCCGCATCAGACTGCCGTTGATAGCCCAAATCTTCGCGAAGCCGTCCATAGAAACGCTGGCAATCAGATCGCCGGCGGGAGCCAGGGAAATGGCCGTAATGCTGCCCTCATGCGCCACAATAGTGGACTCATAATCCAGCAAACGACCCTGCGCGCCGGGTTTCCAGATACGGATTTGCCGGTCATCGCTGCTGCTGACCAGTATTTTACCGTCCCCGGAGAATTGCAGGCTGCGAATGGTATCATCGTGCGCCTTCACTTCGGCAAGCAGGCGTCCATTAGCGCGACTCCACAGGCGAATAAAAGCGTCCGCGCCTCCCGTCGCGACAATCAGGCTATCGGGCGAAATGCCAAGGGCTGTAATGCCGCCCTCATGCGCTTTTACGCTCCGCAGGGGCATTGCGTTCGCCGTCTCTTCTTCGGCCATGTCCCACCACTTCAGCGTTCCATCCGCCGCCCCGGAAAGGAGCAGGGGCAGGGACTTGCCGTTCAGGACGGGAACATACGTCAGGGCCATAACGGAAACCGAAGCGTCATGCTGGCCGATAAACCCGTTCAGTTTGCCCGTCGCGTCCCAGTGCTTCAGGCTGTGATCGCTGCCGCCCGATAGAACGACAGGCAAAATGGCGTTGATCTCCTCAGCGGATGGGGGAACGGCGCGGGGCGGAACAGCCTGCGCGGGCGCGGCAGGGCCGGAAGCCGGAGCAGGAGTAGCAGGAGCGGTTGTGACCGGTACGCCGGTGGAAACCTGCGACTGCGCGGCGCGAACCGGCAGGAGCAGCGCAAGGCTCAACAATCCTGCGACTGGACAAAGGCAAAGTGTACGGTTGAAAGTCATGGGCATTTTGGAAGACGCGGAAAGAAATGCAAGCAAACCCAATCGGGACACGCAAGAAGTATAGATGGCGCGAGGGCTTGACATTATGTTGATCTTGCGAAAGTTGGGCGCGATACCCTGTGCAGTATTGCGCAAAGGAAAAATTTCGGCTATGGCGCGGTAGAATGTGCCGGGTAGTCCGGCGAATCATGCCCATGCAGTCATTGCTTCTGCATGGTAATAACGGGCGCAGTTGGCGCGGTATTCACGCGATAACCGGTATGACAACGCTTTCACGCAAAGGTTACGGTTATCCTGTCAGGAACAAAGGCAATGAACACAGGGAAATCGGGCTTGACAAATTTTTGCGGCGAATCTATACTACCCGGAAAACACTTCTTGCGCCGTATTTCTATGCGCCGCAATCAACTTCTAAAACACGGCAGGCGGCAAACGCATGGCAGATATATTGATGATTGGGGGCAGCCCCTCGCGGGCAGGGAAATCGGCGGCGATTCTGACCCATACTCAAACCGCATTGACGGCAAAAGGCCGGACTGTAGACACCATTTCGGTGCGCGACCTGCCTGCTGAAGCGCTGCTTCATGCCCGACTGGATAACCCCGAAATTATCGCCGCTCACGCGAAAGTGGAGCAGGCGCGGGGGGTGATTGTCGCCACGCCGATTTACAAGGCGGCGTACAGCGGCATCCTGAAAACGTTTCTGGACCTGCTGCCGCAAAACGCGCTGGCAGGCAAGGTCGTGCTTCCCCTTGCGACGGGCGGCTCGCCCGCGCATCTGCTCGTGATTGATTACGCGCTGAAGCCCGTTTTGGGCGCATTGGGGGCAACCCATATTTTGCGCGGCGTGTACCTGCTCGATACCCTTGTGCAGTTGGAAGCGGACGGCGGTTTTCAAATGGAACCCGCGCTGGAACTGCGCCTGACAGAAGCCCTCAACGAATTCAGCGAACTGGTTTCCTGATTTCTTCTCATTACGATAGTGAAACCCTCATTAGCCAAATCTGATTTTTGAGGAGAATTTCGACATGACCGATACATTGAACCCTTCCGCCCTGAACCCTGCCACCTCTACGGCCCTCCCTTCCGCTTCGCTGTACTTTCGCGAGGCGGGAAGCGACAAAGAGTACCATGCGCGTATCGAAGCCGGGGAGGGCGGATACGTTGTGAATTTCGCGTATGGCAGGCGGGGCGCTGCGCTGACGGCGGGAACCAAAACTTCCAAACCGACCACGCTGGAAGCCGCCACCAAAATCTACGACAAACTGATTACCGAGAAAAAGGCGAAAGGGTACACGCCCTCCGACGATGGCAAGGCGTTCGCCATGACCGAAAAGGCAGGCGAGGTTTCGGGACTGTTGCCGCAACTGCTCAACCCCATTGACGAGAGCGACGTAAGCCGCTATCTGAATGACGACGATTGGGTGATGGAAGAAAAGCACGATGGGCGGCGATTGATGGTACGGGTTGTATTGGGCAATGTGGAAGGCGCGAACCGCAAAGGGCTGCTCGTGAGCCTGCCCAAAGAGATTGAGGATGCGCTGAAGGACGGGCCGGACTGCGTTTTGGACGGCGAACTCATCGGCGCGAAACTGTACGTGTTCGATGCGTTGTCTTATGCGGGCGAAGATTTGAGCGACAGGGGCTATTTGCAGCGCGTGGCCGTCCGCAATGCAATTCCGTTCGCCAATCGCGCTGCTGTGGATGGTGTAGAAACCTTTGTCGGCGCGGACGCGAAAACCGCCGCTTATCAGCGGCTTCACGCGGCGGACAAAGAGGGCGTCGTGTTCAAGCGGGCGGACGCCAGTTACAAGGTGGGACGCCCGACAGTGGGCGGTTCGCAGGTGAAATTCAAATTCTACGCGACATGTTCCGCCGTTGTCGGCACGGTCAACCAACAGCGTAGCGTGGGCCTGCTTCTGGACGGCGTAAGCGTGGGCAACGTAACGATCTCCTCTAATTTTGACATGCCAAAAGCAGGAGAGGTCGTGGAAGTAAGATATTTATACTACAACCCGCAGGGCGCATTGTACCAGTCCTGTTTTCTCGGCGTCCGTGATGATATTGACGCGAACGAGTGTACGCTGTCCCAACTCAAGCACAAAAGCGCGATGGAAGAATAAACGACGTTCGGCAGGAGAAGAAAGCGCTGATGGAAGACAACGATTTGCCGATAGAAGACGCGAAGGTAGCTTTAGAGGCTGTGTTTCACAGCATTACTCAGGTGCTGGAAGAGGCCCGCGCGACTGCTTACCGGGCTGTCAACAGCGCGATGACGCAGGCGTACTGGAACATCGGGCGCATTATCGTTGAGGAAGAGCAACAGGGGAAGGCTCGCGCTGAGTACGGCGCGGCGCTTATTCCCGCCCTTGCCAAACGCCTGACCGCGCAGTTCGGCAAGGGTTTCACGGAAACCAACCTCAAGTATATGCGGCTTTTTCATATTGCCTTTCCAATTCGTCACGCGCTGCGTGACGAATTGAGCTGGACGCACTACCGGCTTTTGCTGAAAGTGGAAAAGGAGACTGCGCGGCAGTTCTACCTTGAGGAAACCATTGCGTCAAAGTGGAGTACCCGCGAACTGGAACGGCAAATCAGTTCCCTCTTTTATGAACGGCTGCTGTTAAGCCGTGACAGAAAAGGCGCGCTTCAGCTTGCCTCGGAAGGCCAAATTTTGCGCGCGCCGCAAGACCTGATCAAAGACCCCTATGTTTTGGAATTTTTGGGAGCGCGGGAGAACCCGTTCGCTCAGGAGAAAGACCTCGAACAGGGGCTGATGAACCGTTTGCAGGAGTTTCTGCTGGAATTGGGCAAAGGTTTCGCGTTTGTCGCGCGCCAGAAGCGCATCACCATTGGCGGCGACCACTTCTATATTGATCTGGTGTTCTACAACTACCTTCTCAAATGCTTTGTTCTCATTGACCTGAAAATCGGCAAATTGACGCATCAGGACATCGGGCAGATGGACTTTTACGCGCGTTACTTCGAGCAGGAGGAACGTTCAACAGGGGACAACGCGACAATCGGCATCATCCTCTGCTCGGACAAAAGCGAGGCGATGGCGCGATACACGCTGTTGGCGGACAGTCAGCAGGTTTTTGCCGCAAAATACAGACTTCACCTGCCGACAGAAGAAGAACTGGCACAGGAATTAAGAGCCGAACGCGAACTGATAGAGCAGGAACAATCCTTAAACAGTTCGTTGCCTTCAAACGGCTAAACCAGACTATTTCATACAGGCGATTGAAACCGTTCGCGCCAACAAAGAACGCTATGCGCAGGCCGAAGCCGCCCCTGTCGCCGCGCAAGCCGCCAGTCCCAATCCGTTCGCCGCCTTCGTCGGCATGTTCTCCAACCACGCGGAACTAGAAGTGGATGAGTAGAAATTGTTTTTGCTCACTGCCAGAAGTAGTTCCATGTATAATTCAGGTTTGTGGATTTGCCGGGTTCGATTTTCAGTTTCCAGACGATGCGGCCCATGCCGTTGAAGTGGTTCCACCAGCCGGGCCAACTGTACCAGTTCCACCATGTGGGGTTATCCAGTCGCGGATTGTCGTCGTCTTCCAGCGTATTCACCATTGAAACGATGCCGCCCTGCTCGGCTTTGCCCACGTTACCTAATACGTTGCGCGTCACTTCCACGTCTACGGCTTGCGGCTGATAGTTGGTGATGGAAAGGGTTCCGGCAAGGTCCACGCGCCCGTATTGATTGCCCTGCCACTGTACGGCGTTGGGCGTTCGGGTGGTCTCCTTGTCCATTTTCTTCACCTTGATGTCAACCGCTGTGGTCAGCGTCAGGTCGGTTTCTCCGCCGATGGAGGTGTAGGTCATCAAGCCCTGCGCAAGCACTTTGCCGTCGCTTAAAATCAAGGCGGGCGCGGTTGTCAGGGGAAATTTGCTGCTGTTGGTCAGCCGAATGACGTGCTGCGCTTTGGGGCGGTTTTGCAGGCGCAACAGTTCCGCCTGCTGCTCGTTCAGATTGCCGTTCTGTCGCAGTTCGCGGGGCGGCGCGTACGCTATATCAACGGTATACACATCTTTGTACTTCAGCGTGGTTTCCGCAATCGGCAACACCATGCGCTGCCCCTTTTGCAGCGAAACATGCTTGACGGTGAAGATAAACGTGTCCTCGTTTTTGCCGCTGCCCGCCACTTCCGGCCCGATATTGCCCGCCTCCGCATTGGCGCGTTCTCCCGGCGCTCTCCCGCCCCCCAATCCGCCCGTCTGCGTCATGATGGAATTGGACATGGCATTGCCGGTTGCGGAGCCATTCTGGAAATAGGGCGACAGTTGCGCGAACGCCTGCTGTAATCCGATAGGATCGGGCGTGTCCTGAAAGAAGAAGGTGGGGACGCCCACGACCAGATTGGCGGTCACGTCGTTCAGGTCGGTCATTTCGTTGATGAGCGTGGCTTGCAGGGATAGAACGGCGTTGCCCTTACCGTCCAGCGACACTTTGTACGAGGGTATCCAGCGAATCCCTTTTTGCAGGTACATCATGCCGACATTCGCGGTTTTGGCAGGGGCGTTGTTCGGCCAATCCAATTTCAGGGTCAGCAGACTGCGCAATTCTTCCGTCATTACCATGCGTTTGTAGGGACCGGCGAACGTTACATCCTGAATGCGTTCGCGCGGAATGGCGGCGGTTCCGGCCAGAGTTTTGAGCAGCAGGACGCTTCCTTTTGTGGGAAGCTGCTCACTGGTTCTGTTCACTTCTGCTTTATAGATTTCTTCGCTGCCGCGTTCCGGGACGGCGACAATCCGCGCGGAATACGTTTTGCCTCCGACTTCGGTAACGCTCACATCCGCGCCGGTATTGGCTTCCAGCAGTTCCTGTAGGCTTAACGCTGTTCGCTCGAAGCGGACATTGCGCGGCGAAGCCACGACGGAAGACAGTTTCACGTTTTTGTCCGTTGAGTACGGCCAGAACGTGCCGATAACGGGCGTGGGCAGATAATCCATCGGCACGTTGCCCGCGCTATCGGTGGGCATTTTGCCCTCGTGGACGACAAACGCATGGCCGTCTTTGAAAATGGTCACTTCTTTCACGGGCATTTTTACCAACGCGCTCAAGGGCGGAGCCTGCGCAAGTGTGGCGGACGAGTTCAGCAAAGTCAGCGCGTAAGCCGCAACAAGAGTTTGCGGCAAAATTTTCATAGACATGACAAAGTTCCTGACACGCGGTTGTTTGAGGATAAGCGGTGATTAGACGCGCCCGCCGCGACAAACGTTACCTGAAACTTGTACCCATTCGTTGTCTCAGATGGTTGGGGGTGAGTTTTCTCTGGCGGCTTCGTAGTAGCGGGTGGTGAATTCGGCGTAGTTGAGGGGCAGGTCGCGCCAGTAGTATTGATATTGCGTACTGTGCCAGTCCTGATAAATGTCTTCCCACGCATAGCCGTAATGGGGCTGCATGGAACCGGGCGTGAGGGGATGGGAAAGGGGCTGGTAGCGGAAATCTACGGACAGGCGCAATTTGTCCGCGCTCAAGTTGGGCAGTCCCTTATGCGCGGTCAGGCTGTGGAACAGGAGAACGTCACCGGCGGCAAAATCGCCGCCAACCCATGTAAATGGCAGTTCGCTCGTGTCAACGCCATGCCCGCCAGCGCCCAATGTTCGATGGACGGGGTACAAGCCCGCTTTATGCGAACCGGGCAGAACCGCAAGGCTGCCCAACGCCTGCGGGCAATCCCCAAGCGGTATCCAACTCGTCCATGTCTGTTCCGTACCCTGAATGTGTAAATAATCCTGATGCGCCGGTGTGGTAAATTGCGTGGCGTTGGGGAAAATGATGCGGGCGATGTTGCGGGCGTGTACGAGCGTGGTTTCGCCGAACAGCGCGTCCAGCATGGCGATTAGCCGGGGCTGATGCGCGAAAGCGTGAAAATCCTCCAACTGCATCACCCGCTTGTACACCTGCATGAATTCCGGTTCCGGCTCAAGATGGCGAACTCCGGGCGCGGCGATTCCTTCTATCGGGTCGGTTCCCGGCGTGAGCCATCCCGCCTGTTCGCACAACATGAGGATTTGACGGCGCAGGGACAGCATCAACTCCGAATCCACCAGATTATGAAAGAACAGATAGCCGTCCCGCTGCGCCTGTTTCCGCAGGGCTTCAGGATTGTCAAGTAGGTCGTTTGCAATGGTGAAAGGGTTCATGGGATAATCCTGATACCGCGCGGCGCTTCAAATTTCGACTTTATACTTCCATCCGGCTGCCTGTCGTGCCGGATTTTCACTGTGCCGAGGGGTGTGGGAAATGAACCTTCCGCCCATTGCAGGTCGCCTAAATGGGGCGTGATTTTGAGGGTTTTGCAGCCGGGTTCCATGACTTCCACGCCGAGGACGTGTTCCGTCAGCCAGGGAGTGGG
The DNA here is from genome assembly GCA_963817895.1 of uncultured Chthonomonadaceae bacterium. GTDB lineage: Bacteria > Armatimonadota > Chthonomonadetes > Chthonomonadales > Chthonomonadaceae > CAWFQB01. Next base: position 419,486 of record CAWFQB010000006.1, read on the forward strand.
GCCGGACGCCCAGCCGTGACACAGGCTGTGCCGGAAACCCACATAGCAGTACGCGCCATAGTCGCCGTGTATGTCTTTTTTGCCCGCAACGGGAAGCTCGTCAATGCGTCCGGCGTTCACCGTCCAATCCAGATTGAAATCTTCCCAGAACGTGGTCGCGCCCAAATCCAACATGCCGCCCCAATACTGGCGAATGGCGTCCAGACAGCCCTGATAATCGCCAGCTTTCGCCCGCGCCTGCAAAACGTAATAGCCGTAGAAGGTGGATAGCCGTTTGGCCCCGTCAACAGCAAGAACGTCATGGTTCAAGGTTTTGGCGTCGCCCAATCCGGCAAGCGCCATCAGCGCCGCCGCCTGTTTGCTCCCATTGGGATCGGGAACATGCTTGCGCAAACGGGCGGCGGCGTCAACGCACTGCTGCCGCGTGGCTTTGTCGCCAAGCGCGTCACACATATCCGCGCCCGCCGCAAAGGTTAAAACAAGCAGGGCGTGGAGTCCGGCATGAATGGCGGGCTTGTTTTCGCTCGACGGCCAATCCAGAAACCGGCCTTCGGGCAGGGTTTCCTCGTTGTTCGCGCCAATATGTTTCATCAGTTCATGCAGCAGGGCGTTGAGATACGGCTGCTGTTGGCGCAAATAATTCAGGTCGCCGTTGTGCCGAAACCAGTCGCGCTGAATGATGGCCCACCAGAGCGAGTACGAACTGATGCCGTTCATCCACTGACCGGGCGGCGTTTCATTTCGTATCAAATCCAGACTATGCGGCACAACATCTATGTTGCCGAAAACCGCGCTAATGGTACTGGTTTCCGGGTGCATGTCGCCGATCCACACCAGCCGGTCGCGCTTGATACCGTCCCACAAATAGTCCTGCATGTTCAGATGAACCGTGTACGCGCCGGTTTGCCAGATTCGGTTTAAGCGTTCGTCGCTGCAATGGAACGAACCCACATACGGCAAATCGCGATACAACAACACGGCGCGAACGGATTTCAGGGCGAGCATGGCCCCCGGCTCTTCCAGATCAATGCGGACAAACCGAAAGCCCGTGTTGCCGACTTCTACAGTGCCGAGCCACGGAGCCTGACAGGTGGTATCCCGCGTGGCGTGGTCCGTCTGCGAACCCTTCTCCCCCAGTTCGCTCATGGCCTCGCTGACCGACTCGCCGAACCGAACCCGCATCCGCACCGTTTTGCCGTTATTGCCCACCGCTTTCAAATCCTGAACCGCGATCTGTACGCCACCCTGCAACTCGCGCCCGAAGTCGAGCAGTATCCCCGGCGCTTTGCCCTCATTGCGCAGGACGCAGGCGGCAGGCGCGCTCAACGTCACCTGCCCACTGCCCATTTGCAGCAGTTTTTCAGGTGTTTCTACGCTGGATTTAGCCTCTTTCGATTGCCACACAAGGCGCGTAGGCGTGATGTAGCGGCGAACGCGCGTGTCAATCGCCGTCTTATCAGCAAGATCGGCAATCGGGAGCGGCAGAACGGCAGGAGCGCGCGTAACAGGCGAAATTGGGGGCGTATCCCCATAAGCGGAAGGCAGCATAGTGATTCCTAAAAGTAGAGTAAGCAGAAAGAGTTTTTTCATAGTTGTTCGTCGTGTTCAAAAGCAGATGAGGAGTTATTCCCTGTGAGGCATGAGAAATCCTTCCCAATAGACAGGGATTGAAAATCCCTGTCTAGACAAAACAAGCGTCCTGCGGACGCACAATTCAACATCAGAATCGCGTCTGCAAGACGCTTGCACTTTCCTGCCGGGTATTTTCAATACCCGGTACAGGCAATGCCTTAAATTTGCAACGCATCCCTTCCGCGTTGTCTTGCAGGAAATCCCGCTTGTCCTCTTGAATTATCCTGATACGAATAGTAGAGGCTTCATGCAGTTTTATGATATGAACAGCGTAACGTAAAAGGAAACCAGAGTATGCCAGCCAGCCGTGTTCCCTATCCAAAAGGCATTGTCACGTTCCTGTTTACGGATATTGTCGGCTCGACAAATGCCGCCCGCGCCCTGCCGTACCAGCACTACAGCCTGCAACTGCTGCAGCCGCAGTTTGACGAAATCAAGCGGCTTGTGGAACAGGAACACAAAGGGCGCATTTCCGGCACGCCTGCGGGTGACAGCATCATGGCGGCGTTTGCCGATGTCAACAACGCGCTCAATTGCGCCATTCAAATCCAAAACGTCCTGCCGACAATCAAGCACACCGACCGCGACGGCAAGGAATGGGCGCTCTCGGCGCGTATCGGCGTCCATACCTCGGAAATGCAGGTCACGCCAAACGCGAAGGGCGAGTATCTCAATCACCCGGACGTGATTTATGCGGCGCGGATTATGAGCGTAGCACACGGTGGGCAGATTGTCCTCTCCGCCAACGGGCATAAGCAGTGCGACGACAAACGCTGGACATGGCAGGAATGGAAGAACCGGCGTATCAAGAGTTTCGAGGAAGCCCCGCAAATCCTGCACGAACTGCTGTACGAGGGCTGGACAAGCAAAGAGCCGGGTTCGCAATTTCTGCCCGCGTGGTTTCAGGAGATGAACCGGTATGTGCCGCGCCCCAATTTGGAAGCCGCCATTCTGAACCTGTTTCAAACCAAAATGCCTTCCGGGTTCCTGTACCGGCTTGTCACGTTGCACGGCTTTGGCGGAATGGGCAAAACGCGCCTTGCCATGCAGTGCTGTGTTCAGGCCGTCGGCATCTTTGCGGGGCGATTGTACTGCGTGGAACTTGATACCCTCGGTGTATCGAACACGATGAACGACGCGGCGAAGCGCGATTTTCTGGCAGGGCGCATTGCTGAAGCGTTCCAGTTGAAGGATGAAGCCGCCGCGCCGGACAATCTGCCCCACAGCCTGCCCAAAGACGTTTCCCTCCTGCTGCTCCTCGACAACTACGAGACGGTGAAATGCGGCCCGGCAAAGCGGCTTGTGGAAAAACTGCTGACAACCAACCCCCTGCTGCATATCCTCGTCACCGGGCGCAAGTCCGTGGAATTGAACCGCGTGGAACTGCCAAAGGACGTGCGGGGATTGGAAGCCGAAGAGGGGCGCGACCTGCTGATAGCCCGCATCCGCGAAAGCAAAGCCGATTTTACGTGGACGCCATCCGAAGCGGACAACGAGGCGATTGCCACCATCCTGCGTGTCACCGCAAACATTCCCCTCGCCATTGAACTGGCGGCGGCGCGTATCAGGAACCGAACCCTACCGGAAATCGCCGCAAGCATCAGCAAAGCGGTTTTAGGCGAAATGACCGACTCCAGAGAAGAGCGGGACGCCAATGACCCGGAATGGCGGCATGACACGCTGGAAAAATGCTACGACTGGTCATGGAACCTGCTGAATGAGCCAGAGCAAACCGCGTTTGCGCTGTGCAGCCTCTTCGCCAACGACTGCGTCCCGCAAGAAATCACCGCCTGTTTTCCCGCTATCATGCCGGAACACCTTGACGCCTTGCAGGAAGCGTCCCTTCTCGTGTATACCGCCCACGACGGACACAGCCTGTATTTCCTGCTGCACCCCACCCGCGAATACGCCCGCAAGCGTCTGCACAAAATAGATGCAGACCAAGAACAGCAGCGCTATTTCGTCGCCTATTACCGGCAGATTGTTCAGGAAAACGGCGGCAGCGCAAATACAGAGGACAGGGAAAAACGAGAGCGATTGGAAACGGCATGGCGTCACGCCGTATCCGCAGCCGATATTGCGCCGGAACTTCAGGATACGGAGTCCAGCGGCAACATTGCAGATTTGCTGGTCCATTTTGTGGATCGTCAGGCGCTCTGGGCCGAAGGAACGTTTCTGTATACACGGTCGCTGGAAATTCGCCGCAAAGCGTTGCCGGTCGGCCACCCTGAGATTGCCGCCAGCCTCAACAATCTGGCGGGGTTGTACGAGTCGCAAGGCCGCTATGCCGACGCCGAACCCCTGTACTTACAGGCGTTGGACATTAAGCGACAGAACTTAGGCAAAGATCATCCAAGCCTTGCCACCAGCCTCAACAATCTGGCGGGGTTGTACGAGTCGCAAGGCCGCTATGCCGACGCCGAACCCCTGTACTTACAGGCGTTGGACATACGGCGCAAAGCGTTGCCCGACGGTCATCCTGAGATTGCGGCCAGCCTCAACAATCTGGCGGAGTTGTACAAGTCGCAAGGCCGCTATGCCGACGCCGAACCCCTGTACTTACAGGCGTTGGACATTGATCGTGTGGCATTGGGAGAAAACCATCCCGGCTACGCCACTGACCTCAACAATCTGGCGGGGTTGTACAAGTCGCAAGGCCGCTATGCCGACGCCGAACCCCTGTATTTACAGGCATTGGACGTTCTCGTCGTTAGTTTGGGGCCGCGTCACCCGAACACGGCTACAGTTCTCAGCAACTTGCTGATGATGCTTGTCAATCAGGAACGCCGGGGGGAAATCGGAGCCTTTTTAGCCGCAAAGCCGGAACTTCAAGAAACGTACGCTCTCCTGCTTGCTCGGCAGTCGGCGTAGCGTCGGCGCGTTCTCACGCCCAATCTGAATTTCTCGCGCGAACATCCGGCATATAAAATGCCGGATAGCGAGGCGTTCCGCCGATTGGACGAAGGACATAAGCCTCATCTGAATGAAGTTGTAGAGAAACCACTTAAACATTGCACAATCTCACGTTCACAGGACGGTTGGCCGCAGGCCTAACAACCGGTATTTTATATACCGGCTTCTGCGCGATTGTCCAATCTTTAGTTGCCTTGTCTATTAGTTGCCGTTAAGGGACTGTAAATTTTTCATTTCCCGAACGCAGGGGCGTTGCTTGCTGCGTCCTCCTCTCGGATTGCGCCTGCCAAAAGCGCGAGATGTACACCCCCGGCAAGCCCCCCTCTTCGTTCTCCACGCAGAAGCGCCCTCGTTCCCACAACTCCAACAGCAACCATCCAGAAAAAAGAAACAAAAAAAGATTCGGACAGCGCGAAAAAACGAAACCTCGGCTACCCACGTCCTGTCTACTAAATACAAACGTCTACTAATCAGTCAGGTGGCGGGCCGTTGAAAGTTCATAGTGCCTATCAACTATCAACTATCAACTATCAACTTACCCAGGAGGGAGGTGCAAGATGATGCCTGTATATACTCGGTCGCCGTAACACTTTCGAGGTCACGACGCCTCTACATACAATTTGACATAACGAGACACTGGGCTGGAAGCGCTGCATTGCCACTATTTCGACGCTGTCTCTACATATTCTCCTCCTCCCTCCTCCTTCCTCCTTTGCTTGTGCCAATACATCATTCTTCAAGTATAATAGCAGGACAGCATTGGCGCAGGGGCGTTCCAAAAGCCCTGCCACAGCAACACCATCGAATTTCAACGGCGAACATTCACTTTTTACTTGAGGATGTAATATGTTTTCTTCTTTCAATTCGCGGCCTTCACGTTTATGGCTCACATTGGCGTTGGGAGTGGTGGTTCTGCCCGCAACGGTTCGGGCGGGCGACCATCACGGCATTGATACCACGATCATTGACCGCAGCGTTAATCCGACAACGGACTTTTTTCAATACGCCAATGGCAAGTGGCTGGAAAAAGCCACTATTCCCGCCGACCTGACCGGAACCGGCGTGTTTCAGGAGGTGTACGAGCGCAACCAGAAGATTTCCCATGCCGTCGCGGAAAAAGCCGCCCGTGACCATGCTTCCGCCGCCGACAGCCCGACCCGTAAAGTGGGCGAGTTCTACCGCGTGGGTATGGACGAAGCGCTTGCCAACCGGCTCGGCGCGACCCCGCTGGAACCCGAAATGCAGCGCATCATGGGTGTCACCGACAAAGCAACGCTGCTCGATGAGATTGCCCGCCTGCATCGCATTGGAGTGAGCGCGGGATTTGGCGCGGGCGTTCGGCAGGACGCCAAAGACAGTACCTCGCAAATCTTCAATCTGTCACAGGGCGGGCTTGGCCTGCCGGAGCGCGACTACTATCTGCGCGACGATGCCAAATCTAAAGAGATTCGGCAGCAGTACGTTTCCCATATTGCCCGGACGCTGGAACTCGCCAACACGCCCAAAGCGCAGGCGACAACCGACGCCGCCAACATTCTCGCCCTCGAAACACGGCTGGCGAAAGCGTCCATGCCCCGCGTCGAAATGCGCAATCCGAACGCCACGTACCACAAAATGACGCCCGAAGAGCTGAAAGCGCAGACGCCCAATATCGAATGGACGCGCTACTTCGTCACGCTCGGCAAAGCCGATCCGGGTTCGCTGAATGTCAGCCAACCCGCGTTCTTCACCGAGTTCGGAACCATGCTTGGCGATACGCCGCTGGATCAGTGGAAAACGTATCTGAAGTGGCATCTGCTGCGAACCGCATCGCCGTATCTGAGCCGCCCGTTTGTGGAAGAGGATTTCGCGTTCAACCGGGCGTTTACGGGACAGAAGCAGCTTGCCGTTCGCTGGAAGCGCGTTCTGGCGACAACCGACCGCTCGCTTGGCGAAGCGCTGGGGCAGTTGTATGTGGCGCAGGCGTTCACCCCGGAAGCCAAACAACGCGCCCTTGAACTGGTGCAAAATCTGAAAGGCGTCCTGCGCGAACGCTTACAAACGCTGGAATGGATGGGCGATGATACGCGGGTTCAGGCGGTTCGCAAACTGGACGCCATACGCATCAAAATCGGCTATCCCGACAAATGGCGCGACTACTCCGGTTTGAAAGTCCAGTCCGATTCGTATGTTCAGAACGCGCTTCGCGCCAACGAATTCGAGTTTCAGCGGCGATTGGACAAAATCGGCCAGCCGGTTGACCGGGACGAGTGGGGCATGACGCCACCAACCGTGAACGCCTACTACAATCCGAGCATGAACGAGATCGTGTTCCCCGCCGGTATTTTGCAGCCCCCGTTCTTCGACCCGAAAGCGGACAACGCCAGCAACTACGGCGGCATCGGCGCGGTCATCGGACACGAAATGACGCACGGCTTCGACGATCAGGGGCGGCAGTTCGACGCGGAGGGCAACCTGAAGGACTGGTGGACGCCCGAAGACGCCAAACGGTTTACCGAACGCAGCACGGCCCTTGCCGATCAGTACAGTAAGTACGTCGCCATTGACGACCTGCGCGTCAACGGCAAGCTGACACTGGGCGAAAACATTGCTGATCTTGGCGGATTAACGGTTGCCTATCTCGCGCTGGAAAAAACGCTGGCAGGCAAGCCGCGCCCCGCCCTGATTGACGGCTTCACGCCCGAACAGCGGTTCTTCCTCGCCTTCGGGCAAATCTGGCGCTCGAAACTGACGCCGGAGCGCGTTCGCCTGCTTGCCCAAACCGACCCGCACTCGCCCAACCGCTGGCGCGTGTTCGGCCCGCTGGTAAATACGCCCGCCTTCCGCGAAGCCTTCAGCAGCGGCGGCACGGCGGACGCTTCGACAACAGGCGCAAGCATCATCCGCATCTGGTAGGCATGGAAGAAGAGTATAGCCGCGAATAAACGCGAATGAACGCGAATAAAGCGGCTATATTCACAACAGGAAAGAACAGCGCGAATGTCTTTGTATCCCCAATTTGAACGGCTGTATGTGTTGGAGTTGCCGGAAAGCGCAATACGCTGGCTGCCTGTTCGCGGCCATGATATATTGGTTCAATCGGCAGGTGACGGGGTAGAACTTCTGCCGGACAGCGTTGTTGTTCGGCAGGCGCTTGCGCCGTTTACGCCACTTGTGCTTGGCAAGGTTGGGGACGCGACGTATGTAACCTGTGAGGTATCTGAAGACATGCCGTTGCCGGATGGCTGGCAGGCGTCCAATGTGCGCAATTTGTACGGGCGGATTTCGGAAACCGAATGGCACATCGCGGGGTACGCGACCCAAATTCTGCACTGGCAGCGCGTCAGTCAATTTTGCCCGGTTTGCGGAAGCGCGACCGAACCGATGGGCAAAGAGTGGGTTCGGCGTTGCGCGAATTGCGGGCATGACCGCTACCCGCAAGTCAGTCCTGCTGTACTCGCGCTTGTGCATGACGGCGCGGATAGAGTGCTGCTGGCGCACAAACCGGGGTGGGGCGACCGTTACAGCATACTCGCGGGATTCGTGCTGCCGGGTGAATCATTGGAAGAGTGCGTACAACGAGAAGTGGAAGAAGAGGTCGGCTTTCAGGTAGCCGACATCGTGTACAAGGGAAGTCAGCCCTGGCCGTTCCCGCATCAACTGATGCTCGGCTTCACGGCGCGGTACGTGAGCGGCGACATCCGGCTGGACGAGGAAGAATTGGATCACGCCGCATGGTTTGACGTAAACGAACTGCCCCCACTCCCGCCGCCCCTCAGCCTTTCCCGCCAATTGATTGATGCGTGGAAACGGGAACGGTTACAGACCTGACGGGCTTTAACTATTCACCACCAAGACGCCAAGAACACCAAGAGAAAAAAGAAGAAGATTAACAGGCAATCTTGATTATTTTTCTTCGTATTTCTTGGTGTTCTTGGCGTCTTGGTGGTGAATAAATCCTCGCTCTTATAAGCCGGTTATTTCCTCACTACAATGTCCTGCGGGGCGGAAACGGCGACTTTTTCCGGGTTGTAGTAGGGGTAGACCCGGCTTAACGGCGTCCGCGCCTTGATCGGGTATTTCGCCTTGATCTGGTAGGTCAGCGTAACGGTCTGATTCGGTTCCAGTTTCTCCATGTACACGATGATCTGGCGGGCGGCGACCGTGTATTTGCTGATGGTTTTGGCTGTTACCGCGTCATCGAGTTTTTCCGGGTTCACGATGAAACCGGGTGGGATGCCCAAATCTATCAGCGGCATTTCCGCCGTCGCGCTGGTGTTGTTGTGGATGGATACGGTGACGGTAGCCGTATCGTCCTGCGCCAGAGTGGTTTTGTCGTAAGCCACTTTAATAGACATGGGTTCCTGTCCCGCTTGCGGCTGACCGGTTTGGCTCCACGGCACGTAGCATCTGCCGACAATCTGATACAGCATGGACCCGTCGCCCTCGTATTCCAGCGTGATCGCGTTGGTGTCCGCCTTGAGATGTTCGGCAAGGCTGATCTGCCGCATCACGTCGCTGTCTTCGGGCGTGATGGTGAACGAACCCGCCTTCTGTCCGTTGGCGAGAATGGTCACTTTGCCCTTGCCGCTCCCAACACCGTTTTGACTGGCGAACAGCAGCGATTTCATAGACCACACGGTTCCCTGCGTGGACTCCCATGTTCCGAAACTGTCCTTGCTTTGCACCAGATGCGTCAGGACTTTGTTGGTAAACCCGGCGTTGCGGCCCCATTTGCACAGCCCGTACGCGGCAAGCCCCGTAGTTTCCAAATCCGCGCCCCGCTCTTTCGCTCCGGTAAACGTCTGCGTGTCCGTCTGCCAGTAGGCGTCCTTATCTGTTGTTTTCGCGAGTTCAATCAGGCTGTTGGCGACCTTTGCCGTTGTGTCGCTGTCGCGTTCCAGTTTCGTCAGCAGGTTCAGAATGACGGCAAGCGTGTACGGGTCTTTGGCCTCGTCAATATGCGCTTTCACGAACGCGACTCCGGTTGCCAGTTGTGGGCCATTGTAACCGCTTTCCGCTAACGCCCACGCGATGTACGCCGTTGTGCGCAACGCGCCCGTTTGCCGGTTGATAATGCCCTCCGCGATGCCCTGCGTTTTCTCTTCCCACGAACCGTCCGCCTGCTGTTTACCCGCAAGCCACTGCTGTGTTCGGGCGATCACGTTCGGGTCTACGTCATGCACTTTCGCCATGTCGCTGAATTCCAATAGGCCATACGCGGTCAGAATTTGATGCGCAGGCTCATTCCCGAACCACGAGAAACCACCGCTTTTGCACTCGAACGTGACAAGCCGCTGATAGCCGATGTTGACGTACCCTTCGGCTTTGAGTTGCAGTTCGGGGTTGATGCGTTTGGTTTTCTTCAGGTAGTCCAGTACGAGCAGGTTGGGGTACGTGGTCGAACTCGTCTGCTCGAAGCAGCCATTCGGCATCCGCAACACGCCGTCCAACCCCTCCACAACCTGGCTGAACGCGCCCGGATATAATTTCACGTACAGGCTGCTCGCATCGGGCAGGCTGTTGGCCGCGAACGTGACGGACTTTTCCGTCCTGCCTTCCAAGCGGGCGTTGATCGTGGTTTCCAGCAATTTGCCGTCCGGCGTGACAGCGATCTCGCGGCGCATGGCGTCCGACAGCTTGCTGCCTTTCGCCGTCACTTCCAGACTGTGTTTGCCAATCGCGTTCGCCGTGAGCGGATAGTACACGACACTGATGGAATTGGCCCCGACCTGAACGGTTTGCACCGGTTTGCCCTGCAAGGCGAACCAGGGTTCCTGTTTCAGCGTCAATGTCACCTGCTGCGGCGTGGGCAGGTAGTTGTAAATGGCAACGGGAACGTCCACGCGGTCGTGCTGCGTGAGCGAAACGGGAAGGTCAATATCCACAAAGAAGTCCTGAAACACTTTCAGGGGCGTTGTTGTGCTGCCCAATTGTCCTTTTGTGGAGTTGGCAAGCAGGCTCAATCGCCACGTCGTAATGGAATCAGCCATCGGCACGGTCAATTGCGCCCTTCCCTGTTCATCGGTAATCAGGGCGGGGTTCCAGTACATGGTTTCGGGGAAGAACGAGCGGACGCGGGGCGCGTCGCTTCCACCTGCCGGACCATCGGACGCGGTTTCCGTCTTGAATTTTGTGACGCCGTCTCGTTTAGCTGCCGCCATCAGCATCAGCGGCCTCGGCGCTCCTGCCCTCGGAAGATCAAACGCTCCGCCGCCACCGAAACCGCCACCTTCGGCGACGCCCAACTGCCTGCCCTTTTGCAGCATCTCCTTTGCCGCTTCGTCAAAAAACATATCACGGTCTTCGAGGAGGTCAGCCCGGTTTACATCCATTCTGCCCCGAACTCTCACACCGCTGCGCAGGCTCCAGTTGGCGTTTCCATTCCAGCCGTACAGGGAGACGTTCGCGATGTCGTCGCTTGTGTTCCATTTGCCATCCGGCCCCGCGCTGCTCAGGGTGAAAACGTAGTAGTTGTCCTCAAAGTTTTTCTTGCCCTGCATATCCACTTTGTACGCCCGCCCCCACGGATCGCGCAGGTCGCTTGCCTGCACATAGCCCTTGCTGACCAGGCGCGCGATACCCTCGTCTGCTGACAATGAGCTATGCGTGTCAGTCTTGTACTTTTGCGCGGCGGCGACGATTTTGCGGTTGGTTTCCGTCATTATCTGAGCAGTTTTTACGGCCACTTTCGCCCATTTTTGCGCATACGTGTCCACCCGAATATCGAAATTGGCGGGTTCGGGCGCGGACGCGAGTATCAGGGCGGCGGCGCGTTGTCTCTCCTCATCGCGCTTGAACTGAACCGGGTTGGGCTGCATCAAACCGGATGGCGTCAGGCCATGCAGTTCGTACTTCGGCTCCATCAGCTCTTTTTCCAGCGTGAAAATGACGCGTTCCAGACCCGGCTGCAATTCCGACAGGGCGAACACGCTCTCATCCACAACGGCAAGCCCAAGCGCGGCCTGAACGGGGCGCTTTTGCCCATCCTGCACCAAAAACTTCAGGACGGCATCCCCGCCCGGTTTGTACTGCGTTTTGTCGGCTGTCACGCGGATGTTCAGGTCGTCGGCGGGCAACACAATCAGCGTTCGCGTGTCCCGAATAATGTTCTCATTCGGCAGGATTTTGTACGCGCGGATTTGCAGCGTTCCCACCATGTCATGCGTCAGCGGAAGGATTAATTGCGCCTGCCCGCCCGTCGCGTTTTCCGCCCGCGTCACAATCGTCTGCTTGTTGCGAATCACGTCAAAGTAAACGGTTCCGCCCTTTACGGACGAGAGCGCGGATAAATTCATCCGTTCGCCTACTTTTGCGATGGTTTTGTCGGTTCGCAGGATAAGGCCGTCCTGCCCGCCCGCGTTTTGTAAGTTCAGGGTGGCGACGCCCGTATGCCCCGCCCTGTCCGTTACTTCCATCGTCCACTCGACACCGTTTTTTTCATCCGCATGGGGTTGGAACGCGAACGTCGCCAATCCTAACTCATCGGTGACGAGTGAATAGCCCTTCTGCTCTCTTGCGCCGTTGAGCGGCAGGGGCTTGCCCCGGTACACGAACACGCGCGCCTTTTGCAACGGTGTGCCGTCGGGCGTGGCGGCGGCGATATACGCCCGGTTTTCTACACCGGGAACGAGCGTTCGGCTTTCCGGCACGACAACAACCGACACCGGCTCCTTGACAACGGGTACGCTCTGATGCGCCTCCTGCTTGTGGTCGGCCTTGTCCTTAATCGTGGCGGCGAACTCGATTTGCGCCTTGCCCTGCGAGAACGGCTGCCCGACAAACGAATTGGGCAGGGTATAGCGAAAGGTGTACACGCCTATCGGGTCGGTTTTGTCTTTCAGTTCCGCCAGTTTGGTCACGCCGACATCCACCGTATTGATGGCAACCGTCACCTGCGCATCCCCCACCGGCTTGCCGAAAAAGTACGTCGCCTTGACCGTTCCCTTGACCTGTTCCCCCGGCAGATAGTACGGCTTATCCGTCGTAATGGCGATTTTGTATTTGGGCAGAACGTACCGCTCCACACGAACTTTTTTCTCGGTTTCTCCCGTCGGCAGAATGGCGCGAAGCGTGAATGCGCCCATGTTCACCTCATCGGCAAGGATGAAATCGGCGGACGCGACCCCGTAGCGCGAAAGCGTCTGCGCCTTCTTGAACACTTTGTTGCCCCGCGCATCCTCGACTTCAAACGTAATCGGCTGCGCGGCAAGCGCTTCCCGCGTCGCCATATCCAGCGCGAGGGCGCGAAGATGCATGGTTTGTCCCGGCTGATACAGGGGCTTGTCCGAAGTCAGCATCATCTGCATGGATTCCGTAATCTGTATCGGCTGCGTAACGGTATCATTGCCGAGCGGAGATTTGACATTGATGGTCAACTGGTACGCGCCCGCCGCCACTTTAGGCGCGTGAAACTGCGCGTCCAAAGTGCCGATGCCGTTGGTTTGCCCCGTATACAGCGCAACTGTTTGCGCATCCGGCTTGCCGTTCTCCACCTTCGCCAATCCGAGCGACACGGACGCGGGCGCGGCTTTGCCCGTCAGATGGTTGCCGACAATAATTCGCAGCGAAGCCGGCCCGCCCCGCAGCCACGTCCGCTGCCCCAATACCCGCGTTTCCAGCGGCGACACCTCAAAATCTTTGCGATTAAAAGCCGGGGGCGCATTATCGCGCCGAAACGCCAGAACGCGATTCGCCTTTTGCGCCTGCGCGAATGTGGCAAGCAAAGGGGTACACAGCAAATCATGCCGAAAACCGGCGGAAGAGAATGAAAAGCAGTTTGAAGACGTCGCATAGCGCAAATTTCCTTCTAAACAGGTAGATGTTGTGGTTTAGCCTTCTACCAGAATGGGAGAAGGTGGCCGAAGGCCGGATGAGGGCCAGAATTGCCGTTTAGACGGTATGCGCGTGGTTGTGGTTACTTTTCGGGGAAATGGAGATTTTAAACCTGTTTTCGTGTGCCAGTTAGACCTTTACATGCGCCAAGTTGAAACCCGGCGTATATAAAGGTCAAAAACAGCCCTGTTGCGTAATGTGAAGCAATCATAGACGAGGAACCTATTAACCCAAGTTGCTACCTTGATTTCTCAATCTCGAAGATTTGGCGCAAAGTGCTACTTTCTGTGCGCCGCTATCTCAAACACGGTTTAAGGTAGCAACTTGGGTTATTAGGAGCAGTGAGTTATCCTCCCAACATTGAGGTCTGCTTCTCTTCATTCTCTTCATATCCGTTTGCTGTACCGTGTGCTGATTCTGTTCTTCCAACAGGAATAGGATACGCAACTTCTCGTGTTGGTTCCGCCGTTCGTTGCTGTTCGCGCATAGAATGCGCCCGATTAATAGCGTCTGGCATCATGGCCGCTAATTCGGGAGATTGTGTAAACGTATTTAGCTCATTCCAAATTTCAAAGTTTTCTATCTGCTCATCGAGCATACCATTAGATACTCCGACAAATAGTATATAGGCTGTTTTGAGGCAGGCTAGCGCTCAGGTGGAGCAGACACACTCCACCCGTCGAAAACCCTTTTTCCGCGTTTACTTTTCCCGGCTTACGCGCCTTGCGGCTCGCGTGTCAGCGCGATCAATTGCACCAGACCCACCACACAGAAGCAAGTGCGACGGAACAATCCCGTCGCCAGACGATATTCATCACGCACCATCCGAAACGCTTTGACGCGCCGGATACTATGTTCGACACGCACACGCCCTGAGGAAAAGGCGCGGTTCTCTTCTTTCTGCACAGCGCTCAACGCGCCTCCGCGTGGCTTCTTGTGCGGCACTTCGCTGTGGGGTAAGCCTTGATAGGCCAGATCGCCTTTGACCGTCGCATGGGGAAACTGCTTGGCAACCGTACTCTGCTCATGCACTTTCTTGTCCGACTTCGGGCCGCGATAGCCCGCATCCACATCAAGAATGTCGCCATTGCGGTTGGTGATGACCTCGGTCTTGAGCGTGTGGTCTTTCTTCTTGCCCGAGTAGAAGGCGCGTTGCTTGGGTTCAATCGAGGGACGCGGAACCGGCGTCTCAAAACTATCCACAATCACCTGATCCACCTCCTCGGGCTTCCAGGAGGGTTCTTTCTTGGTCCAGCGTTTCTCCGCTTCCCAGCGGTTGGCCGGACACACGTCTTTGAGGACGCCGACAATCTCATGGAAGGTGTTCTCCGCCACATCGGCGCTGACGCCAAACAGCATGCCCACCACAGAGAAGGCGACGTTGTGGCGCAGGTACAGCAGCGTCAGCAACACTTCCTGGTAGGGCTTGAGCAGGCGTTTCCGGCCACCTCCCACCTTGCGGCGGCGCGTGGGCTTGTTGGCCTGTTCTTGTTGGCGACGGCGCTCGATTTCGGGAAGCGCTGCCAGGAAGAGTTCAGCTAAGGCGGCGTGGGGTAGTCCGAAGAGCGAACGGACTTTGTTTTCGGGATAGCGGCCAAGTTCGTGAAGGTTCATACGTCTATTCTACCCGCGCCAAGAATAAATCCAAACTTATTTGTCGGAGTAT
>CAWFQB010000007.1:0-204412 GCA_963817895.1 uncultured Chthonomonadaceae bacterium
GTAAATAAGGTACTTCTACCCATCTACCTACCTACCCATCTACCTATCTACCTCCCTATGAAATCACTCGTATACAGCGCCATTAAAACAGTTACGATGGAAGACCGGCCCGAACCCGCGCCGCGCCCGGACGAAGTTGTTTTGCAAGTGCGGGCGACCGGCATTTGCGGCTCGGATTTGGCCGGGTTTTTGGGCCATTCACCGCGTCGTCAACCGGGGTTAGTGTTGGGGCATGAGGCGGTGGGAACCATTGCGCAGATGCCCGCCGCGTCGCCATCCGAAGGCAGGGATTGGCCGTTCGCGGTCGGGCAGCGGGTTGTCGTCAATCCGCTGATGCCGTGCGGCGATTGCGCGGCCTGTGATGCCGGACAAACGAACATCTGTATCGGCTGGCGCATTTTGGGCATGGATAATGTTGCGGGCGCGTTCGCGGAGCGGGTTGCGGTTCCCGCCGCCAACGTTTTCGCCATTCCCGATACGCTTTCCGATGAACGCGCCGTGATGATCGAACCGCTTGCCAACGGCGTTCACCTGTTCAACCTTATTGGGCGTCATCAGTTCGGCGCATTGGCGATTTTCGGCGCGGGAACGCAGGGCAGCCTGCTGGTATCGCTCGCCCGGATGCTCGGCTATCGCGACATTGCCATTGTGGATGTCAATCCGCAGCGGCTGGAAGTGGCGCAGGGGTTGGGCGCGAAG
The DNA here is from genome assembly GCA_963817895.1 of uncultured Chthonomonadaceae bacterium. Lineage (GTDB taxonomy): Bacteria > Armatimonadota > Chthonomonadetes > Chthonomonadales > Chthonomonadaceae > CAWFQB01. The sequence goes on from CAWFQB010000007.1 coordinate 700, forward strand.
TATCTCATCAATGCGCGGGACGGCGATCCGGTTGCCGCCATCAGAGCCGCGTTCGGCGGAAACGGCGCGGACATTGTGATTGACGCGCACGGCAGCGAAATTGCCCGTCAGTCCTGCGTCAACGCCTGCCGCAAAGGGGGCGAAATCCTCCTTCTCGGCCTGCACGAAACCTTCAGCCGCGTGGAATTCAACCTCATAGTCCGCAACGAACTGCGCGTACAGGGTTCATTCGCGTATACGCCCCGCGACTTTGCCCAATCCAAAAAGCTCATCGAAAACGGCGACATAGACCTTGCCGCCTGGACGGAAGTTCTGACGTTTGAGCAGGGGCAGGCCGCCTTCGACAAACTCACCTCCGATCCCGGCGCAACCCTCAAAATCGCTCTGACGCCATAGAGGGTATGGCAATAAAAGCGGAAGGGAAATAAAGCAATGGCGACAACACTGGAAGAGCGCGTAAGCGCGTTGGAAGCGCAGGTAGCGCAACTCCTTGCAGAGAAACAGACGGGAAATAGCCAGGTTCTCTGGTACGAGCGTTGGAAAGGAGCCTTTCAAGACGATGAAATGTATGATGAGGCAATGCGCTTAGGCGCGGAGTACCGACGCTCACAGCCAACAGCAGCGGAAGAAATCGAGGCGTTGGAAAGAGCAGGCATTTATGTACCCCTTCCTCCTGGAAAGTGACCGTATCTCCCTCATTGCTCGGTCTTCTAAATACAATTTCCTATGTAAAATTGGCTACGGCTTCACGCCCGCTCAGGGGAACATTCCTGAATCTTCCGCTTTCTAACGTACATCAATCCAGTTATATGCGGAAGGAAGCGTCATGGAGAGTCGTTCCAAGTTTTTAGGGCATCCCATTCACACCATTCTGATTGTATTTCCGCTTGGGCTGCTGTCAACGGCGGTTATTTTTGCCGCGCTGTTTCTGGCGACTCACAACGCCGCGCTGTCGCAAACGGCCTTTTACATGACGGCGGCGGGCGTTGTCGGCGGTTTGGTGGCCGCGCCGTTCGGCTGGTGGGACTGGTTTTTCATACCTGCCGGAACACGCGCCAAATCGGTCGGCCTGCTGCACGGAGTTGGCAACGTTGTCGTGCTGCTGCTGTTCGCGCTGAGTTGGCTGCTGTGGCGTCCCGATCCCATGCAGCCGGGTACATTGCCCCTCGTTCTCGCCTTTGCCGGGTTCGCGCTTGCCGGAGTCACCGGATGGCTCGGCGGCGAGTTGGTAGATCGGCTTGGCATCGGCGTGGACAATGGAGCCAACCCCAACGCGCCCAGTTCGCTTTCAAAGCGTCCCGCCCAGCCCTAAAACAGTATTCAGGAGTTGTATTGAACCGGCGCGCAGGAAAAGGTATTTTCCTGTGCGCCGGTTTCATTGTTGTTACCGAGATGAGGAAGGGCGCAATGAATCGCTCCCCTACGAGTCGTTATTTCAATGGTACAGGTATCAACCGTTGACGCGCTTGCGGCGTACCAGAAAGCCCGCGCCGGTCACAACCATGCCTGCCAGCATCGCCACATTTCCCGGTTCCGGCACAACCCCGGGATCATTGGCTTTCGAGAAGTTGATGTCGAATTGCAGGTACTTGGGCGCGGAAAGGCCGCTCGGTCCCATGGGGCCATTCTTTTCCGTATATCCCGCGATAAACTGCGATACGGAACTGCTGGACGGGTCGAAGGCGTAAATGCCGTCGTTATAGCCCGCTGTGACGTTGAAAGCGCCGCTTCCGCCGCCGCCGAGCGCGGCAATATAGAGTTTACCGTCCGGGCCGATGTTGTTGCCGAAGGTGAATTCCAGGGCGTTGTTGGACGCGCTGCCGGTGTAACCCTTTGTCGGGTCCAGCGTGGCGACCAGAGTGCCGCTGTTGTCCGCCAGCGTATAGTGTTGTATGCTGTCGGGGCCACCCTGCGCGTTGTTATTCACGTACAGCGAACCGTCGGAGGCGACCGACAGGCCGGTGGGCCGGAAGCCACTGGTATGCGCGATCAAATCCTGCTTGTAGGTGAGATTGGAGTCCAGCCGGATCACTTTCGCGCTGCCGTTCGCGTAGTTGGCGGCGTAAATGTCGCCGTTGGCGGCGATTGCCAGATCGTGCGCCCCGGCAAACTGATAATTAGCAACGATATTGCCGGTTTTCAGGTCTATTTTCACAATGTATCCCGCTGTTTCCAGCGGAGCGTACAGGAACTTCGCGTCCGGCGTGACCAGGACGTTGCCGATACCGACATTGCCGCCATTGTAGCTGCTGAAGTTAATGGGAATGGTGCCGATAAGGTTCCCGTTCAGGTCATAGCGAGTGATGTTCGTCACCGCGTTGCCATGACTGCCGCCGACAACAATCAGATCGTTGGCGGTTCCGTTGACGCCCTCTTTGATGGGCGCGGAACTGCTGCCCAGAAAGAACGCGTTGGAAGTGTTGTTGCCGATGCCATAAGCCGTAACGCCTGTGATTTTGTTGGTGGTCTGGTTATAGGTGTACTGGTAGCGATCCAAAACAGACTTGCCATAATCGCTCACGTATAAGAGACCGGTGACTGTCGTGTCCGCATGGGTGACGGAGGCGAGTGAGGCAAGGCCCAAGCCAAGTCCCACAGCAAAAAGTCGTTGAAGGTTGTTGGTTCTGTTGTTAGTCAATCTGCCGTCCTGTAAAAAGGGAATGAGACCATCGCAGCAAATGCGGCGGCGCTCTGGTTGCGATACGGCGATTGGCCGGACGGGTTTAATAGCGGTATTCCCTTGCCCCTGTTCAGGGGAACGCTGCGCAGGAATACCGCCCATCCCGGTTTGTCGCCACTCCCTTTATTGGCAAGATTTATGCCGTATTGACCCGTATTCATGCTAAAAAGGTACTGTTGCGTGGCAGAAATAGTATGTTTACAGAGGGCCAGCGGCGTAGCTTAACGACTTGCATGGCATTGTGATAGGCCGGTATGGATACTTCAAGGGTTTATATTGCCCATCTTTATTTCTGAACACAAATATTTTGCTCCCTTGTATTTTTCGTCTCTGGTCGCTCTCCTTAGTAGTGAGCCGCTGAAACACAATGTTTCGGAAGGGCGCGGATGATTACAGGATCATCACAGGGAGAAACATCATGAGAAGCTTCACACGTTTTTACGCGGCATTGGCTTGCTGTTTGGCACTGATGACATTGGGCGCGGGACAGGCGCAGGCACAAAGGGGTGGAAGCGGCGGCGGAGGCGGAGGCGGTGGCTCTACCGTCAACACGGCCACTCCTCTCCTCTTCAACTACATCGCCTCAATCAATGGCGCGACGCCGAGTTGTTCCGGCGACTTCACGCTGACAAACTCTATTCCCGGCTACTACACATGGTCAACGGTGAATATTTCGGTCAAAGCGAAGTCGCTCAATCTTCCCGACAACACGACTCTCACTGTCACTATTTATACGAGCGACAAAGTAACCGGTGAAATTTTCGCGCCTGTGCAGATGGCTCCTATGGTTGTGCTGAAGCAGGTCGGAACCGCAAGGTCCGCGACGAGCATCTTCAATTATACAGCCAACCAGATTGTACGCCAGCTTGATTGGGTTGTTGTGACCACTGCGGATGGAACGGTTGTCTTCAGCGCCCATCCGTAAGAGTGGCAGGACAACTACTCCTGCATTGAGAGGAATTGCCGGATTGTCGGACTTCGCAAGAAGGAGATTGAACTCCATCGGTAGAAATAGTTTTCTGTGAACCGATAAAGTCTCACCTGTTCAGGATGAGACTTTATCGGTTACAGATTGCTATAACTCCGATTGGTTAGTTTCAGTTCGAAACCAACCAATCCGCTGGAAATTCATCTCAACTATGCAAGCCCTCACTCCCGCTAACGAACCCGAACGCCTTGCGGCATTGCGCCGATACGCCATTCTGGATACGCCACAGGAACAAGCCTTCGACGATATTACCCGTCTGATTGCCACCATCTGTCACGCGCCCATTGCCGTTGTCAACCTCATTGACCGAGAGCGGCAATGGTTCAAATCCGAGATCGGGCTGGGCGTTCGGGAAACCCCGCTCGATATTTCCATTTGCGCCCACGCCCTGCTTCAACCCGGACTTTTTATTGTGCCGGATACCACGCAAGACGAACGCTTCGCGAACAATCCCCTTGTGACCGGCGAGCCGAAACTGCGCTTCTATGCCGGGGCGCTGCTGGAAACCCCGGAGGGCTATCCTCTGGGAACGCTATGCGTACTGGACTACAAGCCGCGCGAGTTGACCGAGGATCAGAAGGAGGCGCTGCTGATCTTAGCCCGTCAGGTGATGGCGCAGATGGAGTTGCGCGTCAGGGTGGCGGAAAGCGCGGACCTGAACGAACGGCTGCGGCGGGCTATGGCGGAGTCGCACCATCGCATCAAAAACAGTTTTCAGATGATTACCGCGCTGATCGAGATACAACTGCGGGAGGGGCGAGAACACATTCCGGTTAGCGAGTACCAGAAACTCAAATTGCATGTAACGACGCTTGCCGCCATTCATGATCTGCTCACCAGAGAGGCGAAAGCCGCCGAAGCCTTCGGGTATATTTCCGTGAAGGAGAGCATGGACAAGCTGCTGCCTCTCCTGCAACGGACGATTGGAACCCGCCACATTCATGCCAACGTGGAAGACGCGCTGCTGCCGCTGAAGCAGGGGGTTTCGTTCGCCCTGCTGGTAAGCGAACTTGTGAGCAATTCCGTCAAGCATGCGGTCGGTGAGGTGCGCGTCGAAGTTTCGGTGGCGGAGCAAATGCTGTGTCTGACAGTGAGCGATGATGGAACCGGGTTCCCCGCCAATTTTGATCCGCTTGCGGCTGCCAACACCGGACTGGAACTGGTGGAGAGTTTCGCCCGTTACGACCTGCGCGGAACCACCCGGTACGGCAATCGCCCCGAAGGAGGCGGGCAAGTGACCGCGCGTTTCCCCTTGCCGGAAGTAGAAGCCGTCGTGACCGCCAGAAACCTGAGCGCGTCCGTTCTACCAGTCCCCAAACAAACTGCATAATTTTGGTTTTCAATGCACACCTACAAACATCATGGAGATACGAACAAACCAGATATTCGCGTTGTAGCGGCTTTTTTCCTGTACGGACATTCGTCTGCGTAGGAGATTGGCGCGGACAGAGACGACTTTTTGTTCTTCGCAACAAATGGGCTTCGCGCCCTCTTTATCGCGCTCGTCGGCGTTGTGGGGCAGGCACGAAGCGCGCGAAATCGCCGGGAACCACATCGCCCAGATCACAGATGGGGAACAGGGGAACGCCCACCTTATCAAAAGCAACGGCAACAAACTCGCCACAGGAGTATTTGTCGCGGGGCGTGTAGTTGAAGTGGATAAAACGACAGAGACGATCCAGGATAATTACGCCGACATCCAGATCATCATAAGCATCGCCCACCTGGGTTTGCGCCCATGCCAGAGCGTCTTCCCCTTTACCTTCGGGCGCAGGAGCCACAACGAAATCGTTTTCGCGTCCCCATAAATCCTGACTCACCACGCCGGGTGTCCGGGCTTCCACCGTTCTGCCCTCTCCGGCATAGAGAGCGGCATGGTAGAAGGGCGAGCCGGTAAAACCGGTAATCAGGCGGTTCAGTCCCCGCGCATTGTGAAAGAGCAGAATGTCGCCGGGTTTCGGGGTAGGAACCGGAACCGGCTTTTCCGCAGACGAGTTGCCTGGCAACTGACTGGCGAGGGCGCGGCGCTTGCGCAGGTAAAGAAGGCCACCGGCTCCTGCTCCAATGCCCAGAAACAGCCAAAATAAAGTTTGAGAAAACCTCTTTTTCGTATTCGGGGGCAATGCCACTCTCCTGCCATTGATTCGTGTCCCTGTCGGCTCACAAGTTTCGGATTGAGTTTAAGAGTGTAATAGTGTACCCGAAAGACAGGCGCGAACATGGAACAGCAGGGCTACCTCCAGGGCCGGCCCTGATCACTTGTCTTACGCCTGCCGAACCGGAAGAAAAATATGCCAGAATAGGAACCTGTAGTCATTAGAATGATATAATAATAGGCATGGACAACACATTGCCGACCCTGCCGCAGATTGTAGTCATCGGCGGGCCGAACGGCGCGGGCAAATCTACTATTGCCACGCGCATTATTCCGCCGACAATGGAATTCGTCAACGCGGATGAAATCGCCAAAACGCTGGCGGATACCGTGACGGACGGCGTCAACTTTCGCGCCGGTCGCCTCGCCTTATAGCGTCTGGACGAACTGGAAGCCGAACGCGCCGACATCGCCATAGAAACCACGCTCGCCAGCCGAACCCTCGCGCCCCGTATTCAGCGCCTGCGCGAGAATGGATACGTGTTCAGTTTGTTCTATATGTGGGTTCCAGATGTGGAAGTGTCCATTGCTCGTGTCGCGGCGCGTGTTCGCAATGGCGGACACGACATTCCCGAAGATGTAATTCGCCGCCGCTATGTGGCTGGCCTGCGAAACTTTTTCCACATCTATATGCCGCTTGCCGATCTATGGGGCTTTTATGTCAACACAAATTTCGGGCAGCCGGATATTATTGCTGAAAGCGATATGTCCGGCAATGCGCAAATCTATGATGCGCCGTTGTGGCAGCGAGTTCAGGAGATAGCAGGAAGATGAGTGAAGTAATCATTCGCCCCGCCGCGTCCATCTTTGCTAATCGCGACAAAATACATCGGCTTATGCGGGAAGCGGTAGTAGACGCGCTGCGAGACAACAAAGAAGCCGGTAATCCCATCGCCGTCTGGGAAGACGGCAAAGTGAAGATTATTCCGCCGGAAGATATTGTGCTGCCGCCTTTATCTGAGCCATGATTGTCTTGAACCCTGATTTTTATGATTTAAGGATTGCCATGATGATGCGGCCAACCTGTGCCTTGATCTTAAACGAGAGAGCAGGATTGAAGCGGGGTTTAATCCTGTTCATCCTCTAATCCTGAAAATCAGGGTTCAAGACAAAGGGAAACTTTGCGGGCGTCTGACTCCGTAACGAACTGTGGTATAATTAGGGGCAGTTAGTCCTAAATTCAAATTTTCCGGTTGCTTTAATCCGCCTGCGGCTCGCTTTCGCGCCTGCCGCGCTATTGCATGAGGTGAAATCCGACATGGTTGCTTTGCCGAGCTTTATCAGCAAATTCTTCGACGCCAACGCCCGCGACATTGCGAAATACCAGTTGACGGTCGCCAAAATCAACGCGCTTGAACCGCAGATGAAAAAACTGACGGAAGAGCAGATACGCGCCAAAACGGAGGAACTGCGTAAGCGCGTTCAGGACGAGTACAAGGCCAAACGCGCCGAAGCGGAACCCGGCTGGGCCATCCTTGACACGGATCAAAAGCGGCGAGAAGCTGACCGCCACATTTATACCCCGATTCTGGACAGCGTTCTGCCCGAAGCGTTTGCGCTTGTGCGCGAAGTGACTACGCGGACGCTTGGCCTGCGCCATTACGATGTACAAATGATCGGCGGCATGGTGTTGCACGACGGGCGCATCGCCGAAATGCGAACGGGTGAGGGCAAAACGCTTGTCGCCACCTGCCCCATGTACCTCAACGCCCTGCTCGGTAAAGGGGCGCACCTTGTCACGGCCAACGACTATCTGAGCAAGCGCGACGCCATCTGGAACGGGCCTGTCTATCACATGCTCGGCATGAGCGTGGGTATCGTGCAGGGACAATCTCCCGAATCCGGCGATGAGGGCGGCACGTTCATCTACGATCCCGATTACGACGATCCACACTCCACATATGCCCGCTCGCTCGATAGCCGCAAGGAAGCCTACGACTGCGATATTACCTACGGCACGAACAACGAGTATGGCTTCGACTACCTGCGCGACAACATGGAGTTCAGCAAGGACGAACTGCGCCAGCGCGAACTGCATTACGCCATTGTGGACGAAGTAGACAGTATCCTGATTGACGAGGCGCGTACCCCGCTGATTATTTCGGGCATGGTGGAGCAATCTACGGATAAGTACCACGTCATGGATAAAGTCGTCGCGCTGATGAAAAAGGGCATTGACGACCCCAAAAGCGACAAGGACAACCCCAACGCCGACAAACTGAACCCGAACATTCACTATGTCGTGGACGAAAAGGCCAAAACCGCCACGATTACGGACGCGGGCGTGGAGTTCGTCGAAAAGGCATTGGGCTACGAGAACCTGTCCGACAACCACGAAATGATGCACTACTTGCAGGCCAGCCTGAAAGCGCACGGCGTGTTCCGCAAGGACATTGACTACGTTATCAAGACGGTCAAGGAAGAGGACGGCCCGGAAATCATCATCGTAGATGAGAACACGGGGCGGCTGATGTTCGGGCGGCGCTATTCGGACGGCCTGCATCAGGCGATTGAGGCCAAAGAGCATGTGGAGGTGAAAAACGAGTCGCAGACATTGGCGACGATCACCTTCCAGAACTATTTCCGGCTTTACAGCAAGCTGGGCGGCATGACGGGCACGGCGCGAACCGAAGAGGAAGAGTTCCGCAAAATCTATGCGCTTGACGTAGTACAGGTTCCGACCAATAAACCCATTTTGCGCAACGATCTTGCCGACGTGATTTACAAGACGGAAGAGCATAAAGTCCGGGGCATCACGGCGGAAATCCTGCGCATTTATTGCAAGCAGCAGCCGCTTCTGGTGGGAACCCGTTCGATTGAAATGAGTGAGCGCGTCAGCCGCCGCATGAACCCGGCTCTGCTGTCCCTGCGCTGTCTGATTGAAGTGGCGCACGAGAAGCTGGAACTGAGCAAATCCGTTGACCCGGCCAAAAAGAAAGAGTACGTGGCCCTGCTCAACACGCCAATGGAGGCTTACATCAAGTTGGAGGGCGAGGAGGGCAAGCAGTCCGCCCGCCGTATGCCGCCCATTGGCCCCAATCAACTCAAACCCATTTTCAAAGAACTGGGCATGAGCGAAAAAGCCCTTGATCCGGCGAACATGACCGAAATTATGCGGATATTCGAGATCGCCGAGGGCAGCAAGGAACTGTTGGAAGACGCGCTCACACACGGCATCCCGCACAACATTCTCAATGCCAAGTTCCATGAGCAGGAAGCCATCATCATCGCCGAAGCCGGACGCAAGGGTTCCGTGACGATTGCGACCAACATGGCCGGACGCGGCGTTGACATTCTGCTCGGCGGCAAGCACATCAATCAGGAGTTGCCACCGGTAGACGGCACGGCGGTATCGCTTGCCCGCGCCGAAAAAGTGGCGGAATCGTTTGACGAAGCCAGCGAGGGCGAGGATGCGGAAACCGAAGCCCCGGACGAGAGCAACTACCGACGGTTCGGCAAGGGCGGCGTGCTGGACGCGGTGACAACCGGCGCCCTGACGGATGAGGAACACAAAAAGGCCGGGGACGAGGTACGGCGATTGGGCGGCCTGTTCATCTTAGGCACGGAGCGCCACGAAAGCCGCCGCATTGACAACCAGTTGCGCGGACGCGCGGGACGGCAGGGCGATCCGGGCGAAAGCCGCTTCTTCGTGTCGCTTGAAGACGAATTGTGGCGGCTGTTCGGGGATCGCGCCAACCATCCCCTGCTGCGAACGTGGGACGAGCATCTGGCAATGGACGCGCGTTTGCTTTCTCGCATGATCGAAAACGCGCAGAAGAAGGTGGAATCGCACTACTTCGAGTCGCGCAAAAACGTGCTGAACTACGACGACGTGATGAACCGGCAGCGCGAGTTGATTTACAAGGAGCGACGCCGCGTTCTGGAAGGCGTAGACCTGCGCGACACGATTCTGCACTACATTCAGGAGAACATTGAGGGCGCGGTTCGCATCTACACGCCGCCGGACGTGCCGCAAAACGAATGGGACTTGGACGAACTGTTCCGGGAACTGGACGAGTATTTCATGCTCTTCCCGGTTCTGTCCGTCAACGACTTGCAGGGCAAGACCCGCGAACAGATGATTCAGTTCCTGAGCGACCATATCAGCAACGTGTACGAGTCCCGCGAGCGCGAAATGGAGGAGATGGAGCCGGGGCAGATGCGGCAGATGGAGCGCTGGATGGCCCTGCGCGCGATCAACGACCGCTGGATGGAGCATCTCGCTAACATGGACTACCTGCGCGAAGGCATCGGGTTGCGCGGCTATGAGCAGAAAGACCCCCTTCTTATCTACCAGAAGGAGGCGTTCGACGAGTTCGAGCGGATGCAGCAGTCCATTCAGGATGACATCGTGCGCAACCTGTTCCGTATGCAGGTGGTGCAGCAGCCGCAGGAGTTCCAGTTGCCGCAACTGGACGTACAGAGCATGGAACTACCGCCGAATGTCGCGCCCGCCATTCCGCTTCCCGGTGGGCTGCCGCGTCCGGTTCGGCGCAACCGCGAAACCACGCCGGGTGACGTGTCCGCCGCCTTAGAGCCGCCGATGAGCATGGTGACAAACGTGACCGCCAACCGCGAAGGCGTGGAAGTCGCCAGCGTGGCCGGAGCCGTGGAAGCCAACAAGAGCGCGGGCAGCAAACTCCGCCCGGACGGCGCGCCCGCCGATTGGAAGGGTGGCCGCAACGATCCCTGCTGGTGCGGCAGCGGCGAAAAGTTCAAGCGCTGTCACGGCAAAGTGTAGTTGCGGAATAGCCCTCAACCCCTAGCCCCTTCTCCCAAAAAGCGTGGGAGAAGGGGAATTTGTTGGTACAGGCTCAAAGCAGGAAAAATATGTAGAGACAGCGTCGAAATAGTGGCAATGCAGCGCTTCCAGCCCGATGTCTCGTTGTGTCAAATTGTGTGTAGAGGCGTCGTGACCTCAGCGGCGTCAGGGCGGTCGGGTGTGGACAGGCATCTTCTGCACCTCCCTTCCTGTGTGTCTGGCTTCTATATAGTACCTGCCTGGATAGTAGATGTTTGTACACTGCATCAGACAGGTGGAGTCGGGCGAAGGTTTCGTCTTTTTTGCGTTGTTCCGATCTTTTTTCTGTCTTTTTTGCTGAATTGTTGCTGGCGTGGCAACGGCGAAAAGTACATGCGCTGTCATGGCAAGGTGAAGTTTCCAGTATTTGATACGCATTGACAATTTGCCTCCTTTCCTTTATAATGGGATGCGTAAACAGATCGAGACGATTTTCTCAGGCGTTTACTTTTCCCTGACAGCAGGAAGGAGGCTTTGTTATGGCAGATACTTTTGAGGTCTTAACCTTAGATAATCCTGATAAGTTGCTGAACACGAAAACCAATGTAGAGGCAACTGTCAGAAGTGGATTACCTTCTGGTGTAACCATTTCTCCCCCCTGCATGAACTCATCAGCGAAGCCGACAAAGCGGAAGCGGATAAGCAATGGGTGATAGAAAAGACAAACGCTGAAATAGTTGGCAAGCGTGGCGAAGAGAGATATCAGAAACAAATACGGCACGAAGTAGAAGCGGAACACCGGGGCAAATACCTGATACTTGACGTTGATACCGGCTGCTATGAGATTGACACGGATATTGTGGCGGCCTCACTCCGCATCTATGAACGCCATCCCGATGCAAGGCTTTACACGGTTCGCGTCGGCTATCCGTCTGCTGTTAAAGTATAGCCTGAAAGGGATAGCCGCTCGTGTTACAAGGCACTGTCAATCAAGACCTTGATCCTGAACAGCCTGCTCATCTATGAGCAGGCTGTTTTCATCAACTACTATCGGCGTTCTTCAACAATAATTCCTGACAGTGGCTTGCTGCAAGGAAAAACGACCTCATGGCGAGAATACAATCAGCAAGGTAGAATCACCTCTACAGACCCTAACCGGTGTTACGCAATCCCGCCGCGATGCCGTTGATGGTGGCGGCGAGGGCGTAGTTGAGTTCGTCGGACTCTTCGCCCTGCCGTTTACGGCGGAGCAGGTCGAGTTGAATGAGGCTCATCGGGTCAATGTACGGGTTGCGCAGGCGGATGCTTTCGGCGAGCATGGGGCTGGTTTCCAGCAGTTCCGTTTGCCCGGTGATACGCAGAAGGACGCGCGTTGTCCGTTCCAATTCTTCGCGGACAAGCGCGTAGACCCGTTCGCGGACGCCCACGTCCTGGACCAGATCGGCGTACCGGCGGGCTATCGTCAAATCCGCTTTGGCAAGGCCGGTTTCGACATTGCGTATCATATCCTCAAAGAGGGGAAATTTGCGCAGCATGGTTTGCAGCAATTCCTCGTGGTGGGGATCGGCGTTGAGGAACCGTTCCAGCGCGTAACCGACGCCGAAATAGCCGGGGAGGACGTGGCGGGACTGCATCCAGCCGAACACCCACGGAATGGCGCGGAGGTCGTCGAGGCCGCGCTTCTGGCTGCGCCGGGTGGGACGTGAGCCGATACGGGCGTGTTCCAGTTCGCCAACGGGCGTGGCTTCCTCGAAATAGGGCAGAATATCGGGGTTCTCGGCGACGTTGGCGCGGTAAAACTGAAACGCCTCTTCCGACATGCCATCCAGAGCGGCTTCCCATTCGGGTTCGATGTTCGCGCCCCACCCGCCCGCCCGCGTCAGGGCTTCGAGGGATGCGGCGATTGTCAGTTCCAGATTGCGTTCGGCAATCACGCCATCCGCGAATTTCCAGTTGAGAACCTCGCCCTGTTCGGTGATTTTGAGCGGGCCGTCAAAAGAGTGGGGCGGCTGCGCGGCGATGGCGCGATGGGTCGGCCCGCCGCCGCGTCCTACGGTTCCGCCCCGTCCGTGAAACAGTCTGAGTTTGACATTGCACTCCCGCGCCACTTCGTGCAACGCCTTGTGCGCCTTGAAAATCTCCCATGTGCTGGTGAGCATCCCGCCGTCTTTGTTGCTGTCGGAGTAGCCGAGCATCACCTCCTGCATCCGTCCCCACGAGTTCAAAAGCGGCGCGTAGCTTTCGGATTGCCAGAGCTGGCGGCATATATCCGGGCAATTGCGCAGGTCTTCGATGCTTTCAAACAGGGGAGTGGGCATGATGCCGGGGTCACTGCCGTCCTCGCTTGCCGCCACGCAGACGCCGTTGGATTGCAGCAGCCACACGAGGGAGAGCATGTCGTCCACGCCCGTCGTGCCGCTGATGATATAGGTACGGATGGATTGGGGCGGAAATTGCCGCTTCAACTCGCCTAGCGCGCGCATGGTTTCCATCAGTTGAATGGTTTCCGGGGCGGGCGCGGGCGGCAGGACGGTTTGCGCGGTGAGGCCGATTTGCGCGCCGGTTGCGAGGTCGCGCATGGCCTGCGCGTGGATTTTGGCGTGCTGGCGAATGTCGAGCGTATGCAGATGAAAGCCGAACGCCTGCGCCTGCCGCAACAGCGGAGTCAACAGCAGACCGGCAAGGCGGGCGCCCCGATTTGCTGTCAAACTGTCGCGCACAAGGCTCAGGTCGGCGGCAAAGGCTTCCGCGTTGGGGTAGGCGTGAAGGGTTTGCGGCGAAGGGGGCGCGTCCTGCGGTTCCACGCTGCTTTTCAGGCGGAACAGGACATAGGCGAGAAAGCCGCGATAACTCTCTTCGGGTGATTTGGTGCGAAACTGCCCCTCGTCCAATCGGATACTCTGCCCGTAATCGGCAAGCGCGGTTTTCAATGCTTCGGATACCGACTGCTGTTTTGCCGAGGAACTGAGCTGTTCGATAATTTCTTCAACCGCGTGTATGTAGTGCGTCAGAATAGCGCGGCGGGCAAGCAGGAGGGCGTTGCGGGTGGTTTCGGGCGTGACGAACGGGTTGCCGTCTCGGTCGCCGCCGATCCACGATCCGAAGCGCAGCACATCCGGCAATTGTTCGGGCGCGAGGGGAATGTTGTAAACCGCGCGAAACGCATCGGCAAAGGTTTCGTACAACCGGGGCAGGCTGGCGATTAAAGCGTTCGGGTAGTAGTCCAGTCCCATACGGATCTCATCGCGCACGGTCGGGGCGCGTCGCCGCACCTCATCCGTCTGCCACAGCGCGGTGATGTCGCCCGCCATGATGTTCTCGCGCTCCCGCGCTTCCAGATCGGTCAGGGGCAGCCAGTCCAACCGCTCGATTTGATCGGCAATGCGCCGCCGCTTGAACAGAACCGTCCGCCGCGCCACTTCGGTCGGATGCGCGGTAAACGTCGGAACCACCTCAATGCGCCCGAAAATCTCCAGCGCCTGCTCCGCGTCAATGCCGTGCCGACACAATCGCTGCAACGTTCCCAGCATGGAACCCGGCTGCGGCTTGCGGTCAGGATTTACCAGCGCCGCCCGCAATCGCCGCTTCCGATGGTTGGCTTCGGCCAGATTGGTCAACTCAAAATAGATAGAAAACGCTTTGGTAACGCAGTACGCATCCTCCACGCTCAGTTCCTGAATACACGCCTCAAGGTGTTGGGTGTTGGGTGTTGAGATTTTCGATTTTCGATTTTCGATTTTCGATTGTGTTGTTCCTATTCCCTGTACCCTGTTCCCTGTTCCCTGTTCTCTGTACTCTATTGCCAGTCGCCGCAGGGTTTCCACGGTTTCAAAAAGTTCGGTTCCGCCCTGTTCCTGAAGGATTTCGCCGAGCAGTTTGCCTAACGAGCGCACGTCGCGGCGCAGGGGCGCCTCTTTTTCCACAGTATCCTGGGTAATCAGTTCCAGCAGCCGCGCGGTTTGCGCCTTAGTTGCCCAGAACGGCTCTTCGCTTGCCATGCGCCCTCCTTCGCTCGTCACATTCTCGTCACAATAATGTTGTATATACGCGGAATGACCGCAATTGTTCGGACAGATGGTTCTTCTTTCCTGCCACAACGTAAAATGTACGTGGTCATTGACAGTTAATTAAATCACGATTATAATATATTTTGAAATATTGCGTTTTACACGCTTCAATCGAATCTCTCGCCTTACGAGGATGGGTTTACAGCAGTTATACCCATAAGTGGAGCTACCCTTCTTGAAAAAGCTCCGGAGAAGGGGAACCGGTAGAGCAGGCTCTTATAGCGCGGTATGAATACGGAGAGGAGAAATGATGAGCGAAGAGAACGAAGGGCCGGAAATCGAAATCACCGATTCCATAATCATGGACTCTAAAATTTCGGCGCAGGAGAAATCAGGCTTTACGCCATTTTTGGAAACAACGCGGCAGGCTTCGGACCGGTCGCGGTTTATGATCTACCTGATACTGGTGGCGGTTGTCGCCAGTTTCGGCGTCTACCGTTCCGGGCGAGCGCCGGGCTGGAACAGCAAGCGTATCGCTTTCTATGAAAAAGTACCCGGCTGCTATAAGCCGGACTGGCAACATTCGAAGGACTCGGAATGTGCCTATATCTACACCCATCGCAAGGAACTTGGCGTTCCCGTGCCCGAAGTTTATAGCGCGGAAGTCGCCAAATCGCTGAACGAAACGTACAAGTTACAGCGCGAAGACGCTATCAAAGCCCGTCAGGAGGCGCTTACCATCAGCGTCCCCATTTTGGGCGCGAAATTCGACATCAATGATCTGGGACTGGTGAGCGGCGCGTCGCTTACGGCACTGCTGTTCATGCTGTACGCTTCCACCCTGCGCGAAACGGAGAACTTGCGTAGAGCGATGGACAAAGCGCAAACGTTACAGATTTGACGCTGCTCGAATCCACGCAAGTGTTTTCTTCCGCCAACCACAACAACTCGCTGGCGGAGATTGTCACGGCTGTGCTGTACGCCCTGCCCGTGTTGATTTTAGTCACCATAGACCGATATGACTGGATACGGCGCGTCAACAGTATTTTTCTGGAAGGGAACATCGCTTATTACATCGAGTACGCGATCAAGCTGGTATTCACAGCGGCCATAGCGCGTGGCGCGTATCTATGCTGGCATCAGTCCCGCGCCATCAATCGGCAACTGGATAAATTAGGCGAAAAAAAGCGTGAATTTGAATTGCGCGAGAAAGAGGAACGCGAACAAAAAGAGCGCGAACAGACGGAACAAGCCGCTCCCCGCGCCTCTGTCCCCGCGCGACAAAACAGGAAAATTTCCCGCTAAACACTTTATCAGCGTAGATGCCGCTTTTGATAGCTACGGCGTACAGCGTTTGTGGTAAGAACGCAACTACGCCTCGTAACCATTGCCTTCTGCATTGGACGCGCGAAGCAACTGCTGTGGTTCCGTTGGCGCAGTGGCAACAGTGGGGCGCAGCAGCATGTCAGGTGAAGTGGTTGAGGCGCTGGCGCGAAGCAGGGTTTGTTCCACGCGCAGCTGTTCGGCGCGTGTCGTCAGGTAGGGCAAGCACTCTTGCGCGGCAGCCCGCACCTCCAAATTACGCGCGGTACGCGCCGCTTTTTCGACATACGGAATCGCTTTCTCATCCCCAATTTGTTCCAACGCGCGCAAAATCGCTATTTTCAAATCCGCGCTCCAGTAGTTGATGCTCCAGGGATTGCGCTCATTGCGGCTTAAGATTGTGTATAAGAGTTTGCGCTGACCGGGCGTAAGCAGGTTCGCGTCCGTCACTCGTAAGCGCGGCAGCAGCCGTATCAGCGCCGGTCTAGTATCCCCCAATATAAATCGTCCATTCATCCCGTAAACATCCAGCAGCGCCCCAGCCGCCTGTGATATATCCAGAGCGCCAATATTGGAGATAGCAACTTTCGCCTGCGATTGCGCCGCATGTGCCAGGATAATCGCAGTTATTGCAGCCACGACAACAAAGTCGTTCATTGGGTGATGACCAATAAGGCGATCATGCACATAGACTGCAAGGTAAAGCAAACAAGCCGTCGTAATCGAATACACTTGCAGATTGCGACATTGACGGATACGGCGCGTATCGTCGGCAATCAGGGCGTACAATTCCGCTTGCGCCTGCTGCCGCTCCGTTTCGTCGGAACTGTTCAGGCGGCGGGAAAGGGCAACGGTATCAATATGGGTGGGAAATGTGAGCATAGGTAATTTTTTCATCGTGAGCGCGTACTCTATTTGCGCATTACTTTCGCGATTGGGGCGCGTCGTACCAGCGTAAATTTCGCATGTGAAAATAACCCTGTTGTTTAAGGAGAAACCATGCCTACTCGCGCAGAACCAGAACAACTCGACGCTTTCAACACCCATACTCCCCGCCCTGCGCCTGTTGATCCCAAAATTACGCCGCATCCCGATGAGGTTGCCGCCCACCTTGCCAATGAGCGCACGTTTCTGGCATGGAGTTTCACGTCGCTGTTTATCATGAGCAGCGGGGTCGGCCTGGCGCGAACGCTGGTTGCCCTGAATATGTCGCCGCTGACCTCAGGAGAAGGCGGATTTGTGTCTGCCCTTTTCTACCCCACGACGATGGGGCTGCTGTTTTTAGGGGCGGGGCTGTTGGTTATGATCATGTCGGTATGTCGCTATATGAGCATCCAAGAGCAGATCATTGAGCGCCGCTTTCGCCCTTCATCAACGTGGGTCATGGTATATCTCGCTATTATTCTTGGAATATGCGCGGTTCTGGCAGGCTATATGCTGCAATTGCGGGGATCGTTGTGATTTGCGACAGACGACATACCGGGCTTGCAGATACTTGCCATAGAAGTCCCGTCGCAGCAGATACCCCGCGCGAGTTCCGTCAAGACTATTGCGAGGAGGCAGTGTTGTAGTCATAGTCGGCACAGGCGCAGTATTCTCATTTCGATTTTGGCGTCGGGCTGATCAGGCGAAGCGTTTGAAGTTGAGCGGGATTGATTTTTATCTCCACCGCGCCGTTTGTAACTGGCAGCGGCGCGAGATCGGTTTCGATATGCATAGCCTGTGTTGCCGAAGATAAGCCGGCAGTCAGGGCGACGCGGACGGTGGACGGCACGGCAGAAAGGTTCCACAGCCGCGCGATCACGCCTTTTTCAATTCCCTCTTCGGCAGGCTTGACCGTCCACAAGATCGTGTTGGGGTCGCTGAGAGTCAGCAGCGCGTACCCGTTCGCCGGATACGGGCTGGTTTCCGTTCCGCTGATTCCGCCCGTCACGAGCGGATTCTGGTGTTCGAGCGCGAAGCGCATGGCGACTGTCGGATCGTAGGCTCCATGCGGGCGCAGGGAAAACCGCTGTAGAAAACTTGTGGCTCCATTCTGGTCCTGGATGCCGAGATAGCGGCCGTCTACCTGGCCGCCCGCCAGAACGTTGATTTGCGGCGTGGCAACGTCAAGCGTTTTGGCCGTGCTGTTGCCCAATTTCGCGAAACTACAATCGGCATTGGAAAGCGTCACGCCCTTTGTTCCCGTCCCGTCCGTAATGTCCGCGAAATGGTTCAGGGTCACATGATCGTAGCGGGCGTGGGTGTCGGCGTAATCGCCGCCCTGCGACTTGAGCCGGTCCCGAATAATCGCGCCGACCTCTTCGGTGTGAATGTCGGGGGCCGCAAGGTTGAAGCCGAAACTCCAGTAGCGAAGATTGCTGAAGTTGGCGGTGATATGATTGCGAATGTCAATCCTGTCCGAATCGCGGTATACCGTGATCCATGTCGTATGCTCCACCCCGGCGCGTCCCTCACAGCGCAGCGTTGTGGAAACCGGCCCGCTGTTTTCCACCGTAATCGCGCCGCCCTCGTCACCCGGCGACAAATCATTGAGTTTCAGCCCGCCAATGGCAGCGGCAAGTTCCGCATTTCCCCGCTTCTTATCTATCAGGCTGGCGATAGCGCCATCCGGTTCGAGCGTAATTCTAATCGCGCTATTTTCAACAATTCGATTGTCGCCGCTCACCATAACGGCGGGGCTTTGGGGCGCGGAACCGGGGCCGCTCAGAATTTCATAGGCTTTGTAACCCGTTGGCGGCACGTCGCTTGCCCAAATTCGCAGATAGCCTGCGCCCTCCAGCGTGACGATCTGGCGCGGCACATCCTTACCCGTCGTCACATCGCGGACATGGATGTTGGCGGAGCCGGTATAGGCGAAATCCGCAAAATCCGAGCGAACCGAGCCGAGCGGATTGAGCGCGTAGAAACGCCGGGCAGAAGCAGGCTTCTGAATCAAAACCCCCAGGCGCGCGGCGGCATCGGCATGCAGGGGATTGACATAGGCTTCGATCTCGCCGGCAAGCAGTTCCTGCCAGGCGGCGCGGGAAGCGCGGGAAACCGGGCCATCCGCCGTCCAGTCATGTTCCCAGTAGAGTCCTAAATCCGTAAACGCGAGATCGCGCGCCTTTTCGCGCCCCTTCAAGAAGGTTGACTTTTGCAGGCTGACAAGCGCGCTCATCAATTCCGCCGCCCGCAATTTTTCCACCGAGCGCCGGACGCGCGCCGATGTTTCCGCCATCGAGGCCGAATACAAATCCCACTCATTGCCATACGTGACGTTTTCCGAGGGCAGGACGCCGCCGTACCGCTTTTCAAAATCCTCAAAAAAGTCGGAGGTACTGGAAACGGTAGCACCGCATTAAACGGTGAAAAGTAGGGTTGCGGCGCAACAGGGTGGGTGAATGCGCAAGTGGGTTCGGCTGCTTCGTAGAGTTGGTTACCACACCAAAACTCACGGAGGTCGCCATGAACCCACAACCCCTATTCTGCCTTAATCTGGCCTGTTCGTCAAGAGGCTTGCAAAATGCAGGCAACATCATCGTTCACGACAGTCTGCGCGACCGCTTTCGCTGCAAGACCTGCGGACACACCTTTAGCGCCAGCAAAGGAACCCTGTTCTACCGGCTGCGCACCGACCCCAAGATCGTCATCTGTGTGCTGACACTTCTCGCCTGTGGGTGTCCGCTTCCTGCCATTGTCCGCGCTTTCGGCTTTGACGAGCGAACCGTCACGAACTGGCAGCACAAAGCGGGGCAACATTGTGAAGCCGTCCACACGCATCTGGTGACAGGACACGCGCGCGACTTGCAGCAGGTGCAAGCCGATGAGGTTCGCGTCAAGCTGCAAGCGCGTCTGGTGATCTGGATGGCGATGGCAATCTGCGTTCCCTCGCGCTTGTGGCTGGGCGGGGTTCTCTCGCCGCACCGAGACAAACGCCTGATTGTCCGTCTGGTCGCTGTGGTCAAAGCCTGTGCGCAACACGCGCCCTTGCTGCTGATGAGCGATGGCTTGAGCAGTTATGTTCCGGCCTGGTGCCACGCCTTCCGCGAGGCGGTTCGTACCGGCAAGGTAGGTCGCCCGCGTTTACAGACGTGGCCGCATCTGGTAATCGGGCAAGTGGTCAAGCAGTACGAACGTGGGCGCGTGATTGGCGTCGCGCAACGTCTGATACACGGCACGGTGGATCAACTGCAAGGCTTGCAGCCCGACGAACACAAACTCAACACGGCCTATATCGAACGGCTCAATGCGACCTTCCGGCAACGGCTGTGTTGCTTGACACGGCGCGGTCGGTGTTTAGTTCGCCACGAAGCCACATTGCAGGCGGGCATGTACTTGCTCGGTTGCGTGTACAACTTCTGTACGTTTCACAAGAGCCTGCGCCAGGAGCAGGGCAAAGGTTCGGGCAAGTGGCAACAGCGTACTCCGGCGATGGCCGCGGGGATCACGCAAGAGTGCTGGAGCGTGACCGATTTGTTCGCCTACCGAGTACCGCCTGCGCCGTTTGTTGCCAGAAAGCGGCGGGGCCGCCCACCGGGAAGCGGCAAGAAAACGGCGCAAACGAGCGCACAAGCATAATAGATACTCCGACAAATAAGTTTGGATTTATTCTTGGCGCGGGTAGAATAGACGTATGAACCTTCACGAACTTGGCCGCTATCCCGAAAACAAAGTCCGTTCGCTCTTCGGACTACCCCACGCCGCCTTAGCTGAACTCTTCCTGGCAGCGCTTCCCGAAATCGAGCGCCGTCGCCAACAAGAACAGGCCAACAAGCCCACGCGCCGCCGCAAGGTGGGAGGCGGCCGCAAACGCCTGCTCAAGCCCTACCAGGAAGTGTTGCTGACGCTGCTGTACCTGCGCCACAACGTCGCCTTCTCTGTGGTGGGCATGCTGTTTGGCGTCAGCGCCGATGTGGCGGAGAACACCTTCCATGAGATTGTCGGCGTCCTCAAAGACGTGTGTCCGGCCAACCGCTGGGAAGCGGAGAAACGCTGGACCAAGAAAGAACCCTCCTGGAAGCCCGAGGAGGTGGATCAGGTGATTGTGGATAGTTTCGAGACGCCGGTTCCGCGTCCCTCGATTGAACCCAAGCAACGCGCCTTCTACTCGGGCAAGAAGAAAGACCACACGCTCAAGACCGAGGTCATCACCAACCGCAATGGCGACATTCTTGATGTGGATGCGGGCTATCGCGGCCCGAAGTCGGACAAGAAAGTGCATGAGCAGAGTACGGTTGCCAAGCAGTTTCCCCATGCGACGGTCAAAGGCGATCTGGCCTATCAAGGCTTACCCCACAGCGAAGTGCCGCACAAGAAGCCACGCGGAGGCGCGTTGAGCGCTGTGCAGAAAGAAGAGAACCGCGCCTTTTCCTCAGGGCGTGTGCGTGTCGAACATAGTATCCGGCGCGTCAAAGCGTTTCGGATGGTGCGTGATGAATATCGTCTGGCGACGGGATTGTTCCGTCGCACTTGCTTCTGTGTGGTGGGTCTGGTGCAATTGATCGCGCTGACACGCGAGCCGCAAGGCGCGTAAGCCGGGAAAAGTAAACGCGGAAAAAGGGTTTTCGACGGGTGGAGTGTGTCTGCTCCACCTGAGCGCTAGCCTGCCTCAAAACAGCCTATATACTATTTGTCGGAGTATCTATTCACACTTAACTGTGGGGCTACCCTGGAAACGATCACCTGACGGTTTTTGTTGGTTTGCTTTTTCGCGATAACGTGGAAATGCTCCGTGTAAGGGAACCCGATGATGCCCTGCTGAACACCCGGTTCCTTCGGGACCCCCGGATCGGCGGGAACGCCGGTTTTGCGCGCGAGGGTATCGCCGCCAAAGCCGAACGCCGCCCGAACCGAGTAGGGCTTGCCGGTCGTGGCGTCGGTGTAGCGGCTTAGAAAGGTCGCGTTCGAGTCCAGAAAGTTGATCGCGTATTCGGGTTCGCCCGCTTCCAGGTACGTTCCCAGGGAGTGCGGCCCCAACGAGTACCACTTCATCAGGATACGCTGCCCGTCCAGCCCGGTATACCAGTATATCTCGTGATTGCGCTGCGCTAAAGCGGCTTTCGGTATCTGGCTGGCGCAGCCGCAGACGCCCTTCCAACTGTACCGCGCCCCCGACCCTGCCCACAACGAAGACAGTCCGAGCGGCAGGGTCTGATTCTCCATAGCCATAGCGAGCGGAAAGCGCAGGCCATAGCGCCGCTCCAATCGCCCCGCGTAATACATGCCGCGCAGGACGGCTTCCGTCGGCTGCGCCCCGTAACACGATACCAGGGTGTTGAGGGGCGCGCTGATATGCCCATCTCGAACCCGCTTCATCAGCCGGTCGAACTTCGCCGGAGTTTTTTGCCGCTCATAGTTCCAGAGCCAATAGCTGCCGTCGGCGTTGAAACGACTCTGGTAGGGCGCGGGATTGCCTTTCGCGCTGTCGGCAAGCCGCAGGTAGTAGTCGAGCATGTCCACGAAAACGGCGTTGTAGGTGTCGGCATTGACTGTCCACATATAATCGGTGTGGTCATCGTTCGCCAGATAAATGCGGGTTTTATCCGCCTGAATGCGGGTTTTATCCGCCTGAGGCGCTGCGGACGCCGAAAGGCCGAACAGGACGGCAAAGTTGAATGCAAGCGATAGTGGTTTCATAGCATTGTCCAGGAGGTCATCAGGAATAACGGTTGGCCGTTGTTCCTGACGCCTTGCTTCTTAGCGCGTAGTTTTGTTTCCGATGCGAACTAACAAGAGAAGATAGCAGACTATCCGCCTGTATTAAACTTGCTGGCGCAAAGCGAAAGCGAGTGATTTCATAGCAAAAAGCAACAGAGTTCTAAAAAATTCTTTTGCAACCCCTTGCGAACCCGATAAAAGTAGGTTATACTGTACCACAATTCGACTAAAACGTATAACTAATAGGCTTAACCTTAAAAATCGTTTTTTCATAGAAGGCGGAAATTTCATGGTGACAATGGGAGATGTCGCGGCGCGGGCGGGAGTTTCACAGGCAACGGTTTCGTTTGTTCTGGGCGGCACTTCCGACCGTCTTAAAATCTCCCCGCAAACGCGCGAGCGAGTGCTGGAAGTGGCGCGGGAACTTGGCTACCAGCGCAATCAGTTTGCCCGCGCTATGGTGACGGGCAAAAGCCGCATCATCGGCGTTTTGACCGCGCCCTCTTCCGGCGAAAACATTATCCATATTATGACCGGGGCGATGGAGGCCACCAGCCAGAACGATTATCTGCTCAAAGTCCTGCATCTCGCCTACGCCGGGATTGACGAGGCCACGATTGCCCGCTGCCTGGCCTGGCGGCTGGCGGGCGCGCTGATTGTCGGTTTGAGCGAAGAATCGCACCGGCTGTTGAACGACGCTTTCCGCGAAAACAAAATTCCCGTTGCCCTGATTGACAACGTTCCCCCTCTGGAATGGGGCGTTCGCGTCCGTTCAAATGACGAGCAGGGTATTGGGCAGGTGATTTCTCACCTGACCGGGTTGGGACATCGCCGGATCGCGTTCATGGGTGGGCGGCGGGGACCACTGTCGGAGTGGCGGGAACGGAGTTTTCGCGCCGCGCTGGCGGATGCGGGTTTGTCCGCCCCGGAACACTGGATACGGCACTCCTCGTGGGGCGACCAGACCGTTATGGAAACCGAAATACGCGCGCTGTTTGCGGAAAGCGGGCAGGATTTGCCCACTGCGGTTGTCTGCTCGGCGGATACCGTCGCTCTCGTCACGTTGCGCATTGCCCGCTCCCTGGGCCTGCGCCTGCCCGCCGACCTGTCTGTCACCGGCTATTCCAACGGCTCGCTTTCCGAGTTTGTAGACCCGCCGCTGACCACCGTTGACCAGGCGTTTCATGAGATGGGCCGCATTGCCGCGTCGCAGGTCATCGGTTTCGCCGAAAACGCCGATGCTGAAAACAGCGATACGGAAGTCCTCCAACGCTACGAAAACGCCACGCGCGGGGACATACAGATTCCCACCCGGCTGATTGAACGCGGCTCGACCGCGCCGCCGCCCGCAAGCGGCAAACATTGGAAAGGAGAATACGGTTTTGAAGACTCAGTATAAAGAGACAAAGTTGTTTTTCACGGGGCGCAGATACGGAAACGCGCCCATGCTCCTCGCCGCAATGCTTTGCGCAGGCGGCTCCCTTCTGGCGGGCTGTGGGAATAAAGAGGAGGCCGCGCCTGCTCCCACCGCTGCGCAGACTCCCGCTGCGGGGAAAGTTGCCGAGCCCGGCGCGGCTCCCCTCGAAAACGTGAAAGGCACGCCCGAACAGGAGGCCGCGAAGCAGCGGGCGATAGACGAGGGCGCGGCCATTCACGCGGCGAACGATCCCGCGCAGGGAGGAAAATAGCACGTTCGCCTGTTGCTACTCTTGCAGGCATTTTCTATCGTGTTAGACATGCTTGTTACCCTTCAGCTCTATTCGCTGATTTCTCATCACTGTCGGTTGCTCAGGAAAGGGCATGGTTTCGATATGCAGCGTCGCTATCCACAACGGAGTACGATCTCCGCCTTCACCCTCATCGAACTTCTTGTGGTCATTGCCATTATCGCTATTCTGGCAGCGATTCTGTTCCCCGTTTTCGCGCAGGCGCGGGCCAAAGCGCGGCAAACCTCGTGTTTGTCCAACACCAAACAGTTGGGGCTGGGCATTTACCAGTATCTGCAAGATTATGATGAGACCATGCCGAATGGAACCTATCGGTCGGCGGCGGTTGGCGGTTGGGCCGGCCAAATCCAGCCTTATACCAAAAGCTCCGCCGTGTTCCACTGCCTGAGCGATACTGTGAGCGTCCTCAAGTCGGATAAGCCGTCGTCTTATGGCATGAACAGCAACATCGCGCTTACCGGCAACGGACAGGCCAACCCGCCGATCCCCAATACAGTCGTGAGCATTCCCGTCTATACCGCGCCCGCCAGCACGGTACTGCTGTTCGAGGTGGAGGGCAATACCAACGTGGATGTCAGCCAGTATCTGGAGGGGCCGTATTCGCTCAACTACAACTCCTCGCCCTTCGGCAACGGGAGCATACAGGGATACAGCCCCTCCGGCGGGGGAACTTTCGCGTCCTGCCCGCCGAATGGTACCTCTGCGACCCTGAAGTATGCCACCGGCTATATGGGAAGCCGCGACCCCGGCGCGACGTACTCCTGCTTTTATACCGGTCCTCTGGGAAGGCACAGCGACGGCGCGAACTACGTGATGGCGGATACCCACGCGAAATGGTTCAAGGGGGCGCAAGTATCTTCGGGCCGTAACGCCACCAGCCCCACCGCAGCCGAGCAAAACTATATGTACGGCAACGCCGCAGGCACACAGGGAACGCTCCCCGGCGGCAGCATCGGGGTCACGTTCAGCCTCTACTAAAGAGCCTATCCCAATAGGCCGGGTACAAAGAACGTACCCGTCTGAGTGGCCTGCGGCCAAGCGTCCTTCGGACGCAAATGCAATCGCTTATTGGGATAGGCTCTAAATGGGCGCGGCAACACTCCCGAAGCGTACCGGCAAAAGTTCGCCTTTCCCGGTACGCTCTACCTGCCGCTCCATGACATTCACGCACATCGGAGTTACCCGTGATGAAACCCTTTTTCTGACCGCTTTTGATTGTTCTGCTGCTGCCCTCGCAGGCGTATGCGGCAACCCTCCTCAAGAACGATTTTAACACGGCTGTTCCTGCCGCCTGGCCGAACGCGATTGCGGTTTCCAATCCCCGCGCGCTTTCGGCAACGGTCGCGCTTCAACCGGTCGGAACCGTAGACGTGGCGAACACCACGCAGCCCTCCGGCGGATTGCTGCTGACCGCGCGTAACATTCCCGCCACGCCCGGTAAATGGCGCGCCGCTCTGGTCAGCGGGCTTTTGCCCGTGAACAATGCCGAAACTAATCCCGGCAAACTCACCCTCAGTTTCAGCCTGTCCGCTTCACTGGCGAAACCTGTTGCCGTTCGCGTCGAAACTTTCAACGCCGCGAGAAAACGTGTCGGCGGACTGTCCGGCATGATTTATCCTGCCGCCCCCGATTTCTTCCAGCGCTACGCCCTGGACCTTTCCACGCTGAAACCGGTGGGGGCAGGCAAGTTTCAGCCCGATGCCCCGTTCGTACAGTTCAGTTTTGAGATCGGCGACGCTACCGGGGGAGGCGAATGGCCTGTGGGCGTGGAGTATCAGCTTCGCGTTGACAACGTGAATTATGCCACTCCCGATTATTATGTCAGCCCTACAGGAAGCGACGCCGCCAATGGACGCTCGGAAACAACGGCTTTCGCCACCCCGCAGAAAGCGCTCGATGTGGCGCAGCCCGGAAATATTGTCCTGCTGATGGAGGGGACGTATCGCGGCGGGCAGGCGAATGTGGCCTCCTTTCGACGCGGCGGCCTGCCGGACGCGTGGATCGTCCTCAAAAACTATCCGGGGCAAAACCCAATACTGACCTCGACCGGATGGAATATCATCAGCGTCGCGGACGGCTCCAAAGAAAAGCCCTCGGAAATCCCGGCTCTGGCCTATCTCGAAATCCGGGGCCTGCATATCCGGGGCGAGGGCGATGTGGCAAAGACAAAGTATCCCGAAGCGATGAACAAAGCCAACTCGCGAACCAACTCCAACGGTATCGCCGTGGATGGCCGTTTCATGAAAAATTATCCGCATCATCTGCGCATCGCGGACAATCTCGTTGAATACTGCCCCGGCTGCGGCATCGGGTCTATCGAAGGGGATTGGGTGACGGTTGAAAACAACATCTGCCGTTGCAACTGCTGGACGACGATCTACGGCACTTCGGGCATTTCTGTGATGGGCGCTTCTAACTTCGACGGCTCGGACAACATTTACAGGGTACTCGTCCGAAACAATACCTGCTACCGCAACGAAACCTTTGAATTCTGGAAGGAAGTCAACCGCCCCTCGGACGGCAACGGAATTATTCTCGATGTCAATCAGAAGACCACTTTCCGCCCCAATTCCTCGTTCCGGGGCCGAACGCTGGTGCAAAGCAACCTTTGCTTCGACAATGGCGGTTCGGGAATTCATACCGTCACCGCCAACCGGGTAGACATCATCAACAACACGGCGTACCTGAACAGCGCGTCCAAATCGCTGGAGTATTCCCAGATATATGCGTATGGTTCCGAAGACGCGCGGATTATCAATAACATCATGGTCGCGCCGGTCGCGGATATAGCGGCGGGCGAAAAGCCGGAACCGGTCAACGCCAGCAGGAAAAGCCCCGGCGTTCTGTACCTGCACAACCTGTATTTTGGCGGCAATATCGCGCCGACGATGGGCGAAGGGGATGTTATTGCCGATCCGGGGTTTGTAAATCCGTCTCGCGACGGCAAGAGCGCGGATTTCCATCTGCGACCGGACAGCCCCGCCATCGGGCAGGGCGTCGTGTTTCCCTTCCTCCCGTTTCTCGATCTGGATGGCAAGCCGCGCAAGACCGCCCCCGCCAAAGGCGCTTACGAAAAATGAAAATTTGTCAATGGAAAACGTCAAGCCAGAGGGGAACCAGCAAGCCATGTTCGCAAGCCTGATGCCGGAACTGCTGTCCATCAACGCAAACCTGCCCCGCGCCATCGCGCTTGCCGCCGCGCATGGCTTCGGCGGCGTGGATACGGCGGCAAACCACCTGACCGACCCTGAACTGGATTTGGGACTGGCGGCAAACATGATGGCGGAGCATAATCTCCGCCCCGGCTATTTCAGTTTTCGGCCTTGGCGTGTTCCTGCCGCCGATGAGGAGTGGCAGTCCGCGCTTGAGTCGCTTCCCGCCGTCGCCGAGAACGCACGGAAATTGGGCTACGAGCGGGCCGCGCTTGTGGTGCTTCCCTTCCACGAGTCGCTGCCGTTCGACGCGGCGTTTGAGGAGCATGTCCGACGCATTGATTTCCTGACCCACATACTCGACGATTTTGGAATCGCGCTGGCTCTGGAGTACGTGTCGCCGCTTTCCCGTCGCGCCGCTTATACTCACCATTTTGTTTACGACATGCGCGGCATGTTGAATTTGTGTGACGCGCTGGCGTCGCCCCTCGCAGGCCTGCTGCTGGACAGCTTCCACTGGCACTGCGAAGTGGAGAGTGTGAGCGACATCGAGCGCCTGCCCGCCGAGCGCGTCGTGGTCGTTCATATTAATGACGCGCCGAACCTCCCGCATGAGGAACAGACGGTGGGAGATCGAACCCTTCCGGGCGCGACGGGCGTGATTGACCTGCTTGGATTCGTCGGCGCGCTGCAATCCATCGGGTATGACGGCCCCGTAACCTGTGAGCCGATGGCAAAAGCCATCGCCGCGCTGCCGCGCGCCAGTGAAGACGGCATCGTGGAACTGGTTTCCGCCGCGCTACGAAAATTCCTGTTACTCTGAATGATTTATGAAAGGCGCAAAACTATGTCCAGACTGACTCACGCGCAGGTGGCGCAGTACCAAAACGAGGGCTATCTGATTTACAAGGAGCCGACGCTCCCGCAGGAGAAGTTTACCGGTCTGCAAAACTACTTTGAGACGATTCTGCGCGATCTGCCTCCTGCGGAACGCCCGGAAACAATGGACGTGCCGCACTTCATGCACCCGGAATTGCTCCAATGGGCGTTTGACGATGCCGTTCTGGACATTGTTGAGTCCATTACCGGGCCGAACATCGCTTTGTACTCCTCGCATTTCATCTGCAAACCAAAAGGCAACGGCAAGCGCGTTCCGTGGCACGAGGATTCGGCTTACTGGAAGGGGCGCATCACGCCAATGGAAATCTGCACCGTGTGGCTGGCAATAGACTCCTCCACCAGACTCAACGGCTGCATGAAGGTGATTCCGCGTACCCATGTCGAGGGCCAGAAGGGTTATTCCGACTATGACGCCGTAAACCCGGAGCAGAACGTTTTCGGCTCCGAAATCAAAGCCTCGCAACGTGACGACAGCAAGGCCGTTTACATCGAACTCGACCCGAATGAGTGCAGTCTGCACGACGCCCGTGTTATGCATGCCAGCGAACCCAATACCAGCGCGATTCGCCGCTGCGGATGGACGATGCGGTTTTGTTCGAGCGCGGTCAAGTTCGACGCCGACCGTTTCGATGGGACGCACGTCGTCTATCTGGCGCGTGGGCGCGATCTGGGCGGCAATACCTACGCCGACCCGACGCGCAGTTACCCCGAAGTGATCGCAAAGCGGGGGTTATCAGGCCGCTATCGAAACTCGCATTAATCACAGGATGGAAAGACAAGAGAATTCAGATCAGTCGGGAGAAACGTAACCATGCGTTCCAACGGGTGCTTTATTGAGGTTGCGGAAAATCGCCTGAGCGTGGGAAACGAACAATTTGCGCGGTCATGGCGAATTGGAGCGAATGGCCTCTTGTACGCGGACTCGTTTCAAGACGTGGTTACGGGCAGGGAATGGCTGGCCTCTCCTTCCGAACAGGCCGCGCCTGTCCCGCTCACACGGGCGGCATGGATGGAGGAAACGCGCGTTCTGACCCTGAACGCGCTTCCCAAACCGCTAAATCTCGAAGCTGATGCGCTGACGGCGGAATTGGCGGCAGTTAGGGAACGGCTGACGCTGCGTTACTTTTTACAGGTGTTCCCAAACTGTCGCGGTATCCGTATGCGGCTCACGGTGGAAGGCGATACGAGTAACAACGGCACCCAAGCGTCCGAAGCCACTGAAGGAGAACCGACCGAGCCGACCGGCATTGAAGCGGACGCGACGCGAACGAGCACGAATAAGCCGGGAGAAACCGATACTCTGGAAGCCCTGACGCTGGCCCCGTTACATCTGCGCTTAACCCAGGTGACATTGCAAGACCAGACAGACAATCACAACGAACTGGTTTTTGAAAACGAGTGGCTGCTGCATCCCTCCGAAACAACCCTGATGCTGCCGGGCTGTTTATTTTATGTGGAGGATGTGTTGACGGGCGCGGGGCTGATATTTCTCAAAGAAGCGCCCCTGCCATTGGCGCGTCCCATCCCCTCGCCCCATGATTTGCGCGTTCATTCGGGCGAACGGCGCTTTACCTTCGGGGGACACGGGGCGGATACCAATGGTGACGGGTATACGTTTGTCACACTGATGTATGCGGATAGAGAAGCGGGACGCATAGCCGCATTGCAGCAGTATCAGCGCAGCCTGCGCCCCTATGTTCCGGCGCGAGACGGCATGTTGGTATCCAATACGTGGGGCGACCGGAACCGCGACGCGCGTATTACCGCCGACTTCATGGCGCGGGAGATCGAAGCCGGGGCGCGGTTAGGGGTAGATGTGATTCAAATTGACGACGGCTGGCAGATCGGAACCACCAGCAATTCCATTCGCGCACAAGCCGCAGGCGGCGTGTGGGAAGGTTTTTACGCGGTTCAGGAGGACTTCTGGGCGGTCAACCCGGAGCGGTTCCCCGATGGCCTCCAACATTTAATCCAGGCGGCTCGGGAAAATGGGATGCGGTTCGGGCTATGGTTCGGGCCGGACTCCAGCGAGGATTTTGCCAACTGGCAACGGGATGCCGACACCATCTGCCGCCTGCACCGCGAACTTGATACGGATTACATCAAAATTGATGGCGTGAAAGTGCGGACGAAAACCGGAGAACGCAACCTGAAAGCGTTTTTCGCGGACGTTCTGAACAGGACGGAGGGGCGCGTCGTCTTCGATCTGGATGTGACCGCTGAAGTGCGTCCGGGCTATTTCGGCATGATGCAGGTCGGCCCGCTGTTTGTCGAAAACCGCTACACGGACTGGCGCAAATACTGGCCGCATCAGACCCTGCGCAACCTGTGGCAACTGGCGCACTACATAGACCCGCTGCGCCTGCGCATGGAGTTTCTGAATCACGCCCGCAATGGTGAAAAATACCTCAATGACCCTCTCGCGCCCTCGGCCTATCGTCCCGATTATCTGTTCGCGACCGTGATGTTCGCGTCCCCGCTCGGCTGGTTCGAGGTGTGCCATCTGCCCGAAACGTACTTTGCCGAAGCCGCGCCCCTGATTGCCGTCTGGAGGCAGCACCGGGAAGCCCTTGTTTCCGGCACGATCTACCCGATTGGCGAAGCCCCGGATGGCGTAGCATGGACAGGGTTCGCGTCCGTCGCGCCCGATAGCCGCAGCGCGTACCTGCTCATCTTTCGGGAAGCCTCCCCTTCAGCGGAGTGGCAAATAAGCCTGCCTTTTCTGCCGAACGTGGAACAGCCGACGACTGGCGAGACGCTTGGCGGCGATGGAAACGCTACACTCCTGCCGGGACAAAAACTGGACGTCACCATTCCTGAATCACGGCGTTTCTTGTTCGCGCATGTCCGCTCAGGCGGCGAAGCGAAATAGATTTGGCTGCGCGCTTTTAGCCCCGTTTCAAGCAACATCGGTTATTTTGGAGGCCCGCTCGAAACGCCCCGCCTCGAAACCGCCGCGCATGGCAAGGGCAAGCGAAAGCATCTGCACGGGCAGAATCTCAACAATTTGCGTTACGGCGGCGGGTACGGCGGGCAAACGGAAAGCGTCAAGTCCTTCCGTATTCGGGCCGACAAGCGCGGCATGTCCCCCGCCGCGCGTAATATCTTCGGCAAGCCGCCGATGCAGCAGGGCCGCGCCGCCTTCCCCCTCAAAAATAAGCGTGAGAACGTTTGCGCCCGCCATTTCCAATGGGCCGTGCCGAAACGCCGCCGCGCTCATGCCTTCGGCGTGTCGGCGCGTGGATTCCTTCAATATCAAACCCCCTGTGCCTGTGGTAGCAAGCGAGTCGCCGCGCCCCGTGACAAACACGCTCTGAATCCCTTCCAGCAATGGCAGCAGTTCCGTAACATGTTCGCGCCATTTGCCGAGGTATTCGCGCGCGGCGCGTTCCGCTTCCGCCAACTCCTCCAACGCGGCGCGAACATCCCCGCCCGTCAACTGCGCCGCCAGCCAGTGCAGCGCGGCAAGCGTAGCGACATAAGTTTTGCAGGAAACCGAAGACTCGACGCCCGCATGAAGCAGAATCTTGCTGCCCGCCGCGCGTCCGAGCGGCGATTGTGGGTTGTTGGTGACGCCGATAAGATAGCCGAACCGGGCTGCCTGTTGCGCCAGAGCGACGATTTCCGCGCTTTCTCCCGACTGCGAAATGGCGACGAGCAGCGTTTGCGAACTGTAAAGCGGCTCAAAACCGAAAAGCAACTCCGCCGTTTCCATCCAGTGTGAGGTATACCCGGCGCGGTGCAGGGCGCGATGCAGGGGATAGGCCGCATGAAGCGAACTGCCCATGCCCGTCAGTACAATGCGCGCGAATTTCCCCGACTGCCAATCGGCAAGCAAATCCGCGTCAAGCGTCAGTTCCGCCAATTTTGCCCGCGCTTCGCGCAGAGTGTCCGGCTGCGCAAGCAGGTCGTGGAAATACGCGCCTTCGATAAGTGCGCTATTTGTCATTCTTCAGTGAACTCCTATCGTTGGAACGGCATGGCTCTGTTGGTTGGCACGGGAATACGCGGAGTTGTGTAGCGCAGATTGGGCGTGACAAAGCGCGTCGCCGGAGGGTTCGCGGCGGTAAGATTCGGCTTGACCCCGCTGTTCCTTTCTGCGCCAATAGCCTCTTTGCGGGGCTTGCCGAAGTCTTCGGGGTTGAGATACTTGCCCGCTTCTGTTCCGGTTTTCTCCTGCTCCACTTGCAGCGGATGGTGTTTGGCGTAAGCGTCCGCGCGTACCGCTGTTACCTGCCACGAAACCTTCAGGCCGGGTTTGCCTCCCGCGATGGCAAACTGATTGTGGTCCATCTCGCGGTCTACATACACGGGAGCGTAGCCGCCCACACAGGTAAGCTGGTAGCGGCAGTCGCTATTTTCCGCTTGAAACCACTCGGGCATATCAATAGTCGCTTTACCGTCGCTGTCGAGCAGGGTGTTGCCGCTATACGTGTTGAGTTGTTCGCTGCTTTCCACGCTGGCGTGAACGAGGTATTTGTGAGCAGGATCGAGCGGATGATCTATTTTGAAGTGCTTGGTCGCCGCGCTCAAGGTTCCGGTGACCTGCACATCCCCCTGAAAGTAACCCGCGTACCCGCCGTTGCCCAAGGGAGCGCCATACACGCCCACGCGCCCGTAGCCCACCACGCCCAAACCGGCATTGCACTGTCCCTGCAAGCCGACAGCGTTGAGGAAGCCGTTGTCGTTACGAAAGTAGCCGCTCGGGCTTTGCGTGGAGTTGCCGATCCCGATGACCGCTGCGCCGCCGGCAGCATTGGTTCCATACACGCCTGCCGCTTCCGCGCGTTCCGTGTATCCGTACACGCCATATCCATTCTTGCTTTGCCCCCACGTTCCCGCGCCGGAATTGGTGTTGACGCCGTACACGGCCGGGTCGTTGGGGCTGGCGCTCACACCGGCGACAGCCGTGGTGGTGATGCTGCTGCCAAACACGCCTGCCGCGCTGAAGACGCCGTTGGAGTTAATGCCGTTGCTGACGCCGTACACGCCATACGTGCCTGTCGTTCCTCCGGGGATGCCGCTTATTCCATACAGCGCAGTACCTATGTCATTCGTGCCGAATACCCCCGGAAAGGTGAGAGCGCCTCGACCCCACACGCCGACCGCAGGCGTGGTTCCTGTGGACGCGCCATAAACGCCCGCAGACGTGGCGACGCCGTTGAAGACCGGTGGGGGAATGGAGGTGGAACCGACAAACCCTGTGAGTCCTATCACGCCGTAGCCCATAGCGCTTCCGCCGCGTACCCCAACGGAGAGGCCCGATCCATATACGCCTGTATCGCCGGAACCCTGTACGCCTATGCCCGTGTTGGTACTGCCCGTAAAACTGGCCGTGCCGACCACGCCTCTGCCATCCTGAGATGTAGCCTCCCCCATCATGCCCACGCCTTGACTGCCCGTATTCAGGCCATAGATACCCAAAGTGTTGTGTTGGGTGGCAGTTCCCTGAATAGCAGTAGGGGTAAGAAAACTAAACTGACTTGTACCCGTATTCGTAACAGCAAACGCCGCGTGGTCGGTAGACGCGGAACCCTGATAAGGCAGCGTCCAAATCGTGCCGTCACCGAGAGCGGGTTCATACGCCAGCGTGACGCCGAGCAGCAGGATGGTTCCCGCGAAGCGCTGCACAAAGCGCTGCCGGGGAGCGCGTGTCCGCAGCCAATTCAGGAAGCGGGTAACGCCTGCATGAGACGGGACAGGCTGAGAGTTGGTTTCAAAGCGTTGCTTTTGCATCATGGTGGACTCTCCTTTGTGTAAGCGGGGGGAGGTTGTAAGGGGCAATGCGGCAGAGTATTCCCTGCGATTTGCGCGATTTCCTGCTTCCTGCATACTGTTTTCGCGGACGGAGGTATTTCGCATACAGCGCGTTCCGCTTTTTCAGGCGCATAGCGAGTGGTTTCAACAGGAGTTTTGACAAAGGGTGGCGAATAGTGCGGTGAAACATCATCGGCGCGGGAATGACGCCAAACAAAGCGCGTATAAATATAGATAATCCGCAATGACAAGGTGGAACGAACCCGCCCTGCGCCGCTGAACAGAATAGCCCATTCATGTAAGATTACAGTATTGAAAGGGAGCAGACGCCGTGATTTATGAACACGCGACGGAATTTGCGGGCAAGCCCGTGAAAGACTGGAATCTTGGCGACGCCGCCGACCCGCAGTTTACCTATCGAATTCTGGTGGACTACGAGGATGCAACGCTGTGGATGGACAAACTGGCTGCATTTCTGGAAACGCCGGGGGCGGAACAGGCGACCGGGCTGATTGTGGGCAACTGGGGCGAGGTTGCCAGCGGCGATGATTCCGCCGAACTCGTGGAAGCGCTGACCGTTGCCCGCGACCGCCTGCCCAACCTGACCGCGCTGTTTATGGGCGACCTTGTGGGCGAAGAGAGCGAACTCTCGTGGATCAACCAAACCGATGTGTCGCCCCTGTTCAGCGCGTATCCCCGGCTGGAACATTTTCGGATACGTGGCGGCGCGGGATTGCGCTTTGGTGGACTGCACAACCCACATCTGAAAACGCTGATTGTGGAAACCGGCGGTCTGCCCGTGGAAGCCCTGCAAGACATTCTAAACGCGCAACTGCCCAATCTGGAGCATCTGGAAATCTGGCTTGGCGAAGAAAACTACGGCTGGAACGGCAGCATTGACAGCCTGAAACTCCTGATGGAAAACGATCTGTTTCCTAAACTCGCTTATCTCGGCCTGCGCAACAGCGCCATTTCCGATGCGATTGCCGCCGGATTGGTCAACGCGCCTATCATGCAGCATCTGCGCGTGTTGGATTTGTCTATGGGAACGCTGTCAGACGAGGGCGCGAAAGCTTTGCTGCAAAGCCCGCACCTGTCCCGGCTGGAAAAACTGGATTTGCACCACCATTACCTGTCCGACGCCATGATCGCGCAACTGACCGGCAACCCCGCGCCGGACGCGGCGGCGCAGCCGCCCCTGGAGGGCATTGCCCCCGAACTGGCCCGTTCGCCCGGAATCGGCATCGTCGTGGATGTCAGCGACCCGCAGCATGAAGAAGAGTATGGGCGCTATGTTGCCATCGGAGAGTGAAACGCCGGAAATCGAACCGCTGCCGCCTGTGTCCCGCCCATTTGTCGTGATCGGCAATCCTTTGTGTCCCCGCGTGGATCGGTTTCAAACCGCGCTTGCGGGGTTGGGATTGCCGCCCGCGCAGGAAATCGCGTGGACGGACATTCTGGCGGGAGCGTCTGTTTGCCCGATGTGGTTCCTCCCGGCGCGATTGTCCGATTGGAAGCGCCCGGAACCGCCTTTCAACGGAACGCGCATTGCTGGCATTGGGGGCCGACCTGCCCGACCCGGAAGCGAAATACGAGCGTATTCCAAAACACGATGCGGCGAACATGGAGTTTCGATAAGGGGCGAATCGTCTGCCCCCGGCAATGGTATCTTGGGTTTCAAGCCGTACTGGAAATCGTGGAAGCGCAGTTAGCCGCCTGCGTCCACATTACGCGCATGAACCACCCGCCCGATATTGCCGTGATGTTCGACAAGCCACGTTGTCAGGAACGATTGCGGCTTGCAGGATTGCCGATTCCGCGCCCGTTGGGAATTATCGCCGGATACAACGATCTTGTCGCCAAAATGCAGGCGGCGGATTGCGGGCGCGTGTTCGTGAAACTGGCGCACGGTTCGAGCGCGTCCGGCGTGGTGGCGTACCGAACGCAGGGCGACAGGCATCAGGCCACGACAACCGTGGAAATGGTAAAGCGGAACGGCAAACTGTTCTTATACAACACCCGCGATATACAGGTGTATACGCGACCCGAATGTGATTGCGGAACTAATAGATGCGCTGGCGCGGCATCGGGCAATGGCGGAAGAGTGGATACCCAAAGCGGGCATGGACGGACACTGTTTCGATCTGCGCGTTGTCGTAATCGGCGGACAGGCGCAGCACGTCGTCGCCCGCCTGAGCCGCAAGCCCATGACCAACCTGCACCTGCGCAATCCGCGCCGCTCGTGGGAATTTGCGCGGGAATACATTGGCCCTGCAGCCGCCCATGCCGCATTGCAAACCGGTGAGGCCGCCCTGCGCTGTTTTCCCCACAGCCTGTACGCGGGCATTGATCTGCTGTTCGCGCCCGGCCTGCGCCGCCACGCCGTTCTGGAACTGAACGCTTTCGGCGACCTGCTTCCCGGCACACTCCACGAGGGACGCGACACGTACACGGCGGAAATTCTTGCCGCATTGAGTGAGGAAGAAACAACGGATTGAGGAACCGCGAAATACGCGAAATAAACGAAAAGAAGAACAAAAGGAGAATAGACAGGATTAACAGGATTTTCAGGATTGAACAGGATTACAACAAGACGAAGGCTTGCCCCATCTGTTGTTCTCATCCGTGTTTCTCCGTGTCCTCCGTGTTCTCCGTGGTTTATCTTTTCTTTTTTCGTTTGTTTCGCGTGTTTTGCGGTTCCCATCGCATTGGAAGTGAGTGGACTAGATGTTGAACGCGCGGGAACTGGTGGGTACGCATGACGTGCTGTTGGTGACGCTGGATACTCTGCGCTACGATGTGGCGCGGGATATGCTGGCGGCGGGACAAACGCCGTTTCTGGCTTCGCTGCTGCCCGAACGGGGTTTGGGAGGAGCGGCACACGCCGGGAAGTTTCACGTATGCGGCGCATCAGGCGTTTTTCGCCGGGTTTCTGCCCACTCCCGCCGCGCCGGGACGCCATCCGCGCCTGTTTGCCGCCCGGTTCGCGGGCAGCGAAACCACAATGGACGGAACCTGCGTGTTCGACGCGCCCGACATCGTGACCGGATTTGCGGCAACGTGGCTATCATACAGTTTGCATCGGCGGCGTGGGGTTTTTCAACAAGCAAACGGCGCTGGGAAGCGTTCTGCCGGGTTTGTTCGCGGAAAGCCACTGGTCGTCGGAATTGGGCGTGACCGATCCGCGCTCAACAGAAAATCAGGTTCGGCTTGCCGCGCAAATTCTGAACGGATTGCCGCCGGAAAAGCGCGTGTTTCTATTCCTCAACGTATCGGCATTGCATCAGCCCAACCGCTTTTATCTGCCGGGCGCGATGGAGGACACGCTTGAATCTCACGCGGCGGCGCTGGCGTATGTGGACAGTCAACTGCCGCCGCTGTTCGCGGCATTGCAGGCGCGCGGCCCGTCGCTGGTTGTTCTGTGTTCCGATCACGGCACGGCGTATGGCGAAGACGGCTATGAAGGCCACCGCATCGGCCATTCCGTCGTCTGGACGGTTCCCTACGCCGAGTTTATCTTGCCAGGTGACATACGATGATTGTGGAAGCATCAGGAAATTTGCTGGCTGCGGATGTGGACGCTCTGGTAAACACCATCAATACGGTCGGCGTCATGGGTAAAGGGATCGCGCTGCAATTCAAGCAAGCGTTTCCTGCGAACTTTCGTGCTTATGAAGCAGCCTGTTTGCGCGACAGGAAAACATCGGTTCGCTCGCGCTCCCGCCATTGGGTTGCGGGTTGGGCGGCTTGCAGTGGAGCGAGGTATGCCCACTCATTGAACAAGCATTCGCTGTCCTGCCGGATGTGGAAATTCGTTTGTATGTGCCGAAATAGACAAGAGTGTAAGGAAGCAACAAATTGACAGTATCGCTTGATGCAACACCCTACGCGGGCTATACCTATGCGTACCCGCATAAGACGGCGTACCGCCCGCTTGTTCCGCCTGTATCCTTGAAGAATTTGTGGCAGGGCGAGAACCGGGACGCGCTATTCTTATATCTGCATGTGCCGTTTTGCGAGATGCGCTGCGGGTTCTGCAACCTGTTTACGACCGCGAACCCAAAGCAGAATTTTACGACCGCGTATCTGCAAGCGTTGCGGCGGCAGGCGGTTCAGGTACGGGAAGCGTTGGGGCAGGCGCGATTTGCGCGGCTTGCCATTGGTGGCGGGTACGCCGACGTTTCTCAACATCGCGGAACTGGAAGAATTGTTCGGGATTGTTACCGATCTGTACGGCGTGGAACCGGGTGCAAATTCCCGTTTCTGTGGAAACGTCGCCGCGCACGGCGGAACCGGAGAAATTGACATGGCTGCGCGAACGGGGCGTGGATCGTATCAGCATGGGCGTACAGAGTTTCTCGAGCCGGAAGTGAACGCTTCGGGACGGGCGCAGAAAACGGCATGGGTGGAAGACGCGCTGGAACACATACGCGAAGCAGGCTTTCCTACGCTCAATATTGATCTGATTTACGGCCTGCCGCATCAGACGGTCGGCAGTTGGCTGTGTTCGCTGGAAATGGCGTTGCGCTGGCAGCCGGAAGAGTTGTTTTTGTATCCGCTGTACGTGCGCCCGCTCACCGGATTAGGACGCAAAGCGCAAAAAGTCGCAAAGTTTAAGACTGTCGGGAAGCAGGTACAACCACAAGGCGCGAAGTTCCGACGGTTTTCGATGACGCTGCATTAGAAGAATGAATAATGCCGCGCTTGCAGGTGATGATATTCGGCTTGCCTGCTACCGGGCGGGGCGGGAATTGCTGCTGGCGAACGGCTACGCGCAGGTGTCTATGCGGATGTTCACGCGCCTGAAAACCGGTTCCGAAGTTGCAAAGCCGGATGTGGCGTACTGCTGTCAGGAGGATGGCATGGTGGGGCTTGGCTGTGGCGCGCGTTCCTATACAACACGTTTGCACTACGCCAGCGAGTACGCGGTGGGCGCGCCGGGAGTGCGCGACATTCTGCGCGATTATGTCGGCAAGACTGCGGAAGCGTTTCAGTTTGCCGATTACGGTTACGCGCTTTCCGAAGCAGAGCAGAAACGGCGGTTCGTCATTCAATCCCTGCTGCAAACGTCAGGATTGGATCTGAGCGCGTATTTACAGCGGTTCGGAACTCGTTCCCCTCGCGGATTTCCCCGAACTGGCCGAACTCATCACGCGCGGATTGGCCGAACCCAACGGCAACGCGCTGCGATTAACCCCGGCAGGCATGGAACGCTCGGACAGCATTGGCCCCTGGCTCTACTCCCGCGAAGTCAACGTCCTGATGCAAACCTACGCGCTGCATTGATTACGATTCTAATAGCCCTCAATGGATGGCGTCCACTTGTAGACATACCCCTTCTCCCAAAGAAGCCTAAGCGAAGGGGAACTCATAAAGGCAGACGCTAACTACTATTTCACTACGGGACACATTTTGTCAGGGGTTGAAAACCCCTGTCTACATGGCCTGCGGCCAAGCGTCCTTCGGACGCAAATGCTTGTTTACAGTCTCTCGCGTCCGAAGGACGTTTGGCGGAACGCCACTCAGACGGGTATTTTCAATACCCGGAAACAAGGCGAGCGGTAGTGAAACCGCTATTCAACACTATGGAACTATCAATTCTTTATCGGGGGCCGCTGTCGAGCTGCAATTATGGCTGCGATTACTGCCCGTTCGCCAAGCATGTGGAGACGGATGCGGAACATGCGGCGGACGCGGCGGCTTTGCAGCGATTTGTGAATTGGATTACCGGGCGCGAAGAGGATCAGTTGTCGGTTCTGTTCACGCCGTGGGGTGAGGCATTGGTACGCAAACGGTATCAACGCGCCCTTGTCCATTTGACCAATCTGCCGCAAACCCGCAAAATCGCTATTCAAACCAATTTATCCTGCCGGCTGGAATGGACGGAAGAGTGCGACAAACAGAAATTGGGATTGTGGGCGACCTATCATCCGACGCAAACCACACGCGAGTTCTTTTTAGGTCAGTGCCGCAAACTGGACTCGCTTCAGGTGCGGTACAGCGTGGGCGTGGTTGGCATGAAGGAGCATCGGGACGATATTGAAGCCATGCGCCGGGAACTGCCGCCGCATGTGTACCTGTGGATAAACGCCTACAAGCGCGAAGCTAACTACTACAGCGACGACGAACTGCGCCACTTCACGCGGATTGACCCGCTTTTCCCCATCAACAACACGCGCCACCCCTCGCAGGGACTCGCCTGCCGCGCGGGAGACAGCGTTATCTCCGTAGACGGGGACGGAACCATGCGCCGCTGCCACTTCATCAAAACTCCGATTGGCAACCTGTACGCCCCCGATTTTGCCGACTGTCTGCGTCCCGCCCCCTGTACCAACAAAACCTGCGGCTGCCACATCGGCTATGTCCACATGCCGCATTTGAAGCTGTACGAGGTGTTTGGGGAGGGCGTTTTGGAAAGGATGAGGGATGAAGGATGAAGGATGAAGGCAATGCCTTTTCTCTACTTGCCTTCCCCACGTTGAGGATGGGGCTATAAAGAAGCGCATCCTCTTCATCCCTCATCCTTCATCCCTCATCCTTCATCCTTTGCTACGTTTCCATCACCGGCTGATACTCGTCGGGATTGTCGAAACCGGCCAACCACGCGGCGGCGCGGCGGCACGTTCGGATTTCGGGCGGGACGCGCAGCATGTACTCTCGCTCGGTTGAAGGACAGGAAACGGACAGGCAGACGAGCGGTTCGTCACCGGCAATGGGAACGCGCAACAGGCTTCGCTTTCCGCCGGGATCGGTGTCCGTGTCCAGAACCTCTGCTTTCGCCTGCGCCATGAAGACCTCGTAGCCCATGCGTTCCATCAGGACGCGGCGCAATTCCACATTCACCGTTTGCAGTATCTCATTGGGCTGAATGGTTTCCGGCTCAAAGGCGATACGGCGGTCAATGGTCACGCCGCGCCAGCGGATTTGCGCGTTCGCCACGCCCGGCGGCAGGGACGTGATGCCCGTATTGGCGATATCAATCCATGAGCGAACCCGCAGAGAGGGCGGCAAATCGGTAATGTTGGCGCAGCCGCTCAGGTCGAGTTGGGATATGTCCGTAAGCCAGTCGGGAAGGGCCGTGAACTGCATACAGCCCCGCGCCACTAATCGGCCTATCTGCACAGTGGCGTGTCGAGGCCAATGATGCATGCCCAGACAGCCGGAAATATCCAGAAACGAAACGTCCAGCCCCTCCGGCAGGGTTTCCAGACTGGTACAATCGCGCAGCAGCAGAGAACCGACTTTCAGGCCGACAGGCAACGTTTCCAACACTACGCAGCCGCTGCAATCCAGCCGAAAATCTACGCGCAGGTCGGAAGGCAGACCGTGCAGAAGCGTGTTGTTCAGGTTCAGTTCATTGCAATGCAGGCCATTTGGAAGGCTTTTCAATCCGGTGCAGCCCGTCAGGTTGAGACAGCGCGTTTTCAGGCCGTCGGGCAGAGTTTCCAGCGTGTCGCAGCCGCTCAAATCAATGTTGTCAGCCTGCAAACCGGCGGGCAGGGTAGTCAGCCAGTTTCCCCCGCTCAACACAAGTGAACCGGAAACGCGCAGGTTGGTGGGAGCGCGGTCTTTCAAAATCAACGCTGCCGCCTCTTTTGCCGGAACAGGCGCGTTGTTTTCTGAGGATGTAGTATTGAATTCAATATCGCGGTCAAGGAGCAGGGCAGTCATGGCAGATTCTCCGTTCAGAGGTGGTTGGTGACTGGTGGTTGGTGGTTGGTGGTTGGTAACTGCGTCTGCGGAAATGCGCGAAACCTTTAACCAGTACAACCAATCACCAGTCACCAGTCACCAACCACCAACTCAGTCAATCACGCGGCGAATGGCAGTGGGCGTGTATTCGCGCTGGAACCAGAACTTGTAAAGACCCTGCGGCAGCGTGATAGGCTTGTGTTCCTGATGCACAATGCGGGCGGTGTCGCCGGTCACTTCCAGAAACATTTCGCCCTGATGCTCCCACAGAATGGCGGTTGCGCCATCCTCAATGCGGTGGCTGTGTCCGGTCAGTTCGCCCCGCGCCAGAATGGTGGTTGCGCGGCGTTTCGCGCTTTCGGGAAGAGCGGGCGCAGCCGCAATCAGAATATCTCCGTGTCTCCACATGTCGTTCGTCCTTTCTTGCAGGCCGGAAGTAGAAGCAGTATTCCGGCGGGCGGTGAAGCGAGTGATACGACTGTTACTGTGAGGCCGGAGCGAAAAGAGGAAGACTGAATTTGCAAAATGGCGCGGCGTGTAGGAAAATATCGGCGGTGTGTCGAATAGAAACACGTCGGGTAAAATAAAGGCAGGGCTACGTCGGGAAACACCGGCGACCCTGCTGTCGCCGCTTCTTTTCCTCCTTAAATGATTTACAGGCAGGGAACTTATTTGCAAGAAAGAACTTTGTATGTTGTTCAAACGCCGCTCTCGTTCCTCTTTGCCGTTGTTGCGTTCTTTTCTGCCGATCACGTTGAGTTTGTGCGCGATGCTGCCGGTTGTTACCCCGCCTGCCCGCGCGCATGGCAGGTTCGCGGGTTCGGGCAGCCAGTTGTTCGCTGAAGGCAAGTTCAATCAAGCGCGGGATGCTTATGCGTCCGCCGTCAGGAGCGATCCCAAAAACCCGGTTTTGCGCGTGGGGCTGTTGCGGACGTATCTGCGTCTGGACGACTGGCAGAACTGCGTGTCCGAAGGGCAAAAATTCGTTGCCGCGCTGCCTGCCAGTGCCGACGCGCATGGCCTGCTCAGTCTGGGGCTGATGCGGGGCGGGCGTCCCAAACAGGCCGAAACCGAGGCCTACAAGTCGCTTGCTCTGGATGCCAGAGACTACTGGGGGCTTGTGGCGCGTGGGCGCGTCCTGACCTTCAATGAGCAAAAAGGCGAGGCCCGCGAAACGCTTACCCACGCCTTTGATATGCACCCCGACTGGCCCGACGCGCCCTTTTATCTGCTTCAAACTCTGGAGGAGAAGACCGGCGACGAGGAGAGGCAAAAAATCTATAAAGCCTACCTCAAAACCAATCCCAAAGGCCACCCGCACGACCGAACGATGGATAGCCTGTCCCGCGCGATGGATACCTACAACCCCGCCAACAGTCGTGAAGCGGACAAACCGGACAAAACTACAGGCGACCCAAAACCGGACGGGGAAAAAAAGGCGGACGGCAATAAGAAACCCGGCAGGAAGAGAGAAGCGCCGACGTTCGAGGCTATCGGCGCGATCAATGAACAGAAATTGA
Source organism: uncultured Chthonomonadaceae bacterium (assembly GCA_963817895.1). Classification (GTDB taxonomy): domain Bacteria; phylum Armatimonadota; class Chthonomonadetes; order Chthonomonadales; family Chthonomonadaceae; genus CAWFQB01. Next base: position 43,981 of record CAWFQB010000007.1, read on the forward strand.
AGGACGCGGATGAGGGCAAAATCAAGCCTGTTACCATTACCATCCCCTTTGAGCGCCTCAAACAGGACAACCAGACGATTATCATTCCTCTGAGCATCAACGGCGTCAGTATGCGGCTGCTGTTCGATACGGGGGCGGGACACGGCATTTCCGTTACCGGGGATGCCGCCGAGCGCTTAAACCTGCCCGCCATTTACAAATCGTTCGCGCGCGGCGTGAGCGGCAAGGAAGAGATACGGGTGTGCCGCGCCAAAGAGATGAAAATCGGCGCGCAGATGTTCAAGAACATCCCCGTAGATACTACCGCGAACGCCATTTCACCCGACTTTGACGGGCTGATCGGTGGGGCGGTATTCGAGGAGTACGCCGTCACCGTAGATTACGAGAACAACAATCTGGTGCTGACGCGGGGCAAAACGGCAGCCGCGCCCGCGCCCGAAGAGGGCAATCATATCACGACGGTTCCCTTCCACGATTTTGGCGGCTACATAATTGTGCCGCTGAAACTGGAAGATCGCAGCGAGGCGGAATGGGGATTGCTGGATACGGGGGCGCAGGGTATGGGCGTCCTCTCCTATATTACCGCGTCACAACTGGCGAAAAAACAGCATACGGACGCGCAGGCGAAAGTCCACATTAACCAACGGCTTGGGGTCGGCACAACCAACACGGGCTTCGACGCCATTTTGTTCGAGTTCGCCATTGATTTGGGGTTGGTCTACAACGCCGGAACGCCCTTCTTCATGGAGATGAAGCCCATTTACGGCGCGTCCATGATTGACACGGAAGTGAACCGCAGTTTCGACTTTCATCTGAGCGCGATTGTGGGCATATCGTACCTTGCCGAGGCCAAGCGCGTCACGTTCGACTACCCGCGCCACCTGCTCACAATGGAGGCCGGCCCGAAAACCGCCCAACCGTAGGGGAGTTGATAGATAATAGTTGATAGTTGATAGAGCCTGCCAGTGAAAGGAAGGCGCATGTCCGAGAGTAACGCCTTTTGACTGCCCCGCAGCATCCAGTGCCAGCGTTCGCCTAACACGCTATGCCAGACGCGCCGCAGCTCCTGAGCCGAACAGTTCCACAACTGCTCCACTGTCGTGACGCCAAACTCGTTCAAACGCCGCTTCATCGCGCTGCCAATCCCCGGCAAGTCCGTCAGCTTCAATGCAAATAGCGCGTCCGGCAGATGGTCTTCGGGCCAGATGGTCAGGCCGTCCGGCTTTTGGCAGTCCGAAGCGACTTTGGCGAGAAACACATTGGGCGCGATGCCGACCGAGCGCGTCCGCAGGACACCAGCTTTGTCCAGCCAGAGATTTTCAATCCCTGGCGATCCCGCTCTATTCGGACAGAGCAACGGTCAGCATTTCGCTTTCATCATTTGGCTTGAGGAGAACGCCCTCCGTTCCTGTTTGCATCGTTCCGCCGGTTATGGAAGCAGCAGTCTGAACGCCCACCAGCAGTATTTGCCAGTTGTGGTTGGCCCCCTCTGCGCGGAATTGTATCTGTGTCCCGGTTCGGCGCGTTGTCACTGTCAGCGCCGGATTGCCGCTCAGGTCGGGAATCGTGGTGACAATCTCCTTTTCCGATTCCAATTCGTATACGCGCAGGGTCACGCCGTCTGCAAAGTCGTAATCCGGCTTGTCGTTATTGCTGCCAACCGGAATGACCGAATGGGGGCGAACCAGCAGGGGAACGCTCATAAAATCGTGCGTTTCGCGTACCCAACCCGGCCCGCTGATTACTTTGCCCGTGAAGAAGTTCGTCCATTTGCCTTCGGGAACGTAGTAGTCCACGACGCCGTTTGTGGTGAAAACGGGCGCGACGAGCAGCGAGTCACCAAGCAGATATTGCCGGTCCAGCGTGTCGCAGGCGGGATCATCGGGAAATTCCAGCATCATGGCCCGCATCGGCCGGTACGCCCGTCCGGTGGGATTGAACCGCCTGCCCGAACAGATAGGGCATCAGGCGGCACTTCAGTTTGGTGAAAAAGCGCAGCGTGTCTACGGCCTCGTCATCGAACAGCCAGGGAACTCGGTACGACGAACTGCCGTGCAGGCGGCTGTGCGACGAAAGCAGGCCAAACGCGATCCAGCGCTTGTACACTTCGGCCGGTGGCGTGCCCTCAAAGCCGCCGATGTCGTGACTCCAGAAGCCGAAGCCGGACAGACACAGCGACAGTCCGCCGCGCAGGCTTTCCGCCATAGACTCAAAACTGGAATAGCAGTCGCCGCCCCAGTGCACGGGAAACTGCTGCCTGCCCGCCGTTGCCGACCGCGCAAACAGAACGGCTTCTCCCCTGCCCCGCTTTTCCTCCAAAACATCGAAGACGGCCTTATTATAAAGGTAAGAGTAGTAGTTGTGCATCTTCTGCGGGTCGGAACCATCCTGCATACACGACATCGGTGGGAATACGCTCGCCAAAATCGGTTTTGAAGCAGTCCACGCCCATGTCCAGCAGCGCGCGCAGTTTGTCGCCGTACCACTGGCAGGCGTCCGGGTTGGTAAAATCCACAATGCCCATGCCCGCCTGCCACTGATCCGTCTGCCACACATCGCCATTCGGCTTTTTGAGCAGATAACCCCCGCCTTGCCCTCCGCGAACAGCGGCGAGAGCTGCGCGATATAGGGATTGATCCAGACGCAGATGTGCAGGCCGCGCTCTTTTAGCCGTTGCAGCATGGCGGGCGGGTCGGGAAACGCGCGTGGCATCCCACTCGAAATCGCACCAGCGAAACTCACGCATCCAGAAGCAGTCGAAATGAAAAACGTGCAGCGGCAAATCCCGATCCGCCATGCCCTGTATGAAACTCGTCACGGTCTGCTCGTCATAACTTGTGGTAAACGAGGTTGTCAGCCACAGCCCGAACGACCACGCGGGCGGTAGGGCAGGCTTGCCGGTCAGGGCGCGTATATTTCGCCAGCACCTCTTTGGGCGTCGGGCCGTAAATCACAAAGTAATCCAGCGTCTGCCCTCGAACGCTGAACTGAACGCGCGAAACCTTTTCCGATGCCACTTCAAACGACACGTCTTCGGGGTGATTGACGAACACGCCGTACCCCCGGTTGGTCAGATAAAACGGCACATTCTTATACGCCTGTTCGCTGCCGGTTCCGCCGTCCCTGTTCCACGTTTCCACGACCTGCCCGTTCTTGACAAAGGCCGTAAACCGCTCGCCCAATCCATACACGCACTCGCCCACACCCAGAGCAAGCTGTTCGTGCAGATACGGCCCGTTGCCCTCGACTTCCGCCAGTCCCAGCCCTTTTTGCCCGCTTTTCGTAATGGTGTTTCCATTGCCGACAAACTCCACTCCCCACCCTTCGCCCCGCGCCACCTTCACGGCTAAATTGCCGCTGGCGAGGGTAGCGAATTCCTTATCCGCGCTCACCGTCACGCCTGCCGCTCCTCCTGCAAGCAGCGGAAACTGCGGACTGGCTTCCCGCTCGCCGCCGAAATGCGTGACCTGTACGCAAATCACGTCCAGCAGGGGCGAGGAGTAACGCACGGTCAATAATGGACCGTCCAGCGTGTTACCCCGGTTGTGAATCCGTTTCGCGGGAACCTGAACGACAAGCGCGTCCGGCAGGGTTTCCACCTCATACGCCTGTCCCGCATAAAATGCGCGAACGCCCTTCCGCATCATCCAGTTGCCATCCGTAAACTTCATTGTCAAACCTCTTTTGTTTGTCTTGAACCATGATTTATGTGATTAGGTGATTAGCATGAGGAACGCGCCTCCTCAATCATGGTAATCCGAAAATCATAAGCATCATGGTTCAAGACAAATTACGTTGTTTCTTCCAGGATACGGAGTCCGCGCCCCGGCAATGTCACCGCGTCGGTAAAGGTTTCCCCGGACAGTAAATCTGTGTAACTGCCGTTAGGAAGGGTGACTTCTGAAGGGGTGGGCGCGTGGTTGAGCAGGTACAGCAGGGGGTTGTCGTTGCCCGTTACGCGCTGCGTCACTTCTACATTAGGCGGCGGAATTGCGCCCCCGGCAAGCGGGGAATGAATGTCGTGCGCGGCGCAAATGGCCTGCAAGATGGCGCGTAAACCGACTTCTTCTAATTGCGTTGCAAGAAAGTACGCGAGTCCCTGCCCTGCCCGGTTGCGGGTGAAGGCCGGCTCGTCCGCGTAGAAATCATCCGTGTACGCGCCGAGCGTTTCCGCGCCCTCCATACGCAGGCGGTCGCACAGCAGGCCGGAAGAGAATACGGTATCGGCGGCGATGCTTCCGAAAGATTGCGTCAGGCGGATGCCATTCGTTTTGGCTTGGGGAAGCGCGTCCGTTTCCTCCACGCTCAGGCCGAGGACGTCACGCAGCGGGCCGGGACTGCCGCCCTCGTGGATCAGGTCGTTTTCGTCCACCAGTCCGCTGAAAAACGTCGTCAGGAACGAGGCTCCGGCCTGAACGCGATGTTCAATCCGCGCGGCGTCTTCCGTTCGCAGCATCGTCAGCAGGGGCGCGACAATCACCTCATAGCGGGACAAATCGGCGTCGGGCGCAACGATGTCGGTTTGTATCCCAAGATTGTGCAGCGCGCCGTAATAGGCGCGGCACACCTTCACGTAATCCAAATCCACGCTTGGCCCGCTGGAAAAGCGCAGCCCCCACCAGTTTTCCCAATCGAACAGCACGGCCACACGCGCCGGGACGCGCCCGCCCAATGTGCGACTGCCCAACTGTTCCAGTTCCCGCCCCAGTTCCGCCACTTCCCGAAACACGCGATTGTCGGGGCTGCCGCTATGCTCCACAATCGCGCCGTGCAGTTTTTCGATGCTGCCCCGTGACCGCCGCCACTGGAAATACATCACGCTGTCGGCCCCCTGCGCGATTGCCTGATAGGACTGGACACGCAAGGCTCCCGGCGGCTTCAGGGCGTTGTAGGGCATCCAGTTCTGCTGCGAGGGGCTTTGCTCCATCAGCAGAAACGGCTGGCCCTCCTTCAATCCGCGCATCAGGGCGTGGTTGAAAGCGACATTGGCTATCGGCTCTTCGGGGCGCGGGTAGTTGTCCCACGAAACCACGTCCATATCCTGCGCCCATTTGCGATAGTTGAGCGGGAAGAACGCGCCCATCAGGTTTGTGGTCACGGGAATGTCGGGCGTGATTTCACGCAAAACCGTCGATTCCGCCTTGAAACAGTTCAGCAGGCTGTCGGACTGAAAGCGGTAATAGTCCAGTCGCAAGCCCTGCATACTGCGTTCGCCATTGGAAAACGGTGGCTCGATCTGCGACCAATCCGTGTAGGTGTGGCTCCAGAACGCCGTCACCCACCGCCGGTTCAGTTCGTCCAGACTGCCATAACGAACTTGCAGCCAATCGCGAAACGCGGACGCGCACTGTTCGCAATAACAGTACGTGCCGTACTCGTTGCTGACGTGCCACATCACCAGCGCGGGATGATCTTTGTAGCGTTCGGCAATGCGCCGCGCGATTCCGGTAGACAGACGGCGGAAGTTGGGCGAGTTCGGGCAAAAACTGTGCCTGTTGCCGTGCCTGCGCCGGTGTCCGTTCTCATCCGTGACCAGCACATCCGGGTATTTCTGGTCCAGCCACGCGGGTTGGGCGGCGGTCGCGGTGGCAAGGCAGGCCGACACGCCGCTTTTCGCCAGCCGGTCCAGAATGTCATCCAGCCAGTCAAACGTGAACGTGTTCTCGTCGGGCTGCAAACTGACCCACCCGAAAATGGGCGTAGAAACGATGTTGACATGCGCCATTCGCATCAGGCGCATATCCTCGTCCCATATCTCGCGCGGCCACTGTTCCGGGTTGTAATCCCCGCCATAAAGCACAGCAGGCAGGCGCGTCACAAAATCATCAGGCGTAGCGGGCATAGTAAACCTCGAAGGTTGATCGTTGTCAGGAATATTCGGGCGTCACGGTGTTTTGGAAGCGAGGGCGCTGGTACGCAGAAATAGCGTAAAATAATGGCGTTTCTGCATTACCTCGTCATGCGGTAAATCCAGCGTGTGGATGAACAGCGGACGGCGGGGCGTAAGCAGCGTCTCGTTCAGGTTGGGTTCCAGAATCGTCTCGAACGCGACATGCCGCTGCCGCAACAGCGTAAGCAGTTGAAAGTTGGCGGATGCCAGATGCTCCGTGAACAGACTGACAAGCCGATGCGCCGAATTGCGTTTGGCCCAATCCGCGAACGCCTCCAATTCGCCATAGGAGGCGTCGAACAGCAGCACGTCACGGATAGCGTCCTCCATGCCTCCATGTTTCAGGATCGCGCCCGTTACGAGATAGCCGCCGCTGTGCGCGCTCAGGGCGATATGGCCGATACGCGCCGTATGGATTTTGCCCTCCGAAACCAGAAACGCTGTAATCTCCTTCATCAGCGCGGCAAACGCGCCGGTTTCGTGTTCCAGTTTGCCGCCGCCCGAATCCTGCGCGTCCTTTGGTCCCTGCGGCACGATCAGAATCGCGTTACACTTGCTTTGCGCTATCTGCTGCCGCAACTCGTAACGATCCAGTACCTGCGCCACATGGTTGGACCAGCCATGAAAATGAACGACATAATCTACAGTCTCGGAGGGGTGGTAGTCGGCGGGAATAAAAATACCGACCGTGCTGTCGTTGTAGTGAGTGGCGGCATCATAAACCGTTTTGTCGTAGACATGGCCTTTGGCGCGGCTTTCGTGTGGGTAGGGCGAATTGTTAAACGGATGCAGCAGCGTTTGTCCGTCCGGCGTGGAAATCCAGCGCCCGGTATCGCTGCCCTCTTTGCCGCCGGCTTTCGTTTGGGCGCGCGCTTCCGTCATGCAAATCCTCGCCACAAGGAACAGCAGCATACACAGGGCAGATACAAGCCCTGCCTGATACCTGTGTTTCAACTTGCCTCCTGTCTGCCTGGCGGCAGCGCTTCGGGTTCGTTCACGCCAGTATGTGGCTGAAAGCGCAGGGTTGTCAGCAACGTGTAGGCCGCGTTTCTTCCTGTCCGCCACGCCTGTTCCTGTTCCTCCCGACTGGCGGGAAGCGACGGCGCAAAAGCAATGTTCTCGAATTCGCGGAGGGCGGGCGCGCTACTCCCCGGCAGTTCCGCCAGCGTTTTCAGGGTAAACGCGCGCCAGTCCCTGAAGCGGGGCGTGTCCGCGTCGGCAAAATTCAGGGTGCTAAGTTCGGCCAGACAATGGCTCAGGGCAGTCAGGGTACGGGGTTGATTCATGGACACAGCCTCATTCAGTTGTCATTACATTCATCAGGCAGCCGCCCCGCCTTTGGTTGGCAGAAACAGCCTGTTATCGCCCTGTACGCCCTTGTCAGGTTTGTTACTCTCTCAAATCAGTATCAGTATACCGGAAACACCGGACGGATTGAGGTTATAGTGTAACCAATCACCAGCCACGAGCCACCAATCACCAACCAAAAGAGGAACCTTTCCCGCTAACGGCGAACATTAGGGCGCGTCTATCGTATAGACTGTTTCCGCCCCTGATTGTTAAGAAACGGGCTTGCCGCCCTGATTCGTTCCGCCCGATGCGCCGAAAGGAAAGACCCGAATGTGTTGTAAGTTCGGTTATGTGCTGACCACTGTGCTTTTGTTTGCGATGGCAGGCCGCGTTCCCGCCCAAAACACGCCCCCTTCCGAGGCCGATAGTTTTACGTTTCTGGATGTCACCGACCTGCACGTAAGTTCTCCGGGCAGCATCGAAGCCCTGCGCAAACTGGCGGATGAGGCCACGCAAATGTCGCCAAAACCCGCCTTTGTTGTCGCGAATGGCGATTTGACCGAAACCGGAACGCCCGCAGAACTCGCCAAACTAAAAGAGGCCATCGCGCCCTTAGAGCAGGCGGGTATCAAGTTTCACGCCGTTCCCGGCAATTATGATGTGCGCTGGTCGCCGGACGGCAAGGAGAGTTTCGAGCGCGCGTTCGGCAAAACATACCAATCGTTCGATCACAACGGGGCGCACTTTATACTGCTGGATACGACTGTCGCCTTAGAGCATTGGGGACATCTGGACAAGGCGGAACTGGACTGGCTGAAAAAAGACCTGACCAAAGTGAAGCCGCAAACGCCCCTGTTTGTCTTCATGCACCACTGGATCGGGCGCGACCGTCCGAGTGTTCGCGTAATTGACAACGAGTTCGATCTGGTTCCCATTCTGCGCAACCGCAACGTCGTCGCCATCTTTACGGGACACGGGCGGCAGGATTTGGCATGGCAAACCAACGGCGCGCGAACCTTCATGTCGGAGGGCCTGTATCAGGAACACGGCTCGTACTACCGCGTCAATGTTTCCAAATTGCTGGTTACGCTGGACAGGCAATTCCTCAAAACGGCGGGCGAACCGTTCCACGCCACCATCCCCATCGCCAACAAGTCGCATCCCTCCGTTCTCAAAGCCGAATGGGACGATCCCGACAATGCGTTTTTGTCCCGCCGCCGCCCGCAGGCCAGCCTGAACCCGCGCGCCGTCACCGACAATCCCGACAAAGAGACGGCGGAATACCGCATTGACGACGGCCCGTACCGCCCCCTGCTCAAAGACAAGCGCGACCTGTGGCGGCAGCAGTTCGAGACAAAAGACATTGCGATTGGCGTTCACACAACCGATGTGCGCCTGACCACGAGCAACAACGTCACGTATGAAGACGAACTTATCTTCGAGTTGGAGCGCAACAACAACGAACCCACGCAAAAATGGGCGATCAATTTAGACGGCCCGATTCAGTCCACGCCCCTTCTGGTGGAAGACGCGCTCTACGTCAGTTCCAACGACGGCAAATGCTACGCGCTGGAACTGGCAAAGGGCAAAAAACGCTGGACGTTCCCCACCAAAGGGCAGTTCCTCGCCTCGCCCGTCCTGGACGGCAACACGCTGTATCTCGGCTCGACAGACCACTATCTGTACGCGCTGGATTCGGGCAGCGGGCGGCAAAAATGGCGATATGATACGGGCGGGCCGGTTTTCGCCACCGCCGCGGTCGCGCAGGGCGTAGTTTGCGTGGGCGCGAAGGGCAAAATCGTGGGCGTGGACATCAATTCGGGCAAAATGCGGTGGTCGGTTCCCACTACAGCCCTGTTCCAGTCCCGCGCCGCTACGGACGGCAACACGTTCTACTTAGGCGGCTGGGACAATACCCTGTACGCCATTGACGCCACAAACGGCAATACGCGCTGGACAGCCCGCATGGGCTACGACAAGAACAAGCAGCTATTGCCCACCTACTCGCCCGCGATTTCTTCCCCCACCCTCGCCAACAACCGCGTGTTCATCTGCTCCAACGACGGCATCCTCCACGCCGTAAACGCGCAAACGGGCAAGGATGCGTGGACAGCCGCCGCGCCCACCAGTTCCGACTCGTTCGGCTACTCCACGCCCGCCGTCGTCGGCCCCTTCATCTACCTTGCCGGATTGGGCAAAAACGGCGACGTGTACTGTCTGGACGCGGGTACGGGCAGCATTACATGGCGAGTCTCTACCGGACAAACCATCTACGACTCGTCGCCCGCATCTCGCCCCCGACGGCAAAACGTTCGCCATCATGGGCGTTCGGGGCCGCGTCTCGGTTCTGGACAGCCGAACGGGCAAGCGGGTGTGGGGCTACGAACTCGGACCGGGCAACATCTTCTCCACCCCGGAATACGACGGCCAACACCTCTACACCACCACAATGGCAAACGACGTGCAGTGTATCAACGCGCCCGGCGTGGGCGGAACCGAACGCCGCCAACCCCGCGCGCCCGCCACCGACACGCCGGGAACAACCGCGAAGTAAAAGACAAGAATATTTCACCACCAGAGACACCAAGGACACCAAGAAATACAAAGGAGAAAGACTTCGATTATCATTGACCTCAATATATCTGCTTCTCTTCTTTTCTCTCTTGGTGTACTTGGTGTCTTGGTGGTGAAATATTTTTCGTGTTCTTCTCTCCGTGGTTTACTTGTTTTTGAGGTTTGCGGCGGCGGATTGGTCGAGGAACCAGGTCAGTTCGCCGTTTGTCGGCTGCACGGCCTGCGCGGGCAGGCTGTCGAAGTCCTCCGGGCCTTCCAGAATGGCGGCTACTTTGTCGGCTTTGTCGGCCTTGTCCACGAGAAACAGGACATGCGCGGCGTTGTTTAGAGACGGGATAGGTCAGGGTGATGCGCGGCACGAAAGGCTTCAGGCCGGGTTCGGTTACGACGGCAAGGCGGGTTTGTTCATGCAGGGCGGGCTTGTGGGGGAACAGGGACGCGGTATGGCCGTCCGGCCCCATGCCGAGCAGAATCAGGTCGAAGCGCGGCAGTTGTCCCGGCTGTAGTTGGAAGAAATCGCGGCAGGTCTTCGGAGTACTGCTGCGCGGCAAGGTCGTGGTCGGGCAGGTCGGCGGGAATGCGATGAATATTAGAAATCGGTAGGGGCGTCTTCGAGAACAGCGCGGTTTGCGCCATCTTGAAATTGCTGTCGTCGCTGTCCGGGGATACGCAGCGCTCGTCCCCGAAGAACAGATGTATCTTTCCCCAATCTATGGTATTGTAGGGCGGTTCCGTCAGCAGGCCGTACATTGCGGCAGGTGTGCGCCCACCGGCAAGCGCGACGGTAAACGGTTCTCCAATTCGCTCTCTGGCGGTATACAATTGCAGCAAATGGTCAGCCGCCGCCCGCGCAAGTTCGTCGGGCGTGTCAAAGATGCGAATCGCGCGGTTCATACTCTTCCTTTCAGTTCAGGTGTTCAGGTGTTCGGGTGTTCAGGACAATGCATCATTAAACGTCTGTTGGCGCGGCAAGGTTTATAATTCAGTTCCCGAACACCTGAACACCTGAACACCTGAACACCTGTAGAGGAACTTTTATGCTTGGAGCCATTGCCGGGGACATCATTGGCAGCGTGTACGAAGTCTCCAATATTCGCACTACGGATTTCCCCCTGTTTATTCCGCAATCGCGGTTTACAGATGATACCGTTCTTTCCATTGCCCTCGCGCACAGCCTGTTGAATGGCGAAGATTTCACGTTTCTGCTCAAATGGTACTTTCGGCAGTACCCACATGCCGGTTATGGCGGCGCGTTCACGCATTGGGCCTGGTCGGGCAGCCGGGAACCGTATAATAGTTGGGGCAATGGGTCGGCCATGCGCGTCAGTCCGGTCGGGTGGGCGTTTAATACCATCGAAGACGTATTGGAACAGGCCAAACGCAGCGCTGAAGTGACCCACAATCACCCGGAAGGCATTCGGGGCGCGCAGGCGATTGCCGCCGCAATTTTCCTTGCGCGTAACAACCAGAGCAAGCAGGCGATACGCGCTTACATTGAGGATACCTTTGGATACGCGCTGGATGATACCATTGACAACCTCCGCGCCACCTATAAATTCGATGTTTCCTGTCAGGGTTCCGTGCCGCAGGCGATTATCGCGTTTCTAGAATCGGACGGTTACGAAGACTGCATCCGCAAAGCCATCTCCATCGGCGGCGACAGCGACACGATTGCCTGCATGGCGGGCGGCATTGCCCACGCCTTTTACGGAGCTGTGCCGGAAAACATCAAGCGCGAAATGTACGCGCGTCTGGACGAGCCGCTCATTGAAATCACTTTCCAGTTCTGCGAAAAGTTCGGCTGCGGTTAGGAAAATAACAGCCGCGAATGAACGCGAATAAACGCCAATGGAAAGTTAAATTTGACTTCCCTCTTCTGATTGCGTATCATTATAATGGTAATATGGCGACTTCCTGCGCATTCACATTCGCGCTTGAAACAACCGCCTGATTTCGGCGTCTACAATAGTAGCGCGGAGCAGTTTGCTTCGCGTCATTTGCGCATGGATTCTAGCTGTGAATTACGGTAGCTATTCAGCCCTTTCTCATAATTTTAGAATAGCCCCTCTCCCAGATTTTTAGGAGAGGGTGTCCACAAGTGGACGCCCGGAGTGAGGGCAATAGTTACGATTTCCCACTATATTTTTCGAGGAGTGTGTGATGCCCGTTCGTTCTTTGTCGCGCGTATCGTTGCGCAAGAGTTGTGTTCGCGTTGCTTCGCTGCTGAGTTTGGCAATGGTGGCCTGTGTTGGCAATATTCGTCCCGTGCGGGCGGATGGCAAATCCGCGCTGCCTCCGGGCGCGGGCGAGTTCAAGATGACCAAGCCCGTGCAGACGTTTTCGCCCGCCACGCTGGAAAACCACATTGACGGGCAGGCCGAGTCCGTCAAGAAATACGATTTCAAGCAGTGCGATTACGCCGAATATGCCCCCGGCGGCAAGGGTACGCAACTGATAACGGTTGACATTTACACGATGGGCAGCCCGCTCGACAGCTACGGCTACTACAGCTATCAGCTGGGGCCGAGCGCGAAGGGCGTGAAGTTCCTGAAATTGGGGAATGTGGAGGGGTATCAGACGGGCGACAGCGTGAACTTCTGGAAGGGGCCGTACTACGTGGTCATCACGAACACAACCGCGAACGCGCCGCCCAGTTTTGCCGCCACCATGCCCAAAATCGCTTCCGCCGTCGCCGCCAAACTGACCGGAGCGCAAACCCCGCCTGCGGGACTTGCCTCCCTTCTAACCGCCCTGCCGCCCGGTTACACGCCCCATTCCGAGGTGTATCAGCGCACGGACGTTTTCGCGCAGACGTTTTTGAAGAACGGCATCGTGGCGAAGTACCCGACAGCGGGGCCGCAGTCCGAGGCTTTTGTCGTTCAGTTGCCCTCTGCGGACGCGGCGAAACAGGCGTACACGCAGTATTCGGCCTATTTGACGCAGCCCACGCGGGTCGCCATCGGCGCAAAACCGCAGCCCCTGACCGGAATTGGCAGCGGCGCGGTTGTGGTGCGCTCGAAAGTGAGCGGCTTTTACGGGGCGGCGCAAAGCGGCAAGTACGTCATTGGCATCCGCCGCGCCAAGGATGCGGCCGCCGCGCAAACATGGCTCAAAACCGCTACCGCCAAACTGAAATAGTTGCCTGATCGCTTGCCACAATGCCGCAACGTCTTTGAAGGACCTCAACGCACTATGACCGCGCGAGGTTTGTATCATAAAGACGTCAGAAACGCGCTGATTAAAGATGGCTGGACGATTACCGACGATCCTCTGCGCCTGGAGTGGGGGCGCAAGGATGTTTATGTTGATCTCGGAGCCGAGCAAATATTGGGCGCGGAAAAAGAGCAGCGCAAGATTGCTGTGGAAATTAAAAGTTTTATTGGCACTTCCGAAGTGCGCGATTTGGAGTTAGCCTTTGGACAGTACATGCTTTACCTCAACATTCTTTTAGATGTTGAACCGGATCGGCAAATATACCTTGCGGTCAGCAGCATCAAGTATGTCGAAATTTTTGAAGACTCGTTGGGCAAACTGCTTCTCAACAAAGGAGTCGTTCGCCTGCTTGTCTTTGATCCAAAAACGGAGAGCATTAAGCAATGGATACCTTGAACGAGTACCGCAGTTTGGTGGAAGCGGCGCTTACAGAGCAGACCCGCGTTCCTTTTTCCAGAGGCGATATTGGTATTGAAACAGTGTTTGACCGTGAAGCGGACCGCTATCTTGTTATGCTCGTCGGCTATAACGCGCAGCAACGGCGCGTACATGGCTGTCTGGTTCATGTAGATATTCTGGATGGTAAACTCTGGATACAGCGCGATGGCACGGAAAATGGCGTTGCGAATGACTTTTTGGAAGCGGGCATTCCGAAGGATAGAATTGTGCTTGCCTTTCATTCGCCTGCTGAACGTCAACACACTGAATTTGCCGTCGCCTGATGTTGTTCACGCAACAGATAAATTGAGGTTCGAACCGGCTAAGAAAACGGAACGCTTGCGGAAACGATATGGATATAAAGCAGTGCTATTCCATCCTTGTTGTGGATGTGGGCGCCTCGTTACAGGAAGTGAAAGTCGCGTATCGCGATCTGGCGCAAGTGTGGCATCCTGACCGCTTTCAGAACTCGCCGCGCTTGCAGGCCAAAGCCGCAGAACAGATGAAGCAGATCAATGCGGCGTATGAGATGCTGACAAAACATCTTGCCGCGCCGCGAACAACGCCGACACAGGCAAAGCGGCCATCCAAACCCGCGCATGCAGAGCCGGTACATTCGGATTGGTCAACGGCGCAGGCCAGTTTCCATGCGGGCAAGGCTTGCTACGACGCCAGAAACTACCCGGAAGCCATCTCGAACTTTCAAACGGCCATTGACCTGAACCCGCGCTATGAAGAGGCTTACAAACATCTTGCAATGTCGTTTAGCCGTTGCAGTCGCTACGAGGAGGGGTTAGCGGTATGGAAGAAACTGCTGACGATAAACTCCAACAACGCTTCCGCCTACATGGGACTGGCAGGCATCTACAAAAGCTATGCGTCACAAAGTGAAACCGGTGGGGATGACGCAAGCCGAAAGCGCTTTTTGGAACAGGCCTTAGCAGCGTACAAGCAGTATGTTCGGTTGCGCTCACAGGAGCCGGACGGCCATTTTTCTCTGGGCGAAACACACTACCAACTGGGCAATTTTCGAGAAGCGGCAGAATCGTATAAACGAGTTTTGAAACTTGATCCGATTTCGGAGGGCGCGAATTTCAATCTCGGCTGCGCCTATTTCAGTCTTGGCGAGTACATGCTTGCCATCGAGTTTTTGCAGCAGGGCATCCGCATTTCGCGTTATAATCTGAGCGGTTCGTGGACAATGCTTGGACGCGCCTTCATGAAGATCGGCTGGATAAAGCAGGCCGTTGACGCTTATAAAAAGGCCATACATATCAATTCCAGAGACGCCGATGCCCACTCCGGTCTGGGCGAGGCGTATCTGGCGACGCATAATAAAGCCGCCGTTCTGGAAGTAGTCAACGTTCTGAAACAACTTGATGCCGCAAAAGCAGAGGAACTGTACCAGCAGACATTCTCTTAACCAGTTATGTAACTCATTATGACAACGAAGATGAAAGCCACAATTGACGACCTGTACCGCATACCGGAAAACGGAAAAGCGGAGTTGGTCAATGGAGAGATCGTTCTTATGCCGCCAACAGGAGCCTTTCCCGGACGCGCGGGCGGAGAAGTTTACGTCAGTTTGCGCCTGCATGAGCGGAACGTTGGCGGTGGCCGCGCCTATCCTGATAATGTCGGCTTTGTCGTGAATTTGCCGCATCGAGAGTCGTTCAGCCCGGATGCCGCCTGGCATACAGGCCCATCTACGGGTCTGAAGTTTTTACAGGGAGCGCCCATCTTTGCCACAGAGATACGCAGTGAAAATGACTACGGACCTGCGGCGGAACGCGCGATGGCAGCCAAACGCGCCGACTACTTTGCGACGGGAACGCTGGTCGTGTGGGATGTGAATTTAACGAGTACGGATGTCATCAGGAAGTACAGCGCGAGTGACCCGGACAACCCGGTGATCTTCCGGCGTGGCGACCAAGCCGAAGCCGAGCCTGCGGTTCCCGGCTGGACAATGCCTGTGAATGAACTGTTTACATGAGAATGGATTTGCGAGATTGCTTTGACGCTGTTTGTTCTGTTGCTGGAGTTGCCCATGAACGATACAATTACGTGTGAAGAGGTCGAACGCTTCTTTGAGGATTTCGCGACGGAACTGGAAAAGGGGCAGGCAACCGCGTATGCCCTGCAAAGTTTGGCGTATCAAGAAGGAAATACATTTTTCCGCAGCATCATTGAGGAAGTGTACGAAAGCGTCACTTATGGCATGACGCTCACCGACGCGCTGATGCGGCATCCCAGCGTGTTCGATACGGACATTGTGGACGCGGTTCGCGAGGGCGAAGAAAATGGAACGCTTGCGGAAACGCTGTGCCGGCTCGGTGAAAGCGGCAACTGAATAGTTGATAGTTCATAGCTAATACATTCCCATTGGCTATAAACTTGAAGCCTATCTTAATAGGTTCCCCTTCTCCCACAGTTGGGAGAAGGGGCTAGGGGTTGAGGGCTAATTGGTATCGGCAATCGGTTTTGAAGGAGAACAAGAACATGGCAGAAGATCAAACGACGGGCAAACAGGATGCGGTGAAAGTCGCGCCGAAAGCGGAAGACCACGCGCTCAGTCCCGAAGAAAAAGCCGCGAACCGCCGCAAGTTTTTGGAAGTCGCGGGCGGATCCGCGCTGCTCGGCGGCTTATACGGCCTGACCTTCTTCAACCACGAGGACACGGCAAAACCCGGTAACATCCGCAAACCCGCCAAAGCCACGCCAACCACGCCCGACATCGTAGCCGTCGAAGGCAACCCCGATTCGTATGGCGACATCACGGAACGCGCCATTAACGAACTTGGCGGCATTGAAAAGTTCGTCAAAAAGGGCGACAAAGTGGTGATTACGCCCAATATGGGCTGGATGCGAACGCCGGAACAGGCTGCCGCCACCCACCCGGACGTATTGCGCCGTCTGGTGCAGTTGTGTGAGCGGGCGGGCGCGTCGCGCATTACGTGCATTGACTACACGCTCGACGACTGGAAGCTGGCATTTGAAATTTGCGGCGCGAACAAAGCCGTGCTGGGAACCAAAGCCAAACTGCTGTCGCCCACCGAGCAGACGATGTACAAGCAGGTGGATATTCCGAGCGCCGTGCCGCGCATGACGGCGGAGGGTCTGGTTTACGATCCCAAGCACCACTTCAACCAGATCGAGCAGCACATCCCGCATGACATCATCGAAGCCGACTGCTTCATCGTGAACCCGGTCGTCAAAGATCACGAGGCCGCTGTCATCACGATTGCCATGAAGAAACTGATGGGCTGCATCTGGAACCGCAAGGACTATCACCGCTACGGCCTGCACGACTGCATTGCCGAACTGAACATGTTCATCAAGCCCACGCTGATTGTCACGGACGCCACCCGCGCCCTGCAAACGCGCGGCCCGAAAGGTCCCGGCGAAGTGACCACGCCGCATAAAGTGGTGGCGGGCATTGATCCCGTTGCGCTGGACAGCTACTGCTGCCAGTTTCTCACGGTTAAAGGCATCACGCCGGATCAGGTGAACCATCTGATGCTTGCCAACAGTCTCGGACGCGGCCAGATTGATACCAGCCAACTGAACGTATAGGAAATATCTGGCGCAAAGGCGTAATGAACGCTTCCGAGTTTATGTTTCTGGACGCGCCCAACTGCCGGGTAGAACTTCGGCGCAGCGTTGTTTGTGAACGCGAGTTTTGTTCAACAATATCGTGTCCGTAGGACACGATATTGTTGCGCGGGGTTTCAACCCGGCGTACCCTCAGTTACAAATACACCAATAGAGTTCGCGCTTATGAACCCTGTTTAACACGCGCTTTCAACATTGAGGATAGGTAAGTACACAGGAGCAGCAATCATGGCGGATATACCGCAGCAAGGATTTGGATTAGGCGGCATCCAGCCGCGCCGCAACAGTGGCGGCGGATGTGGAAGCGGGTGCGGGTGCGGCAGTGGCGGCGGAGGTTGCGGAAGCAAGAACGCTGACGCCAGCGCAGCCAACGTTGTCCGACTTGGCGACATCGGCGGCGTAATACAGAGGAAGGGGAAAAAGGAGAAAGCGACAGAAGATGCTTCTTCCTCAACTCTTAATCCTCAGCTTGCAAACGTCAAACTTGCGGCGGAAACTATCGGCGCGGGGGAAGTTGGCGCGAGTGGCGGCGGGGCGGCGTATTCGCGGTTTTCCGCCGAGCAGAAGCGCAAAATGCGGGCGGAACCGGGCAACAAGGCCGCGCATAACATCGTGCGGGTACGACGCGCCACGCAGATTTTTCTGTTCGGGCTGTTCGTCGTGTTCTTCTTCCTGACGACTGCCAACAGCCAGATGATGTGGGGCATCCCGAAGAACCTGTTCATGACAATGGACTTTCTGAACACGCTCAAGAATGGGATTGCGGCGCATAAATTCGCCGTGTACGCCATTGGGCCGGGGCTGTTCATTCTGTTCCTGACGCTTTGGGGCGGACGCATCTTTTGCGGCTGGATTTGCCCGCTTGGAACGGCTATTGACATCGGCGACACCCTGCTGTACCGCAAGGGTAAGCTGTTTTATACCAAAAAGCGCAGCGATACCCGCCGTTACCGCAACTGGAAATACATCTATCTGCTCGTCGGGCTGGGCGCTTTGGTTTTCAGCGTGGACATTCTCACGTTCGGCGACCCGATTTCGCTGATTACGCGCACGTTCACGTTCTGCTTCTACGCCCCCGTCGCGTATCTGTGGAACGGCATACTGGGCGTGGTGGCGGCTATTCCCGCCGGGCACAACGCGAACGGCAACCCGCTGCATCTGGACAGCGTGATTTACAACATGGGCGGCGACATGGATCGCTGGCACATGCAGAGTATGCACTTCTGGAACGGCGTCCCCGTACTCTTGATGTTCATCGGCATCATCGCGCTTTCGGGTTATCAGGAGCGGTTCTGGTGTCGCAACCTGTGTCCGTATGGTGGCCTGCTGGCTCTGATTTCCCGCGTCTCGTGGCTGCGGCACTATATCAAAATGGACGGCTGCATCCACTGCAAAAAGTGCGAAATTCAGTCCCGCATGGGCTGCTACGACAATCTGGACAAGAACGCGAAACAGGAAGCCATGCACAGCATCAGCGAGTGTATTCAGTGCTTCCGGTGCGAAACCATTTGCCCGACGGACGTGATTCAGATTCAGGCGAAAGTTCCCGCGAGTATCAAGGAGGCATTGGGAGCGGCGAAGCGTGGAACCGCGCCCCGTCCCGAACCGCAAACCGAGATAGATTTGGGCAAGCGGCGGGTTGTGGCGGCTGTGGGCGCGGGCATGTTGTGGGGAACCGCGACCAAAGCCAGCGCCAGCGAGTATCAGGGCAGTATGCGCCGGTACAACAAGAATCGCCGCGCTATGCGCCCGCCCGGAGCCTTGCTGGAAGACGCGTTCTTGGCGGCCTGTACCCGTTGCGCCGAGTGTATGAAAGTGTGTCCGACCAACGCCCTTCAACCAGCAACCTTTGAAACCGGCTTGCAGGGATTGTGGACTCCGCTTCTGGTTCCGTCGAGCGGGCCGTGCGCGGAAAAGTGTACCAGTTGCGGCGACGTATGCCCGACCGGCGCTCTGCGTCCGTTTACGTGGCAGGACAAACGCTACAAGCTGAAAATGGGACTTGGCGAATGTAGACCGGTCAACGTGCGTGGCGTATAATGGCGGGCGCGACTGTATTGTGTGCGCCGAAGTATGCCCGTATTCCGCTGTGATTTTCAAGGACACGTTCGACGACACGCTGCCCAAAGACCCTGACCGTTGCCATTGACCACAAGGACGAAACCGGCAAAGAAACCAACCGGGGCCGCATGAAGCGCGTCCCGACGGTTGACGAGAAACTGTGTACGGGCTGCGGACTGTGCGAGTACCACTGCCCGGTTCTGCCCGACCACTCCATCGTGGTCTACACGTTCCAGGAAGACCGCGCGTACAACGAGCCGAAGGAGCGCCCGCTCGACGGCTTCCTGCGCAGCGGCTGGACGGAGCGCAAAGAATCCGGCAAAGATCAGGAGTACGCGGCAACCGTAGAGCAGTTCAACAAAATCACCGGCATGAACAGCGCGCCAAGCCCCGGCACCGGTGGCGGTGGCAGTTCCTACAACCCGAACCCCGCACCGGGTAAGTAGGTTCGCAGCAACGGGTTTGCAACAGTGGCGCATAGCAATCGTAACGAAGGCTATGCGCCACTTTGCATTATGAAAAGGAAAAATAATGCCTGATCTTTTTCCGCCCACTGTAGGCGTATTTACCAGAAATCACAAACTGTACATTGAGGAGGCTGTAGCCAAGAAGGATATTGTCCTCCGTTCCAACAAGCGCTGGACCAGCGTAGAAGAACACCTACAGAAAGGTGAAATCTGCATTGTCTACCTTGCCGTTGTTGATGATGGGCCAATAGTACAGTACAAAGCCTGCTTGGAAGAAGTTCTACTTAATCCAATACGCGGTCAGCGGGCTACGGACGACCTACTTAAATTAACTCATTCGGGAATTGACGAAGACGTACTGTTAAAAATGGACGGAAAGCCCGTTCTGACACTTTATCGTCTGACAGACTGTGAGAAAATCACACCGTTTCCCATGACGGAGTTAATCAAAATCAAGGGCGGCGAGCCTATCAGCGCCGAATACGGTTACGGCTATACGCTTGTCAAGCCACGTAGCGAGGATACGCCGGGTTGAAACCCTGCGCTGCAAAGTACGAGTGTCCTACGGACACAGGGTTCTTCGGGGTAGGTTTTGTGGGCAGGACGGATTATGTCCGTAGGACATTCGTTTTTGTAGCGCAGGGTTTCAACCCGGCGGGGGTCATTCCCGTGGTGAAACGTTCTCCTGCATCAAAGAGAAACAACGTTTTTGAAAAAGGAGTTAGTTCAGCATGACGCAGATTGTAGAAATATCAAACTCTAATCTGACGCTTACGGAATTGGTTTCTCTCGTTCGCGCCGGAGATGAGGCACTTTTGACGGAAGAAGGCCGTCCTCTGGCACGAGTGGTTCTGGTTGCTTCTGAATCACCTAAACGGCGAGTCGCCGGATTACATCGGGGCGCAACACAAATGAGCGATGATTTCGACGCGCCCTTGCCGGACAGCTTCTGGATGGGAACAGAATGAACCTTCTGCTGGATACGCATAGTTTTCTGTGGTGGGATGGTGAACCGGAGAAATTGTCCGTCAGCGCAAGAACTGCCTGTGAAGATGACGATAACACGCTTTTTCTTAGCCTTGTCAGTATATGGGAAATGCAAATCAAGCATCAGCTCGGCAATCTTGCGCTACGCTTGCCCTTGCCTGAATTAATTCAGGAGCAACAGGAAACAAACGGGCTGAAGTTGCTGCCGGTGAGTATTGAACATATATACCAATTATCGGCATTACCACCCCATCATCGTGACCCTTTTGATCGGTTGCTGATTGCGCAGGCGCAGGTAGAAGACTTTGCAATTGTCACTGTTGACACCATGATGCCTCTATACGATGTGCGTATTGTTGGATGATTTGAATAGACTACAAAAAGTTCGCTTTCTTCTTGAAGAGCATGAATAACAACTTCGATAACGATGCCGAAAGTACAACGGATGAGGAGTATTCCGCCTTTGTCAAATGGCTGTCTGCTCTTGCGGTCGCTGAATTACGGCGGGCCGGGACAGATGTTGCGTTACAGAAGCAAGTTTTGTGCCGCTATTACAAACGCGGAGAACGCGCCAATCTGACGCCGAGTGAATTGATTGACTTTTTGGCCGTAAGCGGCCCTTGTACTCTGGAAGACGCCGGATACAGTAACGAGAAAGCAGTAGCACTAATGCAGATTTCCGACAGCCTGACTGATGACGACATTGCTCATGCTGTACTGTAAGCCATAGGGAGAGGGTTAAAAATGGCGACAATTCGGCAGGAAGGCAAGCGGCTACTGATTGAGACGACGGAGTTTCGAGCGGCGATACAAACCGAGGGCTACGTCAGTGGTGTGGCGGAAGGCAGTTTTATAGACCGTAAAACGGGAGCGCGCGATCCGGGCTACGGTCTGCTGATTGCCGATTTTCTGCTTTCTCCGGGCGAAGACGCGCCGAACACGCCTGCCGAACGCCGCTATGTTTACGGCGACGGCTATCACGGCGACATTGCCAAACACTATGTCGCGCTGCCGCAAATCTGTACGCAGGCCAAAACCCTGCCGCATGAGATTACTGCCGGGCCGGACTTTGTTGCGGTGCGGCAGTGGCATACCTGGGATGTGCCCTGCCCACCGTATCAGGCAGGCTCGAAATGGGAGCAAACTCTGCTGTTTCCCGATGGCAAGCGCTGGTTTTTAGGTTGGGATCGTTTTGCCCCTGCGAATGACGTTGAGCAGGTAATGATGCGGATGGATATGCCCGGACACATCAAGCATCATGGCGGCGATGTGTTCAGGCAGGTGTACCTGAGCTACGCGGGCAAAATTCCGCAGTACGCCTTTCACCAGAACTTCGCGCCCGACGCCCATTTTTTGTATCGGCGCAGGGACAAACACGTTCCCAAACGCTTCATCCGCGCGTATCAGTTGGATAACGGCGTGTGGCTGGCGGGAATGGCGCTCGATCCCGCGATTGTATATGAAGCGTGGTGTCATCAGCGCGATTATGTCTGCTTTATTGAGGAGTTCGGCGGGCGGAATGTAAAAGTGGGCGAATGGACGGGAATTGTGCATCTGGTAGGATATTTCGACAGCATTGCCGAAATGGAACATACGTATGACGCTTATCACGGCGCAACCGGCCTGCAAGTCAACGCGCAAAGCTGGTCGGTGACAAAATCCGCAATGTCTCTTCCATCCACATAGGCCCTACATTCAACAACATTCAAAGGAGAATGTCATGCGTCCCTGTCCTACCTGCAACGCGCCAAATCCAATGAGTAATACCGCCTGCTACTCGTGTGGACATTCCCTAACGTCACCGCCCGCGCACGGACAAGCGCCGCCTGCCATGCAGACCTACCCGCCACCGCAACAACTGCAACAGTATGCGCCGCAAGCGTACCCACAGCAAGCGCCCGCGCCCCCAATGCAGCAGGGATACGCGCCACAGCAGCCGTACTCGCCGCAGCCCGGTATGCCCCATTATCCACAGGGCTACGCGCCGCAGCCTCCACCCGGCGTGTACCCTCAACAAATGGCTGCCGCGCCTCCGAACTTCAACCCGGCTGAAGTCGTTAGAGCCGCGCAGATTAAAAAGGAGTATCGCGCCATAACCGCGCGGCTGCTGTTGGCGGTACTGGCGATGATAGTGGCAGGGGGCGCGATTGCATACGGCTTGAAAGGGCAACAAGCGGTACTCGGCATCCCCACCATGTTCTGGTGCTGCGCGCCCGTACTTGGCATGATGGCGTATGCCGTTGCCATTTGCCGCTGTCCCGGCTGCAAAGCCTCCCTGATGATGCGCAACAACGTCAATGAGACGGGGCAATGTCCGTTCTGCAACGCGCAATTGAAGTAGGAGCGCAGTTATGCTGAAAGCGAACTACGATCAATTTCTTGCCAACGTTTTGCGTAGCGAACGCGCTGCCTACGGTTTCGTCGCAAATGCGTCGTATGGAGCGGATTTACCCGCCGAGTTGGTATGGCTGCTGATACGCGCCCTTGTTCGGGAAAAAGAATTAACGCTCAATCATGCGGCACGAGTGGTTCTGGATTTCACCGAGCGCAATGGCGAACAGATACCGCATTTGCTAGCCGGTAAACCGTTCGTCGGCAAAATCCCGGCAGAAGATGCGGCGGAAACGCGGGAACGAACGTATCAACATTAAACTTTGCGTAAGGAGATACGATTTTGGAGTATCGGAAGGTTGGGAGGACGGGATTGAAGGTGTCGGAACTGTGTTTGGGAACCATGCAGTTCGGCTGGACGAGCGATGAGGATACGAGCCGACAGGTGATGGACACGTTTTGGGAAGCGGGCGGCAACTTCATTGACACCGCCGACATTTACACGAATTGGGCGGGCGAGGTTTCCTACGGCGGCAAGTCGGAAGAGATCATCGGGCGTTGGATTAAGGACAAGGGTATTCGGCGCGATTGCGTGTTGGCAACCAAAGCGCGGGGGCGCATGTGGCCGGGTCCGAACGGCGAAGGGCTGTCGCGTTCGCACATCATGCAGGCCTGTGAGGACAGCCTGCGCCGACTGCAAACCGATGTCATAGACCTGTACCAGTGCCATTGGGCGGATTTGAACACGCCCATTGAAGAAACCCTGTCTGCGCTGGATGATCTGGTCAAAGCGGGCAAGGTGCGCTATATCGGCGCGTCCAATTACCCCGCGTGGCGGCTGATGGAAGCGGCGGGCGTGGCGGACAAGAAGCATCTGGCGCGGTTTGACTGCTATCAGCCGGAATACTCGCTTATGGAACGGCAATTGTTTGAGTACGAGGCGATGCCGTTCTGCAAGCATTACGGCGTGGGCGTGATCCCCTACTCGCCGCTTGCCGGGGGCTTTCTGACCGGCAAGTACCGCCGCGATACGCCCAAACCCGACAGTGTCCGGGCGGGCGGTATTCTGGACAAGTACGGCAACGATCAGGGGTACGGCGTGATCGAAACGCTGGAAGCTATCGGCAAAGAACACGGCAAAACCGTTGCGCAAACGTCTCTCGCATGGCAGTTGTCCAACCCGGTCATTACGGCCCCTATCATCGGCGCGAACACGCCCGACCAGTTGAACGACCTGCTCGGCGTATCCGGCTACCGCTTGTCCCCCGAAGAGGTCACGCGCCTGAATGAAGCCACCAAATGGTCGCGCAACTGGCGTCCAATTTGGGACTAAGAAGAGTTTAGCCGCGAATAAACGCAAATAAACGCAAATAGATACAAAAACCCCCTCGTCAGGCAACGCAGGAGCCGCATGATCGCAGGGGAGGGTGTCCACAAGTGGATGCCCGGGGTGAGGTAATGATTGCCGCATGGACGCCGCCCAATTGGGTGTATAACTGTTTTCCGCAGCCGGAACCGAACGTGGAAATTGTTTCGCTCTCTTACGTGGTAGCGGCCATGCAGGAACAGGTAGACCAATGCACCGAGTGGGACAGTACGCCGCTTGGCTCTGTGCTGCACGTCGCCCACATGCTGGTGTGTTTTCAGGGGGCGGACGGATCGTGGGCGGCAACGCTCAATCTGCGTACAGGCGATGACGCAGGAGCAGAGCGCACGCCATGCGCCGCGCGATCTTTTGCGCCGCTTGAATGAAATTCTGGCTTCCTCAGAATTTGATTCTGCGATTTCTCGCAGCGAAGCAGGAATCGCCGCGCAAAAGTAGAATAATGCTTTAGAACAATCCCGCATTTTCGGTGTCAAAGGGTCTATATGCCCCTTCGTCCAACGTTTTCTATTCAATGTTCTCCCTTGAGTGTCTCTTCTGTATACCGCGCCTGAAGCGCAAAGGAGTGTACGCAGATGCAATTCGACGATCAACTCGACCATTTCAAACAGCAAAGCAGCCAGTCGCCGCTTTCCCGCCGCGATTTTGTCCGCGCGCTTTCCATTGCCGGCGCAGCCGGACCGGGGCTTGTCGCCGCCGGACTGTCCGGGATCGCCCTTACCTCTACACAGCGCGTTGAAGCCGCCGAAGCCATGGTGGACGGTTTGGGCAAACTGCCCAAAGTAAAATTCGGCACACGCATGGGCAACATGATGGTCGCGCCCCTGTGTATTTCACAGGACTGGAGCCGCGAACTGCTGGCCCCCGCCATAGAGATGGGCGTCAACTTCATTCACAAAGCCGGATATTGGAACGAACTGCCGGAGGACATCAAAAATCTGCCGCGCGAGTCCTACTACACGGACATTACCGTAGATAGCACCAGTCCGGGCGCCCACGATCCTGACAGCTTCGACGAAGCCTACAATCAGGTGAAGAACACACTGGCGAAAAACGGCCTGAAGTATTACGATGTATACCGCGCGCACTATGGCTGGCGGACGCCAGACAAGGTGATGAAGGAGAACAACACGTCGTACAAGGCGTTCCTGAAACTGAAGAAAGAGGGACTGGTCAAATATTTCGGCGTGTCCCAGCATCCCTATACTGGTGTGGGCAACAGCAGAATCCCCCATTCCCACCTACCCGACAATGATCAATGCCTGTATCGACTCCGGGATCGTTGATTGCATGCAGGTTTGGTTCAGCTATAACGACGACTATACCAAAGAGGTGCAGGACGCCTTTGCCAGAGCCAGCAAAGCCGGCATCGGTATGACCGCCATGAAAATCAACCAGCATGGGCGCAAAAAGATGGGCGGCGACGCTGAAAAGCAGAAAGAGATGAAAGCCGACGGCATGATCGGACGCTCCCTCATCCGTTACGCCATGACCACCAGGCGGCCCGACGGCAAGCCGATCTTCCATACCTGCGTGTCCAACCTGCGCAGCGTGCAAACATTCGAGGAGAATGTCGGCGGCGTCAGCCCCAAAGTGGCACTACGCGATGGTTTCGACGATTCCATACGCGGCCTCGCCTGAGAAACCCCCGTTTTCAATCGGAACACAACAACGCGCCCTGCTCATCTCTTTTTGGAGGGGAGCAGGGCGCGTTGTTTAGATAGGAGATAGGAGATACGAGGTACGAGTGTGATACATCTACTCGTATCTCCTATCTCCTATCTTCCTCACCTACACCGGGCGTCCGGTTTTGTCGTCAATGCGGTTGCCGGTGACTGTGTCGGCGGCTTTTTCCATGATGCCGCGCGTATCGGGAGCGCCGGAACCGTCAACGGCATGCCCGCCCGTTTGAACGCCGGGAATGCTGCCTTCCGTGCTTTGCACCGCGCCGGAAGCCGTTGCCGCTATGTCGCGCGCCGTATGGCCGGCGGCAGTGCCGAAGGTGGTACCAGTCGTCGTTGTCGTGCCGGCGATCTGCTCCACTTCTACATCCGTGCGGCGAACCGTATCGTGAACCGTTTCCGTGCGCTCGGTTGCGGCCTTGCCAACAACCACTTCCTCGACAATGCGCGCTTCTTTGGCGACGACCGGCACTTCCGCCGTTTCCGTCACTTCAATCACGCCTTCGCGCAGATTGTTCAGCGTGGCCGCGTCTACCGGGCGATTGACCGCATGGCGCTCGACGGTGACATGCTCTTCGCGCAGGTTGATGCTCTCCTGAACGGGTGTTTCCGTGACATGGCTGTATACGCGAACGCCACCGCTCTGCACCTGTCGCTTGCCGAGCGCAATGGACTCTTCCACGACGGGAAGAACCGTTTCGCCCTGCGCGTTCACCGACTTGGTGGTCATGGGAGCAGCCGTCACAGGCGTAGTATTCATGGTCGCTGCCGTAGTGGTTGTAGCCACAGCCGCTGTTGCCGCGCCGGGAACATAGCCTTCATTGCGATACTGGTCAACGCGCTCATCAATGTTGACCGCGCCATCTTCGCCCAGAATTTCGGCGACACGCTGCGCCTGCTCGTCCTGCGCCCGAACCGCCAGCAGAATTCCGCCACGTCGCACGGCCTCGTTATAGTGGGAAGCATCATCCGCAGGAACGCCAACCGAAGTCAGCGCGCCGACCAGTCCACCGACAACCGCGCCCGTCGCGGCTCCGAGGATCATGCCGCCAAGCCAGCCCGCGGTGGCAATCCAGCCAAGACCGGGAATGGCAAGCCCGGTAAGTCCGAGCAGCAGGCCCGCGACGCCGCCGTATTCCGCGCCGACAACCGCGTCATGCCCAATAGCGTGACCGGACACATGCGGTTCGCCCGTCGTAGTCGTGTCTGTCGAGTTGGCCGCGTACTGGCCGTTTTCGTTGTTGGCGACAATGCTAATATCGTTGTGGCCGACGCCGGCGCTTTCCAGATCAGTTGCGGCTTTTTTAGCCTCATCGAACGTGTCGAACAAACCTACGATGGTTTTCAAAATCGTTTCTCCTTACGAGGGGAATGTGCGGCATCTATGACCGCGTAATGGTGTTCGCAGCGAAGCAGGCTGCAGCTGCTACTACACTTTGCCGTCAGTCCTGTTGTTCCTGTTCCGAGCAGGAACAACTCAGGGACTGCTTGCGGACTTTGCTCCCGAAGCGGGGCGCGTATTTCCTGTGGGCGCGGTGTCGTTGTTACTGCTGCCGGCGTGCATCACCCGGTAAAGACCGAAAGCGATGACAAGCACGATGAGTATTGCCAGTACCAGCGCGATGGGAGACGGCCCTTTCTTCTCCGGGCGATCATAAATTTTTACGTTGGATGTAGAATTCGGATCGGACATATCAGTTTTGCTCTCCGACGCCAACACGCATCCAGGCAGGTTCGCATCAAAAGGACACAAGAGAAAACCAGCCGCAACACAACTTCCAACCGCCCACAGGTTTGCGCCTGCGCTGACACGGAAGGAATTGTAAAGAAACAGGCTGGTACAACGGGATGAGGGCCTTGCCGGACGGACAAATCCGCATCCATAAACACTAAAAATACGCTTCACAGATACTTTTCAGAAATGCTGTTCGCGCTTACGTCAGAACATGCGGCAGACGCGCAAATACCGGGAAAGGTTCCACAACATTCAGGGACGAAAACACTGCTGTTTTCGTCCCTAAATCCTCATGCCGACACGGTTAACGCGGAAGCAATTACTTGCTGTCGCTATCCGCGCTCCTCGCGCCTCCACCGCTTCCCCCGCCCTGCGTTCCGTCCTGATTGGCTTTTGATTGCGTATACTGGCGCCCTGTCGTGCCGCTCATAGACCCCATAGACGAATTGCCACCCGTATCATCCGACCCATGCGAACAGCCACCCAATCCCGTCAGGCTCAATGTTAGTCCCAGGCCTGCCAGCCACAGGGAACGCGAATTTCGTTTTGTCATATTCTATCTCCTTCTATCCTCCTTAATTTCTATAATCATAATAGTATAGCGCGAAAACGCCATGACATTCCTCCTCCAGCCACACGAATTTGACGAAAAATGGTTGCATGATGACAGGGCAGATTTCCATAGGTAAAGATACATCATTCGTTTATAATGTTTTGCCTGTCGGCACAGTAAAAGGTGTAAGGCTGACGCAATTCTGTCAAAACCCCTCTGGCGCAGCATCTTCCGGGCGCAAAGCCGCCCCGAAAAGGAGTTGGATTTCGTGGAAAAAATACCTTTTGAGCAGGAAACACAGGATTTACTGGAAGCCGAGCGCGAGCGCCGAAGTGTTGCGCGGCGCGATCTGCTTCGCGGCCTGAGCGTGGGCGCAGTGGCCGCTCTGGGCGGCTTTGTCGTCAGCGGCTGTCAGTTCCGATCACAACAGCAACAACACAAACAACAATGGCAACAACGGCGCTAACAATGGCGCCACGCCAGGCACGGCCCGCGACATAGACATTCTCAACTTCGCGCTGAATCTGGAATATCTGGAAGCGGAGTTCTACACCTACGCGACGACCGGACAGGGCATTGAAGCGCAGGGCATTGCCATCACCGGACAAAACGGGACGGGGGGTACGACGCAGGCAGGCACGACGATTGGCGGCGCAAAGGTCAATTTCGACAACAGCGTCATTGCCACTGTCGCCGCAGCAGCTCGCCTTTGATGAGCGGACGCATGTTACGGACCTGCGCAACACCATCACTTCTCTGGGCGGCAAGCCGGTCGCCAGGCCGACCATCAATCTGGCCGCGCTGGCTCCGCAGGGCGTGGACATCAGCACCACGAATGGCTGTTTAATCGCGTCTCGCGCTTTTGAAGATACCGGCGTGAGCGCGTATGGCGGCGCGGCGCGTTTCATCAATAACAAAGACATTTTGCGGGCTTCGTCGCGTATCCTCGCCGTAGAAAGCTACCATGCCGCCAACATCCGGCTGCTGATTGCGCAGCGCGGACTTGCGGACCCGGCCACAGACAATCTCGATGTGCCGCCGCCCCCGACCGGCACAGCTGTATTTTGCCGTAGACAACAACGCGCTGGCGATTATCCGCACTCCCCGGCAGGTGCTGAACATCGTCCTTGCCACGCCCAACAGCGCGACCTCGACCAAAGGCGGATTCTTCCCGACGGGAACCTACGCGAACCTGGCGACGCTGACGTCGCTGGCATAAAATAACGGTGTTCAGGTGTTCGGGGATTCAGGTGTTCGAATACGCTCAGGCCCGCATACTCTTAAACCCGAACCTGCGCGAAATACGCGGCATCAACCATAACGTGAAACATAGCGTTGCTTTCACTTTAACTATTTGATAACCGGAGATTTAGCTTTGAAATCCAATGAAACGCAAACGCGCGTGGAGCGCGTTGAAGAGGAAACGATTCAGGACGCTTTGAGCGATCCGCAGCGCGTCCAAACCCTTGATACTCTGCTGTCGCGCCGCAACGTGTTGCGCGGATTGAGCGGCGGAACCCTCGCGCTGATGGCGGGAGCGACGCTGACCGGCGCGGAACAGGCTGCGGAAGCGGGACCTGCCGGCGTAGGTCGAACGCGCGACACCAATCTGGACATTCAGATTTTGAACTTCGCGCTTCATGCCGAGTATCTGGAGGGCGAGTTCTACACCTATGCGTTTACGGGCCAGGGCATGACCGCCAACGGCATTGACGTGACCGGCGTGGACGGCAGCGGCAATCCGGTCGCAGTCGGCCCGACAACCGGCGGCACGCAAAATCAATTTCACGGATGCGGGCGTTCAGTCGGTCGGCAACAACATCTGGCAGGACGAGTTGAAGCATATCGCTTTCATTCGCAGCCACCATCACGCAATTGGGTGGGAAGCCGATTGCCAAGCCGCCGCAAAATCTGGCCGCGCTTGCCACGCAATTGGGCATTGATCCCGCGTCACAGGCCAACTTCCTGATTGGCGGACGCTCGTTCTGCGATACCGGCATATCGGCCTATTGCGGCACATCCAAATACCTGACGAATGCCGCCGTTATTGAGGGCGCGGCCCGAATTGTGGCGGTAGAAGCGTTTCATGCGGGAGCCTTGCGGCTGCAAATCGCGCAGCACAATATTACCGCGCCCGCGCTCGACAACATTGACGTGCCGCCGCCGCCCGCAAACGCCAACTACTTCACCGTAGACCAGAACGCTTTCGCTATCAGCCGCAGCGCGCGCCAGGTTCTCAATATCCTGTTCCTGACGCCCAACAGCACCAATTCCACAGCCGGCGGCTTTTATCCGCAGGGCGTGTACGGCAATATCGCTACGCTGGAACAGCTTGTCTAGTCTATGACAGCGCCTTCGTAAAAACACGCAAGGCCAACCTGTACAGGTTGGCCTTGCGTGTTCTAGTATGAGAGCCAATCTCAATGGCCCTCAACCCGGGCGTCCACTCGTGGACATACCCCTTTTCCCAACTTTCGGAGAAGGGGAAGCTATATCAGGTTTCATACATCCTGTAGTTGCGCGACAAAGTAACGGGGGTTGAGCGACTCGCCTGTCGCATGTTCCAGCCAGCCTTCCCAGGCCCGGATCGCGCCCGGTTTGAAGAGTTGTTCCTGCATGTACGCGCCCACTTTCGGACTGGAAATTAGGCTCGCCTTCGCGGCTCCGGCCAGCACGACAGTCTGGATATGATGCAGCAACTGTGACGCCAGCATTTCGCCCAACAGATAGTTGTGGTAGTACACGGGCGACGATGCGAGATGGATTTTGCTGGCCCACATTCCTGGACTGCGGGCGTCAATGGGACAAACGAGGTTCTGGTACGTTTCCACCAGTCGTCCACCATAAATCATCTAAATCCTGTTCCGGGTCGCGGTACAGTTCGCGCTCAAAATGCGCCATGACAAAGCACCAGCGCATGAAAACAAGCAGATGATCTCGCATTTCGCGCCGCGCCCCGGCTGCGATGCGATTGGCTTCTCCGGCCTCCACGCCCGCGTAGCGATGCAGCCAATCCGCGTTTTTGGTCAGCCGTCCCATGAACAGGGCAATGGACTTCCGTTGTCATAATGTGGGCGGGTTCGCGCAGTAAAAACGGCAAATCGGCATCCGTGAACTTGTCGTAAACGGCATGTCCGAACTCGTGCAGCATGGTTCCCATCCACCGCTCGTTGGCGCGGCAGTTGCACAACACGCGCACATCGCCCGCGTGGTCAACATCCATGCAAAAAGCGTGCTGGCATTTGCCCTCGCGCTCATACAAGTCCGCGATTTGCAGCAGGTCATTCACGGGCAGGCCGATGGCCGCGTAAAAATTCGCCGTGAGCGCTTCGAGATTTTTGTCTTTGAAAAAGCGGTCGAGATCGGCCTCGCCCGGTCCCGGGTCCTGAAAAAAGGGGTTGGCGTAGTGCCAGGGGCGCAGTTCATCGGGCGCAATGTGGAATCGAGCGGCAAGTTCCGCATCCAGTTCCGCTTTATATTCCTGCCAGATCGGGTCAGATTGCGTTTTCAGGTCGTCGAGAAGCGCGAACAAACGCGCCTCGTCCACCTCCTGCAATTGCATGCTCATGGCGTAGTAGTTGGAAAACCCCAGGCGATGCGCTTCCCGGTTGCGCAGCCGCGCCAACTGGCGCACTTTATCGGCAACTTCACCCCCGACCGTTTTGCTTGCAAGCCAGGTCTTCGCGGCGCAAAGCGCTGTCATGGGAACGGATCAGAATATCGTCAATGGCATTATCGCTGACGGGTTCGCCATCGACGACGGCGCGGTGCGTATTGAACTGCTCCTCGATGTCCACTTCCAGCCCGATCATCTCCTCAATCACCTGCTCCTCCATCTGACACCCAAGATAGCTGTTGAGCAGGAGGGCGTGTTGGCGGGCCAGCAGCGGGTTTTGCAAATCTGCAGGCGACAGGGCTTTGAGGAAAGCGTACTCGTGCGGATTGGCGTACACTTTGGCAACCTGCGCGCTCAATTGCGCGGAACGCTCTTTGGCGGCCTCGCTGCTCGTGGTTTGCAGTTCCCATGCGGCCAGATTGGCGTCGCGGAGCAGGGGCGCGACAACGGCCAGATGCCGGTCAATAAACGCCTGCATCTGCGCGTCGCCTGTGGATACAATCATGTTGAAATTTCCTTCATATTTGCTTTCAAATTTATTGACAAATAATCGTTGATTCATTGTACCCCCGCGCCCGTTAAAAGGCGCAGACTTTGCATAACACCCTCACAGATAAATTCAAGACCATTCCATAAGCCTGTACAGGATGTTGCTTCTGATTTAGAAAGTCTTTGCTTATGTTTTCAGGCGGCATGGGTGAAGATAACGGGCGTTTCAGCCAAAAATGTAGTCGCAACTCGCAAAGCAGAAAGAACGCTCTCCTCCAGATGTGTTCCCGGCTGCGCGGCATCCGGCGTTCGGACAGGAAGCCCATCTCCTGTCCGAACGCCGTTTAGCATCTAACCCTCACTTCCATTACATTTTCGATATAAGGTACACTCCGTGAAGTGGAAGGTTTCTACCCTCATTTTGCAAAAGAGGTTTGCTCGTGCAGCGTCTGCTTGACCAACTCAATAGCCGCGATAAGAACCTGCGCGCTGAAGCCCTGCGCGAGGCGCGAACACTCACGCCTGAGGAACTGCTGCAACTGGTTGTGCTGGCAGATAACGTTCGCCATACGCGCCGCAAGCGCAGCGACCTTGTCTACTATACTGTCATGGGCTTATACTTGCTGATAGGACTTATGCTTCCGGTTCCCGGTGACAAATGGGTGGGCCGATTTTCGCTTGCAGGCGTCATGTTTTCAGGGACATTCAAAACTTGGTACGTCAAAAAGTATTCCAGCGCGGTTATCAACATAACCACTCTGCTTTTGGAAACGGACGATGTAAGGTTTGCCGCGCCGATGTTGCGGCTGAATCACGAACACGCGAATGAGTCCCTGCGTACCGCGCTGAAAAACCTGTTGCCGCAGGTACGCGCCGACCACGCAGCCCAATGGAGCAAAGAGGATAAAGCCGCGCTCTTACTGCCCTTGAAAAACCCTGAACAGAATTGTGAACTGACGCTTACCTGCCTGAACGCTCTGCAACAAATTGGCGACTCATCCGCTATTCCTGCTGTTCGGCGACTAATAGAGAAACGTTCCCTGTTGGGTCACAGGAAAAAATTGCCCTTGCCGCGCAGGAATGTTTGTTGTATCTGGAAAGCGTGACGGGTATACAACAACAGGCTCAAACACTGCTGCGCGGCAGCGCGCCTGTCACAAACCACCCCGAAATTCTCCTGCGCCCCGCCTCCTCAACTCCCGATAATTCCACTGGCGAACAACTGCTTGCGTCCGGTTGAATAGCCCATTCTTACTGTTCACCAAATCTTTCAAATCACCATTCTCCCCTCTCCCAGGCTTTTTTGTGAGAGGGGCGGGGGTGAGGGCACGGGGTTCCACATGCGCTTTCTCTTTGCCGATTTTCTTCCTGTTTGTTTCCCTCAATTTTGTGGCTCTTGCCGCCAATGCGCAGGAAAAGCCACTCCCGCCGCCCGGTCCGCAAATTCAGCAGATCGGGCCGCACAATACCATTATCGTTGAAGCGGTCGGCGTTCCGGGGCATTATATCGGTTTTGATGTTCGCGCGGATGGCAAACTTGTCGCGCCGGTTCGTTTCACGTCCCGCGAACTGATTTTCAGCCCGGATGCGGTGACGGCTACAAAGGGGGCGGTTTCTACCCTCACTTTTAACGATTTGCAGGCCGCGCCCGATTGCGGCATTGCTCTGCGGCAAAGCCGAATTGTGGTGTCGCTAGCTTCGCAGCAGTTCCCCACTGTCGCGTTCGACCTGCATCTCGCCACCTTTTCACCCCGCGAATGGCAGAACACCATCGGCTTGCAGCCGTTCCACTTTTTGACGATTGGTCTGCCGGAAGCGACCGTCTGGCATCAGCGGGGCTGGCTTCATGCCACGCCCCGCGCCGATATGTTCCCGCTCCTGCTCGACGTTCACGCCAATACGCCCGAACTCTCCGCTTTTGCCTACAATCGCGAATGGAGTCTGACGCCGCCGCTTTCCGCCCATGCCCTGCCCGTTATCGGGCTGTGGTCGCCCGCCCGCCGATTGTACGCGGGCTGGGATTTTCAGGCCGCCCGTTTGAGCGACAATTCCGAGCGCGACATCGCCACGGGATACTGCAATCGCCTGATTGTGCCGATTGATCTGCGCGTCCGGCAGCCGATTGAGGAGACGCAGCCGCCTGCCGCGCCCCTGCCGGACGACGACGCGCCCCGCAGCCACAACGGGCTGCCCCCGCCCCGGCGCGATCCGCGCGTCCGCCGCCCGCTCTCCTATGATCAGCAGGCAAGCCGCGAACTGGACAATCGGGGCGTGGGCAAATTCGTCGCGCTCGTGTACCCGCAGGGCGGCAAAGATTATCAGCAGCTTGTCTATCCGTCGGCAAACGCGCATATCGCTTCCCGCGCCACGCTGATGTTCCATACCGATATGGGCGAAGAGGACTACCCCGAATCAGTTTCTATGGCAGGAGTGGTGGCATACGCCCGCCATTCGCAGCGCGTCTGGCGCGCGTTCCCGCCATCATCAACCTGAATGCCCTCCCTCTGAATGGCAAGCCATCCGCCGCGCAAGTCGCGCCTGCGCCCGCCCTCCCCTCTGCTATCCGGCAAACCGATGCGGAAGACCGGTTTCATATCCCCGGTTCGCTGCTGCTTTCCGACGAGCCCACACAACGAAAGCGTCGTGGAAGCCGCCCTTCACAGCAACAGACGCGGCGCGGCTGGAAAAACTGCAAGCGGACGCGCAAATCCTGCTCCGCTATGTCAAGCGATTTACCGTCAACAGGGAACCCTGCGCGTACTGGGAACAGCCGCTTGCGGGCGAATGGGCAGGGGAATGGGGCGGAGAACCCGCCACCACGCTGCACAACGCGCAGGGCTGGGCGGCGGGGCGGATGCTGCTGGACTTGTACCGGTTTGGGAAAGAAGAGGAGAAAAGGAGAAAAGGAGAAAAGGAGAAGAGGAGCGAAAAAGACTACATTGAGGGTTCCTCAATGCCTGTGCCTGACCAGAAATCGCAAAAAGATTCCCACTCTCCTTTTCTCCTTTTCTCCTTTTCTCCTTTTCTCCCCGTAATTGACGGCGTGTTCAACTGGAGTCGGCGCGTTGTCTGGACGCGGGGACTGTTTGCCGATTCGCCCGCGTCCGCTTCGGCGGGGGATAGCGCGTCCGCCATCGCGTTTCTGCTGGACTACTATTTTACGTTCAAAGACGATTTTCTGGACGGGGAGCATCGGACGCGGGCGTTGCAGGCATTGGAATTGGCGCGCGCGTTCGCGTACCGTTCGCTGACGATGTGGACGGGACAGGGCAATAAAGAGGACAAACAAAACAGCCCGTTTTTGTGGGAAGCGGGCGCGGGGCGCGACAGAATGGGCGAGGTCAGCGCCCGCGAGATCGAGGGCAGTCTGGACGCGCTGGCGCAGGTGGCTGTACATACCGGCGATCCCATCCTGATGTGGGCGCTGCAAGGCAGTTTGTCGCGCCCGATTACGCCACGTTCAAGCGAATTCTCCGCTCGCCTGACAGATATGGAAGGAAATTACAAGCAGGAAGGATTGGTACGGACGCGGGAAACAGCGCGGCAGGAGGCAGGTTCACGCGCGGCTACAGAAAACGGCGCGTTTCCGAGCCTGATTGCGCCGCTGCAAGATACTGATGCGCGTATCGTGTGCGGCGAAAAAGCCGCGCTCGTCTTCAATCGAAATTCGTCTGCTATTACGCTTCGCAACTATCGCTGCGCGCGTCCGGGGGAATTCGCGTTTACGCTGCGCATTCAGGGCGCGTCGCCCTTTTCCGCCGCAACATTGCCCCCTGTCAGCGTGACAATCACGTTCCCCTGCGTGGACTTGAGCCGACAAAACGTTGCGGTTCGGCATGGCAGCATCACGCGGCAAACGCTTATGGAGGGGGCAAATCTCACGCGCGCGCCTGATGCCTGCTGGTCTCTTCTTGTACGCGGACTACGCGAGGGGGATACAGTGGTCGTCGGCAAGCCGGATTTACGCGCCACCAGCCCCTTGCCTACCGCTCCGCCCCTGACAGAATTTTCGCCAACACGCCCGCAACCAAATGCTGTTTCGCGCGTCCAACAGAACAGAGGGGAGTAACTCGCTGTAGCGCGCCTTTATATTGGCGGACAGCAGACACAATATTGCTGTCAAATATATTTTGAATTGTTTATGTTGGCTGAACCGAACTTTCTGTGCGCCCCGTTTCGTCATTAACAGCAACCGCCCAGGGATGCCCGTTCGTTTAGCGGACGGCCTGCAATCGCTGCCATTCGATTATTGTCACCGACATCAATAGTCCGCCTGCGCGTTTCTTCCCCGGCCCGTTTTCCCGATTGCTTTGCAGCGCCGCTTTTACGGTGGCGCGATTTCGACGCGCAGCCTGTTTCACACCGTTGCAAGAACCCCTTGCGACTATTCTCTCGCATCACACCAATTGCATTAAACCCATCGCAGTAAACAAAGCCGCGCCGCCACGTTTTGCATCTGAGATTGTTTGCGCCTTGCAGCGCCATTCGCCAGGAGGTTGACAGTTGAAAATCCAATTCCCGGACGCGGCTATAAGAACGACAGAAGGACGGTACTACCGTGCGAAAATGGAGCCGAGAGTCCATTGGACTGGAAATTCGCCACATGTTTGAATTCCGGCGAAGATTTGAATTATGCCCACATCGCTCACGAGCAGGTCGCGCTTCTCCGCGCCGCTACCCGCTATTTCGGGTCGTGGCGCAGCGCGGTGGAGTTCGCCGGACTGAACTATGACGACATTCGGCGTTATAAAACGTGGAATCGCGCCCGAATTCTGGAACGCATCCGCGAACTGCACGACAAGGGCGAAGACCTGAGTTGGCGGCATGTCAGCACCAACGTAGACCCGCAACTTGCCGCCGCCGCCACCAAGCGCAAGCATTTCGGATCGTGGCGCGGCGCGGTATCCGCTGCCGGACTGGATTACGGCCAGATTCGCCGGTATCGCGAATGGGATGAGGCCACCATCAAGGCCAAACTGCTTGAACTGCACGAGCAGGGTATTGATCTTAATGCCAAGCATATAGAAGAGTACGACATTACGCTGATTACCGCCGCGCGCCGCCGCTTCGACAGTTGGGACAAGGCGCTGACCGCGGCGGGGCTGGACTACAAGCAGATCGTGCTGCGCGCGCCCTTCAAGCGCCGCCGCGTCCCCGGACAGGCCGCTAATCCACGCGCACCCCACCGAGAAACAGAAATCGAAGCGGATACAGACGTATCCGCGCGCAAGCCCGCCACAGATCAGGCCGAACTCTCCGGTCAACCAAAACGCTGATAGACAGCAGGGTACAACACAATCGCCCGAACTTCCAGTTGGAAGTTCGGGCGGTTGCTTTATGAGAAAAGATACGAGATACGAGATACAAGATATGAGGATATGTCAGAACCTCGCGCCTGATGGCTTGTATCTCGTATCTCGTATCTTCCTTACTTGTATCTTCCTTAGAAGCTTCGCAGCAGCAAGCCGGTATAAAGCACACTGCTGAAAGCGCTGGCGTAGTCGAAGATGTCGCGTCCACGCGGCTGTGTTCCCGTCGGAATCGTGATGGTATCGCCGGCCAGCAGTTCAATATCCTGCGCCTTGCCTTTGGCGATGTCGCGATAGCTGAACGGAATGATCTGCGAGTGCTTGGCGTCGTTGTCCGGGTGGCGGAAAATGATGCCATTGGTTTCTTTGGCGAACGGCGCGACGCCGCCCGCTTCGCCGATGGCCTGCGTCAGCGTGGTGCGCTTGTCGTAGACCTGCTTGCCCGGCTTGACAAAACCGCCGTTGATGTTGATGTAGGAGTTGTTTTCCAGCTTCTCGACGTAAACGGTGTCATCGGGCTTGAGCGTGATGTTGTTCACGACATCGCCCTGCTCGGCTTTGTCCAGATCAACAATCAGCGGGCGGTCTTCGCCCACGCGGCGAATGATGACCTGCTTGCGATTGGCGGCTATGCGGGTTCCGCCCACAAGGTTGACGGCTTCCCGCACGGTCAGGGTCTGGCCTGTCGGCAGGGGAATGTCGCGCTGCGTTTTTTCCACTTCGCCGAAGACGGAAATCGTGCCTTTGCTCGGCAGGGTCTTGAAGGCGACGATGATGCGGTCTTTGTCCTTCAAAACGGGGTTCTGGCTTTCGTCGGGCATTTCGCCCGCAGCCGGACGATAGAACTTTTCGTAGTTGAACGTCAGGGGCGTGACTTTATCTTCGTTCCCTACCTTGACATGGCGCAGGATGCTGACGCGCGACAGGTCGGAGTTTTCCGTCGGATCGACGCGGGAAAGCACGTCAATCAGGGTCACTTCGCTGCCGATGACGAGCGGGCCGGGAGTTGCGCACTGCGCCGCCGATAAAGATAACCGGGCGCGGCACGCCCACAATCGTAACCGTGACCTGCGGGTTCTTGACGTAAACTTTCAGGTAATCGGCAATCGCGGTCGCGGTCTGCGCCGGAGTTTTGCCGATAACTTTGATGGGCTGCATGATACCGGCGTATTTGACGTTGATGTTGCCGTTGCCGTCTACGGCATACGAGCCGCTCGGATCGGGTTCGCCTACAACGCTGACGCTGATCACGTAATTCGCTTTGATCGGCTGCGTCTGGCTGATGGCCTCTTCCCCAACGGAAGCCGGCCGACTTGTCGGCAACTTTGTCCACCTTCTCCAATTTGGTAATCGGGTCGGACTTATCTCCGGCGTCCACGGTTTGGGCGCGGGCCTGCCATCCTGCGCCCGCCAGCAGCAAGCCGGCACTGCAAGCCAGAATATGCGGAGCGCAGAACTCTGCGCGAATAAGACACTGAGGAACACTTCACGGGCAAACTCCTTTCAAACAACGTACAAGAACCGGAACGGTTTTTGGGTTCGCATGGGGTAGTATAGAAAAAGCGTTTCGGGAATGGGAGCGCAGTCCTTTATACGTAGGCAGAATGGCTTCGTGTCACTGCCTGCGCGGAAATAGTCCATCTTATTTTATGGGAGTAACCCCGAAATGAAACCTGCCGCCCTGAAAATGCTCTGGGTCAACTGTGTCGAGCGCCTCAAAGACCGGATCAACAACCGCTCTTTCTGGGAAGCGCTGGAATCCACGCACGCCATCACTGTAGAAGGCGATGTCCTGATTATCGGCTTAGAGCCGCAAAACTTCAATCGGGCCTCGCACTTGCAGCAAGTGACCAACATGCACGCGATTACAGAAGTTGTGAGCGAACTATTCAATCAGCCTTTGCAGGTGCGTCTCATTGAGGGCGCGACGCTGCAGGACTGGGAAGCCACCAAAGAAAGCGACATTCGCATTGCGGCTATGAAGCAGGCGTCCACCACGCGCCACGTCCAGGAAGACCGGCAACTGACGGGCTGGGACAGCGTCTACGAGATCATGTCCCGATTATACGCGCAAGCGCCCAACCGTTCGCTGCCGCAGGGCAAAGCGCGTTTCGCGTCAGACGCGCTGTACACGCTGGTCGAAGCGATGGACACGCTGTATCCCGACGAACCGGATGATGTCACGGAGCGCAGTCTGGCGCGAACGCTGGAACGCATTGCCAACTCTTCGGAAATTCCGGCTTCAGTTCTGGCGTTTGAACTGGAACGCCTGCGCGCGTGGCGCAAAGGCGGACAGGAAGCGACGGAGTAAACCTGCTTAAAACACGTTTACTATACCACCATACAATGATGATTGCAAGAATTCATGCCAAACTGCGCGTAAACAGCGTCAAGTGTGAAAATTTTTTGTTTTGCGCGATTATGGGAACATTCTCCTGTTTGCTTCCCGTCTTTCGCGCATAGCGCAGAGGTCGAGACATGACCTGCGCGCGAGGAGAAACAAAATAATGGCACAGCATAACGCATCCGTGACGGTGAACGCGCCTTTGCATCAGGTGTATCAACTGTTCTCGCATTTTAACGACTTTCCGAAGTTCATGTCCTACATCAAGGAAGTGACGTACTACGACAACGAGCGCAGCCACTGGGTTGCCGATGTGGTCGGGCATCACGAGTGGGACGCGATCAACGAAAACTGGATACCGGACAAACAGATCGGCTGGCGTTCCACCGATGGCCTTGAAAACAGCGGCGTGGTTCGCTTCACATCTGCAAGTGACACGGCTACCAAAGTGGAAGTCACCATCAATTACAATCCGCCTGCGGGCGTGTTAGGTGACGTGGGCGAGAAACTGGGCGTGGGCAAGAAGTTCGAGCAGACCATGCAGCAGCGATCTGGACAATTTCGCGGAGATGGTGGCGCAGGCTCCACGCGGCGCGCTCGATCCCGAATCCTCCAGCTACCTGTTCCACGAGGAGAGCGCGGCGGCGAAGGGACAAACCACCGAAGCGCAAAACGCTACAATGGACACGGCGGCAACCCTTCGTTAATTTGCTTCAATCGCAATTGGGCGACAGAACTGTGAACCCTCACTGCTGATATATTCGTATCAGCAGTGAGGGCTTATTTGTGTGCTCAGGGTTGGTAAATCTATCACTTGCCGAACCATTGGGAGGCCGGATGAGGCAAACGCGAAGTCCTGAGAGCGCCTTGAAACGAGAAAAGCAAGAGCAATATGTAGAGGCATCGTCGAAATAATGGCAATGCAGCGCTTCCAGCACTCCGCCTCGATAGTGTATACAATTGTACAAAGGAGACAGTCATGGCCTCCGCTATGTTCAGGGCGCTCGGATGGGAGCCGGCATCTTTTTGCACCTCCTTCCCTTGTTCGTGGGGACGGTATTAGGTTTTTGGCAAGCAGGGTATATTAACACTGGTCGGCGTTTTTAGAAGTATCGCAGCGCCGTTTTCGCGAAAATAGTTCGCCGTTTTCGCGAAAATAGTTGAAGGGGGGTTGTACCCTGATGCGCCGGGTTTCACCTTCGCCCTGCAAGGCAGAGGGCGAAGGGGCGCTACATTGACAGGTTTGCGCTTGCAACGTGGGCGATATCGTCGGTTCGGGAAGTTAACCATTTACGGACCCTTAGTGAGAAAATCAGGCAAACCATTCATAGCTGGAATGTATTGGATTGAAGTCGCGCGCTTCCAAACCGCAGTGATTTTAATCAGCAGGTAATCAGCAGGATGCTTATGCTCACATGGCGAATTATACTGTAGTTCGTTATTCTAAACTCGCCTTGTTTCTGGTTTGTAATGTTCGTTCCATTGGGAGAAGACAATGCCGCTTGCAGAAACATTGATTTCCAATGTCGCCCCGGCCATCGCCAAAGGAATTTTGAAGCGTTGGATTAAAGACGATGTCGGCTTCTTTACAGGGGGCGGCATTGTTGATGCTGTTAAGGCAATAACAACAGACGCCTTCGCGCAACAGAAGGGCAAGAATCAATTCGAGAGTATTGGAATA
Source organism: uncultured Chthonomonadaceae bacterium (assembly GCA_963817895.1). Lineage (GTDB taxonomy): Bacteria > Armatimonadota > Chthonomonadetes > Chthonomonadales > Chthonomonadaceae > CAWFQB01. Next base: position 85,637 of record CAWFQB010000007.1, read on the forward strand.
CAAGTCGCGGAAAGCCTGTTGCCGATATTTGAAGTGGAAGGCGGACGGTTGGATGAAGGGTCGCGAAATGCTGTTGCAGCAACTCTTGCCGAAGCTCTGAACAAAGCTGTTATTACGCCCAAGTTGCTTGCTGAAAAAGACCTTGATCCGACAAACCTTGCGAGACACCTTAAAGCGGCTATTCCTGACGCAACCAAAAACTACTCACAAGATGAAACTGCGCTTTATGATCGCCTCATCAGCGAATGTAGCCAGTGCATCATTGATATTGCGTCACAACTGCCGCAGTTCACCGAACGCACTATTGCCGAAGTTCTGCGGCGTGAAGGCCAGTTACTTGATGTTGCTAAGAAGACGCTAGACGAAGTTCAGCGTATCCGACTTGTAAGTGAAAAATTCAGTCTTGGGGACAAATCAAGACGTTTTGAAGAAGACTACTGTAAATCAGTGCTTCGTACTCTTGATAAACTTGAACTTTTTGGAGCTACTCTCTCGCCTGCTAGTTCGCGTCATAAGTTGAGCGTCGCGTATGTAACGCTTTCAGTGCGTCAGCAGGGTTCACAAGCATCAAATGAACTGCATCAAGAACAAGCAACAGGACTAACCCGCGCTGTGAACTCTATGCCGATTTCACTTCTTCGTTCTAAAGATCAGTTGCAAGAACAAAAACAGGAGAATAGCGATTATGATGTTTTATGGAAGTATATGCCGGTAGACCAAATGCTTGGTCGTTCCAAATCTTTACTGCTGCGAGGAGCGACTGGCTCAGGAAAAACCACTCTTTTGCAATGGATAGCAGTACAATCGGCATCAAGAGCGTTTGATTCTACCCTAGCATATTGGAACGACACAGTTCCTTTTCTAATCAGGTTGCGGGACTTCTCGCGACGCCCAATGCCACGTCCAGAAGATTTTCCAAGTTTGATTAGTCCTAACCTTGCAGGCGCAATGCCCACAGGTTGGGTTCATGATCAACTTAGTTCTGGCAGGGCAATAGTTTTGGTTGATGGCGTTGACGAAGTGCCAGAACAGCAACGTGAACAAGTCCGTGAGTGGATTCAGGATTTGGTTCAGACATTTCCTAAATGTCGCTATATAGTTACAGCTCGTCTCCACATTGATGCAGGTTGGTTGCAAAGAAATGTGTTCCATGATGCAGAACTTCAGCCAATGGATGTTACAGGCATCGCGGAGTTTGTAGACCATTGGCACAATGCTGCCATGCAGGCTCTTGCTGAAGAAAAGAACTACACTGACTTGAACGATTTAGCTACAGACTTCAAGGAGCAAGTTAAAAGTAATTTATCAATACGCCATCTTGCAACAAACCCATTGCTATGCGCTATGCTGTGCGCGCTACATCGGGATAGACATCGTCGAGTTCCCGAAAGTCGGATAGCCCTGTACAAAGCATGCAGTGAAATGTTAATACATAGAAGAGATAATGAACGTGATATTGACCTTCGGGATTATCCGTCTTTGGATTACGAGCAGAAGCGTCTGCTGCTTGATGATTCCCTGTGTGCCACAATAGGTTGAGACAAAATCCCGTACACGAAATAGTGTAGATCGCCAGGGCGGAGAATGGATTTCTCAGATGAATACGCCGTTGACAGACAGCCCAACCACTCGCCTCACCAACAATGGACACCACAGCGCGCCCTCCCCCGCGCTGCGCCCGGAGGCGCAGGTGCAAACGCGCCCCACGCGCCGCCGCTTTACCGCTGCGTACAAGCTGCGCATCCTTAAAGAAGCCGACGCCTGCGTCAAGCCGGGAGAGTTGGGGGCGCTGCTTCGCCGCGAAGGGCTGTACTCCTCCACGCTTGCCAACTTCCGCAAACTGCGCGAGGCGGGTCAGTTGGGCGAGAAGAACTCTGCCCAGGCGCAGAAGCAGCGCAAAGACAAAGAAGCCGCCCGCCAACGCGATGCCCGCAGGATGGCCGCTCTGGAAACCGAGAACCAGAAACTGCGCGTTCTGCTGGAACTCCAAAAAAAAGTAGCGGCCTTGCTCGACCTGACACTGGAAGAAACGCCGCCCGAATAAGCCTGGTTGCCGAAGCGGGCGCAACGACCGGGATTGGCCGCGCCTGTGATGCGGTGCAACTGAGCCGCGCCCGCTTCTACCGGGAGCAACACGCTGGTACGGGCACAATCCAAGAAGGCGTCCTTGTTCCCAAAGCACAACGGGGTTCTCCTCGCCGCTTGTCGGAAGAGGAACGCGCCCTGTTGCTCAATCTACTCTTGTCGGAACGCTTTGTAGACGCTTCGCCCCGGCAGGTGTATGCGCAATTGCTGCAAGAAGGCGTGTATCACGCTTCCTATCGCACGATGTATCGCCTGCTGCACGAACACCAAGCCATCTGTGAGCGTCGGCGGGTTCGCAGGCATCCGGCGTATAGCAAACCTGAACTTAAGGCAACCGGCCCTAATCAGGTGTGGACATGGGACATCACCTACTTGAAGACGCCCATTCGGGGTCGCTTCTATTACTTATATGTGGTTATGGACATCTACAGTCGTTATGTGGTCGGCTGGATGCTCGCAGACCGGGAGTGTCAATACCTGGCGCACAAGCTGCTGCAAGAAACCTGTCGTAAATACAACATCGCGCCTAACCAACTCACCCTCCATGCGGATCGCGGCGGGCCGATGAAAAGCCAGTCGGTAGCGCAGCTCTTACTTTCGTTGCAGGTGACCCGTTCGCACAGCCGCCCGCGTGTCAGCAACGACAACCCGTACTCGGAAGCCGGGTTCAAAACGATGAAGTACAGCGCCTACTTCCCGGAGCGCTTTAGCAGCCAGGAAGACGCGCAGACGTTCTGCCAGGACTACTTTGTCGGGTACAATACGTGCCACCACCATACCGGCTTGGTGTTGCTTACGCCCGAACAGGTGCATTTCGGCGAAGCAACGCAGGTATTGGCGCAGCGGCAAGTCACGTTAGATAACGCCTATGCCGCGCATCCGCAACGCTTTCGAGAGCGTCCGCAGGCGGGGCAGTTACCCGACGTCGTCTGGATCAATGCGCCTGCGTTGCCCGTTGGCGAAGGCACAGCACCGGTTGCCGGTTGAGTGGCGAGGAATGACTGCTCGCTACATAAAAATACTTTCGCTTTTTGTCTCAAAATCCTTGACACATTCCGATTTAGCCTTTTGGATGATGGAGAATAGTTATTCTGTAGCACCTATGGAAGAAACTATAAACCGTCTTAATTGGCGAGCTACAGGATTACAGGGTCTTCCTGAGAACGCAAATGCTGAAAGTATTATGAAGCTTCTACTCGAAAGAACTGGTATTTTGCGGCAACCAGTTGTCGGGCAGTTGGACTTTGCACATAGATCATTTCAAGAATTCTTTGCAGCTCAAGCCGCAATAGATGCAGGAAACGTAAACGTTTTAGTAGATCATGCTACTGATGACCAGTGGCATGGCACTATTGTACTGGCAGCAGGTCTCGCGAGAGGCAAGGCTGGGAACAACTTGCTTGATGGTCTTATCAACCGAGGTGACAAAGAAACCAAGTTCCGCTATCAATTGCATCTACTTGCAACAGCTTGTCTTGACACTGCGATTGAGTATAGTCAAAAAACAAAAGAAAAGATAGTTGCTCGCCTAACCCCTCTTGTTCCGCCGAAAAATTTTTCAGAGGCAGCATCTTTAGCGTCAGCGGGAGAACTTGCTATTCCTCACCTTGCTGCTTCAGAGGCGCTTACTGATAAGATTGCCGCTTCCTGTGTACGAACATTAGCTTTAATCGGGGGTGAAAGAGCCTTGGATGTTCTAGCTAACTATGCTGATGATAATCGCAGGATCGTACAAGCAGAATTACTTCACGCGTGGCATCGTTTCGACTCCAACATTTACGGACGTAAAGTATTATCTAACATGTATAAAGATGATCCCTTTCTTGAATTCCGTGACCTTTCTTCTCTTGAAGGCCTTCAGTATTTGGAGAACCTTGAAACTTTGTACCTGATAAAGTGCAAAAAGGTAGTTGACCTTACTCCTCTGTCTAAATTAGTCAAATTGACAGAGCTTTATCTCGTAGGCTGTGAACAAATCACAAATCTTGAGCCATTGCAAACACTTACGCAACTAAATAAACTTGATCTAAGAGAATGTAAAATGGTTCATGATCTTTCACCCTTGAAGGCCTTGCCAAATCTGTCCTTATTGGACTTGCGCTCAACATCAGGCACACTTGTTGACAATTACAAGGTTCTTAGGGAAGCGGGACTGCTAAAAGCAACACTGCATTCATAATTTCGATATTGAGGGAGTACAATTTGGCTACCCACATGTTTACAATAACTATGTCCGATGAAGTGCTTGCTCAATTGAGGATACGAGCGCAGAAGCAAAAAGCGCCGAGTTTGGAAGATTATGTTCGTGTTCTGATAGAGAAGGATGTCGAAACAGACAAACAGTTGTCTTCTGATTCAAACGACTCTGTTGCGACAACACGTTCGCTGGCGGACATTTTAGCGCCAGTTCATCAGCAGGTAGAAGCCAGTGGCATCTCTGATGAGGAACTGGATGCGCTTTTCGACACGTTACGTGATGAGGTTTACAAGGAAAAGCAGGAAGCAAAACATCCTGTAGGACAGACAGCGTGAACCCGGTTTCTGCGGAAAGAGTGAAAGAGAATTCTGAAACGAGAGAAGCAGTTATGCTACAAAATCAGTCTTCATCGTCTATTGTGCTTCAACCCGGCGCGTTTACGCCCCTGCCGCTCGGCGGCATTTTGCCGCGTGGCTGGCTGCTGAAATCAGTGCCGTATTCAGGCGGACGGTCTGACCGGGCATCTGGAAGAGTTCTGGCCCGATCTTGGCCCGGATAATATGTGGCTTGGCGGCAGTCGGGAGGGATGGGAGCGCGGCCCCTACTATCTCGACGGGCTGGTTCCCCTCGCCCATCTGCTTGGGGATACGCGGCTGATCGGCATGGCGCAAAAGTGGATTGACAGCATCCTTTCCATGCAAGATGAGACGGGTTGGATCGGGCCGGTTCGCTCAACGGCCTCCTCCCGGTCGTATGACCAGTGGCCGATTTTCATTGTGTTCAAGGTGTTGACGCAACACTTTGAGGCGACGGGCGACGCGCGCGTGATTCCGGTCATGCTGAATTTCGCCCGCTATCTGCGCGACACGCTGGACGAGCGGCCTCTGTTCTCGTGGGGGCAGATGCGTTGGGCCGATCTGGTTTTGTCGCTGCACTGGCTTTACGAACATACGAACGGCAACGAGAGCAGCGAGGATACCGGCTGGCTGCTGGACGTGGCGCGGAAAGCGCAGACACAGGGCTACGATTGGCGCGAACACTTTGAGAATTTTCGCTTCACGGAAAAGAACCCACCCGGTGACATAACGCTAAATACGCATGTCGTCAACAACGCGATGGCTGTCAAATGCGGCGGAATCGCGTGGCGGCAAAGCGGGGAGGAAGCCGACAAAGCAAGCGTTTACAAAACCATAGAGATGCTGGACACGTATCACGGGCAGGCAACGGGCATGTTCGGCGGCGATGAGCATTATGCGGGCAAGAACCCGTCACAGGGTACGGAGTTGTGCGCGGTTGTGGAATATATGTACTCGCTGGAAGAATTGCTGGCGACGTTGGGCGATCCTGCTTTTGCCGACCGGCTGGAAAATATCGCGTATAACGCCCTGCCCGCCACCTGTACCCCCGACTTTTGGGCGCATCAGTACGATCAACAGGTAAATCAGGTGTCCTGCACGATTGACAAGCGGCAGTGGACTTCCAACAACGACGACAGCAACATTTACGGGCTGGAACCCAACTTCGGCTGCTGTACGGCGAACATGCACCAGGGCTGGCCCAAACTGGTTTCCCGTCTGTGGATGGCGACGCCGGAGGGCGGATTGGCGGCAGTGGCGTATGGCCCGTGCGTGGTCACAACTCAGGTGGGCAGTGGCGCGACGGTGACAATCACCGAAGACACCGAGTACCCGTTCCGCGACACAATCGGCTTCACCATTCAGTGCGCGTCACCGACGGAATTCCCGCTGACACTGCGTATTCCCGCATGGACGGAGCGGGCCATCATTCAAGTCGGGCATGAACAGATTGAAAAGCATCTGAAACCCGGAACCTGGCACACGCTGGACCGAACCTGGCACAACGGCGATACGGTCCGGCTTACCCTGCCACAGCATATTCATCTGGAACGCCGCTTCCACAGTTCGGTATCGGTTTCGCGCGGGCCGCTGGTGTACGGACTGCGCATCGGGGAGCGATTCGAGCCGATTGGCGGGGTTGCGCCCCATTGCGACTACGCCGTTCACGCCACCACGCCCTGGAACTACGGCCTTGTAATTGACGAACACACGCACAGCAGCGGCCTTGCCGTCCGCGAACAGCCGCTCGGCGACACGCCCTTCGCGCCCGATGCCGCGCCCGTCGTGATAACCGCCCCGGCCAAACGGGTTCCGCAGTGGCAAATGGAGCAGAACTCTGCAGGAACCTTGCCCCAAAGCCCGGTACAGACAGATACGCCCCTAGAAACCGTGGAACTCATCCCCTACGGCAGCACCAATCTGCGTATCGGCGAATTTCCTACTATTGGAAATTGAACACTATCCTTTGCGACATACTCTACACGAATGTACAGGAGGTGAACCTAATGAATGTTCGCTCAAGAAACGGGAAAAGTAGCGAATTATTTGTCGCAGGCGAGTTAATACGTAATGGTCTTGATGTATATTTACCGTGCGTTGATGATCAAGCCATTGATATGATTATCCGTTCGCCAGTAGGCAACTCGGTCAAGCATTATGATGTTCAAGTGAAAAGCGTGTCAGGGCATAACCGAGTAGTAGGGCTGAAAGATATTGAAGAGAAGAACGATAATTACATTCTAATCGTTCACTATCGCCATGAAAATAAACCTGATGAGTGTTTCTACCTTACTCGTAGTCAAGTTCTCCAATTTCACAGAAAAGAATACAAATGGGGTGATTTGATCCTCTACAAAAGTGACAGGGAGATGCTGGTATCTCAATCGTTATCATTGTTATCAACAAAGATTAAAAACAATGAAATTTGACTTTGTGCCACTGAATACATTTGATTAGTTGCTGCATCGGATTCTTGATCTATGCCCAACTCAGGTCACGGCTGATGAGCAGTTCCGTCATAGCGGCGTGGTGTGTGTTCTTCATGGGGATCGCCAGCGTCTCGAAGTGGTGTTTTGCCGCCAGTTCGCATACGCCCGGCGCGTTGTCGTAGGTCATCAGGAAATCGCCCCGCAAGGCTGCGGCAATGCGGAACAGTTCCTCGTGATCCAGTTCGTTGTGGGCATACAGGCGCGAACCGGCTTTCTTGCCTGCGGCGGTATAGGGCGGGTCAATGAAGAAAACTGCATCCGAGCGGTGGGCATTGTCGCGCAAAACTTGAAGCCCGTCGCCCTGCACAAAGCGGATGCGGTCGGCAACAGTGGCGATGTTGTCAATGCGCGTTTGCAGCGTTTGCGGATACCAGCGCGACGCCAGCCCTTTGCCGTTTTCGCCATGTTTGAGGCGTCCGCTTCCCGGCGCTAAAATGCCGCCGTGATTGATACGGTTGCGCAGCACAGTTTGAAAAGCTTGTTCGCGTAGATTAGAAGCAGAGCGGTCAAGTTCCGCCTGTATGTTTTCAGGCGTGAGGTTGAAGTTTATAATTTTTTTCGCCAGCCATGCCGCGTCACCACAAAGAATGGTTTGCTACACGGCAGCCACATCCGCGTCCAGTTCCACCATTGTAACGGCTTCCGCCAGCCTTTCAAAAGCAACGGTCAGGCTGATAATGCCGCCGCCCGCGAACGGCTCTATAAACTCCATCGGTTTTTCAGAACGTCCGGCAAGCCATTGCCGCAAACGTGGAACAAACCACGTTTTGCCACCGGGATAGCGAAACGGACTGCGCTGTGGAACCGACGCGACATTGACAATGGCTTCGCTTTTCGGCGCATCAAACAGCGCATACTGATATGCCGGTTCACAAACTTGTATCAAGGGGGTTGGACACGGTTCCGCCACTGTTCAATCTCCTGTTGAGTTGCGCCTGCAACTGTCCCATAAAAGCGCCCTCGTCACCAGCCTCCGAGCGAGTGATCTTCAACAACGCGGCTTCAAATTTGGTGTAGATGATCTTGTGACGCGCAAGTTGATAGCGGTTCTGCATGGCATCGTGGAGCGTATCGTAGATCAGCCAAGCCATATCTGCATCGGCTTTGTCTACTTCCTCCAGTTTGGGCAGAGTGTTGTAGAAGCCACGATGCAGCGCGACCGCCATTTTGCGCTGCCACGAGTTTAAGATACCGCCTTTGAAGATCAGTTGCGGAGCCAGACGTTTGCGGGAGGAGGAAAGATAATCCGGGCGCGGGTAGTTGCGCTGACGCTTCCAATCCATGTCGAAGCGCGTTAGTGGGTCTTCCATGTAGTGTTCAAAGGGCGTTCGCACATTGCCCGAAATATAAACCGCCTGCACTTCCAACGCGCCGTAATCTACCACGCGGCCCAATTTATCATAAGAGATGAGTACCACATCAATGTTGCCGGCGGATTTGCCTGCGCGGTCATTAAGCTGTACCTCCGTCAGTGAAGTCCAAGCCGCATCCGGCGGAAAGAAGAACTCGGCGGCATCGGTGGCTATGCGCCAATCCTGCCGAAACCGAACGGGGCAGGTAATCGCCACTTCGCCGCCCGTGCCGAATACGCTGCACACGCCAAGCGGATTTTCGACGCTGCTTTTGGTACAATTCGGTGAGGTGTTGTTGAAGGGACACAGACGATTACTGCGAACGCGGTCTGCGTCAGGAGAAAGATTATCGGTAGGAAAGCCAAACCCTTCGGCTAAGGGATGGTTGGGCATAATGCCTGCTTATTCGCGCTTGCGAGGCAATTTTCCTCTGCAAGCATTAAAATTATGCCCAACCACTCACTTGTTGTTCATAGTGTATCAGCGGGCAATGGCAATGCTGCGGTCAAGGCGAACGCCCATTTTGGTTCCTACCTTCAAATCCACATCCCGCGTGGATTTGCCGCTCTTGATAACGGAACCCGCGCCGTAGCCCAGCCCCGCGCCAAGTAACGTGTCCACCAGCGTACCCTTGCGCCCTGTGAGGACGTTGACCAGCAGACCCGCGCCCGCGCCGATGCCGACGTAGGTGAGACGGCTGGGGCCATTGTTGCCCGATTTGGCGACCAGTCTGCCGTCCTTGCGCGTGACGGTTTTGCTGTTTGGGTCAATGGGCGTTCCGCTGATAGGATAGGAGCGGCCGCCGGGCATCACGATGCGGGTGAAATCCAGGTCCAACTTGCCGGGTTCTTTGCCGCTTTTGGCTTCGGCGGAGCGCACAACCCCTTCCACTTTCGTGCCGTCCGGCAGTCCGGCGTTGTTGTTGCCATCCCCATTGTTGACGGTTGCGGTAAACGCATCGCCTTTGCGCCGTCTTTGGAGTTCAGGGCGTCGTTGAGTTTGACCGCGATCACCGTGCCGGATTCCAGCGTCGTTCGATTGCGCTGTCCCTGCGCGGGCAATGCCAGAGTTACCGGGAGCAGCAACGCGGTCAATCCCATCGCCGCTGCCTGTTTGAAACTATTGCGTATCATGTTTTTCCTCTTTCCTGCCGTATTCATGTTGACGGCAGCACAAAAAAGTAGCCGTATCTATGCAGATAGACGTAACAGGCGTACATTCCGTTCCTTTGTTCCATCCCAGCACACGCAGTGGAAAATATGCCGCCCCTGATTGTTTCTACCCTCCTCCGGCAAACATACTTTTGTCGCAAACGTATGATTATGGAGTGATATGTAAGCGTTTGGCAGGGACAGAGCGCCTTTCAAAACGGCTTTACTTTCAGGCGGCAAGGCGGGCAGAACATGGCAGGCAGAGAGCAGGAAATTGCATCGGAAGCGGACGGCGCGGCGGACCAAGTGTTGGAGCAACGCCTGACGGAACTGCAAATCAATCCCCGGCATGCGCATGAACTGCAAATGATAGAGGAAGCGGACGAAGACGTCACAAACGCCGGGAACGGACACGGGCATCACCACGACGCCCGCAGCCTGCTGCACATTGACACGATCTACATGGAGCCGCAAATCGAAGAGTATGCGCGAGGGCGTGAAATTCTGGCCCGCTTCCCCGACGCCAAACGCATTGCAATCGCTTCCCACTGGAAAATCCCCGAACTGCACGGCAATGCGGAACTGGTTCAGGATTGGGTCAAGGTAAAGCGCAATGTGCTGGTGCTTGGCGTCAAGAAATCACTGGCCGCCATGCCCTACGAGCGCAGTTGCGATTTCGTCGCGCCTTCCCACGCAAATGGCTGCTCGATGGCTTGCTCGTACTGCTTATGTCGGTCGTCGTAAAGGCTTTGCAAACCCCATTACAACCTTCGTCAACATCGAGCAGATTTGCGGGTATCTGGCGCGACATGCCGGGCGGCAGGGCGAGAAGACCGAACCCACGATGGCCGACGCGCATTTGTGGACGTATGAACTCGGAACCAACAGCGATTGCGCGGCGGACGCGCTTGTGTCCGACAACATCAAAGATTTAGTCGCCCTGTTCCGAACGCTGCCCAACGCCAAAGCCACGTTTGCCACCAAATACGTCAACCGCGAACTGCTGGACTACGATCCGCAGGGCAAAACCCGCCTGCGCTTCAGCCTGATGCCGCCCGCATGTCGCCAAAGTGGTGGATGTTCGCACATCGAAAGTGGCGGACCGTATCGCGGCTATCAATGATTTTGTCGAGGCCGGGTATGAAGTGAATGTCAACTTCGCGCCCGTGATCGTTTATGACGGCTGGCTGGAAGATTATGCGGAATTGTTTACCCTGCTGGATGACAGCCTCAGCCCGCGCGCCAAACAGCAGATGGCGGCGGAAGTGGCGTTTCTGACGCACAACGAGGAACTGCACGAAGTGAATCTGGGCTGGCACCCAAAGGCGAGGAGTGGCTGTGGATGCCGGAAATCCAGGAGACGAAAATATCCGGCACGGGCGGCGAAAACCTGCGCTACAAAGTGAAACTGAAACGGCGTTGGGTCGAGCAGTTCTGCGCGCTGCTGCGCGAAAAACTGCCCTACTGCCCCATCCGCTACGCCTTCTGAAACGAAATTAAACCACGGAGAACACGGAGGACACGGAGGTGGAGAAGAGAGAAACAAGCCTTTGCTTCTCGCTTTCCTTTTCTCTCCGTGTTACGTCCTTATTCTCCGTGTGTTTTTCATTCTCTGGAATTTGGCTTCGATGGCGTTGCAGGCGGCCTCGACGCCGTTTTCGGCCTGTACCTGCTTCCCGACTTCTGCGGCTTTTTGGGCGTAGGATGGGGTTTCGAGCAGGGCGCGGAGTTCGTGGGTGGCGGTTTCCACCGTGTAGCGGTCACGGGAGATGGTTCTGCCGATGCCCATACGCGCAATGCGGGCGGCGTGATCGGGCTGGTCGTGGCTGTAGGGCATAATCAGCATGGGTTTGCCCGCCCGCATCGCCTGCCCCGTCGTGCCCACGCCGCCCTGATGCACAATGATGGGGGCGTAGGGGAACAGTTCGCGAATAGGGCGCGTATTCGGCGGCCAGAATGGTGTCCGGCAGAGGCGTTGCGGGACGATTGCGCGGGTCGCGGCCAATCAGCAGAATCGGCGCGCTTGCCGAGAGCCGTTGCCGCCTGCGCGCTGTGGGCGTAGAAAGCGCCCGCATCCATGACCGCAGAGGAGCCGAGCGTGAATACAATCGGGGGCGGGCCGGCTTTCCAGAAACGCGGCCAGTTCCGGCGGCATGTCCTGTCCGGCTTCCAGACGGTCGTAAAAGGGAAAGCCGGTTTGTACCGTATGAGGCGGCCAGTCCGGTTGTGGCGCGGCAAGCAGGGGCGAAAACAGCGCCAGAACTAATTGCGGCGAGTGCTGCCCGTCCAGCAACGGGTCGCCTTCGGTGGGCGGCAGGCCCAATTCCGCGCGAAATTCCCGTATCGGCGCGCTCCAGGACGCGAGTTTCGCGCTCATCAGGCGTTTCAAGGCGCGATGGAACCCCGGCCCTAATTTGCGCAGGCGCGGCAACAGAGCCACAATCGGGTCAACGGGCGGAAACACGGGCGGGTCATACGCGGAGATGAAGCCAAGCGGCTGCAAGACCGTGGAACACCAGTTTACGCCCAGTTTGGCGGCGACAAGCGGCCCGGCATAGACTGCGCCCTGCGTAACCAGCAAATCCGCGCCCTTCACCGCTTCCGTCAAATCCGCGTAACTTTCGCGCAGATACGGCGTAGCGATCTCCTTGACAAAGTATTCCGTGCCCGTCTTCAAATCCATCGCTTTGCGTATCACGTCTTCCGGGTCGCCAAAGTCCAGCAAGTCGGGGCGCATGGTATGAAAGCGCAGCCCTTCCGACTCGATCTTTCGTCTTTATAAACATGGCTTGTCGCCAGAACCACGTCATGCCCCCGCGCCTGCAAGCCCAGGCCAATGCGCGATATACGGGTGCAAATCGCCCAAACTGCCAAATGTTGTGAGAACAATCTTCATAAGGACAAGCTTTCTATTTCGGCGGGCAGGGCAGAAACGTGGTTCCCACATCGCGCCCGTGTACCACATCGTCAATGACGCGCTCACGCCGCCCCCGCGCAATCACAGTACGAATACCGTCCTGCGTCGCGATACGCGCCGCTTCGATCTTGGTACGCATCCCGCCCGTTCCCACGCCGCTCGTCGTTTCCCCGCCCAATGCGGCAATCGCGGCGTCAATACGCTCCACAACAGGAATGAGGGTGTTGAGGTGTTGGGTGTTGGGTGTTCGGGTAATCCTGCGGCTCCTCTTCTCCTTTTCTCCTTTTCTCCTTTTCTTCCCCCGGCGGCTGCGCGTATAAGCCTTCTACATCCGAAAAATCAGCAGCAAATCCGCATTCACAAAGGTGGCAACGCGGGCGGCCAAGGTGTCGTTGTCGCCGAATTTGATTTCTTCGACGGCTACGGTGTCATTTTCGTTGATGATAGGGACGACGCCCATATCCAGCAGGGCGCGGAGAGTGTTTTGCGCATTGGCGAAACGGGAAGCGTCGCTCAAATCGTCGCGTGTCAGCAGCACCTGCGCGACGGTCACATCCCGCCACGCGAACGCTTCGGTATAGGTGTGCATGAGCAAGCCCTGCCCGATGGCAGCCGCGGCTTGCTTATAAGGAAGGGTGTTGGGAAAGGATGAAGGATGAAGGATGAAGGATGAATTTTCTTCTTCTTGTATCTCGTATCTCGTATCTCGTATCTTCTCCTCTTCTCCTCTTCTCCTTTTCTCCTTTTCTTCCCCCGGTATTCGCGTATCTTCCCCAACACCTAACACCGAATACCCAACACCCATGGCCTCCCTGCCCGCCCGTATCGCGCCGGACGTGACCAAAATCACATCATGGCCTTGCAGACGCAGAGCGGCAAGCTGCGCGGTCAGGTCGGCGATAAAGGCGCGGTCAATGCGTCCCTGCGCGTTGGTAAGCGTACTGGTTCCCACTTTGACGACAATGCGTTGCGGCGGCATAACGGTATTTTAGTCCTTGCGGGCGATGGTGTTCCGCCATACCAATTTAGCGACGATGGGCCAGTACAAAGCGCTGCGCAGGAACCATCCCAGCAGCGTATAGTGCCAGCCCAGATAGGTAAAGACAGGGATATAGGCAAGCGCCATGATTGCCCACGCCGCAAGCGATGGTTCTTGCCTGCGGTATTTCCATAAGAGGTATAGGGTGTACAGAACACTCATCATACCCAATAACTCTGATAAGCGCTGTGTTTTCGTGGCGCCGCCATCGAAAATATAGAGAATGGCTTCGGACAGGGATGCAAAGGCGACATTGCAATAAATCCAGAGGACGCCAACTACAATTAAGCCGGTAAGGAGTTTGGAATAAGGGCGCGCGAACCAGATGGCCCCTGCCCCTTGCCGCAGTTTGACTATGCCGCCAATCAGCAGAACCAGCAGCAGGGCAAGGCCGGGGTACCAGTAAGTGGCCGTCAGAAGGTAGCCATAGAAGCTGAAAAACCAGTATAAAAACGGTTTCCTGAGAATGTGTACCCACTTCAGCGGCGGGGGATTGTACGGAGCCACAATGACCAGCCAGCGGTACAAATAAAACAGCAATGCCGCGCCGAGCATCCCTCCGATTTGCGCCAGAAACGCGCCCCGCTTCACGATTACGTAGTTGGGCTTGCTCCAGGCCAGCGTGAGCGCCATTGCCGGAAATATATAGCCCGTTTCTTTGGTCAACAGGCTCAACAGGAAACACAGCCAGAACAGAGCCAGAGGCTTTGGGCGCGTGGTTTCCAGCCAGACATCCAGGCCGTAAAGCGCGCCAAGCAGAAAGCCGGCCAGCATCAGGTCTTGATGCGCGGGATACCAGGCGAGCCAGTCCTTCGGAGTGGCCCCTCCCCAGTTGAAGCGGGGCAAAGCCGAACCGAGCGCTCCGGCCAGCAGGGTACAGGCTTGCGAACGGGTAAAACGCCAGGCCAGAGCGCAGCATAGCAGGCAATCCACAACAAACAGGCCAAAACCCATCCAACCAACCCACAGAAAGCCCCAATGCAGCCCGATCCACGTTTCAACCCAGAGCAAATAAGAGGAGAGCGGGCGAAAAACGTGAATGCCGTCTTCGATCCACGGGCCATGCCACCAGCGCAGGCTATCTGCCAACAGATGCGGCGTTTGTTTGTAGCCGGCGAGAATGGGCGCTACGTCGTTCATAGCGAGAACGGAAGGCAAGCCGCACCCGGTCACGAACGCCCAATTCCAGAACAGCGCCAGTCCAATCACCACAGCCACAAGGCCATATATTGTTCGTTGTGGCATCTTCGATTTCTCTGCCGACCGGGAACACCATTTTGCCTGAACTCAGGAGGGGTGGGCAACGGCAAAATAGACAGCAGCAAAATAGACGCTGTTTCAGAAGCCGCCTCACAGCGCGTTTTTGCGCTTGCCGCCGGCCCGCGCCTCGTACTCCTCATCGGGCTTGTCTTCGTCCTCGAAATTGAATTCGATGTCGCGGATTTTTACCGTATCGCCGTCCTTCGCGCCCAGACTGCGCAGGCGTTTGGTGACGCCGATTTTATCCAGCGACTTTTGCAGGCGGCGCAGGGCGAACTCATTTTCCAGATCGGTCATCGCCACCATCCGCTCCAGACCTTTGCCCACCACCTGGTACTGCCCCGCGCCGACCTGCCGCGCCTCCCAGTGGTTGTCGTCCACTTCCGGCAGGGCGCGAAACACCATTTCCGCCGGTTCCGCTTCCAATCGCGCCTGCTCTTCCGCGCGCAGGGCTTCCAGCCGATCCATTACGGTATAAATCAGCGGCGTCAGGCCGTTCCGGGTGGCAGCGGAGATGCGATACACGGTATAGCCCCGGTTTTGCAGTTCCAGTTGCAGGGCGTCCACGCTTGCCATATCCTGAATGGCGTCGGTTTTGTTGAGCGCGACGATCTGCGGCAGTTCGGCCAGATGCGCGTCGTACAATTCCAGCTCGCGGTTCAGAATCTCGAAATCTTGCAGTGGGTCGCGCCCCGTCATGCCGCTCACATCCAGAATATGAATCAGCAGGCGCGAACGCGATACATGGCGCAGGAATTGATGCCCCAACCCGATACCCTCGGACGCGCCCTCGATGATGCCCGGAATGTCCGCCATCACGAAATTGCGCTCGGACTCGACGCGCACCACGCCGAGATTGGGCGTCAGTGTGGTGAACGGGTAGTCCGCGATTTTCGGTTTGGCGGCGGAAACGGCGGAAATCAGCGTGGATTTGCCGACATTGGGGAATCCAAGCAGGCCGACATCCGCCAGCAGACGCAGTTCCATTTTCAGCCGCTTCACTTCGCCGGGTTCGCCTCGTTCCGCGAACTTGGGAGCCTGATGTATCGAGGTGGCAAAATGCGCGTTGCCCCGCCCGCCGATGCCGCCCTTCGCGATGATGACGCGGGCGTCCGGCGTGTTCAGGTCGGCGATAACCTCGCCCGTGTCCATGTCCGTGACAACGGTTCCCAACGGCACTTTCAGTTCCAGATCGCCGCCGTCCTTGCCGAACATATCTTTAGCGCCGCCGTCGCCGCCCCGGTCCGCTTTATATTTATGCCGGTAGCGAAAATCCAGCAGGGTGGTCACATTAGAGTCCACCTGAAAGATCACGCTGCCGCCATGCCCGCCGTCGCCCCCGTTCGGGCCGCCGTTCGGCACGTATTTTTCCTTGCGAAAGGTTGCCATACCGTTGCCGCCATTGCCGGCCAACACTTCAATCTCTACTTCATCCACGAACATCGAACTACGCTCACTTTCTATCCGCGCTTTTGCCTGCGCTTCTTCAATCCTGACGCCTCATGCGTCCCAATCCTGCTCACCGCAATACTCCTCCTATTGTATCAGAGTTTCTCCCAAATAGGGTGAACTGAATAAATTCAGCGCTATGGAGGATTTCGGCGGGAAATGTTGAACATTGTACTTTGAAATTCTATTATGCAGATGAAGAAGTCTGCAAGCCGTCCGTGCGTAAGGGCGGCATCCGGGAGGCCTTATGTCCATGCTGAAGATTTTTGTGGTTATTGCCGTCCTCGCCCTGATTGGCGTTGGAGGCTATTTTATGGTACAGAAACACAAAGCGCAGTCGGCGATTCAGCAGGAAGTCGCGCTGCAGCAGTCGGAAAAACAGGAGTGTGAGCGGCGACTGGGGCTTTTTTATCAGGCATGGAAGCGCTACAAAGCAGACCATAAGGGCGAGGAACCGCCCAATGTCGCCGTTCTGATACCCAAATACATTCCTGATCCGAAACTGCTGGTTTGCCCGACTGCCCAGCGCTGGCTCAACAATCATAAAGCCGTATCGCGGGGCAGTCTTACCATCAACAAGCAGCAGTACACCGAAACCTACGGGTTTCAATGGGTCAATCCCAATGCGGCGCACAGCATCAAGAAGCAGGGCGACAAAGCGCCCCTCATTCTCTGCACGGCCCACGAGGAGGGAATATATATCTCCATTTTCCACAAACAACCACAGTTGGGCGCGTTCGATCCCGACAAGCGCGGAAACTATATCTCCGAACTGCAAAACGCGCGCCCTCTCGTCGCGCGGCGCAATGGAACCGTCGAAGAATTAAGCGCAGACGAAGAGTGAGGGGCGCGTTCCGCGCCTTTATCGGGTAGGGTTCGGACAGGTATGGGAGAACAGTTCAGCGCGACTGCGCGACGATACTGCCGCCCTGCCGGATTGTCACGGTTGTATTGATGGCGGCAACATCCGCGCGTTGTGTTTTGCCGTCGGGCCAGCGTATCTCCAGCGTCACCGGCCCGGTATGCGAGCCAAGTCCGAAATGCGCGACAGGCAGCAGGGCGGACATGGCGCTGCCCGACGCGCGTATTTCGCGCAGTTGTTTTTGCCCCCCGACATTCAGCGTCACGCGCGCGCCCAATCCAAAGCGATTTGGCCCGGAAGATTGTAATTGGACGTCCAGCCAGTTCTGCGGCGCAGATTGGTTGTGCAGCAAAACCGCGTCGCCTTCCAGATTGCAAATCAACACATCCACGCGGCCATCCCGGTCATAGTCGGCAAATGCCAGTCCCCTGCCGACGAGGGACATGTTCTCCGCGCCGCCCGACGTCGCCGTCACTTCGGTAAAATGCCCCTGATGATTTTGAAATATCTGAATAGGCTGCGCGTAGGTTTGGGAAGCATCGAAGTCATGGACATTGTCGCGCACATGCCCGCTTGTCACTACCAGATCGAGCCAGCCGTCATTATTCAGGTCCGCGAATCCCACGCCAAACTTCACGTAGGGCATGGTGGCCGGCCCAAGCCCGGTCGTGCTGCTGGCGTAAGTAAACAGTCCCTCGCCATCGTTATGATACAGACTGATGGATTGCGCAAAATAGGTCGTTACCACCATATCCAATCGGCCATCGTTATCGTAGTCGCCCGAATCCACGCCCATGCCGCCCTGCACATGCCCCTGTCCATCATACGCCGTGCCGCTTTTCGTTCCCACATCCTGCCATGTCCTGCCGGAGCGCGTCCATAAATCCCCCGGCATCTGATCATTGGCGAGATAAAGCGCCGGATGCCCCTGATCCAGCAGATCGGAGGCCAGAACGCCCCAGGTCTTACCCGTGTCTTTCCATGCCATCGCGCGGAAATGCTTTCCATCCACATTCTGAAACAATCTGCCGGACAGAGGCGCGTACATTTCCGGGCCGCAGGCGGAGCGGGCGGTGGCGACCAAGCATGTCTGAGGCGTGCTTGCATCGAATTTAACAAACTGGCTGACGTATAAATCCAGCCGCCCTGTGCCTGTAAAGTCCGCAAACGCCGCGCTCATGGACCAATCCAGATTTCCAATACCGCTTTGCGCCGACACATCCTCAAAGCGGCCCCCACCCAGATTGTGGTAAAGCGCCCAGCAGTGATACCCCGTCAGAAAAATATCGGGACGGCCATCGCCATCGTAATCGCCTACCGCGCAGCCCATCCAATAACCATCGGTTTTCAGGCCGCTGCCCCGCGTGACATTGGTAAAGGTTCCATTCCGCTCATTGTGGAACAGTCCCACATTGTGCGGCCCGACAAGCAGCGCGTCCGGCCAGCCATCGCCGTCATAATCCAGCCACGCGCACCCGCCCCCCGCTGTTTGCAGCAGCGTGAACGGGGAATGGCCTTTGTTCTTGAGCGTAAAACGAAGTCCCACTTTTTCCGCCTCCGATACCAAGCGAATCGGGGCAGAAGCAGATTGGGGGGCAGCCGCCACGACGGGCGAGGGGGAAGCAGGCAAGAACGCTGTAGGGCGGGGACGGACACAGCCACAAACGGCAAGGCAGGACAACAACAGCAGCAAGCGGATACGGCGCGTTTGTGCCGCTCCCACAGCAATTCGCGCTGAAGCAGAAGCTGAAAGGCATTGCCAATCCGTAGAAAGTGTCTGCCTCATGGCGTCCCCTGCGATGGGCCGCCGGTTTCACTTTGCAGCCGGGCAAGCCGCGCTTTCAGAACGCTTTGCGTCGGGTCTATGCCAATCGCGAGTTTCAGACTGTCCATCGCCCCGGCAACATCGCCGGACTGCAACTGCAAATCGGCCAGGCGCGCGTACAAAGCAACATCATTCGGTCGCGCTTCCAGGGCGACTCGTATTTCGCCAATTTGTCGCTGCGCGTTCTCACGGGCGCGGAAGATCGCCAACATGCGGGCTGCGTCGCTGGCGCGTTTCAAGCGCAGGTAGACCTGACTGAGAGAATAGTACGTCTGATCATGCTGTGGGGCTGTTTGCAGGCCGCGTTCCAGAAAACGCGCCGCCTGCGGCCAGTGACCGCGCAGCCGTTCTAATTCGCCATGCTCGAACGGCAGAAGGGGATTGTCCGGGCTGATCTGCTCAACGATGCCGATGACCTGCTCCGCGCTGTCCAAATCCTCTTTGTTGCGGTGATTCGTCAGCAAAATCGTCAGATAATTGCTCTGAATGTGAAGACTGGCGGGGGCAAGCTGCGCCGCCTGTCGCGTGGCGGCAATTCCGGCCTCCACATTGCCCAGCGCGACCTCGATACTGCCCTTCAACGCCAGATAGTTCGGCTCCGAGGGAACCAGCCGCAACGCCTGCGCGATAGCCTCCTGCGCCTGCGCGATACGCTGCGTTTCCAGATAGCATACGGCCAGCTCATACCAGGCCTCCGGCACATTCCGATCCGCCTGAACGACGGCATTGAACGCTTCGGAGGCATGAAGGTACGACGCTTTTTTGCGATACAAACGTCCGAGAGACATCTGCGCGGGAACACTGCGGGGATTTTGCGCCACTGCCGTTTTCAGAAGCTGGAAGGCTTCCGGGTAGTGGTTTTGCGCCATCAAAATACCGGCAAGCCCCGTTGCCGCTTCCACGTCTTTCTCATTGAGCGCGTATGCCTGAATCAGCGCGGGTTCGGCCATCGCCCCATCTCCTTCGCGCGCCAGGCGCAGTCCCAGGGTTCGCCAGCCCAGCGCGTCTTTGGGATGCTCATCCAACAGACGGCGCAGGTTCACCATGCTCATGCGCTCATAGCGATACGCCGCGCTCCACGGGCCGAACCACCAGGCCGCCAAGCCGCCACAGCAGACGGCCAAAGTCAGCAGCAGAATTGTTTTCCAGCGCCCGCGCGGACGCGCAAATTTTTCGGGGATTGCTTCCATTAAAATTTCAGCTAAATTTCATATTGAACTTCAGGGTTCCGTGATTGTCACATCACCGGGAATTTTGGGTGACTGCGCCACGCTTTGCCGGCCATCCGGCCACTGCACTTCGATGCGGTCTACCCTGTTTACGTTGCCCAAACCGATATGCGTCCGCGAATCGCTCGCGGACAGATAGCTGCCGCCCGCAGTACATTCGGCTTTCCAGGACTGCTTTCCTGCGACGACCGTTATTTTCGCGCCAATGCCCATGCGATTGCAATGCCTGCCCACCAGTCGTATTCGCAGCCATTTGCCGGTTGTGGAAATCCGATTTAACAGCAGGCGGACATGGCCTTCCAGATCGGTGACGGCCAGGTCCAGCCTGCCATCCTCATCGAAATCGCCAATCGCAAGCGCCCGCCCCACGCAGGGCGTCGTAAATCCCGGCCCCGCCTCCTGTGAGCGATCCCGCAAGCCGCCCTTGCCGTCGTTCATAAACAATTGCAGGGGTTGGCGGTAGCGCGACATGGCATCTATTTTTTCCTCGTTATCATAGACATGCCCGTTGGCCTGCGCAATATCCAGCCAGCCATCGTTGTCAAAATCGGCCCATTTGATCCCGAAGCCCACATACGGGCGCGTCGCCTGCGCCAATCCCGTCGCGATTCCACGATTTTGATAAATCCCCTCGCCCGAATCCGTGTACAGGCTCGAGCCTTCAAATTGAAACGTGGAAACCAGCAGCGACAGCCTGCCGTCGCGCATGAAATCGCCCCAATCCACGCCCATTGCTCCCTGCGCTTTTCCGTCCTCTGTCAGCGCCACGCCACGCGGCAGGGCTTCCTCGACAAACCCCTTACCCTTCTGATTGATAAATAAATCGCCCGGCATCTCATCGTTGCCCAGGTACAGGTCCGGCCAGCCATCGCCATTCACATCCGCGAACGCCACGCCCAGGCATTTGCCATGCGCCTTGTCCAGTCCCATCCGGCGCGTCACATCCTGAAAATGTCCGTTGCCCAGATTGCGGTACAGGCTGCCGATTTGCGGGTCGTACATTTTGGGGCCGCAGGCAGTGGGCGATATTTTTCGGTCGCTGCAAAATTGCATCGCGTGTTAATCGAATACCACATAGCGCCCGATATAGACATCCAGCTTGCCGTCGTGATCTATGTCCGCGAAGGCCGCGCTCGTGGCCCAACTGGTGGCGGCGGCGCTTCCAGTCCCGATCCGCGCGTAATGTCGGCGAACTTCCCCCCGCCGAAATTGCGATACAGGCGTACAACGCCGTAGCCCGTCAGGAGCAGGTCGGGGCGTCCATCGTTATCTATATCCCCCACCGCGCAGCCGGTGTAAAACCCCGGCGCGTCCAGGCCACTGCCCTTTGTCACATCTTCAAAGGTTCCATTGCCCCGTTGTTATGGTACAGCCGACACCGGCCCGTTTGTTCTGCGGGGGAGTGGTTCGATGGCTGCGCGGAGGGCTTTTCCCAGGGCAGTCCCATCGGCTGCCCGACCAAAAACAGATCGGCATGGCCGTCGCCATCATAATCCAATACGGCGCAGCCCGTGCCGATGGTTTCCAGCAGCGTCAGGGGCGATTTCCCGCCATGTCCCATCTGGAAATCCACTCCGGCTGTTACGGCGCGATCTTCAAACCAGCCGGATGGGGGAGCGGCGGCAACAGGGGCAAACGGTGCGGCGGCACGGGAATTGCCTGTCGGCACGAGAGCGCGGACATCAGGCACAATTGTTGTCAGCAGGAGAGCAATGAGAACCCGGAGAATTGCCTCGATGCCGCGCGCTCATGGCTGTGGGTACCACGGCTGCGCTCCGATGGCAGCCGAAGGGGGCGCGGCAACGGATGTGAAGGCGCGGCGATGGACGCGGCATGCGAACGGTTTTCCGCTTTTCGCTTCAATTCCGCTTTGTATTGTTCGATTTCCTGCCGACACCTTTGCATCTTCGGCTCCCAGCGCGCTGATAAATTTTGTACTCCGACACGGCCCCCTCATCATTCTCGTATTTGCGGAACAAACGCGCCAGTTGCAGGTGCAGAGGCCGATTTTGCGGGTCGAGCCGGATGCGGTTTTCCGTGTCTTCAATGTCATGTTTGGCTTTTGCCAGTTCCTGCGCGGTGGCAAGATCGGCCTTGCCCTCGGCCACTTTGCCGATCTTTGTCAGGCTCAAGCCCAGTTGATAAAGCGCCTGGTCATCGGAAGTATTCAGGGAAGCGGCTTTGCGGAGATGCGTTACAGCTTCCTGCCAGTTGCCCCTCCGCTCGTTTAAACGGCCCAGTTCAAGCTGCGCATCGCTCATTTGCGGATCGAGGGTGACGGCATTTTCCAGCTGCTGCTGCGCCTGCGCGCGGAGCGTATCGCTGTCGCCCATTTGCAGATACAACTGCCCGAGCCAGAAATGCGTGATGGGGTCTGCGGGGTTCAGCGCCAACGCTTTTTGCAGATGCTGTTCGGCCTCCTGATAACGAGAATAGTGGCGGGAAAGCTGCCCCAGGTCGCGCCAGCAAAGAGCCTGTTTCGGGTCCAGAGCCACCGCTTTTTTCAGCGCCTCATACGCCAGATCAGAGTCGTGCGAGTCGCCGTACATTTTCCCAAGCGTATACCACGCGTATACATTGTCCGGCTGAAGCGCGACAACTTTCTTGAGAGGGTCAATGGCGTTGCGCGCGCTGCCCATCGCATACGTGGCTTTTGCCAGCGCAAGCTGGGTCGCGGGGTTATTCGGTTCCAGGCGAACGGCTTCCTGAAACAGACTGCATCGCCGCCTGCATGTTGCCGGCGCGCATATAAGCATTGCCCAGGGAGAGATGGGCGTCCGCCACTTTGGGGTTCAAGTTTACGGCGCACTGTAGTGCGCAGCGGGCCTCGTCGGTTCGGCCTGAACCCAACAGCGCAACGCCATAATATACCCAGGTAAGCTGATCTTTGGGGCTGTCGTGAACGGCCAGCGCCAACTCTTCCAGGGAAAGCGTCCGCAGTTGGCGTTCCCGCGCCCAGGAACTGTTGCGAATACCCAGGCTGATGCCGATAGCGACCAACCCGAACAGGAGCAGGAAGCCAGCGTAGTGGCTTTCGAGGCGTGGAGGTACTGGCTGCCGTGGATGCGAATGAAATAGATTTCATGTCATTTCACAACTTGCTGATGAATTGAAATTGTAACTGCCGACGCGCCGGCTGTTGCTGGAGAGAGCAGCAGCCGACGCGCTCGACAGTATTCAGGAAACACCGATAACAGATGCTACCGGTTAATTGCCCCACTGAGCTCCCGGATTGTCCTGACCGGGAATCATATACTTGTTACAGGGGTAGTTGCTTTCAAACCACGTATTCGTTTCGTAAGCGGTGTTTCCTTGCGCCAGGGGAATCGGCTTGTCGTGCGTTGGGGACAAGTTGATAATACTTCACATGTCCATCCGAATGGCATACCTGGCCGCCGCCGTTGTGGCGGGGCAGCCCCCAGGTAAATCCCTGCCAGGAAAGCCAACCGGTCGACGATCTGGGCATTGCAGCCGAACGTGGTGTCTTCCGTATCCCAGTTTGTGTATTGGCGTCCCATGCCAGTCGGAGCCGGTACAGCAGTTCCAATCCGAGTGGCCGTCCATCAGCATCCAGGTTCGTAGAGGACTCCATCACGGCCGCGAATTTAGACGGCTTGCGGCTGTTGGCAGCTGGTTGTTGTACATGTAGGTGACGGGGTTGATGTTCCAGTCATGGTGCTGCGGGTTGGCCGGGTCTTCGTCCAGGTCAGTGGATTCCGGGACACGCATAAACGCCTTTGCTTTTGATGTAAGGCGCAATGGTGTTTTGCCATTCCCAGGTATTGTCCGTCATTTCCCGCTGCGGTGTTGGGCTGCCAGCCTCCAAAGGGGAACCTTTCATCATAGTCCTGAACATACATCAGCATTCCCAGGCCAAGCTGCTTGAGGTTGCTGGCGCAGCTTGCCTGTCGCGCTTTGGCGCGCGCCTGCGCAAAGACGGGAAATAGGATTGCCGCAAGGATAGCGATAATGGCAATGACGACGAGCAGTTCGATCAGGGTAAAACCATTATGCCGGCGGCTGTTGTTGCTCCGTTGCATATAACTTTCCTTTCTTGTGTTACAATCCTTCACAAACGGGGACTGTCTCTCTCCCGGCGCATGAAAGATCACGTAAACGCCTTCCACTGACAATTCTGGAACATTGGACACCTGCGCGTGAAACAAAAGCAAGCGACGAGCGCAAGTTCACGTTGGCTGTTCCTACTGGCCGGGAACACTGGACTTGCCAGGTGCCGCAGTTCCCACCGGACCACCGGAACTGCCGGGACCACCGGAGCCGGGCGGCTTAAATCCCTGGGGCGCATTTTTGTAGGGGTTTTCGCCTCCCCCGCCATTGCTAATGGTTCTGCGGGCATAGAAAAATATCACAATCAAAAGAACGACGACAGCCCCAATGATCATCGCAGGATTTACTTCTTGCTTCAAAGTTTCACCCCCTTCACAGCGTTGAATTGCATCCACTCCTGTTGCTACGGGAGAACTCACCATCACAGGGATGCGCGTCTATGCGTTTATCATAGCACACCGCAACATACTTTTCAACACTGTATACGCATGTTCCTGCATGTTGTTCATAAAGAACAAACATTTTCGCTTAAAATGCCCGATTATAAGGTTCCCGACGGAGAAGACTGCGCATATTACCGGGTACACAAAAACTCAGGCGGATTGTCATTCATAACAGCGCAAATGCTTTCACGGGCCGCGCCACCACCAGCAGGGTAAGAGGAAGTTGACATTTAACAGGACAGAGTGTTATCATAAAGAAGTGGCAGAACCTTTTTGGAACGCCCATGCCTGGCGTCGCTTGCGCCACAGCTCTGATTATTTCGCTTTGAAGATGCGTGATGATACTCCATGCCACTTAGAAATTTCTTTCGCCGCAATGTCCTGTCTGTCCGCGCGTTAAGCGTCGGCCTCGCGGTTTCTTTCCTGCTGCTCCTTGTCCTTACCGCCTGCCACCGCAATCCTGATCCTTCCACGCTTTCGGGTGTCGCGCCTGCGGCCATTACGGACCCTGACGGGTATGTTGGCAACAGCGCGTGCGCGACCTGCCATCCCGGCGAATTTCAGCAGCATCGCGGAAGCCGTCATGCGCTTACCATGCATGCGGCTGATACCGCGTCCCTGGGGTCATTAGCGCCTGCTCCCGGCGCAATCCCCCTGGCAGGTTATGCCCTGAGCATAGAGGCAGGCCGCCTGGCGCTCACCCGCTCTATTGCCCCGGTTGGTCCCATGCCGCTTGACATTGCTCTTGGCTCCGGTAAAGTGGGCATCACTTTTATTTCCCTGCAAGGCAAAGACACGTTACTGGAAGCGCGCATGAGTTATTTTCCTGAAGGCAGGCAATGGGATTTTACGCCGGGGCAAGAGGTTAAAAACGGAGAGGATACCGTATTCGGGCGCATCCATCATGGCAATGAAGACGCGGGCCGGTGTCTGCGCTGTCACTCCGTGACGCAGCCTCCTAATGACATCAAACCGAAGCCCGAATTTTATGGCGTCGGCTGCGAAGTCGTGTCATGGCGCGGGCAAAGCCCATGTTGACGCGATGCGCAGGGGCGACCTGGCTCACATTTCCATGAAGCGCCTGAATCAATTGCCTTCCGGTCAACTCAACGACCTGTGCGGAAAATGCCATCGCTCCCTCAAAGATGTGGATTTGGATACTACCGCCGGTTCCCTCACGCATCGCTTTCAGCCCTATGCTCTTGTCCGCAGCCGCTGTCGCAACAGTGACAGCAGCGTCCTCTCGTGTCTGACGTGTCACTCCGCCCACACAAACGTCAGCACAGACATCAGGAAATATGAGCAGCAGTGCCTGCAATGCCATACGGCGGGACATCCCCTGCCCCACAGGGCAACCGCGCCTGTTGAAGTCGGCAAGGCGTGTCCTGTAAATCCGAAAACGGCTGCATCCCCTGCCACATGCGCGACAAACAATCCTTCCCCGGTCTGTTCTGGAAACCCATGGTAGACCATCTGATTTCTATCAATCGCAACAAACCATCCGCGAACCACACGACCGGCGCTATGCGCTAAAACCGCGCATGGACAATCCTGAATTCGCTCCCTACTCCTGTTTCGGAACCGTTGGGCTTGCAGTCACAGGTTATGCGTTTTGCGCAGGTCGGCAAGCAGCCCGGTTGTGGCCTGCTCGACAAGGGCGTACACTTCAGCGTATCTGCCGTCATAGTAAGGATCGGGAACTTCCGCGCGTTTCCCGCATCCGGCGCGTAATCCATCAGGCGCGGCGACATGCGGCGTGTTTGCCTTCGCCCAAACGCGCCAGACGAAGCAGCGTGTTGACGTCCGCGAAGTTGCTCTCGTCCATCGTCAGGATATAATCGAACCCGCGAAAATCCGCGCCCTCGATCTGCCGCGCGCTGTGCGCGAAGGCGATACTGTTGAATTTCAGTATCTGCTGTGTGCCGCGATGCGGAGCCTGTCCCCGATGCCAGTCGCCCGTTCCCGCCGAGATCCGCTTCGATTTGGTCTTCCAGGCCAGCTTGCTTTACCTTGTGCAGAAACACGGCTTCCGCCATCGGCGAACGGCAAATATTTCCCAGACATACAAACAACACTCGTATCATTCCCGCCTCCTGTAACGATTCCATACACTTCAGGATACCCCCACAACCTTCTGTCACAACCTACAGTAAGGTACAATTGCCGGAATTATACTGTAACGCAACATCAGCCACAATCCCGCAATGGTGGGATGTGGCTGATGTTGAAGCCGGTTTCAGACTATACGTGACGCTCAGGCGATTTGGCGCGATTGTTTGCGCCGCCACAGGAAAGCCGCGCCGCTCAACACGAAGCCGGACAGAAAGGCGACAGCAGAGGGTTCGGGGACAGCGGAAGGGGCGGTGGCGGAAAGCACAATCTGAGCATCGGGCAGTTGGTACGCGCCAACCTGCGTCCCGAAACCGCTAACAGTGTCCAGAAGAATAACATGTTCGGAATCGTCGAAACCGAACAGGGAACCGTTCGAGAAAGCAAGGCCGAAGATGCCAGTAAAAGCGGTATTCGCCCCTGCCCTGCCCACAGCCGTTCCCACTCCGGTAGTCTGATCGAGGGTATTCAGCACGTCAAGATTATTGGCCCCATTAGCAGGATCATTATTGGTTTGAAACAGGTTGCCGCCGTCATCAAAAGCGATAGTTCCGACAGAAGCGTTGCCAATAGCGCCCACAAGCAGGGCCGCGCCTGTGCCGAGATTAAGAGTGTACAGGTTACTCACCTGATCTGCCAGAAACAGCGTCCCGTCGGAGCGGAAAGCCAGCCCGTCTGCCTGTTCCGCATCCAGTCCCGTAGAGCCGATTGTGGTCAGCGCGCCTGTGTTGGCGTTCACGGTGAACAGCGTGGTTGCATCTGTGCTTATTCCGTACAAAACGCCCTCGGGAGAAAACGCGATACCGGATAACTGCGTACTTGTAGCGCCTATCTCGGTAAAAACACCTGTTGACGTTATGGTTCCAAGTATCCCGGTGTCCTGTCCAACGTGGCCCGCTGTAACCCATATAGTTTGGGCGGAAACGAAGCGCGGGCAGAAAAACGCGGCGGCAATGGTGAGCATAGCAACCAGATTGCGAATGTAAATCGGCATAATCTTCTCCTTAAAAACTGCCAGAGAAAGTACGCGAACAGGGTACAGAAAAAGTGAGTTCTACTCCTCACTGTGAATGATCGAAATATCCTGTTCAACCGATACACCCGTTGAAACCGAGGAGAAGTGATTGCAGAAACAGAGGCATGCCCTGCAATATTGTCGGGTAAAGTCGGGTGAAAACGCAGGGCGCAATTAGAGATCGAACAGGAACCGGAATCGGCTTATAAGCGAAACGTTTCCTGTTGACTTTGAAATTTTTCGGCGTGTGGCGCGGAAGGGACCTGTGTTGAGAGCAGGCAGGAATCAGCGCAGATTATCGCGAATAGAAGTGGCATACAGCAAAACGTATTTTCTCGCCCGGTATTACTGCCGGAAAGAATAAGCGCTGTGTCGTTGAGGTGTTGAGGAGGGATACGCGCGTATGAAGTGGCCCAATCCGACCGATTATCAGGACGCCGTTCAAAACCCCCGGCTGTGCTTTTCCGACCCGGAATTGCAAGGTGGCGTGGTGGCGACAAACGCGCTCGGCCTGCCCCGCGTGGCGTCGGGCAATTTCGCCAGCGTGTACGAGGTGCAGACGGGCAAGAAAGCGGTGGGCCGTGCGGTGCTTTTTGCGGCAGTGCGCCGACCAGCAGAAGCACTACGCGCATGTTACAAACCATCTAAAGAGTTTATGGCTGCCGTTTCTGGTGGATTTCGAGTATCAGCCGCAGGGATTCGCCTGTTCGGACAGCAGTACCCGATTGTCAAAATGCAGTGGGTGGATGGCGTTGCGCTGCATACGTTTGTGAAGAAGAAATTGCGACGCCCGCAGGATTTGCTGAAACTGGCGGCGCAGTGGCGGGGCATGGTGAACAGTCTGCACGGCAGTCGGTTGGCGCACGGGGATTTGCAGCACGGCAATGTTCTGGTTACATCGAAAGGCCTTGCGTGTCTGGTAGACTACGATGCGATGTACGTTCCCGCGCTGCACGGCACAAATTGCGCCGAACTCGGCCACGCCAATTACCAGCATCCGCAGCGGCAGGCCAACCATTACGACCACAATCTGGACAATTTCGCCGCGCTCGTGATTTATGTCAGCCTCCGCGCCCTCGCCGTCGAGCCGGAACTATGGGACACAGTACCACACGGGCGAAAACCTGATTTTCTCGTCTTCGGATTTCAAAGCGCCCTCGCAATCCGCCCTGTTCGGTCAACTCCGGCGCAGTCAGGCCGCCGAAGTCCGCGCCTTTGCCATAAAACTCATTGAGTGGTGTTGCGGCCCCATAGAACAAACAGGGAACTTCGAGGCCGTTTTTTCAACGCCCCGACTTGCAACCGCGCCTGTACAAACATCTACGCCGTTAATTTCGCAGCCAACAACGCCTACACAGCAACCTGCTCAGGTAAACCGTTGGTGGTTAGACCATTAGGTGAAGTGTTCTTTGTCTTGAACCATGATCAGGCATGATTTTGATGATGACCATGATTAAGGAGGCGCGTTCCTCATAGCCTTTCGCTAATCAGACAGGTGACACGTTAAACAGCGCATTATCATGGTAATCATCAAAATCATGCCTGATCATGGTTCAAGACAATCTAAAAAGAGGGCATGATGACAGCAACAGCACTAAAACAACCGGATGCGCCGCAGAAATTAATTACCTACGAGGAATACCTCGAAGATTTTATGAGCAAGCGCCCGACCTTGCAACCCTATGAAATCATTGAAGGAGTGCGCCACTTTATGAACACGCCTTTGCTCATTCATCAGCGCATTGTAATCCGGCTAATTCTGCTGTTGAGCGCGTATGAGGTGGCGCGGCGTACCGGCATCGTGATTGTTTCTCCGTTTGATGTGTTGATACGCCGTATTCCGCGCCTGCAAACCCGCCAGCCGGACGTTATGTTCATCACCAATGACCGGTTGGAACTGTCCGGCGGCATTATGATGGAAGGGCCGTTGGAGCAGCCGCCGCAACTCGTTATTGAAGTGCTATCGCCCAGCGAAACCCGGCGTATTGTTCAAGACAAAATCGAAGATTACCGCAGCATCGGCGTGGAAGAAGCGTGGCTGGTCAGTTCACAGGCGGAAACGGTTCAAGTCTTGCGCCTCACGGCAGAGGGCGTAGAAAGCGTGGCGGTCTACGGCTTCGATGAAAGCGTTACGTCGTTAGTGTTTCCTGACCTGACGCTTTCGCTGGCAGATATATTCGCGTATTAAAATCTAAGGAACCGAGAACATATCAATGACGATGGACTCCGAGGCGGGAAAGAACCCTGCACAATCTAATACATCCGATACGAACACGAAGAACACTGTTTCCGAGACGATGGTGGATGAGTTGCCGTCCCCATTGACGGGTACGGCGATGCAGCGCAGGGCGGTGACGTGGCGCTCCGTGCTGCTGTGCCTGCTGCTGCTGCCCATCAACTCCTACTGGGTCGTGCAGATGGAGGTCGTGCGCTATTCGGCGCACCCGACGACGATCTCGCTGCTGTTCAATACCATTTTCATTCTGCTCTGCCTGACCCTGCTCAACCGCGTCGTGCATGCGCTTCGCGCCGCGCGCCGCGCTGGAGCGGGGCGAACTGCTGCTCGTCTATTCCGTCCTGTGCATCGGCTCGTGCGTGTCCGGGCACGACATGCTGGAAGTCTTCGTTCCGATGCTGACCTGGTCGTTCAAGCACGCCGACAGCACCAACAACTGGGGCACGCTCATCAATCCGCATCTGCCCGCACATGGCTGTTCATCACCGACCCGGCCATTTACAAAAGTTACTATCTGGGCAACGACAGCATCTGGCACTGGAAATATATTCGCGCCTGGCTGCCGGTCGTGACCATCTGGACGCTGTTTGTCTCCACGCTGCTGTTCGTCATGCTGTGCATCAACGCGCATTCTGCGCAAGCAGTGGACGGACAACGAGCGCCTCGACCTATCCCATCGTGCAGTTGCCGCTGCAAATCACGAGCGAACAGGCGTTTCAGCCGCAGGGCATGTTCCGCAACCGCCTGTTCTGGATCGGGTTTATCCTCGCGGGCGCGATTGACATGATCAACAGCCTGAACTACTACTATCCCGGCATTCCGACGGTGCTGACGCCCGGTTTCGGCCAGAGTTTCCTCGATCATCGCGCCCTTCTTTCGCGGCCAAGCCCTGGAACGCGATTGGGCTGGACGCCGCTCTCCTTTTATCCGTTCATGATCGGCTTGGGCATGTTCATGCCGCTCGACTTTCTGTTCTCCTGCGTCTTTTTCTACTGGTTCTGGAAGTTTGAGAAGGTGTCTTCGGTCGCGATGGCCTACGATCAGGACCCGCGCTTCCCCTACACGGAGAATCAGGCGTTCGGCGCGTAATCTGTCGTTCTGTCTGTACTCCGTCTGGATCAGCCGGGGCTATCTGCAACAGGTGTTGCGCCGCGCTCTGGGCAGGCCGTCCACCCTGGACGACAGCCGCGAGCCGATGCGTTACCGCAACGGCGGTTCTTGGGATTCTCGGCGGCGTGGGCGTGTCTGGTGCGTTTTTCCGCCTATCTCGGCATGCACGTGGTGGATCGGCCATCCTCTTCTTCCTGATGTATTTCGCGCTCGCCCTTGCCATCACGCGCATGCGCGCGGAACTGGGCACGCCCATTCACGACCTGCACTTCACCGGCCCGGAGACGATTATGACGCGCGTGGCGGGCAGCCGCGCCTTCAACGCCGACAACCTGACGGTCTTCGCCCTCTTCTTCTGGTTCAACCGCGCGTACCGCTCGCACCCCATGCCGCACCAGTTGGAAGCGTACAAGCTGGCGGAGCAGTCGCGCACGCAATTACCGCAAGTGGAACGGCGCGATTTTCTGGTCTGGGCACGGTGGCCGTTTTCGTCGCGTTCTGGGCCATTCTGCACCTGATGTACAGTTACGGCGCGGAAGGCAAATCGCGCATGACGTTCGGCGCCGGAGCCGTTCAACAAGCTGGACGGCTGGCTGAAGACCCCGCAGCTCGGCAAGTTCCAGGAGTTTCTGGCGATCTGCGGTCGGGTTCGGGATCGCGTTTCTGCTGCAATGGCTGCGCGTTCGCCTTCCCTGGTGGCCGCTGCATCCGCTGGCCTTCGCCGTGACGTCGTCCTGGGAAATCAATCTGGTCTGGGGGCCGCTGTTTCTGGCCTGGATGTTCAAATCCCTGATCCTGCGCTATGGCGGGCGGGGCGGCTTCCATCGGTCGCTGCCGTTCTTCCTGGGCCTGATGCTCGGCCAGTTCGTCGTCGGCAGCCTGTGGAACATGTACGGCATTTTCCGCGACCTGCCCACCTATCAGTTCTGGCAATGATCGCGTAAGTTCACTGTGGAAACAATGTTGTTTCGGAGGCTGCTATGCTGCTCAAACGTCGCGATTTGCTGTTGGCTGCGCCCCTGCTGCTGGCCGGGGAACATTTGGATGCGCAGACATTTTCCGGTTTTGAGCGCATTTCGCTGCCGGACGACGAAAGCATTGCCGCGCATGTCGGCGTGTTTGCGCGTTTTGAGCAGTTCCGCCCACTGCGCGGACAGCGCGAAATGCGCCTGACCGCCAACGTTCTGGCGTTTCCCGCGAACCTGTCCAATCCCTTTACGCCGGAAACCTTTACGACGCGCCTGCTTTCCCAGTTTGAGGTTCCTAATGAAGCGGGATGGGGGCAGTTCGGGCCAACGGGGGATACGTTCCGGCTGACGTTTGATATTACGGATGCGCGGATGCGGCTGGGCAGCGTGGTGGTTCGGGAATGGGAAAGCGGGCGCGTGGTGGGTTCGGTTCGGGCGCGGGGAGATGGGGCGCAGGTTCGAGGCGAAGTTGGCTGCGATTGGGACGCGAGTTTTTTCCTGCTGGAAGGCAAGGCTAAAACGGGCAAGCCTTTGTTCGCGCTGGGTGTTCAGCGCGGTTTTCCCGATTATGTTGTTTCCGTGTCGCTCGAAGGCGAGTTTCAGCCCCGGCGTCCTGCGTCCGTTCTGCTTCCCGGCATGAACGAATGTCCCGACGTTTCCGGGCTGGTGGGCCATGCTTATAATGACGACGCAAACGTCGCGCTGGCCGAAATGGGAGCCGGGGTCAGCCGCGCCTGCGCGGTTGCCGAACTGATCAATGACACCTTTCAAACGCAGCCATTCATGCCGCCCGCTTCTTTCCAGAATTTGCGCAGGTATCAGGCTGTCCGGCAGATTGCCGGGGCGGGACTGAATACCACGCGCCATCCGCCGGGTTTGCCGCCCGCGCTGACTGCCGCCGCCACGAGCGCGAAACTGTTGGCGTTTGGGCGCGGAGATTTTGAGGCCGGGGTTCGCAATGCCGAATTGCCGCCCTTTTCGCGCGTAGTCATGCGCTGGTCGCCCGAACTGCATGGCCGCGTCCTCGGTGTGCTGCTGGTTCCTTACGAGCGCATCAAGCATACGCTCGACTTTTGGGATTTGCTGCGCCCAACGCTTTCAGAAGCGTTGGCGGCCCAAACCGGGCAATTCTCGCATTTGGCGGCCTTTACCGCGAACCGCCTGTTGCAAGAGCGCGTATGGCAGCAGCGTACCGGATTGATGCCGGGAGACGTGAGCGCGGGCGGCGAAAACTACGCGGTACAGGTTGTGGATCGTCAGGCCATTGTTCAGGCCGCGCCTATTTTGGAGGACGTACATTTTCAAGTGATGTCATACTTCGCGCCGCCGGGTGACGATTGGGAGGCCGAAGTGGTTGTCGAGAACGCGGGCGCGTATACCACGCCGCCTCCGCCAGGCAAAGCGGAGGGCGGCACAATCAAAATCGGGCCGAAGGGCGGGGTACTGGCGCTTGCCAAAGGGTACTCGTGGAGGGTCACAGGCCGAATCACGCATCCCGCTGGCTATGGCAGCGAAACGCGCGTGATACGGACTCCCCCGGAAAACACAGTCATGCTTCCCGTGCCTCTTGAAGCTTTGTGGCATTTGAAAGTGGTTACAAACGGGCCACAGGGTTCTATCGCCGCCCGCGTTCTGCTGCGAACGCGGGATGGCAAGCCGGTTGCGGAACAAAACAGCGTTCTTGATACGAAAATGGGCATTTACAGCGCGACATTTAACCTTGTGCCGCCAGGAATATACGCGCTGCAAGCGTTCGCGCCCGGCCTTCAGTCGCCGGAGTATATCAATACCGCTTCCATTGACAAAGAGAGCGTCGTTTCTCTCCCGCTTGTTCCCGCCCCGCCGCCAGAAAAAGCGCGAAAACCCAAAGCAGGAAATCGGCAGCCAAAACCTTAAACAGCGCGTAACAGAATGCGCTTCTCAATTTCGCTGTTGACAGGAGAAAATTATGCTGTTGCCCGTTTGTCTGTCCCTGATGCTGCTTGCGCAACCCGCCGGGACGCGCGACGCGCTGCTCAATCAAGCGACGGCGCATTGGAAACTGAACAATGCCGTTCCTTCCGACAAATACCCATTGCGAACGCAGGGGCAGATTGAACGCGACGTGCCTACAGCAGAAACCGGCGTGAATGTCGGCGGCAAAGCGGTTCGCCTGACAAACGCCTATTTCGATGCGGGCAACGCCTTCAACCTCAATCCTGCCGCGCTGACCGTGTATCTGCGCGCCCGTGACCCGCGCGGACTGTGGAGTTACGGGCTGTTCAACAAGCGCGGCAGCCACGAGGTTGTGACGTTCAACCTGTTCAGCATAGACCTGCCGCCCACGCCCGGACCCGACATCGGCTTTGAACTGCATACCGAAGCGGGATTGGGCGCGGCCTTTTTTCCGGTTTCGCGTATCGCGCCCACCGCGTGGCACGATTTTGTCGGCAGCTACGACGGGCATTTCATCTCACTGTACTGCGACGGCAAACTCATGTCGCGCCGCGCCTGGTATGGCAAACTCGCGCGTAACAACGAACCCATTATCATTGGCGCGGAAACCGATCACGGCCAGATCGTCCGGCCTTTTACGGGCGAAATGGAAGAGGCCGCGCTGTGGCCGTGCGCCCTTGATGCCAACGAACTCGCCACCCTGATGAAAAAGGAGAAAATCATGCCCGATGCCGAGTATGTCGCTCCCGTTGCGCCCCCGCCCTCGCCCGTGCATTACCGGCCCTCATTCGCCCGCCTTGCCGACACCATTCCGTTCTTCTGGAAGGGCGAGTACCACATCTTTTATCTTCGCGCCGTCGAGCATGTCCCCTGGGAACACATTGTTTCCAAAGATTTGATCCACTGGAAAGACCTGCCGACCGCCCTTGTCGCGGATGGCGCTTCCGACAGCCCGGACGGTTTTCACATGTTTACGGGCAGCGTGATCGAGCATGACGGCACATTCCACATCTACTATACCGGCTGGAAC
Organism: uncultured Chthonomonadaceae bacterium; assembly: GCA_963817895.1. GTDB lineage: Bacteria > Armatimonadota > Chthonomonadetes > Chthonomonadales > Chthonomonadaceae > CAWFQB01. Next base: position 120,762 of record CAWFQB010000007.1, read on the forward strand.
CCCAATAATCCGCAGGGGCAGGAAACCATGATGCACGCGACCAGTCCCGATTTAATCCATTGGACGAAGCGACCGGGGGACATGCTCAGACCGGATGGAACGCACTACGCCAACACCCGTTATGCTGATTTCCGCGACCCGTATTTGTTCCACAACCCAGATACGAACGATTTCATGATGTTCTTCTGTTCCGGGGCAAATACGGGAGTTGCTAGTTCGCCCGACCTGGTTCACTGGACGCAGCAGCCGCCCATCGTTTCGGATTACACGGGATTGGGAACGCCGGAGTGTCCCGACACGTTTCAAATCGGCAAAACGCATTACCTCATTACCTCGCCGACAAAGACAAACAGCACCATTGCCCGCCACTCGGCCAATTTGCTTGGCCCCTACCATGACCCCGTTTCACGCGAAATTGACACGCCGATTCTGTATGCCGCCAAACGCATGTACGACGGCAAGCGCCACATTCTGACCGGCTGGCTGCGCGATCTGGACGGCGGCACGGACACAGGCAGTTTCATGTGGGGCGGAACGCAGTCCATTCCCCGCGAAATTACCGCAGGCCCCGATGGACAACTGTTTTTCCACCCCATTCCGGCAGCGATTGCCGCCTACAAGCATCTTGATTGGAATTTAGACAAAACCTCTCCGCTCCTTCACGCGAACACCGGATGGCGGTATATTGACCAAAAATTGGAAGGTCTAGGCGGTATTGAAGTAGGGAGTTGCCAGATGAAAACGCCGCCCGATTATCTGCTGCAATGTAAGGTGAAACTGGATGCGGACAGCGTTTTCTCGCTCGGCTTTCGTGAAAAAGAGGAGGCCGGGACAGGCTACCGCCTCACATTGCGCCCCGACAAGCAGGAAGCGGAAATCAGCAGCGCGAACTTCCACTACCCGCGCCGCATCCTGCTCGACGCTTCCAAACCTGTCACCATCCAAGCGTTCGTGCAGGGCGACATCATTGAGTGCTTTATCAACAACGCCTTCGCCTTCAGTTGCCGCGCCTACAACACCCGTTCCGGCAGATTGGGGCTGCACATTTCTGGCGGCAAAGCGCAGGTGCAGGATTTGAGCGTGAAACTGTCCGATGTGAAACCGACTGCCCAATAACCTGTAAGTGCGCAAATGCTGCATTTGCAGCAATTGCGCATTTTGTCTCCAACTATTTTGCTGTTTTGGAGAGGATAACCATGAAGTTTTCAACCATACGAATGCGATACAGGCATGTTGTTCTGGCAGCCGGCAGTCTGCTATGCCTGTCGCTTTCGCAGGCCAAAGGCCAGAACAATATCTCCGCGCAGTCTCCTGTCTTACCTACTGTCGCCGTAACCTTCCAGGCGAAAAAGATGCCGATGGAAGAGATGCTGCGCGACCTGTCCGCCAGATACAACTTCAACTTCGTCATGTGCGAAGCGCCGCTGGCGCCAGGCGCAGACGCAGATATTACTTCTCGCTCGCTCTCGGAAAGTCTGGATGCTGTCTGCAAACCCTTTGACTTTCGCTGGAGCATCGGGCCGGACAATGTTGTACTGTTCGAGTGCAAGTACACCAAACTGACTGCAATGCCACCACTGACGCGCGGGGAAGTATTGGCGGTATTGGAAGATTTTCGGAATATCGCGAGTCCATTCCGCGCCGCGCAAGGGGATGATATCCAACTCGTCGAGCGGCATTTGACAGATTCACTGACACTGGAGCAGTGGCGCACACTTCGCGCCCGGTATGCCAGCAAGAACGGACTTGCATTTGAGGAACTGACCCCGGAGCAGCAGCACGACCTGATAGCCTACGTTACCAGCCAGGAGTTTGATTTCTTTGTCACTGATCCACAGCGCCTGACCTATCTGCAATGCCTGAAGGTGGAGGAGAGCGCGTTTGAGGTTCATGTTATAGCGCCCGGGGAAAAGAACCTGCTCGGTCGTGTGCGGAACGTGGATTTTATTGAGACGCGCTTCCATTATCGCGGGTCGGTAATGCAAGGCTTCGGCTGCGCAATCAACAAGCCTGATTTTATGACCAATGTGTAGACCTGCCCTCTTACCAGAGCGGCAGCGCGAAGGTAACGCTTCCGACAGCCATTGACCATGCGCCGCCCCTGGAAGCCTCTCGCGTTCATTTGTTCGCTGTCAATGCGTCGCTTCGCTCCATTACAACGAAACTGGCCGAGCAAACCGGCCAGAAGGTACAGGCCGACGATGCCATTGCCGACGCGCACGTCAGCCTTCGCCTGGACGACGTTGCCCTGCCAACGGCTCTGGACGCGATTGCCAGGCCGCATGACTGGCGCTTCTTCAAGCAGGAAGATGGCGTTTGGAAGGTTGCCCGTAAGCGCCCCGGCGCGGTTCTTAATGTGATGGGTACGATAGCGGCGATGTCGCAGGCCTTGCCGCCCGCCGTGCGCCGCTACATGAAAATGGACAACATTCCACAGGACCTCAGCCCGGACACGCAGGAACTGTTACAGCGTAACGGAAGGTGGAACTGGAAGCTGGCAGCGGCCATGTCCTCATCCCTGCGCCGCCTGTACGCTGGCAACCTCAAGCAGTACAGCAAAACGGATGTTCTGACCTGGAACGATCTGCCACGCGCCGCACAGACAGATTTGCTGAACTGCTTGTTATACGACACGCTTAAGGAATCGCGTCCACTATCGAAGGGAATGCCGGGCTATGTCGTCACGCCCGGAGCTGACATCATCATGTTCGGCAACAGCAGAATGGATTTGCTGAACCTTGAGGTTCGGGGACGCAACATGAACGGCACATTCAACAGCGGCATCACTCTGAACAACAAACTGTCTGAGGAGAAACTGACTGCGTTGCGCGCGGCGGGACTCCTCAAAGACAAAGAGCCGAAAATTAACACCGGCGTACCCTAATATGAGCCGCGATGCAGATACTTTTCAGCTCGGCTTAATTACCATCCAACTTTTTACAAGCCGGGTACAATGCCTCCCGCCTGCTGTGCCTCTTGCGCCGCAGGCGGGTTTTGCGTGTATACTAAAAACATGGGAAAATCGCGCCTGCTTTCACGCCAATTCTATACACAAATCTCATTACCCCTGTTTGTAAAAACGTCGGGCCAATTCGCGTTCATTCGCGTTCATTCGCGGCTATTTTCAAGCCTAAAACCGCGCGGCCAATGGCCGCTGTGCCTGCTGCCATTATCGCTATGCCTGCTGACCGGCTGCAAGCCCTCGCGCTCCGAAGCGATAGCGCCGCCGCCCGCCAAAATCGCCGTCAAAGCGCCTTCCAAAGTTTCCACGCCCCCACCGGGAAACCAGACGGACGCCACCGCCAATCCCCTGCGCGTCCGTCCCGACTGTCCGATTCGTCTTGGCGGCGTGTTTCTGCGCGGGTTGAGCGACAATCCCGACGCGCAGGAGGATTCCGCGTCCAACGGAACGAAACTAACGGACACGAACCGCGATTGGGTTGCCGCGAATTGCGATGTAGCCGCGTTCAGCGCGGCGAATGTGCAGCCCGATACGTTCCGGCAGATGACGCGGGCGCACAGCCTGTTCACGCCCCTGCTGTATTTGTACGCTTCGTCGCTGTACGAGATGCCCGGAACATCGAGGGAATGTGGGCGGATGGCAGCCTGCAACCATGAGCGCGTGGACGCTGCGCGACCCGAACGGGCAGGAGGTTCCTCCCCCCGATAAGGGCGGTCACTGGATGGATTTCGGCAATGTGGATTGGGCCAGACACTGGAAAGTTCAGGCCAGTCGGCTTGTCGGGCAGTACGGGGCGCAGGGCGTGGTGGCGGGGGAACTGCCGATTGGCAATACGTTCGTGCCGGACGCGCTGCAAAAATACAAATCCAGCGAGGATCGCCTGAACGCTACAACCCAATGGCTGCAAACGGCCCGTTCGCCGCGCCAGTTTCTGCTCGTGCCGTCTGCCATCGGTTTCGACGCCCTTGCCGGACACCCCACCCTGCCCACGCCTGCCGGAACCGAAGAGCCGGAACTGAAAGGCCGCGTGTGGGACGAACTGCTGCCTTTTATTAATGGCGCGTGGGCGGAAGGCTGGCTTTGCCCCTATTGGTCGGGCGAACCTTTGCCGAATAATCAGTGGGAACTTCACATTGAGGCGGCGGACCGGGCGGGGCGCAACGATCAGGTATTCATCGCCTGCGCCGCGTACCACGACGACAGCGAACTGGAATATATACTCGCGTCGTTCCTGCTGTCTTATCACCGGCAGGGGCGCGCGTGTTTGCAGCCGATGCCCCTGCGCGCGGGACAGCCGCCCGACGCGGGCTTCAGCCTCGCCGTATTTCGCAAAGAGGTCACGGAAAAGGCCAATTTTTTCAACCCGCCGCTCGGCGTCGCCAAACAGGAGCGACACCCCCTGCGCGTGGAGGGCGGCGACGTATGGCGGCGGCAGTTTCAGGGCGGCGATGTGTATGTCAACTCGGACGACTCGCGGGGCAAAACCCTGCGCTTCAGCGGCAACATGCGCCGTTTGAACGGCCAAGTCGTCCGCGAAGTGGAAATGGCCCCGCATACGGGCGTTATTTTGCTGAATATGAAGCAATAGGTTAATCTCGTCACACTTATGACCACACAGCGTTACAATCTCGGTATAGACGGCGGCGGAACCAAGACGGTCGCCGTGATTCTGGACGCGAATGGCGGGGAGCGGGGGCGCGGCTATGGCGGACCCGGCAACCTCGTCAACACGTCTTCCGACATGCTGCGTCAGGCGATAACAGAGTCGGTGGGCGAGGCTTGCCATCAGGCGCAATTGCCCGGCGATACCCACTTTGGCGGAGCCTGCGCGGGCATGGCGGGCTACTCGGCGGAAGCGAAGCGCGAGGCGTTTGCGGGTCTGTTCCGCGAGATGGTTTCCGCCGAGGTTCACCTGGTCGAGCCGGATTTCAGCATCGCGTACTGGGGAGCCACGCACGGCGAACCGGGCATTGTCGTGATTGCGGGTACGGGCGCGGTCGCGTATGGCCGTAACGAGGCCGGGGAAACGCAGCGCGAGGATGGGCTGGGATTTCTGCTTGGGGACCGGGGCAGCGGGTTCAACCTGGGCCTGCGCATCCTGAAATACACGCTGGAACAGTGGAAGCAGGGGAAAACGGATACGCTCACGAAAGCGGTCGTCAAGCATACGGAAGCGCGTTCGCAGGAGCAGATTGTTCAATGGCTGTATGGCGATTTCAGTCCCGCCCGAGTGGCCTCGCTTGCCCCGCTTGTCGGACAACTGGCTGAAGACGGGGATGTCGCGGCGCGGTGGCATGTGGCGGAAATGGCGCGGCGATTGCGCCATTCCGTGCGGCAAATCCGGCACAGACTGTGGCTGCCGCGCGAAACGCCCGTGTACCCACTCGGGGGGCTTTGGAATCTGGGCGCGTTTTTTCGGGCCGAGTTTTCCGACCCGCAATGGCACGGCGAAGGCGCGTTCCTGCTGGAACCGGAACCCTTATCGGGTGGGCGCTTCACGCTCGCGCAGCCCAAAAGCGACGCCGCGTATGGCGCGGGACTGCAAGCGCAGCAATCAATCATTGAAGATTGACGATTGGCAATTGATGGTAACAATTCAGCCTCTTACCCTAATTTTAGAATAGCCCCTCTCCCAGGCTTTTTTGGGAGAGGGGTTGGGGTGAGGGCTTCCATCTGTTTCAAGAAATATCAAGCAATGCAAACCCGGAACACTCTTCCAATGTTGATTGTCCTGCTGTTGACGCAGGCGCAGGGCGTTCGCGCCGACGCGCGTTACGATTGGGAAAGCCTTCTCAATACGCGCCGTATCGCCATTGTCGCGCCATTCTTCTGCACCGTTCCCCCGCCCGATCCTGCGCCAGCAATGGCCCTGACGCGCAAACCTACCGCCCGCGTGATCTGGCCCAAAACCGCCCCAGATGCTTTCACAGGCGGCAACCAGGCGCGACAGTCGGGAAACAGAGTGAATCCCCGGACGGCAAGAACCGCCACGAAAGCCACGCTTCAGCCCGCGCCCGTTCAGATTGACCCCGCGCCGCCGCAACCCAAAGCCTCGGTACCCGTCACGGAAGCGGACAAATCTTTTCATGCCCGGACGCTGCAAACTCTGACCGCAACCCTGAAAACTGCGCTGCCGGAAAGCATTGCCGCCGGCAGAACCTATCAGGTGATACCGGATGGGGATGTTCAGGCGGCGTTGCGCAAATTGCGCTGGCAATCGCGCGACCTGTTTGCGTTGCAGGGCAAACCAACACAGGGCAAATTCCCGCCCCCTGACACAAAGCACATTCAGAAACTCGCTCAACTGCTGCATGTAGACGGGGTTATCGTATCCGCGATGCGCGAACCGGCAAGCGTCGGGGACGGCCTTCGCCTGCCATACGAATTATGGATGGTCAATCCCTTTGATTTTGGTGTTCGGCGGCGAACCGCACATGTGCTGTCGCCCCGCGTACAGGCGTTTCTCATCACCGCCGACGGCAAAACCGCCTGGCAGGACGAACAGGCCGCCGATCATCCCCGTACCACGCCACGCACTCTCAACACGCTGCTTGTAGACTGGCAGGAAGCGACGGAACAGGTGGCGCAGCAACTTGCCGACAGTCTCAACCGCCTGCCGCCCGGCTAATTGCGCCTATCCATATTTGAGTTGGGCATAAGTCGGGTGATCTGTATTAGCCAACGGATATGGGGGAATCCTCGCGTTTCAGAACCGTCCGCAGGGCGGCGCGGCAGTGACAGTAATGTTTCCCCTGCCCCCGGACGCGGCCAGCGTGACCTGATTGCGGCCATTCTGCTTGGACAGATACAATGCTTTATCCGCCTCCTCAATCATCAGCGCGGGATCGGGCGTGGAGAGTTGCAGCGACGCGACACCCACGCTCACGGTAATTGCCCGTTGCTTCCACTCATGCCCCGCAATGGCTTCGCGAATACGCTCGGCCAGAATCAGCGCGCCTTCAGTGTCGGTTTCCGGCAGAACAATGACAAACTCCTCCCCGCCATAGCGAGCGACAAAATCCGTCGCCCGGGCTTCTGCTTGAAGCGCGGCGGACACCTGTTTCAACACCTCATCTCCCGCCGGGTGGCCGAACGTGTCATTGAACTGCTTGAACTTGTCCACATCGAGCAACAGCAAGGCAAGCGGCTTGTGATAGCGGCGGCTGCGCTCGAATTCCGCGGCCAGTTTCTCCTGAAAACTGCGGTGGTTTTTCAGCCCCGTCAATCCATCCGTTGTCGCCAGCGCCTGTAATTGCGCGTTTGCGGCTTCCAGTCTGGCGTTGGCGCAGGCGAGTTTGGCGTTGGCGGATTCCAGTTGCTCCTGCTGGTGTTTCGCTTCCGTACGGTCGCGAATGGTTCCAAACAACCGAATGGCTTTGCCCCCGGCGTCACATTCCGCCTGCCCGATGGCGTGAAACCAGCGCAGCGAGCCGTCGTTCATAATCCCGCGCAGATCAAATTCGTAGGGCGTTCCGTCCTGAATACACTTTTGAATGTGGGCATTATGCGTCGGCACATCGTCGGGATGGTAGCGCCGCGTCAGTTCCTCGTAGGTGGGCGCGGGCTGCAGGGGATCGAAATCGAACAGGCGAAACGTTTCCGCCGACCAGATAATTTGCCTGGAAGCGATGTCGAATTCCCAACTGCCTACATGGGCGATGCGCTGCGCTTCGGCATACCGCGCCTGACTGCGCAGTAATTCCTGTTCGGCAATTACGCGCTGTGTAATATCTACGGCGACGCCGCCCACGCAGGGCTGCCCGGACGCATCGGCAAGGGGAAACCTATAGACGGTCCAGGTACGCGCCTGACCGTCGGCGGTGGGTACGGTTTCGGTTGTTTCGAGCGGTTCGTCCCACGCGCGCACAATGTCATCATTGTGTCGAACTTGTTCAGCAATCTCGGCGGGAAACCAATCGGCGTCCGTTGTCCCCCATATATCTTCCAATTCCACGTTGAAGTGCCGCTCGAAAGGCTTGTTGATATAGAGATAGCGCCCGCCCGCATCTTTGAGGAACGCGATCAGGGGGCTTGTGTTGATAAAGGCTTCGAACCGGGCGTGGCTGTGGCGCAGTTCCAGTTCGCTGTGCAGTCGCGCGGCCATAAGGCGGGCCTGGTCGCTGATTTTCTGCCGCAGTTCCAGTTGCGCGACGATCTGGCGCGAAAGAACCTGCAAGGCGTCTTTTTGAAGCGGCGTTAGTTCGCGCGGGATGCGGTCAATCACGCACAGGGTTCCCAATGCGTGGCCGGAAGCGGTACACAGGGGCGCCCCGGCGTAAAAGCGGATGTGCGGATCGGCAGTGACAAGAGGATTGTTGACAAAGCGCAAATCTTCCAACGCATTGGGAACGACAAGCACATCGGGCTGCATGATGGCATGGGAGCAGAACGCGAGGTCGCGGTGTGTTTCCGTCGCGTCAAGGCCGACGCGCGCTTTGAACCATTGCCGCAACTCGTCGAGCAGGCTGACCAAGCTGATGGGCGTCCCGCAGATGGCGGAGGCGAGGCGCGCGATATCGTCAAAGGCGTCTTCGGCGGGCGTGTCGAGAATGTCATAGCCGCGCAAAACATTCAGACGCGCGGCTTCGTTGTCGGGTAAAGGAAAAGTCAAGATGCAAACCTCTTTCAAATTTTTGTATGCGCGACATGGCTACAGTGCAGAGGCGCATCAGGGCAAATCTCCCTATCATCCGGCACATATTTGTCACTTTCAGGGGATTTTCGGCGCATATACCGGGTAACTTGAGAATTCGGCGCAATGATTTTCCAAACCACGCATTTCTATAATCTACAGATCAAGAAGAGTTCTGCCCATGAGGTAAACTGATAAAACCTGCGCGAATGTCCGGCTGTAAATGGAGTGGCGTGGTAGTTTCGCGGGGATGCCGCTGAAAGGAACAGCGGGAAAAGTACAAAACAAAGGAGATTTTTCACGATGCCAACGGAACAGAGTTCGGAGGAACAGACCACGATTGCGCCCGGGTCCATTATCGTTACGCCGGATGAGGGCAAGATACTGGAAGCGTTTGGCGACACGGTACAGGTCAAAATCAGCGGGCAGCAGACGAATGGCGCAATGGTCGTTCTTCTGGATACCACTCCGCCGGCAGCGGCCCGCCGCCTCACATTCATCACAATGAGGACGAATTGTTCCTTATTGTGGAGGGGAGTTACCGTTTTCTGGTGAACGGGGAGTGGTCCGAAATTGTGGGAGCGGGAACGGCTGTGTATACTCCGCGCGGGCTGCGCCACACCTTTCAGAACGTCGGCGCGACACCGAGCCGGCACTGGATCATTGCCACGCCTAGCGGGTTTGAGCAGTTCTTCGCGCAATGCGCGGCTGTGTTTGCCACGCCGGGACCGCCGGACATGGCGCAAATCTTGAGTATCTCCGCGCAACACGGTCTTGAATTTGTGCCGCCGCTGGCAGGCCCGCCTTCTGAAGCGGCCTGATTCAGCCAATCTGCAGGGATACGAATTGCACCCGCATGTCGGCCCGCACTTCGGCCCTAAACGCGCTCACCTGCACGTCTTTGTTGGCCTTCAGCACGGTTCTGACGGCTTCCTGTAAATCCTCCTGCTGCTGTCGGTATATCTCCAGCGTGTTGGCCCCGTACATTTTGCGGCGGTAGTCGGCGCAGGTAGCTTCGAGTGGACCCTCGCGGTTCATCGGGCCGTGAAAGATGAAGATGATCTCTTCCAGTCCGTGCGCGTCCACCAGAAAGGCGGCCTCCTGTCGGAAGTGTTCACCGCGAAAGTAGGAGAGTGTGCTGGAAGCCAACGCGCCCGGTCCGCCGGGCGCGTACAGGCGGTCGTAGTGGGTTATGCCCAGATGGTCGTTGAGAAAATCATCCAGACTCTGCTGGTAGCGCCCATCGGAGCAGGCGACAATCAGGATACGCGGGCGGGCGGCCTGCCATAAGCGCGTACTGACAAACGGTTTTTCGGCTTCCGCATCGGGCGGATGTATCTGGTTAGTTTGTTCCATATCGCTAAATTCCGCGTCCGCTTTCAGGTATCCTTTATTCACTCGTACCCTCTTGCCCGTGTTCTGCTCTGAAAGTCTTTTCTGGAGTTTGCCCTTATGCCGACACCCGCCAGTGTGCTTGAACTTGTGCAGCGCTTTACGGACAACATCGCCAACTACAAATCCGGCCAATACAACGAGACGCAGGCGCGCGTGGAGTTTATTGACCCGCTTTTTGTCGCGCTTGGGTGGGACGTACACAACGCGCAGGGCTACGCCGAAGCCTACAAAGATGTTATCCACGAGGATAAGGTGAAAGTTGGCGGCATTATGAAGGCTCCCGATTATAGTTTCCGTATCGGCATGACGCGCAAGTTTTTTGTGGAAGCGAAAAAGCCCGCGCTCGATCTCAAAAGCGATGTTGACCCCGCGTTTCAACTCCGGCGCTATGCGTGGAGCGCGAAACTCCCCCTGTCCATTCTGACCGACTTTGAGGAGTTCGCCGTGTATGACGGGCGCATCCCGCCCAACGCCAACGATGGCGCGGGGGTGGCCCGCATCAAATATTATGCCTATACCGACTACCTGCACAAGTGGGACGAGATCGCCGCGCTGTTTTCCAAAGAGGCTGTGCTGAAAGGCGCGTTCGACCGCTTTGCCGACGACAAAAAGGCCAAGCGCGGCACGACGGAAGTGGACGCGGCTTTTCTCGCGGAAATCGAAGGCTGGCGCAGCGCCCTTGCCCTCAATCTTGCCGCTAAAAACCCTGCCCTCTCCATTCGGCAACTGAACTTTGCCGTGCAGAAAACGATTGACCGCATCATTTTTCTGCGAATTTGCGAGGACAGGGGCATTGAGGAGATGGGCCGGCTGCTGTCCCTCCTGAACGGCAAGAACGTTTACGAGCGTCTCATGGTTCAGTTCCGCGAGGCTGATGAGCGCTATAATTCCGGGCTGTTCCATTTCCAGACGGAGAAGGGGCGCGATGAGGGCGAGCGCGATACTCTTTCCCTGACGCTGAAAATTGAGGATGGCGTTCTCAAAGACATCCTCAAAAGCCTCTACTACCCCTCGCCCTACGCTTTCGAGGTCTTTCCCGCCGACATTCTGGGACAGGTGTATGAGCAGTTTCTCGGCAAAGTGATCGTTCTGGACAGCAAACACCGCGCCACTGTGGAGGAGAAGCCGGAGGTCCGCAAGGCGGGCGGCGTTTATTACACGCCTACCTACATCGTGGATTATATCGTGGGGCAGACGGTGGGCAAACTGCTGGAAAACAAAACGCCGAAACAGGTGGAACCGCTCAAAATCCTCGATCCGGCCTGCGGTTCCGGTTCTTTTCTCATCGGGGCGTACCAGAAACTGCTGGATTGGCATCTGCACTGGTACGAGACGGAGGGCGCGGAAAAACACGCGAAGGGCAAGGAGCCGAAAGTGTATCAGACATCAGGCGGCGGCTATCGCCTGACCACGACGGAGCGGCGGCGCATCCTGCTCAACAATATCTACGGCGTGGACATTGACCCGCAGGCTGTAGAGGTGACGAAACTTTCGCTGCTGTTGAAAATGCTGGAGGGCGAAACGCGGCAGACGGTACGGACGCAGACAAGCCTCTCGTTGGGGCGCGTCCTGCCCGACCTTGCCGGAAACATTCAGTGCGGCAACTCCCTCATCGGTTCCGACTTTTACGACAACCGGCAGATGACGATGCTGGACGAGGAGGAGATGTACCGCGTGAATGCCTTCGACTGGCACAAAGCGTTTTCAACTGTTTATAGCAATAAAACGGGGGGGGGTATTAGCGGCTTTGACGCAATTATTGGCAACCCTCCCTATGTGCGGCAGGAATCGCTCGGAGAACAAAAGGCGTATCTTGCGCAACGTTACAAGACAGCGCATGGGGCTGCCGACCTCTACGTTTACTTTATTGAAAAGGGCGTCAGCCTGCTCAAACCGGAAGGCCGCTTTGCTTACATTGTTGCCAACAAATGGCTACGAGCCAATTATGCCGAACCGATGCGAAAATGGCTGAAAACCCAGCGCGTCACCGAGATTGTAGACTTTGGCGATCTGCCAGTCTTTCAGAACGCGACGACCTACCCTTGTATCCTGCAAATAGAAAAAAATCACGCTGTAACGTCGTTCCGCGTTGCGCAGATAAAGTCCCTTGATTTCACCGATTTAAGCGAAACAGTAGAATCCGCGCAATTTCCCGTAAGCGTGGAGGGATTGGAAGATAAAGGCTGGACGCTGACACATGGGAGTGGGCAAACTCTTCTCAAAAAACTGCGTGAGGTGGGCGTTCCACTTGAGAAGTATGTCAACAAACAAGTTTATTATGGAATCAAGACGGGTCTAAATGAGGCGTTCGTGATTGACGCAGCGACGCGAACGCAATTGCTTGCGGAAGACCCGAAAAGCGCCGACGTTGTCAAGCCCTTCCTCATTGGGCGTGAGGTAAAGCGGTTCACTGCGCCTGTCGCCCGTCAGTTTCTCATTCTGATGCCGCGTGGCTGGACGCGCCAACACAGCGCAAATGCAAAAGATGCCTGGGTGTGGTTACGCGAAAACTATGCCGCCGTCGCAAACTACTTACAGCCTTTTGCGGACGCTGCCGAAAAGCGTTGCGACAAGGGTGAATACTGGTGGGAACTCCGCGCCTGCGATTACTATGACCGCTTCGAAGAGGCTAAAATCATCTATCCCAATATTTGCAAACGCCCTGAATTCACTTTTGATACGAGCGGTTTGTACACGAACCAGAAATGTTTTATCATTCCGGTTGCGGATAAGTACCTTCTCGGCGTTCTTAATTCGTCGTTGTGTTTCTATCTGTTGCGGCACATTTTGCCTAAGTTGCGCGGCGATTTCTACGAACCAAGTTACGTCTATTTCAAGGATTTCCCCATACGCCATATTGACTTCAACAACGCCGCCGATGTAGAACGCCATACGAAGATGGTTAGCCTTGTGGAGCAAATGCTCAGTCTCCACGCGAAACTTGCCGTCGCCGACTCGACCTCACGGACGGTTTTGCAGCGCCAGGTCGAAACGACCGACGCGCAGATTGACCGCCTTGTGTACGCCCTGTATGGTTTATCCGCCGAGGAGATTGCCATTGTGGAATCGGTTGGCTGACGGTTTTTGCCTTTTCAGGCATTGCCTGTGCCGGGTATTGAAAATACCCGGCAGGAAAGTGCAAGCGTCTTTCAGACGCGGGAGTTCTGGTAGAGAGTTGCGTCCGAAGGACGATTGTTTTGTTGAGGCGGGGATTTTCAATCCCCGGTAAGCCCCGAACCACGTAAGCGCCTTGAATTTGAAACGCATCCGTAATCAGGAGAGTGGCAGATCAGGGCGGGCGGTGTAGGTCAGGCAGCCGAGGGTTTCGGGGCGGCGCAGGACGCGATGCGCGAGGAAACGTCCCCAACGGGCGCGGGGCTGCATGAGGAGCCTGCCCGTAAAATGCAGTTCCTCCCCGCCGTCTTCCGCCACGCCAACCCCGCTCTCAAATTCAACGCGCAGGCCCAGCATCGGCAGGCGCAGGCTACACCAGTATACGGCGCGCGAATGTACCAGTAATCCGCCTTCAGGAAGCGGCGTCACGTTGAATGCCATGACGACATGCAGGCGCGGGAAAACTTCGCATAGAGTGAGCTGTCCCCCTATCCGGCGTATGACAAAGTCGGCGTCGAAAACGCGCAGGTGGCTGCCGCAGTAGAGTTCCCGCAGAAAGCGCATGGAGCCGTCGGGACGGCGAAACACGCGGAAGCGGGCGGCAATATCGCTTTGTCCCTGCTCGTACAACCCTTGTCCGGTCACAAAGGTAGCAAGGCGCGACAGCAGACGAATGGGGCCGGTGCGCAGATCGAGCGAGGCGGTCACGTCGTAATGCGAGGGGTTCTGATAAAAGCGGTCAATGGCAGGATGCACTTCGTGGACTCGTTCGCGCAACACCTGCGTTAGAAGCGGCCAGCGAATCTCATCGGTCAGCCGCCCCCGCTCTTTTTGCCGCATCCCCTGCCGGTACACGCGGGCCGCCATCCACGCCAGAACGGTATAGCGCAGCAACTCCCACGCGCAGGCGCGGTAGCCGACAGCCCCACTCTCCACTTTGAGCGCGGGCGTGACAAAGGCGCGGGCGGTTTCGCGGGCAAAGCGGCCCATCAGCGGCCACCCGGCTTTGAGTAAATGCGGCACACTGCGCAGCATGGTTTCGGCCATCGCGGTTTCGTAGGGAACGCGGCCTGCCAGCGCGTCAGCGTCGTAAGCGCGCGCCCCAAGCGTGACTTCCAGATGCAGGCGCAGGGCTTGCCAGGTCGGATCGTCGGGATGCAGGGCGGCGTCACGAACAAAGGATTCGAGTTCACCTGCCGCGCGCGCCTGTTCCAGGTCCGCGATATGGGCCGCAACCCACAACTCCTCTATCACTTCCCAGGGACGCCCAAGTTCGCAGGCGTGGGCATACTGTTCCCACGCGGGCGTTCGGGGCTTGCCGTCTGGTCCGGCGGGATTAACCACTTCGCCGATGCGGTCGAACGTGGGGGAATAGCCGCAAAAGCGACCGAGCGTGAGGGCGCAGGCGGCAAGCAGGTGAGTGCGGGCCATGAGGCTGGGATAGGCGCGATAAAAGCGCGATATCCGCGCCTGCCGCTGTCGCGCCCGCAACTGCCTGCGCGCGAACGCTTCCCGTTCTTCCGGCGTAGCGTGCGGCAAAAACCGCCCGACTTCGCGCAGGCACTCTGCCCATGCCGCCGTATCAACAGGGGCGGAACTTTCCTGTCTGTTTTCAGAAAAAGCCTTTTCCATGCAATCACGTCTTCGCGCCGACCACTTTCCGACAGTATTGCGGTTTGAAGTGGCGGACACATCCTATGTTATAATAGTACCAGCAAATACAGAACGCGCGCCTATCGCGTGACGGATGAGGAGGCAAACGGTATGGAAGTGGAGATAGAAGTAAAAGCGGAGACGCGACGTTTTTTGAAGAAGGGTGAGCGCGGGTTAAAAAGTAAGAAGCCCTCGCCGTCAATACCCGTTCCAACGGCTTCCCCTGTCAAAAGCGGGGATACCATTGTACCGACAACCCCCGCGCCTGCGCAAGTGGAGTCGCAAACGCAAATTGCCAACCGCATTTTCCGGCAACGGGCAGAAAAGATTGCCGACGCGACGGTGACGGTACGCCCCGGCGAAAACGAATGGGAACCAATTCACCGCGTCGAAATACCTGAATTGCGAAGCGAGGCGTTTGATAAAATCGTCAAACTGCGCAGCAATCTGTATCGCAAGTACCCGGACGCAACCATCAATATAGAGTTTCGCGGCAGGCGTGAACTGGACGAAGCCAATAACACCTCACGCTACGCCAATCTTTAGAGAAAGCAGGCGTTCATGCCTTCCAGACAACCGCCGAGACTACAGTCGGGAAAGCAAGCGCGCAAGCATATTGACGGGGCGCAGGAGAACTATCAACGGTACGAACGCTTGCTGCAAACGCCGGAAGATGCGGCATGGTCAATTGTAGCCCTGTTCTATACCGCGTTGCATCTCGTGCAGGCTCATGCGGTAGCAAAAAGCGGGTTGCTAACAGGAGCCGGTTCCCGATAACCACAATGAGCGAATCAAGTATATAACAAAGCATTTGGGCCGTATCGAACGGGATTACATCAGGCTCGAAGAAGCAAGTAAATATGTTCGGTACGATCTCTGGCGGGCAACGCCAGAAGAGGCGACAGAGTATCACGAACTGGAATTTTCGCGCATTCGAACGCACCTTGCCGCGCAAAACATAGCATGGAGCGAGTGAGGTTCGGCGCCCGATTGGTTTCTTGTTTGTCAGCAACGTTCAACATAACACCATACGCTTAACGCCTTGCAAGGAGAAGCTATGCGACTGAACTTGAGCGAAGAATGGTATGCGCGGGAGTTTCGCAAAGATGCCGGGGAACCCGCCGTCTCGGTAGCCGCAGGACGCGCCAATGCGCAAGCTCCGTTAGTAGAAGAGCCGACAGCGCAAGCGGATAACAAACACGTCCAAGAAACAGTCCCTCAATCAACACAATTACCACCTAATAACATATAACATTCAAAAATATTATTTGAATATGGATTGCAGAATATATTCTACACTACCATAAATTCTTTAGGTTGCCAAATTATTACAATCCGTAGTTGTTGATGCCATCTGTTTATGACGTTCTTCAATGTCATAGTCAGGGTCTTCCACTCTTTTTGGGGAGATGCGTACTTACTTCATTGGATACGCACCAGTCATTGCCAACCTTTAGCAATAACCTTTCCGTCAGTTCAGGAACAAAGTCCTTGATTTTTGCCGGACCGAGGCCATTCTTATCCTTATTGGCATCAGAATGAATCATCGGAAAGGTTTTCAACATGTATCCTTCCTCTTCAATCAGGCGAATATGCTCTCTGGATTGCTTGTAGCCTGCTCTCCTTTTACCAGAATCGTCCGTCTGCCAACTTTCACGGAGTATAACTGTTGTGTTGCCTTCTGTTTCTTTATCCCAAGCCCCAAAGATGACTACCTTTTCTTGTGAGTTGATAAATGACCAACTCCAAATCCAATTATCACAAGTGGCTCCTTGTGCTTGGATAAATCTTTTTCTGTTCATTTGATATCCTCTTGTAGCAAGCTACTTGCCGCCGAGCAGTTCGCGCAGGCGGCGCAGTCCGGCTCCGTTTCCGGCTCCCTGTCCGTTGCCAGTACCGGCTCTCCGGCGGTTGCCGAATTCGGGCAGGTTTTCTACGGTTTTGCCCTGCGTCAGATGTTCGGCGTCTATGGTGTAGCTGACGAAGGCGAGACACATCTCATCCGTTGTCTGTTCGCCCCAATGCACCAGTTTAGGCGGGCTGCTCGGATTGCGCGGGTTGCCGGTGGAATTGTCGTAACGGGCCAGCAGGTTGATGTCGGAACCTTTCGGCAATTGAATCGGCTGCTTGAACTGGTAGGTGGTCTGCCAGTTGAAATCCCAATCCGGCACGTTGACGAGGGTTTGCTTTGCCCCGTCCGGGCGGGTCGCGGTCACTTCCATCGCCCGTCCGATGAGGTGCATGTGCGGCATCACGTCCAGAACGGTAATGTCCTGATTGATTTTCAGCGGGCGAATGGCGGGAATGGCGTAATCGGCCTTTCCCGGCGGAATGTACAGCAGGGGATTGATGACCATGCTGACGCGCAGGCGCTTGTCTACGGGCGTTTTGCAGAAGTGCAGGCCGATTTTGGTTTTGTCCTGCTCCGGCTTGCCGTCCTTGTGGTAGTGAACCTGAAGCACCACGTCCGCGCCTTTGGGCAGCAGGATTCCCACGCCCTCGGGCAGGCGGCGCGGCATGTTTCCGGGCGCCCATCCGCCGAGCGACCCGGACGGGGTAATTCCCACGCCGCCGTGTGAGGTGTAGCCGGGGCCGGGATCGGCGGCGTCCAGTTCGCGCGCTTTGCCGCTGGTGTCCAGAAACGCGATGACATGATGGACGACTTTGCTGTTGCCGGGACGCACTTCCACAGCAGACACATAGCGGTCTTCATTATAATTGGCGGGAAGCACGAAGCAGCGGTACACGTCGCTGCCCTCCGCCGCAAGCGTATACGGTTCGTCGGAGCCTAACACAACGTCCGGCTGTCCGAGCGTCCAGCCCTCCGTGAACTTCGGCGGCGCGGGAGCCTGCTTCAGATTGCCCGGTTTCGCGCCTTCGTCCGCCCACTGTGACAGCAATCCGATTTGTTCCGGCGTCAAATGCCGCGCGTCGTAAAAGGCGGAGGGGGCGGGTTCGGTGGCTTTCCAGGGCGGCATGAAGTGGGATTGCGTCACGGTGGCGATCTGTTTGGCCCGTTTTTTCACGTCGTCGTATGTGAGCAGAGAAAACGGGGCCACTTCGCCGGGGCGGTGGCAGCTTGCGCAATTGGCGTTGATGAGCGGCGCGATGTCATGCGAAAACGTGAGAGCGCCTTTAGGCCGGGGTACATACGCCGGTTCTTTGAGTGTACTCGCGTCTTTCGGCGCATCCGGGTTGATTCCGGCATGAGCGGCGGGAACGCTGCTCCTCCACAATCCGCCCGCCAGTCCGGCGAGGCTCAACAGCGTCAACAGCAATGCAGGTTTGCGAAGGGACATTGGGAACTCCAGGAGGAAGGGATGAGATACGAGATACGAGTATTCATTATCAATGAACTGTTTATTTAACACAAGGGTATATAGGAATGACTCATATCTCGTATCTCGTATCTCATCCCTTCCCCATCGGTGGCAGAAAACAGCCGATAGCGCGCCCAGAAGCGGGCGGAACAGGTTTGCCCTGCGCGATGGCGTCCAGAGCGGCGCGTAAATCGCGCGTGGTCGGTTGGGAACGGGCTTTGCCGAAATCCACATAACGGTCGTCAATGCGGCCCCGGTACAGCACTTTGCCGTTCGCGCCCACAATCGCGGCTTCGGGCGTTACGGTTGCGCCTGTGAACTTTGCCAGAATCTGGGTTCGGTCTAGCAGAGCAGGAAATGTGTAGCCGTAATTGCGCGCATGTTGTTTCGCCGCTTTCGGAGTGAGGGACGGGTCTACATACACGAGATAAAAGTCGAATTTCGCCCCGGCATACGCTTTCTGGATACGCTGGATTTCCGGCGCGTAGCTGTTGGCGATGGGGCAGTCGTTGGTGACAAAAAGCAGCACGGCGGCGCGATTGGCGGCAGTCCCTAAGGGCGTCCGGTCATGCCCCTCCACATCTCGCACATGAATGGCAGTCGCAATAACAGGGCGGGAATGAGGCGTGTTGCTTTTGCTCCCCTCGCCCACACATGGCGAGATAAGGCTGCAAGCCAGAACTACAGAAAAACCGGCAATCATTGTTCTCATACTGTGTCCCCGCGCGTTTACTGTTTCTCCCTACCTCTAAATAATAGATTTTTTATTGTACCGTAAAACGCGCGCTTTCGCAGACACGAATTCAATCATGCGCCATTGGTACAGCAATTCTTTTCAAGAGCAACCCCGTAGGGACACAACTTGTTGTGTCCGCGCTCGCTAATGGCAGGTTGCCCTCCCAATTGGCAGATTGCGGACATAAAAGGTTGCGGACACAACTTGTTGTGTCCCTACGGAGATTTATTTGAATGGTAGTGGGTTCAGGCGGGTACGGAACCTACGCGAGATCGGCGAGGTCGTCATCGTCGTCATCGTCATCCGTTTTCTTGCTCCCGGTGGCGACAGAGCCGTTACCCGGAGATGTAGCCGCCCCGGTTTTGGGGGAGGCGGGCGTGACGGGAGAGGCAGTACCCGGAGTCGCTGCCGTACCGCTTCCAGTTTTCGCCGCTTTGCGTTGCGCGATCAACTGCTTCAGTTGCTGTTTCTGCGCGGGCGTCAGGACGGCCACAATCTGCTTGCGGGTCTCTTTGCCCAGCGCCTTTTCCTGCGTCTTCTTATCGGCTGCGGACAGCGAGGCGTTCTGCTTGATGCTCATGCTCTGTTTTTTCGCGCCCTGCACAATAACGCCGATCTGTTTCTTCTGATCCGGCGTCAGGTTCAGCTGCGCCAGCATCTTCGCCATCGCGCCCTCGTGTTTCACGCCCGTTTGTTTGAGCGCGCCGCCTCGCAAGGCTCCGCGCTTGCCCTGCGCGTGCGTCGCGCCCGTACCTGCCAGAATCAAACCACAAACCACTGCCGCCATGCCGATGTTCGTCAATTTCATTGTCATTGCTCCTGCTCAAGTGGAAAGAAAATACGCTTAAAGCGTTGTCGGCTTTC
Source organism: uncultured Chthonomonadaceae bacterium (assembly GCA_963817895.1). GTDB lineage: Bacteria > Armatimonadota > Chthonomonadetes > Chthonomonadales > Chthonomonadaceae > CAWFQB01. Next base: position 140,438 of record CAWFQB010000007.1, read on the forward strand.
AGACGCAGGCGCAGGATAATAGTTCACTTCGCGCTATTTATCTTGTTTGGGTGGGTCAGCCTGCTTTTTCTGGTCGTCCTTTTTCGTAGCATCCGGTTTAGGGTTGGCATTGTCGGCGGGCTTGCTTTTGTCTTCGGGGACTGTGGCGTCGCCGCCCTTGAGTTTGCCTGCCAGCCACTCTACAGCGCGGGCGCGGATGGCGTCCGGCACATCATGGCCGCCGTTGTACCAGACAATCTCTTTGGATTGCGGCGCGGCCACTTGCAGCAGTTTCGCGGCAGGCGGCACAACAACCACGTCCGTCAGGCCGTTGAACATAATGATGGGCCTGTTGCTGATATGCCCGATGTACAGGCTTGGACACACCTGCAATTCGGCCTGCCGTATCTTATCGTCGGGCGTGGCGTGGGCTATAGGCAGAAACGGGTCGCCGCCCACGCACAGCGCGAACGCTCCGATGCGCTCATCTACCGCGCCCAGAATGGAACCTGTGATGGAACCTAAACTGTAACCAAGCAGGCCGATATGCTGCATATCCACATCGGTACGGGTGGCGAGATAGTCTAAGGCGCGACGATAATTGCGCCCGCCCTCATGCACGGCAACCGTAATCACCTGCTGATTCCAGTAACTCTTATTGGGTGATTGGCCCTGTCCGTGTTCGGGCGCGTCCAGCGCGAGAATGGCGATGCCTTTGGCGACAAGCGCGTTCCCGAACATCCTGATGGCGATCTCTTTGTTGTTGGTCAAGCCATGCGGCACAAGGGCGCAGGGGTACGTTCCATCGGCTTTGGGACGTATAAACGTGCCGGCGACCGGCTTTCCGCCCGGCCCCGTAAACGACAATTTGATGAGGATCGTGTCGCCCTTGTAAAACGTCTCTTCTTTCACATTCGGCGCACTTGCATCATAATCGTAGGCCGAGCGCAGTTTTTCCCATTCGGGGGTTGCCAGCATTTTACCGGCGGCGGCAGTGGTGACGCGGACCGCTCTGCCCGCTGTCGCCGTCACTTTGCGCGCGGTACGCCGGCCCGTATTCGTGGCTTTGGCGACGGCTTTGCTGATGGTTTTGCTCGCCGTATTGGCGGCTTTCTTAGCCTGCGTCTGGACGGATTGCGCGTGTGACGTTGTAATGGTCAAAGCGGACAGGCAGGCGCAGAAAGTAACCAAACGAAAACTGGTATTGCGAGAGGATGAGGGTTTCATAGTTCTATATTCCATAAACATCGGCAGGACTTCTGCCGGGGAGTTCTTGCGGCGGTTTAGAACCAGACTTTTGCGCTCGCTCGTTTGTTCCTGAAAGTGGGAAGCATCAACATACAAACAGCCTTGCAATTAGATTGCAAGGCTGTTTGTATGAGGGTACTCTTTTGCCTGAACCAGTTTAGACAAACCTATTTAGACAAACCTACGCATTATCGTCATAGCGCGGGCGGGCCGGACGCTGGACATTGCGCGGGGTTTGCGGGCCTCCCATATAAGTACGGTTGGGTCGGTTTCCCGTCGCGCCGGAGCCATTCGGCCCGGAAGCAACGTCACGCGGAGCCTGGCGCGGAGCGGACGCGCCGTAAGCAGGCGCGGGGCGGTTGCTGGAACGGGGCGCAAAGGACGGATTTGATTGCGGACGGGAAGGCCGCGCGCCCTGTGGCTGCCGCATGGGGCGCTCTGCGGGTTCGTCGGCGCGAGCGGGAGCCGCCACAAAACCAACCGCGTCCCGACGCAAAATCCGCTTCTTCATCAGCCGTTCGATGCTTGCCAGATACGCCTGCTCGTCCGAACTGACAAGCGAAATGGCGTTGCCGGTCACGCCCGCGCGTCCTGTACGCCCGATGCGATGGACATAATCTTCCGGCACATTCGGCAGTTCGTAGTTGATGACATACGGCAACTGATCAATGTCCAATCCGCGCGCCGCGATGTCGGTGGCTACCAGAATCCGCGTTTTGCCGTCCTTGAAGTCGGCAAGGGCGCGGGTTCGCTGCGGCTGGCTGCGGTTGCCGTGAATCGGAACGGCGGAAATGCCGTCGCGCTCCAACTGCTTCACAAGCCGATCCGCGCCGTGCTTGGTGCGCGTGAAGACGAGGGCTTGCTCGATCTTCTCTTCCACCAGCAGATGCACCAGCAGGTCGCGCTTGCTGTCCTTTGTAGCCGGGTAGTACGCCTGCGTGACAAGCGCGCTTTCCATGTTCTGACGCGCCACTTCTACCCGCGTCGGGGCATTGAGAAGGTCGTCGGCAAGCGTTTTGATTTCATCGGAAAACGTCGCGGAAAACAGCAGATTCTGACGGCGCGGCGGAAGCAAATCGAGAATTCTGCGTATATCGCGAATAAAGCCCATGTCCAGCATCCGGTCGGCCTCATCCAGAACCAGTATCTCGACATGGCGCAAATCCAGGGTGCGCTGCTGAATATGATCCAGCAAACGCCCCGGCGTGGCAACAAGAATATCCACGCCCCTTCTCAGGGCGGCGATTTGCGGGTTGATATTGACGCCGCCGAAAACAACAGTGGAAGTCAGCGGCATATATTTGCCATAAGTACGGACACTCTCTTCCACCTGCGCGGCGAGTTCGCGGGTGGGCGTCAAAATCAGGGCGCGAACCTTGCGTTGCCCGAAGGGCTTGGGCGCGGTCTGCGTCCGCAACCGCTGCAACAGCGGCAGGGTAAAGCCCGCTGTTTTGCCGGTTCCAGTTTGTGCCGCTGCCAGCACATCGCGGCCCTGCAAAATCACGGGAATGGCCTGCGCCTGAATGGGCGTGGGAATCTCGTAGCCCTCTTCGGCAAGGGCGCGTAAAAGTTCGGGACAGAGTCCCAGTGTGGTGAACGACATGAAAATACAAACTCCTGAATATCGGCCTGTTTTCGCGTAGCGCGAAGAACCGGTTCAGGCAGATGAATGGGCGGGTGCAAACGTCGGGGTTAAATCTGTAAGATACCGCGAACAAGTGGCAAAGCCTACCGGAGGGCGAAACAACCACAATGCACATAATTATAAGAAACTTTTCCAATTTAGTGTACCACATTTGACGCGCGTATGCCGGGGAGTTATCTAGCATGACAATACATATCGGCACATCGGGGTGGAGCTATGACCACTGGCAGGGGATTTTGTATCCCGAAAAAACGCCGGTGGGCAAGCGGCTGCCCTACTATCTTGCCCAATACGATACGGTCGAGGTCAACAACACGTACTACCGCTGGCCTGCTGACAGCGTGTTTGCGGGCTGGCATGACAAATTGCCGCCGGGGTTCGTGATGAGCGTTAAAGCGGCGCGAGGTTTGTCGCACTACGCCCGCCTGAACAATCCGCAGGAGTGGATGGATCGGATCGCGCAGGGAATGTCCGGGCTGCGCGAGCATTTAGGCGTGTTTCTGGTGCAGTTGCCGCCGCAATTCGCCTGCCATTACGAGCGGTTGGAGGGGTTTCTGCGCGTGATTCCTCCCGGTTTGAAAGTGACGCTTGAATTTCGGCATCCGAGCTGGGACGTGGAGGAGATTTATGCGCTTCTGGAGCGGTACGGGGCGGCGTACTGCGTGATGAGCGGCGCGAACCTGCCCTGCGTCCTCCGCGCCACGGCCCCGTTTGTATATGTCCGCTTTCATGGCCCCGACACCAACTGGCTGTACGCCGGGTCGTATTCCGACGACGATCTGCGCTGGTGGGCCGACCGTTTCCGCGACTGGCAGGCGCAGGGCCGCGACATCTACGCCTACTTCAACAACGACGGCGGCGGCAACGCCCTGCGCAACGCCAACACGCTGAAACATCTGCTTTCAACGTGATGCCCGTTCCTATGCCTTGCCACAATTTTCTCATTTCGGCTGTTTTCATAGCAGGCGCGGGTATGCCTGCCTCCCCTCTTCTAAACTGCTGTTGTCGTCGGATGCAATCTGTGACAATTTGCACACTCTAATTGTGTGAAATATCACATTCATCTTTTAACCTGGGGAGCTGTTACAGCAACAAGCCACTTGAACGGGGGTACGTGTTCAAGTGGCTTAAAGGTGTTGCGTGATTTGAAATCTATTTCGGCGCGTGAGGTTAGCGCGTCGGACACACGGCGGCGCATTGACAAGACTTGACTGTGTTAGCGCGCTGTTTTGTAGCGCGGACATTGTGTACAGGGCGCGGAACAGGCTTTGATTTCTCAATTGCCTGTGGCGGGTTGTTGTACTTCACGCTTGTCTTGTGTCTGAACCTTGCCTCAATTGCTGCGATCCGGTGGCGTCATCGTGTCTCATCCTTCCAGGTAATGGGCCGTCCACAGCATCATGCGATGCCATCCTCTCGGTTTCGTGGTCCGTACCTCCCCTTGTTTGGATTTCGTAATCGGCGCGTTAAATCGCGAACCTTTCGGCTTGCCCTCGCGTCATGCCATACGCGGGTTTGTCGCGCCTGCCGGAAGAGTATGAAAGCCTTGCGACTTCAGCCTCTCCCTTATTACAATTCCATGATACACCTCTATTTGCCGGATGTCAAGGGCATTTGCGACATTTTTCCAAAATATTTGCAACGTGTTGTGGAATATATGCAGCGTCCTTATCATTCTCTGGCATGCGCTTTCGCGGCAATAGCATCGCGCCTGCTTTATCGCGTTGTCAACTCTTTCCCAAATAGCCTTACTGAACCTGATAGATCGTCAACAAAGGGCCGGGCCTGCGAACCGCGCTGACATTCGAGAACGGCAGAAACCAGGCGTCCTGAAACTCTACAATCAGGGGCGGGTGGGGAGAATCGTCCGCGAACGGCGTAAATACAGCCATTCGGCGGCACTGTGGATCGGTTTGCAACTCTCGCAGCAGGGTCGGCGGCGTCACCATCGGCATTTGCGGCGCGTACTCGACCGTCATCACGTAGGCCGCGCCGTTGTGGCGTATCGTCTTCAAGTCCAACTGATTCAACGTTGTAACCTGAGCCGCTTGCAGCGGCAGACTATCCGGGTAGCCCAGGAACAGGCCGCAAACGGCTGTCTGCTTCCCCGGCGGCGCGTTTTGCTTGAGCCAGCGCAGAGCGAGAACGCGGGTATCCTCCTGCGGCAGAACGCGCAGCAGTTCAAGGGAGTTTTTCAGGTTCCATCCCAAACAGAGCAGGGCCAGTCCCCCGGCCACAAGCATCGCGCCGTTTGCCTTCCATCGGCTCTCCACAGCGCGATAGACCGCGCTGACGCCAAAGGCCGACAGCAGGCATACGCCCGGCAGAATGGGGTTGAGGTGACGCGAAAAGATGCCGTGCTGTCCCCCCGCGAACAGATAGTACAGGCCGCATAAGCACAGGGCCAGTTGCAGCGGGCGGTGGCGCTGCCGAATGGCCGCAATGCCCCCGAGGAGGGCGGCGAGCATCACGGGCAGACCCATGCCATAACGCAGGGAGAACTGAAAAAAGTAAATCCAGCCTATGGGAAGCAGGCCCGTATACGTCCGGTTCCAGACGCGTTGCGCGCCTAATACGTGCAGAAACGCCCAGGGACGGAAGGCAAATTCCGGCGTCAACACCACTATCGCGGCGACACACGCAAGAAGCAGCATACGCGCCATGCGCCCCCAACGCTGTTCCGGTGGGCAGTTCCAGAAGTGCGCCACCAGCATCAGCAAACCGCAGGCAAACACGTATTTGGACGCAATCGCCCAGCCCACGCAAATCCCGGCCAAAATTGCCGCAGAAGCGGCACGTTTCTGATGATACTCGATGCAGGCCAGCAGCGCCCATGTTGCCGATAGCGCGGCCATCTGATCCACGACCCCAAAATGGGCGTCGCGCACCGGTATGTAAGCGACTGCCCAAAGCGCTACAGCCAACAGCGCGGTACGCCGGCCCCGCGCCATCATTCCCAGCCGGAACAGCGGAAAGGCGACCAGAACGCCGCAGGCGGCGGAAAGCAGGCGTTCGCTGAGATGAACGGCAGGCTGTATCGCGTCGCCGGTGAGGAACCCGAAGTAGGTCAAACCGGGAAGCGCGGCTTTCGCGAGCAGATAGCGCGGAAACCAGTAAAGGCCGAGTATATGCGCGAAGTGGGTGGGATAATACAGGAAAAACGTAAAAGTCAGTCCGGCGCGGGGCGCGTACCATAGGCTTGCCACTTGCGCCAGAACCGCCTCTTCATCCGGGCGCGTGTAGCAAGGCAGTCCGAAATCAAGGGCATAAAAACGCAGCCCCGCCGCCAGCAACAGCAGCAGCCAGAACGCCGCGCCATACGATACAATCCAGCGTTGGCTACTGTTTTTCCAATCCCTCAAGGAGTAATTCAAGCGCATAGCGTTGTTCCACAATCAAATTTAGTTGCAACAAACATAAACTTCGATTAGTTTTTTGTAATGGTTTCGTCCAGATTGAGAACGGTGCTGGCGATTATGGCCCAGGCGGCGAGTTCGGGCGCGTTCAATTTATCATTGCGCTTTGCTTCGCCAATGGCAAGCAGTTGTTCCGCGCCTTTGGGATTGCCGCGATACACGGCAAGCTGATCGTTAAGCAGGCCGGTTAAAATTTTCTGCTCCCCAACTGTGGCGGAACGGGACACGCACAAATGGTACGCGAAATTGATGCGGTCATTGACACTGTTGCCGCCTTCGGTCAATATCCGCTCGGCCAGTTTGCGGCTGGCTTCCACATACGTCGGATCGTTCATCAGGACAAGCGCCTGTAGCGGCGTGTTCGTGACCGAACGGCGCACCATGCAGAACTCCCGTTCGGGCGCGTCGAAGGTTTGCAGCGAGGGCGGCGGAACCGTGCGCTTCCAGAAGGTGTACATGCTGCGGCGATATAAATTCTCGCCGTGATCCTGCTCATAATACTGCGCGGAAAAACTACCCTTGAAAGAAATCTCTTCCCACAACCCGGCCGGCTGATACGGCTTCACGCTTGGCCCGCCGATTTTCGGCACAAGCAACCCCGCCACGTCCAGCGCCTGATCCCGAATGAACTCCGCCGGCAGCCGAAAACGCGGGCCACGCGCCAGTAATCGGTTTTCCGGGTCTTTCACCATCAATCGTGGCGTCACCCGCGAAGATTGCCGATACGCCGCCGAAGTAACGAGCAGGCGCAGCAGGGCCTTGACATCCCATGGAAGGGATGAGGGTTGAGGGTTGAGGGAGGCAAGTTCTTCTTTTCCCTTTTCCCTTTTTCCTTTTCCCTCCACGAAGTTGCAGGCAAGCCAATCCAGCAGTTCGGGATGGGAGGGGCGTTCGCCCTGTGTACCGAAATCTTCCGCCGTTTTCACCAGCCCGGTTCCGAACAGCATTTGCCAGTAGCGGTTCACGGCCACGCGGCTTGTCAGCGGTTGCGTGGGGCTGACGAGCCATTGCGCCAGTCCCAAACGGTTGGGCGCGTATTCGCCCTGCACGGGCAGGAATTCGGGTATACCGGGCATCACTTTCTCGCCCTGTTTGTCATACTGGCCGCGCAGGAGAATAAAGGTATCGCGCGGCTTCGCCATTTCTGACATGACCATTGTGGTGGGAATGGCTTTGTCCAGATCGGCCTGCTTCTGCTTCCACGTATTGAGTTCCGCCGTAATCGTTTTGTTGGGCATGTCAATGTTGTCGAAGTAGTAGGCGGCGAGTTGAACTTTCTGCGCTTCTGAACGCTTATTTTCGGTTGTCGCCAGCAGTTGCTTGAGGTTATCCGAATTGGCAAGCGCGGCAACGTCATTCGCGCTGAGTTCGCGGTCGTAGGCGCGAACATCATCAATCAAGCCCTTGAACGGCGCTCCGGGCGTACGGCGCCCAATCGTGAACGGCGCGGTTGACGTTTGAATGGTATCGGTCAGTTTGTCGTGTGTAACATCTAAATCGGCGGGCTTGCCGTCTACGTAGATATGAACACCTTTCGCTTTGCTCGAACCGTCGTAGGTGACGAACAGGTGGTGCCACTTGCCCGCTTCCATGACCATTTTCGTGTTGACGCGAATGGCGTTGTCGTCCCACTTGTGGATGAGATGGACGAAAGCTCGCCCGCCCATCAAATACAGATCGTAGCCCCGGAAGCCATCTGTCTCGTTCATGCGCGATAACACGGTCATGCTGTCCATGCCGCTCGGATTGATCCACGCGCCATACGAAAATTTGTCGGTTCGCTCCCATCGCAGCGTTTTGTCACTCGCGTTTCCGATTTCGACATAATTGCCGCCGTCGAAACTGAGCGCGTTGCCGATTTTGCCCGGTTTCCAAACCACATTCCCTCTGATGGTTCCACCCGGCTGTTTGCCCACTGTATCCTGAACCTGCGCGCCTGTGTTTTCATCCAGCGCGTAGTTGGCGACAAGCCCTTCCATCGCGACGGGCGTTTTATCCGCATTGGCGGACGCGGTTTTGATCCAGTCCGTCATGGCCTGCTTCGCTTCCGCCTGCCGATTCTTGCGCGCGTTTTCCAGTCCGGCGACTTTGCTGGCGTACTCGATGGTCTGCGCCTCCTGTTCGGGCGAGGGCGCTTTCAGGTACGGCATCGCGTTGCCGACTGTTCCGTCCAACCCGGCTTCGGGAACGTTGTGGAACAGGGCATAGAAACGGTAATAGTCTTTTTGGGTAATCGGGTCGTACTTGTGGTCGTGGCACTGGGCGCAGCGAACGGTCAAGCCTAAGAACGCGGTTGCTGTCGTATCAATGCGGTCAAAAATGTAGGCGGCGGCGTACTCTTCGGGAATCGCGCCGCCCTCAAAATTGATGGGGTGGTTGCGATTGAAGCCGGACGCGATTTTCTGGTCAAGCGTGGCGTTGGGAAGCATGTCGCCCGCGAGTTGCTGAATGACGAACTGATCGTAGGGCAGGTTGGCATTGAAGGCGTTGATGACCCATTCGCGCCACCGCCACATATCGCGCTGGCTGTCAATGTGGTAGCCGTGCGTGTCGGCAAATCGGGCCAGATCGAGCCACGCCAGCGCCATGCGCTCGCCATAATGCGGATTGGCAAGCAGGCGGTCTACGGTTTTCTCATAAGCGTCTTTGCTGTTGTCGGCAAGAAACGCGGACACATCGGCGGGCGTGGGCGGCAGTCCGGTCAAATCCAGCGTAACGCGGCGCAACAGGGTAATTTTGTCGGCTTCGGGCGAGGGCGTCAGTCCCTCTTTTTCCAGCCGTGACAGGATAAAGCGGTCAATGGGATTGCGTACCCATGCCGTATTCTTCACGGGCGGAAGGGCGGGAGAAACAGGCGGCACAAACGCCCAGTGTTTCGCATACTTTCCGCCCTGCGCGATCCAGCGTTTCAGGGTTGCCATTTGTGCGCCGGACAGTTTTTTGCCACTGGCGGGCGGCGGCATTTGTCCCGGCCCGGTCACATACACGCGCGCAACCAGTTCGCTGTCTTTGACATTTCCCGGCAGCACGGCAAACCGCCCCGAATCCAACTTCTTCAGCGCGCCTGCTTCCTGATCCAGCCGCAGCCCCGCCGCCCGCTTGTTGGCATCGAAGCCGTGACACGCGAAACAGTTTTCGGACAGGATAGGCCGAACGTCGTGGTCGAAGTCAATGGTGGTTGGTGGTTGGTGGCTGGTGGTTGAGGACGCAGGCGTTGAGCGTTGAGCATTGAGCGTTGAGGTCTGCTCTTTTCCCTTTTCCCTTTTCCCTTTTCCCTCTATTCCCTGCGCATGGGCGGACGTGCCGGACGAAAGCGCGGCAAGGCAGGCAATCAGCAAAATGGAAACAGTCAATCGGCTACAAAGCGGGCGGCGAAAGTTGAATGGGTGAATAATTGCGTTCATAAGCGTTTTAGAAGCGGCGCGGGTTGGAAGGTGACAGCAAATGCGTTGCTTTTGTCTTGAACCAAGAAGTAAACTACACCAAAAGTATACAACACAAACGCGCCGAACGCGCAAAATAGAGTTTCAGCGTTTTGCGCCTGCGGCAAGCAGAATATCAATGACGTGCTGTGCCTGCTTGCGATGTTCGTCCGTTTCGCATTTGGCAAGGATGAGTTTTGCCCAATCCAGCGCGGTAGTATTCTGTTTGTCCTGCGCGTTGATGTTGGTTCCCTTACGCAGCAGCAGGCGCAGGCAGTCCTCGCGGGGCGGTGTAAAAGAAGGGGGTTTCTGTTCGCCTTCATTATCCCGATAGCTGTGAATATAGTGGGAAGAAGCATCCCACAGCAGATGTATCAAGGGAGTGCGGCCTCCGTTGTCGCGGGCATTGACGGACGCGCCCTTTGCCAGCAGCAGTTGCAGCAGGGCGACATCAGGATTGGTGACGTTGGCGGCAAGCATGAGCGGCGTTCCGCCCCATTTGTTTCGCACATCGGGGTCGGCTCCAATGGAAAGCAGGAGGCGCGTCATAGGCATAAGGTCATTATCAACAGCAAGGTGCAGTGCCGATTGGTTTTCACTGTTAAGCGTATTTATGTCGGCCCCATGTCGAACCAAAAACCGCATACGGTCAGGCTCGAGCATGTTGTAGCGCGTTAGCAGCATCAGGGGCGTATCGCCAACGCGGTTGCGGACATTCATGCTCAATCCTGCCGCCAGCAAAGTACGCATGATGGAATAAGAGCCGCCGATTGCGGCATAGTGCAACGCCGTTGTACCATCTGGCGCGCGAATATAAATATTCGCATGATGGTCAAGAAGAGAGTGGAAGGTTTTGGGCGCGCGAGAACTCGCCGCCAGCATCAGTGGCGTCCGGTCGTAATCGGGCAGCAATTTGTTGAGCGGAATGCCTTGCTGTAATCCTTTGCGAACGCCTGCAATATCGTCTTTTTCAATCGCCTGATAAAAATTCCAGAGGATATTACGAGAGATCGGTTTCGGATTTGTGGCGGCAGGCTTTGAGGCGGTTGGAACGCGCGTCAAAATGGAGTGAGCGCGTGGCGCAGGTACAGGAACGGGCGGGTTCAGGTGGGGCATGTCGTAAGCCGCTATCGCGCCGTCGCTATGAACAGTAAACAGGTCTTTGCCTGCAACAAGAAAATTTTCGCAGGCGGGCAATTTCCCACAGGATTGCTTCTGCCCGGTTTGCGCGTCTATGTACAGTAATTGCCCGGACTCCATCAGCGCGAAACAGCCCCGCTCGTAAGCCCGCAGAAAACGTATCGCGCCTGAGGGGTTGCGCCATAGGACGCGGCCATCTGTCGCTCGCAACCCGGTTATTTTGCGTTGCTGCGCCTGATAAGGTGTGCCGCTGACGACAATCGCCATCTTGGAAGCCGCAACGACCTGCGCCTGCAACACATCCTCAAAGTCGCGCCCGCTCTGTCCCTGTGCGCTGTTGAAAACTTTGCCGGTTGCCATGTCGAAGTCCGCGCCGGGAAGCAGGCTGAACGTGGGAAACCGCCAAACCGATTTACCCATTTCATCCACGCTATACACATAATGCGGCCACACGGAATGACCGGCGTAATCGTCGTCCATGTTGACGAGAATCACGCCCCGGTTTGCCGTCATGCCGACCAGATTTGCATAGCCACGCAGCGTTTGCAGGTTTTGCGCCATTCCCGTATCCAGATGCAGCAGGCGGGGCTGGTCGGGGTAGGGAAAAGACATCGCAAGAGATGTGCCATATTGCTCTCCGGCCTGTTTTATGGCGGCTTTTCCCTCCGGCGTGGATAGGAGTACCGGTTGTCCGGTGAGCGCGTCCAGAAAATTCGCGTGACCGTCATTCATGAGCGCGATGACACTGCCGTATACGCCGATTGGCGCTCGATTCTCTAAATTAAAACGCCATATTTCGCGCCCTGAATCCGCTTCTATACAATGCAGCGCGTACTCCAGCGTGGTTCGCTTCCCCGGCTGTGTGTCATCATAGAAAGCGAATACCAGAACAACAACGCTTCTGCCATCCTGCCGTGACGCCGTTCCCAAAAGTTGTAAGTACACATTCGTCTGCTTCGTCTGCGCGTTGCGGGGCATTATTTCCGCGCCGGAAGCGTCGTTGCCGAACAATTCGTTTGCTTCTGAGTTTGCCGGCCTTGCCTTCCGCCACAGTTGCCGCCCTGTATCTCTGTCAAATGCCACGAGTGCCACCGACTGGTCACCGTGACCATGCGAGACAACTATAATCTCGCGCGGCGTGACGGCTATGTTCCAATTTCGCGTTTCTTGCTCAGAAATGCTTTGATTTCGCGTGTCTAATTTGTCCTGCGCTTCCATACGGTAGGTTTGCCGGGGAACGAGAACGGCTTTTGCGGCGGGCGGTTTCTGGCGCGGGGCGGCAAAACCTGCCCTTAACGCGCCGAACAGGAGAATTGGCAATACAACAAGGACAAACAGCGGTTTCATAAGGGTTTCCTTTACAGGCGCATTTTGTCTTGAACCATGATTTTTCATGATTACGATGATTACCATGATGAACGCGCCTTTTCAATCATGCCAATCACATAAATCATGCAAAATCATGGTTCAAGACAAGTTTAGCCATTTTCCTGCGATAACGTTGTGTCCGGTTCCGGTGTGACAGGAACTTTCAACGCTTCCTCGTTGCGCCAGTAGATGCTGTTGGCGCGAGTCATTAATTTGTTGTCTACGAGGTAGCGGCGCAATGTGGCGAAATCCGGGTGGAAGCCTTTTAGAATTTCGTTCACCTCTTTTTCCGTGTAGTGGCGGGCTGTCTCGAACTCCTGCGCCAATCGCCGCAAAACAATAACCTGCTTCTTGCGCTGTGTCGGAATCTCTTTCAAGCGGTGATGAACCACTTCAAACGTTCCTTCCGGCAATTTCACCTGTTCCACGCTTGCCCGCTGAAAGAATGTATTGAGTATATGCTTCTCGTACTCGTCTTCTGTTTCTTGCGCTTCTTCTGCCCCGGCTTTGGTTTTCAATTCTTTCAGGAGGGCGTGTACCCCCTCCTGCGCCAGTCGGTAGTAGTGCGACGTGCCCTCCTGCCGCATCTCCACCATGTTGTTGTTGCGCAACATGGTGAGATGCCACGAAACCGTCGGCTCTTTCAACTCCAGAACTTCCGCCAGTTCCTTGACCGCGTATTCTCGTTCCGACAGCAATGCCAGCAGGCGAAACCGACTTTTATCCGCCAGCACTTTCAAAAACTGCAAAATCCGATCCAGTTCCTTCGCATCAATTTGCACCATATTCTTGTTCCCATCTAATTAGATAATTGTCTAATTAGATGGGATTCTAACATAACGCTTGCCCTTTGTCAAGAGGACGCTGATGAAAATCCTGTGTAATCCTGAAAATCCTGTTAATCCTGTCTATTTCCTCCTCTTCTCCCTATCTCCATGTCTCCTGTTCTTGTATCAGCGAGAAGGAAAGCAGGCAGAAAGCGGCGAACAAAGCGGTATACCGCATTGAAATCTGTTATGGAGGCCATTATGCCTTTAGCCGCTTTTCCCAAGTGTTTTCTGGATGCTCTTAGTGTGGAACACAGCATGAGCGCGGAAGAATGGATTGATCTTGCCGCGAACGAGTTGGATATTGACGGGCTGGAATTTTACTGGGGCTTTACTCCCGCCGGGGATGCCGAGCATTTACAGCGATTGCGCAAGCGCGTTGCAGGACATGGCCTGCAAATTCCCATGATGTGCTACTCGCCCGACTTTACCAAACCAGACGAGGAAGCGCGTCAGGAAGAGATCGCCAAACAGCAAAAGGCCATTGAGGTGACGGCGGCATTGGGCGGGAAATATTGCCGCGTGTTGTCGGGACAGCGAAGGCCGGATGTGTCTGTCGAAGACGGCGTTCGTTACGCGGCGGAGTGCATTACAGCGTGTTTGCCATGCGCCGAACGAAACAACATTGTCCTTATTCTCGAAAACCACTACAAGGACGGCTACTGGCAATACCCCGAACTGGCGCAAAAGCGGGATGTGTTCCTGCAACTGCTTAATGCCATTCCCCAATCCCCCTTCTTCGGCGTCAATTACGACCCTTCCAACGCCATTATTGCCGGTGATGACCCGATTGAACTGCTGGAAGCCGTGAAATCGCGCGTCGTGACCATGCATGCCAGTGACCGGTATCTGGAGGGCGCGACGCTCGACGACCTGCGCAAACTGGAAGCCCACCCGACGCAGGGCTACGCTTCCATTCTCAAACACGGGGTCATCGGGCAGGGCTTCAACGACTACGACCAAATCTTTTCCATCCTCAAAAACGCGGGTTTCAACGGCTGGATCAGCATCGAAGACGGACAGGACCCGACCGTTGGCATGGAACATCTCAAACAATCCGCTGAATTTCTGCGAACCAAAATGGCGCAGCACGGACTCCAGTAAGCAAAGCGGGGTATGCCCTGCGGTACAATGATTGTAGAAAGGAAGGAACCTCTATGTCTGCGGAAACCATACCCTTTGCGCCTGCGCCTTCACGGTTTGCGCCGCCCTACCTGCCGCCGGGGGCAATTGTTATGTCGGTGGAGGAGTACCTCGAATTTGAGCGCGAATCGGAAATCAAATACGAGTACGTAGACTTTTACGCCATTCCCAGAGAAGGCGTTGAGATACTGGAAAACGGCGAGATACGCGCCATGTCGGGTGTTGCGCCTCCGCATAACCGCATAACCCTGAACATTACTACGAAGATGGATAACACGATTGGTGAGCGCCCCTGCGACGTGTACACCTCCGACATTAAGGTGCGCGTTTCAAATGTGAAATACCGTTATCCTGATGTTGCAGCCTTGTGCGGAGAGGCGCAGTTTGATGATGCCGACCCGCCTTGCCTGCTGAACCCTTCCGTGCTGATGGAAGTGCTGTCGCCGTCTACACAAAACATAGATATGGGCCAGAAATTCAAGGAGTACAAGCAAATTCCCACGCTAAGAGACTATGTTCTCATCGCGCAGGATCGCATGGAAGTCACTCACTATTCCCGCCGCGATGTGCTGGCATGGGTAATTGAGGACTACACGCAGCCGACGGATGTATTAACGCTTGCAACGCTTGACGTGTCCATGTCTCTTGCGGAGATATACCGCAAAATCGTATTCCCATCCCCTGTAGTCTCGTAGCGGCTTGTCTGCGTCAATCTCTGCGCCTCTCCATTTTGACAGGAACCTTTATGAAAACCATTGTGCAGATATCGCTGGATATAACCAACATTCCCGAAGCGCTGGAAACGGCGCGTATGGCGTTGCGGGCGGGCGTGGACTGGCTGGAAGCAGGGACACCGCTGATTATCGCGGAGGGCGTGAACGGCATCCGCGCTCTGCGTTCCGAATTCGGGCCGGAGGTTCCCATTGTCGCCGATCTGAAAATCATGGACGGCGGCTGGCTGGAAGCGCAGCTTATGGCGGAAGCGGGCGCGAATTACGTAGTTGTCATGGAACGCGCCCATGCGGAAACTATCAAGGTTGTCGTCAAGGCGGGGCGCGATTTTGGCGTACAAATCATGGGCGACAATCTGGCCGCGCCGGATATGGTGGCATCGGCGAAACGTCTGGAAGATCTGGGCTGTGATTTCGTCATACACCATATCGGCTTCGATGAGCGGCGGGGCATTGCCGCTATGGGCCAACCCATGCCTAGCCCGCTGGACCAACTCCGAAAGATTGTGCAGGCTGTGTCCATTCCCGTGCAGGCGGTTGGCGGGCTGACAGTGGAACAGGCGGTTCGGACGCCGGAATATGGCGCTCCGCTTGTCGTCCTCGGCGCTCCGCTGACCATTGACGCCGACGCCTTCAAAACCGCGTCGGGCGACGTGGAAAGCAAACTGCGCCTCATCTGCGACAAAGTTCACGCTTACGGCGATGTTGGCCCGAATACGAAGACAGGTTAGCCGCGAATGAACGCGAATACACGCGAATGAGAACAAGGAAATCTCACCACAGAGGCACAGAGACACAGAGGGGCCACAGAGAAAACCAAGAGGGAAACAAGAGAAAGCGCTATGGCGGATTTATCGAAAGGCAATAGCCCGTTTTATCCGGGGCATCCCGTGCCGCCGGAGTTTTTTGTCGGCAGGCAGGCGCAAATTGACCGCATTTTACAGCGCGGCGTGGGGCAGGTGGCGGCAGGCAAGCCTGTTTCGATGTTTATTCAGGGCGAGTACGGCATTGGCAAGAGTTCGATTGCCAATCTGGTGCAGCGGATTGCGGCAAAACAGCACAGTCTCTACCCAATTTATGTCACGCTTGGTGGGGCGCATACGGTTCAGGAAATGGCGGCTTCGCTTCTGGAAGCGACGGTCCGCTCGGAAGGCTACGAAACCACCAACACCGAAAAGGTGCGCGGCTGGCTGGCGAAATACATCGGCAAGCAGAGTTTGTTTGGAGTTTCGCTGAACCTGAAAGCCTTGCAGCAGGACGCGCCCAATCTGGCGACGCCGCTTGCCCTGCTGGAATTTCTGGCGCAGTTGATTGAACGCTTGAAAGATACGGGCGTCAAGGGCGTGTTTTTGGTGCTGGATGAAATCAACGGTATTGCCGCCGATCCGCAGTTCGCGCAGTTCATTAAGGGACTGGTGGACGCGAACATGCTGGCGCGCAGCCCCGTACCCCTGTTGCTGATGCTGTGCGGCGTGGAACAGCGGCGGCGCGACATGATTCAGAAGCATCCGCCCGTAGACCGCATTTTCGACATTCTGGACATCGAGCCGATGAGCAAGCCGGAAATGGAGGAGTTCTTTCAATCCGCGTTTGCCGCCGTAGACGTGGCGATGACAAAGGAAGCGCTGGATTTATTTACGTTTGTGTCGGCGGGTTTTCCCAAAATCATGCACGTTGTTGGGGACGCGGGTTTTTGGACAAATCAGGATGCCACGCTGGATTTGCAGGACGCGCAGCAGGCTGTCACGCAGGCGGCAGATGAGGTCGGCAAGAAGTTCGTGGAAGCGCAGGTTTACGCGGCTCTGCGCAGCAGCGATTATCGAACTCTGCTCGGCAAAATCGCCACTGCGGGCGATACGTTTACCCGCGCCGCCGTTGCCGCCAATCTTGCGGACAGCGAAAAGAAGAAACTGGACAACTTTCTGCGCAAAATGGTCAGCCTGAACGTCATTCGACGGGGCGAGTCATCCGGGGAATACGTGTTCAACGTTCGCATGGTGTAGCTATACATTCTTCTGCAAAGCCTCAAAGACCAATCGGGGATGCAGGCAATTTAGCCGCGAATACACGCGAATACACTCCAGAATAGACAGGATTAACAGGATTTCTCAGGATTGACAGGATTATGGGGTAAAGTAAGGCGGCAGACAGTTACTTTTTGCGAGGAGAAGATAGCGGTATGAAGATACATGAGTATCAGGCGAAGGAAGTGCTGGCGAAATACGGCGTGGCCGTACCGAAGAACGCCGGGGTTGCGAGTACGCCGGAAGAGGTCAAGGCGAAAGTGGCCGAATTAGGCGGGCGGGGCGTGGTGAAAGCGCAGGTGCATACGGGCGGGCGCGGCAAGGCGGGCGGCATCAAGGTCGCCAACTCGCCCGAAGAGGCCGAAACCATCGCCCAAACCATGCTCGGTATGCTGCTCAAAACCCACCAGAACCCGGACGGCCTGACGGTTGAGAAAGTTCTCATTGAAGAACCCATCAAGATTGTGCAGGAATACTATTTGGGCATCGTGCCGGACCGTGACACGCAGCGCGATATTCTGATTGTCAGCGCGAAGGGCGGCATGGACATTGAAGCGGTTGCGGAAGAGGACCCGGACGCGATTGCGCGTTTGCCCGTTGACCCGCTCGGTGGTCTGCGCGACTATGAACTGCGGCAAGTCTGCTACGACGCCAAACTCGATCCGAAAGTGATTAACAAGGCCGTCGTGTTTCTGCGCCAGTTATACAACGCATACGTCGGCTCGGATGGCTCGCTGGCGGAAATCAACCCGCTTGCCGTGACCGAAGACGGGCGCGTACTGGCGGCAGACGCCAAATTTCAGATTGACGACAGCGCGATGTTCCGGCATCCCGAATTCGCCGGGTACGTCGAAGGCAGCGAAGAGGATGAAATCGAAGCCGAAGCGCACAAACTGGACATCGCGTATGTGCGGTTGGGCGGTGATGTTGGTATTATCTGCAACGGCGCGGGCCTGACCATGACCACGATGGACGAGGTGCAACGCGCGGGCGGCCATCCTGCCGACTTTCTGGACGTGGGCGGCGGGGCGCAAGCCGAGCGGGTGAAAGCCTGTCTTGGCATTGTCCTGTCCGACCCGAACGTGAAGGGCGTCCTCATCAATATCTTCGGCGGCATCACCCGCTGCGACGAGGTTGCCAAAGGCGTGATTTCCGCAACCGAAAGCATGGAAATCAAAGTTCCTATCGTGGTTCGTCTCGCCGGTACGCGGGCGGAGGAGGGAATAGAAATCCTCTCCCAATCCAACCTCATTCCCGCCGGCACGATGCAGGAAGCGGCGGCGAAAATCGTTTCGCTTGTGAACAAAGCCGCGTAAAGAGATACGAGATACAAGATACGAGATACGAGTAAGGATGCTTCCTTACGGCACTTATCTTTGTTGTAGAGGATAAAGTGATCGTTACAAGACTCGTATCTCGTATCTTGTATCTCGTATCTTCCCCGGAGGGCATCATGGACGAACTGGACCCCATACATAAAGTGGAACTCGCCATGCTGCGCGCCGAGCATCAGAAGAGGTTCCAGACGCTGATTACCTATCTCAAAGACAAGGTGGGGCCGGGGATCGAGTACCGCAACGCCGTCGCCCGCGTGGTGGTTTCGGAACAGGGCGCGTATTACGAACTCAACGACCTGCCCGAAGAGTTTTCCGGGGCGGTGGGGCCGGATGTGGAACAGCGGTATGTGACGCCGAATGAGGCGGTTGGACTGCTGGCGCGGGCGGTGGAAGCGGTCAAACAGGCGAATCGGGACAATGCGCGGCAGTGTTCCATTTTGGCGCTTTACTCGCGCCGGGGCATTATTGATCGCAAGAACTGCTATGTTTACGAGTACCGCAGCGTGGGCGAACAGGCCGCCTCAGAGCCGCTTGTTATCGGGCAGTTTCAATCCGGCGTCATGCCCCTGTTCTTCAAAATTAAAATGGATGCGGATTTCAGTCCCGATGTTCTGGATATGCCGCGCGGCATCGTGTTTTGCATCGCCAACCCCGGCGACCGGCATCTGCTCATCCGCCTGCCCTTCACCGGCGATCAGGTGACAAATCTCACGGAAGCGACTTCGGCGGAGAGGGTTCAGTGAGATACGAGATACGAGATACGAGATACCAGGCATGGCTCTGTTCAACTCGCGCATTGTCCTAATATCTCGTATCTCGTATCTCATATCTTCCTTGCTTTTTCGCGCAGTACAGGATATAATAAGTTAGGACGTAGCCGTACTAGACTGTAATTTAGATTGAGAATAGCGCGGCAAAAAGGATGTGGATCGCATGGCGACCCCACGCAGCAAAGAGAAAATATTGCGGTGCGCCCGCGAGATGTTTTATCATCTGGGCTATCATGCGACCAGCGTAGATGACATCATCTTTCGGACGGGGGTTGCCAAAAGCAATTTCTACTACCATTTCAAGACCAAAGAGCAGCTTGCGCTTGCGGTTCTGGAAACGCAGATAGACGAGTACGAACTGTGGATCGGGCAGTCGTTGCGTAATCCGATGCTTCGGCCTACAGATCGCCTGCAAAGTTTTTTCGCGCAGTTGTGTTCGGCGCAGCAGGAGATGCAGAAGATGGCGGGCTGCCCGTTCGGCAATTTCGCCGCCACTCTGCCCGGTGAAGATGAGTTCGCGGGCGAAGACAAGAAACAGCGCGAACGCTACGAGCAGAGCGAAATGTTTCGCAAGCACATCAGCCGCATGTTCCGGCATCTGGAACTGGCGCTGCACGATTGTCTGGCTGAAGGCGCGGCGTGTGGCGAATTCCGATGCGATATTGCGCCCGAAGAACTGGCCTCTTATCTGCTGGCAACCATTGAGGGGCTGCTGATTTTGACCAAGACGCACAAAGACATGGCGCACATGCTCGGCGGTTTCAGCGTGGCGCAGCGACTGCTTTGCGCGCGCTGAATTCGGAAAGAGCATCAGACGCGAAATACCGCAATTGAACTGTGGAGCGCGGCGAACTATCCGCAGTAGCCATGCAGTCATTACAGCATCTAAGAGTTGATAACACAGGGGCGTTCCAAAGAACGGGCCTTCTTTTTTATCCTGTGAGTAGGACTAACCCGTCCTACTCGAACAGTGAAACCGATGTTGTTTTTCGGCGTCTAACGCTTATCACGACGCGCTGATATAGCTGGGCAGCGACGCGAAAAACACGATATAATAAGAGTATACACGTAGACAAAGACGCAGACAAAACGAGTGTCCCCGGTTGGGCGAAAAGTAATACAGGGCGAGTCTAGTAACGCAGCGCAGGCTGTGGAGGGAGAGCGCGCAATGGCTAACATCAAGACGTGGGAACCGCAAGCGGCTAATGGAGCCGACCATGCGGAATTTCAGAAACTTATCGCGCGCACACAGCGCCAGGCATACAACATCGCGTATCGCATGACGGGCAACCGCGACGACGCTGAAGACTTGACGCAGGAGGCGTATCTGCGGGCGTACCGCTCGTTTGCAACATACAATCGGCAGATGCCGTTTGAAAGCTGGTTTTTCCGTATTTTATCGAACCTGTTTATTGACCTGCTGCGGCGGCGTCCCAAACAAAAGCCGCTTTCTATAGATCAGTCAATGAGCGACGAGGAGAGCGACGATAACCTGTTGCTGCAATTGCCGGACGAGAACTCCAACCCGGAGCGCAATCTGCTGGAAACCGTTATGGACGAGAAACTGCAGACCGCGCTTGCCCGTTTGCCCGAAGCGTTCCGCGTGGCGGTTCTGCTGTGCGACGTGGAAGACAAGTCGTATGAGGAGATCGCCGTTATTATGGGATCGTCTATCGGCACGGTGCGTTCGCGCATCCATCGCGGGCGGTCGCTGTTGCGCCGCATTATGGACAGCCAGAACGCGCCCGTAAAAGAGAAGAAGCGCCGGATGCCGAAAGTGTCCGTGCCGCTTCCCGCCCTGAGCGCGGGGATGGTGTAACCACCTCACCCCCGGCCCCTCTCCTAGCGCAACGCGCTAGGAGAGGGGAGCGCATATACGTAAACTGATGCTGAGAACGGGAGGAACTATACATAGTGCCTCCCGTTTTTGCTCGTTTTACCTGGTACGTCCATCACCGTCAACTCGTTTACAGGATATTGTTAAATGAACGGCCTCCCCTCTCTTGGCGCGTTGCGCGGCCAGGAGAGGGGCCGGGGGTGAGGTTATTTTCCCGTCGGCGGAAGGAAGGCAAAAGGCTTCCAAAGGTGACGCGCCACAAGGTCGCCGGGAGAACCATCGCCGGGGCTTTTTTGCGGCGTCGCATGATCGTCCTGTTGGTCTGCGCCTACGCTGTACAGAACGTAATCGCGTCCGTTCTTTGCAGTCCGATAGTGCAGGGGCGCATTGAGGAAGGGATCGAGCGGAACGGCGCGCAAATAGGCGTGTGACAGCGTGTTCAATGCCGCCGGATAGTGTCCCTGCGCGCGTTTGTAACGCTCAAGCGCCACTTCCACGCCGATGATGGCCTGAACCGCTTCCATTGAAACAAATTTCTGGCGGGCAGCCGCGAATACTGGAGCCGTTAAACTTAGAAGAGGGTCGCTGTTGGCAGGAACTTTTGATACGCCCGTATACGGCTGCCGCGCCTCTGCCGCAAGCGCTTTGTAATACTCCTGCTGATGCCTGACAAGCGCTTCCCTGCTGGTGAACATGAGCTGTAGCGACATCAGCCGTTCCTGCCAGGTAATTGCGCTGCCGGAAGTTCCTGTTAGTTCCTGAATGTTGAAGGGTTGTCCATTTTTGCCCGGTTTGCGCAGCATTTCCAGCAACAGAGCGGTACTCTGGTTGCCCTCTTCGTCAATGAGATCAGCGTATGGCACGCGCTTTGCGGCAATGGTATCCAATCGTTGCGCCACATGGGCCAATTCCACGTCATTCAATTTTGGGAAAAGTTCTTCCATACTATGGATACTGATGGCTTCACAGGCGATGCCAACCAACCCCGCGATGAGCGAACCGCCGCGTGGAATGGTTACGCCCTCCTCCAGCATGTCGAGCATGGTGTCCGCCGCCTGTCCCGGTTGCCCGCTGATGACTTCATAACCCGCTTTGCCGACCATCGCGCGCGCCGTTGCTCGAAACAAAGCGAATTGCGGAAACTGTAAGGCGTTGGCGGTGCGGACGGGGGGACACAGGTACGCTTTTTTCAATCCCGCCTGAACCGCGCGCTGCACGGGGATTGCATCGGGGGCGCAGGCTTTGTAGTTGGCGTAGGTATAGTTTTGCGCGGGAGTGCCAGCCATATTGGAAGGGCTGAGGTGCGCCATCTGCCCCGCCAGTTTGCCCGCCCGCACAAAGTCATCATAGCCGTTGTCCGCAGGCATTGTGGGCGTGGAAATGACTATATCGGGCGTTCGGCTGTTTCTCAAATAAACAGCGCCAATTGTTAAAAGCGTGAGAGACAGCAACAGCAGCCCCGCCACAAACACGCGCATAAGGCGGCTAGGACGACGTGGAAACCCGGAAGCGGAAGGGGCAGGCATAACGTTTCTCCCTGAATAAAGCTTTCGTGCGGCAATGCAGTACAATAACGCGCGAAACAAGGCTAATCTTACCATACAACTGTAAAATTATACTGTTCCATTCACGAGGACTGGTAGAGAACACCAATTATGCTTATTGATACGCATTGTCACTTCAACAATAAACAATTTGCGGACAATTTGCCCGAATGCATTGCGCGAGCGCAGGCGGCGGATGTGCGTCGGATGATCGTGGTGGGCTATGATATGCCGAGCAGCGAACACGCGGTACAACTGTCGGAAACCTATCCGGGCGTGTTGTTTGCGGTTGTGGGCGTTCATCCGCACGACGCGAAAGATTGGAACGGGGAAGCGGACGCGCGGCTGCGCCAGTTGAGTGACCATCCCCATGTCGTCGCCATCGGCGAAATCGGGCTGGACTACCATTACGATTTTTCGCCGCGTGACCAACAGGAATCCGCGTTTCGGGCGCAAATGCGAATTGCGCGGGAGGTGGGTTTACCCGTTGTGATTCACTGCCGCGAAGCGTATGGCGACACGCTGCAAATTCTATCGGAAGAGGGCGCGGACGAGACGGGCGGCGTGATGCACTGTTGGGCGGGAACCGTAGAAGAAGCGGATAAAACCGTCGCGCTCGGACTCGCGCTCGGCTTCGGCGGGACGCTCACCTTCAAAAACGCCGAAGCCACCCGGCAGGCGGCGCAGCGCGTACCGCTCGAAACCCTGCTGGTAGAAACCGACGCGCCCTACCTTGCGCCCGTCCCCCATCGCGGCAAGCCCAACGAACCCGCCTACACGCGCCTTGTGGCGGAAAAACTGGCCGAACTGCGTGGACTGACCCTGCCCGAAATCGCCACGCTCACGACCGCCAACGCCCGCCGCATCTTCCCCCGCGTCACAGATTAATCCTTGTGGGGGCCTTGCTGGACGACAATGTTGGTATCAACAAGGGCGACAATATAGACTACGAGGGTCAGGATGATGCAGGCGATCTGCGTGAAGCCGATGGGGTGGCGCGACCCAAAGCCGTAGGGGGAACGCAGCAGAAAGAAACAGAGCGCGTCCAGACCGAGGAAAAACACGCCCTTGCCGATCTCACTGTTATGGAACTGCCCCAGTCCGGGCAGAATGAGGGACAGCAGCCGGGCGAACCAGGGATTGCGGTCAACGGCTTCAGGGTCGGCCATGCCCCAGTTCTGCTGCAAAACGAGCAGTTCGCCGTACTTGCGCTCTGCCGAAGAGCGTTTCGGGTCGGCTTCCAGCGCGCGTTTGTAGGTGGCAAGCGCCTCATCCGTGCGGGCAACGCCCTGTAAAATATCGCCAAGCAGTTCCAGCGCGGCGGCGTCTTTGGGAACGAATTGAAGCGCTTCGCGGACTTTCACTTCGGCGTCGCGAAACTTCTCCTTGCGCCGCAGCATCGCTGCATCGCGCAACAGCGGTTCCGCCTGCATGATCTCCTGAATGGAGGACTCGCGAAAGGGCGGCAGATCGAGCGACACTTCCCGAACGGCCTGCACCTGCGCGGCGGCTTTTTGCGCCATCAGTTCCGCCGCATACGCCTGCATCGAATCTCATTGAGGGCTTCGCGCTTTTAGCGTTTTTGGCGGGCAGTGGCGGCAGCGGCAGGGACGGCATGGCAGCGGTGACATTGGAAGCGCTTTTGGTAACGGCAACAGGCAGGCGCGTCCGCGTCGAATGTATGCGAATCGGCATTGAGCAGCTTTTGAACTTCCAGCGGCGACATGCCCATGCGCCGCAAATCGTCCTCGATCTTTTTGCGCTTCGCCGCATCCGCCAGCAGTTTGTCCGCATCCCCGCCAATGGGCAGGGGATCGTTTTCGATTGTGGATTGTGGACTGACGATTTTCGATTGAGGATTGCCGATTATCGATTGCGGTTCTGTATCCATGTTTACTGTGCCGCCTTCTCTGCCGTTCATACCCTGATCTACACCATACTACCCGACTACCTATCTTACTTCTGCCGTCAAGCGTTTCAAAGCGCGTGGGAATGGCGCGGACGTTGCGGGATTCGTCGGGCAGCAGTTCCAGCTGCAGGCGGGGCGCTGCGTTCCAGAACTCTTCCAGATTGTAAAAGTCGCGCTGTTCGGCAGCCATCAGGTGACATACAATGTCGCCGTAATCCAGCAGTATCCAGGTGGCTTCCTGATAGCCCTCCATGCGCGGCTTGCGGATGCCCTCTTCGCGCATCCGCTCATCAATGCGGTCGGCAATGGCGCGCAGTTGGATACTGGATTTACCCGTGCAGATCAGAAAATAATCGGCAATGATGGTCAGGGTTCGCAGGTCGAGAACTTCAATGTCCTCGGCGCGTACCGCATCGGCGGCGGCGACCATCAGGCGCAATCTCTCCTCGGTATCCAGATTGGAAGCGGGACGCGGCGGGGCCGTGATTTCCTCTGCCTGCGGCTCATCTTCCTCCTCCATTTGCAGCAGCTCGTCCTCAATGTCGAAATCAGCGTCCTGCGCGTCCAGCGTGTCGGTATGGTCGGGCATGTTTGCGCCCCTTTCCTGTGTATCGCTCATAAAGTACCTTCTAACGAAAATAGCCCTCAACCCCCGTCAGGTCTCCCAAGAAAGCCTGGGAGAAGGGGGACTGATTTATACGGAGTGTCCGCGAGAATAGCGGTTGTCTCGTTGCTGCGGATCGGCGGCGCGGTTCCGGCATATAGATTGTGTTTGCGAATGTATTCCACCACGCTGTCCGGCGTCATATAGCGCGCGGGCAAACCCTGCGCCATGCGCTGCCGCATATCCGAAGACGAGATACCGATGGCGGTGGAACCCAGCAGCAGAATGCGCGACAGATAGGCGGCGGGCAAGCGCTCTTTCAGGCTGCGAACATCGAAGCCGGGACGGGTGGCGGCGATAAACGTTGCCAGTTGTATCACGTCTTCATGCCGCTTCCATGTAAGAATATCTGCAACCGCGTCTACGCCGCTGATGTAAAAAAGTTCCGCATCCGGGTGCTGCTGGCGAAGCTGCGTCAGCGTGTCTACGGTATAAGAGGGGCCATTGCGCGTAATCTCAATGGGCGAACATCCGAACGCGCCGTTGGCATGCGTGGCGAGCAGGGTCATGTTGTAGCGATGGGTCGGCGCGGTAATCGCGTACCCTTTCTTATGCGGCGGCACGCCATTAGGCACGAACAACACCTTGTCCAGCCCGAAACGGCAGCGCGCCTCTTCCGCCACAAACAGATGCCCGAAATGAATCGGGATCGAATGTGCCGCCCATGATACCCAGTCGCATTTTAAGGATCAACCTGCAAAAATCGAACGCCCGTTTTGTCTATTTCAATACCCGCCCACGTTTCCGCGCTAATGGCAATAGTTCGGAGGGATAAGGGGTAAGGGATAAGGGATAAGTTACTTGTTGTATGGAAGTTCTCCTCGCTTACCCCTTTTCCCTTACCCCTTATCCCTTCCTGTAAGTTTGCCAGCGGGATCGCCGCTTCCAGCAGGCGGTCTTGGTAGGCGAGGCGGACGCCGTCGGGCAGGGTTGTGCCGGGTTGGGCGGGGCGCAGATGCGCGACGTAGGCGCGGGCAGGAGTGTTGCCCTGCGCATCGAACGGGCGCAGATGCAGCGTGTAAGTTACGCGGCGGCTGACGGGTTGGCGGCAATCCAGGCGCGACGTACAGATAACGGCTGTCCCGGCAGGCATATAGGGCGCGAATGTCGCCGCTGCCCTGCAGGTCGCGCAGTACGTTGTCGCGCACGGGGTCGAGCAGGCAGGGCGGCAGGCTTTGCCAGTCCGCGTCGTTGGCGTCCACGCGAATAGCGTTGTCCGGCACGATGGGCAGGCGCGTGTCGGCAAGGTCGCCGTACAGTTCGGTGCTGCGGGCAAAAGCGTTCAGAAACCGGCCCATCATGGCTGTCTGACTGGGATACAGGCTGATGCTTTGCGCCTTGCGCCGGGTCTGTTCGGGCGTGAGCGGCAGTGTCAGCCAGCGCGTATCGGTTTGCGCCAGTTCTATGGGCGGCGTGAGCGGCGTGGCAGTTCCGGCTTTTTGCGGCAGGGGCCAGTCGCCCCGATGCACCAGATAGTATTCCAGCCGGGTCTGTTTCGCCCAACTCGCTTCCTGTGGATCGGCCTGCAACTCCTGCAGGGCGCGGGCCACAAACGCGGCAGTGGCGGCGTGGTCGGCATGGTCTTCGGCGGGATGCGTGACCGTAACAAGCGTTGGGTGAAACGCTCGCAATGTGGCTTTCACGTCCTCAAGAACGTTCTGGCCGCAGTACGCGGTTTTCGTATGAAACACGGTCGCATAGGGCGCATGGTCGCAGCGCGTAGTTGCGGACGTATACAGATTGGCGGGCGTCCAGTTGTCGTTCCACAGCGCCTGCAACCCCTGATCCGGGTAGCCCAAAAACTGAACATTGTCTGCGGTGACGCCCAGATTGGCAAGGGCGCGTAACGACTCCTGCTGGCGCGTATCCGCAAAGCGAACATAGTCCTGCGGCTCTACGCGCAATCGCCCCGTTTGCAATTCAACAGCGGTACGGAAGCCGTCGCCATTGGTCACGATCATGGCCTGCGCTTTGCCCCCGGCCTGCAGGGTCTGCTGTATCAATCCCGCGCAGCCCAGCGTTTCATCGTCGCAATGAGGCGCGAAAACCATCAGGCGCGTGGCCGATGTGGGCGCAGGCAGAACGGGCAGGCGCAGGGCGGCATAATGCGGCATTGGCCTGATGCTGGCGCAGGGAAAAGGCAAGCCTCGCCGCGCCGATATAAACGCCGGGCAGGGCAAGGCCAAGCCAGGCATAGCGGCGAAGCAGGCGAAAAGCGGTACGAAGGGCGAAACGCAAGGGCAACGGTTCTCCTGTAAAACGAAAAAAGGGATGTGGCATAGCAAAGGCCACGCCCACCCCTGTATCTAAATCACCACTGCAAAACGGAGTGAAAGGGATTCGAACCCTTGATACGCTTTTGACGTATACACGATTTCCAGTCGTGCTCCTTCGACCAACTCGGACATCACTCCCTACTCACCTCTCATTATAGCATGACAGACGGGTTGTGTCAAATGTTGCGCAGGGATAAAATTTCATTTCATGCTCGCATCTGCTATTTAAGGAGCAGGGCGCAGAAAACTACGCCCCGCAAACTATTCTGAAAGAGTGTTGGAAGTGACAGCGATGCAAAATGCGCGTGGTAAATGTTACAGCGTGGCGGCGAAAGTGGCGAGAGGGATGAAATCGGCGTCGGGCGGGGCTTCCTGCGGGCCGAAGTGCGCTCCCCCAACCTCGCCAATCGCGCCGTCGCTTGTCGGTTCCAGCAGACGGACGCGCGCCGTTGTGCCCATCAGATGTGATCCGCCCGTAAACTGCACCCGGATATAGTTGCTCGTGTAACCGCTGAGGAGTTGCGTGTTGAGAGTTGAGAGTTGAGAGTCAGAAATCGCCAATGCGCGGTCTTTGTCGGCGTTGTCTTCCGCCTCCTCTTCTCCTTTTCTCCTTTTCTCCTCTTCTCCCCTCCCCTCTTTTCCCTCTACCAGCACTTCCAGTTCACGGCCTAAATGCCGCTGAATGAACTGCTGTTGCGTGACGCGACAGGCAACGGCAAGTTCCTTGCTGCGGGCCTCTTTTTCCTCTTCGGCAACCTGCGCGTAACCGGCGGCGGGCGTGTTGGGGCGGGGCGAGTAGCGGAACAGATGGGCGCGGGCGTAGCCGACTTCGCGCGCCACTTTCAGCGTGTTTTCAAACGCGGCCCGGTCTTCGCCCGGAAAACCCACCATGATGTCGCTCGTAATCGCCAGATCGGGAATACGCGCCTGCGCCGTCCGACAGCGTTCCAGATAGAAATCCTGATCGTAGGGCCGGTTCATCGCCTGCAAAATGCCCGTGTCGCCGCTTTGCAAGGGAATGTGCAGATGGCGGCACAGTTTCGGCTCACTTGCGAAAGCGTCCAGCAGGCGATCCGTTACCTGCGTGGGTTCGATGGACGACAGGCGGACGCGCTCGATACCCTCTACCTGCGCCAGCATCAACAACAAATCGGCAAGGTCGGGGCGGGCATACGTTTGATCCTTTGTCCAATGCTGCGACTGCGTGGTGACGCGCAAAACGTCCCCGTCCGGTTCTGGTAAACCCTGCGCGTAGGCCGTATTGCGGGCCGTGAAATCGGCTTCCTGTCCGTATGCGCCCACCAGTACGCCCGTAATCACCACTTCGCGATACCCCTGCCCCGCCAACCGCTCCACTTCCGCAACCACTTCTCCAACCGGGCGTGAACGCATCACTTTGCGGGTGTAGGGAATCGAGCAGAACGCGCAGAATACATTGCAGCCGTCCTGAACTTTAATCGTGGCGCGGGTGCGGCGTACAAACGGGCGGGCATCCGGCAGGCGCGGATTACTGGCAATGTCGCGCTCCAGATGAGGATGGGCGCGAAGCACATGCGACAGGGTTTGCAGTTTCTGGTGGTTGGGAACCAGCAGCGTTGCCTCCTCGACTGTTTCCCCTTTGATCTGCGCCATCTCGCCGTAGCAGCCGGTCATTACGACAACCGCTTCGGGATTCTGGCGCGCCACTTTGCGCACCATCTGGCGGGACTTGCGCTCTGCCGCCTGCGTCACCGAACAGGTATTAATCACGTACACGTCAGCGGGCGTGTTGAACTCGGTTATGGTAAACCCACGCGCTTCAAAGTCGTCCAGTATGCGCTGAGTCTCATACTGGTTCACTTTGCAGCCAAGCGTGGTAAAAGCGGCGGTCGGCACGGGCGGTATCCTCGGTATTCAGGTATTACGGTGATAATCTTCATCGCGCGGTTTTTAGAATCCATCAGCAAACTTGTCAAATGTTCCTTCTTCAAGTCGCGCATCTCCGGCATCAGGCAAGATTTACTTTGCTATGACGGGTTCCTGCACAGCCTCAAATTGGATGCCATGATCGCCGGGATAGGGCTGGCTGTGTGAGTTCTCGCCCATCCAGATGGTTAGCGGTATGCCGTCGGGGAAAGCAGCGCAAGCGCGTTTCACATTTGGATTCCAATGCCGGCAGAAAGCGCAAACTTCGCTAAAAGCTGGAATTT
Source organism: uncultured Chthonomonadaceae bacterium (assembly GCA_963817895.1). Classification (GTDB taxonomy): domain Bacteria; phylum Armatimonadota; class Chthonomonadetes; order Chthonomonadales; family Chthonomonadaceae; genus CAWFQB01. Next base: position 169,907 of record CAWFQB010000007.1, read on the forward strand.
CGTGATCCCTGTCAATTGTTATGGGCATGACGCTTACTCCTCCACTCTATTGTAACGCAGCCCAACCAATTCTGCAACCTGTACCCATATTTCATGATCAAGCCGGGCAGATGCTTCTTGTGGACTGATGGCGTGGCGCAATGCCGCGCTGTATAATTCGGCCTTGACTTCCTGGTAAACCAGATCGTAGAGCGGGCGTATCTCCTGATTCCAGGTAAGTTCCGTCCAGCCCAATGGCGATGGCCGCATAGAATTAGGTGAACTTCGGACCAACAGCGCGGATTTCCGCCATTTCCGCGTGGCAGGCCAGAAGAATATCTTCCGGCGAAAACGAATTGCCGACATGACGGGCATCAGTTGGATCGTAGTTCCATCCTCGCGGATGATTATGCGTGAAAGTGATATCGGAAATTGTTCTCAGTATATCTACTTCTGCGTCCGTAAACTCAATTTCGTAATCTTCATCCGGCTTTGAACTTTTCTGTAAAATCACATTGCCATTGCGGTCATAAGCGATCCCGACCTCGGAACGGAGCAGGCGCAGTTCCCGCTCTTTTTCCCGCACAATGTCAATCAATGCCATCTTTTCCTCACAACTGCCATATCTGAATGACCTGGCTGAAAACAAGCCTGTGTCTTTAGCCTTCAATGGCAATTCGCGTTCATTCGCGTGTATTCGCGGCTAAACACTCCTCTCATTCTTCTCAAATCACGCCGCGCTCTTTGAGTGAAATCCAGCGGTTGTCGCCGATAACGATGTGATCCAGCAGGTCAATGCCGATAAGCTGGCCCGCCTCGTACAAACGTTGCGTAATGCGCTTGTCTTCCGGGCTGGGCGTGGGGTCGCCGCTCGGATGGTTGTGCGCGATGATGAGAGACGCGGAACTGGCGAGGATCGCATCCTTGAAAACTTCGCGGGGATGGACGAGGCTGCTATCCAGAATCCCCACGCTGACCGTGATAATCTTCATCACGCGGTTTTTAGAATCCATCAGCAGTGATTTTAGATGTTCCTTCTTCAAGTCGCGCATTTCCGGCATCAGCAGGTTCGCCACATCCTGCGGGCTGCGGATGCACGGGCGTTCCTCGTTGCTCAGAGCGGACAGGCGCTTGCCCAGTTCCACAGCGGCGATAATCTCCACCGCTTTCACCGGACCGATTCCTTTGACAGAGGGGCATGTACTGTACCGGTCAAAGCATTAGCACACACTTGTGGAAATGGGTTGGTTCAAGTCTGCGCCTCCTACTTGCGCGCTTACATTTCAATTCAAGTAGAACCAAAACACGTTTAGATAGCCCAAGTTGCTACCTAGATTTAGCAATCTCGAAGGTTCAAGCGCAAAGTGCTACATTTGACAAGTCGCTATGCCAAAAGTGGTTAGAGGTAGCATCTTGGGTAATCAATGTTATCAAGGGGAGATCACTGTCGTAGGTGGTGAAATCAGCCGATAAGTCTTAAGGTGACATCATCCTGCGTGTAAGTGCGTTGCGGCGCAGGCTCGGCAGGCTTGGGCAAGTACGCTTGTACTGTCGGCATGATAACCAACAGATTTTGTGTGGACAGATGCAGACTTCGCGCAAAGTCTGCGGGCGACTCCTGTTTGGCAGCCATGCTGTCAAAAGCCATCTTGTGCAGCAGCGAGTGTTCGCGTGGGATCGCAACCGGCTCTTTCATACGCCAGCCATTCATGGAAAGCTGTTTGAATGCCTTCTCGTAGTACCAGTCGTCAAACAGTCCCAAATCGCGCCCGCGCCGAATCATAGCCTGAATAGACACCTTCCAACGTGCTCTTGAGACGCAGATACTCATTAAATGCCGGAAGCCGTGGCGACTTGTAACGGAACTGTTCGGCAGGCATCAAGAAAGCGGCGGCAAAGGCGTTGGCCTCGTCTTCAATTTGCGGGCCATCCACTTCGACTGCATGGCGATGCAACACCAAATGTCCAAGTTCGTGCGCAGCATCAAAGCGCGCTCGGTCGCCTGCCTGCGTATGGACGTTGAGAAGCACATAAGGAATATCGTTGCGCCACAGGCAGAAAGCGTCCAGATTGGAAATCGGTTCGCCCGTCCAGTACACTTCCACGCCCTTACTTTCCAGCAGATGCACCATATTGTGAATGGGGCCTAATCCTAACTGCCAGGCGTCGCGCAACAGCTGCGCGGCCTGGGTGGGCTTCTCCTGCGAGAGATCGGGCAGGTTTTTGACTGGCATTTGAAAACGCTGCCCCAGACGCGGGGATATAATTTCGGTAGCAAGCGCGCCTGTAGCACGGGCTTTGCCCCGATGCGCAGCTTTGAGGGAGTAGCGCGAACGGAAACTCACGACCTGCTCATTGGGCAGCTCTATCGGCCCGGCAGAAAAGAAGGTTTCGGCAAAGTCCAGACGAAACGCCATGCGGCGCACTATTTCAGGCGGTGGTATACGCTTGCCTTCCTCATAGTACGTGATACTTTGCGCCGACAACTCCAGTTCTTCGGCAAGCGTTTTGCGGTGAAGCCCCGCGTATTCACGCGCCAGCGTCAAGCGCTTCCCATAAAAGACGGACACACGATTTTCCTCCTATCCTTTGGTTCCGGTTTGGTCGTCCTGTTCCGGTTGTCGGTTTCCTTCACTCCCCTCATGAGGCTTCTCCGGGAGTATAAACGTGCTAGGCGTACTGTCGGGCTGATGTTCCTGCGAAACAGGAGCTCGGTACGCGCTCATGTCTATCGCGCCGAGGAACTCAATGTCGCAGCAGTAATACTCGCCTTTGCGGATGATGCGCGTAGGAACAACGGCATAAATGCGGAGTTGGTTCTGTTTTGTGCGCTGACTAACGATCATCACATTGAGCGCGCGAATCAGCGGCGGCTGTGCCCCGTGCAAATCTTCCAGAGGTATTTGCGTCTGTCCCTCCGGGTCCCAAGAGTGATTTGCTAGAATGAACCGCTTGGTGACAATCCCCTTCCTCTCTCCCAGAAAGACATGTTTTCCCTTGATCTCACCCGTAACAACGATGAAGGTCGTTTGAATGTCATTTTTAGGTGGCGCAAGCAGGCGGGGTTGATTCATTTCGGGCTTGTAGAGATACCCTAAATCGTAGGTTTCCTGTGCCAGATATTGACAACGATAACTCCAGCTATCGAAGCCAGGCGCAGTAGGGGGATAGAATTTGGTTTCTGCGCGCAACAAACCGATGTAATCGCCGTGCGGCATGGCTCTGCGAATGGCGCTCAACAAAAGCGGATCGTCACGAACCATGTCCAGTGGAAGCGGTACATCTTCAGGAAGCGCTAACTGCATAAGGCGTGTTCTCCAGTCGAGTATTTTCACACAGTATACAGAAAAAGTTTGAAAAAATCAACAGTGGTATATTTGTCTACGTTTGCAGGATGTGTAAGTTCCCATACCTTACTTCTCAAAGAGATCGCCAAACGCATTGAATTCTTTCGCCGCACCCACAGGACGCAGCCATTGTCGGGCGGCGTCCTTGCCGTAAATGCTTTGCCAGCCATCCGGCCAGGTGACATGCGCCTGACCGCCGGGGGTAACATGCGTGACGCGCCCCTGGGTACGCTCCCGTTCCGCGTCCTGTACCAGATTGCCGACATAGGGCCGGTTCACGCTTGTACCTCCTGTGGAAGCGGGTAGTCGGGAAAGTCGGCTTCACGCTCCAGCCGGCTCACGCCGACCGCGTACTGACGGCCATCCTCATCGAAGCGTACCAACGCCTGCCCGTTGCTCTCGCTTTGCGTTACAATGCCGCGCTTCCCATCCAGTTTCGGATCTGGGGTTGTCAGTATCACGCGGGTTCCCTCGGTCAGCATGTTCATCTCCTTTTTAGCCGCTTCCTCTTCACGCAGGAACTGCTCAATCCACTCGTCTAAATCGCCTGTCTCATCAAACATGAAAACCTCTTGCCGGGGAAACCGCCCCGGCTCGGTGTTCGGTCAAGTTACGCGGCGAAGCGGTTGTCGCGTAGGCCGCAGGCCAGTTCCAACAGGCGCAGGTCGCTGTTGACCTGCTGTACGCGCAATCGCGCCGTTTCGATTTGAAACTTCAGCACCGCCTTGCGATTTTCAAGCCGCTGCACGTCGCGCAGTTCCGCGCTTGTCAGGGAGGCTAATTTCGCTTCCCGCTGCTGCTCGTTTTTGCCGAGGTCAGCCGGTTCAATTGTCAGAATGAACTGCGTCCGGGCGTTCGTCAGCGCGGTTTGCGCTTCCACGAGGTCAGCCTCCAGCGTCGCCGCTTCGCACAGGAGGGTCGTCAGGCTGTTGTACGCGCTATCGTTTTCCATAGCCACCTCATTCACGGTTTTCATCAGAGTTCCTTTCCCGCGTGTCGGATGCGCGGCCCCCACTTTGTCAGCCCCGGTAACGCTCTTCAATGCAAGGGAAAAACGCCTCTGCCTGCTGCTGCGTCAACTTGTCGCCGCGCTCGGCCACGAGGGTTTCCGCCTCCTCTTTCGGCATGTCCTCGGACGTTGCGCCGATGTAGGCAGCCCAGTCGCACCCCTCATGGATAACCGCCAGAATGGTGGCGCGTTGACCGCGCATGTGGAAGTGCAGCGGGATCGTCGTTTTGTCGTGTTTTGCCAATTCTAACTCCTATTCTCTCGCAAACATTTGAACTGCTTCCGCGTCGGAAAGGGGTTCGTCTCGCTGCATCAGGGCTTGCATTTCGGGCAGTGTGTGCCAGGGTTTCGCGCCGACAATCGCGCATAAGAGGAAGTGGCCCCTGCCGGGAAATCGCGCTTCAAGGGATTGTTCCGCTGCGGCATACCCGCGTCGGCACTCCTCATTCGTGAAGTTGTGTCGCCTGTCGTCATACCCTGCTTTGAACTTGCCTTTGAATTTGTACTTGCCTTCCTGCGCGCCTTCCTGCATCTGCTTGCCCTTCCCTGCGTGTTATACTTATATACTACCTAACGCTAGGTAGAACAGGAAAAGAAAAATAGGGAATTTCAGATTATTTTGAAATTCCCTTTCGCGTTCAGGTGTTCAGGTTAGCGGTTGCGGCTCAGGTATTCGGGTTCGGGCGCGCCATGAAAGCGGGGCGGCATCGGGCAGGTACAGGCGTCGCCGTGATTGCGGCAGTTCGGGCAGAACCCGTGTTCATCCTCTTCCGGCTGAACGTAGCCGCCTTTGGGCCATGACAAGTTCATTCCGGCACAGGTGACAACAATCGGCAGCGGGGCGTCCAGCGCGAGGGCGGCTGTAACAAAGCGACGGCGGGGGCGAATCGTAACCATTGTTTTTGTTCCTTCCATTGGGTAAAATGGAACCGTTCAGCTCGCAAGGTTTGAACGGTTCCCGGTTTTCGGGAGGGGCTTAGGGGATGTTATCAGCATCATCCTAAGCCCTCTTTTGTTTACAGCAGGTAGTCAACCCCTGCCGTACATTCGGCCTCTTCGATGAGTTTGTAGGCCGCTTCAAACTGCGCGATGGCCGCTGTTTCCTTTTGGATTTCTTCCCATGCCAGCGTATGTTTGCAGTAATCGTTGTGCTTTGCGAAGTCGGGGCAGCTACAACCATTCTTGATTTCAGGAGCGGAGAAGTTTTCGTGAATCCAGTAGGAGGGAGCATCCTGCGCGTCGGTGGGTTTGCGGACGGCCACCAATTTTACCGGGCTGTCGGGAAGCGTGCATTCGATGAATTGGTAGCCCTCTTTGAGAAGAGACTGGGCTTTTGTCCACGAGTTGGCGAGTCTGCGAATGGCGGTCAGGTTGGTGGGTTGGCTGTTCATTTCGGTTCCTTTTCGATGCAGAAGGTGTCTGCGCGTTGTTATACTCTCATACTACCTAGCGTTAGGTAGAACCGGAAAGCGACGCGGAAAATAAATAAATATCTTTTTCCGCTTGACACTACCTAGCGATTAGTTGTATACTTGCGAGACACAGGAGGGAATCAAGATGAGCCGTGAAGCAGGGCAGGAAATGCAGAACCCGGATGAGGAAACGCGCCGTAATGCCGCCCGCGTTCTGGGCAGCATCAAACGGAGAAACGCGCCGCCGCCAGTCGGGAGAACGGCAAACAGGGTGGGGTCCGCAATCCTACGGACGACTACCGCGCGAAACTCAGTGCCGGCCAACAAGCCCGCCGCGAACGGGAGCGCCTCGCCAAACTGGGAACGGGAACGGAGGAGCCTGCAAAATGAAGATGTACGCGAACTTGAACGACTACGCCGACCACATGCGCCAGGAAACGGGTTCGATCCTCGCCGGTCTGTGCCGGGAACTGGGGCCGGAGCATGACATCACGCTGCGCGTCGCCGGTCTCTGCACCGAAGCGGCCACCGTGTTAAATCAGCGCCAGATGCAGCAGGAGAGCGGGGACGCGGAACGGTACAACCTAACGGCCCTGGTGGTGGACCCGGAGACGGCGAGCAACTCGGAGACGGGGTGGGAACAGGAGGACTAGCCTTATGGGGATGTATTCGGTCGTATGGCGGCGTTTGTTGGGCGTGGTCAGTTTGTCTATCGGCCTGCTCCTGGGAATTCTCATTTTGAAGGCGGAGTTGTTGGGAGCGCAGGGACACCGAGATTTTCGCGCGCTGATTATGCCGGTACTGCTGATCGCAGTCGGCGCGAACTGGATGCGCGGCAAGACGGTACATTTGAAATGAAACCCGAACAACCCCCAAGGCCGGAGGAAGCGCCGCTCCTGTGTCCTATCTGCCTGCACCCGATTCCCTACAGCAAGAAGTTGCAGTGTCGGCGTTGCGGCTACATGCCGGGTTGAAGCAATGGCGAAGGCTGCTAGTCTGGCAGCAGGAGTAGACTACGGATGCATCCCACGAACGCCGAACTTTCCCGCCATTTGCGCCCGCGCCGGCCTTCGCGCTGGTACGGACTTGCCGCGCTGACGGTTATAACAGGCTTTTGCTCCGTCGTACCCCGCGCCGTATCCTTTGCGGCGGACGGACGGTTGAACGCCTTGCGCCCTGTGCCGTCGGATGCAAGCCTGCGCCACTCCCTGCTACTTGTCGCGCGCCCGAAAGTGGAGGCGCTGCGCCACAAACTCAGCAAACGCGGGGCTGTCGGCGAAAGCAATGGCGTGTTTTTTCGCGCTCCTGAATGTCAGGTCGGCAGTATTGCGGGCAGCCGGATCACGCGCAACGGCCCCACCATTGCGGGACTGGTGACGGTTTCCTGCGTCTGGAAGTCTACAGCAGAGCGGACGTTTCGGGATCAGGATGAGGCGGAACAGGCGGAGTTGACTGAGCGCGAACCGGGCCGGTTGCGTCTGACGTTCGCGTGGACAGAGGGCAAGTGGCTGTACAAGGGCGCAAAGAAAGAGATGAGGGACTTGTACCGCCCCGACAACCCGGCGACATTTTGCGTCTGCATGTTTCCCATTGGCGATGTAGAGCTGGATACCTACAAAGGAGATCATCATGTCACTCAATGCTGGTTTTGTGAAAAGAAATCGGGAAATCACAATTGAAGAGTGTAATACAATGTTTAAGTGCGGGAAATGAAGACGTCTCGACCTTTGTTCAGTTCCCCCTCAACATCAGACGAAATATGAGCCTGATAGGTCTCGATCCACGCTGTGGGGACTGTGAATCCTGTTACGCTCGCATGGCTGCAGCACCGACGGCTCTCCAAGTGCGCCGTGAGGTATGCGGGCTTTTCTTCGGCTCTTGTTTTTCTATGGACCTGATGCGTCTGCGAAGGCGTACTGCGTAAATCGTCGCTGTTATCGCGCGCATTTGGGCTAGCAAGCCGGACGCCCTGCTCTCCAGCGCGTGAAAGCCAGCCATTCCTACAAAACCAACGTCGGCGACATCCTGAACGCCTGCCCATGCCCGTCTATTGGAAATGGCTCCAAGTTGAGGAGTACCGCGAAGGGCATCTGCGGTTCCTGCTCTCCATCGGCGATACGTCGCGTGTATGCCCCGACACAGAAGAGGACATCGTGAGAGATCCTGCGCTTTTTTAATCATAATCTGCGCCATGCTCTTATTGGCTTTAATGATATGGTTGCCGTTACATGAGGCAGGAGTCAATGGACGTCTTGCGATAGACCAAGCGGAAATCGAAGGCGGCTGCGCCTGGTGAGTTTTATTCTTTTTTGGTAGCCGGTCGCAACTTTTAGTATATACTGCAAAAAACATGGAGAAAGGAAAGATGAAGCGATGTGGCATCACAGTTATTGTTACGGATGCCGCTGAAGGCGGATCGACGTGGATGTCAAGGAGTGACCAGTACACTCATTGACGTGGACATGGCGGACTTGTGCTGGTTCTTGGAGACGGGGCTGCGGATGGATCCGACTCGGTATTGATGAATAATCCGCATACATGCGACACAGTAGAATTCCTTGCGCTACTCTTCGTGTACTCGTGTGCTTCCCTCTCTTCCCTTCTCGTGTACACCTCTCTACACTGAAAAAAATACCTGAGTTTTCTTTCCTGTTTCACCGACAACAAGGGTGATTTGGCATGAATCTTGCAATAGCCAAGTTTATAACCCCATTTTAGAGGTAGCCCCGCCTCAGTTGGAAGTTCCGATGCCCACGACCAAAAATGAACGTCTCACCGAGCAGATCGTAAGAAACATACTGCGACAACTTGGATATTACGACATAGTAAATAACATTCTTGTGGAGGAGCAGAAGAGTACAATTGAGGCAGTCAAAAGACTCCTCAAGAGTGCCAGCAAGTCGGGCAAAGGGGGAACCGGAGCGCCTGAGTTCATCATCAGCTCTCTCACAGCACCTGACTTCTTAATCATTATCGAATGCAAGGCCAGTACGGGGGATCAAGCAAGTCTACTCTACAAGAGTTCTTCACTGTTGGACGTGGATGCAGAAGAACAAGAGACGCCTGAGCAACAGGCCAAACGCATTCAACGCTATGCCGTAGATGGGGCATTACACTACGCACAGCAGTTGTCGAAAGCGTTCAATGTCATCGCCATTGCCATCAGCGGCCAAACAGAAGATGAAGTAATCGTTTCCACTTTCCTCCATCCTAAAGGCGCTTACAGCCCCAAAAAACTGCTGACCAAAGACCAGCAACCTATTAATTGTCTTATCTCGTGGTCAGATTATATAGCCCATGGCACCTATGACCCGACTGTTCAGAAACTGCGGTTCGATGAACTTATGGCGTTTTCAAGAGAACTCCATGATTTCATGCGCAATTATGCGAAATTGACGGAAAGTGAAAAACCGCTTGTCGTCAGTGGGACGTTGATTGCACTGCGCCACAAACCCTTTGGCCATTCGTTTGAACAGAACTCCCCCGAGGATCTGCAAAGCGCATGGATGCACGTTATTCGCACGGAGATTCAGAAGGCTCACATACCCAACTCAAAGAAAAGGGAGAGTATGGTGCAGCCCTATTCCAGCATTGCCGTACACCCTGAGCTTGGAAAATCCACAAAGGCGTATCCAAAAGGGATATTACATGAACTAATTTCTAGGCTTAATGAAAAGGTTTACCCCTTTATCAGTATTTACCATGACTTTGATGTGGTGGGACAGTTTTACGGTGAATTCCTGAAATATACCGGTGGGGACAAGAAGGCTTTAGGGATTGTCCTCACTCCACGTCATATTACGGAATTGTTTGCCTTACTTGCGAATGTCAACAAAGATAGTACCGTTCTAGATATATGTGCGGGAACAGGAGGATTTCTCATTTCCGCCATGATGCAGATGATGCGTACAGCCCAGACGAAAGAGGAAGAAGAGCGCATCAAGTCTGAAGGACTCGTAGGGGTAGAGCAGCAGCCAAATATGTTTGCTCTGGCCGCATCGAATATGATTTTACGTGGTGATGGGAAAGCCAATCTCTACCAGGGCGACTGCTTTGATGATGAGATCATTGCACAAATCAAAAAACACCGATGCGACGTTGGATTGTTGAATCCTCCCTTTTCCCAGGGCGAGTCAAGCCTACACGAATTATATTTCATCAAGCAACTACTGACTTGCCTTGAAAAAGGTGGCACAGGCGTCGTTATAGTTCCCATGTCCTGTGCGATCAATCGTCATCCTGCCAAGGCAGAGCTTCTTAAAGAACATACTTTAGAGGCCGTAATGTCTATGCCGGATGATCTGTTTTACCCGGTGGGTACAGTAACTTGCATCATGGTTTTTACGGCTAAAATTCCTCACGCTCACAGCAAACGCAAAACATGGTTTGGCTATTGGAAACGCGATGGTTTTCTAAAGACAAAGCATCGAGGCCGTATTGATGTCTCAGAGAACTGGGCTACTTTGCGTGACAAATGGGTTGACCGATTTCGGAATCGCGAGGTGCATGCGGGCGAAAGTGTCATGCGAATGGTGACAGCGGATGATGAATGGTGTGCTGAAGCCTATATGGAAACGGACTACGGCACCATTACTCAGGGCGAGTTCGAGAAAGCAGTGAGGAACTACGCGATATACCGCTTACTCGGTACGTCCCCTCATTCATTGGATAATGAAGAGATCGTAGATGAGGTTATGCAGGATGCCTAAAGTAGAAGACCTCTTTGAAGTAAAGTATGGCGTCAATTTAGAGTTGAATGCTCTGAAAAGAGATGAAAATGGGATCAACTTCGTTTCTCGCACAGACCGTAATAACGGTGTCTCTGCAAAAGTCGCTCTCATCAACTCCGTGTCGCCTATACCAACAGGAACGATTTCCGTAGCAGGAGGCGGCTCAGTAATGGCAAGCTTCCTGCAATTGGAGCCTTACTATTGCGGGCGCGATCTATATTACCTTTGTCCAAAATCGGCTATGACCGATGCGGTTAAATTGTACTATTGTTCTTGCCTACGGGCAAACCGGTATCGCTTCAACTATGGCCGTCAAGCAAACCGCACACTTCGAGAAATTCTGATTCCTGGACTTGATGAGATTCCAGAGTGGGTAGAAATGCAAAGAATTGATGTGTTTCACGGAAAAGAAGTATCGGCAATTCCGCAGAAACACATTCCCCTGAATACAACCTCCTGGCGAATATTTCTGATTTCGGATCTGTTTGAGTTGAGGAAAGGCACACGTCTTACAAAAGCAGACATGATCCCGGGCGGTACACCTTTCATTGGAGCCATAGACAGCAAAAACGGCATTAGTGGCTTTGTAGGACAACGCCCTCTTCATCCCGGCAATACGTTGACCGTAAGTTACAACGGAAGTGTCGCCGAAGCATTTTATCAACCTCAACCCTATCGCTGCTCGGATGATGTGAATGTTCTCTATCCGAAATTTCAACTAAATGCGGCTATTGGTTTATTCATTGCTACGGTAATTCGCCATGAGAAATACCGTTTCAATTACGGGCGAAAGTGGCATCTGGAGCGTATGGAAGCGTCTGAAATTCGCCTTCCTGCGACTTCCGCAGGTGTCCCTGACTTTGAATTCATGGAAGCCTACATCAAGACATTGCCATTTAGTGCCGAGTTGATGAACGTGACTGAGGAAGAAAAAGCACTTCATTACAATCCGCCAACCCTAGAGAAACAGCCAAGTAGGGAGGGGAAGGAAGTTCCGTGGGAACACATCCAACCGGAACTTCCATATACCGTTGAAAATGTCAACACAGTAAGTCATTAGATGTGGATCACAAGCAAAAGGTCCCTCCCGTCCGATGGGCTGGACAGGAGGGCTATTTGCCGGTATGAACGCACTTATCTTCGGCACAATCGCCCGCTTCCTTAGAGCCGCTCCCGCCGTGCCTGAACCCCCGCCCGCTTATCCTGTGTCAACTTGTGTCCAGGGCTCCCCAATCTTTGGACTTCTGCGTTATGCCTGTCTGCTGGCGATTACCTGTTTTCTTCTCCAAATGTTGCAATTTCGTGCAAAAAGGGCGCAAACGGGCAGTTTGGCATGAATCTTGCAATGAGTATAGGCAACGGTAGTCTTTTTGATACCCTCACTCCTTCTGTGCTTTCATGTTCTCATCAAGGAGACCTTCTTCATGCGTTTTGCTAACCTGGCTCTTGCCGCTCTTGCCGCCCTCGCCTGCTGCGTTGCCCCATCCGCACAGGGGCAGGTCGTCCTCAACATCTTTCAGAACGGCACGGAGGTGGACGCCCTCGCCACTGGTACGCTCAACATCACCGGCTTGATCAATCCTGGTGCCACTGCCAGCGCTAATGATCAGGTTGTGGGAGTGGTCGCTTACGCGCTTGTGGGCAGTAACAGCACGTCTTATGATGTTTACACAGGCATGTTTACAACAGGTCAGGTTTCGTTTGGCAGCGGCAGTGGAACATTCGCGACCAGCGGCTCCGGCGACCGCTTTGGCATATTTGGCGGTGTCAATTTCCTTTTCCTGCCACAAGGCTACGTATCGGGAACTCCCATCAACGGCAGCGCGGTGTTTACGAACAACACCCTCAGCGGGTTGGGCCTGACGCCCGGTACGTATGTCTATACGCTCCCCAACGACACCGTTTCTGTCCTGATTGGTACCGCGCCTGCTGCTGTTCCCGAACCCGGCAGCATCGCCCTCCTCACCGGCCTGAGCCTCACCGGAGCCGCTTTCCTGCGCCGACGTAAACAGTCTCGCCATTAACAACGGCAGAACCAACCGACCTGAAGCCGGGCAGAGTATTCCACTACTCTGCCCGGGGCCTTGTTCACGCGATTCGCTCCAGCCGTTCCCGCGCAATCGTCCGGTACTCTTCATTCAACTCGATGCCTACAAAGTCCCGCTGATGCTTCAACGCGACCGCGCCCGTTGTGGCCGTTCCGGCAAACATGTCCAGCACCGTGCCTCCAACCGGACACGACGCGAGGACGCAGGGCGTGATCAGGGCCTCGGGATAGGTGGCGTGGTGGTTACTGCCCCGGATTCTTCCGCTGGAGCAAGTCCAGACAGACCGCTTGTTTCTCCCTCGTGCCGCAATCTCTTCCGCTGGCGTATTGCGGTACTGCGGCCTGACCGAGTTCACCAGAGCGTCCGGTTTGTAGGTTTCATCCTTCTGTCTGCCAGAGGCTTTCTGAGCGGTTCTGTGACGCTTCAGGGTGCTTTCTGCAACGGGTTCTCGAATGGCGTCCCCATCGTAGTAATAGCGCCGCGACGCCGACAACAAGAACAGGTACTCGTGGCTTTTGGTGGGCCTGTCCGTGACGCTTTCCGGGCAGACGTTGCTGCGGTTCCAAATCACGCTGGAACGCAGGAACCAGCCGTCATCGCGCAGCGCCAACGCCACGGCCCACGGAACGCCCGCCAAATCGCCCTTTTTCAACCCCTGCCGTTTGTTGTCGGAGCGGACGTAGCAATCTCCAAGATTCAGCCAGATTGACCCGTCGCTTTTAAGGACCCTGCGAACCTGACGAAAGACGGCCACCAGGTTGCTCACATACGCCTCGAGAGTACGCTCCTGGCCAAACTGGCCCTTGACGCCGTAATCACGCTGCCGATGATAAGGCGGCGAGGTTATGCAAGTGTGGATCGAGCTGACCGGCAGCAAGGGCAAAACATCCAAACACGAACCGTGATGCAAGGTAAAGCGGCTCATCGTCGCCCCTCCTGCGCTTCCCTCAGGCGATGATGGGCGATGGCGAAGTATTCTGGATCCAACTCCATACCGACAAAACGCCGGTTCTCCAAAAGGGCTGCCACTCCTGTGGAGCCGCTGCCCATGAACGGATCGAGAACCACGTCGCCCGGATTGCTGAAAGATTTCAAAAGTTTAATCAAGAGGTCGAGCGGCTTCTGGGTTGGGTGCAGTCCGTTGGGATCGCGCCCGAAGGTCCAGACGCTGGTAGGATGGCGCGTCCCCGGATTGTCATAATCCTGGTCATTCATGCCGTTATTGTAATGGCGGCAGGGTTTCGTCCGCTTCCGATGGTGGTACGGTTTGCCCTCCGTCATCTGTGCGTTGTAGGTGGATTGCATCACGCCATTCACGCGGCCGTACTTGCGGCAAAAAATCAGGATATCCTCATGGGAACGCAAGGGACGCATGTTGGCGCTCAGGAAGCCCACGCTTTGGGTCTTTTGCCAAATAAGACTATAACGGTATGACCGTCTGTTGCTGTTGATGAGGTCCGTCGTGAAGGGTTGCGCGGCAAAGGAGATTTGTACGGCGGAAGGCTTGCACACGCGGTCGGCTTCCAGCCAGAAGGCTTTCCAGTCAATGCGCTGTTTGTCAAATGGGAGATTGGTTGTACGGTAGGGAGGGTCCATCAACAAAAAATCAACGGAGTTGTCGGGGAGTGGCGCTAAAGCGGCGAAACAATCGCCATGAATGATGTTAAACTTTCGGTCTGTCATGGAAAAACGTAATCGGAAGGCGGCGCGTGTTCGTTGCACAAACCGTGTTCCAGTCCGCTCTCTCTCTCATCCAGAGGGGGCGGGCGCTATTCCTCAATTCCTTTCAAATGTAAATAAGGCACTCGTGATGGTCTTGACATAGTTTAGCCCCTCTCCCAAAATCGGGAGAGGGGCTGTTCAGGTATTCGGTAATGGGTGTTAGGTGTCGGCTCTCAGTTTTTGCGCAAAAACTCAAAACCAGATTTTGCGCAAAAACTCAGGCGCGGTTTGTTGACGATCTGTTGACAAATCGGCAACATCTGGAACTGGGCAAAACTCTGCGTCTACGCGGGCAAAACGTAGGGGCGCAGCAGCGTCAGGCAGGAAAGCGGTTCCACGCTACGGGCCACGCTGTCATGGCAGTTGCCGCTCACAAGATGCGCGACACCCGCTTCCAAGTCCACGCGCTCCAGCACGGTCGTATGGTGGTAGGAAAGGCCGTTCTTGGCCGCTTCGCCCGTTCCGCCTTTCAGTACCGCCGTATCACCCGGAACCGCGCTGTGTGGGGTTTGCAGGGTTCCGTGCTGGATGCCGAAGTTTACCATCTCATGCGAGGAGGCCGTTCGCGCATGCGGGAGTGAAGACAGCCCCAGATCGTCGAGAACATGCCCGATGTCGAAACTGTCCTCCCCCGCGCACCATTGCTTCTCGTCGGCAGGCAAAGACAAGTCCACGCCCACATACAAAAGTTTCGGATCCACGTCCGGGCCGCTGTTGCTGCCCATCGGCTCCTCATGCTGTCCGAGGTGGCTGATGATCTTGTCGAGGATACGCTGCCCGATCTGCTGCGCTTTCCACTGCGTTTGCGTTGCTTGTGCCATTTGAGTTGTTCCTTCCGCACCACCAAAAAAAGAAGCATTACCAGTCCCATCAACAGGCCGGGCAACGCTTTGTACCAGGGCAGCAGCCCCTCCGATACATAACTAAGCAGTTCCGCGTCCACACGCCCTCCTAAGCGGAAGGCGTGCCCGGGGCGTCAGAAGATGGCGGCCCTTCGGCAGAGCCTTGCGCGTCCTGCTCTTTCTGTGTTTTATCCGGGTCCGCCTTGAACGCTTTGTACGCCACTGCCGCCGCCGCCAGAGCGCTCACAACGACGGCGGGCGCGTGTACCGCTTGCGCCACGTCGGCGAGATGCGGTATCACGTAGGGCGCGAGGACGGACGCCGCTGCGCCTGCCGTGTACAGCCACTTCCGCGCTTTGTCGCTTTTCATGGTTCGTTTTCTCCTTAGAGCCTATCCCAATAGGCCGGGTATTGAAAATACCCGGCAGGAAAGTGCAAGCGTCCTGCGGACGCGAATTCGCGCCTATTGGGATAGGTTCTTATTTGTTCGCGCGTCGCTCCGCCAAGTAGGTGAGCTTGGCCTTGATTTCCGCCAGATCGCTCTTAAAGCCTGAAAAACCGTCGCGCAGATTGCTCACGTCGCTCCGTATTTTTTCCCGGTCGGCAATACTAACCGTGGCCTGCCCTTCCAGGATGGTCACCCGCGTGTTCAGCGTCGCATAGCCGATACAGGCCGCGACGAGCATCATAATCCAACTGGGCGCTTTGTCCAGCATCTTTTCCACCAGTGTCGACCCCGGATGCGATTCGCTCGAAGACAAGCGCGCCGGAGGGCCAGAGCGCTTGTTCTGGTGATGCTCTTTCCACAGCATAAAATCTTCGTAGTCGTCCTGATCGTCACGCATAGCGACACCCCTGCCGCCTCAGAACCGCGTGGGCAGCAGGAGGCGTAAAAAGAAGCCTGGTGGGAAACTCTCCACCAGGCCGAATATTACAAGATTACAAGATTACAAACCGGAGTTAAGACCCGCCCAACGCCTTGCTGATGACAAACAGCACGTTGCCATCACTGGGGAAGTACAGCGTATCGCCATTGCTTTGCACCACTTCGATTTCCAGTGAAAACGTCCCCGCAACGGCCACATCCGCGCGCGCCAGGTGGTAGCCGACAATCCCGCCGTCGGCGTAGTCGAGCGTCATAACATCCTCAATCAACAGCGTCGCGCCAATCAGCGTCGCCAGCCGTAGCGTCACCGCCGCGCCCGCAAGCTTCATGGGCAGGCCGCTGCCGTCTATCAGCCGGAACTGGAACCGGGGCGCGGTCTGGAACTGCTTCCAGTCCAGACGGGTGAGCGCCCCTGCGCCCTGCTGAACTTCGGCAATCTGGAGGGGAAGGGTACAGTACATAATAGTCTCCACTCCTGTCGAAGGTACAGACGGGGGTGCAGGCGCAGGGTCGGAACTGTTGGCTCCGCCCGGATCGGTTTCGCCACTGCCGGGAAAGTCGCTCATTACGTCCTCCTACTATGGCAGATTGGAAAACGTCGGTTTCGCCCGCCCGCCCGGAGCCACTTTGCCGAACGTGCTGTCGGTATACGTGGTCGGCTGCACGGCCAGCGGCGTGGTTCCGTCGAAGCGGAAGTACGTCACGGTTCGCACATAGGGCGAAGAGGTGCTATCGGAAATGGTGAAGCGCCCGTTCATAAAAGCTTCCGACAAGGCTTGTACCTGCTTGAAGGTCAGACTGCCATCTATTGTGGCTCCCAGAACGCCGGTCGCAATGGCCGCAATGTCGCCTGACGACAGGCCGCTGAAGCCGTAGCCGGTCGGCGGTGTCACCGGCAACTGCACGGGCTGACCGCGTTGCTGGTAGTCGTTCGGCACGGCATTGGCTAACTGAAGCGCGAAGTAATTTCCCCACGTCCCCGCGCCATACGTGCCTTTTGCCGCTGCGAACACGTCCGAGGGAGCCGTGTACCAGGAGGGAGCCGTGCCGCGCTGCGCGTATGCCTGTGTCATGCCGTACATTAGCGCTCCGGCCTGATTGCCCGAATAGCCGGTGGCGATGTTGGTGGTCCAGGGATCGCCCGCGCTGCCCGCCGCGTTGAGCTTTTGCCCGAACGATCCCGCCGTGTTGAAGGAGGCTGCCGTTGCGCCGAATACGTCGCCCGCGAACAATCCATGCTCGGTTGGCGTCAGCACCAGCCGCCCGGAAGCGTCAATCGAAAGCAGGTTGAAGTTTGTCGGGAAAGTGATACCGCTGATGCCGCCCACATTGCCCGTCACGCTGGTAGCCGACCCAACGTTTTGCCCGACTGCAAACGTGCTGGTTCCGATAGTAGTTGGAAATGTTACTGCCGCCGCCGCATTTGCCGTCTGTCCGGCGATCTGCGCGACGTTAGCCGGCAGATTGCCCGTCACATCCCCACTCGCCAGTGTTGCCGCCTGCTTGGTTGTCTGGCCCAAATTGTTGTACGTCTGCGTCGCACTCAGGCCGTACCCGTTTTTGTCCAGGTTAGTTTGCACTGTGGCGTAAGGAACCGGTTCAATCCAGAACACGCTCGTGGCGTCCGGGGTCGTCGTCCACTGCCCGGGTCCAGGGCGCGTGATCGTGGCGACCTTTGTGCTGCCGACATAACTCAGAATGGTCGCGAACTGCCCCGCTCCCGTCCCTGAGCTGATGCGGATGCCGTGACTGGCATAGATGTTATCCACTGCCGAAGCCGCGGCGTCGAGCGTGATCGTCGAAACCGTGCCGCCCTGCGCCGTACTCTGCCGTCCAACGCGCTGCGCCGCTCCGAAAAACGCCTGTCCGACCGTATTGGTCGTAGGTAGAGCTGGAAGAACTTGCGTAAAATCGTGGCCGACGGTTGCGCCGCTGACGAGTGACGCGACTGTGTTGCCGTTCCAGTCTATTGCGCCGGAGGATACCAGCACATCCGTGACTGCCGGAGCGCCGCCTTGCTGTTCATAAACCAGTACGGTATAGCGTCCTGCGGTAACAATCGCAGGCGGGAAGGTTCCGTAGTAAATCCTGGTCGTTCCCTGCTCCGACATGGCGGCACTGCTTTGCCAGTTGGCATTGTTGAGCGTGACGTTGCCGCCTGCCGTGTAAAGCAGGCCTGTGGGCGTGAGAATTAGCTGATAGAGCGTTTTGCCGCTCGTATCCGTCGCCTTGATCTCGTTGCTGCCCCACGCCACGCAGGAGAGCAGCAGGATGCACAGTGCCAGCGTTGTGCGTAAATAGCGCATGATTAGAGTAACCTCCCCGGCACTTTGATGGCGGCCGCGACCTGCGACGCGAGAGACGTGATTTGCCCCCCCGACAAACTGACACTGCTTGGAACATCGAACGTTTCCACATAAGGACTGCCGCCCGAAGGCGCATCACACACAATCACCCCACTCCACGCCGAGTCGAGCGTCAACTGCGTGATGTACGCGCCGATCCCACCAATTTCAGACAAGCCTCCCACTGTGTAGGGGACCAGCACGGCTCCATTCGCATCGTAGACCGTCAGGCCCAGCGTCGCGGCCAACCCGCTGACGCCGTAGGGCGCGATGGACGTATGCGCGTAAGTTGTGCCCGAGGCGGTGATACCGCTGGTCGCGCTTTTGACCTCATTCGAGGCTGCTGACAGATTGCCTCCGCTGTCTACCGCTTTCACTGTGTAGTAGAAGTTCTGTCCGGCTGTCGGGCGGGTCTGCGCGGCGAAGGAAGCGGGAAATGAACCCGGCGTAATGGTGGCAACTGCCGTCGCGCTCTCCCCTCCGGGCGTTGTTCCCTTGTAGAGTTTGTAGGACGCGACCGCGTTGGTTCCTGCCGCGACTGCTGCCGGAATCGTAATTATGTCGCCGCCCGCAGTCGGCTTGAAGGTGACAACGGGCGTACCCGGCGCAACCAACACATAGACCGAGATGGTTGTGGTTGCGCCACTCCCCGTATCCGTGATAGTCAGCGTACCGGCTGTCGAGCCGGGATTGATGCTGACCGTTGCTGCTGTCGTGCTTGTCGCATTGGGACTGCTCAGGCTTGCGCCAGTTGTACCGACGCCTGAAAGCGTGAATTGCGAAGACGTGCCAACCGCAAAATTCGTACCCGTACCCGTCAGGGTGACGGCCTGTGCGCCACTGCCCGCCGCAAGGGAATTGGGCGAGGGCGAGAGGGAAGCGGTGACTGGATAAGTCGCCAGAAACGATTTCCAGTGGTTGCCCGTTGATGCGGTCGGCGCAACCGCGCAATAGTCCATCATGCCGATTTGCGCGGAGTAGGACAATCCAAAATTGTAGCTGGCAATGGTAGCCGTAATCTTTTGGACACCATTGATGAACCCTGTCACGATGAGACTGGTTCCAGACTTTCGCGCCTGGATATGGAACACATCACCACTGACAGGAGTATAGGCGGCGGTTGGACCTCCTGACAGATCACTGCCGTTGTACCCGAACAATAAGCCCGCAGTGGACGGTCGGTAGCGAAATTCCACCGTTCCCCACATTATACCGATCATCGCATTGTTGTTATCATCAATGTGATATAACGTGGCGTAAACGTCCGCGTCGAAATTTGGTGGAGCAGTGGCGTTGGCGCAGTAGTTTTGTCCACTATTGAAGAAGTAGGAGTCAGCGTTACTACCGACCTTAATCTGTCCAGTCGGCCACGCGCCGCCAATCGCAGGCAGACGACTACCAATATCGGTACCCGCCGCGTCGGGAAAAGCATCAGAGATAAACGTCACATTCGACATAAAAACTCCTCTAGGCTATGAAACCTGTGCCATAATCGCTACGCGGCGTCAGTCCGCTGCTGGTAGTGAATGTCACCGGGAGGCTGTCCCTGCTGACATTGCCATTCACGTCAAAGGCGCGAACCGTGAAGGAATAAGCCGTCGAGGGCTGCAAATCCTGATAGGTGTAGGCGGTGCTGCCAGAGACAACCCCGACCAGCAAACTGCCATTCAGCCAAATCTCGTACCCTGCAATCGTGTATGCGCCAGCATTGGGCGCAGTCCAGGTGAGCGGCACAGTATAGCCACTGACCGCGCCTACGGCTAAATTGGTTGGGACACAGGGCTGTGTGGCCGGGTTGGGCGCGTAGCCCCCATACGCCGCTTGCAGGCCGGCATTGTTGAGCAGGCTCGGCGGCATCGTCGTCAGTTGCACGTTGATTTTGAACAGGTTGGCAGCCGTTGTTACCCCACCCGCCGACACGTTCCGGGGCGAGTTGCCCGTGCCACTGCCCACGCGATCCACAAAATTAAACGAGAGTTCATTCCCCGCCACATTATCGTTTTCGCGGAACATGCCCCCACCGATGATATTGAACACGCAGTTGTTTTGCACCAACTCGTTATTACTGCCGTCGTCCAGATAGATGCCGCCCGGAGGATAGTTCTGCGGAGTCGCCCATATCTGCGAATGGATCGTGTTGCGCGCGACGCGCAGGCCGGGAATCACACTGTTGCAGTAAATGCCGCCGCCGTCTTGAAGCGCCTGCATGTGGTCGTGAATGTCATTGTCGTGGACATAATAATTGCTGCGCGGATTGGTCGCTTGCAGCGCCACCGTCCAGCCCCATCCGATGTGGATGGGGACATACCCGTGATTGTAGGCGTGGTTGTGATCTATTTCGAGATTCGACGCGAACGGCGCAACCACACAGGGGCAGCACGTATATTCCACGCCGCAGGAGGAGAACACGTTGTTCGTGACGCGGTTATTGTTGGTCTGATAGGCCGTGCCAAGCGTGTTATATTCATGGGGCGTGGAAATGTCTACACCCGCCCCTGATATATCTTGAAAAGTGCAACCGCGCACAAGGCTGTTTTTCGTGCCTTCGCACAACAGTACCGCCGAGCCGCCCAAATGCTTGAAGACACATTTTTCAAGGGTAATCCCTGCACACTGGTAAAAACTCAGCGCATCGGGAACAATGGGGTTGTCCCACACACTGCCATTGGAGTCCGAACTGCCCGTATAGGCACTGAACGCGCGTTGCCCTGTGGACAGGTTGACATTGGCCTGCACGTTAATAAAGCCGTAAATGCCGCCCGCATCATTCCATGATGTATGCGCGAAGGTCAAGCCCTGAAGTGTCAGGTTGCTGACACCGTTAAACGTCAGCAACTGTGTCAGCAGTGGCGCAATCGCCTGCGCGGTCGCCATATTTTCGCCAACGCGGGGAATGTAGTAGACCGTATTTGTGGTACGGTTCAGGTACATCGAGCCGGGAACCGTGAGCAGTTCGTAGGCGTTTTCAATCCACAACGGAATGTCCGTGATATGGATATACGATGGTCCGGTATTCAGCCCATTCGTCCACGCCGGGTTTTTCATAGCGATTGCGCCGCTGCTGACGCTGGCAACCGCCACACGATGATGCGCCCACGCGAGATTGTACGAAAACTCTATGTCGGTCGGGTTGCCCCATCCCGCCATAACTCCAAACGAGCCGCTATACCCGCTGCTGTTAATCGTGGCTCCGCTCAGATAGTTTGTTCCTGACGTCTTCGGACGCGCAGCGCGTTGGTCTTGCACATAAATCTGGCGAAAGTTTGTACCTGCGGGTACACTGGCTTGCCAGATGTTCAGGTTAAGAATCGTGGAGAAGTCCAGCCGGCAAGAGCAAACCCACCCGAAAGCACCGGGACTTCGCCCGGATAAGCCAGATAGCGAACGACATTTCCATTCAAACCGCTATCTGCCGACGTAAACGCGACGGTACTGGTCAGCGTGTGAATCCCGCCGCGCAGCACCACGTTGATATTGCCTTGCGCGGACGGCAGAAGGGCGCGTACCACTTGCCGCGCTTTGTCCAGCGTGGCAAACGGGGCGGACAGACTGCCGTTGTTCAGATCACTGCCCGTTGGCGCGACAAACAAGTTGAACGCGGCTACAGGCAGAAGTGGGTGGAGGGTGGAGGGTTTGCGCATAAGTTAAATGTTCCGTATCTGGTCTTCAACCGCCGTTGCCGTCGCCCCTTCCACACTGTTGACCGCGCCCGTCGCCAGTCCCGTAACCACCTGATCCACCCCATTGCCGGGATTGTGCAGTTCAGACGGCGTTTCCACGCGGCCTCTGACGTAGCCGACCGGATCGGAAGCAATGGCTTTCAGCCCTTCTCCCAATTTCTCCCAAAAGGATTTCTTGCGCGGCTTTGTCGCTACAACCGGCTTCGGCGCAGGCGCGAGCAGGTTCAACGGACTTTTCGCCGCCAATTCCTGCTCGGCCACGATGGAGGGCGTGACGGCAGCCAAAGCCGACGCCGGGATCACTTCGCCGTTCGGGTAGAGTTCGGAGCGAATCTGCGCGATCAGTAACGCGGCCTGCGCGTTGCCCGCAATATCAATGGCGTACAGGGGCGTTCCCGCCTTCAGCGCGCTCGTCACCAGTTTGTAGCCCGCCAAGAGTTGATCGTTAAACGCTTGGTCGCTGACACTGACATTGCCGCACAACAGCTGCGCGGCCAGCAGCAACGCTTTGTTCATCTCGTCTGGGGTCATGGTTTGCACCTTTCCACATTTTGCGCAAAAACTGACGCGCAACAAGACGCGCCTCCCACATTTTGGGAGGCGCGTCTCTTAACTTATATGTTAAGCCCTGAACAGGGCAGAAACTTATTTGCTAAATCTTTCCGGCAGCCACCAGCCGCAACAGGTTCTCCAGAGACGGCGATTCGCTGTTCAGGTCCGCTTCAATGTCGATCCAATCGCTGCCCACGCGGTACGTCAGCCTCGCGGCAGGCAGCGGGGGCGGGGGTGAGGGCAGGTTCGTAATGCGGTACAGGCCGTCCAATCCTGCCGGAGACGTTGCGCCCTTAACCGACAATTTCCCCTGAATGTCCGGCACACCATACGCTTTCAGGTAACTCTGCGCGAACGCCTGCATAGTCATTGCATCCACGACATTCTCATTGCTGACTTCCGCTTCGCGTAAACCCCACGTCGGAATGCTATTCGCCGCGTCCCCGATCTGGCTGAAGGTAAAGCCATTGGTGTCTAACGTGCCCCGGAAGGTATCATCGGGCGAGTAGAAGGGCGGCGCTTCGTGCGTATCTACGTACAGGCCCGCGCCATCCACATAGCACGTCCCACTCGTCAGAACCCTGAGAAACGGCTCTATCGCGTCGCAATCGTTGCCGCTGCCGAAGGGACATTGTATCTCCGACCAACTGAGGTAGCCGGGCGTGGTCAGCACACTGCCCAGAACCGTTTGCTTCAGTTGACCTGACTTGTAGATGCGCGCTCCACACTGCACCTGTAAACCGAGCGCCTGGCCGAGCGGCTGCGACACGCGAAAGACGAGCAGATAGGCCCGATGTGCCCCCGCCTGGATGCGGTCCGCAACCGTGGTGGCAATCTCGGCATAATGCCCACTTCCGCTGCTGATAGCCGCCGTCAGCTTCGCGCACACATCGCCATCGAAGACTGGCAACTCGGCGTTTTGCCAGTCCACAAGCGTAAAGGCGCCGCCGTTTCCCTTACTCACGCGCCAACTCTTTGCGGCATTGGGCGCGTCGAACCAGACGGAACAATCGTCTACCAGAGTTTGCCCGCTATACCCCGAACTGGCGTCACTCGCCAGCACGAAGCGGACGCGCAACGTGTCGTAGGTAATGCCGGTGGGGGGCGTCCAATCGTAGCTGTACCGATGGTAGGTGTAGCCCACTGGATCAAGCGGCATGGAAACCGGCGTCTGATAACTGCTTGCCACCAGTGTTCCGCCTGTGCCTCCACTGAAGAGTTCAAAGCGTACCTGCGTCGTCGCCGCGAACTCCAGCCGTTTGTTGTGGTAGTAGGCCGCATGGATGCCCGTCAGGTTCGAGGGAACCGGAATCTCCTGCGAAATCATTTCCGGGTCCGCCGCGTCGTTGTTCAACTCGCAGGCGTTGTTGCCCGTTCGCCCGAAGTCGTGCGCGATTACGCTGCCGGTTGCAATCCATCCTGTCAGGCTGTCATCATCGTCGAAGGATGAATTTTCCAGCACGTTGCTCGTCAGTTCGCCAACGGCCACCTGCTCCTCGAAACTGCCGTTAGGAATCAGGTTGCTGAGGCTGGCATTGGTCGTGTCGAACTTGCCGCCGGTCACATGGATACGGTTGACGATTTTGGTACAATCGAGCGGGTGTACATACGCCCCCACGTCCCCGCCAATGGCGTATACATAGCCCACCTGAGACGCCCGAGGCCACAGATACAGGCGGTTGCGCCCCAGGCTGTCCACATCGCAACCCCAAATTAACTCATTCGGGAACAGGTCACACAGGGCGTTGAGCGCCTGCGGAACCGTCTGGCCCTTGCAGGAGAGGGCGCTGAGTTGCAGGCGGAGCGCGTCCACGCCGGTCGTATCCAGTTGCAGCCCGGTCATCCTCCCGGCTGCGGTTACGTAAATGGAAGTCAGGTCGGCGAAGAACCGCGTCGGCGAGACAGCCGGTCCATACGCGAAATCGCGCCGCACCAGATAGCCATTCAGCAGTTCCATCAGCCCGTGCAGCGTCGGCGTGGCGCGCTCGGGGTTGCCGATCTCGCGTTGCGGCTGTCGCACATAGCCCCGGTAGAGAACCTGCGGCAGACCGAACAGGCGAACGTCTACGTACTCCGTGCCGGTCAGACTAAACTTGTCCCAGGCCGCGAGGAACTGAATACTGCCCGTCTGCATCCCGCCCCGTTCCGCAATCTCGAAACTGAGTTCGGAGAAAGCGGGCATATCGAGCCGCGTTCCCACCGCGCTGTACAGGCGGATGTCTACGGCCTGTCCGACCGGAGACGCGGACGAAGGCGTTGTTGACCCACTGCCACCACCCGTGCCGCCGCCGCTTCCAGAGCCGCCGCCAGAGCCGCTCCCGCTGCCACCCCCGCTGTCCACATCGCCGCCCGTAATGAGTGTTCCGCTTCCCGGCATGATCAGGGATTCGCTTTCTCGCTTGTTACCAATAGCGGTTGTTCCACGCGACTGTCAGATTGCTGAGGGTCGCGCCCCCACCCGTGTAGGTCAGGGTGAGCGTGTTGGCGCCCACGCCCATGCGCGCAAAAATGCCGTCGAACAGGCTGATCTGGTTGCTGCCATCACCCTGCCGCGTCACGGTTTTGGTCACCGCATCCACCACAAGCACGTCGCCGGCTGCCACCGCTCCATTGAGGGTAAACACATCCTGCGTGGTGTCAACGGCAAGCTGCGCCGACAATACGCCCGCCGCGCCGACCGTCAGTTGGTATTGCGGCAGGGCGTAGGCATTGCCGCCGACCATTGCGCCCAGAGTCTGCCCGCTGGCCGAAATGCTGCGGGTACTGCTATGCGCGTCCAGATCATAGGCGAACGGGTCGCCGGTCACAACCTCGAAACTGATGTCGCAGTAGCGGTCAAAGCCCGTTTCGTCGTAACTCTCCTCGAAACTCCCCACCTGACAGTTGCGCCACACGCGGTCATCGTGGGTCTGAAACGTCGTGGGCGAGACGTTGCAGGCAGCTTTGAGCGTGTCGAGCTGCTGCCGCAACGTGCCGCCAGGCGTCGGGATAGGCGAACCGCTGCCAGCCAACCCGCCCTTGATCCGCCACGTTTTGCCCTCCAGATAGCCGGGGAGGGTTCGCGCCCCGTCGTAGCGAGCGTGTTTGGCGGTGGGAATGTTGCGATTGGTCGGCACGGTTTCGCAGTGGAAGGTTGCCGGAAACGTATAACTGCCGAATTTTAGTAAGGGGTTTGCCACAGTCGCTTATATTCCTACGTCCGCCCCAGGCGCTCAATGAGCAGGGTGAAGGCTCCGGCGTAATCAGAAGCCGGGAGATTTCCAGAGCGCGAAACATAATCCATGACGTTGGGGCTGGCATCAAACTCGACAGCATACCAGCCCATGAGTAAACCTTCCGGCACGTTGGGTGTACACTCACAAATGAAAATCTCTCGGCCTACGACGCCATAAGCAGAGAGATCAACAAGGTCAGGTCGAATTAGATTGGTCATGTATTCCCCTTTACCGTTGCGCGCTGACGTGCCGCCCGGACAAGCCGTTCTTAACTTTCCACGCAAGTTTGTCGGCAATGGTATCCAGATCGGCGTCTGTGTGGTTGTGGAACTCGCCGACATTCATGTGCAAGTGTATGTCACCGCCGCTATTGTTGCCACTTTGTCCAGCCTGAACCGGACGCTTTTGAGTCTTCGCATCTTCTGCTCCGGCCATAAACAGGTTCTGGAAATCATAGCCCCAGTTCTTGGCATGCGCGTCGTTGCCGGCGTCGTCGAAGCCGAAACTCGACAAGGCTCCGCCCACAAACCCGCCCGCGCCGCCGGTCAGAAGGTTGACAATACCCGCGGCAATCGCTTTCGCGACCATCTGCTCCAGCATTTGCGTGAAGGCGTTGAGCATATCAGCAAAGAGGTTTTTGGTTTTGCCTTGAAACAGATTTTCAAGCGCCGTGCCCAGAATGTTTTGAACGCCGTCCGCCATCTGATGCAGCGCGCCTTGAAAGGCCACGCCCATTCGCTGCGAAACCGTCCGGTTCACGCTGTCGAGTTCCGCCTGCACTTTGTCAATCTGCTTGGGCAGTGTCACCCATTTCGCCACGTAATCGTCCGTGCTGTCCTGCATCTTGCGCAGTTCGGCCAGAACACCGTTGAGTTCGCTTGCGTTCAGGTTCCCAGTGTTGTTCAGCTTCTCATCAAACTGCGCTTTTTTCAGCGATTTGCGCTTCTCCAACTCCTCGGCATAAGCGTCAGACGATTTCGCAAGCGCGT
This sequence comes from uncultured Chthonomonadaceae bacterium, assembly GCA_963817895.1. GTDB lineage: Bacteria > Armatimonadota > Chthonomonadetes > Chthonomonadales > Chthonomonadaceae > CAWFQB01. Next base: position 196,663 of record CAWFQB010000007.1, read on the forward strand.
CCATCTGCGCGTCGTACTCGGCTTCGATGTCCGCTTGAACTTGCTTATCCTTGTCCGCCTGTATCGTGTCCCAGTACGCTTTGGTATCTTCCTGCTCCTTACGGCTGCCCCAATAGATGGCCCAATCGGAGGCTTCTTGGGCCTGCGCGAACTGCTTCCAGAGTTGGAGTTTTTTTTGCACTTCCGCGACGGCCAGGTTCCAGCGTTTGTTAAACGCATCCTGCTCGTCCCTGTCCTGCGCTTTCTTGATCTCGCCCAATTTGAGTTGAAGCCGTTCCTGTGCGAGGGCTTCAGGCACTTTGTTGCCCTTATCCTCGTTGTATTGCTGTTTGGCGTCGCGCTTCTGTACGTCAAAATCGCTGTGGGTGAGTTTGTATATCTCATCTACTGCCGACTTGATGGCGTCACGAGTTTCGGCACTCACTTTTTTCAAGCTGCGCAGGGCGGATTCCGCCGCGCCCGTCAGTCCTGTTGCCGCGCTGGTGACGAGCGTTTTGCCGTCTTCCATGCCGCCTGCCAAACCCTGCGCGATATACGTGCCGACCTCATGGAATTTTTTCGACGGCGAATGGATGCCGAGCGCTTCTTTGGCGGCAATCAGTGTTCCTTCCGCAATCTCTTTTGCGGCATTAAACGCGCTGCTTGCCATGCTCTTGATACCGTTGATCAGCCCCAGTATCAAATCCCGACCGGCATTGTACAGTAGTTTGCCCGCCGCGATCACGAGGTTCACAATTCCGCTTAAAAGCCCACCTATGGCCTGCTTGATGCCTTCCCATGCCAGTTGCGCATAGTGTTTCAGGTCCTCCCAAGCCTTGCTCCATCGACCTGTGAGCAGGTCCAGTCCGACCGTAATGATTCCGGCTACCAATGCCCACGCGACTTTGACGACGCCCGCGATGATGTCCCAGACGCCGCGCAGCACGGCCACAATGTTGCCCCATGTGCCTGCAAACAGGCTTTTGAGTACGTCAAAGGCCCCTGTCAGAAACGCCGTGATCCCCTGCCACGTCAGCACGAGTATGTCATGAATAGGCGGCCAGACGCGCAGCATGAAGTCTGAAATATATCCCCAGGCCGACACCGCAACGCTTCGGATAGCGCTCCAAGCCGCCGCCAAATACGGCGTGATCCAGCCCACGAAAGCTGCCGTATGCTCCCGGATTTGCCCGAAGTCGCTCTTCCACGCGAGTACGAGGCCCGCGACAATCGCGACCACAGCAGCCACGGCAATGCCGACCGGCCCGGTCAGAACTGCCGCCACGCTTTCCGCCGTCACGCCCGCCGCTTCCAGTGCGCCCACCAACATGACGAGATTGCCCGCAAAAGACAACACTGCGCCGCCAACCGTCAGCGCGGCTGCCGCCATGGCCGTCAACAGCACGCCGAAGCGTTGTATCGGCTCCGGCAGATTGGAAAAGAACGTCACGGCCTTTTGCGCCCAGGCCAGCAGGGGCGTCAGCGCCTCGCCCAGAATGTTGCCCACCTTGATTTTCAGTGCTTCCATCTGCGCCGACAAACTCGCCAGTTGCTTGCCCGGCGCTTTGAGTTGCTCAGTCAGCGCGGTTTCGGTTGCGCCCTGCCCTTGATTGGCGTTACTGGCAGCCTCATGCTTTTCTTTATAGCGGTCGGTATGCTCGGCCAGCATGTTGAAGCCCATTTCGGCCTGCTGGTAGGGCATCACGCGCTTGTACAAATCCTGGTAGCCCGAAATTTTGAATTCGCTCTTACCAATGGTAATGGAATTATGCGCGGCCGCAAACGCGATCATCTTCTGCCGCGCATCTTCTAAATATTGAATATAGGTGCGGCCTTGCAGCGCGGTGCTGCCATAGCGGATGCCGAGCTGATCCATGGCGTCCGCTTGCGCTTTTGTTGGGCTGACGATTTTATTCCATGATGCGGCCAGCGCGGTATTGGTCTGCGCGAGGGGCAGGCCCAAACTGGTTAAAGTCGCCTGCGCCGCCGTCACATCCTGAAATGTCAGTTTCAGCCGCACGGCTGCCGGCAAGATACGCGCCATTCCCGTCGCAATGGCAGGCATACGCGCCAGGCCCGTCTGCACTTCGCTCACAAGGCCATTGACCGCTTGCTTTGCGGTTGTAACGCCCTTGATGCCCGATTGCAGCACAGCCAGAACGCCCTTGCTCACATCGCCCGTTTTGGCAAGCCCCGCCGCCGCGCCCTTTGCGGATTCCGTGACAATCTCGACGGCCTTCGCGCCCTGATACCCGGCGCTGCCCACCATGTACAGGCCTTCAGCCAGTTTGATGGGGCCATCCGTTACACGCGGGTCTGCCGACAAATCAAGCAGATTTTTGCGCATGCTTTGAAATTGTGGCTCGGTCATGCCCATGACGCTGTTCGCGTCCCTCATCGCCTCTTCAAACTTCAGCGATGTATTGACCGCCCCGCCTAATGCGCCCTCGATTTCGTGTCCGGCCTGACTCATCTGCTGGCCGACCATTTGCGCCGCCGCGCCCGCCGCCTGCATTCGGGCATGCGCCTGCGTAGCCGAGCGCTCTATCGCCTGCTGCATTTCCCGCGCGCCCGCCGCCGCCTGCTGCTCCGCGCCCTTGACTTCCGTAAGTTCGGTGCGCAGCAGCGCCAGTTTTTCCAGTTCGGATTCCGGGACGAGGCCCTTGAACTGCTGCCGCAATTCTGCCAGTGGGTCAATGCCCTTGAGCGCTTGCAGTTTCGCTTCCGTTGCCGCGAGCGATTCGTTAAAGCGGTTCGCCTGCGCGGTCGCTTCATTGGTGGACGCACTCAGTTTCGCGCCCATCTGCTGTGCCGCTTCGCCCGCCTGCGCCAGTTTCGCTTCGAGACCGGTGAGGATCGCGCCCAACCCGGCTTCGAGCGTTTGCCCCAGCCGTGTGACCAGTTCCGTCGCGGTTTTCAGTCCGGCTTCGAGCTGATCGAGACGAAGCTCAACGGATGCCGATATAGCCCCAACACTTATATCGCTAGACATCGTTTAGCCCTCATCCCTACATCACTTCGGGAAGTACGCGATCATGCGTGGCAACGGCTGCTTGCCCAAATAGCGCAGCAGTTCCAGGAACTGCAACAGCGTCAGGTTGCCGACCATCTCAAACGTCCAGCCGAAACGCTCGGCAATCATACACAGCGATTGCCCCCATTGCGAGGGCTTCACGCGTTTTTTGGGGCATTGTCCCCGGTTGTAGGAGTCACGTTTATGTTGAGATACTTGGCCGTCAGTCTGGATAAGAGTTCGACGTCGGCCAGATCAAAATTATCCGCAATTTCGTCGAAGGTGGCGCGGCGGCGTTTACCGATGCTGGCATCCTCCACAACCAGACAAAAACAAGCCATGTTCATCATCGCCGCGCCTTGCTTCAGACCGGACGCTTGCAACGCGCCCAGTTTGTCGGTCATGTCATCGAGATCGCGCAATTTGGGAGAGCGCGGGTAGAAGGTAATGCCTTCACGTTGGATGGGCTTGCCGTCTTCGCCCGCCATTTCGGAAACAGTAATGGCGACATTGGCGTCCTGCGCCTGCTCCACATCGTCTGGCGTGACAATGTTATCGAAATTATGCGCGTCCGGGTTGGCGGATTTGGACGCTTCGAGTTGCGCGAACAGCGCCTGCGCGTCGTCAGGAGTTGTGGGAACCTGGGGAGCCATAATCAATTCTCCATATACAAAAGGAGCGCCCTGTTCACAGGGCGCTCCGAGTGGCAAAGTAGAAGGCAAAAACAAGGAACAGGAATCAAGGAACAGGGATTAGGGATGAGGAAGCAATACCCGCATGGAAGGCTAGACATGGCCTTCCACGCGGGAAACAGCCTGCTTACGGGCCGGGAGACGTTAGCGTGTTCCCGCTCTGCGTCTCGCCGGTGGGCAAGCCCGTGATCGTGAGGCTGCCGCCGCTGCCCGTTGTCGGCAGCGCCGGGAAGCCGGTTGGCAGGGCCGCGGTCCGCCGTCTGGTTGCCGGGGTACTTGCGGACGTAGAGTATGCCCGTAGCCGGGTCGCCATACGCCATGAAAGAGAATTCCTCGATCACGAAGTCATCCAATTTCATGGGGATTTTGAGGTCGCGGCTCAGACACCCATAAATGATGAGTTCGTCATCTTCGCCATTGTTCGGGTCTGCGACATGCAGGATGAAGGGAATGGGCGAGTCATTGACATGGGCGGTATAGATGGTTTTGCCCTCATCTGGAGTTCCTGTCGCGCCTGCGGCAATGGTGCCGCCCCGCAGCATGGCCAGCGCGGAGGCCCGCAACTTGGCGTACTTGGCGGAGCCGGAAATTTTGCGCTCCGACCTGCCCGACCGCGACGGCCACGCGAGAACCCGGCCCGCGCAATTCCTTGAAGGAGGCCGTATCCGTCATGTCTACTTCTTGCAGTTCGCCGAAAGGGACGTTTGACAACGTGCCATCCTGCCGGAAGCCGTACATCAGCCCGCGAAAAACTTGACATCGTTATCCCCGATGACCAGGTTTGCGCCTCGGACGCTCATAGTGTTTTCTACCTTTCCAGAGAAGAGCGAACGGGCTTACCGCCTCCGCTCGACGAATTTGTAACGTGTCAGGCCGACCCAGGCATTGCGCGCTATGTCCGGCAACACGATCAGTTCCACAAACGTTTCAACCAGATGGATACGCCCGACCGCAACCGGCAGCGGCGGCGCGCCCAGACTGGAGAGGATCAGCCGATCCACCAGTTCGGCTATATCGGTAATCTCGGAAGAGTCCTTCGACTGGCTCCACACTTCAGAGGAGTAGATAGGATGGCGAACGGAAGAGGAGACGGAGAAGCGTTTGTCGTTCGTCCCCGCATCCGGGCGGAACGTGATGCAGGGATACAGCGCGGTTTCCGCAAAACTGCTGAAGACGACGGCAGGCTTGTTGTCCTTCTTCGGGTTCGCGGCCAGACGTTCGGCCATCTGCGTCTGGTAGTCTCGAAACTCGCCGGTCAGGACTTCCGTACCCGTGAAACGCGCATAAAGAGCTTGATTGATGGCGCTGCTCATAAAGAGGTTGCTCCGCGCTGGAGTTGGAAGTTCTGTACGCGTCCAACGCCCAGATGCTTGATGAGAATAGCCTTAATTGCCTCTTCACAGGCTACGAGCATAGGCCATAGCCATGCCCATGTTCCGTCACGCGCCAATTCTAAAAACTTGGAATAATCCGTTTCGGTGGAGAGCGTCACGCGAATCAAGTCGGCAGACAATTCCGTAATGCCCGCTTGCGTCGTGGCTTCGGTTTGCCCGCTCTGATTTTGCCAGGGATGGTTGCGCGGGCATACTCCTGAAGCAGTTCGGCAACCTCTTGCATGGCGGTTTCCGCCGCCTGACGCATTTTCTCGACCGCCTTTTGCAGATTGGCGTTGACTTCCGCGACGCCCGTAATCTTTACGCTCATGATGTTCTCTCAATCGGCTGAGGGGAAAATGATGGCGAAGGCAACCGACGTAACAAAGGGTTCCTTCGCCAGGGCTGCCTCGAAACGAGATTGGCTGTAGGCATTAGGATAATAGAACGCGGCTTCTTTACGGAGGCGTTCTTTCGCCTCTTCCAGTGAGGAAGCCAACGCGATCATGCTGCCCTGATGGTAACTGTCTGCAAAGAGTTCGCGATTCCAGACGTACAGATTCATGTCACTAACTCCGCATCTACCTGCAACGATTCGTCGTAAGGGCGCACCATCTGAGCCACCCATACCGTGCCATCCGGTCGCTTCAAGCGGTCGTTGATTTCCACAGCAGGAGACGTTTCCCATTCCTCCCGAAAGAGGAACAGGCGCCGCACAACGGTCTCAATGCCCGGTCCCTGCGTGTTGTGCTTGCCCTCTTCTTCGCGGTCCCAACTCTGTTTGCGGTAGAAGTGGACGGACGCCTGCCACTTGCCGACTTCCTGCCATGTTTCGGTTTCGCCGCCGCCGCCATCGTCGAGAACGCGCTGGCGCAGCAGGGTCACAAGTTCGGGTTCCATGCTCATGGAAAGCGCCTCTTATCCACCGCTCGTAAACGGACGATTGACCACCTGACTGTCGAAGATGGCAAGCGCTTCTTGCGCCTGTTGCAGCAGACTTTCGTGGCTTTTGCTGTAAACCGATTTTTCATCCCCGGCCGTTCGATCCACCTTCCGCGCCACAACGCGGGCTTCGGCCAGCAGCGCGGTGTAGCAGGCATACGCCAAAACCGCGTCGCTGTCACTCTCTGGCACACTCTGCGCCGTATGGCAGCCATGGTAATAGAAGTCGAGAGCGCGATTGGAAGAGGGCGCGGGCGAGACGATTAAGCGGGCCGGCGCATCGTCTACAAATCGGTATTGCGTGTCGCCACAAGCGACGGGAACGCCGAAAGCGCCGGCCACGCCCACGCCCGAAATGCCATTGCCTGCGCCGAAGTTGGCGCGCTGCGCATATCCTAAGCCCGACAACCGCGCGCTTTGCCGGTACGCGCCGTCGTAGTAGCCGCTCTGGCGAACCGGACTCTGCCGTTGCCCCGTGGCGAGACTGAAACTCTGCTCGTCTACGCTAATCCAGTCGGTTGGAAGCGCGTAGGTATCCACGCCTGCGAGGAGTTTCAGGCCCGGCAGGCCAGGCGTCACAAACGCGCCAGCGGCATGATCCGAGGCAAGCGGAGCCGTCAGCGTGAGTTTGAGACAGGTCTGCGCCGCTTCGTTCTCTCCGATTTCCGCCGTCGCGATACTTTGGATGCCAACGGTTTCCGGCGTAAAGCCGAGTGCGTCCAGCACAAGCGATTGCCCTACCGCCCCTTGTGGAAACGGCCCGCCCATGATGTAGAGGCTGCTGCCTCCCGCGCCTACAGCTTGCAGCAGGGTTCCAGTTCCCACACGACGCAACGCAGGACGGTAGCGGCTGTACGCTTGCAGCGCGCTCACCAGGGCGGTTTGCAGGTCGGGATCTTCTCCCGGCAAGGCGTTGGTCGGCACGCGCAGACTGCGCAACAGTTGGGCAAAGAAGCGCGTTTGATTCACCGGAAGCCTCCCCGTAGGCGCGAGTTTGCGCGTGTTGAGTTTTTGCGCAAAATCTGGCAATGCCTGCTTGTTGCCTCGTTATCGTTTGAATCACGAGGCAACAAGCAGGCGTTTGGAGGGCTTATCGCATCAGAATGGCGCGGCTGACAGGGTTGTCCACGTTGCCGTTCTGGTCGATATGCTGCACGGTTCCGATCACGCTGATCTCCGCGCCGTAGTAGCCTTCCATGTCGATCAGGTTGCCGGTCGTCGGATCGTAGCGCGGGAACGGCCCCTGCGTCGCGAACGGGATTGTCGACGCCATAGCGGGTCGATTGACGGCGTGACACATGGATGCGGTTCTGATAGGCATTCCAGGGCGTGTTGTGCCGCGCCATGTCCACGCCGAAACGTCGGGCGAAGAAGTCCTCGGTCGGGAACAGCTCGCAGTCCTTGACTTCGTTGAGCGTCGTAGAACTGGCTGGCGTCCATGATGTTGGTGGCGACGTTCAGATCCATCAGGGCGAAGTCGGGCTTGACGTACCGGCCCGCGCTGCCCATGAACGCCGCCGTTTTGTCGAGCTGGCGCAGCAGGCCGTTCAGGTACGTTTCCAGCGGAACGCCTGCGGGCAGACTGACGTTGTTGATCTGGAAGTTATCGTAATTGGTGGCATACGAGTACGAGGCCGTGACCGCTGTGGTAATCAGCCCGCCCGCGCCTGCTACCCCGCTGACAAACAGCAGGACGCCGTTGTTGTAGTCCACCGCGTAGGTCGCCGTCTGGCCCGAAGGCAGCGCGGTAA
>CAWFQB010000008.1:0-75567 GCA_963817895.1 uncultured Chthonomonadaceae bacterium
GTTATGAAGACTGGCCGAATGGCGGCGCTTATGAAGACACCGCTTCCTCCTACTTCCTGCAAGTTTGGCCTGATTACTACGTGGCTCAAATTTCGGATGATGGCAGCTACTCCAATTATCAATTGAGTTACACTCTGAAAGACACTTACAACAGGCCGGCAAGCAGCGGCGTTGTGGAAGTGTATAACTCCGACCTTCAACTGATCGCGAAGAAAACTCTGAGTCCGCAAGACCTGACGCCGGGAATTCATCAAGTCCCCCTCTCCCTATCCGCCTCGCAAGTAAGCGGCGACAACGAGTTCGTTATACGTCTCCAGGACAATGAAAAAGATGTTGACAAGGAGAGGAGAGTCCGAACCGCGCAGGGAGGAGCGTTGGCGCTGCCGCTCGCCATTAACTTCGACGTCATCAATCTGCCCCAGTATAAAACGCCTCCGGCAAACGGGCAGCCGCCGCCAAAAACCGCGCCCTACGCCAATCCGAACCTGCCTGTCACGCTGCTTCCCAACTCGGATATGCCCGACCCCGCCCAATTCGATTACTCCGGCGCGAAGTGGCAAAAGTATTCCAAGCAGTACCAGATTGATCCGACCAACGCTCAAAACCACACCAACCTGACAGCAAAGCAAGCTATGGATCAACTGCTCAAAGTAAAGCCGAAAATCCTCTCTCTGTTTTCGCACGGTGGGCCGGGAGAGGACGCCATCTTTCCCGGCATGACATTCTGGAACGGCACAACGGAAGACCCCATTAGCGATGCCAACAAAGAGCATGACTGGTGGAACGATGACAATCAGCGCAACCTGTGGTCGTACTGGGTCGGTGCGCAGAAAAATAGGGACGAGGCTCTCGCGCAAAATCCCATGCTTACCCCATCTCAATTCGTGGTCATCAAGAACCTGGGCACAGGCGTTGCGGATACCAAAGCGCTGAATTTTCTGGACTACGCCTGCTTCATCGGCTGCAACACAGCCACGCAGACAGCGCAGGTCGGCAAAGAAGCACCCACGCAGGCGGCAGTGGAAAAGGGCGCATACGTCGCTTCCGGCTTTCGGGATGTTATCTATTCGCACGTACTCGGCGCGGACGGCACAGTTATTACTCCTAAAACCGAAGAGTGGGCCGCCCGCTTCTGGTACTTCCTTCTCGTTCGCAGGCACACAGTCAAAGATGCCTACGATGCCGCATTTGCTGGTATTGATAACCTGATGTACAAAATTGACAACTACGGCAAGATAGCTCCACAAGGCACAGGCTTGGAACTGTTTCGCGTCTTTCACTACGATCCCAACGGCAATTGGGTCATCGATACTGGACTTAACGTTCACGTCCCCTACTGGCATTAGCACTGATAACAAGGAGGTGCATTGTGCGTAGTTTATTGAACACACTGGCCTTTACTCTGCTTTGCGCAAGCGTTTGTGCGCAAACTAATGGTCCCTCGCCCCTGCCGTCTGCCCGCGAGTTGCAGCAACGACATCTGCTGGCCCCTGAACAGGCCATGCAGAAGGTGCAGCAATTCATTGGCAACACTGATGCTTCAGTTATGTTGGAGGCATTTCTTGACAGCAACGACATTCGCTATAAGGGTACACATTACTTGTACGCAATCAAGCAAGGACCCCGCGCTGGCAAATATGCTGTCAGCGCATTGGATGGACAACTCCTTGCCTACCAACCTGAAAACTATGGGGCGCAACCTGCTTCCTACAACGATGCGCCCGTTCTCAGCGTAGCCGAGGCGCAAAATATTGCCGAGCGATTCCTGCGCGTCAACTATCCTGGTTTTGTAAAGGCACAATGGGAACTGTTGCCGCTGAAGTACATCGAAAGAAATCTGCCAAGCGCATATTCATTCGGCTACTGTCGCATTGTCAACCCGCAAACAGGGGCGCGGTTCACTCTTACTTCCGTTGATATAGAGGTGAACGCAACGGATGGAACCATTCAGCGTTTCGACCGCATGCCTGACTACCCATACAACGGTCCTTCGGTTCCGCAGGTATCACGCGAACAAGCGATACAAATTGCCGCGCAGTTCGCGCCTTATGATGTCAGCCTTGTGCCATTCGATGAGGTATCGCTACAAATCGAATACAATATGTACCAGATACCCTATCTAACCTGGCGCCTTCATCAGAAACCGCCGGTTTTTGATTCACGCTTCAATTCACCAGGCTATATGAGCGTGGATGCCATGACAGGCCGCTTCAGCCCAGGACCGGCGGCGTTTGGCGGAGGTGGTTGGGGCAAGCCGAGCAAAGAGGCGGAGCGCTACATCAACAAGAACATCAAGCCACTGCCCCCGCCTCCTGCCTTCATCGCCATCCGCAAAGCAGGCGACAAGCCCCTCTTCTCTGGTGACAATATTGTCATGCAAAACGGGCAAGTCTGGCTGCGGGCGGAATTGCTGCGCGGGTTGGGCGCTGTGGTAAACTCGCAACCAAAAACCCTCCGCATCACGCTGGACAAACACGAACTTACCAACAAAAGCATCGGCGCAAAATTTCACGACTTCGGTTGGTGGGTTCCCCTTGACAAGACGATGCAGGCTGTTGACTGGCGCATGACGTGGAACGAAAAGACGCGGGAAGCGATTGTAGAACCCGCCGTTTCGCCCACGCCCCAACCTGCGACGCCGAAACCCGCGCCTTAACGCCGTCGCGTGGCCTCAAATTCTGCCGCGTGTTCCTTCTTCGCGCTCCCGCCCGCGCTGCCGATTTTCACATGGCAAGCGCAGACGGGAGCGCGTTTTCGCATGTAAATGCCTCCCCATCTGTATACGCGCCGGAAATTTTTTGCTTTATTCCCTATTTTTGCGCGGTTTGGCATGAATTATGCAATAGTAACAGGGGAAGCCACAGTAAGCGTAACGGTTTTCTCCCCTGCTCCTCCGTGCCGCTCGAATGTTTCTGCCGGACTACTTTTGTTATCTATGCGCTTTCCCGCCGGATTCAGTCTAAACCCTTTTGAACGATGTGCCGATAATGCTGCATCAGGCGCTTCTTTCGCACCCATCAGACTTCCGGCGCTTGCGGCACAGCCGCGCCACTTCTTAATATGTACACGTTCTTGTGTGAAAGAACCTGGAGGATTTTGCAACAATGAATATCTGTGTGATTGGAACGGGCTATGTGGGTCTGGTGACAGGCTGCGTGTTTGCCGACCTGGGCAACGAAGTGGTGTGCGTGGACAACAATCCCGCCAAAGTCGCCATGCTGGAACGGGGCGAAATGCCCATTTACGAGCCGGGGCTGGAAGAGATGGTCAAGCGCAACGTGGATGACAAACGCCTGTTCTTCACGGGCGATCTGGCTGAAGGCGTGGAACGCTCCGACGTGGTTTTTATCTGCGTGGGTACGCCGCCGATGCCAAACGGCGATCCCGACATGAGCTACGTGCAGGAAGCCGCCAAAGGCGTTGCCCGCAGCCTGAACCGCTACAAAGTGATCGTCAACAAAAGCACGGTTCCCGTCGGCACGGGCAATATGGTGCGCGAAATCATTGAAAACAACCGTCGCCGCAACGTGGATTTCGATGTGGTCAGCAACCCGGAATTCCTGCGCGAAGGCTCGGCCATCAAAGACACGCTGGAACCCGACCGCATCGTTATCGGCGCTCCCAATCAGGTGGTGGCGATGAAGATTCTGGAACTCTACGCCCCGCTGGAACGGCCCATGATTATCACGGACGTGGCAAGCGCGGAGATGATCAAGTACGCCAGCAACGGCTTCCTTGCCACCAAAATCAGTTTCGCCAACTCCATCGCCAACATCTGCGACGCGGTAGGCGCGGACGTGCTGCAAGTGGTCAAAGGCATGGGCATGGACAGCCGCATTGGCAGCGCGTTTCTCAATCCCGGTCTTGGTTACGGCGGCTCCTGCTTCCCCAAAGACAGCAGCGCGCTTGTCCGCACGGCGGAAAAAGCGGGCGTGGAGTTCAAACTGCTGCAATCTGTGATTGATGTCAACAAAGATCAGGCTGTTCGGTTCATAGACCGGTTGCGCGTGGCGATGGGCGGCACATTTGAGGGCAAAACCGTCGGCATTTTAGGACTGGCCTTCAAGCCCAATACCGATGATATGCGCGATGCCAAATCCGTCGAAATCATCGGCGCATTGCTGGCCGAAGGGGCGGAAGTGCAGGCATACGACCCGATTGCCATTGACAACACCAAGCGCATCTTCCCGCAAATCTGTTACGCCAACAACGCCTACGAAGTGGCGACAGACGCAGACGCGCTGGTTATCGTCACCGAATGGAACGAGTTCAAGTTGCTCAACATGGAACGGATCAAGGCCGCGATGAAGACCCCGCTCCTGTTCGATGGCCGCAATATCTACGACCCGCTCAAACTGCGCCGACTGGGTTTTGAATATCACTGCATCGGGCGCACGACGGCGGTGTTGAAGTAGGTAGATAAGTAGATGGTAGATAGGTAGATAGGTAGGGAAAACCCCTTCCAAGTATCACCTGCTCCCTCTACTACCCATAGCATAAATGCAGGCAATAGCTGCTTATCTACCTATCTACCCATCTACCTATCTACCGGAGATTGACATGTCCTTGCTGGAAAAAATGCGGAAAACCGCGCGGAACGAAGATTACGACAGGGGAATTCGCCTGTTCGATCAGGGGCAGTATGAGGAAGCGATTGCGGCCTTTGCCCGCGCCCGCGAACAGGGCGGGCGACAGGACCCGCTTAACGCCAAACTGTCCACGTTCTATACCGGGGAAGCGTATGCCCATCTGGGACATGCGGCTCTGAAACGGGGCGTATGGGCGAGGGCGCAGGAGTGTTTCGTACGAGCGATTGCCGTGCATCCGCACTACGCCGACCTGTATTATCATCTCGCCGTCGCCCGCAAAGCCCTCGCGGAACGGGAAACCGCGCTGGCCGCGCTCGGACAGGCGCTGGAAATCAATCCGCATTTCGCCAAAGCGCATTTTCTGGAGGGCGTCCTGCGCTACGAGCAGGGCGAACACGAGCAGGGCATCGCGTGTCTGCGAAGCGCACTGGATTGTGATCCCGGCTTTTGCACGGAAGCCTTCGCTGCCGGTTTGAATTACCATCAATCTGGGCAGAACCGGGCGGCATTGCAAGCGTTCGAGCAGGTTTCGCATACCGACGTGGATGATATAATTTTCCACTTCCGGCTCGGCGACGATTACTACAAGCGTGGCCTGTTCACGGATGCGGTCGAGGAGTACCAGAAGGCGCTGACGCTCAACCCCAATTATGCTGATATACGCAACCATCTGGGCATCGCGTACAGCGCGCAGGGTCTGGCGACGGAAGCGATTACCGAATTCCAGTACGCGCTGTCCATCAACCCGCGCTACGTGGAAGCTATGCTCAACCTCGCCCTGACCTACGCGGAGCAGGGCCAGAAAACGGAAGCGCACCGCTTGTTTGCGGAGGTGTTGAAAATAGAAGTGGACAACCCCGTCGCGCAGCAACATTTACGGGCAGGTGTACAACGGGCAGCGTAGCGTTTTTGTCTTGAACCAGGATTTTACACAACTATTCACCACCAAGACGCCAAGTACACCAAGATAAAACAGGCAGCAAAAGGGACAGAACTGGCGACGTTTTCGTTTTCTTCTGCAATCTCACAACGTCTTTCGTTGAGTTATCTTGGTGTACTTGGCGTCTTGGTGGTGAATAGTTGTATGCGATCAAAGCGTTTCGCGGTTGTGCATGTAGGGGCGCAGCGCGGCGGGGATTGTCACCGAGCCATCCGCGTTCTGGTAGTTTTCCAACACGCCGATTACGATGCGCGGCAGGGCCAATCCCGAACCGTTGAGCGTATGGACAAATTCCGGTTTGGCCTGCGGTTCCGGGCGATAGCGCAGGTTGATGCGCCGCGCCTGAAAATCGCGGAAGTTGGAGCAGGACGACACTTCCAGCCACTCGCCGCCCTCGTCGCCCTTGCTTGCGGGCGCGTGTATCTCCACATCGAAGGTTACGGCGGACGAGAACGACAAATCCCCGGTACTCTGCATCACAATCCGATACGGCAGTTCCAGTCCCCGGCACACATCTTCCGCATTGTCTATCAAGCTTACAAGTTCATCGTCCGAAGTTTGGGGCGTGGTCAGCTTCACCATTTCCACCTTGTCGAACTGATGCCCCCGCTTGATGCCGCGCACGTCACGGCCCGCCGACATTTTCTCTCGCCGAAAACAGGGCGTATACGCGACATAGTGGATGGGCAGTTGCGCGGCTTCCAGTATCTCGTCCCGATGCAGGTTCGTAACCGGCACTTCCGCGGTAGGAACCATCCAGAAGTCGTCTTCAACGTCGTGGTACAGGTTGTCGGCGAACTTGGGCAACTGCCCCGTGCCGTACAAACACTCCTGTTTCACGACAAACGGCGGATAAATTTCCGTGTAGCCGTGCTTTTCGATGTGCAAATCCAGCATGTAGGTGATCAGCGCGCGCTGCAAAGCCGCTCCCGCGCCCTTCAGCACATAAAAGCGCGACCCGCTGATTTTGATGCCGCGCTCGATGTCCAGTATGCCCAATTTCGCGCCGATTTCCCAATGCGGCAGGGGCGTAAAATCGAAGGTTCGCGCGCTGCCTTCCGTCCGCGTCACAATGTTGGAATGTTCGTCTGCGCCCTGTGGCACATCGTCGCGGGGAGTATTGGCAAATTCCAGCAGCAAGGTTTGCAGAACCCGTTCCGTATCACTGCGCCGCGCATCCATCTCGCTAATCTGGTCGCCCACAAGACGCAGTTCCGCCCGTTTCGCGTCCTTAGCCTCCGCGCTCAGGGTTTTCATCTGCGCGCCCATCTGTTTGGTGGCCGCGTTCAGTTCCGCCTTTTTAATTTCGGCTTCAGTTTTCAAGGCGCGCACCTGCTCATCCAATAGGCGTACCCGCTCCACATCCTCCACATCGCCGCCGCGTTTCGCCACTCCGGCCACAATCCGTTCCGGCTGTTCCCGAAACATGCGTATATCCAGCATCCGTTTTCTCCTCAATAATCAGTAGCGTCCACAATCTTTTTTGTGTTCTTTTTCGTTTATTTCGCGGTTCCCTCTCCTCTTCTCCTCTTCTCCTTTTCTTCTTTTCTTACTCTCCCCGCGTGTAGTCGCCGGATTTCCCCCCGCTTTTCTGTTCCAGCCGGATGTCGGTGATAACGGCGGCTTTGTCTACGGCTTTCACCATGTCGTAGAGCGTCAGGGCGGCGAGAGAAACAGCGGTCAGGGCTTCCATTTCCACGCCGGTTTTACCGGTTACAGATACTTCCGCCTCAATTTCTACGCCCGTCATCGGTAACAGTCAGGTCTACGCGCGCTTTGGTGATGGGCAGAGGATGGCACAGGGGAATCAAATCGCTGGTTCGTTTCGCGGCCAGAATTCCGGCAATCCGCGCTACGCCAAGCGCGTCGCCTTTGGGAATTTTGTTGTCGCGCAGGAGGGCAACGGTTGCGGGCGTGAGCAGAACCCGCCCTCGCGCAATGGCGCGGCGCGAAGTATCCGATTTGGCGGTCACATCTACCATCTGCGCGTGTCCCTGCGCGTCCAGATGCGATAGTTCCGGGTTTGCCTTCAAATTTTCCGTTGGTTTTGGTTTCGCGGTTTTCTGCGTGGCTTCTTTTGGCAGTTTCTTCATGCGCGTCATTTCCTTTTCAACAGCGGTTTTTCCTGCCCATGTTCCAAACGCGGCATATTGCGCAGCCTGCATCCACTGAAAACCTTTTGAATCAACTTTCTTGTTGACACTTCTGACAGTTCCAGAGCAGGGATAAGTTACAACGTATGGGGTTGACAGTACCTATTCGCCTTGCTATAATGCAGCATTGTAGTCGGGTTTGAATACAGCAGGCGGAAGGCGCGTTTTTCGTTATTCGTTCCTGCTAAAATTCGAGAAAGAGGGGTATCGCTATTGACGGAATTGCAGCAAACTATTGAGGAATTGGTACAGCCTGTGCAGGGGATTATGGGCGTGTGCGTTCGGGATGTGGCAAGCGGGCAGGAGATTGGTGTCCGGCTTGACGAACCGCTGCCAATGGCGAGCGTATGCAAAATTCCCATTCTGGTAACAGCGTATCGCCGCCATGACGCGGGGAAATTAGATTTAACGGAGCGGGTTGAAATCACGGAAGCCACGCGCTGCTTCGGAAGCGGGCTGTTCAACGCTTTCGACATGGGCCTGCGCCCCACCGTTCACGACCTGCTGATGATGATGATCGTTGTTTCCGACAACGCCGCCACCGACCTGATTTTGGGGCAATTGGACGCGGAGGAGGTGACGCGAACGATGCAGGCGCTGGGGCTGAACCATATACGGGTACAGCGGACAATCGCGCGTCTGATCGGCGATTACTTTATTGCGCTCCACCCCGGCACGAGTGAAATGAAGTTCGGAGAATGGGACGCTTTTTGCGAACGTATTCCCGGCCTGAAAGAGCGCGGCGAAGACCCGGACGCTATCCGCGAAGCCGTCAATAAATCAGCATCGGAACAGGATACATCTACCGTCCGCGACATGGCAAACCTATGCGCGCAGATTGTCCGGCACGAGTGCGCCATGCCCGAATCATGCGACGCGATGCTGGACATTCTGAACAAGCAGCAGCTAAACAGCCGCCTGCCGCGCCATCTGCCGCCCTTCACCAAATTCCCGCACAAGACCGGCACATTGGGCTGCGGGGCTGTTTGCAATGACGCGGGCATTTTGTACCTGAACGGCGAACCGGCAGCGTCTGTTGCGGTACTCAGCCGCGATGTTCGCAATCTCCAATATGAAACCGAAACCGTCCTCGCCCAATTAGGCCGCGCCGTATACGATTTTTACAAAGGCATCAGGCATTAACCCTGTTTACCTGATGGCATATTAACCTAAAAACTGACTTCTTGCGGCAGAAGGGCGTGAACGCCGCGCACATCGTTGACGATTTGCGTGATGCGCAGGTCTACCACAAGACTTGCAAGAGAAAGCGCTTCCAATCGGGAAAGCCCATGCAGTTCCATCATCAATTCCAGCATGGCGTTCAGAGCAGTATGCGTGGCCGCGTTCAAATCCCGGTCGAAGCCGAACGTGAGCCAGCCGGCGGGCGTAAGGGCGCGGGGCGCGGTCAGTTTCAGATTTTCATGCAGCGTAAACGTCAGGTCCACCTGCGCCATTGGACACTCGATAGCGATGCCGCACACTTCCCCATCACCCTGCGCCCCGTGTCCATCCCCGACCGAAAACAGGCCGCCGGTCACCGCTATCGGCAAAAACAGGCTGCTGCCCGCAACCAGTTCCTTGCAGTCAATGTTGCCGCCCGTGACGCGGGGCGGCGTGGTGGATTGCAGCCCCGGTTCATCCCCCGGCATCCCCATCACGCCCATAAACGGACGCGACGCGACCGTATGCCCGAACTGATTGCGCCAGCGGTTTTGTTCCGGTTCCAGAGTCCAGTTGAATCGCAGGTCATCGCCTTCGGCAACGCCGAGCGCGAGATTGGTGGGCGAAGACCAGCCGCCTGCCGCCTGCCAGCCCCATGTTCCCGGCTGAATAGCGTCAACATGGATTTCCAGCGTCATTCCCGGCTTCGCGTTCGCAATGGCAATGGGTCCGCACAGCGCGTGGCCGTTATCCATTTCCGGGTCGCGCGGCTCGAATTTGGCGCGGGGCAGTTCCGGCCCTTCTATCCCCCAGCCCGCATCCAGGGTGCGAAACCGTACCGACTCACCCGATTCAATCGTCAGTATGGGCGCGCGATCCCGCAAAAACGCCCCGTGCAGCGTTCGTCGTTCCGGTTCTATGGTATGCATGCTTTGTCCGCCTTCTACGCTTCTTCCAAGTTTCATGTCCGCCAGCGTATTCGCGGTGAGAACACGTCTGAGCAAAATTGTCAACTGCGCTTCGTCGGTGATGCTGCGAACTCTGATTTCAGCCTCCTCGGGTAGTTCACCAAACTTAGTTTGCAATAAATCAAGCAACACTTTGCGCGTACCCTTAACCATGCCACGCTCTTCGTAAATACTCAGCATCTCTCCTACCTCCGGTTCCTCTGACTCTGAGACAAGGTTTTGAAAATCCGAAGATTCCTCCGCGCTCAATGTGAGATACGTCTCAATAATGTTGGTGAGCAGCACCTTCCGCGCTTCATCCACATCACTGACCGCCACTTGCTGCAAACTCACTTGCTTCTGGCGCGGACGCCCTTCTCGACTGGCTTTCATCAGGGCGGTCAGCGCGGCGGCAAGCGGATTGTCGCGGTACAGATAGTCGTCGGCTTGCAGTTCCGGCAGGCCGATAGCCGCATAGTGGAAGGTGAGTATCTCTGTGTCGAACAAACTCTCCTGATACGTCTCATGCGTGATGCCGCCCGTCCCCGGCACGATGTAGAGCGCGATGGGAAATACGGGCAGTTTGTAGCGCAGTGCACAGCAGCATGTAATACTCGAACACGCGGAACCGCACTTCACTGCGGCGCTCGGATTGCGTTTCCACGTTGATCAAGACCAGTTCCGGGTCGCCGTCCAGCGTGGGCACAAGCGCAACCGTATCGGCGCGGCGAACGCTGCCCTCCGGCACATCCGTAAACAGTTCCGTGTTCGGGAACGTCACCTGCTCCCAATCCAGACGGGCGGCGATGTCGGGAAAGAACAGTTCCATGAACTCGCGCAGAAAGGCTTGCAGCAGTTCCTTGAACAGTTGGTCGTGTGCCATACCGATCTATTCGGCAAGGAATAAGATTATGCCTGCATTGTACGCCGAAATATGCGTTTCTTTATCAAATTCGCTTCAGCAAACGTATTGAGTATGGAGCCGGCACAGACCCGCTAAAGGAAGACCCTCACGCGTTGCAACGGCGGAACTTAAACGACTGAAAACCTGCATTTGTGATACAATAGAACACTTATGGACGCACATTCCCTACACATACTTGAATATAAAAAAGTGCTGGATCGGCTGGTCACGCACACAAGCAACGGCATCGGGCGCGAATTCGCGCGGCAGTTGGAACCCCTGCCCTATCCCGAAACCGTCACGCGACGCCTACAGGAAACGCGAGAAGCGCGGGAACTGCGCGACAACGACAGCGGCCTGCCGCTTGGCGGTATCCACGACATTCGCGCTACGGCGGAACGCGCCCGCATCCAGACGCGCCTGACCGGACACGAACTGCTGACGGTGATGCACACGGCAGGCGCGGCGCGGCGTATGCGCCAATTTCTGCTGAACCGGCAGGAAAAGGTTCCCCTGCTTGCGGAAATGGCGACCAACCTGCCCATTTTGCAGATCGTGGAATCGCGCATCGAATCCAGCATCAGCGAGTCGGGCGATGTGCGCGACTCCGCCTCGCCGGAACTCGGACGCTTGCGCAGCGCGATTAAAGTGGCAAGCGCGCGGCTGACCGACCGCCTGCAAAGCATTTTGAGCAGTGAGCGCGTCCGAACGTTTATTCAGGATGGCGTGATTACGGTGCGCGAAGGCCGCTACTGTATTCCCGTCAAGGCCGAATACGCCAAAGCGTTCGGCGGGATTGTGCATGACGCCAGCCAGTCGGGCGCGACCGTTTTCATCGAGCCGCAGGGCACGGTAGATTTGGGCAACGAACTCAAGCAACTGCACATCAAGGAAGAGCAGGAAGTTTCCCGCATTTTGGGAGATTTGGGCGGGCTTGTCGGCAGTTTTTATGACGAGTTGCAGCGCGTGATTTCCATTTTGGGGCATTTGGACGTGATACACGCCAAAGCGGTTCTGGCCGAAGAGATGGACGGGATCGAGCCGAAAGCTGAACCGACGCGGGATCGTGAAACTGTACGACGCCCGCCATCCGCTTTTGCCCGGGAAAGTGGTTCCGATTGACGTGGTATTGGGCGAGAAGTTTACCACACTGCTCATCACCGGGCCGAACACGGGCGGCAAAACCGTCACGCTGAAAACGCTCGGACTGCTAACGCTTATGACGCTTGCCGGAATGCAGATACCGGCGGGGCCAAACAGCGAAATCGCCCTGTTCGATCAGGTGTACGCGGATATTGGCGACGAGCAGGACATTCAGCAATCCCTTTCCACATTCAGCGCGCATCTCAAAAACATCGCCCGGATTATGGATACGATTGGCGGAAACGCGCTTGTTCTGCTGGATGAAGTGGGTTCGGGAACCGATCCGGCGGAGGGGGCCGCGCTTGCCAAAGCCCTGCTTGACAACCTGATGGCGCACAATGCCCGCGTTGTCGCGACCACGCACTATGGCGAACTGAAAGAGTACGCCTACGCCCGACCGGGCATCGAAAACGCCAGCGTGGAGTTCGATACGGAAACGCTGTCGCCCACGTACCGCATTTTGCAGGGCGTTCCGGGCATGTCCAACGCCTTTTACATCGCGGCGCGATTGGGCCTGTCTTCGGATATTATCGAAGACGCGCGCTCGTTCCTGTCCCGCCGCGAACTGGAAACCGGGGAACTGCTACAACAGATAGAGGCCAGCAGGCGGCAGGCGAAGGCCGCGGAACGGGACGCTTTGCAGGCGCGCGAAGACGCGACAAAGGCGCGGGACGAGTACCAGAAGCGGGTTCAGCAGATTGCGGACGTACAGCGCACGGTTCGGCAGGAGGCGCAGGAAGAAGCGCGAACCATTCTGCGCCGCGCGACCGACAAGGCCGACAACATTCTCAAGGATTTGCAGCGCATCAGCAAGGGAACCCGAACGGGAACGTCCACGCGCAAAAGACTGAATACGCTGCGATCCGATACGTTGGGTGACCTGGATACGCATACGGAACTGCCGCAGGAGGATCTGGCCCCGCTGGAACCCGGCCACAAATACAAACAGGGCGACCGCGTTCGGGTAATGACGCTGAACATGGACGGGCAATTGCTGGAAACGCCCCGTGACGGCGTGGTTGCGGTGCAAATCGGTAATATGCGGGCCACGCTGCCCATCGAGCAACTGCGCCCGCTGAAAAAGGTGGAGGTTGCCGCCGTCGAGCGCAAAGCCATGCAGCCTGCAGGGAGTTCCGGCGTAAGTGAAATCGCTATGCGCAAGCAGATGCACATCTCTCCCGAACTGATGCTCCGCGCCATGCGGGCGGACGAAGCGCAATCCCTCTTAGACAAGTACGTGGACGACGCTTTCGCCGCCGGGTTAAATCAAGCGCGGATTGTTCACGGCAAGGGTACGGGCGCATTAAGAAAAGTGGTGCAGGAGTATCTCAGCGGGCATCCGGCAGTCGCCTCGTACCGGTTGGGCAAGGAGGACGAGGGCGGCGACGGCACTACCATCGTAATCTTCAAGTAACCACCTTTAAGTTCAGACAGGCAGGGGTACAATCTCCAATGCCTGTTTGAACTTGTCGTAGCATCTGGAAACGAGTTCTATTTCCGCGCGTTGTCCTTCACGGTTTATGTATGCGATAATCAACAATCTGGTGAATATGATGCTTTTTTCACGTACAGCAATAATGTTTTGTTTCAGAATGCGGTGTTCGAGGTCATAGAAGTCTGTGAATAGCGTGAAGGGAAAGAAGGAAGTCACCCACACTTCGTTCGTCGTCACAATTAGTCTCAAGCAATAGCTCGCTCCGCCAAGTCGGGTGATAACGTTTTTGCGCGAGCGCCCGGAGGCAAAATTCTCCTGATAGAGTATCGGCGCGTCAAGAAGGGCCGGGAAAAGCGGCCCGCGTTTTCGCTTCTCCTCCCAGCGCCAGCTAAAATACAACGCGCCGACTATCGCGCAGAGACACCATGCCGTCCAGAAGAGCGTGTCGTTGAACCTCATTCCATCTCCTCAAAATGGTCGTGTAACTCATCCATACTTTTGGCGAGACGCGCCTCACATTCCGGGCTGCAAAATTGCCCCTGCCAGATGACCGATGCCGTGCCGCAAACGCTGCAATGCGTACGCGAGTTTTGGCTGTTTACCGGCTTCTGAACGGAACGATACCCGGCGATGAAATGATAAACTATTAGCGAGCCAACAACAACAAAAGCAATTATGAACATGTTTCATCATCCTTTTGCAGCGTAAGTTATGGTGGTAGTCTGCCCTCCGTAACAGAATACGCGAACCGCTCGTATATTCCTGCAAGCGGTCAATGAAATCCTCTCAGAAGCGTTTAGAAGAGGGTAGGGAATTGACGCTTTACCGGGCATACAAGCCTGCTGCTGAACGCTCGATGCGCGACGCTTTTTCGGAGACTACAATGACTTTATGGGGATGGTGGCTGATACTGGTTGGGACGGGGTTACTCGTCGGGGCGTTGGGCGCGTGGACAACACAGGCCGCCCGCGTGTTTATGAAAACGTTGGGAGTTCCGCTTGTGCTGATCGTGATGCACCTGCTGCTGCCGCCCGACTTTCCCGCCCGTACCAATATCTGGCTGATTTTGATGGATATTGTGCTGTTCGCGCCGTTCGCGCTGCTCGGCGATTACGTGGTCGGCCTGCTGCTTGGACGGCATGACAAAGCGGGGTTTCGCTCGGATTCGGTAGGACATTAAGCAGGGAGAAAACGATTTGGATGAGTTGATTGAGGGCGTGCAGGAATTTCAGGCGGAGGTATTTCGTGAGCGGCAGGCGTTGTTCGAGCGGCTGAAAACCGGGCAGAATCCCGACGCGCTGTTTATTACGTGTTCCGATTCCCGCGTCAATCCCAACCTGATTACGCAGACGGACCCCGGCCAATTGTTCATTATACGCAACGCGGGCAACATCATTCCGCCGCACGGCGCGGCCAATGGCGGCGAGGGCGCGACGGTGGAATACGCGGTGCTGGCGCTTGGTATCCGTGACATCATCGTGTGCGGACACTCGCACTGCGGAGCCATGCGCGGCCTGACGCATCTTGAGGAGTTGAGCGAAATGCCCGCCGTCACGCGCTGGCTGCGCCATGCCGAGGCCACGCGGCTGATTGTGCGCGACAAATATCCCCATCTACACGGTGAAGAGCTGCAAACGCAGGCGGCGCGCGAAAATGTGCTGATACAGATTGAAAACCTGCAAACCCATCCGACTGTTGCCGCCAAACTCTCTATGGGCCAACTGAAACTGCATGGCTGGATGTACCATTTTGAAACGGGCGAGGTATCCGCGTACAATGCTGCCGCGCGCCGCTTTGTTCCTATCGCGCAGGGCGGCGACAGCGCGGGAGAGTTTCAGGTTCTCGATCATTTGCCGGAAGCGGCCACGCCAAAGGCAGGCGCATTGCCGGGAGCGGGCAAATAACGTTTAATCGCGTTTCGCCTCGATGAATTGCCCCGCAAGAATACCCGCAGCGCAGGCGGACAGGAAGAAGGGGCGTTCGGCCTCTATATCGCGCCCCATGTGGTCACGTTCATTTCGAGGGATTGTAGGAGGTCGAGGGCGCTGTCGGCCATGATGAAGACGGATTGATGCGATTCTTCCAATCCGGTCTCTTCCAGCGTGTTCATTCTGCGGATACGTCACCGGCTCCGATTCCATCAGCCTGTGATTGGGGACAGTGCCTGCTCGTTTACCCATCCCCGTAAGCGCTCCATCATCTGCACGATAGACACGTTCTCTTTACGGGCTAAATCATAGATTGCATCCATGATACGGCGCTCATGATCCACAAAGTCGGGGCGCAGAGGAATGAGCAGCTGCGCCTTGCTTCCCTGGGTGGGGCGCATCAGAACGAAATGCGGCGAGGGCGAGGGGACCTCGCGCCATCCGCTGGCGAAGGCATATTGACGGAGCGCTTCATGTGATATTTTCTTGACATCTTCGGCAGATAGGGCATTAGGATAAATCATCAGAGTGTCTCCTGTCTCGCAACGCGCAGCAAGAGATTCCGCAAAGCGGAAGGAGAAAAGACATTACTCACCGGAATTGAGATGCGCTGTGTCTTGCTATTTGTTGAAGCGGGAAGTCCCGCAAGATTGTACCAATAGGCGCAGCGCCGCAAAATCAACTCCTGCCTGCTCTGAACCGCCCAGTGTTCGCGTTGTTCCGGCAGATGGAGCAGCACGAGGAGTGCAGGAATGTGCCGATTATCGATACGCAACTCATTGTAGTTTTTGATCGGCAGATCGAAAAGAAGGGTTTCATCGCGTATCTCGACCTTTGCCGAAGATTTCACATGATGCCCGCAAGCGCGCTCATATCAGGGAGGCTGCATTCGTCCTCCGAATGTCATCGCCACCTACAATAAATCACCGTTCTCCTGCGCAGCGACAGCCAGAGACAGAACAAGGGCAGAGTCATTCACTCTGCCCTCATCACCTCTTCGCCGTTATTCGAAATGTCCAGCGTTAATATCAGAATGGTTAACACACAGATCAGCGGCGGCCACTGAAACCTCTGAATTGGCAACCAAGCTGACGGCGGCCGTCCGTTGCACTGCCTGGTTGGGCCACCTGCGGAACCGCTTATTCGGCGTGATAGACCGGGAACGCCACGACCAGGATGGCTTCTTCCGCTAACGCCTCAAACGTGGCGCGGCGCACAATATCTACATAGCCTGAAAGTCGGTCGAACCCTTCCGTGAAGGTGAACGGCGTGTCGGTATACAGCAGATTGACCCTATCTTCCACAGGCAGGCCTAACTGCGATTGATAACTGCCGCTCAGTCCTCGTATCAGTGTGCAACCCCCGAAGGCGTAGGTGAACTCCTGTATCAGAGCCTCCTGCAAATCCTGATACGCAGCCGAGGGCAGGTCAGGAAGGTAGATTTCGATCCTGGCTTTTGCGGATAGCGGCAATGAACTGCTCCTTGCGTTCGGGGAAGGCTTCCATGCGCTTGAGCAACTCCTCGGCACTGAGTTTGAGACGTTTGGGCCGTTGCACCTTGATTTCCTGGACTTCCTGGACTTCCTTTGGTTTTTGCAGTTGGGTAGGCATAGTTTTTTCCTTACAGATTAAAGATGGGGTCGGGTTGTTTATTTCTATTATACCCTATAAATCGCCGTTTGGTTGAAGTTCTCAGCGAGAATGGCAAGGCCGGCGCATCTAAAATAGTTCGACACAGGAAGTTGGAGCCTTCAAGGGGAGTGAGGTACCATTCCCCTTTAGGAGCTTGCCTGATGTTTACGTCTGCCTTTCCCACGCTTGTGGAGTGCCCGTCGGACTTACCCGATCCGCGCCTGGAGCGTACCCGCCTGCACTCGTTACTGGACATTCTCGAGATTGCCAAGCGTGAGTGGCTGCAAGGACGCTTGGAGTTGCACAACGGCATTCCTTCCGCTGAGACCTTTCGGCGCGTCTTTGCCCGCCTGCAACCGAGGGCGCGGCAAACCTGTTTTCGGCTGTGGCCCCGAACCCTGCATCAACTCACCGAAGGCGAAACCATTTCCCTCGATAGCAAGGTGTTGCGGCACAGTTCCGACCTCGCCTGCGGGCAAAGCGCCATCCATGTGGTCAGCGCGTGGGCAGCGAGTACGCGTCTGGTATTGGAACAACTGCGGTTCTGCGCCACATCGCCCTCAACCTGATCCGGCAGGAGAAGACCTGTGAGCGCGGCATCAAGGCACGGCAGAAGAAAGCGGGGGACAACGCCTATTTAGAGCAAATTCTCCTCAGTTAAGATGCGTCGGCCCTGCGATTGCATCGGGCTTCGCCCGATGCAATTTTGTATCCCACATGGCTAAAGTCAAGAGTCTTAAAATCACGGTTTCTATAAATCACCGTTCTCCTTCGCAGTGACAGCCAGAGACAGAACAAGGGCAGAGTCATTCACTCTGCCCTCATCACCTCTTCGCCGTTATTCGAAATATCCGGCGTTAATACCAGAGTGGTTAACGCTCGGCATCACCCGCCGCCCCACATCTTTGCCAGAGCATGACAGGCAGCGTGTCGGCGGTCGGGTGCATGCCGTTGTTGGGCGCGTCTTGTAGAGAACAATCACCTTTTAGGCTTTGTCCTTTCCGACCACGAACCTTCCCCAGCGCCGTGTGTAATAGTTTAACAGGACATAGCTAAGAATGAAGACAAATGCCAGCGAAACAGACAGGCTATGTATCAGAAACACTATCACGGAGACCGCCGTAGCTAAAGCCCAAGACAATATCACCGTACTCTTCGGCACCACGCCATCTTCGATTACTAAGGCACTTGCCCCAACACAGGCGAAGAGAAGCCCTACAAGAGGCGGCAAGATGAAAGATGAGATCGCCAAATTCAGATTGGAGGTTAACGTATAGACCGGCAATCCACACAGTAGCCCCATAAGGAGCGCGACGCCGATATATTTGTAGCCTCTGTTAATCTTCATATTTTTAATTCTTAATCGCGTTTCGCCTCTATAAACTGTCCTGCCAGAATGCCCGCAGCGCAGGCGGACAGGAAAAAAGGGCGTTCGGCCTCCAGATCGCGTCCCATGGTGGTGACGTTCATTTCGAGGGATTGCAGCAGTTCGAGGGCGCTGTCAGCCATGATGAAGACAGGCTGATGCGATTCTTCCAGCCCGCTGGCTTCCAGCGTATTCAGCAGAATCTGCATCTCTTCGCCTGCCAGAACAGGCAGGGGCAGCATGGCCTGCGCCAATGCCGCTGTTTTCAGCACAGTCAGCGTGTGGTGGCTGATGCCCCGATGCCGTTCCCGCGTATCTGTAAAACTGATGCGGGCAACCGCAATCGCCGTTCCGCTCAGGGAAGCGACCGCATTGATCGCCTGCCCCTGCTCCAGTCCGGAAAAACCGAGCGGCGTACCGGTTCCTACATTTCCCGGCCCCTGACAGACAATCGCCATATCCGCGCCGACAACCGTATACGCCGTCGCCAGCGCGGAATACACGTTCACGCACTCGTGATCGCCGCCGAACGCCTGTCCTGCCGTAATGGTGGCGGATATCCAGCTCTTTTCCCGCAGTTCGGGGATAAGGCGACTCAGCGCAAGGGGCAGAGCCGCGCCATCGGTCATAATGTACGCAATCCGCGGGCGATGCCCGCCATGATGCATCAACGCCCAACGAACGCCCGCGCAAATCGCGGGAATCTGACTGTGCAGTTGGGCGCACACAACCGGCATCTCATTAAGCGATTGAAAGCGGCGCAACATTTCATGGTAGGGGCTTTCCGGCGACTCGACGGCGAGTACCGGCACTTGCAGGGGCGTGTAGCGCAGTTTCAGAATGTGGCCGGGGGCGGGCGCGTCCGGTTCCTCGTCCCGCAGAATGGCAACCACAAAATCTTTCCCGCCGGTTCCCAATCCCAGTTCGACGGCAACCGTGTTCAGCAGGATTCTGTCGCCCACCTCCACACGCCCGCACAATTCCACCAGATTGATGGCAGGCCGAAGTTCGCCCCTCTCCCTCTGGTTGGGTTCGGCGGCGTTTGCTTCCCGGCGCGACTCTCCTGTGGCAACGCGCGCGAGTATCTCCTGCGCGCCCTGCCGTTCCGCCGTTATCGTTTCCACTTGTCCTGCAACACGTCGCTTCATGGCGGAAATCCGTGTTAGGGAGTAGGGAGTAGGTTGTAGGGAGTAGGAAAAACGATGTTTAACTCGCGCATTGTCCTATTCCCTACTCCCTACTCCCTACTCCCTATCCTCCTATCTCGTCAGCGTTACTTTCGATAATCCGCGCGGCTTGTCGGGGTTCTGGCCGCGCGCGTGGGCGAGATGGAAAGCCCATAATTGCCCCGGCACGATATACAGCAGGGGACTGAGCAGTTCGTCGCAATCCACAGGGATATGCAGGGGGCGCTGCGCCATTTCCAGCGCCTCATGCGAACGGGCGACTACAATCATCTCGGCTGCGCGTTCCCGTAGTTTCAGGGCCAGTTCCAGCATCATGGGGTAGGCCCGTCCGTCCGGCACGTACAAAAAGCACGGAAACCCTTCGCCCACAATAGCTATCGGGCCGTGCAGAAAGTCCGCGCCGCTATAGGACTTGGCTACGAGGTAACTGGTTTCCGTCATTTTCAGGGCGGCTTCCAGCGCGGTCGCGTGATTTAGCCCGCGCGCCAGTACCGCGCACTCGTTTATGTACCGATACCGCTCTACAGCCTGCGCGATCTCGTCATCCAGATTCAGCACACTGCGCATCTGTTCGGGAATCAGTTTCAAGCCGTTCAGCAGGCTGCTCCGGTTGGCCCACTGCCCCGCCAGCAGCGCGACAAGGGCAAGCGCGGTGGTATACGTTTTGGTGGCGGCAACCGCTTTTTCTTCCCCGGCATGGCACAGCAGAACGTGGTCGCTGACATGGGTAATGGGCGAGTCAGCGACATTGGTGATGCAGGCGGTCAAGGCGCCGGTTGCCCGCGCGGTGGAAAGCGTTTGTACCACGTCCGTTGCCTGTCCCGACTGCGAAATGCCAATCATCAGGCAGCCGCCCAATTGCACTTTGGCGTCATAGAGCGTATAAACAGAGGGCGCGGCAAGGGAAACGGGAACGCCGCACACGATTTCGAGCAGGTATTTGGCATACGTGGCGGCGTTGTCGGACGTGCCGCGCGCCGCGATTATGACGTGCCGAATGTCGCGTTCGCGCAGTTCGGACACCAGCCGGGACACATTGGCGTATTCCTGCTCCACCGCCGACGCAATCGCCTGCGGCTGCTCATAGATTTCATCCAGCATCAACGCCATTAGCCTGTACGCTTTCCATTAAGAACGAAGTTAGCCGCGAATGAACGCGAATAGACGCGAATAAGATGTCGGTTAAAAGCCGTCGGCTCCGTAGTAGACACAGGCTTGTGGTGGGAACAGGACATTCAGAAGTACGCGCGTTTCTGATTGTGCTGTTACCTGCTCCGGCATTTGCAATCCGAACAGCAGGCCGAACAGGGCGGATTGCGGCAATAATTCTTCCCCCATAGTTGGTGTTTCCACGGACGAAACGCGCAGGAACGCGCCCGTCGCATCCAATTTAACCGCGCCGTAGGGAGTGGCGAACGTCACGCTTCCGAGCGGCTGTTGTCCGGTTTGCCAGTGGTCGTTCAGGCCCATTGTCAGGCTGCGTAACAGGTTATCGAGATGCAGCAGTCGCGCCATGCCGCTTGTTCGCGTCGCCTGTTCCGGTTCCACAACGATATTTTTAAATGCCTGCCGTACCGGTGGGGTCAGCGCGATTTGTAATCTCAAGCCTGTTCCGCCGGTGGCAAGCGTTTCCGTTGCTACGGCTCCCAATAGATCGCTTGTTACTTCATTTTCTTCTATCGCGTTCAACCCGCCCCGCGTTCCAAACTCGATGATGCTTGCGCCAACCTCGTCCGGGCTGTACGGAATCGCGCTTTTGAATACGCCCGTATTCACGTAACCAACAACATGTCCGTCGGGTTCCACTGCTGTCAGCAAAGTATCGGGAATATGCTCCGCGTCAACGTTCATCCAGTCGCGCCAGTAGCTCGAAGTCCGCTGCACAGCAATCGGGCGATGGCGGTTATAGTCGTCGTAACACGCTTGTATTCCGCTCAAATCGCCTGCGACAGCGCGGCGAATGGTATACTTTGCGACAGAAGGCGTGAAGTCGGAACGGATTACGCCCGACAGCCATGCCTGCTCCAGTGTCTCAAACCCGTGCCGCGCGTAATACTCGTGGATGCCCGTGAACAGGAGGGAGAAATCCATCGCGTCGGCTTCCATTATGGCAATCGCGCTTTGCAGGCATTGCGTATTGTACCCCCGGCCCCGATATTCCGGCAGCGTCGCCACGTTTGCGATGCCGCCCATCGTCAACCGGGCGTCGCCACAGGCCACGATTCGCTTGCAAATCTGTACCGCGCTGACGATTTTACCGTCCAGAACCCCGACCTGCGTGTAGTACGGCAGCCACTCCACATCGCCATAAAAGTAGCGGCGAAAATAGGCCGGGCTGCCTTCGCCCGGCCACACCGCGCACCACAGGTTCAGGCACTCCTCACGCTCCTCCGCCCGAACCGCCCGAACCAAAAACTCAGCCATTACCGCGCTCCAATGCAAAGTTCACCACCTGCCTGCGGCTAGAGACATAGAGACACAGAGGAAAAACCGATACGAGGAAAGGAGAGACGAACCGCAAAGGGGCAAAGGAACACAAAGAACTACAAAGAGAAAGGAGTGTTAAGAGAAGAGCCAGTCTTACCGTAAACTCTTGTTGTTCTTGTTGAATTCTCTTTGCGTCCCTTTGCCCCTTTGCGATTCGTTTGTTTCTCTTCTCTTGTTCTTTCTCTGTGTCTCTAGCGTAGCGGGTGGTTTATTTTATCCTCTTGCGCCTTTGGCCGCGTCCGCCACTGCTGCCGCGACTTTGAGGTTGGCGTTCACGGCGTCCCAATCTATCACCTGAAAGAAGGCGTCAATGTATTTGGCGCGGGCGGTCTGGAAGTCCAGCCAGTAGGCGTGTTCATACACATCGAGGCCAAGAATGGGCGTGGCGTGCCAGACGGGGAAAGCGTTTTGGGCGTCGCCGATGTAGTTGAACAGGCTGCCGTCCGTGTGGTCGTGCGCGAGCCACACCCAACCGCGCGCGGCAATGCCCGTCGCTTTTAGGTCGGCTTTCCAGTTGGCGTAGCTGCCAAACGCGCTTTTAATCAGGTCGCCTGCCATGCCGGTCGGTTCGCCGCCGTTTCCGCCAAGATGCCCGAAGTACAGTTCGTGGTTCTTCACGCCGCCGAGCGCGAAACTATATTCTACTTTCAGTTCGCGAATGTCGCTGTAGGTGGCATTGGCTTTAGTCGGATCGGGAACGCCCAATCCGGCCAGTTTGGTTCGGATTTCGTTGACCTTGTTGACGTAGCCCACATACAGTTTGTAATGCTCATCATGGGTTTTGCGGCTGATGCCGAATTTTTCCGTGTTATACACCTTCTGCGGCAGGGGTTTGGCGGTTATCATGGCGGGCGTGCTGCCTTTGGCGGGCGCGTCCTGCGCGTCTGCCGGGTACAAAACGCCCGATGCGCCTAATGCGGTCAGACTTGCCGCGCCCAGTGTCAGGAAGCGGCGGCGGTCAACGCCATTGGTTTCCTGTGTGTCTTGCTCGTTTTCAAGGCTCATGTTTTTGATCTCCCTTAAAGAGCGTCTCTCGATTGGCCGGGTACAAAGAACGTACCCGTCTGTGTGGCGTTCCGCCAGGCGTCCTTCGGACGCAAATGCAGCATCCCTGTAGAGCACAGGCGCTTACAGTGGACGCTTTTGAACATAGCGCAAAGCCACGTCCAAAGGACGTTAACGCGAAGGCTACTCAGACGGGTACGTTCTTTGTACCCGGCAACGCAATCGTTCAATGTTCTACTGAAATACTGTTAAGCGTGGTACTTCGTTCAGCCTACTTTGTTCAAATCCTGCGGGTCTATGGCGTCGGGGGAGTGATCCGTCAGCATGGCGCGGCGCAAACGGCGCATTACTCGGCCCGATACATCCTTGAAGTTCAGATCGCCCGCCAGCAGGCGCGTGGCCGTGCGCGTGGCGGCGGGACGCTTCACGCCATGCCTGTAGATGAAACCGGGCCACTGGTAAAACACTTTCGCCAGTTTCAGCGCGGCATCGAAATTGGTTTTGAACTCGTCCCGTATGGCGCGGGTGTAGCCCGCTTGATTGTTTGCCAGAATACAGTTTGCCGCAATCTGTCCACTTTTCAGGGCGTGAAGGATGCCGTCCCCGAAAAATGGATTGATTAATCCCGCCGCGTCGCCCGCCAGCAGAACGCGGTTGTCGCGGGTTTGCAGCGTATCCATGCCGTCCCAGATCGGCAGCGGGTGCGCGTAAAAGGTGAGTTCCACTTCAGTTTTAGGTACTTCCAGCAGTTGCAGGTAGTCGAGAATGGCGCGGCGCAGTTCATCCCGAACCGAATTATCGCCCCTGCCCTGTTCGCCGCGTGGACGGAACACGCCCGCGCCGACGTTAAGATGGTCACTTTTGGGGAACACCCACGCATAGCCGCGCTTCACCGCCCCGTATTCCAGATGGCACACGTCCGGGCGCAGGTCGGCATGACCATCCCCCCACGTATGCGGCACTTCGGCTTCAATGGCAATCGCAAGGGCGCGTTCCCGCCGCAATCCAACGGTTTTCGCCACAATGCCGTTCGCGCCGTCCGCGCCAATCACGGTATCGGCGGTTGCTTCCCAATTAGTCGGCGCGGTTCCGGTTCCCCGGCCCTCCGCCCGAACCACAACCGGCTTGTTTCCATTCCGATTTCCAGCGTTTTCACCGCAAGCCCGTCCCGCAATTCCGCGCCCGCGCTTGCCGCCCGTTGCGCCAGAGCATTGTCGAATACGGATCGCCGCACCATCCAAAGCGACAACTGCCGCCCCTCGCCCGCGCTGCCTGCATCGCCCGTATCCCCCATATTCATCGGCGCGAGATATGGGTCTTCAAAATTGAAAGTGTGGCGCATCCAGCGCGTATCGGCCTCGACAAATGCTTCGGGCGCAAGATCGCGCATAGTATCCAGACCAAGCACCTGCGAAACCACCATCGGCATCCCGCCGCCGCAAGTTTTATGGCGCGGCAGAACCTGCTTTTCCAGCAACGCGACGGTTTTGCCCGCCCGCGCCAATTCATACGCGGCGACATTCCCCGCCGGTCCCGCCCCTACCACAATCACATCGTAATGCTTCATAAGTCAAATAAGGAACCGCGAAACACGCGAAACACGCGAAAAAGAACGCTGCAAAAATGTCCGTTTGAAAAACGAGTGTCCCATTATAGCACAAGGTTCGCTTAACCGGCATATAAAATGCCGGTTAAGCAGACCTGCGGCCAACCGTCCTGCGGACGAGCAAACGCTTCTGTTTATAAGCCGTAATGCCCTGTTACCCGAATGTCCTCTGCTTTTTGTTCCTTTTTCGTTTATTTCGCATATTTCGCGGTTTATTTCTCCTCTTCTCCTTTTCTCCTTTTCTCCTTTTCTTCCTCTCCGATTCGTTTCCACACCCGAACTCCGCTGCCGTTCGGGTCGGTCCAGACGGGCTGCCATTTGTCGCCATACTCGCGCAGGTAGTTGTCAAAGATTTGGCGGCTTGGTGGGACGCCCCATTGCCACGAGTCCTGAAGCAGATAGCGGACATGATGGGGCGCGATATACGCTTTTTCCTGCGCCCGCGCGCTGGTGGTGGGTTCCAGTTGCGCGGTAACGTTACCTGCATACAGGTGCAGCAGGTATTGCGGCTTGCCCATGACAATTTGGCGCGGGTTGGAGTTTTGGCGCAGCCATGCGCAGGCAGCGTAAAACCCGGCCTCGTCGCGATTTCTGCCGAAGTCGTAACCGGCCAGTGTCGGACGATGCTCCTGCCGTATCACGCGCCAATGCACATTGGCAAAGTAGATGAGCAGCGCGGCGATACCAATAGTTTGTACGGCGGTTACAACTGTCGCATTGGAACGCTTTTGCAGCCATTCGGACGCCTGCTCCACGCCGAGCATCAGGAACAGAATCATAAACGGGATCAGCGGAACCAGAAACCGCGCGTTTTGCCAGGGCCACATCGCCGCCACAAACCAGAACAGTATGCTGAATCCGACGGACAACTTC
This sequence comes from uncultured Chthonomonadaceae bacterium, assembly GCA_963817895.1. Classification (GTDB taxonomy): domain Bacteria; phylum Armatimonadota; class Chthonomonadetes; order Chthonomonadales; family Chthonomonadaceae; genus CAWFQB01. The sequence continues at coordinate 25,357 of CAWFQB010000008.1, forward strand.
ATGCCGCGCTTCCACGCTTCACGGATACCCACGAACATCAGCAGCGTAAGTGGCACGGCTATTATATAGAAAAGCGCCAGCCAGACGGTGCGCGGCGGAGCCATCATGTACAGCGAAGTCCGGGGTATCAGGCCGATATAGGTGGGCAGGCCGAACTTCATGCGCGACAAAATTCCGCGCGCATTGAGCGGTATGCGTCCCGCGTCCGCCTGCATCGGGTTTTTCAGCGTGAATTGGTCTACGTAACTGGAATAGCGTATTTCCGGGTGCGCCTTCACGATATGCGAGTTGCGCTTCAGCCACCCGCCTACCACAAGCAGCGTCACCAGCAATGCCCCCATCCCCCACTTCCACCCGAACCGCTTCCAAAACCAAACAATTTGCGCCAGCAGAAGGGCGATGCCGGAGGTTCGCATGAGGAAGGCCGTTGCTGCGCAGAGGAGAGAAAAGGAGATTTTAGATGGGGGTTGATGGTTGATAGTTGAAAGAGACTCCTCTCCTTCTTGTACCTCCTTTTCTCCTTTTCTCCTTTTCTCCTTTTCTCCTTTTCTTTCTACTAAAACAACCGACGCCAGACACAAAAACAGCAACGGCATTTCCGACATGACTTCGTTGGCGTAGGAGATCAGGGAGGGACAGGTAGCGGCGAAAAGCAGACCGGCGGCAATATAGCGGTTGGGCAGTCGGGCGCGTTTCAGGAGAGCATACAGCATGGGCAGTGTGCCGAGCAGCAGGGCCAGCAATGTCAGTTTGACGGGAAGAATCACGCCCATTGCGTCCCGCCCCGTTATCCGCATCCAAAAAGCAATGATGGCGGGGAAACCGGGCGGGTACAGCGTGTCGAGCGGCTGCCGAACGTCATTGAGTAGCCGTAAATCGCCGGTACGCGCCAGCGACTCGCCCAAAACCATATAACGCCCGGAGTCGTTGGCGACATTGAGATACGGCGTCCATTGCAGCAGCCACAGTATGACAATAATTGCGCCACACAAAGCAAACAAAAATAGCCGCGAATGAACGCGAATGAACGCGAATATAGATGCAAAGGATTTAGAAATGAAAGGCAACTCGTTTCCATTCGACATGGGGATTTTGAAAGTTGACCAGCATAGCAAGAGTGCGGTTGGTGGCGCGCAGGTAATTCAAGCACTGCGCAATGTGTATGTTGGTTAGAGACGAAACACACTTCAACTCCACAATCAGTTTACCTTCAACCAGCACATCCGCGAAATACTCGCCAATCATTTCGCCTTTGTACTCCACTTGAATGGGAACTTGCGCCTCCGCTTTCAGGCCTCGCGTCTGCAATTCCTTCACCAGAGCGCGTTCATAGAGTTTTTCCAGAAACCCCGCGCCAAGCACGTTAGAAACTTCAAACACTGCTCCAACAGTTTCTCGAAACAGCCTATCCAACTCCTGCCGCTCTTTCTGTCGGGCGCTACCATATCTGCTTCCATTGGTTTCCTCCTCATCCCATTCGCGTTCATTCGCGTTCATTCGCGGCTATTTCCTTTCTGTGCTTTGCATCAGGCTACCAGTCCATGACCGAGCCGTCGGCGCGACGGGTGTTGGGCAGGTAGGCGCGTTTGTACGGATAGCGTTTTGCCGCTTCTTCGTTGACATCCACGCCCAACCCGGGCGCGTCCGACACGTTGAGATAGCCGTTGTGGAAAGTGGGCGCGCCGGGTAGGACTTCGTGAACCGCGTCGGAAAACAGGACCATCTCCTGAACGCCGAAGTTGGGAATAGCAAGGTCTACGTGAACATTGGCGGCGTGCATGGCAGGGCCGATGTCGCCCGGTCCGTGCCACGCGGTTTGAATATAGTAACATTCGGCAATGGCGGCGATCTTTTTGGCTTCCGTAATGCCGCCGATGTGTCCCAAATCGCAGCGAATAAAATCTATGAGTTGTTCGGTCAGCAGGGGCAGGCAGTCCCATTTGGTATGAAACAGTTCGCCCATTGCCAGCGGGGTTGTCGTGTGCTGCCGAATCAGCCGGAAGCTCTCTTTATGTTCGGGGCGCAGGCAGTCTTCCAGAAAGAACAGGTGGTACGGTTCCAGTTCCCGCGCCAGCCGAGCCGCCTGTATGGGCGTCAATCGCTCATGCACATCATGGAACAGTTCAATCTCCTCCCCTAACTTATCCCGCAGATGCGCGAACAGACGGGGAATCGTCCGCAAGTACGGCCCCGGCTCCCAAGTCTCTATCTGTGGCATCGGCCCACCATCACCGGAGGTGATAAAGGATGAGGGATGTGTCCTTCCCTGCGGGTGGACGCCCGGGACGAGGGATAAATTGGATTGTCTCTCCTCTTCTACTTTTCTCCTTTTCTCCTTTTCTTCCCCTTCCGGTGACGGGGAAGCCGACTCGCCCTGCGTTTCTGCCGGGTCGCGGGGTTCGGGGAGGGATTGAGAAGGTGGGGCGCTCCAGGTGGCGGACGCGGCTTCTCTGGCTCCGCCTACGCCATACGTTCCCACTGTGCCGGGAATGGCGACCTGCGCGCGAACCACTTTGAAGCCCCGTTCCATGCACTGCCGGACGCTGTCTTCCACTTCCGCGAAATCGCGCCCGCCCGCATGGGTGTAGGCCAATGCGCCTGTTCGCGTTCTGCCGCCGAGAAGGGAGTAGACGGGAAGACCGGCGCGTTTGCCCTTGATGTCCCACAGGGCAATATCAATTCCGGCAAGCGCGGTCATCAGAACGGGGCCGCCGCGCCAGTAGGTTCCCCGGAACAGCATTTGCCAGATGTCTTCAATCTGGTCGGGGTCGCGCCCGATGAGCAGGGGCGCGATATGTTCGGTCAGGGCAGACGCGACGGCAAGTTCGCGCCCGTTGAGCGTGGCGTCCCCCACTCCATACAGGCCGGGTTCATCCGTCAGGATTTTCACGACGACATAGTTGCGGGTAGGACAGGTGACAATCACGCGCACATCAGTTATTTTCATGAGATAATGGCTCCATTGACAAAAAACAGGCTGAAATTTCTTACGTTTCAGCCTGATTCATCATTTATGGAGTTTTTACCTGCTCAATCTCTCCACGATTGGCGTATGCTTCACAATCTCTGTCTCAGGGCTTGCGTGGACGCGCTATAGTGAGCCGCTACGGGGTAAGCGGCAATGATATTATCCATTTGCTGAAGCCAATCCGCCGCTTCCGCAGAACGGTCTATCACTGCCAGCGCCTGCGCTCCCGTCAGCAGAAACGGCAGACCTTCCACGAGCGGGTGTTCCAAACTCAAGTATGCGCTGCACTCCTCCAGCGCCTGCCCGCCACGTCCGGTCGCCAGCAACACCCGCGCATAATCGCCCCGCCGCCACCAGGGTTCCGAATCATCCACATCTTCGGCGAACCGAATGGCCTGTTGGCTCAAAAGCAGAGCCGAATCCACTTCTCCCATTTTCAGCAAACATTTCGCCATTTCGCTGCGCATCCATGCTCTGTACTCTTTGCGCTCCGTGAGGAGGGGGCTGTCAACCCACGTTCGCAATATTTGCATGGCGCGTTCAGGATGGGGAACACGCCCGCCCGCGCCTGCGATTCGCGCTTCGGCAATCACGACCGACGCCAAGCCTACGGCCTCTCGATACCCGCTGCGCGCCAACTGATGAACACGCTTCACATAAACGGAAGCCTCGGCAAAGCGTTGATGTTCCACCAGAAAACGGGCATGACTGCCATAAGTATAAATCAATTGGCGTTTCGCGGCTTCCTCTTTCTGAGCAAGAGGCCAGAGCTGCGCTTCAAATGACAGGAACTCGACATCCGCCAGAGAAGAGGAGAACATATAATGCGCGATTGTTGTACGCACCGTCTCGTTGTCCAGCATCGCCTCCACAGGCAGCGCTGCCGTCACCAACCCCTGCGTGAGCGCGATTAACTCCGCTTCCTGCGCGTGAAGCGCGTAGCATAGCGCATGAAGGCGCTCCGTGGAGGGCCAGTCTTCCGACCGCTCCCACCGGGCAAGCGTCCCCTGCGCAATCCCCGCTCGCTTCGCCGTATTCTGCTGCGTCCATCCCTGCCGCAATCGCATAGCGCGGAGCAGGTCGCCGCGAACAGGAGGAGATTCGCCCGCCACTTCACGCAATCGCTGCACCGCGCGGGGCGCTTCAATATGGGCGAGAGCCTCCTGTCGCTGTGCAGGCGAGACTTCCAGCGCAGTCAAAACCGCTTCCAGTTCCGCTATGCGCGGCTGCGTTTGTCCCGCTTCCCAGCGCGTCAGAGTGGTTCGGCTGATCCGGGCTTGACGGGATAAATTTCCGCTCGTTAATTTTTTACGTTTGCGCCACGCTATCAACAGTTCCCCAACATGGCTGGTCATCTCACCTGCTCCCCTCTGCAAATCTGATCCTGCGAAGAAGACAATAAGAGTTTTGATCCGTTGATAGTCGCTCAGTTGCGGGTAAGGCCACATCCGCAATCAAGACAACGCTTTTATTGGGAATGACGCACTTTCGCGTATAACGCCTCTGCCGTCTGGCATGCCTACCCGCTTTATAGTATACTCGCAATCCCTATAAATGGATTATTACTTCTTACCTCTAAAGCTAAAGAAAGAAGAATGATGCATAATCGCGTATATTTGTCGCCTGGCACGATTCTTGCAAACAATCTTTATCAAGAGCGAACGAAACCATCTATGCGGCAGCCTTGTGGATGGCGAAGGCGCTTTTCACTTTTTTGGCGGTCACTCTCGTTTATTAAGAACTCTCTCGAAAGGTCATTGTATGTACAAAAAACTTGCTGTGCTTGTATGCGTCCTCGTCTGCCTGGTTGGGGCTAATATTGCTTACGCCCAATCCATCTTCTACAACAATTCCATCGACGACAACTTTTTCTCTCCTGTCGGCGTCGAGATTGCCATGCCCGTCGCTTTTTCCGGCTCTTATGAGGTGGACAGTTTCACCTTCGGCTATTTCCTCCCGCTCAACAGCGCCAACGGTCCCACCACCGATGTGATTGTCAACTTTTACACCGCCGCGCAGCCTTTGGGGGACGCCTATAGTGGCTACGATCACGTTCAGATGTATTTCCCCAACCTCGTCTCGTCCACGCGCCTGACGAACCTGCCCTCGGATCCTACGGGCGCAACTAACATCGTCAATTATGACCTGACACCCTTCGGCGACTTCTTCCAGTGGGACGCCGCGCTGCTTGCCACCGGGGAGACAGGCGGCTGGGTCAGCCTCTTTTTCACCAACCCGGATGCCGGTTGGGAAAACGCTCGCGGCGACAGCCAGGATGATGTTTTTCAGGACATGACCAACGGGGACTTCTTCGACTTTGGCGGATCACCCCAGGCAGCCTTCTACCTACAACTGTCCGGGCAGAATTTGACTCCGCAGACCCCACCGATGGATACTCCTGAGCCAGGCACCGGCCGCGCTGCTTGCCGGACTGCTTGCGCCCGGCAGCCTGCTCTGTCTGTGGCGACGCAATCGTCGCGGCTAAGGGCTGATAGGAGCCACAGTCCCTGAGAATCACGCATCTTTCCGCATCAACCAAAAGGAAGACCCATGAACTCAACACCATTATCCCGTATGCTCGGCGCATCCCTGGCCCTGACCGGGTTGGTCCTGCCACTGGCAGGGCAAGCGGCAGGAACCCGCCATGTGGCTAAATTGCACGGCCATGCGACAGCAAAATCCAAACGCAAACAGACAGCGCATAACGTTGCAAAAAAAGTCGTTCCATTATCCGCGCTGGACAGGATGGCCCTTGCCCATACCGCCCGACGCGCCGCTATCGCCCGTTCCACGAAGGGGCTGAAGACAGAGGGAGAGGACAAAGACAAAGAGGAAGAGCGCGAAGGCAAAGAAAAGAACCCGCGCGGCATCACGGGCGGCGAAGAGTTTATGCGGCAACTGCGCGCCTGGCCCAACAACTTTATTGATCCGACCGCCTTTGACCGCGCCGTAGCCCAACGGGCGCGTATGCCTGTAGGCTATATCGGTTATGCCCAGAGCAGCAAGGGCGGCATCGGCGTCCAATCCCTCTTTCCCAGCGCCACATGGTCGTTCGTCGGTCCCATTAACTGGTATCCCACCAGCCAACGCGCCTACTACGGCCCGGAGTCCATGAATGGACACCTGGAGGGCATCGTTGCCGATCCCACCAACCGCCTGATAATCTATGTCGCGTCGGCAACGGGCGGGGTTTTCAAGACCACAGACGGCGGCGTGAACTGGAAAGCGCAGTCGAACAACTGGCTGTACCTCAGCACTAACACGCTCGCCATTGATCCCAAAAACCATTTGATTGTGTACGCGGGACCGGGCAAATCGCCAGTTGGCTCCGGCAACGCCATTGGACTGATGAAGACGACGGACGGCGGCCTCACCTGGAAGAATATCGGCGCAGACAAAGACGGAGACGGCAATAATCTCTATTTTGCAGGCACGAACGTCACCAAGATACTGGTGGATCCGACGAACTCCAACAGCGTTACCGTTTTGACGACAGCCAACGGCAGTGGGTCTAATATCTGGAATTCGACAGATGGAGGCACGACCTGGAGCAAAAAAGTAGATGGCTTCCCCGTAGATCCCAACGACCCTTCACAAGGCGCCTATTCGGCAAACTGGCAGGATGGCGTTGTCACCAAAAGCGGCAACTATCTGGCGGCGGGAAATTCCTTCACGGCAGCCTCGAACTTTCTGCTGTATCGCTCCACCGATCAGGGAAAGACCTGGGCGCAATTGCCCAATGCTCCTATTGCGCCTACCGCGACACCAACGGCCAATGGGGTGCGTCTGGCCGTATCCGCGATTGACAGCAACACCATCTATCTGGCCTATTCTTTCACCGACCACGTTACCCTCTTCAAGACGACGAACAATGGTAACAGTTGGACAGACATTACCGCCAGCACGGGATTAAACAGCGGTTTCCTGACGAGCAAACAACTGGATCAAGTGCCATACGACTACTATCTCGCCTGTTCCAGGCGGACGGTGAGCGGCGTGGCGAAAGACGTCTTGTACCTGGGTCTCAAGAACGTGTATCAGCAGGTACAGACCGCAGGCAACACCGCCTGGGTGAATTTTGGCGACGCGGATGGCGATAACTCCAATACACACTCCGATCAGCATAACATCGCTTTCGACCCCACCAACCCAGATCGGGGCTGGCTTTGCAATGATGGGGGCATCTACCAGTTCTACTCCAGTCCTACGGCCGGAGTGGCGGCCACCTTCCTGTCGCTCAACGACAGCTTGCAGACAACTCAGTTTTACAATACGGCCTACCATCCGACCAATCAGAACATCATGATCGGCGGGACACAAGACAATGGCACGGCAGGCGCCTTCGGCGATCTGAATGCCTGGCAAATGCCCACAGGAGGGGATGCCTTCAGTGTGCTGATCAATCCGCAGAATCCGCAGACGATGTACAGCACCTACACTAATGGCTCTATCTCTCGAACGGACGACATGTATCTCTCCGGCAGGTACGAGATTGCGCCCGATCTGACCAGCGCGGGTGTCGGTTCGGTTGCTTTTATCACTCCGTTGACGATGGATGTCACCAATCCCAAATTCGTGTATACGGCAGGGCAAAAGCTCGGTCGCTATGATGCTACCAAGCCGCTGGAGACGGCCTGGACTTACTTCCCGACTGTCCTCACGACCAGTAAGGCCACTACGCTCGCCGTCTCGTCCGCAAATGGCAACCGCATCTATGTTGCCACTTTGGACGGCAAATTGCTGACGACAGGGGACGGCGGCACAACCTTTGTCACCCTCAAGGCAGGCAACGCAAACGACGCGCTGCCCACTAATAACGTCGGAGCCATTCTGCCCGACCCCGCCAACGCCAATGCCGTATTCGTCGGCATCAGTGGCGTTAATGTTCCCGGCCATCTCTACTACTGCGCGGATGTCACAGCAGTCACTCCGACCTGGACCAACCTGAGCGGCGCAAATGCCACCGCGCTGCCGGATGCGGCTCTGAACACCATTGCCATTGACCCTGCAGATGCCAGTATCCTGTATATCGGCAACGATGTCGGCGTGTTCCAGTCCGCGAATCGGGGCCAGACCTGGGCGAATGCCACCGCGCCGCTCGGCCTTCCCAACGTAATGGTCACGGACCTGAAAGCCATGCCCCTGCAAGGCTACCTCTATGCCGGGACATTCGGGCGCGGCATCTACCGTATTCGCATCCGCAACAACGATCCCTTATCGGGACTGCTGTTCAACCCGGAGCGCGTCAATGGCGGAACGTCCATTGCGGGAACCGTGCTGTTGGGAAGCAATGCGCCGACAGGCGGCACAACCGTGACCCTGACCAGCAGCGCGCCGGGAAGCGCCAGCGTACCGGCGACGGTGTTCGTGCCGCAGGGACAGAGTCAGACCGGCTTCACCGTCACAACCAGCGCGGTTAGCTTTACGACGCCCGTGAACATCACCGCCTCCATCGGTGGGGGAGCGGGACAGACCAAAGTCGGCACGATCACGGTTCTATCGGGAACGGTTCTGCCCTTCCTTCAGAGCATTACCTTCGTGGAAGATCCTAATGGTTTTGGCTATCCAATCGGCGGCAGCACAACTGAAACTGTACAGGTGGCGTTGAACAAGGCTGCCACTTCGCCAATTACGGTCACTCTCACGACTAATGATTCCATCGGAGTGACCATCCCGGCGTCCGTGACTATTCCCGCCGGACAATCTACGGCACAGTTCACGGCCACATTCAATCCGGTCGCCGCTCCGGAGACGGTCACGATCACGGCCCAGCTTGGCAGTTTCCGCAAGACCAGTCCCCCGGTAACTCGCAACTAAGGCAAGCCGTCAGACAACAGGGAGCAGGCACATCGGACATGTTCCCCTGCTCCCTGTTGTTTACCCTCCTCTACCAGGAAATCATCCATGAAATATCGCGCCTTCACTCTGATCGAACTGCTCGTGGTTATCGCCATTATCGCGATTCTCGCTGCCATTCTGTTTCCCGTTTTTGCGCAGGCCCGCGAAAAGGCCCGACAAACCGCCTGTCTCAGCAACGGCAGGCAAATCGGGCTTGGCCTGAGCATGTACCTTCAGGACAATGACGAGCAGTTCCCGCCCGCCGATTACGGTGGCGCTGTTACATCGCCGCCGTATACGCAGTTCGCCTGGTACAGCGGCGCGGGCGGCAGCGTCTTCTATCCGCCCTGCTGCTTCGACCTGCTTCAGCCCTACGAAAAGAGTGTACAAATACACAAATGCCCTTCCGACGCCTCCGGGCTTCCGGCTGCACTGCCTCTCAAAGTCAATGGAGCCGGACAGCCGCTGCAGCCGCTGTCGTATGCGCTGAATCGCTATTTCTTCTACGATTACGCCACGTTTAAATTCAATCCCGCCGCCGGCACCCCGTTGGCTGCCATTGTCGCGCCTGCCAATCGTATCTTCGTCACGGAGAGCGTGTCCAGTCTGGGACGGGAACTCATCGCGCCCAACAATTTGAGCCTGGTCAAGGGCGGTGAGCCTCCGCTTTTTACCCGGCATACGGGGGGTGGCATCTATCTCTACGCGGACGGCCATGCCAAATGGCATAAAATGCCCGCGTCCTGGGACCCAGCCTCTCCGGGCGGCATCCCTTCGGCTTCCTGGAGCGCCATTCCGGCAGCAGCAACGACCGCGCCGACCAGTCAGTACGCGCAATGGTTTCCCTGGGTAGACGGCCCGGAAACCTGGTAGCCACGCCGCGCAATCAGAATTCATCCCCAATTCCAACAGGAGTAAAACATGTTGCGAACGGTCTTTTCACGCATCGCCATTGCTTCAATTTTTTGTTTTTTGGGAGTACAGGCCGCGCCTGCCCAGGACAAACCTGCCGGAGACACGCCAAAGACGAGCGAGGTCAAAGCAACGTCTGCGCCTGTCGCCCCCAAACCGGGCAAAGACCGCTGGCTGGTAAAAACGGCGTCCGACCCCGACGCGAAAAAAATAAACACCCGGACGCAGCAAACAACCATCGAGAAGCTGCTGGCGCTTCCCCGTCCGAAGGAGATGCCACTGGATGGCAGTAATCCGGCCTATCAGGAAAAACGCGCCGTCCCGGTCGAAATGACGATCTACTCTGTTGAAGCGGACATTGTGGAGTGCCAACTCATGCGAGACGGCGATTACCGCGTTGTTCTCAAGGGGGCGTCGGGCAAAACGCTCATTCTGGAAATGCCCGATCCCGCGCCCGATTTTGTCAGCCCCGATAGTCCATTCTTCTATAGTATCAAAGCGGCGCGCGAACAGTTCAATGCGCGCGTCAAGCCTGAAATAACGGTCACTCCGGTACAGGCTCATGCGCGCGTCACGGGTATTGGCTACTTTGCCCGCGCCTACGGCAAGCAAAAACCGGAAGGCAACCTTATCCAACTGCATCCGGTTCTGCAAATAGAATGGATGGCGCAGCCAGGCAAAGAGTTTGCAAAAGCAGCGCAAAACGAGCGAACAAAAAGCGGCACTGAGTTTAAAAAACCATAAGCCAACACAAAACACTTGTTTTAAGTACATCAATGTTTGTCAGGAGGTATGGTCAACATGAACAGTTTGCGTCAGTCTTTCGGCAACAAAGCATTTCTGGTTGCCACAATCACAGGGATTATTGCCCTCACGCCCTCTTCTTCTCGCGCTCAAATTAGCTTGAGCGCCGACTACTCTTCCCTCGGAACGGTCTATCAAGATGCGGCGGGGCTGTTCTACAACAGCGCGGGGGTGGGTCGTAACGACATCACAACTGTTTTCAAAACCGACATCTCCGCTGCCTTTGACTACTTTTCCCATTCGCTGCTGACGCCCGCCGGCACCTGGAACGAACAGATCAATTTCACCCTGGCTGATTTAGGGTTAAGCACTGTCAGGAGACTCTGGTATTGATACGATTGACGCCAATGGTCGCCCTGCTACATCGTCTATCCGCTTCAACATAGGAAACGGAATTAACTACTTCGTTGATCCCACGCCCTTCGACAACTCGGAATTCAACATGTCGTTCGGTGACGCCAATCTGGGCGGTGGCACTGTGAACAATAAGCGGTTCGGAGATGCCATTGCGGGGGGCCGGACGAGGGCCGGTGGGATTTCCTGACACTCGTTTTACATGAAGCCGAACACTCGCTTGGCATCAGCAGGGGCCAGAATTCCGGTTTCACCAGATTTCTGGATCTGGTAGGGCCAGATGGCACTGCCGGGCGTCAACTAACGATCCCGAACACTCTCAGCGGCTTGCCCAACAACTTTGATATTCCGGTCGTGACAACCGGCGCTCACTTCATCGGTTCGCCCGTTCCCGGCGATACATTCGGCTACATGGTCACCGCCGATCCTGGCTGGCAAGAGGGTCAGAGGGCTTTACCGACAGCGTTGGACTTCCTGGCCCTGGCCCGGGTAGAGGGCCTTACGGCAGGGCAACTCAACACGAATTTGTACAACCCTGCCGCAGTTCCTGAACCCGGCAGCATCGCGCTTCTCGCAGGAATGGCAACCGTTGGCGCCAGCGTTCTGCGGAAGCGCCGGAAACAGTCTATGCCTTCGGTTTGATCCTTCACTGGCAAAGAATGGTGACCGTTAAAGCAAGCCTTCCGCATCTTCGCGTGAGGCTTGCTTTTTGCTTGCGCTTATGTTTAGCGCCGCTATGATAAGGAACTCTTGAAACTGTCGGCAAGTAGTGTCAACTAACAGAATAAGTCTGATTCCGCCTTTCCTATGGAGAGGCTTTTTGCGTAGTGGAAGAGTACATCATCATTCGCGTGTATTCGCGTTCATTCGCGGCTAAATTGTTTTTCTGTGAAGAACGCGGCAGAAGGAGTTCCCGGCATGTGTGGACGCTATACTTTGCATCATACGCCACAACAAATATCCCTGCGTTTCGGCGTGGAGGAGGTTCTGGCCGAACCGCAGGAACGGTACAACATCGCGCCGTCGCAGGCGATTCCGGTTGTGGTGACAAGCGTTGTGGAAGACAAAGAGGTTCGGGCGCTGGAAGCGTACAAGTGGGGATTGGTTCCGTTCTGGGCCAAAGACCCGGCTATCGGCAACAAGTTGATTAACGCGCGGGCAGAAACGCTGGCGGAAAAGCCGTCGTTCAAGAACGCGCTGACGCGCCGCCGGTGTCTGATACCGAGTGACGGGTTTTACGAGTGGAAGAAGGAGGACGGGGCGCGGCAGCCGATGTACATTCGGCGGCGGGACGGGGATTTGTTCGCGTTTGCCGGGTTGTGGGAGGAGTGGAAATCGCCGGACGGGGTTCCGCTACGCACCTGTTCCATTATCACGGTCGCGCCCAACGCGCTGATGGCCGACATTCACGACCGGATGCCCGCCATGCTGCACCCGGATTTGGAAGCGGATTGGCTGAACCCGTCCAACAATAAGATACCGGACTTGCTGACAATGCTACAGCCGTACTCGCCCGCCGATATGGAAGCGTATGCTGTTACCAAACGGGTCAATGCCCCGGTAAACGACGGCCCCGCCTGCATCGAGAGTCTGGCGGCGTCCGCGTAGCGGTTTCAATTGGCGGGAACGATATACAGGTCGCCTTTATAGTTGAAACTCAGTTGTTTGCCGCCGGGAAGCCACGCGAGTTGCTGCGGGCGGGACTCGTCCGGTTTGTGCGCGACGTGTCCGATCTCATGCGCGTCGATTCCGTCCAATTTGCTCACCCATATCGCAGTTTCCTGATGCGGTTTATCGCCCAATCGGGCGCGTAACTGTTTCAGCAACGGAAAACCGGTCGGCTCGTAATGGCGCGTCACCAGCCAGCCTATCCGGTCGCAATTCGGGGCAAAGACAATCTCCTGTTGTGTAACCTTCGTCACCTGTGGTAAGCACGGGGAGTAACGACGCGCAGGCTTTCCGCCCTCGGTTGAAAGTTCCGCCAGTTCACAACTGCATTTCTCCGTGATTGTTTCCGCTTCGCCTGTATCTACCGGAATATCGTCCGGTTTGCGCTTTTCTATCTCCGTCAGGAAGGTTCCTGTGGGTGTAAGCGCGCGAAGAGTCACATCGTAACCTGACAGATTGGCGGGCCGAGATACGACTTCCACATGGCGGGTTCCATCCAACGCGCAGGTTGCTATTTCCAACATGCCATGCTCGTTAAATCTCCATTCTTTCCAATGTCGGCTGTCCGCCTCCCAAAACGCGCTTACTTCGTTTCGTTTCCACTTGTCGGTATGCGCGTAAGAGCCATCCACAGCAATAATCGTGCTGCGACTGCTGGCATAATCCGGCGGACCGAAACAGGCTGGACCTACGGTTTCGGTAATCAGAGCGAATTTGCCATCCGGTGATATGCAACAGGGAATACTCAACCGCAGACTTACACCCGACGCTGGCTGGAACAACGCTCTTAAATTGGGAGTGCGAGCTGTAAATATCTTTGTAAACTCCGGCATCGGTTGATACACGCCTGTAGTTGCATTGATACGGAACACGCTGCTGCCCTCTGACCAGCGGGGCGTGACAAAGTTCCGGGTTGCGGGATGCTGAAAGGCGATAGCCTCTCGGTCCGAAAGCCAGTAGCAGGGATAGTTTACGCGCACCTTTCCGGCCCAGAGGAAAGAAGCGGGCGCAATGCGTCGGGCGCGGGACAGCAGCAGAGGTCTGCGCGGGAAGGTGATAACAGTAATAGCGACGAACAGGCTAACTGCCGCTACGATTGCGCCCGCATACTTCAGCGCCGTTTTTGCCCGTATGCTTGTGCCGTCTCTTCGCCGCATAATTGCCCCTTTGTCGCGCCTGCAAATTCCCCTGCTTACTTTGTTGCGGGTTTATCGACAAAGGTTCGTTTTATACTAACGGCGTGTCAGAAGTTCATGTTGGTAGGGGCGTTGCTTGCTGCGCCCAACATGAACTTCTGACACGCCGCTGTATACGATGGGTTCCCCTTCTCTCAGGCTTTTTTGGGAGAAGGGGTATGTCCACAAGTGGACGCCCGGGTTGAGGGCTACTCCCCGTAAATCACTGTAGAAGACAGGTCGGCATTTTGCGTGGACACGCCCCAGATAGCGCGGTCACTCCAAACGCTGGTTCCCCAGATGGCGCGGCTGGCGCTCAGTTGATTGTCGCTCGTTCCCCAGATAGCGCGGGTTCCCCACACGGCGCGCAGGTCATTGATACCGCTCACGCCCCACAACGCGCGGCTGCCATCCACGCTGCTCACGCCCCAGATGGCGCGATCCATGGTGACGTAGACATTTCCTGAGCCGTCCGTCGTCATGCTCGGACTCATCGCCGATTGCGTGGGGACGGCTTTGGATTGAAGCGCGGCCAGAATGTTGAGGTAGCCGGCTCCGTAGGTGCAGGGATCGGAATTGCCGCTCGGGTCGCTCCACTTGTCGGCGGAAAGCATCAGCCGCGCTTTTACGGTATCCGGCGATAATGTGGGATACTTTTGCAGCAGCAGCGCGGCGGCCCCGGAAACAACGGGCGCGGCCATAGACGTGCCGGAAAGCATGTAGTACGTTCCCGCCGTCTCAGGGACGCAGTTGCCCGAATAGTAGTTGTACAGATACGAGCCGATAGAATTGTCCGAAACCACTTTGTTGCCCGGCGCGACTATGTCCGGCTTCATTACCAGATCAAGTCGGGTTGGCCCCCGGCTGGAATACGTGGCGATACGATCATCGGCGCGGCTGCCGGTCATGCTTTTCATCGCGCCAACGGTAATCACGTAAGGGTCGTTGCCCGGACACTGGATAGAACCGTAGTTGACGCCGTACCCCTCGTTTGCCATGCCGTACGCAGCCGCCGCATTCAGGCGTCCGTTATTGCCCGCCGCCACAACCACGACAATTCCGGCTTTCCACGCCTGTTCGACGATCTGGCAAAGCGGGTCGGTCGTATAACTCTCCCCGACGGGATGCCCGACGGACATGTTCAAAACGCGGATGTTGAGCGCGGCCCGGTTGTTGATAGCCCACTGTACGCCCGAAATCACGTTGCTGACGGTTCCCTGCCCCTGCTTATTTAACACGCGCACATCCGCGAGATTTGCGCCCGCCGCGATGCCCATTACCTGACGGTTGCTCAACGATCCGTTTCCGGCCACGATGCCGGCCACATGGCTGCCATGCCCGCAGGTGTCGCCATTACTCGTGATGGTATCCGCAAAGTTGACTTTCGCTTTGATGCGCAGCGCGCCCGTTTTTGGGTCGGCAAAGTCGCTTAACGTTCGTATGCCGCTATCCACAACGGCGACGGTAACGCCCGCGCCATTGAGCGTAAAACTGCTCGTGCTGTACTGCTGCGCGGCAAGGTCGGCGACGCTGGAGGAAACCGTAAAAGCGTCCGTTTTGGATACGGACACATCGGCAGAAAGATGTCGCACAAACGGGAGAGCGGCGAGTTCGCCCAATCGCTTCAGGGGGATGCGCAGCGCGACGGAATCAATCAGGGGCAGATGGCGGTACACGTATCCGTGTAGTTGCTTCTCTTGCCGGGGAGTCAGCGGGCCGGAAATCTTCGCGATCACGGAAGTCCAGCCGGACGCGGAGGGCGACTGCGCCTGCCGTTCCAGAAACCGGTCGTATTTTGTAGAACAGGCGCGCGCGGCGGACGCGTCAGCGCCCCTGCTCAAAACGCCCGCTCCCAATCCCAGCGTCAGCAGGCTTGCCGCCAGTTTGCGCCCAATAACTGGCGATAGATGGAATGGCATATTCTTGTACTTCATATAGGTGGCTCCCTTATACTCTTGTTTGAGGTGAATTAGACATCACACAAGGGATTGTGCCAATATACGAGGGCGGCATTGCTGTGCAATATGCGGTTTGGGACATAAAGCGTGGGTATGTAACGCGAACAGAGGCAGGAATAGTTTCCTGCCTCTGTTCGTTGTGAACGTTATGAAGTTTGTTCCGCGCAGCGCGATTACGGGTTCAGCACAAAGCCGTAGAATATCGAGCCATTGTCATTGAACGTGCCGAGGCTGTAGTAACCGACGACCTGCCCCAGGGCATTAATCCCGAACGTGGTGGTATTCACAGCATTGGGCGTATCGAGATAGGTATACTTTCCGCAGCTCCACACGAACCCATGTGTTGCTCCATCCGTGTCCACATAGATACCGACAACCTGCCCCAACAGGTTGATGCCGGTGGCCTGCGTTCCGGCCCCATACGTGCCGTTGAGAGCGCCGGGAACATCCAGCGTAGTGGTTGTGTGGCCGCTCAGGACAAAGCCGTGCGCCGCGACAGTCAGGGGATCGCCGTTAATATCGGTGGTATAAAACCCGGTGATCTGCCCCAGGTCGTTGATACCGGCGGGAAGCGTGGCGTTCACGCGGATGCTCGGATCGGCGACATGAATGTCGAAGGACGTGTACACGCCATTGGACAGGAGAAAGCCGCGCGTCACGCCGTTGTAATCCAGATAATTGCCCACGACCTGACCGAAATCGTTGATACCCAGCGCATACGTGGTATTCGGCACCGCGTTGGCAAGCGTGACGGTAAAGGTGGTGTACACCCCGTTGTTCAGCACAAAGCCGCGTTCGCCGAAGTTCACGCCGTCCTGATAAGAGCCGACGACCATGCCGAACTCGTTGATGCCGCTCGGGGCCGTCGTACCCGGATACCCGCCGGGAACGTCCACTTTGGTATACGCGCCATGCGTTGACACAAACCCGTGCTGTACGAGGTGAGTATCCGTATACACGCCGACGATTTGATCTGAGGAGTTCAGCGCGGTAGGAACGATGTTGGTCTTGTGGGGCTTGCTCAGAACCGTGTAGGAAGAGTACGGCGGGGAAGCGGCTTCGGCCTTAGAAGCCGTAATTCCGGCGCAAACAATGCCGGCGAGAGTCAGGAAGAGACCGAGATTGCGAAACAAATTCATGCAGGATTCCTTTGGCGGTCTGATTATATCAGAACGCAGATAAAGTAGGACATTTGAAACGCGCTTGCAAGAGCGGCAAAGAGTAATACAGCGGGGTATTAGAGCAGGATACAAGACCAGTTTACCCCATAAGTCTTATTTCATCATCGGTTTTCTTACCGGTAAACCGTACTTTTTTGACATTCTGGAACGTTTACCTGCGCAGGCAGGAAAAGAACGATACAAGCGCGAATGATGGCGGCAGAAACATTCCTGAACCCATTTTTCTATAAATTCTGTAATGAATACTATGCGACAAAAATGGTAACGCGAAAGAGCAGGCGGCATCATGGCGAACACGCTTTTCCTGGGCATTGACATTGGCGGCACAAAGTGCGGGGTTGTCCTTGCGCAGGCGGACGGCAGCATTGTGCAGCGCATTGGCGAGCCGACCCGCTCCGGCGAACGGGGACCGAACGACGTTCTGGAACAGCTTGCCGTTCACGCCCGCGCGTTGATGCAGCATGCGCGCGAACAGGGATTGTCCGTTCAGGGCGTGGGCGTGTCGTGTGGCGGGCCGTTGGACACCAAAACCGGAGTTATTCACGCGCCGCCGAACCTGCCCGACTGGCAAAACGTGCCGGTGAAAGCGTTCTTTGAACACGCGCTCGGCCTGCCGACGGTTGTGGAAAACGACGCCAACGCCACCGTTCTTGCCGAATGGCGCTTTGGCGCGGGACAGGGCGCGAACAACCTGGTTTTCGTTACGATGGGGACGGGTATCGGCGGCGGCATCATTCTGGACGGTAAATTGTACCGGGGAACCAACGATCTGGCGGGCGAAATGGGACACCAGACCATTCTGCTCAACGGCCCGAAATGCGGATGCGGCAAGCGCGGCTGTCTGGAAGCCCTTGCCTCCGGCCCTGCCATTGCTCGCCTTGCCCGCGAAAGTATGCGGTATGGACGGCAGAAGCGCGTTCTCGCGCTTGCGGGCGGCAAACCCGATGCCATTACCGCCGCGCATGTGGTGGATGCCGCGCGGGAGGGCGACGCTTTCGCGCGGGAGGTTCTGGAAGAGGCGGGAACGTACATGGGCATCGGGCTGGCAAACATCATCCAAATCCTGAACCCGGAACGCATCATTTTAGGCACGATTGCCGTTCATGCGGGCGACCTGATACTGGAGCCGATACGGGCCGCCGTTCGCGAATACGCTTGGAAGCGCAGCGCGGACGTGTGCCAGATTGTACCTGCTGCGCTCGGCGACCGCGGGCAGGATTTAGCCGCGATTGCGCTATTGCTTTAGGAATTTTGCCGCGAATACACGCGAATACAAATCATTATAGATAGGATTAGAACAGGAGAGGCGCGAAGATGGATTTAGACCCGATGGGAGCGGTGGAAGACGCGAAGGGCGATCAGGATGGACAGGACGCGAAAGCCCGTACCGCCGATGACCGCCGCAAAAGCCATCTCAATAACCTTGTCGCGATTACTGTCGCGCTGCTGGCGACCTTTCTGGGCATCTGCCACATCAAGGATGATAAACATCGTTCAGGCCATGCAACAGGCGCAGGCAGACCGCATTGACAGTTGGAGTTACTATCAGGCGCGAAACATCCGCGAGGAGATCGCCAATTCAACGGTTGTGCAATTGAAATTACAGGCTGCCGCCGCCCCCGCCCGCCTGCAAAAAGATTACAACGCGCAGATTGCCTCCTATACCAAAATCGCGGCGGAGCAGCACGAGAAAAAAGACGATCAGAAAAAGGCGGCGGAGGCGGCGGAGAAACTCTATGACGCGAAGAATATTCATGATGACCAGTTCGATCTGGCCGACGCGCAAATTGCTATCGCTATTTCCCTGCTCGCGCTGACATCGCTGACGCAGAAACGCTGGCTGTACGCGCTCGCGCTCGTGCCGACGTTTTTTGGTATCCTGATGGGGCTTTCCGGCCTGCTCGGATGGGGTCTGCATCCGACGTGGCTTACCAATCTGCTGTCCTGAAAATTCGGTTTGCCTTTGATATAACTACTTTGAAGTGGCTGAAGAGAGGCTGATATGATATACCTGCAAACTGTGTCGCAATGGCTGTATCCCGTTATGATACTCATGGCGCTGTTCGCCAGCGCGCGCTATATCCGCCTGACGAAATCTTCACCCCTGCTTGCGGGCGGCTTTGGGATGTTGCTGGCCTCCAATATCCTCGGCAAAATGATGCCCATGATATCGCGATTGCTCCATATCTATCCATATCATGCTTTCGACCTCCCCACGTCCTATCCTATACCCATGACGCCATATTATTTGTTCATCGTCGCGCTGTCCCTGATCGGGAGTTGCGGGTGGGCGTTGATTGCGTATGGAACGTATGCGGTGCTGGAAGAGGTGAGCAAGAAGCTCGCGCTCCTGCAACTGGCTTCGCAAAACGGCTGGAACTATCAGGCCGCGCCCAACGCATTTCAGACGCAAACGGCGCAAAATCCACAGGCTCAGAGTGCATTTATTCAGAACCAGCCGTCGCAAAACCCACTCAACCAGCCAATTCAGGAACAAGTTCGTGAGGAAACCCATGCGCCCGCCTATGTATCCTCTGCCGCGCCCGCGCCAACTGTTGCGGACAATCGCCCTGTTGTGTCTGTGCAGCCTGAGCAACCTACCGGTCCCCTCACGCTCGGCTCCTCCCGGTAAGGACGCGCAGTATTCGACCCGAACCGTCCATGTGGGCGGAACCAGTTTTCGCTGCAACATCGTCACGCTGAATCTGGCTTCCGGGCATTTGTGGGCGCATACCGCTGTTGCCGCAGGCGGCGTCGGGAAAACGGAACCGTTCGAGTCGCTGATAAAGGGTCAGGGGAGTGTTGTCGCGGCGATCAATGGCACGTTCTTCGACGCTTACAACAAAACGGGGGATAAAGACCCCAACATGACCCTGATTCGCAACGGACAGGTAATCCACAAAGGAACACTGGGTACGGTTGTGGGCTTCACCAACCGCCGCGCCATTATGGGGCGTCTGGAAATGCCGATACGCGGCACGATTGAAACGCGTGGCAGCCGTCGCCCCGATTTCTGGTACGGCTACTGGCTCAACCACACCCCGACCGCGCCTAATAACATCGCCATTTTCACCCCGGCGCGGGGGCAACGCTGCCGTCTGACGGGCGGCATTTCGGTTGTCGTGGATAAAACAACGGTTTCCAGTGTGGTTCGGGGCGACGCGGTAATTCCTGCGATTGGGTTTGTCATTAATTTTCGGGGACAGGAAGAGATCGAGGCGGGTAAGTTCCCGGTGGGGGCGCAAGTGGGTTTTCGTACGGAGATCAAGCCGGATCGCGACCCGCAGATATGGCGGGACGTGCATGACGCGATTGGAGCCGGGCCGCGTCTGTTGACGGACGGGCGCGTGGGCGTGGACGCGGCGGGCGAAGGCTTTGCCGACCCAAAAGTGCTGACGGACAGGGGCCAGCGCAGCGCCATCGGCATCCTGCCCAACGGCAACGCTATGCTTGTCACAGTTGCCGGCCCGACGTGCAATGAACTCGCGGAGATTATGAAGCAGTTGGGCGCGGTTCAAGCCCTGAATTTAGACGGCGGCGCGTCCAGCGGCCTGTACGTCAACGGCCAGATGATTACGCATCCGGGCCGTGACCTGAGCAACGCCCTGCTGTTTGTGCGGAAATAGCCCTCATCCCCCGGCCCCTTCTCCCAACTTTGGGAGAAGGGGAGTTTTTCATTTTTGGGGTAAAATCTAACACAACAAACTTTTTCGCGCTACGCCATTTTGGGCAAACATGAGGCTGAAACATGTCGGATAAGAAAGAGCCGCGCTCGTTGGGAACGATGAACATTCGCGGCAATAAGATCAAGATCATCTCGCAGGAGGACGCGGAAGAGGTGGATTGCGTAATCTGCCTGCGCATTTCGGAACTGCCCGACGGCAAGCCGTATTTCAAGGACGACGTGCGCGTCCCGTGCGCAGGCTGCGGCGCGCCCATTCTGCACCGCCCGACCGCGCCCCGCAAGCCGCCCAAAGTGTGCGGGCAGTGCGCCCTGATGCTGTTCCCGCCCGACAGCGACGACAAGAAAAAGAAGACGATGCACTAAATAAGGGTACGAATACCGGTGTTATGGCAGGAGGGTCGTTAGGCCACAGCATAGTCGGTGTCCGGGCGCACATCAGGCGGCTGGAATCCGAGAACGATATGCTCACGCGGAACGCCTGCCTTGACCAGTTCTTCGGCAACGCGCGTTTCCGTCCAGTTGCGCTGTATCCAAATGGTGTCCCCTACCAGATCAATATGAACCAGAACGCTGTCAATACGCCGGTCTTTCTTCCAGCCGACTTCTCCATAGTGATAATGTCCGCGTTCCTCGTCAAAAATCAGTTCCGTTTGCAGGGAAGGAGAAGACGCGGAATTGCCAGCCATCTCCTGTAACAGATGGCGTATCAGGGCGCGATAGTGGGCGTTTCGATCCATTCAACTACCTCTTCAGTTTCAGTATCAAAGAAAATTAAGCGAACTTGAAGTTCTCGCAGGACATAACGAAAGTCGCTTTCTAAAAGCAGCAGGTCTCGCAACCTCTTCGGAACCGCCAGATAGAGAACGCGATCCGGTTCCTCTCTGAGAAGCATTAAGCGATAGAGGCTGAATTGTCCCAAAGCGTTCTCGAGATCATTGATTTCCAGAGTCACCCAGAAAACTTTTCACCTCGACAGCGATTTTCCTGTGTTCTCTTTCCGCCCCAATCGCCTGTTCCGCGCCGAGGTCAATTTCCAGCCGTTTCAAAGCGATGGGAATACGAAAAGGGTCGTGGGTAATCGTCCAGCCGTCGCGGATAAGGGCATTTTTCACAGCGTTATGGTACTTGTCTCTGGCAGACACGGCTTCCTTCTTTCAGTCAACCCTTATGGACAATCACCATAGAAGATGGACATTTAGCGGCAAGAAGCCCTCTCGTCATTGTCCAATGTTTAACTGATTTGTTCATAAGGTAATTTGCTAAACATACGTTCAGGTCTGAGGCAGGCGCGTACTTCACTCTTCGGTAGGTTCTAACGTACAAATGTTGAAAGAACCCATCCAGTTCTGCCATTATGCTCACCTGTAATAACTTTGACCTTTACGAGATGCTCGGCATCATCTCGTTCGAGTAGTTGTGCTTGTGTTCCGTTCACGCACATAGTCATGCCAACAGCAAGTCTTATGCCTTCTTGTGCTTCCACACTCCCGTTTTGTTCTTTCTGGATGCGTATTACCTGCCAGAAATCTTCTTTTGTTGCAAAAAGTAACACATCAAAGTTTTGACCTGTATCAAGCATTACGGAATTATCGGGATGAACAGAGTTATCGGGATGAAATGAAGATTTATTGCTATTTATTGAACTAACATTAGATGTAGAGACGGAATGGCTTCTGCTCTTGCCGACTACGAAAATATTACAGACTGCGAAAAGTA
Source organism: uncultured Chthonomonadaceae bacterium (assembly GCA_963817895.1). Classification (GTDB taxonomy): domain Bacteria; phylum Armatimonadota; class Chthonomonadetes; order Chthonomonadales; family Chthonomonadaceae; genus CAWFQB01. The sequence continues at coordinate 47,616 of CAWFQB010000008.1, forward strand.
AGATGAAGAACAGCCCGCCAATGAGCAAAAAGCTGGTCAAATCTATGTTATTTGCCTGCTTCGTTTTCTCAGAAAGTTTCTGTCTAACTCTTTTTTTACGTTCAGCCAACTCCTCTTGGTAGATATGTTCGCGTTCTTCGGATGTGAGGGACATAGTATTCTCCTATACAATTAATCGTAAAATACCGTTTTGGAATTCCTTGCTTTACCCGCTTCCACTCGCATCGCGATAATGTTCAAGGTTAAGATTTAATAGAGGCTTATGCGATGTTCTAATGGCTCTAGATACATTTTTCCATAGTTCATCACGGAGAGTGTCAGGACGTTCGCGTACATCACGTTGATGAGCGTAGTCTGACAGTTGCCCTGACAATATAGGACATTCATCAAGTTTTCGTTTGGCGTCACCAGTGATCTCCATTACCGCCACGCGACGAGAACCTTTACCAACTAATATGACTAGATCGCCCTTTTCTATCTCGTTGTAAAAACTCCACAGGCTTGGCCCACCATCAAAGCGAGGAGGATCATCATATTCTCCACTCATGCGTATTTTGACTTCAATACATTCCGGTGAATCGCAGTGTGGAATGACTTCAATTTTGCCCCATCCAAGAGCAATACATCCATTAGAGCGCGACCACTTTAGCATGTCCTGTCGGTTATCTTCCTCATGGTGTAAAATCAGTTTCCAGATAGCCATGCCTCAGTCCTCCCGTCCCCAACTGTTTCACTCTTGCTCGGTACATCAGTATTGACCGAAAGCGCAGCCAGATCGTACCCGCCAAACTGCCTGTTACATCTTCACTTGTTGCACAAGGGTAGCCGCTTACTGTATATCACGCGATAGCCAACGTAACCTTATGTTCGAGGCTGGACTTCATCATAATTTGCGCCAAAATGCCAACACTTCTGCCTGACATCCCCAAACCGCTATTCGCGCAATGAAAACAAAATACCTCCCTCTCCCTTCGTGTACTTTTTCATTATCTTTCTTCTGCTCTTTTGTAAGGCCACAGGCAACAGCAGGCATAGCAACGCCGAAAATCAGTGCGGCTACAGGGGCGAAAAACGACATACTCACCAAGCATGTCGGGGGCGGAAACATCCGCAGGAAGCGCAAAATCATTGTTTATTCGGGCGGGGGATGCAGCCCAAGTTGGTGCAGCACTTCGCGCTGGCGGACAACGCCACTATGGTTCGTTTGCAATCGAAAAATAGTCGCTCGCCCCGTTGGAGTCAGGCCGATTATGAAACGAAAATCGCTGCTCCACGCGAAATGATCTTCCCAACGTTCCCGGCGCGGATGGAACAACGGCACAATGTCTTCCGTCAAGGGGTCTTGTGCCTCCGTCGCGTCCTGCTTCCGCTCGTTGCAACTGCGGCACGAAAGCGCAAGGTTGTTCAAGTCATCTGCGCCGCCACGAACGCGCGGGAGGATGTGATCTACTGCGAATCGCCCGGAATTAAACTCCTCCGGGTAACGGCAGTATTCGCAAACGCCGCCAGACTGCGTCACAACACGGGCGCGAATGGCTTCTGAAACGACCGCCATAGAACGCTACTCCGGTCGAACGCCAAGTTGCGCCATCATATCACGCAGGGAAACGCCCCGCTGTTGGGCGAGTTCCGCGAGGATTTTAAGGCGTTCGGCATTCTGGTGGTCACGTTGTTCGAGAATAGCAAGAAACCGTTCCCGCTCATCGTGGTTGAGCGTTCCGGCATCACTTTTTTCACAGAGCGCGCGATATTCGCTCGTCTGCTCTGGCGTAAACAGGGTTTGCAAACGCAACAGCAGTTCGCTTTCACCGTTCGGCAAGCCGGGATAGCGACGCGCCCCATCCCATCTCTCTACAATCGTGCGCGTGAGCAGCGTTTCGACAGGAACCCCGACGCGCAGCGCATGGTTCTGTAGAAACTGTTCTAATTCGTTCGGCAGCGTAATGGTTAATGACATGGCACTACTCCCACCCATAAGAGGATCGAATATAATCCGGTGTTTGCTTCTCACATTATACCATGCCCGGTAGTAGATACCTCACGCAGTCATCCCATTCAAAGCCGGATAAGCGGGAGTTGAAACAGGTAACGACTATCAGGCTCAAACGCGGATACGGATTCAAAAGCGTCTCTCGTTGAGAATCAAGGATATTCGCGGTAAGAAAATCAACCGCATCCTTCTGGCTTCTAAATATAGCAGCGAACTAGAAAAACCTGTGGTATAATGCGTTTACATAGCGAAAATCACGGCGTTTTTACCGCCCTGTTGCCGCCATACAGGAATCTCGCGCCCCGATGCCGAATCCTTTCCCTAGAGGAACTCAGCGCAGCCTTCGTTCGCGCTCTAGCGCTCGCAATTTTTCCTCCCCCCGTATCGTCAAACTTGTCCGGCCGGATCGCGCCTGCCCCCGCTCGCCCGTTCGCGCCGCGCCAATGCGAAGACTGTCGCCAAAGAGAAGATACGAGATACGAGATACGAGATACGAGAACTCCAAAATACCGGCTTTTAGTAGTTCCTATTACTGCCGCTTCATTCAACACTTTGGGACTTCTCGTATCTCGTATCTCGTATCTCGTATCTCTCCTATCGCGCAGGGTGGAACCCATGCTCAAGTCTTACCAACGTCGCGCTTTTCTCGCTCTCGCTGTGGTTGCGCTGGAACCGATTGCCGTTCCTATTGCCCGCGCCGAAGAACCCAAAACCTCCGAACCCGAAACGCTGTGGGAAACGCTCAACCACGTTGACCGCAACGCCGACAAGAAAAACAAAGCCGCTGTGGACCCGGACGAGCCGACGATGGTTCCGCTCGGCGCGGTTCCCGGCTTCAGCCTGCCCTCGCTGGATCGCGTCGGCAGCACCGCGTATTCCACTTCAAACTCCAAAAAGAAAAGCTATCGCGGCCCGTTCGGGACTTTTTCCCGATTGTGGGACTCGTTCCTGACCTCGACCGGCAGCAAGGTAGACATCAAGGGCGATGCCTCCCTGTCCCTCCGGCAGGACAATGTTTCCGGCGGGGCGCAGGCTTCGCAAACGTATCAGGATCAGTATTATTACGGGCAGGGTTCCAACGGCATCTACACCAACACCAGTATGCACGTAGATGCCACCCTGTTCAAGTATTTCCACTACGACAGCACCATCAGCAACAGCCCTTACCGTTCGCCCGGTGAAAACCGCGTTAAATTAGACTATAACACCAAATCAACGCGCTTTCAGGTGGGCGACATCAACGCGGGCTTTCAGGGCAACAGCCTGATTGACTTCAACCGCTACCTGAGCGGCGTCGAACTGGAAAACAAGTGGACGAAATCGCTCAAAACCACGATGCTGTTTTCGCACACCAAATCGGAAACCAAAACCCTTACGTCAGCGGGCAACGACTCGGCCGGTCCCTATTATCTGTTTTCCGGCCAGATCGTGGACGGCAGCGCGCACGTTCGCGTGGACAATCGCGACATGGTTCCGGGCAAAGATTATACGCTCGACTCCAATACCGGCCTGCTTCAGTTCCTCAACGGCAACGTGGTTCTCCATTCGCAGACCATTGCCGTCACGTATGAGACGCAGGGCTACAACCAGTCGCAGGGAACCATCTACGGCTTCCGCACCCAGTACACCGCGCATGGCGGCAACAACGTCGGCCTGACCTATGTGACGCAGCAGACCCGCGCTCTGGCCGGAAATTCGCAGCGGACACAGCAATTCTACGGCGTGGAAAACGCGGGCGGCACGTACACGATGGACTCGGCCATTGACAGCACCAAGCCGCTCGATGTCACCGTCAACGGCGTGCCGCTGGCGCAGGGCAGCGCGGCGGCGGGCGAGTTCTGGCTCGACAGCGTGTTCCCTACCGTGATCCACATCCGCCAACCAATCCCCACCACGCAGCAGGTGATTGTCAAATACGTGCCGCTGGACACCGATCCCAACCCCGGCAACCGCAGCGTGATGGGGCTTGACGGCCACCTGAGCATGGGCAAATGGGGCGGGCTGACGCTGGAATCGGCCTTTTCCGGGCTGGATTTGGGCAGCAAAACGTTCACGGGCAAAGCCGCGCAGGTACGCGCCGACCTGACGCCCCTGCGCAATCTGACAACCCGTATCACGGTTCGCGATGTGGGGGCCGCGTATTCTTCCATTCAAACGCCCGGCTTCAACCGCAACGAGAAATCGCTGGAAATCGGCGGCGATTACACCCCGATTTCGCGCCTGCACCTCAACTACGACTGGCAGAACGCCAAACGCCCCTCCTATACTTATGGAACCGGGGTCGTGACGGGATCGCAGTACAACATCATCAGCGCGGGCAACGACAGCTACAAGTCGTACACGCTTGGCGTCGCTTATGACGTCGCCCGCAACGCCAAACTCAGCCTGACCCGCAACACGCTTGGAACGGATTACCTCGTCGGCGGCTTCAGCAAATCTACCAGCGACACGCTGGACTTCAACTGGACGTTCCACAAATTCTCCGTAGACACCGCCCTGAGCCGCAATGTCGCCGACACCAACGCGCCCAACGGCTATTACGGCGTCAGTCTGGCTCCTACAGCGACAGGTACAACCGCCACTACCGGCGCGTACAATGCGCAGTCGTCCACGCTCACCAAGCGCATCGGCCTGACCTATACGCCGCTGAAATGGCTGAACCTGAACACCAGTCTGTCGGACAACGACATTCACAATGCGGGAACGGGGTACACCGGAGCGCTGGCGCACACCAACGCGACGGACAAGCAAATCACGGCCCGCATCACGCCGGGACGCGGCCTCTCCTTCGTATACTCCTATGACCTGTCGGATACGGGTACGGCCAACACGCTGGGGGCCGTAACGGGAACCGGAACCACCACAACCGGAACCGGGCTGACAGGAACCGGAACAACGGGTACGACAACTACGGGAACCACAGGAACCACGACAACCGGCGTATCGGGAACAGGCGTGGCCGGAACGCGCATGTCGTTCTTCCGCCCCTGGATAACGCCCATTACGCGGGACAACACCACCGGCAATACCACAACGGGCTTCGGCACAACAACTTTGCCAACCGTTCTGACGCCCGTTTCCAGTCTCGCGGGCGGCGGCATCAATTCCAATCTGGGCGCGGCGGGCAACTACAGCGGCTATCTGAACAACGGCTCCAACGTTCTGGGCGTGACCAGTCTGGGCGGGCGCAGTTCCACCAACCGGTTCGGCATGGATTACGCGGTTTCCCATGCCCTGCACCTGAATATGAGCTACGATCTTGCCAGCAGCGTGGGCGATTACCAGTACAACAGCAACCGCAACAACACCACGCTGGGCATGAACTACAATCCGTCCGACCGCTGGGCCTTCAACTTCAATATCAACGCGCAGAAGGTCGCCTACAACGGCACAATCGGCGGCACGAACAGCAACACCATGCAGTTCGGGTTTACGGGCCGGCCCTTCGGCAACAAAATCAGCACCACGATCAACTGGCAGAGCGTTCGCAGCAAAAGCGCGCTGAATCTGGCCGGACTGACAACAGGGACAACGCCCACCGGAAGCATCACCGGAGGAACCGTGACGAATCCTCTGATCGCCTCCTCCAACAACTCCAACTCGAACTTGAATTCGCTCGGCGCGCGCATAGATGTTCCCGTTTCCAGCCGCTACACCCTGTTCGTGGACTGGCTGGCTTCCAACGCGACAGGCTATCTCGGCAATACGGAAAGCGACCTGCGTTTCGGCACGGACATCTACCTTAATCAGGTACTCAAGTTCTCGCTCGGCTGGCAGACCGTCAACCGCGTCAACACCGACAGCACCCTTTCCAACTACAACTACCATTCCAGCAGCCTGCTCGCCGAATTCGGCCTGCACTTCTAACCAACACTGGCTGCCATACCTGTATAATCCTGGAATATTAAAGATAGGCCGCTTGCTTTGAGTACGAGCAAGCGGCCATCAGATTTGCTATACCCATTTCTGCTGAACAAGAACCGAACAGAGTATTCGCTATTCAACGAGAGGTAAGTTATGAATTGGGTTTTGCATACGGAGAACTTCTGGCGTTCCTATTTTACTCTGAAGCCCGTTGACTTTTTCGAGGACGACTTTGAAGTCCAGATAGCAGGTCTTGGTGAAGATTACACAATTCGCACAGATTTTATCAAGTGGGAGAGGGAGGGCAAAGAGCATTCCGCAGTGCGGCGCGTAGTTGAGTTTCCTTTCGTCTGCGGAGAGAACTTTACCCTGCTTCTTGAGTACGAGCCAGACACTTATGGATGTCAGAAAGAGCTGTTTCTTGTTGATGCGCGTTCTGGAACGAAAAGCAGGATGGGCTGGTGGGACTTGATATGCTGGCATCCTTACTGTTTACGATTAAGCGAATTTGAAATACTCTTACACTTCTGGAACCGATATGACCCATCGTGGTCAAACTCAGAAATTCCTCTGCTTCTACTCGGCGATTTTGTAGGTATATGCGATATTGCCGACCTTTACAGATTAAATGAGCGCTTCAAAACCGCCTTCCAAAATTTAGGGTTGCAAGGGTTTACCCCAGAGAAGACGACTGCCTCGCTTGAAATCAAGACAGATTACCGATGGGAAGTTGATGCTGAGCTCGGATGGATTTTCACAGGCGACTTATGCTGGAGTTACTCCATTCGCAATCGTCCTCACATGGAGGCTGATGAGAAAACGTTTCCCTTCCAACCTTTCCGTGAAATGTTAGCGCAGATTGAAGATCAGATTCGCAATGAAATTTGAATTAACTCGTCTAGATTAAATAGTTGTGACCTGTAAGCCTCTTGGCAAATGTTCTTCTCTGTGCTACACTAAATACAAATGGCACAGGCCGATAAAAACAGTATTTACCACATACGCGGGGAGGTAAAGCAATGAACGCTTCGAAGTCGCGATACAGCAATGAGGAGATCGGGCGAATCGGGGAAGAACTCTATCGCCGCGATATTCGCCCACAGGTGATGCCGGAACACAAGGGCGAGTTTCTGGTTCTGGATATTGAAACCGGTGATTATGAGATGGGCGCGGACGACTTGCAAACGGAAAAATGCCTCCGCGCCCGTCGGTCTGATGGCGTTCTCTATGGTATCCGAATTGGCTATACTTCCGCTTACTCGCTGTCGGGAGGAATGGTGGAAGATCGCCCATGATGACCGGAATAGTCAACGAATTTCTGGAACCCACTCTGCCCCCGCAACTATCTATTCTGCCTGCCCCGAATTTCTCTGTTTAAGCGTTGTCAGAATCGGACGATACCCGCTATAATAAGGGAGTGAATGGAAACTTACCCATCCGTTCGCTCCCTGTTTTGCTGTCAAGCCGTTTTCAGGAGGTTTCGCGCCATCAACGCTCCACGCTTATCCCGCTCTGCCTGTCATCGCCGCGCTTTCCGCCCCAAAGTCGGTTTCTTTTCTTTGCTGCCGCTTTCCCGCCTGCTGTTGCCGACGTGTGGCCTGCTGCTGCCGTTGTCTCTGGCGCAGGGCCAGCATACGTCCTATGCCGCCGCGACGCGACACAAGCAGGTTAATGCAGAAAAGGAGAAAAGGAGAAAAGGAGAAGAGGAGAGAAATGCGGACGCTACGCCGGATGAAGAGGCGGATAGTGGAACCGATACGGGACAAACTACTCAGGATAATGCCCCCGATACGCTTCCGCGCCCAAACGACAATCTCAACGCGCAACGCTCAACGCTCAACGCTCCTCTGATTAAGTCCGCAAGCGCTATTTTGATTGACGCGGTATCAGGGCAGGTGTTGTATGAGAAGAACGCCGATCAGCCGCGTCCTATGGCAAGCACGACGAAAATTATGACCGCGCTGCTGCTGTGCGAGCGCGTTCCGAACGAAGACACGCTGATTACCGCCAGCAAGGTTGCCGCGAGTACGCGGGAGAGTTCGCTGCATTTGAAGGCGGGGGAGAAGGTTTCGGCGCATGACCTGCTCCGCGCCATTCTGATGCGTTCCGCCAATGACGCCTGCGTCGCCGCTGCGGAAAATGTTGGCGGTAGCGTGTCCGGCTTTGCCGACCTGATGAATGCCCGCGCGCAACAGTTAGGCTGTACGCATACCCACTTTGTCAATCCGCACGGCCTGCAAAACAAAGAACACTACACCAGCGCGCGTGACCTTGCTATGATTGCGCGGCAGGCCATACAGGAACCGCGCATCAGCGAGGTGACGCAACTGCGCAAATGCCGCATCAAGCGCTCGATGGACAAGTTCGACGTGACCATGCGCAACCACAGCCACAAGTTTCTGGAAAAGTATCCGGGCGCGGACGGCATTAAAACGGGCTGGACGGTTCCCGCCGGACACTGCTTTGTCGGCTCGGCCACCCACAACGGCTGGAAACTGATTGCCGTCGTGCTGAAAAGCCCCGATTTTGTACAGGAAACGGGCGCGCTACTGAATTACGGGTTCGGGAGGTTTGAGCCTCGCTCCCTCGCCAAAGCCGGGGATGTTCAGTCCCCCTGCCCCGTGACGAATGGCGTTGCGCCCAATGTGTCCACGTCGGCGAAACAGGCGTTACAGGTCGTTCTGCCCAAAAACACATCACTGCCCACGCCCGTGATTCAAACCCATGTTACCCTGCGCCCGCAAACCGCCCCGGTTAAGACCGGCGCGGAAGTGGGAACACTGGAAGCGCAAATTGACGGCAAGACCGTTTGCGCTACGCCCCTTGTCGCCACAGCAAGCGTTCCCGTCGCCGTCGCGCCCGCTTTGCTGACCAAAAGCAAGGGTTCCGGTAAATCGTTATTATTTCTCACTTCCATTTTTCTTGCTGTCGTGGTATCCTTAAAGTATGGAAAAGGAATTACCACGTCTACAAAAAACGCTCGCCGCCGCTGGCGTCGCCTCAAGAAGAGCATGCGAGGCTCTTATCGCTGAAGGCCGCGTCACGGTCAACGGCAAAGTGATACGCGAAATGGGCGCGAAACCCGACCCGGCTAAGGACGACATCCGCGTGGATGGGCAGCCTATCGGCGCTCAGGAAAAGCGTAAACCGCTTTATATCATGCTCAACAAGCCGGCAGGCTATACCAGCACGGTCAGCGATCCCCACGCGGAACGCGCCGTGCTGGACTTGCTGCTTCAGGTGGAAGAGCGCATCTATCCCGTCGGGCGTCTGGATGTGGACAGCGAGGGCATGCTCCTGCTGACCAATGACGGCGAGTTCGCTAACCGTCTCACCCACCCCCGCTACCATGTCCCCAAATTGTATCAGGTTCGGGCGCGCGGCTTTGTGGGCCGCGAGGCCGCCACGCGACTGGCTGAAGGCGTCGAGTTGGAGGACGGCATAACCGCGCCCGCCGAAGTGCGCTACATCGAGTACGATACGGCCACGCAGTCTACCATTATTGAAATCACGCTTTACGAGGGTCGTAACCGGCAGGTGCGCCGCATGTTCGATCAGATCGGGCATCCGGTTCGGCAACTGACGCGAATTGGTTTCGGAACCCTGCGCCTGCAAAACCTGAATCCCGGCACATGGCGCAAACTCCGTCCCGAAGAGGTGGACGCGCTGCTTGCCCTCGCGCAGCCTACCGCCACGCCGCCCAAATCCGCCCGCAAGCTGAAAGCCACCGGCCCCTACCGCCCACGCAATGCGGGGAAGATAGAAGAGGTGAAGAGGAGAAGAGGAGAAGAGGAGACAGGGGCCGGGAAAACTGTTGGCGCGCCGTCTATGCCGCCTGTTGCGAAAGCGGCTCCTAATGTGAGGCATGAGGAAGACCGAACGCAAAAGTCGGAAGACCGAACACCGAACACCGAACACCGAACACCGAACGTTCGGAAAACTGCGCCGGGTACGCAAACGGCGTCCGATGCGAAGTATGCGCCCATTTCCCGGCCTGTTTTTGCGCCTGATGCCGCGCCCCGCGTAAAACCGGCGTTTGGCGGTAAGCCTGCCCGTCCCGCAGGGAAACCTTTTGTCGGCAGACCTGCGCCGGTAGACGGGAACCGAAACGGCCCCGGAAACAGGCCCGCGCCCGGAAACGCCCCTGCTGGCCGAAACGCTTCTGCGCGAAACGCGCCTGCGGTCCGTCCCGCGTATGGGGCTGCAAAAGCGCCTGTCCCCACCCCGGTGTTTGAAGTGGGCAACCCGCGCTTTGCCAATCCGCTCAATAACCCCTTGCTCAAAGCCCGTCCCGCCAAATTCATGCCCTGCCCGCCCCGCGTCCGAAACAGGAAACAGTGAAGTAGGAAAACGGGGTAAGGGAAAAGGGAAAAACGGAAAGTCAATCGAAAATCGAAAATCGAAAATCGAAAATCCCAACGGCGCGGTGGATTTCTCCTCCAACAGCACGGCGGGGCGCAAAGCCGGACTGCCGTTTCAGCCCCGGCCCAAGCAGGGGCATCGCGCGTTCGGGAGGGCCAAGCCATAAAACGCCAAAAATCGTTCGCGCCCAACATGCTGCTGCTGGCCTGCATCCTTCTGATTGGGTGGACGCTGCTGCACAAGTCCAAAAAGCCGACTATTTCCACGCCTGACACATCGGGCAGGATTGCTGCGACGGCTTCAACTCCGATGGTGGATGCAAACCTGCCCACGTTTCCGCTTACCGTAATGGATGGGCGGGGCAAATCCATTACGATTAAAGCGTTGCCTGCGCACATTGTTTCGCTCGCGCCGAGCGTGACGGAGATTCTGTATGCGCTGAAACGTGGCGATCAGCTTGCGGCGGACACGCCCTCGTGCGATTATCCGGCAGAAGCCAAACTGAAGTCGCATGTGGACCCGCTGAAAGGCGACCGCGAAAAGATCGAGGTGTATAATCCCGACCTGATTCTCGCCGTTGACAAAATTGACAGCCCGAAACTGATTGCCGCATTGGAAAATGACGGCTTTCCGGTTGTCGTGATGAAGGCGGAAACTCTACAGGAAACCTATGACGGCATCAAATTGATGGGACAGGTGACCGGGCAGGTCACGGAAGCGGCGCGTATCGCGCAGGACATGCAGACGCGCATCGCCAAGGTGGAGAAAACCGTCGGCGCGGCTCCCAACAAACCCGGCGTTCTGCTGATGTACAGCGACAATCCCATTTATACGACGGGCGCGAACAGCTACCTGACGGAAATTATTCATAGCGCGGGCGGAACCAACATCGTGACGGAACCGCTCCCCTCCGAAGTAATCGCGCCGGAAAAAGTCGTTGAGCGGCAGCCGGACGTGATTATCTGCTCCAAAATGCTGATCCCCAAAGTGAAAACGTTGCCGGGTTGGAACGTGGTTCCCGCTGTGGCGCAAAATCGGTTCTTTCAAACGGGAACGGAGAGTTCGCTCGTGCGTCCCGGCCCGCGATTGGGACAGGCGGCGGAAGAACTGGCGCGTTACCTGCATCCCGAACTGTTTCCGAAATGACGGCTGATGTGACCACTGCCCCCGCCAAGCGCGTCACCGCAACCCTGTCAGGCGACCATCTGGCCGACCTGTGGCAGCGCAGGCGCGTGTTGTGGACGCTCCTGGCCCTGCTGCTGTCCATGATTGTGATCAACATCGGCGCGGCTCCCAATGAAGTGGCCCTGCAAACGCCCGCGCCCGTTGTGATCGGCGTTATCGCGCAGCACATCCCGTTCATCGGCAAGCATATCACTTTGCCGCCCACTGTCCGTGATGTAGATCGCGGCATCGCGTGGAATATCCGCCTGCCCCGCGCTTTATGCGGCGTAGGCGTGGGGATTCTGCTGGCATTAGCAGGCGTGGCGTTCCAATCCCTGCTGATGAACCCGCTTGCCGACCCTTATACAACGGGCGTGGCGTCCGGTTCCGCGTTGGGAACCATCGCCCTGACCTTAGCGGGATATGCGGCGTACTGGGGCGGCTACGCGCTTGTGGGCGCGTCGTTCGCGTCGGGGTTGCTGGCGGTCAGCATCGTGTACCTGCTGGCGCGAATAAACGGGCGCGTGTCGGCGCAAACCTTTCTGCTGTCGGGAACCATTGTCGGTTCGTTCTTTTTCGCGCTGATTCCCCTGCTGCTGTCGCGCGCCGCCAATGGTGGCGGGGATGCCAAAGCCGTGATTATGTCCAGCCTGTTCGGCAGTTTGAACACGGTAGGCTGGCCGCAGGCGGGAATTCTCGCGCCCTTTTGCGTGTTGGGAGTTTTTCTGATGTGGCGCGGCTCGTCCGAACTGGACATGATGACGCTGGGCGAGGAGAGCGCAGCGCATCTCGGCGTGGATACCGAATCCTTCAAGCGGCGCATCATAGTGCTTGGTTCCCTGCTCACGGCGGCGGCAGTCTCGGTTGCGGGCATCATCGCGTTTGTCGGTTTTCTGGTTCCGCATCTCGCCCGCCGCCTTGTCGGTCCCAACCATCGCGATCTGGTATTAGCGTCCGCCCTGCTCGGCGGCTTCACGCTCACGCTGACGGATTACCTGTCCCGCGTGTGGCTGGACGACCTGCAAATCGGCGTGGTCACGTCCCTGCTCGGCGTCCCGTTCTTCTGCGCCCTGTTACGCCGCCGAATGTTAAAGGGCTAAATGCAAATCTTCACCACAGAGACACAGAGACACAGAGGTTTCACAGGGGGAGAGACGAGGCAAGGAAATGCTTATACGTAGGTTCTCCCTCTCTCTTATTTCTGTTCTTTTCTCTGTGACCCCTCTGTGTCTCTGTGTCTCTGTGGTGAAAAATTACTTTCGGGAGTCAGCGCGTGACGCAATATCAGCAGACGGTTTCCAATCAGATGACGTTTACGATTACGGAGCAGGATTACCAGAAGTCCATGATGCTGCACATGAAGCAGAAAAGTCTGCGAACGGCGGCGATTGTGTGCGTCGCTATGGTGGTCTTTTTCGGCGCTGTCAGCGGCCTTGCCACCGCGCTTACGATGGGCGTGTTTTTCGCGCTGTATCTTGGGTTCCTGATGTGGCTGGTGCGGCGCAACATCGGCAAAATCTACCGCAGTATGCCGCAACTGCATGGCGAACAGACCATTCAGTTTAACGAGGAGGGGCTTGTCTGGCACAATTCCTACGCGCTATCGAAAGTAAAGTGGCAGTTATTCCAGAAGTTCGATGTGGATGAAAATTTGTATCTGCTGTATCAGGCTCCGCACATGTTCAACATGATTCCGCGCAACGCCTTCCAAAGCGAGGCGCAGGAAGAGGCGTTCCGCATGATGCTGGAAATCAATGTCAAACCCGCCCGCGTTCGCAAACCAAAACGCGCTCGATAGTAGGGGCGCTGCTTGCTGCGCCCTGCATTGATTGCTGCGCCTCGCTTTGATTGTTGCGCCTTGTTTTGAAAATCTCAGCGATATTGAGGAGGGTTCAGCAAGCAGAACCCCTACAACGCACCCTTCTTTTACACCTTCACGATGTCCCGAATACCTTCCCGACCGGGCCGTAAACGCCCGCCCCAACCGAAAACAAAGCGTTCCGCGATGGCGTTGCCAAAAGCGGGTTCCACTTCTCTTGACCCGGAAATGGAAAAGGCCGTCAATCGCCTGTTTCTGCGCCTGATTCGCCGCGTCGCGCTGACGTGCGCGGTGATGCTGGTAACGGGTTGGCTGGTAACGTGGGCGACGAAATCTTCCCATGCCGCCAGCGCGCCCGTAATTTACTACGCCATTCTGCTCGGCGTCGCGATTGTGTATCAGCGGGGCGTGGAACAGGTGTTTACGCAGGTGCGGCAGTTGGGCATTGATAAACTGAAGCAGCGGCGATATGCGGATGCCGTGTTCGCGCTGGACAACTTTCACCGATTGGGCAACATGAACCGTGACCGAACCGGCGAAGCGCACTACTATCTGATGCAGGCATATCAGGGCATGGGGCAGACAGAGAAAGCCACGGAAATACGCGACTGGCTGCAAAAGCATCGCGTTAAATCGGAGTGGGCAACGCGCGCCATACAGGAAAACCCTGCCGTTTCCACTATCTAAAAGTAGTGACGTCCCTGTTGTCAACAGGGGCGTCTTGCTGCCTGCCATTTCTGCCAATATTCTATCGTTCTAATCTGGCAACGCGCCTTTTTGCCGTCGGGCGCGTCGGGCCAATGTCGCGCCGCTGCAACCTAGAACCAACAGCAGTATCCACGCGCCGGGTTCGGGAACTTGTGTGATACGCAAATCGCTGCCCAGCGTTTGCCGGATAAAATTTTCCCGTGAGGAGATTTGGGTGGCATAGGAACTGAGCGGAACCGGCAATGTGTCGCTAATCAAATCGGGGCCACCGTAAAAACCGCGCGCGTCGAACAGAGCCGCCGTGAACGCTGGCCCGTTGGGAGTGGAACTGATGGCGTCCACAAGGCTGTTGATGCCCGCCAGTTCATAAACGTTCGTGGCCGGATCAAGCACAAAGGTAGGCCCGCCCGAATCCCCGCCGGAAAAGATGCCCTCATCGGGGTTCAGCAGATTGCCCTGCGCGTCCACTTCGCGATTAAAGTCGAACGTGAGGATGCCGCCGCCGAATCCATTCGGAGCGCCAATGTCCTGTCCGTTCACGACCATGCCCACCGTATTTGTCTGCCAACTGTGATACGTCCCGCCAGTCCCATCGAACCACCCCGCAAGCTGGCCGTTGATGGTGACCGCGCCGCCCCGCGTGGTTCCATTCCCCACGCTGACGAGCGGCTGATTGATCTCATTGGACTGGAAATACAGCGGAGCGTACACGCTGAACGCGCCCGATCCGCTGATTTTCCAGATCGCCAGATCGTCCTGCGTCGCCGCCAGAGTCACGCCATAGGAAGTTGATACGGAAGCGCCATTGGCGAAATTGAATTGCCCGCCGCCCGCATTGCCGATGTGGTTGGCGGTCACAAAGTAGTGTGGAGAGATAGGCGTTCCCAAAAATCCGCCGAAATCGCCAATGTATTGGCCCAGTGAAAAGGGAACCGGATTTTTGTTGGTGCCGGAGTTGTCTATCGCGCCACTCGCATCGCGTCCGCTCATCACGATCTCGGCACGGACAGGCATGATTGCGCCCATGCCCAAACCGGCAAGCCACAGACCGCAACAAACCAACCGACGATTGTAACGGATGCTAATTCTCTTCCTCCTGATTCAGTTACGTATAATGCAGCAAATGTGCAGGCGAACTAACCCGTAGTTACCAGCCGGGATAGATGTCTTTGCGGCAGGAGAACCAGGGGCGTTTGAGCGTGTCGTAGATAACGTGTTTAACATGGCCGTCGCACCACAGGCAGGTCGCGCCGTTGCGGTGCAGCAGATGAAAATGGTCGCGGTAAGGGCCATCGGGCGGCGTGGTCAGCCAGTTGGGGGATTGAAGAAAGTTACATTCGGGGGCGGGGTTTTCGTGTTCCCACGCCATGAGGGTACTGGACGGCTGCTGTATCTCCGAGTCGAGCGCGCCGACGAGAATAGTCTGCCCGGTCGCGGGGTCGGTAATCTGTAAACGGAAGGCGGGGCCGAACTCATTTGCGGACGCTGCGGGATTGACAGCGTAGTAGTCGGAATCGAGATACATGTTGAACGCATTCAGCCCCAGCGCCATTTGCCACGAGTTGGGCGCGTCCGGGCATTTCTTAACCTGATCGTTTTTGATGTACGGATCGAGCGAACCGGGATGAATAGTGTGAGTGGCAGGTTGCGTCATATCGCCGCCAATGGGCGATGCGCTGACCGCGTTGTTGTTGTCGAACCCGATCCAGGGCTGAATGTTGGAGCCGTTCGGCCCCGGCCCCCGCGTATACGCGCCCACCCAGAACTCGTCGTTGTCCTGACAATACATCCGCGCCGCAAGCCCGATTTGCTTCATGTTACTCGCGCACGACGCCTGCCGCGCCGTTTCCCGCGCCTGCGCGAACACAGGAAACAAAATCGCCGCCAGAATGGAGATAATAGCGATAACGACAAGCAGTTCAATCAGGGTGAAAGCGTGGTTTTGGGTGGTTGGTGATTGGTGGTTGGTGGTTGGTGTGATCACGCGATTGTGAGAGGCGGACTGAAGGCGTGAAATCAGATGCTGTTGAAAACGAAATGAGCCAAGCATGAGCATTTTTCCTTGTGCGGGAGGCAACGCAAGGGTCAACCGGGAATAGTCAACAAGCAACAGGCAAAAATTTGAGGACACAACATGTTGTGTCCCTACTTTCTTTACCGCTTCTCAATATACCTGCCTTTATTTGTTTTTATTTTCGTTTATTTCGCGTGTTTCGCGGTTTATCTCTCCTCTTCTCCTCTTCTCCTCTTCTCCTTTTCTCCTCTTCTGCCTTTTCCGCGCGGCGCAGGCGGTTTACGTATTCATGCGCCTGTCGCGTGGTTTCAGGGACGCGCGTATTACCCAGGCAGCGCAGGACAAGCGCAATCGCGCTTTCCAGATCAACGCGGTGGCCGACGGAGATGAAGACCGGCGAGGCTTTGCGCCGGGTACGCAGCGCGGCTCCCACGACTTCATTCTTATCCAGCAGGGGCATCCAGTCCCCGACGTTTTCTCCCACAGGTTCATGCTTGCCCACGTACAGCGTTTTCGCCACGCCGATAGTCGGCATATCCAGCAACACGCCCAGGTGACACGCCAGCCCGAAGCGGCGTGGGTGCGCCCGTCCCTGCCCATCCACCAGCAGCGCGTCGGGCTTGTGCTGCAGTTTCGTCCACGCTTCCAGCAGGGGCGGCGTTTCCCGAAACGAAAGAAGGCCGGGAATATAGGGAAACGGCGAAACGGTTTGCGCGCCCGCTTCCTCAAAAACCGTCAGGGCAGGCAGTTCCAGCGTAACAAAGCCCGCGAAAACCGGCGTCGTCGTCTGGGTCATCCGTCCGCTCATACGACATGTCCGAGCCGGCAACCAGGCGGACGGAAGCGGCATCCAGCGGTTCCACTCGTACTCTGTCGGCCAGTTGCCGCTGCGTTTCTACCGCCTCTTCCCGCGTCAAATCCCACCGATGCAAGGGCTTATACTCCAATTTTGCTATCCTTCCCTGTTCGACATAGCGGCAAGCGGGCTTGATGAATCAAGTCCCTGCAACCCCGACTTTTCATACCATCAATAATGTTTGCGACACCTGAACACCTGAATACCCGAACACCTGAGTAATAGACAACGCCGCGCCTGTGCAGGTTGCACAGGCGCGGCGTCAAGATGTTTTCCGTGATAAAATTGCGTTACAATTCGCAACGCGTTGAAATGAGTGCAGGGGAAGCGTCAAGCCGCAAAAGCGGTTGGCAGGATAGTATTCGCGCTGTGCGAGTCCAGGGATGTAGACTCGGCAATATCAGCGCGCAAACACTCGCGGCACAACTCCCCTAATTTCACCATAGCGGTACGCTGTTCGACAGACAGGTCTAAGGGACACGACATCGCGAGTTCCAGCAGTCCCAATGCCTCTTCTTTTGTCAGCCGTATCACGCACTCTTCCACGCGATTCAGCATGGCAGGTCTCCTTCAATAGTCAGTAGCAAATCTATTATCGGTTGTATCCACTGTCTTCCCTGAAAATTTTCTTTACAGGTGATAAAAGTTTCAGAAGGAATTGCGCGTTTTAGCACTCTACTATGGACGCCCTGACCGGCAAATTTGTTCAGGGGTTTGCGCCTGTATGGACGAAACAAACGGCCTGCGCGTTACAAAAACATTTTCGCGCCGTATTTTCTTCCTGTTGGCTCTCAGGCGATAGTGACGGCAATCCCCTGCTCGTTCGCCTGCGCCGCCTTCAATAGCGTACCCAACAACAGCAGCAGATCATCTGGAAGCGGGCCCAGATTGAGTAAGTGGCGGACAAAATGGATACACGCGCCGACCAGTCCGCCGCGCCGCGTTCGCCTGCCTCGCTTGCCGCCTACCTGAGACAAACTGCGCCCGCGCCCGGTCAGGAGGGGCCGACAGGCGGCATAAAGCCGCGTCGTCTCATCGGGCGTGAGCATCCCGGCGATGCCATCGTCCGCCGCCATCCACGCTTCCACCGGCTTACCACCACTAATAAGCCCGCCGAGCATTTCCCCCACGTCCTCCATGCCCCTGCGCCGGGACACCGCAGCCACAAACCGGGGAAACGAAGCATCCACAGGCAGCGCGTCGCCCTCGCAGCACAGCGCAAACGCCAGTGCATTACGCGCCGCTTCGAGTGTCAGCGATTGTTCCGCAACGGCTTCCGCAATCGCCTCGATCTCCGCCCCTTCGCCAAACGCGGCGAACGCTTCCGGCAAAGTGGCCGCACGCAACAGGGGACGCAGCATCAAAAACCGCGCGTAATCGAATCGATAGAAATTCCAGGAGACTTGCATGTTTAGTGAAGGGATGAGGGATGAGGGATGAGGGATGAGGAAAAAGCCTTGTTCAACCCGCGCATTGGCTTCATCCCTTATCCCTCATCCCTCATCCCTCAAAAAGACTCGGTTGTTCATCCCCTTCCGCAACCAAAGGCGCGTTGGGAAGCCACTGGCTGCGGGGCATATCTATGCGGTTGGGGTTGCGTTCCAGAAAGGCGACGCCCTCCTGCTCCAGAAGGCGGCGCTGGCGCAGGCTGGCTTCCGGGCTGAGTTTGGCGATGGGAAGATGGCCGCCCGCCCCCACAACGCGCTGCCAGGGTACATCGGGGGGCGCGTAGCGCATGGCGGTTCCCACTTGGCGCGCCGTAAACGCGATGTTCGCTGTCGCGTCCGCCACCTGTCCGTATGTCATCACCTTGCCGGTGGGAATAGAGCGCACAACAGCGTAGACAGGCGCGTACAGCGTCGTAATATCGCCGCCTTCCGGCTCCAAATCTAACGTATGCGTTTCCTCAACGTTTGTGTCGTCATCCATTTGCCAACTACCATTCACCAGCCACCAACTAAGAGCCTATCCCATCAGGTTCCCCTTCTCCCAAACTTGGGAGAAGGGGCATGTCCACAAGTGGACGCCCGGGTTGAGGGCCACCAACCACCACCTAAAACGTAACCTCATGCCCGTTGCGTCCCGCCGTGTAGCAGCCTTCCAGCAATTGGGTCAAGGCCCACGCATCGTAGATGTTGATGGTGGCGGCTGTGCCGTGTTTGATGGCTGCAACCCACTGCTGCATGGGAGACGGGAGGGCGGGCGGAAGATGCGTGGGGCTGATGTAGCCCTGAATGTCGCCCATTTTCAGCTGGTCGCTGACAAGCTGAATACGCGGGCCATTGGGAGCCGCTTCGATGCTCAGGTAGCCGCCCGTGCCGTAGATTTCCAGCGGGTTCGGGCCGAACCGCTGCACCCAAGACACATCCAGAATCCCAATCGCGTTGTTGCGGAAGGTGACAACGGACACCATATTGTCATCAATCTCATACGCCTGACTGAAGTTATTCATTTGCGTGACGACGGACATCGGCTCACCGAGGAACCAGCGCATAATATCCACGCGATGGCAGCCGAGATCGAAAAACGCGCCCCCGCCCGCCTGCTCCTCATCCCCGAACCACGCCGACCCCGCGCTGAACCAGCGGTCTAAAGCCGCCATGTGCGCAATTCGGGCGCGCATGGTTGTCACCTGTCCGAGCAGTCCCTCATCCATCACTTTTTTGGCGAACAGGATTTCCGGGCGGGCGCGGGACGGCAGCGAAATCATAAATTTCACGCCGCTGTCTTCCACCGCCCGCATCACGTCCGTCGCGTCCGCAATGGTGATGGTCAGCGCTTTTTCGGTAAAGATGTGCTTGCCCGCCTGCGCCGACGCGATGAGAATCTCCCGATGCCGGTTGGTGGGCGCGGAGCAGACGACGGCCTGAACTTCGGGCATTGCCAGGGTTGCGTCCAGATCGGCGTTGAAGGGCAGGCCGCGCTTGTCCGCCTCATTGCGCCCGCGCTCCTCGTCCTCGTCCCAAATTACAACCGGCTGCAAATCGGGATTGTCGCGCGCCTGATCCGCATAGCCCCGCGCATGGACATGCGCAAACGACAACAGCGCCACACCTGTTTTTTCATTCTTATTGTGTTCATCCATGTGTTCTCATCGCCCCTTTGCTGTTGAAAATCGTATCTCTCCATATAGTTCGACACTTAATTCTCTATCTCCTTCTGCATTGCGTCAAGCCTCACGTCTTCCCAGTCCGGTTCATATGGCCTTTGCCACTATATGTTTACCACTTGCGAATAATCGCAAAATATGCAGCATGGACTATCCTGTTTCTTCCATAAAAACGCGCGCAGTGCGCTATACTATTCTTGGAGTTATTCTCCACATTAAGCGCCTCATCGACTTGGAACTCATGTCCCATTTTTATGAGTTCAACATTCCAATTTGCAGCAATGTCGCTGCCCGTCTTTTATTGGAGGTCGCCTGATGAAACTCTCTCTCTCTTGTTTTGCCTGCTGATGAGCCTGTGTCTAAGCAGCCAACCGGCGAAAGCGCAGTATGGTGGTGGTCCTCCGCCACACTGGCACATCACCTATGACAATGTAGGCGCTTTTTCTCAGTCCGCTGTAAATGCCAGCGGGCAGCCAGTATCCATACCCGACACCAACTGGAATTTTCAGGGACAGAACACAGACGCGCCCCAAAACAATTCCTCCAATTCTCGCAGTATTTCCGGCGCTTACTCCTCGGTTATCATTCACTATACTAACACCATCACTGTCCATGCGCGCTATGAAGATTATCAGGGCAATCTTGCCCCCAATCCCCCTGCCACAGCTTACTTTCTCCGCAATGGTATGGTGAGGTGGCAGGCAAGCGCAACTCACAGCGGCAGCATACGGAACGGCTACCCTGGTTCAGAACGTGTACGCTGACGACAGCACCATGTCTGCCGACACGCTGGCTCCCACCGGCAGCAATCTTGATGTCACCTACACGGGGCATCCCGTCGGCGGCTGGAACGACAACAGCGAATACCACTGGTACTCTTCCCTGATTGGCGCTGCGGCAGGCGGGTTGTTCGGTCCTTCTCTGCCGGCAACGTTTCTATTGACTTACTCTGCTCCAACAGCGGCTCCGGGAACGGCAGATCACATTAACTTGCGTTTGACGGACTCCGTTGACGCCGCCACCGCCACCTCCAACTACTATTTGCGCTTCCACGGCAAGTACGAAGATTGGCATCGTTCCTCCCAAATGGATCATCCGGTCGCATACGTCAGTGGGACGACAAACCCGGATTGGACATACTTTAATAAGTATCAAAATGACACCGATGTGGCGCAGACAGTACACATCACCATAACCGAACAACTTCAAAAAACCAAATCTGGCACAATCGCTTCAGAAGTCGCCACGCAGGCTACAAATCCTGCTGGCTTCCTGGCATTCAAAGTGAACGAGTCGATTACAAGCACAACTCAGGTAACTTCCTCGATTACCCAAACCATTGACGTTACTATTCCCCCACACAAAACTGTTAAGGTATATATCGCTATGGTCTGGTCTGATCTGGCAGGCACTTGCAGCACATGGGGATTGCATGGATACAGCGGCGATGTGAACTGGACGGGAATTCGCGTGCCGAATTCCAATGGGCAAGTGACAGTCGCGGTTGCGCTTGACCAACAGTAAGTTTCCGTAACAGGCGCTGACTTCACAGGTAAACTTCATGGACGGATTTGAACCATCCGGGAGGTTCATCATCTTACCGAACAGCAGGTTACTGTTTCGGGTCGGAGACAAGAGAATGAAGTTGTTTACGTATGTCATCGTAATGTTAATGACCGCGATGCCGCTTGCTTGCAGGGCGCAGGTCCATTATGATTTCTATCACCGGGTATTGCCGGGGCAAATTGCAAACGTGTCCATGTCGCAGATGAGTTCAAATTCTGTAGATGTGAAAGCCTGTACGCTGCTGGAGAAGCGCAGGTACGCGGAGGCGGAAACGCTGTTTGCGCAGAAACTCGCCAAAGACCCTCGTGATCTGATCGCTTTTATCGGGTTGGCGCAATCTGCGCCGACGCGATGGGCGGAGGAGAGCAGGCGATTGCAGCAGGAACTCACCCGTAATCCGCAGGACAATACGGTTCGATTCAAACTGGCGACGTTGTACTTCTATCAGGGAGAGCAGCGCGTGGCCGAAGCGCCAAAGTTCTATGAGGACACAGAATACCAGAAATTGAATGCCAGCGCAAAAAAAATGTTGGAGGACTTGTGGCAGCGCCAGAAAACCGTCTTTGTGGGCTTGATGCTCAGTGACCTTATTGAATGCAGGCATCCTGATGGCCTAACCACGCGCAAACTGATGGAAGCGCTGATCCCTGTTCTCGGCGGCAGCACGGTCGGCAAGGCTTACACGCTGGCGAAAGGCGCAAATTGGCGCATGGATACGCCCCCGGTTCAACTGGTTGCGCCTGATAACAGAATGGCGCTTTCCATTGTCTTGCTGAAGCTCAAGAACATGGCGGGCAGTCAGGTCATTCACACCACAAGTCACACCGATCCCGTCACGCACAACGTCATGACAACGGCGACGTACACCGAGCCACTCACGCCGGAACAACAGGCGCGAATTCAGTTTCTGGATGCCTGGTCGAAGGCGCTGCGGCAATCCTCTCCGACAACATCTTCTTAATGGCGCGTCACTCCATATAGTCACGCGGAAACAAGGGAGGAACATGCTACAATAACACCAGAAAACTGACTGCGACATAAAGGTACAGGGGCAATGGGACTGCTGGAATCGGGCGTTGCGCATGCGAAAGCGTGGTATGCGGCGCAATCGCTTGGCGCGGACAGCGAGGCCGAGCGCAGGCGGGCAATGCAGACGCTGCGCGAACTGGGCGCAGCCAGCCTGCCCTCGCTACATGCCGCCATCCGCAGGACGGGCGCGCCCCGCGCCCAGTTCAACGCCGCTGTTGTCCTGCATTTTCTTGGCGACTCTGCCGGCCTGAGCGTTCTGGTTGACAACTTGAAGTGGCAAATGCCTTCGGAACCCGGCGTAGCGCGCGACCTCGAAGCCGCCTTTATCCAGATCGGCGTACCCGATGCTTCCGATGCCCTGATAAAAGTGTGGAAGCAGACATCGCCGCAGAAAGACAATGCCCGTATCCGCAAAAGCATTTGCCGTGTATGGGCCGAGTTGAAAGACCCGCGCGCGCTGACAGTTCTGGCCGATACCGCTCTGGAACACGAGAGATTGTTTGAGGATACGGTTCCGAAGTTCGGGGAGGGCGCGCTCGACATGCTGGCGCAGATGCTTCACGATCCGCTTATCGCGAAGCGCAGTCTGGCCGTCCGCGCTTCGCGTCATATCTTTTCGTCTCGTGTCGCTCCCCTGCTGTTTCCTCTGTTGCGCGATCCCCACCACAGCGTTCGCGCGCTTGTCATTGCCGCGCTGGAGGGGCTGGCCTCACAGCAGTTGACAACCCCTGCCGCCATTTACACGGAAACGCTCAACGCGCTGGAAGCCGGGTTCAGCGTCCCTCAATCCATCGCCATTCTGGTTCGGCATAATCCCCTGCCCTACGATGCTCTATTGCGCCTTGTGCTGCGTTGGGACGGGCAACAGGAATTTCCGGGCGATACGCTGGACGCGGTTCTGGACGCCCTGCCTGCGCTTGCGAACATGCCTTTGTACAGCAGCGGCGCGCGATGTGAACTGCAAGCACATTTCTGCGCGGTTCTTGCCCGCCGCCCCGAACCCGCGCTGATGGTCGGCATTGCCCGCGCGATTGCCACGCGGGGCCGCGAAAACGAAGTTTCAGACGCGCACACGCGGAGAACGCTGCTCTCCCTCCTTCCGCACCCGGACGGAACAGTTCGGCAGGAGGTTGCCCACGCCCTCCTGTTTCTGGATGATCCTGTCGGCAAGCAGATGCTGCATCTACTGGCAGACGCATGGCCGCAGCCCAATCTGCGCGACAAGTTTCACGCCCTGCTGCGCGGCAATTCCGATGCCACGCAGGTCGCCAATCAGGCCATGCAGTGGTTTACCCGCGTTTCAAAAGACACGATGGAGCGCTGGAACGCGGGAACGTCCGGCAAAAGTGACGCGCCTGCTCCTGAAACCGATCCGCGCTGTCCCGATTTGCTGCGGCAATTGCTGGACAACGCCCTTTTTGCGCTGGAGGAGGTGGCTGACAGTGACCAGGTTGAACAGACACGGGATGTAACAGTTGCCTGCATCCGCGCGCTTGTTCGTTTGGGCGTTCCTGTCGCGCAAACCGCGCGCGTACAGATCATTCGCGCCCTGTGGTGCGACATTCCTCCCCTCAAACTAATGCGCCTTCATGCGCAATCGCACAAAGACACGCTTGCCGGGGATGGTAGTAGCGAGGTGAGATTGGCGGCGGGAGAGGCGTTGCTGGCGATGTACGGACAGGAGAGTTTTACGCTGTTTGTCGAGGCTGTTCATGCGCCCCAACTTGCTGTTAGACTGACCGGCATTGTTTTTCTTGGCGAACTTGGCGACGTTCGCGCGCTGCCCCTGCTGCAATCCCTTGCCGCGAACAAAGATACGCTGTTGTCCCCAACCGCAAACGCCGCCATTGCCCGCATCCGCCAGAATAACCCGGAAACCATGACGCTGTTGCGCGCGTCTGTACAAAGCGATTCGCGCCCGGAAACGCTGCTGCGTCCGGCTTCGGGGAACAATGCCGCCACGCCGCCCGACACGCTGCTGCGCCCCGCCGAACGCCCCGCGCCGTCTTCTCAACCGTCTTCACCCGCGTAGGGACATTGTTCCGATATACAAGAGCCTATCCCAATAGGCCGGGTACAAAGAACGTACCCGTCTGAGTGGCCTGCGGCGTAGGGACATAACATGTTATGTCCTCCTTCGGACGCAAATGCAATCGCCTGTTGGGATAGGCTCTAAAGAGATCGCGCCATCATGTTCCCATCCCGCTATCCGCGCGCAGCGCAAATCTCTGATGCAAACCGCTCTGAATATCGCCCCGGCAGCGGTATCAAAGGTTTATGGCGGCGCGTCCGGCAGGCGCGGCAGTGGAAGCGGCAGATTGCCCGATTGGGAAGCGCGGACGAGGCGGAGTACGGACACGCGCTGGAGTGGCTGCTGATGCAGGGCGAAGAGGCGTTGCCGTATCTGCATCGCGCCCTGCGCGGTTCGCCTGCCATTGCTTTTGGCGCGGCGGGACTGCTGCACCATCGGGGCTATTCGCAGGGCGTCCGCCACGTTTTGCTCCGCGCCTATCAGGACGAGTGGTTTACGCGCTATCCGGGGCGCGATATTGAGGAGTATGGAACGCAGGTTGGTCTGCGCATCGGCAAAGCGCCCATACTTCAGGCGGTCGGGGCGGCGTTCGAACAGGCGACACAGTTTACTGACGAGCAAGCCTGCCTGCAAACCCTGATTGTCGCTCTCAGCGGCCTGCGCGCGCTGGACATCATGGCTCCGCGCAGCGCGACGTTTGCGCGCGGCGAATTGGAACCCGCTCCGGCAATCGCCCTCGCCATCTATACCCGCGCCCTGAATCTCGGCCCTGCCACCTTGCCGCAAGTTCAGAAAATCGATTTTTCAATCCCCCTGCTTGCCAACATGACCGACTGGATACGGGCGGAAGCGATCCGGCGTTTGCTGCGCGAACAGAAGGGGGACATTTGCCTTGCTATTTTGAGCGAGGCCTTGCGCAGCGGGGAAAGGCAGGTCGCCCGCTCGGCCATTGACGGCCTGCAGCAGTTGGGCAACAGTCGCGCCGTACCCGCATTGGAGGCTATCGCCTTCACTTCGGGCCATCCGCTTGCCGGTCGCGCCCGCCACGCCATCGAGCGGCTTGCCGGTCCGCAGGCAGAAGTCTCACGCTGGTACGCGCCTCGCGGGAAGAAATCGCCCCCGAAGAACTTCTGCGCGCCGCGCGCCCCACTCCGGGCATATCGCAGGAAGCGGATCGTAACACGCTGCCGCATATCCTGCCCGACAACATATAGAACGTGTTTCACAGCGAATTTGGGTAAACTAATGCAGCATCTCTTTCTTAATCCGCCGCAGTTTCAGGGCGACACGGCGCATTACCGGGCGCGGAACATCTGCATCTGGCGCGGGTAATGCGGGCGAAGATCGGCGAAAACGTTGTTTTGTTGGACGGGACGGGAAACGCTTTTCGCGTCGTTATCGAAGCATCGGAAAGAATGAAACACGGCGCGGATTGACGGAACCATTGCACATGCCGCCGGAGCCCCTATCCGTATTTACGTCGCGCAGGCGTTGGGCAAAGGCGATAAGTTCGAGCAGGTGGTTCAGCACGGCACGGAAGCGGGCGCATCCGCGTTTGTTCCGATTCGGGCGGAGCGCAGCGTGGCGGATATTCCCGCCGCAAAAGTCGCTGAACGAGTCAGCCCGCTGGCAGCAGATTGCCAAGGGCGCGGCGGAACAGTCCGGGCGCAGCCAAATCGCGGAAATCGGCGAACCGCTCAACATTGAGCCAACTGGCGAAAGCAGGCGGAGACGGACGAAATTCCCGTATGATATTGTCCTGCATCCAAACGGGAACGCGCCGCCTTACGCGCAGGTCTTCGAAGCGGGTTTCACGCAGAGACGCAGCGCTTGTTCTAGCCATCGGGCCGGAAGGCGGCTGGAGTCCAGCGGAGGTATCCGCTGCCCTTGCGTCGAATCATAGCGCCGTGACCTTGGGCCGCATATCCTTCGCACCGAGACCGCCGCCCTTGTCGCCATCAGCCAGATTTTATACCATTTTACAGCTTAAACTATTTCCCCTCTCGCGCCATGACGGAGGAGGACACAACAAGTTGTGTCCCTGCAAACGCTCATTTGAACGCTATTGGGGTTGAGGGCTAATCTTTACATTCGGGAGTGATTATCATGCGTATCTTAGGACCGGACGGACAGCCATTGGGCGGCTCCGGCAGCATTTGGGGCCGGACGGCCAGCCCATCGGCGGCGGAAGTGACTTGTCCACATCGGAAGTTTCCGATGAAGTGAAAGAAGTGATTGCCCGCGTGAACGAAATGGCGGCGGCGGGTGACACCCAATCCGCCTGCAGCAGATGGTGGTCGCGTTTCAAACGGACGTTTCTTCCGATCTGGTGCTGAGTACCGTTATCAGCCTGCTCCGGCAAATGGCGCAGGCGCAGGGCGCGCAGCAGAGCGATGAACTGGAACTGTTCGAGCAGTTGCGCGACAATCGCAATGAACCCGCCGCGTACTTTGCCGTCGGCAACCGCTTCTTCCAGTTGCAGCAGATGTTTCTGGCCCGGCCGTTTCTGGCGAAAGCGCGGGAACTGCTGGGCGACCAGATCAACGAGCTCAGTCAGGCGATCGACATGCATCTCGCGCAGGCGTGTATGGATCTGGGCGATTATCAGGACGCCATCAGCGTCTTCCATGCCCTGAACGACAAATACGGCGGCCTGCCGATCTGGCTGGTGCTGGAGATGGGCGAGTGCTACGCGCTGCTGCGGCAGATCGACGAGGCCGAAGCGGTCTATCAGATCGCGCCGCCGGAATCCGCCGCGCAGTTCCAGGGCATGGAGGCGGTGCGCGAAGAGGTCGGCGATCTGCTGGCCCGCGTCCGCGACTTCGATGAGACCGAGGAGATGGACCTGCGGGACTGGCACTATGTGCAGACGCGCGGCATGCTGCTGGAGACCAACCCGGACGAGAACGTGCCCGGCGAGCGGTTCATCTTCTTCCAGCCGAGCGAAGAGGATGTCGCGTATGTCGTCGGCCTCGCCGCCGCCGTGCTGGACAACAAAGGCTACGCGCCCACCCGACTGCTCTGGCTGGGCGAGAACTCGGAGCCGCTGGCCCGCCTGTTCGCGCAGTGGTGGGAAGTGGAGCCGGAGAACATTCGCCCCTATCAGCCGGCGACAACACCGACAACGAGGAAGAACTCTCCCTGCTGGTGATGGCGCACTCCTACGATGTGCTGGCCTGCTGACGAAGAGGAGTTCATCGATCTGGCGCAGGCCCGCGCCGGGCTCATCACCTTCGCGCTCGACGTGCGCTGGACCGAGCGGCAGCCGATGATGCCCGACATCGCCGGCTTCCTGTCGCAGGCCTGCAATCTGCCGTGGGAGACGCGCTTTCTGGTCAATGAAGACCAGACGGTCACGCGGTCGATGAGACCCGCGACCCGCAGACCATCGCCGAAGAGATCGCCGACGCAGTTCCCGAACGAAGAGGACTGCGACCAG
>CAWFQB010000009.1:0-158867 GCA_963817895.1 uncultured Chthonomonadaceae bacterium
GGCTGTGACGCCCTTCGTTCAGTTACGTATGTCTCCGTTGGCGATGGTCGGCTGCGTGGCGTCATCCGGGCAGCGCAGAACCTGGCCGTTTTTGGAATAGGGAAATACCGCCGCCCGCCCAGCCAATGCCCGGCACGGTCGCTGTGGCGGTGTTGCGCCGCATACACGAAGCGTCCCCAAGGCAGCTGCTCATCATAATCCTGAACATACTGGATGATTGCCAGTCCCACCTGCTTGGTGTTGCTCAAACAACTGGCCTGCCGCGCTTTTTCGCGGGCCTGCGCAAAAACAGGGAAGAGAATGGCGGCGAGAATCGCGATAATGGCGATCACGACGAGCAGTTCGATCAGCGTAAAGCCCTGAGCGGACTTGCGAGGGGTAGAAGCGTGTGTCAACGTGTCTCTCCTGTGGGTGTGAGAACGGAAACGAAAAAGTCTCCGTTCAATGCGAGAATATCCTCTGCCCGAAAGCAGGGATTGGGATTCAAGCGCGTATGGCTGGCCGGCGCAGACACGTCTTCGTGGATTGCAGTCCATACCCGATCAACAGCAGGGATAGACCGGGTGCCGTTTACTAGGAATGATTGCGGGAAAACTGGAACGCCTGGAGGAACAAGCGCGCCTCTGCCTTCCGTGTTTAGACCGCGCACCATACACATCTATGAGGGTAGTATAGTGAATTCTTTAGAGTTTGTCAAGGCTTTCTGAAGAATTTATTTCAAAAATAATTCAAATTGGGGAATCGCCGGGAACTTTCCCCTGAAATCATGGGAATAAACGCCTCAAACGACTACGTTGAAAAATAAAAACCAGCTTTCGCAGGAAAGCGGCGACCTCATGGCGAAATCCTTAGTACGCAACCTTTTTCCTATTTTCCTTTGATGCTTCCTGCGCGCTTCGCTCATCCGTGAATTAAATGGATTTTGATATTTTTGATATGACGAATGCGCCCGTTGCGTGGTATCGTAACAATTTGATCAACATCGCGTCTTCCAAAATCATTGTGGCAATTTTCTCGGCCGGATGGCGCTGAGCGCGTATATTCCTCTTCGCGCCCGTGCCGAAACGCCGCCCGCCGCCGCGTCACGACGCTGGATTACACTCCCGCTCCCGAACGGGGTATGCCGCTCGTGCGTGTGCGCCTGAACAACGGACATCGCAACACCGCGCAAGCGACATTTGTGGTGGATACAGGGTTCACGCCTTGCCTGATGACCGACCGGCTGGCGCAAGCCCTCGCTATGGAAGGGGAACCGGCGCGGCGACGTGGACGGCTCGCCTGCCTGCTTTGCCGACGGCAAGCCTTTGCAGCAGGTGACGGCGGGACTGCAGATCGGCAGCCTGCAAACCGATGCGCGCGCAGTTTCTGCTGCTCAAAGCTTACCGCCTGGACCTGCTCGATTGTCCCCTGGACGGCGTGTTGGGATGGGATTTTCTTGCCGACCACGCTGTTCTTATTGATTTTCAGGCGCATCGCATCACGCTCTGGCAGGGCGGCGATCTGACCGAAGCCGAGCGGCGAGGAAGTCCACATGCAGGATGCTATCGCGCTTCCCCGCGCCAACAAAACTCCGGGCAGTTTCGATATTCGGGTACGCCTGCGCAGTCCGAACGCGCGCAGCGGGATGTCACCCTGGCCGTAGATACCGGCGGAGCGCGCACCCTGATTTCGCCGCAGGACGCCCGCGCCCTCGATCTGGAACCAACCCGCATTGCCCTGCCGCAGCGCAGCATTTTCGGCAATCTGAAAGTAAATGAGGCGACGCTGCAAGCACTCGAATTCGGCGGTTTGCGTCTGCCCAATTTCCCCGTCCGCTATCTCGCCCAGGAACACCCCAACATGCCCCCGCATCTCGGCTTCGACGTGCTTTCCCACTATCGCCTGCTGATTGACTATCCCGCGAATATGCTGTACCTCAAGTAGAGTGAGAGTAACTCCGCAATGCGCATCCTGCCATTGGAAAGTAAAGAGTAGCAGCATACAAGTTTCTATAGCTCTCCACCTATCACCTACTCCTCATCGCCACTGCACCCCTGCCGACACGCTGAAATCCGGGCCGATATTGCTGAAGGCGGGCAGGGTGTAGTTGTGAATGTCGCCGTTTTCGGAGAACGAGAGCGTCAGCAGATGGTGGCGGTCCAGAACGCGATGGTAGCCGAACGTGGCGGTGGACTGCCAGCCATCCGCAAAACGATTGCCGGTTCGGACCACGCGGGTATTGCCGTCCATTTGCAGCACAAAACTGTCGCGGTTGTTGGCGCGATATTCCAGCGCGACAAGCGTTTGCAGCGGTTCGGCTGCGCGCCGGGAACCCGGCTCGCGCGTCCCAACAATCCGCCGCCCACATTGGCATAAACAATGATGTCCCGTCCCAGGCTGTACCGTCCATCCAGGCTAGGCCCACATCCACATTGCCGCTGCCCAGCAGCAGCGTTGATTGCCCGTTGGGAGTTTTAGGCCGCCCCGCAGCAGCCAAAGCAGAACGCCCCGTCTGCCGAATCAGGCCGCGCTTGAGCGTCACGTTGGTTTCGCCCAACCCGAACGCATTGCCCTGATTAACCGCTGCCTGCCCACTCGCGTTTGTCAGAAACAGCGCGCTCTGATACTGGCGGAAGAAGTCGCGGCCCGCAGGATCGTCCTCGCCGTTGCCCGGCAATCCGAACAGGCTGTGATAGCTGCTTAAAATGCCGTCCAGAAAGCCGCCATTGCGCCATTGCAGGGGAACGGATACCGCCAGTTCCATTCCGCGCCCCAACCCTCGCTTCCACGTAAACAGCAGTCGCTGATACTCATTATCTTCCCGAACCTGCGCCTGCCCGATTCGCGCCGAGGAGCCAGCAGATTGTTGATGATTTCCAGATGCAGGTTGTAAGTGTTGGCGCGGGGCGGCAGAACGTCCGCGGTTTCCGGCATAAACTGCAAAAACAGCAGGTTGTAGGGACGCGCATCTCGAACGGCAATCGGCCCGCGTGGATTGCCGTACAGCGGATTGTCGCCCGACTGCTGCGCCCGACACGACAGGCGAGGAAAAAGAAAGGAGAAGGAGAAAGGCAAAAAGCAAAAGTAGGCGCGAAGTCAATTCGCGGCCAATGCGGAGCAAGCTGGGCGTATGGACACTGTTATGGTTTCCTGTTCAACGGTTCACATGGGCCATCTCAGAACGAACGCGCGATAAATCCCTGTCAGCTTGAATAGGTTCCATCCGAATTGGTTACCGCCTGCATTCCCGTTCTCATTTCGGCAGGAAATCCAATTTTTGCAACAAATTGCAAAAACTAAAATTTGGCGTCCGAATTCGCAGGCAGATTCCGAATTCTGACCGTCACAATCGCCGATAAACCAACAACAGAGATGCCAGGAAAAGTATTTTCTATCAGGCAGAGAGAAAGCCGCGATAAACAACGAACAAAGCAACATAGCGCTATTTAACAACACGGGCTGCCATGAACAACTATTCCCCCCGTCACTTTGCTTTCACTCTTATTGAATTGCTCGTCGTGATCGCGATTATCGCGGTGCTTGCGGCGATTCTGTTTCCGGTCTTTGCGCAGGCGCGGGCGAAAGCGCGGGCCATTTCGTGCGTGTCCAATATGCGGCAGGCGGGACATGCGTTTGCCATGTACTCTCAGGATTATGACGGTCTGTATCCCTGCGCCGTGGATCCCGCCGACCGCGACTACCCCGCAGATATGGAACGGCATCCCCGAATTTCAAGGCGCAGATTCCCACTCTGCCCTGGCTGCACGAGGTCCTGCAGCCCTATGCCAAATCCAGAGAGATATTTCATTGCCCCGGCGATACGGGTACAATCATTGAAGATTTCACCGGCCTGTATCTGGGAGCCGACCGTTCGCTGTTCAATAAGTACGGAACCAGTTACCTGTACCGGACGGAAATCGCCGCGCGCCATTCCGGGGACGCGTTCTTCCAGACGCCCGCGCAACTGAATGTGTATATGGACGGTTCGGGATTATGGCACGGAACCGGGCGCGA
The DNA here is from genome assembly GCA_963817895.1 of uncultured Chthonomonadaceae bacterium. Taxonomy (GTDB): domain Bacteria; phylum Armatimonadota; class Chthonomonadetes; order Chthonomonadales; family Chthonomonadaceae; genus CAWFQB01. The sequence continues at coordinate 3,994 of CAWFQB010000009.1, forward strand.
TGATCTCAGTATCGGCGTAATGCATTTTGACCGAACGAACCCCCTGCTGTTCGAGCGCCGGTTCAATACCCTGCATGGCGACGGGCATGTGAAAAGCCTGACGTTCAGCCAGGTATGGGAACTCTGGGCGACGCCTTTATAATCCGGTTCGCATCCGGGCTGTACCCTGTTATGAGGGATGAGTAACGTTCATGTTGCTGTTTGTTCGCTGTTGTTTGTTAAAATGGTAACTCTGTTTGCCTCAAGGAGAAGAAAAATTGTCTGAATACTCGATCAGTGAAAATCGCGCCAATTATGCGCCCCCGCGAACGGTAACGCCGACAGGCGGGAATGGAGAGAGCCAAAATAAAGGGATGCGCTCCGAACCGGGAAGTTCTCCCTCGCCGTTGCGTTCTGCCGAAGCCTTTGATAGTTACTGCTCACAGGTGCAAAGCCGGCTTGCCGAACATGCCGCGCAACGCACTCATTTTTTACAGGCCGCTTTTGAACGCCTGACGCGCCTGCTGCACACCGCCCGCGATGTAGAGGATTCCACGCTGTATAATGAATTATGGCAGCATCGTGTCGCCGTGCGCGAACTTCTGGAAGCGCTCAGTCAGGTCGGGGCTTCTGCTGCTGTTATTGCCGTTGCTCCCGCCTCGCCGGTTGCCGCTCCTCCCTCTTCCATCAGCCCGACCGCCGATGAAAAAAACGTTTCCGGTTCCCCTGCGCCGGTTCTCCCCAACACCGCCAAAATAGCGAACGACAACGCGCCTTCCACATCGCCCGCCCCCGCTTATCCCTCGCTTCCCCTCGCTTCCAAGCCGTTGCCGATTCAGTCCGAAGCGGCGAACGGGCATAATCTGCGCGATATGGATACGGAAGAGGAGCGTTCCGCGCCGCCCGCGTCTTATGATTCCGCCCCGCGTCCCCATCGCCATCCCGTGCGCCCCCTGATTGACATCGAAACAGACGCCGTGGGTTTGCGCGACCAGTTACGCGCCTGGATCGTGGGCGTGTCGCTGCGAACCGAGAACGGCAACCTGAACGTGCCGAACTGCCTGCGCCTGCGAGCCTTTGCCTGCCGTCAGCGCCGCCTGGAAGAGGAGGCCGGCGATACGGAAGTAGCGGAAGTGACCGAACTGAGCAAGGACATCGTGGATATTCTGGATCGCGCGGGCGACGAGGAGTATACCGTCGCGCTCGATTACGATGTGGAGCCACTCCCCACGGCCTTCCAGTGGGGCGAACTGGCTGAGCGTTATGAGGAAACCGCCAAAGCCGAAGAAGCGTTCGAGTGGTGGATTGCCAACCGCTCTATTCTTTCCGTCGCGGATGTGCAGAACCTGGCCGAGTCGGTTGCGGCCATACAGCAGCGTTTCAACCGCCTGCTGTTTCGCATCGGAGCGCGGGACCCGTTCCAGCAGCAGCTATTCGACGACCTGCGCTACTGGGCAAAGGAAGCGCAGTGCTACCTTTACAGCCTGCGTCCCAAAGTGCCGATAGCCGAATTGATTGAGAAAGCGTTGACGATTGACGAGGCGTGGGAGCAGGCGCGCGAACCGGTGCGCGCAATGGAAGAGCGGACAGCAGAGCGTGGATGCTGTCGTTGATCTGGTGGCCGCGCCCGGATTCGGGGCGAACGAGGCCGAGGATGAAGCGCAATTGCAAGCCGCGCTGCTGCATTGCAAGGAATTGCGTATTCCCGCGTCCGACCGCAGGCTGCGCGACGCGCTTTTGCCCTGGGCGTCGTTTCTGGAAAACAACGAGAATTTCAAAGAATTGCAGCGCGAAATCAATCTGGAATGGGAGCGGCGGCAGGACATAGGCCGGGCGGAAGCGATTGAAGAGGAGCCATCCGGCGCGCTGGAAGAGTTGAAAGCGGAACTGGAAGCCGTGCGCGAAGTGACAAGAGGCAAGCGCTGTTTGCTGTTGGGCGGAACCTGCCGCGAGGAGAATCGTCGTAAGATAGAGGAGGCGCTGCAATTGTCCGAACTGGTCTGGCCCAGCACCAAGCCGTCCGACCCGCTTGCCAAGTTCGATACGGAATTGCGCCATTCCGATATTGTGGCTCTGCTCACGCGCTTTTCCCGCAAGGAGTGGAAAAACGCGCAGGACATCTGCGCCCGTGACGGCAAAAAATTCGTCCACCTGACAACAGGCTACGGCGTGTCGCAGGTGGTGCGCCATTTCTATAATCAGATCGCGCCACAAAAGGCGAGTGGTTAGTGGTTGGTGGTTGGTGACTGGTTTCTCTTCAAGCAAGTTCGATCTGTTGTACAGCAGGAACTGCACGGGACAAGGAACCAGCCACCAGCCACCAACCACTAACCACCAGTCACCAACCACCATGATTAATGCTGCCGGTTTTCGAGGGGCGTTGCGCAATTCCGTTGCCGTGCCTTTGCTCGGCCTGATTTTACTGCTCATCATTTTGTTCGCGCAGATGAATAATTTGATGGTGGCCGCGCAATGGACGGATCACACCTATAAGGTTATTATCGAAGCGCGGTCCCTGCGCAACGCGGTTTTCCACATGCAAAATGCGGAACAGGCGTATCTTTTGTCCGGGGACAAAATGTTTCTGGACCGCTACGCGCGCGGCAAAGCCCGCGCGGAAACCTGCGTACAGAATTTATATCATCTGGTAGCCGACAATCCGCCGCAGGTTGTCCGGGTGCAAACCATGGACAGCCAGTTCAGCAGTTTACATCTGGATCCGCAGGAGCGAAATCTCTTTGCCGCCGAGCGCGACAAGCGCGCGCTGATTCTCCGAAAGCAGGCCGCGCTGGATGACCTTGAAAAACAGTTCGATGAGTTCCGCGGCGTAGAGGAAAAACTGCTTGTGGAGCGCACGACTGCCACGCAGCGAGGCCGCGCATACCACGCGCCTGCTGGTCACGGTGATGGCAATTGGGCTGGGAATTGCGCTGACGTTTTTCATCCGCCGCCAGCTGGCGGTTCTGGCGGGCAGCTATAACAGCGCGCTGACTTCCGTGCAGGAACAGGCCGATACTCTGAAGCGCAATGCGGATGAGATTCATCGCAATTCCGAGGAGATACAGGCGCTCAATACCACACTTGAAAAGCGCGTGGAGGAGCGCACCGCGCAACTGGAAGCGACCAACAAGGAACTGGAAGCGTTCAGTTACTCCGTTTCGCACGACCTGCGCGCGCCCCTGCGCAGCATTGACGGCTTCAGTCAGGCGTTGCTGGAAGACTACGCGGATGTTCTGGATTCGGACGGCAAAAAGTATCTGGAGCGTTTGCGCAACAACAGCCGCCAGATGGCCGGCCTCATTGATGACCTGCTCGCGCTGTCGCGCCTCACGCGGGCCGAAATGAAGCGCGCGCCCGTGAACCTGAGCGCGACGGCGCAAAGCGTGGCAGATGAACTGCGCCAGCGCGACCCGCAGCGTGAAGTAACGGTTGACATAGCCGATAATCTAAAAACCGAAGGGGATGAGCGTCTGCTGCACATCGCGCTGGAAAATCTGCTGGGCAACGCCTGGAAGTTCACGTCAAAAGTTTCTGACGCGCATATCGAAGTGGGGCGGGAGATGCAGGAGGGCAAGCCCGTGTTCTTTGTCCGCGACAATGGCGCGGGCTTCGACATGGCCTATTCCGACAAACTGTTCGGAGCCTTTCAGCGTCTGCACGGCGTCAGCGAGTTCGAGGGAACCGGAATTGGACTGGCAACCGTGCAGCGCGTGATACGGCGGCACGGCGGGCGTATATGGGCCGAAGGCGCTGTAGGAAAAGGCGCGACTTTTTACTTTACACTGGTTTAACGCCACACGCAGCAGAATCCAGAGGGAAATCATGGATAACAAAATGATATTGCTTGTCGAGGACAATCCTGACCATGAGCTTCTCACGGTGCGCGCCCTGAAGAAGAACAACATCGCGGAGGGACTGGTGATTGCGCGGGATGGCGCGGAGGCCCTGGATTACCTGTTCGGAACCGGGGAGTATGCGGGGCGCGACCTGGATCAAATGCCTGCCGTGATTTTGCTGGATTTGCAGCTGCCGAAAATCGGCGGGCTGGAAGTGCTGCGGCGACTGCGCGCCGATAAGCGAACGCAACTGCTGCCCGTCGTGATTTTAACGTCTTCGGATGAAGAGCGCGACATGATTACCGGCTACAAGTTCGGGGCCAACAGTTATATCCGCAAACCCGTAGAATTTGAACATTTTATCGAGGCGACGCGGCAGTTGGGCGTCTACTGGCTCAATCTCAACGAATCGCCGCCGAAATCGAACAGCGGCGAGGAACTTGAATGAACAAGCCGATCCGCGTTCTGGTTGTCGAGGACAACGAGGACGACGCGCTGTTGCTGCTGCGAACCCTGCGCAAAAGCGGCTACGACCCGGAATATACGCGCGTGGACAATGCGCCCGACATGCAGCAGGCGCTGCTGCATCCCTGGGATTGCGTTATTTCGGACTATTCCATGCCGAAGTTCAGCGCGCTTGCCGCGCTGGAAATGCTGCGCGAAAGCGGGCAGGATTTGCCCTGCTTCATTGTTTCCGGCACGATCAGCGAGGATATGGCGGTTGCGGCAATGCGGGCGGGCGCGCACGATTATCTGATGAAAGGCAATTTACAGCGGCTCGGCCCCGCCATTGACCGCGAACTACAGGAGGCCACGTATCGCGCGCAGCGGCGGCAGGCGGATGTTGCCCGACAGGAGAGCGAGGAGCGGTTTCGGTCCACCTTCAATCAGGCCGCTGTGGGCATCGGGCATGTTTCCCCGCAGGGCAAATGGCTGATTGTTAATCAGAAGTTATCCGCCATTTTAGGGTACGCGGAATCGGAACTGCTGGCGGGGTCGTTGCCGGACGTGGTACATGCCAGTGACCGCGAAGCGTATGATGCCAACGCGAATTGCCTGCTGGCAGGCAAAGGGGATACGTATTCGCTGGAAACGCGGATGTTGCGCAGGGATGGCGCGGAGGTGTGGGGCGAACTGACGGTTTCGCTGGTTCGCGCCGAAAACGGCGAACCAAAATATTTCATTGCCGTGATTGAAGACATTTCCGCCCGCAAAGCCGCCGAGGAGGCACTGAAGCGCAGCCGCGCCGAACTGGAAACGCTCAACGTTCGCCTGAAACGCGCGATGGCCGAAACGCACCACCGCGTGAAGAACAATTTGCAGGTGATCTCCGCGCTTGTGGATCTGCAAATGCAGGACGGCGAAGAGTTTGTACCCGCAAGCGCCCTCGCCCGCGTCGGACAGCACACCCGCGCCCTCGCCCTGCTGCATGACCTGCTGACCTCGGAGGCCAAAGGCGATGCGGAGATGGATACCGTTTCGGCACTGGCCGCTCTCAACAAGCTGATCCCTATCATTCAGGCCACAATGGGCGAACGTAGAATTCGCTACGACGATGTGGCGGATGTGGCCCTGCCGGTGAAAATCGGAGCCTCCATGGCCCTGCTGATTAACGAACTGTTGAGCAATGCCGTCAAGCACGGCAAGGGCGACATAGACGTGGCGCTGACGACCGAGAGCGAAACAGTCTGCCTGGAGGTATGCGACGATGGGCCGGGATTTCCCCCGGGCTTCAACAGCGCGAAAGCGGCAAATACGGGTTTGGAACTGGTGGAAAGCATCGGCAGATGGGATTTGGGCGGGCAGATCGCTTACGAGAACCGTCCCAAAGGCGGCGCGTGTGTCCGCGTAACCTTCTCGCTATCGAACAACTAAGACGTTACCACGGATAGCGCGGATGAAACGGATAAACACGGATGAGGACATACTGTGAATTCATCCGTTTCATCTGTTTCATCCGTGGTAACGGTTTCTTCGTCTTCGTCATCCGTTGTAAAATTTGTGAACTCTTCTGGAGCGTGAACTGGTGAGAGTGGTTTTGCTGCTTATCGGGATATGGGCGGTTGCGGGACTGGCGCGGTGGCTGTGGCTGCGGCTGCCGGTTCGCTGGAAACGTCCCGCCCGCGATGCGGCAGGCTACGCGATTCTGATTACGTTTTCCGTCTTGTTTGTCGGGCCGTTCGTATGGATGCTGTCCACGTCGCTGAAAACGGACAGTCAGGTATTGAGCGCGGAAACTCACTGGCTGCCGACCGTGCCGACCGTAAAAGTCCATAAACAGGACGAGAATGGCGCAATGCAGGATGTGTACCAACCCATTATGCGGGCCTACAATTCTGACAATTCCGATTCGGGTACCATGATTGTCACGAAAGAAAACGAGGATGGAACCAGCGAGATTCGCGGCGTTATGGACGGCGAACTGACTGATACCGGCTCAGTACAAAATAAGCGCCTGCATCCCGGCGCGCTGGCTTGCGCCGCAGTGGCACAACTACCCGGACGCGCTGACTTCCTTTCCCTTCGTCCGCTACACCTTCAACACCCTCGTTATCTGCCTGCTGACGATGATTGGAACCGTGCTTTCCGCCGCCCTGCCCGCGTATGGATTTGCGCGATTGAAATGGAAGGGACGCGACGCGCTGTTCTTTCTTCTGATTGCCACTATCATGCTGCCGCCGCAGGTGACGATGCTGCCCGTGTTCCTGATTTTCCGCGCCCTGCACTGGACGGGAACGATCCTGCCGCTTGTCGTGCCCTCGTTTTTCGGCTCGGCGTTTTACATTTTCCTGCTGCGGCAATTTTTCCTGACCATTCCGCAGGAGCTTTCCGACGCCGCCCGCATTGACGGCTGCAATGAACTGGGTATTCTCTGGCGTATTCTCGCGCCCATTGCCCGCCCCGCATTGGCAACGGTCGCGCTGCTGTCCTTCACATCCGCGTGGATGGATTTTGCCGGCCCGCTGATCTATCTGCACGACGAGCGAACGTATACCCTCGCCATCGGCCTGATGGCGTTTTTGGGGCGGCACGGCGGCGAATGGAGCCTGCTCATGGCGGCCAGCATGGTAATGACGGTTCCCATGCTGGTGCTGTTCTTCTTCGCCCAGCGTACTTACATACAGGGGATCGCCCTGACAGGCTTAAAAGGCTAGAAAAGGAGAAAAGGAGAAGAGGAGAAGAGGAGAAATAGACAGGATTTTCAGGATTGACAGGATTGCGCATCGGTATGCCCGCCTGTTTGCAGGCGCAATCCCTGTACCTTATGAATTTTTCTCCTTTTCTCCTTTTCTCCTTTTCTCCTTTTCTTTGCAAATAATGGAGATTTGTTGTGGATACTGAGCAGAAGATACCGAGAGCGGAACGTGGCGTCAGTGAGCGCGCGCTGCGGGCGGCGATTGAGCTGTTTACGCTGTGGGAAAACGATGAGAAGAATATTCCGCTCGACCGTATCGTGTCGGGCGAATTTCGGACGCGCAAATATCTGAATTCCGGCGAACGCCGCTGGATTGCGGAAGCCGTGTACGGCTGCGCCCGTTTCTGGCGGCGACAGGTGTACGTTCTCAACGCGCGCGGCCAGGAACCTACGCCGGAGAACGTTGTTAAGTTGTGGGCGGAAGAGGAAGAAGAGGAGAAAAGGAGAAAAGGAGAAAAGGAGACAGGGCAAGAGACAGCTGGCAGTCGCCCTCTCAACTCTCAACTCTCAACTCTCAACTCAGCCCGCAGAGCTTATTTGCGCATCGCGCTGTCGTTCCCGGATGCGATGGCGGCGGCGTTGGAGGAGTTATTGGGCGAGGAGGCGATTGCGGCGGGGGAGGCGTTTAATCGACAGGCTCCGACAACCCTGCGCGTCAATCCCCTGCGCGTGAGTTGGGCGCATTTGCGCAAGTCGCTGCCCGATCCGACGCCCACGCGGTATTCGCCCTGGGGATTGGAATTGTCGCGCCGGGTAAATGTTTTTGAGATACCGGGGTATCGCACGGGCTGGTTCGAGGTGCAGGAGGAGGCCAGCCAACTGGTATCCCTGCTCGTGGACGCCAAACCGGGACAGGGGATTGTGGAAGTGGGCGCGGGCGCGGGCGGCAAAACCCTCGCGCTTGCCGCGCTGATGGAGAACAAGGGCGCGATTTTCGCCATAGATACCAGCCAGATTCGATTGGATGAACTGCAAAAGCGCGGCGGAGCGGGACGGGCGTGACGTGCGTGGAAGCCATTCAGGTGGACGCGGACAGTGCGGGCGAGTGGCAGCCGACCGTCAACAAGCGGCGCAAAATCAACCAGTGGCGCAACATGGCGGACGCGGTTCTGGTAGATGCGCCGTGTACCGGAAGCGGCGTGCTGCGGCGCAGTCCCGATGCCAAATGGCGCGAATTCGATATGGCGCACATGACGGGCTTGCAGGCGAACTTGATGCAGCAGGCGGCAACCCTCGTTACGTCCGGGCGGGATGCTGTTTTACGTGACGTGCGCGTTCGAGCGCGAACAGAACGAGGATATTGTCAACGCTTTTCTGGAAACGGAAATGGGGCAGCAGTATGAAGTTGTTCCCGCTGTACCCCGTTTGCAGGCGGCCTGCGAACGGGCGTACGCGCTGGCGCAAACCCCGCTGTTTATGCGGACGGAAAAGGCGCAAAAGAAGCTCTCCGAGCGGCAGGAAGCAGAACGGCAGGCGCAGGAGCAGGTATTGGAAGGAACCGCCGTCAACTCCATGCCGGAACCGGACCGCGCGCCCGCCGATTACGAAATCGCTGGCAAGCGGCCCCTTTCTGCGCACCTGGCCTCACCGTCACGGTTTGGATGCTTTTTTCGCCGCGTGTTTGCAACGAAAAGAGCTTTAGATTACAGCCTGCTCAGTAAGCGTGAACAGGAAGTCCTTTTCTGTCGGTACATGCCGAATAAGTCCTTCCTGTTCCATGCGCTGCAATTCTTCCCATTCCGAAACATGCAGGCGGCGGAATTTTGTCTGCCCGTCATTGGCCTTCATCTCACTCAAAATCCAGCGTCGAAATTGTGCAGTTTCCATTGTCTGCCTCCCTGATTCAAAATAGCGGGAACCTGCGAACGTATTGTTCCCAAATAACGCCTCATACTTCAAAGCGTAGGCTTCGGCGTAAAGTTCGCCACGAGCGGCGCGGCGTTGTGAGCGCGTGGTCATGCGGTCATGGTGATGTCCCAACTCGTGCAGCAGAATATGCAGCAGTTGGTAAGCCCGCGCGGCATCTTCGGTGAATTTGCAAAGCCATGTGTCCCTGCCGAACCAGCCAAACGTTTTCCAGTAGTTCCGAGCCGCTTCTGCATCGGTAAGTTCTCTTTGTAAGTAGTCTTCAGCCGATTCGCACTCCACACCAATACGGGTGAAAATGTCCGCATGATCCTGATAATACTTGTTCGAGGTGTTAATCCAACCCGTGCTTTCCCACGCGCAGACATGTACCACGCCCGGACAATGAAATCCGTCCGGGCCATATCCTTCCGCCAGCACAATGGCGTTCAGGCCGACTGCGAGGTGATCCCATTCCGGCAACAGGGCGATAAAGTCATATACGTCCTTTTTTGTCAGCAGATGCCGGTAGCCCTCGCCCGGACGCTCCCGGTCTACCACAACCTCACGCGGGCGGGGCGCATCATAGCGATTCTCGCTCCCCTTCCAGTTGTTCTTTTTGCGCGTTTCGCCCCGAACCACCTGTGGCGTTGATTTCCTTTGATTGCCCCGCATAGCAATTTCTCCCCTGCATCGTCACTTTCCTACTTCCTGTATCGCTGCAACCCACAATTTTGTTAGAACCAACTGCGCTTAAACCGTTAAACGAGTATACTTACAGCAACAAACACTCTACAATTGGAGATCGCAAATGTCTGTTCCCCTGCTGACGACGGAAATACCCGGCCTGACACGCTTCGCCACCGGCAAAGTGCGCGATGTGTACGATTTAGGCGACACGCTGCTGATTGTCGCCACAGATCGTATTTCGGCCTTTGACGCGATTATGCCCAACGGAATTCCCGATAAAGGCCGCGTTCTCACGCAACTGTCGCGCTTCTGGTTTCGCGTCCTGCGTCCCCTCGCGGCCACGCACTATGTCACCTGCGACGATAATTTCATTGCGATGCGGATTCGAGAGGCGGGCGGGAAACTCTCCGAAGAATTGCGGCAGGGATTGGCAGGTCGGGCCATGCTGGGCGTGAAGGCGCAGGCGTTTCCCGTCGAGTGCGTTGTGCGGGGGTATCTGGCCGGGTCGCTGTGGAAGGAGTATGTTCAGGCGGGCGGAAGGGTGAAGCCCGTCACGCTGCACGGGCTGGAACTGCCGGGGAATTTACAGGAGTGCGACCGACTGCCTCAACCATTGTTCAGTCCGGCCACCAAAGCGGAAAGCGGGCATGATGAGAACATCGGCTTTATGGAAACAGCGGCCATTGTCGGCGAAGAAACCGCGCATGAACTTGCCGCCATCAGCATCCGCCTGTATGAAGCCGCAGCCGAACGCGCTTTGCAAAACGGCCTGATACTGGCGGATACCAAATTCGAGTTCGGCCTGCATCAGAATGCCATCACCCTCATAGATGAAGCCCTGACGCCCGATTCTTCCCGCTACTGGGAAGCCGCTGGTTACGAACCCGGTCATGCGCAGCCCTCCTACGACAAGCAGTTCGTTCGCGATTGGCTGGAATCGGCAGGCTGGAACAAAGAGCCACCCGCGCCCCTCCTGCCCGAAGACGTAGTGGCGAAAACGCGGGACAAATACCGCGAAGCGTATCATCGAATTGTCGGCGCGGAATTAAACTGCGAATAAAGACAACATCAGGAGGAGAGGGAACCGCGAAACGCGCAAACTATCGGGAATGCGATGAACTGCACACTCTGCCCGCCTTTATCTTTGCAGCCGACTGCTAAACCACGCGCTTGCCACAATGCTCAATTTTTTAACCGTGCTGACGCGGGCGCGTTGGGAATACACGTCGTAGTTATGATCTTCGATGCTGTCTAAGATACCCCGGTAGATGTTGAGCATGATGGACAGGGTGGGACGGCCTGCTCTGTCAATAAGTGGAAACAGTTCGCGCGCCTGCCGGTAATACTCTTTGGCGCGGTCGGCCTCGAACTGCATCAGGGCGCGAAAACGGTCGGTCAGTTCGCCCTGTTTCAACTCCTGCTCGGTCACGCCGAAGCGCTGCAAGTCCTCCTGTGGCAGATATATGCGATCCCGGTCGGCATCCTCTTTAATGTCGCGCAGAATGTTCGTGAGTTGGAACGCCAGCCCGCACGATTCGGCGTACCGCATCGCCCGTCCGTCCCGCGCATCGAAGCCCCAGACGTGGATACAGACAAACCCGACGATGCTTGCCACGCGGTAGCAATACTGATGCAGTTCGTCCCACGTCGCATAGCGCGTCTTGGTCAGGTCCATCTCCGTGCCATCAATGAGGTCGTGGAAGTAGGAGGAGGGAATATTGTAATGGAGAACCGTCTCGTGGAACGCGGGCAAAATCAGGCTGTCGCCGTAATCGCCCGCAAAGGCTCGATCCAACGCCTGCCGCCACTCCAGCATCTCTACAGCTTTGGTTTTGTCCTCCGCCGCCTCATCGGAAACATCGTCGCTGTAGCGCATAAAGGCATAAATGGCGCACATGGCGGCCTTGCGTTCCGGCGATAATGTCAGGAACGAGTAGTAGAAGTTCTTGGCCTGCGTTCTGGCAACGTGTTCGCAATAGCGAAACGACTCGGCCAAACGTTCCGGCGGCACAGCAGCAGAGGAGAGTGAAGTTGTCATAGGTGTAAGAAAAACGATTAAACCACGGGAACACGGGGAGGAGAGGAGAAGAATTCATTAATTACACGAATTCACACGAACAAACATCTGTAAGACGCGCTTCTATTCGTGTTCAATCCTGTCAATCCTGAACGATCCTGTTCATCCTGTCTATTCTTCCCCTCTTCTCTCCGTGTCCTCCGTGTTCTCCGTGGTTGAACCCAGTTGTTATTTTGCGAACAGGCGGCGGAAAAGAATCGCGAATTGGCGGCGTTTGGACACGGAGGGGCGATGTGTCAGCACATCGTACTTCTGCTGTTCGATGAGGCGCAGCACTTCCAGACCGCCCTGCGTAAACATTTCGATGTCCAGCCGAACGCGCTTATCCACGAGCGCGCCCAATGCCGCGCCCTCATCAAACAAATCCGCGCCCGGTCTACCTCGAATTGCATCAGGGCGGCGAATTCGGGCGTGAATTGTCGGGCGAATAATTGTGGTTCAGTGTACCCGAAACGGCGCATATCTTCGAGGGGGATGTAGATGCGGTCTTTGTCCAAGTCGCGCGTTACGTCCTGCCAGAAGTTGGCAAGCTGAAGCGCGGCGCAGGTTTTGTCGGACAGGGCGAGGCGCTGTGGATCGTTGTAGCCGCACAGGTACAATACCAGTCGGCCTACGGGATTGGCGGAGTAGTGGCAGTAGCCTATGACCTCATCGAACGTTTCATAGCGCGTTGTGGCTTGATCCTGCCGGAAAGCGGTCAGCAGGTCGCGGAACGGCTCGGCGGGGATGCCGAACTTCGCGACGGTTTCCGCCAGCGCGACGAAAACCGGGTGGCGCGGTTCGCCCCGGTACATGGCGTCGAGTTCATCTTCCCACCAGTCCAGCAGTATCAGCGCTTTTCGGGTATCGCCGATTTCGTCGCCCAGGTCGTCGCTGACGCGGCAATAGGCGTACACATTGTAAAAGTGCTGGCGCAGGGGTTTGGGACAGAAAACGCCCGCCACAAGAAAGTTCTCGTAGTGCGATTTGGCAAGGCGTTCGCAGTAACGCCGCGCCTCCTCGATTGTCACCGGCCCGTCTGCGCGATACGGATGCTCAATATTGTTTGCCGAAATATCCATGCTGCAAAGCTACCCGAAAACCGCCCCTGCCGTCAATAATCGCCGTCTTCTGAACTTCAAAAAGAGTGTGCCGACGTAACCACTGTGGGGTTACGTCGGCACAAAGCCTGTCAGAACAATATTCGCGTTCATTCGCGGCTAAGAAAAATCAATGAACGTGGATCGCGCCGCTGGTCAGGACGCCACCAACTTCGTACAGCACCGTTCCCGCGTCGTGACCGTCCGTGGCGACCACGCGAATGGAGATGGAGTCGTGATGCTCGCCATCGTCCGTCGCGATAACGCGAACGCGGGCGTGACGGTCATGCCAGAGTGTCGGCCCTTCAATATGCGCCGTATGCCCGGAAATGCTCAGATTATCAATCGGACGGACGAGGATATGCTGCACGGCCTGGCGATGCAAATTCAGTTCGTTGAACTCGAAACTGCCCTCCGGCCCGTTGTGGCCGAGCGTGACGGTGAAATTGAACTGCCCGACGTGGTGATCGTTGCCGATGGGAAACTCGCCCCTGCCATCGGCGGACGGGTTCTGATAGGGAACGCCGAACAAACAGACAACGGTATGCTGCGCGCGGGCCATTGTCGCGCCCGCTCCACACAGCGCCAGACTGACGATAGCCGACGCAGCCAACCAACCTGCCCTCTTCATAAGATTCTGCTCCTCTTCGCGCGAAACCGGGCGGCATTGACCGAGGGGGCGCTGACCATTGCACAGCAAACTGCGGAACATACAAAGGGTCGCTGTTCGCGCAAAATGCTGCCTGCGATGATAAGAATGGCGTCAGGCCGACCGGGATAGGTAGGGGGTGTTTGCTTTGACTGCCCCTCATTCGCGCTTGTTCCAGCAGTGAGAGTTTATTTTAGAAATATTTTCCTGTGTTATGTAGAACCAGTGAGGGCTATTGGCGCGCTAACCTGAGCGGGCGAGGCGCAATCCCAACCCTGTGGGCTGTATTTCCAGAGCAAACTGAATCGCTTCCTCCAATTCATCCCCGGTGTCCGTGTTCCAGAGCGCGTGGATGGCAAGTGAGCCAAGGTGTTCGCGCAGTTCGGTCAGGCTCTTGTGCCGAGCCTGCTCATCGTTTCCTGTAAGCGGCGTGCCGATGCGTTCACGCAGATGGGCGGCAGCCGCATACAGACACGCCGAACGGGGCCAGTCCCGGCGCGTTTTTGCGATTTCGGCGAACACTTCCAGCGCAAACGCCACGCCCTCCTGATCCCCCAACTCCCGGCACAACTCCAGACATTCGATGACAAACGGCAGCGCGGCCTCAACATCCCCTTTTTCCGCGTTCAGTCCGGCCAGATTCCCCAGTGTCAGCGCCATGCCCTGCGCGTTACCGCTTGTCCGGTGCAATGCCAGGCATTGTTCGTACAATTTTTGCGCTTCCGCATACGCGCCGGTTTCTTTGGCGACATTGCCCAGGTTCATAATCGCCGTCGCGCGCATGGTCTTATGCCCGAACCGCTCTGAAATTGCCAGGCACTCAAGGTACAGTTGGCGGGCGCGGGGATAATCGCCCGTGTTTTTGGCGATGTTGCCCAGACTGCCAAGCGCAATCGCGATACCGGGCCAATCCTCCATTGCGCGGGCGATTTGCAGGGCGCGTTCGTGATATTCGCGCCCCGCCGCATAATCCCCCTGCATGTTCGCCAGAATGCCCGCAGCCGCCAACGCTTTACGCTGCGCTTTCGGATGGGCGGCAATACCGGGACGGCACAACGCATCATTCAGCCGGTCGCGCCCTTCCCGAATATAGCCCCGTGTCCACCAGAAAACCTGCATGGCGGACGCAAGGCGCAGTTCTGATTCCACCCTGTCAGCGCGTTCCGCAAACCATTGCAACGCGGCGCGGACGTTGTTATGCTCCTGTTCCAGCCGGGTGAACCAGAGAGCCTGCTCCGGGCCATTGAACTCCCGGTCGGCGGTTTCGGCAAGGCTCAAAAAGTAATCGGCATGGGCGCGGCGGGTGGCTTCTCGCGGCGGCTCATCCCACTGTTCCCCGGCAAATTCGCGTACGCTTTCCAACAGGCGAAAACGCATCTCCTCACTGTCATTGGCTGAATCCGCTACAACAAGCGACCGTTCACGCAGTTGCGAAAGAAGATGCAGCGCATGGGGCTGCCCGCAAACGGTTTCCGCCGCTTCCAGACTCCATCCGCCCCGGAACACCGTCACCTGTGTCAGAAACGCCTGTAGGTCGGGCGACAGCAAATCTACGCTCCAGGCAATCGCCGCCCGCAGGGTTTGATGCCGCTCCGCTCCCCCGCCTCGCCTGCTAACAAGGAGATCGAAGCGGCTTTCCAGATGCGCTTCCAGATTCGCCAGCATTTGAGTGGGCGTTAGCGTACCCGCCCACGCGCCCGCCAGTTCCAGCGCGAGCGGCAAGCCCTCCAGACGCGAACACAGGGCGGCAAGGGCGTTGGCGTTGCGCGGAGTGCGCTGAAAGTCGGGACGAACCGCCTGCGCCCGATCCACAAACAGCAGTTCGCTATGGGGTTCGGAAAGCGCTTCCACCTCATACACCCGTTCGCCCGGAATCGCCAGCCGATGCCGCGACGTTATCAGGGTGGACAGCAGCGGCAGGCGCGTGAGCAGTTGTTCCACGACCAGACTGCCGCCAGGCATCAGTTGCTCGAAATTATCCAGTATCAGCAGCATTCGCGTTTGCGGCAAATGGCGAAACAGAGCAGCAAACTCCTCGCCGCTACTGGCGGGCGGCAGTCGCAGCCCGTCCAAAATCGCCCGCGCGATCCATTCCGGTTCGGTTATGTCCGCAAGATTGACAAACGCCGCAGGCAGCGAATCGTTCGCCTGCAATTCGCGCGCGGTTTCTACGGCCAGGCGCGTTTTCCCCGCGCCGCCGGGGCCGGTCAGTGTTACGCAGCGCGCAGGCGCGGCAGTTGGTTCCCGCCCCTCCGCATTCAGGCTTTGATAAACATCAAAGGGCGCGGAACGCCACGCCTCCGTGTCGCTTTGCGCGGATACTTTCGGACACAGCAGTTGTGTAAGGTTCCGAATATCCGCCTCGCGTCCAAAACAGCGCGTCAGAAATACGGGCAGGGGCAGATTGGCGTATGTGGGAGTTGGGGCCGAAGTGGTATCCGATTCGGAGGATTGGCGAGGCGGAACGAACGCGGCGCAGGTTTCAGGCATCAGCGCGGATGCGGATTGGGCGCGTTTGGCTGCGGGGATGGCGCTGCTTTTGGTTATAGTTGTCACGACGGGAACCGGCAGCGTTGCCGCAAGTTCGGTTGCTTCTCGCCCCGGCGTCGCGTTCAGCCCGTCGCGCAATGCGGTTTGCAGATACTGATACTGCCGCGCCGCGTCGTGAGGACGGTTGACGCGCAGGTACAGGCGCATCAATGCCAGGTGCGTTTCTTCCCGCAGCGGATCGGCGGACACCAGTCGGCGGGCATACCGAATCGGCTTTTCCAGGTCGTCCCCACCCTGCAAACCTTCCACCAGACATTCCAGGGTCCGCAGATAGGACGCCTTCAGCCGCTCCCGCTCCGCCAGCGCCCACTCCTCGTAGTCGCCCGGCAGCAAATCCCCGCCATAGCGCAAAACAGCCCGCTCCCATGATGCGATTTGCGCGTCCCAATCCTGCGCTTTGTCGCCCGCGCGTATATCCGCTTCAAATGCGGCAACGTCGGTTTCAATGCTGTGCGCGTTCAGGCGCAGGCAGGTTCGGTCGGCAAACAAAACGGTTCCGGTCAGTATCCCCGGCGGTTCCAGTTGACGCCGCAGGGACGCCAGCGCCAGCCGCAGTTTGGCTCGCCCGGATTCCAGCGCATCGTCGGGCCAGAAGCGGTCGGCGATCTCCTCGCGGGCGTGAGAACGCTGCGGAAAGCAGGCCAGAAAGCCGAACAGACTCGCCGCTTTGCGCGTCCGAAAGCGCGTCACGCAACAGGTTGTTTGTTCGGCTTTACAATCGCCAAGCAGAGTAATACGCCAGGGTTCGACAAGCATAAATGACGCAAAGCTCCTTCGCTTCCCCTAAATGAATACACTTGTCAGTATAACACGGATTTCAGTGAAGCGCACTGCCATTTGAGGTATTGTTATCCCCATTTTGCTCCATAATCTGCGCTGTTACCGCTCCGCCCCGCAGAATTACCTGACAGCCAAGCCGTGATTCAGCAGTCTGGTTTTCCGCTGACGTGAGCCGATCCGCTTCCACGTCCTCGATATGGGAAAGATGCTCCGCCCCGGCCAGAATGTGGACGTGGCACGTCGTACACGCGCAGTTCCCGCCGCACTCATGCGGCAGGTCAATACCATTATCCAACGCGGCATCCAAAATGGTATCCCCGGCGCGAACAGATACGGTTAAATTCTGCGGCAGAAACGTCAGAGTAATAAGTGGACGCAGTTCTCTTTTTACAAATTCTGGCATAGCATGTTTCTTAATGGATTGTGGCTATAAGCCAGCTTTTCATCAAAAGGCAAAGGATTTCCACGCATACATACCTAATTTTACCCCGAACGCCTGAATACCCAATACCTGAACCGCGCCCGCTCCCCTGCCGAACATTTGGATACCGACATTGCAAGGAGACTCCAATTTATGATTTCCGTTGATCCGAAGGTGTTTCGGACCTACGATATACGCGCCCTTGTGCCTGACATGGTGACGCCCGATAGCGAGTATTACGGCGAACTGAACAATCCCGCCGCCTTTCTCGCCACGCTGACGACGGAACAGGTCGAGCAGATAGGGCGCGGACTGGGCGACCTGCTGGACGGAGAAACCGTCGCTATCGGGCATGACGCCCGCCTATCCGGTCCCGCATGGGCGGACGCGCTGGCAAAAGGGCTGTCGCAGCAGGGCGCGAATGTGATTCTGCTCGGCTACGCCACAACCGACATGGTGTATTACGCTTCGGGCAAAATGAACGTCTGCGGCGTGGAGATTACCGCCTCCCACAGTCCGAAAGAACTGAATGGCATGAAGATCGTGCGTCCCGGCGCGCAGGTCATTGGCATGGGTTCGGGCATGGAACAACTGCGCGATATTGTCGCGTCAGGAAATTTCGCGCCGGATAAGCCACCGGGAAGCATCACGCGCAAAGATATTCTGGCCGAATCCACCGGCCATTTGATGCAGTTTCTTGACCCCGCGCTGGTGAAACCCTTTAGCATCGTCGCCGACGCGGGCAACGGCGTGGGCGGACTGGCCGCGCATGAACTTTTCGCCCGCTTCCCGCAACTGAACGTCACGGAACTGTTCTTTGAGCCGGACGGCAATTTCCCCAATCATGGCCCCAACCCGTTTGAACACGAAAACATTGCGCAGCTTGTTTCCGAAGTGAAAGCCCGCAAAGCCGACTTTGGCGTGGCGTGGGACGGGGACGCCGACCGCGTGTTCTTCGTGGACGAAACCGGAACGGCCATATCGGGCGATGTGATTACGACCCTCGTGGCCCGCCACTTTCTAAAAATGCGCCCCGGCTCGACCATTGTATACGACCTGCGCGCGTCCTGGGCGGTGCGCGACTGGGTATCCAAACTGGGCGGCAATCCGGTATCCGAGCGTGTTGGACACTCGTTCATCAAGCGCCGGATGCGGGCGGAAAACGCGGTTTTCGGCGGCGAAGTGTCCGGCCATTACTATTTCCGCGACCATTTCTATGCGGACAACGGCTACATTCCCCTGCTGTCCCTGCTGCAAATGCTCAGTGAAAGCGGCCAATCTCTCAGTGAACTGGTTGCCGGCCTGGGCGCGTACTACCTGTCCGGCGAAATCAATTCTACCGTACCCGACACCGGCGCGGTTCTGGAACGCATCCAGACCCTGTTCGCGGACGGCGACATAGACCGGCGCGACGGCATCACGGTAGAATACCCCGACTGGCATTTCAACGTGCGCCCGTCCGCCAACGATCCGCTCATTCGCCTCAACCTCGAAGCCCGCAGCCAGATAGAAATGGAACGCAAGCGCGACAAACTGCTGGCGATTATACGACAGCCCTAAAAGAGAAGACAGACTTCTATTCAGCAGGGTATACGACAAATGCAAAATTGGATGGACGCGCAGCCCAATGATGCGCGTTGGAACGGCATTGGAAGAGTTCGATATTTTAGAGGAAGCGGCGCGAATTGTTGAAGAACGACAATTCGCGCTTGTTCACAGCCATGCACAATAACAAATTCTGGAAAGCGGCAGCAAACGTGTTTTGTTTTCTTTCGGCGCTTGCCGCAAGCGTTGCCGCGCAAACATGGGAGCCGGTTCCGCTGATCACAAAGGCGAGTCGGGACGCGGGCAATGTGGGCGGCGAGGGGGCGCAATGGGCGCGGGCAATGGCGGTTTCGGGCAAGGCTGAACTGCTGCTGTACGGAACGGATGTCGGCGGGTTATTTCGCAGCCGCAACGGCGGGCAGTTGTGGGAGCCGTGCAACGTCGGATACTCGCCGCGCGGCACGAGCGGGCTTGCCATTGACCCGCATAACCCGCGCCGCTGCCTGTCAGTCGGCGCCAATTCCGTACCCGGCAACTGGAACGGCCTGTACCTGTCAACGGACGGCGCGGCCAGTTGGAAGCAGGTCTTGCCGCTCAACATCGCCGGAAGTCAGGACAGCCGCGAACAGCTTGCTTTCGATCCGGCTACCTATGACGCCAGATCGGGCTACACCCGTGTCGTCTACTGGTCGCGCATCGGAGCGGAAGATAAGCCGTCCTGGGGCAAAGCCGACAGTCACCCCGCGCTGTACAAATCCGAAGATGGCGGACAAACATGGCGCGAACTGCCCGATACCTCCCGGTTCGGCGGCAGCATCCTCAAAGTCCATACGCAGGGCTTCGACGGCAGCATCCTTCACCAAAGCGTTCACAATCATATCCTCTTTGTTGCCAACGCGAAAGGCGTGTTTCGTAGTCTGGACGGCGGCAAAACGTTTGAACACACGTTCGCGCAGCCGATAGACGGGCTGGATATATGCAGGCAGGGGCCGGGACCGGATTGGGGTTCCGCCGTTTACATCTGCGGCAGGGGCGGCGTATGGCGCTCTGACAATCAGGGCAAGACATTTGAGAAGTTGGCAGGCAAGGGCCTGCCGACAACCGGGACGCTGCTCAACATTCACGTCAACCCTGCCAACAACAACTTGATTCTATGGGCCAATTTAGGCGGATACAACTGGCCGCGTTTTGCGTCCCATGATGGCGGCGAAACCTGGCAGCAGGCCAAAATAGACAACACGAACGCTTTTCTGCCCTCCAACGCGCGGCAGGGCTTGTTCCTGTGGCATCCTCAAAATGCCAACATCGCGTGGTCGGTGGGCGGCGACTGGCCGACGAAAAGCGTGGATGGCGGCATTACGTGGAAGTGGTCGGGCAGTGGCTACAACGTGGTTTTAGTCGGGGGCATGTTCCAGTTCAACGCGCAGAACCCCGATCTGCTGTTTGTCGGCTCACAGGACTATAACGGCGCATCTACCACCGACGGCGGCAAAACGTGGACGTACCAGAACCCGAGCGGCAACGGCTGGGGCGGCTTCACATACGGCGGCTACGCGGCCTCCCCGCAGGTCATGTTTGTCGGCAACGCGGCCGGTTGGGGCGCCCCGCGCGTTTTAACCGTCACCCGCGATGGCGGCAAAACGTGGACAAGCGCGGGCCTGAAATACGCCGGCCCCGATGTGGCGAACGGCGACCCGACCGCCCCGAATGTTCTCTTCGCGTCCAATCTGCGCAGCGCGGATGGCGGTAAAACCTGGCAGGCAATGACGGATTGCGAAGCCGTGTACACGTCCAATCCTGCCGGGGCGCGAGAACTCTACGGCAAAAACAAAACCGCCCTCGTCCGTTCTGAGGATCACGGCGCGACCTGGACAAAAATCGCCGATGTTCCCGGCGGATTGGAAGACGTTGCCGTTGACCCGGCGCGCAAACGCTGGTACGTGGCCTCGGAAAGCCGCTTGAAGCAGATTGATAACAGCAAAGTAATGATTGTGGATACGCCACCCGACCAGTATGGCAGCCACCGCGTCACCACTGTCGCCGTTGACCCCGTAAACCCGAACATAATCTACGTCGGCAGCCACAAAGACATCTATTCCGCTTCCAATGCGGTAATGCGCTCGACGGACGCGGGCGCTCACTGGACAATCCTCACGCGCTCCATGCCCCTCGATGGCAAAACACCAGACGGCGGGCGCGAGGCCTTTTGCATCCGCGTTCACCCCAAAACCCGTTACGCCTACGTCGCCACCTCCTGCTACGGCATCTGGAAAATCCCACCGCCGTAGGGAAGAAAAGGAGAAAAGGAGAAGAGGAGAAAAGGAGATAGGAATCGCTAAAAACGCGAAATATCGGTTTATCCAATGTGAAATAGAACGCCGATAGCATAAGTGACGCCGCCGGTCAGGAAGCCGATGCCGGTCATTTCCAGCCCGCTTGCCCACCACGAGCGGGCCGTCACCAGACTTTTGGCCGCGCCCACCGCGAAATGGGCCAGCAATCCGATGAGCGCGGAAAGCAGCAGGGCAGGCAGGCCGCGCGTGAAGAAAAACGGCAGCACGGGAAACAGGCCGCCGATGCCCGTAGACAGCGCGGCGGAAAACGCGCCCGTCAGCGGGTTGGGAAAGTGCCGTTCGCTCAGTCCCAACTCCTCCTGCGCCATTGTTTTCAAAAACTGGTCGGGGTTGACGGCGATACGATCCGCCATCAGTTGCGCTTCCGCCTCGGACAAGCCTTTCAGTTGGAACAGCAGTTGCAGTTCTTCCTTTTCGTGTTCGGGCGACTGCTCGATTTCCAGTTTTTCCCGCGCGATTTCCGCTTCGTATACTTCCCGCTCGGATTTGCTTGCCATAAACGCGCTCGCGCCCATCGAAAGCGCGGACGCCAGCATCGCGATCAGGCCTGCTGTCAGCACCACCTTGCCGCTTTGCAGCGGGTCGGCGGCGTTTGCGCCACCGGCATTTACGGCGTTACCCGCGCTATTCAGATGCGTGGCTGTCGCGCCCGCCATGCCGCTGACCACGCCGAATACCGCGCCCAATCCATCATTGAGGCCGTAAATGGCGTCGCCGATCCAACTGCCGGTCGTGCCGTGCCACTTTTCGCCTTTCAAAATCGCTTCCAGACGGCCTTTGGGTTCGTCCGGCATTTTCAGGGAGTGCAGCAGGCCCGCGTGTTGTTTCTCCTCCTCTTCAATGCGCGTAAACAGTTCGTGGGAAATGGCGTCTGCGGATAAATCCTGCGCGAACCGGTCGAACTGCGCGATGTTGCGGTCTTCTTCCGCCTCGATACGGCGCAGCATGGCGTCCGTGCCGAACGAGCGCACCATCAGCCGCTGCGCGGGCGTCGGTGTGGTGTTTTCACGGGGCGCAACACCCCCCAGCGCTTCAATGCGGCTGCCGAACTCGCGGGCATGGCCCTCTTCCGACTGCGCCAGTTTCAGAAAGATGTCGCGCCGCCGCTCGTCCTCCTGCTGCTCACTGAGCAGGCGGTACAATTGCGCGGCCTCGATTTCACGTTCCCAGGCCGTTTTCAGGGCGCGAATCACTTTTTGATTACTCACTGTTGCTCCTATTTAAATCTCTTTCTTGTCGAGCAAAGCCGCCAGTTGCGCGCGTAAACGCGCGTTATCGGCTTCCGCTTCGGCGCGTGACTGCGCTTCAGCTTCAGCGCGGCGGTCTGCCTCGGCGGCGCGCTGCTCTTCCATCGCTATGCGCTGCATCGCTTCTAATATATCCAGCAGAAACTCGCCGCGTCGAGGATCGAACAGGCGCATGGTTTCGCCCTGCTGCACGAGATCAAGCCCCAACTGTTCGCTGCGCATGCGCCCGTTTTCAAGGGGAATAGCTTGATAGCGCCCATCAATCAGCCGGAAGCCCTGTAGCCGGGGATTGAGGTAATCCCCGGTCGGGTCGAACAGGAAATACTCGTCCACCCGCAGAACATTCTCATATAACGGGCGTTTGATGTTCACATCGTCACTGCTGGTTTTCGCGGACGTGAACTCGAATACCACGCTCGGCAGTTTGCCCCCTTCACGCCAACTCATATAGGAATCGCGCTGGTGATTGGGAACGCCGAAGACGACGTAGCAATCCGGGGATACGCGCTTTTTGGGAGCGCCCTCCTGATAGTACAGGAAGTTGTTGCCGGACACATAGACGTCCGGTTGATCGGCATGACGCACTTGCAGCGCGGTCTTTGTATACACCATCAGGTCGAAGTGTTTGTCGGTTTCAGCCATAGGTTTGCCATCGCTCACAGGATAATCAATCTCGCGGAGTTTGCGAGGTTTATCCGTTTTCGGTTGTGGAACTGCGATTGTCATGTTGGTTCTCCTGCGCGCTCGTCACTTCACTCGTTCCAGTTTGGCATACGCCAGCAACAGTTTTTTCACGCCGACGTTGGGAAAGGCCACTTCTAACTGCGTGTTCGCGTCCTCGCCCGAAACCTTGAGAATCACGCCCGCGCCGAACGTGGCGTGTTTTACTTTCTGCCCGACTTTGTAGCCGCCCGCTTCCATCCGCTGTTTCTCCTCACGCGGCGAAACCAAACCCTCATCCCAGAGTTTCTGCTTCGGTTTTGGTCCCCGGCTTCCCTGTTCATTGTACTCCTCGTCCGGGTCAAAAGAGGAAACGGCGGGGCCGCGATTATTGCGGTTGGTTTTGAATAGTTCAGACGGTATCTCTTTCAGGAAGCGCGACGGCGGATTAAACGCGATATTGCCATACGTGCTGCGGCGGCTGGCGAAACTGAAAACTACTTCGCGCTTGGCCCGCGTAATGCCCACATAGCACAAACGCCGCTCCTCTTCCAACTCCTTGTCCGACTCCATCGAGCGGGCGTGAGGGAATACGCCATCTTCCATGCCGACTAAGAAAACGGTCGGGAATTCCAGCCCTTTGGCGGCGTGAAGCGTCATCATGGTTACAGCCTCCGCATTAGCGTCCAGACTGTCAATATCGGAAACAAGCGATACCTGTTCCAGAAACGACTGCAAACTCGGATTTTCCGACTCGGCCTCAAACTGTCGGACAGCGGTTATCAGTTCCCCGATGTTCTCCAACCGGGACTGCGCTTCCAGCGTATTTTCTTCCTCTAACGTCCGCTGATAACTGGTTCTGTCCAGCACTTTTTGAACCAGTTCGGATACGGTGGAGTGTTCGCGTTCGGTTCGCAGGGAGGCGATCAGGGACGCGAACTCGGCCAGTTTTACGCGCGCCCGACTGCTGACCGTACCCACATTGCCGATGTTCTGAATGGTGTCCCACAGGTTGCGGCCCGTTCGCAGCATCTCCTCTTCGATGGCGGTGAAACTGCTTTGCCCGATGCCCCGCGCCGGCACGTTGATGATGCGGCGCATGCTGATGCTGTCAACCGGGTTTTGCAGGATGCGCAGGTAGGCGAGAACGTCTTTGATCTCTTTGCGCTCGTAGAACCGAAGGCCGCCGACGATTTTGTAGGGAATGTACCAGTTGCGGAACATGTCTTCCATGATGCGCGATTGGGCGTTGGTGCGGTACAGAATGGCGTAGTTGCTCCACTTCTGCCCCCCCTCCTTCACGGCCTGCCGGACGCGCTGCGCGATCCACGCGGCCTCTTCCTGCTCGTTGGTGGCTTCGTGCATGTGGAGGGGAATGCCCTCTTCGTTTTCCGTCCACAGCTTTTTGTCTTTGCGCCCCTTGTTGTTACGAACGACGCCATACGCGGCTTCCAGAATCGTCTGGGTAGAGCGATAATTCTGTTCCAATTTCATCACGGTCGCAGTGGGATAATCATGTTCGAACTTTAGAATTAACCGCACGTCCGCTCCGCGCCACCCATAGACCGACTGGTCATCGTCTCCCACCACACATAAATTATTGTATTTAATGGCAAGATGGTGCAGCAGCATGTATTGAACGTGGTTCACGTCCTGATACTCGTCCACCATGATGTAGCGGAAGCGGTTTTGCAGGCGTTCCAGCACATCTTCGCGTTCCTGCAATAAGTGGACGGCTTCCGTGAGCAGGTCGTCGAAATCCAGCGCGTTGTTGTCGCGGAGTTTCTGCTGATAGACGGGGTACGCTTTGCCCGCGATGTCGTCAATGAAGCCCATAAAGTGCTTGTGCCAGTCGGGAGGACGAACCAGTTTTTCCTTTGCCGCGCTGATGCGGGACAGGAGGGCGCGGGGCGCGAACTTCTTCTCGTCAATGTTGAGTTGCCGCATACACTCTTTCATCAGCGTCATTTGATCGGCATCATCGTAGACAACAAAGTCGCGGTCAAGCCCGATTTTCTCGCCGAACTCGCGCAGCAGGCGGGCGCACAGGGCGTGAAAGGTGCCAACCCACAGATGCTTGCCGACGTTATCGCCTACGAGTTTGTTGATGCGCTCCTTCATCTCCTGCGCGGCCTTGTTGGTGAAGGTGACGGCCAGAATGTGGCGCGGCAAAACGTTGCGCTCAGAAATGAGATAGGCTACGCGATGGGTGAGAACGCGCGTTTTGCCCGACCCGGCCCCGGCAAACAGCAACAAAGGCCCGGTTCCATGCAGAACGGCCTGCCGCTGCACGGGGTTGAGGCTTTTGAGCAGGGGATGGTTGGGATCAATGGCGCGGGCTTCGTCCTCGATTTCGGCAAGCGCAAGGGGCGGGCGCAAAACAAATTCATCCCGGCTCTCGTCGGCGGGCGCGTAGTCGGGCAGATAGGGAATCTCCTCGGCTTCGGGCGGCGCGTCGGCTTCGGTCGGGAAGGGCGTCGGTTCGGGCATATCGGACATGGGGCGTGTTCTCTCCTCTCCTTTTATTATACTTGACACGGCTTCCGTTTGGCGGAAAGCGGTCGCGGTTTGCGCGTTTCTGCTACGCGCGGTTGAGGAGTCATCAAGGTATCGCCTTCCCTAACGTGGGGAGTGGCGAATGGGGCAACGGGGATTCCTGAGCGCGTCGAGAAAACAGCAGGTAAAAAAGAGAAGAATATGTAGAGACGTCGTCGAAATATTGGCAATGCAGCGCTTCCAGCACTCGGTCTCGTTGTGTCAAGTTTTTAGGTAGAGGCGTCGTGACCTCCAAATAGTTACGGCGAACGGGTGTGTACAGGCATCTTCTTGCACCTCCTTTGCGAAGTGGTAGACGCTATATTAACACTCGTGGCTGTTTTAAGAAGTATCTGAGGAAAATTACCTCACCCCCGGCCCCTCTCCTTGCCGCGCAACGCGCTAGGAGAGGGGAGCGAGTGTGATAGATTCTCCTGTTGTTTGTACAAGGTTGCTGTAATGCCACACTTTTGTCTCGTAATATCACTGACTTCAGCAAAATTCCCAACCTCATATCTGCCTGACGTGGAACGATCTATAGCGAGGTCTTCCCTCTACGTTGCTTGAACGGTTTGTTTTACCCTCAACGTTAGCCCCTTCCTGTGTTGCTTGTTCCTGCTCTGACCAGAAGATAAGCAATGATGACGTTTAAACCGGTACGTTAGCATCCATTGGGAAGGATAAATCGAGCGAAAAAGCGAATGTATGTCTACGTAAGGACTCTGTACATCTACTCGGAGGGCGTATGTCACGTAAACGACGGGAACAATCTGCTACGTTTGGCGGCACCTGGACGGAAGAAAAAGCTAAAACGCCTGGCTGCTTACCTCGCTGCCTATCGCAAAATATTTAGCAGAAACGTAAAAGCCCAACATTTTAGAACAGTGTATGTCGATGCTTTCGCGAGTACGGGAAGCCGCATTGCGCAAACAAATCGCAGCCAAACAGACGCGCTCCCGCTTGAATTGGCAGACGAAGAACCACAGCAGTATTACAAAGGTAGCGTCCGAATTGCTCTCGATGTACAGCCCCCTTTTGATGAATACCTGTTCATTGAGCTAAATGCTTCAAGGGCTGCTGAACTGGAGACGCTCAAGGCCGAATATTCAATCCACAACATTACTGTGGTTCAGGGTGACGCAAACATTCACCTTAAACAATGGTGTCTCGATACCGATTGGCGAGACACAAGAGCGGTTATCTTTCTTGATCCATTCGGCATGCAAGTGGAATGGGAATTACTTGAAGTCATTGCCGCAACTCATGGTATTGACTTGTGGTTGTTGTTCCCATTAGGCATGGGAGTTATGCGAATGTTGACGAAAGCAGGCCCTCCTCAGCAAGCATGGGCTGATCGACTCACCTCTGTTTTAGGAACTGATGAATGGCGGCAAGAATTTTACGTGACTCAAACTGTGCCGACTTTATTTGCAGAAGTGGAACAGGAAATTAGAGATGCGGATTTCGCAAGCATTCAAGCATTTTTTGTTCAACGTCTGAAAACTATCTTCGTTGATGTTGCGAACAATCCGCTTATTCTACGTAACTCGCGGAATACGCCTCTTTACATGCTGTGCTTTGCAGCCTCTAATCCAAGAGGGGCTGTTCCTGCAATCAAAATTGCGGAGTATCTCTTGAAAGAGTAAAATATGGCAACAAATTCACATATTGAATGGACGAACAAGACGTGGAACCCGGTGACGGGGTGTACCAAGATCAGTCAGGGATGCAAGCACTGCTATGCGGAACGGATGGCGAAACGGCTTCATGCGATGGGGCAGCATCGCTATCGAAACGGCTTTGCGGTTACGCTGCACGAGGATTTGATTGCTCTGCCGGAAACGTGGAAGAAGCCGAGTTTGGTGTTTGTCAACTCCATGAGCGATCTGTTGCATGTAGATGTGCCGCTGGAATTCATTCAGCGCGTGTTCGCAACCATGAACCGCTGTCCGCAGCACACGTTTCAGGTCTTGACCAAACGCAGCGAACGTTTGCGCGAGATTGCGCCCCTGCTGACGTGGACAAGCAATATCTGGATGGGTGTCAGCATTGAGAATCAGGACGTGACGCCGCGCATTTTGGATTTGCGACAGGTTCCCGCAGCCGTGCGCTTTCTCTCCGTAGAACCGCTGATCGGCCCGCTGGAAACGTTGCCGCTTGACGGAATTCACTGGGTTATTGTCGGCGGCGAATCGGGGCCGGGGGCGCGTCCGATGCAGAAGGAGTGGGTCGAATCCATTTATACGCAGTGCCGAACCGCAAACGTGCCGTTCTTCTTCAAACAGTGGGGCGGGACGCGCAAAGATTTGACGGGCCGCGAACTGCACGAACGAACGTATGATGAGATGCCAATGGCGTATACGCGAGAAGCCTTGAATGTGCCGAATGTCGCGGCAGTCGGGTGAGGCGTAAGGAGAAAGCAGGGTATGGCAGGGCAGAAACGGACGCGCGGGAAGTGCGCGTATTGTCAGCGGGATTTGACGCGGACAGGGATGGGCAAGCATCTGGCGGAGTGTCCCGTCCGCATTCATGCTATTGCGGAAGCCTTTAGCGGGGCGGGCAAGCCGCAGCCGTTGTACCATGTGCAGGTGCAGGATGCGTGGGGCGGCGATTTCTGGTTGCATCTGGAAGTCAACGGTGAGGCGACGCTGAAGCAGTTAGATCGGTATTTGCGCGCTATCTGGCTGGAGTGCTGCGGGCATTTGAGCGCGTTTTATCTGGATCGCGAGTACGGCGCGGAAGCCGCTATGACGCGAAAAGTCGAACAGGTCTTCAAGTCCAGCGAGCAGTTATTTCACATTTACGATTTCGGCACGTCTTCAAAAACCATCGTAAAGGTGCTTGGGACGCGGCACGGAAAACCCCTGACGCGCCACCCGATTGCGCTCATGGCGCGGAACAGCCTGCCGGAGTATACGTGCATGACGTGCGGCGAACCGGCAACCTATATCTGCCTGCAATGCCTTAATGAAGACGACACGACGGGCGAACTGTGCGATGTCCATGTCGAAGACCATCCGCATAGCGATTATGGCGACCCGATGCCGCTGGTAAACTCGCCCCGTTCCGGTGTATGCGGCTATGAGGGTCCCGCTGAACCGCCGTATTAACGGCGGAGGGGCGGCAATGGAAAACATCTTCATCACAGCGCCGGTTCTCATCAATGTTCAATGAATGTTGCCCGATCCTTGCAGAAGAGGTCGAATTGAGCATGTTGCTGTTCCTATCTGCCGGGCAAAGAGCAGGGTGCCTGTCTCAGAAACAGGCGCCCTGACGCTGTGAAGGGTAGTTGATGGCCGATAGTGGCGTGTGACCTTCTTGCTGTTCGGGCAAACACGGGGGTTTGCCCCTACGCCGGTTGATGGCCGATAGTGGTGGCGTGTGACCGGCTGCTTATGGTTTGAGCGAGGCGGTGTTGCGCGAAGTGTTGGAACCCGTGTACGAGACGCGCCATACGGTTCCGCTCGCATCGTCCGTGACGAGCAACGCGCCGTCTTTTGCCACTGCCACGCCCACCGGACGGCCCCATACATTGCCATCAGGCGTAACGAAGCCGGTCAAAAAGTCCTCGTACTCGCCCGTCGCTTTGCCGTTCTTCATGGGGACGCGGATCACTTTGTACCCTGTGCGGCGGGCGCGGTTCCACGAACCGTGTTCACTGGCGAACGCATCCAGCGCGTACTCTTTCGGGAACTGCTTGCCCGTGTAAAACGCCATTTGCAGCGACGCGGAATGGGACTGTAGCAGCACGTCAGGCGTAATCACTTTGCTTTTCAGATCGGGATGGTTCCCTTTAGCCCGCGTGTCTTCAGTGCCGCCCATGTAGTACCAGGGCCAGCCATAAAAGCCGCCCTCTTCGACATGCGTGATGTAGTCGGGAACCAGATGGTCGCCCAGACCGTCACGCTCATTCACGCTGCACCAGAGTTGCCCGGTTGTGGGATGAATGGCAAGCCCGACCGCGTTGCGAATGCCCGCCGCGTAGATTTTCTCGTTTTTGCCGTCTGCCGTGTATTCCAGAATGTCCGCGCGGCGCTCATCCTGATCCGTGTCGCTCTCGTGCGCGTTGGAAACGCTGCCGACGGATACGAACAATCGTTTGCCGTCTTTGGAAAAGCGGACGTCGCGAGTCCAGTGTCCGCCGCCGCGCAGCCTGCCGCCGCCCGGAATGTCATTGACAATGGTTTCCATCGCCCCGCGCGCCTGCGTGTCGCCGTTCAGGTAAGGGATACGAACCACGCTTTCCGTATTGCCGATAACCACGTACTGCGGGTCCGGTCCGGCAGGGTAAAACGTCAGGCCGAACGGCTTGGACAATCCCGTTACAAAAGTAAACACCTGCGGCTTGCCGCCGTCTGAGGTGGGACGCAGGATTTTCACGCGCTCCGGCCCGCTTTCCACGACAAACACGTCGCCATTGGGCGCGGTCTGAATGTAGCGCGGATTGTTCAGCCCGCTGACGTACTCCTCTACCTTGAACCCGGCGGGAACTTTGGGCATCGCGCCTTCGGGACGGCCCACGATGCGCGGGCCGTTGTCAACCGAGGGGGTCGCGTACTGCGGCGGCAGGTCAGCAAGCGTCAGGTGACGGCGCACTCCCGGCGCGTCCGTCGTCCAATCGCCTAATGCCTGCTGTCCCGTCAGAACGCCGCCGGGCGCAGGTTTGGCGAGGCTTACATTCGCGGTAAGAGGTTTATGGTTAGCTTGCGGCGTCTGCTGCGTCCGGGCGCAGGCCGCAAGGCCGAGAATGGAAACCGGAGCCAGCAGCAGGCCGGCAAAACGCAGTTGTTTCGATGTAAGGAGCGGTAATGCGGCTCCCTTTAGTTTGCTCATAAAACAGGTTCCTTGCTTTGATGTCAGAACGTGATCGGATGGCGCAGGCTTGCCGCGCCATCCGCTTCTCTGAATGTTTACGCCCGAAAGCGCGTAAACACTGCAAGAAGAGACAGAATATTGCAATTTGGAGCCTAATATAGAGGGACAGCCGTAGTCCGCCCGTTGCCGGTATATCGAAAGCGGTACAAGGGCTGCTCTCTCAGCAATCACACGTATCAGAGCCTATCCCATTAGGCCGGGTACAGAGAACGTACCCGTCTGAGTGGCCTGCGGCCAAGCGTCCTTCGGACGCAAATGCAATCGCCTATTGGGATAGGCTCTAAGCCATGCCTGACCACGATTTGCAAATCCTGTTTGCGCGGCCTGTTCCCGCCCCTGCTCTAACCCTTGCGAAAACGGTTCCACCGTTGCGGGAGTGTGGCGAACAGCTTGTATCTATTTCCAATGGTGGCGCTTCGATTACGGCAATCGCCTGTGGGCGCGGCAAACCGGCCTGACGCCGATTTATGGCGCGATAGAACCTTTTCTTCTAAAGAATCGGGTATGACATATTGTAGCATTTAGAGAATGCGCGGAAACAGAAGGAATGTCATTATGGATGCCGCTATGAAATCCCGGCTTGAATCCGCAGGTTTTCATGCAACTACAGTTCAGGAACTTTTCGGCCTGACACCAGAGGAAAACGATTTGATAGAAACTCGGCTGGCAACAAATGAAGCGGCATCAACGGCCTGTGTACGGCTGCGCGGGGCAATTACAAGCGCGAGCGCGGGACTGGTGGAGCGCGAGGCGCTGGTGGAAACCGTGATTCTGGCGGCGGTGGCGGGCGAACATCTGCTGGTTATCGGGCCGCCGGGAACCGCCAAGAGCGAGGCCGTCCGGCGCATCGCGCGGGCGCTCGGCGGGCACTACTTTGAATACCTGCTCGGACGCTTTACGGAACCCAATGAGGTGTTCGGGCCGGTGGATTTGCGGCGACTGCGCGAAGGCGTGGTGGAAACGCAAACGGCAGGCATGCTGCCCGAAGCCGACATCGCGTTTCTGGACGAGATTTTCCTCGGCTCAACCGCCATTCTGAACACGCTTCTCGGCCTGCTCAACGAGCGCGTGTTCCGGCGCGGGCATACGCGGCTGGCGTGTCCTCTGCGTATCTGCGTGGGCGCGTCCAACCGCCTGCCCGAAGACGAGATGCTGGCCGCGTTTGCCGACCGCTTTCTGGCGCGCGTGTATCTCGATGCCATTCCCGACCCGCGCCTTGAGGAACTGCTGGAGGGCGGCTGGCAATTGTCCGGCGGGCAACAGGCCGAAGTGGGGACGGATGCCTCAAACCCGCAATGGCAACGCCCATTGCGCCACGCTTGCCGATGTGGACGCGCTTGCCCGGATCGCGCTGGCTATGGACATGGCGCTGGTGCGTCCGCTTCTGGCGCAGGCGATCCGCCGATTGCGGCAGGCGGGCATTACGCTGTCCGACCGCCGCGCCGTTAAAATGCAAAAGCTGATTGCCGCCGCCGCCGCGCTGGATGGGCGAACCACGCCTGCGCCGGGGGATTTATGGCCGCTGATTCTGGCCGTGCCGACGCAGGAGCAGCAGGCATTGGCGCGCGAAATTCTGCGCGACCTGCTGGAACCGACGGCAAACGCCACCCTGCGCATGGCGGCGGAGGAAGCCTCGGCAGGCCCGCTTGCCCGCGCCGCCCGCCTTGCCCACGCCGGTCAAGCATTGCTGTCCAACCCGCCTGCGACAAACGCCCCGGCGGAAGAAGCGGAAGCATGGAAATTGCGTCTGGAAGGCATTGCCCGCGAAATTGATGCCGGGTTTACCCTCGAATCGATGCCTCAGGCTTTGGCCGAAGTTCGCGCGCGCATTGTAAAGGCATTGGAAGTGGAGAGTGGAGAGCAGCAATAGCCCCTTTCCTGGGACTCCGTCAAGGTAGAAGAGTAGAGTACGTTGTAGGGGTTCTGCTTGCTGAACCCTCCTCAACATTGGTTGAACCCTCCTCAATATTAGTTGAACCCTCCTCAGACAGAGGGCGCAGCAAGCAATTGCAGAGGGCGCAGCAAGCAGCGCCCCTACTGACTGTTCTACTTTGACGATGTACTGGCGCGTTGCGCGGCAAGGAGAGGGATATGTCCACAAGTGGACGCCCGGTGAGGTTTTTAGCATGAATAGTGAGAGCGGAACCAACGGCAGAATTGAAGTTATCTGGAATCCGCGCCCGGAACCTTTGACGCCATGCGGGGTTGCCGTTCGAGATGAGGCGGCGCGGGTTCTGGCGCGGCGACTGTTGACGCGCGGGCCGGAAGAATTGTCGCGCTTGCAGGGCGTTCATGCGCCCGGTCTGCTGGTGGTGATGGGAGAGGAGCAAGAGTTGCCCTGGGTGGATGGCAGCGTGTATCTGGGACGCGAACCGGGCGCGAACCGGCTGCTGATACCGACCACGCTGGCCTGCTCCGTGTCCCTGCCCCTGCTGGAACGCGCCTTGTGCCGACAGGTGGAAGCGTTTCAACTTGCCGCTTGCCCTTCTGCCCGCGTGGAACCGGATTATCAGTCTGGGCGCGGCGCGCGCTATCGCGCCCGAAACCCTGACCCGCTGGCTGGAGGAGAACCGCTGATGGAACTGCCCCGCGCCCTGATGCCCTGGGCGGAATGGCTCGATCTGTTTCCCGCGGAACTGATTGCCCCGATTGGCGAGTTAATACGCCGCCTTGATATGGCAATCGGCCCGTTGCACGCGAAGGGACAGCCGGGACAGGACGAACCCAACGGCTTTGACGGTATTGCGCGGCGGGGCGATTACGACCGCCTGCTGCTGTCGGAATGGCTGCTGGCGGACGAAGCGCCCGATGAGTTTCTGCGCCGCGCCACTATGAACGAACACGTTTTTCTGGAACCCGCCCGGATTGCGCCTGCGGGCGCGCGCTGCTCGGTTGCGCTGTTCGACGCGGGGCCAAACCAACTCGGCGCGCCCCGACTGGCGCACCTCGCCGCGCTGATCGTTCTGGCGCGGCGGGCGCAGGCCATCGGCGCGCAGTTTCATGGGGCATGCTGCAGGCGGAAGAGAGAAACCTGCGCCCGGAAGTGACGCGGGGCAGTCTATCCCATCTGCTCAAAGCCCGCAGCCTGCGCGAAGCGCGCGACGAAGACGTTGCCGCATGGCGCGTTCAGGCCAACTTCGCTTGTGGGAGTGGAAGACTGCTGGCTGATCGGCGGAAGCGGCTGCAAGGCTTGCCCGCGCCGCAGGGCGCGCGCCTGCTGCAAATATCCGACCCGCTCGATCCCGAATCGCAATTCCTTCATATTCGGATAATGCAAACCTCGTCGGCAAGCAGACAACCTCAATCAGGTAGACCAACTCTGCATATTCAGGACTCCCCTTCTCCCAGGTTTTTTGGGAGAAGGGGCTGGGGGTTGAGGGTAACATACGACTGCCCCTGCCTTCCGGCGATATTTGCGCCCGCCTGCTGCGCGAGCCGTTTCATACGAAATCGCGTGGCGGAAATGCGCAAGGTGAAAATGGCAGAAAGCCGATCTCCAATCTGGTTTATATCAGCGAAAACCGCATCGTCGCCCGCACCGCCCCGGATCAGATCGTCGTGTTTTTTCCGCCCGGACACGCCGACCGGCAATCTCGCGAAACCGAAACTATACTCTTCCCCCTTGCCCGGAAACGCGCTGGCGGTGGGCAAAGTCGGCAAGGGCGTCGCGCTGATGACAACGACCGAAGAGGCTGACCAACTGCGTATCGTCCGGGTCGGGGCGCAAAACGGCAAGGCGCTGACGGGAACCTTCGCGTGGCCGTTTCCGCAAATTTCACCGATGGATGCCCACGACGCGTTGGCAACCGCCTACTACAAGCAGGACGCGACCGGAATGGGCTGCTGGAACATGACGCTCAACCATGTACAAATACAGGTGAGCGCGGGCAGCGAACCCGACACGCTGACGGCGCGTGTCGTAACTCCCAACAGGGCTTTCGCGCCGGTTTTACACGGCAATTTTCTGGTCGGCCCGGAAATGACAGGTATTCGCATGGGGCTACAGGCGCAGCCGGCGTATGTTCCGGGCATATCAGGCGGGGATAAGGGTACGAGTATATACGGAGAGTTTCCCACCGCGCAAACGGCGCATTACGGGTTCGGCGGGCCGCTGTCGCATCCCGTTTATGGTTTATGGGCGCTGGAAATCACGCCGGGAGAATGGAAAATACTCCATCAGGATGAGAACGGCAAGGAGGCGCAAACCGACGTATTCCTACAACAAGGGGGGAGCGTGGTCGGCGTTGTGGCCGTACCCGGAATTGAGGCGAGTGGATGCGGCCCCTCGCAGTATGCGTCCGCGCTGGTTGTGCTGGATATAACGGGCCGTATTCTGGGTCTACAGGGAAAAGGCTGGCAGCGTTGGGAACCGCCTGCCGCCGCGCCCATCGCGCAAATTACGGCCAGCCCCTTTGAGCCGAATGTGGCGTATGTGACCCAACACGGCGAAGTGGTCGTTTACAGCCTGACGCGACGAACCGCCCTGTATCGGCTGGACACGGAATAATGCGCATAAAAAGCCCCTCTCCTGGCGAGGAACGAGCGGCCAGGAGAGGGGTTGGGGTGAGGTATGGAAACCGCGAACCACGCGAAACAAACGAAAAGAGCAGCAAAAACCACAAAGGCGGGGGTTCGTCCCCGCGAACTGGCGCATCGCGGCGTGGTGGACGCGGCGGGCTTGTTGTTTTCGCTGTCCACGACGGACGAAATGGAAGCGAAGCGGCGAATACTCCGTTTGTGGGTGGCGGGCGCGACAGTCCTGCGTATCTCAGACAGCCGGAACGCGGCGCGCGCGGAAACATTGCTGTTGAAATTGCCGAAACCGCTGCGCGTGAGTTGCTCATGTTCGCCCGGTATGCCGCTTGTCCCGCAGCATGGATTGCTTACGGCGCTGCCCCTGTCGGAAGGGGAAGCAGCGCGGCTGAACGCGCTTTCCAACTCGGTTGTCGTTGCGCAAGGCGGTACTGCAAGCGTGTTAGCCGTTGAAAATGCCACTGTAGAAGACCCTGCTGACTGGCTGGACACCTCTGCATGGGAATGGACGCGGGCAGATTCGCTCGGCCTGCCTCCCCTTCCCATCCGCGACATTGCGGCAACATCGGAGTTTGACGCCCGCGCCCGGCTGGCGAAAGTGACGGGAGAAGACCCCGCGCGCCGGAGCGCAATCGAAGCCCTGCGACAGGCAATGCAGGGCAAGCGTGGCGGCAATGGCGAAAACACAACCGGCGCAGGGCAGAGCGGAACAAAGGGCAGTGGTATTGGAGCAGGCGGCGCGTCACCCCTCGGAAGTTTGCTGAACCGCCTGTTCGGGCAGAAGGGCGGCGCGTTGGGGTTGGGACCGGCGGCGGAAGAGCAAGGCCGAAACAGCCTGCTGGACGCGGCCAATCGGCTGGCGGCGCGATTCGCGATGCTGACCGGGCTTTCCAAACTCATTGGTCGCCATCAGGCCGAGTATATGAGACGCATGATGGACATGTTTGAGCGCGGCGATTTCGAG
Source organism: uncultured Chthonomonadaceae bacterium (assembly GCA_963817895.1). GTDB lineage: Bacteria > Armatimonadota > Chthonomonadetes > Chthonomonadales > Chthonomonadaceae > CAWFQB01. The sequence goes on from CAWFQB010000009.1 coordinate 39,809, forward strand.
CAGGCATTGCGTCACGCCATCGGCTTCAGCGATCTGGAAGGAACGGATGCGCCGCCCGCCCTGCGAACCCCAACCCCACGCGCCGACCTGACGATTTCGCCGCAGTCCACGCCCGCAAGCGGGAGCATTGGCCTGCCGACCGAATGGACGGAGCATCTGCGCAAACTGTACCGGCAGGCGTTCGAGCGATTGGAAGGGGCGGGGCGCATTGAAGAGGCCGCGTTCGTGCTGGCGGAACTGCTGTCCGCGCATGAGGAGGCCGTCGGCTTTCTGGAAAAGCACAAATTGTTCAAACTGGCGGCGGAAATCGCCGAAGCGCGGAACCTGCCGCCCGGATTGGTCGTGCGGCAATGGTTTCTGGCTGGGGAAACCGCAAGGGCGGTACACATTGCGCGGCGAACAGGCGCGTTTGCCGATGCCGTTCTGCGATTGGAACGCAGCGATGATAAAAGGAGCGCGGCGCAATTACGCTGGCTGTGGGCGCAGTCGCTTGCCGAAGCCGGGAGCTATTATCAGGCGTTCGGAGTGGTCAAGCCCGCGCTCGATAATCTCCGGCAGCAAGCGGGGCGATGGGCGGAGATTCTGGAATGGCTGGACAAATCCGCCGCTCTGGGCGGCACGGTTGGCGCGGAAGCCCTCGCCTGTCAGTTCTGCCTGTTGACGGGCATGGACTACAACGCGCCTGACCCTGTTCGCGAACAAGCCCTGACATTGCTGGAAAGTGAGGACGAAGAAAACGCCCCGGCGCGGGTCGCCTTTGCCCGTGAACTGACGAACGGCGCGAACCTGCCCGCGATACAAACGCTGGCCCGCGCCGCCGTTCGCGCCTGCCTGCGAGATGTGGGCCTGGATTTCAACGCCAATCTGAACGCGGCGGATTACGCGCGTCTGCTGCAATTCGCGGACGATGCCGCGCTGCGGGCGGACGCGCCGCCCCTGCCCAAACCCACGCCTGCGCCTGCCACCCTTGCGCCGGTCGGGTTCCAATTTCCGGTTGAGGCGGCGGGTACGCTATCCATAACCGATGCCGCGTTTTTGCCCGATGGCCGGTGTCTTGCCGCGCTTGGCGAAATGGGGGTTCGGCTGCTCACGCGGGACGGGCGAACGGTCAGGCATTGGGACACGCCCGCGCATCAACTGGCCGTGTCGGATGCCGGGAACCGCGTTCTGGTTCTGTCCCGGCGCGGCGATTTGTGGCGGATTGCCCGACTGGATTTGACCACGCGCAAGTTAGAGGAATGGGGCGGGGCAAAGCTGGACACATTCGCCCCGGATTACGACGGCAGTTTGTGGTTTGTCGCTATGGACAAAGACTTTCTCGCGCTGGACGCCACTGCGGAAACTCCTGCCGCGTTATGGCGATTGCCCAATCTGGAGGGTAGAATCAGAGCCATCGCCCGTTCGCCCCAACAGTGTTCGTTTCTGCTGTTTGCGGCGGGCGCGACGGATGAATGGGGCAAACCGGTTCCGCTGTGGACGCGGCTGGAAAAGTGGACGCACTCCCTGCCCGATTTGATGCTGCGCGAACGCGCCGAAGTAAAGCAGTTACCGGAACCGCCGCGCAGGGCAATGAATATGGGAGCGAAAGGGAAGAGTGTTTCGGCAGGAGCGCAGGCGAGTCCGCCCGCGCAACCCGGCGACTCGTTCCAGCAGAGCATTGCCGCCGGGGGCGACGTGTATCAATGGCAGGTGGAGGAGGTGGAAACACTGTCGGGCGATCCATCCGCGCCGCCTGCGTCCGCGAACAATAGCGCATGGCTCACCACCCTGCTGCGACCCTCTTTGCCCAACAGCGCGTCCGCGCCCACAACGTTTTACAGCGAACAGGTCATGGGCGATTACGCGATTCCCCTGCCGCCCCTTGCCGGGGAAAAGTGGCTGTGGGTCGCCATTCGCCTGCCGGACGGCATCGAAGGCCGCCTGCTCACGCGCCCGCAGGGAGTGTTGAAAGCGAAATTTCAACTGCGCGATTCTTCTCAGGCCAGCGCCCGCTTCACGCCCACCCATTTAACGGTTGCCGATGACAAAGGCCGTCTGCTCGTACTCGAACTGGACACGCTCAAACTTGTTCGCGATTTACGTTTGTCGTAAGCGGCTCAACCTGAAATAAAGTAATAAAAACGGAGGCTAAAACCAACAATGACGGAAACAACGCTCGATACGCCAAACCAACCGGCCCGTTCCGCAAAGGAGCAGTTCGACCGGCAGGCGGCGCACTACAACGCGCAATGGAATACATGGACGGAAACCACGCTCAACTGGCTGCTTTCTCATGCCGATTGCCGACTGGAGGATACGGCTCTGGATGTGGCGACGGGAACCGGATTTACCGCGCTCGCGTTCGCGCCCCATGTCGAATCCGTCGTCGGGCTGGATGTGTCTACGGGCATGCTGCAACAGGCGCAGATTCATCAGCAGGAGCGGGGCCTTGCCAATATTACGTGGCAGGAGGGCGCGGCGGAAAACCTGCCGTTTCCAGATGGGGCGTTTTCACTGGTAACGTGCCGCGTCGCGCCCCACCATTTTCTCTCCATTGCGCAGTTTCTCTCGGAAGTGAAGCGCGTCCTGAAACCGGGCGGGCAATTCCTGCTGGCGGATACGTGCGTCCCGAACCTCGACGCGGAAGGCAGTGAAAACAACGCCGAAGCGGGCGCGTGGCAAAACCGTGTGGAAGCCCTGCGCGACCCGTCCCATGTTCGCAATCTGTCCCCGCAGGAGTGGAAACGGGCTATTGAAACCGCCGGACTGACAGTTGCGGAACTGGAAGGGCCGGTAAGCGACATCGCCATTACGCTCAACGACTGGATTGAAAAAGGCGGCGGCGGACCGGAACAGGCCGCCACTGTGCGTCGAGCGTTTGACGAGGCTTCCCCCGCTGTCAAAGAGACTTTTCACGTCCGCGCCCTGCCGGATGGGGATACCGCGTTTGTATGGCAGCGCGTCGTGGTCAAGGCTGTTAAAAACTCCTGAAAGTCAAATATTGGCGCTATTGTGTCGCCATTTGACTTTCAGTGTGTTATCATAATTGCGCAGGCCACGCCGCCTGCTTTTCTTTTCCACGCACTTTTCCCGCGGGCTTTTAAGGAGTTCCTACAACATGCGTTCTTCGGTTTCTCGCGCCTCTTTCCTGCGCCTCGCCGGTCTGCTCACCCTCGGCGGCGCGCTGTCGGGATTGGCGGTTTTGCCCGCCCGCGCGCAAATCGGCTTTTCCTTTATTGACATTGATCCTGCCATCACCGTGTACGGCTTCAACGATTCGCTGCAAGTGTATGGCACGGACGCAAACGGCAACGTGGTTCGCAGTGGCCCCAACGCGCAGAATTTCGTCACGCTCGGTTCGCTCGATCCCAACTCCCCCAACAACTCGCCGTATGCCATCAACAACAGCGGGATCGTGGCCGGCTTCGGCACAAATCCTAACGGGGACTCGCATGCTTTCGTCAGCGGCGGCAACGGACTGGTAGATATTGGAACGCTTGGCGACCAGATTGATCCCGGTGGCGGGTATACCAGTTCCGCATCCGCCATCAACAAGTCAGGACAGGTGACAGGAACCAGCGATACCGTTGTTCAAAATGGAGCAACCTTCCCGCCGCGCCCCTCACACGCCTTTATTTACCAGAACGGCGTACTCACGGATCTGGGCGGTATTCCCAACGCGGACGATCCAACCGGCGCGACATTCAGCACGACGGCCAACGGCATCAACGACGCGGGCAATGTGGTCGGCTACGGCGATACCAAAGTATCCAATGGCGCGACTGAGAGCCATGCGTTCGTGTATCACAACGGCCAGTATTTTACGCTTGGCACTCTCAACGACACGATCAGCAGCAACGCCTATGCCATCAACAATCTGGGGCAGATTGTCGGCGCTTCTACCTTTCAATTCGGCAACTCCAACATGCATGCGTTCGCGCATACCGGAACCGGTCCGCTGACGGCGGGCAACGACATCGGCACGTTCGGCGGCGATACCAGTTTCGCCTTTGAAATCAATGATTTGGGACAGGTCATCGGCGTTGCGGACGACGCCAATGGGGTGAGCCAGCAATTTTTATATCAGAACTCCACGATGTACAAAGTCAATGATCTGCTGCCTGCCTACGCGGGTCTGACAGTTCAGGCCGTTTACGGAATTAACAACAACGGACAGTTACTGGGTTCCGGCGTGGACGCTTCCGGGCAGACTCGCTACTTCATACTATCCGTACCCGAACCCGGCAGCGTGGCGGCAATGGGCGTCGGGTGTTGGGTATTGGGCGTCGGGTTTCTCCGCCGCAAACGCAAACTTCGTTGAGATGCGCGCCTGTTTTTGATTTCGTCTACTTAACAGTCTCACTCGCGTTTGCGGGTGGGACTGTATTTTGTTTGGTCAGGGCGTTTTGGGGCAGGTACAGGCGGGCAAATTCGATAATGGCGTCCGCCAGTTTGTCCGCCGTGTCCTTACGCTTGTCTTTGTCGGTGTAGTCGCCGCCAAATTCCAACTGCACGGCGTCCATGCCCACTTTGCGGCTGCCGTAGGTAAGCGTGATGTACCCGCCCGTAAAACCGGACTGCTCCTTGCTGTCATCGGTTGGAAAGATTTTACATCTCCGCGCCGCCAGCAAACCCGCGAAACTCTCCGGGCCGCTTCGCGCCTTTTCGCCGTACCGTTCCACAAGCAGGCCGAGAGACTTGCCATTGCCCGTACCCCGGAAAATGGTGTCCCGCTTCGCCCCCTGACCGTGAATATCCAGCAGCAGTCCCCGTCCCCATTTCTGCTTTACTTCCCCACAGAACCGCGCCAGAGTTTCGTGATAAGCGTCATACGCGGGTTTAGCGCCCGGAGCCTCGTAACCAATAGTGGGAGGACGGTTGACATCGGCGTACCGGCGGGCGAATTTCGCCACGACAAGGTACGGCTTTTTGCCGGTTTTCGCTTCCAGAGCGGCAGACAGGGCAAGGGCGAGCCGATCCGTGTTGACATCGCGGACGGTGCGAAAGCCGCTTGGTCCGGCTTCCAGTCCTGCGCCGTTGCGCGCGTCCGCGCCCGGAATCGGCTGATCCCCGCCATGCGGCGCGGACAGGATAATGGGAATCTGCCCCTCCTGAATGGTAATCAGTTCCATGATACTTTTGGTTTGCGCATTGCTGGCCGGGGCTATCGCCGGGGAGGATTTCAATGCTGCTTTTGCCTCCTCCGGCTTCGCGCCCGTCTTCGGCTCCTGCGCTCCGGTCGGGGCAATCGCAAGCAGAAACGGGAGAAGCGCGGCCCCTTTATGCCGGAAAAACAATTTACCGGCAAAACATAGTGGAGAAATAAAAGGATTCATGACGATTCCTGTCGAAATAGAGCGAATAGTGACGGGCGGGCAACATTTAAAGGAGCAGAACCCGTCATAGATAGCGTATTTCACAGTGGGAATGTGACCGATTTAACAACCGGATTATCGCTACGCAGGGTTTAATAATACCATCGAATTCGCGAGTTATCCAGATAGTGAATTGTTGTTGTAAATCATCAAATTCGTGGTATCCTGAAATCAGCAAACGCCGACGCGAAACCATTTGCCGGTCGGCGAACACAGGGGAGAAAGACGCGCTATGTCCGCCATCCTTACACGCCCATCCGAAAATCTCATGCCTCAACCCTTATCATCCCTGCCGCCCGCCCGCGAACTGCTCAGTTTCGCGCAGGAGCAGACGCTTGCGCGTCAGGCCATAGAGGGACGTTCGCCGCGTGAGCGGGAACAGGCGCGGCAGCGGTTGATCCTCGCCAATCAGCGCCTTGTTCACAAAATCGCGGGGCAGTTTCGCAACGCGCCGATTTCTCAGGAGGATCTGGCGCAGGAGGGGATGTGCGGCCTGATTCACGCGATAGATAATTTCGATTATCGGCTGGGTCTGCGTATCAGCACATTCGCGGTAATCTGGATTCGGCAGGCGATTATGCGCGCGCTGACCAATCAGGGCCGGTTGATTCGGATGCCCGCCCATGTGTATGATACTCTGCGCCTGTTGCAGCAGACGCGGCAGAAACTGGGCAATCAATTGGGCAGAACGCCGAGCCTGACGGAGTTGGCGCAGGAACTGGACATGCCGGAATCCAAAGTGACGCAACTGCTGGCGGCTTCCCTGCTGCCCCTCTCGTTCGACGCGCCGGTTGGCGAAGCGCAGGACACGCGATTGGGCGACATGATTGAAGCGCCTGATACGTGCGACCCGCTGCAACTGGCAACGCAGCAGAGCGTGGGGCAGTCCGTGCGCGAAGCGCTGCAAATCCTCACGCCGCAGGAGCAGGAAATCCTCATCGCCCGCTACGGCCTGAACGGTGAGGACCCCTGTACGCTGGAAGAGTTGAGCAAAAAGCGCAAATCCAGCCGCGAACGCCTGCGCCAGATCGAAATGAAGGCCCTGCTCAAACTGCGCCGCAACAAGGACATGAAAATGCTTAACTTCCAGAACGAGGGCTGAAAGTCCGCCATGATTCAGTCCGAAGATTTCAGGCGCGAATGTCCACGCCCCCGTTTGCGGGCGCGGGCGTCGGCAGCAGGGTTGCTACAAGGTCTTTATCCGCCTGCGTCGCCTTTTTCAGCAGCGTTGCCGCTGTTGCCGTATCCTGTTCCGCGCCCCGCAATACGCCCGCCGATACCGTTCCCGTCAAACTCCCCACTGCGCTCATAGTGTTTTTTCTCCTGTATGTCTTCTATGCTGTCGCCAACATTGCTGATGGTGTCCATCATTGTCGGCGGCATTTGCGGTTCGCTGAAGAGGAGAACATCTGCCCGCGAAACTTCCGCATTAACGCGCTGATGTTAGTTTGCCAGGTTGGGCATTGAGGGCGCGGTCGAGCCACACGCTCACTTTATCCGCCCATATCTGCCCGTGCGCCAGCAATCCTTTGGGACTGAAATGGATGCCTTGGCCGTTCTGGTCGCGGTTGTCGCCTGTCAGTGTGTCCGTGTCCGGGCCTTCCAGCGCGATGTTCGTGTCCCATAATTTTTTGTGCGCGTCGCGGGTACTCGCAAACGACACTTCGCGGGGATTGTGGTACGAAACCTGCGCGACAAACCACGGGAATTCCCACCCAGCAAGCTGTTTCGAGGATTGGATTACGGTTGTCAGGCGAGTCGCGTAATCGTCGGTCGCCATGCCCGTATCCGATTCGCCCTGATGCCAAAGGACGGCTCGGAACCCGTTCGGCCCCAGCTCATAAACGCGCGTCATCATCCAGCGGAACAGTTCCCCGTCCGGCTGCCACTGATTGACGCTCGTGCCGCCATGCCCGGTCACAGCCACGCCGATGGGAACATGGTACTTCTGGTACATCGCGTCGCCGAACGCGGGCCAGAAACTGCCGCCCCCGCTGTTATCATGTGTACCGGGCTGCGGATCATTGGCAATCTGCCAGCGCGTACCCGAAAACGCCGACACCATGCCGCTTGTCGGCTGAATATGCTCTTCGCCCGAATTCGTTGAATTGGATTGCCCCGCGCCCACAAACACTTCGCCGATGCCCACGTTCTCAATCGTGGATTGCGCCACCGTCTGCCCGGACTTCAACGCCCGCACTTCCACCTTGTACCAGCCGCCCGCGCTCATCGTCAGCGTTGTATTGAACCCCTGCGTGACAGGCAGAAGCGTCAAAGGCTGCCATGCGCCCGGCAAAATTCCCGCAACGGATTTGCCCGTAATCCGCGCTTCCACCCGGTCGCAGGCGGAACGGACGCGCCCGCTGATGAGCAATCGCCCCGCCTGTTTGGTCTGTCGCTGAAACACCTGATAATTGCGCGGCGATAAAATGGTAACGTCGGCGTCGGGCGCGGCTTGCGGCGCGTTGGCAGGCGGCTGCGCAACCAGCCTGTCCAGCGCGTAAACAATGGACGAAACATGGAGCGCCATCCAAACCATCAACAAACAAACAAACAGTTTATACATGTAACTTCCTTGCAGTGTCCCGTCAGGACAAATTTCGTAACCAGCGTACATTACGACTTCACGCGCCTGTTTTCCTCTTTGCAAGCGCGTGTTGACGCTTTTCGTTGCTGTTGAACGCGCAGTCGCAGTAAGGTATTATAGAGGAAACGGCGTCGAAATCGAGAACATGCTATGGATTGCCACGCCATAAGTCTGTACCGGAAGTTAGATGTAAACGGTTTGCTGCTTGTTGAATTCATCTTTGGAGTAAGACACGTCCACAGGAAGGTAAAGATGAACAAACAACAGGATCAGAAGAGCGTGACGCAACTGGTAAGGGAAGCTACAGACAGAGAGTTCATCCGGGAAGGTTTGGAAACGGCATCCCGGAAGCTATTACCCGGCAGCAATTAGCGGAATGTCATCAAATGGCAGACTGCTATGAGGTGTTACGGGCGCAGGGCTATACCGATGGGTCGGTAGGCGTTTTGTGGGAAGGCAAAATTCCACAGGAAATCCTCGCCGGAGCAGGCGGGAACGGAACCATGCCACAGGTAGAATAGAGGACACGCCTTGAACAGCAACGCAGACGCCGTGGCGAGGGAAAACAAAATGACTGCAACACCGCAAACGCCGCCGAAAATCTTTATCAGTTACGCGCATCTCGATCATACGCATAAAGACGACCTGATTAAGCACCTCAAGCCCCGATTGCGCGGCGGACTGCTGACCGAATGGGACGACAAACAGATCAAGCCCGGTTCGCAATGGCATCAGGAGATACAGAACGCGCTTGCAGAAGCCGATATGGGCGTACTGCTCGTATCCGCGAATTTCCTTGCCTCCGATTACATTCACGAGAATGAGTTCAACGCGCTTCTCGCCAAAAAGAATCTTATCTGGATCGCCGTCAGCGCGTCCGGGTACAAACATACGCCTCTCAAAGACCTTCAGTGCGCCAATGATCCCGCGAAACCACTTGACGCCATCACAAAGGCGAAACGCGCTGCCGCATGGGAAGCCATCTGGGATAAGATATTAGAGGCGTCAGGGGATTTTTAGCCGCCCCTCCGCTGATTAGCACAGCAACGGAGGGGCGGTTCCATGTGCCGTATGCAGAGAACAGGGCTTGCTACAACCCGCCGATGTTCGACGACTACTTTAAGGGAAGAGACGCACTCCTCGAACAACTTCACGCCGCCCTGCAAAGCGCAAGTACCAACTCATGGCGGCAGGCGCTGAACGGCGCAAGTGGCATCGGCAAAACCGCCATCGCCAACGCCTATTTTCACGCGCGCTCAAACGACTATCCACATTTATTTTGGGTGACAGCCGACACAGACGCCAATCTGGAAAGCGCGTTCATTGCTATCGCCAATCTGCTGAACCTGCCTGTACAGGACGCGCAGAATGACCGGCAACGGTACGAGGCGGCGCGGGAATGGTTCGGCAACCGCAAGAATTATCTGCTCGTGCTGGACAATCTGGAACGGGGGGAACTACTTGAATACGTGTTTGGAACGCATGGGGTCGGCGGGCGACTGTTGCTGACCACGCGCCTTGACCTCAACGATGTGCCGCTATGCAACGCCTTTCAGGAAGTTCCCGCATTAAACCGGGAGGGTGCCGTTGATTTCCTGTTCGAGAAAAGCGGGCGTGACCGCAGCCAGGCAGAGGAATATACTTCCGCGCAGGAATTGGCCGACCTGCTGCATTGTCAGCCGCTGAAGTTGAAAGTGGCAGCCGCGTACCTTCAACTGAACAAAGCCGTTTCCATACGCGCCCATGCCGCCAAAGTGCAAAACGATGTGTGGAACGAGTCGCTGACACTGGCCGCCCGGTATGGACAAACGCCAACGTACAACGGCATTATCGGCCTACTCAACACCAGCGTTTTCCTCGCGCCCGATGAGATTCCGGAAGACTTCGCCAGCGCGTACTGCCACCACAAAGCCGCCCTGACGCATGATTGCCTGAACCTGCTATCCAAACTCGCCCTGATTGAATGGAACCGGGACGCGCATACCTACGCCATTCACCGGCAACTGCGGGAACTGCTGACCGCCAAACTTTCGCAGGAAACACAGCACAGCTACGCGCAACGCGCCTGCGAAATCATGGAAACCCTGTACCCCGCGCCCAACAGCGAAACGTGGCAGGACGGCGAACGCCTGTTGTCCCATGTCCTCGTCTGCGCCGACAATATCCGACGGTACAATCTAAAATCCATTCCCGCCGGCAAACTGTTGTACCGCGCCTGCCTGTACCTGAACCAACGCGCCCGTTACAACACCGCGTATGCAGTAGAGGCTGTGCTGAAAGAAAAGCAGAAGCAGTTGGGCATCAGCGATCTGGATATGCAGCAACTCGCTGACAAGGCGCTGGATGTGGAAGGGCTTGCAAAAGCGCTTAAATTAAACAATCAGGGCTATGACTATTACCAGAAAGGCCGCTACGCGGAAGCCGAGCCGCTGTACTTACAAGCGTTGGACATTCGGCGTAAAGGGTTGCCGGAAGGCCATCCGCATATTGCCACCAGCCTCAACAATCTGGCATTGTTGTACAAATCGCTAGGCCGCTACGCCGAGGCCGAACCACTATACATACAGGCGTTGAACATCGACCGTGTGGCATTGGGAGAGAACCATCGCCACTACGCCAGTGACCTCAATAATCTGGCAGAGTTGTACCGATTGCAAGGCCGCTATGAAGAAGCCGAACCGTTGTACATCCAAGCATTGGACATTCAGCGCAAAGCGCTGCCGGTCGGTCATCTTGAGATTGCAGGCAGTCTCAACAATCTGGCGTTGTTATACAAGTCGCAAGGCCGCTACGAAGAAGCCGAACCGTTGTACATTCAGGCGTTGGCGATTGTGCGCTTAACTTTAGGAGAGCATCATCCCCATGCACAAACGTCTCAAGAAAACCTGAAAGCTTTGCGTGAGGAACGCGAACAAGGGAAGGCGCAGACAAAGGAGGGTGATATAGCAGAACAGCCGAAAAATAACATCTATTTCGTCACTGATGCAACAGGGCAACAGGTGAAAGTCTGCTTTGAACCGCTCACGAGCAAGGACAGCAATGCGCTGAACGGTGACGACTGGCAAGGGGCGCGGTTTGGCGCGGTGTGGAAGGTATGGGCGGAACACGACATAGCTCTGAAATTGACGTTGTGCAACGACGATGGAAAGCCGGTACTCGGCATTGTGAGACTCGGAACGGTACAGCGTATTGATGGAGCAGCAGGCTCGCTGTGCGACAGTCTGCTGGAAGCCTCCCCTGTCTACAGGTTCGGCGCGGCAGTACGGCGCTATTGCGGCATCGGACGTGTTCTGGTGGCGCGGTTGGTTGTGGAAAGCAAAGCGCAGGGAGCGGAAGGGCGTTTGCGCATCCGTCCGGCAGAGGGCAGTATCCCATTCTATCAGAGACTTGGGTTTATATCGGCCTCGGGAACTCCCTTTTACGTACTGAAAACGCAGAAGGCCGAAGAATTACTGGCAGCGTGTACGCCCGCATCAGGGTAAGGAGCAAACAGGATGATTGAACATAAAGAGCAAATCAAGCCGACAAAAGCAATCCCATCCGTGCGGGACGTGATGGACGCGGAGTATATGACAAATGGAGATGGATTTGGGAGAAAATGGACGCGGGAGGAACTCGACACACAGCACCATATTGGAGATTTGTTGGACGCGAAACTGGCGGCGGGGTACTCCATAGAAGAAATTAACGCAGAGTGGGAAGGTAAAACCCCGCAGGAGATACTCGCCGAGACAAGCGCGAATAAAACCATGTCCTGAGCTGGGTTGCTGTGCATACAGAAGAAAATAAAAAGCCGTACAACACGAAAAAGCCGAAACCTCCACCCCATTCCTCCTGTCTATACAAACGTCTACTAAACAGACAGGTGGAGGGACGTTGCGAGTTCATAGTTCCTATCAACTCGCAACAATCTAACCTGGAAGGGAGGTGCTGGATGATGCCTGTATATACTCGTTCGCCGTAACCATTCGGAGGTCACGACGCCTCTACATACAACCTGACACAATGAGACACTGGGCTGGAAGCGCTGCATTGCCAAGATTTCGACGCTGTCTCTACATATTGCTTTCCTGATTGGGCCGGTCTTCATCCTGTTAATCCGCTAATCCTGAAAATCCGGGTTCAAGACAATCTGTACCCCGTTTCACAATCTGAACCCGCAACGCCCCTGCGTTCGTATTGGAATTTGACTTTCCCACTTGCCGTATTCTGATTGACCGTCTGCGTATGGGAAATAGCAACGTAAAATAACGAAGTGATCAGGAGGCGTTACCGCCATGACCGATACTCTTTTGACCCCGCCCGAAACAGGACTTGTGGAACGGGAAGAAAATTCAGGAACAACAGGAACGTTTCAAAACGATTCCGCCGCGCCGATTGTGTCCCTGCTGCCAATTGCGGCGGGCAACGGCGACGCGCAGTACGGGCAGGACAGTCAGGGAATCGCCCTGCGCATTGCCAACATCATCGCGCAGCGCAAGCCGTATCGCGAACGGGTGCAGCGGCTGCAAGTGCAACTTGATATGCTCGATACCGCCCTGCGCAATCTGCGCGACTGGATTCCCAACCTGCAAAGCGAGGAAGCGTATGCCCGCATTTCCAATTTGCCGTTCGACAGCCTGATTCAGCGCGTCGGCCAGCAAAAAGAGGTGCTGGAAACCCTTCGCGCCCGCTTTCAGCGCGAAACGCTCAACATCGCCGTTGTCGGAATCGCGCGTATGGGCAAAAGCCGCCTGCTACGCAGTCTGTCGGGATTGACGCAGGACGTGATTCCCGACCGGGGCGGCGATCCCTGCACGGGCGTTCGCAGCGCGATTTTCGATCAACCCGGCAGTGACACCTACGCCGAGATCGAATACCACACGCCCCAATCCCTGCTCGAAATCCTGTGGGCGTACTGGGACAAGATCAAACTGCCCCTTGCCCGCCCGTACAATCTCGACGCCTTTTTCAGCATCAACCTGCCCGAAGAAGCGCCCCCGTCCGAACATGCGGCGGAGCATCAGGAACTGCTCAACGAACTGCGCAAGTACCAGCGCGTTCGCCCCCTGATAAACCATCTGGGAACCACGCAAACCGTTCGCCGCGAAGACATTGCCCGACTGGTCACGCAGCCCGCGAACGAAACCAACGACCCGGAAGCGTACACGTATCTGCTCGTGAAAGAAGCGACCATTTACACCCACTTCCCGTATGACAACGTGAGCAAAATCGGCCTGATTGACCTGCCGGGATTGGGCGAAGCCACTTTGGGCGGGCCGGAGCGCGTCACCAATACCCTGCGCCTGAGCGCGGATGTCGCCCTGTTCGTGCGCCGACCGACCGCTACCGACTTTGCCAACAAAGACGAACATTTCAAACTATACGACGCCTGCGCACAGGCGCTCACGCACTACCTGACGCTCGACCGTTGGGCGTTTCTCGTCCTGAACTGCGACCACACGACCGGCCCGGACGCGCTTGAAAAATGCGAAAGCATTCAGCGCAGCATCAACAAGCCCACGTCGCGCATGAAGTTCTTCGGGCAGGCCATTTGCGATTGTTCCGATCAGGAGCAGGTGGAAGAGCTGGTACTCAAACCGCTTCTGAACACCATTTCGGAGAAAATCGGCGAACTGGATCGGGACTTTGTCCGCGCCTTTGCCCGCGACATTCGGCAGTTGCAGTTGGATGTTTCCGGCGCGTTACACACCGCCCGCATCGAACTTGGCAGCAGCGACGATCTGGAAGACCAACTGGTTCGCGACAATTTTGATACGCTGTGGGACAACCTGAAAGCAGGGTTGTACGATCTGGTAACGGAGTTGGAAATCGCCAGCGATGAGCCGGACGCGCAGTTCAGCGAACTTGTCAACAAAACCATTGCCGAATTTGAGAACGCGCCCAACCTGCCCAAAGTGGAGGATTTAGCGTTTCGGATGCGTGCCGACGGCGGCTATGGCGGGCCGTATGATGAGTACCGGCATACCGTTCGCGCCGCGCTATCCCAGCGCCTGCGCAAACTCGACAGCGGCCTGATAAACTCCCTCGACGATGTAAAAAAGCGGGTTGCGGAAGTGTTTTTGGATGAGGGCGGATTGGGGCGCATGACGGGAAGCGAGGCCACGCTAACCCGCCTTATTGAAGCCATTCCGCCCGAACATCACCGCCTGCGCGTGGAATTTGAGGAGTTGCAGGAGTTTGAAATGTCCGCCCGGGGCATGTTGGGCTACATGCTGCGCACCAAACTGAACAAGCTGGAACCCCTGCGCACCGGGATGCCCAAACCGGAAGAGCAGGACGCCACGCGCATGGCCGCCGACCTGAAAAAACTCGTAGACGAAACCATTCAGAGCATCAAGGACGCGCTGGAAGACGAGGAGTTCCGCAAGCCGAGCCAGTGCGCGTATGCCATCGTCGCCGACTTCCGCGATGCCGTGATTTTTGGCGACCGGATGAAGGGTGAGTGGTTCAGCTTCTACAAGCGCGAAGACATCCGCCTGCAAGTGTGGCCCGACGTATTCAGCAATCTGGTAGACGTGCGCCAGCGCCGCGAAGAGTGGCTGGAGCGCGTCCTCGCCGCCGAACGCGCCAATGTGTCGGAACTGATGACGTTCGCGGTATAGGTGTTGGGTGTCAGGTATCTGGTATTGGGAAAGCGCCTGCCGCATACTTTGCAGGCGCGTCCGGGAACGACTGCTGAAGCAATTCGCAGGAAGACTGACATGTAATGGAAGTGAGGCTACAGACAACTCTCCCGGCTCCCTGGCTGACGCTGCCACCCATGCGTATCGGGCAGATACCCACAGGTTTGGGAACGCCCGATGTATATGCGCTGGTTCAGGAGGAAGACGAACTCTGCCTGCGTATTGATCTCTACGCCTCCTCGTCCGAATGTTTCGCTTTTGAGGAGGCGATTGTCTGGCGGAACTTCATTGTGATTGGCTATGGGAGCCACGTTTACCTGGTTGAAACGGTCAGTCGTCAAGTATTTACGTATCCCTTGCAGGACTATTTCGGGCATCTCTATCCTGCCGAACAGTTTTTGCTGGTGGCTTCCAGTTCTCATCTGCTCTGCCTGAATAAAGAGGGCCATCTGCAATGGACCTCCGCGCAAGTCGGAATAGATGGCGTTCTTGTGTCAGACATCGAAGGTGACTCTATTTGGGGCCGGGGAGAGTGGGACCCGCCGGGAGGGTGGGAACCCTTTCAGGTAAATGTTCACACAGGAAAACAACACGCCGAACCGGAACCACTCTAATATCCTATTTCCTTTTCAGGGTTTCAGGGTTTGATTTCGCTATCCAACTCAAAACCCGGAGCGCTTTATGTCCAATGAAGAACTTAATTCCGCCAGCGCGCAAACGGAAATCCTTCCGGCTTCCACGCCTGAATACGCGCCGGTTGTCCAGATGGTTGTAGAGAATGTGCCGGAGGGAGCAACGCATACGGCGGCAGTGAAAACACAGCCTGCCGCGCCCCTGCCCGACAGTTCTCCCTATCTTGCGCCCCGCGAACCGGAGCCGCAGGAAACGCCCGAAAATCCGAACATGCCAATTAACCCGAATGTGCCTGCGTCACCGCCCGACGCGCCGCTTTTCACGCCGCCCGCGCCCATTCCGCCCGCGCCGCCCGCGCATCCGCCAACAAACGCGCCGGAACACGCGATGAACGCTTCTGTTCCGCTCGTCGATTACGCGGGTTCGGCCATGCCCTCAACCGCTTCTAATAATGCGCCTGCCGTTTCGCCCGAAAAGCGCGTGTACGACCTGCTCTTAGAAGAATTCAGCCGCGACCCGCGCTTTGAACTGCACACGAATGTACGCGCCCTGCTTGAAGAAGTGCAGGCCATGAAAGCCATGCCACAAACCGCGAACGCTTCTACAGCTGTCAATAACGATATTGCCGTTATTCGTGAAACCGTCGCAAAAATATGGACACATCTTGAAGAGAAGAGCGTAGGGGCACAATCTATTGCGCCCTCTGGCGTAGATACGCCCAACCCTCAACCCTCAACCGAATTGATTGCCGAAACCCGCGCCCTTGTCCGCTCGGTCAACGAGGAAGTAAACGCTACGCGCAACAGCGTCATCCAATTGACCAATCAGGGGCGCATGATGCTGGATGTGGCGACCCGCTGCCTGCGCGAAATGGACAAAACCGCGCAGAAGTACGAGCCGCAGGAACAATCGGGCGCAACAAACCCACTGCTGGACGAGCTGCGTTCCCTGCGCGACATGCTGGCGGACGGCTTCGAGAACGCGCGGCTGGAACCCATTGCGCCCGAACCCGGCGAAACCTTCCGCTACAGCGACCACCGCGCCGACAACGGTTCCGCGTCTTCGGGTAAAATCAAGCGTACCGTCTTTCCCGGCTTCCGCTGGACGCAACCCAACCCACCCGTCGTCCTAATGCCCGCCATTGTAGAAACAGAATAAGAGGAATATGGGAATACAGGAAGATGGAATGTAGGAATTGTCCTATTCCTACATTCCCCTATTCCGTATTCCCATATTCCATATAAGGATTTTCCATGTCCCAACAGACATTTGCTATAGGAATTGATTTTGGAACCAGCACATCACTCGTAGCGCGGTATCAGTACGGCATGGCGAGTGTGTTATCCGACCCGAACACGCGCGATCAGTATCAGGCTCCGTGGACGCCATCCGTCGTGGCCGCGTGGAGGGACGACGCGCCGGGCAGCACGCCGGAAATTATGATCGGCTGGCGGGCGTGGGATTTGCTGGAGTCGCCGGATACGGTGCGCGAAGTAAAGCGGTCATTGGGCGATCCGAACAAGACGTTTACCATTTTCGGGCAGGCGTACAAGCCGGAAGAAGTAGCCGCGCTGATTCTGAAGCAGGTTGTCGCCAACGCGCAGGCGAAGATCGGTGAGCCGATTACGGATGTTGTCCTGTCCATTCCCGCCAATTTCGGGGGCGCGGCGCGGGAAGCGCTGCTGGCGGCGGCGAAAATCGTCGGCCTGAACCCGCTGCGCCTGATTAACGAACCCACCGCCGCCGCGCTCTCCTACACCATCGAGCGACCGGAAACCGAGGAGAACCTGCTCGTGTTCGACTTCGGCGGCGGCACACTGGACATTACCATACTCGCTAAATCAAAAACCGCGTTGCGCGTCCATTCCACGCACGGCAACCCTAAACTGGGCGGTATAGATTTCGATTACGGCGTCCGTGAGTGGCTGCGACAGCAGATCGAACCCGGCGTTGTTCCCGCGCCCGATCTGGACGGCATTTTGCGCAACGAGGCAGAACAGATCAAGTGGCGCTTGTCTACTGACCCGACAACCCGCGTGTTTCTGCGCAACGCAGGCAAAAAAGATGGACGCGACTACTCTCTCCGCGCCACGATAACTCGGGAAATTTTCGAGCAGATTTCCAAACCCCTGCTGGACGCCACCCATGCCTGCCTGAGTGAAGCCGTCGCCAAAAGCAATCTGCCGCCCGAAAGTATCGGGCATGTGCTGCTCGTGGGCGGAACCTGCAAAATCCCCGCTGTGCGCGAGATGATGGAAGCGGGTTTCGGGCCGCGCTGTTTGTCGTATGACCCGCTCACCGCTGTTGCCGAGGGCGCGTCCATTCTCGCCGCCGACCAGATGGGGCTGATGAGCGCAGGAGAAAACGGGCGCAAACTGGAACTCAAGGACGTTGCCAGTCACGGCTTGGGCCTGAGCTACGAGGACCCGCACACGCATCAGGAACGTTACGGCCTGCTCATTCCACCCGGAGCCGAACTGCCGTTCCGCAAACTGCGCAGCGACCTGACCCTGAAATCGCCCACGCAGCAGACCTTAACCATTACCTTATATGAGGGCTACGCCACGAGCGACAGCCTGATGACCGAAGCCCGCGCCACCCGCCTGCGGGAAGAGACCATTCACGACATTCCCGTTTCCACCACCGGGGCAAGGCGTTCGCTTTCGGTCGCCTTCGTCTACGATGAAAACGCGGTGATGGCGCTGGAAGCCAAAATCGAAGGCACGGACAAAACCCTTCCCCTCCGCTACGACGCCCGCCGCTCCCCCCGCGACATTGACGAATCCGCCCGGCGCGTCCGCCAGTTATGGAGTTATACGGGACAAGCGGAGGAGGAAGAGGGGGATACAGGGAGAGGGGGAGAAGAGGAGAAGAGGAGAAAAGGAGAAAAGGATACACAAGAAAATCAATCACCAACCACCAACCACCAACCACCCACCACCGAACTAGACTCGCGGCTGGAGAGTCTCAGCGCCCGGTTGAAGCAATTGAAACTTTCCGATTTGATACGCAGCAATCCGGCGCGGCGCGACATGATCAAGCAGCTGTTGGCATTGGCGGAAACCGCGAAGCATAGCGAGGAAACGAAAGTAAAAGAGGACGCCATCAAAGAGATCGAAGACCGCAGCCGCCAGTGGGCTGACACCGTTCCCGCATAATAAAGAATAACTCTCATGGGAAGTTTACGCCGCCGGATTGCAACCTTTCAACCGAAGATCGTATGGTTATGGCCTTTTTATGAGCTGCTTCGTTGCAGTTATCATATACGGGGTGTAAAAAGCATTGGTGGCATCAAACTTGTTGAAATGGGCCATAACGATCAAAGTAACGCCGCGTTCCTTCAAGTGACGGCAGATGCCTTGAAACTCATTTAAACATACGATCCACGTCGCTTCCGCTGTCTACAGCGTGAAGTTACCTTTATTGTCAACGGCGCACTGCTATCGGGTGGCAAATACATGCGCCAGACCCGTTCCTGTGAAATAGACTTTGACAAGTATAAAGCCCGACGCGGCATGGAACATTACGACTGGTATCTTGCTTACTACGCTTCAGTTATTGTACATGAAGCCACACATGGCCGTCTAGACGCGCTCGGTATTCCCTACAACAAGAAAACACGCAGTCGTATCGAGCGGCTATGCCGATGTGAACAGAGGCGTTTCGCGCAACACTTGCCGCCCGTTTACAACTATACAACGCTGATTCCAGAGTTCAACGAAGCAGATTGGTATCCTTACTGGAACACAACCTTTCGGCAACGTATGCAGTGGCTTATTAAGCAGGTTCGTGAAATATTCTCAAAATAAATAAATCCGATACATCGTCTCGGGTTATAAAATGGCAGCAAAGACACTCCGCCAGTCCATGAAGTTCATTTTCAGGATGGTTTCGGCCTTTTATGTTGTTCGAGGAGTTTGCGGGTGCGTTCCAGTTCTGCGGTGAGGAGTTGTTCGTCGGGGAGGGCGAGGCGGTATTGCGCAGTGAGGACGGCGTTGTGCAGGCCGTTGAGGGCGTACTGCGCGACGGCGGCATTGGGTTCCGAACAGAGAATGAGGCCGATGGGCGGGTTCTCGTCGGGCAGGGTCATGTGTTCGGCTGCATAGTTGACGTACAGGTTCATTTGCCCCGCGTCGGCATGATTGAACTTACCGGTTTTCAAATCAATAATGACCAGACAGCGCAAACGCCGGTGAAATAGCAGCAAATCCATGCGAAACCACGTATCGCCTACTCGCAACGCCTTTTGTCGGGCGACAAACGTGAAATCGTTACCCAATTCCAGCAGAAACGCTTCCAGATGTTGTATCAGCGCTGCTTCTAACTCACTTTCGGAATACTCGTCTTTCAGGCCAAGAAATTCCAGAACCAGCGGGTCTTTAATCTCTGCTTCCGCGCTCATGGCGTCTTCCGGTTTGGCTTCCCCGCCCTTTGTCAGCATGGCGGCTTTGTTGATGGAAAGGGCGGTACGCTCGTAAAACATCGAATTGATCTGCCGCTCCAACTGCCGCAAGGACCAGCCGCCGCGCAGGGCTTCCGTCTCGTAAAAGGCGCGGGCATTCGGGTTCTGCACCGACAACAGCCTGACGTAATGCGACCACGATAGCGGAAATACTTTCGAGAGAGGTTCAATTTCCAATTGTCCAGACAGTGTCTGGACAATTGCAGATTCTGCCCATGTCAAATAGAATTGGCGCATCTGCATCAAATTAGACCTGCCGAAACCGCGTCCAAATTTCGCGGTAAGATCAACTGTAAGGCGTTAATGAGTTTCTCGCCGTACCCGGCGCGTTCTTTGCCGCCCTGCTCGAAGTCTACAATTCGGCGTCCGATGAGCCAGTAGGTTGCCGTCATCAGGGCGTTGACGGAACGGGCGGCCTGACGGCGGGCAGCGTCGAGCAACTGCGCGATGTCGCTCACAACGCTATCGTATTCCGGCGCAATCATCTCCCCGGCAGGCAACATTGCATTTTCTGAAGGCGTATTCTCGTTTTCCATTGCCGTAAATCTCCTTTGCGAGAACGCCGAAGCGTGAATAGGAACGACTACTCTTTATCCGGGTTGGGGATTTGCACGAAGCGGGCGTTGGCGGCGACGGGGGCGACGGACGGGTCCAGAATGGCGGCGGTGAGCGGGCCGTTAAAAACCGCGCCTGTATCAATGCCGATTTTGTTGGGCTGCACGAGGGGCTTGCCGGTACGCTGCGGCGTGTGTCCGAAAACCACAATGCGCCCGTCGAAGTCGGCCACGCTGTTCAAAAACTCCTCGCGTATCCACAGGCGCGGGTCAAGTCCCCAACCGCTCATTTCCCAGTGCGCGTCAGGCGGCAACAGTCCGGCGTGAACAAAATGGTAGCCGGGTATCTGATGCTCGAAGCGCGTCTTTTCCAGAAACTCCCAATGTTCGGCGGGAATGCTGTCCACCCACTCGGAATAATCCTCCATGCCGTAGGATTCCAGAGTATCCACGCCGCCGTTTTGCAGCCAGTTCAGCGTTTTTTCGCCAAACAGAATAAACCCTTCGCGCGGCGCGGGACGGGGCGGATCATCCTTCGCGGGCATCGAGCATCAGCTGCTCGTGGTTGCCGCGTAAAAAAATGGTGTTGGCGTGTTGTTCGGCCTTGAAGCGCATGATTTCCTCAATCACGCCCCGCGAATCCTCGCCCCGATCCACATAGTCGCCCAGAAAGATCACGGTATCCTCTTCCTGAAGCGGCTGCGAGACGATCAGAGCCAGCATCTGCCGCAGCATCGTCACTTTGCCGTGTATGTCACCGATTGCGTAAATCATAAGGGAAATCCAGGTTTCAGGTGTCAGGTTTCAGGTGTCAGGCCAACTCTGCTACGCGCTTATCTTGTGCAGCAAGCATTTCCCTGAAACCTGAAACCTAATCTAAAGGTCGCGCGCATAGTGGTTGTGGTCGTCTACGAGAATCATTTTGGGTGTCAGCGGTTCGTCGGTCAGGCAGAAGGCAGCGATGATGAGTTTATGGCCGACGCGGACGCGATGGGCGGCGGCTCCGTTGACAATAATTTGCCCCGCGCCGCGCTCTCCTTCCAGCACATACGTTTCAAAGCGTTCGCCGTTGTCAATGTCCCAGACGTGTACCAGTTCGTTGAGCATCAGGCCGGTACGCTCTATCAGGTCGAGGTCAATGGTGATGCTGCCGATATAGTTCAGGTCGGCCTCCGTGACGGTAGCGCGGTGGATTTTACTTTTGAGCAGGTTTAAAAGACGCATAATGGTTTATTATACCCCTCCTTCCGTATCATGTTGGCAGCAGATTTCAGAAGGAGAGGTTAGCCGCGAATGAACGCGAATAAACGCGAATGAATAGGATATACCGGGTAACGAGGAGATATTTGTGTCCCTGTGGTCTTGTCCTGTTCATCCTGTCTATCCTAAATTGCATTCGCGTGTATTCGCGTTCATTCGGGGCTACTCTTCTATCAGCAGTCGGTGGGTGAGTTTGGCGAGCGCGAGCAGGCCGGGGTTGTCGGCAGTCCACTGTACGACGGGCAGGTTCTGGCAGAACAGAGCGAGGGCGTAGCGATTGCCGTCCCCGCTTTCCACAAGTCCGACATCGTTGCGAACAGCGTCAATCGCGCCGGTCTTGCCCATGTACTTCCAGTCTGCGGGCAGCAGGCGGGGAATGGCGTCGCGGTAGAATTGTCCGGCCAGTATGTTCAGAATGTCTTTGTTGGTGGACTCGTCGCCGCTCTCGTTGTCGGCAAGCCGAACCAGCAGTCTCAGCATCTCTTCGGGGGTGGTGACGCCCAACCCGTACTCTTTGCTGGCTTCGGTATCCGGGGAGTAGGCTTTGCGGAAGCAGGTCGTAATCGGCAGGTTAAACGAGCGCATCCGGGCATTGATAGCGTCCACGCCGACATGTTCAATGACCATGTTCGTGGCGGTATTATCGGATACGATTGTCATCAAAGCGCAGACATCGCGCAGGGACAATTGCAGCCCCGCCGTCAATTGCGTCAGGACGCCCGAACCGTCCACTTTCTCGGCATCGGTCAGGGTGAGAGGTTCCTCCCATGTCAGACTGCCTTCCCGTACACAGTAAGCGACATGCGCCAGAATGGGCAATTTGATGACGCTGGCGGTTTTGCATTTGTGGCTGCTGTTCCAGACTGCCATGTCGCCGTTTTGCAGGTCCTTGACAGCAAAATGCAGCGTCCCGCCACACTCCCGTTCCAGTTCCCGAACAAATACGTCGAGTTCGTCGCCCTGAAAGAAGCGACGGATGGGTGATTGGTTAATCATAATAAGTTTCCGAGAGCAAGGCACGGGTAGCGGCATCAATGTCAAGCGTTTCGGTGTGTCGAGAAAAGAAGGTTTTCATACAGGTATTTTCCTTTGCGCCTTCATGTTGAAATATCTCAGTTGGTAGGCAGAACAATATCGGTTGGCGGCTTGCCGTCGGCGGGGCGTTCTACGGGGTCGCGGTACTTGACGCTGCCGTCCTTGTAGCCGCCGCCGGTCAGGTAGAAGCGGTTGCCGATTGCGCCCGCGTCGTAATCGGTTCGGCTGTCTTTGCCGGTGTGGGTGAAGACGGCTTTGGTCAGTTCCGTCCATTGCCCGTCAGCCGTTTTGATCCACTGCCGCCCAAATTCCGCTAATCGCTTCTGCTGCCCGTTCGCGCTGTTCCAATCCTCGTCGAAAGAGTACAGGCCGCGCAGATAGCTGCCGTCTTTGGGGGCGCGGAACCGGGCAATGATGTCCCATTTGTGTTTTTCGGGGAAATAGAACCAGCCCGTGTAGATGGTAGCGGTTCCGTCCGGCTGCGCGGACACGAGAAAGCGGTACGTCTGCCCCGTTTTCCAGTTGTATACCAGATGGCTATGCCCGCCTGTTCCCTCGTTACCAAAACTGTCCGCGAACACGCCCGCGCCCTTCGCCAGCAGTTTCACGCGATTGTCGTCAGTGACTTTGCCCCTGTCTTTGGCTTCTGCGCCGCTATCCCAAACCGAAAAGATGATGCGCCGCTCGGTCGGGCTGTTGACCTGCATCCCGAAATAGCCCCGATGCCAGCCACACGCCATATAGTATGACCAGACGGGGTCGGTTTTAGCCGTCACCTCGTTGTAGAACCATTCCACTTTGGCGTCTTTGGGGATGGGGTAACTCAGATGCACGGACGGCGCGCCCCGCTGCTGCGGTATCTGGTTGAAATGCGCGCCCTGCGCAGCAGGTCCACTTAACGCCAGTTCGTCTATATCGCCGAATATAACGTCGCTTTTGTCCACGCCTTGCAGTTCAAATCGCTGATACCCGGGTTCGGTTATGTCTATGCTACCGAAGGTGACAGGAAGCGCCGACTGTAAGCCCGTTCCCATCACCTCGGCAGTCAGCGCGTGTTTGCCGATTGTAAGCCGCAGTTTCGATTTGGCTGAGGCAGGCAGGCGTATCGTAACTCCCACCGTAAGTTTGCCCGGCGTGTTGATTTTGCCATACCAGACCAGTTTTTCATTTGCGTGGTTCCACTCGGTCAGCCCTGTGCGCTCAATGTTCAAGGCTTCCGCATCCGGTTCGCTGTACGCCGTGTATGCGGGAACGCGCAGCATCTGTTTAGAATCTACTTCGACTTGCATGGAGTGACACGCCGACGACAGCGCAAACGAAATACCAAGGACAGTTGCTGCGAAGCTGATTTTCATAATTTCTCCAGTCCTTTTCAGGACGCTAAAACTGTGGGTCTATGTCCAGACGCTTCTTCTCCGCTTTCCACCATTTTGCCCACACATCAGGATCTGTGCCCAAATCTTGCTCTGCCAATAGCTTCAATTTATCAAGAGCTTCTTCGATTGACATGTTCCTTGCCCAATCATATCGTGCCGCTGCAGGCAGTTTGTTCCTGAGACGCATAATCAGCAATTCTTGTGGAAACACTCTCACAACTTGCTCCCTCGCATAGAAATCTCGTCAAGGAACAGGAAACATTTGCATCACGGTGTAGGGCTATTCGTCCTCATCTCCGAAGGCGGCGTATACTTTCGGGAAGCGGCGGGCAAGTTCCGCCTCATCTTCATCTGTGTCTTCAGACCAGCGTTGTCCCGTCGGCTCTGACGGATGTTTCCTCCCCGTCGCAGGAATTTCCTGCCCGGTTTTCGCCTCGTATACTTCTCCCGCCACATAGCCGAACTCTTCAAAATCCGTAATCTCCAAATCGGGGCTTGTAAACACATCTACCAGCGCATCGGCATCTGCCATGCCCCTGTCGTACACGTCTTTGCCCATCGAAATCAGCCAGTCGCGAAAATAGTGGAAGCCATCGTCGGAACAGCCGCCATTTACCAGATACGCGACCGCCCATAAATCCCAATGGTACGCCGCGACGTGGAACTGCGCGTACCATTTTTTGAACGCTACAATGTCTTCGGGCGTGAGCCGGGACAGCAGTATTTGCAGGCGGTCCAGTTGCCGATCCATGTTGCCTGTGGTCAGTTGCGGGTTCCATTCGGAACGCGAGTCCGTGATAATGTTCCAGAATTCCTGTTCGGTCATGGTGTCTCCTGTGTAAAAAGCGATGATTAATAGGTGGCGAGAGAGATAGGTTTTCGGTGGGCAAGTCGGTTCGCGGTTCGTCCGTACCCCTTAACCCTTATCACTTGTTCAGGGCCGGCGCATCTTAACTGACGAGAACTTGCTCTAAATAGGGGTTGTCCCATCCGGCTTTCTTCTGCCGCGCCTTGATGCCGCGCTCACAGGTCTTCTCCTGCCGGATCAGGTTTAGATGCGCCGGCCCTGGGGCCACCTCCTATTTTACTCTGCCCTGAACAGCGTAGTCCGGCTTCGCGGGAACAGCCGAGCTACTATCCGCGTATAAAAGCAGGAGAGCCTGCTTGCTCTCCTGTCTGGCGCAACCTCTCGCGCGCTTTTGCGCCTCACTTTGCCAGACTGCCAGCATACAAACAAGAAGGAGCGCGTTCATGAACACAGCCTATCGCGGGCGGGCGACGGCGTTACTTTTCGGAGTGGCGTCTGTTGTGGGGGCGTGTAGTTTTGCCCAGGCTCAGGACAAGCCGCACAAGAGCCTGATCAAGCGCCATCCAACGGCCTCGGCAGCGGTGGCGGGCGTGGCGGCGCATCACATTGCCAAACGACACGGGCATGGCATTATGCACCGGCATCCGGTCGCGACCGGAGTGGCGGCGGCAGCGGTGACGCATCACATGGCGAAGAAGAAGTAGCGTATCGCGGAACCTTCTGTTCTGTCAACAGGCGCGACGATAAAGAAATCGTCGCGCCTGTTGTGTTGTCTCTGATACCGTCCTGATGCCTGCATCCTTTTCCAATTCATTGAGTGAAAGAGTGGGCGTTGCGGCAGTCCTGCGAACAGGGCGGAAAAAGGGTATGTAGAGACAGCGTCGAAATATTGGCAATGCAGCGCTTCCAGCCCGGTGTCTCGTTGTGTCAAATTTTTTCTAAAGAGGCGTCGTGACCTCATGCGCGTCAGGGCGAACGAGAAGTATGTACAGGCATCTTCCAGCGCCTCCCCTTCCAGATTAGATTGTTGAGAGTGCAGAGAAACTCCGCTCTTGCAACGTCCCGCCGCCTGTCTAATTGACAGACATTTGTACCAGTAGACAGGAGGATTCGTGCAGAAGTTTCATGTTTTTGCTGATTTTTTGTAGGATTACAGACATTTTTCCTGATGGGGATTTCCGGTTTTTGAAGCAGCCAGCGAGTTAGCAAGGAGGAGAACGCTTTCGGGACACCAACTCCCGTGAACAGAAAACTCCCGGCATATCTATTCTGCTTTTTCGCGCATCAGGAGGAACCCCTATGAACCGCATCGTTCACTTCGAGTTGCCGGTATCCAACCCGGAAGCTTCCATCCAGTTCTACTCCGACGTTTTCGGCTGGAAGTTCCAGAAATGGGACGGGCCGATGGATTACTGGATGATTAGTACGGGCGAAGGCGAGCCGGGAATCAACGGCGGGCTGAAGCGCCGTAATTTCCCGGCCCAACCGGTCGCCTGCACGGTGGAAGTGGAGAATGTGGATGCCATCTGCGCGGCCATTGAAGCGGCGGGCGGAACGATTTTGCTGCCCAAAATGGCGGTTCCGGGCATCGGCTGGCTGGCCTACTTCAGTGACCCGGATGGCCTGATTACCGGCGTCATGCAAAACGATCCTACTGCCGGATAGTAGAGCGCGGGCGCAATAACCAAAAGCCGTCTTGGAACTCTATCTGAATTTCGAGACGGCTTATACCTCAGAAACAACCATGTAGGGACACAACTTGTTGTGTCCTCCACCGGTAAAATGGAGGGCAGACACAACAAGTTGTGTCCCTACGAATGTTTCTTGAACAGTACTGCGGTCAAGAATAAGTCTCGATTTTAAGTTCGGCGGAATTCAAGGAATAGAGCGTAATTCAAGCAAACAACGATAACAGGCCGTTCGCCGTAACACGCAGGTATACTCTGTATCATCCAAGTTCAAATAATTCAACTTATGGACAAACCAGATAAAGATTGTACTATGGCGGGGTTCCGGGTGTTGAAAACACCCGTCTGAGTGGCGTTCCGCCAAGCGTCCTACGGACGCGGGATTGTACAATGTTCAAGTGGTTTGTCCATTAGAGGGTGGAAATTGAGTATGACCCTGCAAGTTCAACATCCAGAGCGCACACGCCTCTGTTTTCGGGAACCCGTACCTGAGATTGCTGATGCAGCGCGCTACTTAGATGAGGCGGTGTCTGCTCATCTTGCAGGGCGGACGGACTTGGCTGAACAATTGATACAACGCGCCGATATGCCTGCGATTCGAGAATGGACAGAGTTTATTTGGGGCGGCAAAAGTCCTTACAAACAATCCCGATTCGTATTGGATGCGCCTCCTGTATTTTCAAAAGATGAGCGTGAAACGCGAAAACCAACATCCTCTCAGCAAAAACTGCTGCTCTTGCGAGATGGCTACCATTGCCGTTTCTGCGGAATACCTCTGATCCGAGCGGAAATTCGTAAACGGATTAGAGAATTCTATCCGCGCGCATTGGTATGGGGAAAACCAAACATAGAACAACACGCCGCGTTTCAAGCCATGTGGGTACAATATGACCATGTTTTGCCTCATTCCAGAGGTGGAAGCAGCGACATAGAGAATCTTGTGATTACCTGCGGCCCGTGTAATTTTGGACGTATGGAGTCTACTTTGGAGGAGGTCGGCTTGATTGATCCGCGAACACGCGAACCTGTCCGCTCGGCATGGGATGGACTGGAACGCTTCAAATAAAATTTTCTTCGGAAATGTTCCAGTCGGGTAAACTGAAGGCATGAATTTTTTATGCCGACTCCGTTTTCGACAGCGTTTCACCTGCCGCCATTTTGCGCCCCTGTTTCTGACAGGCGCGTTTGTATCTGTAATAGCGCCTTTCGCCCTTGCCGCGCCGCCTGTTCCCTACCCTTTCACGGCACAGGCGGGAACGCCTGCTGAACAGAATTTGATTATCAAGAATGTGGGTTCTGCCATGCAGGGCGAGTTGCGCCACGCGGATAAGGGACAGTTCTGGATATACGGCTTTCCTGTCGCGCCCGGTTCGCGCTGTACCCTCGCGCTGACGCTGGACACTGCGGCAGACACCACGCCGCCAATCGCAGCCGTATTGGGCGCGGACAACAAGCCGCTTGCCATCCACACCGAAACCGCGCAGAATACGTTTCTCATCGTCTGGACGGTTCCGGTCAAGTGGTCGGTTGGCAATCGCATTTCCGTGATGTTGAGCGCGAAAAACGGGGCAGTGGCAGTAAAAAGCCTGCAATTGGCGCAGGCGTTGCCGGACAGCAATGGCGACGGCGTACCGGACGTGGTTCGGCAATTGCTGACGGCTGGCTTGCCTTCCGGTTCGCGTATCAGTGTGGTTCGTCCGCCCGCGCAGCCGTTTACCGTGACGGCAAGCGACCAAACCCTGACGCCCGCATTGGACACGCAGACCGACGCCATTTTTGCCGACACGACAGACCCGGCGGTTATCAACGGCTGGAAAACGCGCGGCTATACGGTGTGGAGTTTTGGCAGCAGCAGAGTGAGCGATACATTCGCGCAGCAGAATCGCGATGCGGTACAAACCGGGCGCGACGGCAAGCCGGTTGCGGGCAAGCCTGTCAGCGGCAAATCCCTTTCCACTTCAGAGCAGACGTGGGTATCCGCCGCGCCATCTGTGCTGGCGCGGGATCGCGGTTTGTTCGACGACGCGCTGCGGGCGGGCAGCGACGGCGCGTGTTTTCTGGAACCGGAGTATCTGGCGGCAGCCGGGTACGAACCCGCGTTCAAGCAGGCGTGGCAGAACGAGTACCGCGCGGCGTGGCTTGACCCGGTTTCCGGCATTGACGCCCGGTATCGCGCCAGTCGGCTGATGGCGCAGGGCGTGGCGGCGCGAACGCAATCCGCCATGCAGGGCATAGCGGCGAACAAGCCGAACGCGCGGCGGATGGTGGCCGCGCAAAGTCTGTTCAACGGGGCCGAGCGCGGCTTCATCAGCCCCGTAGCCCGCATTGTCGGCCTGAACGAAGTGACCGATATTTTGGCGGATGTGGATACCAGTACCACGTCCGCGCCGATGCGCTATGCCGGACTGCGGCAGGCCATGACCTTCGACCGCGCCTATCTGGAATACTCCTCCATTTATCATGCCGCAAGGGGCGCGAACAAGCGCGTCTGGTTTCAGGTCAACCCGGTTGCGGGCGATGCGCCGGACACCCCCGACCTGCGCGCGAATTTTGAGCAATCTTTAACTGCCGCCCTGCTTCTCCCGGACGTAAACGCCTATCAACTAACGCTGCCCTTGCAGACGCTGACTTCCTCCGCGCCCCCGGACGAACAAATACGGCTGCACAGCCTGTTGAGCGCGTTGGAAGATATGCACAATCAAACCGCGATTTCCGGCAATGCGGATAAGGACGACGATATTGGCGTGCTGGTGAGCGATTCCATTCAATGGCAGCGCGAAGGGCCCAGTTCAAGCGATCTCGACGGCCTGTACGGATTGGCCCTGCCCCTGCTACAGCGCGGTATTCCCGTTCAGATGGTATCGCTTGACCGCGCAGCCGACCCCGGCTATCTGAACGGCTTCAAAACCCTGCTCGTCTCGTATGATTTCCAGAAGCCGTTGGGAACGCGGACACAACAGGCGCTTGTGGAGTGGGTTCGGCGCGGCGGCAGCCTGATCTACGTGGGCGGGACCGACGCTTATAACGGCGTGACCGACTCGTGGTGGCAGCAGGCCGCTCTTGTCGCGCCGCAAATGGATTTGTGGAAGCAGTTCGGCCTGAATCTGGGCGCTCCAACCCCGCGCATGGCCCCCGCCGAAGACAGCAACCGCTACACTACTGTTTTGACTTCCAACAATCAGGCCGACACTTCCCGCCAATCGCGAACGATTGATCTCACTCGCTTTGCGGCGGCTACCGGCAGCGTCGCCATCCGTTTTTCCGCCCGAAACGCGGATTCGGCCAACGGGGTTTCGGTGTCTTTCGGGGAGTTGAGCGTGGGCGGCAAGACGGCAGCCTCGTTCACAACCGGTTCGGAAATCGAAAACCGCTTTCTGGTGTACGACAACAACAGCAGTTACAGCCCGAATGGTCGCCTTGCCACAGGAGGCGCGTCGTGGACGTATCAGTTCGATAACCTGCCGGTCGATGTTCCCGTCACGCTTACCTTAGATATGGCGGGCAGTTTCAGCATCGGCGCGGCCTCTGCTCGTCCCGATTTCGGCCACACTCTGCTAAACACCGGCGCGAACGTCCCGCTTTCCAAAGCCTTTCCCCGCCTGCGAATCGGGGCATCATATCCCGCTACGCTGTATGAGGAAGGGAAAAGGGAAGAGGGAGCAGAAGAAAAGGAGAAGAGGAGAAAAGGAGAAGAGGAGAAGGGGAATATTCCACCGGCTATGGGTTCCCTTTCAACTCTCAACTCTCAACTCTCAACTCTATACACCCTGCGGGCCGGGGGAGCGCCGATATGGACGCAGAACGTGGGACGCGGGTTGGTATTGAATGTGGGGGTCGCGCCGGGTTTCTTTACGGCAAGCGAGCGGAGCGCGGGACTGCTGCGCGCGCTGGCGCGGTTTGCCCATCAGCGAGCCGGAGGAACGTACCGTGAACCCGGTTTTCTCCGCATAAAACGGGGCCGCTATACCATTGTTCACACCTTTTCCGAGCCGCTGACAGTGGAAGGGCGCATGATAGACGTGCTTTCTCCCACGCTCAATACCGCCGATGACCGTGTTATTCCCCCCGGTTCTTCGGCGCTGCTATACGATCTTGGCAGCCCCGAATCCGGGCCGCACATCGGTTTTGTATCGGGACGCTTGCAGGCGCGGGTAGAAACCGCTACAACAACCGGCTTCTTTGTCAGAGGCGCGGCAGGCACAACGGGAATGGCGCGTCTGCACCGGGGCAATCGCCGCCTGATTGGAGCGCGTGGCACGGATTGGCTGGGGCGTCCCGTTCCCGTACAGGCGCAGGAGGACGGCGGAACGCTGCTGCTGCGCTATCCCAACCACCCTGACGGCGTTATCATTCGCGTCGGCTGGCAATAACGGGAGGGGATTGTCACGCATAGCAGAGGTTTCCGTGTTCTATTTATGGCAAACTGAAACCGGCTACAGGACGATTCGCGTAGACAGAGTGTAACCGGCTGGCGCGAACGCGCGCAGAACTTGTACTCTGCCTCTTGACAGGAATACACTTGTCGGTTACACTGTTTATGGAGAGTTGTTCGCATCGCGCTTTGCCTGTGGTTGCGCCATTGCTGCCAGCCACCGGCTCCTGCTTCGGCAGTACAATTGAAATCGTTCGCAATGTTCTTTGAAAGCCCGCGACGGTGTTGTCGCATCCCCGGAATGTTTGTTTCCGCCGGGGATTTTTGCGTTTGGGGTGATTTGTGAGTACGGAGCGCATACAAGGAACAGTACGCGCAGGGTGAATCGCGGAGAGTTATTGTCCGCTTGAAAGCGGAGTTCGATTACGCTGGATAGGCCGTGAGCAAGCGCCGCATTGCCGTTCATTTGTATCAGCCATTTTGAGTTTCGGACTTATCCATTCAGGGGCGGGTACTGAAGTGAGCGCGTTTCGTGGTTGCGGGAGGACAAGAGTAACATGGGAGCGTTCAACGCATCGGAGTTTTTGAAGCAGGTGGAAGAGCAGCGCGCGCAGGACCGTTCGCTGGCATGGGAAGGCACATTTTCCGATTATCTGGAACTGATTACCAAAGAGGCGCACATTGCGGACCTTGCCCATGCCCGCCTGTACCACATGATTGTGGCGGCAGGCATTACCGACACAGACGACGGCTTGAACCGTAAGTACAAGTTTTTCGAGGAAGACTTGTACGGGGTCGAGCGCACGTTACAACAACTGGTAGAGGAATACCTTAACCCGGCAAGCCGCCGACTGGATATTCGCAAGCGTATCCTGATGCTCGTCGGGCCGGTCGGGGGCGGTAAATCCACGCTTGTCACCATTATCAAGCGCGGGCTGGAAAAGTACAGCAAGACCGAACAGGGCGCGGCGTATGCCATCAAAGGCTGCCCCATGCACGAGGACCCGTTGCACTTAATACCCGAAGATTTGCGGGGCGAATTCAAGCGCAGTCTGGGCGTGTACATTGAGGGCGACCTTTGCCCCGTCTGCCAGTACCGGCTTGACCACGAATGGGGCAGCAATATCCATAACGTGCCTGTGCATCGTATCGCGCTTTCGGAGCGGACGCGCATTGGAATCGGAACCTTCAAGCCCGCCGACCCGAAATCGCAGGATGTGGCGGAACTGACGGGTAGCGTCAACATTCAGGCATTGACCGAGTACGGACAGGAATCCGATCCGCGCGCTTACAACTTCGATGGGGAACTCAACATCGCCAACCGGGGCGTGATGGAGTTCATCGAAATGCTCAAAGCCGAAAAGCGGTTCTTGTACGAACTGAATACGGTTGCGGGCGAGCAGACGATTAAAGCAAGCCGGTTCGCGCTCATCTATTGCGACGTGGCTGTCATCGCGCACACCAACGAATACGAGTACAATAGCTACTTCTCGTCCAAAGAGAACGAGGCCATGATTGACCGTATCTTCGTGGTCAAAGTGCCGTACAACCTGCGCGTATCGGAAGAGGTTCGCATCTATGAAAAACTCATCGGGCAGTCGGATGTCAACGACAAAACCATCGGCTCGGAACTGGACCTGTCGCGTATCCACATCGCGCCCTATACCCTGCGCGTGGCCGCCATGTTCGCCATTCTGACGCGCCTGAAAGCGTCGAAAAAAGCCGGCCTGAGCCTGCTGACCAAGATGAAACTCTACGACGGCGAACGGCAAGTCGGCGATTGGGATCAGCGCAATTTGAAGGAACTGCACGACGAGTTTCAGGATGAGGGCATGAACGGGCTTTCGCCGCGCTTCATCATCAACCGCATATCGTCCGCGCTGGTCAAAGGCGGCAAAATGTACGTGACGCCCATTGACGTGATGCGCTCTCTCCTCGATGGCATCACGGAACTGACGGGCAGCGAGGAAGACCGCAACCGCTATCGGGGCTTGATTACCGATGTGCGTAAGGAGTTCGACGAGGCGGCCAAGAAGGAGGTGCAGCGCGCGTTCGTGTACTCCTATGAGGAGTCGGCCAAAACCCTGATGGACAACTACATTGACAACGTGGAAGCGTTCTGCAACCGCGAAAAAGTGAAGCATCCCATCACGGGCGATGACGTAGAGCCGGATGAGCGGCTGATGCGTTCGATTGAGGAGCAGATCAGCGTCACGGAAAACCAGAAGCGCGAGTTCCGCGAAGGCATCATGCGTTCGGTAGCCAGCCTGATGCGGCGCGGGCAGAACTTCTCGCCTTCGAGCGACGAGCGGCTGAAAGAAGCGATTGAGAAGAAACTGTTCACGGACTTGAAGGACGTGGTGAAAATCACGACAAGCACCAAGACGCCCGACTCCGACCAGTTGAAGAAGGTCAACGAAGTCGTGGATCGCATGTGCAAGGAGCAGGGCTACATTCCCGAAAGCGCCAACGAACTCCTGCGCTACGTTGGAACCCTGCTCAACCGCTAACCAAATACAGGACGCGGAAGCAGCAAACCGTCCTGCTTCCGCAACCCTTGACGAAGTTACTGTTGTTACCAAGTTGGAGAGTGCATGCTGACGTGTTTGTTCTGGAATGTGAACGGCGTGGCGCAAAGCGGCAACCGCCCGCTTGCCCCGTCTGAACCGCGCTATCAGCGGCTTTCCTCTCTGCTCGTGGCGGAGTCAGTACAAACAGCATTGCATCCGTCGCTCGACATTGTGATACTGGCAGAGTCGCCTTTCGATAGCAACCTGCCTTTGTCCGGGATGGCAGCGGCGAATACGCTTCTGCCACCAAATACAAAAACAGACTGCCAACTGGAAATCTATTATCGAGAAAGCGCTGTTGATCTGACTGCGCTGCAAAGTATCAGGGGACGCGCAACAGCACAAATATTGAAGCGTAAACAGTCTGCAAATGCAATTACCCTTGTCGCTGCGCACTTAGAAAGTCCGCAGAGAGTCAGACGCGAAGAAAATCGTAAGGAGGATGTTCGCCTCCTATCGCTCAATATTTTAGACATTGAGCAGATGCAGCAAAACCGGCGTACTCTGCTTGTGGGAGATTTGAACTACGATCCTTATGATTTGCCTTTGTATGGAGCAAACTATCTTCACGCTGTACCCACAAAAACGCTGGCAAACCAAAAACAACGCACTGTAGACGGAGTGGAACGACCGTATTTCTACAATCCAATGTGGGGGCATTTTGGAGACAAAGACGGTTCACCGGCAGGAACCTACTACAAACGCGCGGCTGATCTGGATTGTCGTTTCTGGCACATTCCCGACCAATTGTTGCTGCGCCCCGACCTGCTGAAATACTGGCAAGATGACTATCTTGCTGTACTGACACGTATTGGCGGACAAGACCTAATCAAAGGCGACGGCACACCGGATGCAGCATCGGTTTCCGATCATCTGCCGCTTCTGTTCTGTCTGAACCTGTAGAGAGGTACGCTCATGGCTGTTGAAGAGAAAATCAAACGCAACTGGCAGATCGAAGACGAATTTTCCGAGCCGGCGAGACTGCTTCAAGAGCAGGCAAAAACGATCCGCGAAGAAACAGACGGCGTTCTTTATGGCATCGTGAAAAAAGACATTCTTCCTCCGGTCAACGGGGTTGGATATCATCTCGACGTTGGCATTGAAGGAAATGTTTTTCGTTCTTCCTCCATTTCCATACGTCACAAGCGAGATGCAGAGTACCCGGTTATCGTTACCAACATGCTTGAAGGCGACGGTATGAAGGTAGCCGACGCCGAGGCTTTCAAGCAGCGCGTCTGCGATATTTTGCACGATTCAACCACGCTTGCGCAGTATAAGCGCATGATAGAATACGCAAAGAAGCCTTAATCGGTAAGAAGGATTCTATGGCAGCCAGCGAAAAACGGGTTCAGTTACAAATTGGAATCATAGCCATTGTCTCTACACAAGATGACATGGATTGCGTTGAATTGTGTACCACGCCAGACGAACAGGAAGTGAGGGGTTTCAACACAAAGGGCTTTCTGTTGAAATATGGCTTGGAAGAGCATAAGGGCTTTCACCTTTTGCTCAAGCAACTCGAGGCGACTATCAGCTTGGGGATTGATCGTCAGACTTATTGCATGAAAACAGGTCAAACTGACGATTTCTTAAAAACGGTTGACCTGTTAATAGCCGACTATTTCTCTTATGCTTGTACTCGCGGCGATGCTTCATTCTGACAATTCAAGATTGCCTGTTAGAGGTGAGTGGGCGTACCATTCAACAAATTTTTCTCATTCAGCAAGTCATTCTAAAGGCGAATGCTATGCGGCCTATATGGATAATTGAAGCGGGCGTGTTCGGGCAGAACGCGGAACGGCTACGGGCGGAAGTGGAGCGGCAGGGCATGGAATGCTGGTCGGTACGACAGTACGCGCTTGCCGACGATTCGATGGCGTCCCTGCGCGGCGAACCGCTGGCGCCTGACGATTGCGTGATTTGCTACAGCACGTTTCCGTTTGCTCAAGATGTGGAGGCGCGAGGATGGAAATCGGGAGCGTGGTGCAGTTTCGATAATCTGGCATGTTCGATGTACTACGCTTATTTTGGGCGTTATCTGCTCAATCAGCAGTATACGCTGCTTCCCAGCCTTGAGGCCATGCGGCAACGGGAGTTTCTGTATCAGACATTTGGACGGAACGGACAGGTGTTCGCGCGTCCCAACGGCGTGGAGAAACTGTTTACGGGGCGGTGTGTTGCCGAAGAAGATTTTGCGGTTGCGCTTGCCCCGGCCCGCTATAACCCGACAACACAGGTTGTGATCGCCGCGCCGCAAACTATTGGGCGCGAGTGGCGGCTGGTGGTTGCGGAACACGCCATTGTTGCGGCAAGTCAGTACATGGAGCAGGGAAAGTTTGCCGTCGCGCCCGGTTGTCCCAAAAGCGTCCGCGAATTTGTACAAAACATGCTCAACGAAGTTCAATGGCGTCCCGACCCGATATTTATGGTGGATGTATGCGAGTCGAACGGAAATCTATATCTGCTGGAATTGAACAGTTTCAGTTGTTCAGGATTGTATCAGTGCGACATGGCCGAAGTCGTTGCCGCAGCAAGCGACATAGCCCAACAAACGCGCGTATCGAACTTTGTAGCATCCGCGTAATCTATGGATTGTTCTTTGCCTTTCTTCTGCTTTCTTTGCGGTCTTTGCGCCTTTGCGGTTTGCATCTGAATGTTTTCGTCTTATTTTGCTTCTTTCGCGGTTAATTCAGGGAGAACTACATGCCGGAATTTTCTTTAAGTACCGATAACTGGGATTTGCATCAGCGCGCGGAACGGGACCGCCAGCGCCACAACGACAAGGTGAAAGAGGTCATCAAGCAGAATCTTGGCGACATCATCAGCCAGCAGGACATCATCACGGCGGATCAGGGCAAGATCGTCAAAATTCCCGTGCGCGGCCTGGAACTGCCCCGCATCCGCTTCGACAACGACGAGCGCGAACGGGTCGGGCAGGGCGGCGGCGGTTCCAAACCCGGCGACATCATTGCCCGCGCCCCTTCGGATGAGGAGGGACAGGGGACGGGCAAGCAGGCGGGACAGGAACCGGGGACAGACTTTTACGAGGCCGAACTGACGCTGGAAGAGCTGACCAGCCTTGTGTTTGAAGACCTGCACCTGCCCAATCTGGAAGAGCGCGGCGTCAAGCAGATCATGTCGGAACACGCCGACTTCAACAGCATCAGCAAGCGCGGCATCACCAGCAATCTGGATCGCAAGCGGACGCTGCTGGAAGCCTATAAGCGCAATGCCCGCGAGGGCAAACCCGGCTGGACGGTGAAGAACGAGGACCGCCGCTATAAAACGTGGGAAGTGGTGACGGAGCCGCAGCGCAACGCGGTTATCTTCGCCATGCGCGACGTGTCCGGCTCGATGGGCGAATTTGAAGCGTATATCTGCCGCTCGTTCTACTTCTGGATGCTGCGCTTCCTGCGCAAAAAATATTCCAGCGCGGAAATCGTGTTCATTACCTGCCACACGGAAGCCAAAGAGGTGGATGAAAACGCCTTTTTCGGACTGGGCGATTCGGGCGGCACGAAAATGAGCGAGGCGTACAAGCTCGCCATGCGGATCATTGACAAGCGCTACAATCCGCGCGAGTGGAACATCTACCCGTTCCTGTTTTCCGACGGCTACAACTGGGGCGATCAGGAATGCGTGGAGCTGATGAGGAAAATGGTGGAAATCTCCAACCTCATCGGGTACGGCGAAATCGCCAACGACATCTGGAGCCAGTCGCCCTCTTTCGCGCCGCTCGGACAGGCGTATGAGGAGGCGTTCGCCGAACGAACCGCGCGTCTGCCTGGTCAAAATCAACAACAAGGAAGACGTCTGGCCCGCCCTGCAAAAGTTCTTCAGCAAGCACCCGGAATTGCAGACTGCGTAAGGAGACCGGTTCAGCCATGAACCATAAAGACCGCGAGGAACTGGAAAAGTGGATTGACATTATCACGGAAAAGGCGGCGGAGTACGGGCTGGACTGCTACCCGACGCACTTTGAAGTGGTTCCCGACCACGTTATCTACGAACTCGGCAGCTACAGCCTGCCCGCCCGCTTTTCGCACTGGACGTTCGGGCGCGATTATCACCGCCAGAAGACCATGTACGATTACGGCATGGCGAAAATCTACGAGATCGTCTTCAATACCGATCCGTGCCAGGCGTTTCTGATGGACAGCAACAGCATGCTGTCGCATAAGTTCGTCGTGGCGCATGTTTTGGGACACAACGACTTTTTCAAGAACAACAGTCTATTTCGAGCATACCGACCGGCGCATGATCGAAAAAGTCCGGCTGCACGGCAACCGTATCCGCAAGTACGAAGAAGAGTACGGCCCGATGGCAATCGAGGAGTTTCTGGATGAGGTAATCTCCATCGAGGAACACTTCGATACCGGCCTGACAACCTCGTTCCGCCGCAAAACGCCCGAACAGCACGAAGCGGAACGCCTGAAGCCCTCCAAACCGACAACCGAATACGATGACCTGTGGAACCTGTCCCAAACCCAGAGCGGGCCGGAGCAAACCGAAAGCGCGTAAGTTCCCGCCCGAACCCGACAAAGACCTGCTCGGTTTTTTGCGCGACCACGCTCCCGAACTGGAAAAATGGCAGCGCGACATCCTCAACATGATCCGCGAGGAGATGATTTATTTCATCCCGCAAATGCGTACGAAGATAATTAACGAGGGTTGCGCCTCATTTTGGCATGAACGAATCATGACGAATCTGGATTTAACGCCGCAAGAGCATCTGGAATTTCGCCGCCTGCATGCGTCCGTGCTGTCGCCGGGTTCGCCCATGTCTATCAATCCGTACTATGTCGGCTATAACATTTTCCGCGACATCGAGCGGCGGTGGAATGGCGAAGAAGATAAAGAATTTCCTGAGAGCGACTGGCGGGGCGAGGAACTGCATCGTCCGAGCGGCGAAGGTATCAAGAAAATCTTTGAAGTGCGGCGGGATGAGGC
This sequence comes from uncultured Chthonomonadaceae bacterium, assembly GCA_963817895.1. GTDB lineage: Bacteria > Armatimonadota > Chthonomonadetes > Chthonomonadales > Chthonomonadaceae > CAWFQB01. Next base: position 78,084 of record CAWFQB010000009.1, read on the forward strand.
CGACGTGACGTTCCTGCGCAAGTACCTGACGCAGGGATTGGTCAACAGGCTGGACATGTACACCTACAAGCAGGAAGAAGTGAACGGCGAAAACATGTGGGTGGTGCAGGAAACCGACTGGCGCAAAGTGCGCGATACGCTTCTGGACGGCATGACCAACTTCGGTATTCCGGTCATTTATGTGGAGGACGCGGATTACAACCGGCATGGCGAATTGCTGCTGCGCCACGCTTATGACGGCAAACCCTTAGACCGGGATTACACCGCCCGCACCATGAAACACATCTTCAACATCTGGAAGCGGCCCGTACATTTGCAAACGGAATACGACGATGAAACGGTTTTGTTGTCGCACGATGGCGAGGATTTCACAGAAGAAATTCTTTAGGGTATAGCCCAAAATCAGGGAAAGCGATGTGGGAGGCAGCGTCGAAATATTGGCAATGCAGCTTTGCCACTATTTCGGTTGGAGTAGCAAGCCCTGTGGCTCACGCCGCGAGTGTTACGCCTGTCAGGACAGCCGACTGTCCTGACAGGCTGTTTTGGTTTCTAGCGCAGCGGGTGGTGAATATTCGCTTTTCGCGGCGTGGGTTTCACGGGTATGGGCATGGTCAGCGCTTTGAGATGCTTTGCCAGCGCGGACGCAGTTGCCAACGGACTGCCGATGCCTTCACTGGCGGGACGCCCGTTTTCTGCCGGGTACAGGTATTTGCCCTGCTCCGCGCCCGTCTTCTCCGTCTCCACGACAAGGGGATGAGCGCGGGCATACGCATCCTGCCGCGTTCCCGTCACCTGCCACGATACTTCCATGCCCGCCTTGCCGCCCGCGATCTCGAACCGGTTGCTCCGCATCTTCTGCGCCACAAACAGAGCCGGAGCCGCTTCGCCGATGGCGGTCAGCTGGTAGTGGAAGCGGGTGTTTTCCGCCTCGAACCAGTCGGGCATCTGCACGGTCGCCCGTCCGTCGCTGTCGAGGATTGTGTCGCCCGTATACAGGTTGAGTTGTTCGCTGCTTTCGATGCAGCTATGCGTGAGGTACTTGTGGGCGGGATCGAGCGGATGATCTATCTTGAAGTTCTTGGAGCCTGCGCTGAGAGTGCCGATCACCTGCACATTGCCCTGAAAGTATCCGCCGAAGCCCCCTCTGGAAGCCGTCTCGCCATATACGCCGACGCGCCCGTACCCCGCCGTTCCGAAGCCCGCATTACAATGCCCTTCCATCCCGACCGCATTGTAAAACGCGTTGTTGTTGAAGAAGTAGCCGGTGGGACTGACGTTGGAGTCGCCGATGCCGATGATGGCTGCGCCGCCGTTCGTGTTGGTTCCATACAAGCCTGCCCCGCTGCTGCCCGCGCTCGTGGTTCCATACACGCCGATGCCGCTGACGGACGCGCCGTACACGCCCGAACCGCTGGAACCATCCCCAAACCCGTACACGCCCGTTGTGGTCGCTCCCGCATTGGCATAGCCGTACACGCCCGAACCGCCCGTGCTGGTGGCGTACAAGCCCACGCTGGCCGGATCCATACTGGCGGTACTGGCGAACACGCCATCGCTGACGTTGCCCGTGGTGGCGTCATTGGAAAACGCCGCGACAGCGCTGTTGACCGCCTCCGCATCTCCGGCATACGGCAGGCTAAACCCGGTAGACTGGCTGATGGCGGGCTGATACGCCACGACCACACTCAGCAACGCCACACTCCCCGCCCACCGCAGCGGCAGGGGGCATTTTCGTATCCATGTCTTCATCGCGCACTCTCCTTTTGGCAACGGCAGTAGCAAAGTAACTCGTCTGCGATAGCAGAGTAACCCATCAGAAATCATTGCCCGCTCAGGCAACACCTCCTGAACACAGTATAACCGATGTTTCGTTACTACAGCGTTACAGAATATCCGTCCAGCGCGGATACGGGTCGCGCGGTTTTGTAACGTAATTGATGCATTTGGTAACGCTGTAGTAACGGAACCTCGGTTATACTGTGCCTGACGCGGGAAGCGCGCCGAAGCGGAAGATTTGCCGCTTCCTGCGAACGCGCCCTGCGTCCCGATATGACAACAGATTATCCATATAAGGAGAACTCGATCATGCGCGCCTTTTCTCGTATTCCCCTGCGCTCACGCAGGCCTATTTCCCGTTGGCTCGTTTCCCTGTTGGGACTGCTGCTGTTCAGTCTGGCATGTGCCGCCTCACGAGCGAATACCTTCACCGTGACAACCCTCAACGACAGCGGCATGGGTTCGCTGCGGCAGGCGATTACCGATGCCAACGCCAATGCGGGAGCCGACAGCATTGTATTTGCCAGCGGGTTGACAGGAACCATCGCGCTCACGTCTGCCCTGCCCAACCTGACGGATGATGTTACGCTGAACGGGCCGGGAGCCAAACTGCTGACGATTGCCCGCAGTTCGGCGTCGGGAACCCCGGCGTTCCGCATCTTCACCATTGACGCGGACACAGCTACGCCCCCGACAGTCAGTATCTCCGGCCTTACGTTGAGCAACGGCTTGATACAATACACAACAGGCGGCGAGAAATACTATGGTGGCGCGGTGCTGAGTAACAAAGCCAATGTGACGTTTACCGACTGCGCCCTCTCCGGCAACAGCATCTACTTGCCTTTCGCGCTTAATTATGGAACGAACCCTCCCGTTCCTCTCGGCTTCGGCGGCGGCGTCTACAACTATCAGGGAGCGATGACTCTGACGCGCTGCACAGTCAGCAACAATGTAGTCACCTCGTATGGCGGTCAGGCCAACGGCGGCGGCCTGTTCAACGATGCGGGAACGCTGACCCTGACCAACTGCACCCTCAGCGGCAATCAAGCCGTCAGTCAAGCTATCCTGATTCTAATACGCTGGTCATACCCCATGATTATGAACGGCAGCGCGTATGCTGGCGGTATCTGGAACGGCGGCGCGCTGACCCTGACCAACTGCACTTTCGCCGGTAACAGCGCTATCAACCACTGTTTGGGTTATGGCTGGGATGGATGGTTTTTTATTCCGTATGATACTGCGGGCAGCGGCAGTAGCGTGTACAATGCCGGCACAAGCGGCAGTACGCAAGTCACCCTCTACCAGACCATTCTGGCAAGCGGCAGCGCGGCAGGCGGCCAGAACGTTGTCAACGCGGCGGGCATCGTCCTCACCTCACTCGGCTACAACCTGAGCAATGACGCCACCGGCCCCAACGACGGCGCAACGGATCGTCTCAACATGGATGCGAAACTCAGCCCGCTGAACTACTACGGCGGCCCAACGCCTACCTGCGTTCCGCTGTTGGGCAGTCCGGCTATTGACGCGGGCGACCTCAACTTCAATAACACTCCTCCCGCAACGGATCAGCGCGGCCAGCCTCGCGTTGTCAACGGACGGGTAGACATCGGCGCTGTGGAGCGTCAGGCAGGCGAGTTGGTTGCCCTCAACGATGCGTACTCCGTCAAGCATGACCATACGTCGCGAGTTGCCGCGTCCGGTGTGCTGACAAACGACACGGGAGTGGCTCCCCTGTCCGCCGTTCTCGTCGCGTCCGCCGCGCATGGCACCCTCCTGCTCAATGCCGACGGCTCGTTCGTGTACACGCCCAACGCCGGGTACGCATTAACCAGCAGCAGCACAGACAGCTTCACCTACGCGGTACAGGACGGCATCGGCAGGACAAGCAACGTCGCCACTGTAACCATTACCATCATTGCCGACAATGCGCCTGTGTTGACCAACAGCCTGAGCGCCACCACAATGCCGGGGCAGGCGTGGAACTTCACGGCAACGGCAACGGACGCCGATCTGCCCGACGACGCGCTCACCTTTGCCCTTGTCAATGCCCCCTCCGGCATGACCATCAACGCGGCAACCGGCGCAATCGCGTGGACGCCACAGGCAGAAAACACAACAACGTTTAGCATCAAAGTCACGGATCGTTATGGACTGAGCGCCCAGGCAGACGTTCACGCTCACCGTGTACGACAACCCGCCCGCGCTGACCAACAGCCTGAGCGCAACAGCAACGGCAGGGCAAGTCTGGAACCTCACGGCAACGGCAACGGACGCCGACCTGCCCAACGACGCGCTGACGTTTGCCCTTGTCAACGCCCCGGCTGGCATGACCATCAACGCGGCAACCGGCGTGATCGCGTGGACACACCGAACAGAAGGCGTGTTTACATTTGACATCAAGGTCACGGATCGGTTCGGCAAAAGCGACCAGAAGACGTTCACGCTCACGGTACAAACCGACCCGAACGGCTCTGTCAGTCTAAGCATTACGAATGTCACGCTGCAACGCGGCGCGTACTACCCAAATACGGTGCTAGTCTTGTTCGATGTGGTCAACAACGGCACAGGGAGGGCGACAAACCTTGTCATTTCGCGCGCCACACTCGGCTCCGGGTTGTGCGTTCTCAACTCCACGCCGGTCAGTTTGGGGGCAGGAGGCAAGCAGACGTACGGGCTCACGTTCTTAGGGGTCGTGTGCCTGCCGAAAGTGGTATATCCGCTGCAAATACGCGGAACCTACCAGGCGCAGAATACCACGCAATCCCTGTTTTATGGCGGCGGCGTGATTGTGCCATAATCGCTTGCAGGCTTTTACTGCCGGATTCGCGTCACCGCAGCAGGACGCGACTCAGCGTTATCGTGACGAACATCGCGTCAATCTAAATTTTTAGTAACGCAACGGTAACGCAAATCCGGTTATACTATGCTCACGGGGCAAGCGCGCAGAGTCCGGATGCTCTGCCGCTTCCCCTGTCTCCTGCTGGTTATGCCCGTCAACGATGTCAGGAACTATCAACTATCAACCCTCAACTCTCAACTTCGACAGGAAGCCGGATGGACGACCGCTTTTATATCACCGGGGGTACGCTGCCCCTGGACGCCGATTCGTATGTGACCCGCCGCGCCGATACGGAACTCTTCGAGTATCTGCGGCGGGGCGAGTTTTGCTACGTTCTCAACACGCGGCAGGTGGGCAAATCCTCGCTCATGGTGCGCGTGGCCCAGGCGCTGCGAACCGAGGGCGTTCGCGTCGTCCTGCTGGACCCGACCGCGATTGGCGTAAACGTCACCGTCGAGGAGTGGTACGACGGCCTGCTTACCATCATTGCGGAGCAACTGAGTCTGCGGCGGGAACTGGAAGACTTCTGGCTGGAGCATCCCCGTTTGGGGCCGATGCAGCGGTGGATGCAGGCGCTGGAACATGTCGCGCTGGCAGGTTCGCCGGAACCCCTGTGCATCTTCGTGGACGAGATCGACTCGGTGCAAAGCCTGCCGTTTTCCGCCGATGAGTTTTTCGGAGGCATCCGCGAGTGTTATAATCGCCGCGCCTACAATCCGGCCTTCCGGCGTCTCACCTTCTGCCTGCTCGGAGTCGCCGCGCCCGTTGACCTGATCGCCGACCCGCGCATCACGCCGTTCAATATCGGCAGGCGCATTGAACTAACGGACTTCACGCCGGACGAAGCCGCGCCACTCGCAAGCGGATTAAACCACGGGGAACACGGGGAACACGGGGGAGGAGAGGGGGAGAAAGGAAGGGGGGAACAAAATCCCTATTCATCCTTCATCCTTCATCCTTCATCCTTTGCTTCTCTTCTCAACCGTATACTTTATTGGACAGGTGGGCATCCGTATTTGACGCAGAAATTGTGCAGCGCGTTGGCGCAAAGAAACGGGGTTCCGACAAATGCCGACGTGGATGCGGTTTGTGAGGAACTGTTTTTGAGTTGGCGGGCGCAGAAGACGGACGACAATCTCGTTTTTGCCCGCAGCCGCCTGCTGTATGAGGAAGCCAATCGCGCCGCGCTGCTGGATATGTATGTGGGTATTCTGGACGGGCGGAAAATTCGGGACGATGCCACCAATCCCCTCCACAGCGTTTTGCGTTTGTCCGGCATTGCGCAGGCCGAGAATGGACTGCTGACGGTTCGCAACCGAATCTATGCCCATGTGTTCAACAAGCAATGGGCGCGCGACAACATGCCGGGCGAGGAACTGCGGCGGCAAAAACGCGCCTATCGCCTGGGCGTCTTGCGGACGGCGTTCGTCGCCGCCCTGCTGCTGGCCGTGATTTCTGGTTTTGGCGCGCGAGCTTACTTTGCGGAGCAAAACGCGCGGACATCCGCAAAGGCGGCACGAACCTCCGAAAAGGCTGCTCAGACGGCGCAAGAACTGGCGCAAAAGGAGGCAGAAAATTCCAATCGGCTGCTGTATGCTACCCATATGAACCTGCTGCAGCGCGCGTATCAGGACGAGGACATTGGACGCGCCAGAGACCTGCTGGCGGAAACAGAGGCATCGCCCTATCGCGGCTTTGAATGGAACTACTGGAACCGCCTGCTCAAGCGCGAACGCCTTGCCCTTCCCATCGCGGAGCCACAAAGCCTGCTCGTCTGGTCACGAGACGGGCGCTGGATCGTGACACAAACGCAGTCCACACAGAATACGCCCCACCTCTCCCTCTGGGACGCCTGGACGGGAAAGCATGTTCGAACGCTTGCGGGGCGCGCGGATACTTTGCTCGGCGTAGCCTCGCCCATTGCGGCCAACTGTGTCGCGCTCGTGGATGCGCCGCAGGGGAAAACGGGAACCGTCCGTCTGGTCAACCCCGCGACGGGCGAAACTCGGCATATTCTGCCTGTTCGCGCCGGGGGAGCGACGCTGTCCGAGGATGGCAGGCGCGTGTTTACGCTGGAACCGCAGTCGGACAACTGCACTCTGTTCAAGGCATGGGATGTGGAGCGCGGAACGCTGTTGCTAACCACGACGGTTAGCGGCGTACAGCTTTTTGGGGCGTGGACACAAACGCCCACGATCCAGTCCACCCGCGACTCGCGCCTGCTGTGTTTCGGCAGCGCGATAACGCGCGAGAACAGTCCTTTCACGTTGCTGAACACGCAGACCGGCGAACGTCAGTGGACGCCGCCGGGAGCCTACAACCGTTACGCTCTTTCTCCCACCGGGCGCTTTCTCGTGGCAACAGAACAGGATGGCTTTGCGGCTGGCGCGTTTCAACTGTGGGACTTGCAGGCAAAGCGGCAGGTCGCCACCCTGCGGGGCAAACAAGCGAATGCGCCCGCCCTGCGCCCGCTTCCTACATGCTGTTCACGCTTGGTTTCTCCCCGAACGAACGCTGGATAGTGGGCGCGGGAGAGGATACGGCGTTCAACGGTTGCGTCTGGATTTGGGAGCGGGCGACGGGCAGGGAAAAGCGCGTCCTGACCGGGCAGCGGCGAACGTGGGAAGCGAAGTTTTCTTCCGATGGCCGCGTGCTGTTTTCCGCTTCGAGAGACAACCGCCTATTCACCTGGAACACGGCAACGTGGCAAAAAACCGGCGTGTATTCCAATGACGGCACGAATTCGCCTGTTCTGTCTCCCGATGGCAACGAGTTTCTGACGGTAGACCATCGCGGCGCTGTCCTACCCCCTGCAAGCCCGCCGGATGGCGGACAAACTTGAGATCGCTCCATCGCTCAAGGCGTCCGTTATAAGATACCAGGGTTTTCAGCGTGACGAGAGGCATTTGCGATTTCGTGGCGCAAATACGACCCGGGGACAACCGGCAGCACCGCATCTACGATATGCAAACAGGAATGCAGCATCTTCTGCCCTTTGATCACACGGCGTCTGCCATTACTGTGGGAAACGACGCGTACGCCGCCGCCGCCAAAAATTTTGAAAAGGAAACATGGGTGGAAATACGGGACGGATTCTACAGGCAAGTTCATCCGTTTGCTGCATGACCCCCTGCTCTACTGGTGGATACGCGCCGACGGACCGTGGTGGGCGGCAATCCTCTACGAGGGCAAAATCAGCCCCATGAGGGAAAGCGCGTTCGCCGGTCTTGGCAAGCATCATCCGCAGACGGTCTTGTGGAATGTCGAAACCGGAAAAGAGGTCGTTCGCCTTGCTCATCTGCGTTACACGCCCTGGCAGGTCTGGCCCAAATGCGGGACGCGCAAACTGATCCTCGTAGACACCGAGAATATTGCCCACTTTTGGAACGTCAGCCCCTTGCGGGAGACTCTTTCAGGTGCCAATGGGATCGGAAACACAGATAAAACTGGAAAATTTCAGCGTTTCGCCGGACGGCAAATACGTCAGCGTTCTCATCGCAGAAAACCATTTCGACGGGCGGATTGAAGTCCATGATTTCGAGACGGGCCAACTCTGCGCGCAAGATGAACACGCCTTTTATTATCAGCCGAGCAACGCCTTTTCGCCGGATGGAAAGGTTCGCGTCTGGGTGGACACGCAGCAGAACGCGCATCTCATGGAGGGGGCGACGGGCAAAGAAGTGGGGCTGTTGAAATCTATCGGCGGAGATTTTTCGTATCTGGCCTTTTCGCCGGATGGAGCGCGCATCGTTACGGGCACAACCGTCGGAACGCTCAAGCTGTGGGATGTCAGGACGGGAGCGGAACTGATGGTTGCCCGGTTGCCCGGCGAATTGGGTCCGTTGTCCTTTTCACCGGATGGAACGCATCTGGGAGTGAACGCCTGGACCAGCGGAAAAATACGCGCGTTCGTCTGGGAGGCTCCCCTGCCTGCCGCCGTCAAGAGCCAGTGAAGACTACAGCGGAGTTCCCGACAGCGCGTTCCGTTGCGCGTACAACAACGCGCAGCCAGGTGGGAGCCTAATGCAAGTCCCAGAGATACTTGTCCCTGTCGGTAATGCTGCCTCTCCACCCGTCCTTCACATCGCAGCCTGCGGCCAGCGCGCTCATGGTCAGAGCTTTCACGTGCCCGTCGCAGAACGCGACTGTGGCAAACTCGCCATGCCAGGGCCAGACAGCGCCATAGACGTTTGGGGCCGTCCGGCTGGCCGGGGTTCCAGCCGCCAACCCATGTACGCCAGTTTTCGCTATAGGGAACATCGTCCGTCCAGCATGGCATATCCACTACCAGGGTGCCTCCGCCGTAAGGCGCGCCATCAACCTTCCTGAACCATCGGGAATCCACCGCGAGAACAGTTTGGGCAGACGAGGTGATCCTGGCGATTGGCGTCGGCCTGCTGGAATACACATCCGCATCATCCAGTATGATAGGACTGAGATACTGAAAGTTGAAACCGAAGTTGGTCTTAATTCCCAGATTGAAGTCCCGCTGCTGCGGCGTCGTGGGCGGCGGTAAGTCGCTGGCAGCGCGCTGCTCCTCGCTGTCAGGATCAGAGGGACAGGAATACACCTGCCTGTTCTTGAGGTAATCGCGCAGGGCCTGCCACATGATCATAGTAGGTGGACTATCAAAGGAGACATAGCCGCTGGCATCTAACGGGCGGGGGCTGGTATACAAAAGCGGCATCAACTCGTCGTTGTCCTGCTGATACTGCATAATGGCGAACGCCTGCTGCTTGAAATTGGACGCGCACGTCGTCTGACGCGCTTTGTCGCGCGACTGGGCAAAGACAGGAAAAAGCAGGGCCGCCAGAATAGAGATAATGGCGATAACAACGAGCAGTTCGATCAAAGTAAAGGCGCGCGGCTGCATAAATTATCCATTGAGGATGGTTCAGGCCAGCGTCAATGGATTACTCATTGGAACAAAGCGCACCTGTCCTCGTTTTTATTTCCTTTGTTTTTGCCCACTATTCTTAGTATACCTACCAACGCTCAATTCACATTGCATCTTCACAGAAAATTTTTTGGAAAAGACAGAAAAACAGCCCGCGCATTTCCTCCGGTGTAAAGAACAAGTCGGTTCTTCTGTATACGCCTGTCCTGGAAATCAAAGTATATGCCGGCGTATAGAGGTTTCATTTTCACGGCCCAGGCAGGTACGTGATTTTGGAAAGGTTTTCCAGTCTTGTCCATTTGACATGTGAGTTGAAGAATGCCATTTCGATGCCGCCGTTGTGACGGTTGATGCACAGCCTGCCCGAATCCAACTGACTAAATGGTCTTTCTACGCCAGAGGTATTGCTACCGGTTTGCGTGTTGATGAAGCCGGGGCAGGCATTATTGCCATTGGGGATCCACGCGTCAATCCAGATGGCGTCGGCAAGGAGCATCGTTACGGAGGGTTGCGGCACCTGCGCGAGTGTGCAGACACCTTCCGGGCGCGCGCTACAATATAGCCAGCCGTTATAGGCGTAACTGCCGGAATAGCGAAAGCCATTCCATGCCTGCGACGCGCTCCCCATTTGTGGATCGTTGGAACGGGGTGGAGCATCAGGGCAAAGATGGACTTGCTTGTTTTTGATATAAGCCTCAAACGCGACATTCCACAAATAGAGTTCGTTGATGACGCGATAATCCAGCAGTTGTTCGTCGTAGTCCTGCGAGTACATCGTTGCGCCGTAGGATAGTTGTTTGAGGTTGCTGGCGCAGCTAGTCTGCCTGGCTTTCTCGCGCGCTTGCGCAAAGACCGGGAACAAAATGGCTGCGAGTATCGCAATGATGGCGATGACGACGAGCAGTTCAATCAAGGTAAATCCGGCGCGTTTCATGACAATCCTCCTTTGCAAAGCAGGAATTGAAATACACAGCGGCGAACTGTGCGTTATACCGGGTTGAGGTCCGCAGAAATCATGCGACTTCTGCGGACCTCTCACTGTCAGCAAGAAAAGACAGCGTTTAGCAAGCCCGGACTTTGCGCGTTTTGCGGCGCAGAAAGCCCGCTCCCGCCACGCTCAGGCCGACAAGCAGGGCGACGCTGCCGGGTTCGGGAACGACCGTCACCATAAATGCGTGAACATATCCGTCCGCGCCGAGGTAGCTTCCCACAACCTGATTGCTTTCACTGACCCCGAATCCCATTAGAAGATTACGGTTATCGGGCGCATCAATCGGGGTAAAAACGCTGTTCTGGTAAAAGAAGGCATAGTCGCGATTGCCCAGAGTATATTCGCCGAGAACAAGGCCGCTGGAATTAACGCCGAAATAGGAGGGGTCCGCGCCGCCGGGTATATCGGGAATCTCGGAATATATCCCGCTGCTGGCGTTATAAATGGCCCCGTGCCGCGCGTTGTTCTGGTCGCGATAGTTGACAAGGACATCGCCATTGGGCGCGAAATTGCGAGCGACGGTGTTGTAGCCGAGAACCTTGCTGGGCAAATCGGTAAAGGTTTGCGTGGCGGGATCATAAACGGACGCGAAACCAAGATTGTTGGAGTCCTGCCATGCCACCGCGAATTTGCCATTGTCCCCAATGCCGTTGTAACTTGTGGAAATAGAATTCGGATGTTGCGGCAGCAGGCTTCTCACGCCGCCGCTTGTGTGCACAAAAGGCTCATCCGTTGTGAAGGTGCTGTTGAAGTACTCCCCGTAGTAGGCGCCGCTGCTGTTGACCGGCCCGATGTAATTGTAAAAGCCGGAAGCGGTTCTCGGATCATCATGTCGCGTATAAACGCCATTGGACAAAATGTAGCCGTGTTGGATGTCCGTCGAGTAAACATACTGGCTGAGGGAGATATTTGCGCCCGACGAACTGATGCCATTTCCGTAAATGTCGTTTGGATCGTTCGGATCGTGGAGAACATCAATGTTGGTGTAAGACAAAGACAACTGCGCGTCGGCGGGACGGGCGGCAAACAGGGCAAGCACCGACAGGGCGATCAGGCCGGCTTGCAGGAAACGAGTGCGAGGCATGGTGTTCTCCTTTTGATTTGGGTGTGCAGGTGTTCGGGTGTTCAGGTGTTCAGGCGGGACACTTTACTTTTCCCTGATGCAGTATAGGTAATTTTGCGTTACCGTTGCATTACTTGCGTTACCGTTGCGTTACCAATTCTGGTGTTTGTACTGGCAATCGTCTATTTTTGTTGTAAGGAAATGCTTTTGGCTTCTACTGTTCTTACCTTACGCCTGTTTGGGAATTGGGAGGCGCGTCTTGGGAACGCGCCGATTGTGGGATTGCATCTGCGCGAAGGCGAGCGCCTGCTGGCATACCTGACCCTGCATCACGACGCGATTGTCTCGTACAGGGAGTTGGCGCAACAGTTCTGGCCTGCCGAAGCCACCGTTCACCCGGAATGGGCAGGCGGCAGTTTCCCCTCCACGCGGCAGGCTATTTATGCCCTGCGCCGCGCCCTGGGCGAACACGCGCCCCGCCTTGTCAGCGTCGGAAAAGGCATGATCCGCTTTGATCTGGAAGGCGCGGATGTAGACTACGCCGCCTTTCAGGAATTGATCGCGCAGGATAACCGCGAAGCGTGGAGGCAAGCGCAGGCCCTGTATCGCGGCCCTTTGCTGGAAGGCTGGACAGAAAAATGGGCGCAGGAAGCCCGCGTTCGCTGCCAGCGTTCCTATGAGCGCATAGTCGCGGCTCTGGCGGCTGCGCCGATTGAGCGGGAAGAAAAGGAGAAAAGGAGAAAAGGAGAAGAGGAGAGGGAAGATACAAGATACAAGATACAAGATACAAGACCGAACACCGAACACCGAACGCCAACCACCAGCCACCAACCACCAACCACCCTCCTCGAATCCAACGGCGGCGCGGTTCCGCTGGATTTGCCGTTTTACATTGCGCGGGAAACGGATGGAGGATTTCAGCAGGCGATCCAACGACGCGACAGCATCGTTCTGGTCAAGGGGACGCGGCAGATCGGCAAAACATCGCTTCTGGCGCGGGGATTGCAGGGGGCGAGACAGGATGGGGCGCGAGTGATATTCACGGATTTTTCCAGTTTGCCCTCCGAGTTGCTGACATCGCTGGACGCGCTGTATCGCATACTGGCGCAGGACATCGCCTATCAGTTGGATTTGGAGGCCGACCCGGAAGCGGATTGGAATACGCGCCGCAGTCCCAATCGTAATTTGGAGCGGTTTATCAGCGATATGGCGCTGCCGGAAGTCGGGGCGTCGCTGGTGTGGGGCATGGATGAAGTGGATACGCTGTTCCAGTTTCCATTCGGAACCGAAGTCTTTCGCCTGTTCCGCTCGTGGCACAACCGCCGCGCCCTAGACCCGCGTGGCTCCTGGTCACGGCTCACGCTGGTAATGGCGTATGCGACGGAAGCGCATCTGTTCATTCAGGACGTCAATCAATCGCCCTTCAACGTGGGAACCCGTTTGGCGCTAGAGGACTTTACGTTCGCGCAGGTAACTGAACTCAACGTTCGCTATGGCAAGCCCCTGCCGGACGATGCTGCTGTACAGCGATTGTACGCGCTGCTCAACGGGCATCCGTACCTCACCCGCCGCGCCCTCTCGGAGATGCAGTCACGTCCTGTAACCATAGACACGCTGGAAGCGCAGGCGGGGCGCAACGAAGGCGTTTTCGGCGATCATCTGCGCCGCCTGTTCACGTCCCTCACTCAGAACTCGGAACTTACCGACGTGGTTCGCGGTTTCCTGACAGGACCGTTCTGCGCGTCCGAAGACGCTTTTTACCGACTGCGCAGCGCGGGGCTGCTCGCGGGCGAAATGCCGGAAGAGTGCCATTGGCGCTGTCCCCTCTACGCCGCGTACTTCAAGCGATATTTGAAGTGAATTGTAACTATTCACCACCAAGACACGAAGAACACCAAGAAGAACGCGAGGAAAGCAATTGTGATATTGCAGGAGAAAACGAAATTGTCTCCGGCTCTGTGCCTTTTCGGTTGCTTTTTCTCTTGGTGTTCTTCGTGTCTTGGTGGTGAATAGTTACCGTTACTGCCTTTTCATAACTGAACGCCAGTTTTCGTCAAAGAAACCGGCGAGTTCCACATCTTTGGCTCGGTCGTCGTTGAAGGCAGCAGGGTCCATGCGGATAACGGCATAGTCGGGAAGGTGCGGGTATTGCAGGGCGTTGCTGCCGTTCCAGTCGGCGCGGCTGAAGGTGAAGCCGGTGTTCAGAACGACATAGCGTTTCGGATTTTCGGGGTTGGGGAAGATGAGCAGGGGCAGGTGGTCGCTTGCGGTGAAGGATTTCCCCGCTATGGTGATGGTATCTTTTGTCCATTTCAGCGGCAGCTTCGACAGCAGGCGGCGTAAAAAGCTGTTAGAACCCGGATCGCCAAATAAGTAGAGATTATGGTTGGCAATATCGGCTGCGCTCAGTTTCGTATCGGTCGTTTCCGGCAGTGTGGCGCGGCAATACATCCCCCACCCCTCCCGAAAACGTTCCATTTCCTGTTTGCTCCACCCCTCCGCGCTCGCGTTCCATGCTGTTCCCGTTCCCGCCACCGCCAGAACCGGGCCGAACAGGGCGTCGTCTATCGGGACCGGACAGGCCGGGCGCTTTGCGCAGGCCCTTCGGTTCGCCCCATTTCCAATACGCGCCCGTTTTCATCAAATCAAGCGCGGCAAGCGTTGCTTTCGGAGTTTTCAGCGTTTCGCCGTCCACGACAACAACCCCGTTCGCTTTCCAGTCGGCGGGTGTCAAACGTAATGCGCTGACGTTGCGCGTGGTCACGTCCAGATGATCGGGCGCGGTTCGTTTCGCGTGGACTTCCGCCCGCTCCCAGTGCCGCTCCAAGCCCTCTAAATGTACCCATTTACATTCCGGCCAGCGCAGGGTATACGTGACGAAATCCACATCGGGCGCGTCCGGTTCGCGGCGAACGGGCGCAAACGCGGCCAGCATGCTTTGCAGGGTGTGCTTCTCATAGGCATGGCCGGTTTTCGGGCCGAGGAAATCCTGATACGGCGCGTTCTCCTGCTTTAAGGCTTCATACATCAGCAGGTGCTGCGCGTGAAACGTGTCGGTTTCCCCCACATACGGCAGCAGTGGCAGGTTTTTGGCGTTCGCGGCGTAATCAATGGGATCGTACAGGCAGAGCAATCGCGTTTGCCAATCGGGCAGGGTTCGGGTGGTTTTGGTATAGCGGATGGTTTCCACAAACCCCGCGCCCGGACTCATCGCCGCCCACATACCGGGATGTTGTAGCCCGATATGCCACGCGCCATGCCCGCCCATCGAAAAACCGCGCAACGCAACCCGGTTCTCATCAACCGGAAAACGCCTTTTGCAATCCGCGAGGGCCTCGAACACATCCTGCTCGCCCGCGAACCGCCAGCCGTTGTTGCCGCGCCCGTAGGGGTACAGCGCGAGGTTGGCGAGCGGTTCCGCGCCGAAATTACCCCTTACCCATCCCTTGCCGCCAATGAAACTCAGTTCGTTGAGATTGCCGCCCCTGCCGTGCAGAAATATGTCAAGCCGCATGGGTTTCGGCGCGGCAAAATCGTACCCGGCGGGAATAAACGCCTGATACGGCTGAACCGAGCCATCCACCTGCGAACGATAGCCAAGAACGACCACACCCGCCTGCCGCATCCAGGGCGCTTTGCCTTCACGCAGGGCCGCCAATCGGCTTTCTCCCTCGCTTAAACACGTTCTCGCCTGCGCCACGTTTTGTTTGGAAAAGAAAAGGTCTTGCCGCAGATTACGGTCAACAGCGTCCAGAAAAATCTCCACATTCGGCAGCATCTGTTTGGTAAGTTTGTCCGCCGCGCCCTTTTGCGCCCGCAAACTTGTTATGCCCTGCCGCAAATGGTCGCGCCCCTGCGCCAGTTCCTGCCGCTCCTCCGCCGTCAGCGTAACCCGCTCCTTTTGAAACTGCGCGTTCGCGGGCAACCCTGCCATTGTTCCCATTACGATGGCAAACACGGCTACTATTCTCAATGCGGGTTTGGTTCGCAACGTTTTCTCCTTCAAACAACACTGTAGGGGCGCCGCTTGCTACGCCTGACACGACGGTATATACAAGACACGACGGTATATACAAGACACGACGGTATATACAAGACTTGGGCTCAGCAAGCAGCATAAGTGTCGAAAGCCCGCCTGCTTGCCTTATTTTGGCTAATCATCGGGTACAAATGGCGTTGCGCACAGCACCTGGCGCGTCCATACACGGCAGTCTTCGGCCAACCAGAACTTGACGGAACGCCAACCCCGATCAATGCCCGTCTGCTGTTTGTACCAGATCAGCAGCAAGGCGGCAATCAGGCTCATATAGATCATGATGGTGATGCCGTTCTCGTTGCGACTGAGCAGGTGACTATACGAGAGGTGTTGCTTGACAAACTTGAAGAACACCTCGATGTCCCAACGGGAACGGTACAGGGCCGGGATTTCAGCAAAAGTATACAGACCTGCGTGTTGCCCGTCCTCAGACACGGGCAAGTTGGTCATCAACACGAGCGGCAGCCACAGGTTGCGCCGTTTGTCAAAGCGCAGACCGTGTACCAGCACCAGCGGCATCCTGTCCCAACGCGCTTGTTCCTCCTGCGTTTCTTGATTGTTGCCAAACACCGCCTGCTGCACCTGTACCAGCACAAAGTCCGGTTCCTGCGCTTGGGGCGCTTGTGTGGGCAGACACTGTGGGGCGGCTTGCCACAGCGTTTGCACTTGCTGAAAGGCTTGTTGGCTGTGCGGCGTCAGCCAGAAACTGCCCGCCTGATGCAGCCGCGGCAAACGGGAGCGGTCATGGCAGCCTTTGTCGAATATCCAGAAATCGCCGGGTTGGGTATGCGCCAGCATGGTATTGCCCAGCGCCACACAATCGCTCTTGTCGGACTTGGATTTGCACACCTTGAGTAACTGTGGCAGGCCCTCCTGGGAGAGTTCCACGACGCTCTTGACATGGCGCAGCGTCTTGTCAGGATTGGTCGTCTGATTGGACAAACCAAACGTCAGGAGCTTGGCCGACAGCGTGACCGTGGTGGCGTCAATGCGGCGCAAACGCAACGTCTGTGCCGTTGCCGGGGTGATCTTGGGAGACAACTTGGCGTACAGGTCGCCAAACAGGTCGCCAAAATAGGCCGGAGGCAACTTTGCCAGACACTTGCCCCAACTGCTATGGTCGCTACGACTGCTATGGTCGCTACGACAGCCCGTTTGCTGCTGATACGTTTCCTCCAGCACCCGCTGGCTCAACTCAGGATGGTTGAGCAGCCCATTGAGCAGGCACAAGAATACGACGGGGCCGGGCAACCGTACATTAGGGTGTACATCTATTTCATAGTGACACGCCAGTTGTTCCAAGCGTGTCAGGGGTACAAAGTCAAAGAGTTTTTTCAGAGCAATCATGCTCTGATTTTACAACCAACGGGGCGTACTCGCAAGTGAACGAGCGGGCTTTCGACACTTATGCAGCAAGCAGCGCCCCTACAACGTACCCTGTCATTCTGCATTGACGCCACGCTAAGGGACTCTCAAGAATTAAACTGTTCCATTGGCAACGGTGTCGGGTCGTATCTCGACGAACCACTTGTCCAAGCCGGGTAGTCGGCGTACCTGTGTCTCGACAGCCTTCATGGCTTTCTGGCTCAACTTGACCCCGATGGCGTAGGTCGTTTCCAGCAACTCCACGCTCGGATGCTTTCCCTTCCAGGTCATGGAGCGGGCAAAGTTGACCACGGCGTCTACACTGTCGAGCAAGTCGCCATTCCAATGGTTCTCCAGAACGCCCCAACAGCGTTCGATGGGATTGTACTTGCTGTGGTAAGGCGGATAGTACGCCAACTGGATGCTCAGCCCGGTTTCGGCGACAAACTGCACCAGCCGATGCAGGAACTGCGTACGTCGGCTGTGACACTCCGGGCCGTTGTCGAGGTTGAGGTGCAGCGTCTTGATATGGGCGAAGCGGACACGATTGGCTTCCCACCAATGCTGCACAATGTCGGCCAGACAGTCACTCGTCACCTTGGAGGTCACCGCATACAAGGCGAGTTCGTCTAAAGACGGCAACAGCAAGCCCGACCGGCGTCACCTGGGCGTCGGGATGAAAGTCATGGTCGGCGGCATGGACCTGCACCCGGTTCTTGCCACCACGGGAATACTCGCCTACCTTGACGGTCGCCTTGGCATCCAGCGAGACCCGCAAGTCATCGGTTCGGCGTCGGCTTGCGGGTTGACCTGGCTCAAGTGGTCAAAGATGGCGTCGGTTTCGGCGATCTTTTTTTGGGTTGGCTCTTCTGCACCTTCTTGGGATGGTAGCCCAAGAAGGTTGAGCTTGTCGCCGAATGGTCTCCTCACAGGGCAGTTCGGCGTCCGTATAGCCTTTTTGCGCAATCAATTGACGCCGCACTTCGGCAGCCGTCAAGCGGGTATAAAGCCGGTTGTTACGAAACTGCGGGTCGGTCTGGCTTTGCCCATCGACAAGGGCACGGATGTCGTCAAGCAGATGCGGCAAATGCGCTTCGGCAGGTTTGCGTCCGCGCAGAGCGAAACGCATCGACACAGGTGAAGCCGCTACGCAGTTCATGGGTGCCTTTGCGAATGGTATCGCGGTTCCAGCCGAGTTCGCGTTGGGCGAGGCGCTGCCCGCCTGCGCCGAGTTCTGCGACGATGCGTGCCATGAACAGGCGGCGGGCACTGCCTTTGAGCGTCTGGGCGGTTTCTCTGAACACGGACTTGAGACTATCCGTAAGTTCCACTGAGCCACTCCTGCGTTATATTAGCAGGTTCTTCCATATTTAGTGGCATACTTTAATCTTTGAGAGTCCCTAAATGCGCCCTCCGTTCACGCGCACCCATTGCCCGGTGACAAACCCCGACAGGTCGCTGGCGAAAAACAGCGCGACATTCGCCACATCCTGCGCGGTTCCCAATCGCCGCAGCGCGGTTGTATCGGCAATGTTGCGCTGTCCCTCGGTATACGCGGCGGGGTTTTTGTTCGGGTCTGTGCCATCCTTGTGGGTGTGGCCGGGACTGACGACGTTGACGCGAACGCCTTTCGGCCCGATCTCCTGCGCCAAAATGCCTGCGAGATGATTGACCGCCGCCTTGCTCGCGCCATACGCCGATAAGCCTTCCAGATAATCGTGTCCCGCGCCCGACGACAGAAAAATAATACTGCCGCCCGGTCGCATTGCATTCGCCGCCGCCCGCACCACATAAAACGCGCCATGCACATTGACCTCGAACGGCTTCTTCCAATCCTCCGTCGTCATGCCCATCAATGGCCCTCCCGCGCCCGCAGCGGCATCCAAAACGAGAATATCCAGCGCGTTGTCAAACTTATCCAACGCCTGCTGCACGGCACCGAACGCCTGCGCTTCGTCCGCAATGTCGGCTTGCAGCGTAAAGTGTTTCGGGCGTATCGGGCAGGGCGCGGAGTTCGGCAAGCGTTTGTTCCGCCGTCTGCGCGTCACTACGATAAATCGCGCCAACCCGCGCCCCCGCCTGCGCCAGAGTCAGACTAATCGCCTTCCCAATGCCTCTCGTTCCACCCGTAATCAGCGCGTTTTTGCCTGTCAAATTAATGTTCATTTTGGCTTAACCTTGTTCTACAGTGAGCGTTCCTGCCTTCGGAGTTGTTCTTCCGACGAAATTTCTCGCCAATTTCGCTCTTTACGTTCCCACAGTTTGTGACACGTACCGCAGCGAAACTCATCAATGCCGATAGGCCATGATAAAACAGGCGGGAAGACAATGCTGGCTTCTCCGTGGGCCTGACATTCGGGACACCGGGTAAGTTTTCGCGCTAGGAAAATAATCAGCATTAACAAACCGATGCCGATTACAGCCGGAAGCAGCCAACATAATACAAGACAACCGCCAATGTTGTGAAAAAGCATACGTATTTTGAACACCATACCGCGATTATGATCCTGTAATTAGAACGGTCCGCAAAATCTACTGTGGCAGTCGGATAAATCCTCAATGGGGCGTCCAGTAGCAGCGTCGAATAGTACGTGGCGCGCTCTTCACCTACTGGCCGCGCAATTTGTCGCGCATCTCTGCCAATTTCTCTGTTGCGTGTGTGTTGTACGGGTTTAACCGCACTGCCAGCGTGTACTCCTGTTGTGCCTTTGGCAAGTCGCCGCGCACCTCTGCTATATCACCGATATCCATGTGCGCTTCTGCCTGTGTCGTTACGTCCGCTCGGTCACGCGCAGCCTCTAAGAAGTAGCCTTCGGCCTTATCATAGTGCTTCTTCTCTGCGGCGAGCGCTCCCAGAGAGAGCGAGACGAACCCCTGTTTGGGGTCCAGAGCAAGGCTTTGTTTATATGCGGTCTCCGCCTGATCATAGTGCTTCATACCCCACTCACAGTTCCCCATTTCCCGGTACGCTACGCTCGCTATCATAGGCTGCATTTTGACCATAGGAGGAATGTGCCCGAACGCCTCTACTGCTTCGGTGAGCCGACCACATCCCATAAGGCTGTATCCCAGGTATCGGTACACCTGCCATTGTCCCAGGTGCAGATGCAGTCCCGTGTGGAAGGCATCAACAGCATCCGTGTACCGCTTGTCACGGAAGTAGGCCACGCCGAGCGTGAAGTACGCACTCGCGTCCGAGGGGCGGGCGCGTACTTTTGCCAGCGCGTTGCTTACTGTTGGTATCTTGGAAGGCACGTACACTCGGTCGGCAATCAGGGGATATGACTTCATCGGGGCGGGGGCGTTCTGCGTCGCCATGCCACTCTCTCGTTTCCCGCAACCCAAGCCAGACAATACCAAAGCGCAGGCGCAAGTGGCAATCATTCCCTGTGGTGTAAGTCGCATATCCATCTCTCCCATGTACGGCGTCCAGAGGGCGTCCGTGTCCATCCATACGGACAACCCAAGTTGCTACCTTGATTTCTGAATTTGAAGCTATCAGGCGCAAAGTGCTACTTTTGGTATACTACTATCTCAAACACGGTTTAAGGTAGCAACTTGGGTTACGGATAATATTTTACATTCGTTAAATTGTATACTCACATGTGGATTGCCATTTGTCGGGAAAGTAGGCAACGGCTTTATTGAGAATACCGTACTAAAATTACATCAGCAGCAGAATGTTTCAGGAAGAGGTTTCGTGTGGCAGACAAAAACGTATCTGTAGCCAACATCAGCCAATTAACAGTCCCATTCGTTGGGTTGGGGGCAAGTCGCGCCTGCGCAAGCAGATTATTCCCTTACTGCCTCCGCATACCTGCTATGTGGAACCCTTTGCCGGGGGCGCGTGGGTGCTATTCGGCAAGCCGTCGAGTCCTGTGGAAGTTCTCAACGACGTAGATCAGGAACTCATCAACTTTTTCCGCGTCGTGAAGAACTGCCCTGAAAAGTTAATCCAATCCTTTGAATGGGAACTGGTTGCCCGCGCCGAATTTCAGCGACTTGCCGGTCTTGATCCCGCCGAACTTGATGAAGTGCAGCGCGCCCACCGCTTCTATTACCTCATTATGGCGGGATGGGGCGGGGAATTGGACTACCCGCGCTTTCAAACCAGTATCACGGATGGCGGCGGCGGCAATCGTCTTATCGGCGCGTTAAAGACGCTGCAAGAGCGTTTGAAACCGGTGCATGACCGTCTGCGCTCCGTCATTATCGAATGTCTGGATTGGCAGCAGTGCCTCGACCGCTATGACCGACGGAAATACGCGCGTCCTCAATCGCGAAGTGTTGATTGCCAACTTCAACCTGCGCGAACAGAAACCCTCCATGGACGAAGAGAAATCGCAGGCCATTCTCACTCTGGATGCGGCGTAGCAGGCAAACCGCTTAAACACAGCACAATCCCACGTCCGAAGGACGTTTAGCGGAACGCTACACAGACGGGTACGTTCTCTGTACCCGAAACGCATGGCTCCTCCTTCATCCTTCGCTATCACGCATCCAAAATCAATATCCAATCCGGGCCACTCGGAACCGGGGGCGTGAATTCATGCGTGGTATTGGGATAATCGCCGCCGGGTGTTACTTTGCCGCTGCGCGGATCGTACCATGAGGCGCGGAGGGAGTTGCCCGCCAGTCTGCTCAGGTCAATGCCTGCGGTCTTGTGCAGGGGGAAATACACAAAAGCGTAATGGCCGTGTTCGTCCCGCGTGGCCTGCAAATGCTCCATGCCCTCGCCCTGCCCGGACGCAATCAAACTCTGGTCGGGAATACGGGACAGAAACGGACGCGACTCCAGCAGATGCCGAACATGAAGCATCTGGTTCGCGCCCGGCAATACTAAAGCGTCCTTCCAATCGGTACGCGCCGAAGAAACCGCCGGGAAATCCGCCGCGCCCAAAAACTGCCAGATGTCGTGACAGCCATACGTGTGCCCGCAGGCTCCCGCGAACAGGTCCCAGTACGCGAATTTGCGAACGTCGTGGGCGTCCAGAAAGCCGTTCTTCGGATCGAAGCTGCTCGGATGGTCTTCGTAGCCGGGTTCCGCGTCCAGACACGGCTTTGTGGGCGACAGCGCGTAATCGTGAGCAATCGAGTTGTAGCAGTCCCGGTTACGAACATGCCCCGTCTGGTACATGTTGAAGTCCAGCCAGTCGGCATGATGAAAATATTGCGACGAGGTTTGCTGCCCCTGCGGATGAAATGTTTGCAGATGCGCCCCGCCGTCGCCCGCCTTCAACCCCGCCGCCATGTTCCGAATAATGGCTGTATGCGTCTCGGTTTCAACCGGACGGTCCCCGCCAAGTATCCAGATAATGGGTTTGTCGCGATAACGTTTGCCCAAAAACTCGCCCCACCCGAAAGCGTTTTCGGGCGTGAACAACTCCGGCCCTGCGCCCCACTTTTTGTTCCACTTGTCGCCCCACGTCGGCAGCATCCCCGTCCATATCTTATGCGAGGCGGCTTTATCTACAATATAATCCACATGCTGAAAGTACGCTTCCACAGGCTGCTTGACATCGTTGTTGACCAGCGGCAGATGCCCGTACGGATTGGGCTTATCGAAGCCATGTTCAGCAAGAACAACGGCCTGAATCACGGTAAAGCCCTGCTTCGCCCGCGTCTGTAGATAGTGATCGGCCTGTTCGCGGTTCAGCCGGTGAAACAGTTCCCATGCGGTATCGCCCAGATAAAAGAACGGCGTCTGGTTCTCATACACCAGAAAACGCTTGTTGTCGCTCACGCGCAGTCGCATCGTTGCTCCCTCATCAGGTTGTTAGTTGTTAGTTGTTAGGTCAATGCGGGTACGCGGCGTTGGGGAAGGCTGTTCTTATGGTTCGCTGATAACGCCAAGGAACAGCAGCGCATCGGAATCGGAATTTACAATCGCGCAAACAAACGGGCGGTCTGCGACAAAATTAAAGCGCGGCGCTTCGACATAGGCGCAGCCGGCAGTCATTTCGATTGCGGTAACAGCCGCCGCCTCTGTGCCTTTCTCATTAACTTCGACAAAGGCGCGATGTTTGACGCCGGTGAGGAAGAACTCCTTTGCCAATCGCTCAAAATCTGCCTGCGGCCACTCAAACGCTATGCCCATTCCCATGTTTGCAAGAGGCTCACGTAGTTCTACCGCGTAATCAAGGCGGAAACGCGGCAGGGCGATGTCGCCCTCACACTCCTGCATCTGCGTTCGATAGTTATTCCAATTTTCCGGCGTGAGTTGGGTCAAAAACCTGTCCATGCGGGTTTTAGGGTCCGGCAGCAGTATCCGCATGTGAAACCGTTCGCCTTTGTAGGGCAATTGAACGGCCTGAAAGTTTTTACCCTGATGATACAAGTACGCGCCGCCCTGACGCATTTGCGGACACGTTAGTTTTCTGCCGTCTTCACAGGCGAACAGACAGTAGCGCGTCAATCCTTTCTCAAATGGATCACGCCACAGGCCTTTGAAATAGATCGCGTTGAGCAGAATGGCATCGGTATCCGCCATGTCCTCATCCCTGACAATGGAGGGTATTTTGCCGTTCGTCGCCTGCGAAACCCACTGGTTGATAGACGCTGCGGTTTCCGGCAACACGCCGACTTCCGCGCGATAAATCTCCTTCAAACCGCTCACCACTTCCGGGTTGAACACGAACGGCTTGCGGACAAACAGAGCGTTCGCGATACGCGCCTGAACGCCCTCCTGCGTCGCGTCGAAACTTTGCAGCAGTTTGGCATTGAATTGGTTCAGGGCTTCCAAAGTAGTGTCGCCAAGTTGAAGCGCCTGCGCCATTGCCTGCCGCGTTGTGCCGCCCGCGCCGTTGTACACCATTTGCAGCGCGAGCGCAATGCTGACGGGCGAGAAAAATACGCTCTTGCCCTGCTGTTGTTTGCGCAGTTGGGCAAGCAGAGCGAATCCGAAAGCATTATTGGCGGCTGTCAATTGCGCGTCACCATCCAACAAATCAGTAGTACCTTCCTGATTGGAGGATTGCTGAGAATCTTGCTGCTCGTGCCAGGGCCAAAATCGTGTCCTTGAATGGTCAGCCATGTTCGTTTCGCCTCCCTGATATGGATATGCGACGTACTGGAAACGCGCGTTTGTTCGCCAACCGGCAAAACTAACGACCAGCCACTAACCACCCACTTCACGCTTCCAGATAGCGAATATCCTCTTCGGTCAGCGTGACGCCGATGGCGGGCAGGCTGGATTCCAGTTCCTCCACTGTGCGCGGGCCGAACAGGGCGAAGACCGGAAACGGCTGATGCAGCACATACGCGAGGGCGATGTTGTTGGCCGTCGCGCCGTGTTTTGCGCCGATCTCCTGCGCGCGTTTCAGGCGTTCCCAGTTCTGGTCGCTGTAAAAGATGCGCTCCACATCCGCGTTGGTATGTACATCCGGCGTATAGCGTCCTGTGAAAAAGCCGCTGGCCTGCGCCGACCAGGGAAAGAGGGGGAACTGGTGTTCCTTATGCCACGCTTTGCCCGCCTCATCCAGTGTCACGCAACCCGCCCACATCGGGCCGGAGGGGACGGCAAAACTCAGGTGTGGACTGCTGGCGACGAAGGGCTTCAAGCCGTACATTCCGGCGTAGTTATTCGCTTCCTGTATGCGTTTGGTTGTCCAGTTGCTGCCGCCGAACGCCCGAATTTTGCCCAACCGGCACTGCTCATTCAAACACTCCACAATCGGGCCGACAGGAACGTTCGGATCGTCGCGGTGCAGCAGGTACAGGTCAATGGTTTCGATTTGCAGCCGATTCAGGCTTTCGGTCAAATCGGCCAGTATCGCTTCCGGGTTGACGCGCGAACCATTGCTGTCGTGGTGCGCTCCCTTGTCCAGAACAACCATCTTCTCGCGGTTATTGTCCCGGTTGAGCCAGTTGCCGACTGCCCGCTCGCTTTTGCCGCTCCCATAAATATGCGCCGTATCCAGGCACGTTCCGCCCGCCGCCACAAACGCATCCAGCAGGGCGTTCGTCACGTCCTGATTGTCCGGCGAACACGCCATTGTGCCAAGTACCAGTTCCGAAATCGGCTGTTCCAGACCGTCTACGCTGCCGTGCTTCATTTGAACTCCTTATGGTAAACTTACGGAAGATTTGATTTTCATTATGGCACGATTTTGGGCGTTGCAAGTGAAGGAGGCAACAAGCAATCAGAATAAGGCTACGAAGGGTTGTCGCTAAACAGGCGCGGAAATGGGATATGGCACGAAGTATGAGCATACGAAATAGTACGACAATGCGGGTAGCGGTCACTCTGGCGCTGACAACGCTGACGGCAGGAGGCATTATTCGGCTGCGCTTGCCGGTCGGAGTGAACGCGCAGCAGCAAGCGAAAGAGCGCGCGCTGACGCCGCCGGGCATGGTGTACGTGCCGGGTGGCGAGTGTCTGCTCGGCAGCGATGACCCGGACAAGGACGAGGATATTGCGCCGCTGCACCGCGAGAACGTGCCCTCGTTTTATATGGATCGGACGGAAGTGACCAATGCGGAGTACAAGCGCGTCGTGCCGTCTCACGAGTTTCCGCTTGGGGAAGCCAATCTGCCGGTCACGAACGTAATCTATGCGGAAGCCGAGGCATACGCGAAAAAGGTGGGCAAGCGGTTGCCAACGGAAGCGGAGTGGGAAAAGGCGGCGCGTGGCACGGACGGCAGGAAGTTTCCGTGGGGAAACGACTTTGATGCCAATCGAGTTGCAAGCCGCGCCCACCCCGGCAAAACCCTGACTTCGCGCCCGTCCATGGTGAAAAAGCCCGGACAGTGCGCTATCGGCACATCGCGGGTTCGCCCGGTGGGAAGCGTCCCGTCCGGCGTCAGTCCCTACGGCTGCGTGGATATGGCGGGCAATGCGTGGGAGTGGGTACAGGGCTTCAATCAGGGGAACCAGCAGCAACGTTTGTTACGGGGCGGGGCTGTCGGCTACGGTCAGCGCGACCTGCGCACGTATTCTCACGCCATCGAAGGCGCGGAAGCAACGTGACGCGACACCGGATTTCGCTGCGCGAAATCAATCAACAACTGAACCTACAAAGTTGGTACAGATGTTCTTTCCATCAATCCTGACACGGGAAAAGCCGCTTGAAGCACTGGCTTCAAGCGGCTGTTTCAACTACAAACAAAGGGCGACTTACCGGATTTGAACCGGTGACCTCCTGCTCCACAAACAGGCGTTCTAACCAACTGAACTAAAATCGCCATAACACCTCAAGTATGCCATACTACCGAATATCTGTCAAGAAAAATCTCAATACGCCCGGAGGGACTCGAACCCCCGACCTTGAAGGTAGAAGCTTCTTGCTCTGATCCAACTGAGCTACGGGCGCGTAAAAACAGAAGTAAATAAATTTACCATAATTAAGCGGGAGACGGGAATCGGACTCGCGGCAATTTGCTTGGAAGGCAAGGCACTTACCATTGAGTTACTCCCGCAAATGTATTATCTTATAATATAGCACGGAACCGGCTCTACGTCAAGCGTTTTGTGAAATCCGCGCGTTTTGTTCCGGCAGAGCGCGCGTCTTCATTTCGTTTGACAGGAACCGGTTCCGTATAGTTGCGCCACAGTCCAACTATTTTCACCCTCAACTATCAACTGTCATCTATCAACTCCTCAAGCGGCTTTGGCGGCGCGTTTGCGGGCGCGGGGGCGAGACGGGTTCCGCCGCCAGCACGGGAACCAACTCGGTCGGGCCAACCGGCGTCAGTTCCGACAGGCAGCGATCCACGCACAAAATCTGGCGCGTCACCGTAAAGTCGTGTTCCAGCGTGTGCAGGGGCAGGCCATGCAATGCGTCGCGGAACCGCTCATATTCCAGCGAGGCCGTTTGGTACAAGCGCAGGGCTTCGGCGCGTTCGCCCATCAATGCCCGCGTCCGCGCAGTCCGCGACCTGTTCGCAAAGATTATCGTAAACATCCCCAAGCGTCAGTTCCGTTGTGAATTCTTCTTCGTTCATGGTTGCTGTCCCCATTCCAGACCCTGCTTCCCAACGGAAACAGGGCTGCAAAACCCTTCGCAAACGCCATTTCGCGCTGCTGCAATCGGCAGGAATTTTACTCACATTTACAGAACTACAAGCCGGAACCAAAAACCGGAAAACAAAAATTTCAGCATACAAAAATCAACGAAAATCTTGCAAGTCAGGGTACAATAACGCGGCAAGCGGGTTCCCTATTTGCCCCTGCCCAACCAGTATTCTCTTATTGTATTATCCTAGATGGCCGGTGAAAACGCAATTTTTCTCCCGCGTTTTACGTGATAGCAGGGTCGGGCTGGCCTTCCAAAAGGACGCCCTGAACTTCCGGCGGAGTAGATCATGTCCGAGCAGGCATTACCAGAAGCGAGTTCCCCATTGGGGCTGGCCGGGTTCCAAACCGAGGGGCGAACGCGCGAACCGCAAGTCGAAGCGCAGGTGCAGCGCCTGCTGCATACGCCGCAACACCGCGTTCTGGCGCGAAGCCCGGCAAGCGGATCGCAAATCCTCCGAATGGGTGCAGGAAGAGACGCTCGTTTGTATGCTGCGCATCTGGAACCGGAGTCGCGAACCGAGCGGATAAGGAAAATGCGTGGCATATAGCCGACCTGCTTCTGGAACGCAGCGCGCGGTTCGTGCATCAGCATGTCAGCTGCTGGAAACTGTCGCCCCAACACGTAGACGACTGCAAGCGCGACATTCAGGTGCAGATGCTGCAAGACCTGTTTAATGACAGCCGGGGTTGTGAGTTCTGGGAAGTGCGCTTCTGGCTGTGTCTGAAACGGCGATTGCTCAACATCGTGCAGAAATACCGGGGCATGGCGCAGGCCGAATTCGCGCCCGCGCCCCTCGAAGATGAAGAGGGACACGCGACTGACTATTTTGAGCGCGTGGCCGATGGCGAAACCCTGTCGGCGCACGAGCGCGTGGAGGTGCGCGAAGCCCTGCGCGTCCTGCCCGAACAGGAACGCAAAGCCTTCGTCCTCTACCACTACGAAGACTGGTCACAGGAACAAATCGCGGAAACCCTACAGGTCACGGATAGAACCGTCCGCAACCTGCTGTCACGCGCGCAAAAACGACTGGAAGAATGGCGGACGTAGAGGAAGAGAGAGAAAAGGCGACAAGTTGAAGAGGCGATTTTTACCATCTGTTCTTTATCTCTTTCTTGGCTGTTCTCCTTTTCGTCCTTGGTGGTGAAAATTTTATGTCACCTTTCCGGTTTCGTTTCACGCGGCATAGTAGCCCTATCAGCAAGCCGCAATGCGCGGTTTAGAATTTTAATTGAGCAAGACAAACGGGTGATCCAATGAACCAGTATCAATACCGCCGACACAGAGCGGCAGCAGAACGAAAAAGACATAATTTTTGCCGATTGGAGCGAAGACCGGCAGAGCGCCACGCCGCAGACCTTGCGCGACATGGCTGAACCGATATCCGCAGTATGCCGATGAATTGATTGGCTGGGCGGCGGACGCGCCCACACTGGAATGCGCGCTGGAAAATGCTGACGCCGGATTTAGCGGGCGGAAGCGCATACGCTGGCAATCGGGCGCAATGTTCTGGCGGAAATGCGAACGCGCTATTTTGCCGCGCTGGAAACCGCGCCGCAAGCCCGCCATCGAAGATCTGATTCAGGCCGCAAAAGCGCAGGGATTGACGCCCAAAACGCTTGCCGCGCAAATCGGCGTGGGCTTGCCGCTTAATCGCCAAATTGCAGCAGCGATTGATTCGCCTGTCCACCATACCCGAAGAACTGGTAAACCGGCTGGCGCAGGCGCTGGATACGGGCGCGGAACAGGTACGCGCGTATCTTGGCGCGTCCCACCACGCTGGCGGCGGGAGCGAGCTACAAGTCCGATGGCGTCCCGCAGGCGGCGCAGGCGGAAGATTTTGACGCGGCGGTTCGCGCCTGCACGGATATGAACGCGGAACAAAAACAGTTCTGGCTGGAACAAAAGTAGAGCGAGACCAAAGGCAGTTCGGTAACTAAAGAAGTTCTCGCAACTTTAGGAGAAAGGAAGACGGAGGTTGGGGGCTATTCGGGTAAAATATGATATACTCTGCGTGTCTGAAACGGTCTCTGCACGTTTGTTTAAATTTGGTTTTCAGGAATGTCATGCCCGATTGGAACGCCCTGCGCCGCCGCGCTTACGAACAGCATTTGCAGTTGCGCGTCTTTCTGCCCCAAGACGCGCCCCTTCTGCCGCCCGCCGAAAGCCTGCTGGAAGCGGCGGAAACAGCGACGGATGTAAGCCGCGTGGCCGTGCCGCCCGGAGATGGCCTGCTGGCGGGCGCTCATGCCGTGCTGGATTGCGACATTCCGGGCATCTGGTACGCGAGTGGGCCGTCCGTCAGCCGTTCGCGGCAGTTGTTCGCGCAGGCGCACGAGTTTGCGCATTTCTGGCTGCATCCCGAAATCGGACACGACCAGTGCTTTGCCGATGATACGCCCGACGCTTTTGCCCCGCCCTCCTTCCGCCTGCCCAACTCCCAACTTGCCGAAGGGTACAGCCACAAAGAGCGCCGCGAATCCGAAGCCAATCTCTTCGCGGCGGAACTGCTGCTGCCCGGCCCCATTCTGCGCCAACTGTTCCTCGAACACGGCTGGAAAGCCAGCCGCATCGCCGCCCACTCCGGCCTGTCTCTCTCCTGCGTCCTCACGCAACTGGCAAGCGCGTTGCTGTTAGGGGAAGAAAAGGAGAAGAGGAGACAAGGACAGGGAACAGGGAAAAGCAGCAATTCGACAATCCACAATCCACAATCCACAATCAATTCATCCTTCAATCCTTCAATCCCTCATCCTCGACTTGACACAGCCAACGCGCCGCCGCGCATGTCGAACACGGGCCGGTTCTGGTGGATGCGGGGCCGGGAACGGGCAAAACGCGGACATTGATTGCGCGTATTTTGTTTTTGCTGACGGAGCGGAATGTTGCGCCGGAAAACATTCTCGCGCTGACGTTTTCCAACAAAGCGGCGGAAGAGATGCACACGCGGCTGCGGCAGGCGGTGGGCGATCTGGCGGACCGGGTCTGGATCGGCACATTCCATGCGTTCGGCACGGGAACTGCTGCGCAAAGAGGGAACCCGCATTGGCCTGCCTCCCGCGCCCGAACTGCTGGACACGCCGGACGCCATCAAACTGCTTCAGGACAATCTGGATCGGCTGCATCTGCATCATCTGGAATACCTCAGTTTTCCCATTCTGCCCTTTCCCGACATTCTGAATTGCATTTCCCGCGCCAAAGACGAACTGAAAACGCCGCAGGATTATGCCCTTGCCGCGCAGCAGCAACAGATCGCGGTAGACCCACACGCGAAAAAAGCGGAGTTGGAAAAGCATCTGGAAAACGCCGCTAAATCGCAGGAGGTGGCGCATGTCTATGCCGTGTATCAGGAGTTGCTGAAGCGGGAGGGCAAACTGGATTTTGGCGACCTGATTATGCGGAGCGTGGAACTGCTGGATACGTGCCCCGACGTTCGGGAGCGATGGCAGGCGCAGTACCCGCATATTCTGGCGGACGAGTATCAGGACATCAACCGGGCAAGCGCGCAATTGGTGCAGCGATTGGCGGGAGACGGGAAAGGGATTGTGGGCGGTCGGGGATTTGCGGCAGGCGATCTATCGGTTTCCGGGGCGCGTCGTCCGCGAACGTGCGCAAGTTCCACGAGGATTTTCCGGGCGGGCAGCGTATTCAGCTGGAACGCAATTATCGTTCCCGGCCTCGCTTGTCGCCATGTTCGGCGCGTATGCGAGTGGCATGGCAGGCACAACCGCAACGTTTTCCGACTGGCAGCCGCAGCGTGAATCAGCAGCGATCTAACGGAGAAAATCCCGCTGTACTGGTTGCGGTTGCCGACAATGAGGACGCGCAGGCGGCGGGATTGGCAGATGCATATTCGGCAGGCGGAAGCAGGCGGCGTTCCGCTGCGCGATCAGGTGATTTTGTGCCAGACACATCGGCAGGCGGCGGGATTGGCCGAACTGCTCGGCGCGAACGGGATAGAAACGCAACACGCAAGCGGGTTGTTCGAGCGCGAAGAAACCAAAGACCTGCTGGCGTGGCTTGCGCTTGCCTGTGAGCCGGAGGGCAGCACACTGGCGCGAGTGGCGCGTTTTGCCGAGTACGATGTGCCGCAATCCGATGTGTTGACGTTGCTTGCCAGCGGCGCGCGACGCGGCGTAAGCAGTTTCCCGCCGCGCTGCTAATGGCAAACGAATTAGCGGAAGTGTCGGAACAGGGGCGGCAGGGCTTTGCGCGGATGTGGCGGCATCTGGAACCGTATCTGTATCATGGCACGGCGTGGACACTGCTGGCGGGCTATCTATTTGAGGCAAGCGATTACCTGCTTCCCCTCCTGCGCGACGAATCTGTAGCGGGACGGCAAAAACTGCTTGCCGTTCACGAACTGCTGGTCGTTGCGCTGCGACTGGCAAAACGTTTTGAAGTGGAAGAGAATCAGCAGGCGGCTTTGCTGAAACATCTGCGCTTTCTGCGGACATGCGGGCAGGAAAAAGCCCTGCGCGTATCAGGGGATGACGCGGAACTGGACGGCGTTCGCCTGATGACCGTTCACCGAAGCAAGGGACTGGAATTCCCGATTGTGTATCTGCCTAATCTGGTAAAAGGGCAGTTTCCGCCGAAGAAGCAGGGGCGCATGGTGTCGCCGCCCGCCGCGATGGCTGAACGAGTCGACCGTAGAAGACGGCGAAGAGGAGAACAGCGAAGCGGAGTGCCTGTTCTTTGTCGCCCTGTCCCGCGCTCGCGACATGCTGGTGTTGTCGCGCCCCCTGACATGGAACGGCAAACCCGCGCAGCCAAGCCCCCTTCTCACGGATTGCGAGGCCGCGCTACGCGCCTGTGACGCGCAAAATATGCGTATGGGAAACTAGCCCTCAACCCCCAACCCTTCTCCCAAAAAGCGTGGGAGAAGGGGAGTGCGTCAGTGGACGGTGAGACGCTGCCTCAAGTGCAGCTGTTGTTACCTTACGCAAGACGCGGAGTCCAATGCGAATGGAGAGCTTAATGCGAACGTGATAAATCACGCGCCTACGAATGAGGTTGCGCATATGTTGCGGAAGCGACTCTGAGGATGTGTCACCTTTGCAAGCGAACCTTTGACGCTTTCCGCTTCGGCGGTGGAGCAGTATCGCAGGTGTCCGCGCCAGTATTATTATCAGCGGGTGTTGAAGCTGCCGCAGAGCGGGGAGGAGGGGGCGTACCTGACGTTTCACAACAGCCTGCAAGAAACCGTCGGCTGGCTGCAAGCCGAACGCGCCGAGGGTCGGACGCCAACCGAACAGGACGCGCAGGACAGGCTTCACGACAGTTTGGAACGGAAAACGCGATGCGCCCAACACGGCCCATGCGCGGGTGCTGAAGGAGAAGGCATTGGGACTGTTGGCAGCCGCGCACGACAGCGTGCCGGGCGTCTCCGAAGCAGGCCGGGGCGTGGAACTGACGGCGCAACTGGAGCATGGCGCGGTAAAAGTGCGCGTGGATTCGGCGGAACAGGACGCGAACGGCGAATGGCGGCTCACAACCTACAAAGCGCAGCGGGACAAGGACGACCACACGAACCCGCGTTTGTCGCTCGCCCGCCACGCCGCCCGCCAACAATCCGACCGTCCCGTACAGATCGTCTTAGGATACATGGACAATGGCGAACAGCGCGAAATCGAGGAAAAGCCGCGCTACGAACCCGACCGTATCGCCAAGTACAATGAAGCGCTGAAGGCCATCCGCGAAGAACGGTTTGAACCCAGTCCCTCGCAGGAGTGCAATTCCTGCCCCTTCTTCCTAATCTGCCCATTATAAGCGAAGCGTTCAGGAAGCCTCTGCTGTTGGGGAGTTTTGCCGCCACTGTATCAGGGTTTCCCCTGCAACGCCTGCGCCAATTCCAACCGCGTAACAAACCATATCGCCCCACGCAAACCCGGAACCCAACACCAGATGCCCAAGAGGAACCGCGCGTATCGCGTCTATCCAATCCGCATGGTACAACTGACTGAACTCAATCAACACGCTGAACGTCAGCGCGAACGTTGCCGTCCATAACGTACTTTTGCGCGGAAACAGCAGCCCGCCCAGCACGAACACCATCAGCGCCCACAACGCATCGCCCGCGCTTTTCCGCAACAGGAGCGGCAAAACGTGGGCATACCGTCGCGACGCCAACCCCAACAGCATCACGCCTGCCGCGGCCATACTATACGTCATCCGGTTGCGCTGCTGAGTCACAATACCATTCAAAAATTCACCACCTGCCGCGCTGGTAATAAGATTGCTGGACTGCGACCACTATCTGACTATCAATTCCGTGCCGGCTGTTCTCACGCATGTTATAATGTCGGCTTTTTTCGCGCGCGACAATTATCGACACATGCGTTTACGGCGAGAGAGAAAGCCTGCACCCATAAATCCCATGCTGGCAAGCAGCGCCATAGCGCCGGGTTCAGGAGTTAAGGCCGGACTGACAAAGGTAAGAGCGATGTTATCTACACCAAAATCGTTGTCCGTGCCATTGCGTTCGGCAGCCAGCGAAATCGTGACAGAAGCAGCGGCAGCGACGAAATCAACAGAAAAGTGGTTAAAGGCGGTATTCGGAACGCCGGGACTTTCAAACACAAACGCGCCGTCTACCGCCGCGCCAAAAGATTGAGTCGCGCCGGTGTTCTGCCCGACGTACACCGTGCGATAATCGCCGGACAAGTTGTACGTGCTTCCTACAGATAGGCCGGAGACGACCTGCGAGATCGTTGAATCTGTGGCCGCGTTTCCGTTGTCATTCAGAATGAAAAAATTGTCCGGGTTGCCGCCCGAGGTACGGTGACCACCTGCGCCATCAATGTGAATGGAAGTCCACCCGCCACCTGTTCCATTACTTGGCACGAAAGTGTTGAAGTCTCCATTTACAATCATCTGAGCGTGGGTGGGCGCGGCAAAGCTGACAGCGGTTGCCGCGCTCAAACCAATGAGCAGCAGGGGTTTGCCGCGAGAAATATTGTGAATCATCAGGAGTTCCTTCGGCGCGTCAGGTCATGATAGAGAAATCCTATCGAGATATTAGCGGAGCAAGCAAAGCGATTGCCGCAATGTATTCGGGGCGCGGGTTCGCTTCTACCTTACTGGAGTTATTGCAAGAATCATGCCACAATGCGCTGTTTGGATGAAAAAATAATAATTTTTTACAAATAAGGACAAGAATGTTTTTTCGAAATAAAATTATGTGATAGTGTCATCCACAAAGCAAAATGAGTTGTTTTGAATGTAGTTGGCACATTCTTAAAGCGGAGTGGAAGAGGGCCTTCAAATGGATTGTTTCGGATATGAAAGCCCTTTTACGCTATACGCTTTTTCCTTTAGTGTTCCGGCGCGGCCCACTGGCGGCTGGCGGCGGATTTTTCTACCGCGTCGAGTACGGCCTGGTTGCGGTAGCCGTCGCCGAAGTCGGGCGTGAAGGGCGTGTTGTTGCCGATGGCTTCCATCAGGTTTTTGATCATGTTGATGAAGGTATGCTCGTAGCCGATGATGTGCGCGACTGGCCAGTAGGCGTCCATGTAGGGGAAAAAGTTCTCGGTGGCCTGAATGGTGTGGAAGCCCTGCAAGCCCTGCGGATCGTCCACCAGATAGATTTCGATCTCGTTCAGGCGTTCCAGATTGAATAAGATGGAACCCTTTTCGCCGTTAATTTCCCACCGTTTGTAGTTTTTGCGGCCCGGAGCCAGTCGCGTGGACTCGAATGTGCCGGTCGCGCCGTTTTCAAAGCGGGCAAGGAACGCGGTAATGTCGTCAACCGTCACATCGCCCATCTCCTCAGACGATTTGAAGCCGGAAAGCCCGCCCTCGGTATCCGCCAGCAGGGGACGCTTCTTGATGTAGGTTTCGCTCATGCCGCACACATCCGCGAACTCGGTTCCCATCACCCATCGGGCGGTGTCAATCAGGTGCGCGTTCAGGTCGCCGTGGGAGCCGCTGCCCGCGATGTTCTTATCCAGCCGCCAGACCAGCGGAACGGCGGGGTCCAGTATCCAGTCCTGCAAATAGGTGCCTCGGAAATGGCGGATTTTTCCCAGTTTGCCGTCCGCAATCAATTGGCGGGCAAACGCGATGGCAGGCGCGAAGCGGTAGTTGTGGCAGATGCCGTTGATGAGATGCGTTTCCTGCGCGATTTGATAGGAGGCGCGGGCGTCATCCAGACTGGTGGCAAGCGGCTTTTCGCACAGAACGTGCTTGCCCGCTTTGAGCGCGGCCTGCGAAATCAGAGCGTGGCTGTCGTTGGGCGTCCCGATGTCAATCAGGTCAATGTCGTCGCGGGCGATCACGTCTTGCCAATTGGTCGCGGATTCCTGCCAGCCGTAAAGTTCGGCTGCGGCTTTCACTTTATGTTCGCTGCGTCCTACCAGCACTTTCATCACGGGTTCGACGGGCAGATCGAAGAACCGGCCCACCTGCCGGTACGCGTTGCTGTGCGCCTTGCCCATGAATTGATAGCCGATCAAGGCGACGTTGACCTGTTTTTTTGCCATTGAATTTTCTCCTGTGTTCTGAAATCCACTTGCGAATGTGGTACTGCTGCAAAATATGCGGAAAAGGTTGTTTGTTCTTGCTGAAGAGACAACGAATTTGTAGCCGTTGCCGTACATACATTCGACATTTGAGCGGCAAATCCTGCAAAGATTAGTGGTATAAATAAAGCGAACGGGAATTTGATTGGCAAAGGAAGGGATATGTGTAACGTCAGGAGCATGGGAGAGAGGAGCAGCTATTGCCGGGATAACTTGCGATACGCAGCCGGGGAGATGCTCCGATGTTGCGCGAAAACCCGCGAAAAGTAGAAGCGGTTGCTGAAGCCGGAACGCGCCGCAATCTGGTCAATGCCCGCGTCCGTAAAGGCGAGGCATTGCGCGGCAAAGGTCAGGCGACGTTCCAATACGTACTGTGCAGGCGTTTGCCCGACACACTCCCGAAAGCGGCGCAGAAAATGATTGGCGCTGAACCCGCAGCAGTTCGCCAGTTGCTCATTGGAAAGATCGCTGGCAAGGTTGTCTTCAATGGCCTGTAACGCGGCGGCAATGGGTTCCAGCGCGGTCAGCGACTGTTCGGCTAAAAGCGCCTGTTCGGGCGGCATAGCCTCGAACACCAACGCCAAACTCTGGCAGAGCAGGGCTTTTATCCGGTATTGCAGCGGCAAACCGATAGGTTCTTCCCGGCGCAAAATAACGCCGAGCGCGTCCAGGGCAGATTCCATACCTTCGGCAACAGGAATGGGAACCACGCCGCAAAACGAGCGTCGCAGCAGGAGGGGCGGCAATCCAACAGGGACGAAGTGAACATAAAGGTGTTCAACGGGCTGTGTCAGGCGGGCATTGAAGCGAGCGCCGGCAGGCACAAAGTAGCACCGTCCCGCTTCCAATTCAAGCGTTCGGTCCTCTAACTCCAGATAGGCCCCCGCCCGGTCGTTGCGATAAAATCGCCAGTACGTGTCCTCCAAACCGTCGTAGCGCCATTTTTCTAACCACATGGCGCGGGCTTCAAACAGGCGCACTTCGCACCGATCCTGTATCCGCGTATTGTCTCGCCTTTTTTGCATGGTCCTATCCTTTTCCTACACTTTTCGTATCCTTTGTCGGGTTGCCTGTCCTGTCTCCTACTCCCTCTCCCCTGCGTTCGCCTCCTTAAATTTTTCCTGATCGTACAATTCTATACAAATGTGCCGGTTTACTGCATTGAATTTGGACAATTTGCTCTGTATACTGAATTCAGCGATGGCAATGGATTAAAAACTCAGGAAAAAGGAGAAGAGCATGAAACGCGGGCTACATTTATCGGGAACGGCGGGGCTGCCCATAGCGGCAGGCGCGTTGTTTATGGCGCTTGTGGCGGCAGTTCCGCATCCGGCCAGAACTGCGCCTGTTTCCCCAACCCTGTGCGCTGTGGACGCGAACACTGTGGAGCAAACCCTGTTCGTTGCGCCGAATGGCAATGACGCCAATTCAGGAGATCAATCGCGATAAGCCGTTGCGAACCATTCAAAAAGCGGTTGATGCGGCGGCAGGCAAAAACACGCGCATAATTCTTGCCGATGGCGATTACCGCGAGTACGCTACGGTGGGAGCCGGAACAAATCTGCTCATCGTGCAGGCGCAAAACATCGGCAAAGCCGTAGTTTCCGGTTCAGATGTGTTCACCGGCTGGAAGAAAGAGGCCGACCGGTATACGCATGAGTGGCCGAACAACTGGGGCGTCGGCCCGACCGGGTTCTTCGGCATAGACTTCAACGTACACGTTCTGGAACGCCGGCGCGAAAACATCTGGATCAATGGCGTTCGGATGCAGCAGGTTCTCAGCCCGTCAGAGTTGGGGCCGGGAAAGTTCCACGTCGTGGATAACACGGCGAACAATGGCAGGCTGACGCTGGTTCCTCCGGTTGGCGCGGACATGGCGACGGCAAAGATCGAAGTGGCGGTTCGGGGCGCGTTCCCGGCTGGTGGGCAGTACAACGAGGGCAAATCCCTGTTCGCCGTGAAAGATCACGGCAATCTTCAAATCAAAGGGCTGGTGTTCCAGCACTCGGCAAACTACTGGAATGCCAGTCCCGCGCTGTCCATTGAGGGTACTTCGCGCGACCCCAAAAACTTTCCAGGCGACATTCTGGTGGAAGACTGCGTGATGACCCAAAACAACAGCGTGGGCTTCAGCGCGGGTTTCGTATCGAATCTCATAGCGCGGCGAATCCGGTGCAATGACAACGGCGAACGGGGCGCGGGCAGCAGCGTGTTCCGCAACTGGCGCTTCGAGGATTGCGAGTTCAGCCGCAACAACTGGCGCTTTGGCGCGATTATGTACGGACACGACGCGGCGGGCTACAAAACATTCGAGGGCGGCTACTTCGGCGTCCCCTATCTGTCCACCGGGCTGACATTCGCGCGCTGCAAATTCGTGGACAACAACAGCGTGGGCTTCTGGACGGATTATGGCGGACGCAATTTCACGTTCGACCGTTGCCTGTTCGCGGGCAATCAGCATGGCGCGATTGCGAGTGAAATGACGTATGGGCCGTTGACCGTGAAGAACAGCCTGCTGAAGAACAATCGCGGGGCCGCAATCATGGCGTACAACGCGCAGAACATCCGCATTGAAAACAGCGTGTTGTACGGCAGTTACAAAGGGCCGATGTGGGGGGAAGACGCTGCGCTACTGTGCTTCCATTCCGACCTGCGCAACGACGAGGGCGGCAAAGACACGGTGGAAGCGGACGAGCCGGACAAATTTACCGGCTTTCAAATTTCCGGCTCAACCCTGATCGCCAACCGTCCCGACTGCGAGTTGTTTCTGGAGGGCAAGGAAGCCACGTCGCGCTTCGCCAAACAAACGTTCGTAACAAACGTGAAATCCGATCATAACCGCTGGTTCCGGCGCAGGGGCGCGAATGACCCCGCGAATGACAAAGCGTTCTTCAGCACAATGCTGTTCAACAACTATCTGGACAACCACCCGGACATCACGTTCCGCCAGTGGCAAATGCTGACCGGGCAGGATATGGCTTCAATTTACGCCGATGTATCCGACGCGGAACTCGACGCTTCCCCTGTGCTGACCAAACCCGCGCCCTAACCTGCGATTGGACGCGCGGCCTCCCGCTTTGCCTGCTCCTGCTCCTGTGGGGATTGGATGCGGCGTATCAGGCGGGCGGGAACGCCGCCCACAAGAGTATATGGTTCCACATCGCGAGTTACCACTGCGCCCGCCGCGACGACCGCGCCGCGCCCAATCGTCACGCCCTTCAAGATCGTGACCCGAACGGCCAGCCAGACATCCTCCTCGATACGCACGGGCTTTGCATCCGGCCATTCCGTATGGTTGCCAACGTCGTGAAAGTCCGTGTCCATAATCAGGGTGTAGTTACCAATCAGGCAGTTCGCGCCAATCGTAACGGATTCCTGCGCGCAAATAGATGTGCCGCCATTGATGAACACGTTGTCGCCAATAGTCAGTACGCCATTCGGCAAGGATACCAGTTCTACAGGCACATGCGTCCCTTTGAGGCGGACGCGATTGCCTATATACATTTTGCCGTGATTCTCCACGAGGATACGGCCATAGATTTGCGTGAGTTTGCCAAGCGAGGTACAACCGCGCAACGCATATCTGGCCCGAAGAACCGCCTTGATTTTGTAGTATTTGTCGCGAATTGTTGCCAGCATATCTTGTTACGTAATTCTAATTTCCTTCGCCTGCTGAAAATAGCCCTCAACCCCCAACCCCTTCTCCCAAAAGAGCCTGGGAGAAGGGGAGTCGCTCGTGTTCATGCTCTCAGGCGAACGGAACTCATGAGGACTAACCTGCATTTTAACCGTACCCATACCTGACCTGCCGGAATGTCATTCGCGTTTATTCGCGTTCATTCGCGGCTCTACTGACTCAACGCCGTGATGACAGCCTCGCCCATTGCCTTCGTTCCCAATATCGGCGTTCCGGGCGCGGCAATGTCGGCGGTGCGGTGTCCCGCGTTGAGCGTATTCGCCACTGCGGTTTCTATTTGCGCGGCGGCGGCTTCCTGTCCGAGCGAATGGCGCAACAGCAGGGCTGTGGAAAGAATCGTCGCAAGCGGATTGGCGATATTTTGTCCCGCAATCGTGGGCGCGGAACCGTGTATCGGCTCATACAGGCCGAACGTGCCGGCCCCGTCCGCTGTAGGCGTCGCGCCCAGACTGGCGGAGGGCAGCATCCCCAAACTGCCCGTCAGCATAGCCGCTTCATCGCTCAGAATATCGCCGAACATGTTTTCGGTGACGATCACATCGAACTGGCGCGGGTCGCGCACAAGCTGCATGGCGCAGGTATCCACGAGCATGTGCGACAGTTCCACATCCGCATACTCCCCGCCGATCTCGGTACAAACTTCCCGCCACAATCGCGACGTTTCCAGCACGTTCGCCTTGTCTACGGAACACAGCCGCTTGCCCCGCTTTCGCGCCGCCTCGAAGCCGATGCGGACAATGCGCTCAATTTCGGGGCGCGTGTATACGCAGGTATCAATGGCTCTGTTGCCGCCGTCCTCGCGTCCCTTCGGCTGCCCGAAATAGATGCCGCCCGTCAGTTCCCGCACAACCAGAATATCCAGTCCGCCGCTGACCAGATCGGGGCGCAGGGACGACACGCCTGCCAGCGCGGGAAACAGGGTCGCGGGGCGCAGGTTGGCGAACAAACCCAATTCTTTCCGCAAGGGCAGCAGCGCGCCCACTTCCGGGCGCAATGTGGGCGGCTGTATGGCGTCGTACTTCGGTCCGCCCACCGCGCCCAGCAGCACGGCGTCGCTTTGACGGCACAATTCCAGCGTTTCGGGCGGCAGGGGGTGTCCCGTCGCGTCATACGCCGCGCCGCCGACAAGCGCTTCCGTAAATGCCAGCGTAAACCCATGCTGCCCGGAAACTGCCTGCAACACCTTCACCGCTTCAGTGACAATCTCCGGCCCGATACCATCTCCGGCCAATACCGCAATTCGATACGTCATGTTGTTGTCTCTTCTCAGTTTTCATTATCGGCATTTCGCCGTATATCACAAGTATCGTCACAGGTCTAAATGTACCAGTTTGAGGAACGGCGCGAGGCCCATGGACTGCCAGAACGCGAGGGCGGCAGGATTGTTTTCCGCGATATACAGTTCAATCGCGGTCGCTTTGCGCGACACGCACCAGAGCCGCATCTCCTCAAAGAGCGCGGTGGCGACGCCCTTCTGACGCCACTCCTCACACACATACACATCGGAAATAAATCCATACAGGCCCGGAGAGGCTTTGGGCGGACGCTGCTGCACTTCCCCCAGCACATACCCGGCGAGTTCTCCTGTGAGCGTGGCTTCGGCAACCAGCACCATGCCGTCCCGTGAGCGCAGAACCTCCTGCACATGGCGGGCGTACTTTTGCTGCGCGTCCGGGGCAAGGGTGAACCGCGAATCGAGCGCCTGATGCAGGCGCATCAACTCCAACCACAACTCGGCAATGACAAACCGCTCTGCCAGCCGCGCTTTTCGGATGTGAAAGCCGCTCATGTTCACCCCCACGTCGTTCACAGGCCGGGAACCCGCTCCCCGCTTTTTGTTTGCAGGCATTTATTCTCTTTTCTCGCCACTTCCTCCTGCAATCGAACGCGAATTTCCTTTTTCGCGCCGATGTTGTCACATTTGTCGTCGTGGTTAGTTGATTAGTACAGTGGGTAAGCAGGGTATAAGCGCAGTTGTTGCCGCGCGGAGTTTTAACCACCCCGTTACCCGGGAAACATTTGGAACATTCTCGTCCGGTTCTTACGTCCCTTAGATGAGAAACGATGCAATGTGTTTTCCGGTTCGGACGTTCTGGAACTGCTGAAAACGCTTTGGCGTTGTTCGCGTCCAGACAGAGAAATGTTGCATAGAGGAGAACGAATATGTTACGCACAGCAAACGGCATTCAGAAAATAGCACTGGCAGCGGGCGCGATGTTCGCCATTGGCGGCGCGTTGCCCCTCGCGGCCTCCGCGCAGACGCACCACAGTTTCCTTCACCGCCACTCGAAAGCGGCGGGCGCTGTCGGCGGTTATGCAGCCTATCGCGCGGCCAAAAATTCGGGACGCAGCCGCATGGCGTCAGGTCGGCATCGCAACGTGTTTCAGCGACATCCGATGGCGACAGGCGTCGGCGCGGCGGTTCTGACCCATCATTTCGCCAAAAAACATAACTAAGGCGTGAGCGTGGTTTATCCGCGCCATCATCAGTCAAATCAGGGGCAATGCAGAAATCTGCATTGCCCCTGTTTCTTGCCAGCCTGCCATACAATAAAACGCCGCTCGATTGAGCGGCGTTTTGTCTGAAATCAACGCTGGTTTTTAATCTAACGGCGCGCCGAACATCGTGCGGACTCCGGCGCGGAACGAAACCGCGTTCGCGCTGTCGGGCATCTCTACCTTGAAGGGCGCGGACTGACCAGAGGGAAGCGGGTCGAAAGCGATCAGCGCGGACTCGACCTGAACCGCGCGGTTATGGCTGTCCAGCAGTTCTATGACGGCTTCGACATTGGAAAATTTCTGGTGGCTGCGGTTGAATACGCTGCCAGTCACGGTGACAAACCCCAATCGGCGCTCCACATTGGCGTTAGCAATTAAAACCCTGCCATTGGCGTTGGGCGTGGATACCATGCGCAGGAAGGAAGTGGCTGCCGCGTTCGCGCTGCCGATGCGAACGCCCAGCGCGGTGCAGGCGCTCATGGTCAGACATAATGCGCTCATGATCGCAATCGCGCGCAGGGGCTTCGTTCGTCGCCGCGTTCGGCGCTGCGGCGAAAGGGCGGGCGTGGAAACCGGCTCCTGAAATTCTACTGGTTCTTGCCAACGTAATGGAACGCTCATGCTTGTTACCTCATCCTCCAAGTAGTCGCGGAAGCGGCGTCAACTGCAACACAGCCCTCAAGAACCCCGGTTGCAAAGATAGTGTATCAAATAACACGCATACTTGTCAACCCTTTTTTGTCCTGAAAGCGCCTACTCTTATCTGCAAGACGCTTCAATTTCGTTTCAAGTTCCGACAAGTATGGTATTGTTACTCTACGGGTAGTCCCATTACAGGAAAGCGTTCGTACAATTAGTATGACATTTTTTCTACAGTCGAGTCGAATCTCAGAAAAAGATTCTTTTTCGCGTGTTTCTCTGGCGGTGTAATTCGACGAGGAGTTTGATTATGCCGCGTAAAGATACTATTTACGAAGCCGTTAAGAACGCCCTTGTCAAAGATGGCTGAACAACCACGCGCAATCCGTGTATTATTTCGTTTCTTTATCGGCAGTCAAATAGCCGACAAAGAGGCTCAGGAGAAAAGCACAGAAGAGTCCAATGTTTGACAACGCAACGTGAGAACTGTAGTTTGTAGTGGCTGGCGCAATGAGCAGCAGGGAGATTACGAGCATTCCAATGCCCTGCATTTGAACGTTCTTTTGCATCATAACCCGCACAATTGGTATGTTTTTGAGGCGCCTAATGCGAATTCCAATTTTATCCATGCTACTCCAACTAACCTCTCATACCCTTGATGTTTACAAATCGCACTTCGGTTCAAGGCTGCGCGGTATCATTGACTAATTCACTGTCGCACATTTCT
Source organism: uncultured Chthonomonadaceae bacterium (assembly GCA_963817895.1). GTDB lineage: Bacteria > Armatimonadota > Chthonomonadetes > Chthonomonadales > Chthonomonadaceae > CAWFQB01. Next base: position 121,145 of record CAWFQB010000009.1, read on the forward strand.
ACAGTTCCAAATTTCCCAATGCAGACTGTACCTGTGGATTTTCGTAACCTTCATCTATAGGCAAGTCTTTGCCGCGCATAGCCTTCCCGGAGAGGCAGTCACAACATTCGTTTTCGGCAATGCCTGCGTGTCCTTTTACCCATTCAAAGGTTACTTTTTGCCTTGCGCACAGATCGAGAAGACACGCCCACAGGTCGGGATTTACCGCCGCATCCTTTTTGTTCCGCATCCAGTTATTCCTGCGCCAGCGTTCCGCCCAGCCGAGCATAATGGTATCCGCGAGGTATTTTAAATCAGTGTAAATAGTGACGGCGCAACGATAACGCAGGGCTTCCAGACCGGCAATAGCCGCCATGATCTCCATGCGGTTGTTAGTCGTTCGCCGAAACCCGCCTGACAGTTCCCGCCGCTTCTCGCCGTACAGCAGAACCACGCCATACCCGCCCGGTCCGGGGTTGTCCATGCAGCCGCCATCCGTGTACATCGTGACCTGCTTGAGTTCGCTGTCGCCGTCCGCCAATTCACAGCCTCCAACACTGGAAAATACTTCCCATCCGCGCCATACAGCCCCCACAATCTATGACTGCGCATATTCATCTGGAATCACTTTTCCATTTTCAACGGCAATCGGGGAACAGAGTTGAGCGTTTCAAACAGCAGAACTACCGGTTCCCCGCTTTTCCTTCTCCCCTTTTTGATTGTTGGTGGGACGAATCCTGCTTCCATACTCTGCACCCAACGGACCAGTTTTCGCGCGTCGAAATGCAGCCCGCTTAGGAGAGAGGAATCGGGGCTAAAGGAGAGTTCCAATCCTGTCTCTTCCGTTTCCATTTCGCTCCGGAAAGGGGCTAACGGTTCACCACAACGATACTCCTGAATCCAGCAGGCTCCCTCGTGGAAGTTACGGACACAAAAACATTCACTGAGGGCATTTACAACCGTTACCCCTATCCCGCAGCATGACCGCTTGAGGCGAGGATTTGCTTTATTGTTGCGGCAGGCGTATAATTTCGTGAATTGCGCTTCCGCAGGTATATACCCGGCGGCAGTCGGCGTCATGGAAAGCCCGCGTCCGTTATGGCGGACGGTAACGCTGCAATCAGGCGAAACGGATACTCGGACTTGTGCGCAGTAGCCACTCACGGCTTCGTCAATGGCAAGGCACAACGCTTCCTGAATCAAACGGTTGAGTAGCGCAGGGTCATCAAGTTTGCCCACGTACATCTCAGGCCGACGGCGGATTGCCTCCTGTGTAGATAAAACTTTGATTTCATAATCTATGTAATACATTACATCCTATTCTTTATCGTTGTGAGTTGTGGTGTGTTGGCGGGGTGTCAGGTCAGGAAGGCGATTGGGAAATCAGGGTGAAAATTCGATGCAGAATACTCATATCGGGGTTGGGAAAGCGGGTTTGAAGCAGCGCCTGCAATTCTGCATCAAACACGGCGACTTGCTCCGGGGACAAACTCGCGCTGATTCCCACGCTGGCGCGAATACGGCCCCGCCAACTCTCATGCGTGTAGGGTACGGGAACATCATAGGTGAAACTTTCAATGTTGGTAAATCCCGCTTCAGCGACATCCCGAAACCACTGTTCATAAATGCCACAGCCACCGCCCAAGTTCCAACTGGGATTGTGCGCCATAATCAGATTTTCGGTCAATTCTACAACATTGTCTTTCAGCGGCAGCCAATCCAGATGCGCAATGACGAGCAGGCCGCCGGGTTTGAGGATACGCTTCACTTCTTCCGCCGCAACGGGGCGGTTGAACCAGTGCCAGCATTGTCCGGCAGTCACCACATCCGCCTCATTGTCCGGCAAACTCGCTGCTTCAGCAGTGGCGTTTCGATATTCGACCTGAACATTGACTTGCTCGTCCAGACGGCGAGCGGCTTCCAGCATGGGCTGCGCGGGATCAATGCCGATCACGCGACAGCCCTGACCGGCAAAACTCCGCGCCAACGTGCCGGTTCCCGTTCCTAAATCCACAATGCGCTGGCCCACACTTCCGATACCAAATGTGGCTAAACGCGCAAACAAGGAAGGCGGAAACCCGGCGCGAAACTGCGCGTAATCCTTTGCGGTCTTGCCAAAATCAGCCTGCATAAAATTCTTCCTTCCCACTGAGTAATTTGCCTGCCAAGCGCCTGTTCCTATGTTCCCCGCGCCATTCTGGTATACTTTACGTAACAAAAAGAGACACGTTATAATCAGCGCCAGCGCTTCACGCGATTGTCTCGCCCTGTACATCGGAGTACATTTTAACTATTATGAACTTTAAGCACGCGAAATCAAAGGTAACATCAATGGCCGTCTCAGCCCTTGCAATTTTCTCGTTTCTTGCCGTGCTGGCGGCTTTTCCAGTTGGGGCGGGCGCAGCGGATGCTAATGCGCCGTTGCCTCCTGAAATCGAGAACGAACAGATATTGGGCGAAAACAAGCAGCCCTGGCATGCGATCCTGATGCCTTATGGCGGCATGAGCGAGGCGCTCCGGGCGGAACGCGCAAAATCTTCGTTCGCGCGTTCACTCAATGGGCAGTGGAAATTCCACTGGGTTCCGCGCCCCGAAATGCGGCCTGTGGATTTCTACCGCGCCGATTACGATGACAGCCAGTGGAAAACCATACCCGTCCCCTCGAACTGGCAACTGCTCGGCTATGGGACGCCCTATTACCGTAATATCGGCTACACCTTTCAGCGCGACTGGCCCCGCGTGATGAGTACGCCGCCCCGCGATTACACCGCGTTTGAAGAGCGCAATCCCGTCGGCAGCTATCGGCGCAGTTTTGAGGTTCCGAGTGACTGGAACGGGCGTCGCGTGTTTCTCAATTTCGACGGCGTGGATTCAGCCTTCTTCCTGTGGATCAACGGCCAGAAGGTCGGCTACAGCGTCAATTCGCGCAACACAGCCGAGTTCGACATAACGCCCTATCTGAAAAGCGGACACAATTCGCTTGCGGTCGAAGTGTACCGGTACTGCGCCGGGTCTTATGTCGAAGATCAGGATATGTGGCGGTTGTCGGGCATTTTCCGCAATGTCACGCTCTGGTCCGCGCCCGTCGTTCATGTCCGTGATTTTCGCATTGATACCGATCTGGATGCGCAGTACCGGGATGCAACCCTGCGCATTAAGGCCAAAGTGCGCAACTATTCCGGCCAATCCGTTCCCGCTCGTAACCTGTCGGTTTCCCTCTTCGATCCGTCCGGCAAAGCTCTGCCGGATGCGCGCGCTCAGACAACCGTTCCCGTGCTTGCCGCGAACGAAGAGCGGGAAGTGAGCGTCAGCATCCCCGTTTCCAATCCCGATAAATGGACGGCGGAAACCCCCACCCTGTATACCGCCGTGCTGAGTCTGGAAAACGGGAACAACAGCCCGGAACTGCTTTCGCACCGCGTGGGCTTCCGTAAGATTGAGGTTAAAGGCCGCTTGTTCTGTGTGAATGGCGTCCCCATCAAACTGAAAGGCGCGAACCGTCACGAAAACTGGCCCGACACCGGCCACTACGTTTCCGAAGAGCGCATGATTCGGGACATCGAACTGCTGAAACAGGCCAACTGCAACCACGTCCGCACATCGCACTATTCCAATGCCCCGCGCTGGTACGAACTCTGCGACCAGTACGGGTTGTATCTGGTGGCCGAGGCGAATGTGGAGTGTCACGGCTACTACAATGTGCTTGACCGCGAACCGCGCTACGAAAAAGCCATTGTAGACCGCAACATCGCCAACGTAGAGAACTTCAAGAACAGCCCCTCCATTATCATCTGGTCTATGGGCAACGAGTGCGGCGGCGGCTCCAACCTGCGTTCCGCCGAGCGGACAGTGCGCGGACTGGATTCGACGCGCCCCACGCATTATGAGGCGTTCGGCATCGGCTCCAACAATCCCGCTGGCATTGACTCGCAGATGTATACCAATATCGGCAGTTTAACTGAAATTGCCGAGAACACGAGTTATACCAAGCCCATGTATCTGTGCGAATACGCCCACGCCATGTTCAACTCGATGGGTTCGCTTGGCGATTACAACGATGTATTCGACAAATACCCCGCTCTGTTGGGCGGCGCGATCTGGGAATGGGAGGATCAGGGTATCTGGAACCGCCGCGATCCGAAACGCCAGTTTATCGCGTATGGCGGCGGCTTTGGCGAAGTGCCGAACGACCACTACTTCATTCATAAAGGGGTTGTCTTTTCCGACCGCTCGCCCAAACCGCACTATCCCGAAGTGAAGCGCGCGTACCAGTGGATCGGTTTCGCGCCCGCCGACCTGTCGCAAAACCGGATCAAGATCAAGAACAAGTATGCTTTTCTCCGTCTTGACGACTTCAAAGGTTCGTGGTCACTAACGGAAGACGGCGTTTCGATTCAAACCGGCGTTCTGCCTCCCCTGAACCTCGCGCCGGGTGAAGAGACCACAATCACGCTTCCGCTCCATATTGCGCATCCCAAATACGGGGCGCATTATCTGCTGAATGTGGCAATGGCATTGGGCAAAGATACCCTGTGGGCTAAAGCGGGCTACGAAGTGGCGAGGGCGCAGATGGAAATGGTCACGCCTCCGGCTCCCACGCTTGCCGTTGAAACCATGAAGCCCGCGCGGATGGCGCGGGAGGGGAACGTTGTCACCGTCAGCGGGGAGGGGTTTGAATTCGCTTTCAGTTCCACGACAGGCCAGCTTATCCGGCTGGCGCAGAATGGCGTCAACCTGCTGCTGCCGGATGGCGGCCCCCGCCTGCACCTGTGGCGCGCGCAGCACCGCAAGGACGACGAGTACGCGGCGCGCGGATGGGAACAGATGGGCCTGAAAGCGCTTGCGTTGAAAGTGTTGCAGTTCGAAGCCAATCAAGTTTCGCCCGCGCAGGTCCGAATTGACGCCACCCTTCAGTACACCGGCAAGGATGGCTTCGCCGTCACCCATGCCGTCAGCTACACGGTTTACGGGAATGGTTCGCTCGTCGTGGATAACGCCGTAATGCCGCAAGGTCCGAACATTGTTCTTGCCCGCGTGGGCGTTCGGATGCTGCTCGACAAGCGGATGGGCAGTCTGGACTATCTGGCGCGCGGCCCAATGGAGAACTACTCCGACCGCAAGCGCGGCTCGGACATCGGGCATTACGCGAGTACGGTTGCGGAACAGATGACGCCGTATGCCAAGCCGATGGACTGCGGCAACCACGAGGACGCGAGTTGGCTGGCGTTGCGCGGGAACGGGATGCCCACGCTGCTAGCGCAATCGGAAGGCGCGCCGCTCCAATTCTCCGCCCTGCCCTATAGCGATGAGCAGATGGAAACGCCCGAATATCGCATTGACCTGCCGCCCTCGGAAGCGACCGTTTTGTGTCTCGCTTCCAAAACGCTCGGCGTGGGTTCCAACGGCTGCGGCCCGCGTCCTCTGCCGCAATACCTCGTCAATGCGAACGCGACGGCGTTTTCCTACGGCCTACGCCTGCTGCCTTCAAGCGTTGCGGACGTGACCGAAACGGCGCGTACCCTTGCCCCATTCAATCGCCCCTGGCCCGTTCTGGCGACGCGGGACGCGAAGGGACTTATTTCGCTGGACGCGAATGGCGATAAAATCAGTTACTCTACGGATGGCATAACATGGCAATCGTTTGCCGCGCCGTTCACGTTTGCGCAGGGCGGCTTGCTTCATGTTCGCGGCGCGGCTCAAAACGGCCAAGCCATAGAAAGCGTTGTTCCGGTTGATCCGTTCGTGGATCGCCGGGCGTGGAAAGCGACGGCCAGCAGTTTCCAGAGGGGCGAAGGCGACCCGCAGCACGTTCTTGACGGCGACCCGAACACCTTCTGGCACTCGCAATACAGCCCCGCCAAACCGGGACTGCCGCACACGCTGACGATTGATATGGCCGCGCCCCTCAACGTGAAGGCCGTGCTGCTCACCCCGCGCGCCGATGGCTCCAATGGCCGCATCGCCGACTACGAACTGTACCTCAGCGACGATCCGAACCATTTCGGCGCTCCCGTTCTCCGGGGCAAAGTAGCCGACGTGGGCAGCCTGCAAACCCTCACTCTGCCCGCTCCCAAACGCGCCCGTTACCTGAAAATCATCGTGAAAAGCGAGCGTTCCGGTCAGGGCCTCGCGTCCCTTGCCGAGATCAGCGTCATTCCTGCCAACTAGCCAAATCAAAGCAATGGCGAAAAGAAGGAACTGCCTCTAAATATGAGAGGCAGTTCCTTCTTTCTATGTTAAGCGTCATCGTCTCACCTTCAACCCGCCCGAAGCGCGCCACCTTACCGAATTCGCCGTCTCATAACGAACGTGACAACCTGTTTGGTGGATTTCAGATAGACCAATCCTTGAATTTAAGGTTAGGAACACGGGAGAAATGTTGTGTATTTCTCGTCAAAACCGTTGCGTCGTTGGCAAGGGCAATTGCGGCGATTTTGAGGTCTTGCGTGCCGATGCGGATGCGTTGGCTCTTGAGGTCATCGAAATGCGCTGCCGCCTGCGCATCAAAAGGAAGCACGGTCATAGCGCAATAAATGGCGAGAGTAGTCGCAAGAGAATTGTAAGGCGCGATAAATCCCGTTCCGGTCTGCATACGCGCGATTTCTGCCATCCAGCCGCGCATTTGTTCCTCATAAACGACAACACAGGTGACGACACTCTCTTCGGGAACGGCGCTGAGACGCAACTCCAAACGCAGGGCATTCGCGCCGCCACGCCGTAAGAGACTCATATGATCCGTGTCGAGGAGATATAGATTCAATTACTCGTTTCCCTCATCATCGGCGGGACGGTCAGCGTTGCGCCACTCCTGACCAAGCCGAACCGCCTCATCAAAATGGGGGTTGTTGGCGTCAATTCCGACAAACCATCGCCAGCCGCGCTTCTTCGCGGCAGATTGTTGCGCTTGTTCCGCTAACTGTTCCTGTACTGTCAGGAGGGTGCTTTCCAACTTCTGAACGCGCGTTTCCAGAGTTTCCGTTGCCATGCGTAGATTGCTCCTTTCATGCGGATGATCGAATTATACCATAGCCGCTACTCGCTGGACAAACATGAATTTTACGCAGCGCCGAAAACAGCAGAAAGCGACAGGGACACAAAGCCCATAGCAACCCCTCATCTTTCAGGGGGTCCGCGCTGATAGGCTTTACTTCTTTTCTTTGTCAGCAGTCAAATAGCCGACAAAGAGGCTCAGGAGAAAAGCGCAGAAGAGGCTAATGTTTGACAACGCAACGTGAGAACTATAGTTTGTAGTGGCTGGCGAAATTAAACGATTTACCTGCAAAGAGACAGCAGGCGCGAATATTTTCAGGAGTCAAGCCTGTATACTCATTGAGAATCTCCTGTTCTGAGGCTCCATGCGCCAGAAGGTTCAAGATGTATTCTACAGTCAGGCGCGTTCCTTTAATGACGGGTTTGCCTGCCATTACCTTTGGGCTGCACACGATGCGTTCCAACAATTGATGATCGCTCATACTCGCCTCCTCCTCTCAGTAATGATGCTGCCAGTATAACACGAGACATTACGACTGTCAATCAAGCGACGATACGCAGATGAAAAATGCCCCTTCTTCAAATTGAAAGAGGGGCATTACAACAAGGCGCAGTTCATCAGGGAGTTGGGGTTGCCAAGTCGCCAAAGTAAAAGTAGAGCGTTCGATAGTAGAGCGCTTTCTCGTAAGCGGCGGCGGGATTGTTGGGTTCGCCCTCCGGGCCGGTGTCGGCGGGTTTGCTGAACTTCGTGCCAATCGGCGCGATGCCGTCCAGCAGGGAGATGTCACCGGACGGATACGCGGCTACGGCTGTGCGCGGGTCGCTCGCGTTGCGGGGCGTGAACAGGCGCAGAAACAGATTGTCCTCTTGCGCCACAAGCGTAATCAGCCCCTCGGTTGTTTGCAATTGCGCCCAGTGGATGCCAGCGTGATAACCTTTGAATTCAGGATATACGAACGGGTCTGAGCCGGTTGCCGTGTCGTTGCAGGCTTTTGTCCAGAACGTTTGTGATGACGCCCCGCATCCGGTTTTTGTACACGCGGTACGGCCCCTGTCCGAGCCATTTGATGCCCTTGACCTGCTTTTCGGGGTAATCGAAGTTGACGCCCATGAAGTTTTGCGAACCGGAAACGTCGTATCGATACTGCAATTCCAGCCAGCCATTCCCATCCAGCCGCCACGTCACGCCATTAAGATTGCCGTCATACTTCGCCTCGACCTTGTAGGCGTCGCCGTCGCGTCCGTGTGATAGCGATACGAATGTCGCCGTTCCCGACGCCAGTGTGGGGCCGTTGTGGAGGGAAATCGGTTTGCCGCCGTGCTGTACGCCAGTCAAGCGGCCTGTGCTTTTGCTGATGATAACAGCCGTTCCGTTCGCCGTCATGGTGACGCTATCGGCATCTTCAACAGCAGTAACAGCCATTCCCCCGGACGCGGTTTTCACGATCTGTTTCCGGTGGTCAGCGGCTTTTTTGATTGTCCATACCCATGTGTACAGTTCGTGGCCGGCAGGGTCATTGGCGGTCAGCGCCAGCGCGTCGGCAGTCTGCCAGTTGGCGGGCAGGCGCAAATCAAGCATACCCTGCTGCCCCGGCGCGATGTCGGGACTGCTGATGTTGCCCCGCGCCATGATTTGGTTTCCGATTTTACGGTCGGCGGGCGCGGGATAGTCGAGCAGTTGCCATGCGAAGCGGCACTGACTGGCATTGGTGAAAGCGTAGTGGTTGGCGATGGCGACCTGCCCGGTGAAGTTCGCTGGAAAAGTACGGTTCAGATTTTCATAGTCCGTCACCTGAATGGGCGACCATATTTCTTTGATCGTGTAGAAACTGCCCTCTTTTTCCCGGTACGGGCCGACAATGCCGTCCGGGGCCGCGTTGCCCGCCGTATCCAGAAACCCGTTGCGGTCCAGTCGCACAATGGCCTCATCCAGAAACGCCCAGATAAAGCTGCCTGCCGAAAGCGGCTTGCTCATCATCAGGTTCCAGAAGTCGTTCAGGCCCGCGCCCGCGCCGCCGTCGTACAGGCCATGATTGAATTCCGTCGGCATGAAAATGTCTTTGCCGTTGAGCAGGCTTGCCGTTGTCTGATAGTTCTTGTAGTGTCCCGTGTTGATGCTGCTGAACAATCCCCACGGATGCAGGACTTTACGTTGCTGTATATCGTTTTCGGGGAACAGGTGATCCAGTTCCGTATTCCAGCCGCCCTCGTTGCCATTGTCCCAGAACAGAATCGCGGGGTGATTGACATCGCGAACAACGGTTTCCACCGCCAGTTTCGACCCTATACCCGTGTCGTATTTCTTCTGCCAGCCGCCAAGCTCATCCAGCACATAGATGCCCAGCGCGTCGGCGGAATCCAGAAAATCCTGATCGGGCGGATAGTGCGACATCCTGACCGCGTTCATGTTCATCTCTTTCATCAGCGCTATGTCGGCGCGGTTGATGGCGGGGCTTGTGGTACGCCCCGTATCCGGCCAGAAACTGTGGCGGCACGAGCCTTTCAGGATGATTCTCGCGCCGTTCAGATAGATGCCGTCGCCCGCCCGCACTTCAATCGTCCGAAAGCCGAACCGCTGCGTGACGCGATGTATTTCGCGCCCCTTTTGCAGCAGTTTGAAAGTGACCTGATACAGGTTGGGGGTTTCGGCAGTCCACAATTGGGGCCAGTCTGTCTGCGTATGCAGGGTGGTTTTCGCGGTTGCGGCGTAGGCGGTTGGTCCGGCGGGAAAAGGCACAGACACGGGCATTGCGGCGGCAAGGCTTTGCGTAAACGGTTTGCCGACAGGCTTGCCGTCCAGTGTGGCAATCTGCGCTGACAGCGTATCGGCGGACGATACGCCATTGGTATAAATGTCCGCGTCGAATGCGCCATTCGCCTGCGCGTTGATTGCCACGCGGTCTATAGCCTGCATTGGCATGGCTTCCAGATACACGGGGCGATAAATGCCGCCGAAAATCCAGTAATCCGACAGCCGTTCCGCCCGGTTGACGGACGTATCGGCGGAATCCTTGCTGACGGCCACTTCCAGCAGGTTGGGCTGTCCGTAGTGAAGAAGTTTGGTAACATCGTACTTGAAACGGTAAAACGCGCCCTGATAAATCGGCCCGACGGATACGCCGTTGATACGCGCGTCCGTGTCGGTCATAGAACCTTCAAACACGAGGAACGTCCGCCGGTCACGCCACGCGGCGGGGGGCGTAAAGGCGCGTTTGTACTGTCCGCGCTCGTTGGGCGCGGCGTTGTAGCCATAGGTATATGTGCCGAAGCCCTGCATTTCCCAGTTGGAGGGTACGGGAATGGTCGTCCAGTTACCGCTTTTGCGCCCGCTTGTACACAGAAAATCCCAATTAACCGTGTGGTCTTTATCCGTGCCGGACAGGTAAAGTTTCTCGGTAGTGGCGGCGGAAGCCAACGCGCCCCGGTTGGGCGCGATTCCGGTAAAAAGGGCGAGGCACAGCAACATAAAGGGGAGGCCCATCCGTTTCATGGTAGAGATTCAACTCCTTCGAGTTCAACTCACAATTCCAACTCATAACGTTTTGGCGAGAACAGCGAGCAGCGACTTTTCTCCGGGGGCGTCGTTGTCCAGCGACCAGATCATTACACCGCCCAAATTCTGCGTTTTCACGTACTCGGCTTTGGCGCGTATCGTGGACAGCCCGTTGTACCAGATCGTCGTTCCCGCCTGATCCCGGTTTTCCGCGCCGGGGTATGTGGTAACGATTTCCGAGTACGCATAGCCATCCTTGCGAAACGCGCTCCCGAACCCGTACCCGTAGAAGGGGATACCCAACACGGCTTTTGATCTGGGCAGGCCGCGCTTCAGCCAGTAAGCCACGCTGCTTTTCGCGTATTCCAGTGAGGAGTGCTGCCCCGGCGCGTTGGGATTCCAGTAGCCCGTCGCGTCATACGCCATGATGTTGATCCAGTCGAAGCAGGCAAATACGCTATCGGGAACCATGCTGCCGCCATAGCCCTGCGACAGCGCGGACGTCAGCAACTTGCCTTTGGGCTTCAGCGCGCGAGACAACTCCTGAATAAACGCGCCGTAATCTTTGTTGATAGCCGGCCCCTCCAGATCCACGTCCAGCCCGTCGAAATGATGCTGTGTCACATACGCGGCCAGTTTCGCCACAAACCCGGCGCGTTTGGCGTCCGTAAGCAGATCGAAATACCGAGATAGCAGGATTTTATCGCCCGCAACCGCCCCGCCGCCAATGGAAATCAGTATGGGGACATGGTGTTCATGCGCTTTTGCAATCAGAACATCATCCGTCGCGTGAAAGGACAAATCGCCCCCGGAGTTGCTCGGATTTTCAAAAGCAACGTTGATATGCGTGATGTGGGCGTAATCTATGGTGGCGGCAAAAGTCTTTAATTCTCTCCAGTTAGGCGCGTACGCCACTATTTTGCTTTTCATGGGCGCGGCAGGTTTCGCAAATGATGCCGCTGCCGTAAACAGAAAAACCGCTGCCGCAGCAAGCGTGGGTGAAACATTCAATTGTATTCTCATATTCTGGTACTCCTCAAACAACATTATAACTTGACTGCTTCATTGTAGCACACGCGCTTGATGGCATTGATGAACAACTTGAAACGCGCCGCGCTTCCAAACCGTAAAGAAGCGGGTGTTCCGGTTGAACAACTACACGCTAAAGGTTTTGATGAATGAATAGATTTTTGAAATTCGGCAGGCGGCTTATGCCTCTTCTGCTCTGCATTACGCTGATGGGTTCCGGTTCGGCCTTTGCGCAACGCGCCGGTTCTTCCCACCTGAATACGGCTATGCGCCACCGCCTGTTCGATCTGGTATGGACGCGAGTTCGGGACAGTTTTTATGACGCGAAGATGAACGGCGTGAACTGGAACGCGGTTCGCAAACGCTACGAGCCGAAAGCCCTGAAAGCGCCCGACGATGCCGCTTTTTATCTGACGCTCAACCAGATGCTCGGCGAACTGGGACAATCGCATCTGGGCGTTCAGGGGCCGGAAGAGGCGCGGGACATGCCCTCAAACAAGTCCAAAACAGGAGAGGATAAGCAGGGCGAAACCGGAATTACCGCCCTGCTGATTAGCAATCAGGCCGTGATTACCCGTGTGGCCGCTAATTCGTCTGGCGCGGACGCGGGAATCAAGCCCGGACAAATTCTGACGGCTGTTGACGACAAGCCGCTACAGCCGCGCTTGAAGCGCATTTTCAGCCGCAAACCTGGATTGCGAGAAGGCGAACAGCGCGTGGCGGTGTGGGCTTTGGCGCGTGGATTGCTGGCCGGGCCGGTAGGCCAAAAGGTCAAAGTGACGGTCACAAGCGGGGAAGAATCAGCGCCTAAAACGGTCACGGTCACACGCCGCGCCCCTTCGGGCCAAACCCTGACGTTCGGCGCGCTGCCGCCCATCCCGTCCGAAGTGGAAACTCGAACGCTGGCAAACGGCATCGGCTATATCCGATTTAACATATTCCTGACGCCCCTCCTCGACCCCATTCGTAAAGCGGTGGGAGATATGGCAGCAGCCAACGCGCCCGCCATTATTCTCGACCTGCGCGAAAATCCGGGCGGGTTGGGCGGCATGGCTCCCGCCATTGCGGGCATGTTCGTCAGCGGTCCGGCCAATCTCGGCGCGATGAAGATGCGCGCGTCCGAACTCAAATTCCCCATTTTCCCGCAGCCGCCCCATTTCACCGGGCCGCTGGTGATTTTGACGGACGAAGCCTCCCTCAGCACTTCGGAGATACTCGCGGGCGGGATGCAGGAGATCAAACGCGCCGTTGTGATAGGCAGGCAGACGGGCGGCATGGCGCTGCCCTCGCTGGTGGAGGAATTGCCCGGTGGCGGCGAGTTTCAGTACATCGTCGCGGATTTCCATACGCCCAAAGGCTTTCGGATTGAAGGCAAGGGCGTAACCCCGGATATTGCTGTCGCGCTGACGCCCCAACTGTTGCTGGCCCATCCCGACCCCATTCTGGATGCGGCCCTCGCCTACCTCGCCAACCCGCAGCCAAAAACCGCCGCGAAATAACGCTTTGAGGTGAACACAACATCTTTATCCAAATTACAAAGGAACCCCTTCATGCAGATACGAAAGACAAACAGAACCGCGTCAACCTCACTCTTCATTATAAGCCTCGGCATCGCCCTGCTTCCCGCCGCGCTTGCCGTTCACTCCGCGCAGGCGGAACCCGCGCTTCCGACCGCAGACAAAGTATTGAACGACTTCATAGCGGCAAGCGGCGGCAAAGCCGCTTACCTGAAAATCAACAGCACGGAAATCCACAGCGCGTTTCTGCTGAAAGCGCAGAAGATCACGGCAGACGTTGTAACCAAAGCCAAAGCGCCCGACAAAATCTACGTGTCGCAGTCCATTGCGGGCTTCGGCAAGGTAGAACAGGGCTATGACGGCAAAATTGGCTGGTCACGCGACCCTCTGCATGGCCTGCGTACCTTGACCGGGAAAGAACTGGAACAACTGCGAACTCAGGCGCGGTTCAATGCGCCGCTCTACTGGAAAGAACTCTATACCAAATCGCAAATGCTCGGCCTGCGAACCGTGAACGGCGCAAAGGCGTATGCCATACGCCTGACCCCGGCCAGCGGACAGCCGAGTACGCAATACTACGATGTGAAAACCAAACTTCTGGTTCGCGTGGATCAGATCGCGGAATCGCCGGAGGGCGCGATCCCGACCGAAGCGTACCTTTCCGATTACCGCGTTGTGGACGGCATTAAAGAGCCGTTCAGCGCGCGACAGGTGGCAGTGGGAACCGGGGAGGCGGCCATTACAACCACTAAAATTCAGAACAATGTGGCTATTGACAACGCTATTTTCGCCAAACCCGCCGACACCGCCGCGCCCGCGCCAAAATCCGCGAAATAACTATTGAAGCCCGCAACGTCAGCCGAACATATATAACTAAAGACGCGGGTCGTTTGCCGCATAATTGGCGCAGTGGAATAGAGAGGGAGAAGGTTTGCTATGCTGTTACCCCGTTACTTAGAGCGCGACTCTCGTATCCGGCGACGCAGAATTTTGCCGCCGTGCAGCCTGCTGTTGCTGTTCGCGCTGCCCTGGTCGTTTCTGGTCAACGGCAAATCCGGTTCGCTGCCGCCCATCGAGCATAACGGCGAACTGTACGTGCCTGTTTCCGCGCTGAAAGCAGCGGGGGCGCAGGTGAGCGTACAGGGGCATGAGGTTCGCATCCAGTTTCTGCCGTATCAGGGCGGCGCGAACCAGATGGAGGGCGTGGAGGGGCCAGCCAATACGTGGCTCAACAACGGCGTGTGGCGAACCCGCGTTTTGAAAGTGGAACCAACGGTTGATCCGTTCGACGCGAACAAACCCGGTTATAACGTCACGCTGGAATTGCGCAATGCGTCCACGAAATCCGTTTCACCCTTTATAACCGGAGTAGAATACCCGCAGTTATTCGATGCCGGGGAGGTCGCGCTGAAGGTGGACGAGGGGGCGTGGCAAACGCGCCTTCAGATGAAGGAGATGCTGCAAGGGGGCGGTATCACGGCCACCATTCCGTTTTATTACCCGCACGGCACACCATCAGGGGACGTAAAACCCGCCGCAAAACTGGTAGTGCCGATCAATACGGGTTCCGGCCTGCTGCGCGATACGGGCCTGAAATACGCGGTGAAAGCGCCCACGTTCCGTATCCGGCTTCAGACAGAAGAAAAAGCCGTTCCAAAAGAACCGACGCCGTAAAACATCCGAAATGCCGGACAGCGAGAGGAGGGTAAACGATTGTTGCCCTCCTCTCGCTGTCTGCCTGCTTTACGGAAACATCTGACTTGCAGAAGTTTCCTGAACGGCTGCCGCGCCGCTTTTCAACGCCCGCTATGGACGTGGCCGCGCTGTTGGCGGCATGAGGTCGCGGCTATTTGTCAACGGTTTTCATCTCCACATTGACTTTCATGTTCATTTTCTGCGCCTGGCCGGGTATCGCCATCGTCATGTTGGAAGTCATGGTCATGTTGTTGAGAGAGCCGTCCGCGAGATTGTAGTAACTGGTTCCGGTTCCGGTCATGGTGGCGGTTCCCGTGCCGGAGACTTTCATCGCCATTGCCGCGAACTGCTTTCCGCCCACCGTTTTGATGCCCAGGAAGGTGCTGGTCGCCTTCATCTGAATGTTCTGGTTCATCTGCGCCATGGTTTTGTTGGCGGTGAAGCTCTCCCCTACTTTCAGCGGCTTTGCGGGCAGTGTGCCGCTCATGTTCTCCATGCCCATGCCTGCCGCCGCCCCCTGCGCCTTCCCCACAACCTGGCCCCGGTCATCAACGGTCATTTGCGTGGTCTGCGGCTTGGACATCGCCTGGCCGTTCATGGTCATCGCGCCAACGTCCGACTTCACGGTGGCTTTGTTTCCCTGAACGCTTACAACCGTCATAGAAATCGGGGCTACCATGCTCATCGTCATGGGCTTGGTGGAAGACGGGCCGGCTGCGCCGGGAGGAAGCGTGGTAGTGGTGGTCATCTGGTAATGCGTGGTTTTGCCTTTGGCGTACTTCACGCGGAACAGGTAGCCATCCCCCACCTTCGTCACCTGCGCGTTCGCGTTTGCCGTCGCCAGCAGTCCCGCGCCCCCAGCCATCAGACAGGCTATCAGCGGTCGAACTCGTACCCTTGTATTCTGTTTCATAGGTTCTCCAAAAGAAATGAAAGCATTGTCGCGCAAAGCGCGGCGGCATTCCTGTGTCCAGTTACCGCGTCGGCTGCGATTATCTCGCCTCAATTGCATCCTCCTCTATTTTAACACAGGCGCGGCAAGCCGTCAACCTGTTTAGCCAGGGCCGGCGCATCTAAAATAGTTTGACACAGGAAGTTGGAGCCTCAAAGTTGAATGACGTGCCATTCCCCTTTGAGGAGCCTGCCTAATGTCTACGTCTGCTTTTCCCACCCTTGTGGAGTGCCTGTCAGACTTGCCTGATCCGCGCGTAGAGCGCACCCGTCTGCACTCGTTGATGGACATCCTTGTAATTGCCATTTGTGCCATCCTCTGTGGAGCCGAAGGCTGGGACGATATGGCTGCCTTCGGCGTTGCGAAACGCGACTGGCTGCCAGAACGCCTGGAGTTGCCCAACGGCATTCCCTCCGCCGACACGTTTCGGCGCGTGTTTGCCCGATTGCAACCGAGCGCGCTGCAAACCTGCTTTCGGCTATGGACGCAAACCCTGCATCAACTCACCGCAGGCGAAATTATCTCTCTGGACGGCAAAGTGCTGCGGCACAGTTTCGATCTCGCCTGCGGTCAGAGTGCCATCCACCTGATCAGCGCATGGGCGGGCCGCGCGCGTCTGGTGTTAGGACAAGTCAAAATCGTGGAGAAAACCAACGCAATTCCGATGGTTCCCGCCTTGCTGCGCCTTCTCGCCATCACGGGCTGCATCGTGACTACGGATGCGATGAGTTGTCAGACCGCTAGGGTGGCGCAGATTGTTCAACAGGAGGGCGACTATGTAATTGCCGTCAAAGACAACCAGAAGAACCTCCATCACGACATACAAGCCCGCTTCGCTTATGCCGAGGAGAAGCTCTGGCGCGACATGAACCATAGTTGCCATACCACGAGCGGGCGCGGACATGGGCGCGCAGACATACGGCGTTGTGACCTGCTCACCCTCGACCTTGACGACCTGTGTTGGGGCAACGCGCAGCAGGATGGAAAGGCTTACGCAGTCTCGCCCGTATCACCTGCACCCGGCAAGTCGGCGACAAGAGCAGCGAGGAAGCGCGTTACTTCATTAGCAGCATACCCCACGAGGCAAAGAAAGTTCTCAAAGCCGCGCGGCAGCACTGGGGCATTGAGAACCGCCTGCACTATGTCCTGGATGTCAGCCTTAACGAAGACGCCTGCCGCATCCGCACAGAACATGGAGCCGAGAATATGGCTGTTCTGCGCCACATCGCGCTCAACCTGATCCGGCAGGAGAAGACCTGTGAGCGTGGGATCAAGGCGCGGCAGAAGAAAGCCGGATGGGACAACGCCTATTTAGAGCAAATTCTCCTCAGTTAAGATGCGCCGGCCCTGCGCGACTGATTCAGTGCAATCATAAGGAGAACAAAACGGCATGTTGGCTATAATCTTTTCTCAACAGGCCGTATAAGCTGTTCGGACGGCGTTTCACAATGATCTTTAGCGGCCCGGAGAAGAATTTGTTGTTCTTCAACAGGCTGCTTTGAAGCGCGCAGCAAGTTTTCTGAAATGTCCTGCCGCATCTGCCATGTTCCACTCACGCCTTGAAACTGTACTTGCTGTCCGCCCGGCAAGATCAAATACACAGGTTCCATATACCATCTTCCACTGTAGCATTCTATCTTTGTCTCCCACCGGCCCTGATAAGAAATGGCTGGATGCGGGAGTTCTTCGGGCAACGTTTCTTCATAAACATCCGCGAGGTACTCCGATAGAGACTGAGATTTGCCGTCATAATGTGTAGAAAAAACGGGCATCTGTTTGACAAAATTTATGAACTTGCTCCAACACCGGCCTTCCAACGTTCCCACGCCCGGTACTCCTGCAAGCGGGTCTTCACAAATTGTTCCTTTGAAGCGTCCGAGATGACACTCCTCAATTTGTACGCTGAAGGCAACTGGTTTTCCCAAAATGAGCGAGCCGGAAGCGTTCGTATAGGCATATTCGCCGCGCCAACAGCCTTTCCACATAGCAGTGTTTCTCCTGTAAAGTCAACTTTGTTCGTATAGGAACACTGCCCAATGAAGGATAAATTCATTGGGCAGTGTTGGTGTAAACAGGAACGGCAAGCAGGCGTATCTATTCGCGGATGCGGAAACTGGAGGTGTCGGCATCGCCGGGGAGCGGGAGCGCGTCCTGAACGGGCATGTTCATGCGGCGTCCGCCGTTGGGAGTGCCGCCCTCGACGTACTGGCGCAGGCCGTCGCTGATCGCTTGGGCCACGCGCTGCTGAAAGTCGCCATCAATGAGGTGACGCCGATCCTGCGTGTTGCTGATGTAGGCCACTTCGACGAGAATGGCGGGCATTTTGCTGGCGCGAAGCACGGCAAGGCCGCTGTTGTACAAAATGCCGTCTGAAAGCGCGCCCTTGCTCGGTACGCCCGATACGGCCACAATCGCCTGCTGGACGCAATTGGCGAGGGCGCGGCTGCTCGGATCGCCCATGTGATAGTACGTGCTGGTTCCCCGGCTTTCGCTGGTGAACGAGTCGTTGTGGATGCTCACGAATAGGTCGGCGTTGATGTCGTTGGCGAGGTACGGGCGGTCGTAGAGGTTTACGTCCACGTCCTTATCCCGCGTCATCACCACTTTCGCGCCCGCCGATTCCAAAATCTCGCGCAGTCGCAGCGAAATTTGCAGCGTGATGTTCTTTTCCTGATAGCCGCCCGCCGTCGCGCCCGTTGACGAGCCACCGTGTCCGGCATCCACGACAATCACCTTATCCGCAAGCGCGCCGGTCGCGCTGCGGGGCAGGCGCAGGTCTACGGATATTTTGTTCGCCTGATTGTTGACTGTGAAGCCCACAAACCGGGACGTGTCAATGGTTACGCGGGTCAGGGGTGGCGTGTCCTGCACCAGTTCGGCGTGAATGCCGTTGAGCAGGGGATGCGACAGGGTTTGATCGGCGGACACGCCTTCCGGCAGATGCAGCAGGGCGTTGGGAATGTCTACCGCCAGTTTGCTGCCCTCCAGATAGTGAATGTACGTTCCCGCCGCGCCGCTGGTTGAGATGTCCAGATGAACGCGAGTATCGCCGTCCGGCACAAGCGCAAGGCCGCGCACTTCGATGGGAATATTGCGGTTCACAGCCCCACTCCGCGAGGGCGATTTGCCCCGGATGGAGGGCCGCGTAGAAGCATTTCCCGCTGTTGATTTCGGTGGCGTTGTGGCATTGTCCAGGGCGTTGTTTCCGGTTTGAGGTGTCGGATTGGCGGCATTGCCCGCAACCGTTTTATCGGCCTGATCCGCGCCGATGCCGCCCGGATGCTGCACAAGCGGCGTAGTATCGCCCTGATCGCCCGATCCACCCCCATTGGGACGCGGCAAGGGAGAAGGGGCGTTGGCGGCGATTTTATCCGTGTTTTTTTGTCCGCTTCCGGCCTTGTCGCTGCTCTTCTGCCCGCCCGCGCTTCCTGCCTGAGTGGTATTCGGACTGGACGCGACGCTTTTGCCACTCTTGTCCTGTTTCGGATTTTGCGCCACAACGGTTTTGCCGCCCGATAGTTCCGCTGCAATCGTCAGGCTGTGGTTGGCGATGCCGTCCTGCGCCTTGACGCGCATCCCGTCCGGCAGTTCGGCTACAATCCGCGCCGTGTCAATGCTGTACTGCGCCGCCCGCACTTTGGGGATGAATTTCTCGTTTCCCGCAAGCGGCATGGGCGCGGGCTGAAACTTCTCGTCCACGTCCGCGCCCACGCAATCTATGTAGCCACGCAACGGCTTTTCATTCATAACCATGCTCACCTGATAGGGAACCGGGAAACTGGTTGTAACGCGAACCACATTGTTTTGCAGGCGCACATCCGTAACCCGCGCCAGCAGATATACGGTATCGCCTTTGGAACCGGGAATCGGCTTGTTGTCGCGTCCCATTTTTTCCGTCCGCACAACGACCGCGTTCGCCATCCGCGCGACTTCCGACAGGGCCAGCATGGATTTGCCGTTGGGGCGGGCAAAAGCGATGTCCTGCTGCTTGTGGGTCAGCGGCATGGTGATACGCGCTGTTTCTCCTTTTTGGTCTGGCTTGCCCTCCATTCCAATCGCGCTCAGGGCTTCGAGGGGAATGAACGTTTCGCTGTTGTCAGCAATCGGCATGGTTTTACAGGCCACTTCATGCCCGCCGACCCGCAAATGAACCGGCGTCAGCGGGCCATCCGCTTTAGCCTGCGCGCCCCAGCCAAGCGTGGTCAGCGCCGCCAGCAGAAGGCTGTACCTCACCCGAACCCCTCTCCTTGCCGCTCCTGCGTCGCTAAAAGAGGGGCTTTTTTTGTATAGATGATGTAAAGCGCCGACGCCGTTTTCCTTGCGGAACGGAGCGGCAAAAGGAGTCACAGAATCAGCGCAGGGTTTGTTGTTGAATTGCATGGTGAAGCACCTACCTTCGGGGCGGAAACATCCGGCTTGAAACTTAGTTCCAAACGTCGGATAATCGCCCGATCTCTGTTCAAGATGGCGGACGCTGAATAGCGCGTAATGAAGCGGAAACGTTCAAACCAACGGAAATGTGACACAGCGGACTGCGGCACGGGAAAGTGTCAAGGTATCAACAGGAATTGTAACAAGCGAGTCGGCAGCGAGGCGCAAACTCATTCTAAACGGACGACAGCAAGCGGGAAAAGTTACCTGCCCTGCGCAAGTATAACCTACTTTTCCCGCTATTGTCCATATTTAAGTGAAAAAGATAAACAGCGTTGCTTCTTACCACCGTTCGCAGACGGATTTGGCCTGCATGAACAAGCCTAAGTAGTCGCGCCCACCGGCTTTGCTGTCCGTGCCGCTCATGTTGAAGCCGCCGAAGGGTTGCACATCCACGAGTGCGCCCGTGCATTTGCGGTTCAGGTACAGGTTGCCGACGTGGAATTCGTGACGGGCGCGTTCCAGATGGTCGCGGTTGTAGCTGAACACGGCTCCAGTCAGGGCGTAATCGGTGCTGTTGGCGATTTCCAGCGCGTGGTCGAAGTCTTCAGCGCGAAGGACGGCGAGAACCGGGCCGAAAATCTCCTCCTGCGCGATCCGGGCGTGGGCGTCCACATCGGCGATAATCGTCGGATGGATGAAATAGCCGCCTTCGAGCATGTCTGTGGACTCGTCGCCGCCCAGCACGATTCGCCCCTCGCCGCGCCCGATAGCGATGTACTTCAAAATTTTCTGGTACGCGCCCTCGTCTATCACCGCGCCCATATAGTTGTTGAAGTGGCTCGGATCGCCAATCGTCAGTTTGGAAGCCCGCTCTACCACTTTCGCCAGCAGCGCGTCATAGATTTTGGTATGCGCGATCAGGCGGGAACAGGCGGAACACTTTTGCCCCTGAAACCCGAACGCCGAAGCCACCACGTCCATTGCCGCCGCATCGAGATTGACATCCTCATCTACAATAATGGCATCTTTGCCGCCCATCTCCAATATTCCGCGCCGCAGGAACTTCTGCCCCGGCTGATGAATTGCAATGCGCTCGTGAATGCGCAGCCCGACCTCCCGGCTGCCGGTAAACGACACAAAGCGCACATCCTTGTGTCCCGTCAGGGTTTCGCCCACGATTTCGCCCGGTCCCGGCGCGAAGTTGACCACGCCCGGCGGCAGATTGACGGACTCGAACAGTTCAAACAGTTTGGCCCCGATAACCGGAGTTTGCTCTGCCGGTTTCATAATCACGGTATTACCGGTGACAATCGCGGCTGCCGTCATGCCGCACAAAATGGCGAGCGGAAAGTTCCACGGGGCAATCACCGCACCCACGCCAAGCGACAGATATCGAACCTCGTTTTCCTCGCCCGGATACGGCGTTGTCGGGTGCGAACCGCCCAACCGTACCGCCTCACGCGCGTAAAATTCCAGAAAGTCAACGGCTTCCGCCGCGTCCGCATACGCCTCGTTCCAGCTTTTGCTGGCCTCGTAAACCATCCACGCGGAAAACTCGTAAATCCGCCGCCGCATTATCGCCGCCGCTTTGACCAGATAGCGGGCGCGAACATCGGCGGGCGTTCGCGACCATTGCGGGAATGCATCCACCGCCGCCTGTACCGCCTGATTGGTGGTTTCCTCCGTGCCGTCGTACACATATCCCACGATCTGACTCATGCGCGCGGGATTGCGGCTTGTCGTCTTGTGTTCCGTCTCAATCGGTTCGCCGTTGATAATTAGCGGGTACGCGCGCCCCATTTCATGCGCCACTTTCGCCAGCGCCTCCTCCATCTTGCGACGCGGACGCTCCTCATTGAAATTCACATAGGGTTCGTTTTGAAACGGAGTAAACATGATGGGTTCCTTTTAGGTTGTTAGTTGTTAGTCCATTCACCTGAGTGGCGTAACCTAAAGACCTAACAACCTAACAACTAACAACCTATACAGCTTCCACGCGCATACCGACGCGCAAAGCCGTTCGCGTCAGGGTTCCGGCGGGGAGTTCTACAATGGTTTTGGCCCGCCATACCGGGCCACAGGCGCGACAAGAATGGAGACGGGAAACGGTTCGCAGGATGCGGCCCTCCCCGTCGAGAAACAAAACATCAATCGGAAAGCGGACGCCGAACGTATGAATAGCATTGCACGAGCGCAGCCACAGCCCCGTGTCTGACGGAAATTCGCGCCTTCCCATCAGGCCAACGGTTTGCTGCCAGAGTGTCGCGGCGATTTCCAGGCGCGGCACGAGTATCTCCCCGGTTTGCGCATCGCGTAACTGTTTGGACGACGTATTCATGCCTCCTCGTTCCATTCACCATTATATTCTTCAGTTCGCAGTGATTATGCCTGCCTGAACTCCTATTCGCGTTTATTCGCGTTCATTTGCGGCTAAATTTTCCTCATCTTGCGGCGACAGGGCTTACCGTTGCGTTTCAATGCGGAGCGTTTTTCCGTCAGAGATAGCGGTAATGTGTCCTCGCTCGTCGGTGCGCAGGATTTCTGCGCCTGCGGCTTTCAGTCGTTCCAGGACTTGCGGGTGGGGGTGCCCGTTGCGATTATTCGCGTCTACGGAAATTACGGCATAGCGCGGTTTCACGGCCTGCAAAAACCGGGCGGACGTGGACTGCCTGCCGCCGTGATGCCCCACTTTCAATACGTCGCAGCGCACATTCTGGCGACTGCGCAACATCTCGTTTTCCGAATCCGTCTCGGCATCGCCGGTTAGTAGAAACGACGTTTTACCGTATTCGACGCGCAGTACAAGGCTCGTGTTGTTGACATTCGCTAGGGGCAAATCAGAGTAGAAGGACTCCATTTCGATGTTTTGCTCCAATTCACCTTGCCTAAATGACCAGGCATAGGTCTGTTTAGGAGTTGGGGCCAACGCCAGCAGCGTAACTCCATCTCCGCAATGCAGTTTCCAGCCGAGACTGCCGACTGCACAGGGAACATTCCGTTTTTCCGCTTCTGCCCGATACCGCTTATACGTCTTTGCGGTTGAATCCAATCCATTATCCACCAACTGCGCGACCGGCAGATTTTGCAGCAGAGTGGCCGCGCCGCCAACGTGGTCGGGGTGCGGGTGCGTGAGCAGCAGCAAATCAATGCGCTTGCATTTACGGCTGCGCAGGTAGGGCAAAACAACCGTTCGGCCCCGGTCATTGCCGTTGCTCAGGGTTCCGCCCGTGTCCACAATCAGGGTTTTGCCGGATGGTGTTTCCAATACTATCGCGTCGCCCTTGCCCACATCCAGAAACGTTACGCGCAGGGGCGACCTCTGCGCCACATTGCGCGGAATTGCCGACGCCACTGGTCCAGAACGCCCCTGATGATGTATTGCCCCGAACGCGAACAGAACGCCCACCATCAGGCAAAACGCCTGCGCCCACATTTGCCGCCTTCTGCCGGAATGGAAACACGCCTGCCCTACAAGCCACAGGCTAGCCACAACAATTCCCGCGTTGGGATACGCCCGCGCCCATTTACGCAATTGTGTCACGTTCACGATGTTTCCCGCCCCTCCCGCGCCTGCGTATTTTGCAGCGCATACTCTGCCGCCTGCTCCCAATCCAGGGCATGTCCCTCTTCCCACGCCCCTGCAAAGGTGGCTGCGCCAAGCGCCGAACGAACCTGCTCTGCTTCGCGGTTGTAGTTCTCTTGTTCTACAACAGTCAGCGCAGCCCCGATGCTTTCGCGCAGCGCGGCTGCGGCTCCCCACAGTCGCGCGGCCTTTTCGCCTTCTGACTGCATGGCGAAAATCGCTGCCAGATCATGTATATTCCCCGCTATCCCTTCCCTGTCTTTCAGTTCAAGAAACAGGCTCAGGCTGTCAGTCAATTGTTTCCGCGCGGTCGCGTCCTCATCTAAACGGCGCGACACATCAGCCAGGCGGTTGAGCGACGACGCGATGCCTTTTTTATCCTCAAGTTCCCTAAAAATTGTCAGGCTCTCCTCAAATAGCGGACGCGCCGCCACAATGCCGCCCTCCCCCAGCGCTGCCAGACCCAGGTTGTTAAGAGACCACGCGACGCTGGCCCTGTGTCCTATTTCCCGTCGAATATGCAGGCTCTCTTCATGCAAAGCGCGCGCCGCAGGATAGTCGCCCTGCGCATACGCCAGACCGCCCAGGTTACTGAGGGTGTACGCGATGCCCTGCTTGTCCTTCAATCGCTGCCGGATAGCCAGACTCTCTTCCAGCTGCGTTCGCGCAAGTTCGTAATCGCCCTGTAATCGGGCCAGATTGCCCAGGGAGGAGAGCGTCAGGCTTAATCCCTGCTCATCCTCCAACTCGCGATAAATCTGGAGGGACTCTTCTCCTAACGTTTTCGCCTGGGCGTACCCCCCCTGTTCCCGAAGAATGTTGCCCAGATTGCCGAGAGATTTGGCAATGCCCTGTTTATCGCTTATCTGCCGGTACAGGCTCATACTCTCCTGATGCAAGGACCAGGCGGCGGCAGAGTTGTTGCGGTGACGCGCCAGATTACCCAGATTGTTGAGGACCGACGCCATGCCGCGCTTGTTCTCCTGCTTCCTGTAGATAGCAAGGCTCTCCTCATGGAACGTCCGGGTGGTGGCATAATCCCCCTGATTCAGCGCCAGCGCTCCCGCCCCGTTCAACGCTGTTGCCCGCGCTTCAGTCTCCTCGCGCACTCCTTCCCGGTTTAATGCCGTTCCAAGATACTGCCGCCCTTCGCTGATACGCCCCCGCATTTTCCAGTACCACCATAACGCGCCCGTCAAACGCAGGCCCCATTCCGCTTCCGATGCGTCCGCCGCGCTCCATGCCAGCGCAGCCTGTAGATTGCCATAGTCCATTTCCAGCCGCTCCAGCCACGCCGACTGCCGCGCGCCTCTTAACTCCGGCGCAATTGTTTCCGCCCAAACCGTGAACCAGGCCAGATGCCTGTCTCGCAATGCTTCTGCTTGTCCGCTTGCCTGTAGTTTTTCCGCCGCGTACTGCCGAACCATTTCCAGCAAACGATACCGTCCGTCGCCTGCATCCTGTGCCTCAAACACCACCAGCGACTTATCTACCAGCGAGGTCAGCGCGTCCAGCACGAACAAAGGATGAAGGATGAAGGATGAAGGATGAATAGGAGCGGCATTATCTTCATCCTTCATCCTTCCGCCTTCATCCTTTGCTATGGCTTCTGCCGCTTCCAGCGTCCAGCCGCCGGAGAATACGGACAGGCCGCGCAGCAGGCCGCGCTCCGGTTCGCTTAACAGGGTGTAAGACCAGTCCAGGGTGGCCCGCAGCGTCTGCTGGCGCGACAGCGCGGTTCGGCTTCCTCCGGTCAGCAATGCCAACTCGTTGTTGAGGCGGGCGGCGATTTGTTCGACTGTGATGGACTTGACGCGGGCGGCGGCCAACTCAATGGCGAGCGGAAGCCCCTCCAATCGGAAACAGATGTCGGCAATGGCCCGCGCGTTGCCGCCGGTCAGTTGAAACGACTTTTGGACGGCCTGCGCCCGCTCTACGAAAAGCCGCGCGCCCTCGTAGCCCGCAAGGACGCGCATAAGCGTCGTTTGTCCGTGCGGCAAATGGTCGGGATTGGGTACGGCAAGGCAGGGTACGGCCCAGGCCGTTTCCCCGGTGATCCCCAACGCTTCCCGGCTAGTGGCTAAAATGCGGATGCCTTCACACTCCCGCAAAAGATGCTGCGCAACCCGCGCGCTGGCTTCCAGCAGGTGTTCGCAGTTGTCCAATACCAGCAGCAGCCGCTTTTTTCGCAGGTGTTCCACAACGCTTTGCAGCAAAGACCGCCCCGGCTGCTCCTGTGCGCCCAGTACGGAAGCGATCTGCGCCGGGATGCGTTCGCCGTCCGCCAGAGCCTCCAATGCCACGAGCCACACGCCATCCGTATACTCGCCGACGGCTTCCCTCGCGACCTCGAGGGCGAGTCGTGTTTTGCCGATACCGCCCATGCCCGTCAGCGTCACCAATCGGGAACGCCGCAGTCGCGTCATCACCTCCTCGCGCTCGTCCTCCCTGCCAACCAGATCGGTAAGGGAGTGCGGCAGATAGCCCATTACTTTTGGCGGGGCCAGAGGTTCCCTGCCTGAATTGGCGGATACGCGGGGCGGCTGCCGCGCTTCCATCCGCAAACGCTCGTACAGCGCGCGCGTCTGCGCGTCCGGCACGGCATTGGGGTCGTCGCGCAACAGGGCAATCAGGTCGCGATACGCCTGTAATGCGGCATTGTGGTCGCCGTTCCCGGCAAGCGCCTGCATCCATCCGCGCCGCGCCGCTTCCCGCAGTGGTTCCACCGTGACGGCTTTCTGGTAATAGCCTGCTGCCGCGACATAATTTTGCTCCGACAGGGCCGCATCTCCCAGTTTTTGCAGCGAGCGAAGACAATTCTGTTCGCGAATGTTCCGTTCCTGAAACACCCACTCTTCCAAACAGCCCTCCAGCAATGGCCCGCGATACAGCGCAATGGCCTGTTCCAATTCCTCCTGCTTCCCATTGGAAATGGCGGTATCAAAACGCAGAACATCCACAACCGCGCCGGTAAAATCCATCCGCAGCGTGGGGCGCGTGGGCGACTGCAAACGCGCGGCTTGACTGCCCAATCCGTTGCGCAGTTCGCTCAGAACCGGGCGCAGGTTGGCAAACGCCTGCGTCTGATCCAGGTCGGGCCAGAGCGTCGCGGCCAGCCATTCCCGCTCCACAGGACGGTCATGGCGCAGGGCAAGGAGCGCCAGCAGCCAGAGTCCCTTTCGGGAACGCATACGCGGCAGTTCCTGCCCGTCCACCAGCGCCTGCATCGGTCCGAAAAGCGTGACGACAAGCGGCGCGTTCTGCATTTCCGGCATGGTCATGGCTGTAATTCTCCCTTCTGGCCGCAACATGGCGCGAATGACGTTTCACACTGCAAACATTCGGGAAACAGGAACGTTTTTCCTGCTCTATGGGAACGTTACGGACAATACGCGCCCCGCACAATAGGGTTGTCATTGAGCAGCGTCGGCTTTTCGGCGCAACAGGAAGAATTTGACAAGAGTTTACGCGGAAGAATTTGAAAGGAGATTGTTATGACTGACAGCGCTACCCATTCGGCGACTGCCGGAACTATCGTTCTTATACACGGACTGTGGATGACGCCCCTGTGCTGGGAACACTGGATTGCGCGCTACGAAGATAAGGGCTATAAGGTTCTTGCCCCCGGGTGGCCCGGCATGGACAGAAGCGTGGAAGACATCCGCCGCGATCCGTCCAATCTCGCCGGACTTGGCGTGACGGAAATCGTGAACCATTACGAGCAGATCATCAGGAGTTTGGATACGCCGCCGATTATCATGGGCCATTCGTTCGGTGGCCTGTTCACGCAGATTCTGCTGGATCGGGGATTGGGCGCGGCAGGCATCGCGCTCGACTCCGCTCCCGTCAAAGGCATCCTGCTGCTGCCGTTTTCCTCCCTGCGGGTTTCGTTTCCCGCTCTCAGCAACCCGTTCAATTACCATAAGGTAGCCGGACTTACGCCGAAACAGTTTCATTACGCTTTCGGCAACCTGATGAGCGAGGAGGAGTCCCGGCAGGTGTATGACCGTTACGCCGTTCCCGGCCCCGACCACGTTTTGTTTCAGGCGGGCCTTGCCAACTTCAACCCTCATGCGGCGACAAGCGTGAATTTCGACAACCCTGACCGCGCGCCTCTCCTGCTCGTTGCAGGCGGCAAAGACCACATCGCTCCGGCATCTGTGACCCGCGCCAACTACCATCTTTACAGCCACTCCCGCGCCATCACGGACTTCAAGGAGTTCCCGAACCGTTCGCACTACACGCTCGGCGAACCCGGATGGGAAGAGGCAGCGGATTACGCCCTCGAATGGGCAGCAGACCACCGCGCCGCCGCATTAAGCCATTAGAAGCAATTCCATGCAAATAGGGGCGTGATGAATCACGCCCATGATCTACATCACGCCTATGATGCCCGTTACATGCCGGTTATGAAAGGAAAAACAAAATGGATACCCCTGTATTGCTTCCCAACAACACGCTGATAACGGCGACGCCCGAAGAGGGACGCCAGCTTGCCGTCCATATCGCTCGCCTGATTGTTAAATTCACGCAGCCGGACGAGAACAAGCGCAAAGAGATTCGCGAAGTCTACGCGAATGACGCGGGGATGCTGATCGCCATTACGCAGGTCGTCGCCACGGAGTTCGCCACCATTGCCGCCGCCAACAACTACTGGAAACCCTAAGAGCCTCTCCCAATAGGCCGGGTACAGAGAACGTACCTGTCTGAGTGGCCTACGGCCAGGCGTCCTTCGGACGCAAATGCAATCGCCTATTGGGATAGGCTCTAAGCCGCGCGAAAATTTCGGGTTGTAATTGCTCAGGCTGAGTAATTCAGCCTGAATTGCTCAGGAGGTTGTTATGAATGGACAGGATGCGATACCGGAGAGTGTCTTCGCAGGAAAGATGCGGGCCGCGCGCGTTCACAAATTCGGGGGATTGGACGCGCTGGCGTGTGAAATGATACCGATTCCCACGTCGGGGAACGGGCAGGTTTTGGTTCAGGTTCGGGCGGCGGGAGTCGGCCCGTGGGATGCCCTGATCCGAACCGGAAACAGTGGGCTGGGCCATACGCTGCCGCTGACGCTCGGCTCCGACTTTTCCGGCGTGGTAGTGGAAGTCGGGCCGGATGTTTCCGGTTTCCACAGTGGCGACGCGGTTTTTGGCGTCACCAACCCGCAGTTTATCGGGGCGCAGGCCGAATACGCTGTCGCGAATGTGGACATGATTACGCATAAACCGGAGTGGATGAGTGATATTGAAGCGGCCTCCCTGCCGGTTGTGGCGATGACGGCCTGGCAGATGGTGTTCGAGCATGGACAGGTGAAACCCGGACAGCGCGTATTGGTACATGGCGGGCGCGGGCAATGTCGGCGCGTATGCCGTTCAGTTCGCGAAATGGGCGCGGAGCCGAAGTGATTGCCACCGCGTTCCCGAAGACATCGAATATGTCTACAATCTGGGCGCGGATCAGGTATTGACGCGCAAGCGGTTTGCTTTGAAGAGCGCGTGAAGGATGCAGACGTTGTGCTGGATACGGTCGGGGGCGAGATGCTTGATCGTTCGTTTGCGGTTCTCAAACCGGGCGGCGTTCTGGTGTCTCCGGTCGCAATGCCGGATCAGGAAAAGGCGGCGCATGACCTTGTCCGCACCGCCTTCTTCTATGTGAAAGTAACGACGGAAGCGCTGAACAGGGTGGTTCAGCGGCTTAATGAGGGTCAGCTTGTCACGCAGGTCGGGGAAATCCTGCCCCTGACCAAAGTGCGACTGGCCCATGAAATGCTGGCCGGCAAGCCCCACAACCGGGGCAAAATCGTCTTGATGACGCAGCGAATAACTACGGATACTATCTGAAAAGTCTGGTCGCGAAAACAACAGCGAAAACGCGCTATGAATAGCAGGCCAGGCGCGACGCGCAGCAAATCAGAGAAATACTACTGCCATTCGAGGCAGGCGCGTAGGTAGTGGTTGTAGCGGGGGTTGCGCAGTTTTTTCAGGGCTTTGGCTTCGATCTGGCGGATGCGTTCGCGGGTGACGCGGAAATGCCGCCCGACCTCTTCCAGCGTTTTCTGGCAGCCGTCTTCCAGCCCGAAGCGCATAATCAGCACATCCTTTTCCCGCGTGGTGAGGTGGTTAAGGATGTCTTCGATGCGTTCGCGCACCATGCGATGCGTGGCGGCGTCGGAGGGCGCCAGAACGCTCGTGGTCTTCTACAAAATCAGACAGATGGCTGCCCTCTTCCTCGCCGATGGGTGTTTCCAGAGAAATAGGTTCCGGGGCGACGCGGATGATTTCCGACACGCGCTCCACTGTGACCTCTAACGCGCAGGCGATCTCTTCCAGCGTGGGTTCGCGGCCCTTTTCCTGCAAAAGTTGCCCGGAAGTTTTCATCAGCCGGTTGATGGTTTCCACCATGTGAACAGGGATGCGAATAGTACGCCCCTGATCGGCAATGGCGCGGGTGATCGCCTGCCGTATCCACCACGTCGCGTACGTGCTGAACTTGTAGCCCCGGCGGTAATCGTACTTTTCCACGGCGCGTATCAGGCCGAGATTGCCCTCCTGAATCAAGTCGGGAAACGCCATGCCGCGCCCGCTGTACTTTTTGGCGATGCTGACCACAAGGCGTAAATTGGCCTGCGTAAGCGTGTCTTTGGCGCGTTTGGCGGCGCGGGGGTCTTCCTTTTCGCGTTCGATGCGCTTGGCGAGGCAGATTTCATCCGCAAGGGAGAGCAGGGGCGTTTTGCCGATTTGCCGCAGCCAGCAACGGACGCTGTCGTCGAGCGCGAGGCTGTCCGGGGGCGCAACCTCCTCTTCGGCGGGTTCCGGTTCCTTGCCGAGCAGGGGGGCGGCATGTCGGACAGGCGCAGGGGCGGGGCGTCGTTATTCGCGGCAAGGCGCGGCACCACTTCAATGCCCTCCTGCGCGAAAAAGTCCACAAGGTCATCCACGGGATCGCTGTCGCCCTCCGCGTGGCTCAGGTCGTTTCGGCCCAGATTCGAGCCTAAACGGTCTTGGATTTCCTCGTAGGTAAGGAAACCGCGATCCCTGCCCTGAATCAGCAGGTGGCGCAATTCCTCCGTCCCTGTGGCCGTGTCAACGGCGATGCTGGTAACGCCCACTGCGACACTCTCCTTTTACGCGCTTGCTTATTTCGGAACCACTCTGTAACGAGCGAAATGTGGTGGAGGCAATGTCTTGAACGCGCATTATGCGGTTACGCGCCCTCGTTGTGGGGGGTGAACCGCGCAATTCGCGCATCTTTTCCTGATACTGATGGATGGCAATCTTCTGCTGTTCGGGCGACAGGTGTTCCAGTTGCAGCAGCACCGCGCTATCGGCGCGTAACTCCTGTTCGGCGCGGTGCTTCTTCAATCGCCCGATACAATTCACGATGATCGCTTCGTTCAAACGCTCATTCGACGCCAGAAACGGAGAATCCTCCAAGACTTCGCGAATAAATTCAGAGAATTTTGCGGGAACAGGGGTGTTCGGTGTTCGGTATTCGGTATTCGGTTGTGATGAAGCCTCTCCTTCTCGTATCTCGTATCTCGTATCTTGTATCTTCTCCTCTTCTCCTCTTTTCCTTGTCTCCTCTTCTTCGTCTTTTGCCTGATGCAGAATAGGAAGCGGGTCAACGCCGCCCTCCATATTCGACGGGGTGCGGGCGATGATTTCAAACAGGCGCTGGCCGTTGGGCGTTATCAGCCACTCGGCGCGGACGTTACTCAGCACGAACACGCGCCATTCGGGGCTGAAAACCGCGCGCAGCAGTTGCCGTTCCGCTTTTTCCACACCCGAAAGCAGGGGCGAGTCGGTCGAGGGCGGCGTGGGATCGCTGATCGGGCGAGGCGGATATTTCCCTTTGCCGCCGTAGCCGTTGCCATTATAATTGTTTTTGCCGTAGCCGTTGCCGCCGTTGCCATTTTTGCCGTAGCTGTTCCCGTATCCTCCATTTCCGTTGCCGCCGCTTTGTCCGCCCCGGTCGTCTTTGCGGATTACCTGTTGGGTGTTGGGCCAGGGTCCGGGCGGGCGGTTGCCCCACTGGTTCGGGTCGGGGCCGCGAAACGCGGGGGGCGGCGTGTCCTGCAAGGGCTGCTGATTGGCCTGCTCCGTGAGCGGAAAGCCCTGATCGCGGGGTGAGCGGGCGTTGTTGGTCTGGCGGGCGTAGGTTTCCGCGTCCGTCAAAATCGAATTGATGGCGCGTCCCAGATCGTAATTATGAAGCGGGCTGAGAAAGGCGAACTTTTGCGCATACAGGTCGCGCCGGGTAGACTGCTGCACGGTTGCCAGAATGGGAATCAGTTCGGCAAGCGCGTCCGCCCGCCCCTGATCTGTTTGCAGGTTGTGGCGGTGAATGGCGAGTTCCATTTGAAAATCTACGCGGGGAATGGCGTTGTCGAGCGCGGCCTGAAACAGGGCCGCGCCATTGGGCCGGTCGCGCAGGATAGAGTCGGGGTCGTCGCCGTTGGGCAGGCGGGCAACGCGCACTTCGGCCTTTTCTACGCCCATCTCTTCCCGATCTTTGCGCGCCTGTCAAAGCGGCGCTGATACCCGCCCGGTCCGCGTCGTAGCACAAAATCACGCGGGGATTGTAGTTTTTCAGCATTTTCGCGTGCTGATCGGTCATGGCCGTGCCGAGTGTCGCCACGCACTGCGTAAAGCCTGCCTGATGCGTGGTAACAACGTCCACGTAGCCTTCCACGAACACGGGCGGCGTGTCGCCGCCGATCTTATTTTTAGCGAAAAACAGCCCGTACAGTGTCTCGCTTTTATGAAATATCAGGGAGTCGGGCGAGTTCATATACTTCGGCGGATCGTCGTCCATTGCCCGCCCGCCAAACCCGATAACGCGCCCCTGCCTGTCGTGAATGGGAAACATCGGGCGATTGCGGTAAAAGTCGTAATAGCCGCCGTTATCGCGAGTTCGCACCAGGCCGATTTGGGCGGCCAGTTCCATATCGGCGTCTATGTCGGCGCAAATGGGTGACAAACGCATCCCATTCCCCCGGCGCGAAGCCGATTTCCCACTGCTCCTGCGTGGATTTGAGTATGGCGCGTTTGCCAGATACTCTTTGCCCTCCGCGCTGCGGGTCAGATTGTCCTTGAAAAAGCCCACCGCCAGCCGATTCAGTTCCAGCGCCTGTTCGCGTTCGCTCGCCTTTTGCGGATCAACAGCCTTGCGCTCGAACGCTATCCCCGCCCGCTTCGCCAGATATTCAAGGGCTTCGATAAAATCAAGATTCTCTTTCTTCTGAATGATCGAGAAAATGTCGCCCTTTTCCCCGCACGACCAGCACGTATAACTTTGAAATTGCGGGCTGACGTTGAAGGAGGGCTTTTTGTCGTTGTGGAAGGGACACAGGCCCGAAAAGTTCTTGCCCGTTTTTTTCAGCGTGGTATACTGCCCGACAATATCCACAATGTCGGTGCGGGCGCGTACTTCTTCTTTTATATCTTGCAGGCTGCGTTCAAATTCCGGCATTTTGGGTTACTTTCACCACAGAGACACAGAGACACAGAGGTTTCACAGCTGATAAATCTCGCGGTACTTCGCGTTCAGGTAGTCCATGTAGTAGCGCGACGTGAGCGGTTCTCCGGTTGCTTTTAGGACCAGTTCTCTGGGCAGGTACTTGCTGCCATGCGCGTGAACGTTGGTTCGCAGCCAGTCCAGAATTGGCATAAACTCGCCTTCCGCCATCTGCTCATCGCGGTCGGGAACGGCCTGCCCGATATGATGCCACAATTGCGCTGAGAGGAGGTTGCCGATGGAATAGGTGGGGAAATAACCGATGAGTCCCGCCGACCAGTGTACATCCTGCAAGCAGCCGTCCGCGTCCGAGGGCGGCGTCATGCCCAGGTACTCCTCCATTTTGGCGTCCCAGGCATCCGGCACATCGCTTACGTCCAGCGTTCCTTCCAGCAGGGCGCACTCCAGTTCAAAGCGCAGCAGGGTATGCAGGTTATACGTGGCTTCGTCGGCTTCGATGCGGATGAGGGACGGGGTGACTTTGTTGATGGCGCGGTAATACGCTTCCGGCGTGGCGTCGGCAAAGGCGGCCGGGAACGCCTGCTGCAATTGCGGGAACAGGTACGTGGTAAACGCGCGGCTGCGCCCGACAAGGTTTTCCCACAAGCGAGACTGGCTTTCGTGGACGCCCAGACTGGTTCCTCCCGCAAGCGGCGTACCCTCGAATTCGGCAGGCGAACCCTGCTCATACATGGCGTGTCCCGCCTCGTGCATGGAGGCGTAAACGGACATGCTCAGATAACGCGGATCGAATCGGGTGGTGATACGCACATCGTCACGGCTGAAGTTGGAACAGAACGGATGCTCGGCCACGTCCTGCCGCCCCCGCGTCATGTCGAACCCGATGGCTTTTACAATGTCGAGCGTGAGTTTGCGCTGCGCGTCAACGGGAAAATCGCCGTGAATCAGGCTGTCGTCAACGGGCGCTTTGCTTTGCGCGATGGCCTGTATCAGCGTTACGAGTTGCGGCTTCAACTCGGCGAACATGGCGGCGACATCGGCCTGTTTGGTTCCGGCCTCATACTGGTCAATCAGGGCGTCATACGGGTGCGCCTCATAGCCCAGATGTTCCGTCGCCTGACGAACCAAATCCAGCATCTTTTCCAGATTGGGCGCGAAAAAATCGAAATCCGACATTTGCCGGGCGCGTACCCACACTTCCTGCGACAAAGACGAGTGGCGCGAAATCTCGACAACGAGGGCTTCGGGCAGTTTGGTCATGCGGTCATAACTGCGGCGCAGGCGGGCAAGCATCCGTACTTCGTCGCTGTCGGCATTCTGCCCCTGTGTTTCGGCTTCGGCTCTGGAAAGCAGACTTCCCATCTCGTCGCTTGTCTGCATCTGGTACAGCAGTTGACTGATTGTTCGTCTGCGGCGGCATCGATGTGCGGGCGGCCGTGTCACGCGAAGGTGCTGGCGGCGCTGCGGCGCTTCGCCGAACGTCGCGTCCCGCTGGGCGCGCTGTGCACCGGCGGCTATGCGCTCGCCAAGGCCGGGCTGCTGGAGAAGTATCGCGCCACGATCCATTGGGAGAACCTTCGGCACTGCGAGAGGAATTCCCCCGCATTCTGCTCAGCAACCAGCTCTTCACCATCGACCGCGACCGCTTCACCTGCTCCGGCGGCATCGCGCCCCTGGACCTGATGTTGCACCTGGTGAAGACGAAACTGGGCGCGCGGATCGCGCAACTCATCTCCGAGCAGTTCATCGTCGATCGAATCCGCAATGACCGCGACCGGCAGTACGTCCCGCTGCGCGCGCAGATCGGCGTCGGTCACGAGAGGTTGATTCACGCCGCGCAACTCATGGAGCAGAACATCGAGAAGCCGCTGTCACTCGATGAGATCGCCGGCCGCCACTGAGCTGTCGCGACGCCAGATCGAGCGGCTGTTCAAGCGCGCATCTCAACTGCGTACCGAAGCGCTACTACCTGCAGATGCGGCTGCGGCGCGCCCGCGAGCTGTTGCTGCAGACCTCGATGCCGATCATCGACATCACCACCGCTTGCGGCTTCCGGTCCCCGCCGCACTTCTCCAAGTGCTACCGCGGCGCAGTTCGGCTACCCGCCGAGCGCCGAGCGCCAGACCGCCGGGCGCAAGTCGGCGGCAGCGCCCGGCCCGGCGGTGCTGCCGGCAGCGGCCCATCGATTTTGGGACGCTGCCCGGCGCTCGCCTGCAATTCGGCACGTCGCTGGCGGGCCGGCCTGTCGCGGCAGACATGCCCCGGTCGCAAGGCGCTAGTCCCACGCCACAGGCCCGCGCATAACAATTGCGCGCAGCGGGAGACCTATGGCAGACCAGGCCGAAGGCGAATTTGATCTTAAGACTTAAGCGACGAGGAGCTCGTCGAGCAGGTCCATGACGACCTATACAACGGACTGAAGAGCGAGATCGAGGAGGCGACCCGCATCTTTCTCGCGCGCGGCTGGGGGCCGAGAAGGTACTGAACGAGGCGCTGGTCGAAGGCATGCGCATCGTCGGCATCGATTTCCGCGACGGCATCCTGTTCGTGCCCGAGGTGCTGCTCGCCGCCAACGCCATGAAGGCGGGCATGGAGATCCTGCGGCCGCTGCTGGCCGAGACCGGCGTCGAGCCGATCGGCAAGATCGTGATCGGCACCGTCAAGGGCGACATCCACGACATCGGCAAGAACCTGGTGTCGATGATGCTCGAGGGCGCCGGCTTCGAGGTCATCGACCTCGGCATCAACAACCCGGTCGAGAAATACCTGGATGCGCTCGAGAAGCACAAGCCGGACATCCTCGGCATGTCCGCGCTTCTCACCACGACGATGCCCTACATGAAAGTCGTGATCGACACGATGAAGCAAAAGGGCATCCGCGACGATTACATCGTCCTGGTCGGCGGGCGCGCCGCTCAACGAGGAGTTCGGCAAGGCGGTGGGCGCGGACGCATATTGCCGCGATGCCGCGATCGCCGTCGAGACCGCCAAGAGCCTGATTGCCGCGCGCCGCGCCGCGCGTCGCGGCCGCCTGAGGCGACTACGCTCGTGGACAGCCGGTCGCGGCGCACTGGTGATTGCCTGCGGGGCTCTGGCACGGGAGATCGCCGCACTGCGCCGGGTAAACGGCTGGACGCAGCTCGACGTGTGCTGTCTGCCCGCCGGAGCTGCACAACCGGCCCGAGCGCATAGCGCAGGCGAAGTGCGCAAAAAGATCCGCATGCACCGCGAGCGCTACCTGCGCATCTTCGTCGCCTACGGCGAGTGCGGCACCGGCGGCGGCCTGGATGCCGTGCTGCGCGAGGAGGGCGTGGAGCGCATCCCCGGTGCCCACTGCTATGAATTTTTTGCCTCGCCGCAGGTGTTTGCCGCGCTCGCTGAGGCAGAGCCTGGCACGTTTTATCTTACCGATTTTCTGGTGCGCCATTTCGAGCACCTGGTGATCGCGCTCACTGGGGCTGGACCGGCATCCGGAGCTTGCGCCGCTGTATTTCGGTAACTATCGCCGGGTCGTCTATCTGGCGCAGGCACCCAGCGAGAGCCTCGCTCGCCGCGGCGCAGGCCGATCGCCGCGCGCATGGGACTGCGAGTTCAAATTGCAGTTCACCGGTTACGGCGGGCTTGCTGCCGGACTGCAGCGATTTGTGCCGGCGAAAGGAGGATAGCAGCGCATGGCAAGCCTGATCGTCATCTCCTGGCGCGATATTCCGGCGCAAGTGCTCGCCAAGCGCGGCCGCGAAACTGTCAAGGTGCAGCTCAGCGCGCGTTTTCAGGAAGCGGTGGATCGGGCGGCGATGCGCGCCGGCAAGGGCAGCTCGGACGCCTATCTTGCCGACTGGCGGCGCGTGCCGCGGGATTGCGGTGAGGATCTGCAGGCGGAGGCGGCCGCGGAGGCGGCGCGGCTCGAGGCCCGCTACAGCGATGAGGATCTTGAGCGCGTGATCCGCGCCAAAGGCATCGATGAGCGCAACGCACGCCCTGAGGACCGCGCGGTTTCAGCGGAATCCGAGGCGCCCTGATGTACGCCGTGCGTCTTTGGTCCACGCGCCATGCGCGCGGGCTTGCACTTTTTTACCGTCTGTTCGAGTCCATGCTGGTGCGTCTGCACAGTGTGGCAAGCGCGATCGGCTACACGCCCCTGGAGCGGCCCGTCGCCGCGGTTGAACGCGCCGTCAAGGGGTTTCTGTTTGACTGCCAGATGTGCGGCCAGTGCGTGCTCAGCTCCACGGGCATGTCCTGCCCGATGAACTGTCCGAAGAACTTGCGCAACGGACCCTGCGGCGGCGTCCGCGGCGACGGTCGCTGCGAGATCAGGCCCGAGATGCGCTGCGTCTGGGTCGAGGCGTATCAGGGAGCCCAGCGCATACCCGGCGGGGTCGCCGCAATGCAGGGCCTGCAGCATGCCGTCGATCGACGCCTGCAGGGAACCTCGTCGTGGCTGCGCGTCATGCGCGAAAAGGCCGCACCGATTGCGCGCGGTTGCCGTGATCTTTGAGGACGAGCCGGTTCCGGGCTACCCGCTGCCGATTCTGCCCGGGCACACCTCGCCCGGCCGCCTGGAGCGGGTGCTGCGCGCCGGAGTGTTCGCCGTGACAGCGGAACTTGCGCCGCCCGATTCGGCCGATCCGGAAGATGTCTAT
>CAWFQB010000010.1:0-214876 GCA_963817895.1 uncultured Chthonomonadaceae bacterium
AGACGGCCAGGGGGCTTACTGGCGACGCTGTTAAAATAAGGGAGTAGGTTGTAGGGAGTGGGGAGTAGGATTAAGACGCGAGTTGAACGCAGTTTCCCTATTCCCTACAACCTACAACCTACTCCCCATTCAGGAGCTTCTCAATGACCGCACAAACCACCCCTTCTACTCGTCCGGTTCGCATCGGCATACTTTCGTTCGCGCACATGCACGCGGCGCAGTTACGCCCGGAGCATCGTCACGCGCCCGGATACGCATCTGGTAGGAGTGGCCGACCACGACCCGGAGCGGGCGCAGCGCATGGCGGGGCAGTTCGGGACGCAGGCGTTTGAGAGTTATGAGGCGCTGCTGGCCGCGCCCGATCTGGACGCGGTCGTTATCGGCAGTGAAAACGTCCGGCATCGGGAACTGACGGAAATGGCGGCAAGCGCGGGCAAGCACGTTCTGTGCGAAAAGCCGCTTGCCACAACGGTTGCGGATGGCGAGGCCATGATCGCGGCCTGTAAAAGCGCGGGCGTGCAGTTGATGACCGCGTTTCCCGTGCCGCTACTCGCCCGTGATGCAGCGCATGAAAGCCGCGCTGGAAGTCGGGGGACGCGGGCGAGATCGTCGCGTTTCGCGGCACGAACCGGGGCCGCAATCCGGGCGGGTGGTTTATTGACAAATCATTGTCGGGCGGCGGGGCGACAATAGATCATACCGTTCACGTCACCGACCTGATGCGCTGGATACTGAAGGACGAGGTGAAGGAAGTCTACGCCGAAATCAGCAACGGCATCGGGCATAAGGAATTCGACGATGTGGGTTTTCTGTCGCTGACGTTTCAGAGCGGCGTTTTCGGCACACTGGACGCAAGCTGGTCCCGGCCCAAATCGTTTCCGACGTGGGGCGACGTGACGCTGGAGGTGGTTACGGAGCGGGGTACGCTGTCGCTGGATATGTTCGCGCAAAACCTCGTGCTGTACTCGGACAAAACGCAGAGCGTGAACTGGTGCAACTGGGGCGGCAACATGGACGACGGGTTGGTCGGCGCGTTCGCCCACGCCATTGCCCAGCGACGAACCCGTTCCGATTACGGGCGAGGACGGCCTGCGCGCCGCTGGAAGTCGCCCTCGCCGCCTACCGCTCCGCCGAACAAACCGCGCCCGTTACGCTGCCGCTTGCCTGATACACATAGTCCTATTGCCATGAACCAATCGCGACTTACGCCAACCGCCGACGAACCGGCCCGCGCTGTGGCCTTATCGCAATTATCCACAGGCTGGCCGAGGCTGTCTGCGGCAATGGGGCAGGTGATGGCGGAAAGCGCATCTGCCTGTCTGGAAGATCGGGGACACGCCCTGCAAGTGAAAATGAGAGTCATTGGTTTGCATATGGCTGTTTACACGGTACATCGTCTGCCGGTAACTGACCAACTTAGAAGTACGCGCAACGATTTGCAGGACGCTATCGAATGGGGCGCGTGTGGCATAGCAATTCTCGTAATCAGTGATGTAACCGACTACACCATTGTTGAAAAGGCGTGGAAGGGTGGCGGGTTCGATTACTGGCTTGGCGATAAGAATGATCCGCTGTTTCAAAAACGCGCCCGTTTGGAGGTTTCCGGTATTTTGTCGGGACAGGCGAGTACAATAGAACAACGCATGAAAGTGAAGCTAAAGCAATCCGGCCCTTCCGACTTCACAAATACGCCCGCGTATGCCGTTGTCGTTGAGTTTAGCGCTCCGACAACCCGGATAGAGATAAAATGAACGAATCGTTAAAAGACAGGATTGAACAGGTGCAACAGCTTCACGACATGGCAATGGACAACGCCGAAAAAGCGTTGCTTGCTGACAAGGGTAATGAGGCACTAAGCCGTGAGGCGTACCGTCAGGCCTTTTTGTATGAGCGGGAGGCTGCAAACCTGCTTGCGGACAACATTGATTTTGAACCTTCGCGTTCCGTCCTGCATCGCAGCGCGGCGGCGCTTGCGCTGGAGTGTGGCGAATGGCGCGCGGCGGAACAACTTATCTGCGCGGCTCTGGCAGGCAATCCACTGGAAGACATTGCGGAAGAGTTACGCGAGTTGCTTCAGAAGACGTATGCGTTGCGTATCCCTGTTGCTGCTGCCGCCTGATGTTTACAAAACAATACTATGTACTGGAAACGGACGGATACAAGAATTGGGGGCGCTACTATGACGAAGCATTCTTGCTTGCTATTATAGAAGCGTTCGCGCAAATCGGAGATTGGAAGAGCTTTGCGCAGGTTCGCAGGCTGACGATTACGGCAAAGTACGCCAGCGTTCAGAAAGCCGCGCGGGAGTGTTTGCCTTTTCTGGAGGATTTAGCGCAGAAGCAAGCGGTTGGAGAAACGTTGCTGCGCGCGTCCAGTTCATCCGAAATCCGCTAATATTGCTCCCGAAACCCTGCTGCGTCCCGCCGCGCCCGCTACAGACACACAGATTGAAACCCTCCTGCGCCCCGTTGAATAACAGTCGGCTGCCTGACAGGTTACAAGCCCTGCATGGTTCGGCAGGGAACAATTCCCCGCCCGACACCCCATTTTGCCTTATGATTCGTATTTTGTAGCAGACGAAACAAATTTCTCGCGAAAAAGATGCGAGGTTTGCTTCTTGTGTGGTATAATGCTTGTGGAAGCATAAATGAGAGTAGTGTCGGTTGCGCGTTCCCTGTAGCAACTAAATGGCTGCCGCTTCAAATCAGGATGTTGTAAACAACTGGTAGCGGTGAAGTATTTCAGGGGAACATATTTCGGCGTTGAATCGTTGTTTAGTTGAGAACGACATTTACCGATAATGGTTTTAGCGCGGTTTTCACGCCACGCTGTCAACAAAACAGCCGTTAGCAGGCCGCGTCGCAAACGCGACAACAACAAACAGAGCCTTGATTGATCCAATCGTATGGCTCGGAAAATTTGAGAGAATTCTCGTGAGCAGAATAGCCCCCAAACCGATAATCGCGCGGGTCGCGCAGACGTGGGATGTAGCGATGGGCATGAAAATCGCCCTTGTGGAAGACGTGGAAAAGCATGTCTGGATCGTAGAGTCGTGTCCTGTTGGCACACATTTCTGGACATTAGCGCAGGCGCAGGAACTGGCGCAGTCCGGGCGTACCGGTCATGCCCTGCGCGCGGCGGTTGCGGCGGGCGACGCTTTGCTGGCGGCCCGCGAAACGCAATTGGCGATTTCCACGACGCGGAGAATCCCATCGAAACAGGTTCCGCCCATGTATCGTGAGGAACGACGGACGCTTGCGTGTCGTGAAAGCGTCGCGCGCCCCCTGCGCCGCGCTTCTCGCCGCGAAAAAATCGCTGTTTGCGCGTGAGGAAGTGGATAGTGGATAGTTGGTTTTCAGGCCGGAGGCAAATTGCCTCCGGCCTGTTGTTTTGGCGCGCCGGTTTTAACAGGACAGAGGTTCTTTGCTGTCAGGGAATAAGGCCGGATGGTAAAGTGACAACGGGTTCGTTGTGGTTGGGGGGCCAGAGTTTGGCGGTTGCGCCCGCGCCTGCCAACAGGAAGCGGGTTGGGTCGAGGGCGCGGCAAGTGGCGAGGGCATCGTCACCGGCATCCACAAGGTTCCACGCGAGGATGCAGGGATGGGCGCGGTCACGGACGATTAACGCATGGAGTTCTTCGCCTGCAGCCTGCGCGGTTTGCCCGGTTCGCGCCCCCTCCACAATGAGCAAGCCCTCCTCGTCCGCGAATTGCAGCAGGGCGGGCGGCGGGGCGTAGGTGTAAAGGACGGTAACGCCGTTTGTTTTCAGGCGGCGCAGGAGGGCGCGTAATTTGGCGGCATCGTCCACAGTGGCGACAACGGGCGGACGCGACGGGAGGGGCGCAAGCGATTTCAGCGTGACTGGACTGCCGTTGAGGGTTATGGTTTCGTCCTTGTAACCCCACTCTCGAAAACCGAAGCTTACTTCCATTGTGTCCAGCATGTCCCTGTCCTGATGGAAACCGAACTGGAGCAGGTACAGGGTTGGCGTTTCGGGCGACCAGTTCTGGCGCAGCTTGTTCCCCAATGTTATCAGGACGGTGGTTGTATTGCGTCCTGGCGTGACGTGCAGGTTCTGGTGGGTTTTTTGCAGCGCGCGTTCGGGCGCTTTCGCGTCCACAATACGGGCGTCCAGCGTGGCGTCCCCCTCCGATTTGGACGTGTTCCACAGGTCGAGCGTGGCGTTGACGTGTCCTGCCGCATCCGCTTGCGGCGCAACGTCGCCAAGATACGCCTCGTCGTGCGCCAGCAAAAGTACGCCCTGCGAGATTCCCGTTCCCCATTTGCCCCCCATAACGCGCAGGGCGAGCAGGTTCGTTCCGCCGATATGCGCCTGCGTTGTCACCGTAAACTCGAATGGCGTTGCCCCCCCGCTGTGTTCGCCCAATTTCTGCCCGTTCAGCCAGATTTGCGCGGTTTCGGCAACCGCGCCGAATTGCAGGCGCAACGTTTGCCCCTTCCAGCCCTCGGAAATATCAAAACGCTTCCAGTACCAGACGGCGATTTTTGCTGTATTCTCTGTCGTGGCGTCTTCCAGCGAAGGCGCGAACGTTTGCCCCGCTTCTTTCGGGAACGTCGTTTTGCCAGCCGCCCGTTACGCCCTTATCGCCTGCATCTTTGAGCGTCTGCCATGCCCCTTCCAGAACCGCAATGTCGCGCCCCGTCCGCGCTTTCGGCTTGATTTTGGCTGGCGGCGCGGCAAAGGCATAGACACTAAAGAAAACAAGGGATATAATCAGCAAACGTAGAATACCAGAATACAAACGCATCGCCAACTCCTGCAAGTGAGTCATAAGGGTTTGAAGTAATAACAGAGATACTTTCTAAACGTGTCGCGGCAGTGATTCGTCTCAATGCGAATATTAGAGGAAACCCTTTGAAGAAGCAAAAAGACCTTTCTTAGCGGAACTACAACCGGGCATACTTTGTTGTGAAATAGTTCCATAGCCGGCTGTGCAGAAACTAACGGTAAACAAAGGAAAAAGGCGCTATCCTTGTATAGAGCCGACGCTATAAAGCAAACAAAGGAGCGCAGGCATGACAGGAGCGCGACGCAGCGGATGGCGCTGCCGCTGGAGTGAGTTTGGCGGAATAGCTTGCGCGCTCCTTGTCGGATTGCTGCCGCTCACCGATTTTTGGGAGCGAGTAGAACTGCGCGCACAGGATATGCGCTTCCAGTGGCGTGGGCCACGCGAAACTCAGAGCCGTATCGTTATCGCGGCGGTAAGCGAGGATACCTTACAGGCATGGCCGGAACCCACGATCTTCTGGGGTGGACATTATGGGGAAGTTATTAACCACTCTCTTGAATTGGGCGCAGCGTGGATCGGTCTGGATGCAATTCAGGCGGTGGATGCGGATGAAGAGTACGCGCCACAGCAGCGCCCTACGCTTCGGCTGGCACAAGCATTGCAGAAGGCGGGCGGTCATGTCATGTTATCCAACCTTCGCTCGACAACCGGATTGCCCGTTAATCCTGCGCCGCGTCTGACAACCCTGGCAGAAACCGCAGACAATATCGGCTTTGTGGACTTTCCTGCGCAGACGGATGATATAGCCCGCGCCAGCGCGCTTTTTGTCAGAGACCGAGAAGGGATTTTGCCGGGTTTCATTGCGCTGCTGGCGGCGCGATTCAGGGGCATTGCGCCGGATGATTCGCGGGCGTTAGGCGCGTTGGCGGGCGTCCCCGTTGCCGACAAGGACGCGCCGACCTTCTGGATCAACTACATGGGACGCCCATTCCCGACCGTTTCAGCGGACAGGCTTGCGGCAGGCAGGTTGAATGAGGCCGAGCGTCAGCAATTGCGCGGAGCCATTGTGCTGATTGGCGTCACGCATCGGCTTTCCAACGACAAGCACCGCATCCCGGGCGGAGCGTATGTCAGCGGCGTGGAAGTGCAGGCGAATGCGCTTGCCACCCTGCTCGACGGCGAAGCGTTGCGCCGGGGAACTCGCGGGCAGGAAGCTTTGTTGACTCTGGCGTTAAGTCTGGCGTTATTCGGGCTGATGATGCGCCTGTCGTTCGGCAGGGGACTGCTGCTGCTCGGCGTAACAGTGGCAGTCTGGATCGCTTTTGCGCAGTACGTCTTTGCTTCCGCTTACTGGCTGTTGCCGGTGGCAGGGCCAATTCTGGGATGGATTTTGCCCTGGCTCGTCTTCCACAGCGTTCGTTCGCTGGAAGAGGGTTTTCAGCGTTTGGAGATTGAGGCCGAGTTCGGGCGCAGCGTGTCGGCGGAGATTCGAGACTACCTTCTCAGCGATCCCGCTCGGCGGCAACTGGGTGGAGACGAAC
Organism: uncultured Chthonomonadaceae bacterium; assembly: GCA_963817895.1. Lineage (GTDB taxonomy): Bacteria > Armatimonadota > Chthonomonadetes > Chthonomonadales > Chthonomonadaceae > CAWFQB01. The sequence goes on from CAWFQB010000010.1 coordinate 6,292, forward strand.
GGGAAGCCACGATTTTGTTTATGGATATTCGCGGCTTCACGACGTATGCGCAAACGCGCAAGCCTTCCGACGTAGTGCAGGAACTCAACGCCCTGTTTCGGGAGATCGTGCCGGCCATAGATCGCCATAAGGGATTGCTGTACAAGTTCACCGGGGATGGCCTGATGGCCGTGTTCGGCGTGCCGCTCCCACTGGAAAATAATCACGCGCAGGCGGGCGTCAACGCCGCGCGGGAGATCGCGCAGGCCGCGCGGCGGGTAAATGTGGAGCGCGCCGCGCGTGGGTTATCGCCCTGGAAAATCGGGTCCGGCCTTCATTCGGGAATGGTGTTTTACGGCAATCTGGGCATTGCGGAGCGCTCCGAATTTACGGTCATCGGGGATACGGTGAATCTGGCCGCCCGTCTGGAAGGATTGAACAAAGAATTGGGCAGTCAAATCGTCATCAGCCAGGCGACCTGCGACCTTCTAATAGATCATTCGCAGGTGGCGGCGCTCGGAGAACAGGCGATACGGGGGCGCGACCCGGTGCAGGTTTACAGTGTAAGTGTAGAGGGAAAGTGAGACGACATCATGCAGCGCGGATACCTTTGCGGAACGGTGTGGATTGGAATCGGAATACTGACAACAAGCCTTGCTGCGGACGCGCAGGCGCAAACCATCGCGGTGGGCCAGACGCTGAATGTACAGGGAAATGTGACGATGACGCGAGGCAAGTTCGCGCCGCGCCCATGCCAGGGTCTGGATCAACTGCGCGCGGGTGACATTCTGACGGCAGGCAAGGGAGCCTCGGCAGTCATTGTTCTGTATAGCAACGGCGCGCGCTTCGCCCTGTCGGAAGGCAGTCGGGCGCAGGTACGGCAGGACGCTCTCAAAGAGCAGGCCGGGCCAGCGCCGCGCTCGCTTGTCGCTCTCAGCCGCGCCTTTGTCCGCCCGATGCGCCAGGCATCGCAAAGTCTGAGTCCCCGCTTCGCGGGCGAAGTGGCGCGTCCCCTGTCCGATCCGCATGTTGGCCCGTGTCGTCCCTGGCCGATGGGCGCGATACGTGACTCAGAAGCGCATTTGCGCTGGCAAGGGCCAATGCAGCCGGAAACCAAAATATTGCGCCTGCGCATACAGGATGCGGCGAACAAAAGGATAGTGGAGGAACACGATATGCCGCCTTCCACGCGCGAGTTTGCGGTTCCGTCAGGCTTGCTGCAATTAGCTCACTGGTACGACTGGTCGGTGACGGCCATAAATCAGCAGGGTTCAGGGCAACCGTGTTGTGGCATGGTGCGCCTGCTGACGCCGGACGAGCGTGAGTTGCTGGAGCGGGAGGAACGCGCAGCAGAACGGATGCGCGAAGCGGATGCCGGCGATCCGACGCCCGACCTGCTGTTGGCGCAAACTTACGAGCGACTGAACTTGCGCGAGGAAGCAAGAGAAGCCTACGAAACCGTCCTGCGCTACGGCCCCCATGCGGGCGCAGAAGCTGCCCTGAAACGTCTCAAACCTTAGAGGACAGGAACGACGCTTGCTCCACACAGAAACAGTGAGCATCCAACCACCTGAACACCTGAACACCTGAACCCGGAGGATTTCCCATGCGCGCTGCCACTCCCATGACGATATTTGTGTGCCTGCTATGTCTGTGCCTGCAACTGCTGCCCGCCGGGGCGCAGACACCTGTGGAACCGTCCGCGCCCCAACCCTCCGCCGCCGTGCAGACCCTTCTTGACGCTGTAAACAAATCGCTGCAGGAGCAAAAGTTGGAAGAAGCGCTTAAAGCGGCAGAGCAGGCACTAATGACAGCACAAATGACGCACGATATAGTTGGAGAAGCAAGGGCGTTTCGGGGAAAAGCAATAGTTCTTACTCGCCTTAGCCGTCTGACGGACGCGGTGACAACTTGGAAAGAAGCAACATCGGTGTGGGCGCGGGTAGGCGATGGACCGGGACAGGTGGAGGGATTAGGGCAAATGGGCGGATTGCTGATGGCGATGCGGTCAGAGGAGGCAACAGGTCTGTTAGAGCGCGCATTGATAATTGGGAAGATAGAAACAAAGCGACCACAAGCAGCGGCCACAGAACTCAACGGCGCAGGAATCATGCTGTCTAACTTGGGGAAATTGAAGGAGGCACACATTTTTTTTGCCTATGCTCTAACAATTATAGAAAAGCTGGCTCCCAACTCCTTAGATGTGGCCGCTGGCCTCAACAATCTGGGTATTGTGTCTGACGAGCAAGGCGATCTTGCTGCTGCTGCCGACTACTACAAGCGCTCTCTAGCCCTCCGAGAAAAGCTGGCTCCCAACTCCTTAGATGTAGCTGCCAGCCTCAACAACCTGAGTGCTGTGGCGAGAGGACACGGCGACCTTGCGGCGGCGGACTATCTCAAGCGCGCTCTGGAAATTCACGAGAAATTGGCTCCCAACTCCTTAGTTGTAGCTGCCAGCCTCAACAACCTGGGTGCTGTGGCGAAGGAGCAAGGCGATCTTGCTGCTGCTGCCGACTACTACAAGCGCTCTCTAGCCCTCCGAGAAAAGCTGGCTCCCAACTCCTTAGATGTAGCTGCCAGCCTCAACAACCTGAGTGCTGTGGCGGAGAATCAAGGTGACCTTGCTGCCGCTGCCGACTACTTCAAGCGCGCTTTAGCGATCCAAGAGCATTTAGCACCCAATTCCTTAGATGTGGCAAACAGCCTCAACAATCTGAGTTTTGTGGCAGCCATCAATGGTAATCTGGTTGCAGCAGAGGATTACCTCAAGCGCGCACTGGCAATCCAGGAAAAACTAGGAACCAACTCCTTAGCTGTAGCTCTCAGTCTCTACAACCTGGGCATTACGGCGAAGCAACGCGGCGACCTTCTTACCGCTGTTAAGAGGGCGCAGCAAGCCTGGAACATCGTGCGGCAACAGGCGCAATTTGTTTCCGGTGATGAGGAACGGCAGGCATTCGGGGCAGCCTACGCCACGTATGCCGTCCATCTGCTCCAGCATCAGATCGCCACAAAGAAGCCGGAAGCCGTTCAAGATGCCTTCCTCACGCTGGAGCAGGGCCACGCGCAGGCACTGCAGCAACTTCTCGTCGAGCGCCGTGTATTTGCAGGCACAAAGAAGAATCCTCTCTGGAACGCTTATGAATTAGCTGTACACCAACGCGACCGGGCGCTGTCAGCCTCTTCTGAAGCGTCTGTCCGGCAATCCCGCGCGACCACAGCGTTGGCGGTGGCGAAAGAACTAGGAACGCATACGACCCCTGCCGAGATGACGCGCTTGGAAACAGCACTAAGAGAGGCGGTCACACATTTCGATACGGCTCAATCGGCTTATGTACAGGCGCGCTTGAAAGCCGAGAACGCCTGGAAGCAGATCAAAATCGCTAATCCACGCGCTTTTATCCCGGAACGCAGCGTTTCGGAATTGCAGCAGGCCCTCCCACCGAAAACACTTTTTGTCGCGTTTTCTGTTGGCGACCGGCAGAGCCATGTGTTTCTCGCGCGGTCTACCGGCGCTGTTCAGGCGTTCGTTTTGCCTATCAAGAGCAAAGACCTGACGCAACAGATCGCTGACCTGCGCGCCGACCTGACCGATCCTCATTCCGATGCAGCGCGCCTGACCGCCAGAAGCCACCGCCTGTTTGCCCTGCTGTTTCCCCCGCCCGTGCAAAAGGAAATCGCCGGTTCGTCCCGGCTGCTGATTTCCCCGGATGGTCCGCTGTGGAACCTGCCGTTCGGCGCGCTGGTCGTGAGCAGCGCGACAGGGAGCAAAAACGGCAAAACCTCCATGTCGGACTATCTCGGCGCGCTGAAACCGCTGTGCTACACGCAGTCGCTGTCCGTGTTCGCGCAGGCGCGGCAGGACAAACATTCTCTGACGCGCGGACAGAAACCCGTCGCGCTTGTGCTTGGCGATCCCCTGTTCACGCATCCAGCGCAAGTTATAGTCGCTTCCAATGCGCCCGCCGTGTCGCGCCCAACCGACCCCACCCGCGCTTTGCATGGCGAACGGGGCTACCTGTGGGACAAGAGCGCGCCCCCGCAGCGGTTGGAAAAGACAAAGGAGGAAGCTCTGGCAATCGCGAAACTCTATAACACGACGCCGCTGTTGGGCGAGCAGGCAACCGAAGCCGAACTGCGTAAACACATCGAACAGGCCGACATTCTGCATCTGGCAACGCACGGCTACTTTCATCCTAAAATCGCTATGGCGTCAGGTCTGCTGCTCACGCCGCCCGCGATTGAGCCGCCCATTGGAGAAACCGACAACGACGGCGCGCTGCAAGCCTGGGAGATATTCAGCCAACTGCATCTGCGCGCCGAACTCGCCGTGCTTTCGGCCTGCGAGACGGGATTAGGGCGCAATGTCACCGGCGAGGGCGTGATTGGCCTAACCCGCGCCCTGCAATACGCCGGATGCCGCTCCATTGTCGCCAGTCAGTGGCAGGTCAACGATGCCAGCACGGCCACCTTGATGACCGCGTTGCACCGAAATCTGCGAGCGGGACTGGCAAAGGATGAGGCGCTGCGGCAAGCAATGGCGGCGGTGCGCGGCAGCGCGAAGACCAGCCATCCCTACTATTGGGCGGCGTTCTTCCTCATGGGCAACCCCGACAACGCTAATCTCGCAGCGCCAACGGCCATCAAACAGGCAAAGAAGTAAACAAATCAAAGAGTCGCATCGAAGGAGAACGCGGATGACGGAGCGTGAAAAGATGCTGGCGGGAGAGTTGTATCTCGCGTCCGACCCGGAATTGACGGCAGGACGGCAACGCGCCCGACGACTGACGCGCCTGTACAATGCGACAACGGAAGAAGAGGAGGTCACGCGAACGCAAATCTTAGAGGAATTATTCGGCAGCGTGGGGAATGGAGCGTTTATTGAGACGCCGTTCCGCTGCGATTACGGCGACAACATTCAGGCCGGGACACGATTTTACGTGAATTTCGGGTGCATCATTCTGGACTGCGCGCCAGTTCGTATCGGCAATGATGTGAAGTTCGGGCCGAACGCGCAGATTTACACGGCTTACCATCCCGTTGATGCGCAGACGCGCATTGCCGGACCGGAACTCGCCGCGCCCATTACCATCGGGGATCGCGTATGGCTTGGCGGGGGCGTGATTGTCTGCCCCGGCGTCACCATTGGCGAGAATACAACCATCGGCGCGGGCAGCGTGGTCACAAAAGACATTCCCGCTAATGTTGTCGCAGTGGGCAATCCCTGCCGCGTCCTCCGGCAACTCGACTCTGATTGAGGCACTATGGCGCTATGTTTTCAGGTTGGCACGTTTGCTTACGCTTGGGAGTCGCCTTATAATGAACAGCTTGCAAACGCGGTGACAGAGGCATTAGGCTACGTCTGTACGCCGGTTGATAACTACTTCCCCGGCTATTTTTCTGAAGACCTCGCGTGGAGCGGCTGGAAACAATTGCAGGATGCGGCGGCTTCCGTTATAGGGCGGAAGGCTACGCCGCACTTGCAGGCAGTGGAAGCATGGAAAGGCGTTTATCTGCCCCTTGACCTTGCGCCCTGCGAAGTTTATGATAAGTTTAACCCAAGTTGCTACCTCGAACCGTATTTGAGATAGCAGCATACCGAAAGTAGCATTTTGCGCCTACAGCTGTGAGATTGAGAAATCAAGGTAGCAACTTGGGTTAAGTTTAATGATACGCCGTTGCGTTGTGGAAGCCTGTTCCGCCTGATTGAAGAATTGGAACGGTTTGCAGCCGCTTCATTGCTGCCGACAGAGGAGGTCGGATTGACAGCGCGTTACCAAATCTACATGGATGTTGATGATCTTGTTGATGCTGACATGGAGATACAGACTTACATTCAGGTATTGCTGGCAGCGCGCGTTGCCGTAAGACAAAATTTGCCGTTGTGGGTTGTCAAGTAAACACCGGGTTGGTTCAAAGGAGAAACACATGATTCCGAAAAGGTTTGTTTCCATACCTGCGAAATGGCGCAGATGGTCAAATGTTTGTTGGCTTGCCGCTCTCACAGCGGTTGCGTTTTTGCCCACTGTGGCGAACGCGCAGGACGGGACCGATGCCGCGCCGCAAGTGGTGAATTTGTGGCCTGCCGGATCGCCGACATTGCAGGGGGCGAGCGAGAAGGAGTTGCTTTCGCCGCCCGATGCGCAGCCGGGGCAGCGCATCAACTCCATCAAGAACGTGCATACCCCGTCTATCGAAGTCCATCTGGCTCCGGCAGATAAGGCGACGGGAACAGCCATCATTGTCGCGCCGGGGGGCGGACACTCGCAACTGGTATGGGGATCGGAGGGAACGGACATTGCCCGCTGGCTCAACACGCTTGGCGTATCCGCGTTCATATTGAAGTACCGGCTGGCGCAAACGCCCAATTATCACTACACGGTAGAGGGGGAAGCGCTTCAGGATACGCAGCGGGCCGTTCGCATTGTCCGCGCCCGCGCCAGAGAGTGGAACGTGAAACCGGACAGGGTTGGCATTTTAGGGTTTTCGGCAGGCGGCGCGTTGGGGGCGTTAGCGGACATTCGCTTCGACAAAGGCAACGCCGGCGCGCCCGACCCGATCAATCAGCAGTCGTGCCGCCCGGATTTTATCGGCCTTGTCTATCCCGGTTGGGCGCCGATGGATATTACGGCTCCCGCAGACGCGGCTCCCGCCTTTCTCACCAGCGCGGGCAAGGACGACGCTTTTCACGCCCGACAAACCGTAGAGTTCTACAACTCGCTGTTCAAGGTGGGAGTTCCCGCCGACCTGCACATCTACAGTCACGGTGGACACGGCGGCGCGATCAATCCGCGCAAGGGGATTCCGTTCGGAACATGGCACCTCCGGTTTCAGGAGTGGATGGCGGATTTGGGCCTGCTGACCAAAGCATGATGTAATCTACTCTGCTTGATCTTCGTCTTCTTCGGGCGCAAAAATGGAGTCGAGGTCTCGCGCTCCATGCAGGACGCGAAGTATATCCAGACGTTCTGGTGTCGCCCGATAGAAGATCAAGTAGCGTTCAAATCCGGGTACAGCCCATCTCCTCATGCCAGCTTATGTACCGCATCAACTGCTACTTTCCATTACATTGCGCTGTGCCGCGCGTTCGCGCACTTCTCGCCGAATGTCTTCCCAATCTTGGTCTGTCATGGGTACCCCTTCGCCTTCAAGACCTTGCAGCAACAATGCCTCCAACTCAGCCTGATTATGGAAGGTAACAGACAAATTGGGAACGTCGTTATCCTCTTCCTCCGTGGAAACAATCAACTGAAGTCTTTTGTCGCCAAAACTGCCTGATTGCAGGTAATCCGAAATTTCTCTGGCTGTGCCTGCTACAATCTGTTCTTTCACCTGTGCCATATTCTTGAACCTCCAACTTGACATGTTCATATTATAGCACGGCTTTAGTGAAACGAAGCGGAGATTTGCGGCATGGAAAGCGGGTAGTCAGGAAAGCAATCAGGCGAGTTCGCGGGAGCGTTGGGTGGCGGCTTCTACGGCGTCAATGAGGGCGGCGCGGACGCCGGAGTGTTCGAGGGAGGCAATCGCTTCTATCGTGGTTCCCGCCGGTGTCGTCACCATGTCGCGCAGTTGGGCGGGGTGCAGGCCGGTTTCAATCACCATTTGCGCCGCGCCTAAAACGGTTTGCGCGGCGAGTTTATACGCCACATCGCGGGGCAGGCCGACTTTGATACCGCCATCCACGAGGGCTTCGATCATCAGGTACACATACGCGGGGCCGGAACCGGAAAGCGCGGTCACGGCGTCCATCATGGTTTCGGGCACTTCCACGGCGTTGCCGACCGAGCGGAAAATCTCCGCCGCCTGCTCCGTGTGAATGGCTTCGGCGTGGGTTCCCGCGCAGTACGCGCACGCGCCCATGCCGACCTGCGCGGGCGTATTGGGCATGGCGCGAATAACGGGAACAGGGTCTTTGAGGTGGGATTCGATTTTGGCGATGTGAACGCCGGCGGCAATGCAAATCAGGAGGGGCAGAGGCTTGCCGCCGTCCCGTTTCAGGGCGTCGGCGATCTCGTCCAGCACAAGGGCAACCGTAGGCGGCTTTACAGCCAGAATAATGATGTCGGTATATTTGCCGATTTGGGCGTTGTTGTCGGCGACTTTGATGCCCAGCGCCGTATGCAAATTCTGCACATGGTCGGCGTGAACGTCACTGACTACGATGCGGCGCGGGTCGGCGGCGTTGGCATTGATTAATCCGCGACACAAAGCGCTGCCCATCGCGCCCGCCCCGATGATGCCGATGCGCTTGTTTTGCAGCAGGGAAGCAGGCGTATTCCCAGCAACAGCCGGCGGGGCTGATGCGGGTGGGGCAGATTCAGGCGAGGAGACTTCCTGTTCTTCTTCTTCCGGCGTTTCAGTTTTTTCGGGAGGTCGTCGGGACATAGGTTTGGTGTTCAGTATCAGGTATTGGGCTTCTAGTGTTTACCTGGTGCCTAATATCTAATGCCTTCCGCTTATATTTCGCGCCCGTCGCTGAAGGCCATTGCGCGGCGGCTGGCGTTGGCGTTGGCGGCCATCGCGCCGTTGTCCACTTCGACCGAAACGTTGGCCGGGACGAACATATAGACTTTCTCGCCGATCCGCTCGACCGTGCCATCCAGCGCGTAGCAGACGCCGTTCAGAAAGTCAATAATGCGCTCGCCCATTTGTGGCGTGGCGCGTTCCAGATTGACGATCTGGTGTTCGCCGGCTTTGAGGCCATCGGCGGCCACTTTGGCGTCCTCGAATACCTGCGCGTTCAAGCGCACGGCGACGCGGCCCGCCCGCGTCGCTTGCAACCGCAGGGGAGCCTGCTGCCGTCGCGCCTGCGCGTTGCCATCGGGATGCGGCGCGGCAGTCGCGTCCATCTCCTCGTCTTCGGGGTCTTCCGTGCCAAGCAGCCCGTTTTTAATGCGCGTCCAGATACTGGGCCGCTCCTGCTCGTATTCTTCGGGAATAGGTTGTGGGTTCACCGCTTTATTTCCTCCTTACGTTCGCTGTCCAAAAATCGCCGTGCCAATGCGGACGTGGGTTGCGCCCTCTTCGATGGCTGTTTCAAAATCGCCTGTCATTCCCATAGAAAGCGTCTGCTGACATTCCGGCGGCAACTGCGCGTACAGGGCGCGTAACTGTTGGAAATAGGGGCGGACTTCATCCGCGCTCAGGCCGAAGGGAGCCATGCCCATCAAGCCATGCAGTTCCAATCCCGGCATCTGCCGAATAGCGGCGGCTTCTTCCAATACACGTTCCGGCATAAAACCGAACTTGGCCGGTATCGGGTCTAATTTTACTTCCAGCAGAATGCGCGCACGTTTGCCCTTTGGCCTGCGCCCGGCGCGCGATTTCACGCGCCAATCCCGCCGAGTCAATGCTCTCAATTACATCGAAACGCCCTACAACTTCGCGGGCTTTGTTGCTTTGCAAATGCCCGATGAACCGCCAGATCGCATCCGGCCAGTCGAGATCAGGATTTTGCCGTTTGCCCAACGCTTCCTGAACATAATTCTCCCCAAAATGGCGAACCCCGGCCTGATACGCCTGTACGACAAAGTCAGGCGGCTGCGTCTTGGTGACGGCGATCAGCGTGACCGCATCGGGCGCGCGTCCCGCGCGTTCGCAGGCTTGCGCCATGCGTTCGCGCACCCGTATAATGTTGTCCGCAATCTGGCTCAGACCGGCAGTGTCCCTCCGACGCGAACCTGCGATGCAAACAGGAAAGAACGCTGCATCGCCGCGCCGTCAAGCAAACATTTCCACGCTTGCGCGAGTCTAGGCGTAGCCAAAAAGTCCTGTTTTTGCCCTATATGTGTAGATTGTTTAACAGTTTAGCAGATTTGCGACTCACGCGCAAGAGTTTACGCGCAAATTTTTACAATTATTTCAGATTTTTTTGCGTTTGTTGCGAATTATAGCGCTTTGCTGCGGTTTCGGGGCGTTTTGCGAATCGCTAGCGGTAGAGTAGGAGGAGATACGAGATACTAGATACTAGATACGAGGAGATGCAAATGGAAGTCGTCCTTCTCCTTAATCTCGTATCTCGTATCTTCCCTATCCTACCTGCCGAAGCGGGGGCCGGGGCCGAAGTGTGGCTGCGGCATGGGCGGCGGACTGAAATGCGACTGCGGCATCATGGGCTGCGGGAAGCGCGGCTGACTGTAGCCTCCATAGGGGCCACCCGAATACCCCGACGGGCTGCTCTGATAGGAGGGCGTTGGCGGCGTGTACGTGGAGGGCGCGTATGTCGGCGCGGGCATCGTCGGCATCATGGGCGCAGGCGCAGCGAAGTGGGTGGTCGTGGTGGGCGTGTAGGTTTGCGTGGTTCTGTCCTCATGATGCGAACCCCAGTAGACGCCGCGCCCTATCGCGGAAATGATAAAGACGAGCCGCCACCAGGGAAACACGCCGCCAAATGCCGAACCGCCGGAAGACCGGGGCTGTTTAGCGGGCGGGGGCGGCGGGGCCATTGGCCTGCCCGTATATTGAGGAGGCGCGTACCCACCCGGCGTACCCGCTCCGCCCGGATAAGGATACATACCGCCATTGGGCTGTCCGGCAGGAGGGTTGGGATAGGGCGGCATCCCGACGCCGGGTTGTGGCGCATAGCCATTGTGGGACAGGGGCGGCGCGTAAGCGGGCGGAGGAGCGCCCTGTGGCATGGGCGGCGCATACGCGGGCGGAGGAGCGTTCTGCGGCATAGGGGGGGCGTAACCGGGCATGGGGGCTGCGCCATAATGCGCGCCCTGAGCCGGGGGAACAGGCTGCGATCTGGGAGCCGACAGGGGAATCGCGCTCGGTATGGCAGCCCCCGGAGCGGACGACACCGGCGCGCTAAGGGTGGGAAGCGGCGTCAGACAGGTCGGACAGGTTTTGCGCGTGGTCTCATCCACCTGACTGCGACATCGGGAACATTGCGTCATTGAGACGTTTTCCTTTCTGCGATTATTCTACGATTAGAGGTTGGGATACGGAGAAACTATCGTTTGCCGCCCATTTTGCTCATCATGCCGCCGGCTCCGCCAGTAAACGGGCTGTCTTTGGACACCTTCCAGATGCCATTGAAATTCTTCATGGGCAGGTCGAATTTCTGATCAATATCCTGCGGCTTTTGCCCTCCGAAGGGCATAGCAAAAGAACCACTGACGGTGACAGGCACACTTGCCTCATTCATGCCATTGTATTTGGGTTCCCCCGCCTTAAACTGTATGTTGGCTAACATGTTTGTAACCATGTCCTTCATGCCGGGAACTTTGCTTTGCTCGTCCGTAGTTTTCTGGATGAAATCCTCTTCGCTTTTGTACTTGTCGGCATCCACTTCCGTCGTGTCGTACATGCCTTTCGCATTCAGCGTTTTGACACATTCGAGGAATTTCTGCGCCTGGTCTTTGGGATTGGTGCGGTGCATCCAGAACCACCAGCCGCCCCCGGCGCCGCCAAGCACGGCGAGAACCATGACAATCGCGCCGATGCTCGGCCCGGAGCGTTCGGCCTTTTCCGCCACGCGGGGCGCGCCGGCGGAGGGACGCGCCTGATACTGCGAATTGCCGGCAACCGGCGCGTTTGACATGGGCTGCGGAGCCTCGATGATCTCCCCGGACAGCGTCATGCGCTGATTGGCTTCCATGCGAGGGGCGGCGGTCGGCATACTCGACGGCGCGGTGGGCATGGCGCGAACAGTCGGCATCGGGTTCTGTCCCGCGTTGAGGGAGGCGACGACGGAGGGCGTCCGGGGGCGCGAGCGGCATCACGCCGCCGGGTTGGGAGCGCGTAGCCGGGTTGCGGGGTGACGGGAGCGGGTGACGCGGCGGGAGCAGACGGCGCGGGTTGGGCCGAGGCTCCCGGTACGGGCAGCGGCGTAAAGCACAGCGGGCAGGTTGTGCGCGTGGTTTCATCCACGGGCTGTGAACAGCGGGGGCAAATGACCATTGGGGTTCCTTCTGACGACAAGAGGATGCGATGACAACAGGAAAACAGAACCGACTAAGACAGGACCGCGCAAACATAATGGGAACGATTTACGCGCTTTACCAGGGATCGCTGGGCGGGTTAGCCGTTTGTTTCAGCATGTTCGACAGGTCGGATTGCGACAGCAGCACTTTCCACGCGCCCGAAGCGTCTTTATGCAGGACGTACTTGTCTATAACGGTGACAACGGACCCGTTGTCGGTCAGTTCCTTGCCCGCCTGCCCACGCATCTGAACGGTTGCCATGATGCTGAGAGTGTCGGGGGCTTTCGGGTCGGGAACCGGCTTGGCGAAGTTGGAACCCATGATGCGCTCTGTATAACCGCGCGCCCATTTACAGGCATTTTCGTACTTCCTTGCGGTTGTCAATTCTTTTTTGTCTTTGTCGTCCACGAGGGCGTATTGAGCTTCCACGTTGCCGGATTTGATGGCGCCGATGTACTGGCCGAGAACATAGCCGGGGGAGTGCTTGTAGTCCACAAAATAGTACTTCAGCGCCAGAAGGCCGATGATTCCAAGAACGATGAAAATGCCTGTTTCCGACATTTTCATGGACGTGCCCGACGCCTTCGCCGCGCGGCTTTGACCGGCCCATCACTTTCGCCATAACTCTGCTCCTTCTACATGCAAAACAAACCGCTGCAAAGGGGGTGATTTTTGCATGGCCTGCCCCGCGCGCTTGTCGCCGCAGGAAAAATCATGTTATAGTATAACGCATTTTATGCCGTTCTCAATACGAAAAACAAGGAGTTGCTATGACTGCCGCCACAATTCGCCCTGTTTTCGCTTCCGCGCGCCCTTTGTTGCTCGACACGGACATCGGCACGGATATAGACGATGTATATGCCCTGATATGCGCGGCCATCAGCCCGGAATTTATTTTGAAGGCGGTCACGACTGTCAACAACGACGTTGTTCTCCGCGCCCGCATCGCGCGGCAGCGTTTTGAACCTGATGGGGCGGACGGATGTACCCGTAATTGTCGGCATCGGGCCGAGCCTGACTCCGGGCGAACATCGCGGCTGGGGCGGTTATGAGGGCGAGGGAATAGACTTATCTGAGCGTACCCACGTCCGAAGAGGCAAATGCCGCGAACGAGAAAAGCGGCGTTGGCATTACGGCAAAGCGGAAACGCGCAGGCTAAACAGGGGGTAATTGAAAACGGCGACGCCCCACGCCGGATCGCGGAAATCGCGCAGCAGTGCCATGAGGCGGGAACGCCGCTTACGGTTTGCCCCATCGGAGCCATGACCAATTTAGCAATCGCCCTGCGCGAGTACCCGGAACAAACTCGGAAAATTGGGCAGATCATCGCAATGGCGGCGGACTTCGGCGGGTACGGCGCGGAAAACGCCCGAACGGAACACAACATCGCCTGCGATCCCGTTGCCGCGCAGGTGGTGCTGCAATCCGGGCTGCCCATCACGCTTGTCGGCCTGAACGTCACCAAACAAACCGCCATGACGTTGGAAGAACGTGGAAGCGCTGGAAGCGATTGGCGGGCCGCTGGCAGACGCCGTTGCGGGGATGCACCGCGTCTGGTTCGAGCATATCCGCAATACGCGCTCGCCCATGCACGACGCGCTTACACTGGCGCAGCAGATTGACCCCGCCATCCTCACCTTTGCCCCCGCGTATTGCAGCGTCGGAACGCAGAGTCATGACATTGGGCAAAGTGACGTATCTGGAGGGCAATCCCATTGACGCTTCCACGCAGGAGGACGCGCTGCTGTCGCCCCCCTGTCAGGTCGCGCTCACCGTAGACGCGCCCCGCTACCATGCCCTGCTGCAAGCGCGAGTTCAGGAAGCGGTTCGCAGGCGCGCGACCGTTAATCGGTATTTTGCTGTCGCGCGGTACAGGGCAGTCATGCTGATGCCGAGCAGCGCGACTAAGCCCACGGCGAGCAGCAGGCGCGGCAGGGGATCAGGCGCGGGCGGCGGCACGGATACCAGCCCGCGCTCATCCGCCAAAGCGGGACGTCGGCACATAGCGGCCATGTTCGGGCATCATGGACTGTTGGGCAAATCGGCGCAACTGACCGGGAACTTCCGGGCCGGAAATCGCCTGCCCGTGTCCCGCGGCAACCGTAAGCGGTTCCAGTTCGGCAAGGCGGCGGACGGAATCCTGCGCCGATTCGTAATCGGGAGTCGCGGGCGCGGGCGGGCGGTTCAGTTCCGGCTTTTGCAGCAGCAAATCAATGGCGTTGTCCACATCAACCGTGACAAACGCATCCCCGGCAATCAGGGTTCGGTCAGAAACGCGAAACAGGGAGATATGGCCGGGCGCGTGTCCCGGCGTGAAATGCCATTCCCATTCGGGCATGAACGGCACACTGCCCCCGGCGGGAAGTTCGCGCAGATAGGGGCGCAGGTCGCGATAGGTTTGCGGAATAAAGCGCAGGGCAAGCGCGAGAAATCCGCCCACCGTAGGGTCGAACGGCGGATACAGCGATTCTCCGGTGATATACGGGAATTCCAGCGGGTGGGCATAAATGGGGACGTCCCATCTCGCGCGCCAGAGCCATAGCGCTGCCCGCATGGTCGAAGTGTCCGTGCGTCAAAATAATGGCTTCGGGACGCGCGTTCGGCCCATAACGCTGCTGCGCCGCGTGTTTGATGTACGCGGCAAACGCGGGTACGCCCGTATCCACGAGTATCCACGACTGGCCCGGTCGTCCCACAAAATAGATATTGGCAATCGCCACTTGCAGCCGCGCAATATCCGGCGTCACTTCCTGCATAACAGTCGTCTCCCATTCAAAACGAAAAGTGTTCTCCTCCGTGTACTTGACGTTCAGACCGATGGACAGCGTTTCGTAGCCGTTTGTGACGAGTTGCCGCCGCCCCTCAAGTACCGTCTCACCTGTCAAAGGAGAAACCAACCCGATGGATTATAACACACTTGCGTGCTTTCGGCGTGATCGGCAGTAACTGTTGAGAGGGAACATAGACCTGAATGTAAAAAATGAGAAGTTTTCATTTATCATTCGGTAAATGAAGGAGGGCAAAGCGGCAAACATGTCGAAATGAGGAATGGCAAGAATTTTGTATTGCAAGCATTGTACCGCGCCCTCCGTGAACAGCGCGAGGCGCGGCATCGCAGAAGGAGCATGGCATCATGGAAATGGGAATCGTAGGCCTGGGCCGCATGGGCGGCAACATGGCGGAACGCCTGATACAGCGCGGGCATACGGTCGTGGGCAGTGACCTGGAAGAAGACCCGAGGCAGCGCTTGAACGCGCTGGGCGGCGTGGCTGTCGGTTCCACCACCGATCTGGTTGGCAAATTGACGCAATCGCCCAAAATCGTCTGGGTTATGGTCAAAGCGGGGTTGGTCACGGATCTGGTAATCAACGAGGCCGCAAGCGGCTTGAAGCCCGGCGATATTATTATTGACGGCGGCAACTCCCGCTTCACCGACTCGCAGCGACACGCCACGGAATTGCAGGCTAAAGGAATTTTGTTTCTGGATGCGGGTACGTCCGGCGGCGTATGGGGTTTGCAGGAGGGCTACTGCCTGATGGTCGGCGGTGACGAGGGCGCGTTCAAAATCGCGGAACCCCTGCTTCGCTCCCTTGCGCCCGAAGGCGGCCTGCTGTATACCGGACCTGCCGGTTCGGGGCATTATGTCAAGATGGTGCATAACGGCATCGAGTACGCCATGATGCAGTCGTATGCGGAGGGCTTCGAGATCCTGAAAGCCTCGCCGTACCCCGATCTGGACTTGCAGCAAATCTGCGAACTGTGGCGGCACGGCAGCGTGGTGCGCTCGTGGCTGCTCGATCTGGCCGCCGATGCCTTCAAAAAAGACCCGAACCTGGATCAGATTACCGGCTATGTGGACGATTCGGGCGAAGGCCGCTGGACGGTCATGGAGAGCATCGAACACGCGGTTCCCGCGCCCTGTCATCGCCCTTTCGCTGTACCTGCGCTTCCGGTCGCGCCAGACGGACAGTTTCAGCATGAAGGTGCTGGCGGCGCTGCGCAACGAGTTCGGCGGTCATGCCGTGCATCATGCCGCTGTCACGGCTCCCCACGTTCCGGGCAGTGAGACTGCGGGCGCTCCGGCGTCCAATACCAAGCAAGACCTGTAAGAGTTAGGAGGTTAGGGTTTTAAGGTTCTAAGGTTTTAGGGGCTAAAGGCTGCAAGTTCTTCTTGTCCTAAAACCCTAAAACCTTAGAACCCTAAAACCCTACTGGAATTAACCATGTCACACCATAAAATTACTATTTCCATGCCGTCATTAGGATTGCTGGCGCTGATCGGAGTTTTGCTGGCGGGGGATATGGCCGCGCGTTATGTGCGCGCCGAGCCGCCCAATGCAAGCCCGAAAGTAATCAGCGCGCAGGAGTTTCGCCTGACGGACGCGCAGGGCAACACGCGGGGAACCTTCAACATTCGCGCGGACGGCAGCCCCGCGCTGACATTGCTGGACAAACAGGGCAAGCGCCGCGCCGCCGTGAGCGTGACCGATGGCGGCGAGGCGAGTCTCGCGTTTTATGAGGGCGAAAAAATGCGCGCCGACATCGCCGTACTGCCGGATGGCAACGCGGGCCTGCTGCTGCTGGACAAGAACGCCACAACGCGCCTGTCCTGCCGCCTGCGCGCGGATGGCACACCCGTAATCGCGCTCAACGACAAAGACGGCAAGTTCCGCGCCCTGCTCGACGCCCCCGCCGATAACAGCGTGGGCCTGTCTCTGAAGAACACGAGCGGCAAAGACAGCATCGGTTTGGCTGTTCTGCCCGATGACAGCCCGCTTGCCGTCCTGAAAGACAAAAACGGCAAAACCGTCTGGGGCGCATCCGACAACTGAACCCATAGAAAATGCAATCCCTGAAAGTAACAGTATGAGCGACATTCTAAAGCAAATCTACAACAACTGTGACCCTAAAAAACCTGCGGAAGCGGAGTATTACGTAGATTGCAGCGTTGCGCGCGGCAACGCCAGCGCGTTGGCGCAGGAATTTCAGCGCAATCTGGAACTTGTCAACGGTCACTTGTGTTTTCTCTTTTCTGGACACATTGGCTGCGGAAAATCCTCGGAATTAGCGGAGTTATCAAGGATACTCTCCCATGCGTCTTCGCCCCGCAAACGCTATTTCCCTGTGTTGGTGAACCTCAGCGATTATCTTGACGACTATGATGTGGCTCCGTCAGACGTACAATTAGCTATTGTTTCAGAACTGGCGGCTGCGCTGCACGAAGGCGCTCAGGTGAACCTCAAAGACAACTACTTCGTAAAACGTTTTGAGGAGATCAAACGCTTCTTCTTCAGCGACAGGGAAGTAAGTGAGGGCGAACTCAACCTCGGAATTGTCAAATCGAAATTGCAGCGTTTGAAGACGGACCCAACGGCTCGGCAAAATGTCCGCAATGCGCTGCAATCTCATCTCAGTACCATGAAGGAGGAGATGAACACGGTTTTCCATGAAGCCCGTCTTAAATTGAGGCAGATAAGAGTGGAACCGGGTCAGCAGGCATATGAAGATTTCGTGCTGATTCTGGATAATCTCGAAAGAATACGCAAGATTGACGGCTTTGCTGAAGGCGAGGCCTCGCATAGAGAGCTTTTTGTGGAACGTTATGCGCAGTTCACCGGCATGGCAGCGCATGTTATCTATACAATGCCTCTTCGTCTGGTACGGTCAGCCGATGGGCCGCAGTTGGAACAGCGTTACGGGCCTTTGTTTGTGCTGCCAATGGTCAAAGTGATGGAACGTGGAACGCGCGCCCCTTACGAAAAGGGCAACATGTTCCTGCGCGAACTGCTGCAAAAGCGTATTGAAAACCATAAGTTGGACGAGGTATTCACGCCGGACGCGCTTGATTTTCTGCTGACGTACAGCGGGGGACACATGCGTAATCTGATGATTTTCATTCAAAGGGCCTGTACCTACACCGATAACGCGCCTATCGCGCTTGCGGCCGCGCAGCGCGCCATTGGGCAGGCGGTTCGCACATATAGCACGTCTATTCCTGAATCGCACTGGATCAAATTAGCCCAATTGGAACGTTCCGCCGATCAGCAAATACCCAACAGCGACGAAGATTATCTGCGTATGCTGGAAAATTTGAGCGTACTAGAATATGTCAATGGCGGAAGCGAGAACAACCCCTTTGCGCCAGCCGAACCCTGGTACGCCGTCAATCCTATTGTTCGTGAACTGCAAAAATTCCAATCGGCAAGGAAGGCGCTGGATACCCCGCCCCTATTATGAGTAATGTTGCTGAGATACAACTTGATCCATTCGCGCCGGCTGCGCCCGATGAGGAGATGGAACTCGGCGCGCTTGCGGCTTCCCTGCGGCTTGCAGACGGATTTACGCTGCTGATGGCCCGCTGCAATCAGGCCGATCAGCGGCAACGCCTTGTCACTTCTCTGCGCGAACGTTTGCCGCAATTAAACATACAGGAAGTTGCGTTTCAAGAACCAATCACGCACTTGCTGGATGAACTGCGCTCACGAATCGAAACGCCTGCGCCGGACGCTATTTTCGTTTCGGGCCTGGAAAACTCGCTTCCTGTCGCAGCAAAGGCCGCAAATACTCCCCTCATTGCGAATCTCAATGCCGCCCGTAACTCCTTCTCGCGCTATATTCCCTGCCCGCTCGTCCTCTGGGTTCCTGAATATGTTCTAACAGCTATACTGCACGGCGCGCCTGATTTCTTCTCCATACTTTCCGGCGTTTATTTCTTCAGCGTTACCCTTGATGAAATTCATGCAGCCTCAAGGTTCCTGATTGCACTGGAACAGAAAACCGTTGATAACTTACCTGTCGCAGAAAAGCAGGGGCGTATAGCAAACATTGAGCGACTGTTGCAGGATTATCAATTGCTGCCACTTGCTCAACGGGACTACGATGCAGAAGCACGTCTGTTAGATCAATTGGGGCATTTATACACTGTTACAGGCGCATGGGCTGATGCTGAACATTGCTATCATCGAGTACTTGAACTTGCCAAACAAACTGATAATGCCAAAGAAGAAGCTACAAGTTTACTTAACATTGGCAGGCTGTATGCTCAACAAGGACGTTGGAATGAAGCTGAGGAGTGTTATACACAATCCTTTGAAATTAGACAACGGCTTAATAATGAAATTGGCGCGGCAAGAGTTCTCGCCAACATTGGCAGCCTCTTCTATGTTCAGAGAAGATTGGACCAAGCAACACAAACATACCGGTTGAGCCTGAGTATGCTTGAGCCGTTCGGTATAGAGGCAGTAGGCTGGCAAAGTTACAACAATTTAGGTAACGCCTACATCGCTCAACAACAATGGGAAAAGGCTTCTATTTCTTATCAGCAGTCTTTGCAAATCGCTCATAAATTGAGCGATTTGCACGGTGAGGCAATAGTTTTAAGTAATCTTGCAGGTGTCTGCTATGAGTTACAACAGTGGACAGAGGCTGAAGGATACTGTCAACAAGCCTTGCAGATTGTCCGATCAGTTGGGGATGTTCGTCAAGAAGCGCGCATACTAGAAAACTTGGGGCATATACATCAATCGCAAGGCAAGTTGTATGAAGCTGCCAATTACTTTGCTTCTTCTATCGCCGTCAGGCATAAAATTGGTGATGCTGTAGGTGAGGGACACACGTTGCATAGTTTGGCTATTCTACATACGCAAAAAGGCGAATGGGAAAAGGCATTGGACTTCGCTCAACAAGCAGTTTGTGTACTCAGAAACACAGAGGATACAAGCGAATGTGTTGCCGCGTTACAAACCTTAGCAGAAATAGAGAAAAGGAAGATTATCACGTAGAAAACGAATAGCGTGTTAATCTCTGAAGGAGAAGCTAAAGATGGATACCATGACTGCACCTGCCGCTCTGCAACACCTGACGGAACCTGCCGACAACGCGCCGCCGCCCTGCGCGTTTGTGCTGTATGGCGCGACGGGCGATTTGACGCACCGCAAAATCATCCCCGCGCTGTACAGCCTGTCCACGCAGAACCTGCTGCCGAAGAATTTCGTCGTGATCGCGTTTGCGCGGCGGGACAAGACGGACGAAGATTTTCGGGCGGATATGCAGGCGGCTATCAAGGAGTTCGCGCCCAAACTGCCGTCTGAGGGCGCGGAATGGGACAAGTTTGCGCAGAGCATTTTTTACCTGAAATCCGGCTTTGATGATTCGGACGGCTACAAGCGGCTGGCCGAACGCCTGACGCAACTGGATCAGGAGCGCGATCTGGGCGGCAATCACCTGTTCTACCTTGCCACGCCACCGGATAACTTCAGCATGATTATCCAAAAACTGGGCGAGGCGGGATTGAACAAGCCGCGCCGCGAAGGGGGCTGGTCGCGCATCATCATTGAAAAGCCGTTCGGAACCGATCTGGATTCGGCGCGCGCCCTGAATAAAGAACTCGGCGGGGTGTTCGCGGAGAATCAGGTGTTCCGCATTGACCACTATCTCGGCAAGGAGACGGTGCAGAACATCCTCGTGCTGCGCTTCGCCAACCAGATTTTCGAGCCGCTGTTCAACAAGAATTACATTGACCACGTTCAGATTACGGTGGCGGAGAGCATCGGTCTGGAAGGGCGGGGCGGCTATTTTGAACACGCGGGCATCACCCGCGACATCGTGCAGAACCATGCCCTGCAAGTGCTGACCCTGATTGCGATGGAACCGCCGGTCGCGCTGACCGCAGACGCCATTCGCGATGAAAAAGTGAAGGTGCTGAAGGCCATCAGCCCGTTTACGCCGGACGATGTGGCGAAGTACACGGTTCGGGGGCAATACGGGCCGGGAACCATGCAGGGCAAGGATAAAACCGAGGAGGTTCCGGGCTATCGTGAGGAAGAGGGGGTTGCGCCGGATTCTACGACGGATACGTATTCGGCCTTCCGGTTCGCGATTGAGAACTGGCGCTGGTCGGGCGTTCCGTTTTATGTGCAGGCCGGCAAGCGGATGCCCAAACGGGTGACGGAGGTGAAAATCTTCTTCAAGGCCGTGCCGGAAGTGCTGTTCGCGCGGATGGCGTATGCGAATATTCAGCCGAATACGCTGACGTTGCGTATTCAGCCGGACGAGGGCGCTTCGATGGAGATCAGCAGCAAGGTTCCCGGCCCGGAGATGCACATTCAATCGGTGCAGATGAATTTCCAGTATGGCGCGGCCTTCAATGTGCCGATTCGGGACGCTTACGAGCGCCTGATTATTGACGCCATACGCGGCGACGCGGCCCTGTTCACGCGCAATGACGAGGTGGAAGCGGCATGGGGAATCATCACGCCCATCATGGACGCCTGGCGCGACCTGTCCTGCCCCCTGTTTCCCAACTACGCGGCCGGTTCGTGGGGACCGGAAGCCGCCGCCAATCTGCTGGCAAGCGGGCAGACGTGGCATATTCCGAAGTAGGTTGTCAGGTTGTTAAGTTGTCAGGTTGTTAGTTATCAGGCATTGGGACTTGTTCGTTTACCTAACAACCTAACAACTAACAACCTGACAACTTAACAACCTGACACCATGAAATTTATCTTCTTCGACATTGGCGACGTGCTGTTCGATGAGAATGCGCAGCATCAGTATCTGTTCCATTCTATGCTGCTGGCGATGCGGCGTAACGGCGTGGACGTGACGTGGGATGCGTACCATGCGCGGCTGCGGCAATGCGCCCGGATTGCGCCGGGTGGGGCCTACAACGATGCGGTTCGCGCGTTTGTGCCGGAGGCGGAACGGGCGGAACAGATCATTCATCAGGGGCGCGGGGAGTACGAGGCGATGCGTAAGCCGCGTCCGTATGGGATGCTTCTGGATAACATGCTGTCTGTAGTGCAGGACTTGAAGCGCGATTTCCGGTTGGGAATTATCGCCAACCAGCATCCGCAGATTATGGACGCGCTCAAGGATTACGGCCTGACGCCGTACTTTGATGTGATTGCCATTGATGAGATTGTGGGCGTGTCCAAGCCGGACCCGAAGATTTTCCAGTGGGCGCTGCAACAGGCAGGGTGTGAGGCGAAAGACGCGATTATGATTGGCGACCGCCCGGACGTGGATGTTGCGCCCGCGAAAATGCTGGGCATGGGAACGGTTCGTTTTCAGCGGGGGCAGTTGTACGTGTATTATGACCCGCGAACGGAACAGGAACGCGCTGATGTGGTTGTCACCGATCTCAGCAGTCTTGCGCCTGCGGTTCGGGAACTTGCAACAATACGAGGTTAGCCTCAATCTTGCAAGGCGGAGGGCGCCCACCCGCAGGGAAGGACAGCCCCGTTCAATGTTGCGCTCAACTCTCAATCGTCTCTGCGCTGCGCAGCAGAATCGCTGCTTCTTCGGTTTCGGGGCGTTGGGCGACGGAGCGGAGGAGGGATTGGGGCGGCACATTGTCCGCGCTGCCGGCGCGGAGCAGGCTGGTTTGCGGTTCGATGGAGGCAATGGCGTTGCGCACGGCGGGAATCAGGCCGATGCCGCGCACGTTGTCCAGACGATACAGCAGGGGCAGGGCGCGGCGGTCGCCGATACGTCCCAACGAGTCGGCAAGCGCGGCGGCGCGGTCGCGCCATCCCGGTCGCTGCGTTTCCACACAATGCTCCAGAGCCACAATCAGGGCGGGAACCGCGCTCACATCCCGCGCTTCGCCCAACCGTTCCGCCGCTTCGATGACATACGGCGAATACTCGCCCTGTAATTGCGGCGTCAGGGTTTCCGCCAGTGGGGAAAACTGCGCCTGCCGAATATGCCGCGCCTGCCGCCAGCGCCGAAACAGGCGACGCAGGCCAACCACGCAGACAATCGCGCAGAACGCGGCAACCCCTGCCTGTCCCCAGGGATTGACCAGCAACAGCACCGTCAATACCATGCCGATGCAAAGCAGGGTGAACGCCGCCATATACATCAAAAGGATGATTGCCAGATCGCGCATAAGAATTGCTCGGGGTCGGTATTCGGTATTCGGTATTTGGTGTTCGGTAGCGCCTCATAATGCAGGCTTTCCAAATACCGAACATCAAACACCCGCATGGATTAGCCATGACACTGCTTGAATTTCTTGCCGCTGCCGCACCAGCACGGATCATTACGGCCCAATTTCACCGGTTTCACAAAGGGCGTGGGCGCAGAAAACCCTTTATCTCCTGCCGCTGTTTCTTCTACGGATTCGCCCCCCGCAATGTTTTCCCCGCCCGCATCTTCCGCATCCTCTTTTGCCTCTTCCTCTCTTCTCTTCTCTTCTTTTCTCCTCTTCTTCTCCGCTTCCGGCACGACAAGCCCGAAATGCTCTTCCACGTCTTCCATGCCGACAACAGACAGGTCTACACGATCCTCGGCAAACGCCTGCTGAATCAAGGGCAGGCTCTCTTTGGCGTTCAGGTCGAGCAGGTTGCAGACGAGAAACGAGGCGAAAAGGTCGTCCTCCCCGGCGTCAATCAATGCTTTTTCCAGCAGGGGGACAATGGTGGCGCGTAATTCGGGATGCTGTTCCGCCATCTGTTCCAGGCTGTCGCCCGCGCCCGTGCGCAAATACGTGTCCCCTTCCGCATTTTGAAGGATGCGGCGCAATGGCTCGACAGCAGGCTGTCCCATCTGCGCGTAAAATATGGGCATCTCCTCGCGCAGCCAGTCGTCTTCATCGTCCAGCAGAGGCAGCAGGGGTTCCAAAGCGGCCTGCGCCGCGCTTCCCATTTGCATCAGGACGCCGATGGCATGGAGGCGCGTCCACAGGCGCGGATCGTCCATATTGAAATCGTCCGCGCTGGCATACTCCTCAAACGAACGGTCCAGGGCAATTCCCGTCAAACGCGCAACCGCCTCCTGCGCGTTGCCACGCTTCAATTCGTCTGCAATCTGCGCGTAGGCCGGGGCGTCGGACTCCACCTCTCCCAACGTCATCAGGCGGCTGTAGGGCGGGGCAAACAGATGCTGCGCGAGTGTGGGAATGGCCTTGCGCTTCGGCTTTGGCGCGGGCGCGGCAGTCTGTTTCCCCTTCGGCTTGTGTGGGGCTGTTTTTTTTGGCGCGGCTTTCGGCATCGGAAAGGCTCCTTCGGCAAAATAGTATTATTAAAAGTATGTTATACCACGCTCACAAGGCTAAAAACAGCCCACCCAGCAAATCTTCCGCTTCCGATTCCAATTTCAGGTCGGTGGGCGGGGCTTCCTGTGCTTCCTGCGGAACTTCGCGGGCAGCAGGGGAGGCGACTTGAACGCCGGACAGGAAGCGGGAGGGCGCGACAATGGCGTCGTTCCAACTGTCCAGTGAGGATACGAGAAACTGATCGCGCGCCCGCGTGGCGATGACATACGCGATACGTCTCTCCTCGCTGATGTCTTCGGCCTTGCGATGCGGCAAAATCTCTTCCGACCAGCCGACGCCGAACACGTACCGCCATTCCAACCCTTTGGCGCTATGTCCGGTTGCCAGCGTCACCTCATCCTCGTTGCGGCGTTTCTTTTTGCGCTCGGCCTTGCGCCGTTCGCCTTCTGCCCGCACTTTTTCTACGGCTGCCAGGTACTCGTTAATGGTGGCATAGTGGGCGGCTGCCGCCTGCATCCGCTGCACGTTCTGAATACGGTCGTTGTCGCGGTCGTTCTGCTCGTCACGGCGCAGCCAGTCGTCGAAATACGTGATGGCCCGAATGATGCGAATAGCTTCCCCGGCATCGGGAATGTTCTTGATCTTCTCGTCAATGCGCTGCAATTCCGCGACAAGCAGTTTTAATCCCTTGTGCGTTTTCAGGTCGTCGGCATGAAAGCCCGGCAGAATGTCCCAGATACGCTTACCCCGCACTTCTGCTGCCGTCCGCAACTGCGCCCCCGTTCCCCGGCTAATCTTGCGGGATGGCACGTTAAGCAGGGCGAGAAGCCATTCATCAGGATAGGGAGTAGGGGGTAGGGAGTGGGGAGTAGGAGATGCGGATTGTCTCGTTCTTTGATTTTGAAGGAGAGGTTTAACGGGATTTTCCCCTGCTCCCCACTCCCTGCCCCCTACTCCCTGAAAGAAGTTCAGATACGCCAGCAATCCCTGAACCTCCTTGCGGGCGTAAAAGTCGCCGTCGTCGCGAAGGGCGTAAGGGATTTCGAGTCCGGCGAAATGGCGTTCAAAGGCTTCGCTCTGCGCGTTGGTACGGTATAGCACGGCGATGTCGCGCCACTGAACGCCGCGCTGATGCAGATGCAATATCTGTTCGCCAATATCCAGCGCCTCTAAATCGGGATCGGGATAGCGTTCCCAGGTGACGGGTTCGCCCTCGTCACGGGTAGGCACGAAGGTCAGGGCGCGGCGGTTCTCGTCCTGTCGTATCAGGCTGTCGGCAAAGGCGAGGATGCTGCGGGTACAGCGGTAGTTTTCGCGCAGTTCATAGACGCGGGTACGCGCATTGGCGGCGAAATGCTGGAATGTGGTCGTGTCCGCGCCACGAAAGCCGTACAGGGATTGGTCGAGGTCGCCGACAAGCATCAGGTTCTTGTGATCCTGAGCCAGCGCGAACGCGACGACGTACTGCGGCTGATTCATGTCCTGGCACTCGTCCACGATGATATGGGAAAAGCGGCCCGCCAGCAGTCGGCGCGTATCCTCCTGCTTTGCCAGCAACGCGCCCGCGTCCAGAATCAGATCGTCGAACTCGCGAAAGCCTTTTTTCGGTTTTTCCTTCTCATACGCCCGCCAGCAGCGCGCGAAATCCATGTCCTCGCTGCTGCCGTCGTGCTTGTAGGCGTCTGCGGTCATGCCCGTGTTTTTTTGAAACGACATGCGGGTGAGAAAGCCCGCCACGCCGCCGTCCAACTCCCCGGCAAGCGCGGTTTCGGCCAATCCCCGACGCTGCTGCTCGTCGGTCAGCAGGGCGAATTTGGTTCCGGTCGCTTTCAGGGTTTGCAGGCAAAGCGCGTGCATGGTGGAAATCTGCGTTCGCGCCAGTTGCTCTTTGGAAAGCAGTTGGGCAAGACGGGCGCGCATCTCTTCCGTCGCGTCGTTGGTAAATGTGGTGACAAGCAGGCGCTTGCCCTGACTTGCCAGTCGCGCCGCCCGTAGGGTGACCACGCGCGTTTTGCCGCTGCCCGGTCCCGCGTAAACGGCAGCAGGGCCGTCGTCATGCAGGACGGCGGCCTTCTGGCTGTCACTCAAATGCTCCAAACTGGTCAAGGCGATTTCCTATTTGCTGGCGGTTGGCTTCCCCGTGTCCTTTTTGTCGGGGGCGGGTTTGTCTTCCGCTTTTTTGGGCGCGTCAGAGGGAGTCGTTTGGGGCTTCTCTGCCGGGTTGGCGGGCGCGTCGGGGATTGCGCCGCCGCTCGGTGTCGCGCCGCCCGGTATCGCGCCGGGAGTGGGCTTCTTATCCACGCCGGTCTTTTTGTCTTGTCCGGCGTTTGCGGGATTGTCGTCTTCGGGAGTTTCTTTCACATGGGAAATCACCTTGCCGTGCGCGCCGGTTATTGACTCCTCACCTGATTTGGTGGTGATAATCACTTTTTTATCGTTGGAATAGAACTGGGTCTCATCGCTGTCATGTCCAAGCACGGGGGGGAACAGGGTCAGCACCTCGTTCTTGTCGTCGTATTCGGCGTGTTCCGCCGTGCCGGTGCGATCCAGCGGCTCCTGCCCCGCGCGCAGAATATGCTGCTTGAATACCAGATGGCCGCGCAGGACGGTGAACTTCTTCTTGTAGTAGCTGTCTACCTGATCGCACGTCACGACCGCGCCCTGATTTTTTCCGGCGGAAATGTCGTTGGGATTGTCCCCTGCGGCGGGTGTTTGCGGCTTCAGCGTGAGAACCACGTCGCCCGTGAGGACAGCCAGCGCCTTCGTCTCTTCCACATGCGCCTTCTGGCAGATTCCGTGATGCTCCGGGTCGTCCATAACCATGTGGCCGTCCGCATCCAAAACGCCGTTCTTCTTATCATAGCGGCCGTTGTCACCCGTAATCACGCGACTGCCTCTTGTATACGTGAAATGGTGGGCCGTTGTCGTCTGGCTTTTGTTGACGCTCTTGAAATCTTCCCCTTCGAATTCGGACAGGTCATTGCCACCCTGCGCGGTGGCTGTGGCGTTGGCGGACGGGGTTTTCGCGCCGGGGGGTGTCTGCCCGTTCGATACCAGTCCCGTTGTCATTACTAAACCGAGACTGCCTGCGACGAGTTTGGAAGCATTTTTTCCATTGAGTTGCATGCGGAACCTCTTTCCCTGATAGACCTGCTGAGTGGCGTCAATGAGAATGTCCGAGGCGGTATACGCGCAGCCCTGCCACACGCCGGAAACCTGATCGGGCGAGCGTAGCGCGTTGTCTTTCAAAGCCCAGTAAAAATGTTCGCCCTGTACGCTGTCCTGCTGCAATTGCGCGTGGACGCCGCCAAGACACTCGACGGTCTGATTCTTTTCGTCGTAGCGGGCCTGATTCGCCTGCACGGTCGCGCCTTTGGCCTTGATTTCGCCGCCCTGATTGCACAGCATGTGCCGCTCGGCCTTGCCTGTCTTGCGGTTGTACAGTTCCAGTATCAGGATGGCGGGCGCGTGGAACTGATGCCCCTCCCGCGTCCTTATTTTTACATCGCCCGTTAGCTGAAACTGCCACTGTACGGAATATGTGAACTGCATTTCCGTCGGAAGCCCCTCCGCGCTCCCCACCAGATAACGCCCATGCTGCGCCGAAAACGTTGCGGCAGGAAGTCCGGGGTCGCTGTCGCTGCCCGACTGGCTGGTGGCTGGTGGCTGGTGGTTGGTGGTTGGTTGGGATAATACGGACGGCTGAACACGGAGTGATGAATGGGAATTGACTTCATCCTTCATCCTTCCGCCTTCATCCTTTGTTTTCCCTAACGGGCTGGAAAACAGTTTGCCGTCTCGAATATCGTCAATGGTGGCGGCTTGCAGGCTGTTGGGGACGCCGCCGTTTTGCCGTTCGATGGCGATGCGCCTGGCCCACAGGGACCAGTTCTTTTTGCCTTCGGCGTAGTTCTCGAAAGTGGCCTCTTCCAGTTCCAGACTGACGTTGCTGACGGCGGACGGCGACAGGACCGCCGCAATACTGGAGGAGGAGGGTTCGGCCCAACGGTACACCCGATAGATGCCGAACAAAACCGCCGTTCCGGCCAGCCATGCCACCGCCTGCCGCCGCAAACGCGCCACACGCAAATTTTGGTTGGACATTCCCATAGTTTGAAGTGTACCACGTTCGCGCCAAACTGACAAGGGAAAGGTATTCTTCCTCTGATAGCCAATTTCGGTTCGCCGCTAACGCTGTACCGGCTGCATCAATGTCCAGTCCTGGTTTGCGCCGATGGAAGGGTTGAAGAACGGGTCGTCGGAGTGTTGGTAGTTGCCCTGCCCGTCCGTCCAATGGTACAGGTAGTTCGCGTCCTGCTGCGACTGGCCCCAATAGGGATCGTACACCGTTTCCACGCCGCGCATCATGTCGCTGAAGTCGTCGTTCGTTGTTCGTCCCGAAGCGTTGGCTTCCACTTGACGGCGCTCGGCGCTGGTGATGCGCGCCGCGCGCCGCTGATGCTCGAAACCGGCCAGCATCGCGTCGTTGTTGGCGCTGATGGCATGACTGAGTTGCCCTGCCGCCTGAATCTGCGAGTAGCCTAACTGCGTGTAATACTCAAATACCTCCTGTAACTGCCCCATGATCTGCTTCAGCAGTTGCTCCCACACGGGATTACGCCGCAGGGAGGTGGCGATCTGCCAGAACAGCAGTCGGTTCGCGTCCAGTTGGCCTTTTTCCGCCCGAAAGCCGAACAGGACAGGAAAGCCCCAGTTCGTCTGTACCATCATGCCCTGCGGTCCATAAAAAGGCACTTGCAGCAGCGACCGGACGCCATATATCTCCTCCTCCACCGGTTTGCCGTTCAGGACGTACTCCAGCGTGATACAGCCCTCTTCTCCCTGCGTACTCTGCGCGGACGGGCCAAACCGGGACAGGAAGGACACATTGCCCCGGCGCGTCACGCGCAGACCGGGCAGCCCCTTCCGAAACTTCGGCACAACCCACGTTGTCAGCGCGTCCACGCACGACATCGGCGGCATGAACGCCTGTCCCATCACGTTTTGTCCCTGCTGATACCATCCCCTGGCTTCGGGCATCCAGAAGAACATTTCGTTGGGCAGGAACTCTACGCCCTCCGCGCCCTGTGGATTGTAGAGTTGGGCATAGGCTTTTACAGGCAGGCTCATGTCCTGGTAGTTCCACATCACATCGCTGCTCGCCTGCCAGGTGGGTGGATGTCTCATGACGCAGGCGACCACGTTGCCATGCTGCCGATCACGCATCTGATACAGCGCCAATCGTTGTAGCAGGGCATCGGACGCCTGCGCGGTTGACGGTTCTGTCGCATTTTTAATCGTCAGCGAGTTCATAAAGGCGTAAGGGTCCATAAGAAATCTCCGTATTCCTGGGATGACAGAACTGGACTTTACCACAGCGCGTATTTACGCGCCCCTCTTCGATGGGGGCTTCAACGGCTTTATCTCTCGTCACTTGCATCGCCGCTTCTAATATTTCCAGCTCATTGAGCAAATACAAGACGGCATCTCGGCATCGGCTGATATCGCAGGTCAGATCGTGGCCGGGATAATTTTGCCAGTGCAGCGCCGTTGTCAGATAGCCGACTAAAGGGATATGTTCGGCAGCATCGCGGAACATGGCGCGTTGCTCAGAGGTTGTTTTCACATACACGCCAGAGGCTTGCGCGGCATTGTTTTGTTTATGCCACTCTATGATCGTTGCAAGGGTGGTTTCGCGCGGTAATGGGGATGACAGGGGAGCAGCAGCCTGGATTTCAGCGCGCGCCATCCGTTCTGCCTCCTGTTCTGCTTCAAACTCCAACTCCTGCAAACACTCCGGGCAAACGTCTTCATCGGGTAACTTGGCGGTGATGTCGTAGCCGTTGGCGGTTTCCGCTTGGGTGTGCCATTGTCCGCAAATGGCGTCAGGTGGAGAGTATAGCGACGGGACATGCCAAAGGTGGGAACCTGCGCGTAATTTAATCCACATCATGCGCTAACCTGCTGCCCTTTCGTTGTCTTGCCTCGCGCTATCCGCAACGGTTCCCATCATTTCCATCTGTTTTCACCCGATAGAACTCTTTCATAAGCCTTTGCAAGCGCGGCAAGCCTTATCTCATTCGATAGACTTATGAAAGAGCTTTAATGCGCTGTTGCAGGCCGCTGGATTTTATTGCCGGATATAGGCGTCGCAGTCTTCTGCTGCCGCTTCGGCGACCTTGCGGCGATGGGCAGTCACTTCGTTCCTGGCTCCGACCACGTCTATCTCGCCCAGCGCGGTGGCGGCATCTTGCAAGCGCTTGCGGATTACGGCGTCGCTGAGCGACCAGGAGTGCCACATTGCCATCATCGTCGGAAGCGCTTTGCCATAAGTGTCTTTGCTCGCGCAAACTATCGAGTAGAACAACATCCCCTGTGTCGCGTCAATCGGCAGGAGGGTGTACAGGCCGAAGGCTTCTGACGGGACACCGTTGAGCGTCACGGAATAGCGTATGAACGCGGCCTTCCCTTTTTCCACCGGGACATACTCGACCGCTTTGATCTTGATATTGCGGAGCGAACCGGGCGTTTTGCGATTGATAGCGAGCATCATGTCAATGGCGGCATGGGCGGGATCGGTCAAGTCCACGCGCAGGCTGCCGGGAAACAGAGCGGCGTTGGGAATGCTGGGAAATTGGGCCGCGACATTGCGGGAGACTACCGGGAGCGGAATGCCCAGCGAGATCGCGCCCTTCGCGCCTTTGGCAGCGACGGCTCCATTACCGGCGTTGAGGATTTTCCAGCCGGAGGCAAGGCCGATAGTACCGCTGCCATCCGGGAACTGGTAGCGAGAGAGGGTTTGGGTTCTGCCGCATAGAGGAGCTGCGAACAGCAAGGCAAGCGCTAGCAGGAGCGCGTGTGCGCAAGAACGGTTCATTTCTGTCTTCCTTTCGGGTCCGTCCTCATAGACATAAAGGACGAAGGTATACAGAGAATAACAGAGCGGCATTAGCCAGCCATTAGCGATTGACAGGGAATCAATGTAAGCCGTAGGATTTTCAGAACACTCCCTGCTCCGGGTAAGCGCCGAAACCAATTCGCCCCTGCGCAAACCCTAAAGGTTTGCGCAAGGGCGGAATAGTAAGGCGGACGCGCGAATTATTTCGGGCAGCCTACGCCGGTATAAGGGGGCGGGGGCGGATTGGTTCCGCTGGGGAATAGCTGGATGGTTCCGGCAGAGGACGTGCCTTTGGAACTGGCCTGCGTGGTCACGCTGAGAGGACAGGTGCTGAAATCGTTGTAGATGTTGGAATGATACAAAACCACGTTGTAGTACACGGTGGGATCGGGCGAGGTCACAATCAGACCGACAGTTCCCACCGGGGCATTGATGATGGAGAACTTGCCGTCCGCGCCTGTTTTGGCGGAAAGGCTCGTGCCGGCAACGGAAACCGTCGCGCCCACGACGGGCGCTGCCGATGTGGTGGTATCTACGACGACGCCGGTAATAGCCGCTTTGGTCGGATCGCCTGTGGTGGTCTGCGGGGGTTTCGGGGTGGGACTGCCGCCGCCACCGCCACCGCAGCCGGAGATCGAGAGAGAACCCATCAGCGCGAATAGCAGCGCGAACGAGAGTCGGACGTGGGGAAGGTTCCACAACACGCTTTTCCTCATAATAGTTTCCTGCCTTCTGGAGCGCGTCGAACACGCCGAACGTGTCGAGCGCGGAGAGTTCCTGCCTGCCGTTCCTGCGCGTAAAAAGCCGCCGAAATCGGGCGCAATCAGGAGAAAAATGTCATGGCAAAAATTGCCTGCTTAAAATACTCGTTCGCCGGAGGGGGAGCGGAACGCAATTCGGGGGTATCTGCGCTATTATATCAACTATTAGACGGTTCGCGCAAGTCTTTTGGCGCACTTTCTTACCGGGAGAGGCGAAGAAAATGATAAAATTAATTCAAATCGTTCGTAAACCGTCTAAATGCGCCTCTATGGACGGGAGAACGCCCGATTTCCGGCAACTCCATGCGCTCCGGCGCACATGACATAACAGCCCAACCGATGAAAATAGAAACGCGAACTTTTAATTTGCAGACAGCCGAGGCCCGCGATGCGCTGTTCGATCAACTGTGCGTGGAAGCGCAGGCGTGTACGCGCTGCCCACGACTGGCTGAACGTATTGCCGTGTTGAGCCGCGAAAACGGA
This sequence comes from uncultured Chthonomonadaceae bacterium, assembly GCA_963817895.1. Taxonomy (GTDB): domain Bacteria; phylum Armatimonadota; class Chthonomonadetes; order Chthonomonadales; family Chthonomonadaceae; genus CAWFQB01. The sequence goes on from CAWFQB010000010.1 coordinate 38,338, forward strand.
ACCCGAACTCCAAAAGTCGTGTTTGTCGCGGAAGCGCCCGGACGGAAGGGCGGCGACCGAACCCGCGTTCCCATGCAGGGCGATGCGTCCGGCAGGCATTTCAACTGGCTGCTGGAACAGGCCGGACTGGAACGCGAACACGTATTCATCACCAACGCCGCGCTGTGCAATCCGCGCAAACTCAGCGGCGCGAATGACAGGCCGACTGCCCGTGAAATCGCCAACTGCGGCCAATTTCTGCGCCGCCAACTGGATTTACTTCAGCCGCCGCTTGTGGTCAGCGTGGGCGCGACGGCCCTCCGCGCCCTGCACCTGCTGGAACCGCACGGCCTGACACTGGCTTCGGGCGTAGGACGCTGCATTGACTGGCGCGGCACACGCTTGATTCCCGTTTATCACCCCAGCCCGCAAGTCGTGATTTCCACCCGCCCCCTGCGCGGCAGGCAGAGGATTGGCAGGAAATTAGGAAGGAGGTAGATACGAGATAGGAGATACGAGATACGAGTACAATGCAGTCTCCACTTGTATCTCGTATCTCCTATCTCGTATCTTACTCCCCACTCCCTACTGCCTTTCTCACTATTTCCGCTTCCACGCCCGCTTCGGACAGTTTGGCTTTGGCTTTTTCCGCGTTGGAACGGTTGCGGTATACGCCCTGCTGAACGCGGTACACGGTTGTGCCGTCTTCGCTGGTAACGGGTACAACGGTCGCGTCTAATCCCACATCCGTAATGCGGCGGGCTTCGCGCTCGGCGGCTTCGCGGCGCGAGTACGCGCTGCCGCGCACACTGTAGCGGACGCGCTTCACGGGTTTGGGAGTTTTGGCGGTTTCATCCCCCGCGCTGTCCGCGTGTTCCGCGCGAGAGGCCGTTGAAGCCGCCTCGTCGCGCCGCGCCGGTTTGTCGGAAGTATCGCCCGATGTGTCGCGATCAATACGGGACGGCTTCTGGTCATCCTGACTGAAGCCGCCATTATCCGACTTGTCGCTCGAAGCGGAGGGGGTATCGGACGCGCCGGCGCGCGTGTGCCGTCTTGCGCGCGGCGTTGTGGCGGACCCGCCCCCGGTTTCCGAAGTCGCTCCCCCTGTGGATTTTGTACCCGCAGCCGGGATTGCGCCGGTTGCCGGGGTTGTGTCTGTTGTTGTGGCAGACGTGTCGGCTTCCGCCGCGCTTTTGGCGGTTTCGGACGTGTCGGATTTGGGCGTATGCTCAAGACTGCCGGGTTTCTGCGTGGCAGAATCCGTGTCCGGTAACAGGATCGGCTCTTTGTTGTCCCGTTTGGGCGTTGCGGCAGAAGCGGAAGCGACGGCATCACTGCGACCGGGTTCGGGTGTGGGTTCGGGCGTTTGCGCCGGACGGGCGGGGGCGTTGTGGGTGGTGGCAGCGGCGGCAGGGGCAATCCCGCTCTCATCATGCTTGTCGGGAACCATGCGCGACAGGACAAAGAAGCCCAGAAAGAAACTTAGCCCGCCCAATCCCAACACCACGCCGATATTACGCGCGGCCTCGGTTCCCGCGTTGCGGGCATTGTTGGTGGAATAATTGCTGCGCTTGCTTGCGGCCATAAAACTAACCTCGTATTTCCAAACGCCTGTCAAGCCATCGGAACAATTTATGGATGGCTGCGGCGGGGTTGCGCTGACGAATACAGATCAAACAGGAGATGAAACAAAACAAGCAAAAGAGATCATTTGCAGGAACTTTTGTTGATGATTAGTGTACCCGGAAAAACGGGGAATTAGTCAAGCGATTTTTGCGGTTCCTTCAAACAGCCAAAAGCGCGTAATCCTGCTCTTGTTGAAGAGAGAATTACGCGCTGTTGAGAATTGTTGACTTGCGAACAGACTTAATTGTGAATCGAACTCCCCGTGATAGATTCGAACTACCCCTACCTCGTCCAGAGCGAGGCGTTCTGCCGCTAAACTAACGGGGAACAAACCAGATTCAATTGATTACCGCGAAAACGTGTTGATTTGCGCTTGTATCCGCCAAACAGTATACGGCAGACGGGGCGATTTGTCAAGGCGCGATTAGAATCGGTGTTGGGTATTCGGGCGCAATCGTCTGCTATGTTACAGGCAAATGCTGCACAAACAATTTTTCGCAAGCGTTTGTTCATTCGGGTACACTTCTCACCAACATTCTTAGCCAACAAGTCAGCCCTCATCGGAGAGACACATGCTTCGCGCGCGCCCATACCAGACTATCTCCACAAACGCCAATACCGGACAGAGTATTCGCCTGCCCCGGCGCGTTTCGGGCGTGTTGGGCGTGATTTTATTCGTTATCGGAATCATTGTGCTTTACCGCTCGGCAAGTCCTAATGGACAGGATTTTCGAGTGTGCTACTATCCGCTCGCGGCGCGGTTTGCGCGGGGGCAGTCTCCCTATGTCCTTGAAGGCAATCCACTCCGCGTTGCTGAAGCGGCGCGGGGCGAAGCACAACGGATTGTTCTGAACCCCAACCCCTACCCACCGTTTACCGCTATTGCCCTGTCCCCCTTCGCGCTTTTCCCCGAACCGATAGCCCGCCATATCTGGCTGACGCTCTCGCTAATCGTGTTCTTTGCGGGCATCTGGCTGGCGTTAAAGGTTATTGGCCCGGAATGGCCGGTGGAATCGCGCCTGCTGCTGTTGGGAATCACGGCCTGTTCGGGAAGCGCGCGCTGGTGCGCGGGGCAGTATCAGGCCGCGCTTCTGGTCGCCGGAACTCCTCGGCATTTTCCTGTATGCGGAGATGCGGGGGCGCAAGGGACTGGCCCTCGCCTGCGCCGTTCTGATGACGCTCAAAGTCAGCCTGCTTGTTCCGGTTGTGCTGTTGTGGGCTTTCCGCAAACGGTATCGGCAGCTGGCGGCCTTTGTGGTACTGACATTGGTTCTGAATCTTGCGGGACTGGCGCGAACGGGCGTGGCGCAGACCTTTGCGGGCTGGCGGCTGAACATGGCGAACTACGCGGTTCGCGGCTCCAACAACTACCCGGACACGCGCCAGCATGTGAAGTTCTGGCGCGGCGAACCCTACGACATCGAGATGATGCCGGGAGTGGCGCCCTACGAAAATTTCAATTATACGAGCCAGTTCACGCACTGGGTATTTCTGTTGAGCGCGTACACGCCCAACATGGTATTCGCCAATCGCCTTGCCGGTCTATGTTCCCTCGCCGCGCTTTTGTTCCTGTGGCTGCTGTGGCGTCATGCGCGTCCCCATTCTGAGGAGGAGGGATTTTTGCTGGAATTCTTTGCCGTTGGCGTGGCGTTGACCCCACTAATTTTCACCCACCTCAAGTACGATGCCGTTGTTTTGATTTTCCCGTTTTTCATCGGCCTGCGATCCCTGTCGACACGCCGTACTAAAGGAAGGACTGCGATTGTCGTATTGCTGGCGTCGTGCTTTCTGGTCGCGTTTGTCGCGTTTTCTAAAATCGAGGCAATCAGCGAACGGCTTGTCCTCGCAACCAACTTTCGCGGATTTATCCCCATCTATTCCTATGGCTGCACGCTGGCGTTTCTGGCGGCAGACGTAAGCGCGTGGCATTATAAAAACAACACACAGACGGACGTTACAGGCGCAGAGGCCGATGCCGCAGCCGTCTCATAATTTCAAAGCTGTTTGCGTTATAAAAAGCGTTTCACATACGCGGCTTCCGGGGCCGTGAAGACAAAGCCGAGTTTGCGATTTACGGCAAGCATGGCCGCATTGTCGCCATGATTTTCCGTTTCCATCTGCGCAAGGCCGCGCTTCTTTGCTTCTGTAATGCACAATACCTTCAACGCCGTCGCCAGTCCAAGCCCGCGCCAGTCGGGATGAACACCCGTAAAGTACCATTCCAATCCTGTCACGACGCCTGCCCAAACTTCCTCTGAGTTTTTTGCATCTTCCGATGCTTCCACTGATTGTGCAAGGGCAAGGAAGATTGTTTGCGGGTCGCGATTCGCGAATTCCTGCTCCCACTTCGCATACGGTTCGGGAATGTAGGGTTCCACTTCGCAAAACGGCTGGGTGGCATGGGCCAGTTGCTCCAGTTCGTACAACTTGCGCCGGTTGTCTGTATTGTCTCCCACTTCGGCATACGTCACCAACCGGATACCCTGCGCGTGAACCCGTTGGATTGCCGACTCAAATCGCGTTGGATCAAAATTGTTCAGATCAAGGCAGGAGGGATAAAATCGCTCCAGTAGCTCGAACCCGCGCCTTGCGAGAAACGCGGCGGCGGGCGCGTCCTCTGTTTCGATATAGGCGGCGTACAGCAATTGCGCGTTTCTGCCCCGCGCAAACGTTTCGGCCTGAACGTACAACGCCCCGCCAATCCCCCGTTGCCGATGTTCGGGCGCGACTTCTAAAATGAGATGGCACTGTCTCGGCCTGCGGCTTGGTTCAGGAAGACTGCGATCCACAACCTGCAATTGGCCTACGGTCTCCCCGGTTGCTACCGTTTCCGCAATGAGACGCAGGGCGGTTCCCGGCCCGTTGGCGTACCACCAGTCAATAACATGCGTTCCCAACGCGCTTATCCCGGCGCGGTCTTCCTCCCGGAACGGGCGGAGAGTGTAGATGGTAAGGGGATTGTTCAGAATGGCGTTTACTCCGGTTCCGTCCGAGGAGGAGAATGTGTGGAAACCAAGCCGTCGGTGCAGGCGAATGGATGGGAGGTTGTTCGCGTTTGCGCCGCCGACCAATCGTTTCAAGCGCAGATGCGTAAAGGCGTAACGGATTACAGCGCAGCAGGCTTCAGTAGCATAGCCGTTGCCCCAAAACCGCTTCCCGAAAGCAAAGCCTAAATGAACTTCCACACTTTGGAATGGCGAAGGGGCATCTTCGGGAACATCGTACCAACCCGCGTTGACATACGCATCCAGATGAACCTGCCCCAACAACTGCCCGTCGTCTTTGCGCGTCACAGCCCAATAGCCGAACTGATGGCCGCCGAAACGTTTTGGCAGACGGCGTTGCACCTCCTCAAGCGTCAGGACTTTCCCGCCGTTGTAGTGAAAAAGAACGTCGTAGTCGGAGTAGATTTCGCGATGAAGCGCGGGCGCATCTTCGGCAGTAAAATCGCGCAAAATCAGCCGTTCCGTCTCTAAAGTGAGCATACAAACTGCTTTCTTCCTACGAGTGGATAATCAAGGCTGTTTTGGAGAGTTCAAGGAAGTGTGCCGTGCTAAAAGCTGAAACAATGGAGGGCAACCCAGGAACAAGCAAGGCTTCAAGCGCCGCATTGGTAATGTTCCCTGTTGAGATCAGCAACAGTCGCTCCGGCTGCTGTTTGACCTGATACGAATTGACAAAATCCGCATCTTTTGTAACCACTACGCGCTGCTCCTGCGCGGCGACTTTCAGTATAAATACGTCTGTCGTCTTGTTCCCATCCGGCAAGTTAAGCGTATGTATGGCGTCGTGTCCTGCGCTTGCCAACAGGATTACAAGACGGCGCGGCAAATGGGCGTCAATCAGGAATCTCATACCGGCAGCATCTCAATGCGTTTAATCTGCATCACTCGCGTGGCGTAGGCGAGTACAGCGAGAATGTCTTCAGGCTCAAGGTCCTCGTAGTCGGCTAAAATTTCCTCATGACTCATTCCTGCCGCGAGAAGCTCCATAATCATTTCGACGGGATAGCGCAAGCCACGAATTACCGGCTTGCCATGACAGATATTCGCGTCCATCGTAATCCGTTCCAGCATGTTCTCACCTCCTTATACCAGATTGATTGCTGAATCAGCCTTGCGCGTCGCGCCGAAACAAGAGGGGCAAAATTCGTTCCTGTACGAACTCATAGACAGCATCATTTTCTGCGTCCGCGTCTTCAGTGGTCGCAACCAGCGCGCCCGCCTCCTGATACAACGCGCCGAGTTCGTCCGCCGAAAGGGCACCATCCGGTAAGCCTGCTTCTTCATCACTGCTGACGTAACGCTCCCATCCCGCCAGCAGGTCGAGCAGGCGCGTACCCGATGTTTTGGCGATTGGCTTTGTTTGTGTCGCTTCGTTTGACGCAGTGTTCATTATACGCTGACAAACTCCCTTGCCACAGCAGGAACCACCCCCTGTTTGACAACCTCGCATAACGTTTCAGTCCACCACTGTTGCCGCCAAATGGCAAAATCCCACGAGTAGATGTCCATATCTGGCGGCGTTTCGCGGACGGGCGGAAGATACACGAACGTATCCGGCCCAAGCCGCAATGCTTCTCGGATGCTTTGCGTGGTGATTTCCTCTAAGTTGCGAAATTCCAATTGCCGGGAAACGCCGTGTTGAGAATAGAACAACACTTTCACCCTCGGCAATGACCGTCGGCACAGGCGGCGGGGGCGTTCCTGCGGGTAAACCGCTGGTGGGTAGTGTAAACAATAAACGAGTTTTCACGGTAAAACTTGCCTCCGACGAACAGCATTCCAAACTTCTGTGGCAGCATCCAAATCTTCTTGTGTTGGATCAGGCCATCCTTCGCGTGTCTGTAATGTTTTGACGAACTGATGATAGTTTGGGTTCAAAGACCTGTTGATTGGGTGCTGCAAGTTTGGCAGGCGAAATGTACAGAATGTTACCATGCAATTTCAGGAAACGAGCGCTGAACACGCCGAAGAACCGTTGCGATGTCTACGTGTCACGCAAAATTTAACCAGCAACTTTGGCAGTTAAAGGTTTCAATTCACGGGAGTTTTCTTGATTATCCTTCTGCCTTCGTTTCTGTTGGACGTACTCTTCATCGCTGTACTGTTCGTCCCAACATTCTTCGCATGTTCTAAATTGAACGTGTTCGCATCCAAAATACACTTGCTGTTCTATGTGTTCGCAAGTGAGCGGTTTCCTGCAACACTTACAGATATTATTGCATGGGTTAGACATATCGCCTCCCTTCATGGCACTACTTCGAGCGCACGGTGTCGGCATATTCAAACTGTATGAAACGCAGGACACGCGCTTTGGATTTATCCGATAGGCGCGAATACTCAATACGACGCTCCATAGGGAGTTCGTCGAGTTGCAGATACTCGTCGCTAGGCAGATACCCCGCTTGCATGAATACCTCATTCACATCCAAATTCAGGCCGAGCGCCAGAGCACGGCAGGTGTCGCGTCGTACCGTTTCCAGTTCTTCAGGCCGATCTTCCATTCGACGGATAGCGGTAGCGCCAATCGTCGCCTCGCCCTCATCGCGTTGTGAATTGTAATTATCCGCAACCTGCTGATAAGTCCAACCCCGCGCCTCACGTTGCTCCTTCACCCATTTCTGAAAGCGTTGTACCCGCGCTACGTCTTCAGGGTTCTTCCCCGCTTTTCGTCTCATATCTACTCCTAGCACAGAGTTGTGCAAAAAACTGACCGGTTGCTTCGCATCAGTCCTACTTATCTAAATCCCACGCATGATGATATGCTTGAGAGAACAGTTCAATTGTACTCTATCTAGGATTGACATGTCAACTCTCATGCGACTTAGTTTACACAATGTTGTGCCAATAAGAGTAGAGGCAATAGTGTATGTAGCGGCGGCGACATGCTGGCATCTGTTTTTCGTAGTCCTTGTGCATGAACCGGATTTTCAATAATTCGTGTACAGCTACAGCACAAGGACTAACACTACAAACTATCAAGCATCTTCGTTGCCGAGGGCGGCGGGGGGAGTGGCACGGCCTACCACGCTGACGAGGGCGGCTAAAGTCATTAAATACGGCAGGCCGTCGAGGAGGAAGGGGCTTGTCCATTCGATGCCTAGAAAGACAATGTGCTTGCCCATGAGTTGCAGTTGGGTTTGCAGGGCGTAGAAGAAGCCGAAGAACAAGGCTCCCAATGCGGCTCCTCCCGGCGTCCATTTGCCGAAAATGACCGCTGCCAGCGCGATGTAACCCTTGCCTGCCGACATGTTGCTGGAAAAGCCGTGCGCGTCCGATTGCGACAGGTACGCGCCCGCCAATGCCGCCAACATTCCCGACAGCATCACCGCTGCATAGCGGGGCGGACCGGGCGCGATTCCCGCCATGCGCGCGCTTTCCGGGTTTTCCCCGACCGCCCGTAACCGCAGCCCGAATGTGGTGCGCGACAGCAGCCAGTACACAGCAAACGGCAGGACAATCGCCAGTCCCAAAAACAGATTTCCCGGCAGGCCGTTGACGTGGATGCCGGACGGGAACAGGCGCAGACTTAAATACCGCGTCGCGCCCGCCGCCAGCAGATTGATGCCAAGCCCGCTGACAACGTGGTTCATGCGCAGTTTTTGCGTCAGGGTGGCGTGAAGCAGGCCGACAAGCCCGCCCGCGAATACCGCCATTGCAAGCCCGAAGAGGGGCGCGTTTCCGCCCATCGTTTGCGCGCTCTGTTCCGCCACCACGCCCACAAACGCGCCCGTCAGGATCAGGCCTTCCAGCGCGATATTGACCACGCCCGCCCGCTCGGACAGAATCCCGCCCATCGCGGCCAAAACAAGTGGCGTCGCGCTGAACAGGGTTGCGGAAACAAAGGCGGCAAGGGCGTTAGAGGGGCATTTTGCGTGGTTGAACCTTCCTGTGGGGTCGTCGGAACAGCCGGGGACGAGTCGCGCTTTGGGCTGCGCGTCAGCCGGATGCCGACAAATAGAATCACCAATGCCTGCACGATAATGGCGACGGAATTCGGCACATTGGTCAGGGTTTCCATGTAATCGGCCCCGGCTGCCAGAAAGCCGAAGAAGAACGCGCTCAGGGTGACAGCCACGCCGCCTAACCCGCCTAGCAGCGCGACCGCAATGCCGTCAAATCCGTAATTACCCGCCACGCCCTGCACGTAGCGATGATGAATTCCCGCCACTTCAATCGCGCCCGCAATTCCCGCAAGAGCGCCCGACAAAAACATGGTTGTCACCAGAACCCGGGCGGTTGGGATTCCCGCCGCCCGCGCCGCTTCCGCGCCCATGCCCACCGCCCGTATCTGATACCCCGCGCTGGTACGCCGTATCAGAAACGTCACGGCAACCGCGCAAACAAGGGCCACAATAAACCCCGCTGTCAGATTGCTGCCCGGAACCCAGGGCGACAGCATAGCCGAATGGGAAATCAGCGCGGTTTGCGTGGCCGCGCTTTTCGGGTCTTTCAGGTTATGCGTAACCAGATACGTGACGATGTTCAGGCCGAGATAATTGAGCATGATCGTGGAAATCACCTCATGGACGCCCCGGTACGCTTTCAGCAGTCCCGGCAATGCCCCCCACAATCCGCCCGCAACCGCGCCCGCCAGCAGCACAAGCGGCACATGAACAAACGGCGGCAATCCGCCACTCGCGCCCGCTTTGCCGTCTCGCGCCCCACGTGCCCACAACCGCAGCGGCCAAAGCCCCGACCGTCATTTGCCCCTGCGCCCCGATATTGAACAATCCCGCCCGCAATGCCAGCGCAATCGCCAGTCCCGCCAGCAGCAGGGGCGTGACCCGCGACAGGGATTGCGCCAGTTGGTACAAATTGACATGCGCGTTCAACGAGCCAATCGCAATCTGACTGGTTCCCCGCGCATGTCCCGACTCCAGCCCCGTCGCGCCGCTCCACAACGCGCCATAGGCCGCCCGAACGTCGTACCCCGACAACTGCATCAGGAACGCGGCCAGCATCAGCCCCGCCAGAATACTCAGCAGGGGACGCGCCCACCCACCGGATTGGGCAATACGGCTATTCATACGCGGCTCCCGTCATCAATGCTCCGATCCGTTCCGGCGTGGCCTGGGCGCGAGTGAGGATGCCCGCGATGCGCCCGTTGAACATCACGGCGATACGATCCGAAAGGCGCAGCACTTCATCCAAATCCAGCGAAAACAGCAGGACGCCCAATCCGTCCGCTTTGGCGCGTTCCAGCGTTTTGTACACAAAGCGGCCCGCTTCCACATCCAGACCCCGCGTGGGCTGACAGGCGACGAGCAAACGCGGCCCGGAATCCATGGCGCGGGCAAACACCACTTTCTGCTGATTGCCGCCCGACAACGCCCCGCCCGGAGCCAGTCCGCCCCGTGTGCCGCCGCGCACGTCGTATTGCTGCACCATCGCCTGCGCGTGTGACAGCAGTACCCGCTCATCAAATGTGACGCCGCCGCCCCAACTCGCTTCGCGCTCATGGCCGAGCAGATAGTTTTCCGCAATGGAAAAATCCAAAATCATGCCCGCCCGGTGTCGGTCTTCGGGAATATAGGCGATACCCGACTGCTGCCGCTGACGCACATTCAGCCGCGTAATGTCCACTCCCTCCAGAAACAAACGCCCCGTTTCCATGCGCCGCAACCCCACAAGCGACTCGGAAAGTTCGCGCTGCCCGCTGCCGTCCACGCCCGCAATTCCTAATATCTCGCTTCTGCCCACGCTCAGGGATACGCTTTGTACCGCTTCCGCCCCCCGCGCGTTTCTCACCGTGACATTTTCAACTTGAAGCAGAGGGGAAGCGTCAAAAGCGGCCTGCGAGTTGGCGGAAGGAATTGTTCCGGCATGGCTCCATTCGGCAGTCCCATCTCCTGTCCCCTGTTCTCTGTTTCCCTGCTCCACATTCAGCGTGGTGGCGCGAATTGGTTCGCGCGCCGATCATGGCGCGAAGCAATTCGGCTTCGCTGGTTTGCGTTGTGACGAAATCGCCCACGCTTTGCCCTGCCCGCAGGACGCTGACATTCTGGCTGTGCGTCATGACTTCACGCAGTTTGTGGGTGACGAACAGAATGGTGGAACCCTGCGCGGCAAGCGTATGCAGCAGGGCAAAAAGCGCGTCTACTTCCTGCGGCGCAAGGGTTGCCGTCGGCTCGTCCAGCAGCAGAATACGCGCGCCCCGGTACAAGCGCTTTGAGAATCTCTACTTTTTGCTGCGCGGCAACGGAAAGCCGTTCCGCGCGCGCATTCAGGTCGAGATTGGCAAGACCAAGCTGTGTCCGCAAGCTGCCGAACTCGCGCGCCCGCTTTGCGCGGCTGCAAAATTCCGCCCGGCAATCCGCCCTCCGCGCCAAGCATCACGTTTTCCAGAACCGTTAGCGCGGGAATCAGCGCGTAGTGCTGGCTGACAAGGCCGATGCCGCGCCGAATCGCGTCGGCGGGACTGCGCAGGGCCCCGCTGACTTCCTCGCCCGCCACAAAAATACGCCCCGCGTCCGGGCGATACCGCCCGTACAGGATGTTGAGCAGCGTGGATTTGCCCGCGCCATTTTCACCAATCACGGCATGAAACGTGCCGGACGCGACCCGCAGATGAACGTTCTGGTTGGCGACCACGCCCGGAAACCGCTTGGTGATGTTTTCCATCTTCACGATGTAACTCGGAAGCGGGCGGCGTATCCAGCGGTATGGGCGTTTAAAATGGGTTCAGGCATGTCGTCATCAGGCCGCGAATGGCCCGCCTTTGCAGCAAATTTGCAGTGAACGCGAAATAATATCCGCTATTGTAGCCAACACGTGCGCCGGGTGTCAACTTTTGCGAACAAGCCCGCGTAGATAGGCGTCATTCTGTAAGTAGCCGGTGCGTATAAGAGGGTAGGAGGCAGCAACTGCACGGGGTTGTGAAGTTCCCCTCATACTGCCGATAATGAAGAACACGAACAAGCAACGGATGGAAACCCCGAGGCGCCATGCCTGGTCTCGGAACCACAAAGGGGACAACCGATGTCACATAACAATGCAGAACGCGCGAATAAAGACAAAACCGGAACCGATGCGGCAAGCAAACCCAAAGCAAGCCCGACTCTTGTTGTGGAAGTAAATGCCGCGTACAACCGCGACCGTCTGCCGATGCCCCGCCCCAACGGACCAAACGGGCGCCGCGTATTAAATCTCGAAATGCTTCTCAATCATCCCATGTACTGGGACTTTCTCAACGAGCGGGAAACCGAAGAGGTTCTCATGGAACTCTACATCGCCCGCACCCGCCGGATGCAGTAATTTTGTATGTTTGAAGTTGAGACGTTATAAAATGATTTGGGGAGCGCAGAGTATTCTGCGCTCCCTTTATCTTTCATGATTGTCCGCATTTTGGGCAGGAAAACCAACAGGCAAGCGCGTACTTATCCGTAGATATAAAATGCAGGAAGCGGGATAAGGGCCGGTATGCCGAAGATATATCGTGGAATGAAGCAGGATCAGGGCAAACCTGCGCTTGGACCAACATCAACGACACTCGGAGCGCGCGTACCGGATGATATTGACGCGGACGCAAGCGGGCTTGTTCATCCCGGCCTCGGTGGCATGTCTGTTGCGCCCTCTTTACTCGCGTTGCCTGCGCATCGTGTTCCTGAACGTTTGAAGTTCCTGCATCCTAACGCTCGTGGCAGCGCCAATTTACACGTCTGGAGTATGGGAACGGGTGAGTTTGCAGATGGCGCATTGACGCAGCAATTATATCTGCGTCTTGATCCAAACAACGTTGACCACGGGTTGGTTGAACCCGTAGTAAGCATGGTCTTGGCGAGTTATCAGGATGCGTTAGCGGCCACACAAGATTTGTGGACGATTGATGAGAAGTGAACAAACATGGGCGACCTATTTGCGAATAATCCCTATTACGTTGAGTACGAATCGCGCCTGAAGCAGCTTAACAGCCTGATGGCTGAAGGCAAAAGCGACACGGACGAAGCGGAAGCCGTTCGTGACGCAATGGACACGCCTTGGATGCGCTTGACACAAGCGGAGCAAGCGCGTCTCAATGGCCTTTCTGCCGACCTCTACATGCTGCAAGACGATGAAACGTTTGAGCCTGCCGGTGGGCGTACCAAAATCCAAATTGGACAGGCCATTTTTGCAGCAATGAAGCAGGAAAATTGGGAAGAGGCTCTTGCATTGATGCGCAAACCTAACTTAATTCCCAAAGATCGTGTTGCTACGTTTCGCGCAAAAGTTTACGATGAGTTGGGACATCACGATACCGCTCTTTTATTTCTAAACTATGCCATAGAAAACACCAAAAACCCGCAGGGACACTTGGTTGTCAAGCTATTTCTTATGCTTGATCTTGGATATACCCATGAAATTGTTCCAGAAGCCGAACAGTTGCTGGCGCAAGAGTCATTGCCTGATTTTCAGAAGGCAACAGTAGCTATTGTACTGGCGCTTATTGCAAAACACTTGCCTGAACTACAGGCGCGTTCAATCTACACACATGTAGCCAGTATACTGGAGCGAATCTTGGAGGGTAAAACTCTGCATCCAAGTGATAACGAGATATTGGCAACTATTTATATCTCCATCGGCTACTGTTACTTTGTGAGCGGAGATGTTGCTCATGCTTATACGGCTTATGACAATGCCCTAAAACTTGATTATGATAGCAAACTAGAACAAATTGTCAACCGTTTAGCCCAGATGAACCCTGAACTCGCTAGATGACAGGGACAGTTTCGCCAGCATCCTTGATGCGAGGATTAATTCCCTGAGAAGTGGGGAAATTAGAAAATTTGCTGCTGTTGCGGCATAGCTTTAGACTACAATAACATACTTCCATTTTGGAAAATATAATGACAAAATCAGAGACTAAGCCGAAAATTCGGTCAACAACCATTGTGGCGGTGAAGCGGGAGAATCAGGTGGCGCTTGCGGGGGATGGGCAGGTGACGCTGGAAAATACCGTGATGAAGCACAACGCGCGCAAAGTGCGCCGCCTGTACCAGAACCGCGTAATTGCCGGGTTCGCGGGCAGCGTGGCGGACGCGCAATCGCTGGCGGACAAGTTCGAGAGCAAACTGGAATCGTCGAGCGGCAACCTGACGCGGGCAGCCATAGAATTTGCCAAAGAATGGCGCACGGATCGCATTCTGCGCAAACTGGAAGCCATGATGATCGTCACGGACGGCGAACGCATCTACATTCTGGCCGGAGATGGCAACGTGGTGGAACCGGATGATGGCGTGGCGGCTATCGGGTCGGGCGGCATGTTCGCCGCGTCTGCCGCCAAAGCGCTGGTCAAGAACACCGAAATGAGCGCGCGCGACATTGCTCTGGAAGCCATGCGTATCGCTTCGGAAATTTGCATCTACACCAACGACAAAGTGACAGTGGATGTGTTGCCGGAAGGAGTTGATAGTTGATAGTTGAGAGTTGAGAGTCAAATGCGCTGAACGTCAAGTTCAACAGGATTGACAGCCAACCGACCTTTACTATCAACTATCAACTGTCTACTTTCTACTTCGTCAACGGCGAAGTCTCGACAGTGATATTCACTTTGTCGGCAGCGGCGTTGATGGCGGCGTCAGCCGCGCGCTGATGCGCCAATGCCTCCTGCTGCTGGGCGATTTCCAGTTGCTGAACCGCCTGTTGCCGCGCCGCTTCCGCCTGCAAACGCGCGGATTCAGCGTAGAAGTAGGTTGGATAGCCGGAATTTTGTACGCGCAGGGTCTGGCCTGCGTACAAATCTACCGTGCCGTGATAGCTCTGCACGTAGCGGCCATTACACAGGTCTTCATCCTGAATGTTGATATAAGCGGCCTCCGGGCGGGTGCGATTTTCCATGTGTCCGACGCCGTTGGCGTCAAACGTTACAAAGGTGGGCTGCATGTCGTTGAGCGTGAAGCCCACAACGGATTTGAGATTCCCCTCCCCGTTGTACAGGCGCAGGCTCGGCACGTCGTCTTTGTTCAGGCGCAGTTGCGCGCGCTGCGCTCCCGCCGCGTCGAACAACTGGACGCTGGGCGCATTGGTCTTGTCCATCATGCCGATGCGGGCGCGGGTGACGCCGTTATCGTCCACAAGCATAAACTCTTTGGTGACAACCCGGTCGCTGACCGATGTTCCGACTCCGCTCCCCGGATGGCGGAGGGAAATGTCATGCAGCACCAGCCCGGACAGCGCGACCCACATCACGGCGAAAATAGCCGCATTGTTGAGATGAAAACGATCCCTCATCCTGTCAACCCCCTTGCTTGAAGAGCAGGTTGTTAGTTGTTAGGCAATTAGGTTGTCAGGAAAAACTCTTCCAAGTCCCTGCCAACATAATAAACCTGACCTCCTAACACCCTAATTACCTAACAACTAACAACCTACTTAGACGCTGCTGATGCGCGTCGGTAACGTATCATTCCTCACGAAACGAACGCTACTTTTGTTGGCGGACGGGCAACACATAGTTTTATCGCCTACAAGCGCCAATGTCCGCCGAAGATGCCGGAGACATAATCTCTATTCCATCATTCGCGCTGTCAATAGAGGATTCCTGCCGCCGAAAATTTCACAGCAAATATTTTTCAGACTGATCTTTCCTTTATCATCGTCCCAAGTTTCTACTCGCTGATTTCTGAATCCATTCGCGTGTATTCGCATTCATTCGCGGCTAAATTTCAAATCCTGACGGCTGGCGGATTGCGCATTGGTATCGCAGGTGGCGGTCAGGGTCACATCGCCAAGCACAGCGGCTTCCGGGTACAACGCCCAGAACACTTCGCCGTTGACATCATCCCGTTCGCCGTTCGCGGCGGTAATCCGCCCCGGCAGCTTGACCGCGATAAACAGGGACGCGCTCGGCGTCGTATCCTCCTTATCGGCCTTGTCGTTCCCCGGTTCGGGTTGCGCGCCCATCGGCCCCGCGTTTTTGGTTTGTGAGGTCAGGCTGAACAACGAACTGTGGATGATGCTTCGCGCCATGCTCCGCCGCTGCTCGGCTGTCATTTGTGCGCCAAACTTCGCTTCGATATGTTGCTCAAGCGTGGCCCCAATTCGCTGCTGGACGCGCCGTTCCACAAGTTCCGGGCTGGACATCAGGGAGGACAACTGCGAAATCAGCGGATCGCCCGGCCCGAACATCACATGCCACAAATCGCGTATGGATTGGGCAGCAAGGCTGCGGGCGTTAGCTTCGGTAGCGAGGGCAGGCGGCAGCGCCTTTTTGAACGCGACGATCATGTCGGCATCCGGCGTTAAACTTTTGGGAACCGGCCCCTTCCAGTGGATGGTTTCCGTGTATTTGAAAACACCCGGCGCGGTTTTTTGCACCGTTACCTCGTTGACGGCAGTAGGCATGGGTTGCTTTTTGCCGCCCTTCACCGTAATGTCGCCGCGCAGGGTTTCGCCCGGTTCCAAGGCGCGTTCCGCGACAACTACGGCCTCGTCTTTGGTATCTTCGTGTGTTACTTTCCAGCCCGCCCCGGTCGGCAGCACAAACGCCTCGCTGATGGTCGTACCCATCGCGCTTCCATCTTTCTCCGGCTTGCTACCGTGAAAGGTCACTTTGCGCGTCCACGAACCGTTCGGGCGCACGGTAGTTGTCGCCACGCCCCGCGCGCAGCCGCCGAGCAGTCCGCCGACGCCTGCCGCCAACGTTATGCCTGCCAACATCCGGCCCATGCGCCGCGTCCGGTTATAGCAAATCTCATTCCGAGTTCCTGCCGCTATCCATGTCATTTTTCATCCTCCTGAACATCAAACAGAAATCGTCACTGGTTCGCAACAGAGCTAAGGATGCTGTTGGAGCAGGATTGGCTTATTATTGCCGGTATTTATGCCTGAACACAGGTGTTGAGGGCATGTTTCTTTCGCCGCGCTGTCGGCAAGGTTCGCGCTAAGAGCGGCATTTCCCTGCTGAAAATTCCGCTAACTTTCACGTTGTTTAATGCGTCTTAACTATTGTGCGGCCTGTGTGGGTTGGCACGTAATGGCTCGCGCAATTCCGTCTGCGCCCGCTTCCATATTGTAATTTGCATGGAGGAGTTTGACGATGAGACGATTTAAGAGTTTGGTTACAACCGGGGTGGCATTTGCGGCATTGTCAAGTATTGGGCTGTACGCCGAAACAGCAGCGCAGGCGCAGGACGGCGGCTATCAGGTGGGCGAAAAGACGCAGGACAAGACCATAGACGCGCCCCGTAAAGATACCGCTATGCCGGACAACGCGCGCCGAACAGAAGAAAAACGTCTGGCGCGTATCGAATATGTGAGCGGCAAGGTGACGTGGCGGGCTGATGACGCGGCGAAGTGGAACAAGGCCACCACGCATCTCGCGCTACGGGAGGGGGCGCAAATATGGGCCGAAGAGGGCGGTCGGGCGGAAGTCCGCTTTGACGACGGCAGCCTGCTGCGTTTGGGAAACGATGCGGTCGCGACGCTGCAAACTTTTTCCAGTGACGACAAGGGCGAGTACACGCGGATCAAACTGCTTTCCGGCGTGGCGACGCTGGTTCCCAAAGTGGAATATTCCGTCTATCAGATAGACACGCCGTTCAATTCCGTTACGGCAAGCGGGCCGGGGCGAATACGTATCGGCGTCGGCAACGCCGTAGAAGTGGGCGTTCGATCCGGCAGAGCGGTTGTGGAGGGCGGCAGCGCGGGTAGGAGTACGCTGTACGCCGGAGATTTTGTTGCCACGCGGGCGGCGGATACCTCCTATACCGTCCGCAATCTGCCTTCTGAAGACAGTTGGGAACGCTGGAACAACGACCGCGACCATATTGTAAACCGCGATCCAGTGTACGTGGGACGTCCCGCGCCGGTTTATGTGCCTGCCTATCCAGCGTATGAGCCGTCGTTCTGGTTCTCGCTGAATTTCCCTTTCGGCGGCGGCTATTACCGACCTCACTATTACGGCTATGGCCGGGGCGCTCACGGCTACCGCCGCTAAAACATGTTGCGGCTTTAATGACCTCATGAGGGCGTCCACAAGTGGACGCCCCCTCTGTTTCACAAAACCTATCAAGATTGAAGTAAAAGAGCAAAGCAGAAGTACGGAACATGGAAAAGGGGCTAATCTCGAACTTTGCGTTGGGAGTGAAAGGGACAGCAAATGCTTGTTCAGTCCTTTTCACTCTCCGCCTCAATACGCTGCCGTTCCTGCTGCATTGCGGTACATTATCAGGCCGGACGGCTGAAAAATCTCGTTGCCCTGTTCCGCCAGTTGCAGCAGTCCGGCTTTGTCGCGCGACAGAGCCAGCCGCTCATATAGCAGGGAAGCGATCTGCCGTTCCAACTCCCGCGTAGACCAGTTCGCTTTGACACATTCCGCCTCGTAAAAGCTACGCGATTTGGCTTTCGCTTTCCGCGCAATAATGCGATAATGCGTCCAACTCAATTCGAGACGCAGTGCTTCTCGGATTGGAAAGGCGATATAAAATACGCGCATGTGTTGCAAATTAGTGCGGTCGAAGCCCTTGCCAAACTCTTTCGTCAACCGCGTGGCAAGTTCTTCGAGCAGGTAGGTTCCATACTCAGCCTTTGTCTTTCCGCGTTGTTCTTCCTCAACAATCTCGCGCCCAATCTCCCAATACGCGCGTACCATCTCGGCATTAACCGCCTGTAACGCCTGATGACGCCCGCGTTTGAGGATGTCACGGATACGCTGATAAACCGGATCAAAGTTGTCTGGTTTGGATAGGTTTGACATGGTGCGCAGACTTTCATATAATTTACAATTGCATTATTTAACATACTGATATTACCAGTATCGAAGATTTTACACGCGCAAAATATGCGAACCCTACTGACACGGAATTTTAGCATCAAGTGACGATTTCGAGAAATGCCCAAAAGCAAGGATTTATTTCGTATCGGGCAATCCCTCCAACTCTATTTGTATATTTACGCGCAAGTGCCTGTAATCGCTTATACTCTTGCGGATCATCTGCGAAACGAAAGTCATTGGTATTAACTTCAATTCCCAAAAAAGATAGGGTGCAAAGTTGCTCGATTGTTGCCTGCATATCCCCTGTTGCAACGCCAGCGTCAGCCAAAAACTGTTCGGTTTGTGGATGAGAAACGTGTATGTCACTTCCCATAAACTGATAAACGATATCGTCTAATGCAGAAATTTTTGGTTGCATTTCAACCTTCAAACTCTCCCATGCGTAACTCGAGTATTGAACCTCGGCAGCAAAAATATCTGCTTGTTCTACCTTATGGACAAATCAGTTAAACATGGTACACTGAGGTATGAGCCAACGAACTTTTCACCTCAATGAAGCCGACGCCAACGCATTGAACGCTGCATACCTGCATTGCAAGGATGCTAACACTAAAAGCCGCTACCAAGCTGTTCGTCTGTATGGCTTGGGCTACTCTGTTGCCGAAATCCAAGACATCTGCGGGTGTAGCCGTACTCGCCTATTCTGCTGGACACGCGCCTATCAGGAACACGGCCTCACCGCGCTCGTGGATGCCCGACGCGGCGGCAACCGGGCGCGTCTATCGGGCGAACAACTCGAAGCCTTGCAGAACCAGTTGCATCGCTACACTCCCACTCAGTTGTTGGGCAAGGAGAAATGTCAGGGGGACGGGCAGTTTTGGAGTGTCTCCGATCTTGTCACCCTCTTAGCCCGTGACTACAACGTTGTATACCAGAGCCGGACGTCCTTACGCACCCTGCTGCGTACCTGCGAGATGAGCTACCAGCGTCCTGAGAAACAATATAAGAGCCACAACGCGACCAAGCTCATGGAATTCGAGAAACACCTGGAAAAAAAATCCTCGATGTGGCGTTAAACGCGCCCAAGACGATCTTACTCGCGGGCGACGAAGCCAGCGCGTACCTGCAAGCCACCTTGATGCGCGTGTGGGCCAAGAAAGGCCACACGCCGGTTGTGCCCGTAAGTGCCAGTCGGGACAACACGCACTTCTACGGAGCACTCAATATGGCAACCGGCAAGGAAACCCTGTTGCGCTCCGCCTTGATGAACAGCGAGGTATCCGCCTTGTTCTTGCAGAAGTTGCTCGACGCCTACCCGAACTTACCTCTTCTGCTGTTATGGGATCGCGCTCCCTGGCACAAAGGCGAAGCGGTTCGCGCGGTTCTGGAAGCGAACCCGCGCTTGGAAGTCCTGTGGTTTCCACCCGGTTGCCCGGAGTTGAACCCGCAGGAACATGTCTGGAAAGCCGCCAGAAAAGCGGTCGGACACAACCATCAATGTGCGACGCTTGCCGTTTTAGCTGAAGAGTTCGAAACCTACTTGAAGACAGCAGAATTTCCTTGCTCGCTTCTGGAACAGCACAACTTTCCAGTGCTATGTACCATGTTTAACTGATTAGTCCATGAGTATGTTTTCGGTTTACAGCAGTACCTATGGCTTCCTTGACAAGGTATACTAAATCGCGGGGGCGCGGTAGTACACGCTGGAGAAGGTAATCCTTTACAGGTATGCCTGAAACATCGCTGCAAAAGTATTGTTTCCAAACTTGCTCAGGTAGCAAACCATCTCTGGACGATACAGTAAGCCTTTCTTCTATTACTCGTAGTAGTAGTTCGTTGTCACTCCAATTGATTCTTTCAAAATCAATTTTATCTGCCTCTCGTGCTACCTCGCGCACTTTGTAAAATATGTCTGACCTAAGAAAAAGGGCGAGGCTAAAGTTGATGCTTTTGTTGAAGGCATTCGCGGAACGCAACTCCAGCGTAATACGACCTGCAACACTCAGGAGTCCAAGGAGAAACTGAGCAACACCATTTATATCAGTGTTACTATCCCAAGCTTTGTCCAAGTTGTCAATCAACAAAGCTACCCGTGTTTTACGTACTAACACGTCACCTAAAACCTGCCGCAATTCATTAAGCAATTCATTGTGTAAAGCTTCAGAGATTGCAATTCGATTGCGCTCCACGACAGAAAAATTTATTGTGCTTGTTGTTGCAAGCAGTTGACTGATGCAACGCTCGAGACGTACCGCGAAATCTTCCGCTAACATCCCATTGTCACGATCTAGAAGATCGAACAACCGTTGCTCATATTTGTCTTGTGGGTAAAGTGAGCGCTCACGAAGTTGAGCGCCTACTGTTCTGGCAATTTCCGAGTATAACAGAAATTTCCACAAACTTTCGACTGCATACCCTTTTGTGTCTTGCTGTGTATACTGAGATAAAAGTTTAACTAAACTTTGAATCTCGTAGGCTACAGGCTTAATAAGACACACTACGTTGCGTTTATCACTTTGAAGTTGAGAAGCAAGTTTGATGCAATTAGCTGATTTCCCACTACCCTTTCGCCCGACAAAGATAGTGTGCGTACCTAACAAAGCATCTTGATAGGCAGAAGTCTCAACAAAGTAACTATCAAGAGTTTCCACCTCGTTCTCAGCAAAAGGATCACCAACATGCAACTTCTTGAGCTGCGTAGCCAGCCTCACTGTATCAGAGTAGATTTTGTGGGCATTCTGATCTTGCGAGGACGATTCTTCAACAGGTACAATCCACTCATTGAAATAGTTTACTAATTCATTTGCCTGATGATAGTGTTTCAGTAATTCCCTATAATCTATAGGAGAAACGTAATCACCTTCTGAAAGCATTAAGAGAGGCTTACCCATACCATAAGCTAGACCAGCAGCCAAGGCATATCCCTGTGTGCCACAATAGGTTGAGACAAAATCCCGTACACGAAATAGTGTAGATCGCCAGGGCGGAGAATGGATTTCTCAGATGAATACGCCGTTGACAGACAGCCCAACCACTCGCCTCACCAACAATGGACACCACAGCGCGCCCTCCCCCGCGCTGCGCCCGGAGGCGCAGGTGCAAACGCGCCCCACGCGCCGCCGCTTTACCGCTGCGTACAAGCTGCGCATCCTTAAAGAAGCCGACGCCTGCGTCAAGCCGGGAGAGTTGGGGGCGCTGCTTCGCCGCGAAGGGCTGTACTCCTCCACGCTTGCCAACTTCCGCAAACTGCGCGAGGCGGGTCAGTTGGGCGAGAAGAACTCTGCCCAGGCGCAGAAGCAGCGCAAAGACAAAGAAGCCGCCCGCCAACGCGATGCCCGCAGGATGGCCGCTCTGGAAACCGAGAACCAGAAACTGCGCGTTCTGCTGGAACTCCAAAAAAAAGTAGCGGCCTTGCTCGACCTGACACTGGAAGAAACGCCGCCCGAATAAGCCTGGTTGCCGAAGCGGGCGCAACGACCGGGATTGGCCGCGCCTGTGATGCGGTGCAACTGAGCCGCGCCCGCTTCTACCGGGAGCAACACGCTGGTACGGGCACAATCCAAGAAGGCGTCCTTGTTCCCAAAGCACAACGGGGTTCTCCTCGCCGCTTGTCGGAAGAGGAACGCGCCCTGTTGCTCAATCTACTCTTGTCGGAACGCTTTGTAGACGCTTCGCCCCGGCAGGTGTATGCGCAATTGCTGCAAGAAGGCGTGTATCACGCTTCCTATCGCACGATGTATCGCCTGCTGCACGAACACCAAGCCATCTGTGAGCGTCGGCGGGTTCGCAGGCATCCGGCGTATAGCAAACCTGAACTTAAGGCAACCGGCCCTAATCAGGTGTGGACATGGGACATCACCTACTTGAAGACGCCCATTCGGGGTCGCTTCTATTACTTATATGTGGTTATGGACATCTACAGTCGTTATGTGGTCGGCTGGATGCTCGCAGACCGGGAGTGTCAATACCTGGCGCACAAGCTGCTGCAAGAAACCTGTCGTAAATACAACATCGCGCCTAACCAACTCACCCTCCATGCGGATCGCGGCGGGCCGATGAAAAGCCAGTCGGTAGCGCAGCTCTTACTTTCGTTGCAGGTGACCCGTTCGCACAGCCGCCCGCGTGTCAGCAACGACAACCCGTACTCGGAAGCCGGGTTCAAAACGATGAAGTACAGCGCCTACTTCCCGGAGCGCTTTAGCAGCCAGGAAGACGCGCAGACGTTCTGCCAGGACTACTTTGTCGGGTACAATACGTGCCACCACCATACCGGCTTGGTGTTGCTTACGCCCGAACAGGTGCATTTCGGCGAAGCAACGCAGGTATTGGCGCAGCGGCAAGTCACGTTAGATAACGCCTATGCCGCGCATCCGCAACGCTTTCGAGAGCGTCCGCAGGCGGGGCAGTTACCCAACGTCGTCTGGATCAATGCGCCTGCGTTGCCCGTTGGCGAAGGCACAGCACCGGTTGCCGGTTGAGTGGCGAGGAATGACTGCTCGCTACATAAAAATACTTTCGCTTTTTGTCTCAAAATCCTTGACACATTCCGGGCTTGGGCGAAGCAGTTGAAGGCGTCGTTTAAGTCTTCGCGGGGGTGCATCGCGCTTGGCATGGGGCGAATGCGAGATTTGCTGCGTCCCGTATGTTACAATGATAATGTAGTCCCTGATGGAGTCCCATCTTGCGGCAACTCGGTGCATGATGTCAGGGCCAGAAGGTCAATTGTGAGGCGTTCCCATCTAGGAACGCCTCACATAATTGGTGTGGCATAGCCACACCATTTGCTTACACGAACTTCATCTTGTTCAAGATGGAAGAACATAGCTGTCACCCTAGACCATTGTTCTTTCGCGTAGGAAGGTGATAGCTCGATGGCGAAGTAGAAACACGAAAATACTTGTCGCAGCACTAACAAGAAGTGCAACACCATCAGCTTCTGGCACTGTCGCAGGTTCAAGCGTTACACTGATGTCATCGAAAAAGGTCAGATGCTCCTCGTTGGGCAATGCGAACACAGAAAACTCCAACTTTGTGCTGCTTGAGGCAGCAAGTAGATGGCTAAAGATATACTGGCGATAGGCCGCGCCACCAGAGCCTGTAAAGGAAATTACGATTGGTGTTGGGGTTACAGGTTGGTCGCCAAATGTCACTGTCAACGGGCCGTCAAACGTTATTCCGTTTCCCGTATAGTTGAATGTGTTGTCGGTATAAAAACTCAGTTCATAAGTGCGGCCGGGAATCGTGTTCAGAGTTTGGGCAATAGCACTGGAATCAGGAATAGCCTCCATGCTATTCAATAGGTACGCCGACTTTTGCCCTGAGTGGGCATAACCAACTGAATAGTAAGCCACGGCAATGCCACTGGTTGTTGTCCAGGCGCTGTCTCCAAAATCTGCTTGGTCTGGATAGTTGCTTGCATAATGAAAGGTGGGTACAGCTTGCTCAAATCCTGGATCAACTACGAGGTTCTGGGCTTGCACAGTAGATGCTAAAGTAAGATAGCAAAGTAAGAGGACAAAAGTGCTGTAACGCATCAGAATATTCTCCAAAAGTCAGCGACCCAGAAGCGAGAGAAGTTATAAGGTAACTTTTGCTCCTGCTCCAACAAGTATACGTACAATATCAGCATGTCCTCTGTTTAATGCGTTGGATAAAGGAGTCACGCCTTTACACAAACAGCAGGCGTCCGGCACCACCGAATCGGGCTTCCCACACCGCTACACCATGAATTTTCTTAACGCGCAAGCCACTGTCGTATTGCTCCTACTCCAATTTACGCAGAGCCTCGAAAACCTCCCCTGCTCGCGCAGAGTCGGTTGCGGCAAGATCGCAATAGGATTTTAGAAACGCACTGGAAAAGAGGAGGGTAGCCATGTTTGCTGCTCAACATAAGGATGGGAAGATTTTGCAACCAATCGAACAGGGATTTTACTGTTGAAGTGCGTTCATTATAAACAATCGGCGCGGTTATGTCAAGCCGTTCACTGTTATTTTCTTATGACGTAACTAGTTCATTGTGGTAATTCGTCAAATACGACCGACTGCGCAATGTCCCACGCGCACAGACCATATCTGTGCATCATCATTACTGTCGAAAAGTTGTTGCGCGGCGGAGAGTATATCCTGCCCCATCGCGTAATTACCAGTCTCAATGTCAATAGCGACAATTTTGCCTTTGCTATCCGCTTCAACATGCGGGCGAATATCGCGCTCGTAGAGTTCCGTACCCCGGCGGGCAAACTCTTCCTTACTGTAACGAGGTTGTCTGACTTCCATAGCCTACTTCCTGTATTCTTGCCAACTTATTTAGCGCGACTTCTGCTGTCAGTGCAGATTGCCCGGAAAGCGTCTAGACAATCTGCATTTTACGTGTCAGTTAGATAATGCCTAGCTTCTTGCCAGCTGTGGCGAAGGCGTTGAGGGCGTCGTCTAAGTCTTCGCGGGTGTGCATGGCGCTTGGCATGGTGCGGATACGGGCTTTGCCCCTGCCGACGGTGGGGAACACGATTGCCAGCGCGAGGACGCCCTCCTCAAACAAATCGCGCTGTAATTGCTGCGCTTTGCCCTCGTCGCCCACCATGACCGGCGTAATCGGCGTTTCCGATATGCCCGTATCGAAGCCCAATGCCCCCAACCCCTGTTTCCAGTAGCGCGCGTTTTCCCACAGCCGTTCAGTAAACGTGGGGTCGGTCTCCATCAGGTCAATGGCGGCGATGATCGCGCCTACAGCGGCGGGGGGTTGCGCGGTGCTGAACAGGAACGGACGGGCGCGTTGGACGAGCCAGTCTATGAGGTTCGCGCTGCCCGCGATGTAGCCGCCCATCACGCCTACCGCTTTCGAGAGGGTTCCCAACTGCACGTCTATTTTGTCGTGGACGCCGAAGTGAAAGGCGGTTCCCCGCCCGCCGCCCAGTACGCCTGAACCGTGCGCGTCGTCCACCATCGTTGCCGCATCATACCGTTCGGCCAGTTTCACGATGTCGGGCAGGGGCGCGATGTCGCCGTCCATTGAAAACACGCCGTCCGTGATAATCAAGCGCTTTTTGGCGTCCTGTGTGGCTTTAAGAGCGTCTTCCAAACTGTCCATGTCGTTGTGCTTGTAGATTTTGCGGGCGGCTTTGGACAGGCGAACGCCGTCAATGATGCTGGCATGGTTGAGTTCGTCCGTAATAATCGCGTCGTCGCCGTCCGTAATCGTCGGGATCACGCCCGCGTTGGCCGTAAAGCCGCTTTGAAACACCAGCGTCGCTTCGACATGCTTGAAGGCGGCCAATCGCTCTTCCAGTTCTTTGTGCAGGCGCATCGTGCCGATAATGGGGCGTACCGCGCCCGCGCCCGCGCCCCACTCCTCGACTGCCTTTATCGCGGCTGCCTTCAACTTCGGATGGTTCGCCAGTCCGAGATAGTTGTTGCTCGATAGGTTGATGATGTTAGGCTTGCCATTGACGGTAATGCGCGCCCCGGACGGCCCCTCCATAATCGTGGGCGTTTTATATAGATGCTGATCTTTGAGCGTATCAATCTGCCCGCACAGCCAAGTTTGCAGCGTATCGTTCATAATATTTCCCTTTAGTTTAATATTTGTCTTTTTTCGTCTACTTCGCGTCTTTCGCGGTTTGTTTCTCCCCTTCTCCTTTTCTCCTCTTCTCCTTGTCTTCTGCTTTCGCGGTCAGCCGGGTCAGCGTCACTTCCGTTTTGGCGGTTTCGTTGTCGGGCAGATGCTCCACGCCACCCCCGGTCAGTTGCAGTATCTGAAAATTCTTCGCGTCCATGTCGGCAAGCCCGTTGAAGTGGAAAACCACATCGGTTTTGTTGCCCGTGCGCGGGTCCGTCGCGTTTACTTTGGCGTCGTACTCCACCTTTACTCTCCACGTCGGCTGCCCGTTCCACGTTCCCGGCCCGACAAGGACGCCTTTGCCCTCCGTGTTGCCGACTACAAGGCCGGTATCCTGCCAGTTGAATTTCCACGATTCGCCCACGCGAACGGGGGCAGGCGGCGTAAACCCGCGCTGCATCCGGGCGGTCAGGCGAAATAGCTGCGCAATCGGTTCGCGCACGAGGTCTACGCCCCCCTCGGCTTTCACCGCAGCCTCGCCGGTTTTGTCGCGAGTGAGGGTCATTTTCGGAATGGCGCTGGTCAGTTCCATCTCCCTGCCGTCGAAATCGCCGTCCGCTTTTTCCGTAACGTCCTCCATGACAACGGTTCCGTCCGGCTTCACGTCTCGAATGGTTTGCAGCAGCGTGATGTTGAACAGCGAGTCGACAATATCCAGATCGTACCGCTTTTTATCCGCCGTCCGATGCACCATCATTTTATAACGCGCGGTTTCGCCGGACTTCCAAATGGGGCGCAGAGCATACGTGGCCGACGGGCTGCCGGAAGGGACAGAAACGGCGGTTTGCGCCACGCTCGTTACAGGCGCGGCTAAAAGACCAAGCAGCAATGCGCCGCCAACCAAAGCAAAGTTGTTGTTTTTCATTTCAGGGTTCTTTTCTCAAATTCAAGCGCAGGTTCAGGGGAAAAGAAACGCCGTAAACTCTCGTAAATCTACCGAAACGGCGCGGGCAGAAGCGCGTCTGCCCATAATGGAACCGCGTTTCCCTATCTAAACTTTTTACGTAGATGCGCCTGCCGACGTTACGGATGATTTCAACGATGCTGTTGCCGTTTTCGGTCCCATTTCACCGGCATATCTACGCGCAGGGTGGTATGATAGTATATACCGCGCTCAGCGCAGAGCCATTCTTCATCTGAAACACACTCTTTTATCCCGATTGTGTTCTCACCGGTGTACCCATTCGTTTCATTCTCGTCTCGTTCTCGTCGTACAGGAGAGGTTCATTTCCCATGTTTGTATCCCTATCCAAAACACGCCTGCTGTTGCTGCCGTGTCTGATTGCCGCTTCCCTCGGCCCTATCGCGGCGCAGGCGCAAAACCCGCTGCCGCAAAACCCGCTGCCGCAAACGCCGCAACCCCAAACCCCGCGTCGGACGCCGCGCGCTCCACGAACACCCAATCCTAACCCGATGCCCGACCCACAGGGTCCCGATCCGCAAACTCCCGCGCCGACCCCGGCCCCCGGCCCACAAACTCCCACGCCCGGACAGCCCGGCGGTGGCGGCGGATTTGGCGGGCGTTTCGGCGGCGGCGCCGGCGGCGGACAGCAGGCTCGTCCCGCCGCGCCCCGGCCCTACAAGGACGTGATTACCGCCGAGGCGAAGTCCGACCCCGGCCTTTTCACCGTGCATCGCATTGATGACCGCATTTTGTTCGAGATTCCTGTAAAGCAGTTAGGCAAAGAGATGCTGCTGTCTACGGAGATTGAAAAAGTCCCGGCGGGAAGCAATGGCTACGGCGGCACGGCGGCGGGCGACAAAGTGGTTCGGTTTACGCGCCGCAACAACACCGTTTTTCTGCGCACCGTAGACTACTCTTCCCGCGCCGAAGGCAAGGGCGCGATTGCCCGCGCAGTCGAGGCCGCCAATGTGGAACCCATCGTGATGGCGTTCAATGTCGAGGCCGAAGGTACGGACAAGTCTGCCGTGATTGATGTCACGCGCCTGTTTACCACCGACCCGGCGGAATTTGCCGTGAAACAGGCGTTGGGCGGCTCCGCCGTAGACCCGACCCGCAGTTTTCTGGAAAAATCCAAATCGTTTCCCACCAACATCGAAGTAAAGTCCAACCTGACCTTCATCGGCGGCGGCGGGGCGGGCGCGGGCGCATTGGGCGCTCCGGGCGGACGCGGACGGCGCGGCGGGGGAGCCAGCAGCCTGACGGCTCTTGTCCACTACAGCCTTGTGCTGCTGCCGGAAAAGCCGATGATGCCGCGCCTGTACGACTCGCGCGTCGGCTACTTCACCGAACGCTTCGAGGATTATGGCACGCCTGAAAACCGGGTGGCCGAGCGGCAGTATATTGCCCGCTACCGGCTGGAAAAGAAAGACCCCAAAGCCGCCCTTTCCGAACCCGTGAAGCCGATTGTCTATTACATCAGCCGCGAAGTGCCGGAAGAGTGGCATCCGTACCTGAAAAAAGCCATTGAAGATTGGAACGTCGCTTTCGAGGCGGCTGGCTTCAAAAACGCCATTGTCTGCAAGGAACCGCCGACTTCCAAAGAAGACCCGGATTGGGACCCGGAAGATGTTCGCTATTCCGTGATCCGGTGGGCGCCCACGCCGACGGAAAACGCGATGGGGCCGAACATCCACGACCCGCGCACGGGCGAAATTCTGTCTGCGCACATCATTGTGTGGCACAACGTCCTGAAACTCGGCCAGACATGGTACTTCACGCAGGTCGGCAACATGGATCCGCGCGCGCAGAAACTGCCGCTGCCGCAGGACTTGATGGGCCAGATTTTGCAGTACGTTGTCAGCCATGAAGTCGGGCATACGCTCGGCCTGCGCCACAACCACAAGGCGAGTTCGTCCTACACCGCCGCGCAGTTGCGCGATAAAACCTTCACAGACCAGTACGGCGACGAAGCCTCCATTATGGACTACGGGCGCTTTAACTACGTGGCGCAGCCGGGTGACAATGCCCGCCTGATACCCATTATCGGCCCGTATGACAAGTTCGCCATCGAGTGGGGCTACAAGCCACTGGGCATGAACCGCCCCGACGACGAGAAGCCGGAACTGGACAAACTGGCCTCGCAGCAGGTCAGCAATCCCATGCTCCGCTTTGGCGGCGAAGACCTCAACGCGCAATCCGACCCGAGCGTGGAAACGGAAGATTTGGGCAGCGATCCTGTGGAAGCCACGAGCTACGGCCTGAAAAACATCAATCAGATCGCGCGGATGCTGGTTCCCGCCACCACCAAATACGGCGAGGATTATCAGGACCTGAGTGAGATGTACACGCAGTTATTGGCGCAGCGGCAGCGCGAACTCGGCCATGTTGTCAAAGTCGTGGGCGGCGTGGTGCAGACCGACTACCATGCCGGACGCGGCGGCGAAGTGTACAGCCCGGTTCCCCCGGCAAAGCAGGCGCAGGCCGTGAAGTTTCTGGTGGACAACGCCTTTACCACGCCGCGCAGTCTGCTGCTGACCGATATTCTCAACCGCGTTCAAGCGTCGGGCGTACAGGATGAGGTTCTGAACGGGCAGCGCTCAATTCTGACCAGCCTGCTCAGTGACGCGCGCGTGAAGCGGATGCTCGACATTCAGGCCACATCAACCGGCACGGCGTACACCGTGGGCAATCTGGTGCGCGATGTGCAAAACGGCATCTGGAGCGAACTGTACAAGCCCGCCCCCGTTGTGGATTTGTACCGCCGCAACCTGCAGCGCGCGTATCTGGAAACCCTGCGCGGCAAATTGCAGGGCGACAGCGCGACGCCGACCGATCTGCGGCCCGTCGCGACCGGCAGCCTGATGGACTTGCAGCGCGCCATTGACCGCGCCCTCGTGAAAACCACGGACGCCGATACGCGCCTGCACCTGATGGACAGCCGCGTCACGATTGAGCGCATCCTCAAAGCGCCCGTTGTGGTCACGCAACCCGCCCCCGCCGTCGCCGCCTTCCCGTTCGGGCGTGGCGGAATCGAGGACAACGACAAGTAGCTTAAACCACCTGCCGTGTCACGCCGCCGCAAGCGCGGCAGGGGAATTGCCTGTACAAATCGCGTCAACTTTGCTATAATACAGCCGTATCCTGCTCGATCAGGATACGGCTGTATTGCTGGCTCTGGCTGGAGGAAAAACATGGTTACACTGGATAGGCCCGCCGAAATCGCATTGGACACGCTGAAAGCGGAAGACCGCATATTGGCGGAACGCGCGTTTGCCATTATCGAACGTTTTTCCGAAAACGATACGGCGCAGAAAATTCGCAAAGTGTCTATGCCTGATCCCTCCGAAGATTTTTATATTGTGGAACAGGGCCATCTGAGTTTTCTGTTTGAAGCGCATGGAGAGCGCAAATTGGTAGTAGACATCACGGCTACCGCCCGCCTCCGGTTTTTTCAAAAATTGCGCGAAGCGGAGACAGCGGCTTGAAAACTTTTCGCAGTCACCAATTCAACTATGCCGCGTGTCGGAATGAACTGAATACCTTCAACATGGTTTCAGTCAAGTCGTAGATTGGTTCTACAAACTGGATGATACGCGGCACACAAAACAGTTTGAGGCTATGTTCGGCAGCAACGTTGAATACAGTGGTTTACTGGTAATCGGGCGCAACAGCGCTCTTAAACCCGGCGAACGGGATCGTTTGCGCTGGCGACAGCAAAATGTGCTTGTGAACTCGCGCAAGGTGGAATGTGTCACCTTCGACGATTTGCATAGCGATCTGACAAGAAAGTTGAAACGATACTATCCCGTGTAATTTCTTATCGGAACACGAAGGACACGGAGAGGAAAACAGAGAGTGGAGAGGGAACTGTAGCGTTTCCTTTCTTCTCCTCTGTTCTCTCCGTGTCCTCCTTGGTTTTTTGTTCTTCCGGTTTATTCGCAGGGCGCAGAGCGCAGGAAAACAGGTTTTGCCCACGCTGCATCATGCAAAGTTCACGGCACAGGCAGGTATGTGATTTTGGAGAGGTTTTCCAGTTTCGTCCATTTGACGTGCGAATCCACATACGCCATTTCAATGCCGCCGTTGTGACGGGCGATGCACAGCCGCCCCATGTTACTGCTGCTGTTCGCGCCGGTCTGCGTGTTGTATTGCGAAGGGCAGGAGGTATCGCCATTGTAAATCCAGGCGTCAATCCAGATGGCGTCGGCCAACAGCATGGTCGAGGAGGGTTCCGGTACCTGGCTCAGACTGCATACGCATCCCGGGTCTGAACTGCAGTACAGCCAGCCATTGTAGGCGTAACTGCCGTAGTATTTGTAGCCATTCCACGCCTGCGCACTGCTTCCCTATCCGGCGTAAGGACTGACAGCGTTGGTGCCGGGCCGGGCGTCCGGGCATATATGCACCTGTTTGTTTTTGATGTATGGCTCAAAGGCGACGTTCCAGAGGTAGCCGCTGTATGCAACGTGATAGTCCAGCAGTTGCTCGTCATAGTCCTGTGAGTACATCGTGGCTCCGTAGGATAGTTGCTTGAGGTTGCTGGCGCAGCTTGCCTGCCTCGCCTTTTCCCGCGCCTGCGCGAAAACGGGGAACAGAATGGCGGCGAGAATCGCGATGATGGCGATCACCACGAGCAGTTCGATCAAAGTAAAAGCGTTGCGCGTTGCGCGTTGCGTACTCGGATTTGGGAGATGCGTTTCATGGGCGAGAACTCCTTTTTCTATTTCTCTCTGCCTCCGGGAAGGTGAAGCGGAGGCAGAGAGTTTGCGTCCCGTCAGGGGGAGCAAAGCAGCAAACGCGACAAATCAGCGGATGCGGTTTTTGCGACGGCGCAGAAAGCCCGCGCCCGCTACGCCCATGCCCACAAGCAAGGCGACGCTGCCGGGTTCGGGTACGACGGTGACGAGGAGATTGTGATACATGCCATTAGCGTCGATGTAATAGCCGACGAACTGCGTGGCGTTGTTGGTGCGGCCCAGTTCCGTATCAACAGCGCCGGGAACCGCTATCGAGGTATAGCTGCCGTTGCTGGTGTCGTAAATGTAAGCATTACGATTGTCTGGGGTGTGCGCTTGAGGCTCATAGTTGCCAAAAATCAGCCCGGTGGTGGTGATGCCGTCGGAAGATGTACTGTAGGCGCCGGGAACGTTCAGATACGTCGTCATCCCGTTTTGGGTAATGGAGCCCTCGTAGGTATCGTCAGTGAGAGAAGCAAGCGTGACCAGATTTTCGCCATTGGGGCCAATCGCCTGGAGTTCATTGTTCCGGGGCTGGCCGTTTTGGTCTTTAATGTCCGCGATGGGCGTGAACGTGTCGGTCGCGATGTTGTAGCTGGCAATGCGGTTATCACCAATGTAGCCATATTGAACGGCGACGATACCGGCCTCATTGACATTCTCGAGGTTTGTGTAGCCGAAACTCAGGCCCGTCATCGGGTCTGTAACCTTTGGGGCGGTGAAAGCGGCGGGGTTGCTGGTGCCGAGGTTGCTGTTGTAGATGAAATCCGTGGTGTAGTTGAAGCTGGAGTCAAGGGTCTGACCAGTCACATACCCGGCGTTGTTGATGCCGTTATAGTACAGGATTTGCGTGTTGGCAGCACCGGGATAGTCAATGGGGAGGGTAAAGGTGCCGTCGGGACTGCGAATGTAGCCGTGATTGACGCCGCTGGGGTCCACATAGGTTCCGGTGATGCTGCCCGACGCGCTGATGCCCGATGCGCCCGAACCAATTGGCCCCTGTCCAGGCACATCAAACGTGTCCAGGCGGAAGGACAACTGCGCATTGGCGGGACGGGCGGCAAACAGGGCCAGAGTGGACAGGGCGATCAGGCCGGCTTGCAGGAAAAGAGTGCGAGGCATAGAGTTCTCCTTTTTGTGATAACAGACGTAAAACTAAACGCTGGGTGTATTTGTGGAAGCGACGATGGTTCATTTCCGACACTCTCAGAATAACGTTATTTTCGTGACCGCTCCGTGACCGTTACAGGCATTTTCGTGACGCTTTTTCCCGGTATCGTTACGGAGGAATTTTGCGCGGAAACGGCGAACTGTTTGCCATCTTTGAAAAGCGCTTTGCTTTTGTTATTGCTTTCTTGAACCGGCAGGAAATCAGCCTTTTATGTCCTCCCCACTCGCCATTCATCTGTTTGAAACATTCCGCGCCGAGCGCGGCCCTATCGCCCTGTCCGGCCTGCATCTGCGGGAGGGTGAGCGGCTGCTGGCCTATTTCGCGTTGCGGAACAGCGAACCGGTGGCGGCGCGGGAACTGGCAAAGCATTTCTGGCCCACCGAAGCCGAAGTCAGCCCGGGGAGCGAGGGCAATTTCCCCAGCGTCCGTCAGGCGTTGAGCGCGCTGCGACAGGCGCTCGGCGCGGACGCGCGCAGGATCACTCGCCCCACGCGGGCAACCGTGCGGTTCGACGTTACAGGCATTGAATGTGATGTTCTGGCGTTCGACGCGCTGACGCAGGTTGGGGCAGGGGAGAGTTCCGGGAGTGGGGAGAAGGAGGCCGCGCGCATTGCCTGTGAAGCCTGGACGGAGGCGGCAGCATTGTATCGCGGCCCGCTGCTGGCGGCGTGGGACGATGCCTGGGTGAAAGAAGCGCGAACCCGCCGTCAGCGTACCTATGAGCGAACATTGCGCCGCCTGATTGAATATGCGCGGCTTCAGGGCGAATGGGGGGAAGTGGAACGCTGGACGCGCCGCCTGGTGGCCGCGGGCCCACCGATGAGGAAGCAAGGCGCGACCTGCTCCGCCTGTTAAGCGCGTCGGGACGACATGCCGAGGCGGGGGAGATGCTGGACAGTCTGGCGGACGCGGCAAAGGCGGCAGGGCAGGCGCTGCAGCCGGAAACGCTCGCGCTGGCCGGGGAACTAAGGCAGGCGCGCGAGCGCGTTCCTCTGTCCGCAGGAGCGATTACGCCGCCTGTGGCTGTGACCGGATTGGCAGCCGCTCCGCCGCAGAACAAAACATCGGCAACAATCGCGCGTACCGCTAATCAGGAGAACAGCGTTCCTCCTCCTCCGGTCAACAGCGATGCCACACAGGAGTTTGCCGCCCTGCCCATAGAACCGGCGGGGGGCGCGGTTCCCGTGCAGTTGCCCTACTATATTGAGCGCGAGGGAGATGCGGAGTTTCACGCCGCGCTTGCGCGGAGCGACAGCATCCTCGTGATTTGGGGGGCGCGGCAGGTGGGCAAAACCAGCCTGATGGCGCGGGGACTGCACAGGGCGCGGCAGGCCGGGATGCGCGTGGTCGTAACGGATTTCCAGAAAATCAATGCGGAGCAGCTTGTCTCGGCTAATACGCTGTATCTCGCCCTCGCCGAGTCGCTTGCGATACAGCTCGATCTCGACGTTCTGCCCGGCGAGGACTGGAATCTGGCGTTCGGGCCGAACATGAATTTGGAACGGTATCTGCGGCGGCGCGCGCTGCGCGCTTTTCCCGAACCCCTCGTCTGGTGTCTGGATGAGGTAGACCGGCTGTTTACCTGTTCGTTCGGCCAGGAAGTGTTCGGCCTGTTTCGCTCCTGGCACAACGAACGCGCTCTGGACCCTGCGTGTCCCTGGTCGCGGCGTTTCGCTGGCCCTCGCCTGCGCGACGGAAGTGAGCCTGTTCATTACCGACATCAACCTGTCGCCTTTCAACGTTGGGACGCGGCTGATCCTGGAAGATTTCACGCTCGCGCAGGTGGAGGAACTGAACCGGCGCTATGGCGGAGTTCTGTCGGAAGAAGAGTGCGCGCGTTTTCACGTCCTGACGGGCGGCCACCCGTACCTGACGCGGCGGGGATTGGATGCCGCGCGGCGGGGGCTGTTCCTGGAACGCATGGAGCGGGAGGGACACCACGCTGACGGTCCCTTTGGGGAGCATCTGCGCCGCCTGTCCTCCTTCCCTGTCGCCGGAACTGCTGGAAGTAGTGCGCGAAATGCTTGCCGGACGCCCCTGCTCCGACCCGAAAGCGTTCTATCGCCTGCGCACGGGCGGCATACTGACCGGCGCGTCGTGTGGGGAAGCTCGGTGGCGCTGCCGCCTGTACGCCGCGTTTCTGAGCAGCCAGTTTGCCCCTTTCCCGCCCATCGCGTAACGATTGGCGCCCATTTCGTCACGCAGTCGTCACGAAAGACAGCGTATACTATCCTGAAAATGCGGGTGTTGGGACAGCAGGACAACCAGATATGACGACGCAGGCAAACAATTTCTATATCACGGGGGAACTCTGCCCCTGGACTCCGGCTCGTATGTGACGCGGCAGGCGGACACGGAACTGCTGGAAGGACTGAAGCGCGGCGAGTTCTGCTATGTGCTGAACACGCGGCAGATGGGCAAGTCGTCGCTCATGGTGCGAACGGCGCGCGACCTGCGAAAGATGGGCTGCCGCATCATTATCCTGGACCTGACGGCCATCGGCCAGAATTTGACTATCGAATAGTGGTACTCCGGGCTGGTGGGACGCATCGCGCAGCAAACCGACCGGGAGGACGAACTGCTCGACTTCTGGGAAGCGCATGCAACTCTGGGGCCGATGCAGCGATTTGTCGAAACCCTGCGCCGCGTTCTGTTGACGCGCAAGCCGTCCGGCGAGACAGGCAACGCGGCGGGAGTGGCGGAGGACGGCAGGCTTGTTTTGTTCATAGACGAGATTGACGCGGTGCGCAGCCTGCCGTTTTCCACCGACGAGTTTTTCGCCGGCATCCGCGAGTGTTACAATCACAAGGCGACCGAGTTTGCGTTCAACAATCTTACCTTCTGTCTGCTGGGCATGGCGACGCCGAGCGATCTGATCCGCGATACCCGCGTCACTCCCTTCAACATCGGACAGCGTATCGAACTGCGCGACTTTACCCGCGAAGAAGCCCTGCCGCGAGCGGCAGGGCTGAAAATACAGCGCAGTGAACCGGAAGCGGAACTGCTGCTCGAGCGCGTTCT
Source organism: uncultured Chthonomonadaceae bacterium (assembly GCA_963817895.1). Lineage (GTDB taxonomy): Bacteria > Armatimonadota > Chthonomonadetes > Chthonomonadales > Chthonomonadaceae > CAWFQB01. The sequence goes on from CAWFQB010000010.1 coordinate 74,082, forward strand.
TTACTGGACGGGCGGGTATCCCTACATGACGCAGCGCCTTTGCCGCGCCGTTGCCGACAGCCTGACCGCGCAGAGTGAAAGTCCGAATGTTTCGAGTTGGAGCGGCAAGCGGGACGGGATCGAAGACGCCGCTCTGGTGGACAGCCTGTGTCAGCGTTTGTTTTTAACCCGAACGGCGCAGGAGACGGATGACAACCTGGCGTTCCGCGCGCGCGCCTGCTGCACAGCGAGGAAGACCGCGCGGCCCTGCTGGATTTGTACGGGCAGGTGCGGCGTGGTAAGCGGGTACGGGATGATGAAACGAACCCCCTGTGTCCCATACTGCGGCTGTCGGGCGTGGTGAAGGCGTCGGGCGGCGCGCTGCTCCTGCGCAACGCGATTTACGCGCGCGTGTTCGATGCCGCCTGGATTGCCGAGTACATGCCGGATGCCGAAGTGAGGCGGCAGAAACGCGCGTTTCGGCGGGGCGTTTTGCGAACCGCAGCCGTGTTCGGCAGCCTGACCCTTGTGATTGGCGCGTTGCTGTTCGTCGCCGTTGTGAACGCGAAGCGCGCCCACGTTGCCGAAGCCGACGCGCAGAAGCAGGCGGCGTATGCCCGCGAACAGGCGGATTATGCCCGCGAGCAAGCGCAGGCCGCTTCCCAATTGCTCTACGACGCGAACATGAACCAGGTACAGCATGATTGGGAACTGGGAAATTTAACAGTCGCGAACGGCCTGCTGCAAGAGACGAAAGACAGCCCGGCGTGCGGTTTCGAGTGGGAGTATTGGAACCGCCTGCAAAACGAGTACGCCGCGCCCCTCCCCACGACAAACTTGTTCTGGGCATTGATCGCGCCGGACAATCGCACACTGGGGGTAATCACGCGGGAGGAACAATCCCCGGAAAAAGGCCGCTTTACCGCGCGGGATTTGTTCACCGGAATTGCGCGGTTTTCCACTCCGGCGCGTTGTCTTGTATCGCCGTCCCTGGCGTATTCGCCGGACGGCAGCCGCCTGCTGCTGTGCGTCGGCAAAACCGTGGAAGTGAGGGACGCGCAGAACGGACGGCTGCTGCAAATGGTTCCCGCGCGACAGGAGGACGTTCTCACCTTCCAGTTCACGAGGGACGGCGCGGCGATTCTGGTGGCGCGAACCGGGGGATTGCTGACGCTTTGGGATTGTCACACGGAAAGAACGCTATGGGAACGCAAAATACCTGTAACAGATAGGGTCTGCATTGTCACGAGTGATAAGAGCGCGGCTACAATTATAGCAACAGGCGAATATACAGGCGTGATGCAGATTTGGGATATTGCAGCCGGCGACGAATTGTACCGTAATGACCGGAATTTCAATTGCGGGCCGCTTGCCTTTTCGCCCGATGGCCGCTTTCTTGTGGGAAGGCAAGCGGAGATGGGATTGAAATCCTTGAACTGTCAACGCGCGCGCTGCGAAATCTCTTCGACCCTCCCGGCCCCGCCTATTCCTACCACTTTTCCCGGATAAACGTCGGCTGACAGTGGGCTATGCGGGGCGCATTTGTACCTATGATATGTCGTCAGGCCGCCTTCTGAGCGACCCTCCCAAGTCCAGTACCGGCTGTGACGAGGTATGTATTTCCCCGAATGGCCGCTTCGCGCTTCGCGCCGAGAGAGATGACAAATTTCACTTTGTCCGAACCACGCCCCGCGCCGCTTCCCTGCGCCTGATTCCGCCTTCCGCGCCGCAAGTCCTGCCTGATGGCAAATCGCGTCGCGCTCCGCTGTGGAGAAGTCGTTACTCGCCCGACGGCCGGCGGCTGGCGACCCCCTGTGGGGATGGCAACGTGTATCTATGGGACACCGGCACGGGGAAATTGCTTCAAACGCTGCGAGGCGACGGGGTACGGGCGAATGTCGCCGCGTTTTCCCACGATGGCAGCCGCCTTGCCGTAGGCGACGATGCGGGCCGGATCAGCCTGTGGGATTTGCAAGCCGGGAAGCGCCTGATTCAATTTCGCGCCCACATCAGGCTGAACACCCATATACCGGACCAAACAGGACTGGTCAACGATATACGCTTCACTTTGGATGATCGGCAGTTACTCACAGCCGGCGACGACTTCACCGCGAAAATATGGGACTTGGCGGCGGGAAGCGGAACCGCGCCACGCCTGCATATCGCGCTGCAAGGGCATACCTATGCCGTGGAGTGTTTCCTACTTGCTCCTGACGGCGCCACTCTGCTGACGGGCAGTGATGATGGAACGGCAAAACTGTGGGAGCGCCGTACCGGGCGTCTGCTGGCTACCTTCAAGTCGTCGGCGGAAATCTGGAGCGCGGCGTTTTCGCCGGATGGCAGGCAGATTGCCCTTGCCACGCTGTATAAAACCGCTGAAGTATGGGACATCGGCACACATCGGAAACTTCACACCCTCAGCGGGCATCTGGATTGGGTGACGGATGTGGCCTACTCGCCGGACGGCAAGCGCATCATAACGAGCAGCAGAGACAAAACGGTGAAACTGTGGGACGCGCAAACGGGCCGGGAACTGCTCACGCTGCGCGGGCATACCAAACAGGTTATCAGCGTCGCCTTTTCTCCGAACGGGCGTCAAATCGCCACATCCGGTTCCGATGGAATCGCGCGTCTGTGGAATACCGATACCAACTAATACAGGCTGCTTGAAGTTGGACGCGCACGTCATCTGGCGCGCTGTGTCCCGTTCATGGCTAAAGACAGGAAAAATCAGGTTCTTCCCCGTGTTCCCTGTGGTCTATCATTCCCCTGGTTGCGCGAAGTGGCAGGCGGCGAACTGTCCATCACCCATTGCGCGTAGCGCGGGAACTTCCTGTGCGCAAATCTCCTGCGCGAGGGGACAGCGGGTTCGGAAACGGCAGCCGGAAGGCACATCAACGGGGGAAGGCACGTCGCCTTCCAGTAGCGGTCGGTCGTGGCGCAACGCGGGATCGGCAATGGGCGCGGATGCAAGCAGCAGTTGCGTATACGGGTGTTTGGGCAGGGAAAAGACGCGCTCGCTCGGCCCCTCTTCCACAATCACGCCAAGATACATTACGCACACGCGGTCACAGAAATGCCGCACGATAGACAGGTCATGCGCGATAAACAGGTACGCCAATCCGCGCTCCGCCTGAATGTCGGACAGCAAATTCAGTATCTGCGCCCGAATCGAGACATCGAGGGCGGAAATCGGCTCGTCCAGTATCAGCAGTTTGGGATTGGTGGCGAGGGCGCGGGCAATCCCGATGCGCTGCCGCTGTCCGCCCGAAAATTCATGCCCGTAGCGCGTGGCGAATTCGGGACGCAGCCCGACATTTTGCAGCAGTTCGCGGGCGCGTTCCAATCCCTCCTGCCGCGAAGTCACCAGTTTGTGGGCGCGTAACGGCTCGGCTACAATGTCGCCGATCATCATGCGCGGGTCCAGAGCGGCATACGGGTCCTGAAAGACGATGTTCATGCGCTGCCGCATCCGGCGCAAACCTTCGCCCTGCAACGCCAGCACGTTTTCGCCCTCCAGGTGTACCTGCCCGCCTGTCGGCTGCAACAGCCGCAGAATGGCCCGTCCCGCCGTGCTTTTGCCACAGCCGCTTTCCCCCACCAGTCCAACCGTCTCTTTCGCGCCAACGGTCAGATCAATGCCATCCACTGCCCGCACGGTTTTTATCGCCATGCGCCAGCCCTGCCGCTGATGTATATGAAAGTGCTTGACCAATCCCTGTACCGTCAGCAGCGTTCCCGCTTCAGCATGTCTCACGTTTCTGCTCCTCGATTCAAAAACTTGTCGTTTGGCCTCTCACCTGAAACCTTAAAACCATAGAACCCTGAAAACTTTACCCGCCGTACAAATAACAGCGTGTGGTTTGCCCCGGTTCGGGTTCGGTGTATTCGGGTTCTCGCGTGGGACAAATAGCCATACGATGCGGGCAACGGGGCGTGAAGGGGCAGCCGGGGGGAAGATGCGCGAGATCGGGCGGCTGTCCGGCGATTGTGGACAGGCGGCGCGAACCGGCCTGCTGGAACTGCGGCAGGCTGGCAAGCAGTCCCTGCGTATACGGGTGTTTGGGCGCGCGGAATATCTGCTCCACGCTGCCGCTTTCCACCAGCATACCCGCGTACATCACCAAAACGCGATCACACACTTCGGCCACAACCCCTAAATCGTGCGTAATCAGCACAATGCCCGTATCGGTCTGCTTTTGCATCCCGGCCATCAGCGCCAGCACCTGCGCCTGAACGGTCACGTCCAGCGCGGTTGTCGGCTCGTCGGCTATAAGAAGTTCGGGGTTGCAGGCAAAGGCCATCGCGATCATCACGCGCTGCCGCTGCCCGCCCGAAATTTCGTGCGGGTACTGCCGCAAACGCAGTTCCGGGTTGGGAATACGCATATCGCGGAATAGCTGCAACACGCGGTCACGCGCTTCACTCCTGCTTGCGCCCCGATGCAGACGGATAGGTTCCGCAACCTGCGTCCCCAGTGTCATAGTCGGGTTCAGGCACGAAAACGGGTCCTGAAACACCATTGCCATGCGCGAACCGCGCAATTTCTGCATCTCCCGCGCCGATTTGTCGACAAGTTCCACGCCATCTAATTTGACTGAGCCACCCGTGATTTTGCCCGGCGGTGAGGGGATCAGCCCCATAATGGACAGCGACGTAACGCTTTTGCCCGATCCCGACTCGCCCACAATGCCAACGGTTTCGCCCCGCGCCACCTGAAACGTCACGCCGCGAACGGCCTGCACCTTCCCCCCGGGCGTTTGAAACTCCGTGCGTAGATTTTCCACTTCCAGTAACGCGCTCATGCGGTTTCCCTCTTTACAGCATACGCCTTATTTAACAACACGCCTTCAGGGTCTGTAAATCTAAATCTTTCCGGCAGACACAACATGTTGTGTCCCTACATTGGGGAACTTGCTCTTTATCGCAAAACGCCCCCATTGCAGTTGCAAATGAGGGCGCTCGGCTTGTTCAGGTTAAAACGATTGCACACGATGATTACTGGCGTTCGAGCAATTTTGCCATGACCGCTGTATCAATTTGCAGGCTCGGCCCCATCGTGGACGTGAGCGTGATTTTCTTCACGTACTTGCCTTTCGCGGCGGCAGGCTTGGCCTTTATCAGCGCGTTCAGCAGGGCGGTGAAGTTGGCATGAAGGTGTTCGACCGGATAGCTGGCTTTGCCAATCGGCGCGTGAACGATGCCGTTTTTATCCACGCGGAACTCGGCTCGCGTCGCGCCTTTAATGTCGCGCACAACCTGTCCGATGTTGGGGCTGACCGTTCCGGCTTTGGGGTTGGGCATTTTCTGCTTCAGAATCTGACCCAGGCGACCCACGAGCGGCATCATGTCCGGGGAAGCGACCAGAATATCGCACGACGCGCCGCCCTCTTTCTGGATGCGCTCCACCAAATCTTCCGCGCCCACGAAGTCCGCGCCCGCCGCCTGCGCATCGGCGGCTTTTTCGCCCCGCGCAAACACCCACACTACGCGCGTTTTGCCCGTGCCATGCGGCAGGTTGGTTGTGCCGCGCACCATCTGATCGCCATGCCGGGGATCAACGCCCAGGTTAATAGCCGTTTCCACCGTTTCATCGAACTTGGCCGTCGCCAGTTCCTTGACGCGGGCAAAGGCCGCATCCGGTTCCATCAACTCCGTTACATCTACGCCTTTGGCAATCGCCAGAAATCGCTTGCTGTGCTTGGCGCGATTATGTTTCGCCTGACGCCGCGCTGCGGTCGAAAGTCCATGCTTTTCCGCTTTGCCGTCATCCATCGTTGCGTTGCGGGGCGGTTGTTTCTACATCTGCCATTGTGTTTGTTCTCCTGTGGTAGTAGCGGAGCCGAAGAGACTCCTTCCACGAGTGGGAAGATAAGAGATACAGAGGGAAGAGCAGTTTGTGCATTTTACTCGTATCTCGTATCTCCTATCTCTTATCTTTCTTTTCTTCTTTCGTCGGTGTCAGCATCTGCCGATCCGAATTGGGTTCCAGAGTGCGCTGTCCGATTTGGGACCAGACGAGGGTGATAATCAGCAATCCCCATAGCCCCAGGCCATACGCCACGCCGTTGACAACATTGCGCGTATTGTTCGCGTTGAACAGCACGTTCGCCATCACTTGCAGACACGCCATGCCCGCAAATGCGGCCAGCAAACCTGTCCATACCGATTTGAAATAAAAGCGACCTTTGCGCCGATCCTGCTGCTGCGTGGCGACGTGGTAAGGCAGCGATCCATCAAGGCGCGTAACGCGCTCACGTAACGCCATCCATAACATCGCGAACAGACTGAGTATAAACAAACTCACCGCAGCAGAGGAAACAACCATCGTGTCGCTCCTTTTCAGATCAGGTTGTTAGTTGTTAGGTTGTTAGGTTGTTAGGTTAAAACACTTCAGTTCCTATCAAACTACCGTATCTCGGCAACCTGATAACCTAACAACTAACAACCTAACAACCTATGCCACATCTACTCCCATTGAACGGGCTGTGCCGGCAATGATTTTCATCGCGCCCTCAATGTCGTTGGCGTTCAGGTCGGGCATTTTCTGCTCGGCGATCTGACGGATTTGCTCCTGTGTCAGGCTGCCGACCTTTTCGCGGTTGGGACGCCCGGAGCCTTTGGCGGCAGCCGCCATTTTCTTGATCAGGTCGGCGGCGGGCGGCGTTTTGGTAACAAAGGTGAATGAGCGGTCTTCATAAATGGTGATTTCAACCGGGATAATAGACCCGGCCTGCGCCGCTGTCTTTTCGTTGTATCCCTTGATGAACTCCATCATGTTGATGCCGTAGGGTCCAAGCGTGGAACCGACGGGCGGCGCGGGAGTCGCTTTGCCCGCGGCAATCTGAAGCTTGACAACAGCGGTAATTTTTTTTGCCATGAGAGTCCTCTAAACTACTTTCTCCACCTGCGAGAAATCCAGTTCCACAGGCGTATCGCGTCCAAAGATGGAAATCAGCACTTTCAATTTTTCTTTGGCCGCTTCCACGTTTTCAATCTTGCCGGTAAATTCGGTGAAGGGGCCAGCCGTAACGCGCACGGTTTCGCCCTTTTCGTATTTGATGACCGCAACCGGAACCGTACCCTCCATCGCGCTGAGAATTTCTTTCACTTCATGCTGCGGCAGGGGGGTGGGGCGGTTGCCTGGTGGCGGGGGCGGAATAAAGCCGGTGACGCCGATTGTGGATTTGACCAGATACCAGGTGGTATCGTCCATTTCCATTTCAATCAGCACATAGCCGGGGTACAGCTTGCGCTTTACCTCGACTTTGGTGGACGGCTTGCCTGCTTTTCCCGCCCGCGACTTTACTTCCGTTTCGGTCGGCACAAGAATACGGTTGATCTTTTCGCCCAGCTTCATTGTCCGAGCGCGTTGTTCGATGTTGGTCTTGACCTTGTTCTCGTGGCCCGAATAGGTATGGATAGCATACCACTGTCGTTGCATGTTTCCTCCACCTTTAGCGCGCGGCGGGTTCCGGCGCAGTGATTGCGTCGGGCGAATTACCCCCGGTGCAGGATGCGAGCAAAAATAGCTCCCAGTATCACATCCATAATGCCCATATAAATGCCCAGCACAATAATGACGCCGATCACGATATAGGTCAATTTGAGGGCTTCAGGGCGCGTGGGCCACGTTGTTTTTTGCAGTTCCGTCAGCACTTCCTGCAAATAACTCGTCTTCTGCGGAGCCGCTTCTGCGACAATGGGACCGGGTTGTTCTACCGACATGGCTGCACCTGTAAATTCAGGGGGTAGGGAGTGGGGAGTAGGGAGTAGGACAATTGTTTTTCCTACTCCCTACTCTCTACCATCTACTTCCTATAACGTGGGCGGGAAATCGTACGGAAATCTTCCTGTAGCGACTTCCCGCCCGGTTTGTGTGGCGCGACGCGCCGAAAATGGCAGGGGAGGCAGGACTTGAACCCGCGACCTACGGTTTTGGAGACCGCCGCTCTACCAGCTGAGCTACACCCCTAGGAAGAGGCAAGAGATACGAGATACGAGATACGAGAAGCATGCAGCTTCTCTTACCTTGTATCTCCTATCTCCTATCTCGTATCTACTTCGCTTCCCGATGAAGCGTATGTTTGCGACAGGTGGGACGCGGGCAATATTTGTTGAGTTCCATGCGCGCCTGATGCTTGATACGGTTCTTGGAAGTCGTATAGTTTCGTGAACGACAGACGGTGCATGCCATATTGATGACGATGCGTGTGTCTTTCTGTGCCATGTTGGGTTATCCAATAAAGCGTAACCGTCAGGACTGGCCCGGCGATTACGCGGAAACGCGCCGATTAGTCGAAGATTTTGGTCACGACGCCGGCGCCCACGGTGCGGCCACCTTCGCGGACGGCGAAGCGCAGGCCCTCTTCCATCGCGATGGGCTGAATCAATTCGCCGGTAATGCGGATGTTGTCACCCGGCATAACCATTTCCACGCCTTCCGGCAGGTTCATCTTGCCGGTTACGTCTGTAGTGCGGAAGAAGAACTGCGGCGTGTAGCCCGTGAAGAACGGGGTGTGGCGGCCGCCCTCTTCTTTGGTCAGGACGTAAAGCTCACCCTGAAACTTGGTGTGCGGCTTGATGGTTCCCGGCTTGGCAACAACCTGGCCGCGCTCTACATCTGTGCGGTTGATACCGCGCAACAGCATACCCGCGTTATCGCCCCCGTAGATGATGTCGCACTTCTTGTGGAACTGCTCCAGGTCGGTGGCGATGGTGGAGCGGGTCGGGCGCAGCCCAACGATTTCCACCTGGTCGTTCACTTTGGTCGTGCCGCGTTCGACACGGCCTGTAACAACCGTACCGCGTCCCGTAATGGTGAACACGTCTTCCACGCTCATCAGGAACGGCTTGTCGTTTTCGCGCTCCGGGGTCGGGATGTGCGCGTCAACCGCGTCCATCAGCGCCCATATCGGCTTGTGGCCGGGATCGTCGCGACCGAAATCTTCGCTCGTCAGGGCCGCTGTCGCGGAACCCATGATAACGGGCGCGTCATCGCCATCAAACTCGTACTTGGACAGCAGTTCGCGGACTTCCAGTTCAACCAGTTCCAGCAGTTCCGCGTCGTCCACCATGTCGCATTTGTTAAGGAAAACGACGATGTGGGGAACGCCGACCTGACGGGCCAGCAGGATATGTTCGCGGGTCTGCGGCATCGGGCCGTCGGCAGCGGACACGACCAGGATCGCGCCGTCCATCTGCGCCGCGCCAGTAATCATGTTCTTGATGTAGTCAGCGTGGCCCGGACAGTCAACGTGCGCGTAGTGGCGCGCGTCGGTCTGGTATTCCAGGTGAGCGACGTTGATGGTGACGCCGCGCTCCCGCTCTTCGGGGGCGCTGTCAATATCGTCGTAGCTCATCATCTTGCTGCCGTTGTGAGAAGCCAACATGCGGGTGATGGCCGCTGTCAGACTGGTTTTGCCGTGGTCAACGTGTCCAATCGTTCCAATGTTGACATGCGGCTTATTGCGTTCAAACTTCGCTTTGCCCATTTTCTCAAATTTCTCCCATTTCAATACTCAGCCGACCTTGCGACCGACTGCAACAACCTGACAATGCGCTCAACCTAAAACGTTTGTAACACTTACGAGCGAAGACAACATTGTCAGTAGTTAGACCGGCCCACAATGGGAATCGGACCCATGACCTCTTCTTTACCAAAGAAGTGCTCTGCCTCTGAGCTATGTGGGCGGGGTGTTGGCAGGGAGTAGGTTGTAGGGAGTGGGGAGTAGAAAACGAACTTCCTACTCCCTACAACCTACTCCCTGCGCTGGTGGCGAGAAGAGGATTCGAACCTCTGAAGTTAAAAACAACTGATTTACAGTCAGTCCCCGTTGGCCGCTTGGGTATCTCGCCACGTCTTGAAATAGTGAGAGTGGAGAGTGAGAGTGAAAGAACAAGATTTTACTCTCACTCTCACTCTCCACTCTCACTACAATTTGTATGACAGTTGCCCTCCTGTAAATGGTTGCACTGTCGCCACACAAAGTTTTACTCGGAGAACGAAAGTTCTACCGAGTGTATGATGAATTATAGCACAGGGTTTGGGGAAAGTCAAGGCGGAAGCGGAAGGTTGACCGCGCGACTTTTCACGGATTTCTGTGTAAGATGATAGTTCTTCATTCTTAAGGCAGAAGTTTTCTTCACTGACAGCAATTGTCAGATGCGGAACGGAAAAAGATTGCTGCGTTTTCAGCGCGATAAAATAAATACGATTATTTTTGAAACTGGTAAAATTTTCCTCATTTTTCTGTCGAATTAGCCCGAATGTACGTTATAATGAACCATTGCCGCGTTGCAGTTCTAAACGCTCCGCAACGCAGCGTTGCCCCGATGCTCCTGCTTGGAACACCTCGCCGTTTTCCCAATTTCTAATTTCATTGTTTGTTATTGTTTGTTGTTGCCCCGCGACCGGCAACAACGCTCATCGTGAGCGTTGTTTTGCCTGCCCACGCCTCCGAACGCCTGCCCGCGTTCAATGAGGTTGACACGTTCACTCTTGTTGTGTGACGCGCTTCACGGCGGCAAAGGATTCGACCGGGATATACTGTTCCTGTCGAACATACCGACAATCAAGCAATGATAATCTCCTGTATTGAAAGGCGAAACCGGCTCATGCGCGTGCGATCATTTACCCTGCTGATAATTTTCTCTCTGTTGTGCTGCGGTTTGGCGGCGATGGCGCAGAAAACCGCGCGTTCTTCTCAGACGCTCTCTTCAAGCGCAATGGATGCGCAGAAAGCGCGCTTCATGGATCGCGTGATTGAACTGACCAATATCGAGCGGGTGAAGGCGGGCGTGGCCCCGTTGAAGCGCGAAGAGAGCCTGACCAAATCCGCGGGCTGGCTGGCCGAGGATATGGCGACGAACAACTATTTCGATCATAAAGATCGTCAGGGCCGGCATATCGAACCGCGCCTGCCGGACTTCGGTTATACGGGCTATGCGATGATCGGCGAGAATATCGCGGGCGGTCAGCAGACGCCGGAGCAGGTGGTTGCCGAATGGATGCGTAGCCCCGGTCATCGCGCCAACCTGCTGAACCCGGATTTCCGCGAACTGGGCGTGGCGTATGTCCACGCGCCCAACAGCGAATTGCAGGACTACTGGGTACAGGACTTCGGAACCCGCCGCGACATCTTCCCGCTGATCATCAACAACGATGTGCCGCAAACCAATTCTCCGACCATTCACCTGTACGCGCATGGCGACAAATGGGCGCAACAGGCCCGCTACAGCACGGACGGCGCGCATTGGACCGAATGGGAACCGTTTCAGCCAACCCGCACCCTGAAACTGGATGCCATGAACGGCAAGCAGACGGTGTACGAGGAACTGAGCAACGGCAAAGACACCCGCCGCGCCGCCGCCACCGTGGAACTCACCATCATGCAGCGCGTCGCCTCGAACTAATCTCCTCCGCAGCCGTTTACGCGCCAATCAGCAATATCAACTTTGTATTCCCTTCCTCGGAACGTTCCGAGGAAGGGAATTTTAATTTTGGAAGGTTTACGCGCAGCCGCTCACGAGTATTACCAAACGACAATTTCCAAAAAAGCTTGGGAGAAGGGGAACCTGATGCAGTTGCCAAACCGCAATAGGGGAGAAAGCGGCAAGACAAGGCCCTCATGGTATAATACACATACTTGGACAATCTCGAAAGGACAACTTTTCATGGAAGACATCCTGAAAAATCTCTATAACGACTGCGACCCGCTGAAACCTGCGCAGCCGAAATTTTATACCGACCTTTCCACGGTGCGCGGGGGCGAAACGTTCATCAAGACGCTGTGCGAAGAGTTGGAGCGTTCTACGGGGAATGTGTGCGTCTTGTTTACCGGGCATAGCGGGTGCGGTAAGTCCTCCTAACTGCAAAAACTAACCCATGAACTGCGGACAGTCCGCGAAAAGCCGTCCCACAACCGCTACTTCCCCGTGTATATTGACGCGCTGGAATATATTGATGTTTTCGATGCCTCGCTTCAAGAGATACTGCTGTCCATTGTTTCCGAGTTGGCGGCTGCGGTTTTGAAGGAGGGCATTGAACTGAAAAACACCGTCCTGCAAAGTATGTTCAATGAGATCGCAGGATATGTTACCGGCTCGAAACCCACAAAAATCACCCTGCCTTTCGGGGAAGCGAAACTTGAAATCGCGCTGAATCGGGCGGACCCCAGTATTCGGGAACAGGTTCGCCAGTATCTTAAGCCGCGCACTTCCAGCTTGGTCACGGAAATCAATAATGTCCTGATTGATGCGCGGACACAACTGAAGGCGAAAATGCCGAGGGATGGCGGCCCCATTTACCGGGATATTGTGATCGTCGTGGACAATCTGGAAAAGATACAAACGCTGGCGGGACACGAAATGGGAGAAAATTCGGCCCATGCGCTGTTCATCGAGGGTGCGCCCCAACTCTCCGCGCTCAAAGCGCACGTTATCTACACGGTACACCTTTCCCTGGCGCGCGCGAACGGACATGAATTACTGATTGCTTACGGCAAGGAACCCGTCGTCCTATCCAATGTGAAGACGGAGGAGCGTACCAGTCACGCGCCCTGGCAGCCGGGACGCGAGGCTTTGCGCGAACTTCTCGCAAAGCGCGTCCACCCGTTGCGGTTGGAGCAGGTTTTTGATGAGGATGCCCTTGCGTTCATCCTGACGTACTGCGGCGGACATGCGCGACAGTACCTGAACTTTGCGCGCGAGTCCACGCTGTACACGGACACGACGCCGATTTCCCTGCAAGCGGTGCAACGAGCGGTAACGCAGTCGGTTCCCTTCTTCAGCACGGAAATGGATGACAACGACTGGAAATTGCTGGCCGAACTGGAGCATAACGGCAAACAACGCTGGAACACGAAAACCCCGGAAAGACGCCTGTTAATGGATAGGCTGTGCGTTCTGGAATATATCAACGGCGACCGCGCGCAGGATATGTTCAATAAGGCGATGCCTTGGTACGCCGTACACCCGATTGCGCGCGAACTTGACCCCTTCCGGGAGGCGTTGGACGCTTTGCAGCAGGGAGAAACCTCATGAACGCAGTTTCCGAAAATAACGCGATCCTGTTCAACAGTAAGCCGCCTGACAACGCCACACGGCGGGCAACACTGGCACGCGAACTCCGTGTCGCGCAGGGTTTCACGCTGATTTTCGCTTTGTGCAATACGGCTGACGAACGCGCCCGCCAAATTGCCGCGCTGAAAGCGGAACTCCCCGACTTAAACATACAGGAAATTCCGGTTCGCAAACAGATACCGCATCTGCTGGATGTCCTGCGGGCCACATTGGAGGAGCCACTCCCCGATGCCGTGTTCGTATACGGCATGGAAAACTGGCTGCGGGGCGATAGTAACCCACGTTCCAATCCCTTTGTCCTCAATCTGAACGCGGCCCGCAACCATTTCAGCGCAGATTGTCCCTGTCCCCTCGTCTTCTGGATACCCGAATTCCTGTTTCGGCTCCTTATCGGCGGCGCGCCCGACTTCGTTTCGGTACGCAGCGGCCTTTATGTCTTTACAGCCTCTTTGTCGGAGACAAGAGAAACTACACAAACGTTACAGACACCCGGCTTGACGGAAGTATCAGGACTGTCACTAAGCGAAAAGCAACAACGCTTGGAAGAGTTGAAGGAATTACTAATCCGTGTGCAAAGCCTACCGAAGAAAAGCCGCTATTGGCAAGATGAGGTAGCTGTCTTAGACCAACTAGCCATGGCCTATTATGTGCTGGGATACTACCGTGAAGCCGAACCGCTGTATCAGCAGGCATTGGATATTCGGCGCTATTTCTTTCCAAAAGGGCATCCCATCATTGCTCAAACCCTCAATAATCAGGCGGTGTTGTACGTATCACAAGGCAAGTACGAGCAAGCCGAACCGCTATATCAGCAAGCATTGGACATTTGGCGTAAGGCAGTTGGGGAACGCCATCCTGATTATGCCACTTGTCTCAACAGTCTGGCGGCATTGTATCAGCAACAAGGTAGGTATGAGCAAGCCGAACCGCTGTATCAGCAGGCATTGGATATTCGGCGCAAGTTCTTGTCATCAGGGCATCCTGACTTTGCCATTAGCCTCAACGATCTGGCGGAGTTGTACAAGGCACAAGGTCGCTATGAGGAGGCCGAATCGCTTTACGACGAGGCGTTGAAGATATTAGAACAAGCATTGGAACCGGAACACCCAAATACCGTAATTGTGCGTGAAAACTTGAAAAGATTTCGTCAGCAACGACTAAAATAACGGCCTGTGCCGACAGCGTGACAGGACAAGCTGACGGGCATAAGCGGAGGCACGAACAAGACGTATGGCTACAACAGCAACGGCAACTGCGCGTCCGTTACCGCTGGCAGTTCTATTGCCGCGTTCGCATCGTGGATTTATTAGACGGAGATCGGTTCGTTAGGGAGGGCAAGGCGCATGGACGAGGCGGCAAGCTGCTGCTGCCAGTCCGCCTGTTCCCGCTTTTCGCGGATGTCATCATCGTAATGCACCAGGTACGCGCGTTCGCGGAAATGGGCGGGGTATTCACATAGCTGCTCGAAATGCGCGTGGACGGTGCTGGCGAACGGGGGCTTGAAACTGCAATCGTGGAACACGCAGGCCGTGTCCTCGAAGAACCAGGGGTCTTCATTGGCGTCGGCAAGGCTGTCGCAGGTAAATCCAACTGCCGAATTCCCCTCCGCTATCTTAATGCCATACGAGCGGGCATGGGGAACGTGGCGCACGGGATGAATCTCCAGCGTCAACCCCTCCCACGTATGTGGCTGCCCGACATGCAGCGGGATCACCTCGAAATAGTCATCCAACTTGCAGGCGCAATCGCATACCTGCGCCATCGTGCCGGACAGCACATTGCGCCACAGCAGGCCGGGCAGGGTATCGGCAATGAACAGGGGCGGGCGGATTTTCCATTGCAGCATGTTCCGAAAGCCCCACTCTTCCAGTCCGTAGATGTGGTCGCCGTGCAGATGGCTGATGAAAACCGCGTCCATGTCACGCAGGGAAAGCCCCATCGCCTGCAATCGCGCCGGAACCGTATGCCCGCAGTCAATCAGCAGGCGCTTGCCCCCGCTCTCCACCACTGCCGACGAATTGCCCCAGTGCGCAGACCAAGCCGACCCCGTTCCATTCCAGGTTATCTTCATGGCGGTTACTCCCTCGCGAAAAATGTAGTGAATGATAAACGGCGCAGGCGTCTTTTACCGGTACATACCATTGTACACGAGAAGACGGCTGCGCCGATTGGTTTCCGCGATTCTGCGAACTAAAATTTAGTTGTCCGCGCCTACCGCATCGGCGCGTTCGCGCTTAGTCGTCAGCGAATGAACCAGTTCCGCCGCCTGACTTGTGGGCGTAGCGGATACAGACGGCGCGGGTGGCGTTGTCGTTGTGGGCGGCGCGCTCGCGTTTTTGTTCAGGCTGGCCGCGCTGCGGAACGTGCCGAGGCACTTGTCGGCAAGCGGGAAGAACACGTTCAGGTTTTGCAGCATGTACTTGTGGTGGATGCGGTGATGCTCCTTCACAAAGCGGTACACGCCCACTTTTTCAAACCAGCGTCCGGCGGGAACGTGCATGCAGTAGTGGAAATACTCGTAAACGGTGTAGTAAGCCACGACGGAGGCAACCCCGCCCCACATACTGGGAATGTGCGTGACGCGCTCGATGAGCCAGAAAAAGGGCAGATGAAAGCCGACAAACAGCGGAAGGGCGAACCAGTCCATGGCGATGTGGTCTTTTTCCTGACCCTCCTGCCACTCGTAGGAGGAGTGTTCAAACTTGTAGCGCTGATGGTGAACAATGGTATGCGCGTTGAAAGTCTGCTTGATGAACTTCGGCGAATGGAACAGATGCTTGTGGAACGCCCACTCGAAAAAACTCTCATACAGGAAGTAAAAGACAAACGCGGCCGCCTCGCAGCCGATCACAGTCCATGTCATGTCGAACAAATTCCCTTCTCGTATCCGCTATTCGGACGCGACCCTATAACAATGTACAGGCCCGCAATGAGCCTGAAGTCGCGCTCTACACTACGAGTCCGCGTGTCGCGTGGTTTCTAAATTTCGCAATGCCTGCGAATAGCTTTCGATTACGAACCTGCCGCGCCAATCGCCGGGTATGAAAAACGGCCTGAACACATGCGTGTCGCGGGCCGTTCCGTGGAAAACTTACCGGAGACAACCAGAACGCTTGACCCTATCGCGCCGCTCAGGTAAAAATGCCTGTAGGCGCAAGGGCAGGATTAAGCCATTGTACCTGCTTAATCCCTTAGTGTCAAGCCAGAAATTAGGTTGTTAGTTGTTAGTTGCTGGGTTGTTAGGTTTCAGCTGGCGCATCCACAACCTGAAAACCTAACAACTAACAACCTAACAACTAACAACTCTATCTCTGCCGGAAGACGAAGAAATAAAGCAGCAGGGCAATCAGCAGCAGGATCAGCGTAAGGATGACCGGCGTGGCGGAATTGGCGCGGCGCGTGGCAAGGCGTTCCTCCTTGCGCTGCGCGACGCGCTCTTCCAGCGTTGGCTGCGCTTTCATCTTTTGACCGCCCGCTTCTGTCTCGAATACCGCTGTCGTCACGGCAACGGAAGCGGAAAGCGGCTTATGGCACTGCCAGCAACTGTCTTTTTCCGTAACATCCTGATTGATGGCCCCGCAATGAGGGCATTTGATCTTGTCCATCCCGTTTCTTTCTGGCTTCCCGGCCCGACGCGGATGTTCGCGTTTCCACCGGCGGCAACGTGAGCGTCGGGGAGAAGCGGAAAAAATTTGTGTAATTAAAGAGGGTTTTGCGCGAAGATAGCAGGCATATTCGGGCAAACTTGCGGTACAATTCCCTACAGACATCGGCGCAGAAACATTATACTCTTACTTTTCTCACTTGCAGCCTCTTTTGTTCGCGCGCCGACTGCAAACGCTATTTTAGCCCGTACCGCCATTGATGGAGTTCCCCACACTATGCTTGAATTAGCGCTGGCGCTGCCGCCTTTGCTTGCCTGCCTGCCCCCGCAAGCCTCTTCCTCTTCCCTGCGCCTGCTGAAGCGCGCGCAAAAACATATTGCCCACAGGCATTATGAGGAGGCCGTGACAGATTTGCGCCGCGCCATTGCTTCGGGGGCGGACGCTTACGCCTGTACGCTGCACATCGCCGATCTGGAATCCCGCCGTCAAAACTGGATGCGCGCGCTATGCGCGGCGGAACAGGCTGTTGCCCTCGCGCCCGAACGCCTGACCGCGTATGAAGTTCTGATGACCATTGCGCTGAATGCCGGCGATTTTGAGCGCGCGATTGCGGCCTGCCAAACCCTGCTGAAACGCGCCCCCCGCCACCTGACCGCGCACGAAACGCTGGGCATGATTTACATGCAGGCGGGCGATGTGGATGCCGCCCTGCGCGTTCTGAACGCCCTGCTGCGCTTCACGCCCGACAATCCCGCGTGTCACTTCCGCAAGGGGTTGCTGTGCCAGCACAAGGGCGAAATCGGCGCGGCCATTGAAGCGTTTTGCGCCACGCTGTATCTCGACCCGGACGGCCCATTCGCGGAAGAGGCGCGAGAAGCCATAGAAGCCCTGGACGCCTTTCAGCTTAACCAGATTTTGACGCTCGGCATGGATGACATGGTATTTCGCGCGCAATTGCGGCGCGGCGCGGGCGCGGCGGCTTCGGCGCGCGGCTTCGTCTTGAGCGAACAGGGCAAGCATATCCTCTCGGACCTGTGCGTCCACCTGCTGCCCGACGCCCTGGAACACTGCCGTTCGTTGCGAGTGAATTAGGTTGGAAGCTCTGCTGAATATTGCCCGTCAGGGACAGCGTACCCTTATCATGGGCATTCTCAATGTCACGCCCGATAGTTTTTCCGATGGCGGGCTGTACTCCGACGTGGAAACGGCGGTTGCCCGCGCCCGACAGATGGTGGAGGAGGGCGCGGATATTCTCGACATTGGCGGCGAATCCACGCGCCCCGCCACGTTTGCCAGCCACAAGCCCCTGTCCGTTGACGAAGAACTGCGCCGTATCCTGCCCGTTGTGGAAGCTCTTTCCGCCTGCCTCCCCGATGTTCCCCTTTCCGTTGACACCTACAAGGCCGTTGTCGCGCAACGCGCAATGGAAGCCGGGGCCGCAATGATTAACGACATCAGCGCCCTTCGCGCCGATCCCGACATGGCCGCAACCCTTGCCGAACTAGACGTTCCCGTCTGCCTGATGCACCTGCCCGGACTGCCGACCGCTCTTTCTCCCAGCCCTGATTATGGCGACGTGGTACAGGACGTGGCCGAACATTTGCGCGAACGGGCGGAAGCCGCGATTCGGGCGGGCATTGCGCCCCGCAATATTGTGCTTGATCCGGGCATCGGGTTCGGGAAAACCGTTGGGCAAAATCTGGAACTGCTGCGGCGTTTGCGCGAACTGACCACGCTCGGCTATCCCCTGTTGCTCGGCACATCGCGCAAATCCACGATTGGCAAAGTGCTGGGCGGCCTGCCTCCCGAAGAGCGTTTGGAGGGTACGGCGGCAACCGTCGCCCTGTGCATCGCCAATGGCGCGGCGATTGTGCGCGTCCACGATGTGAAAGCCATGACTCGCGTGGCTCGCATGAGCGACGCTATTGTTCGGGGGTGGCCTCCGCCAGCAATTTGATGTGCCGCATCACGCGCACTTGTATGAAGTGAACTTTACAAGCCGAGTTGCAAAGACATTCTTTAAGGATAGAAGATTTCTCACGAAAGAACGGTGACACCCATGCGGGCGCAACAGCGAACCTCCGGTTTTTCCCTGACGGAACTGATTGTCGTTCTTGGCATCTGTGCCCTTCTTGCCGCTGTGTTGTTTCCTGTCTTCAACTCTGCGGCGCAAGGCGCAGGAAAGCGCCTGCGTGACCAACTTACAACAACTCAGCCATGCGTTCTCGCTGTACATGATGGATAATGATGGCGCGTACCCGCCGCTTGTCGCGGCACCTTTCTCCAATGGAAGAACCTCCAACGGCGTTTCTGATTGGCGCGATGCTCTCCAACCCTATCTTGGCGCGCAATCCTTCCCGGCTTGTCCCTTCACCGAGTCGTTGCCGGTAAGTACCCCGCCGCATGATAATCGCGTTTGTGGGTATGCCTGTAACGCCTACTTGAGCGCAACGATAGGAACCTCCCACAACCATCAGATGCTTGGGCTTCAAGGAACGACGCTCTCCCCTCCCTCGCTCACGGTAGTTGTCTGTGATTCGCGCGCGGAGCTACTGGGACTAAGAAAGCCGGATAATGGGCGCGCTCCTGGGGATGTGGGAAAATACAGCGTCTTCAATCTTGGGTTGCTCGACCTTATTGCGTCTCAGGTTCCCGCCGCCATAAGGCATCATGGTGGGGCTAACTATGCGTTTGCCAATGGACATGTCAAGTGGCTCAAGCCAGAACAACTCGGTACTGACAAGAAGAGCGATGGTATCAATCCCGGTTTCGGTTTATGACCGCGCAACAAGCTGACGGGCATAACGGGAGGCACGAACAAGACCTATGGCTACGACAGCAACGGCAACTGCACATCCGTTACCGTTGGCAGCAGCGTCACCAGCCACCAACTATCCGTCACCTGTCTTCCGCCAGCCGCTTGATGTGCCGCATCACGCGCAGATGGACGTTGCGAATGATGTCCTGCGTCCACCAGTCGTAATAGCAGATGGGGTACACGTTCAGTTTGTACCACGTCGTACCCACCAGCGTTGTCGTGCCATTGCCGTTGTCTTCCAGCGTAAACTGCCCCTTTTGCAATTCAAAATGCCCGATCACTTCGGGATGGTTGGGCTGCGTGGTCACGTCAAACGCCAGTTCCCGCCCCGGCTTAACAACGGTCAGTTTCTCCTCGAAAGCGATATTGCCCGTAAACAGACATTTCCGGTTCGCGCCCACCTGATGGCCGTTCGCCGTAGACTGTATGGGCGCGGGCAGGCCGACACGCCACAGCCAGTAATCCGGCGGCGCGGTGTTGGCGGGATACGCGATGATGTATTGCCACACGCGGGCAGGCGGCGCGTTGATGACGATCCGGTCGGTCTCCTCATTGGCGAAATGGTGCGGCGACAGCGGAATCCAGAATGAACAGGGTCAGCATAAGCGGGCGCGAGCGTGGCGTTCAATTGCTTGTGGTTGGCCGCGAAGATTTTGCGCCCGATGAAACTGCCGAGCAAAACGAAAACCAGCAGCAGGGGCGACGCCATCAGCAGGCAAATGGCCCCCTCGCTGTAAAAACACGTAACTGAGCAGCAGGGCGAGGCTGACATTTATCAGGCCGTACAGCAGATATACCGCAGTGCTGAGTTTCGCCTCCTGCCAGAAGTACGCGCACACGCCGCCCATCGCGAGGGGCAGCAGCACAAACTCTCCCATCGTAAAAACGCCGCCCGCGTTCTGATCGAGCGAGAACAGCCAGCGCGTGAGCAGCATCACGACCAGCGCCATGCCGTTGGAGGCCAAAATCCCGGTCAGCGCGGCGCGGTGTGGGTTGGTGTGCAGAACCCGCCATTTGCGCCCCTGACGCTTCTCCTTCAGCCGTGTTTTTACCTGTGTCTGCCCTGTTACGGACGGCTCGATTCCAGTTGCAAATTGTGAAGCATTGGTTTGCGCGTCCGCCTCAGTTCGCGTTTCGCCGTCCCCGGTTCCATCCGCGTGAAGCGAAAAATCCATCGGCAGCGGAGTCGGCTGGATTGGATTGGATTGTAAAGAGTTCTGCTGTGGCTCTTCCTGTTCTTCGTGCTGCTGTCGCATATCGTTTTATGCCGCCTTGTTTTGTGTTCCCTGCCCCGCCCGTCACCCCGCCCGCAAATTTGGTACAATAGACTATGATTCAAAGCGTATTGGAACCGGTTCTGGTTCCACAACCAACAAAAGAACCGACAACGCGGCTGGTGGAGGTGTTTTCGTCCATACAGGGCGAGGGGATGCTGGTCGGGCATCGGCAGATATTTGTGCGGACGTATGGCTGCAACCTGCGCTGCACGTACTGCGACAGCCCCGAAACGCTCAAAGAATCGCCCATCCCGTCCGCCTGCCGCGTGGAGCAGACGCCCGGTTCGTGGACGTTTCGCCCGGTTGCCAACCCCATCTCCGGCGACACGCTGACCCGAATTGTGCAGGATTATCTCGCGGAACCGCACCATTCGCTTTCCATCACGGGCGGCGAACCCCTGCTTCACGCCCGGTTTCTGGGAGCAATGGCTGCCGGACGCCCGCAAACTGGGCCTGAAAATCTTTGTGGAAACCAACGGCCTGCTGCCCGACCATCTGGCGCGGATTATTCGGCGCTGGTGGATTATGTTTCGATGGACTTCAAAGCGCCGAGCGCGACGGGACTGAGCGAAGCGGAAACGTGGAACAAGCATCGCGCCTTCCTGCAAGTGGCGCGGCAAACGAACGTGTACGGCAAACTGGTGATCACGCCCGCCACAACCGACGCGGAACTGGACGCGGTAACGGATACCATTGCCGCTGTTGACGCCGCCATTCCTCTGATTTTGCAGCCGGTCACGCCGATGGGAACAGAAACGCAGCCGGTATCGCCCGTCCGCATGATCGCGCTTCATGCCCGCGCCGCCCGCCGCCTGTCCGAAGTCCGCGTCATTCCCCAAACCCACAAAATGATGCAACTGCTTTGATAGCTATTACACAAATTCTGTTAAACGTGTTGACTATTTCGCCTGAACCAGCCATAAGTAGGCTGTGTCTTATCCAACACGCGAGAGTACCAAAAGGAGATGAAGACAATGAACGCAACCGCTACGGACGTAAAGAACCGTTTTGGGGAGTTCATGGACAAGGCGCAACGTGAACCGGTGACTGTAGATAAGTCCGGCAGAAGTTACGCAGTGCTGATCGGCTACGACGAATACCAGCGACTGCTGGCAGCCGAAGACGCTCTATGGGCGGCAAGGGCTGACGAGGCGAAGAAGTCGGGCTTCATTCGGGCGAGGAAGCCATGACGATATTCAGGGACGTGGACGTTTAGCGCAGTCTGTGAAGAGGCGTGTCGTTGTTGCTTGCGCTGTTAGGATGGTTTATCTATCAAGTGTACTTTTTGGATGAGGCGCTGGCGATTGCCGCAATGGAGGGTGGTACCGCTCAGGTTAAATTCCTGGCTGGCGAGGGGAGCCAGTCCGAACGCGGAATTTAATGGACACGGAGCGCTTACATCCGCGATAGAACACAAGGACAAAGAAATTATTCGCCTGCTGAAACAGGCCGGGCAAGATGATACCGGGTAAAGCGGAGAAACTTAACAGCCTAACCCCCACAAAAATAAATATGGGGCGTAAAAACCGCCCGGTCACTGTGACCGGGCGGTTTTGTTCGTCGCCTGCCGTTTAGAAAGTGGGACTCCACCACATTTGACGGCGGGCTTTGTTGGTTTGGTTATGTGTAAACATGGATGTTGCTCCTTCGATTGATGGCAATGGCGTGATGGCCCTGCGCCCGCGTTTGCCGCCCCTCCGGGTTCCTGTTTACCCGTTCCCATCGTCTGCTGCAACAGGAACAGTTTCTATTATGCCGCTTTCGCGACTTGACTTTGCTGGCAAGGATACCGGGTTTTCGGCAGCGTTCATGTCTCCGCCATCCTGACTTTGCTCCTATTTTCACAAACTCCGCGCGTACGCGCAACAGCCGCATGCAAATATGTTGCAGCTTCGTAGTCGGCTAATGAAGGAATTTTTCATATCGTACAGGGAAAGAGGGACAATTGGAATTCACTTGTAGCCATTGTGAGAATTACAACGGAGTAGCAGATGAGCGATACCTCCTTTTCGGGCGCTCTGGACACGCTCAAAGAACATCTGGTCGGCTACGACGACGGCGTCGAGCAGTTCAAACTGGCCCTGCTGACGGGCCAGCACATGCTGCTGGTCGGGCGGCCCGGCACGCGGCAAGTCGTACCCCGCCCGCCTGTTCATCAACTGCGTGCGCGGCGCGCAGTCTTCCGCACGCAGATCACGGCCTACACCATGCCCGATCATCTGGTCGGCGCGCCCATTCCGCACACCTATCTGGAAGAGGGCCGGCAGGTCTACAATACGGACAACGGCATTCTCAACTGCGATCTGGCGATGCTGGAAGAGTTCAGCGACGGCCCGGTCGCGCTCGCCCGCAGCCTGAACACCATTCTCTACGAGCGCCTTTTCGAGGTAAAGGATCAGCCGCCCCTTCCCGCCACGCTGCATACCGCCCTGCTCACCGCCAACCAGGCCCCGCATGGCGAGGAGTGGAAAGCCGTCTGGAGCCGCATCGCGTTTCGCTTCACGCCGCCCGAAGTGACCACGCCCTGGGGACGGTTTCAGACCGGGCAGGTCTATCTGCACACGCACGGCCACGCGCCCGAACTGCCGCTCGTGGATATGGACCAGGTGCGCGAACTGTCCCATGCAGCGCGAGATGCTGGACGTGCCGCCGGGCGTTCTGCTGGTGGAAAGCTGGATTTCCGGCGAGTTTCACCGCCGCTGTCAGGAGGACGTGCATCTGGGACGCTCCGGCCTGTTCTCCTCCGACCTGCGGCGCGAAAACCTGTTTCTGGATGTGATTCGGGCGGGCGCGGTGCTGGAAGGCCGGCCGCGCGCCGACTACAGCCATGTCCGCCGCTATCTGCCCTACGCCCTGCCGCTTGGCGACGACGCCGACGGCATCGCCGCCCACGCCATTCTGGAAGACGTGCTGGAGAAAGTCCTGCCGCGCAAGATGAGCCGCGACGATCTGGCCGTATACGACGCGCTGGGCGATCTGGCGCAGCAGATATTGGAGTATCAGCATCGGGGCACGCGCCGGCGGGCGAGTTTCGCCTGCGCTTTCCCGGCATGCCGATGATTTTCGCCGCGCGCCGCGAACTGCTCGGGCATCTCGGCAAAGTGCGCAACGTGTGCGGCGCGATGTATCTGGTGGAAATTCTGCGGCAGGCGCTTGCCCGTCTGCCCGTTGAAATCGAGTAATTAGGTTGTTAGGTTGTTAGTTGCAAGTTCTGTCTATCTAACAACCTAACAACCTAACAACCTAACAACTATGCAACAACCCTCCAAACGACACACGCCGACAATCATGGCGATTTTGCTGGAATGCTGCGCGCGTGGCTGGTTCGGATGCACGAGCGTAATCCGCTTGCGCAGGGGAAACGCGCCCGCGCGCACCGTCCCTGGCAACTGCGCGTGTCTTCCCTGACGCCTCAACAGCCGGTTAATCTGCATCAGCGCGACGTGGATCGCCTGTTGCAGCGGCATCGCGACCTGAAGGACATGGACAAACTGGCGCAGGTGGCGGGCAGTTTCCGCCTGCCCGAAAGCGATTTTTTTGCCGACCCGCAGCAGGTGGAGCGACTGATCCGCCACTTTCTGGACGAAGACCCGCCCTGGCTGCACGTCGGCAAAATTCAATCGGGTAGTGAGGGCAGCGCACAGGGGCATGAGGCGAAGCAAGAAATGGTAATGCGGGAGCGCGTAACGCGGGAAACCGAGGACGTGACGCTGTTCGTGCCGGGGGAAAACTGGCGCGATCAGCCACTCGCGTCCCTGACCATGCGGCCCGCCCGTTATCTGGGAGAGATGCATCAGGCGCGGCTGCTGGATCAGATTTTGCCGCCCACCGTGCTGATGGACCGCATGAGCCGGGGCGAGATGCTGATTCCCAACCGTGACCGCGTTCGTCACCGCCTGGAATTCGAGGCGCAGCAGCGGCGATTGGAAACGGTCGTTACGCAGCCTGTCGAAGTGCCGATTGAAACCGAGGGCGCGGGCGGAACGAACGGGCAACTGCTGTATATTCTGCTGGATGCCAGCGCGTCCATGCAGGGCAAAAACGCCACGCTCGCGCTCGGGGTTATCACGGCCGCGTTGCGGGCGAACATGGGGCGGCGGGACACGCGCTATCTGTTCCGGCGGTACGCTGAAGAGGAAAACCTGTGGCCGCGCGAAGTGGAACCGCCATTACAGGCGCGAACCGTTCGGGAAAAAGACGCTTTTCTCGACACCATTCTGGAAACCAACTTCAACGGCGGAGCCACACACGTCAACCACGCCCTGAATGTCGCCGTGACCGATATGGAAAACCTGCGGCGAACCGAAAACCTGGAAGCGCAAATCCTGCTCGTTACGGATGGAAAAGCGGAGATGCTGGAAAGCACATCCCTGCGCCTGCGGGCCGCAAGTATCAAGGTACACGCCGTCATGGTGACGCCCGAAACCAACCCCGGCCTGCAAGCCCTGGCGGAGAGTTTCACCGCGTTGGACATCCACACCGGCGCATCGTCAGAATCCGGCGAACAATCCTCATCCGCAATGGATCGCCCCCCTGTCCACGCCGCGCATATATAACGTTGAAACTTGTTGCCGGATGTGCTGAAACATTCCGCCAACAAAATACCTCTGCCTGACACCCGGTACCCGAAAATAAGAAAAATGCGGTACAATATAGTTGGTGATTAGTGTGTAGACTCTGTGCCTGCACAGGCTGACTCTGGAATTGATACGTGTTTTTGCCTCAATCAGCCCCGCGCAGTTTGACATGCGCTCATACGAAAATGCTGGACGGTCTGAACACCTGAACACCGCAACTCTGAACACCGGCATTTTCACACGAGGAGTTTAGTTTTCATGAAATCCACTTTTGCTTTGTTCGGCCTTCTTTCCTTTGTCAGCGCGTCTGTGGCCCTCGCCGCCCCGCCCAAAGAGGACACGAAGCCCGCGCCTAAAAAGCCCGTTGTCAAGACCACCGCCAAAGTCACCGATGTCTGGACATGCCCGATTACCGGCGAAAAGATCGCCGATCACAAAACCGAAGCGGGCAAGCCCGAAGTGGTCGGCGCGTATCGCGTTCACTTCTGCTGCGGTGGCTGCGACACGTCGTTCGCCAAACTGAGCGACAAAGACAAGAAAGTCAAGACCGAAGCGGCCCTCAAGAAGGACACCGCCCCCGTTGCCAAAAAGAGCTAGTTTTACGATTTTCAGGGAATGTCCCGAAAAAGGTTTTCGACCCCGCGCATGTCCTTCATGCGCGGGGCGGAAATGTTTGTATAGCGTTAAGAAGCAGCAAAAGTTGATATTAATGGATTATGCTTTGCGCTTGAAGCTCAACGCTTTGTAGAAAGGGGGTGTTCCCTCATGCCAAAAGAGATTGTTGTCAATGTGGGCGAACGCGAAACGCGCATCGCCGTGATTGAAGACGGCAAACTGGTAGAACTGCACATCGAACGCGCCGAGCGCGTGGTCGGCAGTCTGTACAAGTGCCGGGTTTCCAATGTAATACAGGGTATGGATGCCGCGTTTGTAGATATTGGGCTGGATCGCAACGCTTTTCTTGCCGTTGGCGACGTGCTGCCCTCCCCGGATATGGGCGGCGCAATGCCCGCCGCGGAACCCGCCAGACCGAATAACAGCCAACCGGCGAAATCCGACGCGAATCCCGCCAACGGGCGTGGCCGTCAGGATCGGCGCTATGGCAAAGACGCGCGCCCGGAACGCGACCGCAAAGAAACCTCTCGCCCCTCCCCCGCTGTGGAAGTTCCCGTCCGGACGGTGACAACGAGGGCAGGGTGAAACGCTTTTTGTGGATGCCATGCAGGAGAGTGAAGCCGCGCGGGGTGTTTTGAATTCCGCGCTTTCCGCTGCCGATGGAGTGGGAACCGGCGATATATTTGCGGCCTCTGTACTCGAAAGCGGCAATGAAAACGACGCTGAATTCTTCGAGAACGCGCCCGTCGCGTCTGCTGACGATGGCGGTTCCAACTCTTTGAACGGCGTAATGGAACAGTCGCGCCAGAATGAGAATGTAAACCGTCTTGATGAGGAAGACAACGACCTCGAAGACGATGACGACGATTTTGAAGACGACGATGACGAGGAGGATACGGACGAAGATGGCGAGGACGGAACCGCCGCTTCGGGAACGGACCCCGCCCGCCAGCATCGGCCCATGCGGGCCAAAGCCGGGTATCGCCGTTCCACCCTGCGTTCACAGCGCATCAGCGACGTGCTGAAAGTCGGGCAAGAGGTGTTGGTTCAGGTTATCAAAGGGCCGCGCAGCACCAAAGGGGCGCGCGTTTCCACCCGTATCTCCCTGCCGGGACGTTACCTTGTCCTGATGCCGGAAGCCGACAATCTGGGCGTTTCACGCAAAATCGAGGAGAGCAAGGAGCGCGACCGCCTGAAAAAGATCGGCGACAAAATCCGCGTTCCCGGTTTCGGCCTGATTATTCGCACGGAAGCCGAAGACAAGACCGAACTGGAACTGAAAGCCGACATGGACTTTCTCGTCCAGAACTGGCGGCAGGTGCAGGAAAACGCCCGAACGATGAGCGCGCCCGCCCTTGTGCTGCAAGATTTGACGCTGCTGTACAAGACCATTCGCGACGTATTCGGTTCCGATGTCAGCAAACTGGTGATTGATGAGCCTGCCGAGTACGAAAAAGCGAACGACCTGCTGGATCGCATTTCGCCCAAACTAAAAGGCCGGGTTCACCTGTATGATGGCGCGAAGCCGATTTTCGACGAGTACAATCTGGAAACCGAGATTGAGCGGCTGACCCGGCGCAAGGTATTCCTGCGTTCGGGCGGTTCACTCGTGATTGAAGAGACTGAAGCGCTGACCGTGATTGACGTGAACACGAGCAAGAACGTGGGCGGCTACAATCTGGCCGAAACCATTCTCAAAACCAATGTAGACGCGGCAACGGAGATCGCGCGGCAACTGCGGTTGCGCGACATCGGCGGCATCATCGTGATTGACTTCATTGACATGAACAATCCCCGCGATAAGCAGGCGGTCATCAAGTCGCTGGAAACCGCGCTGAAAAAAGATCGTTCGCGCACGAAAATTTCCAGTATCAGCGGGCTGGGCCTGATTGAAATGACGCGCAAGCGCACGGGCGAAACCCTGTCCGGTTCCACAATGGATGAGTGTCCGTACTGCAAGGGGCTGGGGCATCTGCCCTCTCCCGAAAGCGTTTCGCTGCTCGTGGAACGCGACCTGCGCCGTCAGGTGAATGTGCAGCAGAACGCCAAAAAAGACGCTTTTCTGCTGCGCTGTCATCCGGAAGTGGCGGAACTCATCATCGGGCCGGAGGGCGCGACAGTGGAGGAGATGGAGCGGCAAATGGAGCGGGCGTTATTCGTCCGCGCCGACGAGGACGCGCACATCGAAGCGTTCACGATCACGCCGGGTGAAATCGGCGACTTCGAGAAGAACAAACTCAATTACCGCCGCGCCCAGATCGTGGAGTGCCGCATCATGCGTTCCCTGCTCAAAGAGGGCAACAAGTGCGTGGGCTGGTCGGAGGGTTACATGCTTGATCTGGACGACGGCAGCCGCTTTGTCGGCCAGAAAGCCAAAGTGCGGATTACGGACATACGCCGCTCGTATGCGGCAGGAACCCTGATACCCGGCTCGAACAAACCGCTGGACGAAGGATGATTGCAAAGGATGAAGGATGAAGGATGAAGGATGAAATCACTGCCGCTTCCTCCTGAACCTCATCTGGAGAACAGGACATAAGGAAAGGATTTGTCTTCATCCTTCATCCTTCATCCTTTGCAAATACGCCGGAAGGAGTTACCGCTTCTTCCGGCGTATTTCCTGTTTTAACTGGCTTTGAAGAGTAGGCTGTACAAATATCAGACTTGAACTACTCAGGTATATGAAGGAGAAGCGTATGCCCGGCCCTTTCCCCGGAATGGACCCCTATCTGGAAGCGCCCTCACAATGGCAGGGCATTCACAACACCCTCACCGTAGATATGGCCTATGCGCTCAACGCTCTGATGCCGCGGGGGTATGCCGCTCGTGTGGAAGATCGCTGCCGTGTGGTGCAAACGCAACGCGGCATTACCCCGGATGTTGTGGTTCATCAAAAACAGACTCTGCTTCCAACGCCTTTCGGCTGTCGGGAATATTGCCGTCGCGCAACCGCCAATCTCTGCCGACGTAGCGGCAGTAGTAGATGCGCCTGTTATCATCGAGTCCATTCCTGTTGAGCCACACGACACATACATTGACATCATCTCCACGACACATGGAGGGCGTATTGTCACCACGATTGAACTGCTCAGTCCTATCAACAAAGCGCCGGGAGAGGGGCAGAACCTGTACCTTACCAAGCAGCGAGAAATCATGCGCAGTCAAACGCATTTGCTGGAAATAGATTTGCTGCGAGCGGATTCTTCAACGGTAGTGAGCGGGCGTCCTGCGCTTCCCGACATGCCGCGCTATGATTATATTATCTGTTTGCATCGCGGCGGGCAGGGAGAACGTTTTGAAATTTGGCCGACCTCAATTCGCCAGCGACTGCCGCGTATCTTTGTCCCTTTGATGGATTCAGACCCTGACGTTGTTCTGGATTTGCAGGCGGTCTTAAACCATTTCTATGACTTCGCGCGTCTTGCCGATCAGATTAACTATGCGCTGCCCCCGGAGGCAACGCTTAGAGATGAAGACGCGATATGGGCGGATGTGCTGCTGCGTGAGAAAGGCTTGCGTTCTTGATGTCGAGGTGAGCAGAAAATACGCTCCATTAACCTACGGGTAAAAGAACGGACGCAGTAATTTGCAGGGAAGCGGCTTCCGCGCCGCGATTCAGGAGTAACCCCACTTGACAGCATCTTCATTCAGCGCAGAAATCCCAACTGTTCAGAACGCCGGCGCGTTTGCGCTTCACATCACGGAAGTGACGGTGGAGGGAGGCCCGGAAAAAGGTTATGAGTATCGCGGCCTGCTCCGCTCCCTGGACGAAACCGGCAAGGTTCGGCTGAAGCAGGAATTACAAGCGCGGCGCAAACCGGAATGGCTGGTAAACGCGCGGCATCGGGGAAACGGCGAACTGCAGTTCAGCCTGTTGTGCCGCCGCTACGATACGCGCGCCTGGCAGGAGGTCGGGCAGGCCACATTGCGCCCACAGGAGCATCTCAACGACGAGAGCAGCGTTCTGGCGGAAACCGCAATCACCGGCTGGAAGGAAGCGCCGGAGTGCCGACTGCGCATACGGCTGTCGCAGTCCGAAGAAGCGCGCGAACGGAGCGCGCCCCCCGCCGGTATCAGCAAGGTTTCGCGCGCCATAGTGGCGCGCGAAACCGCTCCGGTCGCTGAGGAACTGGCGCTGTCGGCAGCGGAACTGGAAGCCGTTCCGCCCCTGAAGTCCCCCGAAATCGTGATCGTCAAAGACATCTGGAACAAACTGCTGGCCTTTCAGGATTTGCTGATCGAGATGTTTTTTGAGCGCCTGCTGCACGAAGCCCCGGAACTAATCGAATCTTTCGGGGATGCCATAGACAACGCGCCGCGCTACTTTGCCGAAATGTTCGACGTTGTCGTTCGCGGCCTGAACCCGCATACGGAGCGCTGTTTGCGGGAGGGCTATCGCGGCGTGTATCCCGCGCCGCTCGATGGCTACAAAACAGTGGAAGAATACGCGCGAATTCTGGCGGATCTGGGCATGAGGCCCAAACACTGGATGATTGCCCGACGCATCTGGGCGTGGGCGCTGCCGCACATTCCCTATCTGGAAGAGTATGACCGCGAAATCCTTTCCAAAGGCGTCCATTCGGCCCCGTACCGCTTTTTCAACAGGCACATTTTGCCGCCCGCGCTGAACGCGATCCGTCAGTTCGATGCCGCGTTGCCGCCGGAAATGGTTCGCGAAATGGTTCGCGAAGCGGAATTTCTGCTGAAAGATGCCCGCTCGGTCGGCATGGAATTCTACCGAACCCTGTTTGAAATGCACCCTGATGTGCTTCCTTACTTCGGGCGCTCAGACATGGACGCGCTTTCCGAACACCTGATACAGGCGATCACATTTCTGGCGCGTTCGCTCGAAGCCGGACAGAGCGCGATGCAGGAGACGCTCAATCTGGCGCGCGTTCATGCCCATGTCGGCGTGCCGCCGGAAGCGTACCCGAAAATCGTCGCGCCGCTTTTCAAAGTGATGCGCAGGCGCCTGCCCGATTTTACGCCCGAATTGGAACACGCCTGGGAAACCTTTCTCAATCGCGTTATCAACACGCTGATTTAGCCGATGCTCAACCAGGCGCGCCTGCTGGCGCAGGCGCGCGAGTTTCTGGAGTTGGTTGCCCGCGAACAGGAGCTGGGAGGCTGCCGATTACGAGCGGCGATGGCTTGAAATCGAGCGAGAGGTTCACGCCACCGGGTCATACACGCACACCTATGAAGAATTGGCCTATGGCGCGCAGGTAGCGTGGCGCAACGCGGCCAAGTGTATCGCGCGTATCGCCTGGCGCAACATGATCGTGCGCGACCTGCGCCATGTGACCGACCCCGACGCGATGTTCCGCGAGTGCGTCGAACATGTCCGCATGGGGACGAACGGCGGCAACCTGCAAATCGTCATGAACGTGTTTCGCGCCAAAAAACCGGGCGAGCGGTGGGGGCCGCGCATCTGGAACTCGCAATATCTGCGCTTCGCCGCGTATGAACAGCCAGACGGAACGATAGTAGGCGACCCGGCCAACCTGGGACTGACCAGAGCTTTGCTGCGGCAGGGCTGGACGCCGCCCGAAACCCGAACCGCCTTCGACGTGCTACCGCTCGCCATCGAAACGCCCGGACACGCGCCGAAATTGTATGAGTTCCCCGAAGAAGTGGTACGCAAAGTGTCGCTGGAACATCCGACCATTCCGCAGTTCGCCGAGTTGAACTTGAAATGGTGTACCATCCCCGCAATTTCCAACTTCCGCATGGAAATCGGCGGTATCAACTATGGCTGCGTCCCCTTCAACGGCTGGTTTATGGGTACGGAAATTGCCCGCAACCTGTGGGAACCGGAACGCTACGACCAGGCCGAAACCATTGCCCGCGCGCTTGGTTTGGACACGTCGAGCGAACAAACGCTGTGGCGCGACCGCGCTTTTCTGGAACTCAATGTCGCGGTTCTGCACTCGTTCGCCAAAGCCAAAATTTCGCTTGTGGATCATCAAACGGCGTCCCGCCAATTTCTCAGTCACGATTTGCGCGAAAAAAAGGCGGGGCGCGAATGTCCCGCGCAGTGGTCGTGGGTCGTACCCCCGGCGGGCGGCAGTTCCACAGCGGTATGGCATCACGAAATGCGCGATTTCTACCTCAGCCCGCACTACCACTACGCGGCGGACAAGTGGGCCGTCGTTGACTCTGAATTGGGTCTGGAAGAAGAGAATGAGAGTGGCGTGGAGGAGGCAAGCGCAAACCGCATCGTGATTTTGTACGGCTCGGAAACGGGAACGGCGGAGGGTTTCGCGCGCCAGGCCGCGCGCCGTCTGGCGCGTTTTCACCCTCGCGTTCTTGCCCTCGATGAGATTGCCGGCGAAGACCTGCGCCGCGAACAACTCGCGCTCATTATCGCGTCTACCTTTGCTGACGGTGAAATGCCGGGTAACGCCAAAAAATTCCATACGTGGATTCAGGAGCAGCCGGGTGGGTCGCTGGACGGACTGAATTTCTCCGTAATGGCGCTGGGCAGCACGGTTTACCCGCGCTTTTGCGCGGCGGGCGTGGAACTGGATCGGCAGTTGGCGCGCGCGGGCGCAAGCCGCGCGCTCGCCCTGTGCCGGGGCGACGAAATCAGGGGACAGGTGGAAACGTTCCGGCAATGGCTGGACATGGTGGCGCGTATTCTGGGCGAAGACCCGACGAGCGGGCAGGGCAATGAGAACGACATTCAATTAAGTGTGTCATTTGTGGACATGGAACAAACGGGCGAGGTTCCCGCCATCCGCCGACTACAGGGAACTTTGGTTCCTGTTATCGCGAATCGCGAACTGCTCAAAGAGGTTGTGCTGGACAGCCGTTCCACGCGGTTTGTCGCCTTTGATATTTCCGGCACGGGCATGACGTATGAAACCGGCGACCACGTTGCCATTTATCCGCACAACCCGCGTCCGCTTGTGGAACGATTGTGCGCCCGCCTGCAAATTGATCCCGACGCCTGGTTTGTCACCTCGCTGACGGACAGCAGGGGCGCGTCTGTGGAAGGCGACACGCCCTATTCCCAGCCCACGCGCGTCCGGCAGGCATTGACGGAAGATTTCGACCTGTCCCTGCGCGAACCCTTTGAGGAAATGTTCGCCCTTCTGCTGCAAACCACGCAAAACGACCGGGACAATGCCGCCCTGAAAGCCTGGAGCGATACCCTGCGTTTGGGCGAACAGAACGAAGCCTGCCGCGACCTGAAAAAGCATATCAGCGCGAATTTTATCACGCTGGCCGATTTGCTGGAAGCGTTTCCCTCCGCCGCGCCCCGTCTGGAACAACTGCTCGAACTGCTGCCCAAACAGAAGCCGCGCCTGTATTCCATTTCGTCGTGTTCGCTGCTGCATCCGCGGCAGATTCATGTCACCGTTGGCGTGGTGCAGGTAACGACGGAGGCGGGCCGAACGCGACAGGGGTTGTGTTCCAATTACCTTGCCGGACTGGACCCGGAGCAGGGCGCGACCGCCCGCATCGCCGTTCTCGCGTCCAATTTCCGCCCGCCGCAGGATGTGAGCGCGCCCATTCTGCTGGTCGGGCCGGGAACGGGGCTGTCACCCCTGATCGGCTTTTTGCAGCACCGCGAACTGCAGATTCAGCAGACACACAGGGCGCGGGCAGGCAATGGGCGCGACAGCGCGATCCCTGGAAACGGGTCGAGCGGAAACGCGGGAACCGATGAGGCGCGCGAGGAACCGGGCATTATCATCGGCCATTCCCGCCTGTATTTCGGCTGCCGCAACCACAGCGACTATTTGTATCAGCAGGAGTTGGAAGCCTGGCGGGATGGGGGCGTCCTGACCCATCTTGGCGTCGCCTTTTCGCGGTTGGGCGAACAGAAGATGTACGTGCAGCATCTCATCGGGCAGCACGCCAAAGATGTCTGGCAAGTCCTGTCGCAGCCCAACTGCCACTACTATGTTTGCGGCGATGCCAAAATGGCGGATGATGTATTCGAGGCGCTGATGACTATTGCCGGAACACAGGGCGGATTGTCCCATGCTGAAGCGGTTGAGTTCTTTCAGCAGATGCAGGCGGAAAACCGCTATGTGATGGACGTATGGGGGGTGCTGCTGAACTTCCCCAAAGCCCTCGCCGATGTGCAGGAGTCCCGGTATACGCAGGGCGAACGCTGGCTCAAGCGCGTGTCCGCAAACGCAGTCGCTTGAGCCGACTTGCGCATTTTGGCGACCTACGTTAGAATGGCTACAGGAGCAAGTTATGCCTAATCCTTTTCCCGGAATGAACCCTTACCTGGAAACGCCCATGCGCTGGTCGAATATGCACGGGCGCTTGATTGCCGTTTTGATGGATGAACTGGATACGAAACTGCCGCCCGGATACAGCGTGAATATTGAAGAGCACTGTAGAGTAGCGCAAACGGAACGCGGCATCTACCCGGATTTGTACGTGAAACGCGATTTGCCCGAAATGCCTGCAACCGGCGGGGTGGCGGTCGCGTTGCCGCCGTACCTTGCGACAAGCGAGGTTGCGGATAAGTCCTATATTGTCGCGCTCACGCCCGAAGCATCGCGCGAAACCTATATCAACATTGTGGACGTTGAAAACGGCAGTCGGGTCGTCGCCAGCATTGAGATACTGAGTACAATCAACAAGACTCCCGGCGCAGGACAAAATTTATACCTGACCAAGCAGCAGGAGGTGTTGAACAGTTCCACGCATCTCATTGAAATTGATCTATTACGGGCGGGAGCGGTAACGGTCGCTTGCGGACGTCCGGTTGTGCCGGAATCAGGCTATTACGATTACATCGTTTGCCTGCATCGCGGCGGGGAAGGCGAACAATTTGAAATCTGGCCCTGTTCTGTTCGGCAGCGCCTGCCCCGCATTGCCGTGCCGCTGGCGGGTAACGATCAGAATGTAACGCTGGATATACAGGCCGCCATAGACCGCTGCTACGAGCGCGGACGCTTCGCGCAGAAAATTGATTATACGCAGCCACCTAACCCACCGCTTACAGAAGAAGATGCGCAATGGGCAGACGCCCTATTACGCGAGAAGGGATTACGCTCGTGATGGCGTAAGAACTCTATGGAGGGTTGTATGCAACGTCTCGGTTTCAAGGAGAGTTGGGAGTTTTTGCGCGAAACCACAAACTTCGTTGACGATGATGCGGTCTTTCCCGATAAACTTACACCTGTCGGCTTTGATGAACCGGAGGGATGGCTGAATATTTACAAGTATCCCGACATATCTGATAGTGAAGAAGAAGATCAGCCGGAGCAGCAAGAGGTCTGGAAATT
This sequence comes from uncultured Chthonomonadaceae bacterium, assembly GCA_963817895.1. GTDB lineage: Bacteria > Armatimonadota > Chthonomonadetes > Chthonomonadales > Chthonomonadaceae > CAWFQB01. Next base: position 109,293 of record CAWFQB010000010.1, read on the forward strand.
AGAAAACCTTACCATGCCCTGCATATTTCTGTGCCGTTGCGGTGTCTATCGAATCTCTTTCAAAAACACGTTTCTGGCAGATTCAAGTTGCTGCTGGAATGGCTTCATAGACGTAGATTTCACCGACGCTGATTTATCCCGCTGTGACTTGCGCAGTTCCGAATTCGAGAATGTTGTTTTTGTTCGCGCCGATCTGACGGATGCCGATCTGCGCTATTCGTCATTTAACCACTGCGATTTTTCAGGAGCGCAGATGCGCGGCGTAAAGCTAACGCGCTTACAGGCTAAAGAGTTAATTTTATCTGAGGAACAATGCGCTGCTATAGCATGGCAGCACAACGGCGGCCGACCTCCCAAAGGCGGGTAAAACATGTCCGACAAAGAACAGTTTTCTTTGTCGGCATTTTTGTGCCTGCCGAACGTAGTACAACAAGAACATTCTTACAGCGGGAGCGGCAACGGATATGGGCAGGAATATAGCGATCATTGGAGCGGGCATGGCGGGGTTGGCGGCGGCGCGAGAACTGACGACGGCAGGGCATAGCATCACCCTTTACGAGAAAAGCCGGGGAGTGGGCGGGCGCGTAGCGACGCGGCGCATTGAGGGCTGCATCATGGATCACGGGGCGCAGAACATTAAGCCGGAGGGTTCCGCGCTGAAACAGGTGATGCTACATGAACTGCCGACCGAAGAACTGATTAAAATTGAACCGCCCGTTTGCCTGTACGACAGCAAGGGGACGATCTGGCCGCCCGATGAAGCAAGGAGCGCCGAGGCGAAATATTCCTACCGTAACGGCATGACCACGCTTCCCAAACTGCTTCTCAACGCCCTGCCGCCCGAACTCGCGTCTATCCGCTACGAAACGCGCATTTTCCGATTGGAAGAAACCGACAGCGAAGTGATTCTGAAAGATGAGAACGGACAGGAAGCGGGCAGGGCGGAAATTGTGATTGTCACCGCGCCCGCCCCGCAAGCCGCCGACCTGTTGGGCGACAGCGCCCCCCGGATGCGCAGTACGTGGGAAACGCTGGATCGGGTGAAAGCGTTGCGGCAGGTGGACTATCATCGCAACATCACGGTTCTGCTCGGCTACGCCCCGCCCGTTCCCCCGCCGCCCGCGTATGCCCTGCTTGCCGAGGATCGAACCACAGACCTGCTCTGGCTAGCTTTTGAACAAACAAAGTGTTCCGAACGCGCTCCCAATGGCGAGGCTGTGTTAATCGCGCAGATGAGTCCCAAATTCAGCAGTTTCTTTTATGATGGCGAAGATAATTTTCTTACGTGGCGCGTTCTGGACGAACTGCAAACCCTGTTCGGCAGCGCGTATGCTACGCCGTTCTGGTCACAGGTGAAACGCTGGAAGTTCGCGCAACCGCACGGCATGGTGCGCTTCGAGGAGGTAAACTTTTCGGGCATGGCCTCGTCCGTCCTCATCTGCGGCGACGGACTGCGGCCAGAAGGCGGGCGCGTCCACCAGGCCTACGCAAGCGGACTGGAAGCGGCACAGTTGGCAGCACAACTGTAACACCAAGGAGAGGAGATTACACCACCAAGTCACCAAGTACACCAAGAAAACAAATGCAAAGAAGTGTAAGAAGCAGGGAACAAAGCAAAAACGGCGCATAAATATGCTTGCAATGCTCTCCTTTTGTCCTTGTAATCTCTTGGTGTACTTGGTGACTTGGTGGTGTAATCTCCTCTCCGAGTTCTTCGTGGTTTTATTCTATGGCTGATCGGCGTAGATGGAGTAGGTGGGCGTGGACAGGTAGCGTTCGCCGGTCGAGGGGATGATGACCACGATCAGTTTGCCCTCATTCTCGTCGCGGTTGGCGACTTGCAGCGCGGCCCACACCGCCGCGCCGGACGAGATACCCGCGAAAATGCCCTCTTCTTTCGCTAATCGCCGCGCGTAGTCCATGGAGTCGCTGTTGGCAACCTGAATGATCTCGTCGTAGATGTGCGTGTTCAGGTTGTTGGGAATGAAGCCCGCGCCGATGCCCTGAATGGGATGCTGTCCGCGCGGCTTGCCGCTCAACACGGCGGACGCGGCGGGTTCTACCGCGACTACCTTAAAACTCGGTTTACGCGCCTTGATGACTTCGCCCACGCCCGTAATCGTGCCGCCCGTTCCCACGCCCGCCACCAGAATATCTACCTGCCCATCCGTGTCGCGCCAGATTTCTTCGGCTGTGGTTTTGCGGTGGATTTCGGGATTGGCGGGATTGTTGAACTGCTGCGGAATGTAGTATTTGCCGGGCGTTTCTTCGGCCATTTCTTCGGCCCTGCGAATCGCGCCCTGCATCCCCTCGGGGCCGGGTGTCAGAATCAGATTCGCGCCAAGCGCGCGCAGCATCGCGCGGCGCTCGTGCGACATGGTTTCCGGCATCAGGAGGGTACACTTATAGCCTTTGGCGGCGCAGGCGAACGCCAGCCCGATACCCGTATTGCCGCTTGTCGGCTCCAGTACGGTAATATCCGGCGTTAAAAGCCCGTCCCGCTCCGCCGCCTCAATCATGGCGACGCCGATACGGTCTTTCACGCTCGATAGCGGATTGAAATATTCCAGTTTACACGCAATCCGCGCCTTCGCCCCGGCAGACACCCGGTTCAAGTACACAAGCGGCGTATTTCCAATCAATTCAGTTACGTTGTTTGCGATACGCATGGAAGGCTCCGAGAGGTAGATAGGTAGGTCGGTAGATGAGTAGTCGTCTGTTTGTGTACGTTGGGTCAGCCTGAATGAAGAGGCATTTCTACTATCTACTTACCTACCTATCTACCTCCTTAAATTCCTGACATCATACTCAGTGAATCATCAATACCGGTTTTGCGGTGGACAAGGTCGGAAAGGGTAGTGGAGTCCAGATGGCGGGAAAGCAGGGTTTCTACCTGCTCCTCGAATTCGCGCACGACCCAGGTTACGCCGGGGGCGTTGACATCGGGGTTTTCGTCCTCGTTGTGGCAGGAGAACAGGCGGTCTCCGCGCATCAGGGCGCGAACAATGTCGCCCACGCTGATACGGTCGGGCGCGCGAGCCAGATTGTAGCCACCGCCCGCGCCCCGAACGCTGCGCACGATGCCCGCGCTTTTCAGCGCGGCGAGTATCTGATCCAGATAGGGGCCGGGAATCTCCTGCCGGGCCGCGATTTCGCGGCTCTGGCAGGCGCAGGCAGGCGGCTGCATCGCCAGGTCTACGGCGGCGCACAGCGCATAGCGCAATTTTGAGTTGAAAAATCCCATGCCGCCTGAACTTCCCGCTTCGGAGATGTCGCCATACCCGTACTCAGATGGGCATAGAAACGGATAAACTTGACCTTTTAAGTAGGCTTAATTCAGTATACTTGGAAGGGGCGGGAATGTCAAATAACGGCAACATGCCGCGAGGCGCAGCCATCGCGGCGTGTCGGTTCCCAACATTCGTTTTCAAACACTGAGATACGAAAATTACTCGGCGTATTCGGAAATGTCGTTGCTGCTCATCAGGTTGATGCTCTGCGTGGCGGCGGCGAGTTTGACGGTCAGGGTGGAACCGTCCTCGAAATCAATGTCGAGTTCCGTTTCGCGCTGCCGAACGCTGTCCACTTTGCGGCCCGCCAGCAGTTTCGTGAGTTTCTGATTGGTTGCCATGCTGTCCTCGTTTCTCTGCGTCCTGCGCAGGGTTGGGTTTCCGGTAGATAAAGACGGCGCATTTTCCGAACGCCAATCTGTCCGCGTCAGGATTTCGGGCGCGCTGCCCCTTCTATTCTCCGCGTCCTGCGCATATTCCTGCCGCAATTGCCGGTTTGCCGGAACGTTTTACGACTGCAAACGGGTAATTGACTGCCAGGGAACCTTCCGCTTTATGCCGCGTATGCCCGCCGCCTTGACATTGCCCCGTTCGCCGTCTATAATGTAGGGAATACTTTTGAATTTTTGGGAGTAGGGGGTAGGGAGTGGGGTGTAGGGTCATGCCATGAAATACTGGCAGTTCTCCTACTCCCTGCTCTCCACTCCCTACTCTCTCCCCTGAATACCGGAGGTTCGTTTTGACTGGCAAGCAGAATCGCTGGATGCTTCTGTTCATCCTCGCCCTGACCGCGCTCGCGGCGACAATCACATTCCGTAATAGCCTGCCTGGATTTGGCGCTATTCCCTTTCGCACCGGTTTGGACATTCAGGGCGGCGCGCGAGTCGTGCTGCGCGCTAAAACCGAGGCCTTCAAGGGCAAATGGAACCCGGATTCCAATTTGGAAGCCGTGCGTAAGGTGCTGGAAAACCGCGTCAACGCGACGGGTGTCGCGGAACCGCAGATCATTACCAAAAAGCCCGACCAGATCATCATCGAGCTTCCCGGCCTGAAAAACGAGGGGGATGTTCGCAGCGTCCCTGCAATCTACGGCCAGCCTGCAATTCTATCTGTTGCCGCAACTTGGCGACAAAGACGGGCGTTTGCCCGCCAAATGGCGCGTTGCCCAGGTCAAAAACCCGAAAACCGGCGTGGAAGAAGAGACGCTTGTTTTCGCGCAAAACAACCTGCCGGTTCCTATCGAGATTTTGCGGGAAGAGGTTTTTAACCAGAATCCGATAGCCGCCGGGGGCGATCTTGCCGCCAGCAGCGCACAGCCTAACCCCACAACCGGCGAGGCCATCATTAACTTTGAACTCAAGGGTGAGGGTAAAGACCGGTTTCAGGAGGTGACGCGCAGCAACATCGGCAAGCATCTCGCCATTTTTCTGGATCAAAAATTGCTGACCGCCCCGGTCATCAACAGCATGATTCCGGGCAAGGGCGAAATTGAAGGCAGTTTCACGCTCGAATCCGCCAAAGCGCTTTCCGACCAACTGAACGCGGGCGCACTCCCCGTGCCGCTTGAAGAGGTGGAAGTCCGCAAACTGGAAGCCACGCTTGGGCAGGAAGCGGTTCACACCACGTTTACCGCCGGTATTGTCGGGCTGGCCCTCGTTCTTGTCTTTATGCTGTTCTGGTATCGTCTGCCCGGTCTGCTCGCCAACTTCGCGCTCATTCTGTACGCGCTGTTTTCGCTTGCGCTGTTCAAAGTGTGGCCGATTACGCTCACGCTGCCGGGTATCGCCGGATTTATTCTGTCCATTGGAATGGCGGTTGACGCCAATATCTTGATTTTCGAGCGGTTCAAGGAAGAGTTGCGCAGCGGCAAAAACCTGCGTTCCGCCATTGACGCCGGGTTCAAGCGCGCGTTCACGGCCATTTTCGACAGCAACGTGTGTACCATCGTGACGTGCGGAATTCTGTATGAATTTGGAACCGGGCCGATACGCGGCTTTGCCCTGACGTTGGGGTTGGGCGTCGTGGTCAGCATGTTTACCGCCATCGCGGTCACGCGCACGTTCCTGTTCGCGCTCGTGAATACAAATCTTGGCGCGAACCCCGGCGTGTTCGGTGTGGCGGACGAGGCGCATATCCGGCAGTGGAACGTGATGAAGCACAAATGGCGCTGGCTCGGCATTTCGCTGGCGATCATCATTCCCGGTCTTATCGCGTGGGGAATGGGCGGCATCAAGCAGAGCATTGACTTCACGGGCGGCACGGAACAGCAGATCGCGTTCGCGTCCCGGCACTCCCCCGATGAGATCAGCAAAGTCGTTAGTTCGCTGGGCAGCAAGTTCAAGGACAACCACGTTGTCATTTCGGAAGACCCCAAGCAGTTATTCCCGCATCAGGCGACAGTGACGACCGAACGATTGGAAGAGCCGGATCGCCTGAACCTGCTCAATACATTAGTACGGCAAGTCGGGCCGCTGGACAAAGTAAACGGCAAACCGCTTGCCGTAACCGACGTGCCGTTTTCCAATGTCAGCGGAACCATCAGCAAGGAACTGACCGTCAACGCTATCGAGGCCGTGATACTCGCGTCCGTGTTCATCGTCCTGTACCTCGCCCTGCGCTTCTCCATCGGCGGGTTCAAGGAGGGTTTGAAGTACGGAAGTTGCGCGGTTATCGCGCTGTTGCACGACGTTCTTGTCCTGTGGGGATCGTTCGCCATCATGGGCAAGCTGTTTGGCTGGCAGATTGACAGCCTGTTCGTGACGGCGATGCTGACGGTCATTGGATTTTCCGTGCATGACACCATCATCGTATTCGACCGGGTACGCGAAAACCTGCACCATCGGGGAGTGGGCGAATCGTTCTCCGACCTGACCGACCGCAGCATTGACCAGACCATTGGGCGCAGCATCAAAACGTCGTGGACGGTTGTAATGACCCTGCTGGCCCTGTTCCTGTTCGGCGGCGTAGTAATTCACCAGTTCGCGGGCGCCCTCCTTATTGGCATCGTCAGCGGAACGTATTCGTCCATCTTCAACGCAAGCGTCCTGCTGGTCATGGCGAAAAGCAAAGACATTGCGCCCATCGTGGCCGGCCCGTCTTCGGGAACGCCCAACCGCCGCGCGCCTGAAACCCTTCAGGAACGGGCGCGACGAGGCGCGCTGGAAGAGCGCAACATCACTCCCGTTGGCGCAATTCCCGCCCCCACGCCCGCCACGCGCCCGCAAATCGCCGCGCCCACTAATGGTGGCGCAACGGCCTACACCAACAATGAAAGCGTGTCGCAGGCCGAAGACGACGACGTGGAAGAAACAGAAGCAGGGGAAGTCCGTGGAACCACACGCCGCGCCTCTGAACCTCGTCCGACGCCTGCAACAGTACGCAAGCAGCCGACGCGAAGACGCAGGATGTAGGTTGTTAGGTCTTTGGGATATTAGGCTAAAGATGTTTCAGAATAGATGTTGAACTTCTAACGGTACAAGAACCTAACAACCTAACAACCTAACAACTAACAACTTCTAACAGGGAGACTCTACTTATAATGCGCGGTAATGATGGACGGGCGGAAAATACTTTGGGCGCTGCATGGCGTTTTCTGCTGCGTCTGGTGGTGATTGGGTTGACGCTGTACGCTTGCTATCGCCTGCGCAACATCATTACCACCGTTTTCATTGCCGCCATTATCGCGTATACGCTCAATCCGCTCGTGGACTGGCTGTGCCGCCAGGACAGTTTTGTACGGGTGCATCAGATGATTACCCGCATGGGCGCGCAGGTGCAAATTGCTTATCGCCGCTCCATTCATCAGCAATTGGTTACGCCTACAGGCCGCGTCCGCATCCATCGGCATGTGCTGCGGGTGTACGCCACGCTGTATGTGTTCGTCCTATCGGTGTTCGTGCTGTGGTGGGGAACCCGGCTGATTGTGACGCCGTTCGTATCCGAAATCAAGATCGCCACCAGTCCGGCGAAGGTTCAGGAAATCACGGACAGGATCAATGACAGGCTGGATCAGTACGACGAAGATGCCCCGGACTGGCGCAGTTCCGACAAAATCCGTGAGCAAATCAAAAAAATTGATTTTTCTAAAGTGGCGCAGGGCGTGTTTGCCGAGTTGGGACAGAAGGCGCTCGACAGCGCCAAAAACATTGTGGAAATAGTCGTGCTGCCCGTTCTCGCCTTTTACTTTCTAATTGATGGGCGCAAACTTAAACACGAATTTGTCGCTCTGATGCCGCGCCGCCACTTGCGCGAAACTGTGCGGATGGTGAACGAGTTCAACCGCATCATGCGTGACTTTGTGGTGGGGCAGGTGATTTTGTGCGCCCTTGCCGGCGTGGTCGTGGGCGTGGGATTGGCCGCGCTCCGTGTACAGTACCCGTTTGTTATGGGTGTGCTGGCGGGAATCACGCGCGCCATACCCATCATCGGCCCGATTATCGGCGGTATTCCGATTGTGATTTTGACGCTGGTGAGCAAAGGGCCGGGAACCGCGCTGGCCGTGTTGGGATTTTTTACGCTGCTGCATCTGGTGGAAAGCAAGTTCATCATGCCGAAGTTGATTGGCGACCGCATGGAACTGCATCCCGTGATTATCATTGTGGTGCTGATTGCGGGGGGAGAGATCGGCGGCGTGTTGATCGGCGGCACGATTGGCAGCCTGCTGGGAATGTTCTTTGCCGCCCCGCTCGCCTCCATTATCCGCGTGATGATACGACGCTACTGGCTCGGAATGAGGCGGGCGTCTAATCATCCGTTCCTCGAGTCGGATGCTCCTCAACCTGCGCTTTTGGGCCTGCCTCGCGCGGAATCGTTTGTGGAAGCCCTCCCTGCCACTAAACCTTTGAAATAAATTTGTTCGCGCGGGCAGCAAATTCGTCAAAATTTTGTTGTTTCTTGCGAATCGTGCTATAATAGCATGTCAAAGACGGTAAAAGCGAAAAATAGTTTTACCTGATGGGTGTTTTCATGCCTGAATTGCCGGAAGTTGAATTGCTGCGCCGCCTGCTTGCCCACCGCTTGTGCCATGCGCGTATTGTGGATGCCTGCTTTCCTTCCCCGGTTATTCTGCGTGGTACAACTCCCTGCGACTTTCGCGCCGAAATTCAGGGCCGAACGATTGCCGATATTGAACGGCGGGGCAAGTACCTGCTGTTTACGTTAAGCAATCCGGTGAACAATCACGATACAGCAGGCGTCCAACATTGCGACCTTCGCCTTGTCGTTCATCTTCGGATGCGGGGCGGCCTGCGCGTGGAACCCGGTGACACGGTTCCCGGCAAGTATTTGTGCGGGTTGCTTAATTTGGAAGATGGGCGCGAAATGCGCTATTATGATATGTGGCGGTGGGGAGAGTGGTGGCTTGCGCCGCCCGCCCCGCAGCCGACCGGACTTGCAGGGTTGGATGAGTTAGGGATTGAGCCGTTCGACGAAGAGTTTACGACTCCGTTTCTAATCTGGGCGCTGAAACGGCGTCGAACGCCAATTAAGCCGCTGTTGCTCGGTCAAAAAATCGTGGCCGGATTGGGCAATATTTATTGCGATGACAGCCTGCATCGCGCCCGCCTGCATCCTTCGCGACCCGCAAACAGCCTTTCTGTGGGGGAAGTCGAGCGGCTGCATGAAGCGATAGTGGCGGTTTTGGAAAGGGCGATTCGGGAAGCCGACGCGACCGTTCAGCGATTGATTGCCGCCGACGCGAATTTAGAAACGTTCGAGGGACTTTCCGCGCAAAGCGTGTATGACCGTCCCGGCCAGCCCTGCCCGACATGCGGGGTCAGCCTTCAAAAGATTGCGTTTTACGGGCGAGGCACCACCTTTTGCCCTGAATGTCAACCAGTCGCGGTTTCTGTCTGAGTCGGCTTGCCGAACACGCGGAACGCGCCGAGAGGAGTGGATTGTCATATGTCTGACGAGATGGTTCAGGAAAAGACGAACCCGGTTATGGGAGCGGAGTCGGGCAACGGCCATGAGGAGGTCCAGCCCGGCGCTGTGGCGACGCCCGTCTCTTCCACCGCTGCTGCCGGAGCCGCAGTAACGGACGAACCGGCTCCGGCCCAACCCGTCGCCGCGCCCATCGCAGCGACTGATTCGGCTGCCGACGCCGCCAACAGTGTGGAAGCCCCGGCTGCCCCCGCAACGCCCGCGCCAACAGTGGACGTTCCGGCAACAGCGGAGGCCCCGCCTGTCCGCAGCCAGGCGGACGAAGACGCCAACGACTTTGAAAAAGAGATGCAGGCGTTGGGAATGGGCAAGCAATACGACCGCTCCCTGCAACAGTTGCGCGAAAACGAGGTGATTACCGGCACAGTGATGCGCGTGGATCGCCGCGAAGGCGTACTGGTGGATGTCGGCGCGAAATCCGAGGGCATCATTCGCCCCAACGAATTGTCGCGCGACGGCAACGTCAATCCTGAAGACGTTGTTAAAGTTGGGGACAAAATCAAGGTCTATGTCATCGAGCCGGAAAATCAGGACGGCATCCCCGTGCTTTCCAAAAAGCGCGCCGACTTTGAACAGGCGTGGGATAAGGTACAAATCGCCAAAGACACCGGCGAAACCCTGACCGCAATCGTTACGGATCGCGTCAAGGGCGGGCTGGTGGTTGATCTGGGAATTCGCGGCTTCGTGCCGGCGTCCCATGTCGGCAACGGCAGCCTGAAAACCAACCTGGACAAGTACGTGGGCCAGTCTATCCCGCTCAAAGTGATTGAAGTGGACAAGGAGCGCCGCAAGGTGGTTCTTTCCAACAAATCCGCTGTGGACGAGGAGCGACAGGCGAAATCGCAGGAGACCAAGTCCAGCCTTCAGCCCGGCCAGATTCGGCACGGGGTGGTGCGCCGCCTGACAAACTACGGCGCGTTCATTGACCTGGGCGGCATTGACGGCCTGCTGCACATCTCCGAAATGTCGTGGACGCGCATCAATGACCCGAAAGAGGTGTTGCGCGAAGGTCAGGAACTGGATGTCAAAATCCTGAAAATGGATCTGGAAAGCAACCGCGTTTCGCTTGGCCTGCGCGACATTCTGCCCGATCCCTGGATCGAAGTGGGCAAACGCTACAACGAGGGTGATGTGATTAGCGGCACGGTAACGCGCCGGGTTCCCTTCGGCGCCTTTGTTCAGGTGGAAGGCGATGTCGAGGGTATCATTCCCAATGCGGAAATCCCCCGCAATCGTGGCGGACAGCCCGGACGCGATGTGGTTCAGGGCGAGATTGTAGAAGTGAAAGTTATCAGCCTGCGCCCGGAAGAGCGCAAAATGACTCTTTCGCTCAAAGCCCTGCTGCCGCCCGAGGAGCAGGAGCAGGCGCCGCCCCGCCCGCCCCGCCCTGCCGGTGACGCGGGAGCCGCAAGAGAACCGCGCCCTGCCGGTGACGCGGGAGCCTCGCCTCGCCCTGCCGCTGCCACAGAAGCGGGAGCCGCCGCGCCCAAACGCGAACGCGCCGGACGTGGCCGCGAAACGGAAGAGGACTTCGGCGGACGATTCGCTCCGGCCCGCCCGGACGAACCGCGCTTCAACCAACTGGGCGAAGCCTTCGCCGCCGCGCGTCGCAGCAAGCGCGAACAGCGTGATACGGAAGCCGAGGAAGAGTTCGACATCAACAGCGTCGAATTGGAACCGGAAGAAGAGACGGAAGAAGAGGGGTAGGTTGTTAGTTGTCAGGTTGTTAGTTGTTAGGAAGAGGGTTCATGCTAGAGCGTCTCTACGAGCCATATCTGTCCTTAACCTGACAACCTGACAACCTGACAACCTATGCGAATTGTTGGCATTACCGGCGGCCTGGGAACAGGCAAAAGCCTCGTGACGGAACTGCTGCGCGAACGGGGCGCGATTACGTTCAGCGCGGATGAGGCCGCTCGCGCCGCGCTGAATCCTTCCGGCCCGACCCTGCGCGAGATCGGGCGCGTGTTTGGCGTAGCCTCCCTGAATTCGGACGGCAGCCTGAATCGCGCCTATCTCGCATCCCTTGTTTTTAGCGACGAGCAGGCGCGGCATACGCTCAATCAACTCACCCATCCCCCCATTTTGCGGCTGCTGCGCGCGCAGATTGAAGCATGTCGCCCGGACTTTGCTCCCTCCACTATTGTCGTGGTCGAAGTTCCCCTGCTGTTTGAAACAAAAATGCAGAATTGGTTTGAACCAATCGTCGTGGTCAGCGCGTCCCAAACGTTGCAGGTAACTCGCCTGTGTAAGCGCAACGGGTTGTCGGCTGAAGAAGCGCGGCAACGCATCGCGGCGCAGATGCCACTGGAACTCAAAGTGGCGCAGGCGGATGTTGTTCTCCACAATGAGGGTACCCCGGCGGAACTCGAACGCGACGTGGAAACCCTGTGGCGGCAATGGACGCAGGCATGAATCCGGGCTGTTTGGACGTTAGGGAGCGAAAGTTTTCAGGGTTTCTCGTAAAAGCCGTCTGGAAACGTAAAAATCGCTTGCTTTCTCAAAACCAGTATGCTATAATCCGAATTGTCAGGGATGTCAGTCCGAACCGGTAAACCCACCAACCGGGAACGCTGGCAAGCACACCGCGTAACGGTCTTCTCAAGACGTTTGACGGCTTCCCGTATGTTGCGCCCGGACTTCGCGCGTTTCCAACGATCATTACGAAGCCGGATGAGGATTGTAACCCCCAGCATTGTGCCGGACCTGTCACCGGTTAAGGGCGCGTTCCCTTGCCGACAGGTTCAAGTTAAGGGTCCTCCCTGCGCGGGCGTCACGCTCCACCCAACGCCTGTGTCAACAACTCCGTTTTGCCTGAAGAACGTTTTCATAATTCATTCCAGACTGGAAATCACCCCACTTCGGTCGCGCAGGCTTTCCCCTTCAAGCGTGCCATTTGTGATCTGAGTCAGATCTAATGAGGAGGTAGGACTCGCCTTGAATAGAGCCAACAAACTTAATGTTGCCCTGCATCTGCTTTTGACCGTCGCCCTGCTTGGGCTGGCGTCGCTGGTGATCGCGCAAAATAACGCGCGCGCGCCGCGCCGTATTCTGCCTGCTGTCGCTAAAAAAGGGCAGGGACGCAAAGCTCCACACACGTTCATCGGCAAGATAACGAAATTGCCCGCCTACGTAACGCGCCGGCATCTCAGCGACAAACTGACCCGCATGGCGCATGCCTGGCATCCCAAAGGAACCCGAGCAATCGGAGATCAGGGCGTGGTTCGACAGACCATTCTGCTGACCAAACTGGTTCCCTCCTCCAACTTCACGCTCCAGTCCGCGCCGTCCATAGACCTGCACCCGTACTGGGACGCGAGCGAAACGTACATCTATTTCGACAGCGACCGACAGGCCGCCACGAACACGCCGGCGGCGCGCCTTTCAACATCTATCGCCTGCTTACCGATGGTTCCAGCGTGGAACAGATCACCACGGGCAGCGATAACAAAATCGAACCCAACATTTCCACATTGGGCAGCGCGGCGGGCAACCTCCTCTGCTATGTAGCGGGAGGCCAGATCACGGTTCCGAATCCCGGAACCCCCGAAACGCCCGGACAGCCGGCAACCAAAGTTCAAACTACAGGGTTCAATCTATTTTATATAGATCTGAAAGGCAATGCGGGTCCGCAGCAACTGACCAATCTGGGCGGCGCATTCCACTTCAGCGATGTGCGGCATCCCTCATTCGCGCCAGGCGGCACGGACATCTGTTTTGCCGGCAAACTGCAGGGTGATCCCAACAACGTCTATCATATCTTTACTGTTAATCTTGCCCTGGCCAACATCACGCAATACACGGCGGGGGCGTCCAACGACTACTCCCCGGCATGGTCGCCGTCCGTAGACGTTCCGCGTGGGGCAAGCGTGATCGCGTACACGAGCAACGCGCAGGCGTTCTCGACCACTGCGGCTCCGGTAATTTCCAACATCACCAATCCCGATGGGCATGATGACATTTTTGTGTTCCAGCCCAACCCGCAGATTCCGGCAACGCGGCGCATCACCAATTTCGTCGCGCCTCCCGGCCCCGCCAATCCCAACGATCCCATGCCGCCACACGCTTCCAACCGCAACCCGGCCTGGAGTACAACGCGCCTGGATACCCGGCCCACCGGCGTTCCGCCCGGACAGGGCAACACCTCGAACTCAGGGGCAGATACTGCTCGGTTTTGCCAGCACTCGCGTGGATAACAACCTGGACAGTAACGGCGAACCGGACGGCATTCCCAACGGACTTGCCGGTAACTTCACCACCGACATCTACTACATGAACGCCACCATCGCCCCCGATCCCGCTAACCCTCGCGTGGTGACGGTGACGACGCCCGAAGTATCCTACGCCCCGGGCGCGGATTACCCGAACTACACGGGCGCGCACAAACTGCAAACCTACAATCCGCAGGTGGCAGTGGACGCGATGGACAAGGCCGGCCTGACGCAGTTCGACAACCTGCACCAAAGCAGCGAGGACTTTCCCACGTTCCCGCAGTTCATCAATACCTACCGTATCGCATTCCAGAGCGACCGGGGCGGCAACTACGACCTGTGGGCGGCCTCCATTCTCGACCTGGATGCCCCGACACTGCTGAAGTTCGACCAGAGCACCAACGAAATCGTCCGCGTGGAACGCGCCGGTGACAACGGCTCCCTGTCGAGCCGCTATGTGGCTGCGGGGACGCGCGTTCGCTTCAAAATTCGCGCCGTGGATTACCAGAGCGGAATCCGCTACGCTTACCTTCAGATCAAATGCCCGGACAGCGCGGGACAATCCAGCGATCAAAAAGAACACAAAATCTTCTATGCGGGACCCGGCCTGCTGGGACCCGCGCCGCTGAACGTTGTCAGCGCCCCGTATGAATTCGATCAACAGGCAGTCAAAGCGTCGGATACCAGCGGACAGCCGGTCTTCCGACCGTTCGGCAGCGCGAACGCGCCTCTAAGCGTGGGCGGACCCGGCTCCACTCCCGCGTTCTGGCCCGGTTTCAACCGCTATACGCCCAACGTGGATGATGCCGGCGCCTACTCCGGCAACCTGAACCCGCCGGATGACGCGACCCTCGTTGCGCCCACCCCGCCCCTGTTCCCGGATGGGGACAACGGCTACTGGCTGCGGCTGCAGCCGGAAACCGACGCGAATGGCGCGCCGACAAACACGGGTACATTCGTGGCGGAATGGGATACGCCCTCCACGTTTGCCAGCGATTGGATTATCGACGTTATTTTGTATGATAACGCCGTATACCCGTTCGATGCTTCCGGCGCGACGCAAAGCAACTGGAAAATCTACGACAACGTATGGGGCTTCACCACGCGCCCGTTCACCGGCACGGGGCAGGTCTTGTATGTCAGCGACTACGATACGGGGCAGAAGTTTTTCAACGGCCGCTTCGGAACCGGGGATTTCACCGGTTTTACCAACTCCGCCAACCTGAGTTTCGAGGGCAATCCGACCGAGGCGTGGATGACCGAGATGGACCCGCAGTTGTTTCCCAGAATTGCGGTGGATCCAAGCACCACCTATACAATCCAGAACTTCCTGACGCCCCTGGGCGCGACCTCCTACGGAAGTTTTTCAAATGGAACCGGCGCTTTCGATCCGTCTACGGGCGCGACAATTACCACAGGCCCCATCACCGGGCAGTACGACATCTGGCGCGTTCAGTGTCGCGGCGCTGTGCCGGACAACGTTCTGAACAGCTACGGCGCGCGCAAAGTTTTACAGCCTGCCGATCCGGTTGCCGGCTTTCCGGCGCGTCAGGTGGTGGTCGCCGACAAGTGCGTGATCTGGCATTCGCCGTACCTGGGCGACCTGTACGTCGGACCTGGCACACTGCTGGACAGCACCACTCAGACCAGTCTGGGGAACTTTGTCGCCAGCGGCGGACGCCTGTTCGTCAACGGGCAGGACATCGCCTTCGGTCTGACCCTGGGCGGCTCGCAGCCCAATAACTTCCTGACGAATGTCCTGCGCGCCACCTACACGAATGATAACGCTTTGGGAGCGCCGAACCCCAACGGGTTTGGCGGAGATTACGTCAACGATAGAATCAACTCGCCGGGCGACGCGTTCGCGGGCGCGGGGAATGGCGTCCACCCCATCGGCTGGTCAACCTGGTACGATTTGTTACATGCGTACCCCGATCTCACCCTGGCGGAAGATCCGCCCTTCAATTCGCCGCCGGTTTATTTCAGTTATACGACCTTTCCAACTGAAAACCGGGATTACGGCTGTCCGAATACCGGCGCGGAGGGCGGGTTCAATACGGGCATCGGTTCACCCGACCTCGTGACCTTCATTCCGCCGACAACCCTGCCGGCTGTGCCGCCAAATCCGATTCGCGCGCCCTCCGCAACCATATTTCCGGGCGTGTTCGGCGTGGATGCCGTTTATAGTTCCACAGCAACGCCCCTCGCCAACGCGGCCATCATGTGGTACAAGGATTTGAATTCGCAGGGCAAAGTGGTCTTTTCGCCGTTCGGCTGGGAAACCCTCAACCCTGAGTACTACATCATCGGCGCGCCGAAAATCATCGTTTTCAAGAACCGGCGCGTGGAACTGATGCACAACGCGCTGGACTATCTGCGCACCGGGCGGCTTGTCGGCCAGTTGCGTATCCGCAACGGCACGGGCAGCCCTGGTCAGCCGCTTGCGGGAGCGCTCATCCGCGCTTTTCGCAACGACCCGGTCAGCGGTCTGGTGACAGCCGCCACGACGTATACGGCCATCACCAAGAGCGATGGATCGTATATCATCGAGGGTCTGGACGCTGATGGCAAGTACAACCTGGATGCCGACAAATCGGGCTTCCTTGCCGAACACAAGTTCGCCAACGGCTTTCATGGCGGCTACCAGTCCTCCACGGACCTGTTCATCACGCAGGCGCAGCCCGGAAATATTACGGGCACGGTTACGGCCGTCGGAACCAATCTGCCGGTTCCTAACGTGAGGGTGCAGGCGAAGGACAACGATCCTAATAATCCCGCCGTGTTTGTGTCCCAACCCACCGACGCGAAAGGCAACTACCAGATTCAAAACCTGCCCATCGGCACCTATACCGTGACCGTAGTTCCGGCAGACATCATCGCCGCAGGCTTCAACGGCAGCATCCCGCCCTCGCAAACCATTACGGTCACGTCACAGCAAACGGTGGGTGGGGTCAACTTCCAGTTGACGCAGCCGCCGGGGGCTGTCACCGGACACGTTTATATCTTAGGCACGATGACGGGAATTCCGGGCGCGACCATCACGGCTGTCGGCGCGAACGGCATTGCCACTACGGATGCCAATGGCCTGTACGGGCCGGTCAGCCTGACACCCGGCGCCTACCAGTTGATCGCCAGCGCGCCCGGTTTCGCGGCTTCGGCTCCGAAGGCCATCACCATTATCACCAATGGAACGGTGACGGTTGACTTCTTCCTCGTGGCGCTGCCACCCGGCTCCATTTCGGGGCTGGTGACAACCTCGCCGCCGAATACCATCCCGGTTCCCGGCGCGACGATTACCGTCACTACATCGGCGGGACAGACGTTCACGACGACCACGACGGGAGTGCAGACCAACACGTCCAACGGCTCGAACTACCAGTACAACTATCAGCTCGGCAACATTCCGGCAGGCTCGACTGTTCAGGTATCGGCCAGCAAATCCGGGTATACGCCCAAGCCGAATCCGAATACCCAGACTGTTCCCGTGACTACGGGGGCCGACACGCGCAACGTCAACTTCATACTCGACCCGCTGGCATCGTTCAACTCCGACCTGACGCTGGTTAGTTCGCCGTTCCAGTATCCGGGCGTCAGCATCACGGATTTGTTCAGCGTCCCCGGCAGCGACCTGAACGGCTCCTTCGCCTTCATCGCCTGGGACGCCACGCAGCAGAAGTATGTGTATCGCCCGAACCCGCCTGCGGACACCTTCCATCTGGGTGTGGGCTACTTCCTGCAAGAGACCAACACGGCCAGTATTCTGGCGCTGACCAACCCGAACTATCAGGAGGCTCCGAAGGACGCGCTCGGCAACTACCAGCCGTTCTCCATTCCCCTGCAAAACGGGTGGAACCTGATCGGGATGCCGTTCGCGACATCCGTAGACTTCTCGAAACTTCAGATTCAGGAGTCCAACGGCCAGCTCGTCAACGTGCCGGAAGCGCAAGGGGGCGGCAACCCGTCCCTGGGCGGCGCGCTGTTCACCTACGAGCATGGCTCCTACGAGATCGTGTTCACGCTCGATCCGTTCCGGGGCTACTGGCTGCGCGCGTTCCGACCCGTCACGCTGATCCTCACGCCCGGAGCGCAACAGGGCAGGGCGGCAAGCAACAAAGGCCGCGCGACGGTTGCCTCCAACGTGACCGGCGACGGCTGGAAACTGCAATTGAATGCCAGAGCGACGGATACGGCGGCAAGCAAAGCTTACCTGGGCGTGTCGCGCAAAGCGACGGACGGCTACGACACCTATAAGGTGGAAGCGCCGCCTGCCGCGACAAAAGAGAACGTGCAGATCGCGTTCGAGCATAAGGACTGGGGCAACAAATCGGCTGCGTACAGCATGGATGTCCGCTCCGCCAGCGCGGCCTCGTGGGAGTTCACGGTAACCTCCAACGTGCTGAATACGCCCGTTGTGGTTTCGTGGCCCAACATCACCGCGATCTCGCGCCATGAAGATATGCAGATCACCGACCTGCAAAGTCAGCAGTCCTTCACTCTGCGCAACCGTTCCAGCATGACAATTCCGGCCAGTTCGAGCGTGATTTCGCATCACTACCGCCTGGATGTGAAGCGAACCACGCGCAACCCGCTCAGTCTGACCAATCTCTCGATTGTGCAGGCCGGGTCAGGCCGCGCGGCGGGCGCCCCTGTCAGCATCTCCTACCAGTTGTCGCGGGCCGCGTCCGTGACGATCAGGGTGATGCAGAATGGCCGCTCGATCCGCAACGTGACCGCAACCGGAACCCGCGACGCGGGAGCGAATCAGGCGACCTGGGACCTGAAGACGGACAACGGAACCTCGGTTCCCGCGAACCTCTATACGGTTGAAGTGCGGGCTGCCGATGAAGAGGGCCATGTGGTTCGACAGATCGGCTCGGTGGTTATCACCCGCTAAACCTCTGCCCCGGCAAATTCTCCTCTCCCTGAATAAGGAGAGGAGAACGGGGTTGAAATTGATATATCAGGAAAGGGCAGGGGTCCACAGTTGTTGCCGCTGCCATATATCCAAATAATTCAGGCGTGACCGTCTGGAAACGCGCGTAGGCAAACAAGTACGTGGTTGAGAGCGACCGTAAAAGCAAAACAGGGAAAGGCACCATGTTCCCGCTTCGTTTTTTCGGTTCGCGACTCACTCCCGACACCAAGAGGAGACGATACAGTGAATTCACTGCGTAAGAGTTGGGCTGCCCGCAGCATATCATGGCTGCTGACAGTCGCGCTGCTTGTTCCCATGCTGATGCTGGGCCGCCGCCCGGCACAGGCACAGGCACAGCAGGCGATTACCGTGATTGTGGCAGACTTTGTCAATGTCCGCACCAAAACGACAGATGCAATTGCCATCCAGGCGCGCGACGCCGTAGCCGTTGAGTTAGCCTCGTCCGGGCAGGGCCGCTTCAACCCGATCCCCCAGAAAGAGTTGTATACCGAAGCGCGGCAGTTGGGTATTCGCGTACCCAGCAACCCCAATCTACCCGCGAACTTCTCCCGCGCCGACCTGACCCGCCTGTCGAAAGCTCTGAGCGCTGAAGGCGTGGTGACGGGCAAAGTGAATGTGGCAATCAACAAAGCGGGCCGCGTCACGACCGTCGCCATTGACACCACGATTGTGGACGCGATTTCCGATAAGGCTTATCCCATCAATGGAGCCGTATCCAGGCAGGCAGTCGTACCCCGCGCCGGTGAAGCGGTGGAAGAGGCCGTGACCCGCGCCATTGGCGATACGGGTCTGGATGTCGTGCGCCAGATGGTGCAGCGCCAACTGGTTACGGCGACTGTTCTCAACATCAACGTGGAAACCGTTATCATCAACCGGGGTACGCGGGATGGCCTGCACGTCGGCGATGACCTGCTGGTGCTGGAATATCAGCCCAACGGCTCTACCATCAGCAAGGGCACCATTCGGGTTGCGCGGGCGTATGCCACCGACTGCGAATGCGACGCCACGCTGAACAATGGAATTCGCCCGGAAAACATCGCCCGCGCCCTGTATCGTCCCAACGTAATTCTGGGCATTGACAATCTGGAATCCAGCAACGAGCGCAGCACCCGCATCAACTTCAGCACGGTCGGCAAAACACTCGCCGCTCTGGGCCTGGGCGTACTGATCGCGGTCGCCATCAAGGGCGGTCAGGGTTCGCTGACAAACGCCACGGCGGAAGCCACGACTGAAAGCAACACGCCTGCGGTTCGCGTTCGCTTCGCGGACAACATCTTCGGCCAGGGCGGCGTTTTGGAATATAAAGTTTATCGCGACCCGGACTTTCCGTTCACTTCCCCCGGCAGCGGCAGCAATAACGGCGGTGGCGGTGCGGGCGGTGGAACGAACGGAACTATCCTGCCCTCCATTCCGGTCGGCGTGACGGCGGCTACCAATCGCGAATTTTTTGACCGGCCCTCACCTAACTTCCCCTTCAATACAGGAAGCTTTCTGGTGGCGCAAAGCAATGGCGGCAACAACACGGGCGGCGTCAGCAGCGGCAGCGGCAGCACCGGCGGCACCACAACCACAACCGGCGGCTGCGGCTCGGGAACCACAACAGTTGACCTGGGCTTTACGCCCGGACGCAGCTACCGATACGAAATTACCGCAATCATTCTGCGCCAGATTGTTCAAAACGACGCGGGTGGCGGCGGAACCGGAACCGGCGGATTGGGCGGCGGCGGCGCGGGCGGCTCCGTGGGAACCGGCGGCAGCACGGGTACGGGCGGCGGCGGCACAGGTAACGGCAATGGCAACGGCCAGTCCGGCAGCAGCAGCCAGTGTGTCGAAACCGATCCCATACGGACGGGAATCGCCACGCCGGTCAACCCGGTTCTGGTGACAACCCCCATCAATGGCGCGACCAACATTGACCTGCGCACCTTTTCGCCCTCCTTCGGCAGCCGAAACGGCGCAGACCTGTTCCAGATCGAAATTTCTACGGATCGGACATTTACCAATCCCAAACTGATCTTCCGCCAGCAGGTGATCTCTACAGCGGCTTTTCAGGACAATGTGGCGCAAAACCTGAGTACGCCAATCAATCTGACCCAGGCGCCGGAACTGCTGGCAAATCAGACGTTTGCAAACTTTGTCGGCTCGACCAGCACAACCACGCCGCAACTGCCGCAGCTGTATATGCGGATCGGCGCGCGGCATGACGAGGACGTTCCCGGCCCGGTGCATGCCATCAGCCAGAACGCTTCTGACCGGGACAAGACTTTCCGGTTCGTGTACAGCCAGATAGTAACGTTCCAGCCCGTTCCGCTGCCCCCGGCCAACCCGGGCAGCACGTCCAAAGTGGCGGGCATCCTCAATCGCAACAACACCGCTTCGCGCGCCCTTCTGCCCCTGCCGGGTTCGCGCCGTTCGCTGACCGGTACGCACACCTCCAGCCCGCAGGAAATTCTGTCGGGACGCGGCAGGCTGCGTAACTAGACAGTTGATACTTCATCGTTGATAGGGATACAAGAACTGTGAACTATCAACGATTGGCGGTTTAGAAACGCAGAACAGCATAGAGTGGAACAGCCAATCGCTTTTAAGGGAAGCAATTCCTCTTCAGGCGATTGGCTCCCCCCTTGATATGTCTGGAATGATAGATTATGATGCTTCTGAACAGCATCCCTTGCGATTGTCAGGTATACTGTTGGTAACTAAAAATGTTCGAGTGTTCCAACACTCTGAGATGCGGGCCGAACCCCCAACCTGCATCACTGCATAGCATCCACCGGCGCGAGCTGTTCTGTGTCGGTTCAAACGCCTTATTCATTTTTCGCGTTATCCCTGGTGTCGCTCCCTCCGCGCTGACACAGTCTGCACGGCGTATGCTCCGGCATACCGCACGGACAAGGAGTTTCTCTTATGCTTCATTTTCGCAAATCTCTCTTGAGCCAGACACTGCTCGTCACCGGGGCTTTGGCTTCGGTGGCAGGCGTGGCGTCAGGGCAGGCAAGGCGTCTGCGTCGCGCTGCCCCGCAAGTTGTACAATCCGTGCCAGGACAAATTCTACTCTACTGCCAGCCTAATACCACTCGAAACGATGTGAATCGCCTGGCAAATCTTGTCGGCGCTCAGGTAAAGCCTTTGCTGCTCACCGATGGGTATCTGTTTACCCTGGATGCCGATCATTCCACGCAGCCGGCAACCGCTGCCGCCATTGCGACACTTCAGGTTGACGCTTCGGTGCGGGGCGTGGGACCGAACAATCTTTCGTATAAGCGTCAGACCGGCGGCGGCTCCGGCACGGGAATAAGCCCTAATGATCCCCGTTATGTGAAGGGCGATCAGTACGCGCTGCCGGAAATCAATATGCCTCTGGCATGGACGCTGCAAAAAGGGAACGTCAACTTCAGTGTCGCCTGCATCGACTCCGGCTGCGACCCCAAACACGAGGATGCGCCCATTATTTCACCCGGGAGTTTCGATGTTGCCGATAACGACACCGATGTGACTGCCGATGGAGCCGATGGTCCAGGCGAATACGATCACGGCACCGGCACGAGCGGCGTCATGCTGGCGCATACCAACAATGGGCTGGGCATAGCGGGCGTGATCTGGAACCAGATGCCTTTGTTCTTTGTCAAAGTGGAAAAAAAGGGCGATACAACGGGCGGGTTTACTAACGACGTTTTGATCAACGCGTTCGTTTATGTGGCGAAAAACGCTCAAAAGTATAACATCGTTTCCGTGAACTTCAGTATCGGAGCGGATGCCGCGCCCAATGTTCTCGATCCAACGGGGATGCTTGTGGCAGCGCAGCAGTCGTGTATCACAAACGGGGTGCATGTCGTGGCAGCTGCCGGCAACAGCACGTACGGGGGACCGGACAGCGCGGATGTGCCAGGCGTGCTGAAAGTTTCCGCTGTGGGCAAATCTACAACTCAATTGGCCTACTATTCCAACTTCAATAACATCGCGATTGCTGCCCCGGGCGGCGACCAGCAGGCGGATACCGGCGTACTGGTATTGAACCAGTCCACGGCTCCCAGTCCCGCGCCTTACAGCTTTGAGCAGGGAACGTCCTTTGCGGCCCCCCATGTCACCGCTGTGCTGGCGCTTCTGCGCTCCGTGCCAGGCGTTACTTACGCCCGCGCCGAATCCGCGCTGCTGACGCAGGCCAACCACAACATCACCGGGCAGACAAGCGTGCCGGATAACAGGTTCGGAGCCGGATTGCTGGATGCCTACGCCTCCCTGATAAGCGTTTCCAACGTGGTTTTCATTACCGACCCGCAGGGCGTGGACCCGGCAACGAACTCGTCTACGGCTCCCAATCAGGCCGCGCCCCTGCCGGTGGAAACTCTGCGCCCGCTGATTCGGTTCCGCGCCACCAATACCAAAGTGGTGAATGGCGTGCCGCAGTTCACCGTAACGCTGACAACTCCCTCCGGTATCTCGGCCCCTGATTACCAACGGCCTGGTTGATCCGGGCGCGACCTCCTTGGTGACAAACTTCTATGTCAACAATGTCTCCACCGATCCGTCTTTCGGGCAGTACGATGTGTCGTTTCGCTATACGGCAGGCACCTCAGTAACCACACAGCAGCAGCAGATTACGGTTGTCTCGACGCCCATTGATCCCACTTTCCCTGCCGCATCGGCATCGCTGTCGTACAACGTGACGCCGCATATCTTCCCGGCGGGGATTTCGATGGTGTCCTTCCCCGTTGCGGAAACCCCGGCGGACTCGCCGACCGGAAGCTATCGGGATATCAAGGCGATTTTGGGAGACAACAACGTTATTCTGTACCGCTGGATCAATGCGCCGGTAGTAAACGCGAAGGGCAGCCAGACGGTTCAGGGGCAGTACGCCATCAATGGTTCCGGGACGAGCGATACGCTGAATCAGTTCGCGACCCTGCATCCGAGCGATGTTACGACCACTCCCATTCCTACCATTGACCCGCGCGATAATCCCAATGATCCATCCAGCGCTACGCCGGACTCGACGCCGGTTGGCCTGGGGTACTTCATCAATCTGACCTCCGGCGCGGCCGTGCAAAGCTACGGGCGCACCTTTACGCAGCAAACGATTCGCGTTCCGCTGCATGAGGGCTGGAACATGATCGGCGATCCGTTCCAGTTCCCGATTGCGTTTGCCAACCTGACTGTTCAGGCTCCCAATGGAACGCTGTACGCCTCTTCGGACGCGGTGACGGCAAAACTGGTGCTGCCATTCATCTATCGCTTTGTGGGCGGTGATTACCAGTTCCAGGCGCTGCCCAATGGCACGCTGTATCCCTGGGAAGGTAACTGGATTTATGTGATTCCGAAGGACCCGACCAACGTAAATCCAAGCCCCAACGCCCTGACCCTTGTGATGACGCCCACACAGGCGGGAACCACGCGCGGCATTCGCGGCGCGGTCTTGAATAACAGCGTCACGCGGGCGGCGCAATCTATGGCAGCCAAACCGGATGTGCGCGGGCCGGGAAGCTGGGCGTTGCGACTGGTGGCGCGCTCCAAAAACATGGTGGACGCGCACAACTACATCGGCATGTCGTCAACGGCGAAAGATGGCGACGATCTCACCAAAGCGCCCAAGCCGCCGCGCGTCGGCTCCAACGTCACGCTGGGAATTCAGCGGAGTTCGCATGGCGGATTGTACGCGCAGGATTTGCGTTCCCTGGGCGGCACAAAGACCTGGGATATCGTTGTCACGACGGATCAGCCCAATGCGGATGTATCGCTCTCGTGGCCGGATGCCCACGCGCTGCCACGCAACTACCAGTTCACGCTCAAGGATAACACGACAGGGCAGGTAGTGGACATTCGCAATCGCTCTACATTCCAGTTCAATTCCGGCCCGAAAATGCAGGCGCGCGCGTTCACCGTCACAGCGGAACCCGGCAACAGCGGAGAGCGAGTTGTCTTCAATAGCGTGTTTGTCACGCCGCGCGGACTCTCCAAAGCGACGGGGCTGTCAACCTATCAGATTGACTACAACGTGTCGCATGAAGCTCAGGTAGATGTGTCTATTCTGAACACGGGCGGACGCGTGATCTCGCAACTGGAAACAGGACGCGCGGCAACCAGCGGCGATAATCATACCGTATGGAACGGGCGGGACAGCCAGAATCATGCCGTGCCTGCGGGAGCCTATATCGTTCGTCTGCGCGCGGTCTCCTCTGAGGGCCGGGTGACGCAGTACCACTACCCGCTCACTGTGACCGGGCGCTAGAAAACAACTCGTTTCGCATTCGCAGTGAAACCAGGGAAAAACTGCGAAGATGCCGCGCAAGATGTTCTGAACTTTTTCAACAATTCGGCATACCCCGTGCCGGATTGTTGAAAAGTCAGAACCCGGTGTGTGGGCGCGGACCGCAAAACCGTCGTGATACAACTGCCATAAGCAACGGCAAACAGCCTTAGCGGGTCACGAATGCAATCTTAACTTATCAACCTAGAAGCATGGTGGTTCCCCCAGCTATGCTGTGAGAGAACAAACGTCTCCAGGGAGGACTTCCAATGGGGTGGAAACACAGAACAGCCAGGCGCATCGCCGAATTTCTGCTGATGACGATGGCAATGGCGAGTATATCGAAGGTAGCGGCGCGGGCGCAGGAGATATTTCCGCCCGGCAATGGGCCAGGCGTTTATAATCCTGGCACTCGTCCCGCGATTGGCGATAATGAATTTATCACCATCGGCAACAGCGACCTGCTTTTGTCTATGGGCCGGGGCAAAAACTGCGGCGGCTCCATCGGCATATTCACGACCGGCTCGAATTCGACGGATCCGGATAATACGCTGTTCTTCTATGGCAAGCTGATCCCGCCAGCCAACATCCGCCTATTTGGAACGCGCGTGTTTGTGCGCGTGGATGGCGGAATCAATGGCGGGCAGTCCGGTTTTGATTATGAGTTCGGGCAGCCGGATACCGCCAGGGGCGGCGTGTGGCTTACCCTACCCTACCTGGTGAACAGCCATCTTGTCGCCCGCTGGCAGACCTATCCTCATGCTCCCCTGGCGGGAACCGGTGGAACGGGCGGTGGAACGGGCGGTATAGGCGGCGGAACGGGCGGCGGCACGACCGTAACGATCATTGATCCGAAAATTGAAGTTGATCTGGTGGCCTCCTTCGTGCATGACCAGATTCGCTTTCAGTTCAACATCATCAACAACGATACAGGCCACAGCCATACCGTAGGTCTCGCGTTCCTGCAAGATTATAATTTTGATCCGGTGAACTTTTCTACAAGCGCGCCGATTATCATTCCCAATCGGCCCTATCTTCGCGTAGAAACCGCTCTGGGCGGCAATGATGTGCCGTCTACCTGGCTGATTCAGCGACCCGGACCGGTGCCGACCGGGAGCGGCACCACGCAGTCTATTCACACCGTAGAGGGCGTTCTGCGCCCGACGGCGACTTCCGGCAATGAGCCGACCGTGCCATCCCGCTTTGTGCTGGGACGCGGACGTTTGCTGGAGGGCAGCGATCCGCCGCCCACTTCGCTGACAGGCCCGACGGGAACCACCACTTCGGTTCCCGGACCGAGCGGACGCTACTTCGACAGCATCTGGGGCTTTGTGCCAAATCCCAACATACGCTTCGATACCGCCGGTTCACAGGATGCTGCGATTGTCACATTTTATGACGAGCAGACGATTGCGCCAGGGCAAAACATCCCCATTACCACTTATATAGGGCAAGGCAGCGGCACAATAGATGCCGGACAGCCGATCAGCCTGTTTGTCACCGCTCCGAGCGCATTGCCGTTCAGCGCGAGTAAGCCGACTTCCACGTTCACCGTGTCGGCGTATGTCACCAACCTGCTGGACTTGCAGCCGGGAGCGGGCATCAGCATCAGCCCGGTCAGTCTCAGCCTCGACCTGCCCACCGGCTTGCAGCTTGCAAACGGAGATACAGCGACCAAAGCGGTCAGCAGTATCGCGCCCGGAAACGAGGGCGGCGTTTCGTGGCAGGTGCAGTCGAACGGAGCCGCTACCGGATCCCTGCGGTTTACGGTCACGGCTGCGGCGAATGTGGGAAGCGGCAAGGTCGTTCAGCGCGACATCATCGTTCCGAGCGCGCCCGCCATTGACCTGAAAGGCAACGCCAACGCGAAGGGGCTGTACCAGATGCTGTCCTTCCCGCTGGATTTCCACGGGGTGACGCCCTCGACCGCGCTGTTCCCCGGCCAGGACCCCAACGTTGTCGCGCCCGACCTGGCGCACTTCGACGCCACAAGCGGCAAGTATGTCACGGTTCCAACCTTTGTGCCGGGACAGTCTTACTGGGTTCGCAGCCGCATCACGCAGGACTCGCACATTCTGCTGGATCCCACAACCTACCCGCCGCTCAACAACCAGATTCAGCCCACATCGAACGCCTACAAAGTGGTGTACAATCTCGGCTGGAACCAGATCGGCAATCCGTATGTGTATCCGATCAACTTTGCCGAGGTGCAAATCTTCGACCCGGATACGCTTGCGGTTTCCAGCGTGGGCGATGCGTCCAGCCCGACCAACCAACTGGTGCTTCCGGCTGTATACCAGTACGATACTTCCGATCCCAACCCGAGCAACTGGCACTACACTCTGGTAGACAGCATCGGATTTACCATGCAGCCGTATATCGGTTACTGGCTGTACGTGAAAAAGGCCAATCTGCAGTTCCTGTATCCGGGCGTGGATATTCCCGGCACTTCTGTGGGACGCGCCGCGCTGATGGGCGTAGGCTTCAAGAGCCGCACACGCTCGGCAGGCGTGGAAAAACTGGGACGCGGCACGTCCGACAACTGGCGGCTGAAAGTGAGCGCGCGCAGCGCGGCGGGTTACGATCCTGATAACTTTATCGGCGTCGCGCCCAAAGCCACCGACAATATGGACGGCTACAAATACAGCAAAGCGCCGGAAATGAACAAGACGCTGACGCTGGACATCGTTCACAGCGACTGGCCGCAGGGGACGCGCCTGGCGCATGACCTGCGTTCGCCAGCCACAGGCGTGAAAACATGGAACATGGCCGTGCGTTCGAGCAAGGCCAATGACAGCGTGACCCTGAGTTGGAACAGCATTTCGCGGGATGTGCCGCGCAACTACACTCTGACGCTGATTGACCCCGCCACCAACAAGCGCGTGAATATGCGCAGCGCGGCCTCGCACATTGTCAATGTGGGACCGACGGGAACGCAGAACGTTCAGATCGTGGCTGAACCGGTCAGCCGGGGCAGTCGGGTTCAGATCACCGCGTTCGACGTGCTGACGTCCGGGGATGCGTCTCGCGCTACCCGCAGCGCCAACATTCACTTCACGCTGACGCGAGCCGCTTCGCAGATGAGCATCAACGTTCTTAATGGACGCGGGCAGATTATCCGCCAGCTCAACAACCTCAGCACCCGCGACGCGGAGGGTGGCGCGGCTACGGGAACCGCGCTCTGGGACCTGAAAACCCAGCAGGGTACAACCGTATCCGCCGGACAGTACAACGTGGAGCTGCAAGTGCAGACGGAAGATGGACAGCGCGCGCGCCGAGTTCAGCCGCTGGTCATCACCCGTTAGGAAGTTGATAGTTGATAGTTGATAGTTGATAGTTGATAGATTGCGGCTATCGTCTTGCTATCAACTATCAACTATCAACTATCAACTACTTAGCCTTCGGGCAATGGAGCAGACTGTATGTTCACCAACAAGCAAGACCAATTGAACATTGTTACCGGGCAGGCGAAGTTCGCGCGCGTGTCCCGTTGGAGCGGATTCGCGGCGGCAATGCTGTTGCTCGGCGTCTGCGCAGGCCCGGTTCGCGCGCAGCAGGACAGCACCGATGGCGTACCTCGAACCGGTGATAAGCCCGATACGACGGTCAAAAAAGACAGTGTTCCCATGGGGGCCAAAACAAAACAGGCCGCCAAAAAGAGCGACAAGAAAACCGATAAAGGCATGGCAAAAACCACGCCCATGAAAACATCGGGCAAGGACGCTAAAAAGGGCAGCGGCAAGACCGGGTATGTCGCCAAACGCGTGGTACTGGTGTTTCCCGTAGACGCCAAAGGAGCCGCCGCAGAGCAGTTGTCCGACATCATCACCGATGTGGAAAAAGCGCGTCTCGCGGCTACAGGCAACTTCGGCACAGTCTCGTTCCTCGCCTCTCTGCCGTCCATCCGGCGCGGATTGAGTGAGCAGTCCCTGACCCCTACCGACATTCACGCGCCATTTGCCACCACCGCCAAAGCGCAGCGCCTGACCACCGCCGCCGGTTACGACGCGGCTATGATCAGTTCGCTGGACTCATACGAGTACAATGCCGATAACCAGAATGTCACTATGGTATTGAGCATTCAGATGATTGATTATTCCGGCGCGACCCCCCGCAACTACACCGCCGCCAATACCGTGACCACACCGGCAAAATCGGTCAAGAACGCGACGGACACAACCGCTACAACGGAAGCCGCGCGCAATCTGACCGAACAATTGATGACCGATGTATTGAAAGCGGCTGCTGCCGCCAAAGCCATGCCTGCCGGAGGAACCGGAACCACAGGCGCGGCAACGCCCCCCGCTAAGTAAATTCGTACAGGGAGTAGGGAGTAGGGAGTAGGGAATAGGACACTTCGCGAGTTGAACAGAGCCTTTCCTACTCCCTACTGCCTACTCCCTACTCCCAACCTTTGCCCCCTTCGGAGAACCACTTCGCCATGCGGACTCGAACTGTGCTGACATTGTGCTGCCTGCTGTTGACAACCCTGTTTGCATGTTTGACGACGCTGACAGCGCATGCCGTAACGACTATCTCGCTTCATGCCAACAAAAGCGCCCTGCTTGCGGATGGCAAGCAGCAGGTAGAGTTGTTTGTCACCGTTCAGGGCAATCCGGTCAGCAATTCCGAAGTGACGTTTACCACGACAAAAGGCACTCTGCGCGAAAGCCGGGTTCGCTTTTTCGGAGGCAGCGCGCATACCACGCTGACCAGCGCGCCGATTGCGGGCTATGCCGATGTGACCGCGTTCGTTAATGGAGCCGCCAGCAATACCCTGCGCATCGAATTTACCGATGATCCCGAAGCCACGTTCGAGGGGAATAACTACATTCTTATCACCGGCAAAGGCTACCTCGCGTATAGCGCCAATGATAAGGTTATTGAAGCGGAGGGCAAGGACGGGGGAGCGCATCTGGCGTTTCGTAACTATGATTTGACGGCGGACGGATTCAACTGGAGTGCAACGACGTTGCCAACATTCGCGCCAGCGGCAACATTACGCTGAAGCGCGGCAAAGATGTCATTCATGCCATCAAAATGCACTACAGTCTGCAAAGTGAAGAGGGACAGGCCATCGGCGAACTGGACGGCAAGGTACAGCCGATTACTGTTACCGGGGCGCATCTGCTCGCCAAAGCCGATCCCGCCCCCGCGCCCTCCTCGCGCTATATCTACCCCGAACTCTCGGTTAAACTCGTCATTACCGCGCGCAGCATTACGTACTTCCCCGGTGACCGTCTGCAATTCCGCGCGCCCAACTTTTTTCAGGATCAGGCTAAAATCCTGACGCTGCCCTACTATGAAATCGGGCTGAACTCGGATGAGTTGTTCTCGGATCATTTTGTCAGCGTCGGCACAAACGGCTTTGGCCTGGAAGTGCCGTTTTACTACAATCTTTCGCCGCGCGGGTCGGGCATCGCGTACCTTCGGCATGGACAGCAGATTGGACGCAGTTACTTCGCCACAGATCCCGGCTGGGCAGTGGATGTGATACAGGGGTATAACTCGCAGGGAGACAAGCACGTCGAGGGCGCGTATGGCTTTACGGGCCTACTGCGCGGCGACTGGGGATTCCGCTGGACGCACAATCAGGAATTCAATCCCTCCACGCAAGGCTCGATGTATATAGATTTCCCGCATCACGACAGCGTGTATGCTAATACCAGCCTTTCCAAGCAGACCAATACCATGCGCTTTGGCATCAACGCGACGGAGGGGCAGTCGTTTACCAGCGACGGCGAAAACACCTTCCATAACGACGCTTACGCGGAAACTCTGCCGCACCGACTGTTCGGTTCCAAAGACGTGCAGTATGTGTTCGGAGGCAGTTTCAATACCAGCCACCTGACCAGCCACTTGACAACCGTGCCGGGTATCAGCGATACGTCCGAACAGGTGACGATGCGCGCCTTTACCCGTCCTCTGAAACTGGACACGCGCACCACGCTGACCAACAGTTTCACGTTCGGGCAATTGTGGAACGGACGCGCCAATACCGGGTTGCTTGGCCTGGCAACCATGTCCCTGGACCATACAGTCAAGGGCGGCGGCTCCATCAACCTGACCTATGATTATCTAACGCGCCCGCAAAGTTCGCTGGATACAGGCGGCAAGCACCGCATGAGCCTGAACTTCAATGTCGCGAATACCAAAAAGTTCCAGATGTCCATTTTTGGCAGCACGTTTCTGGATGCGCAGGACACCAGCGTTCTGGCGGATGCCGCGTACCGTTTGAACAGCAACTGGCGGCTGCTGACTTCGGCCACGCTCCAGCGCTTCGAGGGGCAAAGCTACAGCGACCTGGAATTCACTCTGGGTCGGCGTATCGGCGCGCGAGAACTGCAACTGACCTACTCCACGTTCAACCATCGCATCTCTTTCGACCTGACGGCGACACGATTTTAGTGGTTGGTGACTGGCGATTGGTTCAACGTAATGAATACATCCCTGACAGAGTTCTTCTGTCAGGGATATACTTTTGTTGGCGCAAAAAGAAAAACAAACATCCGGTAGGTTTGCGTGTACAGATTTACACAGGGGCGTGGAAAAACCCTGATGGAGGGCGTTTACGCGCGGCAGTCTCTTTTCCGGGAGGGCTGTTGTGGGTGTTTATGCAGACGGCAGAGGGCCGACGACACGCATAAATGCGCTGAGAGGCACCAGCGCAGACGGTTTCCGAAAAGTGAGAGTGGAGAGTGAGAGTGAGAGAACATGCGTCTTTACTCTCACTCTCCACTCTCACTTATACTGCTACTCCCCGTTTCCATGCGGGACGCCGCGCTTCAAACGCGCCAATATCCGCTACGCGCTGAAGCGACAGGCCGATGTCATCCAGCCCGTTGAGCAGGCAGTGACGGCGGAAACTGTCCACTTCAAAATGCTCTTCAAACCCCTGCGCGTCGGAAATCGTCTGCTTTTCCAGATCAATAGTCATTTGATAGCCCGGATTGGCTTTCGCTGTTTCCAGCAGCGCGTTGACAGTGGCTTCCGGCAACACGATGGGCAAAATGCCGTTCTTGAAGCAGTTGTTGTAGAAAATGTCGGCGTAGGAGGGGGCGAGTATGGCGCGGAAGCCATACTCCTGCAAGGCCCAGGGCGCGTGTTCCCGCGACGAACCGCAGCCGAAGTTCTTGCCCGCAATCAGAATGGACGCTCCCTGCAAAGTGGGCGCGTTCAGTTCAAACTCCGGGTTGGGCGTTTTGCCGTCCTCCCGATAGCGCCAGTCAAAGAACAGAAATTGCCCGAAGCCCGTCCGCTCAATCCGCTTGAGAAACTGCTTGGGAATGATCTGATCGGTATCCACATTGACGCGATCCAAAGCCGCGGCGATTCCCGTCAACCGTATAAATGCTTCCATACTGAAGTTATCCTTAGAGGTATTAGGCAGCGCGGCGTTGTTGCTTCAACAAACGACGCGCAATGTTTTGAGCCTGATCGAACGTTGCAACCGTAAGATTGCTGGCGATATGTCCGTGAGCGGCTTGATTGCGCGCGGATAGGATGCTCATAAGAACATCGTAGTTATCACGACCAAGATTGCCTTCGGACACGAGTCTGGTAATCAGGGTGGCAGGAGTATCACCAGAGGACTCCAGGTTACACTTTTGCGCCAACTTGCGCAGAAGCGCTTCCAGGGCTTGCCAGGTGACAACCAGGGCGCTGTCCAATAAACTGTTTTGAGCAAGTTGATTGCCGGCTTCCAGGCGTTTCTCAATATCTTCGTTGGTAAGCAGAGGCTGAAAGCCGTTGAGCAATTCCTCCTCCCGCAATTTCCGAACAACAATCTGTAATTGCCAATTCGGATTGGCGGCAATAGCGTGTCTCAAATGCTGCCAGTATTCTTTGCCTCGTACGTCTCCTTTGCGCCTGACTTCCACGTAGAGATATGTGTTTTGAGGCATTGCTACGATTAAATCCGGTTGGAATTCCTGTAAAGAGGAAGGCATTTTCTCTTTATCGGGTTGGATTTCGACACCGAAATCTTTTTGTCTGTACGACTCGGCGACCTCACGCACCAACTGTTGATGCGCCTGTTCAGTAGCAGTAGACATTAGACTAAATCTCCTCACTTTCCCAGGTAAGCACGAGATGCAGAAACTCATCGAATTTAGCAATAGCATCGGTAACAAGGTCAGAAGGCAACTTGAAATCAGCGCTTCTCAGATCAATACGTTCGCTGGTAATCTTGTAAATCAACGCATCATCTTTGTAAATGCGCTTGTAAGTGTTGGCAATCTCTCGCTGATTTCTGTTTGATAGTAGGGGAGGTTCGTTCGCGTTTAGGCCGTCGAGCGTCCATTTAAGAACATTATCCACATCGTAGAGAACATCTCTACAATACGTCGTCACGTAGACTTCCATTGCAGCCGTAACAGGCAGTGCATCGCGGGAACGTCCTTCTGCTATCCATTGCCTGTAGGCAGCAACTCCGACCGCCTGCTTCCTTTCCGTTTTACGCTTTGAGTTATCATTATTTGCTGTACAGGGAGGGCCTTCAACAACAAAATTCGAATCTGTTTTGCGGCATTACAGGTTAGTGGCCCTCCTTAAAAGTTGACTTTGCTGTTAATTCTTTTTCCAGTCCCGAATGTCTACTAAATGACCGGCGATGGCGGCGGCGGCGGCCATTTGTGGGCTGACGAGATGGGTGCGCCCCCCCTTGCCCTGCCGCCCCTCGAAGTTGCGGTTGGACGTGGACGCGCAGCGCTCTCCCGGCTGCAAAATGTCGGGGTTCATTCCCAGACACATGGAACAGCCCGCTTCGCGCCAGTCGAAACCGGCGGCCTTGAAAATCACATCCAATCCCTCCGCTTCGGCCTGTAGTTTCACCTGCGCGGAACCCGGCACGACAAGGGCGTGAACGCGGGAATTTACATGCTGTCCCTGCGCAATCGCCGCCGCCGCCCGCAAATCTTCAATGCGTCCGTTAGTGCAGGAGCCGATGAACACTTTGTCCAGTTGCAGGGATTGCAGCGGCATACCCGGCTCCAGCCCCATGTATTCCAGAGCGCGGCGCGTGGCGCGTTGTTCGGCCTCGCTTTCGAGAGCGTCCGGGGTGGGAACCAAATCGGTAATCGGCAGCACCATGCCCGGACTGGTTCCCCACGACACGTAAGGCGCTATTTCTCCCGCGTTCAGGACGATGGTTGTATCATAAACCGCGCCCTCATCTGAAGGCAACTGCTTCCATTCAGCAAGCGCGGCTTCCCACTCCGCGCCCCGCGGCGCGAACGGACGGCCTTTCAGATATTCGTAAGTCTTCACATCCGGCGCAATCATACCCGCACGCGCTCCCGCTTCGATGCTCATATTGCACACAGTCATGCGGCCCTCCATCGAAAGCCTGCAAATCGCTTCACCCGTGTATTCCACCGCGTAGCCCGTCGCGCCATCCGTGCCGATTTTGCCGATGATGGCGAGAATAATGTCTTTGGCCGTGACGCCGCTGCCCAACTGCCCGTCCACGCGGATTTCCATGGTTTTCGGGCGCGACTGCGGCAGGCACTGGGTGGCGAGAACATGTTCCACTTCGCTGGTTCCGATTCCGAAGGCGAGCGCGCCGAACGCGCCGTGTGTGCTGGTATGGCTGTCGCCGCAAACAATGGTCAATCCGGGCTGCGTCAGTCCCAATTCCGGGCCGATGACGTGAACGATGCCCTGTCGTTTGTCGTGGATGTCGTAAAGCGTGATGCCGAACTCGTTGCAGTTGCGGGCCAGCGCGTCCATCTGGCGGCGCGAAATATCGTCAGCGATGGGAAGGGAACGGTCGGTCGTCGGCACGTTATGATCCATTGTGGCGACCGTCAGTTCGGGGCGGCGGACGCTGCGCCCTGTCAGGCGCAGGCCATCGAACGCCTGCGGACTGGTCACTTCATGGACAAGATGCAGGTCAATGTAAAGCAGGGCGGGCTGTCCCGCCTCCTGTGTGACGACATGCGCTTCCCAAATCTTCTCGAACATGGTTTTGGGGGCTTGATACGGCGAGGTTGTAGATACTGTCATAGTAAAAAAGACTCCTGTCAGGGTTGTACTCCTATTATAACCCTTCTTGCAGGACTGGCGCAAACTATTGGGTCAATTCATCGCGCAGGCAATCGTTAATGAGAGTAAGGAGCTTCTGCTTACCGAACGGGCAAGCGCGGTGTAACCACTATGAACTCGTATCAGCGGCAACAAATGTCAGTGTGAAGCGTATACCCATTAGTATCAGCCTGTGCAGAGATTTTTGCGACGAGTCTGCATTTTGCTGTGAAAGGACTTATGAGATATGAACCGACGAATTTTTATACGCTCGCTTGTGGGAACGGGATTGCTCGCGTTGACTGCGGCGGGAGTGAGCGCGCGGCAGGAACCCAATGCCAGCCAACCCACGCCCGGCGCTGCTCCCATGGCGATGGTACGCATTATTCACGCTTCCCCGGATGCCCCCGCTGTGGATGTTTTGATGGATGGCAACAAGGTTCTGGAAGCCGTGCCGTACAAGCGGGTTTCTGATTACCTGCCCGTAGCAGCAGGCAAACATATCGTGAAAGTGGTGGCGGCGGGCAGCGACAACGCCGTGATAGATACCACGCTGAATTTCAAGTCCGGCGTCAACTACACCGCGCTTGCGATTGGCAAAGCCTCCGATAAGAGCATCAAATCGCTGGTACTGGAAGACGTGACGCCGACCACGCCCAAAGGCAAGGCGCGCGTTCGCGTGATTTACGCTATTCCCGACGGCCCGCCGGTTGATCTGGTGATTCCCGGCGACGCGACCAAAAAGGGATCGCCCAAATACATCGCCAAAAACCTGAAAACGGGAACGGCAACCGCGTACTTGACGGTTCCGACCGGCCCCTACGATGTGGAAGTGCGCCCCGCGGGAATGAGCAACGTGGTCAAAAAGGTGAGCGTCACGGTTGCGAGTGGAACGGCTTACTCGGTCGTCACCTTCGGACTGGTCAGCGACTCGGCCAACATTGACGTGCAGCCTTTGACAGACAAGACCCTGTCCGCTAAAAAGATAAACAAAGACCACACGCCTAATATTGATCCCAAAGGCCGTCCCATTGATTCGACGCCCGTGCCGCCAAAGTTCTAACGGGCTGGCAGTAACTCCGTCGGAACCGGAAAGTGCAGGGCAAACGCATCTAAAATTGTGAACAGCTATCAAGGCCGTCGTTGGAGTAAACTAAAGCCTCCTTTTTCTGGAGGCTTGTATGCTTCCGGCGCATGGCGTCTTGAGTATGATGACCGAGTAGTTGCGCTTCGCAGGCGGCGGTTTGTTCGCGCCAATTCCACGCTTTGTAGAGGAGGTCGCGTTGGCGATAGGTTCGGGCGGAGTGCCTGCCAGAGCCGCCACAAGACGCTCGGCAGCCCGATATTCGCCGCAATCCAACGCTAACGTTGCCGCGCTGCGATGCAATACAGAGCGCGTCGGTTCCGTCTGCGCCTGTTCCGCCGCCTGCTTTTCCAGTGCAAAAGCGCGATAAGCCAGAGAACGCGCGGCGGCGAGATCGTTGTGCTGTCGAGCAATAAACGCCTGCTCCGCCAACTCCATTGCCTGCCGATGCTGTTCGTTAAGACTACTCATCTCGCTCCATCCATGCTTGTGGCGTATGAAACTCCACAACGATAATATACGCCGAGTATGCGCCTGTGAAACGAGCGCAGAGGATAGCGCAACATCACCCGTGCAATTTCTTCAATCTGAGATCACAACATCTACGCTACAGGTAATTTCGCTATATACAACCTCCATAAAAAGTAAGTGGCTGTTATCAAGGCGAGGAACAGCAGTATTTTAGGCTGTTCAAGTTCATTCGTCGTCGTATTTAGAGCGCTGTATGTGGATAGTTTCTTGTGGGTTGTTTAAAAATTCTATCAGTTCTTTTATGACAATTAAGTCCATCTCTCTGACCACTTTGTACATTCGTCACGACATGAGTAATCCCGGGATATTGCCTCTCCCAAAGGTTATTGGGGTCAAGCAGAGAAGTAATCTTGTAACTTCCTTGATAATCGCTTC
Source organism: uncultured Chthonomonadaceae bacterium (assembly GCA_963817895.1). GTDB lineage: Bacteria > Armatimonadota > Chthonomonadetes > Chthonomonadales > Chthonomonadaceae > CAWFQB01. The sequence goes on from CAWFQB010000010.1 coordinate 145,927, forward strand.
CGGTTTCCCATACAACCACTAAACCCAAGTCTTTGGGATTCTTATCTCCATTGCCGATGTCTTCAATCAATGCATCTAGTGCAGACGGCAAAAGTGCATGTCATGATGGTCTTACCCTTACTGCCTGATAGCTCTGTCCACAGAATTCGCAGGAAGTGCTTTCGATTGTCGGGAACGTTTGCGCCGATTTACTACAGCAGCTAGAAGATTCCGGACGCGCTGGTTGCGCTCGGAATCTTCATCGCCCGAATGCGGGCCAATTACTTCGCGGTGGGGCTGATGTCGGTGAAGGGAATAGTGGGCGAGCCTATCATCGGCGGCCTGCCGTCCCAGCGCTCTATCGCCATTTTTTGCAGTTCCAGACGTTTCAGTTCCACCATTTTGTCGTTGCCCTGCTGCAACAGCCGGTTGAGTTCCGCCTGCTTGCTGGCATTAGTCAGCGAGGTTTTAGCTTCAATGTCCGCCCGCTGCCGCTCGTTCTTCGCCAGTTCGAGTTGGTTTTTCAGCGTGATGCGCTCCTCGATTTTCCGCTTTACTTCCTCGTTGGGATACACTTCCCCGATGTACACGTCGTCTACAGTTATGCCCCATCCGAGCAGCAGGGGCGCAATCGCCTTTTTCACATCCGGCCCGAACTGCGCCCGTTCTTTGGACGACAGATCGAAAATAGATTTTGTGCCGGAAACCGTGTTGACGCCGTAGATGGTCGTCCAGCGGATGAACTTGCGCTGAATCACGCCCAAATTTTCCGTGCCGAAATTGTTGAACGCTTTCAGCACGTCTTCGGGCGCGACGTGGTAGGCGACGGTTATATCAACGGGCAAAATCGCGCCTTCCGATGTGCTTGCCGGGATGCTGTCATCGCCGTTTTTCTCGCCCTCATGCGCGCTTTTGACATACGTAGCATTCTTAATGCTTGTCGGATACACGATCAGCTGTTCCCGCCAGCCCATCCAGACCACCTGCGGCTTGACCAGTTTCGTCGAAATGCCCGAATTGGCGTTGAACTGGACGCCCACAGACGCGGGCGGAACCTGCCGGGTACAGCCGTTCAGGAGGGGCAAGGCCAGCAGCGTCAATGCTGCGCCCGCATAATTTCTGCCGTTACTGATTTTCATTGCCGTTGTTCCGCCGGGTTGGCCGTTCGCCGCGCCGCTTGTCATGCCGTTCATCATGTCCTGCCCCACGATAATGGTTTGATTGGGTTTGGATTCGAGTACGGGCAATTGTCCGTTCCACTTTTTCAGGGCGGCTTCCGCCACATCGAGTTTGAGCATCTGGATACTTTTGCCCTGCACCTGCGCCGCGCTCACTTGCCGCGATTGGGCTTCCGCATTTGCCCGCACGAGGGCTGTTTCTTTCTCAATGTCCGCCAATTGTCCGCGCAGCCGCGAAATTTGCAGTTCCGTCAGCGAGTTGACGCGGGCTGTAATTTTGCTTTGCACTTCGGGCGTGGGATAGCAGCCGCCGAGCATCACATTTTCAACGGAAATGCCCTTGCGCGATAATCGGTTTTGCAGCTCTTTCGTAATCAATTCGGAGGCTTCCTGACGCTTCGGCCCCATCAGTTGAAACACATCGTACTGCGTTCCGACCACATTCACGGCTTCCTTGACCGCGCGGCGAATATGCTGAACCTGAATATCCTCAATCGGGATCGGGCCGAACTCGTTGAACACGGTCAGCACGTTCTCCGCCTGAACGCGGTACATCACGACCACATCGAAAACTGTGTTGGCGTTATCGTTCGTGGTGATGAGAATGCCGTCCGCCGACCTGTCTTCGCCCTCGTTTACATCCTGCGTGTAAATGGCGGCCTGCAACTGCGTGGGATAGGTGTACAACTGCTGCCGCCAGCCGACGTACACGGCGCGGGGCTTGATAACATTTTTTTGCAGTCCGCCCTGCGCGTCGTAAATCACGCCGATGTGCCCTGCGGGAATCCATTGCGTCCGCGAATAGACAAACCCCTCGTACAGCGCAAACACCCCGACGAGGCCGCCGACAATCGCCAATGCGCGTTTAAGCTTCATCGCTGATTTCTTTCTGAACCGATTTGCTGAACCGGTTCTTCCTCAACCCTGGTTCCGGCGGCTTGCCCGCTGATTCACCTTCCGCCGCTCCGAAATATACGTAGGAATTCTTGTGCGCCGGTTGTGGAACTGTCCGCGCCACTTTGCGAGGTGGTTTCCGGCGCTGTAAAATGTCGTCATGGCAATATTCGCGCATTTCCATCTGCGCCTTGCGCCGACACTCCGCTTCCTCACGCTGCTGCTGTTCCAGTCGCATATCCCGTTCATACCAACGTCGAAAATACGTGGCAATGCGCGGCCAGAACGGTTTTGTTAGAAAGGCAAAACCGGCCAGCGCGATCAGAACCAATCCCACTGCGGTAAGAAACACCTCTAATGCCGGTCCGATGAGAACCACCTCCTCATACCAAAACCACAGGGTGCGCAACACCATTTACCATAGACGCGCCAAACCCTTTATCCGCTACCATTTGTTAAAATTAGACGAGCGAGGCCACTCTCCTGCCCGCGCCAACAATGTAAAAGAAATACCCACCGAAATTATTCGCGACCATATTGACAATTTTAGAAAAGCCCCCTATAATAAAGATGTCCCTGTCGGCAGCGGCCAGCCACCGACAGGAACGCCTATGCTCTAAAGCACTTTAGAGCGGCGGCGCTGGCGTTTTCGCTGCTGTCGTTTAAGCCAGCGGCACAGCAAGTAAATTGCCGTACCGATGGTGACGACGTTGGCGGCAACAGCCAGCCAGAACAGGAAGCTTGTCATCAGCTTCTCCTTTCTGCGAGAAAATCAGCGTTTGCGCGCTGACCACTCGAGTTTGATTTGGGAGTGTGGCGTTGGCGCGCTGCACTCCCGTTTTATTTTACCTCCTCGCTCGCTTGTTTTTACCTCACTCCACCCGTCCTGCCCGACAACTTCAATGAGCGGGTCCGCTGCGTAGCGGACCCGCTTCATTACGCCAGAGGAGGGGCTTTTCTTGCCTGGAAAATCAACGTAAATCATGCAAAATATATAGAAATATTATCGCGGTTGCGGCGCGTTCCTGAGACTGGTACAATGGTTTATCAATATATTTATCACCCATTGACTTTGAGAATAAGGATGAACATTCGATATGAACGCCGTGAAACATACCAACCGCTTGGCGCAGGAAACCAGTCCGTACCTGCTTCAGCATGCCCATAATCCCGTAGACTGGTTTGCGTGGGGTGAAGAGGCGTTTGCGCTTGCCCGAACTGAGAACAAGCCAATTTTGCTGTCTGTCGGCTATTCCGCGTGTCACTGGTGTCACGTCATGGAACGCGAGAGTTTTGAAAACGAGGCTATTGCCGCGATTATGAACCGCGAGTACGTGTGCATCAAGGTAGACCGCGAAGAGCGCCCGGATGTGGACGCCATTTATATGAGCGCGGTGCAGTTGATGACAGGACAGGGCGGCTGGCCTATGACCGTGTTTATGACGCCGGATGGCAAGCCGTTCTTTGGCGGCACGTATTTCCCGCCCGAAGATATGTACGGACGCCCCGGCTTTCCTCGTATTCTGGAAGCCGTCGCGACTGCATGGCAGACGGAACAGGCGGGCATCGAGGCGCAATCCGACACCATCCTGTCCCACATGGATCAGGGCAACGATTTGACACGCGATTTGCAGGACAGTCTCTTAACGCCTAAAATTCTGGAAAACGCTTATACAACGCTTTCTTCCTCATTCGACCGGCAGCACGGCGGGTTCGGCAATGCCCCGAAGTTCCCGCAGCCCGCCAATCTGGATTTTCTGCTCCGCTTCCACGCGCGCAGCAAGCGTCAGGAACCCCTGCAAATGGTGGAAAAGACGCTGCAAAAAATGGCATTGGGCGGCATGTACGATCAGTTGGGCGGCGGTTTCCATCGTTACAGCACAGATCAAGTCTGGCTTGTCCCTCATTTCGAGAAAATGCTGTACGACAACGCGCAGCTTGCGCAAACGTATGCCCATGCGTTCCAAATCACGGGCAAAGCGTTTTACAAGGGCGTGGCGGAAGAGACATTGGAATATGTTCTGCGCGAAATGACCAGCGTGGAGGGCGGCTTTTACTCGGCGCAGGACGCGGACAGCGAGGGCGAAGAGGGCAAATTCTTCGTATGGACGCCCGAAGAGGTGACGGCCATTTTGGGCGAACAGGACGCCAAAGTGTTCAATGCCTTTTACGACGTAAGCAAGGGCGGCAACTGGGAAGGCAACAACATCCTGCACGTTGTTATGGATGCGAAGGACGTAGCGCAGCAGTTCGGTTTAACGGTGGAACAGGCCGCGCAAATTCTGGACAAGGCCCGCATCGCAATGCTGCAAGCCCGCGAAGCAGCGCGTGAAGCCCGGACTGGACGATAAAATTCTGACCGCATGGAACGGCCTGATGCTGGCCGCGTTTGCCGAGTGCGGCGCGATCTTCAACCGTCAGGATTTCATAGACGCGGCGGTTAAGAACGCCGACTTTATTTTGAGCGAGTTGGCGCAGCCGGACGACAAAACGCGCTTATTGCGAACCTACCGCAATGGGCAGGCGAAACTGAACGGCTACCTGGAGGATTACGCCTTTTATGCCGATGGCCTGCTGCATCTGTATCAGGCAACTTTTGACACAAAATGGCTGGCTGAAGCGCAGACGCTTGCCGACACCATGCTGGAACATTTCTGGGACGAGGCGCATAGCGGTTTTTACACGACCAGCAACGACCACGAACAACTGGTACAACGCCTGAAAGATTTGGACGACAACGCCACGCCAAGCGGCAATTCCGTTGGCGTGGAAGTTCTGCTCAAACTATGGGCATTTACGGGGGGTGAGCGGTATCAGCAAGCCGCCGCCCGCGTGTTGCGCAAACTCGGTCCGGTTCTGGAAAAGCATCCCTACGGTTTCGCCCGACTGCTCGGCGCGTTGGATTTGTATCTTGCTGGCCCGCAGGAAATCGGACTGCGCGGCGAACCGTCCGATCCAATCACGCAGGCCATGCTCCGCGCCGCCTTCACGCCCTTCCTGCCCAACAAGGTAATCGGCTTACTGCCAAATACCAACGCCGCCGGAAACAATATTGCGTTCCTCAATGACCGTCCCGCCGTGAATGGTCAGCCGACTGCGTATGTGTGCCAGAAGTTCGCCTGCAAAGCGCCTGTTACGACTACGGAAGCCCTTGTGAGACAGTTACAGGAGGGATAATTCACCACCCGCTGCGCTAGAGACACAGAGGCGCAGAGGAAAAGCCAGTACGAGAAGGAGATACGAGAGGGAACCGCGAAATACACGAAATACACCAAAAATCAAAACGAAATAGACAGGATTAACAGAGTTTTCAGGATTAACAGGATCTTCGTACAAACAGTCTTCGTTGATTTGGGCGCGGAAAGGCCACTCGCGGCGGAAAAGAGGGGCGCAAGATTGCCGTTGAGATCAAGGGATACAATCCTTTGTCGCCCATTTACGCCATACAAAGAGCGTTGGGCCAGTATCTTTTTTATCGCTATCTCGTGCAGCAGCGGCAACCTGAGCGTGTTGTTTGGCTTGCGCTACCGCAGCAGACATTGGAATTGTTTGAGCAGGAACCCGAAATTGGCGACATGATGCAGTATTATGGCGTGTTCAGGCTCATCTATGATGCAGAAGAGGAGACGATTATTCAATGGATCGAACCGAACGCTACCGAATCGTAATCAAGGAACTGCTTCAAGAAGTGGCAGGCTACGTGCCTTCCACAGACAGCGTTCGCACGGAACTTCTGTTTGACGATGAGCGCGGGCATTATCAACTCTGCGTTGTGGGGTGGGAAGGAAAAAAGCGCGTCCATAATATTATGATGCACTTCGACCTCATAGACGGCAAGATATGGGTTCAGGAGAACGCAACGGATATTGATATTGAACACTACTTTTTTCAGGCAGGTGTCCTCTTCGAACATATTATGCCGGGATTGGTTTCGCCGGAAGAGCGGCAGTACTCCGGTCTTGCTGCCGCCTGACTAGACTAATCGCTTGTACGGCTTCGTTACAACAAACTGTTCATCCGCAAGCACCTGAAACTTGCCAAACTTCCGCTCCTCCCAGGTAATGAACAATACCGACAGTTCTTTGAACGGTACATGACTTTGATTCAATTTCAGGGTATCAAATAACGCCCCAATTCTGCCGCAGCGCGAGGCGGAACTTCTTGCAGGCATGGCGCAAACCGCTAAGTATGAGGGACAAGCCCGCTACCACGACTTGAACGCAGAGTTGGGACACTGCGTCCTGACACCGGGCGAACAAAGCGAACTGCGCGAACTCATCGCCCTCTCCCAAGCGCAAACCGCGCAACGACTTTCCCTGTTGCTTGAGTTGTCTCAACTGCGCCGTATTTCGCTTTCCACTCTGATGAAACAACTGCAAATCAAGGCGCCCGGCGTCGTCTGAATATGTATCGAAGCGGCTCCGCGCGGAGATTGCCCGCCACGCAGGAGGCCGTTGTAAATACTGTCGAAAGAGTATTATGAACGAACGCTTTAGAAGAATATCGCGGCTTTTGAGTGTTGTTGCGTTTCTTACGCTTGCCAATGCCGTGTACTCGCAGGCACGGACAGAGGAAGGCGCCGAAACCCGCTATCTGGCCTTTCAAGTGTTCACCGGTTCGCCCGACCCGGCAGTACCCATTGGCGATTCGGGGCTGCTTCCGCTCGGCCCTATCCCTTCGCAAGACGAACTGAGCGCGTTTGTTCAGGACGTTGTTCACCGGGTTGGCAGGAGTGGCGATAAACATACCCATCTGGCAATCATCTTCGGCCCGCTGTCGTTTGACCATTCTGATACGGAGGCGCGACACCTCGTCGCGTCGGCCTTTGCTATCGCTTTGAAACAGAACGTCGCCATCGGGTTTCATCTGGACGATTCGATGTTCTGGGCGCGGCGCGCCGACCTGTTGCGCAGCCCGGATAATGTAGAATGGCTGGACTGGAACGGAACGCCATCAACCGGGCGGCGCATTGAGTGGGGGCCGCAGCCCAAAAAGATTCCGCCACAGATGTGTTTCAACAGCAAATCAGTTCAGGCCGAAGTACGGCGACGCGCCACTGAAGTCATCGGCAAAGCCATCAAAGTGGGTGTAGACCAACTCCGGCAACAGAGAAAAGAAGACCTTTTCGTGGGCGTGATTGCGGGATGGGAAACGCAAATTGGGCAGGACTTCGACACGGGGCGCTATTTGGGCTACCATGCGCTTACCAATCGCGGTTTCAGCAAGAATCATCTGCCTCCCGATATGGATAAAGAGCGCGAAAAGATCGTGCAGGAGTTTATTAACGTCTGGTGCAAAGGGCTTGCGGACGCGGGGATTCCAACCGACAAAATATACTCGCACACCGCTTTTTTGTCGCGCCGGTTATTCGAGGGACAGCCTGCGCAGACCGTTTCTTACTCGGAACACAACCATTTCGCGTCGCCGTCCATCGCTTTTGGGCCGTCGCATCGTCCCGGCTTCAGCACGTATCCGCAGCCCGGACTTTTCGAGCAAATCTATGCGGAAACCGCGCAGCGCGGTCAGACCGGGTGGGCCTCCAGTGAAGGCACGAACTTGCAGCTCGGCAGCGGGCCGGGGCAGTCGGGCATGAACATGGAAACCTATCTGGCGAAGATGTTCAATCATGGGGCTACGCTGGTAAATATTTTCTCGTGGGGCGTTGGCGGCGAAGCGAACAGGAAAATAGACTTTCGCGTGGTGACGGAGGGGGAAGAAGCCCTGAACGCCTATCGGAAGTTTTTGCAGGGCGAACGGCTTGTGGAAACCGTGTCCACCTCAACCTCCTATCTGGAGCGGCTTCCCGCCAAAATCCATCGTATACAGCAGGAGTTGCCCGCATGGATTCAGAAAACCGGGAAGCAGGCGCAGGCCGAACCGTTGATGCGCAAATTGGAGGCCGCGCTGAAAGCCAACAACTTTACGGAAGCGGAACAGACTGCCGATAGTCTCTTGAAACTGCTGGCCTCCCCATAAATTTTCATCACAACGCGCCCTGTTTGTTCTTTTTTGTATTCTGTTCTTTTTTCGTTTATTTCGCGTGTTTGGCGATTTCTACTCTCTTCTCCTCTCTATTCCGGCAAGCAGTTCATTGCGGTGGGCGGCGAACTCTTCCTCTGACAGCGCAGGCGTCAAGTTGTGAAGAGGAAGCGGGCGGTCGAGTGTAACCCATGATTTACAGCCGACATATGCGGCCTGCATATCCAGCGTGACGGGGTTGGGCAGGTTGTAAACGCGCAGGATGAGCAGGTACAGCGGGTCGTAGGGATTAAAGTCGAAGCGCTGCTTTACGTAAGCGGCGTTCCAGATGTGGCTGTCGGCAAGCGCATTTACCTGCGCATCATCCCGCGCCTGTAAAATGGTGTCCACAATGGCGTACGCGGAAATCGTGACTCTGTCCGAGTCGCTCGGCTCGGCTTGCAGGGCGTGAAGGCGCGACACCCATTCCGGTTGTAATAGCGCGGCGTCCTGATGCTCATACGTGGGCATCAGGAAGAACTCGCGGTCTGTAATGGTAAAGTTTCCCTCTTCCTCGCGTATCCCGCCCTTGCGAATCAGCAGGATTTGCTTTCCGCACTGCAACGCCTCACAGGAAACCGCCCACTCCTTAAACGCCCGGTCACATTCTGCTTTCATTGAGATTGCTCTCCCTTTCTCGTCTTTTCTCGTTTATTTCGCGTGTAATGCGGTACTCTCTCCTCAATTTCCTCTTCTTTTCTCTGTGAAGTCTCTGTGTCTCTGTGGTGAACCGTATTTTCGTTTTTGCTAATCGGCGGATTCGCAGCCGTGCCGGAGTACGTTCAACGCGCTTTTGGCTTGCGGGGCGATGACGGCGGTGACGCGGGTATGGGGTTCCAATCGGGTGTCGGCAATCGGAACCCATTCGCGGCTGCCCTCCCGGCAACTGATAAGGATGCAGCCGGGGGGCAAGCCGAGTTCGCGCACCAGTTTGCCCGCGAACGGCGCGTTCGGCTCCACTTCCAGTTCCAGCACGAGGGGTTCTTTGGGATCGGGAAGCGGGCCGCCGCGCAATAGATCGCGTTCCAGCAGGTTCTCGTAAATGGGCAGTTCGCCCAACCCTTCGGCAACCGCATACGCGCCGAAACACGCCACGAGCAGGGGCAGCATCTGCGCGTAATTGCCGGTCATTTCAATAATCAGCACGATGCCGGTCAGCGGGGCGCGAACAATGGCGGTGAAGTACGCGGCCATGCCCACGACGGCGAAAATGGCGGGATTGGGAACCAGATGCGGGAACAACTGCCCCGTCACTTTGCCGATTCCTAATCCTATCAGCGCGCCAAGCACGAGCAGGGGCGCGAAAATGCCGCCCGGAGCGCCTGTGCCGTAACTCGCCATTGAAAGGACGAAGCGCAGCCCGAACCAGAGCGGTATGGCCCATAATGCGGCGTTGCCATCCAGAAACATTTCCGCAAGTCCGTGTCCACCCCCAACACTCAGGGGTGAAAACCACGCGACTAATCCCACCAGCCCGCCCGCGACAATGGCGGGAAGCAGGCGCAGGCGTTCCGGCAGGCGGGCGACAAGATTGAGCGTGGCGATAAGCGAACGGTTGTACAACACGCCGAGCAGTCCGCACGCAATGCCGAGCAGGGCGAAAGCGGGCAGTACGCTCAGGTCGGGAACCGGATAACTCGGAACACGGAACACGGGAACCTGCCCGGACGCGAAACGCGCCACAATGTCCCCGGTTGCCGCCGCGACAAAAGCCGCGCCGAAAACCGCCTGCCGAAAATCTTTTTGCACCTCTTCCAGCACGAAGATCAGGCCGGCAAGCGGCGCGTTGAACGCGGCGGCTAACCCGGCTCCCGCGCCCGCCGCCATCAGCGTCAGGCGGTCACGCTGCCCGACATTCAGCCAACTCGCCACTGCCGCGCCCACCGCGCCGCCCATCTGCACGGTCGGCCCCTCCCGTCCCAACGCCAGTCCGCTCCCCAGCGCCAACGCGCCGCCGAAGAACTTTACGGGCAGAACGCGCTTCCAATTCAGTTCACGCAAACGGTGCAGCACGGCCTCTAAATGCGGGATGCCGCTGCCGGACGCTTCCGGCGCGTAACGGCGAACAAGGTAAACCGAAGCCGTCGCGCCCGCCATGCCGAACAAAACGGGAAATATCCAGCCAAACACGGGCCAGTGATGGGCGCGGACAAGCAGCAGGTTACGCAGGTTGTCCCCGCCGGTTAAAATCGCCCGGAACGCAACCGCCAGCAGTCCCGCCAGCAATCCCACAAGCGCGGCGCGGGGGAACAGGCGGCGGCGCTGCTGCTGAAAACTCAGATAGTCCTGTATTTCGGAGCGTACCTGCGCGGAGGACGCTTCTACTTCCGCCACCGTTGCTTTTCCTTCAGTTGTGGCAGTATTCACGTCTCGCGCGGCAGTGGAAGCGTTTTCCGCAACCGTTTCTATGGATTCGTCGGCGTGTTCTGGTTTCACGAGGCTGCGCTCCTGCCGGATTGCGCGTGATCGGAGCCGTCAGGAGAGCGCGAAAGGCCATTGCCGGAAGCGGCGGAGGCAAGACTTGCAAGGGCTTCGGGCATGTTCTGGATAATCACGGTTTGAATATCGGTGGGCATGGAGATATGTTCGTGGTCGAAGGCGTCCTTCACGCGCCGCATACACCGGCTGCCGACGCGCATGTAATCAGCTCGCTGCGAACTGGCATAAAAGCGGATGCGCAGATTGACCGTTGAGGCGGCGAGTTCATCAATCAGCACATCGGGCGGCGGGTCTTCCGCCACGCCATCGGTGCCGCGAACGGTTTCCAGCGCCACTTCCTGCGCCCGGTCAATGTCGTCCTCATAGCCGATGCCGATAATAAATTCGCGCCGCCGGTGCGGACTGGCCGTGTTCGATGTGACAATGGACGTAAATACGTCGCCGTTAGGGATAATTACGAGCCGGTTGTCATAGGTGCGCAGGTACAGGGCGCGGAGTTCGATACGCTCTACCGTGCCTTCAAACTCCTTGACGACAATCTGATCCCCGATGTGGAACTGCCGCCCCATCAGCAGCATAAAGCCCGCGAAGAAATGCGACAGTATATCCTTGAAGGCGAAGCCAAGCACAAAGCCGGAAATTCCCAGCGTGGTGGCGATGCTACCGCTATCCAGTCCGATTGTGGACAAAATGGCGAGCGCCCCCACTGTCCACGTTCCGTAAAACGTGAGCGCGATAAATAATTGTCGCAGATTGGCGTCGAAGCGGGCGTGGGAGATCAGGAACTTCGCGATTTTTCTATTGATGCGGGCCAGCCCCCAGAAGATAAAGGTGAGGACTATAGCCCCGGCGAAGTGCGGAATCCAGCGCAGCACAGACGCCAACAGGTCGGAAAACGAGTTGCGAATGAGTATGCCCGCGCCCGTCACCGGGTTACTGTGCGCGGTGCGCAGCGTCAATCACGGCCCGCGCCATTTTCTCGCCCCATTTTTGCGCCAACGCCTGCCGGGTGGTCAGCGCGTCCTGCGCGTCCGCGTCCGTAATGGTCATTACGGTGTCGCCGCCGATCTGAACGATTGTCTGATTGTCCTTCTCCTGCAAATCCTGCGGCGAAAACGGCGGCACGTCGTTGGTGCGCAAAATCAGGTTGACCAGACGGCGGTGTATTTTGTCGGCGCGTTCGGCAGCCGTCAGGCCACTCCCGGCAAGCACATCGAACAGTTTACGATTGTCCAGTTTTACAGAGGCGTAGGCTCCCGCAGGCGCGGCAGGCGCGCTGCTGTCCGGGGCTGTGCCTCCCGGCGTCTGCGCCCGGATAATTACGGGAAGAAGTAATCCAAACACAACAAGCGCAAACAGGGTGACAAGGGTAAGGCGTCGAACCAATTTCATACGATTTCCTTTTGAATACAGCGTAAAGGAGTGTTCCTGTCGTAAATACGTCAGGAACACTCCTAATGTTGTCTGTCTGCTCATGCCTGCCATCATACATGCTCACGAGTCAGTCTGGCGCGTTTGTCGGGGCGCGTAATTTCCAGAGAACAATCGTAATCTACCAGAACGCAACGGGGCTTTATTGTGCCCCGGTGGTTGTGGCCGGTTTCTGAGTGATAGGTGTCGTAATTGCCAGGTGTAGATCAGAACTGTCTACTATACCTATTGCCGTCTTTCGTGGCCGTAGTCCCAACAACATCTGTCGCTCGTGACGATCCTTATAGACATGCAGCAGAGGCTGTAAATACAGGGTCTGTTGCTCCTGGTCGCCTGTCAGAGTGTTGAAGTTCAACTCTCCCTTCAGTAAGGTCGTCCGTTGGTCGGCATTCAAGCTTGCATAGAACAGCATCAGGCGATAGTGTAACACTAAAATTTCTATCTGTTGTCTGAAAGGGGCATACGGGGTTCGTGCCTGCGGAGCATCAGAAGGTATGTGCCTTATATCCATCCCCCAGGCATACTGTTCCCTGTTCTCCGGTGGAAGAGTGACATAAGCAAGCCCATTGAAAATCTGCCAGGGCGTGAGCGTACTCACGACTTCCGCCTGCCAGTCCAGCATACTTCGCGTCAGCGCTGCCTTTGCCTCCGGGGAAACGGGCGATTTGCTGGCCGATGCCTTTGCCCATTCTCGAACGTTTTGAACCAGCCACCGGCGCAACAGGGGAGCGGGAACCTCCAATCCGTCGTCCCGGTACCAGCGATTGTCGCGGCACAGGTAGATGTCGCCCGACTGCTTCCAACTTAGGTCCAGTTCCGCAGCGCACAGATTTAGTTCTTCCTTGAGGCCCATTCTCAATTGGGCAGGCATTGTCGTGGGATGCGTTCCCCCCATCAAAGAGTAATAATCTGCGACAAACTCCAGGTGTGCCAGGTCTGCCAGCCACTCCAGCGCCTCCGCGCGATTTTGGTAAGACAGGTGGGTTTTGGAGGGCAAATCATTGGGCCAGACGCGACTCTCCTGATAAGCGGCGAGTTCTTTCCAGACGGAAGGAGCATTGCGCCCCATCTGTTTGACCCTTCTGGGCAAAGCCTCATGATCAATGCGAAAAGCAGGCTTTTCGGCATCGAAGTTTACGTCAATGTGGAAGCCGGCGGGCAGCAAGTCGCCATTGAGATTTACCACATCCGCCGAGATGATGCTTCCGACGTTCTCAAAAAGAACATAACTATTGTCCAGCGTATCGGTTTGGGAATTGTAAAGGCGCAATCGGGCCGATAACTGCTCCTGAGCCTGGGGAGGCAGGGCGTTTAAGGGAACGATTACGGCACCCTCATCCATGCCATTCTGCCAGATGTGGCCTCTTTCCTGATAGTAAGGCGTCTGATTAAGGCTGTACGCGATCTTCTCCTGGAGGGGAGCGGACAGCAGATTGAAAAATGTAGGGCCGGCGAGGAGCTGCTGTTTGAACCCCTCGTGGTTGCCGTCGGCGGAAGTCACCTCTCCTTTGATCTCCGGCCGCGCCTGCATCGTTTGCAATGCCCGCCGGGGTATCTCCTCCCATAGCCGCTGTCGCTCTCCCAAAAAGAGATTCCACCAGCGCTGACGACGGCTCACTGCGGACTGGCTCATCCTCAGAATATAACCTTTGCCGTCAGGGGCGTGATACCAGGCGCCCGGAACCAGTTGAGCCAGTGAGTTCATAAGTTGACGCACAGGACGATTGAGTAGATTCAGATGAAGTTTGAGAGTGTCACAGTTCCGATCCGCTGCAAGGGCAAGGTCATCGTGGTTTACTTTGATCAGGAGCGAGTTCAGCGGAATACCGATCTCATGCAGGCTGATTTGGCGATCCAGACGGGTATCGGCAGCAAGATCAGCGGGGCGGGTATCATCTTTGCCATTCATAGACGTGATGCTGTGAGATGCAGGAGCCTTCTGCGCGTGTGCTGGATTACAAAGACAGAGGCAGCAACCGAAATTCAGCCCCAACAAGAGATACGCAAGCGGATTTCTGAGCAGTGCCATGAATCATCTCCATACGAAAGGGTTCAAGGAGTTTTCCACCAGAGGAGGTAACGTACTGAACGCCTTGCAGTTGCTGGCGCTCAGTACGTCAGGGAACGTAATTCGCATGATCATCAGATAGAAACTTATTTATCTTCTACTTCATTAGTGGTGTGAGAGGGGAAAGTGTAACAGAGCAGGAGAAACTTTTTTCGCGCCGCATCAGGCGCAAGGGAAACATTGACAGGCGAAACGGATACTCTTCAATCAGAGTGCAAAGGAGCGTTCCTGTCATGAATATGTCAGGAACGCTCCTTATGTTGTCTGTTTGTCAGGCGTATTTGGCGTGACAGAAACTGATGGGCAGTGTTCAGGGAGTAGAGGAAGCGCCGTTGTGGAGCAGTCCGAATTGGGACACTTTCCAGCCTGCCGGACGCTTCACGAGATAGAATCTGGCTGCGGTTTTATACTCCTGTCCATCTGCCAGACCCGCGCTCATCCAGGCGAGAACATTCAATCCGGGCAGCGTATGATCCAGGTTCCACTCGCCCACATTGAGCGGAACCTCATCCAGCAGGCGCGGCGCGGATTCAAACGCGAAGTCTGTATTGAACACCAGATAGGACCAGTTGGGCTGACTCTGCATACGCTTCAGCCACACGCGCTGCCATACGTCTTCACGAGTCAGTCCGGCGCGTTTGTCCGGGCGCGTGATCTCCAGGGGATAATCCAAATCCACTGTGTTTCGCAGCAGGACGGCATCGTGATGCTTCCACGCCGTGGTGAATGTCCACACAACTCCCTCAATTTCAGCCTTCTCCTGCTTTGTCATTGTGAGCCATACAGGCTTTATCAGGCGTTCCGGCGGAACAGTTGTCACTTTACCAGGCAGTTTATACGCCAGCGCGATAGGCCGACCGGGGGGCAAATCCGGCGCGGCTAATTGCGGAAGGGGTTCTGCGGGATAGTCTACAAACATATCCTCGTACAGAAGGCCATCAGGCGAATTACGTAGCTGTTCCAGAGCGCGTTGCAATCGTCCCTCAGAGTTCGAACCACAGCGTCAGCGCGTCCGGCGCCTCTCTGCTATCGCCGGGGCCATCGGATCGCCTCAAACCTGCCTTCAAATCACCGAGGGATACTTTGTACTGGAACGGATTATTGATTGTGTTGTGTCCGAGTTGTACCTGGGCCTGCGCCTGGGCTGTTTTGCCACGCTCTGCAATTTGCTGACACCAGGGGCCATACCGGTAGGCCGGGTACTGAAGTGGATTGTTTGCCGGCTGCGCCGGGTCGGATGGACTCCAGTCCAGTTGAATGGGTTTGTTCGAGCGGCCTTCAGCCTCCCATTGCAGCGTCACGCCGCCCGGAGTGCCATACCCGTAACTTAATATGGATTCTGAGGCATTCCCACTATCGTTGCCCGACGCTGCCGCCTTTTGTTGCGAAGTATGAGAGTAGTAGTAGCCTTTGCGCCACCATGTGTTGAAAAACCGGGTACCCACCCCCCCCCTTCGCGTCTCGGAAATGCCGTATCTCGTTGACATGGATCGAATTCTCATTGCTGTATCGGGACACACTGGACGCGGCGCTCAGCAAGGCTCTCTCCTGTGAGTTGTAGGGGAAGAATTTGTGGCGTATGGTATTGGCGACACACAGGGTTCCCACGATGCAGACCGCCAGCCGGGGCAACAGCCAGGCGCGTGTCAGACGATGTTTTCTTCCGCCCCATAAAGAGGATTTGTCTGGCTGCGTGACAAGCCGCTCCTGAAACGCAGGGTACAAATCCGGCAAAGGCATTTGCGGCGCGGCGGCATCCTTTTGCAGCAGGGAAACGGCGCGTAACAGAGTTTCCTGCTCATTAGCGCAGACAGGGCAGGTATCCAGGTGAGAGCGTACCTGACTACCCACCGCCTCGGAAAGTTCGCCTTCCAGCAGGGGCGAAAGCAGATTGGAAACATGCTTGCACTTCATTTTTCGTTCTCCCATAGCGGTTTGAGCAAATCTTTCAAAGCGTTTTTGGCGCGGTGGCGCGCATTTTGGCCTGCCCCACATTGCAGTTCAACACTTCGGCAATCTCCTCGCTGGAAAGCTGCTCGTAATACTTCAATATCAGCGTCATACGCGCATCATCGGGCAGGCGCTGTAGGGTTTCCTGAACCAGCAGGCTTTCGGCGCGGGGCATGCCCTCGGCAGCAGGCAGTTCGCGCAACGATTCCAGAGAAGCGGAACCCTGCCTGCGCCGCGCCAGGCGCTTTTGGCGTTCCCCGCACTTGCGAACCAGAATCCGGTACGCCCAGGTGTGGAACGAGGAACCGTGTCGAAAGTGGCGCAGGCCGTGATAAATGTCAAGAAACGCTTCCTGGGTTACATCCTCGGCTTCCCCATCGTCGTTGAGGAACCGGCGCGCAACGCTCAGAAAACGCCCCTGATATTTGCGGAACAGCGCGGAAAACGCGCCCTCATCCCCCGCAAGGAATTGCGCAATCAGGGTTTGGTCTTCGCTGTCCGTCGAAACTGCAAACGGTATTGCCGCCTCATTAGTCATGTAGCGCCTCAAAAGTAGGTTGTCAGTTGTTGAATTTCTGTCTTCTTCATTCTGTTAGTGCGCGTGTCGGCATAAAACGTAACGGGGCAGGAAAAATCATTTTGGGTGACGAATACAACGCGCAATGAAAGCATCGGTAAAAAACATACTCGCGCCCGTGTCGCCCGAAGCAATGGCGCGGGCGGAAGTCAATCATAAGGCGCGGCTGGCGCATACGACTTATGTTGTGGAGCAACTCGAAGGTTTGTACGGCGTTGCCGAATGGCTGCCCCGGCTTGATCCGTTGGAAGAACTGGTCGCCTGCATTTTGTCGCAGCATACCTCGGATGTCAACTCGTTTCGAGCGTTTGCGCGTTTGCAAACAAAATATCCCTCCTGGCGAGCGGTGGAAGAAGCGCCGGTTGCGGAACTGGCGGACACAATTCGTTGCGGGGGATTGGCGGACAGCAAAGCGCCGCGTATTCAGGCCGTGCTGCGGGCAATCGAGGCCAGACACGGCGCGTTGAACCTGACTTTTCTCAACGCGATGCCGGATAGAGAAGCCCGCGCCTACCTGATGTCCCTGCCCGGCGTTGGCCCCAAAACAGCGGGCATCGTGCTGTGTTTCGCGATGGGCCGGAATGTCCTGCCCGTAGATACCCATGTTTTTCGCGTTTCGTGGCGATTGGGCTTGATTGAAAAGAGGATCGGTGAAGCGAAGGCGCACGACGCCCTGCAAGCCCAAATACAGCCCAATATGACGTACCGCTTTCATGTCGCGCTCATCCGGCACGGACGCCAAATCTGCAAAGCGCTTGCGCCCCGCTGTGCCGAGTGTCCATTGACGGATGTGTGTGAGTTTTATAAGGTGACTGGTGGCTGGTGATTGGTGGTTGGTTGTCCTGTGTGAACATTTTGCATTGTCAGCAGGGTTTAATCAGGAAACCGCCATACTGTTAATTTAGCCCTCAACCACCAATCACCAACCACTACGGAGTATTTATGCTGCACGACATTATAACAGAGGGCGCGCGGACGCGCCCGCAGGATGTGGCGTTGATTTTTCGGGATCATCCGCAGACGTTTGCGGAACTGGCCGCAATGGTAAACCGCCTGAGCGCGGGATTGTTGGCGCTTGGCATTAGCCGGGCGATAAAATCAGCCTGCTGCTGCCCAATTGCCCGCCGTTTGTGTGGGCGTATTATGCCGCGTCGCAAATTGGCGTGGTTGTCGTCCCCGTCAATCCCCTCCTCAAACCCGCAGAACTGGAATACATCTGGCGGGACGCGGACATTAAACTTGTAATGACGGCGGGACCGCTGCTGCCATCCGTACAGGCCGCCCGCGCCAACCTTCCCAATCTCCTTCATGTTATCAGTATCACGCCCCGCGAAGAACTCCCCGACCCCGCGCTTGCCGCCATACCGGGACTGTCTTTTCTGGCAGATGCGCTGGCTACGGGGGAAGAAAAAGGAGAAAAGGAGAAAAGGAGAAGAGGAGAAGATACGAGATACGAGATACGAGATACGAGAAGGAAAGAATTCATCCCTCATCCCTCATCCCTCATCCCTCGAATGTGCCGTCATCATCTACACCTCCGGCACAACGGGGCATCCGAAGGGCGCGATGCTGTCGCATCAAAATTTGACGCGCAATGTGGAGCAGGTACAGGCGCGATTGCAATTTCTGCCCCATGACCGGTTTGTCACCGTGCTGCCGCTGTTTCATGCCTTTGCCGCGACTGTTTGCATGAATATGTGTCTTGCGGCGGGCTGCGCATCTATCCTGTTGGAAAACTTCGCGCCGGTTCGGACGCTGGAAACCATTGCCCGCCATAAGGCCACTATTTTCCCCGCCGTACCCGCTATTTTCAACGCTATGCTGAATGTGCCTGCCGACCAATCTCCCGACACATCGAGCCTGCGCGTACTGGTATCAGGTGGCGCTCCCTTACCTGCGCCCACGCTTGCCGCATTGGAAGCGCGATTTGCCGTTCCGGTTCTGGAAGGGGATGGCCCCACAGAGTGCAGCCCGGTCACGTCCGTCAATCCGCTGGACGGCCCGCGCAAAATCGGCAGCGTCGGCCCCGCGCTTCCCGGCGTTTCCATCGCCATTTTCGATGAACAGGATCAGCCGTTACCGATAGATACGATTGGCGAAATTGTGGTACGCGGCGACAACGTGATGCTCGGCTACCTGAATCAGCCGGAAGCGACGCGCGAAGCCATGAGCGGGGGATGGTATCACACGGGCGATCTTGGCACGATAGACGCGGACGGCTACGTGTTCATCGTGGATCGCAAAAAAGACATGATTATTACGGCGGGGTTGAACGTGTATCCCCGTGAAGTGGAGGATGTCTTACTGTCGCGCGCCGACGTGGCGGATGTGGCCGTTATCGGGATGCCGGACGCGCTGCGGGGTGAAGACGTGCTGGCGGTAGTCGTTCTCCGCCCTGATGTCACGCCAATGCCAACCGAGCGCGACCTGATTCGCTTTTGCCGCGAACGATTGGCAAACTACAAAGTTCCGCGCCAAATTCTGTTCCGCGAAACTCTGCCGCGCGGCGGAACCGGCAAAGTGGTCAAGCGCCTGCTCAAAAAGGAACTGGAATTGGAAACCAGCCCGGTATCTGTCACGTAACCTACATGACTGGCATGGCTTGCCACTGATCTACTGTGTTTCATTCTGGAGGGTTCTTATGAGTGACATACTAACTCAACCTACATTGCAAAATGAAGACGAAGAAGTTGACTCGCGCCAGTTGTTCATTGAAATGCAGTGTCTCAACGACTTGATGCGCCAGGATCAAGTAGATATTGACCGCCTCAAAATCGAAACCAATGTCTTGAAAGCCGAAACACTGCGCCTTAAAACCGAATCGCGCGCGCTTCTTGTAAAATTGGGAGCCGTGATATAGATCATGCTCAAAAGACTTTGTAAGTTTCGGCAAGCAACTCTTTGCAGTAACCCGCGATGTGCAGCAAAACAAGGCCGACATTAAGGAAGCGCGCGAGGATATGAAGGAACTGCGGCAGGAGATCAACCAACTGCGGCAGGAATTTACCGCGCTTGCGCGTGTCGTTGAGCGTATGTCCTACGAGATGCAACGGCAACATGAAAACGCGGCGCAGGAACACAAAATACAGCAACTGGAAATTGCGCGGTTCGAGCGGCGGCTGTCACCTGGCGTTCCGCCGGAGGAAACAGAGTAACTAAACTGTGGCCTCGTTTGCAATATGAAAACCTTAGCAGAGATTTAACCTCCGCTTAATGCTCGCTTAACATCGGTGGTTTAGAATGTAGACGCGCTCACTCTCCGAGCGACGATCACCCTTCTTTTCTCGGGCGCGACAGTATGCCGTCGCGCCTTGAACCGGACGCCCGCAAAGTGTCCGGTATTTTTATTTGTGGGTGGAAATGGAAGAAATATAAACAACCCCTCTCCTGGCGCGTTGCGCGACTAGGAGAGGGGTTGGGGTGAGGTGAACTGGAATGCTACTGTTTGCCGCCCCCTGAAATGCCTGGCGGCAGGTGTTCGGTATACTTCGGGTCGTTGGGGTTGCTGGGCTTGACGATAACCGCTTTGCCTTCGCTGCCGCCATCATTCCCGCTTCCCCGAAACACTTTGATTCCGATGAACGCGACGATGAGAACAGCCACGACTGCCACCGCGATTCCCACTGCCGGATTGACTTTTTGACTCATAAGCCACAACTCTCTTTCGTTGAACCAAGACTGTTGCACACTGTAGCGAAGTGAACTACGTCCCCTTCTCCCAGGCTTTTTGGGAGAAGGGGTATGTCCACAAGTGGACGCCCGGGTTGAGGGACGGGCTTACGGATCGGGAATGCAGGTGTCGGATATATTGAATTTGTAGTGCGCGTCGTTGACATCCATCCAGGGGTTCAGATACAGGGAAGGGTCCTTGCAGTTGATGACCGCATCGGGATGCCACAGCACGGACGTACCCTTGGCCCATTTGGCGTGTCCGTCGAAAAAGGTCAGGTTGGTTCCATCCGTATGCCGCGCGCCGATGCTGCCCGCGCTGGAAGAGTTGTAGGGGATGTTCAAGGCTGTGTTCCCGAACAGGTAGCCGCGATAGCCGTCCACAAGCGGACCAGGAACCGAGTCCGCGAACATCACGTTCTTAGCGGGATACTGGATGGTCGGCAGGGAGGGCAAAATCATCTGACCACAAGCGTCCGTGACATAGTACCAGCCGCTGATGGTCTGATTGTAGCCGGAGGATACTGCGCTGCGGGTATTCCAGGTATCTCCGTACTTGGACATGGTGGAGGAGGGGCAGACGAAAATCTGTGTGTTTTTGATGTACGGCTGAATGGTGGCCGTCCACAGCAGATGGTCGTCGGGAGTGGCGGCCGGCCCGGTGCTGGGGCAAGCCTGATAGCGCGGCAGCACCATCTCGTCATAATCCTGAAGGTACATGGTGAAAGCGACGCCCAACTGTTTGAAGTTGGACAGGCAACTCGTGGCACGCGCCTTTTCGCGCGCCTGCGCAAAGACGGGGAACAGAATGGCCGCCAGAATTGCGATGATAGCAATAACTACCAACAACTCGATAAGCGTAAATCCCTTGCGAACCTGGCTCATGAGAAACCCTCCCATCGAAAATAGAAGAAAACTGCAACAGGAAAAGAGATAGAGAAAAACGAACAGTGACCAAACACAAAAAACGCCATGTCGCTATCCTGCAAGACGAGGCTTTTCCACAGGGAAGAAGACTCGGAACTCTGCATGGATGCGCAAGGCGTCATTGACTTTTCTGTACCGACACCATCGCCGGATACAGAAACAACTGAGATATATGGCTAGTATACTTGCCGGTAACTGGTTTGTCAACCCGAAAACAGTGTTTTTAGAAAAAGTTATCACATTTTTTCTGTAGGCCGAACTAAAACGGCATTTTGCGCGTCGTTTCGCGCCATAATCCTTCTCATGAAATATCTCACGCAAATCCTTGATAAGCGGGTTCTTGACCCGGATGGCGTTCTAATCGGGAAAGTGGTGGATACCATTGCCGATCTGGAGGGCAGATTGCCCGCTGTCCGCGCCATTCTGGTGCGGACAGCGCAGGGCGAAGTGTGCCTGCCTTTTGACGCGCTGGAATTCGACGCCGACCCGCGCGGACCGGAAGGCAGCGGCCACATTCGGGGCGACATTCGCCTGCGCTCGTCGCTTGCCGGACTGACGCACTGCCTTCCACAGGACGCGGATTTGCGCCTGCGCCGCGACATTCTGGACAAGCAGATCGTGGACGTGCAGGACTACCGCGTGGTTCGCGTCAACGATGTGCGGCTTGCCGAAGTGGGCAATAGATACTGCGTGGTGGGCGTGGATGCCAGTTTGCGCGCCATGCTGCGCCGCTTCGATCCCTTCCACAAGCCGGTCGAGGCTCTTGCCCGCTTGTTCCGTCACCCGCTCCGCTCTAATCTTATCGCGTGGGATGATGTCAACGCGCTGGAACCCAATACGGTGGGCGGACGCATCCGCCTGAAAGTGTCACACGACAAAATAGCCCGCCTGCATCCCGCCGACATTGCCGACATTGTGGAACAACTCAGCCCGCAGCACGCGCAGGAGGTAATCTCCGCGCTGGATACCGATGTGGCTGCGGAAACAATGGCGGAAATGGAGTCGGAAACGCAGGTGCAGATTATGACGCACCTGCCTGACGAAACCGCGACGGACATTCTGGAAGAGATGGAACCCGACGAGGCCGCCGACCTGCTCGATGACCTGCCCGACGCCCGTTCCAACAGCCTGCTTGGACAGATGGAACCCGAAGAGGCCCAGGATGTTCGGGAACTGATGAGCTACGACGCGGACACGGCGGGCGGGCTAATGACAACGGAACTCGTTGCTCTTCATGCTAATTTGACCTGCGAACAGACCCTTGCCCGCCTGCGCGAACTGGCCCCCAAAGCCGAAACCATCTATTACGTGTATGTCACAGTGAAGAGGATCGCCTTGTCGGTGTCCTGTCTCTGCGCGACCTTGTTGTTTCCCCCCCGGCAACCTACATCCGCGACATCATGGTACACAATGTCATTCATGTGTATGTGGACGACCATGCCGATCAGGTAGCGCAAATCATCGGGCGCTACAACCTGCTCGCCGTTCCTGTCGTCAGCGAAGACGAGCGCCTGCTCGGTATCATCACCGTTGACGACACTCTCGAACGTCTCCTGCCCCCCGAACGCCGCCGCCGCCTGCCGATGCCCGCGCTCGAAAAGGATGAAGGATGAAGGATGAATAATAGTGTTCTGCTCTCATCCTTAGTGTGAGTACCCACGCAAAATTGCGAGAGATCGCATTGTAAAAGTGATAATGTTAAATTTTGCAAATAATATATTTTATAAATTCTTGAAACAGCCTCTGCTTTGCGCATGTTGGCATGATTTATGCAATATAACCCTTAACAGGCGCATTGTTCATGAGAACAAATCCCTGCTGCCCGCTTCCCCGCTGAAGTCGCTCTCCTGCCCATAGTCGTCTGCTCACCATTCTCTCCTTCTCATCGGAGGCTCTGCTATGTTCCTCTTCCGTCGAACGCATCTCTCCTGGGCAACGCTGGCTTTTTTTACCCTGCTGCCCGCTCTGCGCGCTGAAGCGCAAACGAATGTTTTCGTGGACTTTACCAATTTTGGAACCCGCTTGAACGAATCGGCGGCGGCGGCTCAGGCGCGGGACGCCATGAACGCTACTGTATTTGCCGACGCCAACTTCACCAACGCGGAAGTGACTGCCATTCAGAACAGTATTCTGGCCCAAATCCCGACCATCTACAAAGGTTTCACTGTCAACTTTGTCACGACAGCGCCGGCTATGGGCAATTACGAGCGATTAACCTTCGGCCAAACGACAGCCACCACCCTTTATGGCCTGGCCGACAAATTGGACTATCGCAATCAAAGCGCGAACGATACCGCCCGCGTCTTCTCGGCCAACTTCAGCGATTTCATTGACAGCAATGATCGCCCGACCGTGCTTTCTCACATCGCGACCAGCCTGTCTGGAACGGGCGCGCACGAACTTGGGCATGATCTGGGTTTGCAGCATTACGACAACTATGGCGACCCACGCATCACCCCTGCCAGCTATAAGGATACGGGCGGCGTCCAGAATACGCACATCATGGCGACGGGCGGCATCAATGATGATGGCAGCCCCAATCTCTCCGGCATCACCACCGCGCAGCGGGAACAGCCGCGTACCTTCTCGCAGTTGGAAACGGGCAAACTGGAGTTCGGCACGGGCCTGCGCGCCTCCATTCCCATGAGCATTACGGAACAGGCCGCCGCGCATGCCACCACTGCCACCGCGCAGGCGCTGACATTTACCAACCTGCCCCTGTCGGGACTGAACGCCGCCAACATCATCGGGGGCATCGGCACAGTGGGTGAAACGGACTTCTACTAGTTTACCGGGGCTTTCGGGGCGGAGTTCACCGCCGATACCTTCACCACGTCTCTGACAATTGACGGCACAGGCGGGGCAACAGGGCGCGGTTCCAATCTGGATACCCTGCTGACGCTGTACGCGGCGGATGGAACGACGGTTCTGGCAACTAATGATGACATAACCTTCATCGGCGATACCATTTTCAACGGCGGCGCGTACAGCCGGGAGTTGTTGATTCTCAACTATATCCTGCCTGCCACCTCGACCTATTACCTGCGTGTCACAGGCGCCGGCGCCGGCAATTATGAACTGTTTGTCGCCGTGCCTGAACCGGGCAGTATCACCCTGTTCGCAGGCGTAGTGGTCACGTTTAGCGGCGTATGCCTTCGTCGTCGGACTCGAAACGTGTGACATTGTTATCTTCCCCGCGCTTGCCAAACGTCCTACTCCCTATTTGAGGAGTGGGGCGTTTTATCATCCGGTTCACTGCAAGAATTCATCCTTCATCCTTCATCCCTCACCCTTTGCTTTTCTCCCCTCAACTTGTCTGCTGCTTTCGCCGATAATCCCCTGTCAGCAGTTCATGCGCGGGGCGTACCCTGCCTTAATGAACCCGATTTGTCTTAAATTAGAAAATATGGCAGGAGAGTTACACGTATGAATTGGGAAGAAGACCCGCATGGACACGCCAATGATTTCGATAACCAGCGCGCGCCGTTTGCGCCAATTCCCGCGCCCCTCTCGTTTGCAGGAGGCAGTTGGGAAAATATTGCTGCGGACAGTATGGAAGATAAATTCGCGCGGCGTTTAGATTATCTGCTGCCGATAGATGGGGAAACCGGCGTCGCCACACATGAAGCGGTGTGTACCTATTTAGATACGATGATTGAAATGGTGTCCCGGCACGGCCTGCCCCTCTCCGTGTTGAGCATTGCGGTAGACGATTCGCCCGTGCTGCGGTTTTTGGGCATGGAGGGCGCGGCCCTGGTCGGCAGGGGCGTGGCGCGGTGTCTGCGGCAGGAGACGCGCACCCATGATGTGGTGGGACACGCGGACCCTGAAATCTCGCCCGACGCTTTCACCTTTATCATCATCTGTCCGCTTCTGCCGGAACATCAGGCGACCAGCCTGGCGGAGCGGCTGCGCGCGGCCATGACCGCCACATTAGGCGAACAGCAAAGCCCCTGGCTGAATCTCAGCGTGGGTGTCGCGCCCATGTCCCTGGATGTCACCGACTCGAAACTGCTGATTGCGCGGAGCATGGACGCGCTGCGGCGGGCGCGGCGGGGCGGCGGCTGCAAAGTGTGGCGGCATACGGACACCCTGCGCCGAATTATTGACCAGGCGCATGAACACTTTGACGATGCCGAAATCGCCGAACAGCACCGGGACAACAATGAAAATGAAGCGGACGCCTGAACCGCGTTCCAATCGAACCGCTTGAATCACGCTGTTCAATCGGGGCTGCCTGCAAACGCAGCCGGGGAGTCATGCGTTATGTTTCAGCCCAGAGCGCGCCGTGCTGTATCGCAGGAATCTTGCGACTCTTGCGAGGCGGGGCGTATTCAGATTCTGGTCGTAGATGATGATGATCTCGTCCGCGATACTTTTGCCGTGATGCTGGAATCGGACGGTTACGACGTATGCTGCGCCGGGGGAGGCGCGGAAGCGCTGGCGCTGCTGAAGCGAACGGCTTTTGACATCATGCTGTGCGACATTTTCATGCCGGGGCAGAACGGGCTGGAACTGCTGCCGCTTGTGCAGGCCGCCTACCCGGAAATGCCGGTTGTGCTGATTACGGGCTACGGCAATGTGGACATGGCGCGAACCGCGCTGCATCAGGGCGCGAGCGATTTCATCACCAAACCCCTGCAGCCGGGTGAACTGCCCATCATCATCGAGCGCAACCTGACGCGGCAGGCCGTGCAGCGCAAAAACGCGCAGCAGTACCGGCAGGCGTTGATTACCTCCAGCGAGACGGTTCTGGACGCCCTGATGACCGCGCTGAATACGCGCGATACGGAAACGCAGGGCCACTCGGAGCGTGTCACGGCCTATACCATCGAAATCGCCGACCGGATGCAGCTAAACGAGGCCGACCTGACCCACATCGAGCGGGGCGCGCTGCTGCACGACATCGGCAAAATCGGCGTTCCCGACAGCATCCTGCTCAAACCCGGCAAACTGACGCCGGAAGAGTGGGTGGAGATGCGCAAGCACCCGGTTATCGGCTACGAAATGTGCGCTAAAATTGACATGCTGAAGGACACCGCGAGTATCGTCCTGCATCACCATGAGGCGTGGGACGGCAGCGGCTATCCGCATGGCTTGAAGGGCAACGCCATTCCGCTCGGTTCGCGCATTTTTGCTGTTGCCGATACGCTGGATGCCATGACCAGCGACCGCCCCTATCGTCCGGCCCTGCCGTTTGCCACCGCCCGAACGGAAATCGAAAAGTTCAGCGGGAGGCAGTTCGACCCTCAAATTGTCGAGGTTTTCCTGAGCGTGTCCGAACCCCGCTGGCAGCGCGTTCTTGCGCAGGCCGCGTAGAATAATCAAACCACCGAGGACACGGAGAACACAACTTCCGATGTGGCGTAGACTTTTTCGTCGTCGCCTATTTTTCCGAGGGGAGAGAGAAGTTGCCGGATAGCGAATTTGTCTTGCAAGATTTGCGCCAAACCATCGCTGTTGTTGCCGCACTCCTGCCACATCGAACTGAGTATCACGACTCCGCCGTTGGGACGCGCTAAATCCTGTAGTTTGGCGGCGTTGTTGATGGCTGCGCCAATGTAATCGTTGGCTCCATTCTCATAAGTGATGCGAATGACGTGTCCGGCATCCACGCCGATACCCAGGGCGGGCGGCACACTGCCCAACTCCTGTTCCCAATCCTCCGTTTTGAGCCACACGCCATACTCGCTGTAGATTTGGTAGGCCAGCCGCGCTTCCGTTTCGGCGCGTTCCCACAGCCGTTTTCTGTCGGGAACTTCCCACACAAACAAGAACCCGTCCCCCAGAAACTTGATAAAGTCCGGGCGATTGTCGGGAAAACTCAACGCCTGATTACGCGCCCACTCCCGCAAACTGTCCATAAACAGCCCCACCTGCGACGCGCTGCGCTTTGCCGTCACCTGTTTGGCCCATTGCGAGGAGCCGCGCAGGTCAAAGAAAATGGCGACCACATTGACATTGGACGAACCCCCCACAAACCGCAGGCGCGACGTGTCCGAAAGTCCCCATGCCACCGCGAGCGCGATAAACAGCATGGTTAAAACGGTGCTGCTCGCGCTGTCGAGAATCGCCCGCGCGCCCGGTGAAGAGGTTTGCAGAGCCAGCAGAAACTGTTTCGCGATCTGGTAGAGGAACGTCAGGCCCGTCAGCGCGGCCAGATACTGGTTGTTGTAAATATAAAAAGAGTAGATAAGCCCCAACCCCAAAATGATAAGGGCGAGGCTGGAAACGGTCGCGTCAATCACTTTGGCCGCCGGGGGCGCAACGAACAACAGAATCCACTCTATCAGGGAAGCGGCGACTACACAGGCAACCATGTTACGCGGCCAGAATTTGCGGTCTTTGTTGTGAAACAGTTCTCGGACGCGGGCAAGCTGAAAGGCCGTCATGGTAAACAGGATACTGCTGACCGGGGAGAGGGTGTAGCTGATGGCGTCCGCGTTGCTGATCTTCCAGGGGCCGGAAAGCAATTTGGAAGCGTGAATAAGCGCCCAACTGAACAGGCTGATACACAGCCAGAGCAGGCTCCGGTCTTTCACATCGCGCTGTCGCAGCCATAAATGGAGCAGCAGCAGAATCACCGCGCCGCACAGCATTTGCGTCGCGGAAATCGCCGCCATAATAACCCCGGTATTGGGATTGTTCCAGAGCGCGTGATCCATCGTTGACTTCCTTCCCTGTTTCTGTCCTCGTGTCCTTCATGTTCCCCTTCTCCCCAAAAAAGCCGTCGAGGTTTTCCTGAGCGTGTCCGAAATCCGCTGGCAGCGCGTTCTTGCGCAGGCCGCGTAGGGAAAGCAAAGAAGAAAAGCAGAATTCACTACCGGACCCATTTTGAAGCAGGTGGCGCGAGGCTGTGGCAAGAAGATACCCGGGCCGCGCAGGACAACAAAAGGTGTCCGATAGTGAAACAACCTGATAACCTGACGACCCTCCTCCGCTACCGCGCATGCTCTTTCATCATCGCGTGGAAATCATTCGCCATTTGAATGGCCTGCTCATAGGGACGCTGCCAGATGTTGCGCCCGAAAATCAGGCCGGTCGCGCCCGCTTCCATCGAGCGCTTCGCTTTCAGATGCAGAGCCGCGTCGTCCTCGTGTTCGCCGCCCGAAATCAGCGTCAGGGTTCGGCCCGCTGTAGCGATGACGCGGGCGATCATGGCGGCTTCGTCCTCGTTCAGGTCGTTGTAGGGCGCGGGCATTCTGGCGCGGTCTTCGGGTGATACCTGCTGCGGGAAGTTTACTTTCACCACGTCCGCGCCCAACTCGGTCGCCACCCTTGCCGCGTAATCCACCGCCCAGATACTGTCCTGCCCGCCCTTCGCCTTGACGTTTTCGCCGCGCGGATACGCCCACACGATCACAGGCATTCCCAACTTTTCCGCCTCGTCCCGAACGCGGGCAAACTGCTTGAAATCCTCATCCTGACGCGGCGAACCGACGTACAGCGTGTAGCCAATCGCGTCCGCGCCCAATCGAACCGCGTCTTCCACGCTGGACTCGACGGGCGAAAGGGGCGCGTCACCGCCGGAAATCTCGGTTTTGCCGTTCAGTTTCAGCACGAGGGGAACCAGTCCGGCAAAATCGCGCATGTACTTGTCGGCCAGTCCGTATTGCAGCGCGATGCCCGTGAACTTGCCGTCCAGCGCGACATTCAGTTCAAATTCGGGGTTGGCGCTGGCGGGATTGACGAAGAAATCGCGCGGCCCGTGTTCCAATCCCTGATCAATGGGTAAAAACAGCAGTGTGCCGTTCGCCGGCCCGTGCTGATACAACAATCGGTGCAGGCGCGTCCGCTTGCCCAGATTCAGATGCGTCATGTCGCTCAGGGTGATGGGTTTGTTTGACATAGGGATGCTCCAGGTGAGAGGAGGATAAGTGAGAGTGGAGAGTGAGAGTGGAGAGTGAGAGAACAAGCATTTACTCTCACTTCATTCTTTCACTTTCTCCATAAACTCGTTGATTTTGGCGCGAAAGGCTTTGACATATCCTTCGATGTTGTCGGCGGTGAGCGTATCGAACGCGCTGCCATCTACGACAGTGCCGCCTGCATAGGCTTTATTGACATTCTCCGTGGCGTATGCGGCCTGAAACGCGGCGCGTACATCCGCGTCCGTAAGGCGGGCGAGTTGTTTGCGGAACCATTGCGCGTGGGTAAGGGGAATCTTCTCGTGAACCCCAACCATGCCTGCAATCACATCCTCAAACTTCAGCAAAACTGTGCCGTTTTCCACCTTGCGGATGAAACTGCTCTCCTTCTGGTAATCGCTGAGAACGCCTTTCGATTTCATCTGCCCGAAACTCGCGCCCCAATCGCTTACGATATACAAATTTGTCGCGCCGTCCGTGTTGGCGATGTGGACGACCTTGTTGTTTTTGGGCTGCGCGTCCCAGTTGTGTACCATCACTTCCAGTATCAGCAGGCCGGAAAGCTGTTCGGGCGGAACGCCGGGATTTTTGCGCTCATCCCAATCGGCGTCGTTGTCTTCGTCTTTGGGGTTGGCTTTGTTTTTAGTTTCGCCTTTAAGGTGCTTGCTCTCTTTATCGTGCCGCTTGAACCGCGCTTCGCCGAACGCGCCGTCCGCGCTGATAAACGGCTTGCACTTGCCCAAATCCGTATCCGCGCTCAATCCCTCTATTTTGCCGACTTTCACATAGTAGCTTTCGTCCACGCCATAGCCGAGCGCCCACGCGAGACGGGGCGCGGCCACATCCGAGTGCGCTTCGGCCCCGAACTTAACCGTCCATTTCACGCCATTCTTGTCCGTCATGCGGCATTTGGGGCTGGTTCCATCGTTATCCTTTTCAAAATTGGAAAACGGCGGCGCAGGCAGGCGGGACGCGGGGTTCTGTTCCCGGCTCGCCGCGCCCCAGAACACCTGCGCGGGCGTCAGAGTCCCCCGGTCTTCCCATAAAAGCGCTTTGCCCGCTGTGATGCCTGGCGGCGCCGCTGCCTGCTTACCGCCTGCTTTTCCCGCCTGCTCGATTTTAAGCGCGGCCCTGTCTGTGTTCGCGCCTGAGTTCGGCGCAGACTGGCAGTGTCCCGCCGTCATACAGCACCCCATCATGCCAACCGCCAGCCAACTGCGATACCCCTGTTTCATTCTGTCCCGATCTCCTCACCGTTTCAATTACGCAAAAGATGTCAGGAAATATGCGGTATATTCGCATACTGTTCCAGCAGATTACCCCATCTCCAGACAGGTTTATCTGCATACCTGGCCTGAACGGAAAACGCTGTGGCGAGGTTTCTGCCTGTTCACAGCGTTCGATATGCCGACGGCCTGCGTTGAGAAATGTATTATTCGTGTTCTCGATAATCTGCCGTGATGACGGACGAGAAGCCGCCGCGCACGGCGAAATCGCCCGTAATGGTCATCTGGCGCGGGCGGCACACGGCTACCAGATCGTCCAGAATACGGTTGACAACCGCCTCGTAGAAAATCCCCTGCTGCCGAAACGCGAAAAAGTACATTTTCAGCGATTTCAGTTCCAGACAAACCCGATCCGCCACATAATCAATGGTGATCGTGGCAAAGTCCGGCTGCCCGGTTTTGGGACATACGGACGTGAATTCAGGACACGTATGTACAATACGGTAATCCCGCTCCGGGCGCGGATTGTCGAACACTTCCAGTATCGCGACCTGCTCATCGCGCGTAATTTCGTCCAAAACCATCATTTTCTTCCTCTTCCATCCCCTGCGCACTGCTATTACTTTTGTTAGATTCTTCTCCTCTATTATACTCGTTTTCGGTTTGCTCTGCCGGGGTACGCCTTGACCGCATTGCGATTCTCTAGTATAATGGGACGTTACCGGCAACTCTGGTAGACATTGATATACTTCGCGCTTTTCATTTTGGCGTTTGAAACGTGACGGCTTATGGCACAGCGAATAGAGGTCGTGATCGGGATGCGGGTACAGTTGCGCAAGCAGCACCCGTGCGGCAGCGATGAATGGACTGTGACGCGGGTTGGGGCCGATGTAGGCCTCGCGTGCGCGGGGTGTGGCCGTCGCATTATGCTGGAGCGCGAAGATTTTGAGCGGCGCGTGAAGCGGATTGTATGCGCCGCGCCGGAGCTTCCGACTGCGTGGAACCCCTCTGCTCCCGCCGTTCCCAACAACGGTCTTACGCCGGACGCAATCCCGACGTCCGACAAGACCGTGGAGTGATTTTGTGTTATGGTTCAACAGCACCAACGGGGGCGAAACACGCGCTCCGTCCGCCAATCCCGCGCTCATGCCCTGCGGCTGAGTGGGGCAATGGCCCTGATACTGGGAAGTGTGGCCGCCCGGCATTTGACCGCATCTTCTCATAACGCGCGCCCGCTGAACGGCGTGACCACGCTGACGCCGATTCGTTACGAGGCGAAACAGACAACACCAACAGAGCAGCCGCCCGTTCCTGTTCTCGTTTCCGTGGATGGGCAGGACGCCCCGGCTGCGGATTCGACACCCCTTGCCGACGCGTTGCGCGGCTTTGCCATCCTGCCCGACAGTCTTCCCAATGCCGCCCCGGATAGCGGTTCCACGCCCCTGCCCGCATGGTTCGAGCTGGGCGCGTCTGGACGGCAAACGCGCCCATGTTCAGGTAAACGCGCCCGCCGCTATGAGCGCAGAGGGGTTGGGCGCTTACGCCACGCGCGGCGAATGGGGAACCTCCCTGTGTCTGGTCAATAAAACCAACTTTCGCCTGCTGACAACCGCGCAACTTCGCCTGCCTCGCGGCGTCTATACGATTGAGCGACTTACGATAGGTCAGGGAACAGAAGAGGAGAAAAGGAGAAAAGGAGAAGAGGAGACTCAATCCGCAATCCGCAATCCGCAATCTACAACAGATTTATCCTTCATCCTTCATCCTTCATCCTTTGCTCACCTGGAAGGCTGCGATTTCGGGGGAACGGGGACGGTACGGAAAGTGTTTTGCCTCGAACCGGGGCAGGCGTGTTTGTACCGCTGCGTGGATACGGCGCGGGAAGCGCGGGCGGCATGGTACGATGTCTTTACGCAATTACACGGGATGGCGGCGCATCAGCCCGGACCGGCGCATCGCCTGAGCGTGATGCTGCGCGAAGCCGACAGCTACCTGTCGGGCGTTCGGGGCGGCGGCAATCATGGCGGGCGCGACGCGCGATTGGAGTGTATTCACCATCTGCTGCTCGTGACCGCGCAGGCGCACTCGCTGCACCATAATTATCAGATGCGGCGTACCGTAGAGGAGACTTCTGGCAAAGAAGTGTTTGCGGCGATGGATCGCCTGACGGTCGCGCTTTCCGAAACCAGCGCGGTTTTATTAGGCCTGGTTCCGCAGGTATCGGTGACGCCCAACTCCATTTTGGGCGCGCAGGCGCGAACCGCCGCGTTCATTCGGGAACAAACCGAAATTCCAAATACGAATAAAAAGGAAAAGGATGCGGGCGCGGCGAATATATCCGCGCGCGTTGACCGCGCCGTTGTCGTATCGCTGGAAAATACGGGCGGGCGCAGCGTCACCCATGTCAAACTGGGCCTGAACATGGCCGGGATGCCGAACGGCGCGACCTGTGAGCCTGCCGATCCCGCGTATTTCGATGCCCTGCGTCCCGGCCAGAGCGTTCGCGCTGTCTTTCACGTAAAAGGCGCGGCAGGCGCGGATTTGCCCACCGCGCTGTTTACCGGCGATGTCTCTTATTTCGCGGGTACGGCTCCCGCGCATTTGCGCCCACGGGCCTGGTAATTGGTGGTTAGTGGCTGGTGATTGGTTAAAACCGTCGCTGCTATAATGGCTGTTAAAAGACGCGCGAAATTTCGCGTTGAGCAAGCCAACCGCCAATCACCAGTTACCAACCACCAACCAAAAGGTTCAAACTATGCTCATAATTCCAACCTGGAACCCTCCCATACGCCGTGTCGCGCGGCCCGGTTCGCTGTTTGCCCTTCTGTCGCTGTTGGGGCTGCTGGCGTTTACGGGCGGACGCGCCCATGCTGCCGTCACCATCAATTTTGAACTCAAGGATGGCGTGAAAGTCAGCGATGTCGTGAAACTGACCACCAAAGCCGACAGTCCCGACGGCATTGACAAGGTGGAGTTCCGCATTGACGATCAACTCAAGTATACGGATACCAGTACGCCCTACGAATACGATTGGGATACGCTGGCCGACAAAGAGGGACCGCACACTGTGACGGCAACCGCCTTCGATTCCAACGGTCAAACGGCCCGCGCTGTTATCAAAGTGACCGTAGACAACGAACTTAATACGGGCGCGGACACGCTGGCGAAACGGGCGCAGGACGCGCTGGCGAATAAGGACGTGGAGGGCGCGAAACGTTTCAGCCGCCGCGCCCTGAAAGCCGATCCGGGTAACCTCAACGCCGCGCGCTCCCTTGCGGGCATTTATGTTTCCGCTCTGGACTATGACAAAGCGATTGCCACGCTGGACAAGGCGAACGGGCTGGACAACAACGCGCAGGCCATGAATGAACTGGCGACCTACCGGATGCGCCGCGCCCTGCAGCCGGACATGGCCCCCAAGTTTTTCAGCGAAGCGCAGACGGTCAGCGACCTGCGCCGCAAAGCGGGCGACCTGACCGTTGTCGATGTTACCAAAAAACAGGCGGGCGCGAACACGCCTGCCGCGCATGACGCTATCGGCGACGCGCTGATGCGGGCGGGACGTTTCCACGACGCGGCTGCCGAATATTCCAAATCCGGCACGAGCGACGAGACGCCGATTCCGAGCATCAACCGTTACGGGCTGGCGCTGGTAATGGACAATCGCCCCCTCGAAGCCCTTGCCGCCGTGCATAATCTTCAATTGGGCAAGCGCGATGATGCGCAGTCCCGCGCTGTTGTTGGGTTGGCGCACCTGCGGATGCAGCATTTTATGGAGGCCCGCGACGCCGTGAAGCAGGACTTGCCCGACCACGTTCTCGCGTCGCTGATTGTGGCCTCGTATGCCGATACCGCCCTGAGCAGCGCGTCCACCACTCCGGCGGAACACAAACTCGCGATTTCCGCGCATAAACTGGCGGTAGATGAGGCGATGGACGCGGTTACGCTGCAGCCGGATCTGGGCGAAGCGCAGTACGCCCTTGCCCTCGCGTCCACCAAAATCGAAGAGGCCGACACGGCTCTGAGCAAAGCGCTGTACCTGTCGCCGTTCCAATCCGGCCCGTACCTGAGCTACGCGACGGAGCAGGCGTTCCAGAAGCGGCAGGACAAGTACGATCAGGCGCTGAACCTGACCGACCTTGTGCTGAAACAGGAGCCGGAAAACGTGCAGGCCAAACTCACGCAGGCGCTGATCTACGTGCATCAAAAACGGTACACGGAAGCGCAGCCCCTGTTGGCTGACCTGCAAAAGAAGTACCCCGAATCCCCGGACGTGCTGACCACTATCGGCGTGTTTTATCAGGCGAAAGGCAACAATACCAACGCGGGGCAGTTCTTCGAAGCCGTGCGCAAGTCCGACCCGAAGCGTTTCAACTACACCATTCCGCCGACCTCGCTGGACCTGCTGGCGCGTCTGCGCAGCCTGCACTACCGCTCGGATTTCTTCCTGACACCCGCCGCGCTGTATCCGGCGACGAGCTAAAGCGCAGGGAGTAGGGGTAGGGAGTGGGGAGTAGAAGCTCGTTCCTTGTTTGCTTCGCGTTAAATGCAAGCAAACAAAACCGAGCATCTTCATAATTCGCTCCTACTCCCTACTCCCTACCCCCTACTCCCTTATGAACACTCCGCCCCCCGGATCGCCCATAGAAGAGGCCGCGTTTGTCGAGGTCGCGCCGTTGTACGACATGCTCATGACGGGCGTGCCGTATACGATGTGGATCACATATCTGCGGCAGTTGCTGGAGGAGCGCAAGGCGCGTCCGCGTCAAGTGTTGGATCTGGCCTGCGGCACGGGCAACGTGTCGGAACTGCTGACGGGCGAAGGCTTTGCGGTGACGGGCGTGGATATTGCCCCCGGCATGATCGCGCAGGCGCAGGCGAAAGCGGCGGCGGCGAACCTGCAAATCGCGTATGCCGTGCAGGACGCGGCGGTTCTGGATTTACCGGGCAAGCGTTTCGATCTGTGCGTGTCCCTCTTCGACAGCCTCAACTACATCACCGACCCTGCCCGCCTGCAAATGGCGATGGAGCGCGTGGCCGCGCATTTGACCCGGAACGGCATTTTCATCTTCGATTTGAATACCGAGTACGCGCTGGTCAACCACTTTTTCGATCAGGACAACCTGAGCAGCAGCGACCGCCTGCT
Organism: uncultured Chthonomonadaceae bacterium; assembly: GCA_963817895.1. GTDB lineage: Bacteria > Armatimonadota > Chthonomonadetes > Chthonomonadales > Chthonomonadaceae > CAWFQB01. Next base: position 181,297 of record CAWFQB010000010.1, read on the forward strand.
GTACGATTGGAAAAGCAGTTTCGATCCGCAAACCCGCCTGTGCCGCGTCCAGATGAACTTCCGCTACCGCCCCGAAAACGGTAGTGAGCGCGTGTTCGAGGAGGTTCACTGGCAGTACGCCTACCGGACGGAAGAGATCATTTCCATGCTGGAGCAGGCCGGCTTCGACCAGATAATGACCTATAAAGCGTACACCCTCCGCCAACCCGTCCGCTCTTCCGACCGCATTTTCTACGTTGCCCGCCGCCCGTGAAATCCTGTCCATTAGTGTTAGATATGAGGAGTTTCAGAGAAAGTAGAAATTAGCCCGTGAGCATGCCTGCGCGTACTGCTGCAACATTGAAAATGTACCTGTCGCGCCCCGACGCGCAACTGCCTGCGCAGATCGAGAGCAGAGAAGCCGCGCAGGAAATCATGCGGTTGTATCTTGCAAATGGAGGCGCAACGTTTAGTTTACGCTTTGGTAATCAGTCCGGGCAGCGTTTGTACGCGGTGTGCATCTATCCTGAGCGCAGTTTGATCCTTGAAGGAGGTGACATCAGCATTGAGGATATTCACGATTATTTATCTGTAAACAAGGAGTGGCTTGCTGATCCGCGCTGCTGCATCGGGATATGGTACAGCGAGGAGAGTGATATAACCTATCTTGACATTTCCATCTTGTTGCCGCAAAAAAGAGCGGCTCTGGTGCTTGGAAAGCGGTACAATCAAGAGGGCATATTCGATCTGTATCGCGCAAAGTATATTCCAACGGGCGGCACAGGCGAACCGACGGGAAGCATGCCTGCAATCAAGCAGAGACTACCCATTTTGATGCGTGGGCGGAGGGGAAAGCCGTGAAAACACAAACGATAAAATTGCGTGTGCGTGTGGGTGGCCTTGCAGAAGGCAATCCGCCGATGCTGGCCTTTTCCAAACTGGTGGCGCGACCAGACGGCAAAACCAAACTACATTCTCAAATGGCGCAGGTGACGGATATGGCGCTGCTGGCAAAATTACGCTGCGAAGCGAACAACGGAGTGGAAGCGGATGTTGTTCTGGAAACCCGGCTTTCCAGCGAAGAGATGTCCACAACGCTCAAAGAGTTCATCTTGGTTCCATCTGGCGTTATGGCGTAAAATATGAACAGAATGAAAGGCTACTTCAATGCAGTTACCCATCCGTATGTTTATGTGTCTTACACTTCTCACTATCATGTGCATAGGTGGCTCGGCTCAATCTCCACTACAAGGCAATCCGCCTGCTCGGGTAATAGCCGCAGGCAACCCTCTGGTATTGCAAGGAATACATGACCTTGCAGTTGTTGTATATGCTCCTCCAAAGGAGTTAGCAGCCTTCGGATTAGATCAAACAACATTGCAAACTGATGTGGAATTGAAACTCCGTTTAGCAGGGATAAACGTGTTATCCTCAAAAGAGAATGAGCGCACACCGGGCTTTCCTCATTTGACTGTAACAATAGAAGCGATGCGAATGGATGCTCCCATCCAAGATGTCTTCATGTTTAACCTGAAAGTTCGACTTAGAGAAAACCTTCTCTCTGTTCGTATGCCGCGATCCACTATCCTTTCTATTCCCACATGGGAAGACGGGAGTTCTGGAGTAATAGGAGTGAACAAAATACCGCAATTGCGCGAGAATGTCAAAGATAGGATTGATAAATTTCTAAATGACTACCTAACCGCTAATCCTAAGAAGTAGCGAGTGGACGCATATATTGCACCTGCCTCGTTGCTGAGAATCTGATTTTGCTTTGCCGATAATGGAGGGGAACAGGTTCAAAACAGAAGCAAAGGGGACGGTACGGCATGGCGATGATGGGAATGGCGAGTTTGCGGAGCAGTCGGGTGCAAATAGGACTGGCGATTGTGGGGGCGGCGGGCGTGTTCGCGGGGGCGCGGCTTTCCAGAGCGCATACGGTGAGCGGCGACAGCGCATTAACCGTCGCCACTGTGGACGGAACCTGGGAACTGCAATCCGTCGGGGGAGATCCCATCGGGCCGAACGTGGAATTCGGGCGTCCTTTCGCAGAGAGTGGTTTTCGGGCATGGCGCGGTGCAGGGGGAAACAAAGCTTCTTGCCGCCAGCGCTGCCGGAACCACGACGATGCCATTCCCCGACCTGAGCGTAGCAGAGGTTCAGGAGAGCGCGGACAGCCATACCGTCACCGTCACCTGGCGCGGAACCTACGCCGTTTTGCCTAACAGCCGCCTTGACCTGCGCATCGGCAAGGCGCAGTACAAACTGGCCGGCAAATTCAACCCCCAAACCCACCTTCTGGAACTGGAACAGGACGCCATTCTCACCTACAAAGGCGCGGCGCTGTACCGTCCCACACAAACCCTCGCCCGCAAGTAAACTTGTTTCGTAACACGAATCAATTTGCAACATTGAAAGTTTTCCGCCGTATAAGCCAGAGGAGTCCGCAAAGACTTCTCTGGCTTGTTTGCGCAATCCTGACGCGCAGCCATTCGTAAAACGAACTGGTATACTGATGTTGACGAATTCGCGCCCGACGCGCTTTTAGATAAGTCTTACTTTAGTTGTTTGCAAGAACGGAAAGGCATACCCGACGCATGGCTTTGCTCGACACGCTGCCCGAAGAGGTAGAAAATACATTGCGGGATCTGCGCGCCAACGCCGCAGTCACCAATGGTGAGGGAAAAGGGAAAAGGGAAGAGGGAAAAGAGGAGATACGAGAAGGAGAGGATTCATCCCTCATCCTTCATCCTTCATCCTTGCCTGACGATGACGACAATCTGGAAAACGCGCCGATTCCCACAGCCGAAAACCCGCTCGTGTTTGAAACCGACATTACCCCGGAGGGCGCGTTTCATCCCGAATGGCTGGTTGTGGACGATGCGCAGGTGTACGTGTTTTCGCGCAATGGCGGTAACAGGGCCAAAATGCGCCACGCCATTCCGCTGACGCGAATTCAGGAAGCCAAAACCGATACGCTGGTCGGCAACGGTTCCATTCAGATTCGGACGGATGAAGAAACGATCTCTCTTGTGCGATTTTCGCAGGCCGAAATTGGCGAAGCCAGCATTGTGGCGCGGCAACTCAACGCCCTTGCCAAAGGCGAACCGCCCAAACAGGAGAAGGTAGACGAGAAGCGCAAGAACTGCCCCAACTGCAAGCGCCTGCTGCCCTCCGACAGCGAGATTTGCCCCGCCTGTATCAACAAGCGGGCGGTCATGCTGCGCCTGTTCCAGTTTTTGACGCCCTACAAACAGCAGGTCGCGCTTGCCATCGGCCTGATTGTGGGTATCACGCTTGTTGACCTGCTGCCGCCCTGGGTTGCAGGCCGCATCATAGACACCATCAACGCCCAGACTCGCGCCCATGATACCACGATGCGGCCCCTGCTCGGCTTTGTTGGCCTATTTGCCATTGCCCGCGTCGCCAATGCCGGGTTTGTGTACGGGCAACGCCGCCTGAACCCCTGGCTCGGCGGGCGTATCACGATGGACATTCGCATGGCGCTGTACGACAAGTTTCAGCAGTTGTCCCTCGCCTATTACGATAAGCGCAGCACGGGCAGCGTGATGGCTCGCGTCACCAACGACGCCGAAAACCTGTGGGACTTCCTCGCGGACGGCATCCCCTGGCTTATCAGCAACGTTCTGACTCTGATCGGCATCGGCTTCGTGTTGTTCAAACTCAACTGGCAACTGGCCCTGCTGATGCTGACGCCCGGCCCGTTCATTTTCGCGCTGACGCGCTGGTTCATGCCCCGCGCCCGCAAGAAATACCATGTCGTGTGGCGGCGCATCAGCAAAATGTACTCCACGCTTAACAGCACCCTGACAGGTATGCGGGTCGTCAAAGCCTTTGCGCAGGAGGGCCGCGAGGTCAACAACTTCCGTACCCGCAACACCAATGTCTTTCAGGCCAGTTATGAGGCCAACGCCTTTCGCGCCACGTATGTCCCGCTTCTCGCGCTTCTGATGAGCAGCGGCAGCTACATCATCTGGATCGTTGGCGGGCGTCAGGTTCTTAACGGCATCACCATCAGCGGCCATCTCATGTCCATCGGCCTGCTGACGATGTTCAACGGCTACCTGATTCAGTTCTATCAGCCGTTCCAAAACTTCTCGCAGGTTCTCGACTGGTCTACCCGTTCGCTCACTGCAGCCGAGCGCGTGTTTGAAGTGCTGGATACCGAACCCGACATTCGCGAAGCCGACAACGCCGTCCGCATCCCCGACATTCAGGGCGAAGTGGAATTCAAGCACGTCGCATTTACCTACGACAAAGCCAACCGCGTCCTTGACGACTTCAATCTGCATGTTCAACCGGGGGAAATGATCGGCCTTGTCGGACACAGCGGCGCGGGCAAATCCACCATTATCAACCTCCTCTCCCGCTTCTACGAGGTTACGGAGGGGAAAATTCTGGTAGATGGGGTGGACATACGCAACATCGCGGGCGAAGACTTCCGGGGGCAATTAGGAATCGTCTTGCAGGAACCGTTTTTGTTCCCCGGAACCCTGCGCGATAACATTGCCTATGCCAAACCCGACGCTACGATAGACGAAGTGTTTCTCGCGTCCAAAGCCGCCAACTGCCACGAGTTCATTCTCAAGTTTCCCGACGGCTACGATACCTATGTGGGCGAACGGGGACAACGGCTATCGGGCGGCGAACGCCAGCGCATCTCCATTGCCCGCGCCATCCTGCACAACCCCAAAATCCTGATTCTGGATGAAGCGACCGCCAGCGTGGATACGGAAACCGAAAAACTCATTCAGGAAGCTATCACCCGCTTGATTGAAAACCGCACCACCTTCGCCATCGCGCACCGGCTTTCCACTCTGCGCAACGCCAGCCGCCTCGTCGTTATGAAAGAGGGCAAAATGGTCGAATGTGGAACCCACGAAGAACTCATGGAAGTGGACGGCGAGTACGCCAAACTCGTCAAAATCCAAACCGAAGTCAACCAGATACAGGCCGCCGTGTAAGCAGGATATGTTACGCTGTAGACGAATTTGGAGTTAAACATGTAAACTCCGTTCACAGCGCGTGTTGTTCCAGATAGCGCCGGTACAGGTCGCAGCGGAATATCACTTTGCCGTCCCGCGTCTGCTTGATGATACCCGCCGACAGCAGGCGATAGTACGAATCCTGATCATTGCGCGGGCTTCCGGCCAGCAACGCCCGCGCGTACTCCACGACGGCGGGCAGGCGCGTCACCGCCACCAGAAGCCGCTTCAAGTGGTCGGAAAACGGCCCGTCGTCGCGGGCGGCCTGCGCGTTGAGCGTGTCCAAATCCATTTTGCCGGTCGCCAGCGTGTCCAGCGCGCGGCGGGTCAGGAACGGCTGTCCCCCGATCAGGCCATGCAGAGTTTCCACTTCCTGATAGTTCTTTAAGGGACTGCCGTAGCGTCCGTTCAGGTCTACGGTTTGCTGAATGTTGAAATCTTCTAAATCCAATCGCCGCCCGACGTTGAACGGCGACTGGTTCAAATCCTGAATAAACAGATGCGCTTCCGTGGCATACGCGATTACGACGGTCAGCTTGTTCCAGGGGCCGTCCGGTTCCGTCGAGCGCGAATTGTGCCACGAGCGCACCAGCCCGAAAAAGTCACTTGCGAACGGGGCGAGGAACAGTTTGTCTACTTCATCCATGTACCAGACAAGCGGCTCTTCCGCGCTGTCGAGCAGTTCGCGCAGGAAGTTCTCCATATTCAGGTTCGCGCCAAAAATCTCGTCCCACTCGCTTGCAAAGTCGTACTTGAACTTCAACTGCCGGGCAAGGGTGGCGGCAAGCAGGCGGTAAAACGTTTCTTCTTCCGCCATCTGCGACGAGTTGAGTTTCTGAAAATCCGTTATTCCCACCCGCCAGCCCATCTCTTTGGTATGCTTCGTTCCCTGCGCCAGCAGACTGGTTTTGCCCATTTGCCGCGCCCCTTTGACCAGCAGAATACTCTCCTGATGTTGCAGCGCGAGTAGAAACTCCTGATCGCAGGCGCGCGGCACATAGAAGGGCGAGTCGGGCGGCACGGCTCCCCCGACCGGTTCCAGTTTGACCTCTTCCTGCCGCGCTTTCAGCGGTTCGGTAATGGCCGACAGCAGTTCCGCCAGCAATTTTTGCGTGTCCCCCTCGCCCGTCCACGCGAACTGCGCGTGGGGACTGATGAGAGTGGAAATCACGCCTTCCGGCACATCCTCGCTGCCGATACGCACGGGCAGCAGGATGGGCTTGGCCGTCCGCGTAAGTTGGTCATTCGCGATTTCGATCTCAAATTCCAGCATCTCGCTTTGCAGGGATTTGGGCGAAACAATGGCGATCACCGCGTCCGCCGTTCGGATGCGGTCCTCTACGGTTCTGGCCCAGTTCGCGCTGATTTTCGTCTGGCTGTCCGTAAACACTTCGTGTCCGCTTTCGCGCAGGCGCTCCTCCAGAAACCGCAAAACATGTTCGTCCGGCTGCTGATTGGGTTTGTACAGCAGGGCGATTTTCTGCGTTTTGCCCGCCGGCGTAGAAGTCCAGTTGGAAGCGACGGGCGCGGCCTTCATGCGCGAAGGCGGCGCATGGTTTCCGGCCTCTCCCGAGTGGAGGCTGTACAGATGCACAACCTGATCGTGCTTGGCCCTGCTTTCGCCCAGCGGCTGAATGTGGGACGCCCAATCCTCGAACTGCTGTAGCCAGTTGGCGTACTGCACCGACATCAAAATGTGTCCCGCGTCGCCCATGTCCATCACGCGCTGCGCGGTATTGATACCCTCGCCGACAACATTCTCCTTGCCCGTAATATCAATCTGCCGCTGCACCAATCCGCTGTGCAGCCCCATGCGAACGGGCAGTTTCGTCGTGCCGCCATGCAGTCCGAGCGCAACGTCAAGGGCGCATTGCGCGGGCGCGATCACATCGCTGTAAAACAGCAGCGCCATGCCGTCACCTGTCGGTATCGGCTGCACGGCATTGGCGGCAAACGCATCCGCGAACGCTTTAGAGGCCGTGACCGCCGCATTGAGCCGACTCAGCATCTGGCTCTGCATCCCCGTCGTTTCGCGGGAATATCCAACGATGTCCAGAAACAATACATGCGCGATCTGCGCCGAGCGGGGTTTATCAGTCATAAAACGCGCATATCCTTTTCTTTCCAATTGTCTTCCAGGTAACTCCCGGTCACGGGAGTTACTTGGAAGACACCTTCCCAAGCCGCGTGTCATCCGCAAACCATACTTTCGCCGTGCCATCATTACTGCCCGTGACTATGCGCTTACCATCAGATGAAAACGCGACGGATCTAATACCATCCGTATGCCCTTTGAGTGTCAAAAGTTCTTGTCCGGTTTGCGCGTCCCACACCTTTGCGGTCTTATCGCTACTGCCCGTAACGATGCGCTTGCCATCAGGAGAAAAAACAACAGAACTGACACTGTCGGTATGTCCTTTGAACGTCAAGATTTTGTACCCGGTCTGAGCATCCCACATTGAGGCCGTGTTATCCTGGCTGTCTGTGACAATCTTTGTGCCGTCTGGAGAGTAGGAAACAGACCGGATATAGTCTATGTCCCCTTTGAGCATCAACACTTCATGTCCCGTCTGCGCATCCCATACCTTTACAGTGCCATCGGCACTGCTGGTTACAACGCGCTTGCTATCCGGTGAGAACGCAACGGCGAAAACAGAGTCCGTATGTCCTTTAAACGTCAGCGCTTCCTGCCCGGTCTGCGCATCCCATATTTTTGCGGTATTGTCCTGACCGCCCGTAACAACGCGTTTTCCATCAGGAGAAAAGGCGACAGTATCCACGCTAATGGTATGTCCTCTGAGGGTTAGCGCTTCATGCCCTGTTTGAACGTCCCACACCTTTGCGGTCTTGTCACCACTGCCCGTCACGATGTGTTTACCATCAGGAGAAAAGGCGACAGCATTGATACTGCCCGTATGCCCTTTAAGCGAGAGTAGGAATTCACCTGTTTGGGCATCCCATACTTTTGCTGTCTTATCGCTACTGCCTGTGACGATTTTTGTGCTGTCGGGAGAAAAGGCGACAGAACTGCCAGCGTTCGTATGTCCTTTGAGTTCCAGCACATCATGCCTTATTGTAGCGTCCCAAATTCCTGCTGTGTTATTGTTACTGTTGGTAACGATGTTTTTACCATCAGGAGAAAAGGCGACAGAACTGACGCCATCCGTATATCCTTTGAATGTCAGCGCTTCATGCCCTGTTTGGGTATCCCACACCTTTGCGGTCTTATCGCTACTACCTGTGACGACGCGCTTGCCATCGGGAGAAAAGGCGACAGAACTGACGCCGCCCGTATGCCCTTTGAGCGAGAGTAGGGATTTACCTGTTTGGGCATTCCATATCCTTGCAGTGTTGTCATCACTCCCCGTGACGATCTTTGTACCGTCTGGAGAAAAACAAACAGACGAGACACGGGAAGCATGTCCATTGAGCGTCAGCATTTTATGCCCCGTTTGCGCGTCCCATACCTTCGCCGCGCCATCCCAACTGCCCGTAACAATTCTTGTGCCGTCAGGAGAAAAGGAGAAGGATGAAATTCCATTTGCAGCGCCTTTGACAGCTAGGAGTTCATGCCCTGTCTGCGCGTCCCACACCTTCATAGCGTCCAGGCAACCCGTAACGATGTTCTTGCCATCAGGAGAAAAACCAACAGATTCGACGCCGGTCTTACTGGCATCTATTTCGACATGCATCTTACCATCATCAACAGAAAAAGAAATAGAACTGATGCCTTCTGTACGCCCTTTGACAGATAGGAGTTCGTGTCCGGTCTGAGCGTCCCATACCTTTGCGGTCTTATCGTGACTGCCTGTAACAATCTTTGTGCCGTCAGGGGAAAAAGCAACAGCGCTGATATAATCAGTGTGGCCTTTGAGCGTCAGCAATGCTTCGCCTGTCTGAACATTCCACACCTTTGCCGTCTTGTCCATACTGCCCGTAACAATGCGCTTGCCATCAGGAGAAAAGGCGACAGAGTTGACGCCGCCCGTATGCCCGCTAAATATTTTCAAACTTAGATGATTCAGACGGTTCCAATATCCCCACTCGAACCCGCGCCCTTTGTACCCATCCGTCGCCTTCAGCAACTCCAGCACATGCGCAACATTGTTGCTCTCCCATTCCCGTTGTATCAGGTTCATGTTGGCGACATACAGGTTGTAGTCGGCATTGTCACGGGCGCGATTCGCTTCCAGCGTTTTGTCGTTGGCAAGTTGGGCGTTGCGGCGGGCGGCGCGGGTTTGGACAAAGCCATAGACCGCCAGCCCGGAGAGTATCACGGCAATGGCGGTTCCCATCACGGCTGCGCGTACCATGCCCCGCCAATAGGCGGTCTTCTGCCGTCGCAGTTCGGCGTCCGCGGTATGGTCTGCCACCCACTTTTTGTCGAACACCTGCGCGTAAATGCGGTTGCGAACCCGCAATAACCCGTTTTCCACCCGCGCCACGCCGGACAGTTTCAGCGCCGCGCAGAGCGGATTGGTGTCGTCATCCGCAACCCGCTTGCCATCACGTACCTGCCCGTACAAATCCAGCACAGCCGCCGGTTCCGCATCGCTTTTAAGCAGCCGGTCGCGCACAAACGTCAGGTTGTTGTCGCTCTCCTTCGCCGTATGCGTCAGAAACAGGTCGGCGCAGAGTTTGTCAACAGAGGGTGTTCGGTGTTCGGTATTCGGTATTCGGTATTGGGCTTCTACGATGGCGCTGCACAAACGTTGTGTAAGATACGGGTGTCCATTCGTCCAATACAGCACTCTTTGCAGCAACTTTTCCCCGTGTCCCCCGTGTTCCCCGTGGTTCAATCCCTTTGCCAGCGGCGCGGCTTCCTGTGGGGTGAAGTCAGTCACTTCCACGCGCCTGCCTATGTTGAACGGGCTGATGCGCGTATCTTGGATCAAATCCGAGGGCGCGGCGGTTCCGAGCAGGCAGAAAGACAGCCGTTTCAGCGCGGGATTGACGGCGCGTTCGACATACAACTGCCGAATCGCGCTGAAAAACTCATCCGCAGAAAACGGCAGACTGCGCGTGGCGTCAATCTCGTCCACAAAAACCACAATCGGCGCATCGGAAGCCGGCAGCGCGACCTCTTCCAATGCGCCGAACAAACGCGGCAACGGCCCTACTCCCTGCGCGGCCTGCGTTTTCCAGTACGCCAGAAACTCACCCCGCAGCCCCAACTCCCGCCCCATGACCGACAGCAGGCCCGCGTACCACTGTTCCGCGCTCAGGTTGCTGCCGCCAAGTTTCGTCAAATCCACAAAAACGGTTCGGACGCCCGCCTGCCGCAATCGGCCCATTGTGCGAACGCACAGGCTGGACTTGCCCATTTGCCGCGAATTCAGGACGTAGCAGTATTCGCCCGCCATCAGCGCGTTCCGCAAATCCTCATCGGCCTGCCGGGTGACGTAGGAAGAGGCTTCGGGCGGCAATGTGCCGCCCGTAATGTAGAACGGGACTGCGGAGGGCGCGGGAACCGACGCCGAAGTAACAGACATAGGACACCGCCTTACAGACAAATCAGATAAACATGGTACTGCCGTACCTTTGCGAGTATATTGATCTGGTTGAGATCATAATTGAGGAGAAAAATGGAATATGGGTTCTTTCTCAATCTCATGGCTCAGCCGAAAGGTGAATGACATCGGCAAACCAGATTTTAGCGGTTTTATCTGCGCTGGCAGTGACAAGGCGCTTGCCATCCGGGGAGAACACTGCCGAATAGACAGCGGCAGCATGTCCTTTCAGCGTCAGGACTTCCTTCCCGGTAAAGGCGTCCCAGATTTTGGCGGTTCCATCTCCACTGGCAGTGACAAGGCGCCAGCCATCCGGGGAGAACACTGCCGAATAGACAGGAAGAGAATGCCCTTTCAAGGTGAGAAGCATTTGACCGGTAGAGACGTCCCACACTTTGGCTGTTCCATCCCAACCGCCAGTGATAAGACGCTTGCCATCCGGGGAGAATATTGCCGTTTCAACATACGATTTATGTCCTGTAAGTGTACGAAGTTCCTGGCCGGTTGTGGCGTCCCAGATTGTGGCGCTCCCATCCCAACTGGCGGTGACAAGGCGATTGCCATCGGGGGAGAACGCTACTGTTTGTACCTTTGCGTCATGCCCTTTCAGCGTAAGAAGTTCATGACCGGTAGCGGCGTCCCAGATTTTGGCGGTTTTGTCATAACTGCCGGTCAGAACGCGTTTGCCGTCCGGGGAGAATGTTGCCGAGAGAACCTCAGCAGTGTGTCCTTTCAGCGTAAGAGATTTTTGACCGGAGGAGGCGTTCCAGATTTTGGCGGTTTTGTCGAGACTCCCGGTGACGATGTGGCTACCATCCGGGGAAAACTCCGCCGAATAGACAGCGTCATTATGTCCTTTCAGCGTCAGGACTTCTCTCCCGGTAAAGGCGTCCCAGATTTTGGCGGTGTTGTCATCACTGCTGGTAACAATACGTTCGCCATCAGGGGAGAAGGCCGCCGATTTAACGTCTTTGTTATGCCCTTTCAGAGTGAGAACCTGCTCTTGATCCGTAAAGGCGTCCCAAATTTTGGCGGTGTTGTCATAACTGCCCGTGACGATATGTTTGCCATTCGGGGAGAATGCTACCGAATAGACTATGCCGTTATGTCCTGTAAGCGTCTGGACTACCTTACCGGTAGCAGCGTCCCAGATTTTGGCGGTTTTGTCGCTACCGCCCGTGACTACGTACTTTCCATCCGGGGAAAATGCTGCGGAATAAAATAAAGCAAAGGGGCTTTTCAAGGTGCGAAGCACCTGACCGGAAGAGGCGTCCCAGATTTTGACGGTTCTATCTTGACTGGCAGTGACAAGGCGCTTGCCATCCGGGGAAAACGCTGCGGAAACAAGATCCGAGGTATGCCCTTTCAGTGTACGAAGTTCTTGCCCGGAAGCAGCATCCCAAATTTTAGCGGCATGATCTCGACTGGCGGTGACAATGCGCTTGCCATCCGGGGAGAACCTGGCTTCTTGAACAACGCCTGTGTGCCCTTTGAGGGTCATAAGCTCCTGACCGGAAGCAGCATCCCAGATTTTAGCCGTGTTGTCATTACTGCCCGTCAGGAGTTGCTTGCCATCCGGGGAGAATGCTGCCGAATTAACATCTTTGCTATGCCCTTTGAGGGTCATAAGCACCTGACCGGAAGCAGCATCCCAGATTTTGGCGGTTTTGTCGAGACTCCCGGTGACGATGCGCTTGCCATCTGGAGAAAACGCTGCCGACATAACACCATCGTTATGCCCTTTCAACGCGCGAAGTTCCAGGCCGGAAGCAGCATCCCAGATTTTGGCGGTTTTGTCATCACTGCCAGTAACAATGCGCTTGCCATCCGGAGAAAACGCTACGGAATTAACATCTTTGCTATGTCCTTTGAGGGTGAGAAGTTCCCTGTGATAGAGATGGTTCCAGTAGCCCCACTCAAAGCCGCGATAAATGCTACTCTTCGTATCTTCTAAAATCTCCCCAACTCTTGCAAAATCGTGATTTTCATAACTGGTCTGTAACAGGTTCATGTTGACAATGTAGACCAGACGCTGAGCCGCATCGCGCTGTGCTGTTGCCTCCTGTCCGTAGTTATTGGCAACAACCAATCTTTTTTCCGCCAACCGCGTCTGGTGGATCGCTACTCCCGCCAGCCCTCCAATGATACTCAGCACGATCCCTGCTAACGCGCCCGCCATTCCTAAACCGCGCCGGAACGCCTGCCGCTGTCGCCGCTGTTCCGCGTCGGGCATGTGGGTTGTGGCCCACTGCCGGTCGAACACATGCGCGTAGATGCGGTTACGAACCTGCAACGCCCCGTTCGCAACTCTGGCGACGCCGCTGAGTTTGAGAACGGCGCAAAGGGGATTGGTTTCGTCGTCGGAAACCCGCTTGCCCGCCCGCATCCTGCCATACAGGTCGAGAAGAGCAGCAAGGTCAGCCTCGCTTTTGAGCAGGCGATTGCGCACAAAGGCCAGATTGTCGTCGGCTTCTTTCGCTTTGTGCGTCAGGAATAGTTCGCTGCACAAGCGGTCCACATCTTGATTTTCGATTGTGGATTGTGGATTGCCGCTTGACGACTCGGCAATGGCGCGACATAAGCGCTGTGTCAGGTAGGGATGCCCGCCCGTCCAGTACAGGATCCGCTCCAGTACCGGCTTGCTGCCCTTGAGCCCCTGTGCTAATGGCTCTGCTTCCACTTCGGTAAAATCCTGCAAGTCTATACGTTTGCCGATATTGAAGGGACTGAGGCGCGTGTCCTGGATCAGTTCGGCGGGCGTGGCGGTTCCGAGCAGGCAGAATGCCAGCCGCTTCAATTGCGGATTGGTGGCCCGTCCCACATAGCACTGCCGAATGGCGGCAAAGAACTCGTCCGCGCTGAACGTCAGGCTGCGCGTCACGTCTATCTCATCCACAAACACCACTATCGGGGCGGCTGTTTTGGTCAGGGCCACTTCCTGCAAGGCTCCGAACAGGCGTTGCAAGGGGCTGAGTTCGCCCTGCGCTTTCCAGTAGGCCAGAAACTCGCTTCGCAATCCGAGTTCGCGCCCGACCTCGCTTAACAGCCCCGCGTACCACTGCTCCACGCTGAGGTTCTTGCCGCCGAAGCGGGTCAAATCCACGAACGCAGTGTGTACGCCCGCGTCACGCAAGCGCCCGATGGCGCGGACGCACAGGCTGGACTTGCCCATTTGCCGCGAGTTGAGGACATAGCAGTATTCCCCCGCCAGCAGGTTCGCGTACAAGTCCGTATCGGCCTGACGGGTGACGTACGAGGAGGCTTCGGGCGGCAATGTTCCGCCCGTAATGTAAAAGGAAGACGAGGCCGATGCCGCCATTTCAGGAGGTTCCACAGTGTTCAGGCTCATGCGCGTTTGTCCTCGCGAAGCGTCCGAATGGAACGGGAGAGTTCGGTGAGAAGTATATGCCGCTATTATAGCAAAAACTCGCGCAAATACAGGCTGCTCCGTAATGAGATAAGGCACAGCGCAAGTATGAAATACGTCACATGAGCGCCTCGAACAGAATTTCTCTATCCTAATCCAACGATTACTTAATGTGGTATCCTATTCCAGTTAGCCATGCATAATAATTTGCTACAAGCGACGTTGCAGGGTCAACGCTAAGAAGCGGAACTAATTGCTATGCCTACCCAAACCTATAAAGCTATAACAGATGCCAACGGCAATATTCAGTTCGCCGATACTGTATTCCTTCCCGCGCATACGAAGGTATACGTCATTGTCCCAGAGCAAACGATTTCCTACGCAGAGATTGTGCCGGAAACCGATAACTTGCTTCCCGCAACGATGCGCTTTCCCCTCGTTCGCGTTGTGGAAGAGGGACTGACGAAGCGGCTGGTCAAAACCGTTCTTGAGAATGCCTGTGCCGAACTATGACGCGAATTTTGCCTCGTCTCCGGCTCCCGTCTCAAGGGTCACGATCAGAAATCCAATGGTGGGCAAAAGCGTCACGGGAGTTCCCTTGCTGATAGACACTGGAGCCGACGCGACACTGATTCCTCGCGCTATCCTTCCGTTTTTGGATATTTCGGAAGACGCTCTTGAGCCAACGGAATATACGCTCGTAGGTTTCGACGGCACTCGATCCCCGGCAGTGTTGGTTCCTGTCGAACTGGAGTTTTTGAGCAAACGATTGGCAGGCGAGTATCTTCTCACGGAAGCAAACTACGGCGTTCTGGGCCGGGATGTGTTGAATCTATTCCGCCTCGTTTTCGACGGTCCACATCAGGTCTGGGACGAAGCGCTGTAATCCCATGCCTGCCGCTTGTGCCTAATACCCTCCTCTATAAAAAACAGCGAAGCAGGCGCTTTGTAGGGCGTTTGCTTCGCTGTTGCAAAGGTGGCGAGGCTGTTTTATGACAGTCTCGTCAGAGTTTCGCGTTATCCGTTAGACGGGGCGACCGGTCTTGTCGTCAATATGGTTGCCGGTGATCGTGTCGGCGGCTTTTTCCATGACGCCGCGCGTGTCGGGAGCGCCGGAACCGTCAATGGCGTGTCCGCCCGTCTGGACACCGGGAATATTCCCCTCGACGCCGGTGTAGGTTTCGGCATGAGCGGGCATCCAACCCTCCTGCCGGTATTGTGCGCCCCGTTCGTCAATATTGATGGCGCCGGCGCTGCTCAGAACATTCGCCACGTTCATTGCCGCCGCATCTTCGGAGCGGACGGCCAGCAGCACACTGCCGCGCCGCACAGCTTCGGTATAGTGTACGGCATCTTCGTGGGGAACACCCACATGTGTCAGCGCCCCTACTAGCCCACCGATAATCGCGCCTGTTCCGGCTCCAAGTATCGTGCCGGCGAACCATCCTGCGGCAGCGATCCAGCCCAAACCGGGAATGGCAAGGCCCGTCAGTCCCACCAGGAACCCGACTCCGGCTCCCCACTCCGCGCCGACTTTGGCATCATGGCCGACCGCGTGACCAGTCATCGCCATACCGTCATCGGTTGTCGTAGTGACCGGAGCGTATGCCCCTCCCTGATTGTTCGCGATCACACTGATGTCGTCGCGCGACACGCCGGCATTCATCAAAGACTGGGCGGCGCTCTCGGCCTGTGCGGTGTTGTCAAACGCGCCAATGATTGTCTTCATATTCGTCTCCTTGCAATTCTAGTGAAAAGATAAGACTACCCTGATTTCAGGCAATGGACGCAAGCGGGCGGATACAAGTTCCGAAAATATACATTTAGTTCCGAAAATATGCAAACGGGCAAACGCCCGGAGCAAAAACATATTTGCGCGCAAGGACAGCCGCCTTGACTTTTGCGACGCCGCTCCTTCTCGCTGTGCAAATTTTCACAAAAACGGCGCATTTTAAGGTATACTATGCGGGTTGACGGCGTAGCCACAGCCGTCTCTTTTGTTGCGTGTCCTCTGACGGACGTGGAAATAGCCGGGAAAAGTCCGCCCTTCAGCGCAGCGACAACATTGACAATCAAATCGGGCGTCTGATACAATGACGGCAATGCTGTTATAGCTTTGCGCGTTCTTGACCCTGTTGGTCTTATCTTGTTGGTTTCATTTAGCCCATGCCCGACACCCAACACCCAACACCCAATACCTCCCGTCTTGACGACTCCCTGCGCCTGCTCAAAGGCGTGGGACCGGGGGCGGCGACCGCGCTGGAAAAATTGAACCTGCGTACGGTTGGCGACATTTTGCGCCATATTCCGCGCCGATGGGAAGATCGCACCAACTTTCGCAGTGTGGCCGATGTGCAGTCGGGCGAGTTCGTGACCGTGTGCGGCATTGTGATTGCGGTCAGCACGTCGTACCCGAAGCCCAAAATGGCGATTACCAAAGTGCTGATTGATGATGACGGCGCGGCATTAACGCTGACGTGGTTCAATCAAACGTATATCGAGCGGACGTTCAACGCGCTGAAGTTGTCGCGCAAGCCGATTGTCGTATACGGGCAGGCGAAGCGCGCGGGCTGGACGGTCGAAATTGCAAACCCGGAGTGGGAAGAATTGGGCGAGGAGGGCGACGCGCTGGGCGCGAACCGGATTGTTCCCATTTATCCCGCAACCGAAGGCGTCCGGCAAATCCGCCTGCGCAAACTGGTGTGGGAAGCCCTGCAAAACTACAGCGACGCGATTGACGAAACCCTGCCCGCCGATATTATTTTGCGGCATAATCTGGTGGGCGCGCGCCACGCGGCCCGCAACATCCATTTTCCCGACAGTGAGGCCGATCTGGTGGCGTCGCGCCGCCGGTTGATTTTTGAAGAGTTTTTTCTGCTGCAAGTGCTGCTGGCCGTCCGGCGCAAAGCCAACAGCCACGAAACACACGGCATCCATTTCGCGCTGTCGTCCGAAAAACTGAAAGCCGACCTTGCGCAAATCGTGCCGTTTCAACTGACCAAAGCGCAGCAGCGTTCCATTGAGGAAATCGCCCGCGACGTGACCAGCGGACACGCGATGAACCGGCTTTTGCAGGGGGATGTGGGCAGCGGCAAAACAATGGTGGCGCTCGCGGCTATTCTGATGGCGGTTGAAAACGGTTATCAGGCCGCGCTCATGGCTCCGACCGAAATTCTGGCGCAGCAACATGCTATTGTCCTGCGCCGATTGCTGGAACCGATTGGCCTTGCCGTCGAGTTGTCCATTGGCAGCCAGACGGCGAAAGAGAAGCGCGAAATTCGGGAACGCTTGCTCGGTGGGCAGTCGCGGGTTGCGGTCGGAACCCATGCCCTGATACAGGAGGGCGTGGAGTTCGCCAAACTGGGCCTTGCGATTATCGATGAACAGCACCGTTTCGGCGTCCTGCAACGACAGGCGCTTGCCCGCAAGGGACAACGCCCGCATATTCTGGTGATGACGGCAACGCCCATACCGCGCACTTTGACCCTGACGCTGTACGGCGATCTGGACGTATCCATTCTGGACGAACTGCCGCCCGGACGCAAGCCGATTACCACGCACTGGAAAGCGCAGGACAAGCGTAATCAGGTGTACGCGGCGGCGCAAAGATTATTGAATGAGGGGCGGCAAGTGTATGTCGTCTGCCCCCTCGTTGAAGAGAGCGAAAAACTACAGGCCAAAAGCGCGACCCAACTCAGCGAACATATCGCCAACGAGGTATTTCCGCAGTACCGCGTCGGACTGCTGCACGGGCAAATGAAGCCCGATGAAAAAGACGCGATCATGGCGCAGTTCAAAAAGCACGAACTGGATATTCTCGTTTCGACAACCGTAATCGAAGTCGGTATTGACGTGCCGAACGCCAGCGTGATTATCATTGAGGACGCGGACAGGTTCGGTTTGGCGCAGTTGCACCAGTTGCGGGGGCGCGTCGGGCGGGGACAACACGCGAGTTTTTGCATTTTGATGGCGGAACCGAAAACGGAAGATGGCCGCGCCCGTATGGAAGTGATGACCGCCACGCAGGACGGCTTCAAAATCTCCGAAGAGGATTTGAAATTGCGCGGGCCGGGCGAGTTTTACGGGACGCGGCAAAGCGGCCTGCCGGAACTCTATATCGCCGACATTGTGCGCGACATGGACATTCTGACCGAAACCCGCGAAACCGCCTTCGCGCTCGTCGAATCCGATCCGCAATTGCGAAACCCGGAAAATCAGCCGCTACGCCGCGCCCTTGAACGCGCCAAAGTAGGTTTTGATTTAATAAATGTAAGTTGAGGCCGCTATGACTCGCGCAATCGTTCCGGGCAGTTTCGATCCCGTCACAAACGGGCATCTGGATATTATCGCGGGCGCGGCGCGTATGTTTGCCGACGTGCGCGTGGTCGTGGCGCGGAACTCGTCCAAAACGCCCCTTTTCACCGTAGAAGAGCGTATGGAACTGCTGCGCGAAACATGCCGTCCTTTTGCCAATGTGCAGGTAGACTCGTTTGAGGGCCTGCTGGTGCGCTACGCCGCGTCGCAGTCCGCCACCGTGATTGTCAAGGGCTTGCGGTTTGTTTCCGATTTTGAGTATGAAATGCAGATGGCGCTGGCGAACCGGCGTCAGGATGAGACGATACAAACCGTTTTTTTACCGGCGGGAACCGAGTACGCCGCGCTGAGTTCCAGTATCGTGAAAGAAATCGCCCGACATGGCGGAAAACTGGAAGGGTTGGTACCGAACATTGTCCAACAACGTCTCCAACAAAAATTCAATGCGCGCACCTGACACTGAATCGAATTCGGAAGTCACGGCGGTCACGAAACCTGTTGCAGTGGAAGCCGGAACTGCGCCGGGGAGTGTCCGTTCGCCAATGGACGCGCCCCGCTTCGTCGCGCCCACGCACAGCGGCGTGGACATCCTGAAGTTGCTGACCGAACTGGAAGATCAGGTGGAAAACACGCGCAAAGGGCCGTTCAACAGCCTGCTTGGGTTCGACGATGACAAGTTCCACATGACCATTATGAAGATTCGCGCCAACCTGCCCGAGGAGATGAAGCGGGCATCGAAGCTGGCGAAGGATCAGGAACGCATTGTCGAGGAGACGCTGGCAGAAGCGGAACGCATTAAAGAGGAAGCCCGTAAAGCGGCCCTGTTAGATGTAGAGCGGGGCAAAAAAGAGTCCACCGCCCTGCGCGATCAGGGGCGGCAGGAAGCGGAGAGGGAGCGGCTGGAAGCGCAAAGCGAAGCCAAACTCCTGACAGCCGAAGCTAATACCGCCGTTGATCTGGCGCGGCAGGCGGCGGAGCGCGAAGCGCGGGAAGTCCTGACATCGGCGCGCGAACACAGCCGTCAAATCATTGACGATGCCCGCGCGCAGGCCGTTCACCTTGTTTCCGGCCACCAGATCGCGCAGCAGGCGCAGGCGCAGGCGCAGGATACGCAACTCCGCGCCGAACACGAAGCGCAGGCCGTGCGGCGCGGGGCCGATGATTACGCCCGCGATGTGCTGATGAATTTGGAAAACGTCCTGAGCCGCGCCACCCTGCAGGTGCAGCGCGGGCGGGAAATGCTGGAGAAACCAAGATGAAGGGAGTAGGGGAGTAAGGAGTGGGGAGTAGGAAATGCGCAGTCATTTAATAGTGAGTTCCTATTCCCTGTTCCCCACTCCCTACTCCCTCCCCGGAGGGGCCATGCGCCTTGATATAACCGAACTTCTGCGTGATGTGGGAAAGACCCTGCCTTACGACATACAGGAGCCGCCGCTCGTAGACGAAGATGTGGAGTGTACGCGCCCGATTGAGGGGCGCATTACATTCAACAACACGGGTGGACTGTTGCTTGTGACCGGCAAAGCCAACACGAGCGTTGCCCTGCCGTGCAGCCGGTGCAGCGAATACTTCGAGCAACCGCTCGCGCTGGTCGTGGAAGAGTCGTTTGAACTGCGTCATTCCGGCGTAGGACCACGCACCACGCAAAATGTCGAAGTGATCGAAGAGGACGAAAGCCCGGTTGCGGGTAAACTGTTTGACGGCCATGTCTTCGATCTGACCGAAATGCTGCGCCAGTACATTCTGCTGGACGAACCGACCCAACCGTTGCCGCCCACGCAGCCGGATGGCCGGTGCGCCCACTGTCACCGCCGCCCGGAAGAGGTGCTGCCCACAGCGCCCGAACCCGATACGGCTCTCGATCCCACCGCGCCAACGCCCATTAATCCGGCGTTCGCCAAATTGAGTGAATTGCTGAATAAGGAGGAGTAGGTGTGAGATACGAGATAGGAGATACGAGATACGAGTATAATGCCTATTTTACTCAATGTTCCCCTTGAAGAAAATCAACTTCCTGTTCTGAACTAACATCTCGTATCTCGTATCTCCTATCTCGTATCTCTCCTGAAAGGATACCAACCATGCCACTGCCGAAACGACGACACTCCAACCAGCGCACGCGCAAGCGGCGCACGCACTATAAACTGACGCACCATCCCGCGCTCGTGCCGAGCTTTGAAAAGCCGGGCGAGTTCACCCTGATGCACCATGTAGACCCGTCTACGGGGAAATACAAGGGTCGTCAGGTCTTCGCCGCGCCGGATGAAACTCAGGGATAACATGACAGCCGCTCCGACTTCAACTCAGACGGCAGCGCAGCCGACCATACCCGCCGACGTTGACGCGACTCGCAATGCGGTTCGCAGCGTGGCTGTGGACGCGATGGGCGGCGACAGGGGCGCGGGCGAAGTAGTGCGCGGCGTTGTCGCCGCCGCGCAAAACTCTCGTATGCGCTACCTGCTTGTCGGCGCGCCCGATGTGTTGGAGGCGGAACTGGCGCAGTGCAAGCCGCGCCCGGACAATATCGAGATCGTTCCGGCCACGCAGGTCATTGAAATGACCGATCAGCCGACAACCGCGTTCAAAAAGAAGCCGGACGCCTCCATTGTGGTTGCGGCCCGATTGGTGAAATCAAAGCGGGCGGACGCGCTTGTCAGCATTGGCAATACGGGCGCGGCAATGGCGGTATCGCTGCTCACATTGGGGCGCATTCGGGGCATTGACCGCCCCGCTATCGCCACGCCCCTGCCGTGCAGTTCCCGGCACGGCACGACGATTTTACTGGATGCGGGCGCGACGGTAGACTGCGACCCCAACAATTTGTACGAGTTTGCCCTGATGGGGGCTGTATACGCCGAAGCCGTGTTTTCTATTCCCAACCCCACTGTCGGCCTGCTGTCCAATGGCGAGGAGGACACCAAAGGCAACGAACTGGTGAAGCGAACCCGCGCCCTGTTTCAGCAGGCGGCGAACGGCGTGAATGGGCAGGTCCCGTTCCAATACTACGGCAACGTGGAGGGCCGGGACGTGTTTCGCGGCACAACCGATGTGGTTGTCTGTGACGGCTTTGTCGGCAACGTGTTCCTGAAAGCCAGCGAGGGCGTCGCGGAAATGATTATGGGGCTGCTCAAGTCGGAACTGAGCGACAGCGCGTGGAAAAAGCCGCTTGTCGCGCCCCTGCGTCCCTCCTTGCAGCGCGTGAGGGGCCGCATTGACTATTCCGAGCGGGGCGGAGCGCCCCTGTTAGGCATCAACGGCATCTGCATCATCGGGCATGGCCGCTCCAACGCTTATGCGGTCACAAACGCCTGCCGCGCCGCCGAACGCGCCATCGAACACGACATCATTGACCTGATCCGCAAGCGCGTGTGCGACATGCCTTCGCCGCCACCCGTTTAGGAAGTGGCTAGTGGTTAGTGGCTAGTGGCTGGTAAAAAGCCATTCCAGCATCGCGCAGCCAATAGAAACAGGCAAAGAGTATTGTCGCAGGAACTAGCCACCAGCCACTAACCACTAGCCACTTTTCGAGAAGTTTCCGCTTATGCAAAACGCAGGCATTGCCGGGTTGGGAATGTGCGTTCCCAACCGAATTTTAACCAATGAAGAACTGGCGCAGACGATTGACACCAATGACGAGTGGATTGCCAGCCGGACGGGAATACGGGAACGGCGCGTGGCGGACGCGCAAACGGCCACTTCCGATCTGGCGGTTGTGGCGGCGGAAAATGCGCTTGCGGACGCGAACATCAGAGCGGAAGACCTTGATTTAGTATTGTGCGCGACCACTTCAGGCGATTACATCTGGCCCGCGACGGCCTGCGTGGTGCAGCAGCGCATTGGAGCGACGCGAGCGGCGGCGTTCGATCTGGGCGCGGCGTGTTCCGGTTTCTGTTATGGACTGGCGACAGCGGCGGGATTTATACAGTCCGGCGCGATGCGGCGTATTTTGGTTATCGGCGCGGATACGCTGACCAAGCAACTGAACTGGCAGGATCGAGGAACGTGTATTCTGTTCGGGGATGGCGCGGGCGCAGCGGTTATCACGCCTTGCAGTGAGGAAGAGGGTATTTTCGCGTCGTCACTGGGCGCGGATGGCAGCGGAATAGAAAGCGTGTGGATACCGGCAGGCGGAACCCGTACCCCCGATACGCCCGAAGTGATGGAACAAAAGTTGAACTGCATCAGTATGCGCGGGCAGGAAGTGTACAAATTCGCGGTTCGCATCGTGCCGGAAGTTGTGGGGGACGCCCTGCGCAAAGCCTGCCTGCATCCCTCCGACATAGATTTACTCGTACTGCATCAGGCCAACATCCGCATTGTCGAATCCGCCGCGCAACGCCTGAACATTTCGATGGATAAGGTAGTGGTGAATTTAGACCGTTACGGCAACACGTCCGCCGCGTCCGTACCCCTCGCCCTCGCGGAAGCGCAGCAACAGGACCGAATCAAGCGTGGCGACATCGTTGTAACCGTCGGATTCGGCGCAGGCTTAACGTGGGCCGCCAACATCATCCGCTGGAATCGCTAAACGAGTAAAAGGAGAGAAAACCATGTCTCTGCCGGAACTGATTGCCGAAATAAAAACCTTGTCTCGCGCCGACAAAGCCTGCCTGATGCAAACTCTGCTGAATGATTTAGTTGAAGACAACACAAAGTTGGCTCAATCGCTTGGATTCTGGGAGCTGCGAAGTTCCCCTGAAGCGGCGTTCGCTCTTCAACAGATGTTCAAGGAGGAACTTGCAAAAAATAAGGCGGGCGCGACATGAGGCTGACTGCGCGTTTTGATTACGCTCAACAGGAATTAGCGGATATGAAAACGGATGTTCTTCAGGAAGAGTTGGCGCGATTACTTCCGCCCGGTGATTATGCCATTTGGTCGCCGTATGACGCTTACGAAGCGGCAGATATTATGCAGATATTATGAAGAAAGCAACGCAATGATACAGCGCAAATGTTTGCGTGTTAAGGTCAGGCCAACTAAAGTTCTGATTGTCACAATTCCGGGCAGATGGAAAGACTTTGGACAGTCCGGCACATGGACGACGGATAAATACCTCGTGCATACTAATAAACTGGGTTTTGCTGAGTTCACGGTGTTTACGTCCGGTAGCGCAGCTGATATGTACCGTTTGAAACGACAAGAACGAGAAGCAAGCCGTCAGGCGCAGCAACCGTTTATTTTGTTGCGTCCTGCTTTTGCGCCAACAGTGTCATCGAAAGAATAGTGCAACATGGGCAAAGTGGCTTTTTTGTTTCCGGGGCAGGGTTCGCAAAAAGTGGGAATGGGACGCTCGTTTTATGACCACTTTCCGCAGGCGCGAACGATCTTCGATCATGCGTGTCAGACGCTCGGCTTCGACCTGCGGCATTTGTGCTTTGAAGGCCCGGAAGACGAACTGAAACAAACGGAAAACGCGCAGGTCGCACTCTACGTTACCAGTATTGCCGCGTGGCGGTGTTGGGAAGCGTGCGTGAGCAACTGTGTGCCGGACGCGGTTGCGGGGCATAGCGTGGGCGAGTATGCGGCTCTGGTGGCTGCCGGTTCGCTGGACTTTGCCGATGGCCTGACACTGGTACGCAAACGCGGCGAACTGATGCGCGACGCGGCGCAAAAGACAACCGGCACAATGGCGGCGATTTTGGGACTGGAGGCGGGCATGGCGCGGGAAGCCTGCAAGGAAGCCAAAGATTCCGGCGCGGGACTGGTCACGGTCGCCAACCTGAACGGCGGCGGGCAAATCGTGATTTCCGGCGAAACCCTCGCGGTGGAGAAGGCAGGCGAAATCGCCAAATCAAAGGGCGCGAAGCGCGTGATTCCCCTGTCCGTATCCGGCGCGTTCCATTCGCCTCTGATGGTTTCGGCGGGCGATGCCCTCTTCGCGTCCCTGTCCACAACCGCATTCCGCAAGCCGACCGTGAAAATCGTGTCCAACGTTACGGCGCAGTTTGTAGAGATGCCCTCTGACCTGACGGGCGGGTTGACGATGCAGGTCAGCGGAACCGTGCGCTGGGAAAAATCCATGCGCCTGCTGCTGAACAACGGCTTTGATACGTTTATTGAATTGGGCAGCGGTGACGTGCTATGTGGTCTGATGAAGCGCATAGACAAGTCCGCGACCACGTACAGCGTGCAGGACGCAGCCAGCGCGCGGGAAACCGCGATTATTTTGGATAAACTGCCGGAATAAAACTGATGAACTTACAGAACAGAGTGGCGATTGTAACGGGCGCGGGGCGCGGCATCGGACGGGCGATTGCGCTGACTTTGGCGCAGTCCGGGGCGCAGGTTGTGGTAAACTACAGCCGTAGCGCGGAAGCCGCTGAAGAAGTGGTCGCGCAGATTGCCGCCAATGGGGGCGAAGCCGTTGCTGCGCAGGGGGATGTGGCGGACGCGGCGCAGGTAGACGCGCTGGTGAATGTCGCTGTAGAACGGTTCGGGCGCGTGGATATACTCGTCAACAATGCGGGCATTACGCGGGATAAACTGATTTTGCGCATGAGTGAAGCGGATTGGGACGCGGTTCTGGATACCAATTTGAAGGGCGCGTTTTTATGCTGCAAGGCCGTTGCGCCCCGGATGGTGAAGCAGAAAAGCGGCGTAATCATTAATGTCGGCTCGGTCAACGGCAAAGTGGGCGCGGCGGGACAGGCCAATTACAGCGCGTCCAAAGCCGGATTGATTGGCCTGACCAAATCGCTCGCCAAAGAACTGGGTTCGCGCAACATCCGTGTCAACGCGGTTTCGCCCGGATTTATCGAAACGGACATGACGGACGCGCTCAAAGACGAGCAGCGTCAGGCCGTGATAAAGCAGGTTCCCCTGGGTCGGTTGGGAACGGGCGACGATGTGGCGCAGGTTGTCGCGTTTCTGTGTTCGGACGCCGCCGCGTACATTCAGGGCGAAGTGATTGCCGTAGACGGCGGCTTGTTTATGTAGTTGAGCAGCAAGGGGGAGCGGTGAGATTATCTTTACAGTTTGTGGTCGGTTTGAGTCTGCTGACGGCTATCCTCGCGCCAGTTGTAAATGCGCAGAAATCACCCAAACGTTAGCACGTCCTCGGAAGGCGTGAAGCAGAGGCAGGAAGAAAAAGAACCGCCCCCGCTGGCAAATGGCACACCCGCCCCCGATTTCATCGCAACGGACATGAACAACAAGCCCGTGAAATTGTCCGACCTGCGCGGCAAAGTGGTCGTTATTGATTTCTGGGCCAGTTGGTGTCCGCCGTGCAATGCCGCTATGCCGCACAATCAGGCCGTGATAAAGAAGTTAAAGGCGCAGGGCTTGCCGGTCGTGATGCTTGCCGTAGACAATGGCGATGGCCGCGCCGATTTTGAAGGCTGGGTGAAGCAGAGGCAGGCGAGTTTGTCCGCCCTGAATTTTGTCTTCGTTTCGACAAAGGAAGACCTGAGCGGCAAGAAGTTTCAGGTGTCCGGCATCCCGACGCAGTACGTACTGGACAAAAAAGGCGTAGTTCGCGCTTCGTTCGTGGGTTTTGACAAACCGAACAACGATCTGGAAAATGCCGTCCGCGCCGCGCTGGGCAAGACCGGAAACGCGAAAGCAGCGATTGCGCGGGGCAAAAAGTAGTTACACACTCGAAAGCACACAAGGAGAGAATTGAACATGAGCACATTTGATCGCGTGAAGAAGGTTCTGGTGGAGCAGTTGGACGTGGATGAAGAGGCGGTAACGCAGAACGCTTCCATCGTGGACGATCTGGGCGCGGATTCGCTGGATGTGGTGGAAATCATCATGGGGCTGGAAGAAGAATTCGACGTGGAAATCCCCGACGAAGACGCGGAAAAGATTACCACTGTGCAGCAGATCATTACCTACGTCGAGGAAAAAGGCAAAGGTTAAGTCGGTCCGGGTGAGGATTGCATTATGAACGCAGAAAGTGCGAGCGCAAATCAGGCGCGCCGCGTCGTCATTACGGGTGTCGGCGCGGTGACGCCCATCGGCCAATCGGCGGAAACCTTCTGGAAGGCGTGTCTGGCGGGCTGTTCGGGCGTGTCTCCCATTACGGGTTTCGACACGACCGGATATTCCACGCGCTTCGCGGCGGAAATCAAGGACTGGAACGCCGCGCCCTATATGGACAAAAAGGACGCCCGCCGCATGGCGACGTTTATTCAGTTCGCCGTGAAAGCCGCCTGCATGGCGGTGGAAGATTCCGGGCTTGTCATTAATGAGGAGAACCGGGATCGTATCGGCGTGTACGTCGGTTCGGGTATCGGCGGTATCGGTATCATCGAGGCGCAGCACCAAATTTTGCTAGAAAAAGGGCCGGACCGCGTCAGCCCGTTCATCATTCCCGGCATTATCTGTGATATGGGTACGGGCATGGTGTCCATTGTGCTGGGAACGCGCGGCCCCAACGCCTGCATTACGACGGCCTGCACGACGGGAACCAACAACATCGGCGAAGCCTACCACATCATTCGGCGTGGCGACGCGGACGCGATGGTGACGGGCGGGGCCGAGTCCAGCATTTCCCCGCTTGCAATGGCGGGCTTCTGTCAGGCCCGCGCCCTGTCGCAGCGCAACGACGATCCCGAACACGCCAGTCGTCCCTTCGATGGCGACCGGGACGGCTTTGTGATGGGCGAAGGCAGCGGGATTCTGGTTCTGGAAACATTGGAAGGCGCGAAAGCGCGGGGCGCGAAGATTTACGCGGAAATCGTCGGCTACGGCTCGACGGGCGATGCGTACCACATCACCAGCCCGCCCGCCGATGGCAATGGCGCGATCCGCTCCATGCAGGCCGCGCTCAAATCCGCGAACATGCAGTCCGACGAAGTGGATTACATCAACGCGCACGGCACGTCTACGGAACTCAACGACAAGACCGAGACGATGGCGATTAAAACCGTTTTGGGCGAACACGCCTACAAAATCCCCATCAGCAGCACCAAATCCATGACCGGGCATCTGCTCGGCGCGGCGGGCGCGGTGGAAGCCATTGTGTGCGCCCTGTCCATCCGCGACGGCATCGTACACCCCACCATCAATTACCAGACGCCCGATCCGAATTGCGACCTGGACTACGTTCCCAACCAGCCGCGCAAAGTGAAAGTGGATGTCGCCCTTTCCAACTCCTTCGGCTTCGGCGGCCACAACGGAACCCTAATTTTCAAGCGTTGCGAGGCGTAAAAGGAGAGCAAAGCACAGATGAAAAGAGAAACTAAGTTTCACAAATTGTTGTTTTGTTTTGCCAGTTTCTTTACATGCGAGTTCTGCGTAAGTTCTCTCAAGAAAACCGTGAGTACCGCTTTTCTGAATACTTGCAGCATACCCATGACTCCGACTGATGCTTTTGTATATCGCTACGTATAAAGTTTCGTGACAGGGAGGTGAATCGCAGATGAAAACAAATTCCACACTGCGCAAACTACTGTTTTGTCTCGCCAGTTTCTTCACATGCGAGTTCTGCCTGCCCTCCTTCAAAAAAGAGGACCGCCCATTCTTTGTGAACATCACGGCACGATACCTTTATCTGCCTGTAATATTATTACACTACTATGATGAGAATGGACGGATGCTGTTAATTTATGAGTAAAACATGGTTGAGGCGTCGGTATTAGCAGCCCACCTTCCATGCGCAAATGACATATTGCTGCCCCTGCTATCAACTACTTAAATGTTGGCGGCGCGGGACTCGGTTTCGCCTATGACGAATACCATTGCCAGCGCCAGCGCGATTTTGAGCAGGGACATACCCATCGCCAATGCGCCGATAAGCGGAATGGCGAACGAAAAGATGAACCCGCCGAGCAAGCCAAACGCGCCATCCAGAATTTGCAGGAAGCACAGCACGTTGACAATGCCGCGCGCCAGTTCCACGCGGGCAATCAGGCCGATGCCGACAAGAATGGTGACAACGGCGAAAACGATGCTGATACTGCTGAATAATCCGCCGGGGTGTTTGGACGTGAGCGCGGCTGCCACATCATAACAATCCGCTCACAATCCACCATCCCGCAATGCCGTAATACGCGGGCCAGACCCATTTCAGATTGAGTGGCTCACCCGGCGTTTCCTCCTCGTCCCCTACAGAACGGCGTTTCGGCGCAGTCGTAAAGGCATTGCCGCAAAACTGGCATTTCCCCGCCCCATTCGGCAGAGTGGCGTTACATTTTGGACAGTTAATCATCGTCGCCCTCCCTCTTCTCCCTGCGTTATGCCATGAATTAGTCTCAATCCGTCCAAAAACGGTGCTGATTGGGATGAGCGCGTCTCCACGCCCGATGCTCTTCGTGGACATGCTCCCCCGCATATATCGGAGATACGGTAGCGGCAGCCAGCAGTATCATTACGACAGCAGCCAGAGGTCCCACCAACGCGCTTCCCCGGTTCGGATGTCGTACACCACTGCGGCCAAACAGAACAACGCGAATCCGCTAAAGCATAGCAAAATGCCTGCCGAAGCGTTGCCTGCAATACTTAAAAGCCACGCGCCGCAAAGCAGGATGCAAAAGGCAATGCTTCCTGCCAGAACCAACACGGACTTTGATTTCCTGCAATGCTGCGGTTTCATCTGCATTGCCTGTCTGTTGCGCGCTCACATTAAGCGGTCAGGGATGCAAAATGTGGTTTTAGGACCAGGTTGTACCCCGATTGATTTGCGGCTGCTGTTGCGGCGGGGGCGCGAGGACGGAAAGCGGGTAGGTGGCAATCAGTTCGCCGTCCGCGTACACTTCCGCCTGATAGACGCCGTGTTTGGGAAGCGGGAGGGATTGCAGGTTCAGGCCGATTTGCAGGGTCGCGAAACTGGCGGTTTTCAGGCTGCGCTGAACGCCGTTCCAGTCGCAGGGCAGGTTGGGCGAATTGAAAATCGCCTCGCCGTCCGGCCCGATGAACTTGAAACACCAGTTCGCGCGCCTGGGGCGTGGTCACGCGCAGGCACATCGCTACCGCCACATTCACCAGAACCGGCAACTGCTGCGCCATCAGCGCGGAATAAACGCCGATAAGGGATTGCTTGCTCGTCTGCGCTTCGGTAATCACCTGGTCGCACAGCACAAAATAACTCACTTGAATGTCGTTGTCTATCATTGCCATGTTGGTTTCTCCTGTCGCGTTTTCGCAGTCACTTATTTTGGCTGTCCTCATTATAGGCGAATAGCGGGGATTTTGCAACCGAATTGACGTTTGTTCCGTCTTGCACTATAATGTAGAAAGAAATCGGCAGACGAGCAGGCGACGTTGCGCCGGCATTCAGGAAGAAGCGCATGGACTTGTTTGAGAAAATCAATCGCTCGTTCGGCTCGTGGTACGAGGGGCTGTTCGGGGGCGGCAGTGACGACGTGCGGCCCAAAGACATTCTGCGCCGGATTCTGGCCGCGATGGAAGACAACCGCAAGGAAGGCTTCGACAATCGCGTGTACGTGCCCAACCAGTACGTGCTGGAAATCAACGTCCATGACGACGAGGAGAAAGACTATCTGCTGTCGTTTCTGGATCGGGGCGAACTGGAATCCGCCATCCGCCGCTACTGCAAACAGAACAACTATGTGATACGCGGCGCGCTGGATTTCACCATCAAAGAAGTGGACGATCCCGAACTCAACGACAAAAAGGGCGAGAAAGTCCGCGTTCGCTGCCGCTACAATACCAAAATCACCGGCCCGGAAACCGCTCCGCCAGCTTCGGCGCGACGAACCATTTGCGGCGGCAAGCGGCGGTCGCGGGCGCGTGGATACGGACGGCGAAGACCGCACGGTTGCCAGCGTGTCCCGGCAGATGGAGGAAGAGGAGGGCGGCACGGTTCCCTTCCGTTGCCCGCGCCGCGCTCGTAGTCTATGCCCCGGATCGCCCGCCGTTTCGCTACGCCATCGCGCGCGGCAATGTCACCATTGGACGCTCCAAATCCGGCAACGACCTGACCGTAGACAACGACGGGCAGATTTCCAAGCGCCATGCCCGCATCGAACTCGACCCGGACGGCAAATTCACCCTGTATGATCTTGGCAGCACGAACGGCACGAAAGTAAACGGGCGGCGCGTGGAAAACCGAACGCTCAACGATGGCGACGAGATCACCGTAGGCGCGACCCGGCTTGTGTTTCAGCAGTCCCGGCCCGCGGAAATGGAAGCCGCAGTCGCAATTGGAGGACGAGGAGATGGGCACCGTCGCCAGCGTGGCAACCCGCGCGCCCGCTCCGCAAACCGGTACGCAAAACGGCCTGGCGTCCACGCCCCGCGCTCCCCTGCGCGATGACGAGGGCAGTTCCGGCCCCGCTCCGCCCATCCGCTCCCTGCGCAATCGCACCGCGCGCCTCGTGCTGACCAACAAAGGGCATGATGTGGATGATTTTCTGCTGGCTTCGGAAACCGTGATCGGCAGGGGCGTCACCAACGACATCGTTCTGCCGGATCGCTCCATCGCCACGCGCCACGCCCGCATCATCAACGACGGCGCGGACTACACGCTGGAAAGCCTGGGCAACGCCGTCACCACGCTCAACGCCCTGCCCATGCCCGCCGGCCACGCCCAACCCCTCAAAGACGGCGACCGCATCGGCCTGGGCGAATTGCTGCTGCGCTTTGAGAGTGGGCAACCATAGAAGAAGTGAGAGTGAGAGTGGAGAGTGAGAGTAAATACTTGTTCGTCTCACTCTCACTCTCACTCTCACTTTCTGAAAGTGACACAATGAACGTACTATTAGGCATGGCGCGGTATCTGGTGGCGGCGGGGTTTTTGCTGTTTATGGCGTTGTTGGTCGGGCTGATGCGCCGTGACCGCGAGTAATCAAATAGAACCTGAATTCTTCTGAGGCTGTTTTTTATGGATACACAAATTGATAATTCCCCCACTCAGGGCTTTCACCCGATTGCCGTTGGCTATAAGACTGATAAGGGGCGCAAGCGTTCCGGCAACGAGGACAGTTTCGCCGTGTTTTCCGGGGAGGAGATGGGCGAGTATATAGATGGCCTGTTTGTCGTTGCCGATGGCATGGGCGGCACGAAGGGCGGCGAAATCGCGTCCAATCTGGTCATCAACAGCCTGCCGGAAGAGGCGCGAATCGGCGCGGCGGAGTTGACCGGCAAGGATTTACCGCAGGAAATCGCGCAACTGCTCAACAGCGGTCTACAGTACGCCAACAGCGAAGTGTGGAATTACAAACAGCAGCACGACGGCTTTCAGGGCATGGGTACGACCTGCGTAGCGGCCATGATAACGCACGTTCGCAAGTCGTGGGGGGCGATGCAGGGCGGGCTTGTTCTTGCCAATGTGGGCGACAGCCGCGCATATCTGCTGCGGGGCGGCAAACTCAGCCAGATTACCGAAGACCATTCGGAAGTGTGGGAACAGGTCAAAGCGGGCAGAATGACGCCGGAACAGGCCGCGACAAGCCGCTTTCGCAACACCATCACGCGGGCTATGGGATTGCGCTCGACGGTTCAGCCTGACATCACGATTCGACTGCTGGAAGCGGGCGACGCGCTTCTGCTCTGTTCGGACGGCCTGACAACCGAAGTGGACGATGCCACAATCGCGCGTTTGCTGGCGGGCAGCCCCGACCCGCAAACCGCCTGCGACCGTCTGGTGGAGGCCGCGCTGGAAAACGGCGGCTCGGATAATGTCACCGTTGTCGCCCTGCACTACGGCGCGTTTACCCCATTGGAAACCGCGACGCCCGTTCAAAAATCGCCCTCGACTCCGTGGGAAACCGAAGAGGACGTTACCGATCCCAATCAGGCGTGGAAGCGCAGCCTGAGTTCCGGGCGCGAGTCAGAGCGCGAAGTCTGTACCCGAACGCGAAGACCGCTATGTTTCCCATGCGAACGACCGCTACAGCAGGGATGTCGCGACGCCCCGGCGCGGCGTATCCCCCGTCTTGTTCGGCCTGCTGTTGATTGCGGCCATTGCGGAAGGGGTTGGCCTGTATTTATTCTGGAGCGGCAAACTACAGCCGAAAACGCCCGCGCCCAAATCACCGCCGGTTGTCTACGAACCTACCTCAGTGTCTCTGGCCTATAAACAGCCGGTTATGCTGTATTCGCGCTTACCGCTTTGGGAGGGCGCATTGCACGTCATGCCGGACGGCAGATTGCTTGTGGTCACGACAAAGGGGCAGGAACTCGCCATTTCACCGGGCGGCACTCCTACCGTTCTGGCGAATACTCTTGCCACGCCCCTGCCCCTGATGCCGACTATTTTGCGCAAGGATGGTTCTGTCAAAACCACACCCATTCTGCCCATGCTCGCCGTAGACGCAAGTGGCAACCGCTACGAATTCAACCCCATTTCGCGCGCCATTGACAAGTACGATCCGATGGGCGTGATGATGAAACCCGGCATCGGGCAGGGCAGTTTGCAATCCCCTGTGAATCTAGCTGTGGACAAGTTCGGCAGTATCTACGTGATTGACGGCCACGCGCTCAAAAAGATTATCGCCACTCCCGATACCGGGCCAGCAGCGACACAGCCCGACACAGCCGTTCCCCCGCAACCGCCAGCAGGCGGCAAAACACCCGACACAGTCAAACCGTCTGTCGGTGAGCCAACGCATGAGTAGAAATACGCAGTATTGTTCGAGATCAAACCGGAGATAGCGATGGCAGTTTCGCAAACGCTTCAAATTGCAAGACACACGGTTACGGAAGAGGAATTCAAACGGCTGCCCTCGGATGGGCGGAAGTATGAACTTGTAGATGGGGAGGTACGCGAAGTGCCGGCCAGTGTCCGCCATGATCAGCTTGTGATTCGATTGGCTCGCCTGATGGGAACGGCTGCCGATCCCGTAGGAATTCTGGTTGGCTCACAGGCGGGCTTCCGCATGAGAAACGGCAATGTGCGGTGTCCCGACCTGAGTTTCATTCGCTATGAGCGCCTGCCCGGTGGCGAAGCGCCGGAAAACTTCGGCGATTTTGCGCCGGATTTGTGCGTTGGAGTGATCTCGCCATCCGAAGAACCGGCGGATATGCGGCGCAAACTACAAGAGTATTTCGACGCTGGGGCGCAGCAGGTATGGCACATGTTTCCCACCACACAGACAGTGAAAGTATTTACTTCGCCATCCGTTTTTGTGGAGTATGTTGTCGACATGGAGATTTACGCCGGATCGCTCCTGCCCGGTTTCCGAGCGCGCGTGTCAGAAATCTTTGCTGTCCAGAGAAGACCAACTTTGTAAATTGTCGGAAGTGAAATTGCCATGCCATTAGGATTGATAGGAAAATACGAGAAGCTGGACGTGCTGGGTTCGGGGTGTCGGGCATTGTTTATACTGTCGCCCTGTGGGAGAATTTCAATGTTACCACAAATTTTAGAGGGACCATGGGAAGATATACGCGCGCATGACGCGGAATTAATTGGGCATCAAGTACGCCTGACGATTTTAACAATAGAAAACTCACAGTTACATACCATTCCGCAAGGGCCTAATGAAGCAATGCTGGC
>CAWFQB010000011.1:0-361341 GCA_963817895.1 uncultured Chthonomonadaceae bacterium
CGTTTCAGGGATTGTTCCAGTTGCTCGTTGGCGGACGCTTTGGTGCGCCCGTCCAGCTTGGTCATTAAAAACACTTTGCGCGGTACCCGTCCTGAAGCGCCTTGCCCATGCGCTCCTCGCTTTTGCCCTCGTTGTAGTCCCAACTGTTGTCCAGAAAGGTGATGCCCCGGTCTACGCCACTCCGAATCAGGGCAATGCTCTCCTGCTCGTCGGCCTGCTTGCCGATATGAAACCCGCCCATTCCAATGAGGGAAACCTGTTCGCCAGTGTGTCCGAGCGTCCGGTACATCATATCGCCCTTGCGGGTTGTGGTTGGCGTTTTGAAGGTGGTCAGCGGCGTGGTCATATCCGCGATAGTGGTCTGCTGCGCTTCCCCGTTCGCGCCCGCCGTAATTCCCGCCGCCGCTCCCGCCATAATCGCGCTCTCCTTGAAAAACTGTCGTCTGCTTTGCATGATGCGTGTTCTTCCTTGCCTTGCTTTTGCTGTTTGTGGCTCTTTCTGTTCGTGGCTCTTTGTGTTGTGTTCTCGCTCTTGCAACACTTCTGGTACGTCGAAAGCCGCAAAGAAAAAGTTCCCGACAACATCATGCTTAACTGATGCAATCGGGAACTTCTGTTTAGTCTTAAATCGGTTTCTGAACGGCAATGTCATCGCCGTGACGTTTCCAAAGGATGGGCCGGAACGCCTACCACTGTCTGACCGGGCAGCACGTCGCGGGTGACAACCGCATTTGCGCCGATGCGCGCGCCTTTGCCGATCCGCAAACTCTGGCTGCCTTTTCCCACAATCACCGCGCCCGCGCCGATAATCGCGTCATCCTCAATGAAAATTCGGTATTCCGAACCGACAACCGATTCCGCCGCCAGCGTGACGTGCTGAAACAGGCGTACCCGATGCCCCAGCGTGACATTCGGATGCGCCACAATCCCCAATCCGTAGTGTTCCAGCAGTATGTCGCGCTGTATGTCCGCTTCGGGCGGCAGAATGGCATGGAACACCACAAAATTGATGGCTTTGAGCAGGCGGGCAATAATGCGCAACCGGCGTTTATGCGCCTGACAACTCAGCCACCACAGGTAGGCAGGGTTCATCCTTCATCCTTCGTCCTTTGTTACGCTATCAGCGGCTTGAATAACATTGCCGTATACATCGGTCAGGCGGAAGTCGCGGCCCTGATAGCGGTACGTCAGGCGCGTATGGTCAATGCCGAGTTGGTTCATAATGGTCGCCTGCAAGTCGTGGATATGCACGGGGTTTTGGGCGACGTTGTAGCAGTAATCGTCGGTTTCGCCATACGTCGTGCCGCCTTTGAAGCCGCCGCCCGCCACCCACATGCTGTAACACGAACCCAGATGGTCGCGCCCATGCCCGTTGGGATTGTTGATGTCGCCCTGCACGAAAACCGTCCGCCCGAACTCCCCGCCCCAGAGGACAATCGTATCTTCCAGCAATCCGCGCTGCTTCAAGTCCATGACAAGCGCGGCGGAGGGCTGATCGGTATCGCGGCACTGCACTTCCAGTTGCGTATCCAGATTGCTGTGCTGATCCCACCCGGAGTGCATGATCTGCACGAAGCGGACGCCGCGCTCAATCAATCGCCGCGCCAGCAGGCAGTTGCGGGCATACGAGCCACTGCGCTGCACGTCCGGGCCGTACAGTTCGAGTACGGACTTCGGCTCTTGGGTAATATCCAGCAGTTCGGGTACGCTGGTCTGCATCTTGTACGCCATTTCGTACTGCGCGATGCGGGTTTCGATTTCCGGGTCGCCGTACTCGGCAAGCCGTTTCTTGTTCAGTTCGGCAATGTCGTCCAGCGCGCCCCGCCGCATGTTCGCGCGACATGCCGTCCGGGTTGGCGAGATACAAAACCGGGTCGCCATCCCCCCGGAACCGGACGCCCTGATATTTGGACGGCAAAAACCCGCTGCCCCAGTAGTAATCATAAAACAACTGTCCGCACGTTTTGCCCCGGTCAGTCGAGGTCATCACGCAAAAGGCCGGCAGGTCGTTGGCAAGGCTGCCCAAACCGTAGGTGGCCCACGCGCCCATGCTTGGCCGTCCGGGTATCTGGCTGCCCGTCATAAAGAACGTCACTCCCGGCGCATGGTTGACGGCTTCCGTATGCATGGATTTCACCAGACAAATATCGTCCGCGATAGAGCCGATATGCGGCAGCATTTCCGACAGCCACAATCCGCTTTTGCCGTACTGCTTGAACGGCTTGATGGGCGGCAATACGGGATGCGCGGCCTGTCCCGCCGTCATGGTGGACAATCGCGCCCCCGCCCGCACCGAATCGGGAACCTGCTGCCCCCGCTTGTCGAACAAGCCCCGGCTTATAATCGAACAAATCCACATGCGAGGGCGCTCCGCCCTGCCAGAGCACGATGACGCGCTTCGCTTTCGCGGGAAATGCGGCAGGTTGGTGGTTGAGTGGCTGGTTGTTGGTGAGGAGAGATGCCGGTGTTACCGTTGTGGAGCGCGGCAAGGCCTTCCTGTTGCAGCAGGGCGGATAGGGCGGCGACGCCGATACCGCGTAGCGGCGCGTCCGAAGAACTGGCGGCGGGAAACATGCAGCGCGTTTTCAAATTCAGGGTTCATAATTCGGTTCAGCTCTTATTACTCCCGCGTCAGCGCCTCATCCAGATTGTAAATGGCAAGGCAGACACTCGCATACGCGGCGTGTTCGAGCGCGTTTAGTTTCGTATCGCGGGGACTGTCGCCGGATTTCAGGTAGGCATCGGCGGCGGCAGGATTGGCGCGGTACGCGGCAAGGGCGCGATCCAGACTGCGGCGCAAAACGCGCAGTTCATCGGGAAGCGGGCGGCGGGCGCACACGCGGCGGAAGGCTTCCGTCAGGCGCGCGTTGGCAGCGTCGCCGAACCACCTGCGGAGTGTTGGGAATATCCTGCATGACGTGTTCGGCGAGGGCGCGTCCGGCTTCCACCCACGTTACATCATTCAGAGTGGTCAGGGCGTACAGGGGCGTGCTGGTGGTGGGCAGGCGCACTTTGCAGGTCGTGCGCGTACTCGCGTCGAACATGTTGGCAGGGGCAACCGTGCGCCGCCAGAAGGTGTACAGGCTGCGGCGGAACAAATCCGCGCCCTTCGATTGCGGATAAGTGAAATCGCGCTCATTCGTGATGGCAAGGCCGTCCCAGATGCCTTTCGGCTGATAGGGATACACGGGCTTGCCGCCGATTTGCGCATTGAGCAGGCCGCTGGAAGCCAGCGCCACATCGCGCAGCATCAGCGAGGGCAGCCGGAACCGCGCGCTCCGCGCCAGCAGCTTGTTTTCCGGGTCGCGCTGCCGCAACAGCGGGCGTGGTTTTGGAAGATTGCCGATACGTCGCGCTTGTCACAATCAGCCGCTGCAGTTTTTTGACGTTCCAGCCCGATTTCGCGGAATTCAACCGCAAGCCAGTCCAGCAGTTCCGGGATGCGTGGGCGGTTCGCTTTGCGTTCCCAAATTTTCCGATGTTTTCACCAGCCCCGTGCCGAAAAACATCTGCCAGTAACGGTTCACCTGAACGCGAGCCGTGAGCGGATTGTCCGCGCTGACCAGCCATTGCGCCAGGCCCAAGCCGGTTTTTGGGCGCATCGGCAGGCAGGGGCGACAGGTTGGCGGGCGTGGCGGGCGGTCACTTCTTCGCCCGGCATTTCGTAGTTGCCGCGCTGCAGCACATGCGTTTTGCGCGGGCGGGCGTCCGACATAATCATCACGCGGGGCAGGCTCATGCGAAAGGCGTCCAGCTCTTTTTGCGTGGCGGCTATATTGTCCCGCGCTGCTTTCAGTTCGGCGGGGGCGTTGGCGGCAAGAAAGTAATCCCGAACGGTTTTGGCGTCGGCTGCGGAACGCGAAGCGGAAGCGGTTTTCAAAATGCGCGAGCGATGTTGGCAGGCAGGCCGGTCTCCTGCGCCTTGAAGTAAAAGCCGCCGATGCCGCCGCCGTTGACGATTTTCATCAGCAGAATGTTGTCGCCAACGCGCAGGTTGACCGTCGCTTTTTCCTGATCGGGCAGCAGCGGCCCGCGTGGTTTTGTTCGCGACAATAGGCGCGCCGTTGAACCACACTTTGATGGCGTCGTCACTGCCGAAGGACAGCGCGAGCGGCATGGCGTGCGTCGGCATGAATCACGCGGTACAGATACGTGGCCGAATTTTCTCCCGTCAGCGCGACTACAGCGCCGTCCTTCCATTCGGGACGGCGTGTCCATTTCAATTTGCCGTCTGCATAAGTTTGCTTCAAATCTGATCTGTTTTTCGGCGACAAAAGCGGAATCATAGGCGGCATCAAACGAGTCGGCGGGAAACGGCCCGACTGCCTGCCAGTCGTCCAATTTCGGAGCGCTTGACAACGCATTGGCGATGTTGGCGGTTTCCCACGCGGCCTGCGCGGTTTCAATCTCCGCGCTCATGCGTCCGCATGTAGTTGTCGGCCTCGGTTTTCGCGCCAGCCAATTGCGCTTCAAAGGCTTTTAATTTCGCGTTTTCGGCTTCGCTGCGGCTGTCATCCACGGGTCGGCGATGCGGTACTGCCCGCCGCCCGGCGGCGTTCCGTTTTCCGGCACGTTATTGAAATACGCCATGAAAGAGTAATAGTCTTTTTGCGTGAGCGGGTCGTACTTGTGGTCGTGGCACTGGGCGCAGGCAAGCGTCGCGCCAAGCCACGTCGTTGCGGTCACATCCACGCGGTCAAACAGAATGACGTTGCGCTGCTCTTCGGCAATCGCGCCGCCCTCGCCGTTGAGCAGGTGGCAGCGATTGAAAGCGGTGGCGATTTTCTGCTCGTCCGTCGCGTTGGGAAGTAGATCGCCCGCCAGTTGCTCGATGGTGAATTGATCGAACGGCATATTGGCATTGAAGGCGCGGACAACCCAATCGCGCCAAACATACTGGTACGTGTCGCCATCCTGCTGAAAGCCGTTGCTGTCGGCATAGCGGGCGGCGTCCAGCCAGGGCAGGGCCATGCGCTCGCCATAGTGCGGATCGGCAAGCAGCCGGTCTACAACTTTTTCGTAAGCGTCCGGGGAATAGTCGGCAAGAAAAGCGTCGGTTTCGCGGGGCGTGGGCGGCAATCCCGTCAGGTCGAGGGTAACGCGGCGCAGCAGGGTAATTTTGTCGGCTTCAGGCGAGGGCGCGAGTTTCTCTTTTTCCAGTCGCGCCAGAATGAATCGGTCAACAGGATTGCGCGGCCAGACCGTATTCTTCACAGGAGGAAGCGGAGGCCGAACCGGGGCCACATACGCCCAGTGCTTCTTACCGGCGGTTTTACTTTGCGCAGGCGCAGGTGGTTTGGAAACCACAGCCTGCCCGAACAGCCGCCGCAGCAAGCAAAACGCTCAAAAACCCGAAAAGGGCAACGGGAGCGGGAGCGCGTAGATAATGAGAACCAATAACCATAAAAGTCGTCCTGATGCCGCGCTCGCGAATCCCGGCAGGGCATAACGAGAATAGTGGCGAATAAACTCTTGATGTGGCAGGAAATCAAAGCGAGAATAGTTGGATATATCGTACCACGAATTTGTGAGGAACTTTATGCGTTTTCTGTTCATAACCTGTATGCTCTTGTATCTCATCGCGACGCTGGCAATGACGGCGCAATCAGCGCGTGGGGAGGAAGCGCGAATGCTGAAACTGACAACGCAAAACATTCATGACGCCACATTGCGCGTTCTTGAAAATGGCGAGTATGAGATACATACGACCGGTTCCGACCCCTATGTATTCACCGAACCGCTTACCCCGGTTCTGGATAAGCGCCAGCATGTTGTCGCGTTTGAATATTTCAGCGCGACGGGTACGGACTCGTTTCAAGTGTTCGTCCTGCCGCCCCTGAGCGAAGCGCATAGCGTTATGGAAAAGGGGTTGAGCGTGAGCGAAGGCTGGTCTGTCCACAGCGTCAACATAAACCCCGTTCTGGACAGGCCGGATATGCCCAAGGAGGGCATCCGGCAACTGCGGCTCGACTTTGGGACGCAGGCGGGTAAAACCATACAGTTACGCGGCCTGCAATTACGCGCTCAAACCGAACAGGAGATACGATTGGAAGCGCGGCGAGAAACTCTGCGCCAAGTAGAAAAGCAGCATGAAACCCACCTGCGCGAATATCTGCACCGGCAGTATCCCTGTAGTATCCTGCGCGTAACCGCGAACCATCAGCAAATTCGCATTGAAGCCGATGTCAAAAAGGAACGTGGGCCTCTCTATCTAGTGGAAACGCCCCTGTATGCCAATGTCACCGAACAGCAACAGTTTTCATTGGAAACGCCCGTTCATGCCGATACGAGTGGACATTTCACCCTTACTGTTGACCGGCAGGGCAGGCAGGGCGCGGGCGCGAATGAGAAACCGAACAGTAAGCGGGAGGATACGCGCCAAGAGGAGCAAACCGACCGCCTGCTGTCGCGATGGGCGATTGTCCGCAAAACAGGAACAGACAACGGAACTGTTGTCCCATGCGCGTTACGTGGATACGGTGGAACCGGAAGCGGATTTGCCCGAAGTTGTCATACATAACAAAAAGGGATTGGGCGGCTTCACGACCGGCTTTCCCGTCAGCGATCTGGACGAGTTGGGCATTTCCGCCGTGACCGTCAACGTCGTGCTGAACAGTTTCATGCGCGCCGCGCCCGGAGCAAACCGGACGCCCTTCACCTATCAGGGGCATACATGGTACACCGATGACTGGCGCATCGCGGAAATGGACAAAACGCTGCTGGAAGCGACCAAACGGAACATCGTTGTGTCGGCTATCATTCTGCTTGGACAGCCGGGAAACGCGCCCAAAGGAGATTACAGCCGACTGGCCGCGCACCCGGACGCCGACCCCGCAGGCATTTTCGCCATGCCGGATGTCACGACCGCGCAGGGCTTGAACGCGTATGCCGCCGCGCTGGAATTTCTCGCCCGACGTTATAGCCGACCCGACGCGCAGTACGGGCGTATCCACCACTGGATACTGCACAACGAAGTGAACGCGGGCTGGGTGTGGACCAACGCGGGCAACAAAACCGCCCTGCTTTATATGGATTTGTACCACAAGTCCATGCGCGTCGCGTACTTAATCGCGCGGCAGTACAATCCCCATGCCCGCGTGTTCATTTCACTGGAGCATCACTGGACGGCGGTTCCCGACGCCCAAATCTACTCGGGACGCTTTCTGCTCGAAACTCTGGCGGATTACTCTCATGCGGAGGGCGATTTCGACTGGTCGGTCGCCTTTCATCCCTACCCGCAAAACCTGTTTGAACCCCGCGTATGGGAAGACAACGAGGTCAATTTCACCTTCGACACGCCCAAAATCACGTTCAAAAATCTGGAAGTGCTGGATGCGTGGCTGAAACAGCCGCGAATGTTGTACATGGGCAAGCGTGTTCGCAAGGCGCATTTGACGGAACAGGGGCTGAACTCGCGGGATTACAGCGAAACGGCATTGCGCAATCAGGCGGCGGGCATGGCGTATGCGTGGAACAAATACAAGAACTTGGACGCCATCGAAGTGTTTCACTATCACAACTGGGTAGACAATCGCGGCGAGGGCGGCCTGCGCATCGGCCTGCGCCGATTTCCCGACGACAAAGACGATCCGCTGGGCAAAAAGCCCATCTGGTTCGTGTATCAGGCGCTCGGCACAGCAAACGAAGCTACCGCCACCGCCTTCGCCTTGCCCCTCATCGGCATCAAAGACTGGCCGGAGATAAGACATTCGGAGAAGCAGGAGAAGAACAGCCGCGAATGAACGCGAATGAACGCGAATAAGGAGTCGGTTTGAGAGGTACCAAAGGTAGATATAGAACAAGATATGTCTAAGGTTTGGCGCAATTTGGGGTTGGCAGGCGGTCTTTCCTGTTAAATGCCGGACGTTGAATTCGTCATGGCCTACCCTTTATGCAGGAGCAGCAAACTATGGAACATCAAATACCTTTGGATCCCAGCAGCCGCGCCGACAGTCCCGAAGTGGATCATGCGCGTCACGACGGAACACATGAAGTGACGCCGGATGTGGCCTACAAACGCCTGATGCTTGTGAATGTCGCTTTCTACGGCAACGAACATGCGGGCGACGGGCAATGGGTGCTGATTGACGCAGGCATTCCGGGCATGACCGGGCAGATTACGGGCGCGGCAAAGGAGCGTTTCGGGGAAAACGGACGGCCTGCCGCCATTGTAATGACGCACGGGCATTTCGACCATGTAGGCGTGTTGGAGCATCTCGCGGAGTTGTGGGACGTGCCGATTTACGCGCACGAACTGGAAACGCCATTTTTGAACGGGCAGTCCGCGTACCCGCCGCCCGACCCGACCGTAGGCAACGGCCTAATGGCAACCATGTCGCCGATGTATCCGCGCGGCCCAATAGATGTGAGCCGGTGGCTGCAAATTCTGCCCTCGGACAGCAGCGTTCCCTTTATGCCCGGCTGGAAATGGCTGCACACGCCCGGACATGCCCCCGGCCATGTTTCGCTGTGGCGGGAACAGGATCGTACCTTAATCGCGGGGGACGCC
Source organism: uncultured Chthonomonadaceae bacterium (assembly GCA_963817895.1). Lineage (GTDB taxonomy): Bacteria > Armatimonadota > Chthonomonadetes > Chthonomonadales > Chthonomonadaceae > CAWFQB01. Next base: position 8,510 of record CAWFQB010000011.1, read on the forward strand.
TTTATCACCACCAATCAGGAGTCCGCGTATGCCGTCGCCACGCAACTGCCCGCCCTGCACGGCCCGCCCATGTACTTCACGCCCGATTGGGATAGCGCCCGAACCTCCGTCGCCAAACTCGCCGCATTGGAACCCGAAATCGCCTTGACAGGACATGGACGCGCCATGCGTGGCCCGGAAATGCGCGCCGCCCTGCACACGCTGGCCCAAAACTTCGATCAAATCGCTATTCCCGAACACGGACGCTACGTTCACAAAGTATGAAGGATGAAGGATGAAGGATGAAGTTGCGCTGTTACTTACTGATTTTCCTGTGAAAACAAATCTTTAGATCAGCAGGCATCGTTTCATCCTTCATCCTTTGCCCTACCTTCTACTTTCCAGATAGCGGTTGACCAATTCCGCCGATAGTTTCTCTGCCGGGGCGTCTACCACGAGGATGCCGCGTTCGCTCAGGGCGGACAGGGCGCGTTGGCGGTCTTGAAGTACCTGCGTTGCGACGGCTTTTTCGTAGGCGGCGTTGACGGTGGCGGGTTCCTGATTGGCGGCGTTTTTGAGTTTGGTGTCCAGCAGGGTAACGGCGGCGACTACATGGCGCGGCTGTAGGCTTGCCAGTTCCGCAGATGGTGCTGCGCGACGAGTCGGGGTCCCACAGGTCGGTGAAGCAGATCATAAGCGAACGCTTGCGGAACCGGGTTTGTAAAAACGTTAGTGCCTGCACATAGTCCGGCTCGGTCAGGCTGGCGCGGGTGTTGTGCAGGGCTTCTAAAATGGCGAATACCTGCGCTCGGCCTTTTTGGGGCGGCAGGTACGTTTGCACTTCATCGGCAAAAATCAGCAGGCCCACATTGTCTTCCGCTTCCGTCGCCACATGCGCAAGCGCGAGGGCGGCGTTGATGGCGTAATCCAGTTTTTGGATTCCGTCCACTTCGGCCAGCATGGTGCGCCCCGCGTCCACGACCAGCATCACGTTCTGCGATTTTTCCACCTCGTACTGGCGGGAAATCAACTGCCCGCGCCGCGCCGTCGCTTTCCAGTCCACGCGCCGCAGTTCGTCGTCGGGCTGATAGTCGCGCAGGCTCTCGAATTCGCGCCCCGCGCCCTGCAATCGCGCCTTGCGAACGCCCACCTGCTGCAACTGCCCCCGCCGCGCCATAAGCGCAAACTTCGTCGATTCTGTAAGTTCGGGTACACCTTAATAATCCGTGCCGCCGGTATCCGCCGCAGCCGATGCGCCATGCCCAGCCGTCCGCGCACCCGAATAAACAGGTCATCAAAAGCGTAATCGCCGCGCAGGGTGGGGCGCAGATGATAGGTGACGACGTGATGGCTGTTGGGCGGAAGCGCGAACACAAGCGGCAGGTCGTCCAGATCGTTGGGGATGGCTTCGGGCGGCGAATCCCGCAGTTCCAGATGGGCGGGCGCATTGGTGGCGTTGTGGATGCGGATACGAACGGCGTTTTCTACGCCGAGGGAGAGTTTCTCGTCCACATCGCGCTCCACAATCAGTTTCTCCAGCGGGGGGAACAGCCGCCAATCGGCGATTGCCAGCCCGACAAGCAGCGCGTACCAGAGAACGGCAAGCGCAACGCCGACGCCTGCGGGCAAAACGCCGCTCAACAGCAGGGGCGCAAAGCCGAGCGCGAACAGGGTAAGCCACAATCTGCTGAACGTCACAACATTTCTCCTGGTACTATTCGCGTTCATTCGCGGCTGTATTCTCTTGCGCGGGCGCGGCAACATCACCCGAAAATGCCGCCTTGTGTTTCTGGCGCGTGTTCGACTCGACGGGCGCGGGAGGCGTTGTTTCCACGGGCGCAGGCAGGGGCGCGGCGATAATCCGCACGGGCGGCACATCGGGCGCGGCAATCAGGTCGCCGGGGCGGAGTTTGCGCCCTCGCCGCTGTTCCGGCTCGCCGTTGACCATAATAACCGTTTCCGCGAGATACCATTTCGCTTCGCCGCCCGTGCTGATAATATCCGCCCGCTTCAGCAGTTGCCCGAGCGTGATATACTCGTCTCGAATAGATATTTCGCGTTCCGGCAGGGGAGCGTTTCGGCGTTTTGGACGTGGAATAGAACTTTTATTAAGCATCAGGGGTAGAATTCCAGTAGGTATGTGATTTCACGAGTACATTCAGGAAGCGCCAGAATCAGAAGCAAAGACTGCTTAACAATACCACAAATCAGGGGCGTGTTCACTACTTTTACCGCTTTCTTGAACGCGCCGGTTTTGGAGAAAATCTAATGATTGGCAACTTTCGTGTCATGGCAGGCGTGCGCAGGGGCTTGGTTGTTTCCGCTTTGCTGCTGTCCACAGGATTGTCCGCGCAGCCGCCTGTATCGGACGGCAAAAAACAAGACACAAAAACAGGCTTGATCGCGCGTGGGGTGACGGATAAGCCGGTGACGCTGCAAACCGCCGATATGGACAACCTGCCGCAGAAAAGCGTCAAAGTGAAAGAACAGGGCGGGGAGGAGATAACCTACAGCGGCGCGACGCTGGCGGACGTGATGAAAAAAGCGGGGATGAACTTCGAGGCGAATCTGCACGGACGAATGTTGACCAAATACCTGCTCGTCGAAGCCGCAGATAAATACCGGGTTGTGTTCGCCCTGCCCGAATTCGACCCGAACTTTACCGACAAGCTGATACTGGTGGCAACTAAAAAGGACGGCAAACCGCTGTCCCCGGAACAGGGGCCGTTCCGCTTCATTGTACCCGACGACAAGCGACCGGCGCGCTGGATACGGCAGGTTCGGGTGTTGTCGCTAATGGACTCTGTTGCGCCGGAAGAACACAACAAAAAGCCATAGCGCTGTCGCAGGCGCAATCAGGGCGCTGTTTCAATGTTAATGAACATTGAAACAGCGCCCTGATATTCACTGAGAGACATGGATTCGAACCATGATTAACGGCTCCAAAGGCCGCTGTCCTGCCATTGGACGATCCCTCACCATACAACCCCAATTATACTCTGCCTGCGCCCCGCTGTCAAGACAGGACACGCATTTGCCTGCTCCGCTTCCCACTGAATTGACAGGCGTTGGTAAGGAAAAGTTGCCTGTCGCGTAGAAATAAGGAACCATCAAGTTCTCCAATTAAGGAATATACCCATGCGTCAACTGAAAACTACTTTGTCCGCGCTTGCGATAAGCGGTTTGTGCCTGTCACTTACGAGCGCGTTTGTTGCCGGGGCGATGCGCAGCCCACGCGCAAAAGACGCGCAAAGCGCGAACAACTGGCCGCAGGCGGCGGGGCCGAACGGCTCGTGGGCCGTCACCGTCACCGGGCGCGATGTTCCCCTGCAATGGAGCGTGACGCGCAACCAGAATATCGTGTGGAAAACCACGCTGCCTGAAGAGGGGCAAAGCGGCATTGCCGTGTGGGGCAATCGCCTGTTCCTGACCACGATGAAACAGCTGGAGTCGGATACGGCGCGTAAGGAGGGGCATGAGGCCGTCGGTTACTGTCTGGACAGCCGAACCGGCAAAATCCTGTGGACATGCGATCTGCCCGGAAGCGAGGACAGCACCTATGCCTACGGTTTCAGCGACTCGTCTTCGCCCACGCCCATCACGGACGGCAAGCATGTGTGGTTCGTCAATTCCAGCGGTTCGGTCGGGTGTTGGGATGTGGAGGGGCATCGACTCTGGCTGCGGGAGTGGAAGCCAACGGGTGGGCGGCCCTTCAACAAGCAGTTCGAGCCGTTCATGGCCGGGAATGCGCTGGTCAACATGGAACCCCGCGATGCGGACGACCCCAAACGCGAAAAGGACGCCTGGAACTACCTGCGCGGGCTGGACAAAAACACGGGCAAAACGCTGTGGGTATCCGACGACGCCATGACGCACTACAATACGCCGGTTATGGGGACAACCGCCGAAGGACTTCCCGCCGTGTTGCAGGGACGGGGCGGGTATCACGACGCGCCGGAAACGCCCATTGGCCTGTCGCTGACAAGCCTCGCGCCTGGCCGGGAGGGCAAAACGCTGTGGCTGTACGAGGCCAAAGGCAAAGCGCTGTACAATATGCACTGGGACAAACAACACGCCTACTGGATCAATTCCGACAACAGCGAACACGTTGTCATTGATACCCGCAATGGCAAATGGATTAAAACGCAGTCCCTTACGGCCAAAGCGGACGTGCGCCGTTATGACGCGCCGACAGGCAAATATGTTCTGGAAGCCGACGTTGACCTGAGCAAGATGTCGCCGCCCGTCCATGTGTTTCCCGGCTGGTTCACCAACATCGTTGTCGGCGACTGGCACTATTTCCTGTGCTTTACGGATGCGGCCAGCCATTCCGGGCCAGCCCATTGCGTGGGGCGCGTCAACATCCGAACCGACAAAGTGGAGTATCTGGAATTGCCCGTGCAGGTGACGCGCGAAGCGGGCCAGCCGGATAAAATGCTATGGGGACAGGAACAGCCCTCGTCTACCGTCAACTCGCGCGGCATTGACGCGGCGGGCGACCCGCGCTCAAAGCGCGACGGCTGGTGGTGGTGCATGTTGGGCAGCCCAACCGTCGTCAACGGTAAAATCTTCTTTACCACCATGCTCGGCGTGACGTATGTGATTGACGGGCAGGCGCAGGTGTTGGACGAAAAGGCGTTGCTTGCCGTCAACGATCTCGGTCTGGCCGGACAAACCTGGAGCCTGAATAGCGTCAGTTACGCCAATGGTCGTTTGTACCATCGCAGCCTGAAAGAAGTGGTCTGTATCGGCAGAAAATAGACCAATCGCGTCTGTAATTGACAAGTACACACCCATTGTGGATGCAGAATTGTTGCTTCACAAGCGGCGTTTCGTGATAAAATAAACCGGTAGATTAGAAGGAGGTTACTTCACAAATGGTCAATGTCAGCATAGCCATGCCCGAGCAAATGAATCAATATATCGAAGAGCGGATCATGGAAGGACGCTACCAGTAACACCGGCGAATATTTTCGCAGTCTGGTGCGCGAAGATCAGAAAAGACGTACTGAGGAATGTCTTGAGGCAAGTTTGCTGCGTGGGTTGGATTCCCCGGCAAGCGAATGGACGCCGGAAGACGCGCCGCATATTAAACAGGCTGTGCGAGAGCGTTTAGCGGAAGCGCAACAGCAGGGATGAGTCGTATAATCATTGTCCATGAGGAAGCGCGTTTCGATGCTATTGAGGCGGCCTACTACATTGCCGAAGACAGTCTGGAAGCCGCGGATCGGTTTGCGGATCGGTTGATGCCATGTACCGGGAGTTGGCCGATATGCCCGGTATAGGAGTGCGGCGGAGCTACGGTAATCCCAAACTTGCCAATATGCGGATGTGTCCTGTTACCGGATTCCCAAAGTATCTTGTCTTCTATCGCGCTACGGAAGCAGAACTTCGCGTTATACGGCTTATGCACGGCTCACAAGACATCGAAAGTGTTTTTCGTCCCCAAAAAGCGGAGGAAGAGTAATCCAACCCTCTTTGTTGCTTTGTTACGGGTCCTGATATAAAACAGCCGGAGGCGTGAAAGCCTCCGGCTGTTTTGTAGTGAGTCCCTTATTGCGCCGCAACGGCTGCTTCAGGAGCCATTTGCGTTGGCTGCGGCACATCGGCGACGGCGGTTGCTACCGACGTGGAGGCCGAAACAGCCGTATCACCCGGTTTTGGCAGCGGGGGCAGCGTGGTTTTGAAGGTATGCGCAGGTTTGACTGCATGGTTGTGATGGCGCGGTTTATGTCGGCCCTGGTGGCGAGAAGCCATAATTTTTGTTCTCCTGTGATGCTATTAAAATGGTTGGTAAAATGTTCGGGACATTGCCCCACTACTATACCCTGAAAACGGCGTTTTCGAGATATTTTGGCCTGATTTTGTCTTCGGATACCCACAACCCCACTCGGTCAATGCTGAAATCGCGCCGATGTCGGGCGGCATGGCGACGGGCAGAAGTTTGCCTGCAAAATCGCGGCTGTTGTTACGCCGAGCAGCCTTCCCGCGCCCATACAGGGCGAACCTGACAGCAGAACATAGCCATGCAGGCTGCATCCAGTCCGTTCTGCCGCTTCCGGGAGTTGCCAGCATTGGATTTGTCAGAATGGCGCGGGCATCATCGGGACGTTGCGCAAACTCGCCCCAAAAACTATTATGGTCAAAAACGATCCCGATCATTTTGCCCGAAGCGAAGTTTGCCTTGCCGTCTGTGTAAAAGATGTTGTTGGCGAACCGCGTATCTTCGGGCCACTTGCCGCCCCAGTTGCCCGCCTGTAGCGCGTACAGGCCACTGCCCTTCTTTGTATAAAAGACGTTGTTGTAAATCTGCGTGTTGTGGCACGGGCCGGTAATCTGGAGGGTTCGCGCGCCGTCGTTCTGGCTGATGTTGTAGCGTATCACCGTGCCGATGTTGCCGATGCTGTACGGCATTTTGGAAGCGCCGTCGCAGCAAATCAGCATAAATCCGCCCTCGTTGTCGTGGCTGTAGTTGTACTGAAACAGCGTGTTGCGGCAGTTCCAATCGGAATCGTAGCCCTGCCCGTCCTTTGTCCCCTTCATGCCGCTCACTTCGTTGAACTGTATGATGGTGTTGTCGCAGCTCCAGGGCCAGATGCCCGCCGCGTAATCCTCGCACCGCTGCCGCCCGCCGCGCAGGATGTTCCGCTCTATGAGCGCGCCGTCGCAGCCAATGGGAACAATGCCGTCGCCGCCAATGTCTTCCAGCAGGTTGCCGCGAATCACGATATGCAGGCTCGGAAACCAGTCCTTCCGCGCCCAGTAGCCGTTCATCGTGATGCCGTTGCGGTCTGTGTGGCGCAGGCGGCAGTTCTCGATTTTCAGCCCGTCGAAGCGGCTTTTCACTGTGTCGCCGCCACACGCGCAATGAATACCGCTGCCGCCACCCTCTGATTTCACCAGACTGCCCGTTACGTCATGGATGTCCAGACCTGCCAGTTCAATACCATGCGCCACGCCGAAATTGTCCAGTGTCACCAGTACGCCCGCGAGATTGGGAGTTCGTCCAATGCCTTTGTTGTCAATGTCGAGGTTGCGAACCCGCCAGTGTTCCATGTTATGCAGATACACCGTTGCCAGCGTTCTGCCACCGCCCGCAATGCGCGGTTTCGGCCCCTGCCCGTACATGTCCAGCGTAATCGGCGATTGTTCGCTGCCGCTGCCGCCCGGAGCCAGAAATCCCGTCCATGTTCCGCCCGCCCGCAGCAAAATTTTATCACCCGGCGCGAACGCGCCCGCATTGACGCGCTTCAGCGTTTGCCATGCCTGACTTCGCGCCTGTGCCGTCCGCGCTGTCGTTGCCTCCCGCGCTGTCTACGTAGTAAGTTGTGTTTCCCGAAGATTTCCAGTCACGGACCGGCGCGGGCAGGGGCGCGTCGAACGGCGCATTGGCGGGGTCGGTTTCAATGACCAGATTGTCAATCGCCAACGCGCCCTGATTCTGGATGCCGATGATGAGATAGTAGTCCGCAGAATTGCGCGTGGTCAGGGGCATTGCGACATGCCCGGTCACGCCCGCTTCGCCCTTCCAATCCTGCCAGCTCTCGCTGCTGTCGGGCTTGCTCGCCTGCCGGAACAGGGCATAAAACTGCGCTTTCGGACTTCGCGCCAAAACTTTGTAATCGAACGTGACCCGGTACGCCTGATGCGGCAGAAGTATTCCCTGCCGCAAATGGAAAAACTCGTTCCATTCGGCGTTCGACGTTCGCGCATCCCCCTTCAGCGACCGCTTGCCCGCCACCACCTCGTTCGCTGCTGTCGTCAACACGGCAGAACCCACTGTTTCCGACGCGACAATCGGCTTCGCATCCTCTTTCTCAAAATCCGCCCGCAACACCACTTTAGGCGCTTCTCCCGCCTGCCGCACAGCCGGAATGCTCGACACATCCCGCCACTCGCCACAAGCATAAGCAGCCACGCGATTATCCATCGAGAAAATTTGACTTTATACCGCCACATTTCTATACTCCCGCGCTGTAAGGCTTTTTGTGCAGCAGGCTACACATAATATGAGCCAAAAGCAACAACGCCGAACATCTTCTGTGTCGGCGTTTATGTTCAGTTGTAAACAGGTTAAGCGCTGATCAGGCAGTTTGTTTAGCGCGCGTCCCACGCAAACGAATGCCGCCAACAGGCTGTGCAGGGACGGGATTGAGTTGTCCCTGAGCCTTCAGTTGGCTTATACGCTCCCATGTTCTTTCAAAAGCGGGTTCATCACGGTCACGAATGTAGCGGGGTTCCGCAACCCCCCTGCATGTTTTCGTTACCTCAAGGCTCTCAGCGCTAACAAGAATCACTATTGGTTTCTTCTTCACTTTCGCCATTAACATCTACCCCTTTTCTTCAAGATAAACTTGAAGAGCCTGAATACAGGGAAAGTCTCACCCAAATAAAAGATAGCCGCACCCTCGTTACCATAATTATACCACCAATTTCAGTCACCTTATGCGATAATAGAGGAACAATGTGAGAACGTAATCACCCATTAACCAACAGGAGGATGACATGATGGCACAAACGGTTACTCCTTTGCAGCAGACAACTTCTGAAACGGAAGAATTACAGGCAGATGAAGCGGCGGCTTATCTGGAATATTTGAATGGACGCGATCAACAGGTGAAACTTGCGCGCGAGAAGTACCCGGAGGACTACGCCGAGTACCAGAAGCGCGAACTGGAACGCGCCAAACACATCATTGCGTCTGAAGCAGAATAAAGGGCTTTACTTCGCGGCGACGGGTTTGTTCAATCATTTCCACGCGCCGACGTACATCACTTCCTCTTCCAATACGACGCCGAACCGTTCCCGAACCTGCGCTTTCACATACTCCGCAACCTGCCGGACATTGCTTGCCGTCGCGCTGCCTAAGTTGACCAGAAAATTACCGTGCTGACGGGAAATGGCCGCGCCGCCCACGCGATACCCCTTGCAGTTACACGCTTCCGAGAGATACCCGGCGGGAACAATGCCTTTCTGCTTCATCGGTTCAGGCAGGTTGGGGAGGTTTTGCGCGAGTTCCAGATCGTTGACGTTCTTGAAAAAACTGCCCGCCGAGGGTTCCCAGGGTTGCTTTAAAATCCGCTGCATTTGCAGGTCTTTGGCTTTCAGGCGAATTTGCGTTTTGGGCGCGGGCGCAAGCCGCAGGCGGGCGGCAAGCAGGATGGCGGGGCGCAGATTGTCGCGGCGCAGGCGGCTGTCGCGATACGAAAACTCCATCCATTCCGGGCCGACCCATTTGCGTTCGCCCTGTTCCACCACTTCTACGGCCTCCACCAAATCGCAGATGTTGGCGCGGTATGCCCCCGCGTTGGAAACCAGCGCGCCGCCCACTGTGCCGGGAATCCCGACCGCGAATTCCAGCCCCGAAAGTTCCGCCCGCATGGTCTTCAAGAAACAGGCGCATGAAATTATGCCCCGAGTCCACCCGGGTTTCGGTTCCGATTTCGGCGTCCTGACCGGCGTTGCGCAGAACCATGCCGCGTATGCCCGCATCGCTGACGCAGACATTGCTGCCCTCGCCCAAAACAAAATGCGGCAACCCGTACTTTTGCGCGACCCCGGCCACTTCCGCCAGCGTATCCACACTCGTCGCGTTCAAAAAATAATCGGCAGGCCCGCCCACCCGCAGGCTCGTATGCAGGCGCATAGGCTCATTAAGCCGTACCTGCGCGCGCGTTTCCGGCGAAAGACACGCCAGCGCGTCTTCCCAAACATCAATTCGAGTCGTTGTCGTCATGGCAAGATTTTAACACAAAAACACAGAAAGAGAGTTAAACCACGGGGAACACAGGGGACACGGGGAGGAGAGGGGAAGAAATAGACAGGATTAACAGGATTTTCAGGATTAAACAGGATTAGGAATATGGATAATCAGCCTGTTTACCTGATTATCCGCGAATATCCGTTTTATCCGTTTCATCCGTGGTAAATATGTCCCAATCTTTTCCTCTCCTCCCCGTGTCCCCCGTGTTCCCCGTGGTTTAACTCTCTTTCTGGTTGAGCAGGGTTTGTACGGCGTGGTGGAGGAGGGGTTCGCAGCCGGGGGCGAATGCCAGTGTGCCGTAGTATTGGTGCGCCCCATCCACTTCGTAGCCGCCGCGCGCATGTTCCGCATCGGTGGGAACATAGCCCCAACAGCCGTTCGTGAAGCCCAGACAGAAGAGCGGGGCGGAGGATTGCGCCATAAGATCAAGTTGATACTGTACGAACATTTCAGCCGGGGAAGCCAAGTAGCGTCGCCCCGCCGAGCGTGAGTTTTTGGATTGTGAACGGCTGTAAGAATTCAAAGTCGGGGCTGTGATGAATCAATTGCGCCGCTTTTGCCCATTCCAAACGTCCCTGCGCCGCTAGCCCGCGAACGTCTTCCGGGTTATCGGGAAGAGTCTGTTGCATCAATTCAAGGCTCGCGTTGATCTCCTGTTCGCACGCTTCCCACGAGGGCGGCGGAACAAGCGGCAGTTGTACCGTCGTTTCCGCATAACCTAAAGTGTCGTCCATGCGTCCGTGCGCGTTCCAGCGGGCGGTATGGGCCGCGTCCGCGATAATGTTGCCGTTGTGCTGCACATCGGGCCAGGTTCCGCGCCGCATGGGGTTGATGTCGCCACAGCAGGCTTGCAAAAAGAACGGCAGGGCGTCGGCGGCAATGCCCGTATCGGCGGACTCGGCGCGGAACCGCTCCTTCAATCGCGCCACTGCCGCGCCCGGCCAGTCCGCCGTCAGCAGCCGATTGTCCCCTACCATTGCCGTCGGGTGACACGCATGGCTGAACAGCAGGGCAAATGTCCGCCCGTCCGCGCTGTTGACGCACATTACCTGCACAAGCGGCGAAATTGGCCCGCCGTAATTGTGTCCGATTTTTACGCTGCCGTCCGTTTGGGTGGCGCGGCGATTGATGCCGATTTGCGCGGACGCTTCGCCATACGTGAGATGCGCGGGCTGCAAGTGGGCGGCGGCCTGCCGCGCCGCGCCCCTAAGTTTGCGCATCAGCAGGGCGTTGTACGCCGCGTCCTGTTCGCCCATGCCGCGATAGGGATACACATACGGCCCGCCGTGCGTGTGGGTGGCATGAAGCATCACGGCCTGCGGAACCGTGCCGATTTCCTGAGCAATGGTTTCGCGCGCCGTCTGCTGCCATTCGGGAAACGCGGCTAAATCCGCCGTCACCAGCGCAACCCGCGTTTGCCCGTTGTCCAGCACAAGGGCGCGGGCATACAATTCGTCATGAACGCCCGTTGCTCGTCCGCGCCCGATGTAGCCGCCCATCCACACATCCGGCGGCGGCGTAATATTGGTTTCGCATACTCCGGCATAAAGCGGCATCGCAAACTCCAGTACTCCTACTTTATTTTTTCATCGCCTTTGATTTTCAGCAGTTCGGGGATGGTGACGCAGCGATAGCCACGCGCCTGCAATCCCTTGATTACGAGGGGAAGAGCCTCTACAGTCGTGTCGCGGGACACGCTGCCGCCATCATGCAGCAGCAGAATGTCGCCGGGATGAATCATGCGCAGGACGCGATCCGCCATCTGCTGTGGCGCGGGGGTTGCATGGTGTTCCAGCGCCACACTCCACAAAATGATATGGTCATCCCTCTGCTGCGCGGCGCGATAAATGGTCGGATTCCACAGGCCACGCGGGGGACGGAACAGATAGGCGCGCAGGCCAAGCCGCGTTTGCAGGGCCGTATCACAGCCGTTGATTTCCGTTTGTACCTGCTGCGCGGACAGGCGATTCAGGTAGGGGTGCGTGTCCGTATGGTTGCCAATCACATGCCCCTGCGCGATAATGCGGCGGGCGAGTTCGGGATGGGCGCGCACGTTTTGACCCACCACAAAAAAGGTCGCGTGGGCGTTGCCGCGCTGTAAAATATCAAGAACCCGGGGCGTGTAGCGGGGATCGGGGCCGTCGTCAATGGTCAGGGCAACCACTTTGGTTCCATCGGACGCTCGCGTTATCGGGACTATGCCACAGCACCAACCCGGAATGACGGTCATGCCACCATTCCACCAGCGTAAACCCATCCACACGGGTAAAGCAGACAAGCAGCAACGCGGAGAGCGCGACAGCGAATGCCCGCCGAAAAAAAATACGAGAAGGGCGCAGATTGGATAGCCGAAAACCCGTCTTCTTCATAACGTCATTATATCGTATATACGGCGGATACGCAACGGCAGGGATTTAAATTATGAGGTCAGCAGTATCATGGGCTTGCCCACTCTCGTTACGCCGCCGAACGGATTAGCCAAAGGTCATGTTTCCTTTCTTTTGCGCCGACTTTTGAATCCTTTTTGCATGGCGGCGAAAGTGGAGGCCAGAGACGCTATTTCGAGGCGTGGTTTCAGCGCGGCGATGTTGGGATGGTCCGGCGCGATCTGTTCCCACATTTGCAGCCACGCCTGCGCCCCTTTGTCCTCTCCTTCGTGAAGCAGCAACTCTATCTGGGCGCCTGCAATGGCGGAAAACTCGCTGACGTGCAAACGCCGTTGTTTTATCAACGGTTCCAGAATCGCCCGCGCTTCCTCAAGTTTGCCGTCCATGACGGCGATACGCGCCATGTTTACGCGGGCAAAGAGATAGTCAGGGTGCTGCTCGTGAACATAACGAATCATCTCCCTGTAATCTTCGAGGCGCTTTTGCGCCTGATAACTGGTCGCCAGATTATTGAGAATCGCCGGGTCATTCGGGTACTCCTCCAATGCCGCCGTGAACAGTTCTTCCGCTTTCTGCGCGTTGCCCGCGAATATCTCTTCCATCCCCTGCGCCAGCATATTCTGAACGCGCGGCGAATGGCGAATCACCGGTTCCGTGTAAATTTCGTAGTTCATGGAGGCGATTTCCGTCCACTCGCCCTTGATCCACATGCGTATCGGAGTCCCCGGCTCCGTTTGTTCGGCCTGTGAAATGGCTTGCATCGCCTGTAGGCGCATCGCGTCCGGGCCATGCGAACTGGAAACATAATCGCGCAGAACTTGTTGTAACTCCGGGTTGTCGGAGTTGCCGGCGATAAGAAGGGCGTAAGTGCGTCCGATCAAATCGCCTTTTTCCAGCAGGATCGGCACGACACCGGCGATTTCAGGGTGTCGGCGCATGACAACGCGAACGGCGTCGGGCAGCGCGTCCTCTTGCTTCGATTTCATGGCGCTTACCAATTGCTCCTGCATATCGCGCATTGCTGGCTTCAGTACCCAGGTGGAAAGCGGGAACGGCCAGGGCGCGTGGCGCACCTCAAAGGGACGATCAAGGTCGTCGAGGTTCTTTTCGCCAGTTCGTATTCAGGCTCCAGCGCGAGCGCCTGCTCCCAGTGTTTGCGCGCTGTGGACTGCTTGCCCTGCCGCATCGCCGCCACGCCCGCCAGATGGTGCAGCAGCGGCTCATCGAAATCGCTTTTGTCCTCCTTTTCGACTTCGGCGCGCTTGTACGCGGCAAGAACGCCCGCGTCATCGCCCACAAAGGTCAGCCCCTCCGCCACTTTTACGTGTTTCTGGTAGGCTTCGGCTTTGCTGGCCTTGAGCGATTGGGCGAACTCCTTTGCCTCTTCGGGGAATCCGGTTATCATCGCGAAATGCGTCAGATTGCACAGCGCGTGAACGTTGTCCGGCTCGAAATCCAAGACGCCCCGCGCTGTCACAATGGCGTTGTCAATATCGCCTTCGGCGTAGTAGGATTGGCTGATATTATTGAGGACAGGCGCATAGTTCGGGTGGCGGTCGAGCAGTTTTTTCGCGGTCTGCCGCGCTTCCCGGTAGTGTCCGCTTTCCAGCAGCATCTGCGTTTTCTCATGCAGCGCGGCCAGTTCCATTTGGTCGGGGCCAGCAAGGCGTATGCCTGTCAGATACTCCGGCAGAAGTTTATGTATTTGCTCAATCATCTCCTTTGCCTGTTCGTCAAGGGGATAATCGGGCCAGCGCGTTAGAAAATCGGGCGCAGTCAGGGAGGCCAGGGCAAGGCGTCCATTGTTTGAATGAACACCGACAACGGCTATCGCCAGTTCCGGGTTATTCGGCGTGAGTTTGAGCAGGGCGTATCCCGCGCGCTCGTACAGCTGCATGTCTTTGATGTCGTAGGCGGCGTTCACCAGTTCGGTCAGCACTTCCACGCGGTTCGGGTAGCGCAGGTCGAGTTCTTCCAGCAGCGCAATGGCTTCGGGCGCGCGTTTGCGCTCCATGAGCGCGGCGGCGTTTCGCAGCCCCGCAAGCAACCCGGACGGCAATAAGGCCGTCGGCTTACGCATTATCTGTGCTTTCTTTTTCGGCATCAGAAAACTCTCCTGAGAAGATATGTAGATAGAAGATACGAGATACAAGCCGAACACCAAACACGGAACACCATTTCTATTAACCGGCGTCGAAACCGGCGTAGCCGTCGCGCAGCAGGCGGGATTGCAGGCGGTTCAGGCGGCGGGCGGTACTGCTCAAAGCCGTGTCTGTCGGCATAGCGCAGCAGTTCGGTTAGCGGGGTTTCCAGTTGTTCCAGCGTTCCGGTCAGGCGTGGCAGGACTTTTTGCAGCAGTTGCAGGTCGAGAGCGATTTGCAGGTTGCGCGGTTTGTCGTCGGGCGCGTCGGGCGTGAGCAAACCCGCGCCGTCTACGTCGAAACTGTTGGCGCAGTAGCGTAATGCCTCGTCGCGTACCCGGTACGCGAAATGCAGGCCATGCGGCTCGAGTAGGCCGTTGACATCGGCCAGAACGTTCACGACCTGCGCGGCAAAATCGTTCCCGGTTGGACTGACCTGCCGCAGTTTACTTCGCGCCGCGCTCACATCGGCGACGCGCGCCTGCAAAAACAACGCCTGCCGAACGTCAAGAGTATACCGCGTATCGTTGTCACTTATTTTACCGTCATTATGATTGCGCTTGCGGTTGCTCATGCCGGTCTTCGCGCAGGCACACCTCTTGAAACGTAAGGGTGTTGGCGCGATCCAGCACTTTGCGCGACAGGCTGTGCGTGGCCTCGTCCAGATTCAGCGTTCCGGTCAGGAACAAGTTGGCGGGAAGGCGCGCGATGCGTCCATCCGGCAGCGTCAGTTCGCGCCCCGCCGTTTCCATCGCGGAGAGAATTTCGGCAAAATAGTGTTCCACGCGGGCCAGGTTCATCTCGTCCAGACACAGGAAGAAGGCGCGGTTCGCGTTTTCCGGTCGTGACGCGCGCAGCAGAAATTCCAGAAACGGCGTGGAAACAAAACTGCCTCTGCCGTCTCGTGCCGGGTACAAGCAAGTTCACATAGCCGAGCAGGGGCGTGGAGTCGTTCCAATCCGGGCGCGCGGGCAGCAGGCGGTACTGCGCCGTCGTATTGCCGCAAAGCGCATGGGCGAACAGCGAGGTGAGGCGCGTTTTACCCGTTCCCGACAGCCCCGACAGCAGCGCGAACGGCTTGGATTGCAGGCAAAGATAGTAATCGCGAATTGTCAGCGCGGGATACGTAAACCCCTGCGCGGCAATTTCCCGTTCCAGCAGCCGCAGCAATTCGCCCTGCGTATAGCCCGCAATATCCACAGGCGGCGGAACCACGCCCGCGCTTTCATACTCAGAACGAGATTCGCGGAAGGATGAGGGATGAAGGATGAAGGATGAATTCTCTCCTGCACTTTTCCCTGTTCCCTTTTCCCTTGTTCCCTTCCTCTGTCTCCTCTTCTCCTTTTCTCCTTTTCTCCCCTTCTCTCCCCGCTGTCCACTGACCACTGACCACTGACCACTGACTGCCCCTGCCCCGTCCCGGCCTGACACTCAGCCCTCGTGTCAGCAGGCGATGAACGGCGAGGTAATCGGACGCTTCCAGAATTTCGCAGGCAGCTTCGTAGATGATAACATCGGACAGCAGGCGCAAAATCGGGTCGGTGTCGGGGATGCCGACGTGAACAGGGCGGTTGCTGTAGGATTCGATGCCCTGCACTTCGGCGGGCAGGTCAAAGCGTTCGCGGGCAACATTCAGGGCGCTTTGCTGCTGTTCGGGGGCAATTTCCAGCGCGCGCAGTCCCATGCGGGTGACAAGCGGCCATGTTTCGGGCTGATGGGCGCACAAAAACTGCATGGCTGTTTGCCCGCCCGCGTGACGCCGCGACAGAAACGCGCGCAGCGCGCAGGGGAACGGAAGTGGGGCCGAACAGCAGGTCGCGCAGGTCGTGATTGATCTGCTCCGGTTCGCCCGGTGTACGTAATAGACGCGCGTCCAGATTGGGATTGGGCGCAAGGGCGCGGGCCAAGCCGAGCAGAGCGCTCATCTGCGCATACGTCAGGTTTGCCCCGTCCGCGAAGCCCGTAGTTTCCAGCAATTGCCCGAAAGCGCGGACGGTTTCGGCATCCTCTTCGCGCAGGCGCAGGCGTTCCAGTCGCTCCTCGTCCTCGCCCTCGTCCCACGCGGCGCGCAGGGTCAGCAGCCGCTCGGATTGGCGCGTATTCAATTCAAATGTCGGTAAGGAGGGCATAACGCTGTTACTTCTGCGCAATCCTCTCAGGGCGGCTTGTAGTACGGTATATTCACCTGCGGAATCGCTTTTTCCTGTTTCGAGCCGTGAAAGCACTTTCTGCCGTGAATCCTGTCCAATCTGTTATACTATCATCAAGATTGATTTTACGGAAAGATGGAGAAAAGGCATGAGCGAAGTAGTTTTGGCGCAGGCGAAGCGGGCGAAAGCAGCGGCGCGGCAACTGGCGGGTGTCGGAACGGGTGTCAAGAACGCCGCGCTGCTGGCGATGGCGGATGCTTTAACGGCGCAATCCGCTTTGATACTGGACGCGAACGCAACCGATGTCGCGACGGGGCGGGAACGCGGGTTGTCCGAAGCCCTGATCGAGCGGCTGACCCTGACGCCCAAGCGCATTGCGGCCATGGCGGAGGGATTGCGGCAAATCGCCGCCCTGCCCGATCCGGTCGGGCAAATTATAGACGGTTCGCGGCGTCCGAACGGGCTGGACATTCAGCGGCGTGCGCGTACCCCTCGGCGTTATCGGCATCATCTACGAGAGCCGCCCGAACGTCACCGTAGACGCGGCGGGACTGTGCGTGAAGGCAGGCAACGCGGTGATTTTGCGCGGCGGCTCGGAGGCTATTCGCTCCAATACCATGATGGCGCGGTTGCTGGCAACCGCGGGCGAACGGGCGGGGCTGCCGCCCTACAGCATCCAACTGATCGAAACCACCGACCGGGACGCGGCGACAGCCCTGATGCGGGCGGAAGGACTGGTAGATGTTCTGATTCCGCGCGGCGGCGAGAAACTGAAAAAAGTCGTGATGGAAAACGCGACGGTTCCCGTGCTGACCTCGCTTGGGCGGCAATTGCCACACCTACATAGACGCAAGCGCCGACTTGAACATGGCGGCGGACATTGCTTTCAACGCCAAAGTGTCGCGCCCGTCCGTGTGCAACGCGATGGAAACCCTGCTCGTTCATGCCGATGTGGCTGCGTCAATTCTGCCGACACTGGGCAAGCGCTTCTATGAGGCGGGCGTGGAAATCCGGGGCTGCGACCGCGCTCGGCAACATGTTCCTCACGCGTTGCCGGCAACCGAAGAGGATTGGGCAACGGAGTATCTCGCCCTCACGCTTGCCGTTCGCGTCGTGGATAATCTGGACGACGCTCTGAACCACATCGCCCGTTATGGCACGGGACATTCCGAAGCGATTGTCACCGCAGAATTACGCCCACGCGCAGCGGTTCACGCAGGAAGTGGACGCGGCCTGCGTGTACGTCAATGCCAGTACGCGCTTCACGGACGGTTCCGAGTTCGGCATGGGCGCGGAAGTGGGCATCAGCACCCAAAAACTCCATGCGCGCGGCCCTATCGGCCTGACCGAACTGACCACGACAAAGACCATCGTGCGCGGGAACGGGCAAATTCGCGAGTAAATTCAGAGTTCACCACCAAGACACAAAGAACACCAAGAAGAGCAGAAAAGGAGAAGAAATTATATTTTTCTTTTTCTTACCTTGGTGTTCTTTGTGTCTTGGTGGTGAACTTTCTTTTATGATGGCGTTTGCGGCGGTGGCGCGTGGTAGATGTGCTGACGGTTTCGTTTTTGACGGTTTTGCGCCCATCATCATACGCGCGCAGGGGCAGGCCGTTCAATCGCGCGGTTCTGACGAATTTTGTCAATCGCTGCGGAACGGTCACGGTATTCGGGTCGCCGTCGCTTACGTAGCGGTCACTCGCGCCGGATTTCAGTTCGTCTAAGGCTTCGGGGATGCCGCCCCCACCGTTGACGGCAAGGACGCGCGGAATCCGCAGGGGATCGAATTTGGTGGAAACGGGTGAGGGCGCGGGACCGCCCCACGCATCCAGAACCGCGCGGTTGGCGTAGCGCTTGCCCTTGTATTCGCCCGATGTGAGGACGCCGTAGTTGTGGGAACGGGGCTTGCAGCCGCCGGGCAACGCAAGGGTGTCCAGATGCGCGCCGGGAACCATGCGTTCGGTCACGCTTTTGCCCAGCGCGATCTCTTTAGCAATGGCCGCGTCCGACATGCGCGTGAAATAGGGGTGATTGAGGGTATGGTTGCCGAGTTCGCAGCCCATATCAAGGAGGGCGCGCATTTTCTTCCCGGCGTACCGTTCCGAGCCGAACGCCCCTTCCGGCAGCACATAGAACATCGCTTTGGTGGGGAAATCGGGATGCTGGCGCGTAAACTCCTGCATGATGCCGACGGCGCAATCCGGGTCAATGCTTTTGTCGCTGCGGTAGCGGAACTGCGTGCTGCGGGCATCATCAAACGTGAGAATGACCGGGCTGGTTCCGAGCGGCAAGTCCATTTTGTTGTTCAGGTACTCGCTGAGATTGACCGGGCGGTAGCCCTCATCGTACAATCGCTGCAAATCCGCCTGAAACTCGTCTATACTGCGGTGCATCATGCGCGTGGCGCAACTCGCGTTGGATGGGGTGGAACCGATCTCATGGTATTCCAGAATGGGGACGCGCCCCGCTTCATTGACATGCAATTCTTTGAGTTGGGCGGCATCAACGGCAGGCGCGGCGGGAGTTTGCGGCGAATCGGGCGCAGTTACGGTGGAAGCAGACGCGGCTTTAACAGACGCGGAAGCGGAAAGCGGGTGTACGGAAGGACGCTGCAAGGCAAACAGCAGGCCAAGCATGGCGCACATAACGGAACCGGCACTCAAAAACAACAAAAATTTCATGGGCGGATGAATACTGTAAGGATGGAACCAGTATATGTCAGTCGTTCTGTGAGAGCAGGCTCGCTATATCGCGGTTGCCATGAACGACACGTAGAATTTCAACAGGCCGTGTTGCCGGATCATAGATGATTAAATACGAGAAGACAGGCCAGAACTTAATCGGCCTATCCGTTAAATCTTCCCGCAGATGCCCTGCACCCGGCGCGCGGCTCAGGAATTCAATGGCCTCCTTGATTTTCTTCAGGGTAGATTGCGCAACGCGCAATGCCAGCCTCGCGTTTCAAGTAAGCTCTGATGTCGGCAAGGTCTTCCTTTGCCTCATCCGTGAGAAGGTAGAGTTTCATTGGCGTTCTGCAAACCCCTGTTCCACCTGCTGTTCCTCAAGGCGTATCTCTTCCTCAAGTTCCGCTTCCATTTGAGCAAAAAACGTTTCACCATCCGACAGACGGCCCGCCCGCGCTGATGCATATCCCGCTTCTATCTTCTCTCGAATTTCCGCTTTGGCAAGGTCGCGCTTTTCCAGCAAACGGAGGGCTTCGCGCATGACATCATTGGCGGAATGGTAGCCTCCCGTCTGCACTTTGCTTTGTACAAGTTGTTCCAATTCGGGAGTAAGAGTAACGCTCATGGTAGAGTTTCCTTTCCGGCAAGTCGCTTTATAATCCATTATAACCTGATAGTTACTTTTTCGTCAAAAGTTTGCTCTGTCTGCTATTCAGTAGGTATGCAAAGTGTTGCCGCGCAAACGGTCATTGGCTACGGCGGGGGCTTCTTTGCGGGGGAGGGTGACGGTATTAGGGTCGCCGTCGCTGATGTAGCGGAGTTTGGGATGCGCTTTGAGAAAGTCCAGCCAGTGCGTCAGGCCATCACCGTCTTCTATCGGCTCGATGCGCGGGATACGAAACGGGTTGAACTTGCGGGAAATGGGAGAGGGAGCGGGGCCGCCCCATGCGTCCACAACCGCGCGATTGGCGTAACGGATGCCGCCCGCTTCGCCGATTTTCAGAATGTCCTCGTTTTTGGAGCGGGGATGCTGGCCGCCGGGCAGGGCGAGAATGTTGACCTGCGCGCCGGGAGCCATCTGCTCGACGGACTGTTTCCCCTGCGCGATCTCGCGCACAATCGCCTCATCCTCCATGTGTCCAAAGTAGTGATGATTGTACGTATGGTTTTGCAGGTCACAGCCCATAGCCCGCAATGCCTGAAACTTCTTTGCCGTCTGCCGGTGGTTGCCAAATCCCCATTCTGTTAAAACGAAGAACGTGGCCTTGACGGGAAAATCAGGATGCGTTCGGGCAAACTCCTGCATAATGCCAACCGCGCAGTCCGGGTCAATGTTGCCGTCCTTGCGATACTGAAACTGCGATTCGCGGGCGTCATCAAAGGTTAAAATCACGGGCGTCATACCTGCCGGCACATCAATATGGTTGTCCAGATAATCCTGAAACGAGATGGGCCGGTAGTTTTCCGCGTACAGCCGTTCGAGATCGTGGCGGAAGGCGCGGGGGCTGCGAAACATCTTGGTTTTGCCGGCCTTGATGTCGTGGTATTCCAGAATGGGGAATTGTCCCGCTTCGTTGACGCCAAGACGGGTCAGTTCCTCAACGGAAAGCGCGGGCGTGGCAGGCGTGTTCGTCCTGTCCGATTCTCCTCCATGCGCGGCGGCAAGTAAGGCGCGTTCCGGTTCAGGAAGGGAAGCCCGCATTTTGACCATTTCGCCAACCGCAAGGATCAACACCAGCGCAAAAACGACGGCGGATCGCAAAATTTGCTTCCGGCGTCTGGTTCTGCGGCGTTTGCGTTTGCGGGTACTGGCGAGTTCGATGGTCATGGGTGTTCGGTGTTCGGTGTTAGGTATTCGGTATTCGGTGTTCAGTTACTGCCTCTTCTGTATGTGAGGTCTTTCCCACGCTCAGGAGGTTGTATCACCGAATACCGAACACCGAACACCGTTTTATTCAGTACGTTCGCAACGAAGAGCCGTTGAGCCGTTTAGGTTCGATTTTGGACTCAAGGTTTTTGGGAATGGTCGTGATATTGGCGTCGCCGTCGCTGATGTAACGGGTGTGGCTGGTTTTAATCTGTTCCAGCAGGGCGATGCTGCATACGCTGCTGTCGGGAAAGGCCGGGTTCACGTCTGCCGCCTGAATACGGGGGATGCCGGTCGGCTTGAAGCGTTTCGAGATCACGGCGCGTGCGGGACCGGCCCCGACAAGCATCACGGCGCGGTTGTGGTAACGAATTCCGCCGGATTGCCCGTCTGTGGCTAAGGCTTTGTTGCGGGGCGACACGCCAAACGGCAGCGCGAACTCGTCCACGCGCGCCTGCGGCAGCATTTTTTGGATTTCCTGCTGGCAAAGGGCGATTTCCCGCTGCACTTTTTCATCGGAGAGATTGCGCAGGTTGGCGTGGGTGAGCGTGTGGTTCTGAATTTCGCAGCCCATTGCCACGAGCGCCTGCATCTTCTTCAGCGTCAATTCCGGCTGCCCGAAGCCGGTATGCGTTCCGGGCGACGGCTGCACGAAAAACGTGGCCTTCACGGGAAAATCGGGGTGCGTTCGCGCAAACTCCTGCATAATCCCGATTGCGCAGTCCGGGTCTACGCTGCCGTCGGGCATCATGCGGTACTGCGTTTCGCGGGCATCGTCGAACGTCAGCACGACCGGGCTTTTGCCGAGTGGAATCCCGATTTTGTTGTCCAGATACTCGGCGAGTGTGACGGGGCGGTAATCGTCATCATACATGCGCTGCAACTCCTTGCGGAAACCCTCCGGGCTGCGCACATAAGAGCCGACCTGATCGGCCTTATACCTGCCGACGCCTTTCACATCAATGGAATGGTACATCAGAACCGGAACCATACCCGCTTCATTGGGCTTGAGCGCCAGTTGTTCTCTGGACAGGGGAGCGGCAGTCGCGCCGGGACTGCGAGTTGTTTTTATGGGTGTTGTGGGCGGGGGCGCGGTTGTCACATTCGCGCGCCGGTGACAGCCTGCAACGGCGAAAAGCGCCAAACTCAAACCAAAATAACGAAAATGACGGTGGTTCATGCCTGCTTGCTGCCTTATGTTTCGAGGATTTGTTTGGATAGACTACGGATAGACTATTGGAATAGGAACGCGCGTAATATTCGCGTGTGACGGCGCGGATTCCTGCTTGTTGTCTTGAATTATGGAAGGGAATCGCTGTTCCTGTGCCGAACTATTAGTGGCAACCACATCAAATTTCGCGGAATCGCGCTGTTTCATAACACTTTGCGCGCTTCCCGATACAAGGAGCAATGAAGCAATGGCTACCGATACAGTGCGATTTGGAATCATCGGAACGGGCGGCATGGGGAGCGGACACTGCAACATGATGGCGCAGATACCGGAAGCCCAACTCGCCGCCCTGTGCGACGTAAACCCGGACACGCTTCAGCCGCTTGCGGCAAAATATGATGTGCCTGCGTTTGCCACGCATCACGAGTTGCTGAACAGCGGGCTGGTGGATGCCGTGATTATCGCCACGCCGCACTACTTTCACCCGCCGATTGCCGAAGACGCTTTCGCCAAAGGCATTCACGTTCTGTCGGAAAAACCGCTCGGCGTTACGGTGAGCGCGGTAGACAAGATGCTGGCGGCCGCGAAAGCGTCCGGCCTGATCTTCGGGGCGATGTTTCAGATGCGGGCAGAGCCGCAAAATCAGGCGGCAAAGCAAATCGTCGCGTCGGGCGCATTGGGAAACATCTACCGCACCAATCTGGTCATGGGCTGGTATCGCAGTCAGGCGTACTACAATTCGGGCGGCTGGCGCGCGACATGGGTTGGCGAGGGCGGCG
This sequence comes from uncultured Chthonomonadaceae bacterium, assembly GCA_963817895.1. Taxonomy (GTDB): domain Bacteria; phylum Armatimonadota; class Chthonomonadetes; order Chthonomonadales; family Chthonomonadaceae; genus CAWFQB01. Next base: position 31,434 of record CAWFQB010000011.1, read on the forward strand.
GCGTGCTTATCAATCAAGCCCCGCACTATCTCGACCTATTTACGTGGCTCGGTGGCCTGCCGACAAGCATTACGGGCAACACGCGCACCCGGCTTCACGATATTGAAGTGGAAGATGAAGCGTTCGCCACGCTGGAATACGCCAATGGCGCGCACGGCTACCTGTACGCCAGCACGACGGAAGTGCCGGGACACAACATGCTGGAAATCTGCGGCGATCAGGGCAAAATCGTGCTGCACGGCAGCAACTTAAAGCACTATTCCGTAGACGGTTCCATAAAAGAGTTTACCACGAACGCGACGGAAATGTGGGGCAGTCCGAAGTCGGAAGAGGTTCCGGTTACGCTGCCGCCCGCGCCCACGCCGGGAGGACACGCCGCCATCACTCGCAACTTCGCCCGCGCCATTCTGTACGGCGAACCGCTCATTGCCCCCGGCGAAGAGGGCCTGAAAGCCGTAGAACTCATCAACGGCATCATCCTTTCCGGCAAAAGCGGCAAAACCGTATCCACTCCCGTTGACCGACAGGAATACGACGCCCTGATTGAAAAACTGAAAGCAGGTTCGCAGCAGAAAGCCGCCGTCGTAGAGCAGCGCGTCACCGATCCGGCGTTTGCCAAATGACGCAATTTATCGCGCAAAATGGGGTGTTACCCTCGCAGTGGATAAGGCAAGCCGTCGCGCAGGGCTTTATCGAAGCCACGCAGCTTGTCAGTGAAGCGCAAATTCAGCCGAACAGTCTGGATTTGCGGCTGGATGGTGTCGGGTATCGCGTTCAGTGCAGTTTTTTGCCGGGAGAAGAGGGGATACAGCAGAAACTCGCCCGCTACAAGTGGTACGAATTTCCCCTGCCCGAAGAGGGCGTGGTTCTGGAACGCAATCAGGCGTATATTTTCCCCCTGTGCGAAAGCCTGCGCCTGCCTGACGAAATATACGCCCGGGCCAACCCCAAAAGCACGACGGGACGATTGGACGTGTTTACCCGGCTGGTCACGGAATATGGCACGACATTCGATGAGGTTCCGCCCGGATATACGGGCCGTTTGTATCTGGAAGTGGTCCCGCGCTCGTTCGCTATTCGGGTTCGGACGGGCGACAGTCTGGCGCAAATCCGGTTTCAGATCGGCAGCCCACACCTGACGCGGGACGAAACCATTGCCCTGCTGGACAGCGAACATCTGATCTTAGACCCGCGCCTGCAAACCCTGCGTTCGCGCGATCTGCCGGTTGCCAACGCGCTTGTCCTGTCCATCAGCCTGCCCAAAAAGAACGAGCCAATCATCGGCTATCAGGCAAGGCGCAACACGCCGCCCATTGACCTGCGGGCGATTGGCGGCGCGCGTATCAGCCACTACTGGGACCGGATACACGGCGGCAGCAAGCCCGTAATTTTGGAGCCGGACGAGTTTTACATCTTTGCCAGCCGCGAACTCGTCCGCCTGCCGCCCGAATATTGCGCCGAAATGGTCGCCTTCGACGCCAGCAGCGGCGAAGTCCGCACCCACTACGCGGGATTTTTCGATAGCGGTTTCGGTTTCAGCGAAGGCCGCAACGCCGATGCCACCGCCGCCGCCGTCGTACTGGAAGTGCGTAGCCGCGATGTGCCGTTTCTCATTGAGGACGGACAACCCCTGTTTCGCGTCCATATTCTGCGCAGCGTGGAGCCGCCGGATATTCTGTATGGAACGGGATTGGGTTCCAACTATCAGGGGCAGCGCCTGCGCCTGAGCAAGCAGTTTACCGGTACGCCCGAAGAGGACGATCCCGACCCCTCACAGCCCCGTCTCGACTTTTCTTCAGTGTGATAGAAGGAATCCATAAAACAAGATCATGCAGACAACTATTTTTTCCGCTCCCGATATTATGTGCGATGGCTGCGCCAACGCTATCAAGAAATCGCTCGATAGGCTTCCGGGCGTATTCGGGGTTGCCGTTGACATTGCCGCAAAAAGCGTGACGGTGACGCATGAACCGGACGTGGCCCGCGAAACGCTCATCACTGCGCTTGACCGGGCCGGGTTTCCCGTTGCGTCTTGAAACGCCCTGTTCCACCCCGCCCATGCCCGCGCTGTACGCCGTAACGGAGCGCATCGGCTTCAAAAAACTGCGTTGCATTTGTGGATTCAGGCAGGAACTTCGCGGCTTCGGCAAAATAGTGTTTTGTCTTGCTGATTATTGCGGTTTCGACCGCCTTGCTGTAGTTGTTGTCGTGGAAGGAGAAGTGCTATGTTCCAGCGTGTGATAACTGTGATGATGGCGGCGATGCTCGGACTTGCCCTGCGCATGCCCGCGTCGGCTCTGGGCATCGGGGATGCGCCTCCCAAAATCGAAGTGAAAGAATTCGTCAAGGGCCAGCCCGTGAAAGAGTTTGAAACGGGCAAAATATACGTGGTGGAGTTCTGGGCAACGTGGTGTCCGCCATGCCGCGTCAGCATTCCCCACCTGACCGAACTGGCGAAGAAGCATAAGGATGTGGCCTTTGTGGGCGTCAGCGCCTTTGAAGACGACCAATCCAAAGTGAAGCCGTTTGTCGCGCAGATGGGCGACAAAATGGACTACTGCGTGGCATTGGACGATGTGGCGGAGGGCGCAGCGCGCGACACGGGCAAAATGGCCGTCAACTGGATGAAGGCTGCGGAGCAGAAAGGCATTCCCACCGCGTTCATCATTGACAAAACAACCCACATCGCGTGGATCGGTCGCCCCATGGATATGGATAAGCCGCTGGAACAGATCGAAGCGGGCAAGTGGGACATCAAAGCGGCGAGAGCCGACATGGACAAGCAGCAGGCCATTGAAAAGAAAATGGCGGAAGTCAGCCAGAAGTTTCGCTCTGCGGGCAATGACCCTGCCAAACGCTTGGCGGTTCTGGATGACGCGATTAAAAGCGACCCGGACATGGAACCCACGCTGGCGAATATAAAATTCGCCCTGATGCTGAATGCGCAACCCGATGCCCCGGAAACCATCGCGTACGCCGCGCGCCTGACGGAAACCGTTTTCAAGGACGATTCAGCGCAACTGAACAGCGTCGCCTGGAACCTTGTAGACCCCGCGCAGCCCAAACGCGGCAAAAAACTGCGCGCGGTTGCTCTCAAAGCCGCCCTGCGCGCGGACGCGCTGGAGCAGAACAAAGACGCGGCGATTGCCGATACCCTTGCCAAAGCCTACTTCGATAACGGCAATACCGCCAAAGCCATCGAAACGCAGACCCGCGCTTTGAAACTCGCCAAAGGCACGGAAATGGAAAAAGACGCTTCGCTGGCGCAGCACCTCGCGGAGTACAAAAAGGCCGCCAGGCCGTAACCGAAAGCGACTCTGTTTTCACCTGAGAGGGTGGCGTAAATCAAATTTACGCCACCCTTTCGCGTGTCAGCCTGAACTCAGTTCCTGAAGCGCTCGCCGTAATTTGTGGCGCGACATGAGAGTTTGTGAAACTTTGCGCAAACTCCAAAGTTTGTGAAACTTTGCACAAACCGGCGCGTACAAAGGAATAACGGAGTGAAAGGAGAACGCGGATGCTGGCAAACAAGGTTATTCTTTACGACGACAGTTGCCCGATGTGCAAAGTGTACACGCAGGGGTTCGTAAGTATGGGCATCCTGACGCCCGAACATCGCGTCGGTATGGCCCGCGCGGATGCGGAAACGATGCGCCATCTTGACCTGAACCGGGCGCGGCACGAAATTCCTCTTCTCGACACCCAAACGGGCGAAGTGACGTATGGCATGGACGCGCTGTTTTTGCTGATCGGACACCGCGTTCCCATTTTTACACCCCTGTTTCGCAGCCGAACTTTTCGCGCAATGGTGTACGCGCTGTATCAGCTTGTCACCTACAACCGCCGCGTGATTGCCGGCTGCGCCGCGCCCCGTGAAGGCTTCGATTGCGCCCCGGATTTCAATCGCGCGGTACGGGTAAAGTATCTGCGCCTCGCGATTGCGGTTTGGGGTTTGCTGATTGGCGGCGCGGCGATTACGACAGGTTCTGCCCATCTATGGTTGCTGTTGGCATTGGTGTTGAGCGGCGCGGGCGTACAAACGATTCGGTTTGCGCAGGCGCTGCGCGGCCACTGCTTCTGGGACAGGGCGGGCAGTTACGCCACCAACAATCTGCTGTTCGGTTTGCTGCTCATGCCCCTGCTGCTGCCGCTGCCCGCTCCCCTGCGCTGGCTCGGCTTCGGCGTTGCGGCAGGCGTCACTCTGCTGGACGCCGCCCGCCGTCAGCGCAACTGCCGCCGCTGCCTTTCCCATACAAAACTTTGCCGCGAAGAGCATCAGAAACCGGCGCGTAAGCGCGAAAACAACTCCGGCGTCCTCCCGTTCAAGTAGAAGTTCGCAGGGGTACAACTCACTTGACCTATGGACAATGCAATTCGCGCATGATAAACTGTGGAATATATCCATTCCGTTTTAACCTGCAAGCCGCCTGCAATCTTTTCGATCCGCGTCAGCGGTTGGAGAATGGCGAACTGGACGCCTTCTACGTTGCGCGTCCACATGCGCCTGTACAGCGCTTGAAAAGCTACCTGTTTACAAGGCGTAACTGCGAGACAGGCTCTGTTATAAAGGCGAAATGATTGGAACCCGAAGACTTACCCGGTACAGACGCAAACACGTTGCCCTACTTCGATAATGAAGCGCAGACAGGCTGCGTAATTCCTGTGCGTTTTGAGCCGCTCACGCTACAGGACGCGCCGGAACTGCAAAATGAAGATTGGGCCACTGCTGTGTTTGCATCTGCATGGAAGCAGTATGTTCATGCGGAACATGTTTGCAAACTGATATGCGTAGACTCACAGGATCAACGAATTCAAGGAGTGGTTCGCATAGGCAGAACTGAAGCAGACATTCGTCATCTGAAGAAAAGTTTGTTGGAAGCGGCGACATTCAATCAATATGGCAGCGGCGCACAAATTTATCGTGGAGTTGGGCGCGTGTTAATTGCGCGTCTTGTCGTCGAAAGTGTTTTGCTGGGTAGGCATGGACGAGTTCTGGTTCTTCCACGCCCCGGCACACAACGTTTCTACCTGTCTTTAGGATTTGAACCGCTAGAACCCTTAAAGCGCAAATACATATTGAATGTACCGGCAGCATCCGTGTTGCTGAACTCAGTTTGTAATCCAGAACGTCAAAGTTTTGAAGGAGTGAATTTTGATGAAAACAACAGACAAAGATGAGTGCGCCGAACGCGCCTACCGAATAGCGCGGGAGATAATAGATCAAGAATGGCTGGCGGCGGGCGCAACGCGAGAGGAGTTGGAACAAGACGAACAGTTGACGCAGTTGCTGGATCGTCTTGTCGTCTCCGGGCATGACTTTCACAACCTTATGGCAGATTGGCAACACAAAACGCCGGAGGCAATTCTGCGCGAGTACGCCTCGCTTGTTCCCGCGTTGCACAACGCCTGACGCCGCGCTCATAGACATTTTAACATCTGTTATAAAATTTGCTGTAAAGCTGCGTTGAGCGGTATTGCAGCATTCTCGATCTTGAAAGATACTGGAGGTAGCTGTGTATGGCGTTTCCGAAGATTTGCCTTTCGCCTCGTTTGTCGGTGAAGAGTGCAATATGGTTGGATTGGGGCAGTTTCAAATCCAATTTCACTTTTCAGGCGACAGAAAAAGCATTGGGGCTGAAAGCAGATGGGAATTGCGAGACGCGGAGGGCGAAATAGTTGACAGGGCTATGCCGCGCAATGAGCGCGTCGAATATCGAATTCACCCTGTTATAGACCAACTCGTCCGCGGATTTGAGGTAAATGCGCCTTTGTCATTTACGTTGCAACTCGAGAATGGATACGCGCTGACCATTTACGATGACGAAGAGCAGTACGAGTGCTTCTCCATACATACAGATGGACATTCCTACTACATCTGAAACAAAGCAACCACTTCCCGCCTGAATTTTGAAGTCAGGCGGGACTCTTTTTGCCTTCTGAACGGCTCTGTTTGTGGTACACTATACAATCAATGTCTACTATTGTTTCGGGGCGGAGGAGGGCGCGAACATGGGCGAATTTCAACTGATTTCGGACTATTCTCCGGGCGGCGATCAGCCGCGAGGCGATTGACAAAGCTGGCGCAGGGCATCCGCGACGGCAAGAAGTTTCAAACTCTTTTGGGAGCGACGGCCACCGGCAAGACCTACACGTATAGCAAACGTGATTCAAAAGGTGCAGCGGCCTACGCTTGTGATGGCGCATAACAAGACGCTGGCCGCGCAGTTGTGCAGCGAGTTTCGGGAGTTCTTTCCCAACAACGCCGTCGAGTTCTTCGTGTCCTACTACGACTACTATCAGCCCGAAGCCTATATTCCGCAAACCGACACCTATATCGAAAAAGACAGTCAGGTCAACGACGAGATCAACCGGCTGCGCCACAGCGCCACGCAAAGCCTGCTGGAACGGCGGGACGTGATTGTGGTTTCGTCCGTGTCGTGCATCTACGGGTTGGGTTCGCCGGACGAGTACAAAGAAATCGTGCTTGCCTTCAAGCGCGGCGAACCGTATGACCGCGAGGACGCCCTGCGCCGCCTGATAGATATGCAGTTCACGCGCAACAACATGGAACTGACGCGAGGCACGTTCCGGGTGCGGGGCGATACGCTGGAAATCCAGCCCGCCGACGAGGAAATCGTGATTCGCGTGGAGTTCTTCGGCGACGATGTGGAGAAAATCACGCTTGCCGATCCGCTCACGGGCGAAATCGTCGGGGCGCGCGACACCATTACCGTCTTTTCCGCCAGCCACTTCGTCACGTCCAAAGCCCGTCTGGAAAAAGCCATCGTCGAAATCGAAGCCGAAATGGAGGAGCAGGTGGCGTACTTCCGGCGCAATCAGCAACTGCTGGAAGCGCAGCGCATCGAGCAGCGAACCCGCTTCGACATCGAAATGATGAAGGAGTTGGGCTACTGTTCCGGCATCGAAAACTACAGCCGCTTCATGGACGGACGCGCGCCCGGGCACGCGCTCCGTATACCCTGCTGGACTACTTCCCGAAAGACTTTCTGCTCGTTGTGGACGAGAGCCACCAGACCCTGCCGCAGATTCGCGGCATGTACAACGGCGACAAGGCGCGCAAAGACACGCTGATCAACTACGGTTTCCGCCTGCCGTCCGCCGCCGACAACCGCCCGCTGAAATGGCACGAGTTCGAGGAGCGCCTGAACCAGACGGTGTTCGTGTCCGCCACGCCCGGCCCTTATGAGAAGGAACACGCCGAGCAGGTGGTGGAGCAGATCATTCGCCCGACCGGACTGGTAGACCCGGAAATCGTCGTGCGCCCGACAAAGGGGCAGATTGACGACCTGATCGAAGAGATACGCAAGCGGGTGGAAAAGGAAGAGCGCGTTCTGGTCACGACACTGACCAAGAAAATGGCGGAGGACCTGACCGAGTATCTGGAAGACCTGAAAATCAAGGTCAACTACCTGCACAGCGACATCAAGACGATGGAGCGCACGGAAATCCTGCGCAACCTGCGGCTCGGCGTCCATGACGTGATTGTCGGCATCAACCTGCTGCGCGAAGGGCTGGACCTGCCGGAAGTCACGCTCGTCGCCATTCTGGACGCGGACAAAGAGGGCTTTCTGCGCTCGGATACCAGTCTGATACAGACGATCGGCCGCGCCGCCCGTAACGTGGGCGGGCAGGTGATTATGTACGCCGACAACCTGACGGGCAGTATGTCAGCGCGCCATTGAGGAAACCAACCGGCGGCGCGAAAAGCAGGTCGCCTATAATGTGGAACACAACATCACGCCGCAAACGGTCAAGAAAGCCGTGCGCGACCTGATTATGGCCGAGCGCGTGGCCGAAGAGAAGAACGATTACAGTTCCCAGAACGCCACCGCCCGCCTGAAAGCCGATCCCGCCACGATGAGCCTGAACCAGATCGAGGAGGTGATCGGGCAGTTGGAAAAGGAGATGAAGGACGCGGCCCGCGCCCTCAACTTCGAGTACGCGGCGGAACTGCGCGACGAGGTGAACGCCCTGCGCAAAATGGCTCCGAAAAGCAGCGTGGGACAGGACACCGGCACAAGCGGATTGGGCAAAGACAAAGCGCTTTACGGGCAGCAAGTCCGCCAAAGCCAGCAAAACCAAAAAATAGCAATATGTTTTGATGTAGAAAAGCGTGAGGCGATTGTTGCCTCACGCTTTTCTATTTCGCGCTGATGTTGTATAATAAGCGGGACGAAGGAGGCAGGAACACCATGAGCGACAGCATCAAAATCACACAAACCGAAGCGGCCAATCGCTGCTTTTTAGAGAGAGTGCAGCAAATTCCAAACGTCACCGTCTACATCACCGGCGGCGAAACGCTTGTCGAACAATCCTTCGTAGTGGAAGTCCCCTCATTACGCGATGAAGCAACAGATCGTGTCTACGATCTACTATATGAAATAGATCGCGCCTACTCAAAAGCGCAAACGCGCGTGAGCGTTCGCGGCGTAAAAGAATTGTTGAGTGTTTGTACTCTGATGTTCATGTTGATGGGCATTGCGCGCGCTGACAAAACGGCCACACACGTTAAAAGCAAAACAACGGTTGCGGATGCGAAAACTGTGCAGGCGCGGAAGACGGTGCAGGATGTGTATGACCGGCAGGCGGCGGCGATGCGGCGCAAGGACATCAACGGCTTTCTGGCCCCGTTTACGCCCGACTATCAGGACGTGAAATACGGCAACCACATTTACACGGCGGAACACCTGCGGCAGCAATTGCCCGGGCTTATCGCCAAATACCCGCCCGGTTTCAAATTCAATATCACCATTCAAAAGTTCAAATTGGAGGGCGACCGCGCGAAGGCGACGGCCAACTACCATTTGCAGCTTACGCGAACAGATGCGGAGCGCCACAGGCGGGAGTTGTGGACGAGCGACACGGTTTCCGAAGATGCGTGGATTAAGAAGGGCCAGAATTGGCGGCTGCAAAGCAGCCGGGAAACGCAGTTCAAAAACAAAAAGACGCCCCTGTCTTCCAGCCCTGCGCAGCGACGCGCCAGTGGAAAAAGCAGGGGTTAAGGGAAGCGCTAATGCAGGAAGAAAAGCAACGCCCCAAGCGCGATGAGCGCGAAGCCGATAATCAAGCCCTCGTTGTGTTCCAGCCAGCGCAGGCGTATTCGCTGTAATCCCAACGTGGTCAGCCATACAAGCAGCAGCATCAATCCCAGCGTGGTGACGGCGAGACACGCGCTGACCAGAAACACGACATGCCAGGGCATGGCGGACGCGGCCACAAACACGGACAGCAAATCCAGGCACGGCGACAGGGTCATGCCAAGCACAAGCGCGCCCATAACCGTCGGTTCCTGTCCCAACCGTCCCAGACTGTCGCTGCGCGTGGCCTCCTCCGTGACCTCTTCCAATCGCTCATCGTGGGCATGGTGATGATGGTGATGGTGTCCCCCGCGCAGGCACGAAACCACGAAATACGCGCCCAACGCGATCAGCAGGCCGCCCGTCGCCGCGTGTTCTACCTGTGGTGGAATGGCCCGCAGCAGAGTTTTTCCGGCAAACATCACCACGATGCCGAGCGCGATGGTCAGCAGAATATGCCCCCCGCCCGCCAGCAGCGTCACCAGCAGCGTCCGGCGCAGCGTCCATTGCCGCGCCCGCGCCACAACAGCAAACGCCAGCCAGTGCGAGGGAATCAGCGCGTGTAACGCCGCAATGGAAACCGTTCCCATCAGCAGCGCGGTCAGAGAATGAGCCGCCGGGTTCATACCGACACCTGTTGTATTTTCATCATTGTCTTACTCTCAAACTCATGAACGCGAATACGCTTCCAACGCAAAAGCAAGAACAAAGGCGAAGAGTTTTCATCCTTCATCCTTGCTCTTAATTGGCATGCAGGCTGAAACGGTCCAGTTGCGAACCGTCCGCGCGTAGCACGGTAAAGGCTGCCAGCCCGCCGGTCACCTCGCAAACCACGCAATGGTTGACGCTCTCGAACTTGTCGCCGGAAATCGCGCCCTTGCCGGGGTCGGCGGAATACAGCGGCGCGCCGCCGCCCCCGCTTACGATGTAGGTGACGCCTTCGCGCAGCGTCCGGTAGTACAGATGGTCATGACCGTTGAACACGGCGCGAACCCCGTACTTTACAAACACGGGATGCAGGGTCTTGCGCACATCTAAATCGCTGCCGTGCGAACCGATGGAAAACGGCGCGACGTGGAAGAACACAAAAATGTGCGTTGGCTTTGTGGTCAGTGTTGAATCCAAATCTTTAATCAGCCATTTGTACTGCGCGCTGTTTTCGTCGTAGGGCGTTTTTTCGTCAATGGCAAGCCCGATAAAGTGGCAATTGCCTTTGTCGAACGAGTAGTAGAATTTGTTGCCGGACGTAAACGGCGCGGTGACGCGATCCTCGAATCCCTTGCCGCCGAAGTCATGGTTGCCCCGCACCACGTAAAACGGCGCTTTCTGACGCGCTTCCCCGGTGATCGCGTCGTAGATTTTCCACTGGCTTTCCACGCCCCCATTATGCACCAGATCACCCGTTTGCAGAATAAATTCCGGGTTCTGCTTCATCATCACGGCAACCACTTTGCGATGAGCGTCATGCCCGTCTCGCGTGTCGCCATACAGACAGAAACGTACCGACTTTGCGGCAAGTTCAGGTTTTTCAAGGCCGATGGCAAGCGCCGCTTTTTTGGGCGCGGCCTGCGCCCACTTTGCCGCTCGGCCCGCGATTGCCACTGCGGCAACCAGCAATACGATTATCAGCGTCAAGGCCCCGCTTCGCAGAAGCCGCTCACGAAACAACATAAATCCATCCTCTATTCTGAAATGGTTTGTAACTTCCGGTTTCTATTTGTACGTATTTTGGGACACGGAGGGTTGCACACGCGGATGCCGACAACACGAAACACTCTGTACCCTGTATCAGGTTTTCAAGGGTTAAGGGTTTGCAGACCGCATGGCGCGTACCTGAACCTGAGCGCCATCCGATTGACACAGGACAGCCCCGATTTTATCCGTCCGCAACGCCTGAATTCCGCTTGCATACAAACGCGCGACCACTGCCGCATGAGGATGTCCGTAGAGATTGTGGGCGCCCAGGGAGAGGATGGCCCAATGCGGATGGGCTTGAGCTAGAAAACCGGGGGTGCTGGAGGTGTCGCTGCCGTGATGTCCGGCTTTCAGTACATCACAATCCAGTGTCAGGCCATCGCGTACCATATCGGCCTCCTCGTTCGCTTCCGCGTCGCCGGTCAGCAGAAAGGCCGTCCGTCCATAGCGCAGGCGAACCACGACGCTGGCATTGTTGGCTGTGCCGCGTGTTTCGAGGGGAGTGGGGGCCAGAATGTCAAGGACTGCGCCGTCGCCGCAGTCCAGATTTTGCCCGCGCTGCGCCGCCCGATAAGGAATATGATTTCGCTGCGCCGTTGCCAGGTACTGCGCGACAAGGGGCGAGGGGTCAGGCTGGCCGTTGTCCATCAGCAGGCGCGTATCGAACTGCGTTAGCAGCGTGTTCGCGCCGCCGATGTGGTCGGCATGGGGATGCGTCAAAATCAGCGCGTCAATACGCCCGATGCCCTCATGCCGCAAAAATGGCGCGACGACATGCCGCCCCATATCGTTACCCGGCGCGTTGCCAATCCCGCCCGTATCAATCACAATCACCCTGCCGGAAGGCGTTTGTATCACCGCCGAGTCGCCCTGCCCGACATCCAGAAAACTAACGTGTAAAAGCCCGTCCCCGCGCCGATGCGCCAGGTTCCAGCCCAGCAGCGCAACGTTCGCGGCGACAAACAACAGCAGCAGTTTCCAGATGGAAGAGAGTTTCATTGTAAAATGTGGCAAATACTCCTGATAGGAGCGAAGAACTTAAATATTTTCCAGGTTGCTGCCTTAAACCGTGTTTGAGATGGCGGCATACAGAAAGCAGCAGTTACTCGCTGCTCGCTTCTTCCAGCGCATACGAGATGGCCTGTTCCAGTGTCAGGGCGCGGCCCTCGGTCCAGGCTGCCGCAAAAGCGGCTTCGCCCAACGTCTGCCGAACTGCCGCCGTCTCACGTTCCTGCCTCGCGCGCTCGAAAGGAAGCATAAAGAAACCGAAACTGTCGCGGACGGAGGCGGCAGCTCCCCACATGCGGACGCCACGCGCCTCCTGCGCCTCTTTGACACTCAGCAAAGCAAACTCGTTTAGAGATTTAGCGATGTCCTCCTTGTTCCCCAACTCTCGAAACATAGTCAGGCTCTGCTGATGCAGAACATGCGCCTGAACATAGTCCCCTTGCTCAAAGGCTACTTTCCCCAGGTTATAATGCCCCCAGGCGACGCCGCTCTTGTTCCCCAACTCTCGATATATTAGCAGGCTCTGCTGATGCAGAACACGCGCCTGAACATAGTCCCCCTGCTCAAAGGCTATAAATCCCAAGAATAAGAGAGCTTTAGCTATCCCCTCCCTGTCCCCTGTCTCTCGCCTTATAGCCAGAACTCTCTTCATACCGATCACGCGCCTCGCTATAGTTGCCCTGCGCCATCGCTACCAGTCCTATTTCTATAAGAACATAAGCTATGCCGTGCTTGTCCCCTGTCTCTCGCATGATAGCCACACTCTCTTCATCCAGCGTATAGGCAATGCTGTATTCACCCCGGATCTCGGCTATCATCCCTAAATTGGCAAGAGACCAGGCGATGAGACCTCTCGCTCCTATCTCACGCGCCATTGCCAAGCTTTCCTCAAGCAGAACACGCGCGCTGTCAAGGTCGCCATGGATAATGGGTAGGCCTCCTGCGGCAAAGAGCGCGCTGCACCGCGCTCTTGTTGTCTCCTGCCCACCGGGATGCGCCAGCGCCGCGCGCAGATGTTCCCGTCCTTCGCTGGCATGGCCCCGTCTTAGCCAGAACCGCAGCAAAGCCGCTCCCAGGCGCAGGCCCTTCTCGCCTGCCTCTGTGTCTTCCTCCGTCCCTTCGGCATATAGAGTCAGCGCCTGCCGCAGGTTGTCGTGTTCCTCCTCCAAAACCTCCAGCCACTGCGCCTGCCCCTCTCCTACAAGTTTCGGCCTGACCTCTTCGGCCAAGGTCAGGAAGCAGTCGCCGTGCCGCTTCCTGACCGCAAGTTCCTCGCCGCTCTCCAGCAGGCGGTCGCGGGCATACTGGCGCACGGTTTCAAGCAGGCTGTAGCGCGTGGTTTCTCCCGCGGTCTGTACAAGGACAAGGCTCTTGTCGGCAAGGCTGGTCAGCAAATCCAAGACTTCCCACTCCTCAATGCCCGCGTCCGCGTCGTCCTCGCCCGCGCCGACTTGTTCCGCCGTTTCCAGTGTCCACCCGCCCGCGAACACGGACAGGCGGCGTAGCAGGGTCTTCTCCTGCGGCGTGAGCAGGTCATAGCTCCAGTCAATGAGGGCGCGGAGGGTCTGCTGGCGCGGCAGGGCGGTGCGGCTTCCCCCGGTCAGCAAGCGAAAGCGGTTGTCAAGCCTGCTGTTGATCTCTTCTAAGGACAAGGAGCGCACACGGGCAGCGGCGAGTTCGAGGGCAAGAGGAATGCCGTCCAGACGCGAACAGATGGAGGCGAGGGCAGGCGCATTGGCATTGGTCACGGTGAAGGCGGGCAGGTAGAACAGGGCGCGTTCCACAAACAACTGCACCGCTTCGTACTGCCCGACACTCTCCACCGTGGCCGCCTGCCGCGCGTTCGGCAAACTCAGGGAGGGAATGCGATACGTCAACTCTCCTCCAATGCCCAGCCCTTCGCGGGAGGAAGCAAGCGCGCAGACACCCGGACAGGCGCGAAGCAGCGTGTCCAGCAGGCGAGCGCAGGTGTCAAGCAGATGCTCGCAGTTGTCCAGCACAATCAGCATCTTCTTGTCTTTGAGCGCCGTCACAAGCGTCTGCGCGAGGGGTTTGCCCGCCTCCTCTCGCACATTCAAGACCTGCGCCAGCGTCTGCGGCACAAGGGCAGGGTCGGCAAGCGGAGCCAGTTCCACAAACCACACGCCATCGGGGTAGTTGTCCAGGACGTCGGCAGCCACTTGCAGGCTCAGGCGCGTCTTGCCACACCCGCCGCTGCCCGTGAGCGTGAGCAGACGTGTTTTGCCGAGCAATGTCTTGACCGCTGCGATCTCCTTTTCTCTGCCGATGAAACTGGTCATCTGCTGCGACAGATTGTTGGGCAGAGTGGCATTATCCAGGGAGCGCAAGGGAGGGAATGTATCGGGCAGGGCGGGATGATTGAGTTGGAAGACGGGTTCAGGACGGCCCAGGTCGCGCAGGCGGTGTTCTCCCAGGGGCAGCAGGGATGTGGAAGCCGGGAGGGTGTCACGGGTAAGGGCGTGGGCCACGTCCGAGAGCAGTGTCTGTCCGCCATGTCCCGCATTGAGCAAACGCGCGACACGATTGAGCGGCTGTCCGAAGTAGTCGTTATCGCGCTGTTCCGCCGTGCCGGTGTGCAGGGCCATACGGACGCGCACAGAAAGCGTCGGCGGCCATGCTTCGGCGGCAAGAGCCATTTGAGCAGCCAGGGCCGCGCTCAGGGCGTCCGGAGCGGTGGCAAAGGCGGCGCAGAACGCATCCCCAATGGTCTTGAAGACGCAGCCGTTGTTCTCTTCAATAGCCTGCCGGAGCAACGCATCGTGGCGGGCATGGGCAACCCGCATGGTGTCGGACTGGTCTTCCCACACACGGGTACTGCCTTCAATATCGGTAAACAAAAACGTGACGGTTCCAGCGGGCAGGAACATAGCGGGCCTCCAGGTAGCCTGGGTTGGTCATAACAGGACCGTCTTAGAGTTCGCTGAGGCAGCAGGTTTCTCCTGCAAGTGGGCTTATATACATTCCCCGGCGAAACGACAAATAGCAGCAATTTCCAGACGGAAGACAGTTTCATGGAGAGCGCGGGAGGCAATCAACCGTGAGAGGAACGAAGCATTGGAAATATCTTATTAAAGCGTGTTTGTTGAATGGTGAGAAAGCGAGTCATGCAAGCCGCCTCAGCAACTCGTAATCTTCTTTCAGGATGTTGCTCAATTTCGTTTGGAACTCCAACCGAGAACGATCAAGAATTTTAGCCGCGTTATCGGCAAGAAGCTGTTCCAGCGTGGTATTCTGCCGTAACGCTTCGCCATTCAACTGTTCCGCTACCCTGTCTTCTAATTTCACTGTCACGACCACCATTGTATAATCCTCCATTGCCAGCGAACATTATTCTGACCTTAGTATACGGCATTGTTAGTGATTGAACAAGAACTCCTTGCTGTTCACCAGCACCCACAGCATATCCTCTAAGGCATGGCGACGCGAAGTTGCGTCTTTCGGAGTGGCGTTGATAGCGCGTTCAATCACTTGCAGGTTGGCCGCGCGTTCTCTGGCGGAGGGGGCGCGTCCGAAGGTGGTCCAGTAGAGTTCGTCCAGAATGTCGGCGTTGCTTTTACTGGCTTTGATAAGCCGGTCTACCATGCCGCCGTCTGCCGTTACTTTGCGGTTGAGCAGGTCGCCGTTGATAAAGAGCAACGCCTGCGCCATGTTCGGTTCCTGAGTGCGTTCGCACTCGCAGGTAATCACGCGGGCGGGACGGCCCAGTATATCCATGAATTCGGACTTGACATGCGTATCTGGTAATTGAACGGCGCGCAATCCGGGCGGCATGTTGGGAAAGTCTTCCGGTTTGCCGGATACCTGACTGAGCGCGTCGAGCAGCTCTTCGGCTGTCATGCGGCGCGCGAGGAAATGGCTGAAATAGCGGTCGTCTTTGCTGTTCTGCGGCGTAGCGGCGGATGAGAGTTGATACGCCTGCGACAGGACAATCTGTTTTATCAGATGCCGCAGATCGAACTTGTGTTTCACGAAATCAGCCGCAAGCGCGTCGAACAGTTCCGGGTTTGTGGCGGGGTTGGTTTCGCGCAGGTCGTCTACGGGTTCCACCAGTCCCCGGCCCATGAAGTGCGCCCACAGGCGATTCACAAGCGAATGGGAAAAATACCAGTTGTCGGGCTGCGTCAACCATTTGGCAAAATAGGCGCGGCGCTCATCGGGCGAATCCAGCGCCAGCATCGGCCCGCCGAGCGGCTTGGGCGCAACGGGCTTGCCCAATCGCGGCTGAATGATGTCGCCCGTCGGGGTATTGTAAACCGTCATTTCGTCGTTGACATAAATGCCTAAATCGGCTTTGTATTTGACGCGGGCGAAGATATTCGCCATGCCGTAGTATTCGTTTTGCGTCCACTTTTCCAGCGGGTGATTGTGGCACTTGGCGCACTGCACCCGGATACCCATAAATCCCTGCGTGACGTTTTCGGCCAGCTCTTCGGGCTTCAGGGCGGTGCGGAAATAGTTGGCGGGGCCGTCCAGAAACGTGTTGCCCCGGGCCGTCAAAATTTCGCGCGTCATCACATCCCAACCCTTGTTGTCACGCACGGCGTCATGGATGTAGCTGTAATACGCCCACATGCCCTTGTCTTTGAGCGTGCCGCGATTGACGCGCAGCAGGTCGCTCCACTTGTACGCCCAAAAATCTATATACGCGGGGCGCGACATCAGCGCGTCTACCAGTTTGGCGCGTTTCTGCGGGTCGGCATTGGCGGCAAAAGCGCGGGCTTCATCGGGTGTAGGCAGTCCGCCCGTCAAATCGAGCGTGACGCGGCGAACGTATTCCAAATCGCCAGCCTGTCGGCTTGGCGGCAGATGCAGAGATGCGAGGCGGGCGTACACCAGACCGTCAATGTAATTGGCGCGGGGCGCGTTCGCAAACGTTTTGGGGTTTACCACATTGGGAAACGGAACCATCACGCGGGCAACGGCCACTTTATCCTGATACCCGACCATGATAGCGGTTTGCCCGACGCCATTTGTAGAAACCATTCCGTCCGGCACAACCGAAGCGATGTTTTCATCATTGGTGGCGAACCGCGCCCAGTGGGTCACGTCGCGCTTGCTGCCGTCCGAGAAAACCGCTTCGACATGAAGCTGTAAATGCGCGTTGGGCGTCAGGGATTGGGCGGGCGGCGTCACCTTCAGGCCGGCCACATGCGGGTCGCGCATATCGGGAGGGGCTGCGCCCTGCGTCAGCCACTGCGCCAGAATTTTGTAGTCGGGAGAATTCTTCGCTAATGCCTTGCCGCCCAAATGCGAGACTTCCATCAGGGGCTTGCGCAGCAGCAGGCTTTGCGCGGGAAGGGCGAGGTCAATCCGCCGCCCGCGCGACTGCCGACAAATGGCGTTGTAATCCAGTTCGGGCGCGAAGCCGCGCAGACTGAGTTTGAAGCCGTTTTTGCCCGCCGCCGCGCCGTGACACGTCCCGGAGTTGCAGCCGTTGCGCGTCAGCACGGGAATTACGTCGTTGACGAAACTCACGGGCGCGACGGCAACATGAGCCGCCGTTTTTTTCGACTGCGCGGAACCGGACAGGGTAAGAATTGTCAACAACGCCGTCGCCATGCCGAACATGCGCAGTCCTGATGAGAAGAAAGATTGAGTCATAAGGTCAAAGGGTTTCATTTAGCCGCGAATGAACGCGAATAAACGCGAATAAAAGAGGGCAAACAAGGGTGTTTGCAGATTTAGACACAAGAACGCCGCGCTTGTGTCAGAAGGTTTTACCCTGTTGTTAGAATTTTTGGCGATACTCCACTGGTACGCAGGATTTTCGCATGGCGTTGGCGCAACAAAGGCATTGTGCGCAAAGAACTATTCAGGCCCTCACCGGGCGTCCACTTGTGGACATGCCCCTCTCCCAAAAAAGCCTGGGAGAGGGGAGAACGGTTTTACAAATGAAGATTGCGGATTTAAGCGAGATTGAGGGGCGCGCGTACCCGGCGCGGCGGCGGACGCAAAATCTGGTGGGCGGCGCGTCCCCCATTCAGGCCGCGTCGTTTAGCATGGGCTACGTCACGCTGGAACCCAACGGCGGGCAGGTTCCCTGGCACAAGCAGGAGCAGGAAGAGGTGTATTTTGTCCTCGAAGGCACGGGCGAAATGTGCCTGGGAACCGAGCGGCAAACCGTAACGAGCGGACAGGCCATATATATTCCTTCCGGCGTCTTCCACCAGATGACCAACCTGGGCGACACGCCGCTGAAAATGCTCTATTGCTACGGCCCCGCCGGCGATGTCGCCCACTGGCGGCAGGAACTGGATGGCACACTCCCTAAAGCGGGAATTGATGCGCCGAACTTGCCGGAAGGCGCACAGACACAATACGAGTAGGTTGTTAGTTGTTAGGTCTTTAGGTTAAAGGAACGCTGCATACATCAGTCTTCCCTCCTCACCTAACACCTAACAACCTGACAACCTGACAACCTAACACCTATGACCACACACAACCTGGGCGTAATCATGAACGGCGTCACCGGCCGCATGGGAACCAATCAGCATCTGATGCGCTCTCTCGTCGCCATTCGGCAGGGGGGCGGAGTGGCGTTGCCGGATGGTGGGGCGATACTGCCCGATCCCGTTCTGGTGGGGCGCAATGCGGCAAAACTGGAGAAACTGGCGCAGCAGGCGGGCGGGGTTCGCTGGACAACCGATTTAGATTCTGCGCTTGACGACCCGAACAATCAGATTTACTTTGACGCGCAACTGACGCAGTTGCGCGCGCCTGCCGTTCAAAAGGCGATTGCGGCGGGAAAGCATATCTATTGCGAAAAGCCAACGGGCGTCAGCGTGGAAGAGGCGTATGGCCTGTATCTGGCGGCAAAGCAGGCGGGCGTCAAGCATGGCGTGGTGCAGGACAAACTGTTTCTGCCCGGCCTGCTGAAACTGAAATGGCTCATAGGTTCGGGCTTTTTCGGGCGTATTCTGTCCGTTCGGGGCGAGTTCGGGTACTGGGTGTTTACGGGCGAGGATCAGATACCCGCGCAACGGCCCTCATGGAACTACCGGCAGGAGGATGGCGGCGGCATTATTGTGGATATGCTGTGCCACTGGCGGTATGTGCTGGACAATCTGTTCGGCAGAGTGCAAAGCGTATCCTGTTTGGGCGCGACGCACGTTGCAACCCGCATAGATGAGCAGGGTAACCCGTATCACTGTACAGCGGATGACAGCGCGTATGCCACTTTTCAACTGGAAGGCGGCATAATCGCGCACTTCAATTCCTCATGGTGCGTCCGCGTTCGGCGCGATGATTTGCTCACGTTACAGGTGGACGGCACACACGGCAGCGCGGTTGCGGGCCTGCGCAACTGCGTCATGCAGCCCTACAACGGAACGCCGCGCCCCGTCTGGAACCCCGATATTGACAGTCCGATCAACTTTGCCGATAACTGGATGTCCGTACCGACAAACCAACTTTTCGACAACGGCTTCAAAGCGCAATGGGAACTGTTCCTCAAGCATGTCGTTCTGGACACGCCCTTTCCTTACAATTTACGTGAGGGCGCGAAAGGCGTTCAATTAGCCGAAAAGGGAATTGAATCCTGGCACAAACGCTGTTGGGTGGATTTAGAGGAATTGGACGAGTAGGGGATAAGCGAGTATGAACCTGAGTGAAGTACATGCGCAACGCAAATGTAGCCGGAAAATAACAGGTATGGCAGCCATCCTGTTGCCGTTTGAAGCGAGCGGTGACATTGCCGAAGACGCTTATGTGAACTGCCTGCTGGATACGGTAAACGCGGGATTAACGCCCGCCGTCAATATGGATACCGGGTATGTCAATCTGCTCACGGACAGCGAAAAAGAGCGCGTTTTGAAACTGGCGCAATCCGCGTTGGGAAACGCGCCGTTTGTAGCGGGCGCGTATATCGAGGGGCAGGATGGCGATGTTGCGAACCTGTACCGGCGCGAAATCGCCCGCATTGCCGAACACGGCGGCACGCCCATATTGTTTCAAACGTCGCGCCTGCACGACAAACCGACAAGTGAAGTGGTAAATACTTATGCCCGCGCCGTTCAGGATGTGCCGACCGCCTACGGGTTTGAACTGGGGCGCATGTTCGCGCCCAATGGCGAAATCTGGACGGCGGAAGTAGCGGAGGGGATTATGTCTATCCCGCAGATAAAGGGCATGAAACACTCCAGTCTGGACCGGGTAATTGAACTGGAACGGCTGGCCCTGCGCGACCGGGTTCGGCCCGACTTTCAGATTTTTACGGGCAACGACCTGGGCATTGACATGATCGAATACGGCAGCGATTATCTGCTCGGACTGGCAGCGTTTTCCCCCACAAAGTTTGCCGAACGCGACCGCTTATGGCAAACACAGGATACGGGTTACTTCGCGATTGCCGACGCTTTACAATCATTAGGCAACATCGCGTTCCGCCTGCCTGTTCCCGCCTACAAACACTCCGCCGCGATTTTCCTGCGGCTGACGGGCAAAATTCCCACTGCCCGAACGCATCCGCGCAGCCCGGAACGGCCCGCGTGGGAAGCAGAGATTTTGACGGATTGCGCCCGAAGATTGGGATTATTGTCTTGAACTCGGAGGACACATGCATAGACGAGATTTTTTAAAAGCGGGAATCGGAGCGGCAACCATGCTTGGAGCGGGAAGCAGTTTGGAAGCCGCCACTGCGGAAACACATTCGTTCGAAGCGCAGGCGAAACGCGAAGATACAGCCGCCGCGCCTTTGCTGTTGTGGTATGACCGACCGGCGGCGCAATGGCTGGAAGCGCTGCCGATTGGCAACGGGCGGTTGGGCGCAATGGTATACGGAGGAATCGACAAAGAGGCCCTGCAATTAAACGAAAGCACGCTATGGGCAGGTGGTCCGCACGATTATGACAGCCCGGAAGCCCTTGCCGCCCTCCCCGAAATACGCCGATTGGTTCTGGCCGGGGAGTGGAAGGCCGCGCAGGACAAAGTGAACGCGCATTTTATGGGGCGTCCCACCGGACAGGCGCAATATCAGACAATCGGCAATCTTGTCCTTGAGTTTGGCGTAAATTCCGGCGTCACGCAGTACCGGCGGCAGCTTGATATGGATACGGCGATTGTCGCCACTTCCTATGTTGCCAATGGCGTTCGCTACACGCGGGAAGCATTTGTCAGCGTACCCGATCAGGTAATCGTATTGCGGCTAACGGCGGATAAGCCCGGACAAATCGCGTTCACACTCGCGTTCGCCAGTCCACAGCAAAGCCATATCAGCGCGGGAACCGATAACACGCTGATACTGGATGGAATGGGGAGTGAAGCGCACTCCCAACCGGAGCGGGTGAAATTTCAAGCGGGGGCGCGAATCGCGGCGGAGGGCGGGCAGGTTACGGAGGAGAACAGTAGTCTGCGCGTATCAGGCGCGGATGCGGTCACGATTTTGATTTCCATCGGCAGCAGCTACCGCAATTATAACGACATCAGTGGAGATCCGGCGAAGGAAGCGGAAAAACATCTCACGGCTGCGGCTCACAAATCCTATGCTGCGCTGAAACGCGCGCATTTGGCGGACTATCAACCCCGTTTTCGCCGGTTTGCAATCCATCTGAGCGCGTCCGATATTTCCAATCGCCCGACCGACGCGCGGGTTCGTTCCTTCGCGCAGGACAACGACCCCGCTTTGCCCGCTTTGTATTGCCAGTATGGACGGTATCTGCTGCTGTCCTGTTCGCGTCCCGGCGGGCAGCCCGCCACTTTGCAGGGATTGTGGAACGACAGTCTGAACCCGCCCTGGGGATCGAAATACACAATTAACATCAACACGGAAATGAACTATTGGCCTGCCGGTCCCGCCAATCTGCTGGAATGTTACGCGCCTCTTTTCGATATGCTGCGCGATTTATCCCAAACCGGCGCGAAAACAGCGCAAGCGCACTATGGCGCAGGCGGCTGGGTGTGTCACCATAACACCAATGCCTGGCGCGGCTCGGCTCCGGTGGACGGCGCGTTCTGGGGAATGTGGCCGACGGGCGGAGCCTGGCTGTGCAAAAGCATCTGGGATCATTACGAGTTTACGGGCGACAAAACCGCGCTGCAAAAGCACTACCCGCTGATGAAGGGCGCGGCGCAGTTCTTTCTGGACGCGCTGATTGAAGAGCCGACGCGCAAGTGGCTTGTGACGTGCCCCTCCATCTCGCCAGAAAACGCGCACCATCCCGACGCCAGTATTTGCGCCGGTCCGACAATGGATAACCAGATTCTTCGGGATTTGTTCGACGCCTGTATCAAGGCGTCGGAAATTCTGAACCGCGATGCAGACTTTCGGGAGCAGGTGAAAGCAACGCGGGCGCGATTGGCTCCCATGCAGGTCGGCAGTCAGGGGCAATTGCAGGAGTGGCTGGAGGATTGGGACAAACGCGCCCCGGAAACGCACCACCGGCACGTTTCGCATCTGTACGGCCTGTATCCGAGCGATCAAATCACGCGCCGAAATACGCCCGAACTGTTTGCCGCCGCCCGCAAATCGCTCGAAACGCGGGGCGATGAGAGTACGGGTTGGGCAATGGCATGGCGCATCAATCTGTGGGCGCGACTGGAAGACGGCAACCATGCGTACAAACTCATTGCTGGCCTGCTCACGCCCGCCCGAACCGCGCCCAACATGTTCGACCTGCATCCGCCGTTCCAGATTGACGGCAACTTCGGCGGCGCGTCCGGCATCCTTGAAATGCTGATCCAATCGCACAGCGGGGAATTGCATCTCCTCCCCGCCCTGCCGACCGCATGGCCGAAGGGACACCTGCGCGGCCTGCTGGCGCGAAACGGCTTTGAAGTGGAAATGGAGTGGGCGGAAGGCAAACTGCGCGAAGCCGTTATTCTCTCCCGACTTGGCAAGCCGTGTACAGTACGTTGCGGCGAACACGCGCAAACCTTCCCGACAAAGGCAGGCCGCGCGTACCATCTGGATGCCGCCCTCACCATGCGCGAACAGGCGCATACTTAAATTGCTATCGGCCGCGTTAAGGAGAAAAGAGAAGAGTTAGCCGCGCATGAACGCGAATACACGCAAATAGGATTGGAGGCAGGGTTTGCAGTCCTGTCCATCCTGAACAATCCTGTCTATTCTGGATTGTATTCGCGTTCATTCGCGTTCATTCGCGGCTACCTTGTATGGCCTACTTGGCGAGCAGGTCTTTGGCGGTCTGCACCACCTGCTCGACGGTGAAGCCGAACTTCTTTTGCAGCTCTTTGAGCGGGGCGGACGCGCCAAAGGTTTTCATGCCGATGGCTTTGCCGCTGCGTCCCACATAGCGTTCCCAACCGAACGTGCCTGCCTGCTCGATGGAGATACGCGCGCCACTCCGGGCGGCAGGACGGCTTCGCGGTAGGTGTCTTCCTGATCCTCGAACAGTTCCCACGAGGGCATACTGACGACTCGCGCCTTGATGCCTTCGGCCTTCAACTGCTCGAACGCGGCCACCGCCAAACCCACTTCGCTGCCGCTTGCCATGAGCAGCACGTCCGGCAGTTCGCCCGGAGTGGTGTCGGCAAGGATGTACGCGCCCTTCGCCACGCCCGCCGCGCCCGCATACACGGTTCGGTCCAGGGTGGGGCAGTTTTGACGGCTCAGAATCAGGGCGGTGGGCTGATGCCGCAACTGCATGATGATTTTCCACGACTCGACAACCTCATTGGCGTCGCCGGGGCGCAGGGTAATCAGGCCGGGAACGGATCGCAAACTCGCAAGCTGCTCAATCGGCTGATGGGTCGGCCCGTCCTCGCCCACGCCAATACTGTCGTGCGTGAAAACGTGGATGGTCGGCAGTTCCATCAGGGAACTCAGGCGAATGGCGGGGCGGGCATAGTCGCTGAAAATCAGGAAGCCGGAACCGTAGGGCCGGACTTTGCACAGCGACAGGCCGTTCAAAATCGCGCCCATCGCGTGTTCGCGGATACCGAAGTGCATGTTGCGCCCGCCGCGTTCCGTTGCGGAAAAGTCGCCCGCGCCCTCGAAGGTCAGGCGGGTTTTGGTGGACGGGGCTAAATCCGCTGAGCCGCCAATCAGCCAGGGAACATTCTTCGCCAGCGCGTTCAAAACCTTGCCGGAACTGTCGCGTCCCGCCACGCCCTTTTCATCGGCAGGAAACGTCGGCAAATCCTTGTCCCAATCGTTGGGCAATTCCCGGTGCTGCATTTTGTAGAGTTCATCGGCCAGCTCGGGATAGGCCGCGCTGTACTGCTCGAATTTCGCCATCCAGCCGTCGCGCAATGATTTGCCTCTGGCCCCAATTCCCGCCCTGAATTCCGCCCTCACCTCGTCGGGAACCAGAAACTTCGCGTCTTCCGGCCAGCCGTAGTTGCGCTTGGTCAGGCGAATCTCCTCCTCGCCCAACGGTTCGCCGTGCGCCGCGCTTGTGTCCTGCTTGTTGGGCGCGCCATACGCGATATGGCTGTCCACAACAATAAATGTGGGCCGGTCGTTGGTGTTCTTGAACGTGTTCAGCGCGTCTTCCAGCATTTGCAGGTTGTTGGCGTCATGCACGCGAATCACGTTCCAGCCGTAGCCCGCGAACCGCGCGCCGACATCCTCGCTGAACGACAGGGACGTGTTGCCCTCGATGCTGATGTGGTTGTTGTCATAAATCCAGCACAAGTTGGGCAGTTTGAGATGCGCGGCCAGCGAAGCGGCCTCCCCGGATATGCCCTCCTGCATGTCGCCGTCGCCGCACAGCGCGTACACGTTGTAATCGAACATCGTATAGTCGGGCTTGTTGAACTGATCCGCCATCCACTGTCCGGCAATCGCCATGCCCACGCTTGTCGCCACGCCCTGACCGAGCGGGCCGGTCGTGGATTCCACGCCCGAAGTCCAGCGGTATTCCGGGTGTCCGGGGCATTTGCTGTCCAGTTGCCGGAACCTCTTAATGTCGTCCAGCGTGACGGAGGGTTCGCCGATCTGCTCGTACTTGGCGTTGACCGATTTCACTTCCGTCAGGTGCAGAATCGAGTACAGCAGCATGGAAGCGTGGCCGATGGACAGGATAAAGCGGTCGCGGTTGGGCCAGATGGGGTCTTCCGGGTCGAAGCGCAGATGCTTCTGCCACAATTCGTACATCACCGGGGCCATTGCCATCGCGGTTCCGGGATGCCCGGAATTGGCCTGCTGCACCGCGTCCATAGACAGAGTGCGAATAGTATTGATGCAAAGCTGTTCGTTCGCCGGGGTTACGGCGGGTATTTCCAAAGTCGTCATCGTGTGTCCTCCTGAAGGCAGGTTGTTAGTTGTTAGGTCGTTAGGTTGTTAGGTGAATAGGATGTCATTCTCCTTTTCTCCTCTTCTCCTTTTCTCCCCTTCTGCCTGTAATTGTAGCGGTTTTTGAAAACAGGGTCAATGCACATAACCGGCGAAACGGGTAAAAAGTGCGCGGGTGTTACAAAATTCTCATTAAATTCTCATAATTTGTAACTTCGGGCGTGTTGTTACGTGTTCGGCGGCGGTTCGCGCTTAACAGCATCGAAAAAACTTCTGAATTTGTGAAAAATCACCCGCAACTTGCTATTATGCCCGCTTCAAATCGGTTATAATGCGCGTAAGCCGGTAATCGAACCGGCATATTCTATTTCTGCACACTTGGGGTAATTTCCTATGTCACTCTAATGTTTTGAAACAAGCAAAGTTGGCATAGCCCTGCGTCCACCACAATGTTTCGCTTGTTGCCAACGCGAATTCTTCTCATTGAAAGGAGAACCGTTAATGTTTCGCTGTATCTCACGCGCCCTCTTCCTGTTGAGCGGTATTGCCATCCTCTGCGCATCTACTTCCGAGGCCAACGCGCAACTGTCGATTACCGCCGCTGGCGTGGCACAGGGACTTAGTCTCACTACTTTCGCAACGGGCTTTCCCTCCGATGGAAATGGTGTTGGCCCGTTGGGGATCACCTTTACCAGCAATGGCGGTGTCCTTGTCAGCGATGCGCCTGGGAATACCCGCCTTTTTCCTTCTGATACTGATGGTCAGAATGCAACGACTATCCCCATCAGTCAAAACTATGGGACAAATAATGCTCTCGGCATGGCGCAGGTCGGCGGGAAAATCTACATGACACAAGTTGGAAATAAGGACGTCGCGCAGGTCAATGCGAATGGAACCTTCAATCAAGTGGTCGTTACCGGCTTCGACCATCCGGTAGGCATTGTGGCGAATCCGTCTAACGGTCATCTCTTCGTTTCCGATCAATTTACCCGGATATACGATGTCGACCCGATTGCCGGAACAAAAACTTCCTTCGCCAATGTACCCGCGGACGGGCTTTCGCTTTCTCCAGATGGACGGATTCTGTACGGGGCGGGAGGGAACGGCCATCTTCTCGGCTTTCGCGTCAGCACCGGCGCATTGGTCTTCGACTCCGGCTTCATACCGGGTGGGGTAGACGGCACAGCCGCAGGCGCAGGCCTCTTCTCAAACTACGTCTTTGCGAACACCAACTCCGGCACATTGTATGAGATCAATCTGACCACGTTGAGCCAAACACTGATTGCCACCGGCGGCTCACGCGGCGATTTTGTAACGGTTGACTCGACTAACAATACGCTGCTGATTACCCAAACCGACCGCATCCAGCGGCTGAACGGGGCTACCTTCACCGTTCCCGAACCCGGTGCAATCGCCCTGCTTCTGGCAGGCGGAATGGCCGGAATGGGGTTGTTCTTGCGCCGCCGAGGGGCAAACCGAGTGGCTTAGAGGAGAGGAGTCCTTCCGATAGCATTGCGCCACGCCGGGAGTTTGTACCCTCAACCCTGGCCCTTGTATCTTATAAGTGTGCTACCCTAATGGTGGTAGTACTGCCGCAACAGGATAGATCGTCGGCCCTTGGGTCGCATTGCAGACCGTGGAGAAGCCCGGATCGTCCTGTTGCTTCCCGACCAGCCCGTACAGTTGCCGGGGCTATCCAAGCCCGTATCTTGCAAGGCAGGGCCATGTCAGGAAAACCTTACAAGGAGCCGAATATGTCTGCTGCGGACGTGTTTGTCGGTATTGATGTTAGCAAAGCCCATTTAGATGTTGCCATTCCTGCCGCGACGTTGGCCTTTCGCGTGAGCAATGCGGAGAGCGGGATTGCCGACTTGATTGCCCGCCTGTCTCCGCTTTCACCTACCTTGATTGTTCTGGAAGCAACAGGCGGCTTGGAAGTGCCTGCGGCCACGGCATTAGCCTTAGCCGGTTTGCCTGTTGCCGTCGTCAACCCGCGTCGCGCTCGTGACTTTGCCCGGGCCACCGGCCAACAAGCCAAGACCGACCCGCTGGATGCGAAGGGGTTGGCGCACTTTGCGCAAGCCGTGCGCCCCACCCCGCGCCCCTTGCCGGATGCGCAGGCGCAGGAACTGTCGGCCTTGTTAGCGCGGCGCAAGCAGCTTGTCGAGATGCTCACGATGGAGCAGAACCGTTTGCATAGCGCGCCTGCCTGCTTGCACACCGGGTTGAACAAGCACATCGCCTACTTGAAAACCGAACTGGCACAAGCCGACGACGATCTGCATACCCATCTTAAGAGCAGTCCCGTCTGGCAAGCCGCGGATGAGGTACTGCAAAGTGTGCCGGGTATAGGCAAAACCGTCTCGCTGACCTTGTTGGCCGAACTGCCCGAACTCGGACACCTCAATCGCCAGCAGATTGCCGCCCTCGTGGGGGTGGCTCCGTTCAACAGCGACAGCGGCAAGCGACGCGGGGTCCGCACCATCTTCGGCGGGCGGGCCAGAGTACGGGCGGCCTTGTATATGGCGGCTCTGGTAGCGACCCGGCATAACCCGCGCATCCGCGATTTTTATGAGCGCCTGCTCAAAGCGGGCAAGGATAAGAAGGTCGCTCTAGTGGCCTGTATGCGCAAATTGCTCACCATCCTCAACGCGATGCTCAAGCAGCAAAAAAAGTGGAACTTTTCTGCGTCCGAGGCTTGACTTTTAAGACAGTTGCTTCTCCCTGATGCCCTCTCTGCGTTCGGAGGGAGAAGGGAGCGAAGGCGGAAGATGAGCGCGTTAATTACAAACTTTATGAACCTGTTCATCTTTCATTTCACAGGCAAAACTACCACACTCACTCCCTTCTCCCTGTCCGCGCAGCGGACGAATCAGGGAGAAGGGCCATCCATTGAGGGTACAAACTCCCGGTTCCACTGCGGCTGTAATGTAAAGCAGGCAAAGTTTACGCCGTTTCGGTTCTTACCTGCGCCAAGACTATGTTTTGTGTTGCCGTCCAGAACGCGCCACAACCGCATCACGAATATTCAGCAAGCCGATAGCGAAGCATATTCGTTATCGGCTTGCTTTTGTCCGCGCATTTCTAATGCGCGGCCTTCTTACGGCCTCGTTGGAGTTGAGGTATAATTAAGATGTATGGAAGAACCCGATCAGGAATGAAGCAATATCATAACAGGAGAGGAAATCATGGCAGACACGACAACAGAGCAAATCCTTGAAACATCGCGCCCCGAAACGCCCCCACGCGACTCGTTCATCACGCCGGAAATGATTGCCAGAAACCCGGTTCTCGCTGCCGCCGGAATGTTCGCCGGTGATCCGCTGTGGCAGGAGGTGCGCGAAGATATCAAGCGCAACCGTGAGCGTGTCCGTCTGGAGGAAGAGCAGGCGGAAAAGTGACGATCTACTTGCTCGATACCGATACATTCTAACTGCTCATTCCGTCGCGTCCGTGTCTTCATTCTCCGCCAGTTTCCGCGAAATCGCGTCTATTTCTTGCTGCGCCTCATTCGCGTCCTCCTGCCTGCCCATCAGCCGGTACAAATCCGCAAGGGCTTTGAGGTCGGATACGTATTCAGAATAAATTTTCCCGCCTACCCTGATGTCTTCCGCAAGCGTCTTCTTGTAGTATTCTTCCGCCAGAGTGAGTTGGTTCGCGTCTTTGTAGAAGTCCGCGATATTGTAAAGCGTGATGGCGGTTCGGGGATGCCCCTGCGGATAGGCGGCCATCTGAATCTCCAGAGCCGTTTTGTAACACTCCTCCGCTTCCGGGCGTTGCATTTTTCGATATGTCTGCGCCAGGTCGTGCCAGGTGTCGGCAGGGTGGGGATGGTTTCCAATGCTATACTCCGCCCAATACGCCAGCGTCGCGTTGTACCATTGCGCCGCTTCGGGAAGATGCCCCTGCCAGTAGAAGGACATGCCGAGGTTGTGGCGGATGACGGCCTTCTGATACGGGTTTGTGACGCTTGCGCCGTCCGCGCGGATGGCTTCCGCTCTTTCCAGCAGTTCAAGATAGATGCTTTCCGCCTGTGGATACCGTTGTCGGCTGTTATAAACCGCTGCAAGATCGTTGTAAACGCGCAGGGTTTCCGTGTCGTTTTCGGCGGAATGTTGTTGTCGGATTGTCAGCGCCCGTTCCAGCAATTCCTGCGCCTCCTCCAGCTTGTGTTGATGATGGCAGACGTTGCCCAGATGGTGCAGGCTGACGGCGAAATCAAGGAGATATTGGAAATCAAGGGGATGTTCGGCGGCAAGTGTTTCTCGTACCGTCAGCGCGTAACGCGCATACAACGCGGCCTGCGCATAGCGGCCCTGAGTCATTAAGAATTCGCCCAGATAGCAGAGCAGCCGTCCGGCTTGCCGCGTCGCCAATTCCTTCTGCCGAACCATGTCCGCGACGGCAATGGCGTGAGGCAGAAGACGTTCGCACTTTTGCCAGTTTTCCGCTTCCGGGATGGGGAATGCGCTGTCAATCACCCGTACTGTTTTCTCCAGCCATTCCCGCTTCTGGTTGCCCAACCGGTCGGCGACAGCCATCTGCACCATGCGGTGAATGTTGAACCGGGGCGGCGGTTCCAGGTTTTTCGTGACAAGCGAGTATTGAACCAGCGGCAGCAGCAGACTGTGGTAGATTTCCTCATCCTCCACGCCACAAAAGTCCGTTTTTTCCTCGCCGTTTTGTGGCTGCGCAAGCAAGGCGTAGAGTGGCAGGCAATACTCCTTTGCGCCCGCTAAAACTAAGTCGCAGGGAATATCGTCCGCGCCGATAAATGCGCAGAAGTTAAGCAGGTCTTGCGCATACGCGCCTGGTCGTCCCGTTCCCCGTTCCGTTTCCAGCGCCAGAAAGTTCATCTCCCATGTGGCGCGTATGGAAATCAGGTAGTTTGCGCCGGGAACACCACCCGATTCATCCAACAGGGCAAGTCTCCGCGCCCGGTAAAGTTCCAGGTAGTGCGCGAAGCCGGTTTGCCGGTGAGCGATATACGCGGCGGCATGCGCCATCGCCAGAGGCAGATAATCGAGTTCTCTGGCGAGGTCAGCCGCCGATGAGCGCGCTTTTTCGTTCGCATTGAGGAAATTGCATCTCTGAAGGAAAAATTGCAGGGACGCTTCTTCGGATAGTTTTTCCAACAACAATGGCGCATGAATGTTGAGGTGGCCTAAGTCATGCGCCCGCGTCGTCAGCAGCACATGTCCCGGCGGGTTGCGCGGAAGATACTTGCCCAAAAATTCCGGCGTGTCGGCATTGTCCATAACGAGCAGCCAATTGTTGTGATTGGCAAGCCAGTTCAGAAACGCCGCGATTGCTTTTGCCTGTTCCTCCTGTTTGCGCGCGGCGGCCTCCTCTTCTGTTTGCGAGTTTGCCTGTGTCCGCGTCTGATTTTTAATAGATACTCCGACAAATAGTATATAGGCTGTTTTGAGGCAGGCTAGCGCTCAGGTGGAGCAGACACACTCCACCCGTCGAAAACCCTTTTTCCGCGTTTACTTTTCCCGGCTTACGCGCCTTGCGGCTCGCGTGTCAGCGCGATCAATTGCACCAGACCCACCACACAGAAGCAAGTGCGACGGAACAATCCCGTCGCCAGACGATATTCATCACGCACCATCCGAAACGCTTTGACGCGCCGGATACTATGTTCGACACGCACACGCCCTGAGGAAAAGGCGCGGTTCTCTTCTTTCTGCACAGCGCTCAACGCGCCTCCGCGTGGCTTCTTGTGCGGCACTTCGCTGTGGGGTAAGCCTTGATAGGCCAGATCGCCTTTGACCGTCGCATGGGGAAACTGCTTGGCAACCGTACTCTGCTCATGCACTTTCTTGTCCGACTTCGGGCCGCGATAGCCCGCATCCACATCAAGAATGTCGCCATTGCGGTTGGTGATGACCTCGGTCTTGAGCGTGTGGTCTTTCTTCTTGCCCGAGTAGAAGGCGCGTTGCTTGGGTTCAATCGAGGGACGCGGAACCGGCGTCTCGAAACTATCCACAATCACCTGATCCACCTCCTCGGGCTTCCAGGAGGGTTCTTTCTTGGTCCAGCGTTTCTCCGCTTCCCAGCGGTTGGCCGGACACACGTCTTTGAGGACGCCGACAATCTCATGGAAGGTGTTCTCCGCCACATCGGCGCTGACGCCAAACAGCATGCCCACCACAGAGAAGGCGACGTTGTGGCGCAGGTACAGCAGCGTCAGCAACACTTCCTGGTAGGGCTTGAGCAGGCGTTTGCGGCCGCCTCCCACCTTGCGGCGGCGCGTGGGCTTGTTGGCCTGTTCTTGTTGGCGACGGCGCTCGATTTCGGGAAGCGCTGCCAGGAAGAGTTCAGCTAAGGCGGCGTGGGGTAGTCCGAAGAGCGAACGGACTTTGTTTTCGGGATAGCGGCCAAGTTCGTGAAGGTTCATACGTCTATTCTACCCGCGCCAAGAATAAATCCAAACTTATTTGTCGGAGTATCTAATCAGGTTAAGCGCGGCGGCAAATTCCGCATACCGATTTTGGACGCTCTCCTCCGTACCCGCCTGTATCCAGAAAACAGTCTCGTACTCGTTCCCGTATTGCAGGGCATACTTCAGGGCCAACTAAGTCTTGCCCATGCCGCCCAACGCTGAAACCGCCAGCTTGTGTTCTCCTGCCTGAAAGCGGTCATGAAGCCTCTGCAAGTCCTCTTCGCGCCCCTGAAAACATTGGAGTTCGTAGGGAAGCGGAAATTTTGGCGCCCTTGTTGAGGCCGGCTCTTGCAGAACATATTCATAGTGCGCGTGTTCTTCGGGAGTGATTTCCCTCGGCGCTCTTCCCTCGCCAAATATATTGAAGATGCCTTCCAAATCCGTCAGGTTTGTTCGATAGGCGTCTTGTTCCCTTCGCAGTTTGCGCAGCGTGTTTTCCGTAATGCCCATACTCGCCGCAATCCATAAGTAAGTGGCCCCGGCGTCGCGCAGTCGCGTAATTTTCGCGTCCAGCATTTGCCACCCCGTCAGCGTCAGTTGTACCGTTCCCTGCCGCATTTCCGCTGTTTCGTTCTGCGTTCCGTCTGTGGTTTCTAACAGCATTAAAAATTCCTTAAAGTCTGCGAAAGTTACCCGCAACTTGCTATTATGCGTATTGGAAGTCGCTTATAATGTCTGCAATCTGGTTATTCAACGGGCATGTTGTAGTTCTGCATACTCGGTGAAATTTCCTACGCCACTTCTATCGTTTCAAAAGGAGAAAACCTATGTTGCGCCGTGTTTGTCAAGCTGTGTGCGCTTCCTTTCTTTTGCTCGGCTTTACCCCGACAGCAAAAGCTCAACTCGCGCTAACCCCGGCTGGAATTGCTGCCGGATTTGGGTTGACAACCTTTGGTACAAACTTTAACAGCCCACTGGGTATTACATTCACGCCCGATGGCGGTGTTCTCCTCGTGGAAGGTCAGAAACTTTTACATTTTGCTACGGACACAGACGGGCAGACCCCGGCGACTGCCATCAACACAACCAGCTACTCGGGCGCAGCCCCGAAGGATCTGGCAACGGTTGGTGGAAAATACTACATGACTGAGTTTAGCTCTGGTTTGATTGTGCAGGTTAATGAGGATACCTCGCTTAACCGCACTATTCTTAGCGGTCGTAACGCCCCGCTTGGTTTGTCCGTCAACCCCGTGACCGGGCATTTGTTTGCCAGCATTCAGGGAACCGGCAACATTATTGATATTGACCTGGCAACAGGAACTCCGACCCTCGTAATACCCGGACTTAGTGGTGTTGATGGCATAACTGTCTCCGCCGATGGCACCGTTGTCTACGCGGCGGTGGCTGGGACCGGTCACCTGCAAGGTTATAATATCGCTACTCACGCTCTGGTTTTCGATGCCAGCGTGCCGACCATAGACGGCACTGCCCTCGGCACAGGAGTGTTGGCGGGCAATATATTCGCAAATACCAATAATGGTAAACTGATTGAGATTAATTTGACAACCGGTGTCCAGACTACCATTGCGGATCATGGCTCACGCGGGGATTTTGTCGCTGTGGATCCAAACGGAACTCTGCTGGTAACGCAGACAGGTATTGTACAGCGCCTGACCGCCCCACAGGGCGGCGGTTTTGGCAATACGCCTGAACCCGGCGCAATCGCTCTGCTGTTGGCAGGCGGACTGGTCGGAGCGGGGGTGTTCTTGCGCCGCCGAGGGGTAAACCGAGTGGCTTAGAGGATACGACTCCTTTCGAGAGCGTTGCGCCACGCCGGGAGTTTGTACCCTCAACCTCGGCCCTTCTCCCTGTCTCAAATATTTTCGCGAAAATTTTGCAGAAATGGATTTTGGATACTTCTAAATTCGCCGTCCAACGTTAATATAACGTTGCTTGCCAAAACCAAATAACGTCCCCCAATAACAAGGGAGGGAGGTGCAAAAAGATGCCGGTTCACATCCGACAGCCTTAACCATCACAGAGGCCATGAACGTCTCTTCATAAAAACTTGACACAACGAGACCGAGTGCTGGAAGCGCTGCATTGCCACTATTTCGACAACGTCTCTACATATTCCCCTCCCCCTTCAGTCTTGACGCGCAGGCAGAGTACGCATACTTTCCGCTTCCGCCTGCGTAATACCTTTCAGAGAACACATTCGCAACGTGGAGGCAACATTCGTTTGCCGCCAAAGGAGTTTCGCTGAAATGGCACATACGCCCCAGGAATGGAAAGACCTTGCCGCGCAATTGCGGTCCGACAGCATCCGCGCCACCACCACCGCCGGTTCCGGGCATCCCACATCAAGCATGTCCGCCGCCGATCTGATGGCCGTGCTGATGTCCGAGTACCTGCACTACGATTTTACCGACCCGCACAACCCGCGCAACGACCGCCTGATTTTCTCCAAAGGCCACGCCGCGCCCCTGCTGTATTCCATGTACAAGGCGGCGGGCGCGATTACCGATGAACAACTGCTCACCCTGCGCAAATTCGGCAGCCCGATTGAGGGGCATCCGGTTCCCGAACCCAACGGTCTGCCATACGTGGATGTGGCGACGGGTTCATTGGGACAGGGATTGCCCGCCGGTATCGGCATGGCGTGGGCGGCGAAAAACCTGCTCAGTGTGCCGATGAAAGTTTGGGTGGTATTGGGCGACAGCGAAATGGCCGAGGGCAGCAATTATGAGGCGCTGGAACTGGGCGGTTATTACGGCCTGAACAACGTCGTCGCCATTCTGGACGACAACCGTTTGGGACAGCGCGGGCCAACTATGCTGCAATGGCATACGGAAATGTACAAGCAGCGGGCGGAAGCGTTCGGCTGGCATGCCATCGTGGTTGACGGGCATGACGTGGAAGCCATTGCCCAGGCGTTTGAGGAGGCCGAAGAGTCGTTCAAGCCCGTGTTCATCGTCGCCAAAACCAAAAAGGGCGCAGGGCGTGTCGTTCACGCAGGATGTGGAGGGCTATCACGGCAAGGCGATCCCGCAGGCGGATGAGGCGAAAGCCCTTGCCGAATTGGGCAACCCCAAAGGCGATATTCGCATACAGGTGAAGAAATACCGCGACGGCAACCCGACGAAACTGCCCGAACCCGCGCCGTTTCAGCCGCCGCAATACGAAAAGGGCGCGAAAGTGGCGACGCGGGAAGCGTATGGCGATGCGCTTGTCGCGCTGGGCGCGGCCAGGCCAGAACGTGACGGTCATGGACGGCGAAGTGAGCAATTCCACGTTTGCCGACAAGTTCAAAAAGGTGTACCCGGATCGGTTCTTGGAAGTATACATCGCCGAGCAGCAGCTTGTGAGCGCGGCAGTCGGGATGCAGGTGTTGGGCAAAATCCCGTTCGCGTCCACGTTCGCCGCGTTCTTTGCCCGCGCCTACGATCAGGTACGCATGGCGGCGATTTCCCGCGCCAACATCAATCTCGTCGGCTCCCATGCGGGCGTATCCATCGGCGAGGACGGGCCTTCGCAAATGGCGCTGGAAGACCTTGCGATTATGCGGGCCGTGCATGACAGCATCGTGGTTTATCCCTCCTGCGCCACGACAACGGTACATCTGGTCGCGCAAATGGCGACCCGCAAGGGCATCAACTACATGCGGACAACCCGCGAAAAATTGCCCGTGCTGTACGGCCCGGAAGAGAGTTTCCCGATCGGCGGCAGCAAAACCCTGAAATCGTCCGACAACGATGTGGCGGCGGTGATCGCGGCGGGCATCACGCTGCACGAAGCCTTAAAAGCCTACGACACGCTGCAAGCCGAGGGCATCGAACATCCGCGTGATTGACCTGTATTCCGTGAAACCGATTGACAAAGCGACGATTCAGAAAGCCGCGCAGGAGTGTGGCGGGCAATTGTTCGTGGTGGAAGACCACTGGCCGCGAGGGCGGATTGGGCGACGCGGTTCTGGAAGTGTTCGACGGGCAATCCGCGTCAGCACCCGAACGTAACCCGCATCGCCGTGCGCGACATGCCCGGCAGCGGCAAGCCGGAAGAGTTAATTGAAGCGGCGGGCATCAGCGCCAAACACATCGTCGCCGCTGTCCAGGCCGTGAAGAAGTAGCCGCAAATCAACGCGAATTCACGCGAATAATAGAGGACAGAGCAAAGCCGTCGTGGAAGCAACTTCCTTGCTTCCACGACGACTTTCATGTCTGGCTGCGATATTCGAGTTGCTTTATCACGTACAAGCAGATAGACTAATGACGCGCGCTTCCCGCAGACGTGAAACCAAACGGCTTCGCGTCCGTAGTGCATACGGAAGTTAAATCATTCTTTAGAAAGCAAGTGGAGGGCATTTCATGGCCTATACAGCGGAAGTAAGCCGCGAAACCCCAGCGCGTTTGTGTTTTTGATTGACCAGTCGAAGTCTATGGAGGAGCCGTTCGGGGGCGGGCAGGGCAAGCGCAAGGCCGACGGCGTATCGGACGCCATCAACCGCCTGCTGCAAAACCTTGTCGTTTGTTGTTACTCGTGAGATGTTGTAATAGTCTGAGTGTCCCACCACAAACCCTGTTCGCGCATGTAAATCAGGATTTGCCTGAAAGCCTCCTCGTGAATTCTGCGTGTCTGAGCAGAATCAAGTCCCCGCATATCATAACGCGCCCATTCGCTTACCGTTTTTATCCGCTCATAGAGCCTCGCGATTGGCTTCATCTGGTTAGCGACATATATTTCACGCTCCTGATGGTTCCTGGGCAGGTTCATGGGAGTCTTCGCGCAAGCATAAGCCTGCATTAGATGAACTGCTGAGTAGAACAGCGCCACTACTGCCCAACTTACATCTTCTGAGCCATTCAGAAAGCGTTCGTAGCGGCGGTAATTCGTGTAGGCTTCTGCGATGTGCTTTAGCGCTTCTTTATCCGTAGTTTTAGGGGCGGGCATGTTCCGCTCCTATTGACATTCAGAGTAGGGTTTTATCACAACATCCAACTTCCCCTGTGGATACTGTTGATGTGTGCAAATTTTCAGATCAAATACCTGATCCGCGATAACGCCAAACACGTCCGGTATGGCAACAACAATGATTTTTTCGTTCCATGTGTCGCCACCAGAAAGGCTGACTTGCGCCCCTTCTATCTCCCTGACTTGAAGGTAGAAACTGCGGTTTGCCAGTTCGGTCTGCGTGGCAAACTCGGACGCGGGGAGAACCGTAAACTCGGCTTCGTCTGGAATTCTCTGGCTGACATCTGCAACGGACATATTTTTTACCTCTCCTGCACAGACACACATAGACATGTCATTATGCCATAACTTCAAAATTTTGTCACTAATTTATCGTAAGTTTCTGCTGTATAAGGCGTGAAAAGCGGCTGATAAAAGGCAGGCATCATAGTGGTATCTCGGAATAAGCGAATGCTTCAGCTTATGCCCCATGAAACCAAACGGCTTCGCGTCCGTAGTGCATACGGAAGTTAAATCATCCTTTAGAAAGCAAGTGGAGGGCATTTCATGGCCTATACAGCGGAAGTAAGCCGCGCGAATCCCAGCGCGTTTGTGTTTTTGATTGACCAGTCGAAGTCTATGGAGGAGCCGTTCGGGGGCGGGCAGGGCAAGCGCAAGGCCGACGGCGTATCGGACGCCATCAACCGCCTGCTGCAAAACCTTGTCATCAAGTGCGCCAAGGGCGAGGGCATCAACGACTATTATGTGATTGGCGTGATTGGGTATGGCGGCAAAGTGCAGCCCGCGTTCGGCGGGCCGCTGGCGGGCAAGTTCCTTGTGCCAATCAGCGAGGTCGCCAACAACCCGGCGCGGGTGGAAGAGCGCACGAAAAAAGTAGACGACGGCGCAGGCGGATTGGTGGATCAGACCATCAAGTTCCCCGTGTGGCTGGAACCCGTGATGGACAACGGCACGCCGATGGGCGAAGCCTTCAAAATGGCGCACCAACTGCTGCAAACGTGGATCGCCAACCATCCCGATTCGTACCCGCCCATTGTCATCAACATCACGGACGGCGAGTACAACAACGACCCGACCAAAGAAGCGCAGGAACTAACCGCGCTAAGCACGTCCGATGGCGCGACGCTGCTGTTCAACTGCCATATTTCCGGTCATGCCAGCGCGCCGATAGTATTCCCCAACACGGACGCCGGATTGCCGGACGATTGGGCGCGTAAACTGTTCGAGTTGTCGTCGCCCCTGCCGCAAAGCATGAGCGATTCGGCCATTGGCGAAGGGTTTCCGATTGGCGCGGATGCGAAAGGATTCGCTTTCAACGCCGACCTGGTGGACCTGATCCGCTTTCTTGACATCGGTACAAGACCGAGCAATCTTCGCTGACCGGGAACCCTGGTACTTGTTCAATCGGTACTCCGATGCGCGTATCTCGGAAATCGCGCGGCAGAATACCCAATCGCGTACGCAAATTATAAAGGCTGGAATGCAGACGAACGTAATCAGCGCGGATAACAACTCACAACAGCAAACCGTGACGCTCGAACCGGCTTCGATAGCGGCATTGGAACCGGAACCATTTTCTACGCCCCAACCGGAACCTACGCCTGCGCCGGAACCAACAGCTATGCCGGAACCGGAGCCGACTGTCACGCCACAATCGCCGCGCATCGCGGGACTGGAGCCGCGCGCCTTCTGGACGCCCAAGTCCGGCAATTCCGAAACGGATTATGAGGATGGATGGGCGACGGGCGCGGACTGTCTCGCCATCGCGGACGGCGCGACGGAAAGCTCGTTTGCCCGCGTGTGGGCGCAGGCGCTCACGGCAGGCTTTGTCGCGCAACCCGATGCCACATTTCCCCTGCATACGGAAAACCCGGAGCAGTGCCGCGCCCGTATTCAGGAGTGGACGCAGCCCCTGCAACAGGAGTGGCACAGCCGTATTCCCTGGAACACCCTGCCCTGGTTTGCCGAAGACAAAGCCCGCGCGGGCGCATTTGCCACATTGTTAGCGTTCAGCGCAAAGGATGAAGGCGGAAGGATGAAGGATGAAGGGAAGATACGAGATACGAGATACGAGATACGAGAAGGAGAGAATTCATCCCTCATCCTTCATCCTTCATCCTTTCAAGTCTTCGCTATCGGCGACAGTTGCCTGTTTCAGATACGCGAGGGTCGGGTGAAGTTGGCGTTTCCGCTTACAACACTCGTCGCAGTTCGACAGTACGCCGCCCCTGCTGTCGTCCAATCCCGGCCAACAACAAGCGTGTTTGGGACAACATCGTGATCGGGGAGGGGACGTTTCAGGCGGGCGATATTCTGCTGTTCGCGACGGATGCGCTGGCGCGCTGGTTTCTGGTGGAAGTGGAAGCGGGAAATTTGCCCTGGCATGAGTTGTGCGGCATAAGCGATCAGGCGGAGTTTCAGACATTCGTAACTCGTTTGCGGCAAGCCCATGCCATGCGCAATGACGATGTAACGCTTGTCATTGTGGATGCTTCCCATTTGCCGCAAATGGCGGCGAGGCGCGTCCGCGTTTGCGAATGGACCGTTCCGGTGAAACGTCCGGTGAACGAGTGCGCAGGAAAACTCCGGCGGCAAGCAAGTGGGAAAACGCGCGCAGCGGATGGCGCAATCAGGCAAGTGAGGAGGCAGTATTATGAATTGGCCGCTTGCCTCCGATTATCAGGACGCGGTTCAGAACCCGTTGCAGTGCTTTCAAGACCCGCAGTTGAAGGCCGGACATGTGGTTTTGAACCGTATAGGACTGCCCCGCGTCGCGTCAGGCATGTTTGCCAGCGTGTACGAAATTCGCAATGGCGAACAGCGATGGGCCGTGCGCTGCTTTTTGCGTCCGAGCGCGGATCAGCGGGAACGCTACGCGCTGTTGAGCGGCTATCTGAGTCAGGTGCGTATGCCGGGGCTTGTCGAGTTCGCGTATGAAGCGCAGGGCATCCGGGTACGCGGGCAGTGGTATCCCATCGTTAAAATGGATTGGATCGAGGGCGTCACCCTCCATACCTACATCAGCAAGCATGTGCAGGAACCGGATACGCTGCGCAAACTGGCGCGGCAATGGCGTATTCTGCTGGAACGCCTGCGGCAAAACCATATTGCCCATGCCGATTTGCAGCACGGCAACGTGCTTGTGACGCCATCCGGCGAACTGCGGCTTGTGGATTATGATGGCATGTTCGTTCCGGCCCTGCGCGGGCAGGCCAGCCATGAACTCGGCCATCCCAACTATCAGCATCCGCAGCGAACGGCGCAGAGTTACGACGAGAATCTGGACAATTTCGCCGCGCTTGGTGATTTATACCAGTCTGGTCGCGCTGATTTACAATCCTGACCTGTGGGCGGAATTTCATACGGGCGAAAACCTGATCTTCTCTGCGGCCGACTTCAAAGCGCCTCAAAAATCCAAAGTGTTCGAGCAGTTGTACCGCAGCAGCGAACCGCTGGTACGCGCCCTGTCGCAGCAGTTGGCAAAAGCGTGTGAGGGCGTCATTCAGAACGTGCCCGATTTCGCGCAAGCCATTGCGAACCTGCCCGACCTGCCTGCGCCCAAACCCTGGTATGTCGCGGACGAGTCCGCCCGTTCACCCAAAATCCACGTCCTGCCGCGCCGAAAGCAACCCCGCCCGCATCGGGGACAACGCCGCATCCGCCTGCTCATCCGAACAATTCCCAACGCCGTCAAGCCGCCGGTATCAAACGCCGACGGTTCCGCCCGCGCCCGCGCATCCCCATTCGCAGCCCCGCGAAGACGAGGATGACTGGTGGAAGCGCAATCAGGAGACGCTGGAAAAAACGCCGGCGGGCAAGGCGGTCGTGGGATTTTTGCAGCCGCTGAAGAAGATACTGGGATGAGGCCGCCGCGCCCGTTCCCGCGCCGCCAACCAACGCGCCTGCGCGAACCGCTGCCTCGGTTCCTCTGGAGCGCGGCGTCCCTCGTTCCGTGTCCAAAAAACGCGCCGCCTCGCCCTGGGCGACGTGTACCAGTATTATGTGTCTGATGCTGTGCCTGAGCGTTTTGGGAATCAGCCTGTTGGCGCGGGCGGTTGTCCATACCATAGGGGAACTGTTTGGCGATGAGAAACCATCGGCTTCCCGCCTGTAGCTAATACGGCAAAATCTAAAATCGTCGCAGGAACCTCTACGCCTGTCCACACTCCCCGTAGTTCCACGCGCTGATTTGTGCTACAATGACGTAATCCAAAATTTTATGGTTTGGATTACGTCAACTTCAAGTATGAACCCCCGGACCAAGACCATTAACCAGAAACTTATGAAAAACAGAGTTGTTTTCCCGATTATTGCTGCCGCCGCGCTGATGCTGTCCCTGCGTGGCGGGCGAACACAGGAAGCCCTTCCGCATCCGGTTGCGGAGTGGAAGTTTGAAGAGGGAACCGGAACGTCGGCGAATGACGCTTCCGGGCAGTCCGCCAATGCGTTGATGTTGCGCGGCGGGGCGGATTGGACGACGGGCGGGGTGGGAAGCCATGCCCTGCGCTTTGGCGGGCGCGCGGGCAGTTTCGCGGAACTCGCGCGTCCCGTTGTGGATACCACGCGCAGTTTTACGGTTACGGCCTGCGTGAAAGTAAACCGTATCGGCGGCTACCAGACGTTCGTGAGCGAGGACGGGCAGCAAATCAGCGGATTTTTCCTGCAACTGCGCGACGATACAGGCGAATTCGCTCTTACAATGCCGCCCAATGATGGCACAAACGGGGATGCCGCTATTGCCGCTTCCGACATTGCGCCCATGCCGAATATGTGGTATCACCTCGCGGGCGTGTACGACGCGAACGCGCATACCGCCGCGCTGTACGTGAACGGCGCGTTGCAGCAGAAGGTTCCCATTCAGAGGTCGTGGAAAGCGACCGGAAGCACGGTTATCGGCAGGGGAAAGTTCGGCGGCAATCCGGTAGATTGGGTGAACGGGGCGATTGACGAGGTGCGCCTGTACGACGCGCCCCTGTCGGCAAATGATGTGCGCTCGCTTGCCCGCATGGATTTGCCCAACGCCATGCAGCAGCCCGAAGCCAATACGGGTCCCGCCACGCTGAAAATCAACGCGGCGCAACCCGGTCCGCGCGTCAGTCCCATGCTGTACGGCCTGATGACCGAGGAGATCAACTATTCCTACGATGGCGGCTTGTACGGCGAACTGATTCGCAACCGCGTGTTCAAGGACAACCCCGCCAGGCCCGTTCACTGGTCTGTGGTAACGAGTGGCAGCGCGGGGAATCGTCTGCAAGAGGGCAACCTTGCGGTCAGTGTCGCATCAGAAATCACGCTGGATACCACACAGCCGCTCACTCCCGCGCTTCCCACAAGTCTGAAACTGACGATTGTAAAACCATCGGCGAACGGCGCGACAAACGGGGGGCGCGTGGGCGTTGCCAATGATGGCTACTGGGGAATCCCTGTAAAGCCGAATACCCGCTATCGCGCCTCGTTTTATGCCCGCGCCGATCAGGATTTTACCGGGCCGATAACGGCAAGCATCGAAAACGCGAACGGCACGGAGATGTACGCCCGCGCGCAAACCGGTAAAATCACGCCGGAGTGGAAGCAGTACACGCTCACGCTGACAACGGGCAATGTCGCGCCCACCAAAGATACGCGGTTTGTGCTTGCCGCAACAAAATCCGGCACAGTCTGGTTCAATCTCGTATCGCTGTTTCCGCCCACGTACAAAAATCGTCCCAACGGCAACCGTCCCGACCTGATGCAGCGACTGGCCGACATGAAGCCCTCGTTCCTGCGCCTGCCCGGTGGCAACTATCTGGAAGGCGACACGATTGCCACCCGCTTCGACTGGAAAAAGACGCTCGGACCCCTGACGCAGCGACCCGGCCACATGGGAACGTGGAGTTACCGCTCTTCGGACGGCATGGGCTTGCAGGAGTTCCTACAGTGGTGCGAAGACCTGAAAATCGAGCCGTTGCTGGGCGTGTATGCGGGCTACTCCCTGCGCGGCGAACACGTCAACCCCGGCACTGACTTGCAGCCCTACGTTCAGGACGCGCTGGACGAGATCGATTACGTCACCGGGGATGCCGCAGCCACGAAATGGGGCGCGGAACGGGCCAAAAACGGACATCCCGCGCCGTTCCCACTGCACTATATCGAGATCGGCAACGAGGACAATTTCGACCGTTCCGGCAGTTACGACGGGCGGTTCGCGCAGTTCTATGACGCCATCAAAGCCGCCTACCCGAAACTGCAATTGATCGCCACTACGCCCGTTCGCAGCCGCAAGCCCGACATTCTGGACGAACACTTTTATCGAACGGCGCGATCAATGGAGCGAGACGCGCATCACTATGACCGTTATGACCGCAGCGGCCCGAAAATATTTGTCGGGGAGTGGGCGTCGCAGGACATAGACCAGCCCTGGGCGCGACCGGAAACCAAAGGCCCCACCCCGACGCTTAATTCCGCATTGGGTGACGCGGCGTGGATGACGGGCATGGAGCGCAACTCCGATCTGGTGATTCTGTCCGCGTATGCCCCACTTCTGGTCAATGTCAATCCGGGCGGCAGGCAGTGGGCTGTGAATCTCATCGGCTACGACGCCCTGACCAACTACGGTTCGCCCTCCTATTACGCGCAGGCCATGTTCGCCGCCAATCACGGCGACACGATTTTGCCTGCCACATTGACGGGAAACGCGCGACTAACCTACAGCGTGACCCGCGACAGCAAAGCGGGCATGGTATATGTGAAAATGGTCAACACGTCCGCGCAATCGCAGGCTGTCCATGTCACGCTGGATGGCGTAGCCTCGGCAGCCGCGACGGGAACCGCGATTGTGCTGAAAGGCAGTGGCCCGCAGGACACGAATACGATTACGGAACCCACGAAAATCGTGCCTGTCACCACGTCGGCAAGCGGATTGGGAACCGATTTCACCTATACCTTCGCGCCCTACTCCGTAACCATTCTGAAGATGCAGGCGCGGTGATTCTACCTCACCCCCGGCCCCTCTCCTTGCCGCGCAACGCGCTAGGAGAGGGGAGACATTTCCATACAGCATGGTGAACGTAGCGCATGTAAGATCAAGTTCAATATAGCCGCGAATAAACGCGAATGAAGGCGAATGAATTTAACAAAGAGGAGCCATGTCATGCGCTTACTTTACTGGAAGACTACAGGGTCGCTTGCCGCGTTATTCCTGTTTGCGAGTGTTTTTTTGCTGACGCTGACGGGATGTGGCGGCACCGGTTCCGATGTTGTCACGGATAACGGGCCGTTCGTCAGCAGTCCGGGCATTACCCGCGTGGGGACGCCTACGGTTGGCGGGGGGCAAACATATCTGTTTCACACCGAAATTCTTTTCAATGACCCCGCCGACAGCGCGAACCCGCCCGCTGTGGATATTCTCAACCCCTCCGGGCAATCGCTCATCGGCGGCAAGCAGAAATTGCAGCAGGTTCTCACCGCGAACGGTCAGCCCAACTCCGACCCCAACGGCTGGACGTACCAGTTCACGCTGGCGCAGACCATGATTGTGCCAGCCGTCAATGTTGCCATCACCGCGCAGGACACATCCGCCAGAA
Organism: uncultured Chthonomonadaceae bacterium; assembly: GCA_963817895.1. GTDB lineage: Bacteria > Armatimonadota > Chthonomonadetes > Chthonomonadales > Chthonomonadaceae > CAWFQB01. The sequence goes on from CAWFQB010000011.1 coordinate 75,369, forward strand.
AGGGCAATACCCCGTTCACGGCTGCCAATTTGAAATTGCCATAGGAAAGGTGTTCAGGTGTTCAGGTGTTCAGGGCAATGCAAGAGTAATAAGTTTGCCTGGGCGCGTTAAGGCTACTAACCAAATACCCGAACACCTGAATACCTGAATACCCTCCTCAAAGTTGAGGTACAATTATCACATGAACACAATGACGTTGCCCACGCAAATTGACGACCAAACCAATGCGGCTATTCTGGCCGTATCGGAAGATCAGATACAGGGATTTTTGGCTGACCCGATAGGGGAAATCGCCGTTAGGGCGGAAGTGCCGGCAGTAACCGTTATCGAGCGCATACAGGCGATGCTGCGGGCGGGAACGATCCGGCGCGTCCGGCAAACACTGATGGCGACCAATCTGGCGCAGGGTTCGCTTGTCGCGTGGCAAATTCCTGCCGATAAACTGGACACCGCTTTCGATTTTATGTTTCAGCAGGACCCGTTTTCCGGGCATGTCGTCCTGCGCTCAACGGATGCCGCCACGCCGGGCAGCAATTACCGGCTCTGGACAACCCTGAAGGTTCCACAGCACTACTCGCTCACGAAACACGCCGATTTTCTGGCGGCGAAAGTGGGCGCGGAACACTACCGCCTGATGCCCGCCAAACGCCTGTTCGCGCTTGGCGTAGGGCATATCCGGCGGCAAGGGAACCCCGGTCGGCAGCATGTCGGACGAGCCGGCAGAAGTGCTGGACACCAACATCGTCGAACTGAGCGAACTCGATTGGCAGGTATTGGTTGCGCTGAAACGGGAATTTGAGCCGGACGAAATTCGCCGCAACCTGTGGGACGCGCGGGCGGACGAAGCGGGCGTAAACATGCCTACGTTTCTGGCCGTCGCCCGTTCCCTTTCCGAGCGGCGCGTGATCGGGCGCTTTTCCACGTTTCTGGAACACGTCAAGCCGTCTACTGAAGGCAAGCGGGTCACGCGCTACAACGCCCTGTTCCACTGGGCTGTGCCACCGGGACGCGAAATAGAAACCGGGCGGCAGATCGGGCGATTTCGAGATTATGACGCATGCGTACTGGCGCGAAGGCGGGGCCGAGTTCCGCAACGTCAATATTATGGGCGTGGCGCACGGCTTGGATAAATCCCTGCTGCTGGAACACAAAGCCTCGATGGACGCGCACCTGCAAAACGTGGGGATTCCCGTTTCCTATACTAATGTGTTCTGGGGCGGCAGAAGCGAAATCAAGCCCTCTGAAATCGCGCCTCAGGCGTACCGCCAATTCTGCGAACAAATGGGCTTTGATCCCAACACCATGCGCGAATAGCCCTCACCCCCTGCCCCTCTCCAAAAAGCCTGGGAGAGGGGAGATATGAAAAACGGCTTTGTTGTTACTATGCGAGAGTAAACTCATGGCGAACAACTGGAAGAAAACCGAGCATAAACTGGCGGCCAATCATGGCTGGAAGGCCGCGCCGGGGAACAAAATCTGCGTTCTGGACCGGGGCGACCTGCAATTCGAGTACCCGCAACACTGGCATGTGGAACCGGACAAAGACAACAGCGCGATTAAAGTGACCGACAAGCCGCCGCCCAACGACGACTGCGTGTTGCGCGTGTCCATTTTGCGCTTTCCGCCTCTCAAAGCGGGGCATCCCTCCGTGCCGCTGCTGCTGCAAAACGCGATGGTTCATGCCGGACACTATCTGGACGCCGAGGACATACAGCGCGTTCCCCGCGAAGACATCGAAATCTACTGGGGCGAATACCGCGACATTGATAAAAAGCACAATCGGGAGGCCGTATGGCGCATGGCGTTTGCTAACAGCAAAGGACTGAAACGCACCCTCTACGGGTTCATGACCTTCGGCTTCTGGCCCGAAGACGCGGAAAAAGCCAACCGCTTCTGGGATCACCTGCTCATAACCCTGATTATGGATCGCCCCGTTGCGGACCCGATACGGGGACCGATACTGCACTAAAGTTGATAGTTGATAGATGATAGGCTTCTGACTTGCAGAAGTCTACGTATTCCGCGCTGGCTATCAACTATCAACTATCAACTATCAACTATGCTAGACTTCACCCAGGTATTTACCCAGATACAAACGTTCGCCAACGAGCGGGCGGACGCATTGCCACGTCTGGAAGCCGCCTTGCGGGAAGCGCGGCGGCGTTTGGACGCTTCCGGGCCGACGTGGGAGGACACGCGAAGTAAAATCAGCGCGTCCAAAACCTCGTGGCTGGTCGCGTCCTGGCACGAGCCGCCCGATGCCGCTTACGCGCCGCTGCCCGCCCCTTCGCCCTGCACCGTGTTTGCCGCCGACGGTTCGCAGATCGTTTCCGACCGCCACGACATTGCGCTCTGCTACCTCCTCAACATCGGACTGATTGCCCTGCGCTACGGCACGGGCGAACGCGCCACGCTCACAAGCCGCCCCTATCTCGCCCTGCCCAAAGACGACCTGCTGGATGAATTTCAGGGCGAACAGGCCGCCATTGTTCCCAAACGCCTTGCCATCCGCCGCCTGCTGGCCGAAGTGGAGGGGCTTGTGGAGTTGATGGAAGAAAAGGAGAAGAGGAGAAAAGGAGAAGAGGAGATACGAGATACGAGATACGAGATACGAGAAGGAGAGGCAGCCCTATCAACTATCAACTATCAACTAACAACTGCCTCATCCCTCATCCCTCATCCCTCATCCCTTGCGCTTTTTGACGGCAGCCTCATTTTATGGCCGCTGGAAACGGAGCAGGAGGCGTTTCGTATGGAATCCGTTCTGGCGTTTGAGAAGTTGCTGGAGCAGGCGCGCAAGTCGCGGGTTCCCATTGCCGGGTACATCAGCGCGCCGCAGAGCCGGGACGTAGTGAACGCCCTGCGCGTGTTCCAATGTCCGCACGAATTATCGAACTGTGACCGCTATTGCCCGCAGCACAGCAAGCCCCGCCCGGAATACGTCGCGCCCCCCTGCGCGGGAACCGAAACCGTCCGCGATGCCGATCTATTCGAGCGTCTGCTTGAACCCGGCGAGCGTTCCGCTATTTTTGGGTCGCGTTCGCAAATCCTCAACACCTACGCGCCTCACCATCGTATTCGATTTTTTTATTTGCATACCGGGCGGGAAGTGGCCCGCGTCGAAATACCCGCATGGGTGGCGGACGATCCCGAACTGCTGAACTTGACTCACTCCCTGTGCTGGGATCAGGCGCGGAAGGGTGATGGCTATCCCGTCGCTCTTGCTGAAGCGCACGAACAGGCCATCGTGCGGGGCGCGGAAAAAGCCGCGTTTTTCCAGATGATGCAGCGCGCCTTTGTCGCCACCGGCCAACCGGTCAGCACCACGCAAAAAGCCCTTTCCAAACGCGCCCGTCGCATTTAGTCGGAGAAGAGCAAACTACTTCCTCATATTACACCGAACTGTTTGCCGCTTTGCCTCCTACCTGATGAGTGAGGAACCAGCTAACTCCTGGAGGTACCCTTCGATGAAAGAAGCAGGAAAGCCAAAAAGCTGGCACGCGCTGATCCCGATTCAGGCCAGCCTCGACCACCGGGGCGGGTTTGGTCCAGATGTTGCGGCGCTGTTTCCACCGGCGGGAACATTTGAGGCGTTCGGTGGGCGGGAGGCTGTTGCCAAACTCGTTGATAAGCTCTACGACCGTATCGAAACCGACATCGTTCTACGCCCCGCGTTCAGCCGCGACCTGACGAAGGAGCGCGAGAGGGTGAAACTCTTCTTCGAAGCGTGGTTGGGTGGGGCGCAAACATACTTCGATTCGGGGTGGCCTCTGGGCCTGATGGCGGCGCACGGTTCCATTTCAATCAGTCGCGGTATGGCGGGCCGATGGGTACGGCACTTCCTTGCCTCTTGCGCCGAGGCAGGCACCAATTCAACCGTCGTCACTCGCATCAAACCACTCATTTCTCGCCTTGCGATGGGGCTTGTAAACCGGGTGGATGAGCCTGTATCCGGGGAGCGCCTCCGCTGTGGGGCCTACAGCGCCGATCCTCGATTCCTGCATTGCGTTCAACGGGACAATGCAGAGGGCATTGTAGAACTGGCTGCCGCTCATCCACAGGTGATTCCGGGGCAGGGGCCGAGGCTCTTACTGGCGGCGGCCGTTCGCGGCAAGATCGGGGCTGCGGAGGCGCTTCTGAGTCAGGGAGTTGATGTGAACGGGGTCGCGATGCTGCAAGGAAGCGAGGCAAGCGCCTGCGGCCTCCCCATGTTACGGATTGCCCCGCTCTGTGGAGCGCTCGCCAGACGCCGAGAAGGGGTCGTGAAACTTCTTGTTGCGCATGGCGCTCAATACGACATTTTTACTGCCGCGTTCGTTGGCGATCTGAAGGGCGTGAAAGAACTGCTGGACCTGGCTCCCGAACTCTCGGACGCCGACGATCCCGCGTGTGATGTCGCCCACATCACCCCATTGACACATGCAGTATTTGCCGAACAGATGGAGGTCGCGCAACTGCTGTTGCAGCGGGGAGCGACCGTTGGCGTGAACAGCGTTCGACTGGTTCGGGCTGCGGCAAACCGGGGCAACGAAGCGTTGACCGATCTTCTGCTTGAACATGGAGCCGATCCCGCATCCATCGGCGCGGGAACCTGGGTTTTGTATCCGGCCCTCGCGACAAAACTGCTCGCCCGTGGCGCGAATGTTAATCAGGAGCCGGGCAGATGGGTCGGCCTGTGCTGCACCGGCAATAGCGGCCACAAAGAGAACGCCGCGCTTGCGCGGGCGCTGCTCCGTTGCGGGGCTGACGTATCCGTTCGGTATCGGGGCGATACAGCCCTGCATTGCGCCGCGAAAGCCGGATTCGCCCATGTCATAGAGGCATTGATTGAGTACGGCGCGGACATCCATGCGCTCAACGCTCAGGGGCAGACGCCGTTTGACGCGCTCCAGGCTGCGGGCAGGAGCAGCGATATACGGTTTCAATCCTTAGCCGGTTAAAATGATTTGCGCCATTGTTGGCAGGGAGCAGGACGTTTTCTTGTTGGTGGCGAATAAAGCGGCATCCGCTGCAATTTTCATCTATGCTTCTGCCGAATGGACGGCGGAAGCAATCCCAGGAGAACGATGTCATGACGTTTGAACACGATTTGCTGCTGTCTCGTCGCGCGCTGCTGCGCAATGGACTGCTGACAACTCTGAGTCTGCCGCTTCTGGCGCAGGCATTTTCCGCCGAAGCCCAGGATGCGGCGCAAACCAATGCCACTCCCCGTCGCGGCGGTCCCTATGCGCCCTTCCGCGTGGGCATCCAATCCTACTCGCTGCGCCACTTCAAGACCGAGGAGATGCTTGCCAAGACGCAGGAATTGGGACTGCGCAATCTGGAAGCGTACCCCTCGCATTTCCCCCTGACCGACGATCCCAAAGTTCTGGCCGGTTATCAAGACCAACTCAAAGCGCACAACGTTCGGCTCGTCGCGTATGGCGTGGTAGACTTTAACGGCAATGAGGCGGACGCGCGCAAGAAGTTCGAGTTTGCCAAAGCGATGGGCGTACAGGTTCTCTCCGCGCACCCCAGCCCCGACGCCTTTCCCGTTCTGGACAAGCTGACCGAAGAGTACAAAATAAACATCGGCATCCACAATCACGGGCCGGGAGATGATCTGTACGATACGGAAGAGAAACTGCAAAAGGCGGTCATGGGACACAGCGAACGCATCGGCTCCTGCAACGACACAGGCCACTACCTGCGCAGCGGCGTCAACCCGATTCAGGTCGCCAGAGATATGGGACCGCGCCTGCACGATATTCATCTCAAGAACGTGAAAATCGGCGCGAACAACGCCAAAGAGTTCACGGAAATCGGCGCAACCGGTGGCCTGATGGACACGCTGGCCCTGATGCGCGTTCTGGTAGACATCAAATATAGAGGCCCTGTCATGCTGGAATATGAGGAACACGAAGACAACCCCATGCCGCAAATCAAAGAGTGCCTGGACGCCACGCAACGCTACGCCAAAACCATCCGCGACGTGGGCATCCCGTCTAACGCGAAGTGATTCATCCTCACCACAGAGACAGAGACACAGAGGTTTCACAGAGGGAAAGAAAAAGAGGGGAAATAGACAGGATTAACAGGATTTTCAGGATTAAACAGGATTACACAAGGCGAGAACACGCTTGCGGTCACTCCCTCTTATATCTTGTTTCTGGTATCTTCTCTTCTCATTCTCGTATTTCTCTGTGAAGCCTCTGTGTCTCTGTGTCTCTGTGGTGAACTCTTCTGGAGATTGACCTATGACTTCCGGGGTGCGAATTGTGGATGTGGAGCGCATTGTCGTGGACGTGCCGTTTACGCCGCGCTGTCAGGAGTGGAACGCGCGGGAAGTGTGGCAATGGCGCATCAGCGAAGTGGTCCGGGTGACGACGGACGCGCCGGATATAGTGGGCTATGGTGAAACCATTCTGCACTATACGTGGGGGCGCGTGTCGGATGAGGCGATAGCGAAAGTGAAGGGGCGCAATCCCGCCGAGTTTTTAGGGGATGACAGTCTGGGCGCGGGGCTGCAAATGGCGCTGTACGATGTGGTCGGCAAGGCGATGGGCGTACCCGCGTATCGGTTGTTGGGGTTGCCGCGCGTCCGCGAATGGTGTCCCATCAGTTGGTGGAACATTGACATGCCGCCCGAAGCGTTCGCGGCTGAAGCGCAGGACGCGCTTGCCGTCGGTTACACGTCGTACAAAATCAAGGCGCGGCCCTGGTGGGATGTTTACGAACAGGCAGACGCCATCAGCAGGGTGACGCCGCCCCATTTCCGGCTCGATCTGGATTGGAACAACATGCTGCTCAACGCGGGCAACGCCGCGCCCGTGCTGACCGAATTGGACAAGGAAGAGCGGATCGCCATCTACGAGTCGCCGATTATGCAGCGCGACGTGGAGGGGCATCGGCAACTGCGGCAAAAGACCACGCGCCCGATTGCCCTGCATTTTGGCGAACCGCCGTTTCCGGTCGCCATTCGGGATGAGGTTTGCGACGGGTTTGTTGTGGGCGGAGGCGTGGCGAGTATTCTGCGGCAGGGAACGCTTTCCGCCGCGTTTGAAAAACCGTTCTGGCTGCAAATGGTGGGTACGGGCCTGACAACTGCTATGTCAATCCATTTGGGCGCAGTCCTGCCGTTCGCGCAGTGGCCGAGCGTGAACTGCCTGAACAACTACGCCGACGACCTGCTGACCACGCCCTTAGAAATCAAAGGCGGTTATGCCCGCGTGCCGGAATTACCCGGATTGGGCATTGAAGTGGATGAAGAAGCCTTAACACGCTATCGCATGGAGCCGCCGTTCGAGTTTCCCAAACCGCGCCTGTTGCTGTCGGTGGTGTGGCCGGGCGGGCGCGTCGTCCATTTTGCCAGCCTGCGCCAGTGCTGGGACGATTGTTGGGTGGGCAACAACCCCGTTCAGGAGCGCGGCGTCACGATGGAAGTCCACGCCGACGACGGCACGAAAGAGTGGACAGACCTGTACAATCGCGTTCTGATAAACCCGGTGCGCGACCAACGCTGACCTGAAACATGTACCGCCGAAAAAGCGTAATTTCAATCATGGACAAGATAGTTACAATTTCGCGTTCCTTCAAAGAAGCTGAAGATAACGACAAGGCATATTACCAAAGCCTAACTCCTGTGCAACGCCTTGCTATCTTGCTTGAACTGAACCGCCGATGGACGCTTGACAACCATGCTGACCCTTCCCGCAGACTTGAAAGAGTTTATCGAATTGTTAAACTCAAATAGCGTTCGCTACCTTATCGTTGGTGGCTACGCCGTTGCTTTCCACGGTCATCCGCGTTTTACGGGTGACATAGACTTCTTCGTAGACCTGTCGGCGGAAAATGCCACTCAAATTGAAAAGACACTGACGGCTTTTGGATTTGGCGCTCTTGGCCTTACAGCAAAAGATTTTCTCCAGCCCGATACCATTGTTCAACTTGGCTACCCTCCCAACCGCATTGATCTGATTACCAGCGTGAGTGGCGTTACCTTTGCCGAAGCATGGAAAGAACGCGTATCTATAGAAGTTGATGACGTGACTGTTTCCGTAATTGGTAAAGCGGCCTTGATTATCAACAAACGCGCTTCAGGCAGACCAAAAGATATTGCCGATGTAGACGCGCTTGCTTAACAAAAAGCAAATCAACCGTCCGCTTGTATATACAGAAAAACGTTCTGTTAGCGCACAGGCAACTTTATGCAAATAGATGAAAAACTTATCTCTGCTTTGAACCCGATAGTCACACCGATTCAAGTGCGGTATAACGATACGGACGCGATGGGGCATATCAACAACGCGGTGTACCATACCTATCTGGAGTGTTGCCGGATCAGTTTTATGGCCGCGCTGAATCTGCCCCAACGCGAGGACGACAAACGCCCGCCGATTATCATGGCGCGGACAGAGATTGATTTTCTCAAACCCGGCTTTGTGGACGACGCTATTGTAGTATCCGGCTGGCTGGCGTCGGTGGGCAACAAGAGTTTTACCATGCGTTTCAACATAGATGCCGGCAACCGGGTTCTGGCGCGGGCGGTGGGGGTGCAGGTCTGGTACGATTATGTGGCGGATAGCAGCGTACCCATTCCTGATGATGTCCGTACTCTCTTTGACCGGCTACTGCAAGCCGGTCAGGACAAAAAGGCCGAGTAACCGTACTATTTTGATAGTCTTTATTTGCGTTTATTCGCGTTCATTCGCGGCTAACCTTTCTTTTTCTTGAGGAACCAAACCATGCCTGACGATGTTGCGGATGAAGAGATTACGCTTGTGGCAGGCGATTTGCGCCTGAAGGTTTCGCCGTATGGCGCGTCGCTGCGCGGGCTGTGGCGCGAGTCGGAGGATGGGCAAAAGCACGACATTATTACGGGCTATACGGACGCGAAGGGCAAAGTGGGCGGGCAGGGCGACGTTCTGGTTCCGTTTCCGGGGCGCGTTCGCGACGGGCGTTATACCTTCGACGGCAACACCTACGAAATGGCCCGCAACGACAAGGACGGCCCCAACGCCATTCACGGCTTTCTGCGACTCGTGGCGTGGGAAACCCCGTCGCGAACTGAAAACTGGGTTCGTTTCGCCGTCTCGCTTGATCCCGCCGCGCATCCCGGCTATCCCTTCGGATTGCGGGCAACCGTTTTGTACATGCTGGACCAGAACCGCTTTTCCTGCCGGTACACGATAGAGAATACGGGGCAACAGGCCGCGCCCGTTGCAATCGGATTTCATCCGTACTTTACGGTCGGCTCGGAATCCATCAACGCGGATACGCTGCATTTGCCGTTCGCGTCTACGCTGGAAATGGCGAACCTGTTGCCGACAGGACAGATTTTGCCCGTAGAGGGGACGCTGTTCGACTTTCGGCAGGCCCATTCGATTGGCGACACAGTTTTCAACACCTGTTTTCTCAACCCCGTTCGGGATGCGGACGGTCTATTGCGCATCCGCCTTGCCGATGCAAATGAGGAACGCGCGCTGACCGTGTGGATGGATGATACCTTCAACTATGTCGTGCTGTATTCCGGCGATCCCCTTCCCGAACCGCACCGTCGCCGCTCGCTCGCCATTGAACCCATGACCTGCGCGTCCGACGCTTTCAATCATCCTGAATGGGGATTGACGCGCCTGAAACCCGGACAGACGTTCGCGGGTTCGTGGGGCGTCAATGTAAGCTAAGGCTTAAAAGATTTTGTCTTCGGGAAACGAAGCGTCCCACACGCCTGTGAGGAACTTTCGACATGCGATTGCACACGCCACGATTGCTGCTGCGCGAATTCGAGGCTGAAGATTGGGAGGCCGTTCAGGAGTATGCAGGCGATCCCACAGCCGTGTCTTTTCGGCTTTTTGGCCCCTGTACCGATGAAGAAACGCGGACACTGATTCAGGCGCTCACGCGGCAAGTTCACCCGTTTCCGCGAACGCTCTATGACCTGGCAATCGTTCGGACAGCCGATAATCGGCTGATAGGCGGTTGCGATATTGGCTTGCTGGCGGACAATTCTTCTGAGGCGGCTATGGGCTATGGGCTGAACCGCGCCTATTGGGGACAGGGCTACATGACGGAGGCGGCAGCCGCATTACTGGCGTTCGGATTCGCGGAATGGAACATCGAACGATTCCGCGCGGATGTGGAACCCGACAATATAGCCTCGGCGCGGGTGCTTGAAAAAGTTGGAATGTGCCGTGTGGGACAGGGGCAGCAATGGATAAAAGGAGAGCAGCGCGTGGTGTGGCATTACGCCATAACGGCAGAAGAGTGTGAAAGGGAACAGGAGATGTCATGCCGCGCGATTTCGACAAACGCTTCTTTGTAAACAGCAGCTTCCTGATAATGAAACTGCGCCGTGTCCATATCGTTACAGCAATAGCGCTGATGCTGTTCGCGCTTGCGCCGATGAATGTCTGGGCAGGCCTGGATGATTATCATGTGGTCACAAAACTGACGGGCAAAGTGGAAACGCGTTCGTTTACGCGCCGCAGAGGACGGGTTTCCTACGGCGCGTGGCAGAGAGTCCGCATGGGAGAAACAATCGCGCCGGACTGCGAAGTGCGCGTTGGGAACAACGCAAGCGTCTGGCTGCAAAAGGGCGATCAGCGAGACGAACCTGCAAAAACGCCTGTAGACGTGAAAATCCTGTACTATGTCTTGACAACGAATTCCGTTGTTCGCTTAAATCAACAGGGAGTAAACGGGCGTCCGCTAGTGCAGGCGTTGCGCGGGCGCGTTACGACGACAACGGTACGCGGGCGGATGCCTGCGCCTCTACATCAGTAATATAAACATGCTGCAAATCCCATTTTTCCGCGAAATAGAAACCGCGCAAACCATTCTCTTAGCCGGATGTGGCGGCGGGTACGACATTTATTGCGGCCTGCCCCTGTACTTCGGGCTGCGCGATATGGGCAAAACGGTACACCTCGCCAATCTGTCATTCTCTTCTATTCACGCTTCCAACGGGCGCAAACTGCCGGGCGGCATGGTGGAAGTGGACAGCAGTACAAAGGGCGAGATGCGCTACTTTCCCGAAATGTATCTGGCGCAGTGGCTTGCGAGTGAGGGCATAAATGTGCCTGTCTACTGCCTGGGGCGCGAGGGCGTGAAACCGGTCACGGCTTCGTATCAGTGGCTTGTGGAGAACCTTGAGATAGACACGATTTTGCTTATAGACGGCGGCACGGACAGCCTGATGCGCGGCGACGAGATCGGGTTGGGGACGCCGGAAGAGGATGCGGTCAGTATCGCGGCGGTTCATCAGATGGACGTAGATAACAAGTGGTTGGTATGCCTCGGTTTCGGCGTGGATACGTTTCATGGCGTGTGCCACGCGCAGTTTCTCGAAGCGGTTGCCGACCTGACCCACGCGGGCGGCTTTCTCGGCGCGTGGACATTGACGCCGGACATGCCGGAAACGCAACAGTACGCCGCAGCCTGCGCGTATACCCACAAGCGCATGTTCAACAATCCGAGCATCGTATCATCTTCCATTTTGTCCGCCGTCGAGGGACGCTTCGGCGATTATCACGCCACAACCCGCACCGGGGGCAGCGAGCTGTTCATCAATCCGCTGATGACGCTGTACTGGGCGTTTCAACTCGATGCGGTTGCCGAACGGAACCTGTACCTGAACGAACTGCGCGACACGGAAACCTACTACTATGTTGTAGAGGCGATTCACACGTTCCGCGCCCGCAATTTAGAGAAAATCAAGGATTGGCAGAATTTGCCGATGTAAAGGAGTCTTATGCTGTACGCAGAGCGCATCTGGACGCAGATACCGGAACAAACGCAGAAGGTTGTCGTGCTGACGCTCGGTTCGCTGGAGCAGCATGGACACCATTTGCCCATGCTGACGGATACCATGATCGGGGCGGAAATCGCGCGGCGGGCGGAAGCGGAATTGGGCGAGGACGCGCTGTTTCTGCCGCCGTTGTGGGTGGGCGCGTCGGATCACCACAGGAAGTTTCCGGGTACGGTCAGCATCAGCAACGAGGTTTACATTCGTGTTCTGGCGGACATGCTGGATAGCCTCATCGGGGCCGGATTTCGGCGTATCTTCCTGCTGAACGCGCACGGCGGCAACATCACGCCGGGGCGCATGGCGATTTACGACGCGCAGTTGCGGAACCGGGACAAGCCGGAATTGTGGATTGCCTTCAGCAGTTGGTGGACAATTGCGGCTCGTCAGATTGCGGACATTCCCACACTGGAACAGAAAATCGTCACTCACGCCTGCGAGTTGGAATCCAGCATGATACTGCGCCTGCGCCCGGAACTGGTAAAAATGGAAGTGGCGCGGGGCGCGGCGATTCCGTTTGAATCGGCGTTTTATGTGCCGGATTTTCATGCCGAAAGCCGCGTGGATGTGCCGCGCGGCTTTGATCAACTGAGCGAAACAGGGGCGTTCGGGCATCCCGAAATATCCACGCCGGACAAGGGCGAAAGCCTGTTTGCGGCTGCCACGCAAGAGGTCGTTTCCTTTGTGCGCGAGTTTGCAGGCTGGCAGGCTTTCGCCCCGTATTAACAGCACTCTACTTGCGGGCGCGGCGCTTCAGGAACAGGCTTCCTGAGACGGCGATGCCGCCCATCAGGGCGAACGCGCCGGGTTCGGGAACATTCGTCACCAGTCCCTGAAATCTTTCGCCATTGGCATTGGAGGGACTGAGCCAGCGGACATTGGAAACCGGGTCTGTGCCGACATTGAGCAGGTAGGCGTTGTAAGCGGCAAGTTCGCCCGCCGTCGTGTTGCCGCCGGCAACCAGCGCGGTGTTCGGGCCGTAAATCGTGTGCCAGATAGCCCCCTGTAAACCGCCCTGCTGATCGTCGGTCAGGGCTGTGGCCGCGTAATGGTCAATCAGATAGGCAACCTGTCCCGCATTGTTGACGGGCGCGCCGTAAATTGTGCCATCGGTCGTAACTCCCGTCGGCGTATAGGGGTTGGGTACGGTTACATTATGATCCAAATCAACGCAGTAGACGAAGGGGAGCGCCACATTGTCCAGCGTGGAAGGGGTGATGTTGCCGCCGCCCTCATCCTGCGTGGTAACGCCGCCATCGCGGGTTAAATTGATGTGTACAAAATGTCCGCCCAGAGTTAGCGTTTGTGCCTGCGTCACGGTAGGCAGGGCAAGGCCGCACAGCATCAGGCCGAAAGCGGAGCAGACAGGGGACAGGAGCGATTTGTAAGATAATTTTTTCAAGGCTGGGTTCCTTCTGGTTTGTCAACCCACTAATCTATTCGTTGATTATTGGATTGGTGAAAAGTGAATGCTTTCGGAAAACGCTCGAAGCGTCACAAACACGAAAGCAAAATTCGCGTACACTGTCTACTGTTGCAATCTTCGTGCCAACCGCGCCGTAAGATTTACGTGATTGCAAGGAAAACCGTATGTTTGCGACCTGTGAGGAATATGCGATCTATGTCAGTAGAAGATGTGATTTACGACTGTGAGGATGCTGAAACGAAAGAGGAATTCCCGCCCGCGCTTGGACACTATCGCAATGCGCGCGTTACTATTCACTACAACAGTGGGGTCAGCGATACCGGCGTTCTGACGTATTTGGATCGCAGTTGGGCGGAATTGCTGAAAGACAACGGGGAGCGCCTGCTGATACCTTTGCAGGCGATACGTATACTGAAACTGGTGAAAGCGGCGGAAACATCGGGTGACGCGAACATGCTGCTGCGCGCCGCGGAAGCGCGTCCGTTACCGGATACAACAACAAAACAGATTGGACCCAAGTGAACCGACCAGGAAACCAGAATACAAGCGGCAGCCGCGCCGGTAAAAAGCGCAACATCGGCCACAAGCGCGACGAAAAAGGCCGTACCGTTTACAAACGGCCCCGCCCTTCGGCCCGGGCGGCGACACGCCAGAAAAACGCCGATAAGGGCGGCTTCAACATTATTGAGCGCCCACTGCCGGGAACATCCGCCAATACGGGCGTGTTTCGCGTTTTGATTGCCGTGCATCGGCCCCGGTTTCGCGGGCGTTCCGAACGGGCGGCGGCATTGGAGGGTTGGGAAGTGACCGCGCTGCTCAACAAGCAGGACCCAGTTGGAATATGTTCCAAAGCGCCGCGCCCGCCCGACCTGCTGATTCTCTCCGAGGATTTTGGACGGCAGAAAGACCTTGCGATTTTCCGGGCCGTGCAAAAGTATCGCGAACAGGGATTGGTGATTGTGGGATTGGTGGACGATTGCGAAACCGCGCCGGAAGGCTTTCCCGAATCCGTCCCGACAGAACTGTGTGACGTTTGTCTTACGCCTCCCTACAAAACCGCCGATATTCGCGCTCTTTTGGAGGAGTTGTACGAGGAGTTGCGCGGCGAACCCGCTCCCCCGCCGCTTGCAAAAGGCGCAGTGGAAGCGGAAGAGGATGAGGACATTTAGTTTTTCGCTACTCTGAAACTAGCCCTCAACCGGGCGTCCACCCGCAGGGAAGAACACGGCTCCTTCTCCCAAAAATCCTGGGAGAAGGGAAGGCGCTTATTCTTATGCCCGATGGCGAATGAAGTTTGTAGGGCTATCCTCTTGTTAAGGGCGCAAGACTGTGTTATACTGTGATTATAGAACAGTGGCTCTCGCGTAGCGCCGCGTGTTCATCAATCTGAAGAGAGTAAACTTAACATGTATTAGGGCATCATTCGCATAATCAGGATCAGGCAAGCGGCGGCTTTTTGTCATTGGGCAAAAAGGCGGCGCTTTTTTGCGTTTTTTAGCCCCAACATTCTATATATCAACGGAAAAAGAGAAGACAATGAGCAAACAGAAATCATCGGGTGAGCCGGTGGTCACCGGCAAAGCGGCCTATATCGCGCGGCTGCGGGCGGGCGAAACCGTCAGTTTCCGCGAGGGCGGCAACAGCATGACGCCCCGCATTAAATCGCGGCAGAAGTGTACATACAAGCCTGTGATGGCGGCTGAAGACGTGAAGGTAGGCGACGCCGTATTCTGCAAAGTGGGCGGCAACTACTTCACGCACCTGATTACCGCCCTGCGCGGCGACCAGTACCAGATCAGCAACAATCACGGCCACGTCAACGGCTGGATTACGCTCAACAGCATCTACGGCAAAGTAGTTGCGATTGAGGATTAGGAGGGTGTTCGGTGTTCGGTATTGGGAAGGGGTGGAACAAAGTAAAATCGTGTGCTATCAGTAAGTTTGAGATTACGCCCGTGTCGCCATCTGGTGAAGGCAGCCGCCTCTAAAGCGGCCAAGATGGGTTCGATCCCCATCACGGGCATAGTGACGTATCCGAACACCGAACACCGAACACCAAACATCGAAAGGAGTTGTCGCCATGTTGTAGCCGCGCTCGCCGCCGTTTGCCTGAAAAGACAGAGAACGATGCAAGAAATCTTTGCAGAAAACCTTCTACTTTTTACTTTTCAGGAGAACGAACACAAATGAAGACATTGAACAGAACCATGACCGCGCGGTTTTTCCGCAGCGCGGAAGATTATGACCGTTTGATTGCGCTCTGGAGCGGCGGGATGCGGGACAGGGCAACGCGCCGCCAACTGACTGCCGCGCACCATCTGCTGTACCTGATTCTGCGTGGCCGCAACTGGCACTCGGCCTTTACACCGGTCACAAACGCCTGTAAACTGGAAAATGGGGGAGTATACAATTGGGGCGCGCGTCGCGCCGTCCATGCGCTCCATTATGGCAATGCAGAGGATTTGCTGGCTCCGTTTCGGGATATGCTTGCTCCTTCTGCGTTGGTTCTGGCGCGCGAACTGGTTCCGGCAGACAGTTGGAACGAGGCATTGCAAGGAGGCGAACCCTACCATGCCTGAACTGCCGAACGCGCAGCCGAGCGGGCATGTGTATGTGTTCGTCCGCAGGGATTTGCCGATTGCCGACCAGATGGTACAGGCGGCGCATGTTTGTCTGGAAGCGGGCCAAAGGTTCTGCGTCCCCTGCCATTGCCCGCTTGTGTTGCTTCAGGTGGCGGATGAACCGGCCTTGCATCGCGCCTTGCAGCATTGCCGCCGATACGACATTGCGACGCACACGTTTACAGAACCGGACGCGACGGAGGAGTTTCCGCAAACGCCGATGGGCTTGACCGCCGCCTGTACGCCGCCCTTAAATACGGCGCAGCGCAGGCGTATGCGTCCTTTCACGTTATGGCAGCCTCCGTCGTAATTGCCATTCGCGTGTATTCGCGTGTATTCGCGGCTAAGTTCATTCCCCTAAACCCCTGTTGAAATTTCAACAGGGGTTTGGCTTGTCAATGGCGAAATAACCCCACAGGATGAAAACAGACTGCCTCTTTTCCTAAAAGCTGGAGAAGGGGTGGGGTTGAGGGCTATTCAAAGGAGAAAACAGTGGCAAAGAAATATCGGGTGGGCGTGGCCTGCATGTCGCATGACCATGTGTGGGGCGAACTGGCGAACTGGCAGCGATTGGACAACGTGGAACTGGTGGCGGGCGGGGACGACGAGCCGCATCTGCTGGAACAACTAAAGCAAAATCACGGCGTCACGCGGCTGTACAACAGTTTTCAGGAGATGCTCGACAACGAAGAACTCGACATCGTGCAGGCGGCGGGCGGCAACAACGAGGGCGCGGCCATTGTGGAAGCGTGCGCGGCAAAGGGGCTGCACGTCATCAGCGAAAAGCCGATGGCGGCGACTTTGGAACAGGCAGACCGAATGTTGAACGCGGCCCAAAAAGCCGGAACTCTGCTGCTCATCAACTGGCCCAACGCCTGGCATGCCGGATGGCAGGAACTCGCACGCCGCGCTCTTGCGGGTGACATCGGCGCGATACGCTACACGCGCTACCGCAGCGCGCACAACGGCCCGGTCGCCATCGGCTGCGCCCCAAGTTTTGTGCGCGATCTGACCACGCCCGAAATCAACGGCGCGGGCGCGTTAATGGATTATTGCTGCTACGGGGCGGATTTAGCCGCCCTTCTGCTCGGCTCGCCGCAATCCGTAACGGGGATGCGGGGCGTATTCGGCGATGAACCCGCGTATGCCGCTTCCGATGACAATGCGCTGATTATGGCGAAGTACGCCCATGCGTTCGGGGTGTGTGAGGCAAGCTGGACGCAGACCGTCGGTTACGCGGGAACCAACCCGGTCGTGTACGGCAGTGAGGGTTCGCTCGGCCTCCATCACGGCAAAGCGCTGATACAACGCCCCGGCAGGAATGAGGAGATCGTAACGCCGCCCGAAACGCAGTACCCGCACCGCAGCGCGCCCGAATACCTGCTGTACTGTCTGGAAAACAATCTGCCCGTCGAGGGCTTCTGTTCGCCGATTGTCAGCCGCATGGCGCAGGAGATACTGGAAGCGGGCTTGCGGGCGGCAAACACCGGACAAACGCAGACCTTGCCGCTCACATAATCAGAGGAAATTTAGCCGCGAATGAACGCGAATACACGCGAATGAGAATACGAAGCGTTCAAAGAGATCGAATTTGTGGCGTATCATCATTCGCGTTCATTCGCGTTCATTCGCGGCTATTTACAATATTTCGAGGCTGATGTGAAGATACCGACAACGATGATGCGCTGGAATTTGTATGGCGCGGGGTTTGATGCGCTGGGGCGGGAGGGCAGGCCGGAAGAGGTTCCGGTTCCTGAGTTTGGCGCGAATGAACTGCTGGCGCGCCCGGACGCCTGCGGATTGTGCTTTTCAGATACCAAAGTGATCGCGCTGGGCGGCAATCATCCCCGGCTTGTCGGGCGCGATATGAGCGTAAATCCGGTCACGTTGGGGCATGAAGTGGTGGTTACAATCGTGGGCGTGGGCGCGAATTTGCAGGACAAGTACCGGACTGGCGAACGGTATGTGATTCAGCCCGATGTGTTTTACGGCGGGAAGGGCATTACGTATGGCTACGCGATTGCGGGCGGGCTGTCGGAATACAGCGTGATCCCCGAAGCCATTTTGAACGGGGATGAGGGCTGTTATCTGTTGCCGGTTCGCGCCAATACCGGGTTAGTGGAGGCCGCGCTGACGGAACCCTGGGCGTGTGTGGTTGCCGCGTACAATCAGTCACACCGCCACAGCATCAAGGATGACGGCATTCTGCTGGTTGTTCTGGAAACGGCGCAGGATGGCCGCGTGGTTCACGATTTCATTCACAATCGCGCGGCTCCTGCCCGTGTGGTTGTGGTCTGCGCCGAGCCGCTGCATGGCGAGGTCTGGCAGGCGAATATCACCACGCAGGCAGGCGCTCCCGCCGATTATGCCGCGTTGAAACAGCGGCACACGGGCGGCAGGGGGTTTGATGACATACTGGTTGTAGGAAACACCACGCCCGAAACCATTGAGCAAGCCGCTGCTGTTCTGGCGGATCACGGCATCCTGAACATCGCGCGCGAAACGCCTGTTCCGCGCAACTTGGCTCTGGACATCGGGCGCATCCACTACAACTGGCATCACTATATCGGCATAAATTTGTGGCATCCCCGCAGTGTGGGGCGCATGGATAGACTAACCGATACGTACCACGAACCGCGAACGGCGAAACTGCTGCCGGACGGCGTCTGCTGGTTTGTGGGCGCGGGCGGGCCGATGGGACAGATGCACGTTCAGCGGGCGTTGCAGCATCCCACTCCACCCAAACGGATTGTGGCAACGGATGTGGACGCTGCGCGATTGCAAAGCGTGGTGGATCGGTTCGGCGGATTGGCGGCGGAACGGGGACTGGAATTGTTCGCGCTCAATCCGAATACGATGGATGCGGAGGCTTTTGATTCCGAGTTGCGCCGATTGTCGGAAATGGGCGAACGGCAGGGCTATGATGATATTGTATCTATGGTTCCGTTTGCCGCGCCCACTGCCCACGCCGCGCAATTCCTGGCGGACGGCGGCTGGCTGAACATTTTCGCGGGCGTGGCGCGGGGTACGCTTGCCGAGATTGATATAAACCGGATTATTCGTGACGGCTGCCGGATTGTGGGCAGCACGGGTTCCTCGCTGGCCGACATGCGCGAAACCCTGAACCGCATGGAACAGGGCGAACTGGCGACAAGTGATTCACTGGCGGCGATTGGCGGTATGGAAGCGGCAAAGGAGGGGTTGCAGGCCGTAAAGGAAGGCCGCTTTGCCGGGAAAACCCTGATTTTCCCGCAAATCCGCAACCTGCCCCTGACACCCCTTCCCGATCTCAAAAACACGCTTCCAACCGTTCACGCCAAACTGAGAGACGGGCAATTCTGGACAAACGAAGCCGAAATCGGAACTGATGCGCTTAAAATCCTGAACACTCTTAAAAGCATGACAGACACCACCACAACCGATCTGGAAAACCTGCTGAACGCGCTGGACAGCAAGGACGAGCAAACGCGAGCCGATGCCATGCGGCAGGTGCGGGCGTTGCCGCCGGATGCGTTGCTTATCTTATCTCAGTTGGAAGTGAAGCACTTTAAGCATTATCATCGTTCACTGCGCGACAGGACTGTGATGATGCAATGTGGGTCTACAGGTCTAATTGCGTGTGTTTGTTATTTGACGAGTGGAAAACAGTATCTGTTTATGTTGGTGATGAATCTGATTGCATGGGCCTTTATTTTTCCGCGCGTAATAATACATACGAGTGGAGGCTTTCAGCCGTCACGAGCAAGGCGCAGTTTGGCTGCCGTGTTGGAAGCGGCAGAGGATGTATCTTTCATACCTGTCGCCCTCACGCTGTTGCAGGACAGAACAGCGGACATTTTGCCTGCCATTACCGACTTGCTGAAACGGCTGTTGCCGCGAATACATGCAGGCGATGCGCAGGAATGGACGCCGCAACAGTATCAGATGTTGCTAAAGTTACTGCCGACAAGGCCACAGAAGGATATTGAATTGGCATTGTGCGTGTTGAAAGCGCTGGAACAGATTGGGGACGCGAGGGCTATTCCCGCTGTTACCGCGCTGGCAAATGCGCCCACTGATGTAGGGGTCATACGCCTACGGGCAGCCGCGCAGGAGTGTTTGCTCTACTTGCAGCAACGAGAAGCGGAACAGGCGCAGGCGCAAATGCTGCTGCGGCCCGCGCATCCCCATGCCTCCGGCGAAACCCTGCTGCGTCCCACTGTCCAGGTCACATCGGCAACGCCCGAAGAGCAACTGTTGCGCCCTCAACAAACGTCCGCGACAGATAGTTAATCCGGTTGATTTTAGCCTTCTGCGGGGAACTTTGCCAACGCCTGCCAGTAAAAAGGGTGTTTGACACAAACATTGTACGGAAAGGCAGGAATCAGCATGGGACTTCTGGAAGGTAAAGTAGCCTTTATTACGGGCGGGGCGAGCGGGATTGGCAAGGGGACTGCGTTGCGGTTCGCGCAAGAGGGCGCGGCCATCGGCATCGCGGACATGCTGCCCGAAGAGGGCGAAAAGGCGCAGGCGGAAATCGAGGCGAGCGGCGGGAAAGCCCTGTTTATTCAGTGCGACGTGTCCCAACCCGAAGCGGTGCAAGAACGCGATTGAAGCGACCGTAAAGCAGTTCGGGAAACTGGACATTGTGTTCGCGAACGCGGGCATCAACGGCGTGTGGACGCCCATTGACGAACTGGAACCTGAAGACTGGGACAAGACCATTGACATCAATCTCAAAGGCACGTATCTCACCTTTGCACTTTGCCGTTCCACATCTGAAGCAGGCGGGCGGCGGCAGTATCCTGATTACCAGCAGCGTGAACGGCAACCGCGTGTTCACTTCGGCGGGCGCGACCGCGTACAGCACCAGCAAAGCCGGTCAGGTGGCGATGATGAAAATGGCCGCTGTGGAATTGGGGCGCTACAATATCCGTGTCAATGCCGTGTGTCCGGGCGCGATTCACACCAACATTGACCAGCGCACCGAAAAACGCGATACGGAGAAAATTGACCCGAAAGTGGAATACGGGGACGGCAACCCTGCGCTGCATCAGGGACAGGGCGAACCCATAGACGTTGCGGATACGTGCCTGTACCTTGCCAGCGACCTGTCGCGCCATGTGTCGGGCGTAGAGATTTACGTAGACGGCGCGGCTTCGCTGTTGAAATAGCCCTCACCCCCGGCCCCTCTCCCGAAACAGCTTGGGAGAGGGGAGACTGATTTTTACAAGATGAGGCTGAACAGGTAGAAGCAGATAAAGCACAATATGCGCGTTGAACAGATTGAATACAACTCGGAAGCGTACCGCGAAGCCTTGCGGTTGCGCTTCCGTATCCTGCGCGAACCGCTTGGCCTGACGTATTCGGCGGAGCAGCTTGCCGCCGACGCCCGCGACACGCATATTGTTGCGAGGGACGGGGATAAAATCGTCGGCAATCTCATCTTGACTTCTGTTGAACCGGGCGTTATGCAGATGCGGCAGGTGGCGGTGGATACCGATTACCAGGGGCAGGGCGTGGGCCGCGCTCTCGTAAACTTTGCCGAAACAACAGCAGGGCAACAGGGCGCGAGTCCTGATGCTGCATGGCCGCGTGGCCGTACAGCCGTTTTACGAGCGGTTAGGCTACGCGGCCTGCGGCGAACCCTTTGAAGAGGTCACATTGCCGCACATCGAAATGCGCAAATTTCTCGAAGCAGAGTAGTGGTTCCCCTCTCCCATGCTTTTTTGGGAGAGGGGTTAGGGGTGAGGGCTATTATTGACCGGACGGGCCGTACACGCTCCAGTCCAATATGCGGCACTGCATACTGGTGTAGCGGGTGAAGTCGGGGCCGACCATGAACATCCATTTGCCGTCCAAATGCCAGCCATCGTTAAGTTTCGTAACCAGCAGGCGGACGTGTTGGGTTTTGGTGGGCGCGAAGGTGAGCAGGTCAATCCAGCCTGCCCAATCTTTCCGTTGCGCGATTGTGCGCCATTGGCTGCCGTCGTTGGAAACTTGCAGGGCGAAGTCGCGGGGCGTGCCGCCATCTACGGCGGGAAGCGGCGTTATCACTTGCGCGTGATCGAGAACAGTTGGTTTGGGCAGATCAATTTGCAGCCAGACCGGGGTTTGTTCCGACGTGCCCACCGTTTGCGCTTCCCAATAGGTGCGGGACGGCAGGCCGGGAACATCATCGCGCCGCTGCCATAACCCGTCAACGGCAAGCGCGGCGGGGTGCGGTTTGGTTTCCGAGGACGCGGATGCGATTGCGCCCGGTTTCGCGGCGTAGTTGCTGCCCCACGAGGCGTTCAGCAGGCGCATTGCCGCGCCAGGCGCAACCGTGAGATAAACAGGGCTGCCGTCAACAGGAAGCGTATGCCGCCGTCCGCTTATTTTCAGCGCGACGGGATTGCCCATGAAATCAACCGCCCGCCGAACTTCGCCCTCAAACGCCAACTCATACGGAAAATCAAGCGTCCATAGGGCGACAACATCGCCCTCCGCCGAAGTTTTGCCCTCAAAGCGCAGAATCTGAATTCCGTTCTGCGGCGGCGCGGGATTGGTTACTTTGCGGCTTCCAATTTGCGCGTTCATCACGCGGAGAGCGACAGCTGCCGGTTCGGGCGTCCCCAGATTGCCGCCCCGAAAGCCGCCCTCCATCAGATACCAGGGTTCAAAGCCGTTGTGTACCGGATAAAAATAGTAGTGGTGTTCGTTGGCGATGCCTGCCGCGAAACCGTTGAGGTACTGCCGGACGACGTAGCGGGCCTGTTCCTGCCTGCCGGAGTGCGACCACGTATAACCCTGCTCGGTCTGCCACAGCGGACGCCCGTCCGCCAACCGCTTCAGTTCCTGAAGGTAACTCGGATTGCCGAACAGTTCCCACGCCTCGCCCGGTCCCATGTACGTGTGCGTGGAAACGCCGTCCAGATACTTCAGCGCATCCAGTTCCACAATCTTTTTCAGGAACGCGATAGAATTGGGGACGCTGACGCAGGCGGGGCCGAGAATGGTACAGGTCGGGTCGGCGCGCTTCGCCCCCTTCGCGAACGGAACGAGGGCTTTGGTCGACATAATCCTGCGGCGAGTAGCGGAAGTTCGGTTCGTTTTCCACTTCCCATACTCTGCAACGATCTTTGCAATGCGTCACCATGTCGAACGCGACCTGCTCGTAATCCGCGTCCGTACACCATTGCGGGCGCTCGTTAGCCTGAAAAAACCACGACACGCCGTACTTTTTCGCCTCTCCACTCGCGCGATCTACAACCTCATCCAGCGATTTCCAGTTGGCCTTGCCCTTTTCAGGGAAATACTCGCGCATGACGTGGCTTTCCCGTATACGCTTTCATGCCGAGCAAACCCGCGTAGCCGTAATCCGTAGGCGCGTGTTCGGGCAGGGCGTTGGACGCGAAACCGGGCGCGGCATCCACAAGCGCGAACCGCGTTTTGAATTCCGAAGGCGCAACCGCAGGGCTAATTTTGGCGACGGGAGCAAGGGCAAATACGACGCTGAACCAGCCTTTTCCCTTGATCTGAGCGCGGGGCAGTTCAATGGAAACCGAAACCGGCTTGCCTGCGCTCCGGTTTGGCGGGCATTGCAGGCGCGGCAATGGAAATCGCGCCGCGTTCCGGCAGGCCGGTCATACACATCCCGAACGCTCCAGCGCGACTTTGCCAATGTGAGCATAGTTTCAATCGTTCCTGCGTGGCCGGGGTAAACTGAAGATCGAAACGGACAGGCTGCGCGGTTTCAAAGAAATTGGCAAGCGTCGCGCCATAAGGCAAAAAGGCGGGCGCGGCCTGCAAGGGCTGACCGGAAGCTTTCTCAATATCGAAATGCAGCCGCATCGGTTTCTTGTTTTCGAGCAGGTTGCGGTGATAGGTATAATCCCGAAACGCGCCCATTTCGTCCAGATTGAACGGCGCGCCCCAGCCGTCGTGCCAGAACAGCGCCAGCCCGCCGTTTTGCAGATACAGGCGCGTCCGCTGCGCCCGCGTCATGCCGACAACGGGAGTCGCTTGTATCTCGCCATGTTCGCGGTACTGAATGGCTTCCGCTGCCTGTGGCCTATTGTCCTGCAAGTTCTCAACCGCCACGACATTCGGGCTTGTCGTCAAAGTCCACGATTGAAAACCGCCCAGCGCTGCGTAAGCGTAACCGTCACATGTTCCGGCTCGAATTTGTAATCAATCCGCCCTTCGCCCTTATCGCTTTTGAGCGTATAATGCGCTTCAGTGTGGATTGCCGCCGCTGCCTTCGTCCTTTTTCGTCAGCGTCCATATAATCCCGGGGCAGAATTCCAGCGGCTTTTGAAGAAGTTTCCATGCCGCCGATTTGCAGCGACGCCAAATTGCCGAGCGCGTCCACAACAGCGGTATAATGCGGCTGCGTAACCGTTCTTTGCGCGTCATGCCGACTTGCGTCAGTCCTGCCGCTCATTCCGATTGCCAGCAACAGCCATGTGAAGGTTCTCATGCGCTTGCTCCTTTTGAGATTGTCTTGAACCATGATCAGGCATAATTTAGATGATTACCATGATTGAGGAACGCGCGTTTCTCATTGCTAATCATTCCAATCATGTAAAATCCCGGTTCAGACAAAAAACGAAACCTATGCAAATCTACCAGTGTGTACCCAATTTCAGCGAAGGGCGGCGCGGCGAAGTGGTGGAGGCGATAGCCGACTGCCATACGCGCCGTACCCGGCGCGATCCTGGCCGACTACTCCGCCGATGCCGATCACAACCGCTGCGTGATGAGCATTTTGGGCGACGCGGACGCTATCCATAATGCCGCTCTCGCAGCGGCGCGGGTCGCTGTGGAACGCATTGACCTGCGAACGCATCAGGGCGTTCATCCCCGCGTCGGCGCGGTAGACGTGCTGCCGGTTGTTCCCATACGCGACACCACGTTAGCGGAAGCCGCCGCGCTTGCCGAAACCATCGGGCAAAATTTATGCCGTGAACTGAATCTGCCGGTCTATTTTTATGAGGCGAACGCCCGCCCAAATCGCTCCTCGGCCCTGCCCGAACTGCGGCGCGGCGGCTTTGAAGCCTTTGCTCGCGCTCCCTTAACCGGACAGCGCGCGCCCGATTGCGGCCCCGAATTCGCGCATCCCACAGCAGGCGTTGCGGTCGTCGGCGCGCGTAACCCACTGGTCGCCTACAACATCAACCTGAATACGCCCGATGTCGCCATTGCGCGGCAAATCGCCCGCCAGATCCGGCAGCAGCGCGACCATCTGCCCGAACTCAACGGCGTTCGCGCCCTCGGACTGTTCCTTGCCCGCCAGAACCGCGCGCAGGTATCTCTCAATCTCACCCGCCCCGCCCAAACCCCACTTCCCGCCGTCTTCCATTATGTGCAGGAACAGGCCGCGCAACGAGCCGTCACCGAATCTGGAAAGCGAAATCATCGGCCTGATCCCCCGCGCCTCCCTCGCCAACCTGCCCCCCGCCGCCATCCACTGGCACACCTATCAACCCACGCAAATCCTCGAATACTGGCTTCAGAAGAACTAACCACCCGCGCTAGACACAGAGGCACAGAGGAAGCAATGGAGAAGAGGAGGACAGGAGAATGAACCGCAAGGAAGCAAAGGAAGAAAAGCAAAGGTAATCCGCGAGAATGAGAGGAACCGGTAATCGTTTGTTATCTAATTTGCTTTTCTTTGCGCTCTTTGCTTCTTTCACTCTCCTTTTCTTCCTGTGTTCGCCGTGGTTTAGTTCCTATCTTCTGGTGGGAAGGCTTTGGCGTAGATTTTGGTCAGCAGGTCTACGGCGGGGCGGGCTTCGCGGCCATCCACGCGGGGCGGGCGGTGTTCGCGGACGGCTGCGTAGAAATCGCGTATTTGCGCTTCGTGGCCGGCAAGCCCGATGGCGAAGGGATCGGAACCGCCGCCCGTGTGCAGGCTTTCGGCGGCAAGCGTGGCGGTCAGATCCTGCCCGTCCAGTCCGAAACGGACAACGCGGGCGTCTTCGAGGGCGGCGGAACCGTGTGTGCCATAAATTTCCAGCCGCGTGGCGAGGTCGGGCAGGCAGCAGGTCGTCGCTTCAATCGTGCCGCGCGCCCCACTCGCAAAGCGGACAACGGCAAACGCGAGGTCTTCCGCCGCGATGTTGTGGCCGGCGGTTTCCAGATGCGCGAATTCCACTTCGGCAACCGGGCCGGCCAGCCATACCATCTGATCCAGCGAATGGATGCCCTGATTGGCAAGCGCGCCGCCGTCCAGTTCCCAGGTTCCGCGCCAGTCATCCTTGTCGTAATAGACCTGCGAACGCCACCATTTTACGGACATGCTGCACGATAGAATACGCCCCATGCGCCCCTCGGCAATCGCCTGCTGCACAATCTGCGCGTCCCGGCTCATGCGCCGCTGAAAAATGCAGCCCAAACGAACGTCATTCCGGTCACAGGCCGCGATAAGCCGGTCTACTTTTTCCAGATTAATGTCGAGGGGTTTTTCGCACAGGACATGGATGCCGCGTTGCGCCGCTTCGATGCCCTGCGAACCGTGCAGGCCGGAGGGCGAGCAGATGTGGACCACATCGGGCCGCGCTTCCTCCAGAAAACGGAGGTAGTCCAGCCAGAAGGCAACCTGATGCGCCGCGCCCATGCGCCGGGCGCGTTCGGGCCGATGATCGCACACGCCGACCAGCGCCACATCGGGAATGTTGTCAATGATGTTGAGATGCTCATTGCCCATGCCGCCGCACCCGACCAATCCCACGCGCAACGCTGTAACCGCCACTCTCATGCTCCGTTTCAAACAACGATGAATGATGCGGTGACCCAGAATTTCTGTCATGCCGTCATCATTCGACACCGCCGCGCCTTTTTCCTGCCTGCGCGTAATCGCAAAGAAACTGCCATATTTTGTGAATTAGAGTGACAAACAGGCTTGACAGGGCGCGTTCGTCCCTGTATACTGACATATCGGTTTCAAAATATCGAGAATGGGCGACGATAAAATCGCGCTATGAATCGGCTGTGAATTGAAAGAGGAGTTTGGAAACAATGGCGAAGCGCATCTATGTGGGTGGTCTGCCCTACTCGGCAACCGAGGAAGACCTGGAGAACCTGTTTTCGGCATCGGGAGCCGTCAAGGAAGTCTCCGTTATCACCGACCGCTACACGGGACAGGCCAAAGGCTTTGGTTTTGTGGAAATGGACAACGACGCCGAGGCGGAAGCGGCTATTGCGGCCCTCAACGGCACGCTAATGGGCGGCAGAACGCTGACCGTCAACGAGGCCAAGCCGCGTGAAGATCGCCCGCGAGGCGGCGGCGGCGGTGGTGGTTACGGCGGCAGTGGCGGCGGCTATGGCGGCGGCGGCGGTGGTGGTCGCAGCGGCGGCGGTGGCTATGGCGGCGGCGGTGGCGGACGTGACCGCTACTAATTCCACACTTCTCAACATAAATATTCGCGCAAGGCCGCGCTGTCATCGGACTTTGCGGCCTTTACAACAGGGATGAAGGATAAAGGGTGATTTGTTCATCCTTCATCCTTCATCCTTCATCCTTTCTCTTATGTCTAACCATTCCGACCCCTCCGCGATAATGCGGCTTGCCACCGGTTACTGGAATTCCGCCACGTTGCTGGCCGCCAATGAACTCAACCTGTTTGGCGCGTTGGGAGATGCGGAAGTGACCGCGCGCGCAGGTTGCCGACCAGTTGCAGACGCCGTTGCGCTCCACGGAAATGCTGCTGAATGCCTGCGCGGGTCTGGAACTTACTGCGTAAAGCAGGAGACAAGAATGGCGCGGGACGTATGCCAACACGCCCGCTGCCGCCGCGTTCCTTGTGCCGGGTCGTCCCGGCTATTTAGGAGATGCGATTCGTTGGGGGGCGGGGCAGTACGAGGCGTGGGGCAAACTGGAACAGGCCATTCGCGCCGATGCGCCCGCCGTGCCGCCCGCCGATCATCTCGGCAGTGACCCGGAGCAGACTCGCCGCTTCGTGTTGGGGATGCACAACCGCGCGCTTGGCGTGGCGCGGGGCGTACTGCACTTTCTGGATTTCGCGGATACGACAAACCTGCTGGACGTGGGCGGCGGGCCGGGAACGTATGCCATGCTGCTGGCGCAAAAGTATCCCGCATTACAGGCCACCGTGCTGGATTTACCGGGCGTGACGCAGATCGCGGAGGAACTAATCGCGCAGGCCGGACTTGGCGACCGCGTTCAAACCCTTGCCGGAAGCGCGATAGATACGGAATGGGGCGTTGCAGAGTACGACGGCATTCTATTTTCCGGAGTCCTGCACCAGATGAACGGGGAAACCATTCAAAAACTGTTTGAGAAAGCGTATACGGCGTTACAACCCGGCGGCAAATTGGTCGTCAGCGACATCATGCTGGACGCGACAAAAACGCAGCCCGTTTTCGCCACGCTGTTTTCGCTGCAAATGCTGCTGACAAGCGAACAGGGCGCGGTATTCTCGGCTACAGAGTGTATAGACTGGCTGGAAAAGGCCGGGTTCACGTCCGCACAGGCGCAAACCCTGCCGCCGCCGTTGCCGTATGTGGTGGTTACGGGGAGGAAGTAGGTTTCAGGTTTCAGGTGTCAGGTTTTAGGTATACGCGCTCTTCACGTTCAATATGAGTAGAGTAAGCAAGAAGCATTTACCTGAAACCTGACACCTGAAACCTGTGCTATACGGCTGCCGTCGTATTCGCCAGCGCGGCTTTCGCCGTCAGGGTGATGAGCGGGAACACTTTGTCCGCTGCATCCTGCTCTTCGGCCTGAATCTGCTTTGCCAGTTGCGCGGTCTGCGTGTCGCCGATGGCTTCGGCGTAGGAGTACAGGGACTCGTACATGCCGATTTCCAGATGCTCCGTCGCGTAGGCTTTAATCAAGTCCTGCGTGGTCTTGTCTTTTTCGTCATGGAAGGGGTGTTGCGCCACATTGGCGACCTTGCCCAGTACCGTGTTCAGGAAGCCTTTGCCATCGGACGCGCCCGAACCGAGCGCAATCAGCCGTTGTTCCAGACGCTGCGCCTGGCTTTCGGTCACAGCCAGATGCTCCTGAAAAACCGCCTGAACCTGCACGTTATCAACCTCGGCGATAAAAGTTTTAAGTGTGCCCACAATGCCGACTTCGGAAGCGTGGGCGTCCTGAATGTATCGAATCAAACGATCCTGGGGTGTTTCCGCCATTGGAAGTATCTCCTTCTTGGGTTTGGTGTTTGATCAGCGCGTCATATTGCCGCGCGCTGATAAAATTGTTGGCACAGGTAAGGACGGGACGCTTAAAACGGTTGTTCCCTGAAAACCGCATGGATTTGCCAGGGGTTGAAAACCCCTGTCTGGACAGGGCAAGCGTCTTGCAGACGCAACAATCAACACAAGAATTTGCGTCTGCAAGACGCTTGCCCTTTCCTGCCGGGCATTTTCAATGTCCGGCCTGCTATTTCACAGCAAGCGTTTTCAATACACGGCAACACAGGTCAGCGGGAGGCAACAATGACGGACATTCTGGAAAAGCCGGTTCTGTGGGAAGCGCGAACCCCGCCCCGACGAACTGGAAACGCTGCAATCCCTGCTACCCCAACCCTGATTACTGCGGTGTTCAGGTAATTCGGCGACAGCCTGCACGAACGCTACGCGGCGTCTTGCTCCATGAGAATTTGCAGCGTTTCCCACAATTCCGGCATCTCTTCCAACACCGCGCCGAGCGCATCCTGCCGCTCCTGCCAAATCAACAACATCACAAAATTGCCCAAAACCGTGACGGTACTTGGATGGCGCGGCCCCAAACCACGCAGCATGATGCCAACTGCCTGTGTGTACAGCGGTTCGGCTTCCTCATAGCTCCCTTGCAACTCGTACAACTCCGCCAGATTATTGAGGCTGCCTGCAATGTCAGGATGGCCTTGCGGCAACGCTGTGCGCCGTATCTCCAACGCCTGCATGTACAGCGGTTCGGCTTCCTCGTAGCGGCCTTGCGACCGGTACAACCCCGCCAGATTGTTGAGACCGGTTGCGATGCTTGGATGGCCGTCCGGCAGAGCGTTGCGCCGTATCTCCAGCGCCTGCGTGTACAGCGGTTCGGCTTCCTCGTAGCGGCCTTGCGATTCGTACAACGCCGCTAGATTGTTGAGGTGAGTGGCGTAGCCCGGATGGTTCTCTCCTAACGTCAGACGATCAATCTCCAACGCCTGCATGTACAGCGGTTCGGCTTCCTTATAGCGGCCTTGCGACTGGTACAACCCCGCCAGATTGTTGAGGCTGCCTGCAATGGTAGGATGGCCGGCCGGCAACGCTTTGCGCCGTATCGCCAACGCCTGAACAAACAGCGGTTCGGCTTCGGTCCATAGCGCCTGACGGTCTACAAAATGCGCCAGCCAGTCGGCAATAGCGCCGCAGGCGTCGGCGTCTTCAAGTTCCGCCGCGACATCCGCCGCCGACATCGCCTGCCGCCACGCGGTTTCCAGCCGCGCCCGCTTTACAGCATCTTCCCGGTTTCCTAAACCGCTGTTTTCCTGCGCGACCTGTTGGTAGTACGCGATGAAATGCTTCCGTACCGATTCATCCCTATCCTCTGCGTTCAGGCGCTTGCGGGCGTAGGCGCGCGTGGGGCGCAGCAGGGAATACGCGCTTTTGCCCTCCTTGCCGCTCCGCACAACCAGCGCCGCCTGCTGCAATCGTGTGAGGTGCGCCCGTTTCACCGTTGGGAAACACACGCTGATCTCTTCTGAGGGGCAATGGTCGGCAAACAGGCTGAGACGGAGAAGGGCAGCCTGCGCTTCCGCATCCAGCAGACGCCACGACCAGTTGTAGCACTTTTCCAGCGCATGATGCCGCCAACTCGGATCGCTGCCGTACCGTCCCTCCGGCATTTCGGTCATTTCGCCCATTGGCTCATCGCTCAATTCCCGCGCGATTTCCGCAAGTTCCAGATCGCCAACATGCGCCGCCGCCAGTTCGAGTGCAAGGGGAATCCGCGCGGTTTCATGCAGGATTTGCGCGATGGCCTGCTCCTCCAACGCGGTCGGTTGCCGGTCGAAGTTTGCCGTTTTTTCGCGTATGCGGGTCAGCAGCAAATCGCGGGCTTCCCCCGGCTGCAATCCGTCCACATCCTGTACAATTTCCAGTGGCGTCAATCCCACGTCATTACGCCCCGTCACGAGCAGATGCAGGCCGGGACAGCCTTCCAGTAATTGCGCGATCAGCCGCGCCGACGCTTCGCCCTTCACGGTTTCGTAATTGTCCAGCAGCAGCAGCATATTGCCGTCCGCAGGCAGGCGCTCCGGCAGGGTTTCATGGGTAATCGGCGCGTCCGGGCTGCTTTTCAGGCCGAACGCTTTTGCCACGCTCCCGACCAGATACTCCCTGCGGGCCTCGTCCGAAACCAGCGCGTCATCGGAAATGCCGTCCAGTCGCGCCAGATACAAACGCCCCTCGAACAAACCCGCCGCGTTCAAACAGCACTGCATCGCAAGGCGCGTTTTGCCCATGCCGCCGAACCCGTGCAGCGTGACCAGCCGATACGCGCTTTTGTTGCCCGTTCGCAGCGCGAAAATGCCGGACACTCTGTTTTCCAGTTCCGGGCGCACAACATAGTGGTTTGTTTCTCGAAACCAGCCGGGCATGAACTGCGCTCCCGGTTCCCTGCTTGTCCAGCCCTCGTACAGCAGTTCATAAAACTTCTGCGGCTCCTGCCAGTTCTTGACCCGCCGGTTCGGCCAGCATTGCCACTCCCACTGTTTGCGGTCCGAAACGCGGTGCGTCTCATCCGAAGCGATAATCTGCCCGCCGTCCACATTGGTCATCAGACGCGCCGTATAGATAATGTCTTCGGCCATCTGATACAGGCCGTGTTCGTCCGGCATTACCTGTTCGCGGGCGGTATGGACGACGATACGAACGGCCACCTTGCGCACATTCTCCGCCGGATCGTCCGCCCGCAGTTTCGGCAGCGACTTTTGGATGGCGACGGCGCACGTCAGCGCGTCATTGACGTTTTCAAAAACCACAACCGCATCATCGCCGCGCGGCGTTCCGCTGAGTTCGCCCCCATGCAGCCCGAACAGCCGGTTCAATTCGGCATACAGGGGCGCATGCAGCCGTTCCAGATAGTCTTTGCGCGACAGGCTGCGGGCAATTTTGGTCGAACCCTCAATATCCAGCATCAGAAACGTGGGGTACGGGGTCGGCACGGAACGGCTCCCTTCGGCTTCACAATCTCGCGGCAATAACGCTTGCTATACTATACCCTTTTCATATTACCGGAACAGAAAACCCGCGTTACAAGTTCCTCTTCTTTCGATATACGCGCTGTTCCTGCCTGTTGCCGCAGAGCAATCGCCTCTAAAATGCTCAACACCTATCCCGGCGTCGCGCGGTTCGTCACGATGTTGCGCCTGCGCCCTTCTCCGGGTTGCCCGGGCCAGAAAGGATGCCAAAAAAGTAGAAAAAAATCTACATGAATAGCAGAAACAAACGAACCTTTCCTGTATCCACGTCGTCTAAATGCAACACACCTCTACATAATGACGTGTGCTAAATAGCCAGGTGGCGGGACGTTGAAGTTCGTAGTGCCTGTAAACTATCAACTATCAAACCCGGAAGGGAGGCGCTGAAAGATGCCTGGACACTCTCCCCGTTCGCCGTAACTACTCGGAGGTCACGACGCCTCTACTTAAAAACTTGACATAACGAGACATCGGGCTGGAAGCGCTGCATTGCCAATATTTCGACGCTGTCTCTACATACTCTTTTTCTTTTTCGTTTAGATGTGCCGATCCTGCTTGTTGCCGCCGACAGGTTGCAGCCCTTCGCGCAGTGTGCTATACTGCCCCATGTTTTGGAAAATTATCAGTCCGATATTCGCGTTCATTCGCGTTTATTCGCGGCTGTTTTCACAATCCCAATTTTCAGGTGAGGTAAGCATCATGGAACCAACGCAGGAGACGATCGCGAACAGGATTTGGAACAGAAATTCGTGGAGTTGTATGGCAGCGCGCCGGAATTTATCGTTCGCGCGCCGGGGCGCGTCAATCTCATCGGCGAACACACCGATTACAACGACGGCTTTGTGTTTCCCGCCGCCATCGAGCGCGACGTGATGATTGCGGGTTCGCGGCGCGCGGACAAACAGATACGCGCCCACGCCCTGAACTTTCACCAGACCTCCACGTTCAGCCTGCCCGACGTGCAGCCGACGGGAGAAGCCCGCGAACGCTGGAGCAACTATCTGCGCGCGATGGCGTGGGTGATGCAGCGCGAGGGCATGGAACTGCCCGGACTGAACGCCGTGATTGTCGGCAATGTGCCGCTCGGCGCCGGGTTATCCTCGTCCGCCGCCATGCTGGTCGCGTGCGGGCTGGCGCTGGCGACGGCAAGCGACACGCCCGTAGACCCCGTTCGGCTGGCAATCCTGGCGCGCAAGGGCGAAAACGATTTCATCGGGGCCAAAGTGGGCATCATGGATCAGTTCATCTCGTCGCTCGGGCAGAAAGACCATGCCCTCCTGATTGACACGCGCGAACTGACGTATGAGGCCGTGCCCCTGCCGACTTCGGGCGTCAGCATCGTGATCGCGGACACCAACAAGAAACGCCCGGAGGGCAATCTGACGACGTGGTACAACGAGCGCGTGGAGCAGTGCGCCGAGGCCGTGCGGTTGTTCCAAAAGTACCTGCCGAATGTGAAAGCGTTGCGCGACGTGAGCGTGGCGGAATTCGAGAGTCACGCGGCAGAACTGCCGGAACTGCCGCGCAAGCGGGCGCAGCACGTCGTCACGGAAGATGCGCGTGTTCTGGAAAGCGTGGCCGCGCTGAAATCGGGTGACATTATCCGGTTCGGCAAACTGATGAATCAGTCGCACGAGAGCCTGCGCGACGATTATGAGGTGAGCTGCAAGGAACTGGATGCGCTGGTGGAGGCGGCGCGGAGCGTCGAGGGCGTGTATGGTTCGCGCATGACGGGCGCGGGTTTCGGTGGCTGCACGGTCAGCCTGGTGGCGGATGAGGCGCTGGAAGCCTTTCGCCGCGACGTTCCCCCCCGCTACAAAGCCGCAACCGGACTGGACACCACCATCTACGTCACCACCGCTGCGCAGGGCGCGCAGCGGCTGGCGTAACAGACAAAGTATTGACAAAATAGTTTCCCTTCTTACCCTTCGCCGCATATATGCGCGAAGGGTAAGTTTTTGAGATGATTCTGCCGATACTCTATAATGGGAGGGTCTGCAAACGCGGTTTTTCGCGCGTTTCGCGCCTCTCCATGCGGCAGAGATGTCTTCAATCTGTTTCGTCCTACCTTTCCCTTTGTGGCTTTCCCTGCGTGGGCTTCTCTGCTGCAATTCATGAGAAGACGGCAATGAACATCAGGAATACAGGGATTGCAGGCGCGCCTGTCGGGATTGGGTGAAAGAGCGTGTCAACTCAATTTCAGGAGTGGATACGCGATACGATGATTTCCGGCGGGGCGCAGAATGACTGGAGCAGACCATGAACGGTCTTGCCGATGGTCGGGAACAGGAAGAACCCGGGGAAGCGGTGGGGACATTCCTCGATCACGCGCATTTGTCCGGCTGATTTTCAATGGCGTGGCGCATGTTCGCACGTCGCTGGCGTCAGGCGGAAAGTTCGCTGCCGCTCGCTGCTGGATCGGGGCCGGGTCTTTTGTCGTCGCCGTATTGCTGGTGAACGGGCTTGCAGCCCCTGCTGCACGAGTCGAAACGCCCTCTGCTTTTAATCAGCGCGGTCATGGTCAGCGCTATCATGGGCGGGATGCGCGCCGGCCTGTTCACCACAGGCCTTATTCGGCTTTCCTCGGCCTTACATTCTGATTATACCGCGTCCCTGCCGGAGGCTCTATCTCCGGGCTGCTCCAAACTGGGCTTTTTACCGGTCTTCGCGATTATCGTCTGCGCTCTCAGCGACAGCCTGTATCTGGCGCGGCAACAGGCCGAAGACTGCGCAACATCAGGCCGAAAGTCTGGCGCGGCGCGCGTCAATTTCTGGCGCGGGCAAGCGCCCTGCTGGACAGTTCGCATGATCCCGTCACCCTCGCTTTACAGGTGACGCGGGCCATTGTTCCCGCCTTTGCCGAGGGCGCGATTGTGGATTTGCTGGACGCGCGGCAAACGCTGCGGCGGGTCGCGGCCATGCACCAGAATCCCGAAAAGGAAGCCCTGCCTGCACGACCTGAATTTCCGGTTTCCTCTGGATGCGCAGGCCAATCACCCCATTGCCAATGCCCTGCGTACCGGGCAGGCGGAACTTATCGAACAGGTTGATGAGACGTTGCTGACGGCCATCAACCCGGACGCCGATTATCTCGATCTGGCGCGGCGATTCGGAACCCGCTCCCTGCTGTGCGTCCCGCTTATCGCCCGCAATCGAACGTTCGGAACGCTGACGCTGATTTCCACTTCCGAGGAGCGGCGTTATACCCCGACCGATCTCGTGGTGGCGAAAGATTTAGCGTTGCGCATGGCGCTTGCGCTGGACAATCTGCGGTTGTATCAGGAGGCGCAGCAGGAAATCCGCGAACGCGCCCGCATGGAACAGCAGATTCGCGAGTACAGCCTGCATCTGGAAGAGCAGCGCCTGCAATTGGAAGAGGCCAATATTCGCCTGTCCCTACAGGTCAGCAAGGATGGCCTGACCGGGCTGAACAACCACATGGCCTTTCAGGAAACGCTTGCAAAAGAGGTTCAGCGAGCCACGCGATACGGGTCGCCCCTGTCGCTCCTGCTGCTGGACGTGGACAAATTCAAGCAGTACAACGATACCTACGGGCATCCCGCAGGCGATCAGGTGCTGAAAAAAGTGGCCGAACGCGCTGCAAACCGGGGCGCGGGACACCGATTTCGTGGCGCGGTACGGCGGGGAAGAGTTCGCCGTTATCCTGCCGAACACAGGCCGGTTTGAGGCATTAGAAGCGGCGGAGCGCCTGCGCGGGGCAATTGAGGCGATGCGCGGATTGGAACGGAAAGTTACTGCCAGTTTCGGTGTTGCTACACAGAGCGACGGCTTGGCCGCCGCGCCGGAACTGATTGCCGGGGCGGATAAGGCGCTGTATGCGTCCAAACACGCGGGGCGTAACCGCGTCACCCATGCCGAACTGCTGTTGGCGATACAAGGCGGCGCGGAAGCGGCAGACGAAGCGGTCGTGTCCGTTCACAACATCGTCAGCCACGATATTGTCAGTCACAATGTTATCAGTTCCGAGCGGAGTTGAGGGGGCAGGGCAGGGGTTCCACCGGACTGCGAGCAGACAAAACTCGCCAGTCGGCTGGCGTTGTCGTGCAGCCGGTCAAGATCAACGCCATGCAGCAATCCCCACACAAGCGCGGCGGTGAAGGCGTCCCCGGCCCCGACCGTATCCACAACCGTCGCGGGATAGCCGGAATGTAGTGAACGCCTGAACTTCGCGACCAGAATGCTTCCGCCCTCCCCCCGCGTCAGCGCGACCATGCGCAGATTGAAGCGGGCGATCAGCGCGGCCATAACCTCATTTTCGCCTCCCCGCAGCGTGAGCATTTCGGCAACAATGGGCAATTCCTCGTGGTTGAGTTTCAGAACGTCGCACAGTTCAAGGGAAGACTTCAATTGTGGCCCGGTCATAAAACAACTGGCGCAGATTGATGTCGAAGACGCGCAGGCAATCGCGCCGTGTCGCTTTAAGAAAAGCGTGGATGGAGGCCCGCGTGGTGGGCGCGCGCTGCGCCAGTGTCCCGAAACAGACGGCATCCGCCTGCCCCGCCAATTCGCGCAGGCGGGCATCGAACGGCAGATAATCCCACGCGACATTGGGTTGAATCGTGTAATCCGGCTGGCCTTTGTCGTTTTTACGGACAGTCACGGTTCCTGTCGCATGGCGTAGGTCGCGCCGCAAAAAGTCCGTTTCCAATCCTTTTGAATTTAACTGCGTTTCGATCTCAAGCCCGTCCGCATCCTTGCCGATGCAACTGACTACCACGCCCCGCGCTCCCAATTGCCCGCTTTGAAACGCGAAATTGGCGGGCGCGCCACCGAGGTATTTTTCCTCCGGCCCGATTACATCCCACAAAATCTCTCCGATGCCGACTATCACCGGCGCGTTTGGCGTACTCATACTCCGAACTGCGCCCTTCTCCATAACCTGATTCATGTTCTGCGCGCCCTTCTGCTTACAATTTCGACTGTTCCGTCGCAAACCTGACCATTATAGCGAACAATGGCGTTTGTGGCAATAGCAAATTTGATGGAGAACACAATGTTTTGCAACATGGGCGCGGGGAGTGTATCATAAAAGGAGGAATCCATTCAAAATGAATGGAATTCTCCTTGCAGAAACTTTTGTTTGCGAGAAGCGTGTTCCTATAAAGGCATTTGAGCCTGCTTACCCGCAATGCGCTATCAATTCACTCCGGCGGGAAATCCAGACGGTTCCCGCTTACATCAAAGGACAGCAACATGAGTCAGCAACAGAGCCGTCGCGATTTTATCCGCGCGGCAGCGCTTACGGGCGCGGGCGTGTGGATGGCCGACAAATCGTGGGCCGTTTCCTCCCCGCAGCATCGCATCATCGGCGCCAATGACCGCATCAAATTCGCCTGCATCGGCGTGGGCGGCAAGGGCGAAAGCGACAGCCACGACGCGGCGCGTTTTGGCGACATCATCGCCATCTGCGACGTGGACGACAACACGCTCAACTCCTGCGCCAACCGCAAGATGGATAGGCAGTACGGAAACGCCGTTTGCGAATGCCAAAAAGTACAACGATTATCGCAAGCTGTTCGAGGAGATGGGCAAGGACATTGACGCCGTAACGGTGACAACGCCGGATCACCACCATGTTCACGCGGCTTCCATGGCGATCATGCGCGACATTCACTGCTTCTGCCAGAAGCCGCTCACGCACAGCATCTATGAGGCGCGGTATCTGGGCGATCTGGCCCGCAAGCACAAAGTCGCCACGCAGATGGGCAATCAGGGTACAGCGGACAACTCCATGCGCGCCAACGCCTACAAAGTGCGGGCGGGCGCGTTGGGAACCGTTACGGAAGTCCACGTCTGGACCAATCGCCCCATCTGGCCGCAGGGCGTTTCCCGTCCCGCTCCCGAACCCGTGCCGTCCAACCTGCACTGGGATTTGTGGCTTGGCCCCGCTCCCGACCGTCCCTTCGTCGCGGGCAACGGCGGCAAGGCGGGCTATCATTCGTTCGCGTGGCGTGGATGGTGGGACTTCGGCACGGGCGCGCTGGGCGATATGGCCTGCCATACCGTGAACCTGCCCTACATGGCGCTCGACCTGCGCTGGCCGACCAGCGTGGAAGCAACCTCGTCGGGAACCAACAAAGACAGCTATCCCAACTCATCGAAAATCGTGTTCCAGTTCCCGGCAGTCAAAACGGCGAAATACTCCCGGCCCGCGCTCACGATGTACTGGTACGACGGCCACAACCTGCCGCCGGCAGAAAAGGTTTCGGGCAGCCCGTTCCCCGCAGCAGACCTGATCGAAGACAACAAACTTTCCGACAGCGGTTCGCTGATTATTGGCGACAAGGGCAAACTGTACACGCCGGGCGACTACGGCGGCAGGGGCAAAATCGTTGCGGGCGTCACTGTGGAAGCGCCGTTCCCGAAATCCCCCGGCCACTTTGAGGAGTTCGTCAACGCCATTCGCACGAACAACTCCGAACCGGCTATGTCCAACTTCCCCGACTACTCCGGGCCGCTGACGGAAACCATCCTGCTCGGCAATCTGGCGGTATGGGCGGCAGGCACGACCGGCGAAAAAGGCCGCATTGACTGGGACGCCAAAAAACTCCACGCCAAAAACGCGTCCTCGGACATCAACGACATCATCCGGCCCCACTACCGCTCCGGCTACTCCATCTAGGAGAGTGGTTAGTTGATAGTTAATAGATGGTAGTAAGGCGTTCCTGCCTTCCCATCATCTATTAACTATCAACCCTTTCTGCCCTGCCTGCTCCTCTTCCTCTAATCGCCTGTTGATAAGTTTCCATCCAGAATGGCTGAAATCCTGAAGGTTTTCATTAACCTTCAGGATACTTGTCAAGTTTGGCTTTTCTTGCTACAATGCTCTATGCTGGATTATACGAAGGATAACGGCGATGTGGATGATGGCAGGGGCGCTGTTAGTTGGGATAGCGGCGATTGTGGGCGGCTTTTTGCTGCGGGAGTTCGGGAGAATCTGGGTTCCGCTGTCGCTCGCTATCAACGCGCAGGCGCGGGGACGCCATGATGCCGCCTGTCGCCTGTACCGGATCGTGATTGCCAAACCTACGCGGCTGAGTGAAGTGGCGAAGCGCGACGCCCGGTTCCGGCTGTCGTGGCTGCTCATGGAAAACGGGGAGTATGCTGAAGCCGTCGAACTGCTGCAAACCAACCTCAAAGCGCGTTGCGCGCCCACCGTTGAATCCAACGCGCGGCAGCGATTGGCGGAAGCGTTGGAGGGCGCGGGGCAGATGGAGGCGGCGGAGGCAGAACGAACGCGGGCCGGCGCGCTGCTGGACGCGACCCCCAACACGGCGGGCAAACTGCTGTCTGAAGCGGACATGCTGAGTAAGCAGCAGAAATTTACGGAAGCGTATGCCGCTTACGAGCGCGGGCTTGTTCTGGTTCCGTCCGCCAATACCGCCCTTCGCGCCCGCGTCATGGCGCAACTGGCCCTGTCCGCCTTCAATTGCGGGCAGCCGCAGCAGGCCATACAGTGGGGCGAGCAGGCGGTTGCCCTGAAACCCGGCCTGACGATTCTGCTGACGGCGCACAGCGCGGCAGGATTGGGCTACAATGCGCTGGGCCAACTGGAACAGGCGGAAACCCACCAGACGCGGGCGCTGGAAATCGCTACCAACGCGGGCAATCAGGATTCCGCCGCCCGGTTTACGGTGCAGGTGGCGGAAACCCGGCGGCGTATGGGCCGACTGGTCGAGGCCATGCAGATGTGCGAACAGGCGGCGGGCATGAGCATCCGGCAGCGGCGCAGCGTGTACGCCGTGCAGTACGAAATCCTGAGCAACTGGGGCCGTTTTGACGAGGCCGCGCAGGTTCTGGAACAGGCGCAGCGGGCGCAGCAGTTTCCCACCCCCTCCATGCAAAAGCGGATGCAGGCCGTATACGTGTGTGAAACCGCCATGCTGTTCGGGGAGCGCGGCCTGCCGGAGCAGGGCTGGCCTATGCTGGCGGAGGGATTGGAGGGACTGCGCAACGACACCAAAACCGCTACGCGCTTTCGCGCGGGCGGCGTCTGGCTGCTGGCCCTGCTGAATCGGCGCGACGAAGTGTTCGCGCAGGCGGCAGACGTGGAAGCGGGTATGGGCGATTTCGCGCAGGACCCGGCCACGCGGCGCATTCTAATCGGCAATCTCGGGCGGGCGTTTCACGTTCTGGCGGAGTACGAGCGCAGTCTGGACTGCTGGCGGCAGTACCTTGCCCTGTCGCCCGA
Organism: uncultured Chthonomonadaceae bacterium; assembly: GCA_963817895.1. GTDB lineage: Bacteria > Armatimonadota > Chthonomonadetes > Chthonomonadales > Chthonomonadaceae > CAWFQB01. The sequence goes on from CAWFQB010000011.1 coordinate 115,567, forward strand.
TCCTGTGTTGCAGCCCCGGGGTTACTATTATGCAGGCAGTTGCCTGTATCATCTTGGCGACACGAACGAGGCAAAAGCCATGCTGGAAAAAGCCCTCGCGTTCGGCATAGACACGGTGGACGCTAATCGCGCCCGCCGCCTGCTTCTGGAACTGAACACGCGACAGCAAGTCATTCCTTCCTCCTGATGAGCCTGTTCCTCTCTCCAATCCACCCAAAAGACCGTCGCCTCGTCGTTCAATAACGCCTGAATCGTTTCTTCAAGGGTGACTGAATCGCGTTTTTGATAAGATTACTGTTCATATTCCCGCCTGCCCGCTTTTAAATTTCATTTTCGCGCCGACGCGCCATGATCAAATCAAGGCTGGTTTCCGCTCCCGATTCTACTTCAAATGCGCGTATGCCAATCGCTTCAAAGCCATAGCGCCGATAAAATCTTTGCGCGCCGTGATTGTGTTCCCAAACATCCAGAGTGATAATCGCCGCGCTGTTCATTTGTGGATGACGCAGAACCGCTTCCATCAACGCGCTGCCACAGCCCTGATTCTGAAAGTCCGCGCCCACATAAAGCCTGCGCAATTCCTTCTCCTGATGGAGCGTGGAACCGGGAGGAGAGTCGCCAAATTGCGCATACCCGACAAGTCGCTTGTCCATTTCAGCCACGAGAACCACGTCTTCAGCCAGTATCCGGGCGAAATTTGCCGGGGCAAGATTGCGCTGCAAATGCGCCGCTAAATCCGCCGCGCTGAAGGTATGCCCAAAAGCAACGGAGTAGGTCTTTATCGCCAATTCCGACAGTGGCGCAATGTCGCTCGTTACAGCGGGTCTAATTATCAGCATCGAGTTCATAGAGTTTTATTGGATTTTATTGATCAGTTAAGAATCTTTTCTTCGACGCAACATGGCGGGCAGGTAAAATTTAATTCCACTCCGCTCGTAGTCCCGATACGGACGGTCATAGCGGGCGCGAAGGCGCGTTTCTTCATGGAACGAGCCGAAATAGAAATACAGGGTTGCCACCGCGCTGAAGGACGCCCATCGAACCGTCATGCGCGGCTGAAGCCATAAAATCGCCAGCGCGAGAAAATTCAGTGGATGGCGGCTGACCCCGAACCAGCCCCGAACCCGCATTTCGCCCCGCTCATCCCGCGCCGGTCCCTGCCCTTCAGGTTCCGGCGCGATTTCTTTTGCGCCGCGCGTCCACGCCCACAGATTGGAAAGCCCGGTAAACTGCAAGATGCCAATCTGATGAATCGTATGCAGTTGCGCGACCAGACTGTAAGCCTGTCCCACCCACATCAGACGGGCCGCCTGTCCCCGAATTTCGTACAGGGTTCTGTTGGGCTGTTTGCGACTGTACGCGATCAGCGCCAGCAGGGTCACGGCGGACTGCCCCGTATAAAACGCGCGGTACAATCCGTTGCGATTTCGCTCCCCAACCCGATTTTGTACCGCGTTTTTTACCTTCGTACTGGCAAACAGCGAATGAACCAGCCCGAACGCCAGCGTTGCCCCCGCAATCTTCACAACCGTGCGCAACATTCTTGTTTCCTCACTTAACCTTTTCCTGCCCCCTTTGTGGCAATGGCAGGCAAAAGACGCGCCGGGCTGCCGCCTTGTTCTGGCAAAGCGTTGTATGCTAAAACCATATCGTTTTCAATGTTTGGAAGGAATATAACATCTTCGCAGGGAATAAGCAGATAGTCACAATTAAATAATGCTTTGTCTTGAACCATGATTTTCATGATTTATTGGATCACCATGATCCGGCGCACTCAACATGGTAATCCTTTAATCACATAAATCATGGTTCAAGACAAGAAGATTCCGGCTGTGTAAAGGATAGAAACGTGTCGGGAATGGTAACGCTAATTCTAATGGGGACACTGGCTCTGTTGCCGCTGCTGGCAGTGGGGCAGTCGGCTGCGCCTGCGAGTGACCCCACCACCTTGCAATGGCCTCCCGTAACGCGGCAAACCAAGCCCTGGACGCGCTGGTGGTGGTTGGGCAGCGCGGTTGACAGGCCGAATTTAACCCGTTTGCTGGAAACATATCATCAGGCCGGATTGGGCGGCGTGGAGATTACGCCCATTTATGGCGTCACGGGGCAGGAGCCGCGAACTCTCGTACCTGTCGCCCGCCTGGCTGGACGCGCTTAAACATACCCTTGCGGAAGCGCAACGGCTGGATATGGGCGTGGACATGCCTACGGGAACTGGCTGGCCGTTCGGCGGGCCGCAGGTGAAGACGGATGACGCGCTGGATAAGCTGGCGCTGCTGACCGAACACCTGGCCGGGGGCGCTGTCTCAGCCCTGCGTGTCGGAACCGCGCATCCGCAGGCATTGCGCGCCATTTCCACAACGGGACAATCTCTGTCGCTGCTGGACAAACTGGACGCAGGGGGCAAATTGAACTGGCAGGCTCCGGCTGGAAACGATTGGACGCTTGTTTTTGTTGGCGTCCGGGGTTCGGGAATGAGGGTGAAGCGGGCGGCTCCGGGCGGCGCGGGGCTGTGCATTGACCCGTTTTCAGCTGCCTCCCTGACACACTATCTGGCGGGATTTGAAACCGCGCTTGCGTCCCTGCCCAAAGGCGCGCTGCGCTGCCACTTTCACGACTCGTTCGAGTATCAATCCAACTGGACGCCCGAACTTGTGGACGAGTTTGCGAAACGGCGAGGTTATGACCTGCGCGATCATCTGCTCGCCTTTGCCGGATTGGATACGCCTGATGCCAATGCCCGCGTCCGAACGGATTACCGCGAAACCGTTTCCAATCTGCTGCTGCAAAATTTCACCCGAACGTGGTCGGACTGGGCGCATCGGCAGGGGAGTTTGAGCCGCAATCAGGCGCACGGCTCCCCCGGCAACCTGCTCGACCTGTACGGCGCGGTAGACATCCCCGAAACCGAAGTGTTCCGCAGCAAAGGCGACATTCGCGTGAGCAAATTCGCCAGTTCCGCCGCGCACGTCATGGGCAAGCCCCTGACTTCCTCGGAAAGCTGCACCTGGCAGAGCGAGCATTTCACGGAAACGCTGGCCGATTCCAAACACATTCTCGACCGCCTGCTCGTGGCAGGGATTAACCACATTTTCTATCATGGTACTGCGTACTCGCCCGCAGACGCGGCCTGGCCCGGATGGCTGTTTTACGCTTCCACGCATTTCGAGCCGAACAACCCGACGTGGCATGACTTCCCCGCGCTCAACGCCTACGTTACGCGCTGCCAGTCCGTTCTGCAATCCGGCAAGCCGGATAACGATGTATTGCTGTACTGGCCGCTGCACGATTTATGGCAAAAACATCCGCAAACGTTCGGCCTGACGATTGAGGGCAAATGGCTGGAGGGGGAACCCGTTGGCGACACGGCGCAGCAGTTATGGGATCGGGGCTACGCTTACGATTACATTTCGGATCGGCAGTTGGAACAGGCGAAGGCGGAGGGTGGCGCGATACGCCTGCCCGGTGGAACGTACAAAACCGTTCTCGCGCCGCCCTGCAAGTTCATGCCCCTGCCGACACTGAAAGCGCTAATCATGCTGGCGCAAAATGGCGCGACCATTGTATTCCAGAATCGGTTGCCGCAGGATGTGCCGGGGTTGGGCGATCTGGAAGGGCGGCGAACTGAGTTTCACCATTTGCTGAACGCGCTTCATTTTGAGCAGGCGGACGCGAACGGCAACCGGGAGGCTGTTTGCGGCAAAGGCCGTGTAATCACTGGCCCGGATGCGTTTGCCCTGCTGGAACGCGCCCACATTCGCCGCGAACCCCTTGCGGATCATGCCGGACTGTTGTTTACGCGGCGTTCTTACGCGCGGGGACACCACTATTTTGTGGTAAATCAGGGGGACAAACCGCTGGATGGATGGGTGGCGCTTGCCGCTCCCGCCCGCTCCGTCGTCCTGATGAACCCCATGACCGGTCAAACGGGAACGGCAAAACTGCGGCAGGGCGCGAACGGGCAAATGGAAGCGTATCTGCAATTGCCGCCCGGCGCGTCCCTGATACTCCGAACGCTTACGTCTTCCACAGACGCGGGAAAGGCATGGCCGTACCTGCAATCAGCGGGCGAACCGGTCACGCCGACAGGCAAATGGCAGGTGCAATTTCTGGCAGGCGGGCCGAACCTTCCCGCGCCCTTTACTACAACGACGCTCGGTTCCTGGACGGCAAACGGCGACCCGGAAACGCGGCGGTTCGCGGGAACAGCGCGTTACACGTTCGTATTTGACGCGCCCCCAACAACCCGAACGCATACGAGCGGCGCGTGGACGCTGGATTTAGGGGATGTACGCGAGTCGGCTGCGGTTCGCCTGAACGGGCAGGAACTCGGAACCCTGTTCGCGCCGCCCTTTCAAATGGCTCTCCCCGCGCTGAAGCCGACGGGAAATTTGCTGGAAATGAGCGTGACCAATGTAGCCGCGAACCGCATCCGCGATCTGGACCGGCGCAAAGTGGCGTGGAAGATTTTCCACGAAATCAACTTCGTCAACATCAATTACAAACCGTTCGACGCTTCCGACTGGCCCATTCGCCCGTCCGGTCTGCTCGGCCCCGTCCGCCTGCTGCCGATGCAGGTTCTGAACCCCTGACGCTGCCGCGCTTCCGCAACAACAGATGAAAACGCTCTGGAAGAACTCAGAAAAGGAATCAGGATATGACAGCCTACACCCGCGCTACCGTTCCCCCGTTACAGGCAACTGCCGCGCCGCCCGTTACCCAATCCGGGTTGAGCGCGGAGGAGTGGTTCACGATGGGGCCGGACCAGCAGGACATTCGCCGCAGCCGCCCCTATTTTCTCGTGCCGCTGTTCGAGGACGCGCCTGTCAAGCCCGGAAAGACGCCACAAATGAAAACCGGTGGCAACGAGTATCAGGATACCCGGCAGGAGGTTCAGGCGCGTATTCGCGCGTTTCTGCTGAAGCAGCGGGAAAAGCCTGCCGGAGTGGGGCAGGGGCCGGTCACGGATGTATATGTCATCAGTCACGGCTGGCACCGCAACTTTTACGCGGGCATTGCCGCCTATGATCGCCTGTCCTCCCGGCTCGCGCTGCTGGTGGGCGACGGGCGTATTTCCCTGCTCCCCAACATGCCGTTCAATCCCCTGTTTATCACGCTGCACTGGCACTCCGACCCCGGCGACGACGATTGGATGGATAAATCCGGGCGGCGGCACAAGGCCAGCTTCATGGCAGACGCCGCCGGCCTGTTTATGCTGGAATTGGAAAAGGCGAAGGAGTATTCCACCAAAAGACAATCGCCGCCCGCCACTTACCTGGGGTACAGGCCGGACAGTCTGGATATGGTTCACGACTTCGAGCAGATATTTGAGTATTTCTCCGAACTCTCCGCCCCGGACCGCTCCCATACGTGGGATGCCAACCTCACTCAGAACCCGGCGCGATTGAAGCAGATGGCGGAGGATTTGTACGCGATTCTGGCCTATTACACGCTCAAAGAGGACTGCTTCGCCCGTCCCGAAGATAAAGTGGTTGTGGCCTGGCGGTGTTATCACGAAGCCGAGTGCAGGGGCGTTCAGGTGGACGCGGAAAAGCCCGACAACGCCCCGGCCCGGTTCTTGTCGGGCAGCCAGTCCGTCGTTGCCATGGCCCGTTTTGCCACGCTGATACTGGGACTGCCCGCCATACTGCTGGTTCTGTCCAAACCCGTCGTGCCATACCTGTTGCATCACTGGCTGGCAACTGTAATAGCGCTGCTGCTGCTGGCTGGTTTGTCCGCGCTGCTGCTGGAAGAGAACGCGAAGCGGCGGGAAGCGTGGAAGCTGGAACACGCCCGCGAAAAGCCCGAATCCGGCCTGCCCCTGATGCGTGTGGGCGCGTATCTTGTGCTGCAACTGGTGTGCATTGTGCCAGCGCTCGCGCGCTGCCTGCTGACATACCTGGTTAGCGCGCTTGCGGGCAAACCGCTGGCCTACTTGTACGATGAGCGCAGCGTCAATGAAACCATTCCCCCGGAAGTGCGGCTGGCGCGGTATCCGGTACGCATATTAAAGCAGGCTATAGGGCCGGACAGCGGCGTCATGCCGCTCGCCGACGCGCTGGATTCGCAAATCGCGTTCTGGGAAATGCAGCGCAAGGGCGCGTGGACGGGGGATCAGGCGGGCGAATTTCTGAAAGAGGTGATTGAGGCCAACCCGGAGACTTTCGCGCCCGCCGCCGAAAAGTCCGCGCCCCGCCTGCATTTGATGGGACACAGTTTCGGCGGATTAGTGGTCGCGAACATGGCGCGCAAACTGCACACGCTCAAATTGAGCGAACGTATCAATTCGCTGTGCATGTTGGAGGGCGCGATTGCCAGCGGATGGTTGAGCGACGAACCCGATATGGTAAAGCAGATTACGCTTGGGAACCGGGGCGTGATTACCTCGATTTTCTCCCGCTACGACACGGCGAATGGCTACATCTATCCCCTTGTCAATCAGGCGCGGCAGGCGTTGGGAAGCGTGGGGATGTGCGCCGTTTCCTTTGACAGGAATACGCCGCCCATGATTCCCGAATGGCGCAACGGCTTCGCGTCGCTTGTCTCGCCGCCCGATTTGCAGGTGACGGCTCCCTGTATGCTGAACATAGACGCCAGCCGCCTGGTCTATTACGGCGCTCCGGCGATGGGCGGCGGGCATGGCGATATTTTCAAAGATGACGTATTGCATCTGCTGTGGGCCGTCACGCACATTCCCGCCCGCCTGCAAGCCGCCGCCCAACAGAACAAAGCGGCAGAAAGCACGTAGCCCTCAACCGGGCGTCCACCTGTGGACACGGCCCCTTCTCCCATAAAACGCATTTCAACAGCGAAAAGAAACCCGTGTTACGTTTCAGCGGCGCGAACGTGTATAGCAGGACAAGTCTACGGAAAAGTCGGCAATATGCAGGTGGGAGAACATATCCGGCTGTGGTTCCGTCTGACTGACAGGCCAAAAGTCATACCCGCAAAGGAACGATATATGAATTCACTACCGAAAACGAAGACCCTGCGACCCTACAGAACACAATGCGGCAAAACTGGATGGGCGCTGTTCGCCGGAATGGGAGCCGCGCTGTGCGGTTTGGCCGCGAACGCGCAGGACGCCGACCGGACAGATCGCATCGGCAATCGCCCGCGCATCCGGGCGGGGGCGGATAACGCCGTCTACGTGTCCCGCATCCCCGGCATCCACGCCGACGCCAGTTTTACCACGCATCGGGGTACGGATGACCGCGCGCTGATACAGGCCGTGATGGACTCCGTCGCTGACCGGGAGGGCGGATCGGAGATCATCTTCGACAAACCCGTCGCCATTCGGGGCGGGCTGAAGTACCACAGCAATACCCGGCTGCGCGGCACAAACGGTGGCGGAATCCTGCTGCTGCCCAACAGCGGCAGCGTCAACAACTTCGCGCTGCGCAACGACGACCCACCCACCATCGAATACGACGGGGGCGGCAACCCGTCCTACACGCCCGCGTATCCCACGCATGACGTGACCATTGAAGATTTGACCATTGACGGCAACCGGGCCAGAAACTCGGCGGGCAGCACCGATCCGCGCCAGCCGCAGGGACAACTGGAAATCAGCCCGAAGAGTTTGAACATGTTCGGATTGTGCGCGTATGGCGTGGAAAACCTGACCATGCGCAATGTCACCGTGCATGACAGCCCCAGCTATGCGTTTCATCTGGCGACCGTGCGCCATGTCGTGATGGACGGATGCCGGGCGGAAGTGGGCGGCACGGCTGCCAATCCGACCCTCATTTACAATTCCAATCAGGACGGTCTGCACGTCAATGGCCCCGCCTCCGACCTGCGCGTGACCGGGTTCAGCGGCACAACCGGCGACGATCTGATTGCCCTCAACGCCAACGATGGACATCAATCGGGAAACGGGCCGCGCCACATGTATCCTGTCTGGAACAACTGCGTGTGGCACGGGGACATTACGGATTGCGTTTTCGACCGCACCCGAATGGAAAATGGGCTGTTCGGTTTCCGCCTGCTGACGATTACGGACGTGATTGATCGTATCCAGATTCTCCATACGCAGGGCGGCACGTTCCAGAACGCGCTGCAAATAGATATTTTTCCCGGCATCGGCCCGCAGACCGGCAGGGTGGGAACCGTGCTTGTGGACGGATGGGTATCTCAACGCGCCCGTGTGGGACAGGAACCGGCTCAACGGCGGCGTGGGCAGCGGCGGGGTCAACCCTCCCGCGATCTCGGAAACGCCCAACGATAGCATTGACCTTTCCAACAGCATGTTTCGATTGGGCGGCAAAATAGATTCGCTCACGCTGCGTAACATTCGGCGCGGAACGAAAGCCCCGTCCCGGCCCCTGGTCTACGTCACGGATCGCTTTCAGCAGACCGACATCGGCCAGTTGACCATTGACGGCCTGACCATCGCGGAACCCCGGAACGACGAAATCGCGGAAGCGCAGATATTTGTCGCCGCGCCTGCGGCGGGACACACGACTGCTATCGGCACGCTGCGCGTCGCCAATGTCACCTGGCAGCGCGCGAACGGGCAGCCCGCCAACGCGCAGCAATCGCGGGGACGGCTGATACAAATCAATGGCGGCAATATAGATCAGGTGCAATTGCAGAACATCACAGGGGGCAACATCGCGCATATTGTGGACATCAACGGAACCCGCCAGACTCGCGTAAACACCATTCGCGCGTCCGGCGTCCGCATGGATAATGCCCGCGCTTCGGATGAGGCGTTCGTGTCAGCAGGCCCGGTTGTCAGCCGCGCGGACTTTACCAACGTCACCACATCGGGGCGGCTTGTCAACAACCGCAGCCGCTTCCCGAACGCGCAGGGCAATGAGGGCGGTTCCAATTCGGTTCGCAACAATCCCGACCGCAACAACCCTGACCGCGCCAACAACGGCGACCGGACGGCAACGTCCCTTGTGGAGAACTTCGTCGGCAAGGCCAACAGCAGTCTGGCGGACACCACGCCCGAACAGCATGGCGGTGTGGGACAGGCGGCATGGACAGGGATTAACGGGAATGATTGGCGATTTACGGGGAGCGGGGCGGTACGGGCGCGGACGGCGACGGCGGGCGCATTGTACAGCCTTGCCAACGCAGGCTCGAACGTGACCCTCCGCGCCACCTTCAAAACCGGCGATACCAGTGGCGCGCAAATCGTGCTGCGTTCCAATGACGCCCTGACAGGGTATATTGCCGTCAATCTCGACCCGAACGGCGTCAAGATGTACGACCTGGGCGCGTCCGGGGATGCCCTGCCCAACGAGGGTCCCGGCGTTGCGGCGAACATGGCGCACAGCGTGGTAATCACCCTGCGCGGCAACAACATCACGGTTACGGTAGACGACGAGCCGCCCATCACCAATAAACTGAGCAGCCGCAACGCGAACAATCCGCGCTTCGGCATCCGCAACTACGGCGGCGCGGGCGTGGAATTCAGCGCGTTTTCCATCAGCAGCCGGTGAGGAAACTCACTTAGGTGGAGGATACTTTTCACCTCGCCCTGACCCCTCTCCCTGTCGCGCAACGCGCCGGGAGGGGTTTTTTCAGTCTTGCAGAAGCAGCCTGTGAGGAGAGTATTAAGCAAATTAGGCCACAAGTACGATAGAGAAACTTGACTCCACCATGCCCATCTAGGATAATAAAGTGTAAGCAACCCCATTGCTAAAACGCAGGGGCTTTGTATCTGGTTCTATGTAAGAGCCGATACTATAGGGCGGCTTACTGTTTCGCCCCGTGCTTTCAAGTTGAGCGCGGCATTGTAGTCCGCGTTCAACTGGAAGCCACACTGTTGACAGTGGAAGGTAGATTGACCTGGACGATTGGCGCGTTCGCAGTGTCCACAGGAGGAACAGGTTTGCGAAGAGTACGCGGCTTCTACAATCAGCAGGGGAACGCCTGCCCGTTTGGCTTTGTACTCCACGAACCTTCTCAACTGCTGAAACACCCAGTTGCCCAACAGCCAACGCATCTGCTTCGTATAAGCCGAGGCTCGCTGCCGAATTCCTGTGAGGTCTTCAAGCGCGAGTGCCTTTGCAGAGCGGAGAGCCGATTGAACCAGTTGTTTGCTGAGGTTGTGGTTGACCCAGGTGGTAAAGCGAGATTGCCTGCGCTTTGCTTTGGACAGGTGACGCTTGGCGGAGGGAGAACCACAACTTTGTAGTCCACGCCGCAGTTCTCTCATGCGGATACGGACTTGCTTGACCGGTTCCCCGGAATAAGCCTGTCCGTCGCTGTCTACCGCAAGTTGGGTGATGCCGAAGTCCACGCCAATCACGCCATTCGTAGCGATAGCAGGCGGTTCTTCAACATTGCAGGTTGCCAGCAGGTAGAACGAGCCATTGCTGTATACAAGGTCGCTCTCTCCCTGCCGGGTTTTCAGAAGTTCGCGTTGCGCTTCGCCACAGGAGAACGGAAGGGTGATACGGCCTTGCATTGTCCAGATAGAGACAGCGCGCCGTTCCACATACCAGCGCAGGATACGGTCATCATACGCGATAGAGCCATGCGGCTTAAAGGTACGCTGCGTTTTCCTGTCCAGTTTGTACGCATCCGCCACTTTGCTGATGCACCTGACCACCACCTGCGCCGTCAAGGGGAACTGCGCCCGGAGGTCGTTGTACTGCGCTTTGTGCAGCGCGTATTGACCGAACACCTGCGCCTGCCATGCCCATGCGCTCAGAGCGTTACACGCTTCGTTGGCGCGTTCTAAGGTCGCCAGCAACGCTAAAGCGTGTTCGGGAGTAGTATCAAGTTTCACTTGCGCAATCAGTTTCATGCAGGTAGCATAACACATTTCCTGTAATCGTGTTAAATATAGAGAAGAGTGGACTAAACAGAAAGGACAGGGGACACGCCTGCGTCGGGCAGGGAAAGCATTCCTCCCATGCGTCAACGAGGGGTTTCCTAATTTGATTTTAGATGACAAAAACATCATTGATTGAACTTACGGATGTGGAGCGCGCCATTCTGGTTTCTGTGGAACCGGACACGGAATTGCGCCCCTATGCTATAGAAGAATTGACCGCGCTGACCGAAACGGCGGGGGCGAATTGTCGTCGGCGAGTTTTACCAGAAGCGCGACCGCCCGGACGCCGCCTACTTCATCGGGTCGGGCAAAACGCAGGAGCTGTTCGCGGGCGTTCAGGATACGGGCGCGAATCTGGTCATTGTGGACAGCGAACTGTCGCCCGTGCAGGCGCGCAACCTGGAAGAGGCCGTGAAAGTGCGCGTGATTGACCGGACGCAGCTGATTCTCGACATCTTCGCGCAGCGCGCCCACACGCGGGAAGGTAAATTGCAGGTCACGCTCGCGCAACTGACCTATCTGCTGCCGCGCCTGGGCAACCTGTACACCAAGTTCGAGCGGCAGCAGGGCGGTATCGGCGTTCGCGGCGGGCAGGGTGAAACCAAACTGGAAACCGACCGCCGCAAAGTGCGCGACACCATCAGCGATCTGGAAGCGCAGCTGGCCGAAGTCCGCAGCACGCGCACCCAGCAGCGGCTGCACCGCAAGCGCCTGCCGTTTCCCACCGCCGCCCTCGTCGGCTATACCAGCGCGGGCAAGTCCACCCTGCTCAACACGCTTTCGGGCGCGAAGTTCTTGCCGACCCGAAACTGTTCGCCACGCTCGACCCGACCACGCGCCGCGTGGTTCTGCCCGACGGCTGGGCCATGCTGCTGACCGATACGGTAGGCTTCATTCGCAATCTGCCCACCCATCTTGTCGCCGCCTTCCGCGCCACGCTGGAAGAGACCATTGAGGCGGACTTCCTGATTCACGTCGTGGATGCCAGCCATCCGCATCGCGACGTGCAGATGCAGGCCGTGCAGGAAGTGCTGGAAGAGTTGGGCGCGGGCGACAAGCCGATGATCACGGTGTTCAACAAGGCCGATCTGGTGAAGGATCAGTACGAGCCTGCGCGAACTGGTCGCCAACACGGAAAACGCGGTCTACATCTCGGCCAAAACGGCCGAGGGCATGCCGCAGCTGATGGACCGCGTCGTGGAAACGCTGGAAAGCCTGCTGGTACCCGTAACTCTGCGCGTTCCCTACGACCGCAGCGACATGGTGGCGCAGTGCTACGAGTATGGGCGCGTCCTGCAAAGCCGAATACAGAGAAGACGGCATCCACGTCGATGCCCGCGTCACGCACTATCTGGCCGGCCGCGTCTATCCCTACTGCGTGTGAGGAAATACTTTACTACCCGCTGCGCTGGAAGTACAGAGACGCAGAGGAGAAGAACCGTGTTTTCGCGCTTCCTGGCAGGCGTTGTCCCCTGTTGCCATATATACGCAGCAAGAGCGTGTGTCAAGCGCAAGAAACGCCGTTCGTGAGTAAGGATAGATATTTAGAAAATTTTTATTTTTGCAGGACAAACAGGGATTGTGGGCGAACAGGGTTGCGGTGTACAGTCTCGCGGCGCGCGGGCAGAACCGCGCAGAAAGGTGAAGGTGACACAACTGTGACTGGAAAACGCTTCCCGTTCCTATGGTCAAGCGCAACCCTTCTCGTCGTCCTGGGCGCCAATGGCGTTCGCGCCGACGAAAAGGCGGACGCGCTGCTCAAAGAAGCGGAACAGACGACAAAAACGACAAAAACACTGACCGCCAACATGAGCCTGTCGGAGCGCGTCAAAAACTCGGACGGCAAAGAGCAGATTACCAAAATGGCAGCGGCCATCAAACTCAGGAAGCCGAACCTGGCGCGTATTGACTTTACGGAGGGAGGGTTTGCCAAAACCATCGCTTCGGATGGCAAAAACCTGTATACGCTGATGCCGAACAATCAGTATCAGAAAGAGGACGTGGATACACAGGGGAGAGCCATTGACACGATGGGGGCCGCGCCTGTAACGATGTTTTTCGGCGGTCAGGCGACCCGAATTTTCGGCAGCGGCAGCAAGCCTGAAACGCTTTACATGGGCAAGCAGAGCATAGAAGGCGTAGTGTATGAAGTGGTTCAGCTTAAAGGCAAAGGGCAAGTCGTCTACACGATGAACCTGTATATCGCGCCGAGCAAACTGGTAACGCGCATGGACGCGGAAATTGTAGCGGGCAGCCAGACTGTAAAAATGGATGCCATACTGAAGAACGTGAACGTGAGTATGCCTTTGCCCGAAACCGCGTTTGCTTATGCGCCACCCAAAGGCGCAACGCTGTACGCGCCGCCGAGTTTGGACGACTACAACAAGAAACTGCTTCCCGTTGGCAGCGCGGCTCCACAGTTCGCGCTTTCTGCGCCAACCGGAGGCAAAATTGCCCTCGAGGATGCGCTGAAAGGCAAGAAAGCGGTTCTGGTCAACTTCTGGTTCTACAATTGAGGCGCTTGCCGTGAGGAGTTTCCTCACCTGCAAAAGCTGTACACCGAACTGAAAGACAAAGGGCTGGAACTGGTTGCGCTCAACGGCTCGGATAGCGCGGACATAATCAACAAGTACGTGAAGGAGAACAACTTTACGTTCCTGATCGGCATGAAGGGCAAAGGCGACAACTACGACGCGGCTTTGCAGTACCGCGTACAAGCCTATCCCACCAACTACATACTGGACAGCAGCGGCAAAGTAATTTTCCGCTCTGTCGGTTTTGATGAAGCGGGTATCCGCAAAGCGCTGGAAAAGCTCGACATCAAGTAGGCGGCGAAACTGTTCCGTAACTATCGGGTGAAGCGTCCACCGCGAGATTGGCAAGGCGCTTCACCCAAAAACAAAGGCGGCTATTACGCCGCCTTTGCGCTCGTCAGCATTGCGCAATGGGGACGAAGTTGGGAGGAAAAGCGATGCTGTTTTTAGTGAGTTGTGTGTACAATTGGGGTGTTACGGAGAAAAATTTTCGGGTTGTGGAGGCGGAGTCGCGGTTTGCGGTTGTGCAGGCTATCGTGGACCAGCCGGACATCTGGACTACGTTTCTGCGCGACTCGAACCTGTACGACCCGATAGTGCGCGGCAATATGCCGTACTATGCCGACCCGAAGCCCATTACGGCGGAAGAGGCGCTGCCGCTGATTGACCGTTCCAGCGTGGATGGCGACAGCCGCGCCCAGTTGTCCATTCTTCCGATTACCGACATTCTAAACCTCCCCTTGCCTCCCAATCCTTACTATTAACCCGTAGACTTGTGTTCAATTCCAATTATCCCGCCGCTTCTCGCCGCTACTACCAAATTTTACGCCTCTCGTTCTATACACCCGCTCGCATAATTACCCGATACTAACCCTGAAAATATTCTTTTTTGATGAGCGAATGAGACAAGGACGAGGAAAAGAGGCATGACACACGAACGAACCCGATGCGCCTTTGTGGAGGGGCGCTGCTTACGTTGCGAAAGCCTGCCGGACGGACGCTGCAAAGGCGGCGAACCCGGTCTGGTACTGGGAGCGCAGGACGCGGATGCGGACGCCACTCTCCGCGCCGTTTTGAACGAGGCGTCGGTTGCTTATAACGCGGTTGGCCCGGTACTCACGCTGCCGGGCGGACGGACGGAACGAACTCTGTTGAGCAGCCTGCTGAAAGAGCGGCTTTCCCCGTATACGCAGGCTTGCATCCGCGCCGCATACGCAGCCGGGGGAGCCGACACGCCGGAACAGGTGATCGCCGCCCTCCTCTTCGCCGAGCCGCTGACAAGCCTGCTGCAAAACATGGAACACGAGTGGGTACGGGAAGCGCTCAATGAGGACTGGCTGTTCAGCGTGTTTCACCCGATTGTGGATGCGGCAACCGGGGAATGTTTCGCGCAGGAAGCGCTGATTCGCGCCCGTGACCCGCACACGGGGCAAACCATCGGCGCGGGGCCGATCATTCAGGCGTGTGAAAAACTCAATCTGGAACACCAACTGGATCAGCGCGCCCGCAAATCGGCCATTCGAGGCGCGGCGGAACTGAATCTGCAAACCAAAGTTTTTATCAACTTCCTGCCCAACACGATTTATGACCCGGAAATCTGCCTGCGCACCACCATGGAAGCGGCGGAAACCCATAACATTCCATTGGAAAGATTGGTCTTTGAAGTGGTGGAAACGGAACACATTCCCGACATGCCGCGCCTGCGCCATATTCTGGAATACTACCGCGAACGGGGCGTGGGAACCGCCGTAGACGATATGGGCGCGGGCTTTACCTCACTGGAATATCTCACGGCTCTGCGCCCCGACTACGTGAAACTGGATCGCGATGTTGTCGTGGAGGCCGAACACAGGCTCAAAAAGCGCGACCAGATGCGCCAGATCGTCCATACGGCAAAGGACCTCGGCATCCGCGTGATTGCCGAAGGGATCGAAACGCCCGGGCAAATGCAATTGTGCGTCCAACTCGGCGTGGATTATTTGCAGGGCTACCTTTTCGCCCGCCCCGCCTGCCCGCCGCAGACGGTGAATTTTCCGGTTGCGCAGTTACAACGAGCGGCATAAGTAGGTTTTTAGGGTTTTAGGGTTGTAGGGTTGTAGGTAGTGGATGCCTGAATGCCCTTAGAACCCTAAAACCCTAAAAACCTAAAAACCTACTTATGCCCCGTGCGCGGCAGGCGTTTTTCTACGGAAGCGCCGCCGGAACGCGAATTGGGATTGGCGCGATTGTTGAAGTGGCCCGGAGTGGAATTACCGCTCGTTGGGCCGATTTTTTTGCCTTTGGCCTGCGCCCGCCGCTGTTCACGGTTCAGGGCCGGGGCGGGCGCGGCGGTTTGGGTATCGGAAGTCTCTTCGGTTTGGGTTGGTTGTTGCGGTTGTTCTGCTGAGTCGGATGTTGTTTGCGCGGACTGCGCATCTTCGGCTGCCATAAAAGTTCCCCCTTGCGCGCGAGGAGTGTTGCGCGGCTACTTGCATTATAGCGCAAAAATCGCCATTTGCTAAACCAGTTGACACATCGCGCAAATCCTGACATACTTGACCATTACGAATATGCCGGATGATGAGTTGCCGCGCCAATTCAGGATACAGAAGGGTGGTTTGATATGACCGCAGAAGCGAAAACGCAATTGGAAGCAGGCCCTGCAACAGCGAAGCGTCCACGACCGGCGCGGCAGGAGAATGTTGTCGAAACGCTGCATGGCGTAGAAATTACCGACCCTTATCGCTGGCTGGAAGATCAGGACAGCCCGGAAACGCGCGACTGGATTGGGGAGCAGGACGCTTATACCCGGACACTACTGGCCCAAACGCCGGGACGCGCCGAAATCGAGCAACGCCTGAATCGAACTGGCGCGTATCGACTCTGGTCGGTATTCCGACCGCGCGGCATAACGCCTACTTTTTCTCGCGCCGTAACGCCAATCAGGAACTGCCCGTGCTATATCGCCGCGTCGGATTGACGGGCGCGGACGAGGTTCTGCATTGACCCGCACACCCTGAGCGCCGACCACTCCACCACCATTTCCATGCAGGACATTTCTGAAGACGGTTCGCTGATTGTTTACGGCATCCGGCAGGGCGGCGAAGATGAAGTGGAAATTCGGTTCATGGACGTGGACAGCAAAACGGATCGCGCCGACGTTCTGCCCCGCGCCCGTTTTATGAGTACCGCCCTGACACAAGACAAGCAAACCCTCTACTATTCGCTGGAAACCGACGATGGCCCTCGCGCTTACCGGCATACATTGGGTGCGGACATGGCTGCCGATGTGGAGATTTTCGGCGCGGGATACGACAAGGGTAAGTATCTGACGCTGCACGTTTCCGAGGATGGCCGCTATCTGCTGTTCAATGTCTTTTACGGTTCCGCCGCCACGAAAACCGATCTGTTTATTCAGCGTTTGAATACAACTGTCTGAAGCGAATGTAGCCCCGATTGTGCCGCTTATTACCACGATTGAGGCCCGCTTTTACGGCGACATTGGCGGCGACACGCTGTACCTGCAAACCAACTGGAACGCGCCCAACGAGCGCCTGCTTTCCCTTGACCTGACGCATCTGGATTTGACGCAGGCGACGGACGCGCCCGTTGCCCCGGAATTGCTGAAGGAACTTGTCCCCACTTCCCCGACCGCCGTGCTGGAAGGGTTTTCGCTTGCGGGCGGGCAGATCATTCTCAACTATCTGCAGGACGTCACGTCCCGCGTCCAGATTTTCGACCCGGCGGGAAGCCGGTTCGCGACATTGAGCTGCCCACGCTCGGTACGGCGGGCGGCCTGTACGGGCGGTGGGACAGCCCGGAAGCCTTTTACATGTTTACGTCGTTCGCGTTTCCCGCTGTGGTCACCCGCTACGATATGAACACGGGCAAGTCGAGCGAGTGGGCGCGTATGAACGTCCCCATCAATCCCGATGCGTTTGAAGTGAAGCAGGTGTTTTATGCGTCCAAAGACGGCACGCGCATCCCGATGTTTCTGCTGCACAAAAAAGGGCTGGAATTGGACGGGGCGCGGCCAACCCTGCTGTACGGCTATGGCGGCTTCACGGCCAGCATGACGCCCTACTTCTCTTCGCTCGCGACGGTATGGGCGGAACAGGGCGGCGTGTATGCGGTCGCCAATCTGCGCGGCGGCGGCGAGTATGGCGAGGACTGGCACAGGGCGGGCATGCTCGCCAACAAGCAGAACACCTTCGACGATTTCATCGCGGCGGGGGAATGGCTGATTACTCAAAACATTACCAACCCGGACAAACTCGCCATTATGGGCGGCAGCAATGGCGGCCTGCTTGTCGGCGCGGCCTTAACGCAGCGGCCCGAACTGTTCCGGGCGGTAATTTGCGCGGTTCCCCTGCTCGACATGGTGCGCTATCATCAATTTCTCGTAGCCCGCTACTGGGTGCCGGAATACGGCTCTTCGGAAGACCCGGAACAGTTCAAAACCCTGTATGCGTATTCGCCGTATCATCGGGTAACGCCGGGCGCAAAGTATCCTGCCACGATGTTCGTAACCGGGGATGCGGATACCCGCGTCGCGCCGCTTCACGCCCGCAAAATGGCCGCGCTCTTGCAGGCGCAAACGGGTTCGGATTATCCCATTCTGCTGCACTACGATACTAAATCCGGCCACATGGGAACCCGCCCAATGGGCAAAGTGATCGAAGACCTGCTGGACCAACTCTGCTTTCTCTTCGGTCAACTCGGCGTGACTGCCGCGTGAAACACGGAGGAGTTTAGCCGCGAATACACGCGAATAGGATTATGACTAAACCAACAACCAAAAACATACAAATTACCACGCTGCCCAATGGCGTTCGCGTAGTTTCCGAAACCGTCACTTATGTGCAGTCCGCGTCTGTCGGGCTGCTTGTCGGGATTGGTTCGCGAGATGAAAGCAACGAGGAACACATGGTCGCGCAGAGACAATACAAGTATATTTCGCCGGAGCAGTATTTGGCGGCGGAAGATAAGGCGGAAGCCAAAAGCGAGTATTACGACGGCGTAATTGTCGCAATGTCGGGAGCCACGCCTGAACATAACAAAATTACGTTTGATCTAACCGTGACACTTGGGTCACAGTTGCAACGTGGGAATTGTCAGGGATTTGCCAGTGACTTGCGTGTGCGTGTGCCGGTCTGCAACAACTACTTTTATCCTGATGTTTCCGTTGCCTGTGAAGAACCGCGCTACGAAATCATTCAGGGTTTACGCGCCCTGCTCAATCCCGCGCTGATTGTAGAAGTGCTTTCCAACAGCACAGAGCAGGCGGACAGGGGCAATAAGTTTCGCTGCTACCAGACGCTGGAGTCGCTGCAAGCGTATGTTCTGGTGTCGCAATACAGGCCACGCATTGAAGTATTCACTCGTCAGGAAGACGGTTCGTGGCAATACCGGGCCTTTGAAGGGATGGACGCGGTTGCGCCGTTGCCCACAATCGGCTGTGAACTCCGGCTTGCTGACGTGTATTCTCGCATGATATTCCCGCCTGAATTGGAGGAAGACGCCACAGCCGCGTCAGCGGAGGAAACCGAATAATCGCAGATGAAACTTCTCGTCAGCAATGAGCGAAAAATTGTATACCGCAAGTCTATGGCATTGCGCGTATGCAGTGGCGCGATGGCGTTGCTTTTCGTGGCTGGACCTGTGGTATTATATTGCTATGACTAAGCCAACAACCGAAAACATACAAATTACCACGCTGCCCAATGGCGTTCGCGTGGTTTCCGAAACCGTCACTTATGTGCAGTCCGCGTCTGTCGGGCTGTGGGTCGGGAATCGGGTCGCGAGATGAAGACGATCCCCGACGCGGCATCTCGCACTTCATCGAACACATGCTGTTCAAGGGAACCGGTAAGCGCGCGGCGCGGGAAATCGCCGATGAGATCGAGTTCGCGGGGCGGGCATCTCAACGCCTTTACGGGCAAGGAAACAACGTGCTACGAAACCCGCGTTCTGGCGGAAGATACCGCCCTTGCTCTTGACATTCTGACGGATATGTTCCGCAATTCGCTGTTCGATAAGGACGAGATGGAGCGGGAAAAGCGGGTCGTGCTGGAAGAGATCAAGATGTACGAGGACTCGCCCGAAGAGATGGTGCATGACATCTTCGAGCAGACGCTGTTTGGCAAGCATCCGCTCGGACAGCCCATTATCGGCAGCGACAAAACCGTGTCCGGCCTGTCCCGCGAAGACATTATGGATTATATCGCCACGCAGTACCGCCCTGACCGCATTGTGGTGGCGGGCGCGGGCAATCTGGAACACGAGGAACTGGTTCGCATTTCGCAGGAAGCGCTGGGTGATTTGAGCGGGCTGGCCCCCGAACGCGACGGCAAAAGCCCCAAAGCGTCCGGCAAAAGCAAGCAGGTGAAAAAGCGCGACGTGGAGCAGGTTCATTTCGTGATGGGTACGGACGGCTACAGCAAGTCCGACAAAAAGCGGTATTCGCTGTCCATTCTCAATAATGTTCTGGGCGGCAACATGAGTTCGCGCCTGTTTCAGGAGGTTCGCGAAAAGCGCGGGCTGGCGTATGCCATCGGCACGTATGGGCGCTCGTATCTCGACGGCGGCTACTTCTGCGCATACGGCGGAACCAGTCCCGACACTTATGAGCAGGTTCTTGACCTGACGCGCCGCGAATTCGCCAATGTCCGCAAAAACGGCCTGACGGATGATGAACTGACCAAAGCCAAAACGCAGGTGCGGGGCGCGGTTGTTCTGGGGCTGGAAAGCATGAACGCCCGCATGAACCGCTACGGCGATTCCCTCCTCTCCTATGGCCGCGTGATTCCCATTGCGGAAGTGCTGGCCGAATACGAGGCCGTCACTCATGAAAGTATCGCGGAAGTCGCCGACCACGTTCTGGACGAGGAGAAACTGACGCTGACGGCGATTGGAGCCTTCCCGCGCGCTAAAAAAGAAACCAATTAAACCACGGGGAACACGGGGGACACGGGGAGGAGAGGGGGAAGAACAAAGAGTAGTATTTACCACGAAGGACACAGATAACGCGGATAAACACGGATACTGAAAAAGATTTGAATTTAATCCGTGTTCATCTGTTTCATCCGTTTGATCCGTGGAAAATTCTTCCCCCTCTCCTCCCCGTGTCCCCCGTGTTCCCCGTGGTTTAGTTTTTGAGGTGTATCTGTGATGGCTGACGACGGCGGGCGCGTGGTGTTTACGGTAGGACACTCCAATCACGCGCTGGAAACTTTTTTGGAGTTACTGCGCCGACATCGGATAGACGTGCTGGTGGATACTCGTTCGCGCCCCTCTTCGCGCTATGTGCCGCATTTCAATCACGACGCGCTTCGGCCTGCCATAGAGCAGTCGGGGGCGCGATTCGTGTTTTTGGGGCAGGAATTAGGCGGCAGGCCGGACGGAGCCGAATTTTACGATGCCGAGGGGCATGTTCGGTATGACCGGGTGGCCCAAACGCCGGAGTTTCTGAACGGCGTGGCGAAAGTGGAGCGGGGCGCGGAACAGCATCGTATCGCGCTTTTATGCAGCGAAGAGAACCCGGCTATTTGTCACCGGCGACTGCTGATCGGGCGCGTGTTGGGTGAGCGCGGAACGCGGGTTGCGCATATCCGGGGCGATGGCAGGCTGCAAACCGAGGCGGAACTGATGGCGGAAGAGGCAGCGGGCGAGGATGATGGCGGGCAGCAGTCGTTGTTCGGGGATGAGGAGGAATTGACGGCGTGGAGGTCTATACAATCGGTTTCACGCAAAAAACAGCCCGGCAGTTCTTCGAGGCGCTGAATCAGGCGGGCGTGAAGCGTTTGCTGGATGTGCGGCTCAACAACGTTTCGCAGCTTGCGGGGTTTGCCAAGCGCGACGATCTGGCGTATTTCCTGCAATCCATTTGCGGTATCGAATACCGGCACGAAACCCTGTTGGCCCCCACGCAGGAGATGCTCGACGCATACAAAAAACACAAAGGCGATTGGGGCGAGTACGAAATCCGCTTTCTGAATCTGATGCGCGAACGACAGATTGAAACCGCCTTGGACCGCGAACTCTTCGCCGTTCCAACGGTATTGCTGTGCAGCGAACTCACCCCGGAGCATTGTCACCGACGGCTGGTTGTCGAATATCTACAGGAAAAATGGGGCGGCATACAGGTTGTAGATTTGTAAATCTGTGTTGGATATGCAGGATTTTTCCGCCGGATCATCGGTTGAATGTTCGCGTTCATTCGCGTTTATTCGCGGCTAAGTTCTTCTGAATGAGCGCAGGAGCCGAAGCGATGCCAACCTTCGAAATCGTGTGTCTTGCCAATTCGCGCAAACGGCAGGGGCGGTGCGTGGCGGGGTTGCGGCTGGATGGCAAGGGCTGGCTGCGCCCGGTCGGTTCCAATGCCGAGGGCGTCCTGTATTCACACCACTACACGCTTCCTGACAATACCGAACCGCAGTTGGGCGATGTGCTGCGCGTCCACTGTTCGCGCCCCCGGCCTCAACCGCACCACCCTGAAGATTGGGTTGTTATGTCGCTGCCCTGGGAGCGCGTGACCGGCGCGGCAGAAAACAATCGGCGCGACTGGCTGTACGGATACTTGTCGTCCGGTCCGCAGTTGTTAGGCAGCGCGGGGGATCGCATCGCGCAGACGCAGGTTCAGGCCCATCCGGTCGCCCATTCGCTGAGTCTGGTCGCGCCGCAAACCCTGCAATGGCAGATTACCGTCAACAAAGAGGGGGAACGGCGGAACCGGGTGGCGTTCACGCTGGACGGGGCGCATTATAACCTTGCGCTCACCGATCCCGTCTGGGAACCACGCCTGCTGCACCTCAAACCCGGTCTGCACAACCGGGAAGCGGCGCAAATTGACGACAAGGCCGAAGTGTGGCTTACCGTTAGCCTGAGCGAACCGTTTGCCCCAAACGAGCAGGACGAGTCATACTGCTATAAATTAGTCGCAGGCGTTCTGGTTCTGACGGCGGAAGCGGAATTGGCGCAGGGTAAATCAATAATCGCCAGGGGGAGCAAACCCACAGCCATATCGCGCAGGCAGAAGGCGAATAAGCCTCTTCCCGCCTATGCCAGTGTTCCCGACCTTAGGGGCTATCCCGATCCATTTGCCGATGATTTACCGGCGATTGCAGTCTCAGGCGGCAGTCGCGCTGTTAGCCCGCCTGTGACTGCCGCAGCCATGCTGCCGCCTGCTTCGCCCCCGAACCTCAAAGCTACCGGCGCAGGGAACAATACCAATGTAGAAGCGGAAGCGGTTCCGGCACTGCCGGGAAACGCGCCGACAAAGGAGCGCAATCCGAAACGGCAAAACCGCAGTCGGCAAAACAACCCGAACCGTAGCGCCGACAGCGATGCCCCGCCAACAACATACGGCAGAACCAACGGCAAGTGGGACACCCCACAGGATAAACTATTGTGGCAAAAGCAGATGGCGCGGAGCCGACATACCAATGCCCCTGTATCCCTGCACTGGTCGGAGGACGAGGACGCGCTGCTGCTGCGGCTTGCGGAGGATGGCGAAACGCCCGAAGCCGTTGCTGAACAAGTAGGGCGGACATTGGAAGACGTTTACAACCGCATGGAGAAAATTGAAATCAGGTCTGGATAAACAAAAATGAGCGAAGAAACCACACATATTATGACGAGCGGCATGGGCATACAAAAGCCGTCACCGCAAGAAACTCCTGCCGAAGATGCAAACGTCATTCGCGTGATTGTTTGCGGCGCGGCGGGGCGCATGGGGCGCGAAGTTGTCAAGGCCGTCAGCGAAGCGTCGGGACTGCAACTGGCAGCGGCGGTAGACGTGGCGGCAATGGGAGTGGATGCGGGCGATCTTGCCGGTATCGGCAGGGCAGGGGTGTGGATCGAAAGCGATCTGCATACGGCGATTATGCGGACTCATCCACACGTTGTTGTTGATTTCACGCTGCCGCATAGCGTAAAAGCAAACGCGATTGTCGCGCTGGACAACCGGGTTTCGCCAGTGATTGGAACAACGGGGCTTGCGCCCGCCGACTTAGCCTTTCTGGACTCGCTGGCGCGGCAAAAAGGCATTGGAGCGTTTATCGCGCCCAACTTCGCCATTGGCGCGGTACTGGCGATGCAGTTCGCGGCACAGGCCGCGCGCTATCTGCCGGATGTGGAAATCATCGAATTGCACCACGAAAAGAAACTGGACTCGCCCTCCGGCACGGCCCTGCTGACCGCGCAGAAAATCGCCCACGCGCGGCAGGAGGCGGGGCAAACGCCCATTCCCCCGCCCGACAACACGATTGAGAAAGCGCCCGGAGCGCGGGGAGCGCGGCACGTCAATACGGGCGATATTCCCATTCATAGCGTCCGCCTGCCCGGTTTCGTCGCGCATCAGGAGGTGATTTTCGGCGGCGTGGGTGAAATCCTGACCATTCGCCACAACTCCACCAATCGAACCTCCTTCATGCCCGGAGTTGTTCTGGCCGTCCGCAAAGTGCGCGAACTAAATGGTTTGGTTGTCGGATTGGAAAACCTGCTGTAACAACATCGCTATAAATCAAGGCAGTATCATGAATTGTAGTTGTTGGGGATGCTACGTTTGTAGCGGTTTAGCAAGGAGATACGGCATGTACACAGACGCATTTACGGTCAAGGATACACGTTGTTTTGCGGATCAAAAAATGGTCTTTAACTGGCCGGGGCAGACGCCTCCCAAAGGCGAAGCAACAAAACGTCTGCCTAATGTTAATCTTCTGATTGGCAACAACGGAACAGGAAAAACGACTATTTTCCAGGCGCTGACTATTGCAGCATTAGGTCCCTATCTGGCAAATAACATTTCGGGCTTTCGTACTCCGACCGGTATACGCTACGGGAAAGAGGTTGCCGAGGCTTCAGCAAAACTCTACCTGGCTCCCATAGACACCGACGAAAATTCAGTACCCGATACTGAAAACATTCATATTGCCGGGCATAGTGTCACGAGCATCATCAAGCGGGAGGGAACTGCACAGTCTCTTTCGTCTCGTTCGCGCGCGGAACGTTGGAAAAAAAGCCTTTTCTACGAAGATCTGCCGGCTTGTTTCCTGGCGGCTTACGGCGCGAACCACCGCACCGAACGACCGGAGGCCTATAATGAACGGCTACGTGGGTCTCGCTATCAGCGCATTGCGTCTCTGTTCGAAGCGCGCGTTGGCCTGATTCCGCTTTCTATGGCCTACAATCAGTGTCAGGAACGGAAGCGTTGGAGCGAAGTTGTGGAGATCGTTAACCAACTGCTTCAGCATCCGGTGACGTTAACCACAGACCACATGGATGGCGGTGAGCCGCTGTTCAACTACGACGGCATTCCTCTGCCCCTCTCGGAACTTTCAGATGGTTACAGGCTTTTTGTTGGTTGGCTGATTGACTTCCTGACGCATCTGGCGCAGGTGCTGCCAAACCGCCTGAAACTGGTCGAAGCGATTGGAATGGTGATTGTTGACGAGGTAGACCTGTTTCTGTCTCCCATCTGGCAGCGAACTGTCGTGGAGTCACTCTCAAATGTTTTTCCGCGTATCCAATGGTTTTGCAGTACGCATAGTCCGTTAGTCGCCGGTTCGCTGGACAACGACAATATCTATCAACTCAAACGGTCTGCTCCGTTCACTTCGCAAATACAGCGCCCTTCCGATGCATTTGAGGGCCGGAGCGTAGAGGAAACCTTGATAGAACTTTTCGACGTCCATCAGCCGCGTTCTCCGCAGTTACAGCGACAGCTAAGTAGTCTGGCGGAACGTGCCGTGAAGGGCGAACCCGAAGCCTCTCTAGAGTATTTGCGCCGCCTCAATGAAGGGTCGGGCCGGCTAAAATGATCCAATATCCTATAAGTCTGCGCGATTTGGCCCGTCATGTTCGCAAGCAATTTCCCACCACCCTGAACCGCAACGGCACACCACGCAGGAATGGCAGAGAAGCCTGGCTTACAAAGGCGAGCCGCTTATCCACACAATTGAAAGCGCATGGTAGTTACAATCTGGAAAACAGGGACGAAATATGGAACGAACTGAAACCTCTTTTTGCGCGGTTACAGGGTGGGGGCAAGTGCGCCTACTGTGAAACGATGCTTCCCACTCACAAAAGAGGGATGCCTAAAGGCGATCTGGAACACTATCGTCCCAAGCAAGGGGTTATAAAGTGGCCGACAACACATGCCATTTCCGTCGGCGCGAACGCCCCTGACTGTTACTATTGGCTTGCCTTCCATTTGCGAAACTATCTGCTTGCCTGTGAAGTTTGCAATCGTGACTTCAAGCAGAACTACTTTCCTATTGCTGGACAACGTTGCTCCGCAAATTCCAGGCAACCACGCTACCTGATAGCCGAGCGTCCCTATCTGCTGCATCCGCTCGATCCGAATGACTCTGCCCCGGAGCAGTTGATTGGATTTGAGGGAATTGTACCCATTCCCATAGCAAAGCCGGGAACACATGATTACTGGCGGGCCAAAGTAACCATCGAATTGTTGGGGCTAACGAATGGCAGACGGCTTGAGTTGGATTTTGAACGTTCGCAAACAATTACAGGTATCTACACAGCTTTAAATTCTGTTGCTAACAACGACCCAACAAGAAGGAAACTAGCCAAACGGACGCTAAAGAAACTTCAAGACAACACTTGGCCTCACCGCAACTGCGCGCGTCGTTTCAAGCGTCTGTACGACGATGATCCCACTGAGGCGGCACGGCTTGCTGAAGAGGCTGCAAAGTTTGTAGATGAATGGTTGCATCGTCGAGCGCAACCGTTGTAGAGGTTAGGAGCAAGGTTCCAGATGAAAAACTGCTGGTATATTTAAGCCGCATTTTCCTATCGTTTGGCATAACTTTGGCTGATAACATGCAGGAAGGAGAAATGTGGGGTATACTTACTAAAATTAGTTTTGTACCGAACTATTTTGTCAAGTGGAAAGTTGGTTTTCGCTTTCCCGCTGAGAAAGTGTATCGCCGTGACCCGTGACCCGAAAACAAGCACGGAACCCCTCGGTTTTACCCGTTTCGCCCTGCTGCTGCATACCATTCCGCACATCGGCGAAAAAACATTGACGCGCCTGCTTCACCACGTTTCTTCGCGCCGTATCGAACCCGAAACCTGCCTCCAATGGTCTGTGGAAGAGTGGCAAACCCGCTGTGAACTCGACCCGCGCGCCGCCGCCACGCTTTGCGAACAACAGGACGCCCTGCTTTCTCGCGCTGAAGAGATGGCGCGAACAGTCCGGCAGCACAGCCTGCACGTTCTCACGCCGCAAAGCCCCGCGTATCCCGACCGTCTGGAACGCTTCGACGATTCGCCCCCGCCCATCGTCTACGCGCTCGGCAATCTCGGCCTGCTGCTGCCCCTGCCCGCGTTGCCGGAATTCGTACTGCGCCTGCCACGCCTA
Organism: uncultured Chthonomonadaceae bacterium; assembly: GCA_963817895.1. Taxonomy (GTDB): domain Bacteria; phylum Armatimonadota; class Chthonomonadetes; order Chthonomonadales; family Chthonomonadaceae; genus CAWFQB01. The sequence goes on from CAWFQB010000011.1 coordinate 142,259, forward strand.
CTGCCCCCGCGCCCAAAGCAAAATCGGCTGCGCTCTATCAGGACAAACGCCGATAATTCAGAACAAACGGCGACTGCCAAAACGCCTGCCGCTTCCACTCGCGCGCCCTTCACGTTCAGCATCGCGGTTTCCAATGGCGCGGACAACGCTACGCTGAAGCGGATGGAGGCGATGGCGACGGTTCTTGTTCAGCGCGGGTGCGTACCCGTGACCGGACACGACCGGACGCCCTATAAACGTTTAGCATTGGCGGCGCAACGGCAAAATCGTCCCGTTATTTATGTCATGGATCGCGGCTTGCGCGACGCGATTGGGGCCGGCTTTTGACCGTCCGCCCTTTGCCGAGGCCCGTATCCGCGAAACCGTTTTCGATACCGTTCGTGACCTGGCGCTCTCTCCTTTTCGATTGGATGACCACGCGATAGGCGCGAATTTGCGCCGCCGGGATCGCATGTTGTATGCTCTTGCCGATCTGATTATCGCGCTGGATGTGCGGGCCGGGGGCGGCATGGCGGCGGAGTGTCTGCGGGCGCATGAGCAGGGGCGTATGGTGTGGGTGGCGGCGGGAGGGCGCGACGGCAACGCGGCCTTGCGCGAAGCGGGATGTACAGGGATGCCGGAGGGTGACTGGTAATGAATATCACAAAAGCGTTGACGCAGGCCGGGGACGATTGCCCGGATGCCGGACATTTTTACGGGCGCGAAGTGGCTGCCGCCCTCCTGGAAGGGCAGCCCCTGTCCGAAGTGGCGCGCCTGATTACCGAAGTGATCGCCCGCCAGTTGCGCGTAGAGCGCGTGGGCCTGTTCCTCCACGACGAGCGCGGCGCTATGGACCCGGCGGCTCTGCGCAACGTGTCGCCGGAGTATGGCAAGGCGGTCACGCGGATTGTGCCTGTATCGCCTTTTCTCAGCCGCGCGCAGGCGACCGGCCTGCCCGTATTTGCGCGAAATGTGCAGCAGGACGCGCAACTCAGTTCCGAACTGCGCGACCTTTACTGCCGCGAAAACATCTCCAGCATCCTGATGATTATGCTGCAATACGAGCAAAAGCTTGCGGGCGTACTCGTCGTTTACCCGGATGCCGAGCGGGTGTTCACGCCACAGGAGATAGCCGGGTTCCAGAGTCTGGCGGATATGGCGACGCTGGCAATCGCCCTTTCGCAGCGATTTCAGCAGCAGCGCGAAATCGCCATGCTGGAAGAGCGCAACCGGCTGGCGCGCGAAATCCATGATACGGTCGCGCAGTCCCTTGCCGTGCTGATTTTCCAAATGGAAACCACGCGCATTGCCCTGCGCCGCGCCGATATTGCCGGAGCCGAAGAGATGCTCACGCAGGCGCACGGGCTGGCGAAAAACGCGCTGGAAGATACGCGCCGCGCTGTGCGCGGATTGGCGGCGTCCGCCGCGCAAATCCTTTCGCCCGCGCAGGCTATCGCGCAGGAAGCCGAACAACTGGAAGCCGAATCCGGTATTCCCACGCAGTTTATTTTGTCGGGCGAGGAGCAGGCGCTCAATCCCGATCAGCGCGCGTCCCTGCTGCGAATCGCGCAGGAAGCTCTAACCAACGCCCGCAAACATGCCCGCCCGCAGCGCGTCCGCGTCGGCCTGCAATACGGCGCGGAAGAAGTCACGCTGCTGGTGGAAGACGATGGCGTGGGATTTGATCCCGAAGCCGAGCGCACTCCCGGCGCGGAGGGCGGCTACGGGCTTTTCGGCATCCGCGAACGCGCCAAACTCGTCGGAGCCTCCTGTACATTGACAGCACTCCCGGTTGGGGAACGCGCCTGCGCGTTTCGCTTCCCTATCGCCCCGCCACGCCGATTCACGAGGAGAAGAAGAGAAGAAGAGAAGAAGAGGAGAAGAGGAGAAGAGGAGATACGGGAAGGAGCAGCTGAACTCATCCCTCATCCTTCATCCTTCAATCCTCTGCCCTCGACCGCTCTCCCATCAAGGTATTGATTGTGGACGATCATGCGCTGGCGCGGCAGGGGATACGGGCGATGCTGCAAACCAGCCCGGATATTGTCGTCGTGGGGGAAGCCGAAAATGGCGAGGAGGCGGTAGAGCAGGCAATAAAATTGGAACCGGATGTCGTGCTGATGGATTTGCAGATGCCGAAAGTGGATGGGTTGGAGGGCTTGCGGCGTCTGCAAATTCGCAGGCGGCATATTCCCGTCATGATTTTGACCACGCTGCAAACGGAACACACCATTTCGGAAGCGCTGCAATCCGGCGCGCGGGGATTTCTGCTCAAAGATACGAACGCCGAAGAACTTCTGGCGGCGGTACATGCGGCGAAGCGGGGCGAAACCCTGCTGGCTCCCGCCATCGCGCTCCGACTTGCCGATCTGGCGGCGGGACACGGGCGTTTCGATTTGAACGAGCGCGAACGCGAAATTCTGCAACTGTTGGCGCAGGGCGCGCGCAACAAAGAGATCGCCACCGCCCTGTTCATCGCGCCCAAAACCGTCGAGTACCACCTGTCCAATCTCTTCACCAAACTGGGCGTCTCCAACCGCACCGAAGCCACCCGCCTCGCCTTGGAACAGGGACTTGTTCCCCCGATTGGCCGCTCACCGAAGTAAAAGTTTTCACCACAGAGACACAGAGACACAGAGGTTTCACAGAGAAAACAAAAGGAGAGGGGAAGAGATTGAAATAGTAGAGATTACGAAGACATGAGCAGTTTCTCATCTCTCTCCCTTCATCACCTCTGTGAAACCTCTGTGTCTCTGTGGTGAGCTATTTGTGTTTGGCTTTGGCAGGACGTGGAGATTGGGGGCGTTTTGTGCCGTAGGGTTTCTTCATTGGTTCTTCGTAGGTGTCGCCGACAATTAGGCGCAGCAGGTTGGGTATCCACGAATCGCGCTTGCCCGCGCCGTATCCGATCACGCGGGGAACAAAGGCGGGAACCGGGGCGATGTTGCCGTCGGGCGTCCGTTCGGCCCACTCCGACAGCAGACACGCGCCCGTCGGGGTAATCAGTTCTTTGGGGCGGTCATCGGGACGCAGCGGAAAACCCGACGAGCAGTTCCATCGTGGCGGGGGCGGGAACCGGCATGGTTCCGTGCGCGCACTCGACCCAACCCCGATTGAACGGGAGCGGGGAGGCGTACACTTTGTCCACGCCCAGCATCTCCAGCCCGATACACGCGCCGACAATATCTACAATGGCGTCTACAGCGCCGACTTCGTGAAAGTGGATGGTATCGGGCGTCATGGCATGGATTTTGGCTTCGGCGTGGGCAAGGCGGTTGAACGCGCCCAATGCGCGGCAGCGAATGTTTTCCGACACGCCGCTTTTGTGCAGAATCTCTTCGATGTCGGCCATGTGACGCCCGTGTCCCTGATCCTGCTCCTGCAAAACCACGTCCACATCCATGCCCGAAATGCCCTCTTTGACCACCATGCCGGTCTTGAAGTTCGTACCCCGGCACATTGAGTTTGGCAAGTTCGGCCCGCCACTCGTCCTCATCCACGCCCGCATGAAGCAGCGCGCCCAGAATCATATCGCCGCTGACGCCGCTGAAACAATCAAAATACGCAATTCGCATAAGAGTTCTCCAGATCAATCCTGTCTATGGTATTTGTTTTTCTTGTTCGTTGAGGAAGAATTGTACGGCGGCTTCGCCTTCCGCGCCTAATTCTCTGGAATATTCGTTGACGTACAATCGGATGTGGGATTCGATCACGCCCTCGCTCAAATCCTGCGCGTATTGTTTGCAGAGTTCAAACGCCGCGTCATAGTGGTCGTAGGCCCACGCAAGGCTGCGCTGAATCAGGTCTGTCAGCGGCGCGGCTAAATCAAGGGATTTACGAACGCAAATCGCGCCGAGCGGAATGGCGTACCCGGTTTGCTGTTCCCAAAACGCGCCCAAATCCTGTATCAGCGTCAGGCCGTCCTGTTGGTACGTAAACCGCTTTTCATGTATCACCACGCCCTGCGCCCCCGGCGTCCGGCATAACTCCTCATACAGTACGTCAAACGGCAAAAACCGTTTTTGCAATACGCCATTGCCCTGCCAACCGGCATAAAAATCCAGCAGGAAATTCGCGGTCGTATTCGTGCCGGGAACGAGTAAGGGCAAGGATGAAGGATGAAGGATGAAGGATGAGTCCATTGCCGATTGCCGATTGCCGATTGTGGATTGATTATCCTCAGTCTCCTTTTCTCCTTTCTCCTTTTCTCCTTTTCTTTTATATTCCTCAGCAGCAGCGGCCCGACGCCCCGGCCCAACGCGCCGCCGCAGGGCAGCAGGTCGTATTCGTTGCGGCAATGAATGTAGTTGGCGTAACTGATTTTTACGACGTCCAGATTGCTTACCTGCGCCTGCTGATTTAGATTTTCCACATCCTGAAAATCTACGTCAAAGCGCAGGCCGTTCGTGTCAATCTCGTTCAGCAGGATGCCGCTGAAGATAAAAACATCGTTAGGGCAGGGGGAGATTCCCAAGTTGAGTGTATTCAACGCGCATATGTTTGCTAAATAATCCGCAGATTGGCGATGGCAAGGCGTATGTTGTCCGGCTGCATGTCGCGGGTGGACGCGATGTTGCTGATGGCGCGGATTTCGCTGACGGGAATCCGGAACATCTGCCCGGCCTGCGCCACCGCTGCGCCCTCCATGCTTTCAAAATGCGCGTCAAAAGTCTGTCTGCGCAACAGGCCGGTATGTTCCGTTCCCGCGCACTGATTGACAGTGCAGCCTCTGCCGCTGTGTACCTGATACGCGCTGCGGCGAATTCGCGGCAGGCAAAGGGCGCAATCCATTTCGGCTCGATATGCAGCGGCAAGCGGTTCCGCATACGGACTTGCCAAAGGGGAAGCCTGAATAGATTGAAAGCCGGGTTCGTCGGCAGTTCAAAGCCAACATCGCCGTACACTTCCGACGTTCCAACCACAATGTCGCCAATGTTGATGCCGGTATTCGGATACGCGCCCGCGATGCCGATATTCCATATACGCGCCGGACGCGCTTCTTGCAGCAACCGTACCAGAAACGCGAGAGAAGCGGGAATACCGACGCCCACAACGGCAAATGTAAGCGCGGCACTGTACGCCATTTCTCCCTCGGCCAACCGTGACCGCTCTTCTTCACGCGGCCACCATGCCCGCAATTCCATCCACGTCGCCGCGCATATCAATAAGTTTGTGCGCCAGGGGCGTTCTGGTTGTTCACTTGTGCTGTTCATACCTCACCCCCGGCCCCTCTCCTTGCCGCGCAACGCGCTAGGAGAGGGGAGGCGAAAATTAAAGTTTACCGCGTATAGACCGCGCTTTCCCCTTGTTCTACTGTTGAATACGCTGCAAACGTTATGAGCATTTGACTTGTCTTTTGATTGTGCCGTACAATACAAACTAAATCTCAAATCCACCTTCTCACCAGACATAATGTACTATCTCCAAAAGAGATTACTATCCTATAGAACATTGTACGTCTACAGTCTCCCCTCTTCTAGCGCGTTGCGCGGCCAGGAGAGGGGCCGGGGGTGAGGTAAAAAGGACAAACTACTCATGAAATACTCTCGCCCGCCTTATACCTATGATGTGCTGCCAGTTGCGCCGCCGAAAGAGACGTGGCTGCAAACCGCGAAATGGCGCTATGTCGAGGGCGTGTTTCGCGATACGTGCCGACGTTTCGGTTACCGGGAAATACGTACGCCAATTCTGGAACTCACCGACCTGTTCAAGCGAACCGTTGGCGAAGCGACGGATATTGTCAGCAAGGAGATGTTTACCTTTGTACGCGAGGGCAGCGACCGCAGCCTGACCATGAAACCGGAAGGCACGGCTCCGGTTGTCCGCGCCTGTATTCAGGAAAATCTGCTTGTGGATAACCCTGTCTTGAAAATGTACTACATCGGGCAGAATTTTCGTTACGAGCGCGGGCAGGTGGGGCGTTATCGGCAGCACCAGCAACTTGGCGTGGAAGCGTTCGGCGCGTCAGACCCGGCTATTGACGCGGAAGTGATCACGCTTGCCATGAGTTTCTACCGGATGCTCGGCGTAACCGAAATGGAATTGCGCGTGAATTCTGTCGGTACGCCCGACTCGCGTGTCCGGTTACAAACAGGCGTTGCGCGATTTTGTCCGCCCGTTTCTGAGCGAAATGAGCGAGGAGGGGCAGTACCGTTTTGAAGCCAATCCGCTGCGGATGCTTGACACTAAAAACCCGAACGACCTCCGCCTCCTGCAAAACGCTCCCAAAATGACCGAGTTTCTGGACGCCGACTCGCAAACGCACTTCGACAAGCTACAGGCGTACCTGACCGCGCTGGATGTGCCGTTCGTGATTGATCCGACACTGGTGCGCGGCTTCGACTATTATACCAAAACCGCCTTTGAAATCAAGGGCAAGAATTTAGGGGCACAGGACGCATTGGGCGGCGGGGGAAGGTACGACGGCCTGATTGCCGAATGTGGCGGCCCGCCCACGCCGGGTATCGGCTTCGGGCTGGGCATGGAACGGTGCTTGATTACATTGGAAGCGCTTGGCATCACATTGCCGGTTGAGGAGGAAAGCCCGGTCGCGTTTTTAATCACGCTTGGCGATGAAGCCATCACGCGCCCCGTCGCGGTGAAACTGTTGGGACAACTGCGACAGGCGGGAATCGCGTCCGATATGGACTACAAGGGCGGCAATTTCAAGAAACAGATCAAACGCGCCGATGACATGGGCGCGAAATATGCGATTCTGGTGGGCGATCAGGAAGTGGCGCGGGGAGTAGTGTCCATTCGCGACCAGAGCACCAAAGCGCAGCGCGAAGTCAGTCTGGAACACGTCGCGCGGGAACTCGGCACGGCAGGGGAGATTTAACCCGCTTTTTTCTGCTGCAATCGCGCCTGTTCCTGCTGCAAGTGGAGGGCGCGATCCATCAAAAAGTGGTGCGCGTTGAGGGGAACGGCCTGTAACAGCAACTGCGTCCCCTGTCCGTTGGGGCGGGCGACAAAGCATGTCGGCCTGGACAGGGGCAGGCCGAGCAGGTTGTCGGCGGTCCAGATAAGCGGCTGCCGGAACTTGATGGCGCGGTACGAGTAGCCCTTCACTTCCAGTATGCTGTTCTGGCGCGGAAAGCGGCTCAATGGGTCGAGAAGCGTGGGCTGGTCGTCGGACGCGCCTTCGGGACGGGCGAGAAACTTGGCCCACACTTTGGCGCGGACGGCGCGCGGATCAAAAAAGAGCTGCTGCTGATCCAGTTCGGGCGTGAAGTCCAGGCGGGCGAGAAAATAGGGGAATGGGAAGCGGACGTAGCGGCGCAGGCCGTAAAACGCTCCCGAAGGCGTCACGCCTAATACGTCCGCCATTTCCCAGATGTTCAGGCCGAACTGACGGGCGCGTTCGCGCAGGATTTCGGGCGGCATGGCGACGGCATACGCGAACGCATCCGCCATACGGCGCGGACTCTCCACGCCATGCAGTTCCCGCCAACTGTTCCACCATCCAACCCGCGCCTCGCACCGCCGAAAAATAAGCGTAAACAATCCCTGCAATATGCGGATGTTCTGGCGGGCGTCGCGCTGCGCTGCCAGATGTATCTGCCACTGCCTGCTGACCGGATCGCAATCCAGCGTGACCGGTTCCACCACCGCTTCGTGGCGCAACAGGGCAATGTCGAAAATTTGCAGCAGGTCCAGCAGGGAAGAACCCAGCGGCGAGGCAAGGCCGAACCGCTGCCGGAACTCCTGCGCTATCCGCTCGGCCATTGCCGCAGGCGACATAACAGGCCATGCTCGCGCTTCCATCCGCCTTCCGATCTGTAAGCAAAATCCTTCCAGCGGTTCCCCCGCCGAACTGTCCGGTATCACTTCCTGCCTGATTACGCTTTCAACAGCAATAATGAAAGATTGATTCTCTTGCGCTTCCAAAACTCTATCCTGTACGACATCTGTATTCTGAATATGCCCGCACAAACGCCTGCAATACATTCACAATGTAGACATAAAGGAACTATTCAGTAGATTATCGTACCACAGGTTCAGGATTAAAGCGAATCAAATTTGATACCAGAGACACTCTCTATTGGCCCATAAAAAGTGAATAGTTACGTAGGGGCGTTGCTTGCTGCGCCTTACTCTGAAAAGGGTTCAGCAAGCAAAACCCCTACAACATACTTTTCGCGCTATATTGACAAATTCGTAAAACCAAATAGCCCCTCTCCTGGCGCGTTGCGCGGCCAGGAGAGGGGTTGGGGTGAGGTGAAAAACCTTAATGCTTCAGAAACGCCCGTAGGGGTTGAACGGGTCGCTCACATCGTGGCTACGCGGCTGACGCTGGCTTTCCATACGGTCGCGCATCCGCTGCATATCGGAGCGCATCCGTTCAACCGTTTCCTGTTGACGGAGCATCATGTTGTCTGTTTGCAACTGTAACAGACGCTGCTGTTGAAACATGAATTCCTGATGTTGCCGTCCGCGTTCGGCAACGGGATCGAACATGGGGTACACCGGCATGGCCGGCACGTAAATGGGCTGCGACGGAGTACGGACTTCGACATTGATGATTTGTGGCTGCGGCGACACAACCCGAATCTCAGCAGTGGGTTGTGACTGCTGCGCTTCCGCCAACTGCGCCTGCAACGCGGCGATTTCCGCCTGCTGGCGGGCGCTGCGCCGTTCGCGCAAGATCATGCCAAACAGCATCAGGCCGAGCAACGCGCTTACGCCCAACAAACACGCGGCGACTTCCAGAGCGCGCGAAGGGGCAGGGGATTGCGGGGATGGCGGCACTGGCGAGTAGTAATGCGCGGGTGCCGGGTGTGGGGCATTGGGTGTTGAGGCAGAAGGCGGCGCATGGGGCGGCACATAACCGCGATGGCGGCAACGCGCGCAATCCACATCCAGCGGCGACATCAGAAAACCACAATGGGGACACGTCATGGGATCACGTCCTTTCGCGAAACGAGAAGCGCGTCACAACGAACATGAGTCGTGTTGCTTCGACCACGAATACGCGCATTATAACACAGTCTGCGCGTCCTGACAAGTCGTTGACACAATAAAAGCGCATGGGCTATACTTTGGTTGGAAAAGGAACTATCCGCCGCCGTTCATGCCGACGCGCGTGTTCCTGCAATTTGGGTGAAGAAGGGACGCGCATTGAATCACAACCAACCGGGCGCAAGCAACCAGAACAGTGAAGTGAAGATATTTGCCGGACCGGGCAACCCCGCGCTTGCGCAGTCCGTCGCGGAATGGCTCGGCCTTCCACTCGGAAAAATGCACTACAGCCAGTTTGCGGACGGAGAAAACTACGTGCGCTTCGACGAGAGCGTTCGTGGCACGGACGCCTATATCATTCAGCCGACCTGCTCGCCCGTAGATACCAACCTCATGGTGCTTCTGTCCGCGATTGACGCCCTGCGCCGAGCCAGCACATGGCGCATCACGGCTGTTCTCCCCTATTATGGCTACGCCCGTCAGGAGAAGAAAGTCCTGCCCCGCGAACCCATTACGGCCAAACTGGTTGCCGACCTGATCGAAACGGCGGGGGCGCATCGCGTGATGTGTCTGGATTTACACGCCGACACCATTCAGGGCTTTTTCAACATTCCCGTAGATCATCTGGAAGCCGTCAACCTGTTCACCGACTACTTCGGCGCGAAATGGCAGAACGGTATGGACGATATTGTTGTCGTGTCGCCGGACGAGGGGCGCGTGAAAAAAGTGCGCAAAGTGGTGCAAACGCTCAAAGCCCCGCTTGCCGTCGGTTACAAACACCATCCGGGCCACATGGTTTCGGAAGTCACTCACCTTGCCGGCGACGTGCGGGGCAAAATTCCCGTTATTGTTGAGGACATGATTACTACGGGCGGCAGCATCATTCAGGCCGTTGACGCCCTCCTCGCGCACGGCTGCCGCCCCGAAATCTACATTGCCGCCACGCACGGCATTTTAGCCCGTAACGCCGTCGAGCGCATCTGCTCCCGCCCCGAAGTGGCCGAAGTGGTCATTACAGACAGCGTTCCCCTGCCGCCCGAAAAGCATCACCCCAAAATCACTGTCCTTTCCGTCGCCTCCCTCTTCGGCGAAGCCATCCACCGCGCCAGCAATGATCTGTCTATTACCAGTTTGTTTGACTGAGCCGAAAGGATAATTTAACACAATCTTAATTCGTCCGGCGACAGCAAACGCCTCAATTCTTCGAGAAATATCTTATACTATAGTTGCGCGGTGTCGGCGTTGCTGCACCGTTGCCATATCTGCTGTCATTCTCCTCGAAAGGATCACCCTTGAACAAGTTGTTCCCGCCTGCGACGCCAAATCGTCGCTCCGGCTTCACCCTGATTGAATTGCTCGTCGTCATCGCGATCATCGCGATTCTTGCCGCCATTTTGTTCCCCGTCTTTGCGCAAGCGCGCGAGAAAGCCCGCCAGGCAAGCTGCCTGTCCAATATGAAGCAGATTGGCACGGCGACCCTGATGTATGTGCAGGACTATGACGAGTCGTATGCCAACGAAGGCGGATACCAAACTCCGCTTTACTTTCAGCCGACGGCAGACAACACGCCCTTGCGCGATATTCAGCCCTACGCCAAAAACTATGACCTTTACAAATGTCCCAGCAATTCCAGCTTCATCTCGCTGACACCGGCAACCCCGCACAAGGAATACCGGGCTGCCATCCTGCCAAGCGGAGTGATTTTCGGCGTACAGTGCAAGTACCAGCAGTTCGGGGGGCGCTGCGGCATGAGCATCGCCGGCATTTTGCAGCCCTCTTCCATCGTTATGATGCGCGACCATCATGACAGCTTCGATGCCGACATTATGCGCCCGATATACAACAGCGCCGACCACTATTACTACGCCGTTGCCGACGCCGCGCCCTGCCTCCACCTGGGGCATTCACTCCGAGGGCAACTGCCTGATCTTCTCCGACGGCCATGCCAAGTGGAAAAAGACGATTGCCCTGACCCCCCGCGACTTTGGTCTGGGCAGTTTGGGCGCGCAAAGCGCGGATCAGGGCAACCTCACCGGCAATGAGCCGGGGTTGCCGATTGACCCCACTCTCGTCAGTCAGTAATCTATAAGCGCGATTGTTCAAGAAAGAAGCGGAAGCCCGGACGGCTTCCGCTTCCTTGCGTTTCAGGGCAAATTCACAGACGGCACGTTTTGCTAAATTTTCCCGTCGCGCTTCCCGATACATAGGAAAGGATGAAGGATGAGGGATGAAGGATGAACCTGCCCTCCTTCTCAAAACTGTGTTCATCTCAAAGATGTGTATGAACATCGGCTATGCTTTACCAAGTCGTATGCCTTCATCCCTCATCCCTCATCCTTTGCCGGAGGCGCGCATGAACATGGTGGAAGAACGGCCCCGACGGGCAATGGCGGACGCGGCGCAGAAATCGCCCGCAGAGCCGGATATGTGGACGCGACCCTGGTCTGTCCTGATACACGGTCAACGGTGCCATATTTCGCTAACCAATGTGGCCGGGCGCGTATATCCCGCCGTGCATAACAATTTTATGGTTCAGATGCTTGGTATCGCGCCCCACGAGCAAGTTCTCGACATTGGCGGCGGGGATGCCCCTTTCGGACGCGCCAATGTGGTCACGGACGCTTTTCCCGATATGAACGCGCACCGGAGCGGGCGGGCGGCGCGGGTGGATGTGGGAAGTGAAACGGGCGTCACGTTCGTACCCTGCTTTGCCGAAGAGCTGCCGTTTGCCGACCACGCTTTTGATGTGGCGTACTGCCGCATGGTGCTGGAACATGTGCTGGACCCCGCCGCCGCCTGCCGGGAAATGATGCGCGTGGCAAAGCGTGGTTTTCTGGAAACCCCCTCGCCCCTCGCGGAGTATCTGGGCGGCCATCCCACGCATCGCTGGATCGTGTGGGTAGAGCGCCTGCCCGGCCAACTCCCCACGCTCGTATTTCGGCGCAAGCCGTTTCGCCGCGCGCCGCTTGGCTACGCCCTGCGCGGGGCGTGGTTTCAGGACGAGGCGTTTCAGTTCCGATGGGAATGGCAGTACCGCAATGTGGTTTGTACGCAGTTGGCCTGGGAGGGGGAGTTCGCGTTCCGGGTTGAGGCAGATGGGGACGGCATTGATTACGACGATCCCGCGCAGGCGGCGGAAGCGCATCTGGATGCCGCGCTGTGTTCGCTGCACTGGGGCGACGTGCCGATCAATGTGATTTTGCCCGACATAGATTACGCCCTGTCGCTACGTCCCGAATGGGCGCTGGCGCACAACACGCGCGGCGTCGCCCTGTGGCGCGAACAGCGTTTTGCCGAAGCCTGCCAATCATTCGCGCAAGCTACCCAATCAGACCCGAACCATCCCGATTTTGAGCGCAACGCAGCCTTAACCCCTGCCACTCTCACCGCCACGCCGCCCGTCATGGTAATGCTGGAGGAAGCCGAAGGCAACGCGCCCCGTCCCGAATTCCCCCTCTGCGCCGTTACGCCCCCGCAGATTGACCACGACGTTCGCCTGCTGCTAAACCTGCCTCCCGCGCCCGCCCGTGTAGCGCATTCACTTTATGCCCGATTGAAAGGGAAGGACAAGGAGAAGTGGAGAAAAGGAGAAGAGGAGACAGGGAGACAGGAAGACATACAATCGGCAATCGACAATCGGCAATCGGCAATGGAATCATCCCTCATCCCTCATCCCTCATCCTTTGCCCTCACCTGGCATGCCCCCCTGCGCGATCCGAGCGGGTATGCGGACGAGGCTCGGCATTTTCTGTTCGCGCTGCATCAGGCGGGCGTGAAAGTGGCGGCGCGGGCCATTCGGTGGAGCGATAAAGTAACCGTTCTGCCTGCGGGACGCGAACGCATTTTGCAAACCCTGATGCGGCAGCCCGCGCAATCGGGAGCCATAAACGTTTGCCATATCCTCGCGCCCCTGTTTCAGCGGGACGCGACGGCAAAAGCGAACATAGGCCGCACGATGTTTGAAACCGACCGACTGCCGGCAGGATGGGCGGACGCCTGCAATCAGATGGATGCCATTTGGGTTCCGAGCCGGTTCAATGTGGAAACATTTGCCAACGCGGGCGTACAGCGGGACAAACTGCGCGTGGTTCCCGGCGCGATTGACCTTGCGCCGTATAATCCCTCCTGCCCGCCCTTGCAAATTGACGGCGCGCGCGGTTTCAATTTCCTATCGGTGTTCGATTGGACGCTGCGCAAGGGATGGGATGTGCTGATACGCGCGTTTGTGGAAGAGTTTCGCGCAGCGGAAGACGTCGCGCTGATTCTGAAAACGCACAGTTCGCTCGGCTACACAGGAACGCAGATGCTGAATGTCGTCGCGTCCTACATTTCCGATACCCTGAAGCGCGACCTGAACCACATTCCCGACATTGTGCTGCAAGACGCGAATGTGCCGGACGCGCGTATGCCCAACCTGTACCGGGCGGCGGACTGCTACGTGATGCCGTCGCGGGGCGAAGGGTGGGGGCGTCCGTACATGGAAGCGATGGCGATGGGCCTGCCCGTAATCGCGACCGGATGGAGCGGCCAAACGGAATTTATGAATGACGCAAACAGTTATATGCTGGATTATGAAGTGGTGGACGTGCCGGAAACCGCGTACCGCGAAACTCCAACCTATCAGGGCCACAAATGGGCCGAACCCTCCTGCAACCATCTGCGGCAACTGATGCGCCGCGCTTTTGAAGACCGCGCGGAAGGCCGAAATCTGGGCGAAGCCGCCCGCGCCCATCTGGAAACCCATTTCACTTACGCGCCCGTCGCCGCGAAGATTATGGAGGAAGTAGCCAGTAGTCAGTAGTCAGTAGAACCCCTTTCCTGTAAGATGTTACCGCGCTATATCTACGTTGCACAACCGGACACATTCTCGCCAGGGGTTGAAAACCCCTGTCTACATGGCCTACGGCCAAGCGTCCTTCGGACGCAAATGCTTATTTTCAGTGGATCGCGTCCGAAGGACGCTTGGCGGGACGCCACTCAGACGGGTATTTTCAATGCCCGGCAACAAGGCTTGCGGTAGTGAAATTTTCGTAAGAAAGCGTTTCTACTGGCCCCTGACCCCTGATCCCTGACCCCTACGGAGTTTTTATGCGCCTCCTCGTCGGATATACCAATCAAATGCCGGAAGTTACCGGCAAGCGTCCCTTACCGGGCCGGGAAAACAATGCGGATGAGATTCTGGCGTTTGGGGCCGGATACGCGCATCTGAATGTCACGCCGGACATGGACTGGCAGGGCATACAGGCGCAATTTCCCACTGGCTGGACGCCGGACGTTTACATCCACTGGAGTCCCGAATACAACCCGATTCCCGCCGGATTGCAGGACGCGGACTGTCTCACTGTGGGCGTTTTCGGGGATTGGAATTTAGGCGGGCAGGCGATGCGGGCGGTAGGCGGCATGTTCGATGTCCTGATTGCCGACCGGGTTGGCTGCGAACGCCTGCGCAACATGGAATTTACCAACGTCCTGCACGGCCTGCTATGGGCGCACGAATCGGACAAACACCGCGTTCTGAACAATTACCGTGACCCGCGCGCAACGGAAAGCCCCTCTCCTGGCGAGGAACGAGCGGCCAGGAGAGGGGTTGGGGTGAGGTACTCCGAGCGCGACATAGACATTCTGATGATCGGCAACTTCAACCACGCCATACAATGGGAGCGGGCAAAATGGCTGGCGCGGGTAGCCCGCCTGTCGTCACGCTACAAAGTCATGCTTACGAGCGGCGTATACGGGGATGAGTATGTCAAGTTGATGAACCGGGCGAAAATCGTGTTCAACCGCAGCATCCGGGGCGAAGCGAACATGCGGGCCTATGAAGCGCCCGCGTGTGGCGCATTGATGTTCTATGAGGCGGAAAACCGCGAAATTCAGGATGTCTATGTGGATCGCGAACACTGCGTTTTGTACGATGACAATACGCTGGAAAACTTGCTCGCCCACTATCTTGCGCCCGAAAACGCGGACGAACGCGAACGGATAGCCCAAAATGGCACTGCGCAGGTAGCGCAGCACGATTACGCGCATCATTTCGCCGACATTCTCAACCGATTAGAACCGTATGTCGCATCCCATAAGGTCGGAACCCTTCCCCCGCGCCCCTTCTGCCACCTTCCCACTTCGCGGCAAGCCCTTCATCTCGCCATCCACTGGCTGCTGACGTGCAATGTCGGCGTCTACGCGAAGGCGGAGGAATGGGTAAGAAAAGGAGAAGAGGAGACAGGGAGAAGAGGAGAAGAGATACGAGATACGAGATACGAGATACGAGTAGAGGAAAAAGGGAAAA
Organism: uncultured Chthonomonadaceae bacterium; assembly: GCA_963817895.1. Lineage (GTDB taxonomy): Bacteria > Armatimonadota > Chthonomonadetes > Chthonomonadales > Chthonomonadaceae > CAWFQB01. The sequence continues at coordinate 157,482 of CAWFQB010000011.1, forward strand.
GGGAAAAGGGAAAAGAAGAATCTCTATCCAACTCCTCAACTCTCAACTCTCAACTCTCTCTGCGGTTCTTGCCGGGGAGATGGCGCGTTGCGCGGTCGCGCCCGATTATGCGCGGCGGTGCGCGCAACGGGCGATTGCGTTGGCGCGGCAGGTGACGCAAACAGAGCCGGAGTATTTGCTGGCGAGAGTCAATCTGGCGTATCTGTATCTGGCGGCGGGCTATGCGGCAGAGGGCGAGAAATCGTTGCGAGAAATCGAGGAACGGCTGCAAGCGCGGCTGGAAAGTTGGCAGATGCAGGGCGTCATCTTTCCGCGCTGTTTTCAGTGGTTCGATGTGGCGTTGGAGCGCATTTACGGCGAACATGCGCCCGCAAGCGAGACGTGGCGAAGCGAAATGCAGTCGCTGCTGACAGTCCGCGTTCATCTGACGCTGGCCGAAATCACGCTTGCGCGGGGGCAATTCGCCGCAAGCGCGCGCTATGCGGAAACGGCAATGGGGGAAATGCCCCTGCTCGGCGAAGCGCGTTACGCCCGCGCCTGCGCCCTCCGCGCATTGGGACAGATAGAAGACGCCATTGCCGCGTATCAGGAGACTCTGGCCTGCGCGCCGTTTCACATCGAAGCGCGGGAAGCCCTCGCGCGCCTGTGCCTGGACGCGGAACGGTCCGCGCAGGCGCTAAACGGGCTGGAAGAGTGGCTGGCGATATTGAACGGCTGTCCCGTTTATGCCAATCTCATCCCCGCCACGCAAACCTTGCGGCGTCAGGCGCAGGCGATGTTGCGGCAACAGGCAAACGCAACGCCATCGAACAACGGTGTTAAACGTCTGCTGGCCCTGCCGGACTGGAACAGTCCTGCGGAATGGCAGGCATTGGCATGCGCCTTTGCCCACGCGTATACGCCCGAAGACCCGGTTCTGCTGATGCTGCGCGCCGACCCCGCCACTTCTCCCGACGCCCAATGCCCTGCTCCGGCAACTGGAACATTTCTTGCGTCAAGACCTGAACATGGCCACCGACCGCCTGCCCAACATCACCCTGCTCAATCAGCCCCTTCCGCCCGCCGACTGCTGGAAACTGCTGCACGTCGCGGACGCGCTGATTGCCGACACTCTGCCCGTCTTCTGGCGCGAACTGGCGTACGCGCGCTGCCTGCCGGTTGTCTCAGTCGAAGAAGTTCAAAAACAATTTAGCCGCGAATGAACGCGAATACACGCGAATGTGATTAGAGGAAAATAAAATGCCATTGCGTTTTGGTTCGGACCCTGTATTTTCAACAACTGCCGCTTCCGCAGCTGCCTGCCGTCGCGTGGCACGGCGCGTTTTTTGTACATCACAGTCTGGCTCTGGTCAATCGCGAACTGACATTGGCCTTGCTGGACACGCCCGCGTTTGCCGAACAATTTGATTTGCGCATTGAACATTACGAGACGCCGCTGCCCGCGTTGCGCGGGAAGCGCGTTTCGCGCCGCTTGCAAGTCGTATGGGCGCGTCCTGATGCTCCCGCCGTAACGGTACGGCATCGCTGGCCCCCGGAATTCAGCCGCACCGGAAAGCGGCAAACTGGTTCTGATTCAGCCCTGGGAGTTCGGTTCGCTGCCGCGCCACTGGGTCAGCGCGATAGAGCGCGGCGTGGATGAGGTCTGGGTTCCGTCCCAATTCGTGCGCGACACCTACATCACCAGCGGCGTTCCCGGCGAAAAAGTCGTCGTCGTGCCCAACGGCGTCAATACCGATGTGTTTCATCCGGGTAAGGGAAGAGAAGAGATACGAGGAGGAGAGGAATACTCTCCACTCTCCACTCTCCACTCTCCACTGTACAAATTCCTTTTCGTCGGCGGCACGATTGCGCGAAAGGGAATTGACGTGCTGCTGGACGCTTATGACCGGGCGTTTACCGCGCAGGATGCCGTTGTGCTGATCATCAAGGATTTCGGCAGCGGACAGTTTTTATGCCAATCAGGGCGCGGGCGCGTTGATTAAGGCGCTTCAGGCCAAGCCCAACGGGGCGCGTATCGTATATCTCAACGAGGACATGAGCGAGGCGGAACTGGCCGGATTGTACGCCGCGTGTGATTGTCTGGTACACCCGTATCGCGGCGAGGGTTACGGCCTGCCGATAGCGGAAGCGATGGCGTGTGGCAAGCCGACCATTGTTACCGAATTTCGGCGCGGCTCTGGATTTTGCCAACGCTTCCAACAGCTACCTGATACCCGCCGAAATGCAGCAGCTGCCGGAGAAAAAAGTCGGCAACATGCCGACCGTAGACTATCCGTTCTGGGCCGCGCCGAACCGCCCCGCCCTGAGCGAACTGTTGCGTCACGTCGTCGCCCACCCGGACGAAGCGCAGGCCAAAGGCGCGCAGGCCGCAAAAGACATTGCCGCAAAGCATACGTGGCGACCATGCCGCGCAAATCGCCTGCCAACGTTTGGCAACGCTGACGGCAGGAACCAACCAACCCGCAGGAGCGCAATTTATTGCGCCCTCCACAAACGTTGCGCTCGCATCTAACAACAATACGCCCTCCGCCAACCTTGCGCTCAACACCCTGATACCCGCCTCACCAACCACCAACCACCAACTGCCAACCACCATAGAATTGCCGATGGGCCTGGGCAATCTCAGCCTGGGCGGGTTGAAGCTGGGGAAGCGGGCCTGGCGAAATACGGGATTGGGCGGGCTGAGCCTGCCCGCGAGCTGAACACGCCGGGACTGCTGGCAGCGGGCGACATGTACGAGGACCGCAAGCAGGCCGCGCTGGAAACGGTTCGGCGGGGCGAGTGGCAGTATGCGGTTGGCGAACTCGACGCCTGCCTGATCGAGCGGCCCGAGGATTGGGACGTGGTGAACGCGCTTGCCGTCGCATGTTTCCGCATGGGCGACAAAACCGCGCGCTCTGGAACTGCTGCGGCAGGGCATTGCCGCTGTCCCCAACACGCGCGACTTCCATCACAATCTCGCCTTTATTCTGCTGGCGGAAAACCAGCCGGAAGAGGCGTTAGAGAATGTCCTGCTCGCCCTTGAGTCCACGCCCGACGACGCCAACCTGCGCCGCACCGTGGAACGCGCCCAAAACGCCGTGCTGCAAAAAGCCCGCAAACTGCTGCGCGGCGTCCCCGACAAACAGCGCAACGCCACGAACCGCGCCCCCGCCTACCGCGCCCTGATGGAACGCTACGAGCGGGCGGAAGAGGCAATAAAGGAAAAAGGGGAAAAGGGAAAAGGGAAGAGAAGAGATACGAATACGACGATACGAGATCAACAATCAAAGTCAATACTCTTCCCTCTCCCTGTGCATGATCGTCAAGAACGAGGAGCGGTTTCTGCGGCAATTGTCTTGGAGTCGGCGAAAGACTTTGTGGACGAGATCGTGATCGTGGATACGGGGTCTACGGACGGCACATTCGATATTGCCCGCGAGTATGGCGCGAAGATCGTGAACTATGCGTGGAACGACGACTTTTGCCGAGGCGCGCAACCTGTCTCTGCAACATGCGACCGGAAATTGGGCGTTGTGGCTGGACGCGGACGAGGAGATTGCGCCGGGCAGCGGGCCGTGCATTCCGAGAGGCCATGCAAAGCGCGCCCCGAGCATGTCGGCGGCTACATGGTCACGTTCCACAACTGGCTCACGTCCGCCACGCGGCCCGCCGGAGGGCAGGAGATGGGCGGCGAAATGGCCGTTCACCACGCCTGCCGCCTGTTCCGGCGCGTGGAGGGCGTGAAGTTCGAGGGGCGTATCCACGAGCAGAACCTGCGCTCGCTCCAGGCGTTCGGCTACACGTATGCCCGCATGGACGGCCTGCTGCATTGACCACTTCGGGTATGCGGGCGAGATCATGACCCTGCGCAACAAGCACGAGCGGTTTATTCGCATGTTGACGCGCGAAGTGGAGGAGTGCCCGGACGAAGGTTTCCGCGCATTTCCACCTGTTCAACCTGGGCAACGCCTACTTCACGTTCGGCGACATGGAAAACGCCGCCCGCAATTTCAGCCAGGGCCGCGCAGGGCATGAGCGCGGAGGAGGAGTTCGCCGTTACGCTGTTTGTGGAATGGGCAACGGCTCTGCACCGGATGCAGCGGCCATGGGAAGGGCTGGACGTGTGCGCGCAGGCGGATTCAAAGGGTATCCGGCAGGCGGGAATCGAGTTTTCGCGCGGCTATTGCCTGCTGCACACGGAGCAGTATGAGGCGGCGGAAATGGCGTTCCGGGCGGCCATCGACATGGGCGCGGGAAGACGCGGGCGATGCGCACTTCACGCAAACGGGGGATATGGGCGCGTCCACATACAAGGCGCGGTACGGGCTTGCGCTCGCGCTTGTCGGGCAGGATCGGCATGAGGAAGCGATTCCGTTTTGCCGGGAAGCACTTGGAAGAGCAGCCGAACATGGTGGAAGCGCGGTATCTGCTTGCCATCGTCCTGACGCAGCAGGACCGGACGTGGGAGGCCAGCCAGGAACTGGAAACCGTTCTGGACGCAAAACCCGGCACACGACGACGCCATCCGCGACCTGGGCGCGATCTACTATGCGGCGCAAGGAGTACGAACGCGCCCTGCCGCATCTGCGCCATATCGCGTGGCAGAAACGCCGACGACGACGGAGGCGCAGGCGCGGCTGGCAGGCTGCTGCGAACAGCTTGGCCTGCTGGACGAGGCGCGCGACGGCTACGAGCGCCTGCGCCTGCTTGCGTCCCGAACTCGGTGGAAGTGTGCGTCAATCTGGGGCGCGTGCTGGCGGGATCTGGACGCGCCCGGCGAAGCGCTGGAATGCTACACGGAGGCCATCAAGCGCGACCCGACGTATGGCAACGCCTACTTCAACGCGGGCGACCTGATGTACCAATTGGGCATTTACGACCGGGCGGCGGAAACCTATCTGGCCGGCCTGGAAGTCAGACCCCGACACAGGAGGGCGGCTTCTTCGTGCTGGGCAACTGCTACTTCCGGACCGCAGGCGTATGCCGCCGCCGTCGTCTCGTACCGGCAGGCGCTTGCGCCAGTTCCCCACCCATCAGGAAGCGCGCCAAAATCTGCGAACTCGCCGAGCAGCGCGCCCTCGAAGTCGGGCAGGAAGTCCCCGCCGCGTAAAATACAGGAATGGAACCTTTTTTGGTTTACTCCGTAACGAGGCTGTATATGTATCCGCCGTTTCCTGCATTGCGGCCTGAAGACCGCAGAGCGACTCACTGAGGAGAAAACTTATGAAGACGGTAGTTGGTTTGTTTGACGATTTTGCGCAGGCCCGGAGCGCGGCTGTCGAATTGGAACGCATGGGCGTATCGCACAATGACATCAGCGTGCTTGCCAACAACGAAACGGAAGCGCACGGCTCCAATACAGTCGCCGGCGATCACAGCATGGGACATGCCGTGACCAAAGATGCGGGCGTGGGAGCCGAAATCGGCGGCGTGTTGGGTCTGCTGGCGGGTATAAGCCTCTTTGTCGTTCCCGGCCTGGGATTCCTTGCCGGCGCGGGCTGGCTGGCAGGGATGCTGACAGGCGCGGGCATTGGCGCGGTGGCCGGGGGACTGGTGGGCGCGCTGACGCACGTAGGCGTTCCCGCAACCGATGCGGCTTACTACAACGAGGGTGTGCGGCGTGGCGGAACGCTGGTGGCTGTACGCGCTGACGACGCAGGTGTCAGCAACATTGCGCAGGTACTTGGCACCCATGGCGCAGTTGACATCGAGCAGCGAGCCGCCACCTACCGTAGTGAAGGACTCGTAGTGTAGCCGACACGTCAGGAGCCTGTCTTCCAGCGGCGCAAACTGCTTCGGCAGCATCGCGTTGCGCGTTACAAATGGATACGCCACAATCAGCCACAGTTCCCGTTCATGGGAACTGTGGCTGATTGTGTGTTGAGGCCTATTTTCTTAAAGAAGACTACAGGTACAGGCAAAATACTGTGTTTTGAAGAAACTGTTCGCTTCCCCTGGCGTAATCCTTCTTAAAGTTCGCATAATTCTACATACTTATGTGTACTATTCTGTGAAGGAGAGGCTCATATGGAGCGCTTGTTTCCTTTTGTATCAGCGAATGGCCTGCCGTATCCCCGCCCTGCTGTACAAAACCGCGTTACAGGAACAGAAGTTGGCCGAGCGCGTCAAGGAACAGATCGCGTGTGAGTTGGGGCCGTGTGTCCGATGGGAATCTGTAATTAGAATTGCGTCCTTAGGAGGACACAACAAGCCCGTAGGAGGACACAACATGTTGTGTCCCTACGCCGCAGGCCATGTAGACAGGGGTTTTCAACCTCTGGCTTCTGTGTTATTGTGTTCAGAGGGCAGAGCTATCGGTGTAGGGGCGTACCGCAGGAGGTTCGCAAACGCGGGTGTGCGGGTTGTACTCTTCCAGAACCAGCAGGAGATTGCCGGGTTCTATAAGATCGCTTTGCGTGGTGGCGCGGGTCTGCTGAAACTGACCCGTACCGGAGCGTTTGAGCATAATCACGGTTCCCTGTTCGCGCAGTTCGCGCCCGGACGCGCCCACCATGCCCTGCCGACTGACCTCTTCGGGCAGCATCCAGCGCAGCAGAAACAGGCGCGAACCGAGCAGGAAGCCGTGTTCCGTGTGCTTGTTGATGGTGCAGCCGACGAAAGTGGCGGCTGCCGTTGCCGCCGCATTCACGGCCCGGTCAATGTTCAGACTGTCCACCAGTTTGCTTGCCAGCAGCGAGTCGGTGATGCGGACAACGGAGCGGATGCGCGGCTGTAGCCGTTCGGCCTCGATGCGCGATACGCACGTTATCTAAATCGTTGGCGGTCGTGACGATGATGGCCCGCGCCTGCGCAACATTGGCCTGTTCCAGAATACGGGGGCGGTTGGCGTCGCCGACAATCACGTACAGGTCGTCGGTCAGGGCGGGCGCGGCCTCGTGGTCTAATTGCCGCTCGATGGCAATCACGGGCTGTTTCATCCGGCGCAGGGCTTCAATTACCCGCGACCCGGTATCTCCCAACCCCACCACTACCAGATGCCCGCGCAACTGACTCTGACGCCGCCCCAGCGCCTGATCCACGCGGGCGGAAACGATAAAGTCCGTCATGAGGCCGAACACGATGGCGACCATCGCCGCCCCGGAAAACATCACGAAACAGCCGAACAATTTCAGCCACCACGCCGCAGCGTGAAGGTTGAAATCCCCGAAACCGACTGTGGTAATGATGCTGACCACGAAGTACAGCGAATCAATCCAGTCCAGCGGTAGGGCGAAATGGAACACGGCGATACTGAGAGCAATAAATGTCAGCAGGGCGTAAAATGCGGTCTTCAGCAGCAGGGGGCCACGCCGGAGCGCGCGGAGGGGCGTTCGGATAGCCGATACTCCCTGAGCGAGCAGGGCGCGGAGCGCGTTTTGCGCCCTTCCCTCTGTGGGCAGTACGGGAGCGGGCAGATAGCCACCCTTGCGTAATCGTTCTGTGACCGCGCCCACAGCCGCAACGACGATCTCATCCCCATCTATAAGCGGGCGCTGCAAATGTATGTCGGCAGCATCCGTCAGCAGGAGCGGGGAGGCAACGGCAACGGTTTGCGGAGTGGAGGCGGACGGCGTAAGAGAAGAAGTAGGAGTTTTGCCGTGCAGCAGGGCGAGGGGAATCAGGTCGCGCCGGGAACAAAACTCGTCCAGCATTTCGCCCACGCCCGGCGTTTTGTCGGTAATCGCCATGCGCAGAATGTCAATGTCGCAGCCGCCAATGGTGAAGGAGCGCAGCATCTCCTCGCCCAACGCGGCGGCAATGAACACGGGAGCCGTGAGGAGAGCGGGGCTGAGAACGTCGCGAATACCCATTTCGCGCCCGATACGTTCGGCCAAATCGCGGTCGAATACGCGCACAATCAGCCCGATTTCAGGATTTAGACGTTGGGCGTCGGAAGCAATCTGAATGTTGACCAGATCGTGGCTGGTGGTAATCAGGATGCCTTTGGCGGTTTCAATGCCCGCCGTTCGCAGGCACGACTCGGCGCGGGCGTCCCCCTGCACAAACCGAATGTCGTTCTGCTCGATGAAATCGCCCCACTCGGAACGGATTTCGCGGCTGAGAATCACGAACGGTTCGCCGATGGCAAGCAGCAGTTGCGCCACGCGATACCCGACCTGCCCCAACCCGCAGACAATGAGATGGTCCTGGAGAGCGTGTTCCGCGTCTTCCGTTTCTTCTGATTTCGCCGTCGCGCTCACGCCGGCCCCCACGCCTGCCGCGCGAGTTCTAATTTTATATGTGTTGTTATCTTGATCATCTTCTCGCCTCCACCACTCTCATTATAGCACGGACAGCGCAAAGCGTTGTGACGCGGCAGGAATTCGCAGGCAATCGGGTGTATTCAGGTAACACTGAATAGCGCCGGGGGAATAGTCAGGACAAGTTTTAGAAAGGAGCAGGAGCATGACGCATCCGCAATTCAGCGGCAGGCGGAAAGCAGGAGGGTTGGCGGTGGCTGTGGGCGTTGTGGCTATCCTGATGATGGGACGCAGCCCGTTGGAGGAGCCGAATCTCCTGCGGCGGGCGCAACTGGTCGCCACGCGCCAACAATGGCAGAGTGGGGGGCAGTACGGCTGGCTGTCGAACCGTGAATTGCTGTTTCAGCGCAGTTGGATTTCTTCCGACCTGCCTCAGTCCGGCTTTTTTCGTTATGATGTGGATACAAAAACTGCCACGCATGACGATAAATTAACGGACGCGCTGAAGTCCGGCTACAGTATGCGGGTTTCGCCGGACGGTAAATGGCTGCTCAGTGGCATTATGTCCCGCTACGACGCGCGGCAGAAAAAGGAGCAGTCGTTTTACGCCGTTATTCGCATTGCCGATGGGACACCGGTTCGCCGCTTCGTGGAGGACGGCTTTATCACGACAGCATGGTGCGGCGACAGCCGCCACTGGATGGAGTTTTCAGGCCGGCATGTGGCCCCGCCCGGAACGGTTCCGCCAGTGAATATGAACGCGCAGCCTGTGTCTGTCCAGCGCGTGGGCATCGGCTGCATTGACGCGCCCGAACGTATGCAAATGACGGACATTGCGCCCAACAGCCTGCTGCGCAAGCCGGGACTGACGAGCGCATGGAACTATTCTCCGGGGCGTATCGCCGTTCTTGACCCCAACCGCCTGCTGATATGGGAGCGGCAACCGTACCCCTCGCGCTCGATTGTGGTACAGGAGATCGGCCTGCAAAGCGCGACGCCCGCTCATTCGTATGTGCTGACGCCGCCCGGTAAGCGCGGCATTGTTCATGTCGAATTCACAGCGAAGGGCGACCGTGTGGGCTTGAAACTGGCCGAGCATTTTGAGGATAACGGGCTGTTTTCCTATCTGCGCGCACTTCTCCATTTGCCAATCAGCAGTCCTGGCGCTTCCCGGCAGAGCCTGTGGGTAAGCCGCGTGGACGGCAGCGATATGCGTGAAGTCGGAGCCGCCCCGGACCAGCGTATTCCTATGAGCGGCAGCGGCCCAATTGATGAGGATGGCGAACACTTACGGGGGCCGTCTTCGCCGCGTCAGCTTCGCTGGCTTCCTGACGGCAAACATCTCAGTTTCAGCTACAAAGACGATTTGTATACAATCACTGCCGACTGACGATGGTAAACTTCGCGCTGCCGCAACCCCGCCTGTTGCTCAAGAAGCCGCCTAAAGGCGTGTAAAATAATCTCCCGAACGAAGAGAAGCGCGACCTTTGCTAACGGAGGAATGGAAACGCGCCGGGAGAAGGGTATGTAGAGACAGCGTCGAAATAGTGGCAATGCAGCGCTTCCAGCCCAGTGTCTCATTGTGTCAGGTTGTGAGTAGAGGCGTCGTGACCTCATTAGCATCAGGGCGAACGGGGAGAGTGACCAGGCATCCTCTTGCACCTCCCTTCCAGGTTAGATTGTTGAGAGTGGAGAAGAACTCCGAATTTTCAACGGCCCACCACCGGCTAGTTAGTAGTCTCTATATAGTAGACGTATGTAGATGTTTAGACGATGTGTGTGCGGAAAAGGTTCGTTTGTTTCTGCTATTTATCCTGTTTTTCTGACCTGTTCCCTAAAATTTGTACCAATGAAGGGGAGCCGGGAAGGCCATTTGCTTCGGGTTCGTACCTCTATCCCTTCCCGGCGGGCATAAAGCGCAAGGAGGACACAAGGCGCAAGGAGGGCATAAAGCGCAAGGAGGACACAACAAGTTGTGTCCCTACGAACGTGTTTTTGTGGCGGCGGTCGCCTCAAAGTGAAGGTGTATTAGCAACAACCAAAAGGAAAAACTAACATGCAGTCACAACAGATTTGGATAGACGCAAACGGGGTAGCCTTTATCGCCGATACGAACACCAAAGTGATTGAAGTGGTTCTGGATGCTACGGCACAGGGAGGAAACGCTGAGGAGATACAGGCGCAACATTCGTATCTGTCTCTGCCACAAATTCAAGCCGCGCTGGAGTATTACCAAGAACACAAACAGGAACTGGACGCCGACATAGAACGGCGTTTTCAATTTACCGAGACGATGCGGGAACAGTCAACGCAGCAGTTCACTCGCGCCGAACTCGAACAGCGGTTGCAAACTCGTATTCAGTCGGCTGATTCAACACGGGAAGAACTTTTAGCAGGAGTGACGCCTGAGAATCGGCATGGTGAAGTGGATTGGAGAAAGCCGATGGGAAAGGAAGTATGGTGAAAGACAGTTCTACAATCGCAAATACACAGGAACTACACGCTGCATTGCAGCACCTGACCAGTTTGACCAACATGCTGACGGCGATGTATCTGGATGCAAAAGAGCGCAACGACTTCGCCCTGTTTCCCGTTACGGCGGAAGGGTACTTCGTCAAAGTTCAGGAACTCAACGCCGAAGTCCGCGCCTATCTTCAATGGCATTCCGCAACTCCTAATTTTGGAGTCACAATATGACGTTTGCAATGGTGATAACGCGCCAACCGAAGTCTTCCAATCCTGGAGCAAACCGCCCCTTTCAAGAGGCTCTAGGCGATGCGGCGCGTCAAAAGATGGTGGATAAAGCCCTTATGGAGGGTAATCGGTATATTCGTATCAACTGGTTTTTTAACAAACCCGGCGGACCGGATGTTGATAACATCCTGAAACAGATTGTTGATTCCATGAAAACCATCGTCTATGCCGACGACGCTTTGTTTGTAAAAGCATTGGCCTGTAAATACGATCTGAGAACAGGCAGGCCGCAACTGAGCGATAGAAATGTTCCCGTAGACGTATCGGATGTATATGACGAACTACTGAAGCAGCTTGCAACGCGCTGGGATGGTATTCTTTACATTGAAGTAGGGAAGGTTCAATCCAGCACCGTCGTGTTTGGTCAGATTGATGGAGGAGTGGCATGATCTCATCACTGGATTATCTGGAAGTGGCAAAAACGGAAGAAATAGCCTCGCAACTGGTTTCCGAAGGTTATACCGTGCAGCGTGAGGCGATGTCTATGGTGGGAACGTCGCGCTATGATCTGGTTGCAGAGCGTGGCAAGGATAAAATCGTTTTTGAGGTAAAAGCGCAGGCGCGACTACAGCAGGAACACGAACACATTCGCCAACTGCGGAAAAGGGCACATGAACAGGGTTATAGCGAGTTCCGGCTTGTGATCGTAAATCCTCCTCATACAGTGGCTGTCGAAATCGAAGGCTTCGACACGCAAATGTTGGATTACCTCATCGAAAACACGCCCGAAGAGTTACAGGCGCTTTCCTCTGTTACGATAATAGAGGGTGTGTCCGACCTTGAATTTGATATGGTGAGCGTGAGCGACACAGGTATTTGCGTCCGTGGCACAGGCGTGGTAGACGTCGTGCTTGAGTATGGAGGCGGGGAAAATCGCGACGGTTTGAGTATGCGCGAGGGCTATTTTTTCGAGTTCGAGGTGACGCTAAATCAAGATCGAAAAATTGAAGCCGTCAACCGTTTGCAGGTGGAGACTTCCAGCTTCTATGAGTGAAATTATGTAGGCCGTTTCAGAATCTGTGCCACATCTCCATAGAGGCGGCCCGCCAGACTTTCGAGCGTGTTATGTTCAATGTCTTCGCCGCGTCCGATTTTGCTTGACCACAGGCCGGAGGGGAGTTGTTTGGCGGCGTGAGTTGGCAGGCGGTTTGCGTGTGCGTAGATTGCTACTTTCTCAAAACCGGCTTCCAGTTCGGCATTGTCGCAGGTTTCATAGCCAAGTGTCTCTATAGGCTTGTACAAAAGCGGCCAGGCTCTCTTCGAGGGGCGCGTCTTCAGGCCAGTAATAATCTTCATCGGGCCACCACCAACACCAATTCTGGTCTGCGGCCCATGCGAGACAGTTGTAAATCGCTGTTGACGGACTGGTAATCCAATATCCGTCTGCCGCTAATTTTGGGAACAGAGCCTCCAGATGGTTCACTACAGATAACCCTGTTCTTTGCCCCAGCAAATCCATGTTTGCGCCATTGCCGCTGTTTGGCCTTGCTGTTCTACAGGCACAGGGTTCGCGCCTGTTAATTGTCGCAGAGCGGCAAACCAGTGATCTGGTTGCCGCTCTAATTCACGCAAAAGCAGAGGGACAACGGCAGGGCCGAGCGCGATAATCGCCTGATACGCCGGGTGTTCAATAATCTGGCGGATTGAGGAGAGTGGAAGCGTTTCTTCGCGCCACACGGCTGCCAGCCTTGTAAATTGCTCTGCCAGATCGTTTTGCGCAATCGGTATGAACGGGGTAATAGTGGTTGTCACGGCTTGTTCTCCGGTGAAAGCGCCTATTTGTTGTTGTTATGATACCAGATAGAACCTTTATTGACAAAGCGGCGCGGACAGGGAAATTCCTGTCCGCGCCGCTTTGTACCCCACTGGCAAACGGCAGTTTAGTACATGCCGCCCATGCCGCCGCCCATACCGCCCATCCGCCGCCACCTGCGGGCATGGCGGGCGCGTCTTCCCGCTTCTCGCTGATCAGGCACTCGGTCGTGAGGATCAGGCCGGCAATGGAGGCCGCGTTCTGCAACGCCGTGCGCACCACTTTGGCCGGGTCCACCACGCCCTGCGCGACCAGGTCGCCGTACTCGCCGGTCGCCGCGTTGTAGCCGTGACCCGCTGCCCAGCGATCTTCACCTCGTTGACGACAACGCTGCCTTCCTGGCCCGCGTTCTGCCGCGATCTGGCGCAGCGGCTCTTCGATGGCGCGGCGCACGATGTTCAGGCCGATCTGCTCGTCGCCTTCCAGCTTCAGGCTGTCCAGCGCGGACTGCGCGTTGAGCAGGGCCACGCCGCCGCCCGGCACGATGCCTTCTTCCACCGCGGCGCGCGTGGCATGCATCGCGTCCTCGATGCGCGCCTTCTTCTCTTTCAGTTCGGTTTCGGTCGCCGCGCCGACCTGCACGACCGCCACGCCGCCGGACAGTTTCGCAAGCCGCTCCTGCAGTTTCTCCTTGTCGTAGTCGCTTTCGGTCTCTTCGATCTGGCGCTTGATCTGGTCAATGCGGCCCTGAATCGCGTCCGGCATCGCCCGCGCCGTCCACAATCGTCGTCTCGTCTTTGGTGATGGTGACGCGCTTGGCCGTTCCCAACTGCTCCAGCGTCAGGTTCTCCAGTTTCAGGCCCAGGTCTTCCGTGATGAACTGGCCGCCCGTGAGAACCGCGATGTCTTCCAGCATGGCCTTGCGGCGGTCGCCGAAGCCGGGAGCCTTGACCGCCACGCTGTTGACGTTGCCGCGGATTTTGTTGACAACCAGGGTCGCCAGCGCTTCGCCGTCCACGTCCTCGCAGATGAACACGATCGGGCGTCCGCTGCGGGCGATCTTCTCCATCACGGGAACCAGGTCGGCAATCGCGCTGATCTTCTTCTCGTACAGCAGAATGTAGGGATCGTCCACGAACCACTTCCATGCGCTCCGGGTCGGTCACGAAGTAGGGGGAGATGTAGCCCTTGTCGAACTGCATGCCCTCGACGATTTCAAGCTGGGTGCTGGTTCCCTTGCTCTCCTCGACCGTGATGACGCCGTTCGTCGTCACTTTTTCCATCGCTTCGGCCAGCATCTCGCCGATCAGCGGGTCGTTGGCGGAAATGGTCGCGACCTGCGCGATGGCCTGCTTGCCTTCCACTTTGATGGAGTTGGTCTTGATATGCTCCACCAGCGCGGCAACGGCCTTGTCAATGCCCTTTTTCACCTGCATCGGCTTCGCGCCCGCCGCAACCGCTTTCAGGCCTTCTTTGACCATCGCCTGCGCCAGAACGGTCGCGGTCGTCGTGCCGTCACCGGCAACATCGTTGGTCTTGCTCGCCACTTCGCGCACCAGCTGCGCGCCCATGTTGGCGAACGGGTCTTCGACTTCGATCTCTTTGGCAATCGTCACGCCGTCGTTGATGATGCTCGGGCTGCCGTACTTCTTTTCCAGCACCACGTTGCGCCCGCGCGGGCCAAGCGTCACCTTTACGGCGTCCGCCAGCTGATTGACGCCCCGCTCCAGCGCGCGGCGCGCTTCTTCGTCAAACAAGCAAAATTTTTGCTGCCATTGATGTTCTCCTACTATTCTTTGATCGCCAGCACGTCGTCCTGGCGCAAAATCACATATTCGTCGCCGCCGACTTTGATTTCGGTGCCGCCGTATTTGGCGTAGATGATCTTGTCGCCGGGCTTCACTTCCAGCGTGACCACTTTGCCGTTGTCCAGGGTTTTGCCCGGTCCAACGGCGACCACTTCGGCTTCCTGCGGCTTTTCCTGCGCGCTGTCCGGCAGAATGATGCCGCCGGCGGTCTTTTCTTCGGGCGTCAGGGCCTTGACGACGAGACGGTCGTTGAGCGGCTTGAGCGTAGACATAGAATTATCCTCCTGAGATGGTAAAGGTTTGAAACGCGCCCACTGCTTTTGTTACTCCGTCACGCGCGCGCGAAACGGAAAAGCGGGGGCAAAAGGCGCAAAATCCAGCATTGAGATTTCTAAGCTGCGCCGGGTCAAAACAAAGCCTGAACCGTGAAAGCGTGTTATTTTAGCACTCAACACCTAGAGCGCTAACATCAATCCCATTCTACCCAATCAGTGTCCGTAAATCAAGTGGCACGGCAATTATTTCTCCGAGGTTGTTTGAGAAGGTTTTGAGCGTGTTGGCAGAAAGCAGGGCGGGGGATGTGTGGTATAGTGTACGCGGGAAGTGAGTAACGCGGCGCGGGAAATCCGGCTGCGAATTTCGAATTTAGAGGGAGAAGCGGAAAGCGATGCAAACGCAGAAGGGCATGATAACGCTGTTGGTGGGGTTGATTTGCGTGTTGGCGCTGTTCCTGATGACGCAGAAGCCGCCGGGCGCGGCAGAAGATAGGCCGGCTCCCGACGCGCCGCTGATGCTCAATCCGAAACGGCCCACCCGTGCTGATCTCCTCACTGCGCGGCAAAGTGGTGGTGCTGGATATCTGGGCGACGTGGTGCGGGCCGTGCCGCATGAGCATTCCCGAACTGGAAAAAATTTATAAAAAGTACAGGGGCAAAGGGCTGGAAGTGATTGGCGTGTCCGCCGATAACCCGTCCACGCAGTCGCGAATTCCCGCCGTGCAAGCAGGCGCTGGGCATCACCTATCCCACTGTGATCGGGGACAAAACGCCCGCACTGTTCAAAAATTATTCCGCCGGCAGCATGCCCACGCTGTATGTGATTGATAAACAGGGCAACATCCGCTTGCAGGAATCCGGCTTCGATTCCGGAAACGGATTGTCAAAAGTGGATGAATTGATCGAAACTCTGTTGAAAGAGTAGATGCGTTGTCTTGAACCATGATTTTCAGGATTATTGGATTAACAGGATTTGAAACGTCAGATTGCCGCTTCAATTTGAAGATGAACAACGACCATATCCTGATAATCCGTTAATCTTGACAAATCACGGGTTCAAGACAATTCTTACCGCGTTTTATTGCGTCGCTGCTGCAAGGCGGAAATCAGAACCGCCAGCATCAGAACCGCGCCGACAACCGTTTCGCGCCACGACTGGTTGTTGAGCGACAGGTTGATGGTCGTGGAAATCGAGAACAGCAGCAAGCGCCCCGATTACCGTTCCCGCCACGCTGCCCCGCCCCCCGCTCAGACTGGCCCCGCCCACAACCGCCGCCGCAACCGCGTCGAGTTCATACGCCACGCCGATTTGCGGATCGCCCTGATGCGCGTACCCCGCGTACAGAATGCCCGCCACGCCCCCAAGCAACGCGCTCACCCCATACGCGAACAGTTTCACGCGGAACGTATTCACGCCCGAAAGCAGGGTCGCCTGCTCGTTGTTGCCGATGCTGTACAGATACCGGCCCATGCGCGTTCGTTACCAGAACGATGCTGATAACAGCAGCGATAATCAGCATCAGGATGGTGGGAATGGGGATGGCGAGGGGCGTGCCCGCGAAAAGTTTGCCGTTGGTCAGCCAGTCGAAGAACGGATACTTGCTCTGGTCGAGAGTGGAATCTGCTGTTCGTGGTTCATCAAATACGACTGACTGCGCAGGACGAGCAGGGATACCAGCGTGACCACGAACGGGGGCAGGCGCACTTTATGGATCAGCGTGGCGTGCAAGAAGCCGATGCCGAGCGCGAACAGCAGCGTCAGCGCAATGCCCAGTGCCACTGCCGCGCCCGTGAACATGCGCTTATCCAGCGCGGTCACGAAAAACGCCAGCAGCATACTGGTAAAGGCGATGAGCGAGCCGAGCGACAGGTCAATGCCGCCCGTGATGATAACGATGGTTTCGCCGATGGCGAAAATCGCCAGCAGCGAGGTTTGCAGCACGATGTTTTGCAGACTGGCCGAACTTAAAAACTGGGTTCGGACAGGCGACAGCACCATGACAACCACCAGTATCAGCAGCACGATACTGGTGGCAAGCTGCGGCCACGCCAACAGCCGCTGCCCGAACGAGGGTCCGGGCGCGGGAGTGGGCGTGGGCGCGATGGTTTCGGCAGGGGTTTGATTGGAAGCCATTTTAGGTGGAGGACAATCCTTTGTCTGCCAGTTCTTTGAGGAACGGCGCGGAGTTTTCCGGCGTGACCACCTGAACGCCTGTATCAATGATGTGCTTGTCCGTGTCCACCTTCATGCCCTCTTTTTCCAGTTCGGGCTTGAGTTCATCCATCGCGGCTTTCAGACCCTTGCGGTTGATAAGCGTCAGCACTTTGGCGGACACGCGCCCGAACTCGTAGGGACGCTGCACAACGGTCACGTCAATCTTCTTGTTTTTCAGGTTTTCCAGCGTGGCTTTTACGCCGTCGAAGCAGATGATTTTGATTTTGTCCTGCTTGCCGACTTTGCCGACCTCATCCACAATCGCCGGACCGTTGTAAGCGTACAGGCCGACCATGCCGTTGACTTTGTCGCCGTACTTGGTCATGGCGTCCACGACGTTGGTATGCGCTTTGCCGCTCTGATCTTTATTGTCCTCGAACGGGTCTTGCAGCATCGTGATGTTGTGGCCTTTGACCGTATCCACAAATCCCTGATAGCGCTGCTTGGCGTTGTCCGCGCTCATGTTGCCGACAAACGCGACGAGATTGCCGCCGGTCGGGAACAGTTTCACGGCCGCGTTGCCCGCTTCTACGCCCGCCTGATAGTTGTTCGTGCCGATGTACACCAGCCGCTTGCTTGTGGGCGCGTCCGAGTCGAAAGTGACGACGGGAATTCCTTTGGCAATCGCCTCGTCAATGGTGGACGCGAAGGCTTCCGCGATAATGGGGGACACGGCAATGCCGTCCACGCCCGCCGCGATCTGCTGGTCAAAACTGTTCTTCTGTCCCACGTTATCGGTCTTGTCCGGCGGCAGCCAACTGCCTTTCGCGTTTGCTTCTTTCAAACCGACATCCAGCCCTTTGCCCATCGTGTCCCAGAACGGGTCGCGTCCGTTGGTGATCACTTTGAACGTCAGGTCGCCGTTGGACTTGCGGGGCGTGTCGAAGGAGGAGCCGGCGGAAGGAGTGTCCGTCGTTTTGGTGGGGGTACTCGGCGTATCGGACTTCGCCATTGGGGTCGTGGTCGGCGGCGTGGTGGCGGTATCGCCCCCCTTGTTGGGGTCGCAGCCGAACAGGGAAACGGTCAGGCTCAACATTGCCAGACCTTGAACGAGTTGAAAACGTTTCATAGTGGGTAAATGCTCCCTCGCAGTTGTTATGAAGATGGGTGTTCAGGTGTTCAGGTACTCGGGTGTTCAGGAACTAAATTGCAAATGTCGCCGCGCTAAAGCAAACATGGTACTGTTGCATTGTCCTGAACACCCGAATACCTGAACACTACAATATGGGCAGGAAATAGTTCGCTATCGGAGAGTATACCTCCTGCTTCATATTTTCGACTACCAAATGCGGAACACCTGAATACCTGAACACCTACACCCCCAACGTATCGCGCAGATAGGCGCGGCTGATGGCGACGGACTCGGCGGGCGTTAATTCGGTTTGATCCTGTTCCGCCACGATCCATTGCGCGTTCGCCTGTTGCGCGGCAGCGAACGCGGCCTTCAAATCCACGTCGCCTGTGCCGAGTTCCAGAAAGTGGGGCTGCGATTTGCCGTCAACGGTTGTTTTGCGCCCGTCTTTGAAGTGGAAATAGCCTGTCCGGTCGGCGTGGGACGCAATGAAGGCAACGGGGTCCAGCCCGCCGTAGTAAATCCAGAACACGTCCAGATTGTATTTCACCAGCGCGGGATCGGTTTCCGCGTCCAGTATCGCCATACCGTTCGTGCCGCCCAGATCATCGAACTCCCAGGCGTGGTTGTGGTAGTTGAAGGTCAGCCCCTCATCCGCCAGTTGTTTGCCCACCTGATTGAAGACCTGCGCCGACTGCTTGTAACCCTCAACCGTTTTGGAATCGGACACGCCGGAACACATGAAGTTTTTCAGGCCAATGGCTTTGGCGTACGCGATATGGTCACTCAGGTTTTCCGGTTTCGCGTAATCGCCATAGCCGAAATGCGCCCCGGATACCCGAATGTTGTACTGGTCGAGTAGCCGGCGTGTCGTTTCCTCGCCATGCGCTTTGAACAGATTTCCGGCCTCAATCGCGGGAAAGCCCGCCGCTGCCACATCCTTCAAAACGCCCTCAAAATCATTCTGTCCCCGCGAACCAAAAACAATCATCTGCACGGAAGCCATCGGGTTCGACATCGTTGTGTTCTCCTTCCAAACGCCCAAATTGTAAAGGAATGTTTCCTGCCTGCTTTATACAGCATCACGCGCTAAAAATCCTTCCCGCTCTGTTGTAATATTGCAGGAAAGCGAGGCGCTAATGTTCAATAGCAGGCTGCAAATGATTCTGGAACTTCCTGTGGTTCTGATTTTGCGGAACTTTACCGGTTATGGCAGGGGAGGCGTTGCCCATTGGAAAGTTCGAGAGTAAATTTGTCAGTGAATTTGCGGGGCAGGACGGCCCTTGTTACGGGAGGCGGTTCCGGGATCGGGTATGCTATCGCCGCCGGACTGGCGCAGGCGGGGGCAAAGGTTTTCATCAACGACGTGGCTGCCGAACGCGCGCGGGAGGCTGCCGCAATGCTGCAATCCGAAGCTCTGCCCGGTGATATTACCAATCCTGACTTCCTTCAAGCGGTTCGGGGCCTGCCAGTTGATATTCTGGTCAATAATGCCGGGTTTCAGCATGTCGCTCCTGTGGAGGAGTTCCCGCCCGAAATCTTCCGGCAGATGCTGGAAGTGATGCTCGTGGCTCCGTTTCTGCTCACGCAGGCCGTCATTCCGGGTATGAAGGCGAAGGGATTCGGACGCATACTCAACATCGCCTCGATTCACGCCAAAATCGCGTCCGCGTATAAATCGGGGTATGTGTCGGCCAAACATGGATTGTTGGGTCTGACTCGCGCTGCCGCTGTGGAACTCGCGCCCTGTGGCATTACCGTCAATGCGATCTGCCCCGGCTATGTGGATACGCCGCTGGTCAGAAACCAACTGGCCGACCTTGCAGCCGCCCATAACCTCGAATCGGCGGAGGACGCCATCGAAGCCGTGATTTTACGCAATGTCCCGATAAAGCATCTTATTGCGCCTGATGAAATCGCGTCTCTCGCGCTCTTCCTGTGTTCGGATGCCGCTCGTTCCATTACCGCGCAGGGCTACACCATTGACGCCGGACTAACGCAAATCTGAGGGCGCGACAAAATATATCTGTATGGCAAAGCGTTGTACGATGCCCGCAGCCGCGTGGCGACGTATCCCTGCGCTATAGATGATAACGGGGATGTGGCGATACATCTGTAAACAAACTGATGCCCGGAAATAATCGCGCAAATTTGTAATAAAAAATGTAGAAATCGCAAAAAGGTGGTTGACAGGAGAGATAAGTTCTGTTACAATGGGAGTATGACCTAACGATAGGTTTGCGTAAACGTTTTTCACGCTCTGGCTGTGAACAAAAACAACTTTTTGTTTGTTCGCGCAGCAAGGGGCTGAGTTAGTTTCAAAAATTGTTTCGGAACAATGACCTAACATTAGGTCATTGCGAATCAGGGGCGTTTTCAGCGAAAGAGGGCATAGATGGCAGGGCGAAGCAGCGGCAGGGTGACACTCAGCGAAATCGCGAAACGCGCCAGCACCAACACGATGGCCGTATCCGTCGTGCTGAACGGCGCGCGTTCCAATACGCGCGTCTCCGAAGAGACCCGGCTGCGTATCCGCGAAATCGCCGCCGAACTCAACTATTTCCCCAACGCTCTGGCGCAGGGGCTGAAGCGACAGCGGGCGGACACTATCGGCGTTCTGTTCAACTGGGCCGGCCCACATACGCTGAACAATCTGTTTTCTGTCGCATTACTGGACGGCATTGTCGCGGGCGCGGCGGCGGCGGGAAATCGCGTTCTGCTGTACACCGAACCCTGGGTCAGCGCGTCTGCATCCGCCGCCGCTTTTTCGGACAATCGGGCGGATGGCGTAATCGTTGTCGCCCCGCGCGACCATTCGGACGTGATTTCCGGCCTTGCGGGTTTGGGCGTACCGATTACGCTGCTCTCCTCGGCAACCGATATTGCCGGCGTTCCTTATGTCAATGGCGACAACTGGCGCGGCATTTCTCTCGCGCTGGATCATCTGGCAAGCCTGGGACACGCGCGCATCGCCTACGTCAGCCAATCGCTGCAACGCTACAACATGCGTACTCGCCATGCGTCCTTTTGCCGCTGGCTGTCCGAGCGCGGACTTGCGCTTCCCGAAGATTATGTTGTGCTGCTGGAGGCAGGGGGGGCGCAGCCGTGAACCGGCCCCGCATCGAGGCGCTGCTGCATCTTCCCCATCCGCCCACAGCCATTCTCGCTTCCAATGACGATGTGGCGGTAGAAATTCTGGATGCCGCGCGGAATAGCGGAGTCGTCGTGCCGGATCAGTTATCCGTAGTCGGCTTTGATGATGTGCTGGTGGCGTCCCTGACCGTGCCGAAATTGACTACCATCCGTCAGCCCCTGTTTGAAATGGGCCGACAGGCCGCGCTGCTGCTGGCCGCGCGCATTGAAGCAAAAGAGGTTTCTCCCGACCAGACTCCTGCCGCTTCTTATATCGCCGTTCCTGAACTTATCGTCCGAGCGTCAACATCGCGTGTCTCTCCGTCCCCGAAGGACTGAGAGGGTTGTGCCGCCGAATCGGATTTTATCCGTCCGGCGCAAGAAAGGAAAGACAATGGTTGTCCATTCTTCGTCTCGATACCAGAACCGAGTTTCCAGCCGTCCCGTGAATAGCAGAGGAAACCGCGCGGGCTTCACCCTGATCGAACTGCTCGTCGTCATTGCCATCATCGCTATATTGGCGGCGATTCTGTTTCCCGTTTTCGCGCAGGCGCGGGAAAAGGCGCGGCAGACCACCTGCCTTTCCAACGTCAAGCAAATTTCGCTGGCGATGACGATGTACGTTCAGGATTACGACGAAATGTTCTGCCCCGGCAGGTACTACTTCGGCACGGATGCCTGGACATGGGATCACTACATCGAACCCTACGCGCAGAAGTCGGGCGCGCAATACTACGGGCAGGGGAACAACCCGTATCTTGTGTGTCCCAGTGACACCACGCCCCGCACAACCAAAACATCCGGCAAGCGCTCCTACGCCATTCCTATGTCGGCGTTTACGACTGCCGACTACGCCTGGAAAGCCGAAGTGTACACGGGATCGTTTTACATCACTCCTGGACGCAGCCTCTCCGAATTTCCCGCGCCCGCCAGCGTGATTTTAATCGCGGAAGCGCCGGTGGATAGCAACCGCATCGGCAACAATACCGGCTTTCGAGTCGGCAGCGCCAATGGGCAACTGCCGCCCTCGGGCGCGAACCCTCCCGCTGCCGGGGCCGTACCCAGCCATTCCGGTGGCTGGAATTATGGGTTCGTGGACGGTCACGCCAAATGGTTCCGCCCGGAACAGACCGCCGCGACACCCGGCGTAAGCTACAGCGCGTCGTATGTCAACGCTGCCGGCTTCAACTGTTACGGAAACGTGGTTCGCCCCTGCGGGCTGTGGACGCTTTCCGAAAATGACTGATTCTCTCGTTTGAACTTTCGTCATATCGCCCTGTTGCCGTATTATCGAAAGGCAGGTTTGCCGTACTATGAAGACTCCAGTGTTTCTGGTATGCTGTGCCGCGTCGCTGTATCTTTGCGCTGTTCCCCGCGCCCGCGAAATGACGGCAGCTTCTCCCGCGCCGAAGGTGACGGGCGGGGGAAGCGCATTGCTGCAATGTGAGTTCAACGAACCATCAGCCTGGCCGGAAGCGTCGGCAAGCGTCGGCATGGGAAGCCGAGGATTGCAAGCCCGCGCCGAACACGCGGATGTTGGGACGATTGATATTGCCGGTTCTTCTACGCCCTCTGGCGGCCTGCGGCTTGCCGTCACCGGTTCCGACACCCATGCGACAGGCAGGGCAATCCTGTCCAGCGGTTTGCAGGCGGTTCGGAATACGGAAACCAATCTGGCGAAACTGACCCTGAGTTTCAGCCTGTCCTCTTCTACAACGCGGCCTGTTCTGGTCCGAATGGAGTCCTTTAATGCCGGAAAGAAGCGAACGGGAGGCTGCGAAGGGCTGATAACTCCTGCCGCGCCCGATTTCTATCAGCGTTACGCGCTGGAACTGGCAACGCTGCGTCCCTTCGTGGGCGCGTTTCAGCCGACTGCGCCGTTCGTGAAAATCAGTTTTGAAATCCAGATTGGGCCGGAAAGCGGCAGCAACAGGGCGGAACTTCGCCTGGACAATGTCTACTATGCCAAACCCGCGTACTACGTCCGTCCAACCGGCAGCGATAAAAACGACGGGCGTAGCGAACAGGCTCCCTTCGCGACCCCGCAAAAAGCGATAGATGTGGCCGGACCGGGCGACATCGTGCTGGTGATGAACGGCACGTATATGCCCCATGATGTGCAGGAGGGCGTTGTCGCGTTCCGCCATGCTGGAACTCCCTCCGCGTGGATTGTTTTGAAGAATTATTCGGGGCATCAGCCCGTATTTTCGGCAGTCGGAACGTGGAACGCGATACGGCTCGGACAGCGCGGCACAACCGCCAAGCCTTCCGCAGAACCCGCGCTGGCCTACATCGAGACGCGCGGCCTGCGCATACGCGGTGACGCCGATGTGGCAAAAGAAAAGTACGCGGATTTGATCGGCAAGCCCGACCCGCATACGAACAGCAACGGCATCAACATTACGGGCCGCTACGAAACCAACAAACCGCACCATATACGTATCGCGGACAATGTTGTCGAGTATTGCGCGGGCGCGGGTATCGGCAGCGGCGAAGCGGACTGGTTTACGATTGAGAACAACATTGTTCGCAACAACTGCTGGTGGATGATTTACGCCGGTTCGGGCATTTCTATGCTGGATAACTCCAATTTCGACAGCGCGGAAAATGTTTACAAGATGCTGATTTCCAACAATCAGGTCAGCGGCAACCGCTGTTTCGTTCCTTGGGGCAAAATCAAGAAAATCTCCGACGGAAACGGTATCATTATAGATACCAACTATGTTCCGGCAAAAAACCAGATTTATCTGGGCCGAACTCTGGCGCAGAACAATCTGTCGTTCAACAATGGCGGTTCCGGTATCCACTCGTTCCGGTCGCATCAGATAGACATCATCAACAATACGGCTTATATGAACGGCGCATCCCCCGAACTGGCGTGGGGGCAAATCTTTGTTCAGAGTACGGACGACGTTCGCATGATGAACAATATTCTGGTTGCGCGGGACGGCCAGCCGGTGAATACGGTCAGTTCCGACATCAGCGACAAGGGCAATACCCGTATCACGCGCATGAACAACCTGTATTTCGGAGGGGGAACGCCGCCGATTATGGGGCCGAATGACAAGATTGCCGACCCGCTGTTCGTCAATCCCTCCCTTGATCCCGCATCCGCCGATTTTCATGTGAAGGCGGACAGTCCGGCAGTAGCGGCGGGAAAGCGGGAACCGCTCGTCCCCTGGATTGATCTTGAGGGCCATGCGCGCAGCGCGATCCCGACAATAGGCGCGTTGGAAAAACACAGTGTAAAGGTGGCGCGGGACACGCGACTCCCGACCCTTCCGCAAAGATAGCCCTCAACCCCTAACCCCTTCTCCCAAAAAGCCTGAGAGAAGGGGAACCTGTTTGAAGGAATTTTGATTCGTATGTCTACGCCGCAGTCGGAGTTTTTTGTGATCGGCATTACCCATGTAGACCTCGCGTGGAAGCGGGGGCGCGCGGAAATGTCGGAGATGCTGGAACTGGTTGTGATCCGCCTGCTGGATGCGCTTGAACACAACCCTGAATTCAAGTATCTCATCGAACAGGCGGCGCACTTTCGGGAACTTCAGAAGCGGCGTCCCGATCTGGTGGAACGGCTGCGGCCCTTCCTTGCGTCTGGCCGACTTGAGTTTGTGGGCGGCATGGCCTCCACGCTGGAGTGTAATCTGCCCGATGGCGAGTGCTTTGTCCGTAATCAACACATGGGCCTCGAATGGGTACGCGAAACATGGGGCGTTGCGGTTGAGACGGGCTGGCTCGTGGATACGTTCGGCATCCACGCGCAAATGCCGCAGTTGATGCGGGGCTTCGGACTTGCGCAGGCGATGGCAAACCGTTTCGGCGGCAGCCATACACGCGACCTGTTTCTGGCGCGGGGGCTGGACGGCAGCGAAATCACCGTTGCGGGATGGGGGACGTATGCCGCCTACATTCACCCGGAAAACCTGAGCTGGCGCTTTTGCAAGAATTGGGATGACATTGAAAGCTGTTTCGATAAAGCCGACTATCTGACCGGCCCCGGCCCGTATATGGTACTGCCCTACACGGAAAACGAGATGCCGGTCAGCCTGCGCCCGCAGCAGATTGTGGAGCAACGCCGCCGCGAACGCCCCGAACAAATCTGGCGAACGGCCACGCCACGCGAGTTTTTTGACGCGCTGACGAAGACCGGGCGAAACCTGCCGGTAGTAGATAGCGACCTGAACCCGGAGTTTACAGGCTGTTTTTCCTTGCGCCATACCCTCCGCCTGCGCAACCGCCGCGTGGAAACTCGCCTGCTGGAAGCCGAGAAATGGGCCGCGCTTGCCAATTGGAACGGGGGCGCGGAGACTCTGGAAGAAGCGTGGTGGCAACTGGCGTATGTGCAGTTCCACGATGTGTTCACCGGGTCGCATCCAACTGCTGTTTATGAGGACGCGCTGCGCGTTCTTGATGAAATAGAATCTGCCGCCAATTCGATTCTCAATGAATCGTTCACCCGGATTGCCCCAGTCCCCTCTGTTTCGGAACCTTCACCTGACGATAATACTGTTTCAGTCCTCGTCTTCAACGGCCTGCCCTGGGATCGGCAGGACGTTGCCGCCATTCCTCTGCCGCCGGGTTGGATCGGAATTTCCTCCGCAACCGATACCAATGGCACTCCCTGCGCCTTCGAGGTTCAAGATGGCGTTTGTCGCGCGCTTGTAAACGTACCCGCCACCGCACACAACATGTTACGGTTGGAAGCGGGGGAGTTGTCGGTTCCCGTTTGTCACGCCGCCGAAACAGGCGCGCTGGAGATACCTCACCCCAACCCCTCTCCTGGCCGCTCCTTCGTCGCTAAGAGAGGGGCTTTTCATGCTCTAAGCGCAACGGAGTTCATGGAAGTTGTTCTGGAAAACGAGTGGATTCGCGTGGAATTTGATACGGTATGGGGAATAGGAAAACTGGTCTGGAAGCCGACGAATATGGTTCTGCTGGAAAACGCCGGTAGCTGGCTGGTGGCGCAGCGCGATGACGGCAACTTTCAGATTGAGAATCCTGCCGGCCCGGAAGTGGCGGCAGCAAGCGGAACCCTGCGACTGCAAAGCCAGGAATCGTTGATGGGACAAACCGCGCGTTTAAGCGGAGAGTTTCCCCCGCTGGCATGGGCGGGATCGGAAAACGCCCTGAAATGGGAGGCCGCGTTCTTCCTGCCTGCCCACCGCCCCGAACTGCGCCTTGCCCTGACGCTGGACTGGAAAGGGGAAGCAACCCGCCTGCGCCTGACGCTCCCGACCTGTCTGGACACCTCCACTGGCATCTATGAAATACCGTTCGGGGTTGCGCGGCGCAAACCGTATTCGCCGCGAACCAACGCCAAAGGGGAGTGGCCCGCGCGCCGTTTTGTTGCGCTGGAGAGTGACGGACACGGCATCGCTTTGGTAAATACGGGCGTGGGCGGCGTTGAAGTGAGCGGCGGAACGCTGTACACCACGCTGCTGCGCGCTCCGCGTGGAGAATACTCCGGCATGGTGGCGGACGCGACCTCCTCGCAGCATGGACGGCATCAGTACGAGTTCGCCCTGCTCCCTTACGCGGGTTCGTGGGCAGACGCAAAGGTAGTTTGTTACCCGCAGGAGTGTAACAACCCGCTGCTGGCGGATGTTCGCGTTGGCCCTGATTTGCGAACGTCCGCAACCTCCTTTTTGCGGCTGACACCTGACAACGTTGTGCTGGCCGGGATCAAGGCGGCGGATGGCAGGAGTGACCGCATTATCCGCGTATACGAGACGGCAGGCCGGGAAACCGAATGTCAGATGCAGTTCGCCGGGGAATGGCTTGTCCACGTCTGCGACCTGCGCGAAAACACCCATTCGCCAGGAACGCCGGCAAACGGCGAGTTGCGCTTCCAACTGCGCCCCTTTGAAATTCAAACCTTTCGCCTATCATCCCCTGAACGCGCAAATGGTTAGAGCCTGTTTCGCATGGCCCTCAAACCCTGACTCTCCTCTCCAACTTTCCGAATTGAAGAATTTTTGCCATATGCCTTTCCGGTCTTTTCGCGTATGTGGGAGTAGGGGTTTGAGAGCAAACAAATCTTGAGGAGAAAATATGTCCAAAGCAGTCGTGTTTCAGAGCGCGCATCCCATCGGGGATACGGATACTTCCGCGCTTCCCGTAAAAGACATTGGCCCCGCTATCGGCTACTACACGCAGGTACTCGGTTTTCAGGTCGTGGAGAAGCAGAGCGAAACAGCCGTTCTTCAGCGCGACGAGGTGAAAATCGGACTGGCCCGTAACAACGCCGACCCCGAACAGGCCAGTTGTTATTTTGCCGTGAGCGACGTGGAAGCATTGCGTCAGGAACTGCAAGACAAGGGCATCGAACCCTCGGAACTGCGCGTGGACGAGCATGGCGGCAAACGCTACCGCATCTTTTTTGCCAAAGAACCCTACGGCGTCTGCTTCTGTTTCGGGCAACCGGAATAACACTGTGGTCAGGCGAACAAAACCGGACAAGTGAACAGGACAATATCCTACGATAGCGTCCTGTTTGGATTGGTTACATGGTTGCCGAAGCAGTAACTCCTGCTGTGGTAATGACAATTAACGCAACGAGGAGAGAAAAGATGTGGCTTCTTGCGCTGTCAATGCCTCCGGGTTCAGCGTCTGTAAGCCTTCACCATGAGCCGCTCGTATCAAGCGCAGGTCCGCCGTCACCAGAATACGCGAGGGGCTGCCTTCAGGCAAACTCGCCTGAAACTCAAGAAAAGTGGTGAGCAGTGTCGTATCCACAGAATTCAGGTTGTGCGCTCGGATGTAGGCAAAACTCGCCATCACCAAATCATCGCTGATACTCAACAAATCAAAGTCCTGTGAATGAACGATTTCGTTGTACAATGCGGATATGGCCGCTTCGAGATCAACCGCGCTCATCCGGCCTGAGTTGTGCCTGCGAACCAGAATGGCGTAGGTTTCCGTGCAGCCCCAAAATGTGCCAATCATCGTTGGGCGCGGCGTACAGGAGAAAAGCGCATTTGTCGTTTCTGAGCCGATTTCCGGGACATAGCGCGTCACAAGTCCACAAGCGTCCCACAGCAAAATAGGCATTAGCCTTCTTTTTCAACGGGCATGTGTCGTTCCCGCTCACGAATGATCTCGCAGGAGAGTTCATTGTCTTCCGGTCGGACGCCGCTTGCCAATTGCTGCTGCTGTGCCTGCAAAGCTGTTGCAGTGGGATCAATGACGATGCCAAGCCGTTGATTGATTCCGTCCAGAAGCGCGCGGACACGCGTTTTATCCATCACCAGAGAACGCTCTGGTGTTTCAGTTTGAGCGGACATATACTTTCTCCTTATCCTCATAACTTCCACAAGTTTATTATAGCATAGCTTCAAAGAAAAGCTCTGATAGGAGGAGGCTGTCCCGGACTGCCGAACAAAAAATTCAGATAACCGGGTAAGATATTGTTGATATTCAGGCGACGAGATGTGAACACCCGTTGGAGAACAGCGATGGCGCTTCCGGGTTGCCTTGCATCCGGTGATGCCCGTTTGTAAACGCCCTTGAGTAGGGAAAGCGAAGAACGATGCGGAAGAAACAGTATTACAGCACACGGAGGAAGACGCCGTGAATACGTTCGCCTGGACGGTGCGAGTTCGCGCCGACGCTTCCCGAACCTGCACGGTTCATGCCCGCAACCACGCCTTTGCCGTAGGCGACCCGCTGAGTTTTCGCCCCACCGATGCCCTTCCCTCCGCTATCGAACTGATGATGGGCGCATTTGCCGCCGACCTGACCGCCACCTTCCGCGCCCTTGCCGCCAAACAACGCCTGCCGCTCGACGCCCTTGAATTCTCCGCCACCTGTTCGCTGAACAATCCTCTTGTTCATGTCGGCGTCATCGGCGAAGCGGGCCATCCCGGTATCGAACGCATTGAGGGGACGCTTTATGTCTCCTCCGATGCCGAAGAGTCCGAACTGGCCGCGCTCTGGGAAACAACTCTGACCCGATCCCCGCTTTACAATACGCTGTGCCATTCCGTCGAACTCGTTCTGCGTATGCAGCCGACCAATTAAAACAAGCGTCAGCGCGAACAATCGTGTTCGCGCTGCCTTTTTGACCCAACAGGAGTAATTTTTGTACCGATTAACTGAAGAACAGTACGCCATTGTCGAGAAAGCGCGGCAAGTTGGCGATGAAGCGATTGCGCCCTATGCCGCTGACGTGGACAGTGAAAGCCGCTTTCCCGCTGAAGCGATGGATGCGCTGGGTAAATCCGGCCTGCTCGGTCTGACCGTTCCCACAGAGTACGGCGGCATGGGGCAGGGTTTGCGCGTGTCGGCTGCCATTCTGGACCAGATCGCCCAACGCGACGCTTCCGTGGGCATGATTACCCTGATGCACTTTTGCGGACTTGCCTGCTATGCTTCCGCGCCCCAACTCTCCGCGCAAAACCTGCGCTCTGCCGCACTGGGACAGCATCTGTCCACGCTGGCATGGAGTGAAAAGGGTTCGCGCAGCCATTTCTGGGCGCCGGTCAGCCAGGCGGCGCAACAGGATGGACACGTCACGCTTAACGCGGAAAAGTCCTGGGTCACATCGGCGGGATACGCGGACGGCTATGTGGTTTCCACGCGCTCGCCCCAATCCACCGGCCCGACAGATACGGTTCTGTACCTCGTTTATAAAGGGGAGGATGGCGTGGCGACGAGCGGCGCGTGGGACTCGCTCGGACTGCGCGGCAACAGCAGCGCGCCGATGAAGTTTCAGGATTACGCGATTCCTGCCGACCGGGCGTTTTGCGAACCGGGCAAGGGCTTCGAGGTTATGCTCGGCGTGGTTCTGCCCGTATTTCAGCTTGGAAACGCCGCGATTTCCGTAGGAATTTGTGAGGCGGCGGTTCAGGCGACCACGCAGCACCTGACGGGCAAGCGTTTTGAACATCTGGACAGCAAACTGGCCGACCTGCCGAACCTCCGCGCCCGCCTCGCCAAAATGCGGATTGAAACTGACCGCGCCCGCGCCCATCTCGTCAGTGCCCTTGATGCCGTAGAGTCGTCTGCCCCCAACGCCATGCTCATGGTGCTGGAATCCAAAGCGGCGGCGGCGGAAAGCGCGATCCTCGTCACCGATCTTGGGATGCAGGCGTGTGGCGGCGCGGCCTTCAGCAAACACCTGAGTATGGAGCGCAACTTCCGCGATGCGCGGGCGGCCAGCGTGATGGCCCCCACAACGGACGTGCTGCACGAGTTCATAGGCCGCGCCCTGTGCGGCATGGAATTATTCTGAAGGAGTAAGTAAGTGAAAGAACCAATGTTGGTGGGCGCGGTGGTGTATGATCCCAAAGTGGTGGTGATATGGGAAATTATCAAGGATTTCTTCGAGACCGCTGGCTGCCCGATGGATTATATTTTCTTCAGTAACTACGAATTGCAGGTGAAAGCTTTGCTGGACGGCACAATTCACGTCGCGTGGAATTCGCCCCTCGCCTGGCTGGACGCGCAGGGGCGTTCGGGGCAAACGTGTCGGGCCATTGCCATGCGCGATACCGACCGCGACCGCGTTTCGCATATCATCACGCCAACGGACAGCCCGGTTCGCAGTCTGTCCGACCTTGCGGGCAAGACCCTCGCGACCGGAGCGAAAGACTCGCCGCAGGCCACGCTGATTCCGCTCGGACTGCTACAGCGGCACGGACTGGAACCGGGACGCGACGTGCAGGTGAAACGCTTTGATGTGCTTATCGGCAAGCACGGCGACCATATCGGCGGGGAAAAGGACGCGCTTCATGCCATGCAAACCGGGGAGGCCGACGCCTGCGCTATGCTGGATTTGAACTGGCAACTCTGGACAGCCGATGGCACGATTGATTCCACCCGTTACCGCGTACTGGCGACAACCGACCATTTCGACCATTGCGTGTTTACGGTTCGGGAGAATCTGCCCGAAACTCTTCTGCAACCCTGGCTGGAAACCCTGTATTCCATGAGCTACGACAACCCCGCGCATCGGGAAATGATGGACATGGAGGGCCTTAAAGCCTGGCTGCCCGGACGTGTCAGCGGGTTTACAGCGCTTGCCGACGCGGTGCAACGGCAGCAGTTCTTTGCGGGAGAAAGCCTGTGAAAACTCTTCCCCTGTTTCCCGTTACCACTGTGGGCAGCCTGCCCCGTCCGACTGCCCTGCTGCGCGCGCTCAAAGCCAGGCGGCGCGGCGACCTGTCGGAAGCCGACTTCGACCGGGTTGCGGATGAAGCCGTTTTGGACGCGCTGCGCCTACAGGAAGCGGCGGGCGTGGACATTGTGACGGATGGCGAACAGCGCCGCGACAACTTCTACTCGTTCGTGTCCGAAAAACTGGACGGCATTCGCCTGATGTCGCTGGCAGAAATGCTGGATTACGTGGAGGACAAAGCGGGCTTCGAGAAACTGCTGCAAACGCTGGATGTCCCCGCGTATTCTATCAACAACCCGACCTGCGTGGGCAAATTGGCGCGGCGCAAACCATTAGCGTTGGAAGAACTAACGTTTCTCCAACGCCATACGGAAAAGCCCGTCAAGGTGGCGCTTCCCGGTCCCTATCTGCTCACCCGCGCCTTGTGGGTTCCCGAAATCACGGGCAAGGCGTATGCCGATAAGGAGGCGGTGGCCGAGGACGTGGTACACATTCTGCGG
Source organism: uncultured Chthonomonadaceae bacterium (assembly GCA_963817895.1). Lineage (GTDB taxonomy): Bacteria > Armatimonadota > Chthonomonadetes > Chthonomonadales > Chthonomonadaceae > CAWFQB01. The sequence goes on from CAWFQB010000011.1 coordinate 189,294, forward strand.
GAAGAGGCGTTCGCGTTGCGGGAAGCGGGCGCGGACTTCATTCAGTTCGATGAGCCGGTGCTGACGGAACTGGTGTTCACGCAGGGGCAAACGCGGACATTCATGTGCGCCGCGCTTGCCGCCCGCAACGACCCGGCGGAAGAACTGGAATTCGCCATCAGCCTGCTCAACCGCGTGGTGGAGGGGTTGGAAGGAATTCGGATCGGCCTGCATGTCTGTAGGGGCAACTGGAGCCGCAACGAGGCGACATTGCTGCGGGGAAACTACGCCCCGCTCGCGCCCTGGTTCGCCCGTCTGAATGTGCAGCAACTGGTGCTGGAATACGCCACGCCCCGTGCGGGAGAGATACTGGCGTTCGGGGATAAAGAGATAGGTCTGGGCGTCGTAAATCCCCGCACGGACGAAATTGAAACCGTGGAAGCCATCACCGCCCGCATCCAAAACGCCTTGCCCTTGATCCCCATAGAAAAATTGTTCTTAAACCCGGACTGCGGCTTCGGAACCTTTTCCGCCCGTCCCATGAACGACAACGCGCATGTGGAAGCGAAATTGAAAGCGCTCTGTAAGGCCGCGCGGAACCTGCGGGAAAGCATTGGATGAAATAGATGTCAGCATCTTTACGTTCTTCCACTACTAGAGATTAAGCAAGCGGACAGGTAACGCTTGTTTTCTATCTTATTATTTGAAAAGCGCAAAGATGCTCTAGATGTCTATTTTGATCTGGTTTTCCCTGTATGTTGCTTACGCCTATCCTGAGACTGTTTTTGGCGACGCAGAAGCAAATTGGCTGCGAAGCAGGCTGCGCCTGTCAACAGGGCAAGCGCGCCGGGTTCGGGAACGGCAGCCCTCGCGCCGAAGGAGAAGCGGTCAATTTGCGTAATGATGACATGTTCGCTTACAGTAACGGATAGTGACGAGATAGGCGCAACCGAAGTGAACCCCGCGAACGTTGGGCTACTGGTGGGCGTTACGCAGCCGGTCAATGTAAACGTTTCGCCTGTGGAAAGGGCAAAGTCGAACGGCGCGGCTCCATCGGCTCCGAAATCCATACCGACCGCAGTGGTGTTTGCAGGCAGATTAATCGTCAGAATACGCGGCCATGTTCCCTCCCAATGCAGCACGGGACCGTCACCGAGATTATAGTGACGGTCGAAAGCGGGAGCAACGGTGAACAACCTCTGGTTGTTGGAAGTGAAAGTGACGCCGGCCAGAGTGACGGTTCCGTTGGCATAGCCGCGCGAGGTACTTCCCGCTGGAATCTGGTCATTGAAGTCAATGATTTTCAGCCCCGAAGTGGCGGCCTGAAAAGAGCCGGGGTTGGTGAACAAAACTACCTGAGCGCGGGAAGTTGCGCCCGAAGAAAGCAGGGCAAGAACAGCGCAAACAGTGTGTAGAGAAAGGCGTACCATTGTTGTCTCCTTACGCGCGAGTTCCGGCCTGCGGCAGTTTCGCATCTGCCGGAACTCGCGCGAGTTAAACCATTGTACCGGGCAACTACTTCCGCCGTCGCAACAGCAGGACGCCGAAGACGCCTGCGCCAATGACGAATGTGATTGCGCCGGGTTCGGGAACAGCCGATCCTAATCCTGAAGCGGGCGCAAGGTCGTCTAAACCGGCGATAGTACCTATGACAGTAGCGGTATTGGCCGCAATGTTGTATTGCAGGACATGGCTATTTCCCCGGCTGGCGATGTAGATATGACCTTGGCCGTCCGAGGTGATGCCATCAGGGTTCGACAGGATTGCTCCTGTTGGGGAAAGAAAGGTGAAGGCCAGAGTATCGGGATTGAGTTCGAGGATACGGCCATTGTTGTAGTCGGCGGCGAATAGCATTCCCGTTACGCTGTCGAACGTCAAGCCATCGAGGAAAACGCCCGTGTTGGCAGACTGCGCGATTATTTTACCGGTCGTTGGGTCAATACGCTCGACTTTTGAGTTGTTGCTCTGGAAACCGCTGCTCACATTGACAAACAGACGGCTGGCGGTGTCATAAATAATGCCGTCCGGCCTGCCGCCCAATGACAGCGAACTGCCCTGTGTGCCGCCCGATAGCCGGACGCGCGTAAGGGAATTTGAGGTTGAGTCGCTGACTAGAAAACTCGTCTGGTTCGGTTCCAGTGCCAGATCAATCGGTGCGCTGAGTCCCGTCGCCAGTACGATATTCGAGTTGTTGCGCGGGTCATACGCCAGCACCCTGCCGTTGTCGAGTTGCGAGTAGATGATGCGCCCGCTGGAATCAAAGAACAGACTGTCAAGCGGGGCGCCGGTGTTGAAGACGGGGGTAACGACATGCGTGGCGACATTCACCGTGTAGATTTGATTTGTGGTGATGGACGTGGCATAGACCGTCTGTGCCCCTGCTGACCGGCAAATTGCCAGCATCGCCAGTAATAAGCCGTAGAAACGCAACGTCGTTGCGCTCAAAGATCGTTTCATCCTGTTTTCCTTTTCAACTTCTGAAATGCCTGAGAGAAACCACCCATCCGTCACATACCGGTTTGAGAGCGAACCACTTCCTACTGAAGCAGTTTGCGTTCAGCGATTTTCGCCTGGTCTTCGGCAATAGCGCTTTTGAGGTCATTCATCTGGCTGGTGGAGTTTTTTTGCGCTGTGAATCCCTGTGTGAATCGAGCGTTTCCTGCCGACGCGCAACCCGGTCTTCCACCAGCGTGATCTCGTGTTGCCTTGCCTCGCGCTGCTCACGCTCAGCTTCCAGCCGAGCGTGAGCAGCGCGTCGCGCTTCCTCTTCCACTTCCCGTTGTTTGATTGCTTCCGCTTGCGCCTAGCTTCATCTGCCAATTGCGCGGCTTGCTGCGCATCCTCCTGCTGTGTAGGCGTGTTTTGAGTGACAAGTGCCGATTGGCTGATAGGGAGCGCAGTAGGCTGCGGCACAGCGACTTATGTAAATTCGGTTCCACCCCGCGAACACTTGGTGAGTACGACGCCCATAACTGTCATGCAAATGATTACAGGGAGAGGGCGCAGACGGGAAGATTTGTCTTGAAGGGAGAGATTGGACAATACTCTTTAGTTACCAGGCGTGAAATGGAACATCTAGCCTTGCCTCCTACAAGGCTAGACGCATACGAAAAAGCAACCTTACAATTCCCTGATAAAATTGCGGAGTAGTTTTCGCGTAGTAGAGGATAATTTATGACGACTTGAGTTTTGCACCGCGAGCTACAAACATGAAACGCAGGAAATGCACGGGGAAATGACGAATAATGGTTCGTTCCTGTGCTTCCTTAAGGTTGCGTGTCGTCATTCATGTTTTACGAAGGTAGCTTAGCCATGTGGTTCTCTCCAAAGCGCGCATATGACCCACTGCTGCATCGGTTTTTTGCTGCCAGAACGCAGAAAGAGGCGGATTCCGTTTTTCAGGTTCTCTGGACAAAAGAGCTTTGCAGGGAAGCGGAACAGACACTGCATAAGCACATGCCGAGGCGGGAAGAGCATGAAAAGCGCGAGGAGCTTGTCGCCGAAACGGAATACAGTCTGTACAAAATACTGAATGGGCAGCGGAGTCAGGAAGCGGAAGGAGCGAGAATACCCCGACAACAGGAAATAATGAACGCGCGCGCTTACACCCGCATGATCGTCAAAAACCTGTTTGTAAACTACCTGCGTAAACGTAACCCTGCCTGGCGGCAGATAAATCAAAAGATGCTGTCCGCGCTGCAAACCCACCCTGAACTGGAACTATGGGAGACAGAACCCCCCCATGCTGTCAGCATGGCCGGTCTGCGCGCCTGGTCGCGGCGAATGACCGCAATAACCGCGGAAGCGCAGCAATTTCTGGAAGGTGATTACGCGAATTTCCGCCAGCATCAACTGGATAATCAGAGCCCGATGGAAATTGTCGGCGCGAACATGGCCGGACTGCCCCTTTTGATCGGGCATATTCTGGCGTGGGTGGAGATTCCCCTTCTGGCCGATACGCTGATGTTTTATCTCGCGCAGTTTCTGGAACTCAAGGAGACAGATTCCGAAGTCTCTGGAAGAAAGGCAGGAGCGGGGCAGCGCAGAAATACCGGACACAAAAGATATATTCGGGGATATTCTGGATCAGGCGGCGCGCACGGAGTGGATGCGCCGGGTCGGGAAGTTGATGTGCGATACAGATAGGAAAGGCGCGCTTACTCGCTGTGAACGAGGAGCGATTCTGCTCAATCAGGAGCAGGATTTCATTCTGGACGGATTGGACATACGCATTACGGAGTTGGCGCAGGCGCTGGGGATTTCTCTCTCAACCCCCGATTTGTTTGAACGCTTTCTTGAGGAAGCCTGGCGCAAACTCCCACTTACGGATGCGGACAGCAAGAAGTTTCTGAAAGCAGAGCAGACGATCTCCAATTGCCGCATGACGGCTCGACGCAAAATCGAAAGATGGCGCGAAGAAATGAAAGAATTGTAAGGCCGCGCGTATTCGGTCGTCTTGGAACGTTAAGAGGCCATGGAACATCTAACAGAAACACAAATTTCAAATTATCGCGCGGGAACGCTGGACGCGCTTGGCGACTACGCTGTTGTCGAACGCCATCTTGACACCTGCCCGTCTTGCCGGGACTTGTTCCGGCGGGCGGCAGGCGCGCGTTTGGCGCAGGCGGCGGGTGTGCCTGCCGACGCCCCGCACCCGGACGACGACGTTATTTCCCGCTACGCGCAAAACGAAACCGTCGTTACGGCGCGGGAGCGGGAGCATATCACGCAGTGTTCACGCTGCCTGGCGGACGCTGCCGCTGTGCGCCAGTATCTCGAAGTACAAACTCTGGCCCCGTTGCCGAACTCGCTCACCACTCGGTAGGGACAACAAGAAGCGCGTCTCCGCTGACAACAAGCGACATATTTCCGGCAGCCAGGAAACATACGCGCCAGATGCCAATCGGGGCTATGGGCCGGGAGGATGGGCGGCTTTTAGACTGCGTTGGGCTGGCCTGTCCCTGTGCGGTATGGCGGCTGCCGCCGCGCTGGTCTGGTTCCTGAATCAGTCCGCGCTTCATCGGGTCACAGCGGAACGGGATCGCCTGCAACAGCAGATTGTGGCAGGCATTCGGGGAAATGGCAGCGGCTCGATCCCGATGTTTGCCGCGCGTGGCGACGTGTCCGAACAGACGCTGGCGCAATTGAGGAAGTTAAATAACCAAAGCGCCATAATGGGCGAGGCCAACCGTGACGCCGTTCAACTGCTGCGTCCAAAAGGAACGCTGGTTGGCAGTCTGCGCCCTTTGCTTGTCTGGAAACTGACCAAGCCGATCCCCGGCGCAACCCATTATGAAATCACGATTGTCAACGCGCAAACACCTAATGCGTCCAATCCCGAGGAGCATACTCTCACGCTAGATTTGCGTGGGGATGAGAATGGCAGCCGTCGCCTGTCTCAACCCGGCGCTACGCCCCCCGAAGCCTGCCTGCAAGTGCCGGATGGCCTGCTGAAGCCCGATACCATCTATAGCTGGAGTGTCGAGGTCAAAGGCGAAAACAAGGAGGCTTCTTTCGGCGGCTCATCTCCCGATGCGCAATCGTTTTTCGGAACCCTGACGACTGCGCAGATGGGGCAACTGGGTCAGGTTGCCGCGCCGATGGGAGTTTTGGACGATGCGGAACCCGCCCTGGCAGCGGATGCGCGAAGCGCTGAGTCGCGCCGCCTGCTGGACGCCTTACGCAAACTGCGCGCCGACTTCAAATAACCCGTGCTTCACTGCCCGGAGCCATTGAGTATGAATGTCGCCCAGAAGTAGGGGCGCGGGTTACGTTTCAGCGCCCGGATTTGCGCTTCGCGCAGGGCTGCCGCTAAAGTCTTTTTGCCTTTGGCGGCCTTCCATGCGCGATAGAAGTCCAGTAGGAGTTCCGCCGATGGCTTATCCTGCACGACCCACAGCGACATCAGCACATTGTTCGCCCCCGCTGTCAGAAATGCCCGCGCCACGCTCTGAACCCCTTCAAACTGGCTTTCTGCTCCTGTTCCTGTTTCGCAGGCCCACAAAACTACCAGATGCGCGTTTGTTCTCATACGCATGATTTGCCACACATGAAGCAGGCCGGTATCTTTGGAATTTGGCGTCAATGCCAGACTTGAATTTAAGGAATCCCGGCTGTCTGCAAGGCCGTGACAGCCCACATGCAGAATATCCACGTCCACGCACTTTGCCGTCAGATTGGAAATCGTCGCTTGTTCCCCGGTCAGCACAAGGGAGTGAGGCGCGTAGAGTTTGCCTACCTGCTTCGCCACTGTTCCCGTTTCCTGTAATTGCTGCCGTGTCCCGCCCATGATTGTCACACGCGCATAGGCAGACGACTTTGCCGCCCCGGTCAGCCGGTAAGCGGGATTGCCGACAGCCAGAACTTTCGGGTTTGTGATTTGTCGCGCGGAATGCAGGCTGCGGTAGATGGTCAGGGAACCGACGACACTCACGGGCAGTTTCTCAATGAGAAAATGTCCATCTTTGGGCATCAATGCAGCAAAGGGAACATTATGCAGCGGCCCGTCCGGGCAAATCACAAGCGCGTCGGCATGGTTGATTTCTTCCTGCGCGGGCGAGAGAAGCTGGCGGTAAAGGTCTTTCAAAACGGGCGTGTACTTATGTGGCGTACTGTTGATGTTGGCGTAAATACGGCGCGCGTTGGTGACTTGCCGGACCAACAGGTCGCGCGATACAGACAGGCGATAAGAACGAAAACGTGTTCGCGTGAGGGTAAAGAGATACGTCTGCCTGTCATCGGTCGCGAAAGCCAGCGCGAGCGTTCCCGGCGGCAGAGCTTGCTTTGCCGCTTCCACATCAATCGGCTGCGGGGTTTCTATCGCGGAGATGCGCGGCAAAGCCAGGCCCAGATCGGCATCCAACTGACGTTGCTGAACTTCCAGCGCTTGCAGCGATTGGCGCAGAGGTTCTTCCCGGTTGGTTTCATGGTTTGCCTGCGCCTGCTGAAGTTCAGTTTCCTGAACGCGTCGGCGATCATCGAGGGCAAGTTGTTGGTCCCGAAATTTCGGCGGCAGTTGATAAACCAGATCCCGGTAGCGTTTCGCCATGCTGTCAACAAGCGAGCGCGCATGAATATGTTCCAGTACGCCAAAAGCTTTTTCCGGCTGATCCAGAGACAGGTAGGTTTGCATCAGCCCCGTAAACGCCTCGGCGTTTTGCTGCACGAGGAAGGCGCGCGTTTCCAGGCTGAAAATTGCCTGCCGCTGATTGTCCAGGAGGGAGGTGGCTTTCTCAAAATAAGACAGCGCGTCTTTGGGCTGCTGTTGGCGCAGGAGAATTTGCCCTAAAAGCGTTTGGATTTTGGCTTCTGCAAATGTCCCGCCGGTTTTTTTCATTATCACCAGCGCTTCTTCACACAACTGGCGGGCTGCTGTCAACCGCTTTTGCGACAAAGCAACCACTGCCAGCCCCGTGAGACTGGCGACCATACCCGGTAATTCAGGTAAGACTTGCTTCCAGATTGCGCGCGCCTGTTGAAAGTAATCTTTAGCCTGTTTCAAGTTTCCCAGACTATCGCTTGTCAACCCCAGGCCGTTGAGGACAGCAGCCTGCCGCGCAGAAGCGGGCGCGAACTGCAAAATAGCATTGACCTCTTCATAATGTTTCTGGCACTGTTGAAACTCTCCCCGCGCTAATTCCACCAGTCCCAACAACAAAACAAGATTCCATTTTTCAGGGGAATTAAAAGCCAGTTTATTCGCCAGCGCCAGTCCCTCCCGGTAATGAGTTTCGGCGCTTTCCAGATCGCCCTGAATGGCCGCAATCAGCCCTTGTGTGCTGAGAAGATCAAGGCGACTGGCAACCGTAGGAGGAGAGGACTTGCGCCACAAGGCAAGAGTCTGCTGAATATAAAATTGCGCTTTGCGCGTGTTGCCCTGCATCGCCATAATACGCGCCAGGCTGCTGGTAAGGGACGCGAGCGTATCCCACGCGCCCGAGTATCTCCTACGACAAAGCGCAAGGGCCTGTTCGTATTCCTTGCGCGCCAGTGCCGTCTTGCCCGAAGCGGCAGTCACAGTACCGAGGTCACTAAGGCAGTTCACCATATTCGGCGAATCGGGCGCGTGTTTCTGAAACAAAGCTCGCGCTGTTGAATAGCTGTCAAGGGCGTTTTGTATCTTTGTCTCGTAAACGGCGATGATACCCATGTGACAATAACTGTCTCCCATGCTTACCGAGTCCGGAACCAGCCGATTTCGGATATTGAAGGCAGCAGTGAATAGTTCGCGCGCCTTTGCCATGTGTATGGGCATGCTCAACATATAAAAGGCTCCGCCGCCATCCGGTGTCGTCATAACGAACTGAATAGTTCCTCGCAAATCCAGAGATTCCGCCATGCTCATTTCGTCATGGCAGGCGGCTGCCAGGGGATAAGCGCGTTCCAGGCATTTGTAGGCATCGGGCAGCTTGTGAAGATTGAGATTGCGAACGGCAATGCCCATCATGGTAATTGCCTGCGCTTCCCTATCTGTTCCGCGCGCGACGATTTGCCACAAGCGCTGCGCCCATTTCAAAGCTGCTCGTATGCTGGCATCCTTGCTTTTCTGCGGCAAAAAATTGTTATTATCCAGGGCGAATGCGGCGTAGTTGTCCGAAATCACAGTACACAAAAAGGCGGAACTCTGCGTATCGGATGCGGCTTCGGCTCGCCGAAAGGCGGTAATCCAGGGCGCAGACGCCGCCATCCATTGCTTCGCTTCGTGCCGCTTCAGCCCGACACGATACAAAGACAAAATATTCGTAGGAAGCTGAGGACGGAAAATCCATTTTTCCTCGTTGATTGACGTCATATCGCCGGAGTTTACCATCACCTCGAGTATCCGCTTGCCGCGCCGGACTGTCATCTTCACTTGCGATTGCGCGACAACATTGCCAATAGCCGCGCCGAAAGCAGCGAATGAATGTATGGGACGATCCCGATATTGGAGTACGACATCGCCGGGCATCAGCCCCGCTTTTGCTGCGGCTGTGTTGGGGAGCACTAATTCGAGGACAACTTCGGCAGGAGCGGAGGCGCGGGAAGCTTGGCCGTGTAAGCCGGAGGCGGAACAGGCGGCAATGCAGAACAGGCCGCTCAAATGTCCCAACCATAGAAGAACCAGGAGGAAACGATGGCAAGAAAACAGCATAATGTATCCCCATGCTCAGAGCAGAGTTCAGCGCGCAAACCGGATTAGATTATTGTTGGAAACCTGACAGTCGTAACAGGTATGTTCAGTATGGCATATAAGGGGTTGCGCCGACAAACCGGCCTATTCCACGCCGTGAAAACCGGAGTGGTACAGGCCGATTTTTCTTGCCACAGCCTCAAACCGGGAATTAGAGCGCAGACTGATGAAGCGTGGGTCAATGTGAATCAACACCAGATCGCCGGGATGTTCGTTCAGGGCCAAGTCTAAACAATCCAGAGCGGCCTCCGGCTCCTCCAACCCGAGATAAATAGTGGATAGGGCGACGGGAGAAACATAACAGCCTTCGGTTTCGCGCTGTTCTTTCAATTGTTCCAGCAGTTCGCGTGATTTCTCGCGCTCGCCTGCCTTCGCATAGGCATGGGCAATGCCTGCGACAAAGAGGGGTTTTGCGGACCTTCCAGCATATCATCCAACTCAATAGCGTGATGGAACGCCCGCAATGCCTCGTCGAATTTATCTTTCGCGTCCTCCGTCAGCCCAATCTCCTCGCACATAAGCGCCTGCTGTTCGTATGCTTTCCCCAGACAATAATGAACCAGGCAGTAGCGGGGCGCGTCTTTCAGAGCGTCCCGGTACTTTTCAATGGCATACGCATACAGGCGCTTGTAGTGGTATCGCTCGCCCACGCTTTTGCTCAAAACCCCGCTTTGCGGCTCCAGATCGCAGGCGGTATTGATCTCTTCCAGGCTTTGCTGCGTGTTGCCCTGTAGCATCAGGAGGTAACTGTACCATTGATGGGCCGTTTCGTTGTCCGGGTTTAGCAGCAGCGCTTCAATAAAGGCCTCTTCCGCTTCCACCCACTCCCAATCATAAATCATTTTAATCCAGGCGTCCGCCGTCAGTATCGCGGATTGGGCAATATCCGACACCCTGCCCGTTGTTTGCCCGGCCGCCTGCACCCAGGTTTTGGCCTGAGCCGCCGCTACGCGAGGTTCCAGATAACTGTAATAGCCGAGCATGCTGTACGCATCCGCCATTCCCGCATACGCGAGGGCATAGTTCGGGTCGGCCTCTATCGCCTTCTGAAACCAGGCCAAGCTCTCCTGCAAGGCTCCCTCGGCGCGTATCTTCCACAGTCGCCGTCCCTGATTATAAGCGGCCACGGCTTTGGGGTTAATGACAGAGATGGGCGGGATGTAAGGAAACGGCCTGGGCAGCCACGATGCCGGCGGTTCCGCTGTGGGCGTCTCATTCCCATGTTCCAGAAGCGCGCATTCGTCTGAGGAGAGCGGCGAGGCGTTGGCCGCGTGTTCTTCGCACATATTGGCGAGTTCCGGCAGGGACAGTTCGCGGAACAAGCCGCACAGCGTTTCAAGCGCCTGAACGAACTTAGCCCGGTAATCCGAACGCGCCTTTGCGATCCAGTCGTATTCCTGCGTGTCCGAATAACCCAGCAAAAACTCGCCCCGGTACAGTCTTGCGGCTGCCGTCAGCGCTTTGATCTTTGCCGGGGCGTCTGTGGCTTTGTCCGCTTCTTTGAGATGCTGGTTGAAATCGTCAATATCCCGCGTGAACAACTCCGAAAGCAGGCCCAGAGTGCCATCGCGCGGGCTTTGCAGCAGGGTATCCGGCGACAGTTTGGGCATCCCTAATATTCGGGTCAGCCTGAGCAGCGCCTGTGAAAGATTGTTGTCGCCATCATCGGAAAGCGGCCAGAATTTCACGGCAAGGCTTGCGCGGCTATGCTTGCCCCTGTTGTAGGCCAGAAACGCGAGCAACTGGCAATGCTTGTTGCGATGAATACCCGGCACAATTTCCTTATTTCGCGTTACCTCGAACGTTCCCAGCATTTTGAAATGCCAGCGCTCCTCGATCATTTTGCCGCTCCCCTGTTCTCCTGACCCTCTTTTTCTTGTTTTTCTTTTCTTCTGCTTCCTACTGCGCCTGCATCGCCCGTAAAGTTCCGCCGGAAACCATGTTCATGTAGAATAAACCTGAAATTGTTCTGCTGTAAACCCTGATTTCATACGGTCAGGCTTATACTGTAAACAAGCGAATTCAGCAATTGTGTTTAAGGGGGTCAGACGGATGAGCGTAACTCTGTGCATGATTATTATTGCGGCGGCGATATGGGCATTGCTGCGGCGCGTGGATGTGCGGCTTGTGCTGCTGGCCGCTTCGGTCGCGCTGTACGCGCTCGCGGGCAAACTGCCGGAAATGTTCGTCAAAATGTCGGAAGAACTGGCAAATCCACGCACCGTTGTACCCATCTGCTCCGCCATGGGGTTCGCCTATGTGCTGCGAGTTACGGAGTGCGACAAACATCTGGTGCATCTGCTGCTGCGTCCCTTAGACCACCGCCTTGCGCGCGCCCTGCTGATTCCGGGCTGCGTGACGGCTGGATTTGTTGTCAACATGGCGGTTGTCAGCCAGTCGGGCGCGGCAGCGGTCGTCGGGGCCATACTGCTTCCCCTGTTGTTGAGCAAGGGCATTTCAAGAGCGACGGCGGGTTCGCTCCTGCTGCTTGGATGCAGCATGGGCGGCCAGTTGTTCAATCCCGGCGCAGTGGAAATCGGGAACCTGAACAGCGAAACCAAAATTTCCTGTGGCGAACTGGCGCAGCGTTTCATTCCTCTCAATCTGATTGCTTGCGTCACCGCGTTACTGGTCTACTGGTATCTTGCCGCGCGCCGGGAACGCGCATACAGGCTCAATGCGCTGCGCATCGTCGGAACAAATGCGAATTACGACCTGAAAAAGCCGCTTCCCCCAAACGCGCAGCCGTTCCGTATCAACCCTGCCAAATCCGCCGTGCCGTTCGTGCCTCTGCTGCTGCTGATGGCAGTTATGTGCAGGCCGCTTTCCAATCCACTGCATCGGTTTCCCGAACATGTCACCATTCTGGCGGCCATGCTGATTGGCGTCGTGGCGGCGGGGCTGACGTCCCCTTCGCAAATGGGCAAATTGACGCGCGTCTTTTTTGATGGCATGGCATTTGCCTACGGTCAGATCATCTCCATCACGGTCAGCGCAACCCTGTTCGCCGAGGGTATCAAGGTCAACGGCCTGATACAAAGTATGGTCGGGCGTTTGGCGGCGCGTCCCGGCCCCGCCCTGCTGGCAAGTCTGCTGCTGCCGGGTGGATTGGCGGCGCTGTCGGGTTCAGGGGCGGGCGCAGCCATTTCTATGATACACGCGCTGATCCCCGGCGCCCCCGCCATGCATCTGGACCCCGTGCAGACCGGAGCGCTGATTGCCGTCGCCGCGCAACTGGGCCGCACCATGAGTCCGGTAGCCGCCGTGACTATCCTGTGCGCCACGCTGGCAATCGCGACGCCCACTCCGCATGACGCCGACGCGGATACAGCGGAAGCAGAACTGGAAACCAACATTGAAGCCTCAGACAAGAATGTCGCAAACATGGCCCTGACCCTGGCAAAGCGGGTCGCGCTGCCCCTGCTCGCAGGCGGCGCGGCGATGTATCTGGCCGCGCTGGCAGGCATAGGCCGTTGAACGGTATAGGCCGTTGAACGGCATAGGCCGTTGAGCGGCAGCGCTGTCCACGCATTGAATTTTATGCCGGATTGGAGAAAATAATGTCACATGGTTTGGACTCGGAAATTCAAAATTCAACATCCAACAGCGAGACGCCTTCAGGCTGGCTCGGCTGGTATCAGCGCGTTCCCCTGTTTGCGCGTATTTTGATTGCGCTTGTGCTTGGAGTTATTGCCGGGGAGTTGATGGGATCACACGCGGCAATGTTCAAGCCTTTTAGCGCGGTTGTCCTCCGGCTGTTGGGCGCGCTGGCGACACCGCTCATATTTATGGCCGTTGTCCGGGCGCTGCTCAAGGCGAAAATCAGCGGGCGCGCCGGAATGCGGCTGGTTTCCCTCCTGCTTCTCAATACGGTAGTTGCCATTGTCATTGGCCTGGCAGTGGCAAACGTCGTTCAGCCGGGCGTTCGCGCCGACATTGCCGTGACACGCGCCACTTTGTCGCAAAAGCCTTTTGATCCCGTAGAAGACCTTTTGGGCAAGATACCTGGCAGCGTGGTAAAGCCATTCGCCGACAACGATATTATGGCGATCATTCTCATCGCGCTCGCCATTGGCATCGGGCTGAGAAAAGTGGGTCAGCAGCAGGAAAGCGAATTGGCGAATGAGAGCGTATCGGCGCAGGAACGCAGCGCGATTCCCATCATAGAGGCTTTTCTGGATACGGGTTTCCGCCTGGTGATGGTGATCCTGCACTGGATACTGGAACTGGTTCCCTTTGCTGTTTTTGGCGTGGTCGCCCAGAAGGTGGGCATGGAGGGTATCGGCGCGTTCAAGCCGATGCTGTGGTTCATCTTCGCCGTTCTGCTCGCGCTCGGCCTGCAAACGCTGTACTATCTGGCCCGCGTTCGATTCGGCTCCTGGGTGCGCCCCGGACAGTTTCTCAAAGGTGGCTCCGAAGCGTTGCTGATGGCGTTCTCAACCGCGAGTTCCGCCGCCACGCTTCCCATCACGTACCATTGCATGAGAGACAAAATCGGCGTTCGGGAAGACTCGGTCAGCCTGGGGGTGATGGTCGGGGGCGCGTTCAATCACGATGGAACCGCGCTGTATGAGGCGATGGCGGCCCTGTTCATTTCTCAGGTCATCGGCAGGCATTTAGGATTGGGCGAGCAGTTGCTTGTAGTCTTCATGGCCGTAACCGCGTCGGTCGGCGCAGCCGGTATTCCCGAAGCCGGACTTGTCACGATGATGGCCGTCTTCACCGCCGTCAGGCTCCCCGTAGAAATGATACCCATGCTGCTGACGGTTGACTGGTTCCTCGACCGCTGCCGAACGGCTATCAACGTCATGGGGGATATGAGCGTTACCTGCATCCTCGATGGCAAAACCGCAGCCGCGCCGGTAGTGGCAGAAGTTCACGAGTTTGCGGTCGGGGCGCAAACCGCCTGACAAAACGAGTGAATAGTGGAAAGTGGATAATAGAAGGAGGTGTCCTATGGACTGGCTGTTTCATAATCCCATTGGCGAGATGTATGGCCCAACGTTTCTGATGGTCTACGGCATTGTGATTGTAACCACGCTGACTGCCTGTTACCATGCTGCGCGATGGAACAGCGCGGGAGGAAACGCTCCGCCTTCCGTACCCGCCAACCCCGACCCGTATGAGATCGCGTATCTGCGCGGCAGTGAGAATGAAGTGATACGGCTGGCGATTTTCCGTTTGATGCAGGCCGGGTATTTGCAGGCGGCTGGCGACAGGGCAGATAAACTCCGCAGTGTCGATTCGCCCGTTTCTGCCCGCGCATTGTCCGCGATAGAAGCGCAGGTACTGGCCTATTTCAGCGCGCCGCGTGGGGCAGGGGAGATATTCGCGTCTGCGTTGCCCGGACGTATCCGAGAGTCGTGCGGCGACTATGAGGAGTGGTTGAGCGCGGCAGGGTTGCTGAACGGGCGACAGGCCGACGAACACGCCCGCCGCGTCTTCTGGATCGGCGCGATGGCGATCTTCGGATTGGGAAGTTACAAACTGGTGGCGGCAGTGAACAACGGCCACTACAACATCGGCTTCCTGATTGTCATGGGAGTAATTTCGCTGCCGCTGCTGATAGGCGTTTGCCATCTGCCGCGCCTGAGCGCGTCGGGGAAACGGTATCTGGAACAATTGCAAATCGCGTTCAGCGGCTTGCGAACACGCCTGTCGGACGACAAGTTAAATGGCAGAGACGATGAGCAGGTGCTGTCTGTAGCCCCTCTCGCGCTGGCCGTGTTCGGAGTTGGCGTTCTGGCGGCCACGCCCTATACGGATTATCATCAGATGTTCCAGAAGGCGGCAAACGCGCCCGTGAGCGCGGGGGGCTGTGGCGGCGCAAGCAGTTGTGGTGGAGGGGGTTGCGGTGGAGGCGGCGGGTGCGGCGGTGGTGGTTGTGGTGGTGGTGGCTGCGGGGGGTGTGGCGGCGGAGGGTAAGAAAGCGGAAAATGGCAGACTTGTTTGCTATTTCATTCTTATTCAAATGATTAGTTGAAACAGCGCGAAAGGAACATTATGCGGCAGGAGGTTGCTTTGCAAACTAAGGGCAGGATGGCAGCGGCAGACGCGCCATTTGTGGGAATACAAACACAGAATTCGGCTCTGCCTGTTCTGGGTGTCGGGCTTGGGATGCGCGAACCGTTTCTGAGCGACATATTCCTGCATCGGCAGGAGATAGATTTTCTGGAAATTATCGCCGACCACTATTTTGAGGCCACGCCGCGCAAAGCGGAAGAATTGGAACTGCTGCGGGCGCATTTCCCGCTTGTGCCGCACGGTCTGGATTTGTCGCTCGGCAGCGCGGACGGGCTGGACAGTTCATATCTGGAACGCATGGCAAAACTGGTGAATGCTCTCAATCCGCCCTGGTGGAGCGAACATATCGCGTTTACCAGAGCCGGGGGCGTGGACATCGGGCATTTGTGCGGGATGCCGTTTACTCGCGAAGCGCTGGATACCCTCTGCCGCAACATCAGGCAGGCGCAGGAACAGATTGCCGCGCCCCTGATTCTGGAAAATATCACGTATACGATGCAATGGCCGGACGCGGAAATGAGCGAATCGCAATTTCTGACGGAACTGGTCACGCGAACGGATTGCGGCCTGCTCCTCGACATCACCAATCTGTACACCAATGCGGTAAACTGGGGTTACGACCCCTGCACGTTTCTAAATGAGTTGCCGCTGGAAAAAGTGGTTCAATTCCATTTTGTCGGCGGCGAGTGGCAGGGCAATGAGTTGATTGACAGCCATTCGCAGGCCACGCCGCCCGAAGTGTGGCAGCTGATGGAAGAAGCCTGCAAGCGTACATCAGTCAAAGGTATCCTGCTGGAGCGCGACGAAAACCTGCCGCCGTTCGGGGAAATCACTGGCGAACTGGCGCGGGCAAAGGAGATTGGAAGGCGGCAGGGGAAATGGGATTGAGCGAGATGCAGCGCGGACTGGCCCTCCTGTTGACGGATGCAGACATGCGCGAACGGTTTGCCGCCGATCCGCGAGGCGTAGAGCAGACACTGAACTTGAGCGCGGAAGAAATGGCGCAACGGGCGTTGCCGGCAGGCGCGGAGGTGGAACGCTTCGCCTGTTCGCTGCGCGCAAAGCGGTGGAACGAGATTCAAAAGTTGCTGCCGATTTCCACTCAGGGGGCGCAAAGCGTTGGGGTTCCGTTGCGGCGCGCGTTTTTGCGATTCGCGCAGGGGTATGTGCCGCAGGGAAGCAAGCGTCACGCGCAGGACGCGCTTGCTTTCGCCGATTGGGTAGGGCGGCAGCCGAAAGAAACGTTTCAAGATGCTGTCGGTACACATCATAAGGCGAACGCCGCATGGCTGCCCGACTTGATACGCTACGAGGCGGCGTGGCTGGAAATGCAGATCACGCCCGCGCGCTTCTGGATGTTGCGCCGATTTTCGTATCCCGTTCCCCTGCTGGCGCGCGCTCTGTCCCAATCTCAACCAGGGGACGCGACATTGGAGAGTTTACTACCCGGTCAATTATCCGCCCGAACCATTTTTATTATCTGGCTGCGCCTGTCGCCGAATGGCAGGCTGCGCAACTGTAAGTTTGTCTCTGCCCGCGCCCGCCGCAAGTTCCGCCGCGCTGAAGATCTCATAAAATATAAGGAAAAATCCATGTTTCTGCTGAATTCCCGTTTCCATTGTCTGGCTTTTACGTCTGCGCTGTTGCTGTCGCTGTCCGGCTTGCCGGTTCGGGCGGAAGAGCCGTTCGCGTCCGGCAGTTTCCAATCCGCCTGCGCCCTTGCGGGCAAAACCAAACGCATTGTTGTCGTGGATTTTTATACGACGTGGTGCGGGCCGTGCAAAAAGCTGGATGAGACGACGTGGAAAGACAAGACCGTACGGGCGTGGCTGACACAAACCGCTATCAGTCGCAAGGTAGACGCGGAAAAGCAGACCGCGCTGGCGGCCAAATACAAAATCGGCGCGTATCCCACCATTCTGCTGCTCAAGCCCGATGGAACCGAGATTGACCGCCTGATAGGGTTTCTCGACCCCAAAACGTTTCTCACGGAAGTGAAACAGGCGCTTGCGGGGAAGGACAGCATCGCCCGCGCCAGATTGAAAATGAACGCCAAAGGCAAGGATGACGCGATGGAGCGGATGAACTACGCCGACGCGCTGGCGCAGAAAGGCCGCAATGCCGACGCGCTTAAAGAGTATCTATGGTGTCTGGATGAGGGCAACAAGCATACTCCGGGCTTTTACGGCGTCCGGCTCTCGTTTCTGTTGAGCGACATTATGCGACTCGGCGAGCAATACCCGCCCGCGCTGACGGCTCTCAAACAGCGCCGGGACGCGGCTCGCGCCGCCCTTATAAAAGGTTCCGCCGACACCGACATTGCGGCGGATTTCGCTTCATACAATGAAAACCTGGGGCAGCAGGCGGATACCCTGACCGTTTACGACCGCATCAAATCCCAAAAATCGCAGGCTTCCACGTCTCTGTTTCGTTCCATTTCCCCCCTGCTTTTGGAACAGAAACGCTATGATGACCTGATTGACGGAACCGTAAACCTTTCGGCGTATATGGATATGGAACTTGCCACTTTCAAACTGATGAGCGCGAACGCGCAAATAGACAAGCGAACCGTCGCGTATATGAAGGGGGAACTGGTGAAATCCATGGGCGGCTACTACGAGGCGCTGTTGGGAACCGATAAAACGACGGAAGCGGACGAATTGCGCGACAAACTGCTGGCGTTCGATGGCGGCGCGGCCACGTATGGCGAGTTGATGCGCCATGCCACGCGGGCAGGCAAGCCCGAAGCCGCGCAGAAGCTGAAAGAAGCCGCCAAAACCGCGCTTAGCGCTGACGGCTATGCCCAACTGGAAAAAGCGCAACCCTGATTGCGGCAAGCCGGAAACCAATCCGTCGTGAAAAGGCGTCCTGTAAAGCGAAATCCAAAGCGTTGTGCTTCGCCGCGCGTTGCGGCGAAGCAGCGGGCAAGACCTGCTTGCCGGAACAGTTATCGGGATGGAATAATGCGTACTTCGCAGGGGCCAAGTTCGACCCGGCCCTGACTTTCCTGCGGTAGCTGGAAGCTTGTTGGCGTTTTGCGCGTATTCACCAGTACCGTGAAGGCTTCCTTTCCCAGCGTTTTTGTGAACGCGATCACGTCGTCGTTTCCGAATTCGCGCATCTCTCCCCGCCGCAGGGCTTCATGAGCGTTCACGAGGTGAAGCAACGCGGTGAATCGGCGCAAATCAGCCTGCCCGGTATGCCAATTCAGCCGGGAGCGCGTGAAAATAGGGATCGCTTCCGGCCAGGCGATCTCTTCGCCATTATATACCAGAGGGTTGCCGCCATACAGGGCGGCAAGGGCAAAGGCCGCGTACGCGCCCTCACTGCTTCCATATACGGAAACCGGGGAAGCGGCCACGCTTTCATCGTGATTGGTGGCGTAGTGCATCATCGGACGACCTCCCTCCTTCCGCAACGCTTCCCGAAGGCGCGAGGCGGGTTTGCCACGTCCGATTACCTCTTTAAGAGCCGCGCAGAAATCCCAGGCATACACGTAATCGAAGCCGGATTGATAATGATCCGGGCGAGCGCCTTCGGCAAGCAACAGCAGTTTCTTCGTGGAATGGGCGTGCAGGGACGTGATCAACGGCTGCCAGAAATCGCGAGAAATGAAGTCGGCGGCATCGCAGCGAAAACCATCCACATCCGCATTGTCGAGCCAGAACTCCATGCATCGGGCCATCTCCGCGCTCATCGCGGCGTTGTTGTGATCGAGTTGCGCGACATCTTGCCAGACAGTCCCCGGCGGAATAATCGCGTTCCCCGCCGCGTCCTGCCGATACCACTCTTTATGCTGAGACAGCCAGGGATGATCCCACGCCGTGTGGTTGGGAACCCAATCGAGGATTACGGCAAGTCCGAGGCCATGCGCGCGCTTTACAAAGCGTTGCAGATCGGTCAGGCTGCCAAGAGCGGGATTGACGCGGGTATAGTCGGCGACCGAGTAGGGCGACCCCAGGCCGCCGGCGGACCGTACCTGGCCCACAGGATAGATCGGCATCAGCCACACGACCGTCGCGCCGAGTTTACGAATGGCGGGTAGCCTTGCTTCCGCGCCATTCAGATCGCCCGTAGACGAAATGGCGCGAAAGTTCACTTCGTAAAAGACCTCCTGCGTTGCGGCGCGGGAGGCAAGCGGCCACAGAATCAGCGCCATTATAAGAAAGCGGAAAGCCGCGCAAGTCCATCGCTTGTTCGAGCCTTTTATCTTCTTCGTTCGGTTCGCGAACACGCTTCCACTCTCCTTTTCCACAGAACAAATCACCTGTGAAGTAATATACCCCATACACGGGGCTGACAGTTTCCGGGGCGGGTTGATACGGCTTGACATCAGGGACGCTATCCGCTACAATACTAGAGTGAATTGGCCTATTTCTTGAGAATTGTACGGAGAGTGTTTACCCATGAGTTTAACTTCCGCGCGTCCCCCCGCTTGATACTGGCCGCGCTGGCCGCCTGCTGTCTGTCCCCCGCAGTCGGGGCGCAAAATAAGCCCGCGTCCCCGCCCCCGCGCCCCCCGGCGCGCGCTCGCCGGGAACCAACGCGCAGGGGACGCCCGCGCCGCCCGCGATTACGCCCGAAATCCAGAAAAGCCATCGCGCAGTTTCAAACCGCCGCGAAATTTCAGCAGGAGCGCAAAATTCCGCAGGCGATTGCCGCGTATCAGGAGTTTCTCCGGCTTGGCGCGCAGGCCAAAATGAGCGACAGCATGATGCTGCCCGCGTATGACAACCTGTTTCGCCTGTACCAGTCGCGGCAGGACGCGAAGGGCATGGAATCCACGCTCGGCCACCTTGCCCAATCCATGCCGCAAAATCCGGGTATTCAGGTGGAGTACGCCCTGCTGTATCTGGGACAGAAACGCTTTGACGAGGCGGAAAAAAGCGCGGATAAAACGCTGACATTGAAGCCGCCCCCGCCGCTTGGCAGCGCAGGCGCATTTTGTTAAGGGCGCTGTCGCCCATACCCGCAAGCAGTGGAGCGTGGCGGAAAAAGAGTACGCACCTCCCTGACGCTGGTTCCGGGCAACCCGCAAGTGTTGTTCAATCTGCTTCAAGCGCAAAACGAAGAGAAGAAGACCCTTCCGGCCATTAAAACGGCGGAAAAACTGGTGAAAGTCGCGCCCCGCATGGTTCCCGCGTGGCTGCTGCTGGCGACTCTGCGGCAGCAGAACAAAGATTTGCCCGGCGCGATTTCCGCTTACAACGGCGCGTTGAAAGCCGAACCCAACAACCGAGTCGCCCTGTTCAACCGCGCCCTGCTCGCGCAGCAGTTGCTGCGCGTGGATGAGGCTATCAGCGGATATGCCGCGTATCTGGAAATCGCGCCCGACGATTTTACCGCCCACTACAATTTGGGGCTGCTGTATGCGGAACTGCGCAACTACGCGGGAGCGCGCAAACATTTCGGCGCGGCGGCAGGCGTAAAGCCCAAAGAGGCCCGCGCGCTGTATCAGTGGGCGTTGAGTGAGCGCGAAGCCGGGTTTGCCCTGCCGGCGGAAGCCCCCGAACAAACTTGCTTGCGCAGTCCGTCGTTCACTTCAAACAGGCCATCGCGCTGGAGCCGAAGAATGTAGACATGCAGGACCAACTCGCCGCCCTGTATGAGCGCGACAACCACTTTGAGGAGGCCGTCGCGCTGTTCAAGCAGCGGCAGGCGCAAGACCCGGATAATCCTGAAACCTATCAGCGGCTGACTACGGCGTATACAGGGATGCGGCGACTGGACGACGCCATTGCCGAGTGGCGCAAATACCGCAGCCGCAAGCCCAACGACCCCCTATCCTATGGCGAAATCGCCAAACTGTGGGAGGGCAGCAGCAAATGGCAGGAGGCGCGCGACGAGCGGCTGGAACAGATCAAACTGGACCCGAAAGACGGCGTTGCCAAACTCAGCCTTGCCCACGATTACAGCCAACTGAAGCAGCCCGACAACGCGGCTTCCGAGTACCGGCTGGTACTGGATTTGGACGTGAGCGCGAAGGATATTGGCGACAGGGAGCGTATGTATATCGCCGCCGCTCGCCGCAACTGGCGCGTGAAAGCGTGGCAGGGGCTGTCGGAAATCTCCTCAGACGCGGGTAAATACGAGGATGCGATTGCCTATCTGCGCAACGTGCAGGAGGATGCGATACAGCAGGCGAAGCGCGACCAGAAACCCGCCGACGCGCAAACGTATCTCGACATCGCCAACCTGTACGAACGCGCCAACCAGTCCGAACCGGCGCGTAAAGAGTTGAAAGCCCTGACCGATATGCGCCCGGACGATGCCGTAGTGTTTGCCGCGCTGTCCGATTTCGAGGAGCGGCACGGGCAGACCGAGGCTGCTGTCACGGCTCTGCGTCGGGCCGAAGAGCGCGCCGCCGACCCGGTTGTTTACGGCCTGCAAATCGCCGGTTTGTACCGGAAGCACAACCTGCCTGACAAAGCCATTGCGGAATACGTGCGCCTGCTGGAAAAACACCCGAAAGAGGCGCGAATTGAGGAGCCGTATGCCGCGTATCTTGGGCAGGCGGGCAACGATTCTCGCGCCCTCGTCCTGTACGATGCGCTGCTGAAGGCCAATCCGAAAGACATACAACTGCTGGACAAAAAGGCCAACGCGCTGACTCGCCTGAAACGCTACCCAGAAAGCATCGCGGTACGCGAAAAAATTGTGGACGCGCAGCCGGAAGTGTATCAGGGGTATGCCGCCCTGTTGAATCTGTACACGTTGGAAAACAGGCCGGAAGCGTACCGGCAGTGGCTTGGCAGCCGCGTGGAAAAAGACCCCGGCAATCTGCCCGCGATGGCCGCTCTCGTGGATGCGTACGAGCAGCAAAAAATGGACGACGAGGGCTGGAAACTGGTTCGGGGCATTGTTCAAAAGCACAGGAGCGACCCCGAAGTTCAGCAAACCTTTGTTAATGTGCTTTCGCAGCATAACCGGATGGAGGAGGCCATCGGCGTACAGCGCGAAATGGCGCATTTGAGGCCCAACGATCTGGACGCGCATATCAAACTGGCCGACCTGCTGGCAGGCAGCGGCAATCCGGGCGAAAGCAACAAAGTGTTTCTGACTATGAGCGACGACGCGAATGTGTCCCTTGCGATACGGACGCAGGCGCGGCGCGTCCTCGCGAAGCGGCTGGAAAATCAGGTCAAACTGGAAGACGCGATTGAGCAGTACAAAGCCGTCGTGAAAGCGGAACCGGGGGATTTGACCTCCACATTCGCGCTCGGACGCCTGCTGATACAAATGGGACACGATCAGGAAGCCATCGCCTATTACACCGAACATGCCGGGGAAACCAAATCACCCCTGCTGCGCGCGTATTATCTGGTACGATTGGGCGGCATTTACGAGAAGCAGGGGCATAAGGATGAGGCGCTAAAGCAGTATCACGAAGCGCAGCGCGTATATCCGCAAAATGAGGAGGTCGGTGGGGCCATTCAGCGGCTCATGCAGGCCAAGCAGGATAACAGCAAACCTTCAATCCCGAACACGGGAGATAAAAAGCCTGTCAACGCGACAAATGACACCGGAAAACCGACAGGAAAATAGCAGCGATAAGAAGTAATAACCACAGGCGGTAACAACCTGACCGAATGGCGGCGCAGTTCAACGTGGAACCTCGAAACATCAGGCGGGACAAAATCGGGTGGCTGTCGGCAACCCTGTTGAGCATGGTCTTTGCAGGTGGATGCGGACCTGCGGCCGACGACGGCAGCGGGCGACGGGCAAGCGCGCGCTCCGCTCTGGTTACGTCTGTGCCGCCGCAGGACGGGCAGGCGTTTCGTATCGGCGTCTTCGTTGCTGCTGTGGGGGGAGAGAAAGCCGTTCAGGACGCGCTAAGGCAGGCCGGGGAAGCCAATCATTTAGAAGTGGATATACAGCCGTTGGGCGCGGATGCGGCGGCGCAGGCCGCGTTGCTGGATCGCCAACCATCGCGCCGGACGGATGCGCTGCTGGTATGCGCCCTCAAACCGGCTGATCTGCAAACATTTCTACGTCAGTCTGCTGACAGGCAAATACCCGTCATGGTCGTGGAGTATGCAGAAGCAGGTAATCTCCTGATACCCGCCAATTCTGCTGCTGCGGTTTCAACTCCGGTTGGGGCGGGCGCAAAGCAAACCGTCCCGGCTACGATCCAAAATGCTACCGCTTCGGCGCAAGATGTTGCAGGAAAGCGTGGGGCTTTGCTGACCCTGCTTCACAACGGCAAGTCTACCCGCCAACTGCTTGAAACCACGCCGCCGGAAATAGGCGCGACGGCTGTTACCGCACTGAGCGCGTACCTGCGCGGCGAAAAAATTAGTCGGTAGGGTATTACTACCCACATCAGGAGAACTCATTTGACCACTGTGCCTTCCGCATCCGGCAGTTCCGCCGTTCCCGCTCTGGAAATGCGCCACATCAGCAAGTAGTATCCCGGCGTTCAGGCGCTCGAAGACGTGTCGCTGACCGTGCGGCGAGGGCGAAATCCACGCCCTGCTCGGCGAGAACGGCGCGGGCAAGTCCACGCTGATGAAGATTCTGGCGGGCGCGGAGCATCGGGACGGCGGCGAAATTCTGCTTGACGGGCAGCCCGTCACCATTGACAGCCCGCAGAAGGCGATGGAGCTGGGCATCTCCATCATCTATCAGGAGTTCAACCTCGTGCCCTATCTCAGCGCGGGCGAAAACATCTATCTGGGCCGCGAACCCCGCGCCGCCCTGCCCGGCTTCGTGGATTTCAAGACGCTGTACCGGGACGCGCAGAAGGTGATTGACGCGCTGGGCGTTCGCATTGACGCCCGAACGCCCGTCAACCAACTCAGCGTGGCGCAGCAGCAGATGGTCGAAATCGCCAAGGCGACCAGCAAAAAGTCGCAGAATCATCGTGATGGACGAGCCGAGCGCGACCCTGACCGACCACGAACTTGTCGCGCTGTTCGGCCTGATGCGGCAACTGAAAAGTCGAGGGCGTCAGCATCGTCTATATTTCGCACCGGCTGGAAGAGGTTTTCGAGGTGTGCGACCGGGCGACCATCATGCGCGACGGAACTCATATCGCCACAATGGACGTGAAAGACCTGACCCGCGACGAGATCATCCGCCTGATGGTCGGGCGCGAACTGAAGGACGCGATTCCCAAAGTGGCCGCGCCGCTCGGCGCTCCCGCGCTTGCCGTGAAAACATCTGAACCGAACGGGCGTTCTGCACGACATCAATTTCGAGGTGCGGCAGGGCGAAGTGCTGGGCATTGCGGGACTGGTGGGCGCGGGGCGCACGGAAACCGCCCGGGTCATCTTCGGGGCCGACCCGCTGGACAGCGGCACGATTGAGGTGTTCGGCAAGCCCGTCACCATCCGGTCGCCGCAGGACGCCATCAAGCACGGCATCGGCCTGGTCACGGAGGATCGCAAACAGCAGGGGCTGGTGCTGGGCATGGCCGTGCGCGAAAACAACACGCTCGCCAATCTTGGAGCGCTGTCGGTCGCTGGGCTTCATCAAGCGCAATGAGGAGAGGAAGGTGGCGGAAAAGTACACGGCAGAGCCTTGCCATCAAAACGCCGACGATCGAGCAGACCGTGCAGAACCTGTCGGGCGGCAATCAGCAGAAAGTGGTTCTGGCGAAATGGCTGTTCACCGGCTCCAAAATTCTGATTTTCGACGAGCCGACGCGCGGCATTGACGTGGGCGCGAAAAGCGAAATCTACAAACTGATGAACGAACTGGCCGCGAAGGGCGTCGCCATCATCATGATCTCGTCGGAACTGCCGGAAGTGCTGGGCATGAGCGACCGTATTCTGGTCATGCACGAGGGCCGCATCACGGGCGAACTGTCCCGCGCCGAAGCCACGCAGGAAAAAATCATGACGCTGGCAACCGGCGGCGAGTAAATTGTTTTTCCTGTTTGTGAGCAAGGAGTTATAGAATGGCAGAAGAACCGCAGAACTATCCACCAATAACGCCGCAACAGGTTCCGCCTGTCATGCCAACGCAGGCGTATCCTGCTTCACAGCCCACATCGTATGCGCCGCAACCGCCGCAGTATCAGCCACAGCAGTACGCGCCCATGCCGCCGCCGCCGATGTCCGTTACGCCCGCGCAGGGCAAGCCGATACGTAAAGGGAAAGGCGGGAGCGCGGCCTTAGTGTGGCTGTTGGGGTGCGCTGGCCTGTTCGCTGTGGTGTTCATAGTGGGCATCGCCTACTTCACCATGAACGTTGGCAATACCATCAGCAGTTCTACCCGGTCGCTGCCGACGGCGCAGCAGAATCTGGAGGAAATACGCGCCGCGCTGGATACCTATACCGCCGCGCATCAGGGCCAGTATCCCCCCACGCTGGACAAGATCGTGGATGCCGACGCGCTGGTGTATACTACCCCAAAAGGAGTAAAAGTACACGTCGAGTACACGCCGCCAAACGAGAATTCCGCGCCGGACGCGGGCGTAGCCGGGTTTTATCTGGCCGACATAATGAAGTTTCAACAGCTCATGGAACAGAAGTCGTACATTCGCCTGCTGAAAAACGGCGTGATCGTTCAGGAGCAGATCACCCGGTCGCCCCTGCCGGACCGCTAAATTCCGGCGGAACAAAGACTGCTGCCAAAGCCGATTTATAGCCTGCTTCGAGGCCCGCCCTGCTGTTCCCGTTCGCCACAACGGGGAACATGGCGGGCTTTTCCACGTCTGCTTTAAGGGCAAGGTATTCAGGTGTTCGGGTATTCAGGTGTTCGGGTATTCAGGTGTTCGGGTATTCAGGTGTTCGGGTATTCAGGTGTTCGGGTAATTCGAGAACTCCGCTACGGACAGCGGAACTCTAAACAGGTGATGTAAAGGGGCGTGGGTATGCAGCGGAAAACGCAGTCTCGCAGGGCGGCCAATCAGGCGCGAACAAAACAGGCGGTGCGCAACGCGGTTGCCGAGGTGAAAGACGCCACGCAGCCGCGCAGGAAACCGCCGCCCAAAAGCGGTTTTTCGTGGCTGGCGGCGATTGGCGCGGGCGCAATGGTCGTCTGGAAAAGCTGGAAAGCCGGGAAAGAGCCTGCGCCGATGGGCTACGATAACCAATCCGCCACGCAACTTCACGCCCAAATGGAACGCGAAGCGCGACAGGGCGGTTCCGGCGCGACACCGAATACGATACAGCAGGATAACGCCCGAACTGCAAGCAACAGCCGGAATACGAGTACCGAACTGCTGGAACGAAAATCATCAGGAAACTCAGGCGACAACGTTCCTTCTCGCGGCTCTTCCCTGAATGGACAAAACGACGAACATTCGGCGCGGGATGTTGAAGCATCGAAGGACGCGCCCAAAGTGGATGACGGGCCGCTTGCTCTCGCGAAAGAGTTTTACAAGCGTTTTAGTGAAGATGAAGTTATGACGCGAGCTTCCGCGCTGGCATTCGTGGGCGTGTTCTCGCTTGTGCCGATTTTGCTGTTCGCCATTATCGCGCTTGGGTTTGTGTTCCGCGACCCGGCGGAAGCCAACCGGCATGTCCAGAACTTCGTCACGCAAATGCTGCCGGGTGAGTCGGCCTCGAAAGCCGCAAACGATGTGCTGGCGCAAACCCATCTGGTGGAAACAGCGCAGGACATGACTCGTCACGCCGGATTGCCGCTGTTTATTGGCGTAGGTTCACTGCTATGGGCGGGAATTTCCCTGTTTGTCACCGCCACAACTCCGATGAACGCATCCTGGGATGTGACGGAAACGCGCAATTTCCTCAAACTACGCGTGATTTCTCTGGCAGTATTTTTAAGCGCGGGTCTGGTGTTTGCCCTTTCCCTCGTCGCGTCTGCGTTACCCGGCGTAGTCAGCAGTTTAGGACTGCCGTTTTTCGGCACGGCAGGCCACGTTCCCATCTGGATAGACATACTGAGCTACCTGATTGCTATTGCGCTGGATGTCGCCATGTTCGTCATCATTTACAAACTGCTGCCCAATGCCAGAGTGACATGGAAAGCGGCGCTGTTCAGCGGGGGCATTACCGGGCTGCTATGGGAAGCCTTCAAAATCGGTTTCGGCTACTATCTCACGCATTTCGGCGCGAACAGCAACAAGATGTACGGGGCGCTTGGCGGCATTGTCCTGCTCATCACCTGGATTTACTATTCCTGCGCCGTCCTGCTGTCCGGCGCGGAAGTTGGCAAAATGTACCATGAGCATAAGGAAGAGGGTGGCGTGGCGCAGCGAACCCCGCGCGCAATATAAAAGCCTTTTCTGGTTCCATCAAAAATTGCGACTTCTGTGTTAGAATAATCTAAGAGTGTAGAAACGGGAGGAACAAAAGCATGGTAGTTGTCAATATTTCGCTTCCTGACCAGATAAAGCAGTATGTGGATAACCGCCTTGATGAGGGCGGCTACAGCGATCCCAGCGCGTTCTTTCTTGATCTGGTTCGGCAGGATCAGGAGCATCGGGCGCAGGAACGGCTAGAAATGCCGCTTCAGGAGGGCCTTGATAGCGGAGGTACTATTGAAATAACCCCGGAGTACGTTCAGCGCAAGCGCGCGGAATTGATAGACCGTATCAGTTCTGTTGTATAGTAGGAGGCGGCTATGACTACCTTGAATGTTTCTGTGACACCGGAACTTGCCGACTTTGTGAACGAGAAGGTGACAAGCGGAATATACCCCTCCGCCAGTGAAGTGGTTGGAGCAAGTCTGCGCCTGTTCAAAGAGCAGGAGGAACTACGCCGAGTTCGTGAGGAAGAATTGCGCAAAGAAATCGCTATCGGCACGGAGCAGTTGGAGCGCGGGGAAGGAACCGTGTATGCTTCCGCTAAAGAGTTCGCCGACAAGATAAAGGCGGAAGGCCGCAAGCGCGTTGCGGCTCAGAAGATGGCTGAAGCATGAAGGAACTGTTTATTACCCGCGCCGCAGAAGCGGACGTGTTGGAGATATAGGTCTACCTGTTCGAGAAAAGCGAACACGCGGCAGACCGCGTCGTGGATGAACTCACGCGGCAGTATGCGTTACTTTGCGAGTTCCCGATGATGGGCCGTTCCCGTTCCGAGTACGGAGGCAGCTATCGCAGTTTTCCTATGGGCGATTACGTGATATTTTATCGCGTTAGAGAGAAGTTGTTGGAGATTTCGCGCGTTGTGCATGGCTCACGCGACCTCACCAACCTCTTTACATCGGAGGATGAAT
The DNA here is from genome assembly GCA_963817895.1 of uncultured Chthonomonadaceae bacterium. GTDB lineage: Bacteria > Armatimonadota > Chthonomonadetes > Chthonomonadales > Chthonomonadaceae > CAWFQB01. The sequence continues at coordinate 217,594 of CAWFQB010000011.1, forward strand.
AATCGCAATGCGTAAAAATCCCCGCTTGCCGGCAAATTTGAAGCGCATGGCCTCTGATTGCGTTGTCAATTACGGGAACCTGATTTAAGCCGCTACGTCATTTCATTGTGCAATGATGTGGCGGTTTCGCGTTTTATGCTACCGGCCTGTCCGCGTCATGAACACCATTTTGAAGGAGAAAACAATGCCTGCGACTATTGAAAAGAATGTGGATACGGAAGAGCAGATTAAGAAAATCAATGGCCTTATTAAAGGTATACGCATCGCCATGCTGACAACCGAAGAAGAGGATGGCAGCCTGCGCAGCCGTCCGATGGCGACGCAGGAAGAAGAGTTCGATGGAACGCTCTGGTTCTTCACGTATGCGGATTCGGGCAAGGTGTTCGAGGTGCAGCATGATAAGCATGTCAATGTGAGTTACGCGGACCCCGGCGCGAATACTTATGTGTCTGTGAGCGGCACGGCGCGGCTGATACGCGATCAGCAAAAGGCGCGGGAACTGTGGAAGCCCGCCCTCAAAGCCTGGTTTCCCGACGGCGCGGACGACCCTAATCTGGCGCTGTTGAAAGTGGACGTGGACAAGTCCGAGTATTGGGATAGCCCCTCCAACAAAATCGTTATCGCGCTGGGATTGGTGAAAGCCCTCGCTACCGGCAAACCCGCCAACAACATTGGCGAGAACAAAGAAGTGGTATTGAAGTAGGAATACAGGAACAGTAAACCCCGCATACTCCAATGTCAGCGGGACAGTCAGACGATATTCGCTATATCGGTCAACATATCAGAACGCGGATTGTCATTTTTAAGATAATCCGCGTTTTTATGTGACAAACAGCGCGTAAATTTGCTATAATAGTGTCCCAAAGCGATAAGGGGGGTGAAATGCTTGAACAGGCGACCCATGCCGATACATGCGCAATCGTCCTTACCGGCGGGAAATCCTCGCGGATGGGACAGGATAAAGCTCTGCTTGAGTATGAGGGCAGAACGTTTTTAGAACACGTTATCGCTGCCGCGCGCCCTCTGGCGCGTGAGGTTTTGCTGGTTACAGATCGGGTGGACAGGTACGCCGTGCCGGATGTTCGCGTAATAGTGGATTTTCTGGCGGACAGCGGGCCGGTTGCCGGAATCGTAAGCGGGCTGATGGCGGCAGGGCCGGGGATACACTTTGTTGTTCCGTGCGACATGCCACTGGTCCGTGGCAGCGTCTTGAAAATGCTGCTCGGCGCGTGTTCTCCCTCGTGGGATGCCGCAATTCCTGAACTTCATGGGGAACCGGAACCGCTTTATGCCGTCTATAAAGATACGGCGTTGCCTAAACTGCGCCGTTATTTGGACAGTGGGCGGCGCTCGGCGCGTGGAGCGCTGGCCGAACTCAACGTTAATACAATTGGCATGGAAGCCCTGCGCCATGCCGACCCCGAACTGGCAAGTTTCCACAATATCAACACGCCGCAAGAACTTGCGCTGCTGCTTGCATCGCGGCCTGAATCTTTTTCAAACGCTTCGAATGTCCTGCTGCCTTGATGCGTCAGGACAAAACGCGGCTCACCCGGGATCAGGAATGGCTGATCCCTGAATGATTGCACCTTATGGCTTTAGAAGACACGATTTTTGCTTATCCTGACCAACTGGAAATCTTACCCCTGACGCATCCTGTAAATGCGATTGTAGATGTTCCCGGCTCCAAAAGTATTACCAACCGCGCCCTGATTCTGGCTGCTCTTGCAAGGGGAACTTCGCAGCTGCGCGGCGCTCTGGAAGCCGACGATACCCGCGTAATGCTCGAATCCTTACAAACGCTTGGCATAGCCGCAACTCGCGAAATCCGGTATCAAAAACCGGCATCCCCGATTACGCCGAATGTGGCAAACGCCGTTCGGGAGGCAGGCTACAACAGCGGGCAAACGGAAACTGCCACGATTACGGTCACCGGGCAGGGCGGACGAATTCCCAATAACGTCGCGGATTTATCCGTCGGCAATTCAGGCACGTCTATTCGCTTTTTAACGGCTTTATGCGCGCTTGGAAGGGGAACCTATACGCTGGATGGCGTGGCCCGAATGCGCGAGCGCCCGCAGGCGGATTTGCTGAATGCCCTGCAAACGCTCGGCGTGAATGCCACTTCGGTGGAGAATACGGGCTGCCCTCCTCTTCGGGTGGAAAGCGAACATGGGCTACAGGGCGGCACGGTGCGGCTACGCGCCGAGGCCAGCAGCCAGTTCCTGACTGCGCTGTTAATGACGGCCCCTTATGCGGCAGGCGATGTTCGCTTAGAGATTTTGGGAACCTACCGTCCCCTGTATGTGGAGATTACCCGGCGTATGATGGCGCAATGGGGCGTACAGGTGGATGTCGAGAAGAACCGCTTTCACATTTCTCACGGGCAGCAATACACGGCGCAGGAAGCATACGACATTGAACCGGACGCTTCCAGCGCGTCCTACTTTTTTGCCGCTGCCGCTGTTACGGGCGGCAAAGTGACGGTACGGGGCCTGAACGCGGATGCGCTACAGGGAGATGTGCTGTTCGCGACGGAAGTGCTGGCGGAAATGGGCTGCGAGGTTTCGGAGGCGGCGGAGGGTCTGACGGTAGTTGGCCCGCCGGATGGCAAATTGCGCGGCGTGGATCGCGACATGAGTCTTATTTCCGATACCGCGCTCACTCTGGCCGCGATTGCCCCCTTCGCGGACGCGCCTACCACGATTCGCAACATCGCCCATACGCGCCTACAGGAATGTGACCGCATTGCGGCGGTTTGCGCGGAATTACGGCGAATGGGCGTTCAGGTAGACGAGCGCCCCGACGGGTATACAGTACATCCGGCGCAGGCAATCCAACCCGCAACCGTGCAAACGTATCACGATCATCGCGTCGCCATGAGTTTTGCCCTTGTCGGCCTGCGCGCATCCGGCATTGTGATAGACAATCCCGCCTGCGTCGCCAAAACATTTCCGGGCTACTGGCAGGCGCTTGAGGGTTTGCAAACGGCCTGATCTTGCTTTATTCCGTTTCGGCAGGAGTACGCGCGGAACGCCGGACGCGCTGCCACGTCCGCTGTAGCCGCCATTCCACGCCGTCAAGCCAGATGTCCACGATCTCATACAGCGCCCACAGCAGAAACGCGAAGGCGATGATAATGGCAAGCAGGGTGGGAGAAAACAGGGCGTGAAGCGCGACACTCCCCACATAGCCGGGGCGGGTTATAATATCCCACGAATTCAGCCGGACGATCAATCCCATGTACACGCCGAGCGACATGAGCAGGTAGAAGGGCGCGGCGAGAGGAAGCAGCGAAACGCGGTTTTGCCGTAGCGCCTGCGCGACAAGCCGAATGGAAAGCGCGTAGCACAACACGCCCAACGCGCTATACGTGACAAAGAACAAGCCCTGTTCGGCAACGATAAGTTTCAAAATTGGTATTTCCGCCACCTCCTGCCGGAGCGCGACGGGGCCGGCATCGAACAGGAAATGCCGCCACTCCGTCAGCAGATAGCAGGTATTGGGCAGAAAAAAGAACCAGACCAGCGCAGGCAGAATCAGGCCGGGCCAAGCGGCGGGATGCTGTCGCCATTCGCCGTATTTCCGCCGCGCGTTTATCAAACCATTCGCGAACAGCCCGCCCGCAACAACGGGAATAATCGCCAGAAACAGATTCCAGCACAGCCAGCGCCAATTCATCCACATTCCACGCACTCTCCGTTCCTTATCATCATAGAGGATTATGGCAAGCGGCTTTCGGTTCCCTACATTTTCCGAAAGACACGGTTGAAAAACCTCTTCTTTCGATACGGCGATGAATGGCAGTTATGTTTCCTGACAGGGTATTTTCAGGCCGGGGGAGCGCCATTTCGGGTCAGGTTATAGCCCAGGCGCGTCAGGGCCGCGCCACAGAACAGATACAGCCAGCCGGGGAGTTGAGTTTGCAGGATGGCAGCAATTCCGGCGAACAGCCAGAGCAGGCCGACAAACAACACAAACCAACCCCATATTTTGCGCGAATTCGGCATTTTGTTTCTCCCAAACATTTTCAGCAAACATTCTCAACGCTCAACGCTTCCTGCTTGATACTTAAGAGCCTATCCCAATAGGCCGGGTACAGAGAACGTACCCGTCTGAGTGGCCTACGGCCAGGCGTCCTTCGGACGCAAATGCAATCGCCTGTTGGGATAGGCTCTAAATCGGAGATAGACGATGGCTACGTTCTTACATAAAATTGGGCATCGGGGTACGCCCCGCGAGTTTCCCGCCAACACCATGCGCGGATTTCAGCGGGCTGTCGAACACGGCTGTACGATGGTGGAGTGTGACGTTCGGCAGGCCGCCGACGGTGTTCTGGTTCTGGCGCATGATCCTCATGTTACGGATGTGGACGGCAGAACGTTTGTTGTCGCGGAAACAGCAAGCGCGGAGTTGCAAAGTCTGAATCTCGGGGCAGGAGAGGGTGTGCCGCGTCTGGAGGAACTGGCAATATGGGCGGCGGGACATTGCGGGGTCATGGTGGACATGAAGTGTGAGGGGAATGGCGTGGAAGAGGGTATTGTTGCCGCATTGCGCCATTTGGAAATGGACGCGAAAGTGGTTCCGGGCGCGGGAAGCGCCAGTCGCGCCCGCTTCCGCGAAGTTGATTCCACCCTGCCCCTGTCCCTTACGTTGAGCAACGATGACGCACTACTGGTAGAGCCGGAGAATTGGCAAATGCTGCTTGCCAATCTGGACACAAACGCGGTCACATGGCACCATTCGCTGCTGAACGCGGAACGCATTTCACAACTTCACGATTACAATGTTATCGTCTACGCCTGGACTGTGGACGACCTGCCGACTATGCGCCGCCTGCTGAGTGATGGAGTTGACGGCATCATCAGCAACCGCGCCGATTTGCTTGCCTCCTTATAAATAAGGATTATTCTTCTTCGGCGCGGGGGTGGGCTTTGGCGTAGACTTCCTTCATGCGCTCGGTGGATGACGTGCGTATAGATTTGCGTGGTGATGAGATGGGCGTGTCCGAGCAGTTCCTGCACGGCGCGAATGTCGGCGCCGTGATTGAGCAGGTGCGTGGCGAAGGAGTGGCGCATGGTGTGCGGCGTGGTTTTCAGGCGTTCGGAGGCGAGGCGGAAATACTTGTCGAAAGTGCGGCGTATGCCCCGGTCGGAAAGCCTGCGCCCGAACTTGTTGAGGAATACGGCGGGGTCGGGCTTGCCCTCGTTGTGCGCGGCAAGTATGGGGCGTCCATGTTCGCAGATACTCGCGCATCGTTTGCACAGCGATCGCGCCCATCATGGCGACGCGCTCCTTGTCGCCCTTGCCGTGCCGGATGCGAATTTCAGCTTCGTCCAAATCCATATCCTGCACATCCAGGTCGTGCGCTTCGCCCGCCCGCATCCCCGACGCATACAGCAGTTCCATCAGGGCGCGGTCGCGCAGGCCGTCGGGCGAATCATCCGGGCGATTCCAGCAGGGTTTCCACTTCCGGTTCGCGCAGGAACTTGACAAGCCGCTCTTCCTGCTTGATGGTGACAACGCCAATAGTCGGGTCGTTCTGCATATAGCCCTGCCGCTGCGCCCACCGCGAAAACGCGCGCAGGGACGCCAGTTTGCGGGCGAGCGAGGTGCGCTTGTAATCGCCCTGCTGCAAGTCGGTCAGAAACGCGCGGACATGCGCCCGCTCCACGCGATGCAGTGCGCCCGGCCCGAGTTCCCCGTTGGTTTCCACATAGCCCAGAAACTGCGCGATGTCGGCCCGGTACGCTCGCACGGTATGCGCGGAAGCGTTTTTGCCAGTTTCAGAAACTGCAGAAAGCCGTCCAGAACATCGTTCAGCGCCGCGCTCAGGGCCGGTTCCGTCAGCGGCTTGTCCCGCCCGCTCGTGTTGAACGTCGGTTCTGTCAGATCCAGATCAAGTTCCAGCGTATCCTGCGCGTCGGCCATACATATCTCCCAGATCAGGGTGTTAGTTGTCAGGTTGTTAGGTGTGCCTGCTTCTCTGCTTCCATCGCCTAACGCCAGGGCATGTTTTCCTGATGCCTGATGCCTTCACTGCTTTGCCTGCTGGCGGCGCTGCAGTTCGGCTTCTTCGGCGGCGGCGAGGTCGGCTTCGGTGGCGCGGGCAGGATTCTTCTGCTGCGTGCGGCTTTGCTCCTGCCGGGGCCATATCTTTGACGGCGACGAGAACCGTGTAGCGCAGGCGGAAATCGCGCTCCTGCGCGGTCAGCCGGTTGCGGCCTTCTTCGGAAAGCCCGTCCAGCCAGCGGGTTTTCATCGTTTCCTGCACATCATGGTGGCGGATGGCAACGGCTTCGGTCAGGCGTCCAATTCGATCTCGACGGCCGCCTCGTCCGTCGCATACACTTTCTGCACCACTCCCGTCAGTCCGCGAAAATGATTGAAAAACAGACTGGATTTTACGTCGTCTGCGGTGGCGGCGCGATCCGCGATTTGAACGCGATCACCCTCTTTGAATGTCGTTGCCATATGTTGTCTCCTGCAATGTCGTCCTGTTGTTGATGTTTGTTGATAGTAGTATACCCTGTTATGCGGCCGTAGCAAGCAGATTCATGGACTGACCAGCGTCATTGCCAGAACTTCAGTGACGAGCGCGACGTTGGCGTTGGCGTCCAGGCGGCGGCGGGCAGGAGAAGGGCGTCCAGGCAGCGCATCCAGCGTTCGGGCGCGAGAGCGTGCCAGACGTGACAAGCGTCTGAACGCGATCCTGATTGACGACATGGACGCTGCCTGCGCCCGCGCTCAGAGTGAGCAGGTCGCGATAAAAGGCGACGAGCAGATCGAAGACGGCGGCCTGCTGTCGCGTCCCGCCCGCTCTTTGCCGCGTTCCGCCCTCCCTCGTCACTGTCGCCAGCGGGTTCTTCCCCGACAAGGGCTTTGGTCTGCGCGGCCAGTTTGCGCATCTGTTCGGCGAGTCTCAGGGCGCGAACACGCGGGGCGTCCGGCAGTTGCTCGGCAAAGTCCAGAACGCGCGCGATCTCCTCGCCGACGCGGGCATCTTGCGCCATCTGCACGGCCTGCCCGATGCGGCCTTCGGCATACGCGGCCAGCATCGCGGCGCGGGCGGGTTCCACGCCAGCGTTGTCGCGCAGATATGCGCCAGGTCTTCGGTTCGGGAGCGGGCGCAGGCGAATCACCTGACTGCGGGACACAATGGTCGGGCAGGACGCGGGCGGGGTGGGTGGCGAGCAGGATGAACAGGGCGTAGGGCGGCGGCTCTTCCAGCACTTTGAGCAGGCTGTTGGCGGCGGATTCGTTGAGCGTTTCGGCCTGTTCCAGAATGTACACGCGGCGTTTGCCGATCTGGGGCGCGAAGTTGAGCGTGTGCGAAAGAATGCCCTGCGGCTTGTTGTCCCGATCCCAGAACTGCCAGATTTGCATCTGCTCGCCGGCGGGATAAATGGTGGCGATTTCCGGCTGCGTCCCCGCTTCCATGCGCCGGCACGACTCGCATTCCCGCAGGCGTCGAACGGGTGCATGGCGCGGCGTCAGGCAGGCGACCGCCTGCGCGAACGCCCGCGCCAGCGCGCCTTTGCCGACGCCCGCCGGCCCGGCAAACAGATAGGTTCCGGGCAGTTGCTCGGCTTCCAGCGCCTTGCGCAGCGCGCCGATGGCCGCTTCCTGCCCAAACAAGGAGGAGAGAGTAGGCATGGTATTCGGTATTCGGTATTCGGTGTTCGGTACTACTTGAGGCTGCATAATGAGAGTAAATTGCTATCTGTTATACTCCCGAACACCGAATACCGAATACCGCTACGCAAGCGCCTCCTCAATGGCTTTGAGCGTGTCTTTGTCCAGCGTGACGCCGGACGCGCCCGCGTTGTCTTCCACCTGCGAGGGCTTGCTGGCCCCGATGATGACGCTGGACACGTTCGGCTGGCGCAGACACCAGGCGAGGGCGAGTTGGGGCATGGACAGGCCCAAGCCCTCCGCGATGGGAACCAGTTTCTGCACCTTTTCCAGCTGCGCCTGATCCGCCAGTTTGCCGTCTTCCATTTCATGAAACATGTTCTGTTTGGGGTCGGCGGCGCGGCTGTCGGCGGGAACCGGCTGGCCGGGCTTGTACTTGCCCGTGAGAACGCCCTGCGCGAGCGGCGAATACACGATCTGCCCGATGCCCTCGCGCTCACACGTCGGAATCACGGCTCTTTTCCAGGTCGCGCCCGAGCATGTTGTAGTAGGGCTGGCTGGACACGAAGCGGTCGAGGTTGTGCGTCTCCTGAAACTTGACCGCATCCGCGATTTGCGGCGCGCTCCACTGGCTGAAGCCGATGTACAGAACTTTGCCCTGCGAAACCAGATCATCGAGGGCGCGCAGCGTCTCTTCCAGCGGCGTTTCGGTGTCGTAGCGGTGGCACTGGTACAGGTCAATGTAGTCCATGCCCAGGCGCTTCAGACTGGCCTCGCACTGCTCCATGATGTGCTTGCGCGACAGCCCCTGATTGTTGGGCATCGGCCCGTCGTTCATCGGAAAGTACACTTTGGTCGCCACGACGTAGCGTATCGCGGGGATATTTGCTCAAGGCGCGTCCCGACTACGTCTTCGCTTTTGCCCCGCGCATACACATTGGCGGTATCGAAAAAGTTGATGCCCAGTTCATACGCGCGGTCAATGCACGCTTCCGCGGTCTGGTCTTCGGTCGCGTTGCCGAACGTCAGCCAACTGCCCAGACAAACCTCGCTCACTTTCAAGCCGCTCGCGCCCAATCGCCGGTATTGCATTTTCTTTGTGGTATCGGAAGTCATTTCGTGATCGCCCCTTCTGTTGAGTAGTTTAGCTTGCTACGGCGTTGTGGCGATTTGGTTCCTTATATGCGGGAAGCGTCTGCCAGAACCTGGCGTATATTGTTCATGGAAATGAACAGCAGCGATTCTCCATAAGGGTGTGGTTCAAAACCGTACCTGTCGTAAAGACGTTTTCCTTCAGCGGTGTAGGAAAGCTGCATACCTGCAATTCCAAGCAGAGCCGAGGCGGTGTTTACAATATGAAGGGCTTCAAGCAGCAAGTAATCTCCAATTCCCTGTCCGCGATACTGGATGTGACGGGCAAGACAGACAAGTTCCGCGACGGGTATGATGTGCTGCCCGATATAGTTTTCTGAGTGAAGATAATACGAGTCGGCGCGAAGCGTAATGTAACCGGCTACAGCAGAGGAAGATATTGCTGGATCGAGGAGAACAAAAGTGCGTGATAGATCGCGCTTTGCTTCGTCCAAAGCATTCTCCTGAAGGAAGAAGTTCAGATAAGAGTTCTGAGAATCGAATTGCGCAACATCATGCTGTTCAGAAAGCGTTTCAAAACGATAGCGCTCCTGTGTGGTTCGCATATCCATAGGTTATGGTAATTTCTCGGCTTTGATTTGCTTGTAGTTCTCAATGGCCTGTTTCATTGCGGGCGTCAAAGGTTTCGCCGGTTCCGAGAGGTATTTAAGGAGAGCTTCTGATTGCTCTTTATTGAGTATGATAGGTCCAACCGGCGCAGGCATATTGGGCGGTGTTGGGGGAACAGCAGGCGGTTCGCTTGTAATTTCGCGCTCTTTGATTGCCATGATGAAACTCCTTAATTTGTTGTTTTATTGTATCGGCAAGCCAGCTTTTTGTCAAGATAAGCAAGACTGAAATGAGAAACACGTTTTAACCCTGAACAGCATGAGGCAAGGTTCTTCCTTGAATACCGGCAACAAGGTTTTCCGCCGCGAGAACAGCCATTTTAGTTCGGGTGGCAATAGACGCGGAACCGATGTGCGGCAGCAAAACAACATTGTCCAGCGCGCAAAGGGGATCGTCGGGCGGCAGCGGTTCCACATTGAACACGTCCAAACCGGCTCCCGCAATTTGATGATTACGCAATGCGTTCACGAGCGCGGCAGTATCTACAACCGGGCCGCGCGCCGTGTTGATGAGCATGGCGGACGGCTTCATTCGCGCCAGTTGTTCCACGCCGATGAGGTGACGGGTTTCCGGTGTCAGGGGCGCGTGGAGGGATACGAAATCGCTTTCAGAAAGCAACGTGTTCAGGTCTACGCGCTTCGCGCCGAAATCCTGTTCCACATCCGGGTGCGGTGAACGGCTGGAATACAGCAGGTTCATTTGAAAGCCATGCGCCCGCCGCGCCATCTCGTACCCGATGCGCCCCATACCGACGATGCCTAATGTGGCGTGATGAATGTCCGGCCCGACGAGCAGCATGGGCGACCACGTTTGCCACTGTCCCGCCCGCAAAAAGCGTTCGGCCTCGACAACCCGCCGCGCCGTCGCCAATAGCAGGGCAAACGCAAGGTCAGCGGTCGTTTCCGTCAGCACTCCGGGCGTATTGCCCACAGCGATATTCCGCGCCCGACACGCCGCCACATCTATATTATCCACGCCAACCGCCATCTGACTGACCACGCGCAGACGAGGCGCATTGTCCAGCAGTTCACCGTCAATCTTATCCGTGAGCAGGCATAACAAACCGTCCACGCCACGAATTTTCTCCCGCAAAACCTCCCGCGGAACCGGCCTGTCTTCGTCCCATACTTCCATCTCCGCCGCTTGTCGTATAATGTTCAATGCTTCGTTTGGCAACTGTCGCGTAATATAAACTTTCATCGGTATTTTTCTGTGAAGCCTCTGTGTCTCTGTGTTTCTGTGGTGAGGATGTATTCGCGTGTATTCGCGTTGATTTGCGGCTAAATCTCTCCGGCTTTCAGTATCTTGGCGTACCCGATTGCGCGGCAGAATCGCCAATCACCGCTTGAGACGCGCTGCGGGCGGCTTCCAGCATAAAGCCGAGTTCGCTGCTGATGGCGAGGAAGCGCCAGCCCTCCTCAATCCTGCGCTGCGCGGTTTGCGCGTTGGAAACGTGGATGCCGGGGGCAATGTTGCAATGGTTGGCGGTGGTTCGTAGATGCAGAAGCGCGTCCAGAAAGGCCGGGTCTTGCGAGTCCATACTGGACGTTTTGTGCATGGAGGAGAGGAGATCGTTGGGGCCGACGAACATGCCGTCAATGCCGGGAACCGCGAAAATCTGTTCGCAGTTTTCCACCGCCTGTATATGTTCCGCTTGCACAATCACCAGAATCTCGTCATTGGCGCGGGAAAAATATTCCGGCGCGCTGCAATTAAAGTTAAGCGTATGCAACGCCCCCCCGATGCTACGCTCTCCATACGGCGGGTATTTACACGCGGCAACCGCCCGTTCCGCCTCTTCGACCGTATTGCACATCGGGAACACGATGCCATACGCGCCCGCGTCCAGAACGCGCTTGACGTTTTCCAGACTGTTGAACGGGATGCGGGCAAGGGGAATACCGCCCGCTTCGGCAATCGAGCCGAATATCTGCGCCGCAACCGACCAGTCTACGGGCGTATGCTCCATATCCAGCGTAAGCCAGTGGAACCCGGAGCGGGTCATAAAGCGGGCGGCGAGCGGACTGGCAAGCGACAGCCAGGTTCCAATCTGCGTCTGTCCGTCGCGCAGTGCGGCTTTCACCGTGTTGGTACGCATAATAAGGGTTCTCCAGAGGTTGAAATTAGCCGCGAATGAACGCGAATACACGCGAATAAAATGCTAAGATGTTTTCAGGCGCAACGCAGGGGATTGCCAAACGGCAGGGTTGCAAATAGGCGCGTTACGTTCGCCGTTCCACAGGTTCAGGACGTTTTGCACGGTCTGCATACTGGTTGCTAAAGCAGTTTCTCTCGCGTTGAAAGCATTGTGCGGGGTGAGGACACAGCGCGGGGCGTTGCGCAAGGGATGGTCGGGCGCGAGGGGTTCTTTGGCATATACGTCTAAGGCCGCGCCCGCGATTTGACCGGCTTCCAGCGCGGTTCGTAAGGCCGTTTCGTCTACCAACGCGCCCCGCGCCGTGTTGACGAGATACGCGGAGGGTTTCATTTGCGCCAATCGTTCCGCATTGACCATATTGCGGGTTTCCGGCACATTGGGCGCGTGAAGGGACACGAAATCGCTTTGCGCGAACAATTCATCTAGCGTAACGAATTCCACGTTCGCGAGTTCCGGCGGCAGCGCGGACTTGTTTGCTTCTAAGGGCGGATCGTAGGCTAGAATCCTCATACTGAATCCGGCAGCGCGACGAGCCACGCCCTGCCCGATTTGCCCCAATCCGACAAGCCCAAGCGTTTTGCCGCATACGAGTACGCCGGTCAGTTCGCCCCAACCGCCCTTTCGTATCAGCGCGTCGCCTTCGGGAATCTTGCGGGCGAGACTGAGCAGGAGGGCGAATGTGTAATCGGCAACCGGGTCGGTCATGGAACCCGGACAGTTGGTAATCAAGACTCCGGCTTCGGCGGCGGCTTTCAAGTCTATGCTGTCAATGCCCACGCCCCACCGCGACACGATTTGCAGGGACGGATTGGACGCGAAGACCTGCGCCGTGTAGCCGTCACTGGACGCGATCACGGCATCAAACCCCTCGAGCAGGGGAAGGAGCGTTGCTTCGGGAAGCGGGCCGGGAGTGGGAGTATACACGACTTCAATCCCATTCTCTTTCAGCACGGCTTCGGCGTGTGTGCCGTGATCCCAAAATGCCCGCGCCGTAATCAGTACCCGTTTTGCCATGCTGTTTGCTCCTCGACGGCAAGGCAAAGTCCGCCTGCCCCGCAATATGTGGATTATCCCCGTCAAGTTGAACACATCACATAAAAATTCCCTGCCTGATTTTGAATTATTTTTCTGTTTTCATGCGGATTTCATACCCTCCTTCTATAATAACCACAATCCGCTCACGGATAAGTTCGCTTCCAAACGAAATACAACGCGCAAACGCTTGTTTCCACAGCAAAGACAATCGCAAAGAATGACACTCGCAGGAGAGAGGAAGAACATCATGAAATCACGCCGCATGTACGGTGTCTCCGGTTTCGCTTTACTGACGGTTTTGGGGGGAGCGCTATGCGCAACTCCGGCAATGGCGCAGGAGCCGCAAGACGGCCCGCCGCCCGGACAGGGGCCGCAGGGTGGCCCGCCGCCTCCCGGTGGCGGACCCGGCGGGGGCGGCTTTGGTCCCGGCGGACAGGGACGACCGGGCGGGCCGGGGCAGGGGATGCGACCGGGGGGAATGAATCAGCCGCCGATGAACGTCACGCATATTCCCCTTGACGTGTTGACCTCGGAACTAACGCTGACCGGAACGCAGAAGGATAAAATCGCGCAACTGCAAAAGCAGTTCATGCAGCAGGCGCGGCCCCCGCAGCCACAACAGGATGGACAGGCGGGAAGTCCCCCCGACCCGGAAGCGATGCGCGCCCGCATGGACAAAATTCGCGCGCTGGATCAGAACACGACCCGGCAGATCGAAAACGTGCTGACGCCCGCGCAGAAGCAGGGATTGCCCGCTCTGGTCAAAACGCTGGAGGGTCTGCGTTCGGCGCGTATCCCGCTGGAAGTGGTTGGCGACCTGCATTTGACGGCAGATCAAAAACAGCAGTTGTCCGCGCTGACTGGCCGAATGGATGCGCAAAACCCGCAGCGGCAGCAGGAGGGCGATCAGGCGCGGCGCAACGGGCAGTTCGGCGCAACCCGCAATGTGGGCGGGCAGCAGGGCCAACTTCACGAGAAAGCGATGGCGCTTCTGACGGCGGAACAGCGCAAGACGGTAACGGACTTCATGCAGAAGCATCCGCGCCCGCAGGGCGGGCCGGGATTTGGCCCTCCTCCTGGTGGTCCGGGTGGTCAGGGCGGCCCGGACATGCCTCCGCCTCCCGGTGGCCCCGGCGGTGAAGGTGGTCAGGGTGGCCCGCCTCCGCCTCCGCCCGGTGAACCGGAAGGTTAATCGCGTTCTTGTCTTGAACCATGATTGGGCATGATTTCGATGATTAACATGATTGAGGAGGCGCGTCTACGTCTGTTTTTCTCAACCATGCCAACTCTATATGAGCAGGCATCATCATGGTAATCATCGAAATCATGCCCAATCATGGTTCAAGACAAACAGGAGACTATTATGTGCCGTCGCTACCGAAATACACGTTTGGTTATACCTGCCATTTTAACGCCCCTCTTGATTGTGGGGCTTGTGTATGCAGGCAGGGCGCAGACGCCGGATAAAGCGCATACGCCGCTGCTCAATTCGTGGCTGACGCGCTATTCGGGTCAGTATGCCCGCGTGGTTGAGACAAAGGGCGGCAAACCCGTCGCGACGTGGCCGTCTGCCGGATTGCGCCGGATGGGGGGCGGGCAGTCGCTTCCCGCGTACTCGGATGTGCAGCAAATTGGCGTTTCGGGCGATTATGTGTACATCAACGGCACGGGGCTTGCCAGTCATCAAATGGGACCGTGGTACGATGGTATCAATCGCATTTTCGGCAACTGGCCCACCAATCTGAACTACATTCGGCGTTTTCCGCTGCATCCCAAAGTGGCGGCAACCAAAGTCACCAATGGACTCGGCCCGCTGGGATTGTGGGTCAATGGCGTTGCCCTTTTCAATCAACTGGATGGTTTTTCTTACAATTCGCTGACCCATTCCGAACCGCAAGGCCCGCCGCAACCCGGTCAGCAGAATACGGGCAACGCGCTGTGGGTGCGCAACGCGGTTGTTGTGGAACAGCCTACTTTCGACAAGTCCAATGCGCATCAACCCCAAAATGGCGAGTATCATTACCATGCCAATCCCGTCGCCTTGCGCTATCAGCTTGACGACAACATTGCGCTAGATAAAACGACGGGCGATTATCTGGAAGACACGTCCAAACTGCATCACTCCCCGATTTTGGGCTGGTCGCATGATGGCTACCCAATTTACGGGCCCTACGCTTATGCCGATCCCCAAAAGCCTGTAAGTGGCGTTCGGCGCATGGTGTCCGGGTTTGTGATACGAGATGGCAATCACCATACCCCCGACCTGCGCAAAACGGGGCGTCACGCGCTGGCGAAATGGGCTTCAGACCTGCACAAAACAACAATGGCGCTGGCGGAAACGCAGTACGGGCCGGACGTGTCGCCGCGCTATCAGTTGGGACGCTACTGCGAGGACTTCGACTTTTCAGGCGATCTGGGCGAAACGCAGGGCAAAGACTTCGATCTGGACATTTATAATGGCCGCTTTTGCGTCACGCCGGAGTTCCCCGATGGCACTTACGCTTATTTCGTCACCATTACGTCCGAGGGTACACCCGCGTATCCCTACGTTATCGGGCGGCAGTGGTACGGCGCGCCGAGCGGAGGCGACGTGCGCCAGCTAACCGAAACCGTGACCATGATTACGGATGCCGGTCCGGGCGAGGCCGTGGAAAGCAGAGCGGAAAACGGGGCGGGCGGCAGGCAGGTGACGTGGAACTCAGTCGAGGGCGGGCATTACCGCGTGGAGGGTTCTTCGGACGGCGTACAGTGGAAAACCGCGCGCGAAGATGTGACCAGTCAGGGCCTGACCACGCATTGCAGCCTGACCGCCGGGGAGGAAACCGCGTACCGTAAGTATCGCGTCCGGCTGGTGAAACTGGAACCCTACGATGCTATCGGCAATCGCGGCGGCATGGGAGGTCCGGGCGGCCCAAGACCGTGATTACCTCACCCCCGGCCCCTCTCCTTGCCGCGCAACGCCCTGGGAGAGGGGAGAGTGTAGTTGGCAGACATGCCCAATATGTCTACACTAACCCCTTTATAATGACGTAATTTCCTGCTTCCTGTCACCATCTTCCAATAGATACTCCGACAAATAGTATATAGGCTGTTTTGAGGCAGGCTAGCGCTCAGGTGGAGCAGACACACTCCACCCGTCGAAAACCCTTTTTCCGCGTTTACTTTTCCCGGCTTACGCGCCTTGCGGCTCGCGTGTCAGCGCGATCAATTGCACCAGACCCACCACACAGAAGCAAGTGCGACGGAACAATCCCGTCGCCAGACGATATTCATCACGCACCATCCGAAACGCTTTGACGCGCCGGATACTATGTTCGACACGCACACGCCCTGAGGAAAAGGCGCGGTTCTCTTCTTTCTGCACAGCGCTCAACGCGCCTCCGCGTGGCTTCTTGTGCGGCACTTCGCTGTGGGGTAAGCCTTGATAGGCCAGATCGCCTTTGACCGTCGCATGGGGAAACTGCTTGGCAACCGTACTCTGCTCATGCACTTTCTTGTCCGACTTCGGGCCGCGATAGCCCGCATCCACATCAAGAATGTCGCCATTGCGGTTGGTGATGACCTCGGTCTTGAGCGTGTGGTCTTTCTTCTTGCCCGAGTAGAAGGCGCGTTGCTTGGGTTCAATCGAGGGACGCGGAACCGGCGTCTCGAAACTATCCACAATCACCTGATCCACCTCCTCGGGCTTCCAGGAGGGTTCTTTCTTGGTCCAGCGTTTCTCCGCTTCCCAGCGGTTGGCCGGACACACGTCTTTGAGGACGCCGACAATCTCATGGAAGGTGTTCTCCGCCACATCGGCGCTGACGCCAAACAGCATGCCCACCACAGAGAAGGCGACGTTGTGGCGCAGGTACAGCAGCGTCAGCAACACTTCCTGGTAGGGCTTGAGCAGGCGTTTGCGGCCGCCTCCCACCTTGCGGCGGCGCGTGGGCTTGTTGGCCTGTTCTTGTTGGCGACGGCGCTCGATTTCGGGAAGCGCTGCCAGGAAGAGTTCAGCTAAGGCGGCGTGGGGTAGTCCGAAGAGCGAACGGACTTTGTTTTCGGGATAGCGGCCAAGTTCGTGAAGGTTCATACGTCTATTCTACCCGCGCCAAGAATAAATCCAAACTTATTTGTCGGAGTATCTAATACAATACTCCCCTCTCCCAGGGCGTTGCGCGGCAAGGAGAGGGGCCGGGGGTGAGGTAATTAAGAACCACCATGCGCGTATTCGGCATCTGTATAATCTTTTTGTGGCTGTGCAGTTGGGCAGCGCCGACGAGCGCGGGGCGTGTTTCTACCCGTACTCCAGCACAGGTGAGAGTTGACGTTCACATCGCGCATTTGTTTGACGGCAAACCCCTGCGCATGGAAGAAGTCAGCCTGCATAACCGGGCGGGGAACACGCTGTCTGTTACACGGCTGGCGTACTTGATTTCGGATGTCGCGCTGCGCGAAGCGGATGGCAAAACAGTCACACTTGCCAATCAGCTGGCGCACATAAATCCCGGCGAAGGGCGCGATACGTTTACGCTTCCCCCTGTTCCCGCAGGCCGGTACATCGGGATTTCTTTTCACATCGGCCTGCCGCCAACACGCAATCACGCCGACCCGTCCCGCTACCCTGCCAACCATCCGCTGCACCCGCTTGTAAACCGGCTGCATTGGGGCTGGCAGGGCGGGTACGTGTTTCTCGCATTGGAGGGGCGGTATCGGCAGGCGAGTGGTAAACTGAGCGGCTACTCCTACCATCTGGCAACGGACAAGAACTTGATGACCGTCCGACTAAATCAGAGTTTCAATCTGGAACAGGATAGTACGCTTAATCTGGCTTTTGATGTAGCGAAAATATTTGCCGCCACGCATGAGATAGATATAAAACCGGATGGGAGTGACTCGACGCACTCAGCGCCTGGTGACAAACTTGCTGCGCAATTAACGACAAACGTAGAAAAATCGTTTCGGTTTGACGGAATACGGAGGGCGGAACAGATTGCAAAACAACCGGTAAAGGCGAACAGGATTGCGCCTGCGTCACATCTTACGCCGTATCCATTTCCAGCCCCCGCGCATTTCCCTCAACCCAACTTGCCCGCCGACAACCCGTTGACCGTTCAGGGCGTCGCGTTGGGAAAGAAACTGTTCTTTGAAACCAAATTATCCGGCAATAACACGCAATCCTGCGCCAGTTGCCATCAGCCGGAATATGCGTTCGCGAACGGGGGCAAAGCGGTCAGTGTCGGCGTTGACGGCAAGCCGGGAACCCGCCGCGCCATGCCGCTGTTCAATCTGGCGTGGCAAAGCGCGTTTACGTGGGACGGGCGGCGAACCCGGCTGCGCGACCAGATTCTCGCCCCCATTCAGGACGCGCATGAAATGCGTCAATCATTGCCGCAAGCCGTCGCCAAATTGCAGGCCGATACGCAATATACCCAACTCTTTGCCGACGCGTTCAACTCTTCCGGCTATGATGCAACCCGCCCTGTACAGACTGCTATCTCAAGGAGCGGGCTTCGTCCGCAGGACGACTGGCCGAAGGCCATAAAACCGGCTTTTTATAAGCCGGAAAAAACGTTAAAAGCAAGCATTGATGCAAACCGAATCGCGCTGGCTATCGAGCAGTATCTGTTGACGCTGGTATCGGCGGACGCGAAATTCGACCGCGCCTTGCGAGGCGAAGCGCAGTTTACAGATGAGGAGAAGCGCGGCCTGCTGCTGTTCATCACGGAGTATGACCCGGCAAGAGGCAAGACAGGCGCGGACTGCTTTCACTGTCACGGCGGCAACCTGTTCACCGATTACCAATTCCGCAACAACGGTCTGGACGCGCAATCCCTGTATGAGGCAAAGTCTGGAACCAACAACGGGCTGAAAGACGTGGGACGGTTTCTGGTGACCGGGCGGGAAGCGGACAGGGGAAAATTCAAAACGCCCTCCCTGCGCAATGTGGAACTGACCGCGCCGTATATGCACGATGGCAGATTTTGCAGTCTGGAAGACGTTATGCGGCACTACAACGCGGGCGTTCAGCGCAGTGACACGCTCGACCCCAACATCGCCAAACATCCCGAGGGTGGCATGGGGCTTTCGGATGCGGATGTACGCGCCCTTATCGCCTTTTTGAAGACCCTGACCGATGCCCGTTTCCATTCTCACTAACCCTTTACAATCAAACGCAAATAGGGCAGGGGCTTGTCCCCTGCCGATGTATCTCACTGCCCACGTATCGGCAGGGGACAAGCCCCTGCCCTACCTGCTTGGCGCAACATGAATATTGCATACGGCTTCGTAAATCGTGTACACTGAATATATTCTAACGCGATTGAGGAGAAGTCTGCGCATGTCAACAATGCGGTTTTGGGTACATTGGGCTGTGATGCTCTGTATGATACTAGCGGTAGGAAATACTGCAAATGCGCAGGACGCTCCGCGCTTTACCCTCCCGCCCCCCGCTGATGCAGCGGAAGCGTTGCGGTTGGATTTTTATAAGTACGATGCCGCGTTGCCGCTCAACGCCGAACTCACGCCGATGCCCGACAAGTACCCATATTGGACGCGGCAAGGCTTGACTTACGACAGCGCCCACGACCAGAAAGTGACGGCGATACTCGCGCTTCCCAAACATTTTGCGCCGCCGTACCCGGCTGTGATTCTGGTGCATGGTTCGGGCGGGCATAAAGACACGTCGTATATTACGCTGGCAAGCGCAAATCTGTGTCAGCGCGGTTACGCGACCCTGTCCATTGATACGCAGTATCACGGCGGGCGCACAAGACCGGGGCGCAGCGGCGAAATCCACATGCCCGACTCGTATGCCATGCGCGATGCATGGGTGCAAAGCGTCATTGATGTGCGCCGCGCCGTAGATTACCTGCAAAGCCGGACGGACATAGACGGGGGCAAAATCGGGTACTTAGGGTTTTCGCAGGGCGCGATGCTGGGTTCCGTCGTGGTGGGCGTGGAGGATCGTATCGGCCCGTTTTGTCTGGCAGTTCCGGGCGGCGGGATCGTGGATATTGTCAAGAACATTGACAAATACCCCGTTCTGAAAGCGCATTGGCCCATCAAGCAGTCGCCGGGATTGATGCAGAAAGTGGAAGACATCGCCAACGTCACCGACCCCATCCACTACATCGGGCGCATCGGTAATCGGCCCCTGCTTATCATCGTCGCCAGGTACGACGAAATTATTCCGCCCGAAGCTTCGGAAGCCTTAATCAAAGCCGCCCATGCCGACGAAACCACGCAGGTCAAGCGATGGGCGTCCGGCCACGTCCTCAACCCGACCGCCATTTTCGATATGCAGACATTTTTCGTGAGCCATTTGGGACAACGCAAATCGTCTTGAACCATGATCAGGCATGATTGAAATGATTACCATGATAATGCTGGTAGGAAGTGAGATGCGCGTAATCAGGATGAGGCTATAAGGAACGCTCCTTTTCAATCATGGCAATCACTTCAATCATGCCTGATCATGGTTCAAGACAAGATCATCACTCCAAAACCAAAAGCGAGACCGCCTGACGGGGAAGCGTAAAGCGCAATGTAGATTTACCTGCTTCCACCGAAATTTTAGAGGCAGGTTCCAGCAGGGTCAGTTTGCCGGCTTTTTCCAGTTGCGCGATTTGCATAGTCGTGGGCGCTTGCGGCGAACCCATGCGCTGCCATGCCGTGAACGCATTGCTGTGGGCGTCGTCTATGCGGTAATGAGAGAGTTTCGCCGCGCTTTTATCGGTCAGGCCGCTTACGTCCAATGTAATGTCGGCGGACGGGCCACTTATATCGTCATCGTGGTAGTGCCAGACGAGAACTGACACTTTATGCCCCTGAACGCTTGCCAGCGCGGATACATCCGGCTCGGTTCGTACCCCGTTCTTCAGCATCGCGTCTAATGGAATGGCGGCGGAACTGTCTGCGGCAATTCGCTGTCCATCCATTTTCCAAGCATCCGAAACACGTTGAAAACGGGCAGGTCAATGCCGTTTGTCGCCATCACGCGGAAACCCGCGAAATACGGCTGGTTCTCGAACTCGAACGCCCATGTCAACGCGCCCTCGAAGTTGACGCCATGTTTGTCGGCAAGATCGTATTCGCGGGCAATGCGGCGGCTGTATAACTGGCGTACATCGTGCCATTGCGATAGCCTAATTGGGGCCCCTGACACGCGGCGCACCCGTCCGGGTCGGATTCGCCAATCACAATGGGCGTGTTTTTCAGTGCGGGATACGAGGCTATTGTGGCGAAACCGGTATCTATATTGCGCAGTTGGTTAGCGATGCCCATGCGGACATGTCCGTTCTCGAACGTGGGCGAACCTTTGGCATGAAACGAGACGAAATCCAGCGGCGTTCCCGTTTTGCCTGTCGCATAGTTCGTTCCGCGCAGGCAATGCTCGTAAAAGTCGCGCATGAACTTGCCGCCGCTGCCCGCCATGTCCATGCCGCCGCTGCCCGCCATGTCCATGCCGCCGACGCGGGCTGTGGGCAGGGCGCGGCGAACGGCGTCAATGGCGAAATCGTGCAGGCGGTAGAATTCTTCGGGCGTTCCGCGCCAGTAGCCGATGTTGGGTTCGTTCCACACCTCCCAGTACCAGCGTTCCACTTCCGCGCGCCCGTATCGCTCCACGCAATGCCGCGTCCACTGATAGACCAGTTCGCCCCACTTCGCGTAATCTTTCGGCGGGTACGCCCATCCCGTATAAATCTCCTCGTATTTCGCCGCCGGTGTCCAGTGGTGCTGATAGGGAACAGGCTTGACGGATAGGGCTTCCGGCATGAAACCGATCTGCACATAAGGCTTGACGCCGCGCTGTAGGTACGTGTCGAAAATGCGATCCGTAATCGTCCAATCGTAAATCGGCCTGCCCTGCGCGTCCTCGGTATAGGCGTTGGTGCTGCCCCATTTAAGCGCGGGCGTCCCATCCCCGGACGTAAGCAGGTTATGTGTACGGAAATAGGGCGTATGCGACCCGAAATTTCCAATTTCGGTAATCAGTTTCTTGCCGTTCTTCATGTAGGCATAGTTCGGCTCGTCAGCCCCGAAGAACCGCCACACGGGGCGCAGTTCGCCCTTTGTTTGCGCGGCGTTCACATGAATGGCAACGGGAAACGAGTTTGTAGTCACGGGTGGATTTGCAGAAGGAGGTGTGGACTGCCGGACGTAAGCGGCGCGAAGGGTACTGCCGAGCAGCATAAGGGAAGCGGCAAGCAAAAGATGAGTACGCATAAGTTCTCCATTGAACAGTAAAATAGCCGCGATGTATTTCTTTCTCTCTGTGAAACCTCTGTGCCTCTGTGCCTCTGTGGTGAAAAATTACGCGATTGCCGCTGCGGGTTCGTCTTCGTTGGATTCGTGCGGCGTGGTGAGTATGTCGTTTTGCGGCACGGTATGGCCTTCGGCTTGCAGCACGGAGTACAGGGCGGCAAGAGCGACTTCGGTCTGTTGGGCGTCCGGTTCCCGTGTGGTCAAATACTGCGTTGCCATGCCGGGCGCGAACGCGGCCATTACGAGCGGGTTGCGCCGGAACTTGCCCGCGAACTTGATGATCTCATAGGACACGCCCGCCACAATCGGCACAATGGCGACTTGCAGCGCGAACCGGGCTAAAAAGAACGGGAACCGGGGCAGAAACACGACGACAATCAGATCAATCAGCAGAACGATGAAAATGAAACTTGTTCCGCAGCGGGGATGAATACGGGAGGCTTGAAGGGCGTTTTCGCGGGTCAGGGGCAATCCTGCTTCCAGCGTGTTGATGGCTTTATGCTCTGCGCCGTGATACTGAAACACGCGCTTGATTTGCGCCATTTGCGAAATCAACAGAATGTAGCCAAAAAAGATGCTCATGCGAATCACGCCGTCGAGCAGGTTCAACTGCCGGTCGCCCGCCGTGTGACTGACCACGCCGATTTTTTGCAGCCCCGGCGTAATCAGCGTCGGCAATAACTTAAACAGCACAATGGCAAAGCACAGACTGAATATTATCGTTCCGCCAATGGCGATGTCGTTAATCCTGTTGCTTTGGGGAATGGTGGATGGTGGCTGGTTGTTGGTGACTGTTGACGGACTTGTATCTTGTATCTCGTATCTTGTATCTCTCTTCTCCTTTTCTTCCTCTGTTTCATGTACGGTCTGCATCTGCACGTTGGAGGCGTAGGCAAGGGCGCGGGTTCCCAGTGCCATCGCGTCAATCAGGGCGAACGTGCCTCGAACGAACGGCCATTTCAGGAACTTCAACTTTGCCAGTTTGCCTAAAATGGTGTTGGCGACGGGTTCGCGCTGCACGACAATGGTTCCATCGGGCTTGCGGCAGGCGACGGCAAAGTAGTGCGGGCTGCGCATCATCACGCCCTCGATGACGGCCTGCCCGCCGTATTGCAGCAGTTCCTTGCTTTCCGGTTTGCCTGTTTCGCTCATATGTTTTTACCTCACCCCAACCCCTCTCCTTGCCGCGCAACGCGCCAGGAGAGGGGCTTTATTGTTCAAGACAAGTTACAGATAAATAGTTGTTCCAGTCCGCGCAGGCGGACTTCGTTATCACAGCCGCGCAATTTATTGCACGAACGCTCAGTAGAACAATTTAATGAACGAAAGTCCCTTACAAAAAGTGCAAAAGCGCGTCTTCGTTCCGGGCGGAATGTCCGCGACAAGAAACAAAAACGCGCTTGTAACTGAAACCAAACACCAACCGCCAGAAACCGACTACTTCATTTTGTATTTCTGGAGGAACTTCTCGACGCGGCCTTCGGTGTCCATGATCTTCTGCTTGCCCGTGTAAAACGGGTGGGAGGCGGAAGAGATTTCAATGGTAATCAGCGGGTACTCGTTGCCGTCTTCCCACTTGATTTTGCGGTCGGTTTTGATGGTGGAGCGGGTCAAAAACGAATAGTTTACGGACGTGTCCTGAATGACAACGGGCCGATATTCGGGATGAATGTCTTTTTTCACTGGGCTTTCCTTTCGGGTATCTGTCAACACTCTATTATAGCCTGATTACGCATGGAAAATCAAGGTAATAAAGGGTCAAATAATGCGGAGTTCCTGCGCGGCGTCAGCGTTCAGGGAGCGACCGCCCTCCGCTGTGACCGTGACGATGTTTTCGATGCGGACGCCGAAACGTCCTTCCAGATAGATTCCCGGCTCAATCGAAAAGCACATTCCCGGCTGCAAGGGAGTGGAAACGCCCGTGTTGATGTCCGGCGGCTCATGTCCCGACAGGCCAATGCCGTGTCCCGTTCGATGCACGAAATACTCGCCATAGCCTGCCTGTTCGATAATGTTGCGAGCCGCTGCGTCTACTGCTTCGCACGTTTCGCCCGGTTTGACGGCGTTCCGCGCCGCCCAATGCGCTTGATTGACAATCTCGTACACGCGCTTCGCGTCGGGATCGGAGGGTTCGCCGAACGCGACGGTTCGCGTAATATCGGAGCAGTAGTTGTGCCACGTACAGCCGATGTCAATAATCACCATGTCGCCTCTATGCAATTGTGTCGCGCCGCTGTCATGGTGGGGACGGCTGGTGTTCGCGCCAAAACAGATCAGGGGCGAAAAAGAGGGCGTGGACTGATGCTTCTTGATAGCCGGCCAGAACCACGTCTGCCAGTTCCGCTTCCGTCATGCCTTCGCGCAGTTGCCTAACGGTTTCCTCAAAAATGGTGTCAATCAGAATGGCGGCGGATTCCAGATTCGCCAGTTCCGCATCGGTTTTCATGCCGCGCAGAACGGCGAACGTACTCCCGCCCGTCCGGCAGCGGAACGTGGGGAACAGGTTTTGCAGACCGAGCAGGTGCGCGGCCTGCATCTCGTCGTCCACGAGGACAATCGCATCATCAGGCAATTGGTACGATTCGATGAGTTCGCGAACGGCAGGCTGCCATCCGGTCGCGTCCGTCCAGCCGCGCACATCGGTAATGCCTGCCGGATTATTGGCGCGTACCCTGCGCGTTGAGCGATGGCACGACAAACGCGGGTTCGCCCTGCGCTGGCACAAACAGGGACAGCAGCCGCTCATGCCCGCCCTCCACATACCCGCTCAAATACCGCATCTGGTTGGTAAAGGACAGCGCGGCCAAACTCGCGTCCTGTTCCCGCATCACCTCTTGCAGCCGCGCAATTCGCCCCGCATAATCGTTCATCCGTAGAACTCTCCTCAACTTGCAATCTGACGCCAAAACAACCCCGTAGGGACACAACTTGTTGTGTCCTCTTCCGTCAACGTGTCCTCTTCCGTAAGCACGGACACGCCGCACGTATATGCGACCGATGCGGACACGCCACCGATGCGGACACAACAGTTGTGTCCCTACAAGCCTCTCTTTTTCACCGTTGTACCCTGCGGGCCGTCGCCCACTTCAAAGCCCATGCCGATCAACTGGTTGCGCAGGGCGTCGGATTCAGCCCAATTCTTGCCTTTGCGGGCATCGTTGCGGGCTTCGATGAGCGATAGAACCTCTTCGGAAAGCGGTTCCTCTTCCGGGCAGGAGCGTTTCGCTATGTCCAGTCCGAGGATGCTGTCGAACTCTATCCAAAGGCGGTGACTGCCGTGCGAATTGAGCAGCCCGACGGCCTGCGGAACGCTCAGGTCGTCGTTGAACGCTTCCAGTACACGCGCTTTTGCTGCTTGAAACGCGATCTCATCGTCCTTAAACGGGTCGTTGTCCGGGCAAAGGCTGTACACGCGGCGCAATCCCGTTGACGCGGCTTCCAATGCTTCCGTCGAGAAGTTCAGTTCCGAGCGATAATGCGCCTGTAGGCAGAAGTAGCGGTACGCGATGGGATCGAAGCCCCTGTCTATCAAGTCCTGTATGGTGCTTGGCGGGCGCTCTTCGGGCGGCAGTTTCATCAGTTCCGACTTGGACAGTTTGCCGCCGCTCATCAGCAGAAACTCGCTGTGCAGCCAGTAGCGAACGAACGGATGATGCGTGGCGCACTCCGACTGCGCGATTTCATTGGTGTGATGCACGGGAATGTGATCCACGCCGCCGCAGTGAATGTCGAACGTTTCCCCTAAATACTTCATGGACATGGCGGAACATTCGATGTGCCAGCCGGGATAGCCCGGACCCCATGGGCTTGCCCACTGCATGGCGTGATTGGGCTTATTCAAAAACCACAGCATGAAGTCGGACGGGTTGCGCTTGGTTTCGTCCTCAATCACTTCGCTGCGCGTGGTCTGCTGATTGGTTAGTTGCAGCCGCGCGAACTTGCCGTAATCGGGAAACTTCGCCGTATCGAAATACACGCCCTCGGTCGTCTGATAGGTATAGCCGTTCGCTTCCAGACGCTCTATCAGGGCGATCATTTCCACAATATGTTCCGTAGCGCGGGGCGCCACTTCGGGACGTTGAATGTTAAGGCGTTCCGTATCGCGGAAAAACGCTTCCTCGTAGGTGCGGGCAATGTCGTAGGGCGAGCGGTTTTCGCGTTCCGCCGCCACCTGCATTTTGTCCTCGCCCGCGTCCGCGTCCGTCGTCATGTGGCCCACGTCCGTAATGTTCATGACGTGTTCCACCTGGTAGCCGTTGAACGTCAGGACGCGGCGCAGCACATCCTCAAAGATGTAGGTGCGCAGGTTGCCGATATGCGCGAAGTTGTAGACCGTCGGGCCGCAACAATACATACGCGCCTTGCCCGATTCCAGCGGAACAAAATCCTGCTTGCCGCGCGTCATTGTGTTGAACAGTTTGATGGTCATAGCGAATACATCTCCTCGGTTTCAAGTGTTTCATTATACCAGACATGGCTCTGTTGCGAACTTTCTATAATTCTGTCGCGTAGAAGAATTTAGTTAAGGTGTGTGAACAATTAAGTAACCTTAAACAGTTATAGTCGTCCTATCCCATGAGGCGCAGAGCGCAACCCGTGTCGGTTGGCGTTCCTGAGTGATTTCTCGTTTCACACTATTGTGTGACTCTCTTTCCATGACAAGGCTGCCATGAAGCGTACCCTGAAACTTATTACCATTCTCATTCCTGTTCTGCTGCTCGGCGGGCTGATAGCCTGGCGTATGGGCGCGAAGAAAAAGGAAACCGCGCAGCGCAATCAGGCTGCCGCCGCCCGTAAGAACGCCCCGTCCAATGTGACGGTCGTACCCGCGACCATTCGCGATATTGTAGATACGTATGAGGCGGTCGGCAATGTCGAGTCGCCTTTCAACGTCCGGCTCGCGGCTAAAATCACGGGGCGCGTGGACTATTTGCAGGTTCGCGAAGGCGCGAAGGTCACGCAGGGCGAAGTTCTCGCGCGGATTGATCCCTCGGAAGTGGCGGCAACCGTTGCGCAGCAGCAGGCCAATGTCGCTGAAGCGCAGGGCAGATTGGCGCAGGCGCAATTGACAACGGGTTCCACGAATGTCGGAGTCGCGTCCCAAATCGCGCAGCAGCGGGCGACACAGGCCAGCGCTCAGGCCGATTACAACCAGCAACGGGAAAACTATGCCGCGCAGGTAGCCGCCGCCAATGCCGCCGTCACTTCGGCGCAGGGCAGCGTTACCAATGTCCGCTCCGCGATCCGCAATGCCGAAGCCACCGTGCGCAGCGCGCAGGCCAATCTCAACAACGCGCAGGTTCGCCTGAACCGGACGCTGGATTTGTATAAGCAGGGATTTGTGGCCGCGCAGGACGTGGACGACGCGCGAACGCAGGTAAGTGTGCAGCAGGGCGCGGTAGATGTGGCGAAAGGTCAGCTTGCCGGGGCGCAGGCGCAGCTTGGCTCGGCGCAAGCCCAATTGCAATCCACGCAGGAACAGGCCAGCATTGTCAGCGTAAAGGGCAAGGCCGACATCGAGGCGGCGCGGCAAAAAGTATTACAGGCGCAGGCGGCGGTCACTCTCGCGGTTGCCAATCGCGCCCAAACTCCCGCGTACCTCGCCAACCTTCGCGCTTTGCAGGCCACTGTGACCGCCGCGCAGGGCCAGCTTCGCAATGCGCAGGCGCAGCTTGAAAACACGATTTTGCGCTCTCCCCTCAACGGCTATGTCACGATGCGCGGCGCCGATCCCGGCACAACCGTGATGGCGGGAACGCCTGTTCTCACCGTAGAGTCGTTACAGCAGGTATACGTCACCACGTCCATTCCTGAAGAGATCAGCAACAGCGTCCATCTGGGACAGACAGCCTCGGCGGAGTTCGACGCCATGCCCGGACGAACCTATACCGGCAAAATCACGCAGGTAAATCCCGCCGCCGACCCGCAAAGCCGGCAATTTACGGTTCGCCTGACGCTCGACAACCCCACCGGGCAGTTGAAGCCGGGGATGTTCGCCCGCGTCACCTTTGTCACGCGGCGTATCCCCAATGCGCTTCAAATCCCCCGCGAGGCCGTAAAAGCCGATCCTAAAACTCGTTCGCAGGTAGTCACCGTGGTGGACACGGACGGCGTAGCGCACATTCGTCCCGTTAAAACCGGCATCAGCAGCGGCGCGGATATACAGATTCTGAATGGCCTGCAAGCCGGTGAACAGGTGTTGACGTTGAGCCTGACTCCTGTGAAAGACGGTCAAAAGGTTGTTTCGACCGTAGCCGATGATAACGGCAATGGCGGTGGAGGGGGCGCGGCCCAAAAGCGAGCGGGCGGCGGGGCAGGGAGCGCGACAGGTGGAGCCGCAGGGGGCGGAACCGCGAATAGCAGTCAGGGTGGCGGCGCGGCCCTCACCGGCGGCAACGCGATGGGAGCCAATGGGAGCGCGCGAAGCGGCAATCCGGGCGGAGGGCCAACCACTTCCAGCGGAACTCCGGCGGAATTGAATGGAACCGGTTCGCTCGGACAAAGCGGCGCGAACGGCGGCTTTGGGGCGGCGGGCGGCGCGACTGCCAATGGCGGGCAGGGCGCGGCAGGCGGTTTCAGCGGCCCCAACGCAAACGGAGCCGGTTCCACCGGGGCGCGATAAATTTTTCACTTGCTTGTTTTTGGTTGGAGTAGAGAATGAATCTCGCAAAATTATCTGTAACCCGCCCCGTCGCGGTGACGATGCGTATCGCCGCTTTAGTGCTGCTGGGCTTCGTCTGCTTTTATAAACTGCCCGTTGACCTGCTGCCTGCCGTGTCGCTGCCTACGGTCGCCGTAATCACGCAATGGCCCAACGTCGCGCCCGAAGAGCTGGAAACGCAGATCACGCGGCCTATCGAGCAGGCCGTCAACAGCGCGCCCAACATCTATCAGGTCAGTTCCAGCACCGTGACCGGTGTTTCTACCGTGCGCGTCCAGTTCAACTGGGGAACCGACATTGGGCAGGGCGCGATTGACGTGCTGCAACTGGTGGAACGCGCCCGCCAACGCTTCCCCAACGACCCTACGCTGCAAACGCCGATTGTTTACAAGTACGATCCCTCACAACTACCGATTATGATTTATGGCGTGTCCGGCGAGGACGACCCGGTTAAACTGCGGACGCTGCTGGACAACACCATTTCGCCTATTATCTCTTCCGCGAACGGAGTGGCGTCGGCGGTAGCGACAGGCGGCGAGCAACGCGCCCTAATTATTGATGTGGACCCGGACAAACTGCGCGCTTACCACCTGACAATGACGGAGGTATCCAATCGTATTGTCGCGGAAAACATTGACCTGCCTGCGGGAATCGCCAAAGAAAGCAATACGGAGTACACCATTCGGGCGGAGGGCCAGTTTCTCAACCCGAACGACGCTGCCAACATTCCCGTCGGCTCGTTCAACGGGCAGATTGTGTCTCTGAGTCAGGTAGCCCACGTATCGGACAGCCATCAGGAAACGCGCCTGTATACGCGCCTGAACGGAACGCCTGCGGCGGGCATGATTATTGTCAAGCAGAGTGGCGCGAATACCGTTTCCACTGCC
This sequence comes from uncultured Chthonomonadaceae bacterium, assembly GCA_963817895.1. Lineage (GTDB taxonomy): Bacteria > Armatimonadota > Chthonomonadetes > Chthonomonadales > Chthonomonadaceae > CAWFQB01. The sequence continues at coordinate 246,977 of CAWFQB010000011.1, forward strand.
GAGAACGTGCGCGAAAAACTGAAAACGGTTCAGCAGCTCTATCCAAATCTCAAATGGCAACTTGCCTACGAGCAGGCCAGCTTTATTCAGGCGTCCGTAGACGATGTGAAGAACAGCGCGTTAATCGGCGGAAGCCTTGCCGTTGTTATCCTGCTGTTTTTCCTGCGCAGTTTCCGCAGCACGATGGTTGTCGCGCTTTCCATTCCGATTTCGATTATCTCCACCTTCAGCCTGTTCTATTTCTGCGGCTTTTCGCTGAACACGATTTCCTTGAGCGGTCTGTCGCTGGCGACCGGTCTGATTGTGGATGATGCCGTTGTGGTTCTGGAAAACATCTTCCGCCATATCGAACGCGATAAACTGCCTCCGGCGGAAGCCGCCGTCACTGGGGCGCAGGAGATAACCTCCGCCGTTTTTGCCTCCACAATTACAGTTATGATCGTTTTCCTGCCCCTGTTGCTGCTCAAAGGGCAGTCCGGGCAGTTGTTTACGCAATTCGCGCTCGTGGTGATCTTTTCCATCGCCATCTCCCTGCTGGACGCCACAACCGTCGTACCCATGCTGGCGTCGCGCTTCATCAAATCCGAAGAGATAGAAGCGGACCATCAGCGGCATGAGCAACATAACAAGGGAACAGGAGAAGCGTCACCTACCGCTAACCGCCAAAAACCCAAAACCAACATCATTACGCGCGTTTTCGATTGGTTCGGGGATCGGTTGGACGCGCTGGACGCTGCGTATCACCGGGGGCTACAATGGGGGCTGCGGAAGCGGCTGTGGGTAATTTTGGGAGCCATCGGCATTTCCGGCGCGAGTTTCCTGCTCATACCCTACATCGGCACGGAAGTATTGCCGCAAACCGACAGCGGCAACATCAACGTGCTAATTAAATTGCCCGTCGGCACAGCCTTGAGCGTGACGGACGCGACCATGAAGCAGGTGGAAGACACGCTGCTGAAAAACAAGAATGTGGAAACCGTGTTTGCCGTTGCCGGTTCTACCCTGAGCCTGCGCGGAACCTCTACCGCGCTGACCGGCTATTATGGCGCGGCGACCGTGCGCTTGAAAGAGGATCGCAAGCAGACCACGCAGCAGGTGATTACGGATGTGCAAAAGAAGCTGGCGAAACTGCCCGGCGCGAGAGCCATTGTCACGCCTTACGATCTGGTCACGCAGATTTTGACGGGCGGGGCGCAGAATATGGAAGTGGATATTTATGGCGACGACCTGACGCAGCTATCCGCCCTGTCGCGAAGCATACTGGCGCAGGCGCGGCAGATTCCCGGCTTTGAAAGCGCGGACCTGAACGTGCAGGAATCCACGCCGGAATTGCGCTGGAAAGTGGACCGGCAAAAGATGCTTCAGCTGGGCGTGTCCTTTTCCGACATCTCCTCCGCGCTGAATACGGCCACCAACGGCACACTGTCGAGTTACTATCAGGAAAACGGGTTCCAGTATCCGATTTACGTGCAGGTTCCGGTTAATCAGCGCAAATCCATTGAGGAACTGCTGCGCCTGCCCATCACGCCTACCGCAAAGACCGGAAGCGCGACAAGCGGCGCGGTCAGCAATGCCACCATTGAACTGCGGCAGGTCGCCGAACCGATTTACGGTTTTGGCCCGAACGAAATCACGCGGCAAAACAATCAGCGCTATATCGCGATTACGGGCGTCGTGCAGGGACGTCCCCAAAGCGAAGTTCAGGTAGAATTGACCAACCTGCTGAACAAAACGCAGTTTCCCACCGGCAACTACTGGACGCTGGGCGTCAATCAGCTGCGTCAGGCGCAGGAGTTTTCCGGGTTGGGCGTCTCCATTCTGCTGGCGATTGCCCTGATTTACATGCTTCTTGCCGCGCAATTCGAGTCGTTCGTGTACCCGCTGACGATCCTGATGTCGGTTCCATTATGCGCGATTGGCGTTGTGCTGGCCCTGTTCCTGACGGGCCGCTCGTTCGGTTTGACGGCGTTCATTGGACTGCTGCTGCTCATCGGTATCGTGGTGAAAAACGGTATCCTGCTGGTGGACTATACCAACCAACTGCGCAGCAGAGGGCTGGAGCGGGATGAGGCTGTATTGACCGCAAGCCCGACTCGCCTGCGTCCAATTCTGATGACATCCAGCGCGGCCATTCTGGGCATGGTTCCACTCGCGCTCGCGCTTGGCAAAGGCTCGGAAACACAGGCCCCGCTCGCCACAGCCGTTATTGGTGGCCTGACAACTTCCACCGTGCTGACGCTGTTCGTAGTTCCGGTCGTGTACACGCTCTTCGACGATTTAGGAAACTTCTTCCAAAAGCGCAAGCAGGACAAAGCTGACGCGAAGAATGGCGTCTCGGTAACGGCTGCCGTTGAACAGCCTGCTGAAAATAAACCTGAGTCTGCTGACGCGAAAGAGTAGGTTCGGCCTGTTACATGCCGGATGCGTGGAATTCACCTGTAGTCCTATGAACGATGAAGAGCGTGACAATGAAGAGAGTGTGCAGGCGCACGCGGAGCAGTTGGAAACGCTACTGCCACGACTGATGCGCCGCCTGTTTTCGCTGCAACCCGACCATCCCGCGACGGAACTGCCGGTCGCGCAATTGCGCGTATGCACCATTCTACAGGCCGGCCCGCGCACCCTGTCCGCTATCGGGGACGAACTCGGAATCTCGGTCAGCGCAACCACGCAAATTGCCGACCGTTTGGAAAAAGTCGCCCTTGTAGAGCGCATCTCCGGGCAGGATGATCGCCGCACTAAAAAACTGCAATTGTCCGCGCATGGACGCGAGATGATGCAATCGCGGCGCAAAGTACGCATCCTGCGCGTCGCCGCCGTTCTGGAACACTTGCCTGCCGCGCAGCGCGAATCCGTGCTGGAAGCGGTCCATGACTTGCTTGCCGCTGCCGATGCCGTGTCGCCGCCGATGCCGCAGAAGACCCCATTGGGATTCGGCAGGAACAATAGGGAAGGGAGTAGGGAGTGGGGAGTGGGGAATAGGGGTAAGTTCTTCTGTTGATAGACTGAAGCATTCAGAAGCCAACATTTAGAAAAAATACTCTACTCCCTACTCCCCACTCCCTACTCCCTGAATGAAGGAGACTCTATGCCTCGTTACGCGCTGGCCCTGCTGCTTGCAGCGGGCGGCCTATGCCATGTCGCAAATGCGCAAAATTCAACGCCTGCGCCGGTTCAAACCCCGCTGCCCGCTCCGGCTGTCAATCCCAATCAGGTTCAAACGCCACCGATTGCGCCGCATACGCAGGATACGCCGGTTCCGCCCGCGATTATCATTCCGTTGCCGCCGACGCCGACGCCCGACATTCCCAACCGGCCGATTACGGCGGATGAGGCGGCGCGTATCGCGCTGCGCTTGCAGCCGAATGTGGCGATTGCCCGCGCCAATATTGCCGCGCAACAGGGACGGACACAGCAGGTGCGCTCCGGGCTGCTGCCGCAGGTGTCGCTGTTTGGCAGTTATACCCATATCGAAACGCTTTCCACAGAACGGGGCGGCGGAACGTCTACGCCGGTGAGTACGGGGGGTACAACGGGTACAACAGGCTCCAGTGGCAGTACAAGCACTGGCGGGAGTGGAACCGGCACAACGGGAAGCAGTTCGGGAACGGGTTCCACGTCTACGGGCGGGGTTGGCACAACCGGAGGCAGCACGTCAGGAACGGGGGGTGGAACCGGTGGAAGCGGCACGGGAACCGGGAGTACCACAACCGGCAGTGGCGGAACGGGGAGTACAGGGGGCAGCAGCACAGGCGGCGGCTCCTCGACGGGAACAAGTACGGGAACTACGGGCGGAACCGGCGGCCCGACAACCGTAACGCAACTGGGCGCATCCAGCGTGGCATCGGGCGAAGGGTTGATTGGGCAGGCTACCCTGCGCCAGTTGATTTATGACTTTAATCATACCCGAGATTTAGTGCGGCAGTCCGAAACCCTTGAACGAGTTGCCCTGCAAAACCTGACGCGGGTTCAGTATGATCTCGTCTTGCAGGTAAAGCAGGCGTATTATCAACTGGTACAGTACGGGCAACTGGTTCGCGTGAACGAGGAGAACGTTGCCAACCGTCAGGAACAACTCAACCTCGCCAACGCCCGTTTACTCTCCGGGCTTGGCTTGCCGCAGGACGTAGTGACGGCGCAAACGGCCAAAGCCGAAGCCGTGCAGCAATTGAACATAGCGCGCGGACTGGAGGGAATTGCTCGCCAGAACCTTGCCCTGCTGATCGGCATTGATTCGCGCACACCCATCCAAATCGCTGATAGCGGGGAACCGCCTGTAACGACGGATGACGTAAACGCCCTGATTCAATCCGCTTTACAGCGCCGCCCGGAAGTGCTGCAAGCGCAGGAACAGATTCGCGCGTCCCGCTACGGCGTGAGCGCGGCCCGTTCCACCAATGCCCCGGTTGTTTCCGGCAACCTCAACCTTACGTCACGCGGCACGGATTTCCCGCCCGGTAACGACTCGTTCAGCATCGGCGCGTCCATTCAATTCTCTCCCTTTGATGGCGGGCTGACGCAGGGGCGCGTGAAGGAAGCCCGCGCCAATCTCGACGCGAGTACCGCCGCGCTCCTCGCCGCCCAACTCGCCGTGCAAACCGATGTGACGCAGGCATACTTAAATCTGCGCACGGCAGAGCAGCGAGTCGCCGCAACCCTCACGGAAGTCGCCAACGCCGAAGAGGGCGTCCGCATCGCAACGGGACGCTACCGTTCCGGGTTGGGCCAGTTTCTCGACATCATCAACGCGCAGTCCTTCCTCCTCTCCGCCCGCACCAATCTCGTCACCACGCAGGCACTGGTAGAACAAAACCGCGCCGCCCTCAACCGCGCGATTGGCACACCAGTACGATAAAAATCTTTCACTACAGAGGCACAGAGACACAGAGGTTTCACAGAGAAAAACGAGGAGAGAAGAACCAATCCTCCTCTTCATCTTTCTTAACCTCTGTGACCCCTCTGTGTCTCTGTGCCTCTGTAGTGAGAAATTTATTCGCAGGTATAGTCGTTGGCTCGGCGGAGTTCGGCGAAGAAGAGGTATTGCTGCGCCCATCCCGCATACGCGCCGAAGCGGGAGCGGTAGGCGTCGGCAAGCGCGTTGTAGATGCGGGGCGTGAGGGATTTGTCGGCGAGTTCGGGGGCGAACAGGCGGACGGCGATCTGGCGAACGTGCGTATCTATGGGAACCGCGCCGTTTTTATCCAGACAGAACAGGCAGATGCAGTCGGCGAGTTTCGCGCCGATGCCGAACAGTTCGCAGAGCGCGGCATGGGCATCGGCGTAAGAAGCCTGTCGTAAGGAATCCAGCCAATCCGGGGGCAGAGGTTGGAAATGGCGGGCGAGAGCGATCACGCGCGGGGCGCGGTAGCCCCATAATCCGGCGCGTAAAACAGATTCGTCCGCAGCGGCAAGAGCGTCAAGAGTGGGAAACGCGAAGAAGCCATGAAATGGAGTGGCAGAGGCTGGGAATGTTGGCGGTTGGGGAAGGCCGGTTTCTATGGGCTGGCCGTAATGCGCGGCAAGGTGGGTCACGCTACGCTCGATCTTGACGACCGTATTGCATGACGCGCACAGAAACGCGAAGAAACACTCTAATGTGGGTTGACGCAACACGCGCAAACCCCGAAACGACATGACCGCTTCCGCCATGCGCGGCTCATTTCGTGTCCACTCCGCGTACAACGGCAGCAAATCCACATCCAAATTGAAGTAGTCGCGTACCAACTCGCGCTGATTGGGCTGCGGAAACGTTTGCCAGTGGAGCGGACTGTCCGGCCTTCCCTCCTCCTGCCACGCAGCTATGACCGTTTGCCCCACCACTCCCCACCACACGCCCTGCGTATCCCGCTTCCAGTGAAAATTTTGCCCGCTCGCTACCGTAGCCGCCAGATGAAACGGCTGATTGGCGAGGGATTCGATATTCCATATTGGTGATTGGTAGTTAGTGGCTGGTGGCGGGTTGGTGACGGTCTGCAACATTTAACTCCGGTTGTGAGTGGATGTGTTTCTGCTCATTATACGTCCTTGTAGCAGGAAAGAGCAGCCATACCAACCACCAATCGCCAATCACCAACCTAAGCCGCTTGCCGCTGCGCGTGACGGCCCCGCTTGTCCTCATACATGGCAGCGTCGGAGCGGCAGAGGAGTCCCTGCAAATCCATTGCCTCTTCGGGATAGATGGCGAGGCCGACGCTGATGCCGAGTTGCGGGAAGTCGGCATCGCGGGCAATCATTTTGTGGGCGTGGCGCTCTACCGCGAGTTTGAGTTTTTCCGCTACCACTTCCGCCGCCATGCGGCTGGCCCGCGTCAGCACAACCACGAACTCATCCCCCGCATACCGCGCGGCCAGATCGTAACTGCGGACGTGCGTATTTAGAATGTCCGCCACATCCTTCAATATTTGGTCGCCCATGGCGTGTCCGTAGCGGTCATTGATGGGCTTGAACTTGTCAAGGTCAATATTCAGCACCGCGATAGAAGACTGGTCTCGGCCCGCCCGGTTGAGTTCGCGCTCCAGAAATTCGCGCAGAAAGCGGGCGTTGCGCAGGCCGGTCAGGGCGTCTGTGTATGCGGTCTCCTGCACTTCCGTAAACCGTCTGGCGTTGTCAATCGCCTGACTCGCCTGCGTTGCTACAAGCCGCAAAACGCGCTGCGCATCCGGGCTGAACGCTTCGGGCGACTCGGCGTACAGGTTCAGGGTTCCGATGGCCTTGCCGCCCACAAGCAACGGCACGATCAGCGTGGAGCGGAAAGGCGTCCAGGCATCGCTTACGTCGCGCAACGCCAAATCCTGCGGCATGAACGAGGCGCGTATCATTTCGCCCCTGCCGAACGCCCGTCCGGTCAGATAGGTTCCCATCCGCGCCAAACTTCCTAACAGATGCCGCTCGTTGACACCCTGCGCGGCGGCGCAGCGCAGAAACTGCCCCTCATCATCCGGCAGAAACAGGGCGCAGGCGTCGCAGGATACGATCTGGCGGGTGCAGCCAAGCAGGGTATCCGCGACCGCTTCCAGATGCAGCGACCCGGAAATGGACTGCACAAGAGTATACAGCCCCATTGTCTCCTGCTGCGCGGCGGCAATGTCGTCCAATGCCAGCCGCGCGTCACGACGGCTTCCCGGCTGCTGAAAGGGCGGCGCGAAAGTAAGAGGTGGCGCGCCCAGCGTGGTCACATCGGCGCGAATGGTGGCGGCAACGGCGCGGAAGGCGGCCAGCACGCCCGGATCGAACTGCGTTCCGGCTCGCGCTTCGATTTCGGCAATGGCCTCGTCGGGAGCATAGGCCGGACGGTAGGGACGGGGGCGTAGCAGGGCGCTGTACGCATTGGCTACGGCGAGAATTCGCGCGCCCAAAGGGATTGCCTCACCGCGCAGATTGTCGGGATAGCCGTTGCCGTCCCAATGCTCGGCATGGTGGCGTATCAGCGGCACGACTGGCCAGGGGAACGGAATAGACGCGATAATTCGCGCGCCCAAAACAGGATGCGCGCGAAGTTTTTCCTGCTCTTCGGGCGTCAGGGTGCCGGATTTGTGGAGAATGTGTTCGGGTACGCCCAATCTTCCGATGTTATGGAGCAGGCAGGCGGCGCGGAGGGCGGCGGTGTCCTCTTCCCCAAGCGCGAGGATGCGAGCGATTCCCAGAGCGCACTGCTGTACGCAGTCCAGATGCCCCATGCTGTTCGTATCGCTCGCTTCAAATGCGTATGCGAGGGCCTCGATGGTGGAAAAGCACAGGTGACGCTCATGCGAACGATTGGCCTGCGCCTGTGAAGTCAGGGCGCGAGAATTTTTCCGCTGCGCCTGCCCCCACGCCAGTCTGCCCGCCATGCTCGCCGCCATGCCGCCCGCCACCAGCAATCCCGAATGAATCCACGAGTTCATTAACAAGTCCATTTTTAGTTTCCGCCCCCGCCATGAGATACATTAATTGTGCCAGAAACCGCGTATTGCCCCCCTGTTAATGATGCGTGAAAGTAAGCCACTAGCCACTTTTCAAAAAACGACTGATCGCCAGTCCCTCCTCGGAGGTAAGCTGTTCGAAGCAGATCATGGCCTGATGCGAGGAAGCGGCGCGGGTGCGCTCACTGCGCAGAACGCGCCCCGTGAGCGTGAAGCGCTGTTTTGCCTGGACTGCCTGTGCCGCCGAACTCGTTGCGGATTGTTCGTTAAGATTGTCGGGGCTGATCGGAAGGGCGAATTGAAGCGCGACGCGCTGTTGCAGGGGCAGGCAAACATGCGTTCGCAGGCGTATCCCGTTTGCGCTCATGTCTACCGCCCAGCCACTCTCCCAACACTCCTCCGCCGCGTCGTCCCACTGTTGCAAAGGCGCGTGACGCGTTGCCCGCGCTTCCAGTTCGGGGCGCAGCAGGACGGCGATGCGGGACCAGCGGCGCGGCCCAAGTCGGCGTTCCTCCTTTTGCTGGCACTGCCACAGGTGAACAGTAATTTCCCGGCTTCTGGACCGCGCAACGGAAGCGGAAGGCTGTTTCAATTCCAGTTCCAAACTCATACTTCGTTATGGCTTCTTCCGAAGCGCGGTGCGCCACAACAATCCCCTCTGCCTCGCAGCGATACGGCCCGTCGCTGAATGTGAAGCGTACCAGCGACCCCCAGTGCAGGCACGACACGGAAGCGTCAGCAGGCAGGGCCAGCGTCGCCCAATCGCCGTGCAAATCCAGCAGGCGGGCATCGTAGCGCGCGAGGGGCTGATAAAGATTGTTCAGCACATCCAGAGGAACAAAAATATCGGAAATTTGTTGCAGTATCACATGCAATCCTTCAGGTTGGCATTGGTGTGGAAATACTTCCATTATGTGTTCATGTCAAGCTAACCACCAAATTATGTCAGTTGCAGCAGGAAACGATGCAGTTGAACCTGATCTATGCGCGGCACACTGAGGAAGCGAATGGCGACGGCATACTCCAAAACGCCTTCCGGCGTTTTGACAGGCTCTTTGAGCATGGTGCAACGCACGACGCTTCCCTCGGCATGGATAATCTCTTTGTCATTCAGGCGAATACGAAGCGCAAGCGGCGAATTGGCGCAAATCAGCATTTTGACCGCCATCTTCGCGCCGCCGAGACTTAAATCATGAATATTGCCCAGTTCACAATCGGTATCGGGCAGTCCTAAAATTTCGGCAATGGCCGCGTTCAAACGGTAGGGAGTCGGTATCGCGCAGTCGTAGCGTTTGCTGCGGCGACGCTGAAGCAGCTGAGGATTGCCGATTTTGGTGACGAACATGTTATCGCGCCGATTAACAACTGTGGAATGGCACTGGTACAACCCGCCATCTACCGTTTGCACCAACTGCACCTGCGCGCCCGGCATAATCAGGGCGGCTTCCGCGGGTTCTACGGAGATGAGCAGATGTTTGCCGTCGCTGTGCCGGATGGTGGCAGGCAGACGGTATTCTTCCGGTAACAGGGTGACTTCGACATATTCGGTTGCGTCGAACATAGTGAGTTGGTTTCCAAAGGCATGGAGGACTGGCAATCCTCTGCTGACGCCGACATTCGTGGTTTGTTTGCGCCGGGTTCGGTAGATTATCGGTTTAAGGCGGCGGCGTGTGCAGGTTTGGAAAGGGAAAGATTGCGCAAAGATTCAAGGGGAAGGGAAAAGGGAAAAGGGAAAAGGGAAAAGGGAAAAGGGAAAAGGGGTAAGAAGGAAGAGAAAAGATTAAGGAGGGATAAGGGAACGTTTGGTGATGGGGTATGCGGAGGTGGATAGATCGGCAACGATGTTTTAGATGGAGGCGAAGGGCGGAACACTTATTATGGGTCGCGGAGCATCAGCAGCGATACCCAACGCTGGCGGGAACCCGGGGCAACGGGACGCGGTTCCGGGGAATGGAGGCGAAACCCCATGCGCGCGTACAGCCGTCTCGCGCCCATGTTGCCCTGAAGCACATGCAGCGCCATGCGGTTTCGCCCATTCGCCTGCGCCCACTGTAAAGCGTCCTGCATCAGAAGCGTGCCTACGCCCTTGCCCCGTTCCCGCGCGTCTACCGCGAGGGCTTCGACGTACACAAGGTCATTGCCTTTTGGAATCCGCTTGTTGATGGCGAAATTGGCGAAGACGCCGCCAACGAACGCCCGGATACCCCTCCAAAATCCAGCCTGTTCGCGGATCACCTGCCAGTAGGTCTTCAACGCGCCCCTGCCGATAGATTCGCCGATGTGCAGAATGGTAACGCCGATGATATGGTCGTCACGGACTGCAAGCCGGGTTGTGGCGAGAGAGAGAGTCTCCGCTCGGTACAGAGCGCGCAGAATACCGGCGGTCTGCTGTATGGAAAAACGCCCGAATATCCAGTGGTACAGAGCCGGAAACGCTTCCGCCAGTATCCGGCTGATGGCGTCGGCGTCCTCAGAGTTTGCAGCCCGAATATGGACCGGCGAAGGCGGGGAATTGGCTTCCGGCAGGCTGTGTTCGTCTGTATCCTCCATGATAATTTTTATAATCCTCGTTCCTCTAATATGTCCTGAATTGATTGGTAGCGCTATTCAGTACGCGCATGCAACGGGAAATATCAGCAAACCGCTCAGGCTTTATCCCGCAATCGTGATTATAGATGAAATGGAACATTCAATGTAGGCAATGAATGTAGGCGATTTGTTCCGAGTTCTTTCAACTTCTGACTGCGCAGGTGTCCGATTTGCGAAAGCAGGCAGGGAAATGTGGCAGGGATAATTAAGAGCCTATCCCAATAGGCGGTTGTATTTGCGTCCGAAGGCCGCTTGGCCGCAGGCCACTCAGACGGGTACGTTCTTTGTACCCGGCCAATTGGGATAATTAAGCTGCGCGTGACTTTCGCGCCTCCATCTGTATCTAATAGAATGTATACGCGCCGCTTCGTATCGCCGGATGCGGCATAATGGCATACGAACTTCAAGGTTTGCGCGGATATAGCATCTGAAAATCACGGGGCAACCGTGTCGAGTTGCCGCTTTCAGAAACCTCTCTCGTTTGAATTGTGAAAAGGCGTTGGCAGTGGAGCGACTCATCGGATTGGGCATATTTTCGCAAAGCAAAACTGTGGACGAGCAGCAATGGCTTGACGCCGCCCGGAGCGGGCAGGAATGGGCGCTGGAGCAGTTTTTCCAGTGTTATCAGCCCGCCGTGTACGCCCTGTGCCACCGCCTGCTCGGACGCGCGGAAGATGCTGAGGACGCGACGCAGGCCGCGTTTGTCCAGGCATTTGTCGCGCTGCCGAAGTTTCGGGGAAACAGTCAGGTGAAAACATGGCTGTACCGCATTGCCGTCAATGAGGCATTAAGTCTGTTGCGCAGGCGCGGCAACGCTCCTGTGGAACTGGACGAAACCTTCCCTGCAAATTTGCCCGGACAGGAACACGAGAACATACAGGAGCGTCTGGCTGTACAGCGCGCGCTGGCAGGGTTAAAACCGGAACATCGGGCTATACTGGTGCTTCGTTTTTGGGAAGACCTGAGTTATGAAGAGATCGCCGCCGTGCTGAACGCGCGTTTGCCGACCGTGAAAATGCGGCTTGCCCGCGCCCGCGAAAAGTTTCAGAAACAGTATGAAGTCGAGGGTTGATAGCTCACAGCGGATAGAAGCAGGATGAGGCGAATTTGATGAGAAGGCAATGGCATGGTTGGCGGATGCGGGGGGCGCTCCTGCGCTATCAAGACGGCGAACTGCCCCTTGCGCAAGCGCGACAAATAGAAAATCACCTGGCCAGTTGTGATACTTGCCGGAAGCGTTTGAATGTCTGGAAGGCAGCCGAACAGTCATTGACGCGGCACACTCCCCGGCGGAACGAACTTATTACCCGGGACGCGCAACGCCTGCTGGCGGCTGTTCGGATGCGGGTGGAAGCGCAGACGCAAAACACGCAGCGGTTGGTTCGCAGGCGTAAAATCGCAGCGTTGGCGACGGCCTGCGCTTTTGCGGGCTTATGGACGGCATATCCGGGTACGAAACTGCTTGAAGCGAAGAACGAGGCTGCTACCGATGTGTCCGTTTCCGCATCGCCGCGCAGGAATGAGAAACTCGCGAATAACATCAGCAAGCCGCGTTCATTCCCCCTTCAATCTCTATCTCCGCAGGTGGCAATTCCCGCGGGAACCGGACGCCCTGAAAATCAGCAACCGCCGAGCGTCAGGCGCAATTACCAACATAGCGCAGTGACGACAACAAGAATGGAAATCGGCAGCAAACAGCGGACGTATCGGAAGCGCGGGAGAAGAAAATTTGAAATGCTGGCTTCGCGACGAGCGCGCGGAAACAGATCGGCAAGCGGTCATTCGCCTGTGTCTGTCAAATCTGTTGAGGATACAGGTAACGCGCTTGTACAAGCAGGCGAGGGGACAAATAATGAACCATTTGCCGCCTCGGAAAGTTTGAGCCTGCTGGCGCAGAACATGCGCGGATTGCCGCCGGACAGCCATTTGCTGATTACGGTGACGGATGCTGCGGAGAAGAATGTTGTCACCCAACCAGGCGGGGACACGATAACAGGCGACAATCACGCGCCATCCCTGCCGCTGAAAAGCCGGTCGTTGGAGGCAGAACCTTCCGGCGCGGCAACCGTGTCCGCGCTACAGGTGGATGACGCGGGAACGCAGGTCTGGCGTTTTTGTTCGGTTGCGCAAAACAAAGAGGGCATCACAACGGTACGCTGCGCGACAGCCTGGCAGATCGGGCGCAAGCCCATATCCAGCCTTGCCGTCATGACGGAAACCACACAGGGAGACAGAAAATGAACAAACGGAATTGCTTGTGGCGCGTGGGATTGGGATTGCTGCTGCTTCTGCCGGTGAACATGGCGGGCGCTCAAGGGGGGGGTGGCATTGGCGGCGGGGTGCCGGACGATGGCTCGTCGCAGCCGGTGAACATGGACTATCCGGGAATGATTTTCAGTGGCAGTGGCAGCGTTGATGACGGGCCTCGCGGGAACACTATTCGGCATACGCTCATGCTTACCGGACGCTTGAAATATCTGACGAAATCCATAAACGCGCATTTGGATAAGGCAACGCTGTCGGACGCATTGAACGCGCTGGCTCAAGCTTCCGGAATGATTGTGACTGCGCCAGTGAATATTCTCGACACAAACAAGCGCCTGACCATAGAAGCGCGTAATGTCCCAATGGGAACGGTTCTGGAAGCTATTGCCCAACAAATGGAGGTAATAATCGCGCCGCAGGATACTGTGGGCATTACACTCAAGCCCTGGCCGTCCCTGAACATCAATGGACACAAAAGTCAATATAGAGGTTCAAACGCGCCCTGGTCAGATGAATGGCTGGAACTGCATCCTCCGGAAAATATTGCGCAGGGTGGCGGCGGTGGTTTTGGCGGCTTCGGTGGTGGGGGCAGTGGTTCAGGCGGTGGACTCGGCGGGGCGTTTGGCGGCGGACAGAGGATTGACCCTGCAAGCGGGGGAACTTCGTCGGGCAGGCGTGGTTCGGCTCCTAACGGCTTACAGGGCGCGGGCGGCGGCATGGGAACGCCACCCCCGCGACCTGAACCGGGTGTGTCCATACCGAAAGCGGAAAACCGCTCAAGTAACCCGTTCGCGTCTATGTCATACGGACCCGGCGCGTCAGGGGCTTACAATTCCGCGCCGTTGTCCATGACCGTTTCCGGTGACAGACTGGCAGTGGCGGAGCCGACAACCGGCCCGAAAGGTGAACCGGGCTACCAGCTTACCGTGTACAACATTGCAGGGGGGCAGATGAAGATCGTGAGCAGCGTGTTTCATGCGTCTGTAAGTCGCATTGCTCACCGCTCTCTCCAATTCCAATACAATTGGAACAGCCTCCATAAAGATAAAGGTAGTTCGATCTATACAGCGCCGAAGGGGAGTGGCGGCGGTGGCATGTAGGCGGGTGATTGGAGCCGATGCGCCGTTTAATTCATGGCGGGTTCGAGCAATGTCAGGGCGCGGTTGGTGGCATCCAGCCGCGCCCTGACGCCGAGCGGCAGCGTGAGTGGATTGGGTTCGTGGCCGAACGGGAAACCTGTAATTGTGGGTTTGCCGAGGGGCTTGAAAAAATCCTGCCAGAGCGCGTCGGGCGTGTTGGCGGGCGGGTCGGATTCCTGTGATTGCCAGCGCGTGACCGTGCCGATAACAAAGCCTGCGGCCTCCGCAAACGCGCCCGCGTTACGTAACTGCGTCAGGTCTCGATCCACGCGGTAAACGGCTTCCCCCACATCTTCCAGCAACACGATTTTACCCTTGAAATCGGGCGGATAGCGCGAACCGCAGGCATGCGCCAGAAGGCAGATGCAGCCGCCCGCGAGTTCGCCTTCCGCAATTCCGCCCACAAGAGTTTGCATAGCTTCGGGGGAAGCGGGCAGGGTTCCCAAAGGCTCGTTTTGTTCCAGGCTGCGCCAGAAAACATCGGTTGATAGCGCATCCAGATTGCGCAGGGAAGTGGCGTTGGGACTGTGAAAGGTGACAAATTCAGCGGCCTGCGTCAATAGCAGGTGCAGGCTTGTAATGTCGCTGTAGCCGGTGAAAATTTTCGGATGGGCGCGGAAAACATCAACATCCAGAAGATCAAACAGGCGCATGGCCCCGTATCCGCCCCGGCAGGCGAAAATCGCGTTTACATCCGGGCGGACAAACATGGCCTGCAAATCTCCCGCCCGTTGCGTATCCGTGCCGGACAGGTAAGTGTTGCCGCTCATGCCTGCCAGAACGTGTTCGCCCACCACGACGCGATACCCGCGCCGGGTTATAATGGATATGGCCTCATCCAGTTCCTCCGGCTTGACGGGACCGGAAGGCGCGACAATGCCGATGGTGTCGCCGGGGCGTAAGCGGGCGCATTTGCGCACTGTTTTCCTCTTCCTGAATATGAAAAAGTGAAGGAAGAGCCAGATTGGTTCCTCCTTCACTTTCACGCGATACTTATGATGTTCGGCAAGGGATTGTTACAGCGTGGCTTTGCCCTTTGTCAACAGGTTGAAGACAACCAGCACAATGGCGACAACGAGCGCGATGTGAATCAGCGCGCCGCCGAAGTGAAGCACCAGGCCCAATAGCCAGATCACGAACAAGACAGAGATAACCGCCCAAAGAATACCGGCCATTTCAATACCCTCTTTTCATCATGGAGTACACCGCCGTTATTTTCTGTTTCGGGCGTCTCAGCCCGGCAGCGATGTAGGCTTGTAAATGTAATACCTTCCAAAACCATGCGCCTCGAGTATCGGCGGAAATGGAAAGCGCGATTTGGATTGCAGATAGGACGTAGCCAGATTTAGAAACGTTCCCAATTGTTTGAGCGTATTTTTCGTAAAGCAAAAAGGAGAAAAACTATGCCGCAGTACCAACAGCAGAAAAAGGGGCAAGCGCGTATTCGCATTTTGGGCAAGGATGCCACCCGCGCCTACATGCTTCTGATGCAGAAGACCGGGGGCAAATTGCAGGCGCTTCCCAATGGCGTGTTCGTGCTGGAAGAGAACCTGCTGGAATACTTGCAATTGAACAGCATCGAGTTTGAGCGCATAGACGAAAAGTAGATCGGGCGGATGTTCGCTCTTGAATCCGATGCCCGTTTTGCGCTATACTAATATTGGGCCATGCAGGAGGACTCCTGTGTGGCTTTTTTCTTTTTGTTTATATTATGGTATGGGGTAGGGCGTAACGAGGACGTGAGGACGCGAATGACAAAGTATATTTTTGTGACGGGGGGCGTGGTCAGCAGCGTGGGCAAGGGCATCACGACGGCCAGCCTGGGACGACTGCTGCGCAACCGGGGTTTTCGGGTGACACTGCAAAAACTGGACCCGTACATCAATGTGGATGCGGGAACCATGAACCCCTATCAGCACGGCGAAGTGTTCGTCACCGAAGACGGCGCGGAAACCGATCTGGATTTGGGGCATTATGAGCGGTTTGTGGACGTGGATTTGACGCGGCGGGCCAGCGTGACGACAGGCAGCGTGTACAGCAGCGTGATTGCCAAAGAGCGACGGGGCGACTATCTGGGCGAAACCGTGCAGATGATTCCGCACGTATCGGGCGAAATCAAGGAGCGGGTTCGGGACGCGGCAAAGGGCGTGGATGGGCAGCCGGACGCTGACGTGGTAATCGCGGAAGTGGGCGGAACGGTTGGCGACATCGAGGGGCAGATTTTTCTGGAAGCCATCCGGCAATTCCGCAAGGATGTGGGACACGAAAACGTGATGTACATTCACGTTACGCTGATACCCTCCGTCGGCCCGTGGAACGAAGTGAAGACTAAGCCCACGCAGCACAGCGTCAACGAACTGCGCCGCATCGGAATTCAGCCGGATGTGCTGATTTGCCGTACCAAAGTGCCGCTGTCGCAGGAGATCAAAAATAAAATTTCCCTGTTCTGCGACGTAGATACGGGCGCGGTGATTGAGGCGCAGGATGTGGAAACCATTTACGAGGTTCCGCTGCATTTCGAGGAGGCGGGGCTTGCCGATCTGGTTGTCCGCCGCCTGAACCTGCCCGCCAACGAGCCAAACCTGACCGAGTGGCGTGAGATTGTGGAGCGTATCAAACGGCCCAAATACGTTGTGGATGTGGCGGTTGTCGGCAAATATGTGGAAAACGGCGACGCTTATATCTCCATCGGCGAATCCCTGCGGCACGGCGGAATTGCCAATGATACCCGCGTCAATCTGCACTGGATAGACAGCGAGGAACTAGAAGACGCCAATGTCGCGGAGCGATTGGCGGGAATAGACGCCATTCTGGTCGCGCCCGGTTTCGGAGCGCGGGGCGTGGAGGGCAAAATCGCGGCGGCAAGTCTGGCCCGCGTCAACAATATTCCGTTTTTGGGCGTATGTTACGGGATGCAGATGGCCGTAGTCGAATTCGCGCGGCATGTGGGCAGTCTGGAAGGGGCGCACTCCGAAGAGGTAGACGCCACAACGCCACACCCGCTGATACACATTCTGCCGGATCAAAAAGACGTAGTGGACAAGGGCGCGAGTATGCGTCTTGGAACCTATAAATGCCAACTCGTAGCCGGGTCGCTGGCCGAAAAACTGTACGGCGCGTCGTCCGTCAACGAGCGGCATCGGCATCGGTACGAGGTGAACAACGACTACCGCGAACAGCTAAACAAATTGGGACTGCGCTGTTCGGGCCTGTCGCCGGACTATCGCCTTGTGGAAATTATCGAAATTCCCGAACACCCGTTTTTCATCGCCACGCAGTTTCACCCGGAATTTCGGTCGCGTCCCAACCGCGCGCATCCCCTGTTCAGCGGCCTGATTGCCGCCGCGATGCAGAACTCGCGCCGCCTGCTCGTTCCCGCCGAAACTGCATTGAGCAGCAACGGCGTGGGCGCGAAGGAACACGCCATCGTCAACAACGGACATGACGGACGCGAAAAAAGCAAGGCCAGCCGGGGCGAAATGAAACTGGAAGAGGCGTGACCTCACCCCCAACCCCTCTCCTTGCCGCGCAACGCGCCAGGAGAGGGGAGACTGTAAATCAATTGCATTTTCTGAACGTGCTTCAATAATTTCGTTGGAAGTGAGTTGACACGTTTCTTTATGTCAACAGAGCAGGAAGTAACAACAAAGCCCCTCTCCTGGCGCGTTGCGCGGCAAGGAGAGGGGTTGGGGGTGAGGTAAAGAAGGCAAGACTATGAACCTACAACGTTTGCCGCAAGGCAGGCAGATGAATCGGCAGATGTTTACGCTGATGTGCTATGCCTATATGTTTTTGGGCGCGTGTTCCATTGTGGCGGGGGGACTGGTGTACGCCCTGCCGCTGTTTTTGGGCAGCAAACACCCCAAACATATTGACGCGGGGTTGGGATTTATCATTGTCGTGCTGATCGGCTTCGGCACAGCGCGTATCGCTACCGCCATCGTCAACCTGCGGCGCATAAGTAAACGAAACACCCAACACCCTATTTCGTGAGGAGGACAGTGCTTGTGTCCGAGCGTGTTTTGTCCCCGATTCGCGTGGCTCCCTCCGGGCGGTATTTTGAAACGCTGGACGGTCAGCCATTTTTATTTATCGGCTTCAATGACGCGGTTTCCTGGCCGACGCT
Organism: uncultured Chthonomonadaceae bacterium; assembly: GCA_963817895.1. GTDB lineage: Bacteria > Armatimonadota > Chthonomonadetes > Chthonomonadales > Chthonomonadaceae > CAWFQB01. The sequence goes on from CAWFQB010000011.1 coordinate 264,997, forward strand.
GAAGGAGTTGTACGGGCGCAAGGATGTGGCGTCGGTAGAAGCCTATTTACAGCATCTTGCAAACAGTGGCGTCAACACGCTGCGCCTGATGCTGGAATACGCGCACTTCGACTCGCATCTGCTGGAAAAGCCCGTCGGCACGTTCAACCCGCGCATGGTTCAATTCTGGGATGATCTGCTGGCGCGCTGCCGGGAGTATGGCCTGCGCGTTTTGCTGACGCCCTGGGACACGTTCTGGATGTCCCGCCGCTGGCACAAACACCCGTACAACGTGGAACACGGCGGGCCGGCCAATAATGCGCAGGACATTTTTCTCAGCGAGGCTACGATACAGGCCACGATTCGCCGCTTTCATTTTGTCATCGAGCGGTGGGGACAGGACGGAACCATTGCCGCGTGGGATTTATGCAACGAGATTCATCCCTACTGGGGCGGCTCGCCGCAGCATCAGGCGTCCGTGATTACGCGCATTTCGGAGGCGGTACGCGCGAAGGAACTAAGTTTGTACGGCTTTACGCGCCCGCAAACGGTATCCGTTTTCGGCCCCGACCCCGGTGACGGCTACGAAGATTTAGTCTTCCGGCATCCCCATCTGGACTTTTCCACCACGCACATTTACAGCAAGGGCGCGATAGATTCTCCCCGCAACACGGTCACGGCAGCGGTGACAATGGCGCAATGGACGCGCTACGGACGGGAACGAACTCTGCCCAATCGCCCGTTTACCGACAGCGAACATGGCCCTATACACCTTTTCAACGACCACAAAAAGACGCTGCCCGAAGCCTTCGACGATGAGTACGAGCGGCATCTAACGTGGACGCATCTGGCGTGTGGCGGCGCGGGGAGTGGGATGCGCTGGCCCGCCCGCCATCCGCATCAGATGACGGAGGGCATGTTGAAATCGCTGCGCAGCATGGCGTCGTTCACGCGCCTGATCGCCTGGCGGCACTTTGCGCCCCGCGACGTTGCCGGGGATATTCGGATGCAGGCGAAAAATGTGCTTGCGTTCGGCATTTCAGACGGCTTGCAGGCAGTTGTGTACCTGCTGCGCGGCAAGCAAACTCGCAATTCACCCGGCCTGCTGAAAACCTGCGAGTCTACCGAACCGTTCCCCGTCTCCCTCCGCAACATGACCCCCGGCCCGTATTCGATTGTTCTCTGGAACACCCGCGAAGGCTGTTCCGAAGGCCAACTCACGGCAACGGCGGGAGAAAACGGCGTTCTGCAATGGACATTGCCGTGTCTGGGCAACGACCTTGCCCTTGCCATTCGCCCCCGCTCGATCATGGAATAACCTGCGTTTGCAGGAGGCGTAATACTCTGTATTACGCCGCTTTGCGAACCCTCCTGTAGCGGCGCAGGAAGGCGGCTCCGGTCAGGCTCATGCCTGTGAAGAAAGCCACGCTGCCGGGTTCGGGAACGGAACCGAAACCCACATAAACACCTTGTTGCGGATCGAGATAGTCCCCGACCAGATTGCCGTAGTTGTCAATTCCCCATACTTCCGCGTTTACGCCGAGCGGTACATTGAAATCCGTGAAGCCCCCGGCGGCGGTCCATGTAAAATTGCTCGAGACGCCGCCGACATCATAACTGCCGGCCACAACGCCCTGATTGTTGATGCCCTCAAAGAACGTGCTGTCCGCGCCGGGATGGTCTACCGTGATGTACGCGCCGGAGGAGTCGCGCACAAAGCCACTCCGCAAGCCATTCTTGCCAGTTGGACTGTAAAAACCTACCACAGTCCCCGCATCGTTGATGTCTTCGGGAATTGTGCCGGCGAAGGTAGTATCAACTCCCGGCACGTCAAAAGGTGTATACCCGCCGTCGTAAAAGTAGCCATGTGCGCCTGTGGGCTGGCCCTGCGCATCAAATCCGCCAATCCCGATGCCTACAACAAGGTTCGCGTTATTGATACCGATGGCGAAACCCGAAACTGTGCCCGCGATGTCTGGTATCGGCGTCCATGTATCGGTGGCGATGTTGTAGGTGGCGCTGTGATAGGCAAAGTTTTGCAGATACGCGCCTGCCGCAATGTTGGCATTGTTGACCCCTGCCAAAAATCCGCCGAAGGAATTGACGGGAAGGGTAGGCGTGGTAATGGTTCCATCCGGGCTGCGGACAAACCCAAGCACGCCACCGTTCGCTAGTTGGTAACGGCCCGTAATCACGCCCTTATCGTTTTCGCCGACAGGAATAGTAAATACGCTGCCGGGCGGCTGGATGGAGAAATAGGACGTTTGCGCCCGGGCGCGGGTGTGGAGCGGCAGGAGCGCGCTCAGAGCAAACAGGGGGCACAGGAATTTCGGAACAGATTGCATAGTGAATAGTTTTCCTTCAACACAAGATTAATTCAAGAAGTCGTCGCCCCGGAAGCGCGGCTTTACGGAGGCTGCATCGGCGCAACCCATGCCCGTGAGGGCGGCTGTCAGACGATGTTGAAGGTACTATATACCGTCATCGTGATATTTCCGTGAAATTTACAGATTATTTTTCCTTAAGATAGCTCGGCAGGGCGCAACTCTCATGTTTTCAAGTCGTTTCGGCATTATGGGGCGGCGAATGTGCGCTCAAGCGCGTATAGGAATGTAGTTTAGCGGAACGAGGCAAAGCGGAATGAGGCAAAAGTGAAATTTGCATGGGTAGTTTGGAGCGCGGTGCTGGCGCTGACAATAATGAGTCACTGTCACGCGGCGGAAAGCGGGTTGCGGGGCGCGTCGGGCAAAGTGGACATCACACCGGATAAGCCCGCGTACCTTGCCGGGTATGAGATGAACCGGCTGAGTGCGGGCGTCCATGACCGGTTGATGGCGCGGTGTCTGGTTCTGGAATCGGGTGGGGTGAAAATCGTGTTCGTGTCGTGTGACGTGATCGGATTGCCGCGCTACCAGATTGAAAAGATACGGGCGGCTATCAAGAGCGTTAAACCCGCGCAGGTTTTCATTGCGGCCACGCATACCCACTCCGCCCCGGACACGCTCGGACAGTGGGGACGCGACCTGCAAACCAGCGGCGTTGATTCGGAGTGGATGGCGAACTTACGAACGAAAATCGCGTCATTAGTAGAGGATACCGTCGCGCAATGCAAGCCGGTCGCGCTAAAGTTCGCGACAACGACCGAAGTGCCGCGCATTTCCAAAAACTCGCGCGTCCCGCAAATACTGGATACCGAACTCGGCGTGATGCAGATGGTATCCGCTGCGGACAACAAGCCCGTCGCCACCCTCGTTAATTATGCCTGCCACCCGGAAATACTGGATACGCGGCAGATTACGGCGGACTTTCCGCACTGGCTGTACGACACGGTTGAAAACAACGGGGGCGGCGTTTGCCTGTATTTCAACGGGGCGCAGGGCGGCATGATTACGGCGGATTTTGACGAAACCACCGCGCCCAAAGGCCAGAACTGGCAGGCGGCGGAAACCATCGGCACAAGGCTTGGCAGGCGCGTTCTGGAAATCATCGCGAACGCGGAAACCGTTCCTGACCCGGCCATTCAAACCCAACAGCGCGTGTTTACGGTTCCGCTGGAAAATGCCCGCTTTCAGGCGCTTATCAGCCTGAACGTGTTTCCCGGCGATATGGTGAAAAACAACCTGCTGGAAACGGAAGTGAATCGCATCACGATTGGGCCGGCGGAGTTTCTCACCCTGCCCGGTGAAGTCCTGCCCAACATCGGCCTGTATCTCAAACACGCCATGCGGACGGCGGACGGCGGCAAAAATAAGCCCAAATTCCTGCTTGGCCTGTGCAGCGACGAATTGGGCTACATCCTGACGCCGGAAGACTATTTCCTGCCGCTGTACAAATACGAATCCAGCGTGTCCGTCGGCCCACAAATCGAACCGCTGATGCTACAAAACCTGCTGGCATTGCTGAAGAAATAAATTGTTTATTGTTGAGGAATGAGGAAGACTGTGAACTACTTTTATCGTCGTTGGTTTGGAAGCGTGACGTGTTTGGCGCTGATGAGCGTGTTGGCGGTTGGCGCGGGGGCGCAGAAAGCCTCCAGTGGAAACAGGGAGAAGACCGCAGCCGTGATGCCCACATGGTCGAAATTGCAGGATACGTATGCTTATGACGCCAAAAAGCCGCTGCATGTGAAAGAAGAGATCAAGCATAGCGATACGGCGTATGTGGTTCATGTGCAGGTGGAGGGGCCGGACGGCAAAACCGCGCCGGGCGTGTTCATGCGGCCCAAAGCCGAAGGCGTGTACCCGGTTGTTCTATTGCTGCACGGCCTGACCAGCGACAAAGAAACCATGCTCAACATTTTCGGCAAGCCGATGGTGGAGCAGGGCGTGGCGGTTCTCGCGCTGGATGCGCCGTATCATGGCGAACGCAAAGACCCGAAAGTAGACCCCTGGCAGCCGACCGTGTTTCCCGGTATCGTGCAGCAGGGCGTTCGCGAATGGCGGCGCGGCCTTGATTATCTGGCAACCCGCAAAGATGTGGACATGAAACACGTCGGCCTGCTCGGTTACAGCATGGGTTCTATGATGGGTTCCATACTGGGCGGCGTGGACAATCGTATCGGCGCGTTTGCCCTGTGCGTGGGCGGCGACCCAATTTTGCCATCCGCCGAACAGGTTCCCGCCATGCTGCGCGAAGTGGTGTACGCGGTCAGTCCGAGCCTGTACATCGGGCATATCGCGCCCCGCCCCGTTTTGATGCTCAACGGCAAGCAGGACAAGACCATGCAGGAACCCGCTTCCAAACGGCTTTACGAGGCCGCGCATGAGCCGAAACAGCAGCTCTGGTACGACTGCGGCCATATCCTGACGCCGGACGCGGGCGTCAAAGCGGTTACGTGGGTGCTGGAAAAAGTAAAACCCGGCACAACGGTCAAACTGGACGCGAGCCATTTGCCGTCAGTCAGGTAATTGGTGGCTGATGTTTGGTGATTGGTTATGAAGCCTGAACACGCATCGTGTTCAGGCTTTTCCTGTTTTGCGTTCATTCGCGTTCATTCGCGGCTGAATTCTGCCTGAGAATGTCACTGCGGCGAATGATTCAGGTGTATCAGTTTCGCAACCAAACTGTTTGCAAAGCGCGTAAAATCAACGCATGAAGTTACAGAACCTTAGCAATGCATGAAAAATCCATTTATTTTTATGCAAATACGGGCAAACCTATTGACATGTTCTCGCATCTGCCTTATAATGCAAATGCCTGTATCTTCCTCATTCTTTTTCCCTGTTATGAATCTTCATGCAGGAACAGGAAGGGGCATGAGACGCTTTTCGTTAAGAAGGAGCTGCCAATGTGTGGAAACAACGTTCGCCGGGGTTTTACGCTGATTGAACTGCTCGTAGTTATCGCCATCATCGCTATTCTCGCCGCCATCCTCTTTCCCGTGTTTGCCCGCGCCCGCGAGTCCGCCCGCAAAACCTCCTGCCTCAGCAATGAGAAACAGATCGGTACGGCTTCCATGATGTACATTCAGGATTTTGATGAGTGTTACAGCGACTCGCGCGTGTCCACGGACACCATTGATGGCGCGGGCTGCTCTACAATCGGAAAGACGCCGAACTACTACGGAGCCGCGCACATTACGTGCTGGGGAGTTCGACTGTATCAGCCGGGAACAGGGAATACAACCAAACTGCTGGCAGGATACGCGTTACGCCTTCAGCCGTATGTGAAGAACGCGCAGGTGTTTCTCTGTCCCAGTGACAGCAATGTGGATCGCTGGATTACAGGCAGTGAGCGCAGTTCCTACTATCAGCGACACGCCCATGACGCTTACGCAAGCATTAATGGCGCAAATACAAAACAGGCTGTGATTCAGCGTCCCGCCCAACTCGCCTACTTCGTGGAAGAGTTCTGGCACGCGGGTACAGTGCCTTACGCCTGGGACGGCACCAACACCGGTGCGCGCGGTTCCAACGCCGTGTTTTACGATGGACATGCCAAGTGGCTGAAAGTCAACTATGTGACGGGAACCAACAACATCGGCTCTTATGACATGAACTGGTTCTTCAATGGCGTTGGCACCGCGTTGGGCGGACACTACAAGTTTGACACTGATCCCTATGACCAACAGTGACCGGCAGGAAGGATAGACAATGCGCCAAAACAAACCCGTGACGATTGGGCTGTCCGTAGCCGCCATTGTGCTGGCGATGGGAGTAATCTGGTACACCTATTCCAGTACGCACTATGGCCCGCCGCCGCCAATATCATCCGGCATGGCACTGGGTTCCGGCAAAACTATGGTTCCCGCCGGAATGAACAAGAACGCGAACCAGAGTACCGCGCCCGGAGCAACCCTGCCGCATCCCTGACGCTTACAGGGCTGCATCAAAACGGATACAGGGCGCAAACCATGAAGGTTTGCGCCCTTGTTCATGTATGGCTTTAAAGGTTTTGAGAGCCTGCCCTGTCGAAACTTATCTTCTGGAAAAGCGGGGCGCAGTTTCCACGCCGGAAATATCAATCGCGCGGCGAAGAGATGCGCCGGCAGTATTCGTCGGGCGAACGCTCACGTCTTCCGCGCCAGACGTTTCACGATGCGAAAGGGGCGCGTCCGCTTTGTCTGAAGGGTGGCGATGCAGCCGCACTTTGGTAATGCGCCTGCCGTCCGTGTCCTCGACCGCAAACTCGATGTCTTCCCACCGGGCGCGTTCGCCCTTTGCCGCCGCGTGACCGATCAGGCCGAACACAAAGCCGCCAATCGTGTCCGCGTCCTCTTCGGGCAAGTCAAGCCCCATGCGCTCGTTGACATCGCCAAGACTCATCTTGCCGTCTATAATCGAAGTGGCGCTGTCCAGCACCTGAACCTGCGGCTCCTCCTGATCGTACTCGTCCTGAATGTCGCCTACAATCTCTTCCAGCACGTCCTCAATCGTCACCAGTCCCGATGTAACGCCATACTCATCGCGCACAATGGCAAGCGGCTGCTTGCTGCGCTTGAACTCGGCAAGGAGCATGTTGACCTTTTTGGTTTCGGGAATGAAGTACGGCGCGCGCATTACGCCGCGAATGGGAACCGTATCGCGCGAAATATTGCCGGGCAGTTGCAGCAGGTCTTTGGCGTGAATCACGCCCACGATATTGTCCAGATCGTCCTCATAGATAGGGATACGCGAGTGTCCCGATTGCGCCACAAGCGTTATCAGGTCGGGCATATCGCCATTCACCTCGAAAGTGGTCAGGTCAATGCGGGGTGTCATAATCTTGCGGGCAACCGTTTCTCCGAAGTCCAGAATGCCCGAAATCATGTCCTTTTCCGCGTTATTGACAACGCCCTGTTCCACGCCCTGCTCGACTAAAATTTCCAATTCTTCCTTGTTGACCGAAGGGATGGTGAAATGGACGGTTCCGCCGAAGGGCCGCACGACAAGCGCGGACAAAAAGGTGAGCAGCGTGACAAAGGGCGTGAGAAACGCCTGTAGCAACTGTATGGGACGGGCGGCCAGCAGCGCGAACGGTTCCGGGTTGCGCACAACCACGCTTTTCGGGGCCACTTCGCCAATCACAAGCGCGAGAATGGCAACCGGAATGGCGACAACAAACAGGGCAATGGTATGCGCGCGGGCGGCGACAAAGCCCTGCGTATGCTCCATGAGCCAGTTGGCGAGGGGCGTTGTCGCGGTTGTGGCGGCAAGGGCGGAAGACAGCGTGGCGATAAACGTGACGCCGGTTTGAATCGTCGCCATCAGGCGCGTGGGATGCGCCAGCAGCGATTTCAATCAGCATGGCGCTGCGATTGCCCTCCTCCACCAGTTGCCGGATGCGGGTACGGCGCACCGTAATCAGCGCGTACTCGGCAATGGAGAACAGGGCATTGATACAAATCAGCACAAACACAATCAGCAGTTTGACAGGCTCGAACGGTTCGAAACTGTAAGATTGTATCGCGTTACTATGAGGTTCCAAGAAAAATAACTCCCTCGACGGGCTGTGAGTTGCTGCGTTGGGCCATAAATTCAGGATAGGGCGGATAAGGCCGTTTGTCCTGAAACGTTGGCGCCCACGATGTCAATTGCGACCGGAACTGCGCTGTAAAACGCCTGCGCGCGTACGGCATAATTTTGAACACCATGGACGTGAGCAGAATGGCGAGTACCGCTCCCAGAACCACTTCCCGCAGGGAGTGGATGCCCGCCTCAACCCGGCTTTGCGCGACGAGTAATGCCAGCAAAATCGCCAGAAAGCCGATTGCTGTGTTGCGCACCGAGAAAAAAATGGTCATTGCCAGCAGAAATCCGATGGCGCTATGACCGCTGATAATGCCCCCCTTCCACGGGGAGCCGGTATTGCTGACCAACTTGGAAATAATCACGATCAGGGTCAGCAGCACAATGCCTAAAACAACTACGCCCGCGATGTTGGGCGCGGCGTTCGGGTCTGCAATCCGGTGTCTGATTTCGATCAATCGATCCTGTCCGAAGAAGATCAGGACGCCCGCGATAACCGCGTTTGCGGCCGCCAGCAGCACCGCGCCCGCCGCGACATCCTTCGCCAGCTTGGCGGCAGGATTATAGTTCTGGGTAATCATGTCCACGACGGCCTCAATAGCCGTATTGAACATTTCCGCCACAATGACCAGCGTGACCGCGAACACCAGCACCAGCATGTCGCGCGGGTCCAGATTGAGCAGCAGCCCCGCCAGCAGCACGGCTACCAGAGTAAAAAAATGGAAGCGCATGTGCAGCTGCGTGCGAAAGCAGTGCAGCACGCCTTCCTGCGCATACTTGAACCCCGACAGCGCGTGTTTGCGTGGTGGCGCATGTTTCCTCCTTACATCAATGCGACGCCCAAAGTTTCACGTTCCCTCGTCCGCATCCGTTCCGCCCCCGCTTCGGTTTCGTCTTCATAGCCCAGCAGGTGCAGGACGCCATGAACGGCGAGAAGCGCCAGTTCCTGTTCCAGCGTTATGCCATGCGTTTGCGCCTGCCGGAGGGCGGTGTCCACGGAAATCACGACATCGCCCAGCATCAGCGCCATTCCCGGAACGACGGGCGGAACGGGCGCGTCCCCGGCCTGTTCCGTCAGGGCAAAAGAGAGAACATCGGTCGGTTTGTCCATGCCCCTGATAATCGCGGTTCATGGCGTGAACTGTGGCGTCATCGGTCAGTACCACGCTTACTTCCGCGCGGGCGTGGCCTTCCGCTCGCAGCAGGCGGGCCACTGCCCTGCGCAGCGGGGCTGTTTTCAGCGGGTGAGACTGTTGGTTCTGCAAGAGCAAGGCCATAGCGCATCTCCGACAGACAGCGGTTCAAAATCCGTTTGGGTGGTTGTGTCGCCTGCCGCCATCCATATTCACGCCGACGCGCGAATCAGGCGAATCAGGAACGTAAACGGGTTCCGGGCGGGCAATGTCCGCGCGTACCGTTACCTGCGCTTGACGTGAAAGGCAGTTCTAGGGCAGGCGCTTCCGGGCGGAGATCGGCGCGAACAACTTCCATCGGCTGCCCGCTTGCCGTGCGCGGCGGGTCTTTCGGGTAGTCAATGCGCCCGTGCATCATGGCCTGCAAGACATGCAGAAACGCGTCGGAAATATGTTTCACATCCCGGAAGGTGAGGGGACACTCATCCAACTGCCCATCTTCGATTTTGCCCCGCACGATGCCGGTAATCAGCGCTTCGATTTTTTCCTGATTGGGCTTGTCAATGCAGCGGGCGGCGGCTTCCACCGAGTCGGCCAGCATAACAATCGCGGCTTCGCGGGTCTGCGGTTTGGGGCCGGGATAGCGGAAACGCTCTTCCATGCCGGGCGGCAGGGCCGTCGCCCCCGCCGTTATCCGCCAAGCGCCTGACGGTAGAAGAAACTGATCAGCGTGGTTCCGTGATGCTGCGCGATGATGTCGCGAATCTCATCGGGCAGGCGGTGCTGTTTCGCCATCGTCACGCCGTCGCGAACATGGGCGGTGATGATGAGCGCGGAAAGCGAGGGACTGAGGCGGCAATGCACGTTATCGGCGCGCTGGTTTTCGATGAAGAAATCGGGGCGGTTCATCTTGCCGATGTCGTGGTAATAGCCCCCGACGCGGCACAAAAGCGCATCCGCGCGAATGGCCTGCGCGCCCGCTTCCGCAAGCGTTCCGACCATCATGCTGTGGGCATAAGTTCCGGGCGCGACCGCGCAGAACTGTTTGAGAAGCGGGACGATCAAAGGCCGACATTTCCAGCAGGGAGGTATGGGTCAGGATTCCGAACGGTTTTTCCAGCGCCAGCACGCCGAACCAGAACAGAAAAGTGGCGAACGGGGCCACGCCTATCGCCCACGCCGAACCCGTCAGCAGTTCCGACAGCTGTCGTTGAACAGCAGGCCGAGCAGCCAGACCAGCCCGACATTGCTCAGGGCAAGCGCGGCGGTTGTCGCCAGCAGATTGGATTTATGCCGGACATGAGACACGCTGGCGATGCCGACAAGCCCGGAAAGCAGGGTCATGACGCTGAACCGAATCTCGTGGTTCATAATCATGCCCGACTGAATCGCCAGCAGGGCGACAATCAGCATGGCAAGGTGCATGTCCAGCAGGACGCTGACCAGCATACCCGCCGCCGTCACGCTCATCATGCCGAGATAGCCGAATTGCCAGCCGGCAAATTGCAGGCCGAGCAGGGTCGCCCCCACTTTCAGGCCAACAACACTGAGCAGCACGATCACGGAAAGCAGGGCGAGGCGGCGCGTATCATCGTACAGGGTAGGGAGCAGGCGGGAAATATAAAAGGACGACGACCAGCACCATGACAGCGGCAAGAATGCAGATGGCAACGCCCGTCGTGAGTTCCTGCCGGGGATCGAGCAGGCCAAGCGCGGTCAGTTTGTCCAGCGTGTCCTGCCGCACCACGTCACCGACGGCAATGATTTTATCGCCGGGGAACAGGCGGCCATACGCGGAAGGGACGCTGCGCATAGCGGTTTGAATTGCCTGCTGCGTTCTGGAGCGGCTGTACAGGCGGTTGGGGCGCAGCGCCTGTCCCGCAACAGCAGTTACAAGATCGGCGTCACCCGCAACCGGAAGGGTTTCCTGCGCCCGAAGCCGGAGCGTCTGCTGCACCTGCCGCAAATCGTCGGACTGGTCGCGGATTTCCCGATCCATGCCCTCATCCACAAGGCGCAGGGTAGTATCGCGCAGGCGCTGGAAAACGGTCGGGGGTACGGTCAGCAGGCGGCGGAGGGTGGCGCGAGAAAGGCCGGAACCGGATTGCAGCGATTGTACGGCTTTGTCCTGCGTGGCGGATTTGAGCAGGGCGCGGGTACTGGTCGCCCTGCGTTCCATGTCAATGCGGTCGAACAGTTCGTCTACGGTACGCCGCGCATTGATAGCCGCGTGTTCATCCACATCGTACACGCGGCGGGTGGCTTGTCCGGCGATTTTTTGAAGCGTGGCGGTTTTTTCGGAATCGAGGTAAATCACGCTGCGCGGGGAGCGCACTTCGCGCGCGCTGATTTCGCCAAGCCGCAGCGGAACCCGGTCCTGCCGCAGATGCACGGACATCATCAGGGACAGGGCGGCAATGGTCAGCAGCATCAGGCCGGCCTTCGCTTTATTGAAAGCGGGCCGCGCCGAAGCGTGACGTTTGAACCATGCGGCGAGGTTCTTCATCCATCTGGTTTTTAGCTGCGGTGTTTTAGGATTCATGGTCGTCGTCGCGCCCGAAGGCCGACTGAACACATCATTGTTGCGCAGGCGGCGAAAATCAACAGGTAGTCTGTGCCGCGTCGCTTCCACAGGCACACTACATTATAACTGCTGCGTGTTCGCCTGTCAAGGAGGTAGTTTGCGCAAGCGCGGCTTCTATGGCAGCCGTGAGCGCGGTGGCGGTTATCGGGCCTTCGTACTGACTGTTGTTGAGGAAAAGGGTGGGGGTTGAGTGGACACCGGAAGTTCGGATACCATCCACGTCGGCGCGAACGGCATTATATGTGGCTTCACTCTGCAAATTTGTCATAAACTCGTTCGCGTCCAGTCCGAGTTGAACGGCAGCCTGCTGGAGTTCTTCGGGCGTCAAAGCGGGCAAGCCCTCCATGAGCGCGTCGCGCATAGGCCAAAATTGGCCCATCATACCCGCCGCTTCACTGGCGCGGGCGGCATCAAGGGCGTGGGGATGAACATCCGTAAGCGGCAGATGACGGTATATAAAGCGTATTTTGTCGGCGTAGCGGGCGCGGAGGGGTTTCAGGATGTGATGCGCTTCCCGGCAGTCGCCGCACTGAAAATCGCCGTATTCCACAGGGTAACAGGCGCGTCTGCCGGCCCCTCCTGCCAGTCGCGCGCGTTTACCGGAGTGGGAAGAGGTTGAGACATAAATTCACCCTCGATTCACGGTTTCATCCGTCGCAACGCCGCTTGCCGCCGATGCTGCGCAATCCATCGAAGGTACCCTGAAAAACGGCTCCGGCAAGGACGGGTTCGCCGCGAAGCAGGGATTTGACAACGCGCCCCGCGCCGGAAACCAGATACCGCGCCCAGAATTCAGCAGGCAGGCGCTTGCCCTGCGCGCAAGCGCGATTGGCGAAATAATGGACGCGATTGCGAATATCATAATATACGCGGTTGGCGGATTGCTTACCGAAACTCGCGCCCACTTTATGGTATACATGGGCAAGCGGGGCGGAAACCACATTCCAGCCCGCTTCCCGCGCCCTCATGCAGAAATCCACCTCTTCGTGAACCGCGAAAAAGGCCGGGTCAAAACCTTTGACCGCTGCCAGAGCCTGACGCTTAATGGCAAACGCGCAGCCATGCGCCGAGTCTACGGCAACGGGAAGGTCGGAGGCGAGAGCGGGTAACACGTCTTCCCGATGGTAGTTCGCCATTTGGGGAACGTTCAAGCGTTGCGGGGCGCGGATGCCCGCGTATAGAAAATTAGTCGCGGTGTCAGGAATATCGGCGGAATCGTACTTGAAGACGAAGCTGCCGATAACGCCCGTTTTAGCATCCTGTTCCCCTGCTTCCACAAGGCTGAACAGGCAACAGGGCGCGACGGTAACATCGTTGTTGAGAACGACCACATAGTCCGCGTCGAGCGTGGCCGCGTACTCGAACCCAACATTGTTGCCCCCGGCGTAGCCAAGATTAGCGCCGGTTTCCAGCACGTCCACGCGGGGACAGGCCGCTCGGATACGCGCAACGGAATCATCGTCCGAATGGTTGTCAATCACCACAACATGAAAGTTATCGTAGTGAGAGGCGCGAACGGACTCGACACATTCAATTGTATTCGCCCAGCCATTCCAGTTCAGAATAAGAACAACCACTCTGGGAACGGGTTTGGCAAAGGGCAATGTCGGCGCGGACATGTCTTGCATTGTTTACCGGTATTTCGGGAGCCGTCAGGCGAAGAATTGGTCTGCGCCCGAACTCCAATTTCCAATCATCCATCAACGGGAACTGCGGGTATTCGCTACTAAGCCGGGACGCTGCCGCCGCGCGGCACGCGGCGATCCACATCGGAAGGCTCAGGGATGAAGAACGTAATTAACAGGGCGGGGATATAGAGGAGGCCCACCCACACCAGCGCCTGATTGAAATCAGCCACTGTCGTTAGTTTGACGCTTAGACCGAAGATAATTGTTCCCGCCGCTGCGACCAATCTGCCTACATTATAGCAGAAACCCGCGCCGGTTGTGCGTAAAAGAGTGGGAAACAGGGGCGGAATGTACAGCGGAAACAGCCCGAATACGCCCTGCACGAAGAAATGCGCCAGTGACGCGAAGAAAATGATCTGAATATGATCGTGTGGAAAGCCATACGCGAGGTACATGGTAATGGCCCCACCAAGAAACATGACGAAAGTGGCTTTGCGATAGCCGAAATACCGCGCTACTGCGGCGGCGAAGAAATTGCCGCCGATAGCGACGATGAAACACACAATTTGCGCTTTTGAGATGTAGTCCGTCTGCTCGGCGGGACTCATAATGGCGACATCGGGCAGATGGCGCAACTGCTAGCGTGTACCAGAAAATCAAAGCCCAAACAGTTGTCAGCGCGGCGGAGCAGAGTATGATTGTCAATATCGTAATGCGGCGCACTTCGCCTTTGAACAGGTCGGAAATAGCCGGGAGTTGGCGTTGTTCCTTCTGCGCCTCATGCCACTCTGTCAGGTTCGGGAATATTACGGCGTATCCAGAAGATAATCAGCGCGGGAACCACGCCCACAGCAAACACCCATCGTGGGTTGGCATGGGCAAGCGCGATTCCGGTGAGCGACGCGAGCAGAAAGCCTCCCTGATACGCGGATTGAAGGGTTGCGCTGACCCAGGGACGCCATTTTTTAGGCCAGGTTTCCGACACGAGCGACGAGCCTGCCGCCCACTCGCCGCCGATTCCGAGCGCGGACAAGAACCGAAACAGCATCAGCGCCGTCCAGGACCAGGCCAGCCCCTGAAAACCCGTGAAAATGGCGTATGTCAGAATAGTCAGGCTGATGGTGCGGCTGCGGCCATAGCGGTCACCGATACGCCCGAATACCGCGCCCCCAATCGCCCATCCCACCAGAAACGCCGCCTGAATATAGGAAGCGTGGCGGCTGACGGCGGGGTCTTGTACCTTTGTTGCAAGGAGAGAAGCCACATAAGGCAGGGCAACCAGAATGTAAAGCGAAGTGTCCAGGCCGTCGAACAGCCAACCGAGCCAGGCGGCAATGCCGCATTTCCATTGCTGCGGCGACAGGTCGCGCAATCGGGTTACATCCTGCCCATCAGGAACAGATACAGGCGTGTCAATAGAGTCGGAAGTGGGAGTTGAAGTCATGGGAGTGGCCTCCATGTGGAGTTGAGTTGATGTGTCAAGCATTATAAGACATTTTGACTTGAAAGTTGTCACATTTACGGGTAAAATTGTGTTTAATAGAGTAGGGCGGCGCATCAGTGACAATCGGATTTCTCCCGCGCAGGCAGGATCCGGCAGAAGTTACAGTAACATTCGCCACAGCGCCGTAAAATCCCTCGTAACATCAGCCTTTTTCTTTATCTGCTCCGCCTCCTGTGCGGCCTTACGTTTTTCAGGAGTTAAATTTATGCGCCGGATTCTGACTCTCGCTTTGTGCCTTCTGCCCGGTTTTTGCGGCATAGCCGCCCATGCGTCGGGCGAAATCGCCGCCGAGCCGTCCGCCATTACAGCCGGACAATCCTCCACGCTGAAATGGTATTTCAACGGGGCGAAAATTACGGTTTCAGGCGGCAGTTTCGCGCCCGGCACACCGATTACGGGCAAGCAAATATTGACCGTGAAGCCGAAAAAAACCACGAAGTACCTGTTTGACGTGTATTACCATCCCGAACTGCCCGCCGACAAGCAGGCGACGGGAACCGGCAAACTGACGCATGTGCAGTACACGGTTACAGTGGAAGTGCTTGGCCCGATGCCGGGTCTGCTTGCTTATAAAGGGACGCACAACTGGCGAGTGAACTACCAGACGGGCTGGAAGCCGATGACCAATGAGGGCGCAGGCGATGATCTGGTGTGGTTTCAGGCCGAAGAGGACGCGGTAGATCGGCTGTCAGTGGCGATTGTGCCGCTCAAGGACAAGACGGCGGCGCAGTTGATGGAGGAGATACGCGCCGATATTCCTTCGCATTACACCCATGCGCAGGTGGTTTCGCAAAACGACGCCACGCAGCAGAGCCTGCCCGGCTCTTGTGGCGACGTTTACGGGCAACGATCAGGCGCATCCCAACACGCGCACGAGTCTTTGCATAAAAGTGTTCGTAAACGGGGAGCGGGGTTATGTGGTCAGCGCGCGGACAAGCGCGGAACGATTCAGCGCGCGACGCCCCCTGCTGGAAAACATGGTGAACAGTTTCGCCCTTACCGGCAAAATTATTCCGATCACAGCCAAAGCGAACAGCGACAGCGCATCCCCGGAAGCCGCGCAGCCGAACAACAAGACCACGCTTACTACGAAACAGTAGGTTTTTACCTCACCCCACCCCCTCTCCTTGCCGCGCAACGCGCTAGGAGAGGGGCTATTGTGTATAAGGCTGAACAAAATAATAGTGGAGTTCTCGCAATTGGGAAAGAACAACGCAGATATCAAGCCCATTATGCGCTAATGAACCTCAACTGTAATAGATGAAAAAGCCCCTCTCCTAGCGCGTTGCGCGGCAAGGAGAGGGGGTGGGGTGAGGTAAACTCACTTTATTTAGATGCCGAAACGTCCGCCGAAGGGCTGCACCTGCGGCAGGTACTGGCGTGTCATGCCTGCCCATTTGGCGGCGAGAGCGGCGGGAGTCGTGCCCTCGGCTTTCGCGTCGGCGGGCGTCACTTCCAGCAACAGATAGCGTCGCACAACAATTTTATTGCCCATCACTTTGATGTCGGATTTGCGCAGGGCGGGCGCAGTGGCGCGGGAGAAAATTTCTGTGGCGCGGGCGTCGCATTTCTCGGTACGCATAATGGGCGTATCATTACCCGCGCTCTGCGACAGGCGGAACATTTCAAAACCGGAAATAGCCCAGGTTGAGGCGGACTTTATCCGCAACAGGGGCAGTCGTTCCAATGGGCAAAACTTCCTGCGCGGCGGCAGGACGGGCAAAAGCGCAAACGCCGGCAAGGGCGGCAACAGCAATCCACTTCATGTCGAACTCCTTTCAAACAACTCTCCGAACAACTATGCGGCGGCAATAGTGGGCGGGCATTTCGGTTCGTACTGACTCACAGACGGCGCGTTGTCCCTGCTGTGTTCCCCGCAAATGAGATTGGAACCGGAAAATTACGCCGGACGGAATATATCAGCCTGCTACTGACAAATTTATGGCAAAAACAGGAAATAACGCTGTGGATTAGCGTCACAGACGGCGTGGGAGCGCGTTTCCTGAACTGTACCTGCGCCGGAACGCGGGATACGCTCTTCTGAACATCCGAAACCATCCAGGCCACCCGGCATGGTATACGCCCGACGAGATGCGGCATCTCGTCGGGCGCTAATCTTCTGAACCCCGAACAACCCTGGCCCGACATCCGTTTGGGAAGACGCGCCTCCTCCCCGTCAGGTTCCCCGAATTGCCGCTTGCCCGCTTTATTTTCTACAATCCCCTAACATAACTCCCCCCCTGCGCCCGTCTGAATCATTGGAGGGGCAATTGCGAATGTCCGGCGAAATCAAAGCAATGTTTTCAACAGCGCCGCGCGATGGCGTTGAGGAGGATACCGAAGAGGCGCGAATGTTGGCGCGGGCGCGGGGAGGCGATCAGGCAGCCATTGGCTGGCTCATTGCCCGTTATCGTCAACGCGCCGTTCGCCTTGCCGCGCGTATTTTGCGCCGCCCGGACGAAGCCGAAGATGTCGCTCAGGAAGCGTTTATACGCGCCTTCAAAAATCTGCGCGCGTTTCGCGGGGCAGGGCCGTTTCTACACCTGGCTTTATCAGATTATTGTTCGCCTCTGTCTTGACAGGCAGCGCGTCCGCAGATGGGATGCGGAAGAGTCGCTGGACATGGACGCGCTTTGCAGAGAAGTGGCGCATCTGCCGATGGAAAGGGTAGATAACCATGTTCTGGTGGAGATGCTGCTGGATCGTCTCAGCCCGCCCATGCGCGCCATGCTGGTTTTGCGCGAACTCGAGGGTCTGGAATACGAAGAGATTGCCACGATGCTGAATATTCCCGTTGGGCGCGTGAAATGGCGGCTGCACGAGGCGCGGTCACAGTTTCGGGTTATCTGGGAAGCGGCGATGCGGGAGGTGGATCATGTTTGACAATCGTTTTGAACAGAATTTCGAGCAGGATTTCAAACAGGCGGAAAACAGCGACGCGAACCTGGCTCTGCGCGAGGGTCTGTATGATCTGCCCACCCCTGATGTTTCCATGAATTTCGACGCCCGTATTCAATCGGCTCTGCTTCCGCGTTCCGCGTGGTGGCAAATTCTGTGGGCAACGGCGCGTCCCGCGCTTCCCACGGCTGTCGGAACGCTCATAGTCATGCTGCTGCTCGTAAACGGGGTACAAAAATCCTCTGTTGGGACGCCAACATTGTCCTCTGTAATAGAAACTGCTGCCGTCAGACAGCAGCCATTCAACTCTGCTTCTGCCAACCTGCGCGGCAAAGGGGTGGAAGAAGCGGGGGAGAATATGGATTTGTCGAACGCTTCCCTCTATTTTTTCAGCCGTTCTCCGCGCTCCGCCATGCATAAAAGCGGCTGAAGTTCGGATTCGTCAGGGGTTGAGAACCCCTGGCTTAATGGCCTGCGGCCAGGCGTCCTACGGACGCGAATTCATGCTTTACAGATTCCTGCGTCCGAAGGACGCTTGGCGGAACGCCATCCAGACGGGTGTTTTCAACACCCGGCAAAATATCTCAGGTTGACACGAACTTTACAGGAGTTTGCTATGACTGACGAAACGCTGGACGAACCGCGTGAAGGTTTTGCCGCCGGATGGATGCGCAAATGGAACATCAGGCTAGCGGGGGCCGCTGTTGGCATTGCCCTTGCGCTGCTCGTCGCGCCGGGAAGCCGCCGATTGTTTCTGGCCCAATCGCAACTCTGCGTTCCCGTACCCGGAAATGTCGCGTCCATTGCGGGCAGTCAGCTTGGGGTTCGGCCCGATCCATTCGAGGGCAAACTTGCTATACAGCCTGCCGTTGCGGTTGCCGAACGATACCCGGACGATTTGCAGATACAGATTGCGAAGGCTTCCCTGTCTCTGCCGGACGATGGCAGTAATTCCTCTCTTGCAAAACTGCGGCGATTGCGCGCGCTGGCAGGCCGCTTTGAAAACAGTCCCTCCCTGTACGCCAACATTCTGCGCTACGAGGCGCAGGGCGAAATCAGAGTGCATCATAATGTCGAGCAGAAGGCGCTGGGCGGCGAACCCCTGCCTGATGTAGTTCTGCAAAAAGCGCGTAGTATAGAGGCGCAGGGCGCTTCCGTGCCGGCCTTCGCCGCGTATGACCGGGATGCCGCAGCGGGCGAGCGGCTGGACCCGGACAACGCCTATTTCCCGTTTATGCGGGCGGTAGGGTTGTTCAGCGCGCGCCGTGACGAGGCCGCGCTGGAAGCGATTGCCCGCGCGTCTCGTAAATCCGCAATGGCGGGAGTACTACAACGACGAACTCAAAGGGCAGTGGAAATTGCAGGATGAGGGCTTTGTCAACAATAGCGCGCTGTTTCATTCGGTTTCCGCGATGATGATTTTGTTCCCGGAGTACGCGCAGATGCGGGCGGCGGCCCGAATAACGATTTTTGAAGCGGTACAGGCGGAACGGGCAGGGGATGTCACAAAGGGGCTGGAACTGCGCGAGAATGTCCTTCGATTGGGCAGCCTGATGCGGGTTCAGTCCGCCAGTATCATCGGTTCGCTTGTGGGCAACGCGATCACCGAACTTGCCGATCGCTGGCCGGGTGGCGAAATCGCTCACAAGTCCGACGCGCTGAACGAAAAGCAGAAGAAAGAGCGTCACCGCCTTCATTTCGACGCTTATCTGCGGCGCATACATGCCGATTCCGCGATGGCTAAATTTCATGCGGCGCAGCAGTCCGGCGATGAAATGGAGGAGATTGTCCTCGCAGGGATTAAATCGGGGACGTTCAATTATCCGTTTACTCAATTGACGGCGTGGTGGGTGGCGGATTTGGTGACGCTTTCCAACATCCTGTGGCTGCTGCTGTTGGGCGGAATTGCCACTTTGTGCCTGCGCTATTTGCGGTTACAAAAGGGCGAGGGACTGCCGAAGTACGCGGGTGGTATTCTGACGCTCGGCGTGATTGGCGGCGGATTGTCCACGCCCCTGCTGTTGCCCGACCTGTCGCCCTACTTTCAGAAGATCGCTTCGGAAGATCGTAGCTGGATGCTGCTTGTCGGCTGCCTGCCTGTTCTGCTGGCGATGGGCTGTCCGCGCCAACTCTCCGCGAACGGCTGACGCGCGGTAGGCATCTTCGCCTGTGGCCTGCTGTCCGGCCTTGCCCTGACCGGCTGTTACTTCTGGCAGGCGCATGGCATTACGGGCATCTCTTCCCTGCAACAAATCTACTATAACCTGTCCGATTCGGGTGACGCAACCGCGCAGAACCTGACCGGAAAATGGTTCTGGTTCACGCCCCTTGTGTCCCTGCTGATTTTGGTCGGAAGCGCGATTCTCAGCCGCATTGCGCGTGTGCCGCTTTCCATAGGAATGGCACGGGGGTTGCGCGGCCTGATGGTTCCCGTTGCCGCAATTCTGTTCCTCGTCTACGGCGGCATGTTGCTTTGCACCATACGGGCTGAAGCGGCAGTGGAGTACGGCATACAGCGCACACTGGAGAATCAGGGCCAATACCTCGCTGCCCTGTCCGGCAAACAGTGGCCGCGTTCTGATGCCGCTAAAAAGTAGGGTGGGGACACTTTAGCCGCAAATCAACGCGAATACACGCGAATGTATACCAAAACAAATGCCTGAACGACATGCGCGTTCAGGCATTTGCTCTCACTCTCACTCTCCACTCTCACTCAGTACGCGATAAACTGCTCAAGGTACTTCTTGCCGATGAGGAAGCCCTCTTCGCGCTCTACGGCATCGTCCTCATGCTCGATGGAGATAACGCCGTTGTAGCCGTTGCGGCGCAGGGCGGCGATGTACTCGCCCCATTTGATTTGTCCCAAACCCGGAATCACATAGCGCCACCAGCCGCTGCCCTGATTGCCGACAATGCGCTTGACGTGCGTTTTTACTTCCGTGTCCTTGCCATGCGTGTGGAAAATGCGATCCGCGAACTTGTCTACGGCTTCGATGTAGTCAATGTCCTGCCACAACAGATGCGAGGGGTCGAAGTTCAGGCCGAGATTGCTGTGCGGGAGCACTTCAAACAGGCGCGTCCAGTGGGCGAGATTCTGAATGTTGGTGGCTGTCCAGTTTTCCAGCGCGAGGCTGACGCCCTTATCCGCCGCGTGTTCCAGAATGGGCGGAAACACTTCCAGGCAGTCTTCCTCAATGGTTTTGAACCGATCCTTGCCGTTGGGCGGCAGTCCCGCCATTGTGGTGACGACGTTGACGCCAAGCAGGGCGGCCGCGTCAATGGCGTTGTTCAGCGTCTGAATGTTGGCGGCGCGTCGGGCCGGATCGCCATCCGTGACGTTGGTGTACGCGCCCACTGCCGAAATTTGCAGCAGCCGCTTTTCCATCAGGGTCTTGACTTCATCCGCGCGTTCCTGCGTGAAATTGCTGGTATCAATGTGCTTGTTTCCCGGCCCCGCCGCGATTTCCAGCCCGCCAAAGCCGTATTCGCCCGCGAACGCGGCCACGATTTCTAGATCTTCCCGACCAAAAGGGCCGGTTAATATGCCTACGTACATGTGAAACTCCTTCATTTTGGATTTTAGATTTTGGATTTTGGATTGCTGAGTGAGCAACCCACGTCATGCGGGTACGTTCACCATTTCTTACTTAACTTCCTGCCCAAATTTATGTCACCTATCCACCAACACGAAAAACAGCCCACGCTATGATAGCGCAGGCTGTTCAATCTAAAATCTAAAATCCAAAATCTAAAATCACTTGATGCTTGCCGACTGTTTCAGCGGCGCGTCCGACTTGATGGCGAGTTTTTCGGCGTCTTTGGTGTAGGTCAGGAACGCGATGCACATCTCATCGGTTGTCTGTTCGCCCCAGGTCACATCGCGCGGATGCGCCTTGTTGGGGTTGCGCGGATTTTTGTCCGAGTTGTCGTAGTAGGCGACCAGATGAACGCGGCTGCCCTTCGGCAACGCGACAGGCTCTTTCAGCTGATAGCTCATCTGCCAGTTGAAGTCCCAATCCTTAATCCAGACCAGTTGTTTTTCCGTATTATCCGGCAGCGTCGCCCATATCTTCATTTCTCGGCCCAACAGGTGCATGTGCGGCATCACGGTCATCAGGTGGCTGTCTTCCGAGATGAAGGTGCTGGCCTTGACCTCCTTGCGGTCGTCGCCATACGGCAGTTTGAATCCAAAGTTAATCAGGAAGTTTGAGCGGGCGAGTTTCTCAATCGTGCCATGCTGGAAATACAGGCCAATTTTTGTCGTGTCGGTTTCCGGCTTGCCGTCCTTGTGGTAATGCACCTGAATAATCAGGTTCGCGCCCTTCGGCAAAACGGTTCCGATGCCCGTAGGCAGATCCGTCGGATCGTTGCCCGGCGCCCATCCGCCTAAAAATCCGGTTGCGGCAAAGCCCGGCCCGCCGCCCGATGCTGTGAAGCCCGGTTCGCCGTCCTTGTCCTGTCCCTCCATCTTATCGGTCAGGTGATTGGCGTCAATGTAGTTGATAACGTGATGCACCACGCGCCGGTTGCCCGGACGGCACTCTATCGCCCGCAGCCACACATCGGTCGGGAAATTAGTTTTCACGATGAAGTTGCGGTACACGTCTTCGCCGTCCGCGCTGAGATGATACTCTTTTTCGGGCTGTAACGCAATATCGGGCGTACCCAACTGCCAGCCGTCCGCGAACTTGCCGGGAGCGGGCAGTTCCGCCGTTTTTCCCATCGGCGTCCCGTTATCGGCCCAACTCGCGAGAATGGTTTTTTCCTTATCGGAAAGCGTATGCGCGGCAACGTCCTTGAACTCGCCGTAACCGGGTGTGGGCTTCCAGGGCGGCATTTGCCCGTTCTGCGTGTAGCGCTTGATGTCGGCAGACCACGCTTTGGCCTGCTTGTAGTCGTTGAGCGTGAACGGCGCGACTTCTCCGGCTCGGTGGCAGCTTTCGCATTTGGCGCGCAGGATAGGGGCCACGTCATGCGCGTAGGTGGGAACATTGGCGGCAACGACAGCGACGGTTTTGCTGTCGCGACGGATGGCGCAGCCGAACGCAAGTTGCGTGGGGTGCGCCACGTCTTTGCCATTTACAAGCGCGGTCAGCGTTTCGGCAAGGTCATGTTGTGTCACGCGGGTCGCAATGGCGTTATCATCAATGCGTCCCCGATAACGAACCACGCCCTGCGCGTCCACAACAATCGCTTCGGGCGTCATTTTCGCGCCGAGCGCGTCGGTCAAGCGGCACTGCGCGTCCCGAACAACGGGAATGGCGACTTTTCTGGTTCTGACATCTTTCGTCACCTCCAGAAGGCTCTCGTGGCTGTCGGGATATACGGCAAACATCGCGACGCCCTGTTTGGCGTATTCTGCCGCAAGCGCGTTGACGCGGGGCATGTACACGTTACAGACCGGACACTGGCACGAGACGAACAGAAACACGGTTGCCTTGTGATGGCTCAAGTCCGCGCCCGTATACGCTGTGCCGCTGATGTCGCTGAAGTTGAGAGCGTTGAGGACGCTGGCTTTGCCCGCAGGAGTGGACGCCTTGCCCGCGCGAACGCTCTTTTCGCCCGCTTCGACGCGGCTGCTCCACGTCACCGCGCCGACCAGAGCCAATGCGCCGAGTCCACAAAGAACGCGATTAGCGCGGTTTAGAATGTGTGTTTTCATGCAAATCCTCATGATGGATCAGAAGTTAAGCGCGCCGAAAAGTGCTATGATCCGCGCTCGACGGCCTGAGAAAAGGAGACGCGCGGTTGTCGCGTTCCAGAGGTTGGAGTATATTCGTACTCCCTGATATATTATACGTTCCAAACCACTATCATTGACCGCATTTTCGCGTTACGGTTTCAGAAATCTGGCAAAAAATTCTTCCGCCAACGCGCCGTAGGAGGTGGGATTAGCCGGATTGAGGAATCCATGCCCCTGTTTGTAGGCGGTAAAAAGCGTGGCATTGACGCCCGCCGCATGAAGCGCGTTGTACAGGCGTTCCGACTGGTCGAGCGGCACGAGCGGGTCTGCGCTGCCGTGTATAATCAGGAACGGCGACGACTGCTTATCCACATACGTAACAGGGGAACTGGATTTATAGAGTTCGGGCGCGTCTTCCGGTTTTTTGCCAAGAAAGTTCAGGACAATCATGGAGCCGACCGACATGGCTTTGGCCTGTTCCGGTGTCAGCGTGAAATCCGCCGGACCGTAAAAATCCACCACGCACTGAACCCGGCTGCTATAACTCGCCAGTTCCGCGTCGTTGTTGTCGCGGGTGTCGCGAGTTCCAAGCAGGGCGACCAGATAGCCGCCCGCCGAATCGCCCAATCCGCCGATGCGCTGCGGGTCAATGTTGTATTTATCGGCATGGGCGCGTATCCACCGTACCGCCCGCTGCGAATCGTCGAGTTGCGCGGGGTATTTGTTGGCGGTTGGCGTGAGCAGGCGGTAGTTGATGGAAAACGCGGAGTAGCCCTTTGCCGCCAGCGCTTTGCCCATCGGCGCGTAAAACTTTTTGTCGCCCGCCGACCACCCGCCGCCATGAATCAGCACAATCGCCGGATGTTTGCCCGCCGCCGCAGCCGGATAATAGGCGTCGAGCATCAGTTTCGCGTCGCCCGCCATGCCGTACACCACATCGTTTTCGGTTTTTACCTCTAGCGGCGTGACAGGAGCTTGTTGCGCTTGCCCGGGCGAGCCTGAAATGAAGGAAAATATCAGCAAAATAATGAAGATTGTGACTATTCGTTGTCTCATGTAAATCCTCGCGTAAAGTTCGTGAGATGAAGAGCCGTGAGTTGAAACTCGCGGCTATGGTAACAAAGTCCGCCTGCGCGGACTGAAGGCGGCACAAATCATCTTTATACGGTGCAGTCCGCGCAGGCGGACTTTGTTACCATAGCCACGCAATTTATTGCACGGAGTTTGCACAGACATAATCATTATCTGATAGTATACCCTGCTTCGCGTTGTTGAAGAAATCTCATGTCGCAACTTGATTCGGTTTCCTCTATGTCCGTAACTACAAACGAAACGCAGGGCAATGCTTCTGCCGTTGTACGCCCTAAACCATCCGTTATGGATATGGCGCGGGCGTTTCTGGTGATTGGGTGTCTCGCGTTTGGGGGGCAGGGCGGATTGCTCGCTCTGCTCAGTCGCGATCTGGTAGAGCGGCGGGGCTGGGTGAAGGAAACGGAGATTACGGAAGCGTTTACGTATGTGCAGTTGCTTCCCGGCGCGGTTGTCGTTCAGGTGGTGGCGTACTTGGGCTATCGGCTGCGGGGATGGCGCGGGGCGTTTGTGGCGACAGGTTGTTTTCTGCTGCCCTCGGTAACGGTGATGCTTCTGCTGGCGGCGGCGTATACTCGCGTGGCGGCTATCTCAGGTGTTCCTGCCGCGCTCAACGGCCTGACGGCTGCGGTTGTCGGCCTGATCGCGCTGGCCGCGTACAAGCAGGCGCGAAAAACCATCAAGGGCGCGCTCGGCATTGCGATTGCAATCGTGGTTTGCGCGTTATCCGTTGGCTGGCGCGTCAACCCTGCTGTACTTGTCGTTAGCGCGGGACTGCTCGGCATCGTTCGCGAAGCCCTTCCAAAAAATGACAGGACAGACGCAAGCGCGAACTCGGACACAGGAAAGGCGACTGTATGAATCCTGCTGCCAATTTCGTCGTAGGGTTGTATTTCCTGCCCGAACTGCAATTGCTGTGGGCGATATTCTTGCAGTTCGCGGTTATCAGCCTGCTGGCGTTTGGGGGCGGACAGGCGGTTTTGCCCCTCATCGAGCGAACAAGCGTCAATGAGCGGAACTGGCTGAGTACGCCCGCGTTTACCGCCGCAGTGGGCTTCGGCTACCTGATTCCCGGCCCGGTCACGACGATGGCGGCGTTTGTGGGGTATATGGCCGGGGGATTGGCGGGCGGAATCGCGGCCACGCTGGGGATGTTCCTCGCGCCCACGATTTTAGCGGGACTGGCCGCAGCGGGAGTGGAGAAACTGGCGAGGAGTCGGTGGATACGCGCGTTCGGGGCGGGCGCGGCTCCCGCCGTTGTGGGCTTGCTTGGCGGCACAGTGTGGAGTATCGGGCGTCACGCAGTAACTTCATGGCCGCTCGGAGGTGTAGCGGTTTTGTCTCTGCTGCTGGCAATAAAAACCAAAATCGCGCCGGTTTGGCTGCTGCTCGGCGGCGCAATTTTGGGATGGGCGGCGATGTACTTGCTTCGGTGACTGGCCCTCAACCCCTAACCCCTTCTCCCAAAAAAAGCTTGGGAGAAGGGGAACCAGTAAGTTCAAAAGGCATTTATCTAGCCAGAGCGATGCCGATGTTTTGCGGCGGCACGGTTCGCGCCTGAATGGACTGCTGCAAGTTTGGCTTGTAATCGTCCGGCGCGGCTGCCATCGCTTTCTTCAGGGCGCTCAATGACGCGCTACCGGGGATACGTTCCAGCGCCATACGCGCGTCTTCCCGAACGTCCTTGTCCGACAGCAGTTTGGTCAATGTCGGCACGGCATGGGCATCCCCGACAACGCCCACCAGCGTCAATGCTTCCGCCCGTACCATGCGCGGACGGGGTGAATCCGCCAGTTTCAGCAATGCCGTTGTGACGGCCTGTGCCTCTTTTGCCGCGCCGGGACGAGCGGCATAGTGCGCGACGTTTTGCAGCGCGCCCGTCGCGCACTTGGCAATGCTCTTGTCGGGCGACGCCATCAGGTCGCCTAATCCGATAACCGCGTTCACGCCTGCCGGCCCCGCGCTTTTCCACGCATTAAGGCGCACATTCGCATCCGGCGATTGCAGTTGGTCAAGAATGTCTTTGGAATCTAGGTGCATGAAAATCTCCAAAAGTAGACAGTAGACAGTAGGCAGTAGAAATCCCCTCTACTGAAAGCCTCGCGCAATCCTGGAAACAGTAAGCCCTGTGTCTACTGCCTACTGTCTACTGTCTACTGTCTACTTCCTAAAGATGAAAGGGCGCGCGGTAGGGCTGCGCGAGATAGCGGTTGGCCTCCTCGTCGCCGACGAAGCGGAAGTTGACCGGGTCCCAGTTCAATTTGCGGCCCAACACGTAGGAGATGTTGGCGATGATGGGCAGGACGATGACATGCCGGCCTACGGTGGGATTCATCACGGTCTCTTCCCGCGTTTTGATGCACTTGCGCCAGTTCTGACGATGCCGCTCAGTGGGGTCGGCTTCGGCGGGGTCTATAAACAGGTGAACGCCATCGGAACCGGGCATGTACTTTTTGGCCTTGTTCTCCGTGTTGCAGCCGCCGTCGCCGCCCTCGACAATCAGGGTATCGCGGTCGCCATAGTATTTCGCGCCCCATTCGATTTTGTCGTCAAGGCCGGGAAACGCTTCGGGTTCGCCGGGCTGGCCCCACGTCAGCGTCCAGTCGGGATTCTTAAATTCCCACTTTACGTTTAACTGCGGCGGCGCGTCGTACACGCTGTCTACAGAAGGGGTTCCGGTCGCTTCCACGCTGACCGGGCCGGTCTGATCCATGTTCATACACCAGCTTACAATGCTCATGGCGTGGTTGCCCCGGTCGCGAATAAAGCCCGCGCCAAAGTCCATCATCCAGCGAAAATGAAAATCCACATACGCCGGGTTGTAAGGACGCCAGCGCGCGGGGCCGAGCCACATATTCCAATCAAGATCGGCGGGGGGAGCCATCTCCTGCCCCCATCCGCCGTTCATGTCGCTGCGCATGTTGACGGGATGCCAGATGTTGACGTGGTTGACTTTGCCGATCTGACCGTTGCGGATATATTGCGCCGCGTACCAGGCGTTGCGGTTGGAACGCCCCTGCGCCCCGAACTGCACCACGCGCTTGTACTCTTTGGATGCGTGCAGCATCGCGTGGGCCTCCTGCATGGTTTTACAAACGGGCTTTTCCGAGTACACGTCCTTGCCCGCCTGACATGCGTGGACGGTCATAATGGCGTGCCAGTGGTCGGGCGTCCCGATAGTCACGGCGTCCACGTCCTTGCTGTCCAGCACTTCCCGGTAGTCCTGCGTTACTTTGGGCTTGCTGCTGCATTTGGCGGCGATGCCCTGCGCGCGGGTTCGGTTCACGTCGCAGATAAACGCGGCGGAATCTGCCACGACGTGCGACTGTCCCATGCCGCCCACACCAATGTGTCCGTAAATGATGCGGTCATTCGCGCCGGGGCGACCGGGACTAGCCAACACGCCGCGCGGGATAATCGTCGGCATCCCCAGTATGGCGGCGGAAACGGCAGTCTTCTTCACAAAATCGCGCCGCGAAAGGTCGGCTGCGGGCATGGTATCCGTCGGCTGCGCGTCCGGCCCGTTAATACTATCCATTTTATCCAACGCTGGACTCCTTCCTATTCAGTTCCTATTCAATCGTAACCGTATTCATGCGGTCGTCTTTGCGCAGGTTCTGCACGTTTTCCAGACCCTCGGTCACTTTGCCGAACACGGCGTAGCCACCATCCAGAAACGGCGTGGCTTTGAGGGTGATATAAAATTGACAGGAGGCGCTGTCGGGATCGGATGAGCGGGCCATCGCCACCGCGCCCGCTTCATCATGTTTGAGTTTGGGCGTGACTTCAAGCGGAATAGTGCGCTTGGAACTGCCCGTTCCCGTTCCGGTTGGGTCGCCGCCCTGAATCACGAAGCCGGGTTCGTAACGGTGGAAGATGAGGCCGTTGTAAAAGCCCGATTGCGCCAGATCAATGAAATTCTGCGTGGTAATCGGAGCGAGGTCTTCAAACAGTTCAAAGCGTATCACGCCTTTGGTAGTATCCAGTACAGCCGTTCGGTTTGCCAAGTGAGAAAGTCCTTTCTTTACTGCGGTATTCAGGTATTCAGGTGTTCAGGTATAGACTCGTATCTCGTATCTCGTATCTTGTATCTGCTTACCCCTGATTCCTTTCTCCCTTATCCCTTACAAATTTCTTGCGTCATTGTAGCATAAAAATACGCTGCCAACAGGAAGAAACGCGCGGAATGGCGAAATGTGAGAACGAGTTATTACAAACGATTACGGAGCAGGGGGAATAACGGGTGACAAATATTATCGCCACAGCGCCGGGACGATGCGGGCTGATCGGCAATCCTTCAGATATGTACGGGGGCTGCGTGATCTCCTGTACCACGCAGGAGCGGGCGGAGTGCCGTCTGGAACAGTCTACTGACGCGCTCTTGCTGACCAACGAGGACGAGCGGCAAATCCTGAAAACGCGGGACAGCCTGCAATTTCAGGGTGACAAACTCGATATTGCCCGTGCCGCCCTGACCTATTTCAACATCAATCCGGCGCAAGACAAGTTTGCGCTGCATTTGAAAACGGCAATTCCGATGCGGGCGGGACTGGCCGGTTCCACAGCGTTACTGGCGGCGATTGTGGGCGCGTTAGATGCGTATTTAGAATTGAACCTGAATCGTTATGCTCTTGCGGAAACCACGCGCAAGATTGAAGCGCGGGTTATGGGCATCGTGTGCGGCCTGCAAGATCAGCACATGGCGGTATTCGGTGGTCTGAACTTTATGGATTATGCTGGAAAGCAGGCTTTGGAGCAGAAGGACGATGAGCCGCTTGCCACAATAGAGCCGTTGTCTTTGTGGATGGGCGATGCGCTGAATTCGCCGCCTCTGCTCCTGGCGCACACGGGTATCCAGCACCATTCGGGTACGGTACATAAATCGCCCCGTGAACGCTGGCTTGCGGGTGAAACCGTTGTTCGGGACAGCTACACGCAGATCGCGCGTCTGGCGCGGCAGGGCAAACGCGCCCTCGTAGAACAGCGCTGGCAGGATATGGGCGCGTTGATGAATGAAAACCATGCGATTGTGGCCGCGCTCGGCGGTTCCGGGCCTGCCAACGAAACCCTGATTGCCGCCGCGCTACAGGCGGGGGCGTATGGCGCGAAACTGGCGGGCGCAGGCGGCGGCGGAACCATTCTCGTCCTGACCCATGCCCCGCATACTGTTGGCGAAGCCTTGATGGCAGCCGGCGCGGAGCGTTTGTTAATACCGAAACCCCAGATGGGATTGGTAGTGACGGTTGACCATGTTTAGAATGGTTGACCATGGTTGGAAAGGCAAATACATGATGTACTGTGTGAAACTGGTTCCTTGTATGCTTTTAGCAGGCTCTCTGCTCATGAGCGGCAGCCACTCCCTGGCGCAGCACCGCCATTCGGCCTCATCGCGTTCTGAATTGAGCTCGCTCGATAAAGATTATCTCAAGGATACAGCGCAAAGCAACCTTGAAGAGATTCAGTTTGCGCCCACTGTGCAGCAGATAGGTAACAGCGCGGACAGACAGTTCGCGCAACACATGAAGACCGATCATGCCAGAGCCAATGCGCAACTGAAAGCCCTTGCCGCGCGTGTAGGCTATGCGCTTCCAAAGGACGCAAGCGAGGAACAACACGCGATTATGGAGCGACTGGGCAAAATGCAGGGGGCAAAATTCTACGCCGCCTACAAGCAAGAAATGATTCGCGACCATACCTCAGATATTGCTGAAACACAACGGGAGATTAGCCTGGGCCGCAATCCGTTAGTCAAAGCCAGCGCCGAAAAGAACCTTCTTTTGTTACAGATGCACCTGAAAATGTCCAAATCGTTGCCGGAAGGGAATTCGCAGGGCGGTAATCACCACATGTAGACAGAGGAATGAAGGTTCATAAAAGCAATACCGGTTTGCTCCGAGTTTGATCTACGCTTCTTGACCGCGAACATATTACAACGCTTCAATATTCTCGGAGGACGTATGCGAATCACCAGTCGCGCGCCGGTTCGCATTGATTTTGCGGGCGGGTGGACGGATGTAGGCATTTTTGCGCAGGGCGCAGGCGGCGCGGTTGTCAATGCCGCCATCAACCACTATGTAACCGGAACGCTGGAAGCCCGCAGCGCGGACGAACCCCTTGCTATGTCGCTGCCGTCCGCGCCGGGAATGGCGGAACCGGGCGGGGAGGGGTTGCGCGTGGCCTATCAATCCGACCTGCCTTCAGGTTCGGGACTTGGCACGTCGTCCGCGCTGAATGTTATCTGGCTCAGTTTGATACGTTCGCAGATTGACAGCGATGAAGACCGCGCCCACCTTGCCGAACTGGCGTATCAACTGGAATCCATGCTCGGCATTTTGGGCGGCAAGCAGGACCAGTACGCGGCGGCGTTTGGCGGCTTTAATTCCATGACGTTCGGGGAAACGGTTCATGTGGAGCGACTGGCGATTGCGCCGGAAACGGTAGAAGAACTGGAACGCCGTCTTGTCTTGTGCTATACGGGCAAGCAGCGTTTGTCCGGCAGCATCCACGAAAACGTGTGGGGCGCGTTTCGCCGGGGCGTTCCTGCCACCGTAAACGCTTTATACGCCCTGCGCGAGTGCGCGCATCGGGCCAGAACCGCCCTGCTGAACGGGAATGTAGAGGAACTGACGCAGATAATGAGCGACAACTGGCGGCATCAATGCGAACTGGATGCTTCCGTCACAAATCCGCAAATCAGCGGTCTTTTTGAAACAGCGCTGGAAGCGGGGGCGATGGGCGGCAAAGCCTGCGGCGCGGGCGGGGGCGGCTGCCTGCTGTTTTGCGCCCAATCAGGGAGGCAATCCGCCATCAGTGACGCGCTTGCCGCCGCCGGAGCGCACATCATCCCCTTCCAGTTCGACCACACCGGCCTGCAAGTCACGCGGGAAGCGTAAGAGGAACCATGCAAGTGAACTTACCACAAAACAGAGAAAAGGAGAAAAGGAGAAAAGGAGAAGAGGAGAGCGAGGTACCGCGAAATAGGCTAAACACACGAAAAGAAACTAAAATACAGTTCGTAGAGCGTTTAAGTTCATTTGCCTGCTCTAATTGTCTTTTGTCTTTTTTTCGTTTTTTTCGTGTCTTTCGCGGTTTGTTAATTCTCCTTTTCTCCTTTTCTCCTTTTCTCCTCTTCTGTTCGCCGGTACAGGCGGAACTGCGCGGCGGGGCGGCGAAGGTGGACATAACGCCGGATGTGAAGGCGAACGCGATTCCGCTTGGCGGGTACGCGGCGCGAAAAGCGGCGCGGGCGACGGGCGTACACGATCCCGTGTATGCGCGGGCGTTGGCGCTTTCGGACGGCAAGACCACAGCCGTTGTCGTGTCGCTGGATTTGTGCTTTGCGCCCGCGAGTATCAAGGCGGAAGTGATGAAACGCCTGAAGGCGAATGGCAATGCCACTGTGGACGCCGCGCATCTGTTTCTGGCAGCCACGCACACCCATACGGCCCCCGACCCGCTTGCCATGCACACGGGCAACACGTTTACCCATCTGAACGGCTGGACGGTTTTCGACCAGAAATTGCTGGACTTTACCGCAGAGAAAATCGCGCAGGCGGTCATTCAGGCCGGCAAGGACATGGTTCCGGTTCGTATTGGGGTTGCGACGCAGAACGCGACGGGAGCCAACCGCAACCGGCGCAATGACCCGACCGTTGACCCGGCCTTTACAACCCTGAAGGTAGCGCGAATTTCGGACGGCAAAACACTGGCGGCAGTCGTCAATTTTGCCGCGCATCCGACTTTGTACGACGATAAGATGATGGAGATTTCCGCCGACTGGCCGGGCGTAATGACGGGTGATGTGGAAACAGCGGGAGAAAAGGGCGAAGCGGGGGGCGCGAAAGTGTGCCTGTTCCTCAACGGCGCGGAGGGGGACGCTTCCCCGAACGGCGTAGATGATGTGCAGCCTGACGCCAAAGTATCCACGTATGGACACCGCATGGGCAAACGCGCGTTGGAAGCGTTGGCGGCAGCCGCCGCGCCAACAGATGCGCCGCTTGCAATGTGGACTCAGGCCGTTACCCTGCCGCCGCGCAAGCCCAACGCGCTGTTTTTTCTCGCCGCCGCGCAGATGGGCGCGACCATGCCACAGGCCAGAGACCTTGTCAACGCGCTCATGCCGACCACTACGGAGATTAATTTTATTCGTATCGGCGACCTGCTGCTGATGGGGTTTCCGTGCGAACCGACGGGCGACATTGGAATGGCCGCGAAAGCGCTTGCCCGTCAATCCGGTTACAAGGTTCCCGCCGTTGTCGCGCTCGTCAATGACTGGCTCGCGTATTGCCTGACGCCGCCGCAATACAAAGCCGGAAAGTACGAGGCTGTCATGTCGTTTTATGGCGATCAGTTCGGGCCGACACTGTTGGAGGGGGTCAAAACCGGGCTGCTCATGCAGAGCAAGTTGTGAAATAGGGTTGCCGGTAATTTTCAATCCCCGACAACCCCGCGCTACAAAGGCCTTAGAGCCTATCCCAATAGGCCGGGTACAGAGAACGTACCCGTCTGAGTGGCCTACGGCCAAGCGTCCTTCGGACGCAAATGCAATCGCCTGTTGGGATAGGCTCTTAGATGTAAAACGCGCCCGACACCCGCATCTAATTGGTGGGAACCTGGCTCTGGTCCGGGTAAACCTTGCCATCCAGGTAGTTGGCCGCAACGCCGAAGGGATACCACTGGTTCATGCCGCCCGCGCCCTGATGCTTCACCTTGTCGTAAAAATCCACGCCTGTCGGATGGTTGGCGCTGCCGGAAGCCTCGGTCAGCTTGACATCATAGCCGGTATATGTCTGGCTCGGAATATGCCACTTGACGTGCGTATCGCAATACAGGAAGTTGGAGCCGCCGCCGTGATAGTCCTGCGGAGCCTGGTACGGCACATTGTCGGTGGAGTATGTGGCCGGGGGTGTGCCGCCCGGAATTCCGCCCGCCTGCACCGCGCCCGCCGCGCCGCAACAAGTCTGGTTGAAGGGTGTTCCGTAGCGGTTTACAATGGCGTCATACGCGCTGTTCGGGTCTTTGTCCATCTCCTGCGCCGCTTCGTAAAGCAGAATCAGGTTGGTTGCCTGCGCGGTCAGGTCCGGGTTGAATGGCGAGTAGTTGCCCGGATCGGAGGCGCAGCCTTTCGCTATGCCGCAGTCCGTTGATTTCTGGTAGGGACTGTTCAAGGGGCCAAGCCAGCCGACTTGAAGATACTGATTCATCACGTAGTTCTGGCCGGGGGGCTGCGAGCCGAACCCGGCGACATTACTGCGGCGAGTAGCGGCATCGGGGCAGGCCCAGACATTGGAAGAGCCGCCGTTACCCCGCTGCTTGACGTAGGGGCCGATACCGCCCGCGTCCACATACGAGCCGCCGTTGTAGTAGCCGATTACCCACGTCGGGCTGTAGTTCGACGGCCCGGTGTAGGTTGTATTGGTAATGGGCATGGGGTAGCCGCCGTCGTAGTCCTGCGCATACAGCGTGAAGGCGGTTCCCATCTGCTTGAAGTTGGATTGGCAGCTTGCCTGCCGCGCTTTTTCCCGCGCCTGCGCAAACACGGGAAAGAGTATCGCGGCTAAAATCGCGATGATAGCGATAACGACGAGCAGTTCGATAAGCGTAAACGCGCTTCGGCCTGCGCCTGCTGATTTTTGAATGCTTCTGGACATTTCAACTCCTTTTGCTTCTATGCCCTTACTGAAAATTGCGTAAATCCGCGAATGTCAGCCGCCAAATCGTACTGCGCGGCTTCGTTCGTCAGACGTATCAGTATGCTGGATTTGTTGTTAAGGAGTCTTTAAGGTAAGGTTAAATGTTGATTAAGAAGAAGAATGTTATAAGGCGCATGTAAAATGGCAATACGTATACAACATGTTGCGTCCAAACAAACATTCATTTGAGCAACAGCGCGGTAAAGGCAAAAACTAAAAAGCCCCTCTCCTGGCGCGTTGCGCGGCAAGGAGAGGGGCTGGGGTGAGGTCAAGCGATTACGGGCAGGTATCGTCCTGAATGGACCACTCGCAGGCAGTGGTTGAGCCATACTTGCGGTATTTGGCATGTCCGTCACCGAACAGGGCTTCAAATCCCCCGTTATGGCGGTACGCCACTTTGGAGGCGGTATCCGTTTTGAAATGGTCGGTGCGATCCTCGGATTGAATTCCCCGGATGCTGTTGCCCTGCACGGTTGGGTCGTTCGGCGGCGCGGTTCCCGTCATGGTTTCACAAATATGAATTGTGCCTGCCGGGTCTTGAATTTGCGCCTCGATGACAGATGCGGTCGTTCCCGTTGTCACGAACCCACTTTTTTCATTGAGAGCGGTTTTGAAATTCGGAGTAAACCAGGCTGCTGTTGTGTTGGGAATCAGGTTACGCCCGTAGGACAGCGCGTTCACCAGAAAGGGCTGCAAATTCGTGCCATCCCCGGCGGTCAGGATACCGAAGGATATGTCCGTCCGCGTTTGTCCCGTATACTGCTTGGTTGAGGGTACGATGTAAGTGGTATCCACGCCAAAGGTGTCTTTTTTCACCGTGTCCGGGCAGACGAACACCTGCTCGTTCTTGATGTAGGGCTGAATCATGGTGGGCCAGGAGACGATTTGCGTGCCGGTTCCCAACTGCGAGGGCGGGTACTGGCTGTCATAATCCGACTGGTACATAATCAGCGCTTTGCCGATCTGGTTCAGGTTGCTGATACAGGCGGTCTGGCGGGCTTTTTCGCGCGCCTGCGCGAAAACAGGAAAGAGGATGGCGGCGAGAATCGCGATAATGGCTATGACAACGAGCAATTCAATCAGGGTGAAAGCGTTTTGCTTTCGGAGCATGGTTATTCTCCTGACATGCGAAAACAGAGATAATGGCAGACAACCATTAGAGATTGTCCTGAATTCAGGTAACACATATTCAATATTAAGGAGAGACACGAAAGTATCTCTCCTTACGTTTTTCAAAGCAACATTTCAATTGGGCGTGAACCCTGCCGCGTCAACATGCTTACGGACAGGAGACGCCTGCGACGCGGCAGTGATTCACAAGGAACTCGCCCGGATCGTTGGCGGTCGGCGCCCAGCCATGCTTTTGCGGCTTACGCGATTTCACGTGGCCGTCACAGTACAGGTAATTGGACTGAGTGGTGTGCCACCCCATTACGCCATGCTGATCGCATGCGTAACCGGTAAGTTCCGTCTTGCATTGGGCGTCCGTATCAAACCAACCTCCTACGGACTCCCAGGTTCCCGCACGTCCGGTGCTGCCGTTATAGGCATCCGTGCTGGATTCGGGAATGCCTTCGAAGATAAGGTCTGTGGCGGCAGGAAAGTTGATACCGGCCTGCGAAATGCCACCCGGCAGATAGTTGAGCGTCTGGTAGCCTTTTGGCGCAATCGCGTAGTTGTAGTTATCAACGTCATCAACCGTGACGCCTTTTGTGGTTATTCCCGGCGAACGCAGCAAGCCATTCATGGCGTAACTGCGTGGGAAGTTCAGGTAGTAGTTATTTGTGCCCGGAACCGGCGCTGTGCCCATAGGCTTCAAGGGATTATCAGGGCAGTTGAATACCTGTGACAATGACTTGCCCCGGTTTTTAAGATAGGGATCGAGAACTACGCTGACGCCATAATTGTCAAGATAGTCCCAAGAGGCTGATGAACCGGCGATACCGCCCGGCGTGGGAAACAGCTCATCGTAATCCTGAGAGTACATTAAAAATGCGGTACCCAACTGCTTCAGGTTGGATTGGCAGCTTGACTGCCTGGCTTTTTCGCGGGCCTGCGCGAAGACGGGGAAAAGGATGGCGGCGAGAATCGCGATAATGGCGATGACGACGAGCAATTCGATCAGGGTGAAACCACTGCGTTGCGGGAAACGTCGGTTTCTCAGGGTCATGCGTTCGGCTCCTTCTTAACTCGCAGAACATAATGGATGATTTCTGTGGCGGTCGTTGCCGCGAAGCAGTCTTCCGTTGGTTTGGAGGCTGCCGCCTACTTAACACTCTTATTGTACCCGCTGCATTGTTAAGAATATGTTAAGAAACGCGAGATTAGTGCTGGATTCGCGCGTTTCTAAAATGGTTTTGCGAGATTCACGCCAAGTTTGTGAGTTTTTGCGCAAACGTGTTGCGCGTCTTGACGCGCTTTACGCCGACTGGTATACTGAAATGTCTGCTGTCATGCAAATTGTGGCTAATTTTCGGATGAGCGTTGCAACGCGCTTGCAGACGCCCTGTTGTTTTCAGGCTCGATTGCCTGTTGTTGCCTGTCCCATTCTTTTGCGCAGTGAGGTGCATCCTTGTCTCAAGAGGCCAATGGAAAGCGTTCGTCTCCGCCCCCGATACCCACCGTGGAGCGGTTGGCGACGTATCTGCGATTTCTTATTGATCTGGAACAGTCCCATGTAGACACGATTTCGTCTGCGGAAGTGGAGCATCAGACCGGCATCAACGCCGCTCAATTTCGCAAAGACCTCTCTTACCTCGGACACACGGGCAAACCGGGCGTCGGCTACAACGTGCAGGATTTGCAGTCGCGCATCACGCGCATTTTACAGATTGATAAGGAGCAGCGGGTGATTCTGGTTGGCGCGGGAAATCTCGGTTCCGCGCTTGTCGGCTATCCCGGCTTGCAGGAACACCGTTTCAATCTGGTCGCCGTGTTCGACAACAATTTCGGCAAAATCGGCAGGCCCATGTGGAACCTGCAAATCATGGACGTGGAGCGTTTGCAGGAGGCCAATCAACTGCTGGGCGCGCGTATTGCTATCCTTGCCGTTCCCGCGCCCGCCGCGCAAAAAGTGGCCGACCAGATGGTGGAAGCGGGCATACGCGCCATTCTGAATTTCGCGCCCCTTTTGCTGCGCGTTCCCAACGACGTGTTTGTCCGCAATGTCTCATTTTTGCAGGAGTTGGCCGTGCTGTCCTACCATCTTTCCAGTGACCTGCTGCCCAATCTGCCGCACCTGCTGGACGCGGGCGGCGACAGCTTCACCATGCCGAAAGACCTCTCTTCACCTGACAATAACGGTCATCAGACCGACAGTTCTCCCGATGTTCTTTTAAGTGTTGAGAGTACGGACGCGGCCTAGCCGCTATTGAACGGGTTCCCTGTTGAGGCCAGTGTCGCAACGGACACTCGCGTAACCTATTTACCTAACAACCTAACAACCTTATCATGTCCTTATTGTTTCCCATTTACGCCGATGTTGTCGGCAAGCGGTGCGTGGTTGTAGGTGGCGGCAGGGTGGCCGAGCGCAAAGTGGCGGATTTGCTGGCGGCGAACGCGCAGGTATGCGTTGTCAGCCCCGAAGTGACGCCCACGCTCACGCGGCAGGCGGCAGACGGCGCAATCGAATGGCTTGCCGCGCCCTATACGCCCGAACACCTGGAGGGCGCGTGGCTTGTTTTCGCGGCGACCAATATCCGCGCCGTGAATGCGCAGGTGTCACAGGACGCGATGGCCCGCCGTTGTTTTGTCAATGTCGCCGACGCGCCCGAAGACAGCGGTTTTCTCGTGCCGTCCGTCGTACGGCGCGGCGATTTATGTCTGAGCGTATCCACCGGCGGCAACAATCCGATTCTGTCCCGCAAACTGTCGCAGGAACTGCAGGCGCGATATGGCCCGGAATATGGCCTGCTCGTGGAACTTTTGGGGCAGATGCGTGTCTATGTAAAGACAGGGACGACGGATATGGAGCAGCGCCGTTTTGCCCTGTCCCAATTGGTGGAGCGCGAGGCCGAACTGCGCGCGCTGCTGAAAGCGGGTAATGCAGACGGGGCGCGCGAACTTGCAGAGAGTATTGTCCATGCGGTTTTTGCCGATAAATTTTAGGATTGTGGAGTAAGCAGTTTGCATTTAGTTCTGGTTGGAATCAGTCACCACGAAGCGCCGATTGAGCTGCGGGAACGCCTGAATTGCGCCCCGCATACTCTCCATGACGCGCTGGCGCATTTGTCCGCCTGCCCCGGCGTCACAGAGGGCGTGATTCTTTCCACCTGCAACCGCATGGAGGTATACGCTGCGGTTCACGGTTCCAGTGTGGAAGAGGCTTACCGCGCCCTGACCCATCACCTTGCCCGCTTCCACCAGATTCCCGAAGCCGCGTTTGCCGCTCGCCTGTACTGCAAATCCGAAGCGGAAGCGGGCGCGCATCTGCTGCGGGTCGCGGGCGGGCTGGATTCCCTTGTCCTGGGCGAACCACAGATATTGGGGCAGGTGAAAGCCGCCCTGAAATCCGCGCAAACCGCGCAATCCAGCGGGCCGCTTGTTTCCAAACTGTTCACCTTTGCGCTTGAAGTGGGAAAACGGATACGGACGGAAACCGGCATCGGCAAAGGCGGATTTTCCATCGGCCACGCGGCAGTGGGACTGGCGCAGCGCATTTTAGACGATTTCTCGCGCGCTCGCGTATTGATTCTGGGCGCGGGCAAAATGAGCGAAGTGACTGCCGCGCATTTGAAACGCAGCGGCGTCCAGTTTGTCGTTGTCGCCAATCGCACGTATGACAAAGCCGTCACCCTTGCGCAGCGGTTGGGCGGGCAGGCCATTCAGTACGACCAGTTTCTGGACGAAATGGTTCGGGCGGATATTGTGATCGCTTCCACCGCCGCGCCTCACCCCATTCTGCGCCGCGAAATGCTTGCGCCCGTGATGAAAAAACGCCGGGGCAAACCGCTGTTTCTGATTGACATAGCCCTGCCCCGCGACATTGACCCCGATGTGAACGGGCTGGAAAACGTTTATCTGCGCAACATTGACGACCTACAGGAGTACATGGCGCAGGATACCCGCGCCCGCTCGTCCGAAGTGGCGGCAGCCGAACAGATTATCACTGCGGAAATCGCCGCGTTCATGTCGTGGCTGCGGCAGCGCGAAGCGGTTCCCGTGATTGCCCGTCTGCGCTCCCATCTGGAAGACATGACGCAGGAACGCTTAAATATTCTGCGTTCGCGTCTTGGCGACATAAATCCGCGCGACTGGCAAATCATCGAAACCCAGATGCGCGCCCTGATGGATCAAGTCGCCCTCGAACCCACCCGCCGCCTGAAACGCGCCATGCAGGAAGCCAACGCGGAAACCGGCGCATCCCCACAGTACGACCTTCTGGAAGCCACGACGGAGTTGTTCGGACTCGAGGAAAGAAAAGGAGAAAAGGAGAAAAGGAGAAAAGGAGAAGAGGAGGGAGAAGAAGCCGAACTCCCAACACCCAACACCCAACACCCAACACCGGATTCATCCTTCATCCTTCATCCTTCATCCTTTGCCACTGCGGAGGCGCTGCCATGACCTTTGCTTTCTGGAACGCGATTGCGTTCGCGCTTTATTTAGCCGCTGCCGCTTGCAGCGGGGCAGTGTTGTTCCTGCGCGCGCCTGCCGCGCCCCTGTTGGCGCAGGCAAATTCCGGCAGCCCGCGCGCCGAGCGTTGGAGCCGTCCTTTACTGGGGTTGGGATTACTGGCGCAGTTTGTTGCCATCGGTCTTTGGTGCGTATCCACACGCCATTCCCCGTTCGCAAGCACGTATGGAACAATGGCGGTGCTGGCATGGATTATCGCCCTCGCGTATCTTGCCGTAGATTGGCGCAGTCGGCTTCCCGCGGTTGGGGCGATTGCTCTGCTCGTCGCCTGCGTCGTTTTATTCTGGGGCAGCCTGCACGCGCACAACGATTTAGCCAACGCCGCCTACATCAATAACCAGATGGTCAGCCTGCATGTGCTGGCGATACTGGCGAGTTTTGCCCTGTTCGCGCTGGCGTTCGGCTGCGCCATCCTGTATCTTGTGCAAAATAGATTGCTCAAAGCGCCCCACGTTCCCGAAACCCTGCGCCGCCTGCCGCCGCTTGCCACGCTGGACGGGGTTGCCTATCACAGCGTCGCGTTCGCCCTGCCCCTGCTCACGCTCGGCCTGACGTTGGGGATCGTTTTCATCTATAGCGGCGTTCGCCCACACTCACCCGCGAACTGGTTTGCCGACCCGACAACCCTGCTTTCCTTTGTCGCGTGGGGATTATACGTGGTTTATCTCGCCGCCCGTCTGGGATTGGGCTGGCGCGGCGTCCGCCTGCAATACATTCTGCTGGCCGGACTGGTGCTTGCCCTCGCCGTGTACGCCCTGCCGTCTACGCTGCACCATTTTGGGTAGGTTGTTAGTTGTTAGGTTGTTAGGTCTTTGAGGTACTGATAACCTGTGGCCTGATTGACAACGCTCTCCATTTGCTTGTACACTACAATGATTGAAATACCAACTTTCCTATTGTAACCAATCCAACCACCTAACAACTAACAACTCAGTCGAAAGCGATGCCCATGAAACTGTGCGCCATTACCGATGAAATATCACAGGAGTTTGAACACGCGCTGGACGTGTTGCTGGAATATGGCGCGACCGGGGCGGAACTGCGCGGGCTATGGGGAACCAATATTGCCGACCTGAGCGAAGAGCAGGCGCAAAAAGCCAAAAACGCCTTGCAGGAGCGCGGACTCGCGGTTCCCTGCCTGTCCACGCCGTTCTACAAGTGCGACCTGAACATACAGACCCCAAATCCGGGCGAGGAAGCCGGACCGATGCACCTTGCGCAGGCGCGGACGATGGAACAGCAGGCCGAACTGCTGGAACGCTGCATCCGGCTGGCGCATTTCTTTGAGTCGCCGTTCCTGCGCGTGTTCGCCTTCTGGCGCAAGGACGTGATGACGCCCGCCATCGAGCAGCGCATCATAGACGCTTTTGAAGCGCCTGTTGAGCGGGCGTCAAAAGAGGGCGTAACCCTCGTATTGGAAAATGAACACGCCTGTTTTGTCGGTTCGGGAGCGGAGGCCGCTAAGATTTTGAGCCAGATCAACTCGCCCTGTTTGCGCGCCTGCTGGGACCCCGGCAACGCTTTTTCGCTTGGCGAACTCCCATTTCCCGATGGCTACGAGGCCATCAAACCCTATATCGCGCATGTCCACATCAAGGACGCGCGCATGGCGCAAACACCCGATCATGGTTTACAGCCGCAATGGTGCGTGGTAGGCGAGGGTGAGATAGACTATCCGGGCCAGTTCGCCTCCCTCAAACAGGACGGCTATGACGGCTGGATTTCGCTGGAAACCCATTACCGCCCGCCAACCGGTTCCGGTCAGGACGGCAAAGGCACGGCGGAAGAGGGTTCGCGCCCCTGCCTGGCCTACCTTAGCAGGGTTCTAGGGTTTTAGGGTTCTATGGTTTCAGGTATGGGTTTTATGCCTGTATCTCTTTCCTAAAACCCTGAAATCTTAACACCCTGAAAACTTGTATTTTAAGGAATGAACTTATGTTGTCCGTAGGTGGAATGAGAACGTTTTTCAATAAGTATGGCAACGGCTGCGCGCTGGTGCTGCTGCTCGTGTTTGCCGTGCCGTTGATCGTCAACTTCAGCAGCAATCAACTCGGCGGGCGGGCGGCGCGAAATACGCAGGGAGCCTCTGCGGAAGACACGGAAGTTGCCACTGTCAACGACCAGCCCATAACAGAAGCGGAATTTCGCCAGATGTCGTCTCTCATGCAGCAGAGCATGGGCAATGCCGCGCCGGGGCGGGCGTATGCGGAACAGCAGGGGCGCGTAGTACAGCGCCTGATCCAACTGGCCGTGATTCGGCAGGAAGCGCAGAAGCGCAACGCCCGCCCCTTGGACGCGGATATTGACCGCCAGATTGATAAGATGAAGGAAGCGCTGGCGCAGCAGCAGGGCAAAACAAAACTCTCCGATTCGGAATGGGAAACCTTCCTGCTGAACAACCGGAACATGTCCACGTCCGATCTGCGCGAACAAACCGCCAAAGATTTGATTCCGATGGCG
This sequence comes from uncultured Chthonomonadaceae bacterium, assembly GCA_963817895.1. Classification (GTDB taxonomy): domain Bacteria; phylum Armatimonadota; class Chthonomonadetes; order Chthonomonadales; family Chthonomonadaceae; genus CAWFQB01. The sequence goes on from CAWFQB010000011.1 coordinate 307,224, forward strand.
CTGATGAACACGCTCAAAGCCGAACAGAAGGTAACAGAAGCGGAAGCCCGCAACCAGTACGCGCAGGCGCATCTCACGCTGGTTCAGGTCGGCTATAAAGACCCGACTGTTCCCACTCTGCCCGGTCAAAAAACAAGCCTGCTGACCGAAGCCGAAGCGCAGAAAAAGGCCAACGATCTGCTTGCCAAAGTGAAAGCGGGCGCGGACATCGGGCAAATCGCCGCCGCCAACGCCGCCACCAAAGAAGAGGCCAAAAAAGCGGGCGACGTTGGCAGCATGGCCGAATACGCGCATCAGGCCGCCGGTCAGTTCTCCCTGAATCTGCAAATCCTGTACGGCAAAGACCTTGCCGAAGCGGTACACAAACTGGAAAAAGGGCAGACAACCGAAGTGGTCAAACTCGGAGGGCCGCAAAAGGCGTATGGCTTTGCCCGCCTTGTGGATCGCAAAGTGGAAACGCCCAAAGACTTCGACCCCAAAAAAGCCATCGTCGCCCTTGCCGAACAACGCGCAGGCGAACAGTTCACAGAACTTCTGAAAACGCTCGTGAAGTCCGCCAAAATCACCTTCAAGGATTTGGACAAAAAGGCGTACTACGATCTTGAGGAACTGGAAGCGGGGCAGCAGCCAAGCATGGAAGACATGATGAGCGGCAACACGCCCGTTATGCCCGACAAAGCCGAAACCGAAGCGAAACAGGCGCTCGTCAACAAAGAGTTCGAGGATATGGCGACACGCCACCCGGATGATGTCAACGCGGCCATTGTCGTGGCCGACAACCTCAAATCCGATCCCAAAAAGATGCTGGAACCGGGCGCGCAGGATCGGCTCATCCAGATGAACGAATCCATCATCAAAACCAGCGAGGATCAGGACCGGCTCTTTGATCTGGCAGGGCTGTATCGCGACAAAAAGCAGTACGACAAGGCCAAATCGAAATACGACCGCATCGCGCTGCTGCTTAGTTATAATCCGCCCTATGACGCGGATGCCATGCAGGCGGCGGCAACGGCGCATCGCAAGTTGGAACAGGGCTATCGCAGCATCAACCAATCGGTAGCAGCGGATAAGGAAAAGGCCACGTTCGACGAATTGCAGCAGAAAATCACGATGGAACGGCTGAAGCAGGCCGAGGAGCAGCGCAAAAACAAAACAGGTACCGGCATCACTCCCAACAGCAGCATCACGCTTCCCCCCGGCGGCAGCGCGACGGTTCCCGCCAGTGGTTCGGTTCCCATGAATCTTACGCCTGCCGCGCCTTCGGGCGCAGGCAAAGACGCGCCCTCTGCCCCTGCCGCGCCTTCTGGTTCCGGCCTGAATCTGAATATGAACGGGAATGGAGCCGGTGGCGGTTCCTCGCCCATTCAGATTACGCCTGCCGCGCCCCCCGGCAGTCCGGCAACTCCGTCGGGGGGCGGCGCAACCCCGACGGGTACGCCCACAACCGGCACAAAGCGCTAACGTCTCATGCGCCGCATTCCTGTTCCGCGCGCGTCTGCCGCCCCGGTTCCAACGGCGGCAGACGACGCAAGACTGGCCGCTTCCTTTAACCCGCCCACGTCCGGCCCATCTATGCCGGGAACTTTGTATCTGGTTCCTATGCCCATTGGCAACCCGGATGACATCAGCCTGCGCGGACTGCGAATTCTGCGCGATGTTTCGCGCATTGCTGTGGAAAGCCTCGCCGTTTCCCGCAAATTGATGGCGCATTGGGATATATCCACGCCCCTGCTATCCTATCGCGGCAGAGGGGGCGAAAATAACCGCGCGGAACTGCTGTCCCTGCTGCAAACCGGGCATAACGTTGCCCTGATCTGCGATGCCGGAACACCGGGAATCGCCGATCCCTGCCTTGTCATGGTACGCGCCGCGCTGCAAAAGCATTCTCCTGTTGTCGCGCTTCCCGGCCCCGCCGCCGTTCTGGTCGCCCTGACCGCCTCAGGACTGCCTGCAAACAGGTTCGTTTTCGATGGTTTCCCGCCCCGCGAATTGTCAGGCCGAATTGAGTTTTTCAAGCGATTGGCCCATGAGGAGCGAACCATTGTTCTGTATGAACATGCCGCTCGTCTGCGGGCAACGCTCAACGATTTACAGCAGGCGGTTGGTTCCGACCGTCCTTTAGCCCTGGTTTGGGATATGACCCGGCCTGCGGAATCGTGGCTGCGCGGAACTACCGGGGAGGTCATCGCGCTTCTTCAAAGGCAGTCCCGGCGCGGCGAAATCACGATAATTCTCGCGGGACGGACGGCGTAAACCATCAACTGAATTATCAACAATGAAGAGACTTCTTCGCATCCTGGGCGGGATGTTTTCGAGAAACGAACTACATCGGGCTTTTTGTTGTAATTCCCGTACATTTTTCCGTTCAAATTCGCGCGGAAATCGCGCATAATCTACCCGGAACTGCGGAGTGGTTCAAAAAATGTTAAAAGTGGTGAAGCGAAAAAAATATTTTTACTTTTTTTCTGAAAATTGACTGAAAACAGGTTTGTGGCACGAATCTTGCAATAGATAGAATCAGGGAGCGTTTTCAGCCTATTTCGCGCGCGCAGTTTTTGTTGATTTTCGCTGATACATGTAGTATTCTTACTTGAACTCTGTGAAAACGGGTACAATCTACTACAAATGAATGTGAGGAGCCGTGCCTCCAATAGAAACTCTTCGCGAAAGCCAGTCCGCGCAATGGCGTGTTGGCGCTGAACATGAACCGGGTATCCGCCTGCAAGACAGTATCGCTTCCGGGGAATCCGTCACTGCCGTATATTCGCCGATTACAAACCAATTGCCTTTTAGCCCAAACCAGACGGAGACGGCATTGCTTTATCAGGATACATCCACGCTTCAAAACCGCTTTAAACACGATTTCGCGGACCCTTTGTTTCCATTGAAACCGGTCTCCTACGGAACCGTCAAGCGGTTCTTTGATGTTATGCTCTCTTTGTGCTTTATCATCACGTTTTCGCCCATTATGCTGCTGACCGCGCTTTTGATAAAGCTGACCTCACGCGGTCCCGTTTTCTTCAAGCAGGTGCGCGTCGGACAGGGCGGGCGGCACTTCTGGTGCTATAAGTTCCGCAGCATGTGCGTGGACGCCGAAGACAAAAAACAACTGTTGATGCACCTCAACGAAGCTTCCGGCCCCGTCTTCAAAATCAAGCGCGACCCGCGCGTCACGCCCATCGGCAGCTTTATCCGCAAAATGAGCATTGATGAATTCCCCCAATTTTTCAACGTGCTGCGCGGGGATATGTCCATTGTCGGCCCGCGTCCGCCCATTCCCGCCGAAGTATCCACATACACCGCCCATCAGCGCGGACGACTAGCCGTTCGTCCCGGCCTGACCTGTTTATGGCAGGTGAGCGGACGCAGCAATATTTCCTTCGAGCGTTGGGTGGAATTGGATTTGCTGTACATCGAAACCATGTCTTTCACCAACGATGTGAGGATTGTGCTGAAAACCATTCCCGCCGTCCTCAAAGGTTCCGGCGCGCACTGAAATGCAGGTGTCAGGTGTCAGGTGTCAGGTATCAGGACAACAGCCTGATATAACAGGATATTTCCTGACACCTGACACCTGACACCTGACACCTTCTCCTATGTCCCCCGTCGCTGTCATTTATCTGGTGTGGGTTCCCCTCGGATTGCCGCCGCTTGAGCGTTTTCTGGCCTCTTACGCCCGCTTTCCCGCCGCTTTGCCCCATGACCTGATTGTTGTTTTCAATGGACACCAAACACCTGCCGAACTTATCCCCTTCCAAAATCGCCTGAGCGACGTACCCCATACCCCGCGCGTTTTTGAGACGCCACAGCAGGACATTGCCAGTTACCTCGCTGTCGCCGCCACCTGTTCACAGGAGTATCTTTGTTTCCTCAATTCTTACAGTGAATTACAGGCGACGGACTGGCTCCAGAAACTTTATCAGCCCTTTCAATCTCCCACGGTGGGACTGGTGGGCGCAACGGGTTCGTGGGAAAGCCGTCAAATTGTGGTTCCCCTGCGGCAGTTGCGCACCTGGCTGTGCTACCGCCTGCATAATCGCCGCTGGCCCGCGTTTCCCAATCCGCATATCCGCTCTACCGGGTTTATGCTGGCCCGCGAAACCATGCTGCGCCTGTCCCTGCCTCCCATTCAGAACAAACAGGATGCGTACCGGTTTGAAAGCGGGTTTTTCAGCATGACGCGGCAGATACAATCCTGGAACCTGCAAACGCTGCTGGTAGACAGGAACGGTTCCGTCTTCGAGCCTGCAGATTGGGCAGCAATCCGCGCGTACCGTTCCGGCGATCAGAGTCAACTGTTGATTACGGACAATCGCTCACGGCTATACGAGGAGGCTGACGCGGCCACGAAACGGCAAATGAGCCGCATGGCATGGGGCGAATCGGCTCTGCCTCTGCCCGATCCATGAATTTACGTTCCTGTTGAGAGGCAAATGGGTATAGTCATGGTACAATACTGGCATAATAGATTGTAGTTTTATCCAGAGGAGCTTTCGCATTGGAATCTAATTCATCCCCAGTTTCATCCGCTGTTTCCGGCGATCCGTCCACGGTTCCGGCCAATCCTGCCGTTGGTCATGCCGATGCCGGGACGCCCGCAGCAAACCGCCGTCTGGCGCGGCTTGCCCGTTCGCAGCGCGAGTACGTGCTGTCGGTACTGATTCCAGTTTACAACGAGGTCAACACCCTGCTGGAACTGATTGACCGGGTACGGGATGTGGAGATTACAAAAGAGATCATTCTGGTGGACGATGGCAGCACGGACGGCACGCGCGAGCTGATGCGAACGCAAATCGAAGGCCAGTTTCCTGATGTAAAAGTGTTTTACCACGAACAAAATCAGGGCAAGGGCGCGGCTATCCGAACCGCGATTTCGCAGGCGACGGGCGATTACCTGATTGTGCAGGATGCCGATCTGGAGTATGACCCGCGCGAATACTACACGCTTCTGGAACCCCTGCTGGACGGGCGCGCGGACGTGGTATACGGCAGCCGTTTCCTGGGCGGCGGGCGCGCATCGCGTCCATTTTTTCTGGCATCGTATCGGCAATGGCCTGCTGACCCTGCTTTCCAACATGCTGACGAACCTGAACCTGACCGATATGGAAGTGTGCTACAAAGTATTCAAGCGCGAAGTGCTGCAAAGCATCAACTTGCGCTGCAACAAATTCGACTTTGAACCCGAAGTGACCGCCAAAGTCGCCAAAAAACACTGCCGCATCTACGAAGTCCCCATCTCCTACAGTGGCCGCGATTACGAAGAGGGCAAAAAAATCGGCTGGCGCGACGGCGTTCAGGCGATCTGGACGATTATCAAGTATAAGTTTACGGATTAGGAAGGGATGAGATACGAGATACAAGATAAGAGAAGCATTGCCTCGTATCTTGTATCTCGTATCTCGTGCCTCTGAGGAATTACACATGATTCTCGTAACGGGCGGCGCAGGGTACATCGGCAGCCATTATGTTCAATACGCTCTGGAGCAGGGCGAACAGGTGGTGGTTCTGGACAATCTGGCCTACGGACACAAAGAGGCCGTGCCGGAGGGCGTACCTTTTTATGACGGCGATATGGGCGATTCCGCCCTGCTCGACAAGATTTTCACCACACACGAAATTGAAGCGGTAGTGCATTTCGCGGCCTTCGCGTATGTGGGCGAGTCGGTCACAGACCCGTCCAAATACTACAACAACAATACGTGCGCCACGCTTGCCGTTCTGGATGCCATGCGCCGCCACAACGCCAAACATCTTGTTTTCTCCTCGACCTGCGCCACGTACGGCAATCCGCAGTACGTGCCGATGGACGAAAAGCATCCTCAGAATCCCATCAACCCCTACGGCGAAAGCAAATTTTTCGTGGAGCATATCCTGAAGGCGTTTGACCATGCTTATGGCCTGCGCTTCACTGCCCTGCGCTATTTCAACGCGGCGGGAGCTGACCCGCAGGGACGCATCGGGGAGAGCCACGAACCGGAAACGCATCTCATCCCCCTGATTTTACAGGTGGCAGCCGGAACGCGCGACCATATCGGCATTTTCGGAACGGATTACGATACGCCGGACGGAACCTGCATCCGCGATTATATCCATATTCTGGATTTAGCGCAGGCGCACTCCCTTGCCCTCAAACGGCTGCGCGACGGCAACGACAGCGCGTTTTACAATTTAGGCAGCGAACAGGGGTATTCCGTGCGCGAAGTGATTGCCGCCTGCGAAAAGGTTTCCGGCAAAACGGTAAAGGTTGTGGAAGGCCCGCGCCGCGCCGGAGATCCGCCCCGTCTGGTGGCAAGCGCGGGCAAAGCCAAATCGGAACTCGGCTGGCGGCCCCGCTTCCAGAACATGGAAGAGATTATCGCCACAGCATGGAACTGGGAACAGCATCGCCGCTACTAAAGATTTTCGCGTTTTCAGCCGCAAATAAACGCGCGTAAACGCAAATATAACACCCGCAACATTCGATTAGGAAAACGCCATGAAGGGAATTGTTCTTGCAGGCGGCAGTGGAACGCGCCTGTATCCGGTCACGCAGGCCATTTCCAAGCAGATGCTGCCCATTTACGACAAGCCGATGATCTATTATCCGCTGTCTACGCTGATGCTGGCCGGTATTCGCGACATACTGCTGATCTCCACGCCGCAGGATTTGCCCATGTTTCAGCGGCTGCTGGGCGATGGCAGTCAATACGGCATCAATCTGTCGTATGCGGAACAGCCGCGTCCTGAAGGGCTTGGCGCAGGCGTTTCATATCGGCAAGCGGTTTCTGGATGGCGGTCCCGCGTGTCTGGTGCTTGGCGATAACATTTTCTTCGGACACGGCCTGCCCGAACAACTGCGAACCGCCGCCAACCGGTCAAGCGGCGCGACCATCTTCGGCTACTATGTCAAAGACCCGGAGCGCTACGGCGTGATGGAATTCGACGCGCAGGGCAATGTGATTTCGCTGGAAGAGAAGCCGGCCAACCCGAAATCCGATTACGCGGTTGTCGGCCTGTACTTCTACGACAATCAGATTACCGACATCGCCGCCGCCATCAAACCCTCCCCGCGCGGCGAACTGGAAATCACGGATGTCAACAAAGCGTATCTGGAGAAGGGTCAGCTTCATGCCGATTTATTTGGCAGGGGTATCGCGTGGCTGGACACGGGTACGCACGAGTCCCTCTTGCAGGCCAGCAACTTTGTCGAGGCCATCGAGCAGCGACAGGGATTGAAAGTGGCCTGCCCGGAAGAAATCGCCTACCAGTGCGGCTGGATAACCGCCGATCAGGTCATGGAACAGGTGGCCCGATTGGGCAAAACCGATTACGCGAAATATCTCGCGCGGCTTATCGCGGAAAAGCATCTGCCGCGTAGTTCAGGAGAGTAGGTTGTTAGGTTGTTAGTTGTTAGGGTAATGAGGAAGACTTTCCTCACCTAACAACTAACAACCTAACAACCTAACAACCTATCTTTTGAGGATTGTGTCCAACTTATGAGTACATTAGAAATAGCAGCCACCATACCCGGAGTAGTTATCAAGTCCCTGCGCAAGTTTACGGACGCGCGCGGATGGCTGTTGGAACTGTATCGCGACGACGAACTGCCCGAAGGTTTCAAGCCGGTCATGGGCTATGTTTCCCTGACGCATCCCGGCGTGGCGCGCGGCCCGCACGAGCATCGGGATCAGGCGGATGGCTTTGTCTTCATGTCGGGAACCTACGAGGTGACTCTGTGGGAGAACCGTCCGGGCCGGGAGCATACCAAACAGGTGCTGACAGTGGGCGCGGACAATCCCATTTTTCTGGTCGTGCCGCCCGGTGTCGTCCATGCGTATCGCAACATCGGCGCGGAAGACGCGACCGTGTTGAATTTTCCTGACCAACTGTACGCCGGATGGGGCAAAAAAGAGCCGGTGGACGAAATCCGCCACGAAGAAATGGATTCGGAGTTTAAACTGTGAGCGACCAGACTTCTCTACCTGCCCATGCGCCCGCGCCCGTAGACGCCAACGCCCGTAAAACTGTTCTCGTGACGGGTGGCGCGGGGTTTATCGGCAGCAACTATTGCCGCTACGCGCTGCAAAAGCATCCAAACTATCGCGTGATTGTCGTGGACGCCCTGACCTATGCGGGCAACCTGTCCACAATGGCCGACATGCAGCACAACCCGGAAACGGCGGACCGATTCCGCTTTTATCCCGGCAAAATTCAGGACGATACCGTTATCAACGGCATCATCAAGGCGGAAAAAGTAGATTACATCATCAACTTTGCCGCCGAATCGCACAACGACCGCTCCATTCTGGAACCGGGCAGTTTCATACAAACCGATGTGTACGGCGTGTTCACCCTTCTGGACGCCACCAAACAGAATAATGTAGACAAATTATTACATGTGTCTACGGACGAAGTGTACGGCACGATTGATGACGGCCAGTTTACCGAGCAGTCGCCGATTGAACCGAATACGCCCTACTCGGCCAGCAAGGCGGGCGGCGAAATGCAGGTACGCGCCCACCGCATCACGTATGGAACGCCCGCGCTTGTCACCCGTTGCGGCAACAACTTCGGGCCGTTTCAGTACCCGGAAAAACTGATTCCCTTCTTCGTCACACGCCTGATTGACGACAAAAAGGTTCCACTGTATGGCACGGGGCAGCAGGTGCGCGACTGGGTGTATGTGATGGATCACTGTTCGGGCATTGACCACGTTCTGCACTACGGCACACTGGGCGAAGCGTACAACGTCGGCTCGGACGGCGAATGTACCAACATGGAGATTACGCAGCGTCTCCTCCAACTGCTCGACAAACCGGACACGCTTATCAAATACATCGGCGATCCGCGCGGCGGCGCGCATGACAAGCGGTATAGCGTCAACGCCGACAAACTGAAATCGCTGGGCTGGAAATCCGAATACGACTTCGACGCGGCTCTGGAACAGACCGTCCGCTGGTACGTGGACAATCAGCAGTGGTGGCGCGACATCATCGCCACTTCGGATTATCAGGATTTCGTCAAGCGGTTTTATGGCAAGTATCTGGGGGAAGACCTGTAAAGGTGTTCGGTATTCAGTGTTCGGTGTTCGGTTCACAGTCGTGACGCGCTGAAGTAAACAGAGGCGCGTTTGCATTGTCCGAATACCGAATACCAAACGCCGAACACCGAACACCGACTGGAGCCTACATGGGTCTTGCGCTAACGAACTGGACGGACTTGGCCGTACAGATAGAGGAACGGCGGCGTCAGGGACAGCGCATCGTGACGACCAACGGCGTTTTTGATCTGTTGCACGTCGGACACGTCCGCTATTTGCAGGCCGCGCGTGAGTTGGGCAATATGCTGGTTGTGGGCGTGAATTCCGACGCCTGCACCCGGCGCTTGAAAGGCGACTCGCGCCCGCTGGTGTCGGAGGACGAGCGCATGGAAGTATTGGCCGCGCTTGCCTGCGTGGATTACGTCACCGTGTTTGACGAGCCGACGCCCAACGCGCTGCTTGCAGTGATACGTCCCGATATTCACGCCAAAGGCGGCGATTACGATAGTAGAGCAGATGCCGGAAACGCCCTCTGGTGCGCTCATGGGGCGGGCAGGTCGTCACGCTGCCGTTTATCGCCGGACGTTCCACAAGCCGTTTGATCGAACGCATGGAAGCGAAATAGACCTGCCATGAAGGCTCCCTGTATCCAATCCGCCAGTTGTCGAAAGCGCGCAAAGCGGAACCATCCGTGAACCGTCCGATTCGTGTTAATCCTGTGTCGAACTACTCCCATGCCCGCCTGCCTTCCTGCAATGGTGAAAGCCATTCGCCTGAAGTCAGTCGCCCAAAAATCTATTTGTTTTCGCCGCGCTGGTGTTTGCCGGAAAATTGTTCGATTTGCGGATGCTTGCGCTGACAATCGCCGCTTTCGTCTTGTTTACCCTGGCGGCGGGCAGCATGTATCTGCTCAACGACATTCTGGATGTGGAGCAGGATCAGGCGGCATCCCACCAAATGCAAGCGTCCCATTGCGTCCGGCGCATTGCCTGTGGGCGTCGCGTGGGCAGAGTTCGCGGTTCTGGCGATCGGAAGTTTGAGCGCGGCGTTCTGCGCTGCGCCCCGGCTTTGGTTTTGTCCTGTTGGGCTACGTCGTTCTGCAAATCGCGTACTGCCTGAAGCTCAAACACATTGTTTTGATTGACGTGTTTACCATTGCCATCGGCTTCGTGCTGCGGGCGGTTGCGGGCGCGCTGGTTATCAACGTCAGTTTTTCCCACTGGCTGTTGCTGTGTACCCTGCAACTGGCGCTGTTTTTAGGGTTCGGCAAGCGCCGTCAGGAGATTGATTCTGCTTGGCGAGGGCGCGGGACAGCACCGCGCCAATCTGGACGAGTACAGCAAGCCCCTGCTGGATCAGATCATCAACATCGTGGTCGGCGTTACTATTGTCTGCTACTCCGTTTACAGCGTAGAATCCGAAACGGCTCATCTGCACCCGCATTTATGGGTCACGGTTCCCATTGTGATTTACGCGCTGTTCCGCTACATGTACCTTGTCTATCAGAAGGGTTGGGGCGGCGCGCCGGACGAAGTGCTGAAAAAAGACCGCGTTTTGCAGGCGACGATCGTAGTCTGGTTTCTGGTCGTGATGCTGATTTTCAAGTTCGATACGGGAATATGGTCGGCGATACAACGATAAGGAATCAATAGATATTATGCGCGTACTGGTAACAGGGGCGAATGGCATGTTGGGCACGGACTTGTGCGCCATGCTGGAAGCGGGCGGGCATGAGGCGATTCGCACGGATGTCGGGGCGCGCGAGAACGTGCCTGCCGACTCGTGGGAAGCATTTGGATATTACCAATCCACAGAATGTGGCGGACGTGATTTTGAAGCATCAGCCGGATGCCGTCGTCCATACCGCCGCGTATACGGACGTGGACGGCTGTGAACGCAACCCGGACCGCGCCTATCTGCTCAACGCGCAGGGAACCTGGAACGTGGCGGCTGTGTGCGGGGCGCACAATATCGCGCTCGCGTATGTCAGCACGGATTTTGTGTTCGACGGCACGAAAACCACGCCGTACACGGAGTTTGATATGGTCAATCCCCTCAGTCACTATGGCGCGTCGAAACTGGCCGGGGAAAAACTCGTCGCGCAGTTATGCCGCAAGCACTACATCATTCGAACGCAATGGCTGTACGGCATTCACGGCAAATGTTTTCCCTCCACCATGCTCAATCTCGCCCAGACCCGCAAGGATTTGAATGTCGTGTTGGATCAAATCGGCAGCCCGACGCACACGGTTGATCTCGCCCGAACCATTATCATGCTGCTGCACACGCCCATGTACGGAACGTATCACGTCGCCAATGCGGGGCAGTGTTCCTGGGCGGAACTGGCGCAGCGCACATTTGAACTCGCGGGCGTCACGCATGTCACAGTTCATCCCGTTCCTGCCAGCGAGTATCCCTCCCCCACCCGACGCCCCGCATACTCCGTGATGCGCCGCTACGCTCTGGAACTGCAAGGCCGCGACAATCTTCCGCCCTGGCAGCAATCTCTCGCCGAATTTATCGCCCTGAAAAAGCAGCAAGCCTCCTGAATTCAGATCATCTATGTTGTACATCGTAGATCGTAGCATGGGTAACGTATCTGGCTTGTATGCCGTCTAAAGCGCAATTCCTTTCGCTGGAGATACGACGATGCGCCGATCAGACGTTCGCTTGCTTCGCTTCACTTGTTCGGGCCGATTTTGGCTCGTGGGCGCGTGTGGGTTACTTTTCATGCCACTCACACCGAAAAACGTTGTTGCGCAATCCCCGGTTCCAGTCCCACCCGCCGATGTCTTTGCGCAGGACGCCCGGATGCAGCAGAATGTGAAGGTACGCGCGCCGGGGTTGGCGGTCAAAGATTTGCTGGCGCGATTGTCGCAGGCTGCGGGCGTGAAACTAACCGCCGATAAACTCACTGCCGAAGACAAAGTAGTTGTGTTCAGCCCCGCGCGGCCTTTGCAGGCAACGCTTGGGGATATTGCCGCTTTGTTCAATGACTACTGGCGGCGAGAAAACGGAAGTGACGGCAAGCCGCGCTACCTTCTCACCCGTAATCCCCGCGCGGTTTCTCTGGAAGAGAACTCTCCTCAATGCGTCAAGGCATCGCCTGATAACACAACTTGAGGCGCAGGTGCGCGCATTGTCGGAAACGCCGGAACAACTGGCGCAACGGCCTGCCAACGACTCTATCCGCAAAAACCTGTCCATTGCCGAAAATCGGGCGGCCACACAGGTTTACGCCGCGCTTGCTCCCGAACAGCGGGAGGCGTTGTTTTCCCGGCGGTATCTGAACTTTGCCGCGAGCGCCATCAATCCGCAAATGCGTGAGCCGATTGGCAATGTTTACGAGGTAAGCCTGCGCTTTGCCGCGCGGTTTCAGCAGCCGGGAGATGGGTCGCCAAAGGAAACCGTTGAGGATTACGCGCGGCGTGGCGTTCAGTTTGCCATACACACCAGCGGCGGGCATGTGATTCCCGCCGTTCAGGTGTACGGCAAAGGCACGATGCACGCCGCGCTGTTCGCGGAACTCGACGCCCGCAAACAATGGATACTGCCCGCACATGGCAATCCCTACGCGCAAACGCCCTCGCCTGTAATGACATTGCTTCCTGATGCTGAACACACAGGGAAAGCGCAATCGGAAAAACAGTGGGTTGACCGCCTGCGCAAACTGGCCGACGTATCCGGCAAGCCGATCCTTGCGGATTTTTACCGCAGTCAGGCCGTCAATGCGCTTCCTCCGACGGAACAGGAAGAAACCCTGCCGTCCGCTGCGCCTGCCGACACTCAAAAACCTGCCATCGGGAAAAAGGCTGATGCGCAAAAAACGTCTTCCGGCAGCCCTGCCGACAGGGAGAATATTTCCGCTCTGGATGCGCTTTGCCGTCCCGTTGGTTATCTCTGGTGGACGCGGCCAAATGGCGCGCTGCTGTTGCGCAAACGCGACTGGTACGAACAACGGCTGTACGAAACGCCCGAAGATTGGCTGCTGGAAACGGTGAAGCGCATGGCCGCGCAAAACAACGTGCCGACCTTAGCCGATTTCTGTCGCGCGCGGGAATTGACCAACCAGCAAATTCTCGGTCTGAACAGTATGTATACGAGTGAAAACTACAGTTTTTCGGAAGTGGAAGCGGGCGGCACGGCGGAACTGCTCGGCCTGATTGAGCGTCAGCTTGCCACAAGCCCGGTTTACCATCAGCCACTGCTGCGGGGGCGTACGCGAAACGGGATTGTCAAGATTGAGGGAGACAGCCTGCCGGCGGCGCGGGAAACGCTGCAAGAGTTCCTGAACGCGCAGACAAAATTGCTTTCTCCCGCAGACATAAAATTATTTCGCGTGGATGCTTACGTGGTGGACACTACGGTTCCTGAAGGCGGTTTCAAGGATGCGGAACTGACGCTGATGTGGAACGCAGGCGATGGCACCTTCGCGAGCCAATCCATTCGCCTCCCGTACCGCCTGCCGAACGACGCGCAGGCGGAAACAGAAATCACAGTGGAAGCAGGTGGCTCCTGAATTTGTTTTTAGGATTGAAACGGGGGCGAAGGCTTAACAACAGCCTTCGCCCCCGTTTCGGTTGTTAAAGTTTGCCGGTTGCGCAGCCGAGAATGTTGCGGGGCGCGCGAAACTATTTTTATTTTCCGGCGTACCCGTAAAGAAGCGGTAAAAAATATTTTCTTCATAGCAGGAATATGGCATTCGTGTTATGAATATCATGTCTGACGCGCGGACGCGGGCTACATAAAGAAACGCGCAGCGCAGCGCCAGGCGACATTTACCCTTTGTTGTTGCCGCTATCATTCTCTTCTCACCCGTTCCTCTGGAGGACAACCATGCTACGGAAGTTCAGCGCCTTCACTCTGATCGAATTGCTCGTCGTGATCGCGATTATCGCGATCCTCGCCGCGATTCTCTTCCCCGTCTTCGCCAAAGCGCGGGAAAAAGCCCGCCAGTCCAGCTGCGCCAGCAACGAAAAACAGCTTGGTCTGGGCGTCTTGCAATATGTGCAGGACTACGACGAGCGTTATCCCACTGTTCGTATTCACCTCCCAAACGACGCCTATGTGGATTGGCGTAACATCATTCAGCCGTATGTCAAAAACGTCGGCGTTACCGGCTGCCCCTCCAACCCGCAGCAGGGCAACCTGTACATTGGAGACTGCCAGGCATCCGTAGTGGACCCGCTGCCGGAATCAGGCTACAAGCGTATTCTGATAGATCGCGGCTATTCTATGGCAACCACCAATGCCTGCGCGGACGCCGGCAGTTGCAATGGTTTCTCCTATGCGGAAAATGCCAGATCGCCAAAGTTGGCGACTCTCGCCGCCCCGTCCACGACGCTGCTGATTACGGAAAACGTCGGTAATTTCTGTACCGATAGCTGCGCGTGGTGTTTCAACAACAACTATTGCCACACCGGTCAAAGCAACTTCGGGTTTGCCGACGGACATGTGAAATCGTTGAAGCCCACCTCAACGTACTCTCCGATTTGTATGTGGCATCTGGACAACAACAACGGACAAATGTGTGATAACTTCGGTGGCAACGTGATGCCTGCGGGAACCGACATCAACACGACCGTCAACAACGGCTACGACAAAACCTGCAAAAACCCATAGACAATAGTTACCTGATGAATACAGGTGGGGACACGGCGCGGAGCGAATTGCTCTGCGCCGTGTTCGTTTTTATGTGGGCTACATGCGCCGAAAGCAGGATTTATCGCTATCGGTGTCGTACACATTTGCAGGAAAATACTGCGGGCGTAAACGGAGGCCGGATATGTTGAGAGTGGCGCTGGTGGGGGCGGGCGGCATGGCGGGGATGCATGCGAGTTGTTACACGAAAATCGCGAACGCCGAACTTGTCGGCATCATGGATACGCGACTGGAAGCGGCGACCGCCCTGGCGGAAAAGAACCATTCAACCCCCTATACCGATTTTGACAAGATGCTGACCGAAACGCGCCCGGATGTGGTGGATGTCTGCTGTCCCACGCCCTGGCACGTAGATTATGTGTGTCGCGCGGCGGAGCGGGCAGGGGAGTGGGGATTGCGGGGCATTTCCACCGAGAAGCCGATGGCGCGAACGGTGGAAGAGTGCCGGCGTATGATTGCCGCCTGCGAACTGGCGGATGTGCCGTTGTTTGTGGCGCATGTGCTGCGCTTTTTCCCCGAATACGCATTGGCGAAACAGGGCGTGGAGGGCGGCTATGTCGGCCAGCCTGCCGCTATTCGGACCCGGCGCGGCGGACCGATGCCCCGCGCCTGGAACGACTGGTACGCCAACTTCGATTGGAGCGGCGGCTTGATTCTTGACCTGATTATCCATGATTTCGACTGGCTGCGCTGGACGTTCGGGGAAGTGGAGCGCGTGTACGCCCGAGGCTGTCTGTCCGCGAAACTGCCCGGCTACGATTACGCGCTTGTCACGCTACGCTTCCAGAGCGGCGCGATTGCCCATGTCGAGGGAACCTGGAACGATCCGAGCGGGTTCAAAGTGGGGCTTGAAATCGCCGGGGATGCGGGACTGGCGGAATACAACTTCAATCAGCCGACCGGCGCGCCTTTTCGCCAGTCCCTGAACGCGGCGCAAGCCGAAGGGGAGAAACCGCGTCCGGGTGTGGCCGTGCCGGAAAGCCCCACGAATGTCAATCCGTATCAGGCGGAACTTCAGCATTTCCTCGATTGTCTCGAAGCGGGCGTAACACCGAGTATCACGCCGCAGGACGGCATGGCCGCCGTGCAGATCGCAATGGCCGCGATTGAGTCTATCCAAACCGGCCAGCCTGTTACAGTGAAATAATTATTCACCACCAAGACACCAAGAACACCAAGGGGGAAAAGAACATCAGTATCCAGAAAGGAAAAGACGATATAAATTTCTGCATAAATGAATTTAGAGAACAGTTAGATTCTTCTCTTCTTTTCTCCTCTTATCCTCTTTCCCCTTGGTGTTCTTGGTGTCTTGGTGGTGAAAATACAAGGAGTGGTTATGCAGCAGGTTGAGGGTTGTCCGATGTGTCCCGATGCCGGTGACGCGGATGTGGTGGCGGAACTATCAAGTGGGCGAGTACATTTGAAAAACGATGCCGATTATAAAGGCTACTGCGTGTTGATTTTTTGTCGCCATGCGGTGGAATTGCATGATTTGACGCCGGATGAACGTAACCAATGGTGTGAGGATCAGGCGCGAATTGGAAAAGCCATTGCCGAAGTGTGCCGTCCGGCGAAATTGAACGTATGTATGTTGGGCAACCTGGTTCCGCATCTGCACTGCCATATTATGCCGCGCTATCCATCCGACCCTGAATGGGGCAACCCCCCGAGTTTTGCGGAGGGCGCGCATCGCCGTTTGTCGCCCGAAGAGTACGATCATTTAAGAAACGCGCTCCTGTCGGCGCTTGGCTCTGCGTAAGGAGAAGCGCTATGTCACCGAGTATTGGAGCGCGTTTGCAGGCGGTTCGCCACCGGCAATGGGTGGGACGCGACGCGGAAGTAAAGCTGTTTCGATCCGCGATTGAAATGGAAACGGTAGAATCCCCTTTTTGCCTGCTTTACATTTACGGGCCAGGGGGCGTGGGCAAAACAACGCTGCTCAACGCCTTTGCCGCTTTGTGCGATGAACGCGCCATAAATACCCTCCGGCTGGACGGCAGAGACATGGAGCCGACGCCGGACGCCTTTCTTCGCGCGCTTGGCGAGGCGCTGCATCTGAATCCAGGCGAAAATCCGTTCGATTCTCTGAACTCCGCCACCCGGCCTTCTGTTTTGTTTGTAGACACATTTGAGGAGATCGAGGGGCTGGACGGCTGGATGCGCGAAGTATTTATGCCGCGCCTGCCGGAAAACGCGCTGGTTGTATTGTCAGGCAGACTGCCACCCTCCCCCGGCTGGCGAAGCGAAGCCGGCTGGCAGGAGATGATGCGAACCATTCCGCTCCGCAATCTCAGCCCCGATGAAAGCGTCTCTTACCTGCTGCAACACGCCATTCCCCCGGAACAGCATCACGCGATTTTAGAATTCACGCACGGCTACCCTCTCGCGCTGTCCCTCGTCGCGGATGTTTTCGCGCAGCGGGGCAGTATCCGATTCGACCGGGAAGATGCGCAGAATGTCGTGCAGGCGCTGCTGGAGCGTCTGCTCGCGAAAGCGCCGGATGGGGATCATCGCGCCGCGCTGGAAACCTGCGCTCTTGTCCACCTGACGACGGAGGGGCTGCTTGCGGAACTCAACCCCGGCATGGACGCGCCCGCGATGTTTCGCTGGCTGCGCGAGTTGTCTTTCATGGAAACGGGATGGCGTGGATTGTTTCCGCACGACGTGGCCCGCGAAGCGCTGCTGGCCGATCTGCGCTGGCGCAGTCCCGAACGCTACGCCGATTTGCACCGCCGCGCCCGCGCCTATTACACAGCGCGTATCAATGAAACGCAGGGGCAGGAGCAGCAGCGTATCCTGATGGACTATATCTTCCTGCATCGGGATAACGCCATTGTCCGCGCCGCGTTTCAGTGGCAGGAGAGCGCGGCCTTCGCGGAAATGGCGCGGCCTGAAGACTGGCCCGCCCTGGTGGATATGACCGCGCGGCATGAGGGCGAAGAGTCCGCGCGTATTTTGAGTGAATGTCTGGAAGAGGCATCACAGAAAACCATCGTATTTCGGGACGCGCTGGCCGGGAAGGCCGCAGCGGAGCCGTTGGGGTTTATGACAATTGTAATGCTGGAAAAGGTGAGCGCGGCGGCGCGGCAACGCGACCCGGCCGTCAACGCCGCCTGTCGCCACCTGGAACAACAGGCTCCCCTTCGTCCCGGCGAAACCGCGCTTTATTATCGCTATTGGATGGCGCGCGACACCTATCAGGACGTTTGCCCCATACAAAGCCTGATTGTCGTCAACATGGTGCGGCACGACCTGACCACTCCCAATCTCGCCTTCACCTTTTTTCCCTGCCATGACCCCGAATTCTGGGCGCCCGCGCTTGCCTACGCGCAGAAACAGCCCCTGCCGGACGCGGACTTCACAATTGACGGGCGCTGTTACGGCGTGTTCGGACACGATTGGCGAGCCTTGCCCGCAACCCTCTGGATGTCCATACTGGCGGAACAGGAGACAGCGGGAGAGAGTCAGGTTGCGCCCCATCGCCCGGAGCCGCTGCTGGTACTCAGCGAGTCGGAGTTCGGCGCGGCGGTTCGCGACGTGTTGCGCCATCTCCGGCAGCCGGACGCGCTTCATATCAACCCTCTGCTGCGTTCACGGTTGCTTATCGAGCGGGCAGGCGCGGAGGCGGATGCAAACGTAAAAACAGACGCGCTTTGCGCGCTGGCGCGGGAAGCGGTAGAAGCCTGTAAAGTGTCCTCGCGCGCCGCCCGGAGCTATCACGCCCTGTTCCACACCTATGTTCAACCGGAAGCCACGCAGGAACAGGCCGCCGACAGGCTGGATTTGCCTTTCAGCACTTACCGGCGTCATCTCATGGAAGGCATTGCGCAGGTGACGGAAAAGTTGTGGCGAAAAGAGATAGGGGAGGGTCATTTGACCGAACCCAAGTGAAAAATAGACGTACCTACATGAAAGTGAACAGAAAATGAGCAGTTTTCAGACTGGAAAACCCCTGTAGTTCTGCCTCATACTATATTGTATGAGTGAGAATGACTCCGTGAAGAGTCGCAAAACTTCTGCGGTTACGGAAAAATGCGCAATTCAGTCATTTTTGGATAAACGGGCTGTCCGCCTGCCTGATCTATCCGCCTCCAATTCAGCAAGAGGGAATTCCCTCGCAATCTATTATGTGTCGTGGCTACGTTCCTGGTGACGTTGACCACGCAAGGAGAATCAGATGGGCCTAATACAAGATTTGCGCGGCATGGTGGAAGAGCGCCGCGTGACGCGCCGCGCCATGCTGCAACAACTCAGCCTCGCTACCCTCGGAGCCGCCGGTGGCTTCGGACTGGCCGCGTGTGGCGGCGGACACTCCGCCGTAGCGCAAAGCACCGTCACCGATGCGGATGTGCTTAACTTCGCCCTCAACCTCGAATATCTTGAAGCGCAGTATTATCAAGCCGCCGTGACCGGCAGCGGGCTATCCGACACAGACCTGGGAACGGGGCATGGCGTCATCACCATCAAGAGCAATCCGAAGGTTCCGTTCGCCACTCCCGCCTTCGCGCAGTACGGCGCCGAAATTGCTGCGGATGAACTCGCCCACGTCCGCTTCCTGCGCTCCGCGCTTGGCTCCGCTGCGGTTCCCGCGCCCGCCATAGACCTGCTCAACAGCTTCAATGCGGCAGCCAACGCGGCGGGTATTGGCGCGTCCTTCGATCCATTTGCCAGTGAAGTGAACTTCCTTATCGGCGCGTTCATCTTCGAGGATGTCGGCGTGACAGCCTATCATGGCGCGGCCACTCTGCTGACCAACAAGACCTACCTGTCGGCAGCGGCGGGTATTCTGGCGGTCGAAGCGTACCATGCCAGCGAAGTGCGCACCCTCATCTACGGACTGGGCGCGACAGCGCAGGGCCTGGCGCAGAAGATTTCGGACCTGCGCGACAATCTGGACGGCAGCACCGATGATGATCAGGGTGTCATAGACAGCAGCGGCAACGCCAACATCGTGCCGACCGACAGCAACGGCATCGCGTTTGCCCGCAACACCAGCCAGGTGCTGCACATCGTCTACGCTTCGGCGGCGGCTAACGCTGCCGGCGGCGGCTTCTTCCCCAACGGCGTCAACGGCAACATCAAAGTCGCGGCGTAACTCCCGATGACGGTTGCGCAAGTTTGATAAAAAACAGCCCACCTGCCCACCGCTACATTTGGAGGGCTGTTTTTTATAACTGTGCCAATTTTATCAGGATATATGTCATTGGTTTAATTTGACATATTTGTGGGAACGGCAGTATACGCCGGGCGTAGGTCGGCTTGTATGCAATGTCGCGTTCTTTGAGAAAGGAGACACGCATCCATCCGGCAGTAGAAAGCAGTAACGCTTTCATCTCTCAACGCTGAAATATTTGGAAAGGCTGCAAGCATGATTCAACACGTGCAGTACAAGTCTCTTATTGGCATGGTCAGTGTGACCTGCCTGTTTATTCTCCCCGGCATGGCTTACGCTCAGGTTTCATCTCCCGCTGTGACCTTCACCAATGGCCTGTACCACTACGATTACTCCATCGCCAACACTACCGCCGATGAATTGCTGCTTGTTACAATTCAGGTTCTGCCTTTTAACGATCCAGTCAACGCGAACAGCCCGACGAATCCAAACAACCCTGTCTTCAATGTGAACGCGCCTGCCGGATTTTCATCCGCCTATGATCCTGTGAATGGCTTTGTAAGCTACCTGGAAGATACCAGCCAGTTCACCTTAACGCCCCTGAGTGGCTTTACTTATGACAGCGCTCTCGCGCCGATGCCCAGCACGTTCAACTCCACCTTTCTAACCAGCACGACGAGTGGAACCACGCTGGCAGCCGTCCCCGAACCCGGCAGCATAGCATTGTTGGGAGCCATGAGCGCGGCGGGCTGCTTCTCGATGCGCAAACGCCGCCGAAATACCGAAAGCGCATAAGAAAAGTCCGCGTAAGACGGACTGGAACCGAATCGCACACCCTGTTCTGGTGCTTTTCTCTTTCTGCCCCTATCGGCAGACAAAGGAGATCGTTATGAAGCGTTTGTTCAAGCGCGCCGCCCTGATGCTGGCGGGCGCAATGCTCGTTCTTCCCGGTACGCTATCGCGGGCTTCCAGCCACAGCGACGCGCCGCTCATCAAACTCGATCCGCAGGCCAACCTGACCGATGTGTACGCTTTTATTCGCGACCGCGCCCCCGGAGATAGAGTTCTCGTCGTGGAAGTCAGCGTGCGCCCCTTCTCCGAACCCGGCGATGGCGTGATGTACGAAGCGTTTTCCGATGACGCGCTGTACAGCATCCACATTGCCAATCCGACAACCGGCGCGCAATTGCAGCGCTACGACTTCAGGTTTTCACCGGTAGACGCTTCCGGCAACTACAAGAACCTGAACACAATTTTGCGCTACGGACGCGGCGCGAACATGGCGAACGGCTCCCCGGACGCCGGCATGATCATGCATGTGGGCGACAATCACCAAAACTTTATCCAGACGTATACCCTGACCCGAACCATCGGCAACGCGAACGACAACGACAACGAGTACGGATGCGGGCGGAGACACCGCTGAAGGTTCCGCCTGCCAATGCGGGCGTCCGCACCACGCCATTTTACAATGATGCCATGTCATCGCGCCTCTAATGGCGTCAATCCCGCAGTGCCGGTCGATCCCGGCTTTGCCATTTCGGGAGCCTCGACGCGGGGCGGACTGGATCGCTATACGCAGCAAACGGTGTACGACCTGTCAGGCGGCCTGAATGGATTGACAACCTTCTGCGGTTCGCGCGAAGATGGGTTCTATTTCGACACGCCCGGCATCTTCGACTTTCTTGACCCGCGCATTCGCTCCGACCGCCCTCTCCAGGCGCGGCGCACGTTCGGGCAGACCGGGCAACGGCGTGGATGGCTTCAAAGGCTTCAATGTTCTCCACTACGCGGTTGAAATACCGATTTCGCAGTTGCCGACATCCCATCGCTTATCAGGCCCCGTTCACAAACGGGTGGAGTCACGGCGGTGTTGGTCCGCGATTGGGCGTGGGCGTGTATGCAAGCGTCAGTCGCCCGCGCATCACCCTGCGCAGCGCGTCCGGGCGCAACTCAGATTCCGGCCCGTTCATTCAGGTGAATCGCGAAGCCAATCCGCTCTTCAATGAGGGCTTCGTCGCGCTGGCCGACAAGGACAACTACAACCGCGACTCGCCCACAAATGATGCAGCGCGTATGCGACCTATGCCATGAACCCGGAAGTGGCCGCACTGATCAACGCGGTACTATTCGAAGCACACTCCCACAACCGGTCCAATTGCAACCACAGGGCGGGGCGACCTGGCCGCCGTGTTCATCCCGGACGTGATTCGCGTGGATACCACAACCGGCCCGGTTCATGCTGCAGGCGAGGGAGGATTCAACCGACTGGGCTTCCTCGGCGGCGATACGGTTACCAACGGCAGGCGGAGCGGCTATTCCCGGCGGCTGGCCGAATGGGCGGCGCCTGGGCGATGATGTCGTGGACATTGCGTTGACGGCAGTTGCCAGCGGCCCGACCTACACAGCGGTAACACGTCGTTGGCGACAATAGTGACCACAACGATCAGGTCTACAACACCACCTTCCCCTATGCGGGTACGCCCCATTCCGGTGCGCGGAACCGCAAGGATCTCCAACCCTGCGCAATAGGCGCGTTTCCCTCCTCCTTTCTTATCATGACGTAAGAAAGGAAGAGAGGATCTAAGCTATTTGCAGGAACAACAGCCATGAAGCCAGGAACCACGCCTTCTAAAATCGGGCTGCTTATGTCTGCTGTTGAGCGGCGCGGCGGTGGGAACATGGGCTGTGACCCATCACATCCGCAAGCCGCAGCCACAAGTGCAAGTTTGAACAACGCGGCAGTTGTATCGACGAAGCGCGATTGCAACTCAAAACACGCCTGCCGCGTTGCCCGTGCCAACCGGCAATTCGCTGTCGGACCAGATGATTGCCAAGTGGATTGCCGTCGTGCGCAAAAGCGATAAGGACGATATGGCGTGGGTTAATCTGGGCAATTCGTACATGCAAAAAGCGCGCGAAACCGCCGATGTCACGTATTACGCTCATGCGGAACAAGCCGTATCAGCGCGCGCTTGACCTGAAGCCGAACAATGTGCCGCGCTTGAATGGCATGGCGTGGGTGAATGGCGGGCGGCACGAATTTGAAAAAAGCATCGAATGGGCGAACAAAGCCATTGCCATCAGTCCGAAGGACAACGACGCTTACGGCTTGATTGGCGACGCCGATGTGGAAATGGGCAATTACGATGCGGCGTACACGCATTACCAACAGATGCTTGACATTCGCCCGGACACGTCTTCGTACAGCCGGGGCGCGCATCTGATATGGCTGATGGGCGATAAGCGCAAGGCGATGTGGCTGATGGCGAAAGCCATTAAAGCGGGCGGCCCGTATGCGGAAAACACCGCCTGGTGTCGCGCGCAACTTGCCATTGATGCTGATGAACACGGGGGCATTGCTTCCGGCGGAACAGACCCTACAGGACGCCCTGAAATACGCGCCGCACAATTATCAACTGCTGATCGCGATGGGCAAATTGAAGGCCGCGCGCAAGGATTATCCCGCCGCGATTGACTGTTACAAGCAGGCCGTCGAAGTGGTTCCCATGCACGATGCCCTTGTCGCGCTCGGGGATTTGTATCAGCTGACGGGCAAGCCGGAGGAAGCGAAAAAGCAGTTTGCGCTTGTGGAAGCCACGCACCAACTGCTGAAAGCGAACGGCGTTCGGGGCGACATGCAGATCGCGCAGTTTTATGCCGACCACGACCGCAGCCTGCCCGAAGCCATGCGGGAAGAAGAGGCGGAAATCGCAACGCGCCCGAACGTGTACGTGGAGGATACGCTTGCCTGGTGCTACTACAAGACAGGCCGCTATCAGGACGCGCAGGCCATGATTCAAAAGGCAATGGCGCGGCACACGCCCGAAGCGCTGTTTAAATTTCACGCGGGCATGATTGCCGCCAAACTGAATCAGCAAGTATCTGCGCGTAAACTGCTGTATGAGGCGTTAAGCGACAATCCGAATTTCAGTCTGATTTATGCTCCCATTGCGGCAAACACGCTGAAGGAACTGGGTTCGCGCCCGCTCGACGCGGAACAGATGCCAGCGTCCGTTGCAAATGGGAACCTCACCGGGCGTCCACAAGTGGACACGACCCTTTCTCCCAACCGCGCTGACGCATTAGGAGAGAGGAACCATGAAGTTATGTTCCCCTCAATTTCTAAAACATGGCTTGTCTGTCTTTTTAGCATGGCGTGTTTGTTGGCGGCGCAGGCGCTGTTTGCGCATCCGATGGGCAACTTTTCCATCAACCATTATACGCGCCTCGAAGTCCATTCCGACCGGATTGCGGGGCGTTTGATTCTGGATATGGCGGAGATACCGACGGTTACGGAAATGAGCCGCCTGGACGCCAATCAGGACGGCATAGTTTCCGATGCGGAACAGGCGGCCTATTTGCGCGTCATGTCCGCGCAACTGGGGCGGGAACTTACGCTGACCGTCAATGAGCGTCTGGTCGCGCTGAACATTCGCGCAGAAAGAAGTGGCGTTGCTTCCGGGCGCGGGCGGGCTGCAAACCCTGCGCCTGACACTTGACTTTAGTGCCAATGTGCCGCCTTCCTCCAATACTCCCGCTCCGCGTTGTCTACAAAGATGCCAATTATCCCATGCGCACCGGCTGGAAAGAGATCGTTGTTGTGGGAGACGCGGCTGTTCTGCGCAACTCCTCCGTTCCCGCCACCGACCTAAGCAAAGAACTGACCGTCTATCCTGCCGACCCCACCATCGCGCCGCCGCAAGTGACGGAAGCGCGGTTTACAGTAGTCGAGGAGAAGGAAGAAAAGAAGAGAAGCAGGAGAAGAAGAGGAGACTGGCAACCCTCAATCCTACAATCCACAATCGTTCCAATCGCCCAATCGTCCACTCCCAACACCCCTTATGATTCGTTTACGCAGTCTATTGCGACGGAAAAATTGACGCCGGGGGTGATGCTGCTGGCGTTGTTGTCGGCGTTTGGGTTTGGCGCGCTTCACGCGCTGTCGCCGGGGCATGGCAAAGCAATGGTGGCGGCGTATTTGATTGGCACAAAGGGCACGGCCTGGCATGCCGTTTTGCTCGGGCTTGGTGGTGACGCTGACGCATACGGTGGGCGTGTTTGCGCTTGGGATTGATTACGCTGTCCGCTTCGCGCTATATTGTGCCGGAACGCCTGTATCCGATAATCAGCGGATTGTCAGGGCTGGCAGTTGCCGGAATGGGAGCGGGGTTGCTATGGCATCGGCTGCGAATGTGGCGTTCAGGAGCAGACCGAACGCGCAAATGAGGCAGAAGGCGGAGGATACGAGATTCACAATACTCGGCGATGCGCTATAATCAACTGTGGACACGGACGAAGATGAATTTTACATGCAGCGGCGCACTTCGGGGCCAATGCCGCTTGCGAACGCTGATAGGATTGGGAATTACGGGCGGCGCGTTGCCGTGCCCGTCCGCTCTGGTCGTCATGTTGAGCGCGATTGCGCTGCATCGTATCGGGTTCGGGCTGCTGCTGATCGTGTCATTCAGTCTGGGACTTGCCGTTGTGTTGACGGTTTTGGGATTGCTGGTAATGCGGGCGCGCGGCCTGATGGAACGCGTGTCACCCGGTGACGAAATAGATGCCGGGATTGTCTGTGTTGAGCGCGGCGGCCGTAACGCTGATCGGTTTGCTTGCTGCTGTTCCGTTCCCTGACAGGGCGGTTTTTAACCATCGATTCAATGCCGTTTGACGTTTATTCGCGTTTATTCGCATGCTAACTTGATTGACGGGCATGCGATGGATACTGACAGTTGACGGGCTTTGGCGATCATGGCGAGGTAGGGCGGCGTGAAGGGCAGTTTAAGCGCGTCCACAATCTGTTCGTCCGCTTCGGCGGGATCGTCGGCGACGACAACCTGATGTAGTTTGCGCGTGAAGCGAACGGGGAAATGCTCGTCCTGGCGGGCTACAAGTCGCGCGTCCAGAATGGTGAGCGTGTTCTGGCCGGTCGTGGCGTATAAATCCGCAACCATCGCGTCTATGCCGCGCTGATGCAGAGCACTGCGCATTTCGCGCTTACTGGTGGAGAGTTTGTAATGTCCGCGCGGCAGCAACCCGATGAGATTGCGCGTTCCGCCGCTGTACCAGCGCTGAAAATGGTGGCTGCGCAATTTGCAGGTCGTCAGCAGTATCCGCATATCCGCTTCGACCCAACAGGCGGGAAGATAAAACCCGGCTTCGCGAAACGGTTTCGGATTCGGGTTGGGCGCGTAAATCGCTTCACTCGATTCCGCATCCACAAACCGCGCATTCGCAATGGTATCCAGTCCATGCCGCGCCGCCATTGCGCAGACGGATTCAGCTAATCGAGAGCTTGCAGATAAGCGCCCTTCTGAATGAACCTACTGGAAGATGCAAGGCAACTGCCAAATTCTTGAGGGGTGTTTTTGGCTAGGGCGTTCTTAAATCAAGTGGGCAGCGGGCTCAGACAGCACTCCATGAAGTGAGGAGGTGCACACCTGTGTCAATGAGGGCCATGGCAGGGTCGAGGAACACAGCCAGGGTGGCTGGGATCAGGAGGCGCAAGATCTCTGCATCAAGCCCATCGGCTGCTGGCAGCGCCTCTGCCAAACCGCCATCTTCGGTCTTCTCCAATGCTTCCATTCGCCGCTGCCTCCTGCGCGCTGTGCCTCCATGGCCCCAGCCAAAACGCCCTGGCACTGATCCGCTACCTGAAATCAGAATGCTGCAGAATAAGGTGAGAGCTCCACCCTGACTCATGCCTGAAAGCCACCGTGCCTCAAACCGCACGTCCAGTGCCTTACAATCCTTGAGAGCAAAGCATTAACATACATAAACCATGAAAGGGGGATACCCCTGAGGGTGCCGAACCATCAGGCAACTCCAGCAAAAGTAGACAGGGGCAGTCAAGAGCGAAGGCAGTAGCGCACCAGGACCACTGCTGCTGAGGGTCATGATGCGCTGTTCTGTGCGTCTGCTCAGTCTGTGGCAACAAACAGGCTGAAAGCTGCTGCTCCTGCTGCCAGGGGGTGCCAGGAGCGAGCGCTGTGAAGACCTGACCCTGATGCTGAGGGGCCTGAGTTCTAAGGACTGACCTATCGAGCTGCGTGTCTGCATTGTTCTGATTCACTACTCCCTGCTAGGAGGGTAGCCCATTGGCGTGGTGTTGACCGCTTGAGTGCATGTCAAGCTAGAGATAGGATATTGCGAGGCAACTTGCAGTGGCTGAGTTTGCCCGGCCAATGCTCAAAGAGTAACGCAAGCAACTTGCACTCCAATTAGACTTGTAAAACGTTACCCCTCACAGACAAAGGCACTTATATGGCTTTCAGAATTTTACTGGCAGCTCTGCTGACTGGGGGTGTTCTTATCCCTTTAAAAACACAAGTGGGACAGGTGGCTGCCTCAGAGCACATATTTTCACGTCAAGATAGGCGTCGTTCTAGATAAATACTACAAACACTAATCCTTCTGTGGAGTTCTTGAACTCTCGAGACGAAGTCTTCTGTCAAGTCGAGACTGTTGTTGCTGCGAAACGTTGCTGCGTAGTGAGCTGAGAATGAATGTGACGTTTCTATGTTGCTTCAAATGTTCAGCTTTGTCTCAAAGCTTTGAGTCAAAGGTGAGTGCTGTGCGTTCGGGGGACAGCGATGGCTGTTGAGCAGCTTCCGAAGTTCGTCTGGGAACCCTCAGTTCAACGGCGCCAATGTCCGTCGGCTAAATTCAGCCTCGCTCGCGCTCGCAGGCGCAGAGCTCATTCGACTCGAAGGAAATCCAGCACGGACATGAAGTCTTTCCAGGGCTCAAGAAGGGAAAGCCTCGGCAGTGTAGGCAGGGGCTGCCAGAAGAGGTGAGTTCTTCAGAATGACAGCGAGAACGTTGCTCTCTTCCGACACCTCGTAAACACGTTATTGCAGGCCATAACGGAGTACTCATGGATGCCAGGTACAGGAAGATAGGACCATGCAGCTCGATAGATGAACACCTTTTCGGCTCAAGGCGAAACTCGGGCGCATCGCCTGGGGCGCCCCGAGCGCTGGCTGCAGCACAGCAGAACCTTCCGCACCAAGATCTGCTCCTCAAACAGTACGCGCACAAGCAAAGTCTCGAAAGCATCTCGCCACCTGTTCCTAAAAGTGCTCTGATGGGGTGCACAAGGTCTGAGGTTCTCCAAAAAAAGGACTAGCGATGAGGAGAAGGGTGGGCTTGGGAACCAAAC
This sequence comes from uncultured Chthonomonadaceae bacterium, assembly GCA_963817895.1. Taxonomy (GTDB): domain Bacteria; phylum Armatimonadota; class Chthonomonadetes; order Chthonomonadales; family Chthonomonadaceae; genus CAWFQB01. The sequence goes on from CAWFQB010000011.1 coordinate 335,181, forward strand.
AGATTGATGTCATACAGGAGCGATATCCAGCGCATGCGGGCCCCGTGCTGACAGCGGCAGAGGCGGCCGCGGCGCGGCGTGCGGCGGCCGATGCCCGGGAGCGCGAGCGCAGCGGCGCCTGCAGCGGAGGAGCGCAAAGCGCACATGATGCAGGTATGCACCGCCTCTGAGGAACATCTCTGTCAAGTTTACAAGGATATGCACAGCAACAGACGCGCTCAAGACCCAAAAGTCGAGAGTGAGGCAATAAGATTGACCATCAGGCGTAAGCGCCCAGGCCTGCATATTGTATCTGGTTGCAGAAACAGTGTTAATGTGTGTAGCGTGAAGCCCCGTGACACCAATGGCGACAGACAGAGCTCAAGAAGAGGTCCATGGAAGCAAAGTCTCGTCAAGGGCAAAATGGGTGAGCGAGTTCTTGAGGTGTTGGTGATGCAGCTGGCGGAGGAAAAGCGGCGAGCGGAGGGGCCGAGCGAGGAGGAACGCCTCCGGACGGTCGTGGCAGACGCGGTGCGCAGCAAGGCAGCCGTCGCGAGCTGGAAGCCACGGAGAGGCGAAGCGCATGAACCAGATGGTCCTGTACAGCAAATGCATGGCCATCAGTGTGTGCACGGTCTTGCTCTGCACTGCTGGTCATGCAGCCCTTGTACCAGCCAAGCAGGTGCCTTGCAGGTAGTGTGCGGGTATGGCTGCTTCACCGTTTCATGCAGCCGGCAGGTTCGCTTTGCTTCTATTGAGTGTGCGGGCAAATAAAGCCAGTCTCCAGTTTATCCGCTGAGTGCGCGTAAGAGACTGCATGCAAATGTATGCATGCACCTAGTGGATGGTGACGATATTATATGCTCTCATTTGGGTGGCAGGAACGTGAAGAGAGGATGCTGAACATGCTACAGGGATCAGCAGGTGGAAGAAAAGAGGGAGCGCGAGAGGCGGGCAGCAGACGAGGAACGCGCTGCAGACGCGGCCATGGAGGCTGCTCGATTGCGTGCTGTCAAATTGCAACAGGTGCTGTGTGCCTATCAGGGACTGTTCAAATCGCCTTACTTACAAAGCTTGAAGGATGAACAGAAAATTTTACGTTGCGTCTCTTTCTGTTTACAGCCTGCATGGCAGCTTTTGCGTTACTCCAGATGTAAAGGACCATAGAAGCCTTGCAACCACTGAGTACTCCAAGAGTGATCAACCGGGTCTATCTCATGTGCATTGCTGGTCTGAATCAGCAGCCGAACATCTGGGAGCAGGAACGGCGGTTCCTCGGTAGGTGAAATTGCTTGTCGGATGAACGCAGGAAAGGGAAGCGGCCACTGCTGAGGAGCGGCGGCGCGGCGCGGCAGTGATAGCGGAGCAGCTGGCCGAGCGCGAACTGGCGGCATTGGTGGAGGAGGAACGCCGCGAATGGTGCGTCCTACACACCTGTTATTCGGACGGACTGCATCGAGAGTTTCACACCGTGATGCTCACCGCAGACACGGAGCACTCTACATGAGCTTCCGAAACAAGCATGATGGAAGCGGCCTGTATGAACAACACTGAGCATGGCAAGGATGGGTTGGCACAAGGTCGATCTTCAGGACGACATCCTGGTTGTCGTCACAGTCCTTGTTCATTGTCAGCAACTTGCAGTCTTTGTCGATGTGAAGTAACATTGAAGCCTGTGCCTTGCAGGAGAAGGTGCATGTAACGAAACAGGCCGAGCGGCTGAAGCGCAAGGAAGCAGCGGCCGCCGCGGAGAAGCGCGCGGCCGCTTCTGCCCTCATGAAACAGGTCTGCAGAACACGTCAGAGATCCCATTCTATCACCGCCGCCATGGTCAACAAATGTCTTTCATCAAATGTTCTTTAACAAATGATGGTCTGCTCCCCAATACCAGCTGCATGCGGGTATACCGTCGAGCGCTTGTAAGTCTGGCAGCCTGAGTCCCATCGCCCAGGCGGGGTGAACCAGGAAGTGGCAAGCTTATGGGGCGTTTTGCCAATTTCAGAAGGAGGGTGACTAAGCATCCCGTGTGGCGGTGCCAGGTGGTGGCCAGCAATGCAGACATGCTGGAGCGCAAGAAAGCTGACGTTGCTGAGCGCGCGCCGAGGACCGCCGTATCGTGGCGTACCTCCGAGACAAGGCCGCACGCGAGCAGGTCCTCCTTGTAGGATGCTCTGAGTCAGTAGTGCTACAGAGAACAGCACTGAGCAGGTTGCAAAAGACAATAGTGCTTTGGCACAAAGACAGTGGCCCCTTAAAGTTTTGGGTTGATTCTTCGAGTGGCGCTTTCGCGTTTCAATTGCAGGCTAAGGTGCCACGATTATTAGCCTTGTCGAAGGGTCAGTGAATGCAAAGCCAATGGAGGGGACGTAGACATCATCTGAGGGTAGTCACGAGCGGGGGACTTGTTTACATTTTGATAGGGATTAGCAGTGAAATACTAAATAATAAAGCCGAAACTACGTGCAGGCGGTACTGGAGGAGAAGGCGCGGGTGGCGCAGGAGAGGGAAGTGGAAACTGCGCGGCTGCGCGCGGCACAGCAGCGCATGCACGACCGCCAGTCTGAACTCGATGAGCTCCGCGCCCGCAGGTGTGTTCCCTTTTGCACAAGCCTGCAGTCCTCTCTGTCAGACATTGGGGGTAATGTTTCAAGAGAGTCGCTCCAGGCTCAATCCAGCACAGATTGAGCACCTATTAGGGGTACTCCTACATGTGCTATAAGCCCGTATACTTGTCACCAGGGGATCCAAGGGGATTCAAATGGTTCCAGGGGAGAAAAATATTGATGCCCTGTGCTGTTGCCATCATGCAGATGCAGAACAATTGGGAAACAGGTGGCAGCAAATAGGGGATGTTGCGTGCAGGTGGCAGGAGTCGGCAGAGAGGGCATGGCGGAAGCAGGAGCGGGCGGCCATCGAGAGCGCGGCTGCGGCGGCCGCAGAGCTGCGCGAGGCGCGCGCCTCTCAGGCGGCCGGCAAAGCCGCGGCCGCGGCGGCCGCCGCCGCGGCCGAGCGCGCCGAGGCGGCCCGGGTCGCGGCCGAGGCTGCCGCAGCCGTCACCGCACGGCAGCGTCAGGTGAAAGAATTGCCAACTCTTGACCACATCAGGGGTGAGGGTTAAAGTTCAGAGTTAGTGAACTGGTTCAGGTATAAGGGGGAGTAGCACACATATCGCAACCGTTGTCGCACTGCCGCAGCCGTCGTCGCACAGCAAATACAAGTCAACGTAACACGAATAATCGGAATCATTTTCCGGGGATTTTCACCTTCAACTAAGTCCATGTCCCACGAAACCAGATCCCACTTGTTGCCTGAGAGTGGAACGTTGATCTGCATGCAGGCCGAGGAGGAAGCTGCCGCGAAGGTGCGCCATGCGGCGGGGCTGCGCTCGCAGATGCAGGCGGCAGCTGCGCAGAAGCAGGCAGCAGTGCTGGCCGCCAGGCAAGAGGGCGCCCGAGCCCGCGAAGCTTCTGCCTTGCACCAAGCAGTAGTAGAGGTGATTAAAGCGCCACCTCATTCAGCGAGCAGCCACCTTGAACAACATGTGTGCCTTGACATTGTTTGGGTACTGGAACCATGTCATCTGCTTCATTCAGCAGTGCACTTTCCACCTGCGGCTGCCGTCTGAATTGTGTCTCTGAGGCGACCATGCTCAGAATCAATATGGCACAGAGGCAAATCTCGGTGTTGGTCTGTGTATGCTGTCTGAAGTGGCATGGTTGAGTGTCTGCTGTGACCTGCTGTGACGGTATTGAGACTGGGTGTGCAGGGAATCAGGAAGCAGAAGCTGCAGCAGCTGGAGCAGGCAGGAGTCCCAGCCAAGTACCATGCACAGTTGGCACGCAAAGTCTTCGCAATGTAGCGCTGCTATATATTGTCCTAGACACCTAAGCTTGCTTGACTCATCATACAATTCATGCCCATTACAGCATTAAAGTTGCATCGCCTCACCAAGCAGTTGTGCATTGACGCTGTGCCTGGAGGCTGTCATCGCGACAACTCCTTGAAGGCATCGATGTGGATCCTGAATTGAATTGTCTATGGATCTCAGAAGTCAATATGCGGGTTGACCTCATGGGTTTCAAGGGTTTTCACCTCGAACTGTGTGGGCAAATGGCAGCTCTGTAGGGGATCGCCTTGGATCGAATATTTGTCCATTGAGAGTTGCGACTGTGACAGTCATCAATTCTTTGTGCCACGGAATAAATCCAGAATGTGGCAAATATGACAAGGAACTGATTTCCTGAAAATCCACTGTCCAGTGTCATTATGTACCAAGTAATCAGATTGCATGCCTGCATTATTAGTCCTATTGCTCTGGTAATACGGGGCGCTCTGCCAGTGGACCCCACCGTGATTCGAAATATCTGCGAGGGTGGCGCCACTTGTCGACCCGACAGCAGCTCAAGGGTATCCTTTTCGACCCAAGGTTGGAGCTATTTCACACCACCTCAGACCCTTTACATCTCTTAAAAATAAAGGATGCCGGAATACTTTGTGCTGAGAAGTCAGAATCGACCTTGAATTGTAACTTCGACACGCTGTATCCAAACCGAAAGCCCCGCAAGTATAGACACCGATCGCCTGAGGAGTCAAAGGTACGGTCTTGGGCTGAGCAAATGTGTGACAACCATACATGGTGCCGGCGTCTCCTCTGGGCATTCAGAGCCTTTCGGAACTTCATGTACTTTGTCGTGCGTGATATGCCAGGACTTACAGTGTCATCGGCTAGATCTACGGCTGTCGTAAAAGCGACAGCAATTCATAACTCATCAGATGTGCATCTGTCGGAAAGTGACAACCTGCCATCCCGCGGTTTCTCCTGTGAATACTGATGTAGATGTCGGAAGATGGTGTTTTGATAGGCTTCTGGATATGACATAAAGGTGACTTGGATTGCTGGGGGTGCTGGGAAAAATTACTTGTGTTCATGCGAATAGACGTTTTAAATGTGTCCTCTAGCCGGTGCTCTATTGCTAAGCAAGCAGTGTCTGCCTCTTAGGGTAAAACATGGCTCGCCCAACCGCACTCCTTGCCTTCCTGGTGGTGGCACTGGCTCTGCTAGCCTCCGCTGAAGCTCTCGGCCGCAGGAATCTGCTGCAGTCTCCTGCAGGTGCGTTTGGCAATTTATAAAAATGAAATGGAGTGCAAAACAAGCTTGATCAGTAGTGTCTAGCCCGGAGTCTAGCGTTGTTGTTGTATGCATATCCTCCCGTCCGACAATTGACATGGACAGGCTACAGCTTGCTACTTCGATTGGCAGTATTGTATCACCTTCAGTCGTGTTACTTACTTATAATTACCTGTAAAAACATTATTCCATGGTTGTCCCTGCGGCGCGTAAGCCCACTACCTGGAAGCTCAGAAGCCACCCAGCCCAGTGCACTAATCGCGAAACTCAATTCTGCCAGCAGAGAATCAACAACTCGGGTCTTCGCGCGAGAGAACCGTTGCGGTATTGCAGGCACATCAACATCGCCATCGACATCGCCGCAGCATCGACGTCCCCAAGCCCAGCGGTATGTATTCCAGCGCCACCCACTCTCCCAATGCCGTCTAACTTCAGCATTAAAACTTCTCACCCCGCTGGGCAACACCTATTGCTGTGTTCCACTCATCCTGAGAGTATCTGAAGCTGCGGAGCATGAGTACATGCCAAGGATCGACAACACCTCCTCGATGTCTCTCTGCAGGGCAGTACCTCACCATCCACCTCACCATCAACCTCCCCAGCTGCCGCTGCAGCTGCCAAGCCACCCTCTCCCTCTCCCGCCGGCGCGTCGCCCCCGGCCGCCGCAGCCGCACAGGTGAGCAAACCAGCGCATCTGTGCGGCTTCACCTTGCTCTAGTTTTGCGTGCCGTGCTGATGGTCCAGATGCCTATAGGACTTTCTCTGCCGTCTAGAGTGCGTCAGATTGCATCTAAGCAGCAAATGTCTGGCGCTGCACCCATCAAAGGGGCGCAACTCGTGCCTGCATCCTTAGAAATAAGTATCTCAAGGCTGCCTCCATCTTGCAGTCCTGGCCTGGTGCCTCCTAGCAGAGGCACTCTAGACACAGACTCCTGAAGAGGCACTCTGTGCACAGCCTCCTGAAGAAGGACTCTGAGACACAGAAGTATGTTAAAGCAGGAACATGACTGATGCAGGCCGCATCCTCACCGCAGCCGGCCGCCGCCAAGTCCCCCGCAGCCGCCGCCGACCCCCACAGCTGCACGCACAGGCCCCCACAGCTGCAGCGGTGGCCCCCGCACAGGCGCAGACCCCCGGCTCCGCCCCCGCGCCCGGCCAGCCCGGCAACAGGTGCGCCCCCCTTCCCCCAGACCCTCCACCTGGCATGCCCGTTACTCAGCATGCCATGTCATCTATCGGACTGCCGATATTAGAGTAGTTTTATTTGAGAGTTTTGAGAAAGGGCCCAAGGTACAAATTCATCTTTGCGTGGTGTGGTGGCGTGACAGTTGTACATTAAATATTTAGGTAGGATATTTATATGGTTGCAACGACCTAGTTCCAAGTATTAGTCAAGCATACCGTCTAAGAATATTTAGGGTAGTTTGAGCTTATGCTATCTGAGCAACATCAACATAGGCTGGGAAAAACTGATTTTTATCCGAGAATGTGCGCAGCCGTCGTCAACAACAACAATAACAACAACAACAACCAAACATACAAAACAGAACAACAATCCCACCTCATCATGACAACAACAACAATACAACAACAACGGCGGCAGCAGCGGGTGGTGTTCCTGCCCCAGGGTATGCCTCCTGGTTGATTGAAGCACCATGGAAGCGCTTATTTCGTCGTATTGGAGTTGCAGATAGTTCCACTATCAGATAAGGAGCAAAACATAAACTGTGCAATAATGTAAGCATAACAGATTTGCAGTGACATGAACAGATGACCTTATGGTGTTCTATGCGCAAGCTACAACAAGCAGAGGTTATCGCTGTGTCAGGCAGTCCAGAAATTGCTTGCTGCGCGGCTTTTGACTGCGATGAAGAAGCACGAATATTTTGCCACAGTTCCGGCACTTCAGAAGCACTCTGATTATCTATGCGTGGCTGCATCTGTATGCTTCAGCGGCAAGCTCGCTGAGGCGTGACCACGACTTTGGTTGATGTGCAGGTGCCACATTCCAGCCGGCCGGGCGCATCGTCTGCAGGACCAGCAATCGGTGGGGGAGCACTGGTGGGCGGCGCATCCGGCGGTGGCGTGTCATCGGGTGGATCTCAGGGTGGATCCTCGGGTGGCTCCTCATCCGGCGGCTCCTCCGGCGGCTCCAACAGCTGCCCACCCACCAGGAGTGCGTGTCCTCATAGCCCACTCCAAAGCAATCGTCATCCACAAGATTGTCTCCTTGCAAGCTGCCTATAACAAGCACCTTTACTGGAGCCTGAGAGCATAGTACCGAAGCAGCATGGCCTTGTTTGGTTTGCCCATGTTGCATGCTTCTTTGCAGTCATAGCAGCTGCCATCCTGTGCTTGTGGATGGTATAGTTATTTGGATGGGGTGGCAAACAACATGCCAGCACTTCTCCAGCACATACAACAATATGCGAAATGGTTTGGAAAGAGGGGCTGAGGGGTGTGTGTGGGTGTGTGTGCAGCGGCCTGACCGCGACAGAGCAGTTCCTGGCCCAGGTGTGCAACCCACAGTCTGCCCGCTTCAACGGCCAGAACATCGCTTCCTCGCTGCTGCAGAGCACCAACGGCCAGACTGACAACGCCCTCATCTGCTGCGTCGCCTGCCTTGACTCCGTGAGTGCCTCTCTTGAACACTTTTTACCTTGTTACGTTGTCTCCTCATATCAGCTTGATGGGATGCTTAGCCTTGGCCTGTCGAGCTCGTCAAGTCCTCCATTGCAGACACACGGCCGTGTCAATAAATCATACTGGTGAAATGGATAAAGTTGCAATGCAGCTCTCATAGATAGCTAGTCCTGTGCACTGGCCATAGCTTCCCTGACAGGTAATCAGTTAGCTGCTGAGAGCATCCAATGATCAACATTGCTGAGGAACTGTGTGCATGACCGCAGTCCACATGCAGCGCATGGAACTACCAGGCGGGCGGCCAGAACGCGTACGATGGAACTGCTCCCGGCACATGCCAGCTGGTGAGCGGCACCAAGGGCGGATCTGACACACTCGCATCCGGCTCCGGCCAGCCCTTCATCGGCGGCGTCCTCGCGCGCACCAACCCCTGAGCACAAGCACTGGCAACCCCCGCGCCTGATCTGGCGATGGTGCCGCTCAAACCCCTGAGCATATATCGGCACCCCTGGCACCTGACCTGGCAGTAGTGCAGCCACTCTCCTCAGTGCGCTGTTGTCGATTGACAATATATTGCAGACTGATTGAGTGAAGAAGGGCTCCGTGTTGCTGTGGCTATGCTGAAGCTGAAGAGCTCTGCTGGTGCAGGTGTCAAGTGACAAGGACAACATCACGCAATGGATGACATGAACGTCAGCACACTGTCGAGCTTTTGTATGCACGAGAAACAGCATTGCAGCTTCTCCTTAGCATAGTCCTGTCGACCGATCTTTATAGATAGAAATAAATCCTGGCTTGATGCTGCTAAGTTGCTCTGGTCCAAATAAAAGCTTGTGGGTTCCATGCGCAAAGCTTACAGGTTCGCTTAAACTTGCAGAGCTCTAATAAGTACTCAAAGGCCATTTCCTTACTGTTGTGTTGCCATGCCTTCTGTCCCATTCGTGTAGTTTCCAAGCAAGTATTTCACACACAATTGGAAGCATCTAATGCATCTGAAAATGACAGCAAGTTAGATTGGGCTAGCACTCTGAACTGCACAAGCAACCATGCATGGTACAGTCTTGAACAGAACAGAGACTCTACTCGACTGGCATAGATCACAAGAGTCACGGATTGCCTTGTGTCACCGCTTCCGGATCATGGAACTTCAAGATCTGCATGGACACATCACATTACAAGTCATGAGTGCGTGTGCATTACGCTTATAGCCCACCTGCTTCGCTTGCAAGCATATGCAGGATCAAAGATGCCTGACAGTGTCTAGTGTAGGATTAATAATGTGTCATGCAAAGTGCGTGATGTGATGGTGGTAAATAGATTTGCGCACCTTCCGGTCATAGGTGTAGATGCCGTTGACTTCATCCTCAACATCTGCAGTTCTCTGTGTAGATGGCAGCGCTCAGCACCAGCGCTGCTCTTCATGAGTTTCCTCACCTCGCCGAGATGGCTAAGGAATTCAGTCTGCACACCACCACACAATCACACACTGCTCATCACTCAACCTCTTTATCAGCACTCTCTGACCAGCGCTTCGAGTTGCAGTGTGCAATTACAAGGACACTGCAGCGAGTGCACACTCATGCGCTTAGTAATTGTTAAGATGAAGCTTGATAGATCAAGGACATACCTGGTACTGCGTCGTGTTATCCATAAGAGGATAAGCTCCAAACACTTGGTACGCGACGGTACCCAGGTGTGGCCGTCCATGAACATGCCCAAGCCGCCAAACTCACCCGGCGACATTTGCGCGAGTCGAGTCGCTGCCGGAAGCCACGGGTTCGGGTAGTTGTGATCGTCGCGCAAGTCGCCAACCTGCTCATGCATGAGCATCTCACTGACCCTTCAGACAGCTGACCTACAGGCTTTGACGCCAACAGTTACAGCGTCATGGATTCTATGGCACCCTCGGTACTCCAGATGAATGTGAGGAAGTGTGACATCCTTGGCTCTCTCAACGGTGACTGTCCTGGCTTTGGTCAAGGCCAGCACTCAACTCATGTCGATGCAAAGAGGTCATTCCTTTAGGTGACAACAAGCGGAGGCATAGAACTTTTTTGATACACATGCGTGAATGGGCATTGGGCCTCACATAGCCGATATAGTGGTACATCCAAGGGCCGGGCTTGTTGATGTCTCTCCACCGGGAGGGTAGGCGGTGCGGTCCTGGGGGTCAATCCACCCGGACGCAGCATCCCACAGCCGGGAAGGGTCGAGCGCCTTTGCTTCCTGCACGAGCCGCTGGGTGTCGAACTGGCCCCAGCCCTCGTTGAAGACGGTGTAGATGCCGATGGACGGGGTGGACCGGTGTTCCTGCAGGCAACAGAGGCTCTCATGACCCATGCATGTTGCTAGCCAGTGGTTGCATGAGCATTTGCACGAATGCTCGTCACCACTGCTTGCTACTGACAAGTTGAGACGCTTGAAATTTCAACCCACTTCTAGATAACAAGTGTCGCTGAACATCTGCCAAGAGGTATGCCACACAGATCAAGTGCATGGTGCAAGCCTTCGCAGCATGCAATAGTCGAATCCACGCACCTCGACCATGCGCCGCAGCTCTGCCTCAAACTGGGCCTTCTCCATGGGAGTGCGGTAGCGCTCGCCCTCCATGATATGGCTTCTCCCAGAACATGGCCACCATGTCTTGCCACACAAGCATGCCGAGCCTGCACATGTACATTGTTGATCATGCCTCGAACGACGGATCTTGTGCAGACCTCAAGTGAGCTGCTTCCTCCAATAAGATTGCTTGCGAGCCAGTGGGGAGACTACCGGTCGGCGTGGTAGTACCAGCGGTCAGGCTCCACCTTGATGTGCTTGCGGATCATGTTCATGCCCATGCCCTTCATGGCCTCGATGTCAAATTTCAGAGCATTATCGGTGGCTGCTGTGTAGATGCCATCAGGGTGATAGCCCTGAATACACGAAAATTCCATTGTTGTCCAACAGCCATCGAAGATGGGAAGCTTATTCCTGCTTGTGGCGGTAAGCTCATCGCTTTATGTTTTTACTTCATGCGTTCATGGAACCTGTTTGGATGCCTCAGACACTTAGCATACCTGATCCAGGGGTCCAAAACCCAAGAAGGGTTCGTTGTTCAGGAAGATACGCAAGGGGTGATCTTCCCCGGTGCGGACCTTCCCAAGGGAGATCTTTCTCATGCCCGTGTAGCTCATGACCTCGTCAAGCACATTGTCAGTGCTTTCCTGCAATGCCAACAAGTATTGTAAGTCACAGGTACGTTGGACTACTACAAGTTGTCTGCAGGTGAGACTGCAGGCATAGGTCAGCATGGAGACATCAGTGGTGAAGCCGCCCTCAATATGCCCCGAAGCCACTCATCAAACAGTGAGCTTGCTTACCTGACTGACGAAGGGCTTGGCTTTTCGGCTGGCATCTGCCGTTGGCGGTGTCGCCCCTGGCTGGCTTATTATCCGCACTCGGACATCATAGAGGTACGGATCGTTCGGTGACCACAGGTGAGGGCTGGGATGGTAACGTTGAATGGACTTGCCATCACGCCCTTCCCCGACGCTACCTGCAAATGTTGCAACAGCAGGTCTACCAGGGCATACATGTGATGAATGCGAGCATTCAAAGGAGAACACAAGCAAGCCCTGTGCACTTATCAATTCATGCATTGCACCCAAAGGTGTACAAGCTTTTCAAAGACTCGGATCCTAGTATATGGTAAATGATTCAAAGAAACCAAAAGTAAAGCAGAGTGTATACTATACCTGAGTGCCATTCTTTTGAATGTATACGTCGACCTGCACCGGAAGGTTTGCTGTGGAGTTGCTGCCCAGGACAGTGACCTGGACAGCGGAGTTGTCGATGTCTGGGATCAGGTCTACGCGTGTGACGTGCGCAGCGTTCACCTGCAAACCAAACAGTGGCATCAATTCGATGCAGCATCTTTATTGTTTGTTCCCGGATCAGCAAGACATGCATGCATGCATGCGTGAGACTCCTGTCAATGCAGGATACATCAAGGGCTCAAGCATTGTACAACGGCAATTACTTATGATCATGGTTGCACTGCATAACACAAGACGTGCTTACCGGCTCAAGCCACACAGTCTGCCATATGCCGGTCGTGGCGGAGTAAAAGATGTCGTTCGAGGGGACACTGTGGCGCTGTTTGCCCAGAGGGATGTGGGCAAATCTTGTCGGGTCATACACCCCAACGATGAGCTCGTGCGTGCCAGCCGACCCCTTGGTCAATGCGTCAGTGATATCATAGCTGAATTTGTCATACCTGCATGTCGCAGGAAGGGGTCGGAGTTTCAAGTGGAGCAATCGTTGGCCTACTGGTGTTTGAGTTGTAAGCGGCAAAGGTAACCCAATAGACTGTTCCATAGCACAGTTGTCCGGCATGGTTGCCAAAAGTTAGCCCTTGATGGTCTTTACTCAAAATAACATGTGAGAGATTCAGCAGACTGTAAGAGTTGATATTTATGCTACAAGACTTAAGTATGAGAAGCATAGTAAACACGGGCTGCGCACCCTCCGCGGTGCATTCCCATGTATTGCCCATTGACCCAGACAGTGGACTCCCAGTCCACGGCGCCAAAGTGCAAGATGACACGGTCGTCGTTCGCCAGTGCCTTCCATTCCCTTGGGAGCTTGAATGTTCGCCGGTACCACATCCGGAACACGCCTGTCTTGTTCTCGGGTGACAGCCCTGCGCATGCATCATCCTTTACCGCTAAAGCAACACCATCGGGCAGTCAGGAGTGGGGGGCCTTTCTAGGAAGCCGCACATGTCAGTGCACAGCAGTAAGTACTTGGAATCTCCATTTCTGATGGAAGTTGTCTTACCTGAGAGGTCGGCCTCAATTGGGTAGGGGACCACAATGGACCCAAGCAGTGTCCTGTTGGTGGGCACTGGACCGGAGTCCCATGTACTGCACAAATCACAGCAGATTATTTGTTAAAGACTCTGACAGTTGCTTATGAACCACAATGAAGGCTGCTTAGGACCTTTACACGTCACATCAGCAAGACATGCAGACAGTCAATGATATGAGTAAGAAGATTCAGCTTTTGACTCAGATGCTTCTTCGTAAGAACAGGGGCTTACTCGGCACGCTCCCACTCCCAGATGCCATTCAGGCTTTGAAAATTGGGGCGCGTCAGTTGAGGCCGGGGATACTTTCGAGCGGGTTGTTGGGGTCCACCCCACAGCTCCAAGGAGTGGGCAGCTTGAAGGGGCGGCATTCGCCGCTGATGGCCAGTACCGCAGGGTTGCAGTCCTGCAAGAGCTGAAATGGTGATGTCATCAGCACAAGCAGCCCGTACTCTCGTGCAGTGCCAGGGGTATGAGCGTCCATTCCAGTGGCTTGGTGGTGGCCACAGTGAACACGAATAATGAATGGCAGGGGCAAGCGAGCATAGGAGAAGGAATAATGACTCAGGACCGTGATTTCCGCTTTTATTTCACGGTGAGCAGTTCAGAGAGCCAAGTTGTTTGCTTCTGATTCCTACATCTGCCGGCTCAAGACGACGGTTCAAGCCTATTATTGGGGCTGCAAACACAATGCCTGCCACTATCATCGATAGGTGACTTACGCATTGTGTAGGGTCATCTGGCGAGGGTGCTAGGTGCTGCACCGACAGCAGGCGCAGGTTGAGCCGCCACCACGTAGAAAAGACAGGGCAGCAGCAGCGGCAGCAGTGCTGCCACACTGGAGCAGCACCGCATGGGCAGAAGCATCTATCGCCTGTGCATACAGATCGGAGAGTCTCAGACGCAGAGACGCTTGCTATACATCCACCTTTAATTCGGAGATTAGACACTGACGGCAAGTATACCAGTAAGGCTCTACAAATGTAAACCCGGCATGACAATACGTACTAAGGTTTCACGACATCAGTCTGAATGTCTTTGTCTTCATTGACTTGCTATTAATGAAGCTGGCTCAGCAAATGTGTTGGCATGGCCGAGCAATGGGTCATACCTTCAGGTGTAAAGGGGCAGCCGCAGTTTGTCGCAACGTCGGAAGGTAGTATAAGTAGTTGTATATGGTCTAAGCACACCCCTCCACCGGGTGTCCTGCCCGGGAATGTACTCTGTACAGAGCTGTCAGAGCATCAAGTAAAACGTGAGGGTGGTAAAGGGTGAACATCTAGATGATCTCCAACCCATGGGGTATCTTGCAGGGGGTGTATGATACCCTCAAGGATGCAGTTTATTTATTTTCATGGGCCAGGCACCAATTGTCATCCAGATTCATTACTACGAGACGCAAAACAGCAAATAGTTGACATTACTCCTACACTGGAGTCGTCTTGGGTTTCATGAACAATTCTAAATTCCACATCCCTGAGTCAGAACGTCATAAAAGCATAAAGCAACGGCAGTATCCTCGTTCGCATATGGATTGCGCGTGAGTTCCATAGAATTTGCAACAATGATGTGCATGGAGTTGTGTTTACGATTGTGACCGGTCTGCTTGACTTCCAGTCCAGGCAGCAAGAAACAAAAGGCCCTGGTTACAGACATCAGCGCACATCATCACAGCACGGATGAGTGCTGGAGTTTTCCTTTGGTTAGACCGGTCAATGGTTCCCGTCTAACCTGTGTGTGTCTAATAGAGCATATCTGATGCGCAAAACAAAAGCACTGCATTCAAGAAAAGGTGCCCATTGAAGTACAATCTCAAGGGAATCAAATCCATTCATGCATGGCGCCTATCTATAATTGAGTGGGTTCAGAAGCACCGGGATGCCAGGTTTCAAGACATCCCTGCCTTCTCAGCAGGTGTAAAGAAGTTTTGCCCTCAGTGCACACGGCAGCCACGATGCAGAAAGTCTCTTTGAGGGTGAAATTTTCAATTTGAAACCCAGCACTCTCACCATCTCAATCACTCTATCTGCTCTTTGGCATTGGATCTCACTTAGAAGGACATCTAGTTACGCCTTCTCATTCCCTTGGCTCTCTATCTCTCTGCATCTCAATGGTGTACACGTGCTGCGTGTTACTCCCCTCCATTCCTTGGCACCTCTCAAAACACCAGAGCACAGAGCTCTAACTAGTGATAACATCAAAACAGATGTGGCAGTCTTTTGTCTTCCTCCGTTCCTTGCTGCATATCCGTTTCACACCTCTCGATACTCCTCACACAACCGCGCTGACCATGCTTTTGCATGGCTCTTGCGTCCAAGAATGTCCACTCTCATCCGTTTCAACACTCCAGATGCAGAACTGCAAGGCTGCTGCATTGGCTGTTACGTGGCACTAAGCGCGCCTCTCTTGACCCTCACTGCTCAGCCACTCTGGTGCTCGAATTTTGATATCGTTGCAAGCAAATAGAACCTGTAAGCAACCTGTAAGCATCCTCTCGTTGCTTTGTTTCCAAGGTGGCTGTGCTGACAAGGCTTTGGGGCTGATGCAGCTCATGGGTACAGCAGCCTAACAACACTTGATAACAACACCCACACTGCCTGCATCGATCCACCACCATCCGGGCAGCAGCTGCACACACCTGCTTGCTGGGTTGACACCCGAATACATCCCTTGCAAGCGTAGCTGAAGAAGGTCCCTTGCATCAGGAATGATAGGGGTCCAGCTTGATTAGGCGAAGCGCCTGTCCTGAACAGGACCTGCCTGAACAGGTCCCCCCCTCCTCACGTCCCAGCCAGATCAGGCACGCTAGGGACTCGGCTTGATTGGGCAAAGCGCCCGGCCTGACCAGGACCTGCCCAAACAAATCCCCCTCCCCTCCTCTTGTCCTAGCCAAATCTGGCGATGAGGGTCCCAGCAGAGCGCCCTGCTTAGAGCGCGGCCACATTGCCGCGCTGCATGTGCGGCGGCAACTTGGCCAGGCCATCAACGTGCGGCTGCAGGCCCCTCTCACGCGAGCGCTGCACCACCTGTGTCACAACACAATGCCACACATCAGGATGTCATCGTTGCTGGTCACACATGTCTGAGAATCCCTTCAGTCGCGTGTGGTGAAGGCCCAAGTGTTGAAGTGGCTGCTGCATTTGCGGTATTGCTTCACTTACACATGAGGATGCTTACAATGCACCACACAAGCTATGCTCTGCCTACCGACTTGCCATTAGACTATAAGACTTGATTAAAAACCAAAACAGTAAGGATGCTCCGTAACTCCCGTGAGGTGATGACGGGGTGTGCTGACCTGGCGCATGGCTGGCGTGGCGCGCTGGTAGGCAGCCTCAAACTGGAGGTCAAAGTCGCCCAGCGAGAAGAAGTTGACGCCGCTCTTGGGCGAGCGCACCACCGTTATGCGGCGTTCCCCTGCGCACACAGGCCAGCCGTCATCAGCAGTGAGTCGTTCCCACAGAAGGCACTAGCATGCCAACGTCTTCTTGCAATTAATTCCAATACCTAGAAGTCCAAGAGGACAGCTATGCTAGTCCATGGACACAGGGAAGCTTCTCTATCCAGCTAGCACAGCCCAATGCATATTGAAGGGACGTTCAGATGCAGTGGGATATGCACACTGCATCATAGCGTCCCATGAATATGCACACTGAGCCCCCACATGAGCATGGACAACATGCAACCGCATGTGCTGTCCTTTGGTGCAGACGCTGAGGGTGCTCTCAAACAATGGCACTACCTCGCCCAGGCTTGGCCTCCAAAGTGATGCATATATGCTGGCTTGGTGGAAAGAGAGCTGCAATTATGCCTGTTCAATCCACAACACAAAACGGCGAGTGCTCACCAGTAGCCTCAACGTCATCGTTGCCGCTGAAGTTGGAGGAGCGCTGGATGAGGTGGATGAGGGCCGGGGGGACCCCCTTGCCGCGCAGGGAACGCCTCTTGCGCCACGCGCTCAGCCCCGTGCGGTCCACCAGCCCGCCGTCCTTGAAGGGGCCGTCCTCCTGCCCTGCGCCAAATGAGACCACTCTGCCACGTCATCTAGTGTCCAGTCAACTTCTGCTCACAGCGCTGAGGTGTCGCCTTAACTTACAATATAGGAGATCCCAAGGGCACTAGCCCGCTTTGATGTCTGAGAGTCAAGCCTGCTATTGCTGCATATGCTCAACAGCAGGCGCAGCTGCAGACATCACAGTGGCTACAGAAGCGAGTTCATGACGTCTAAAGAAGTGTCTGGTACCAAGCCCATTGTGCCTACATAACTATCCTCACAGAGCAACTAAATCAGAGCTTGATTTTGCTGCCACCACACTACGCGGTGTTGGGAGCCCGTGAATACATGAATGCTATGAACAGTGAGGGGAGCATGAGGAGAGGCTGACCTGGAATCTGCAGGGGCTCAAAGATGTAGGGGATGGCCGCAGAGGCAGCCACAGCCTCCGGGAGCGGCCCACTGTCTATCAGCCTGTATCGCCCATCCGCGCTCACCACTCCCACCGCAAACTCCTGCAGGCGCATATCACAATCGGCTGAAAAACGTTCAGCCTTCCAAGGAGGCTACATGGTTATGCGCATAAAAGGAGCATGGCCTTTCGGCAATGCCACCGGCAGCAGGACAGGCATGGCATCCTTGTCCCACTCAACGTCTGGCCCCTGACCATGTGCTTACTTACGGTGTTGCACAAAATGCACGTGAGAATTAATTCCACAAGTAAGCACATAGATGAGGGGCAAGACGTCGAGTGGCACTCTTGATACACATAGAAGACAGGATCAGCAATGCTATCCTGGTTTGGTATTGACATCCTGGTTGCTTCAGCAGGACAAACTTGCGTTGCCTCCATCAATCAACGACAGGTCTGCTTGCAACAATAGGTTGCTTTTGCCAAACAGGGAGGCACCTTTTCAAGGTCCTCAAATCTGGGGGGCAGCAAGTCGCTCAGCCGCTCTACCACGGCATTGAGCGAGATGGCGCCGCCGATCCAGGGCCTGCAGCTGGGACGCAGCAGATTGATGGGCGCAACCCGTGACAGCTCCCTCGCCACCTGACCCGTCGCAGAATTTCTTAGTCTTACCAACCCTGACCAGATCGTTAAAACTGTAAGTCCCACATGTGTACCGCTCCACATCAGACGCCTGCCACAGCCATGCTGCATGCACTGATAAGGGAGACAAGGTGAATCATGCAGGCAAGCTGCGTGTTGTCTAGCTACAGCTCAATAATTCACAACTCAAAAATGGGCTCGCAAGATACCCACCCCAAAGGGGCTCCAGTTCTCATCCCGATCATCACAATGCATGGCATTGCATATACACATCAGGTCCCTGGAAAAGCGCTAGCAATGTTACTGCCGTCGAGGACCAGGAATCACGGCTTTGTCGCACCTGCTCTGGTGAGTAGCCTGCGCTGTAGAGCGATCCAGTCAGCGCTCCTGCACTCGTGCCCATCACTCCACCGACCGCCAGCCCCGCACTGTCAATCGCCTTGAGGAAGCCTGAGTGGCTTGCAAAGGCGAGAAAGCCGCTAGAAAGCACCACATCGTATGTGTTGTCCGCCCATGCAGACCAGTCTGCCCCTGCAGGCAAGCAGGGCAGAACCATTCGCAAAGTACTTTGTGATAGAGGCAATCGTCTATATCATGGGACAACTATATGTGATGATGAGGTGGCTATGAGCAACACCCCCAAGAAGGCTCCTAGACTCTCAGCCCCACCCACACCGCTCTATGCAATCAGAGACCGCATATTGATGGGAGTGCAAAGGTGCCAATAGTCATGGTCCTTTATCGCGCAAATCAACATGAACGCAGCGAAAGGGCAGTGCTTGTGCAGCAGATTGCACCTGCAAGACGCCAGTGTATAGGGCAGTGTTGCGAAGCCATGCATGTGAGTGTGCTATAAGGATCCATACCTGTCGCCAAATACGGCAATGTCCTTCCTTTGTCAGCAAAACAGCCCAGTGTTGACCTCCTTCCACTTCCTGCAGGCACAAATCTTAGGTTGTTGCAGGAGACGGGTGCTTTTCGCACTCACCAGGATTCTTATTGCCCACCTTCTTCTCATAAGTTGTTTCCGTAAATGCACTTTTCAGCACTCGGATAAGATTGCAAGGGTCTGTACACGTCAGGATAATACAGGTGCATCTCAGTAACTGGGCTGATCCAAGACCTTCGGCACGGTTTGGAGCAGATGCAAGCAGGGTAGCAAAGGGTTGACGTTGCACACCTGATGCACACCGCTTTGACGATCCCGAAGACAAGGTCCAGCCTGCTCCCAAAAAGGCTGGGGACCACAGAGTGACTGCCTGCAAGACTACTTGGACGAAGTTTGGCGTCGTGTGCTGGTGGGAGCTTCTCTGAGGGTGAGCTCTCGTGCTATGGCGAATGGGTTGCGAGGTCAATCCAGCGCTTTTGCCCATATTAAGACCTTGTGCAGACGCCATGGCTCACTACGCGCCGATCGCGTGAACTTTCACTCTGGACGAGTAAAACTGCCCGAACTGCCTCAACGCGTTCTTCTTGTCACATGCATTGAACTTGAAAGGGGGTACAGATTGATACGGGCACGTCCGACGCGAGTGTGACGACTCTTCTACCTCCTTGACACGAGACAACCGTTCCGGCAGTTCTGCATCCAACGTGGCAAGCACTTTTGAACCGCCTGCCAGCGTCAACACTCCAAGGTTTTCTCGCACAAAACCCCTCTCATGCATGGCAAATGCAGGGCTGACATGCGTTGTCGCAAAGTACTGGGCTAGCCCTCGGCGACCTGGCGTTCCTGCTGTGCGTCTCCGAGGAAAAATCTAATATAAGATGGCCTGCGTTCGAGGAATTTGCACGGAGGTGCTCGCATCATGCAATGCATTTATCAATCAAGCCCACCCAGGTGGCCAAGATGTCAGAAGGGGCCGCAGGCAAAGATACGACGGCTCCACCTTCGGCCAGATCGGGGCAGAGCACCTCGATCTGTGAACGAAGACGACGCACCGACCGCACACGAGGGCGAGAGGATGGCACAGCAGGCCATGGATGCCTCACAGTCACCGCTTAGAAGGCCTGCACGGCCATATGCGTACGAATACCACATGCGTTTTAGGCGATATAAGTTCACAGCTGACCTGCTCTTTGCTTGACAGCGTCGGCTTTTTGGAATGATCACCTACTTTACAAGGTACTTTGCAGGCACTGGTTTCCATCCCTGTCCAAGGTCGTTGTATGCACAGCGATAGCTATCTCGCAGATGCAAAGGCTGTGGCAGACCAGGAATGACAAGGCTGATCGGAAGAGCAGGGATGAAAAAGTCGCAAAGGTAATGCTAATAACGTCCCTCTTCTGCGTGGTGGGCCAATATGCGCGATTTGATTGTTCCGCACATCATGCAACACAGCCAGAGAGCTCACATTATCATTTCTCCCAGGGAGAGAACCCTGATCATGTTTGCTTAGCAATGCTCCTTGTGACAGGAGATGAAAGCACGTTCACCAGGTCTCGTGGATTGCGCTCGATGGATCAATAATGCTGAGTCGGTGGAAGGTGCTACTGCCAGTGCCCTCTTCGCAGCTGCTGATGTCAATGGGTGAGAGCAAGAGACCCCTCTTGCAAGGTGGTGTATGGTTGACATAATGTTGATTGAGATATAATGAATGCTCCCAGAGGGGGCACGTTCCTAAGGAGTATTGCCACTGAAATAGTGGGCCAGCCAAGTCTTGCACCGTGCATGAAGACGTGCTACAAGTCGTGCGCATTCATGCCATGTTTTGCGAGCTTAGCTGGCCGACTAGTAAGAGCCTCACAGGGCCATCTGTTGAACAACAAAGGCTCCTCGCTGCAGAAGGCACAATAACCTGCTGTCCCACCATGGATTTTGAGAATGCACGCCCAATTCATTACTTGCGGTAGCGATGTTTCTCAGAGATGTTCAGCAACCAATGTTACAGTAGTCAGCATTGTGAAGAGCATGAGTTGGCTCTAAAAAGTTGTGAGTGCATGGATATCACTGTGTGCACAGGCAGAAAGGCAGACCCAGACATGCAGCAGGGCCCATGCATGCCAGATAATTAGTGTCTAAAAGGACTTGGCCAACTCATGCACTTTGCACCCAGCTGTGTAGGTGACATTTGCTGATCCTCTAATTCACCCTGGCTGCCAGGGATGGCCGGGTGGATCTGCTGGCTGGAGTTCATGGGAACGGGGCAGTCACAAGTGGGCACCACTGGCGACTTCACGATGACTCGCTTGCGGCCGCGCGCAATGTTGCGCTCGATTTCTTCCTGCTGCTCGGCGCTGACCCAATCAGGCGCGCAACTTCCACCTGGACACGCACATGGTTCGTTTGCACTGACTCAAACTAGGAATCTCATGAAGTGGCTACCAGGTCAGGCGTCCACAAGTATTTGCAAATGCCATCTGAGACTGGTTCCAAGGCTCTGGGGTAATATTGGGCTTATTCACAACAGTGCTTTACGGGACAACATTAGCGCCCCAAAAGTAAGAGTTGACATGATAACACGAGTATTCAAATAAGCGACTAAAATTGCTCAATGCGTCTGCTTGTCAGGGGTCTGGACCAGAGACAATTCAGTAAGTTCCTGCAGGCATGGTGCCTACAGGGCGGCTGGGGCCTAAAAGCCATCTTTGATGATTTGATGAGGCTCCTGGGCGCCCCTGATCACCTACGGCATGCACAGGTGAAGCCTGTGGCCGTTCAACACATGTTGTTACCTTTGTTGCTATAGATCAGAATCCAGCAGCAGGAGGTCACATGCACAGGCCCCAGCAGTAGGAGGTCAACGTGTACAGGCCAGTGCGGCGAGTGCAAGTGCACGTAAACAAGTGACCTTCACTTGCTCCCCTGCTTCCGTCAGCTGGCTTTGGTGCAAGAGGCTTCTTGGAGAGAAAGACAAACAGTAATATCCATGTAAGTACATCTGTCCATCATAACATATACTATCAGATCGTTTGATTGCATAGGAGTGGTGATCTTCTCCCCAAGAAGCTTGCTTGAACCATGTCAGCTACTTTGAGTAGCATACACGAATGAGAATATTTGATTCTACATGGCTCGCAAACTAGTCTGTGGCCCAATAGCTGATCTGGGTCAGCCAAGATGAGATTGTGGGATACTGAAAAGGTCTTAGCATCCACATGGCCGCTCTTTGTTGAGTTCTTGTTGGGGGGGCTGCATGACAAGGAGGCAGCCGAGGGCATACAGGCGGCTGCGGCGACACCTGCAGCGGTGCTGGATTGGATGGAACGCCGCCGACCGGACCTGGTGTTCAACCTGTGGGCATCCGGCGGTGCCGCTGGCCGAGCGCCCCTGTGCGATGCGCTGTCATGGTGAGTCATCCCTTAGTCGCTGGAGGGGGCTTCCCGCCTCATATATATGCTGGTGGATCAGCACTGTGTTTAATTTAGGATGTCAGTCGGGTCTTACTTCCAGGACATCTGTTCAGCACGCCTCCAGCATGCAGGTGCCATTGATCGAGGATTCCCCTGATCTTTGGCATCCTTGACGGTTGAGGCGTGTGGACTGATGGCCATGAAGTATGACCAAGCATCCTCAATTGTGGTGAATTATAAGGATACTGTGAAATAGCAGCTGTTATTAGGACATCTTGATGGAGATAATGGTTCCTAGTGAGAATGCGAGCACCAAGCATTCTGCCTGGTGCTCAGCCTACAAGAGCGCAGTCCGGAGGCACCACAGTTTGGTCTCACTTCTTGATGGTGAGCATGCATACCCCTTCAGTGTGTCGTTGCATGGCGCGCAGGTTCCTGTCGCATGTGTCGGAGGAGAGCATCAGGGCCGGGGGCGGCAGCGCGGCGGCTGCGCGCCGATTCCTTGCGGCCGAGCGGCGGCGGCCCGGGTCCCCGGACCTGGCGCGTCCGGACTTTGCCTTCCTGGCGCAGCGCTTTGCTGAGCTTGCGGGACAGTCCAAGCGCAAGGTATGCTCCTCATTCCTTGCACCTTTGTGACTGCTGGATATATGTGTGCGCCCCACATCAGGGCGTGAGGTGAATGTCTGGTCAGGCGTGCTTGTAGGAGTGCTGGAGAGAGAGCATTGTTTGCTCAGCAAACGGTTCAGAGAAGCCGATAGAGAACAGTGTGAAAAGCCAGTAAACAAGGTGTCTGCTAGCATGTTTGGAGTACTGTTACTGGCCAGAATACAGTTACCGTCTCTGAAAGAGACACCTTGTAGCCTAGTAGGCGGGGTGTCAGAAGTGCACTTTTGGGAGAAGTCTGCATGCATGCAGCAGTGAGAAGGGGAGAGCATATGGCATGCAGGTGAATGACTACCTGATGGCGCTCGCTGTGAACGGCATGATGGGAGGACAGCCATCAACAGGCACTGTCTTGAGGCAGGACATGGCAAACTGGGTGCAGCAGAGATGACCTTATCCGGGATCAACATCGCTCAATTTTCCTGCAAAGAGTGTGCCGATGATGCTGGCAAGAGGTCACACAGAAACACAATGCGCTTTGCAGAGTGAAGGTATAGGGAGTAGATATTAACTGTAGAGGGGAGACCCCCTTCAGGGACTTTCCTTGTGCTCCTGTGGGAGCACTGACATCCCTCTCGTAACCATCATGGTATCACCTAAGTAATGGCTTCTCCT
The DNA here is from genome assembly GCA_963817895.1 of uncultured Chthonomonadaceae bacterium. Lineage (GTDB taxonomy): Bacteria > Armatimonadota > Chthonomonadetes > Chthonomonadales > Chthonomonadaceae > CAWFQB01. Next base: position 358,399 of record CAWFQB010000011.1, read on the forward strand.
GGCTTCCCTATTATTGTTCGTTCCATTGTCGCAGCAGAAAAACTGATTGTAAGATTGAGTTCCAAGCAGCGGTCATCAAGGCCTCGTGTTTGACGCATCCTGCGGACCTGAAGACGTTCTTCCAAGGAACCTGATCAACGGTGTACCATTCTTGCATATCGACTATGTCGGCCGATTTTAAGAGCATCACATCAAAAGTTAGCGTTGTCATAATAGGAGGAGGCTTCGGAGGTTTGGCAACCGCAGTGGCGCTTAACAAGGTGCCAGGGTGCCCCAGAATTGCCACTGGCGTGCAGTTCCACAAAGTCTTCTACATCAGTGTGAGTTGTCGGGTACTTCACATGTCATCCGTTACGAGAATTTCTTACCACCCGCAGGTTGGTGTGCCTTCTATTGTGCTCGTAAAAGTCTCGGCATGCGCGTTCGGAAGGCTTTTCCATCGGGGTCTTCACGAACGGGTGGAGGGCTTTGGACGAGTTAGGTGCAGGCGACGACCTCCGTGCAGAGTTTCTCCGCATGGAGAAGTGAGATCCTGCCATTCCACTGCTACATCGCCAAGCGAGCACCAGCTGAATGTCAACATGTCTCTTGTCTTTGCCCCCTAAGGGGCTCCAAACCCCTCATTTCCAACATGATCGGACTGTGCTGCTGCAGATACGAGCTTTGTGAGCCGTCTGAGCCGTACTGGCCGGCTTTCCCTTCAGCGAATGCCCGCCACCCTCATACCGCCCCGACCATGAAATGAGGAATTATGATGCGCGAGGCCATACAGGAGTATCACAGAGAAGTTGCCTCCCGGGACAATCCATTTTGATGCAGGCGCTGTAGACGTCAACGCCACCTCCACAGGTGAGTGCATCAGCCGGGGTATCATGTGCCTTCCCATCCAGAACGCTCTTGAAACTTGGCCTCCACAACCCTCCTGAGACTATGCATGGGTCCCTACCTAAGCCAGGAATCAGTTTTGTCCTGCGCATTCCTGACAGCGCTTTGGCATCATCTTGTCATGTAGGATTTCCTCCAGTCCAGGACACCTCCCTGGATTGCATTTTCTCACTCGGGTTACCCATCTTGCGAAAACCACCGCTGTACTGCCCCTCAGCACACGACAACACTTACATTGCCTGCTTTGCGCAGGTGCCGAGGTCACTCTGGACAATGGGAGCAAGCTGCAGTGCAGGATCTTGCTACGCAGGATGGCGTGCACAGCAAGACGGCTGCCAAGCTGCACAAGGCCCAGTTGGAGTACATGCACACAGTGGGCTGGAGGTGCATGCTCGGTCCCACCCCAACACATAAGCATTGCACCTTTGGCACACTTCTGCAACCATCAGAGACTATGAAACCCTTCCCATTGGGTCGGTGGCCCTGTGATATGTCTCATGACAGAGTTCTGCTGCACAAGGTTGTTTTTGGCTACATTGCAGTCAATCAGCCAGCCAGCCACTTCAGGTTATATGTATGGCCACCGCCTGATGGCGAGCAGCCAACAGAACAGCCGAAAGATCTGTTACAAGGAATAGTCTTGACAAGTCAAGCTGATGGAGCACAGGCATCCCAGACATGTGTGGCCGTACAGGGCCATCGTGGAGATTGACTGCGAAGAACTGCCACACCCAACCGCCAGGCTGGCGCAGGGGGATGGAGTTACGCACCGGCTGCATTCCAGTGAAGTACGATGCTGCGCGCAAGAAGGCGCTCTGGTACTGGTTCATTGCCTGCGGCGCCGAGGCTGACGTGAGACACCTGACTGCGTTCTCACCTAAGAAAAACAGTGCACACCCATGGAGGAGGAGTGTGTCATGTTGTAGCACGCTACCATGTCACCGCGGACAAATCTTCACAGACCTGCTGTTTGGTATCATCTCTACTAGGGCGAGAGAGGTCTATGTCCCTATTCAGGGGAGATTGTAGCAACGACCTAAAGAAGTGACATGTTGTATCCAGCAGTTTGAGTGCGCTGCAGTAGCCCTCCTGTACTTTTCAAGCAACCCCGCTGTCACCACACTGTTTCATACTGACAAGGAAGCAATGTCAAAGCATCCCCTTTGCTGGTTTTGGGAGACTGCCAATGCGGCAGTGCTGTGTCTGACAGAGGGACAATGACTGTGTTGTGTTGCAACAGGAGGATTTTGGTGACATGGGGCAGCAGAAGGAAACGATGAAGCGGCTGGTGAAGGGATGGACTGTGGGTAACCTGCAACAGCTGCTGGAGGCAACGCCCCTCGACCAGATCAAGCTCAGCAAAATCTACCAGAGGTGACTCAATCTTATAATGTTGCGGGTCTCATCCGGGACATCATACCAGTACAGCCTCCTCAACAGTTGTGACGAATTGGTGAGCTTTTAAATTGGGCGCACTTTCTCGAACTTGTGAGAGCCTAGTCGTCTGAAGCTGTACTTCTGGCCCGATCACTAGCGCCCTCCTTCAGCCCAACATCACTCAGGAAAATTCATTCAGTCTATCTGCCTTTTACTGCAGCTGCAGAGATCATGCACCATGCATGATAGTTCTTGCACCAGCTACAGACCTCCAAGTACATCAGAGTACTGCGCCACCGCTTGACTGCTGGTGGTTTTGACATGACATGACTCTGGACATCAGGAAGCTCATTCATGTGTTGGAGCACTTCATGCAGCTGCTGCCAACCAAGGCACTTCCATCCATCTAGTCAGAATTCCATGGTGCTGCTGCAGGCAAGTGGTGGGTGGCCAGCCCTGGTTTGATGGCTGTATCACTGGCGTGGGGGATGCAGACCCCACGCCACCAGTTTTGCCTTTTGGGACAGGGAGGCGCCATGGCTCTGGAGGTGAGCCGCTCTCTCCCCATTTGCCTTCACCTGAAAGAGGACTGAGGGCCATAAAGCACATGAGGAAGAACCTGCATCATGCTTCTATTCTGTATAGCCAACTGGGACTCAACCTGTCGCACTGATGCATGTT
>CAWFQB010000012.1:0-76222 GCA_963817895.1 uncultured Chthonomonadaceae bacterium
TTTCGTCATAGTCTTGCACGTACATCATGGTGGCTTTACCCAACTGGTTCATGTTGGACAGACAGGAAGCCTGGCGCGCTTTGGCGCGCGCCTGCGCGAAAACCGGGAACAGAATCGCCGCGAGGATCGCGATAATCGCGATCACGACGAGCAATTCAATCAGGGTAAAACCTTTGCGTGTTGGTGGTTCAAAACATTTCTCCTTTGAATGCGGGTAAATCGCAAGTTTGTTAAAGGCGAAATCGTAAAGCAAAAGCGCGAAATTGCGTATTCCATCCGGTGAACTTTCGCTGGAAACGGTTGAAGTGTATCACTGTTTTTAAGGCAGGTTAAGAGAATGTTAAATTTTCATTAATAGAGCAATCTCAATTCCCTATTTCCCCTTCTCCCAAGCTTTTTTGGGAGAAGGGGTCAGCGGTGAGGGAGACAAGGTAGACGGCTTGACGCGAAGACGCGCAAACGCCTATAATACAGGTATGGACACGCCGACACAACGCGAAAAAGAAAACAGCCACACGATCAGACTCCGCTTTATGACCTCCTTCTGCGCGGCGGAACCGTGCTGGATGGACGGGAACCCCGCACAAACGGCGGATGTTGGGATTGTGGGCGAGCGCATTGTCGCGTGGGCGATTTGAGCGACAGTCGGGCGGCAAAGGTAATCCAGCGGAGGGACTGCGGATTGCGCCCGGATTTATAGACATTCATACCCATTCCGACATTTCCGCCACCTATGATCCCGGTCAGGCAAGCGCAATCGGCATGGGCGTGACCACGCAGGTTGTCGGCAACTGCGGCCTGTCGCTGGGCATGGCGACGAACGCGGATGTGTTCGCGTTTGAAAAGCGCTGGCTGGCTCCCTATCGCGCCCGCATTACATGGAACGATTTTGCCGAACATTTGCGCCTTGTCGAAGAACGGGCATCGCCACCAACTACGTGCCCCTTGCCGGACATGGAACCCTGCGCAAGCGCGTGATGGGAATTGAGGAACGCGCGCCGACCCGTGAAGAACAAACCGAGATGCGGCGCGAACTGGAAGCCGCGATGCGGGCGGGCGCGTGGGGCTTCACGTCAGGGCTGGAATATCCCCCCTCCGCGTATGCCAACGAAGACGAACTTGCGGATTTGTGCCGGGTAGTGGCCGATTGGGGCGGGTTTTACGCGACGCACCTGCGCAACGAGGGCGACACCCTGATGGAAGCCGTGCAGGAAGCCCTCAATGTCGCGGAACAGGCCGGTTTGCCCCTGCAATTGTCGCACCACAAAGCGGAGGGCCGCGAGAACTGGGGCAAAGTGCAGACCACGCTGCAAATGGTGCGCGATGCGAGCAAACGCGGCGTGGACGTGCAGATGGATCAGTATCCGTATCCCGCGTTTATGACCGCGCTGAGTATCCAAACTCTGCCGCGCTACGCCCTGAACGGTTCGGGTGAAGACCTGACCGCCCGCCTGACCGATCCCGTTCAGCGCGGCGCAGATTGCCGCAGATATGCGAACCGCGCACCCGGATTGGGACGATCTTGGCCCGGACTCGCCCTGGCGTCATCTGCAAATCGGCGTGTGCCGCGCCCAGCCCGAAGCGCAGGGCCGGCGCATCTTCCGATCTGGCGCGGGAAGCGGACCGAAATCCCATTGACTACGTTCTCGATCTGCTGGCGGAAACCGGCGGCATCGTCAGCGCGGTCAATTTTGCCATCGGTGAAGACGATATTGCCGACGTGCTGCGCTTTCCCCTCACCATGATCGGCTCGGACGGCAGCGGCACACACCCCGACGGCGAAGCCAACGCCACCAACATTCACCCTCGCACGTATGGCACATTTCCCCGCGTCTTGAGCCGCTACGTCCGCGAATTGGGCATTCTCACCGAAGCGGAAGCCATCTACAAAATGACCCATCTGCCCGCCCGACCGCATGGGAATGGCGCATGAGCGCGGCCAAATAGCCCCCGGCTATTACGCCGACCTTGTAGTATACAACCCGGACACAATTGCCGATTGCGCCACCTTCGCGCAGCCCCACCAGTTCGCAACGGGCATCCAAACCGTCCTCGTCAACGGACAGCTCGCCCTGGAAAATGGGCAGCATACGGACGCAAGAGCGGGCCGCGTCCTACGAAGAAACACATAATTCACCACAGAGACACAGAGACACAGAGGTTTCACAGAGAAATACAAGAATTAGGAAGAGAAATTATTATTCTCCTTTTCCTATTGCTCTTCTCCTTTTCTCCTCTGTGAAGCCTCTGTGTCTCTGTGTCTCTGTGGTGAAACGAATTTATGGAGATTGACTTATGATAGATAGATATACGACGCGGAGATGCGTGACCTGTGGAGTCCGCAGCACAAGACGCAACGCTGGCTGGATGTGGAGATTGCGGTTTGTGACGGGCTGGAACAGTTCGGGCAGATACCGGCGGGAACCACAGCAAAAATTCGCGCCGGAGCGACGTTCGACCTGGACGCGCATGGCGGAACTGGAAAAAGAGACCCGGCATGACGTGATGGCGTTCGTGAAAAATGTGGCGGAAAATCTGGGCGAAGAGGGCCGGTACGTGCATTACGGCGTCACGTCCTATGACATTGTGGATACGGCTCTGGCATTGCTGTTGCGGGACGCGGCGGATCAGATCATTGCCCGCGCCGAACAATTGAACGAGGTGATACGCCAAAAGGCGCGGGAACATAAGAATACCGTGATGATCGGGCGGACGCACGGCATCCACGCGGAACCCATTACGTTCGCGTTCAAACTGGCGACATGGCTGGACGAGATGAACCACAACATCGAGCGGCTGAAGCAGGCGCGGGATGCCGTAAGCGTGGGCAAGATTTCGGGCGCGGTGGGAACACACGCCAATATCGGACACGATGTAGAAAAGTATGTGTGCGGCAAATTAGGGCTTGGGCGTGGCGACCATTTCCACACAGATTATCGCCCGTGACCGCCACGCGCAGTTTATGGCGACGCTTGCCATTCTGGCCGCCAGTCTGGAACGTTTTTCAACCGAAATTCGCAATCTCGCCCGTACCGAAGTGCGCGAAGTGCAGGAGTATTTCGCGCAGGGACAAAAAGGCTCGTCCGCGATGCCGCACAAGCGCAATCCGTGGAACTCGGAAACGATTACGGGGCTGGCGCGAGTCGTCCGGGGCAATCTCATCCCGATGCTGGAAAGCATGGCGACGTGGCACGAGCGCGACCTGACCAACAGCAGCGTGGAACGCATCATATTGCCGGACACGACGACGCTGGTAGACTGGATGCTATGGAAGTTCGCGGACATTCTGAAAGGCCTGATTGTCTACCCGGAAAACATGAAGCGCAATCTGGACATGATGGGCGGCCTCGTATTCTCCGAACAGATCATGCTGGCATTGATACAAACCGGGCTGTCGCGCGAAGAAGCGTATGGCGTGGCGCAGCGCAACGCGGCCAAAGCGTGGTCCGGAGAAGATTTCCGAAGCGCGATAGAGTCCGACCCGATTGTAGCAGAGCGATTAACGGCGCAGGATGTCGCCCACGCCTTCGACATGGAATACCATCTCAAAAATTTGCAGCATACGTATGAAGCGTTGGATATTTGACGCCTGAACTACAGCTTCATGTGACTGCGCGAATTACCATCATAAAGGTAAAGCGGCATCGTTGAAGGAATCGCGCCGCATGGTGTCGAATGTGCGGACAGGGGCAACGGAATGCCGCCCCTGTCCGTAACTTTTGTTATCGCGGCGCGTCTAACCTGCAAATTCCCGGCGCAGGAAGAGGGCCGCCCTCGGCGTGTACCCCTCAATGATGAGACAGGCCAGATATGGAAGTTGATAGTTGATAGTTGATAGAATTCCTCCTCCATCAACATGTCATCTCTTCTAATTGCGCTATTCCTGCAAGTACAGATTTCACTATCAACCAGCAACTATCAACTATCAACTATGAGGAGAAGCACGAATGCAACATTCCGGTGCGCCACTACAGCAAAAGCTGGCTTCTACCCGCCGCTGGTGGCGAATTACGCGCGTTCTCAGCGGCCTGACATGGGTGTGCAGCCTCGTCCTGATACTGGCGCTTGTCTGCTATCATAGTGATCGCCTGCTCGTCCTCTCCATTCATGCCCGCGAAAACTGGCGAACGGGTATTGGCGGCATTGCCATTGTCACGCTGCTGCTGGCCCTGATACAGCCCCTGCTGCGCCGCCTGTCGGATGTCAGCGTGGCTTCGGATGTGGAACGCCGCTTTCCCGTGCTGCGCGAACGGCTGTTGACTACCCTCGATCTCGCGCCCGCTCTCAGCCCCGCGCAGACTACAACCGGAGTCAGCAATCGCCCCTACGCTTCGCATTTTTCCGAGCAGATGACAACCGCGCTGGCTGAAGAAACGCATCAGGTTGCCGCTGATCTGAACTTCAAACGCGCCGTGTCGCTGCGACCCCTGCGCAACGGCGGTTTGACACTGACGTTCACCCTGCTGCTGTTCGCCGCGCATATCATTTTTGCGCGCGAAGCGTTCGCGACGTGGGTTCGCCGCATGGCTGACCCTCGCGCCGATATTCCCCCGTATGCCAAAACCCGCGTTCAGATTATTCCCGAAGCCACCCTTCTGCCGCGCGGCGAGGGCCTGAATGTAATCGTGAAAACGTGGGGCGATGCGGTAGACCGAGCCACTCTGCGCGTGCATCAGGACGGCGAGGACGCCAAAGCGTGGACAAACGTTGAACTCAAAGACCCCGTTCCCGTTTCCAATCCCAAACCGGACGAAAAGGACGCGCGGGCGTTCAAATACCATTTCAAAACTCTGCCGCGCAGTATTTCGCTGATGGCGCAGGCCAATGACGGGCGTTCTAATGAGCGTGAGGTGAAGGTGGAAGACCGCCCGACCCTGCTCAATGTCCGCATGACCCTGCACTTCCCCGCGTACATGCATCGCAAGGATCAGCAGTTGCCGGAAACAACCGGCGCGATTGCCGCCCCGTTCGGCACAACCGTAGACGTGACCGGCATTGCTAACAAGCCCCTGAAAAGCGCGAATTTGGTGCGTGACAACCATGACGTGGGCGCGTGGCCCGTACAGAACGAACGCGCGAGCGGGCATCTCGCCGTGAACAAAGACGGCAATTATAAACTGAAACTCGTGGATACGCATGGCTTCAACAACCCCGTCCCGACAAAATACGAAATTCGTTCCATGAAGGATGAAGCGCCGAGCGTACAGATTTTGCGCCCCGCGACGGATATTGATCTGGTTCCCGGCGGCAGTATTCCTCTGATTGCCCACGCGACCGACGATTACGGCGTGAGCAGCGCGAAACTAGCGTATGACACCACGCATGAGGACGGCCTGCGCACGGGCAAGGGAAGCGTTACGCATGTCGGCAAGGGCGCGTTTGCTCTGCCCGGCGAATATGGCCCGCCCAATGTGGACATCAAACAACGCTGGGTCATCGGCAGCGTCAGCCCCAAAGTGGGGGATGTGATTCGCTACGAGGTAGATGGCTAGGACAGCGACAACCTGAGCGGCCCGCACATCGGACGTTCGCAGGCGTTCCGCATCCATGTCGTCAGCACGGTGGAAATGCAGACCAAATTGAAGGGTGAACTGGACGCCGAACAGCAGGCTCTTGCCGCCGCCCGACAGCATCAACTGGAAGCGCAAAAGCAGGTTCAGCAGGCGAAAATGAAAAACGACCCCGCGCATATGGCGCGGGCGCAGGAGCAGCAGCGGAGCGTGGCGCAGGAAACGAAAGCCCTCGCGCAACGCGTTCAGGACGTAACCAACCAACTGGAAAACAATAACTTCGCCACGCCGTCCGAAATGGAGCGGCGCAAGCAGGCGCAGGAAACATTGGAAAAGAGCGCGCAGGAGCGCATGACGCCCGCCGCCGACAAGGTGCAGCAGGCGCAAAACACTAAATCCAATTCGGAGCGCAATCAGAATTTGCAGCAGGCCGATCAGCAGCAATCACAGGCCAAACAGGATTTGGACAAAGCGCAACAGTTGCTCAACCGCACGGCAACGCCCGAACAGCTTGCCAAGGATGCCAAACAACTGGCGACCGATCAGCAACGGCTTGCCGACAGCGCCCATTCGCTTGCCGAAGACATCAAATCGCAGCAGCAGAACAAACCCGGCGGCCTGAGCGAAGAGCAAAAAGCCGCGCTGGAAATGGAACGCCGTCAGCAGGCGCAGGTAAATCAGGACACGAAGAAACTGGAACAGGGATTGCAGCAGGCCGCGAAAGAGGCGCAGCAGCGGGGCGAAACCAAAGCCGCGCAGGACTTGCAGAAAGCTGCCGACGCGCTGAAACAGGGGCAGGCGCAAAGCAACCAGAGTCAGGCGCAGCAGCAATTAAACAAGAACAACCCGCAGCAGGCCGCGCCGTCCCAGGATAAAGCCGCCGATGCGCTGCAAAAAGCCGCCGCGCAAGCCGCCAAAGCCGCCAACCCGGACGCGCCCGAAGACCCGAAAACGGCAGCCGAAAAAGCCGAGGCTGCCGCGCAGCAGCTACGCGAGTTGGCAAAACAGCAGCGCGACGTGGCAAAAGAGATCGGCCAGAACCCCGACAGCAAGCAGAGTCAGGCGCTGGCGCAAAAGGAACAGCAGATACAGCAGTCCGCGCAGCAGGCGCAGCAGAATATGCAGGGCGCGAAAGCCGCGCAGCAAAGCGCGAAACAGGCGCAGCAGAGTCTCAAGCAATCGCAGCAGCAACTGAGCCAGAACCAGCCGCAGTCCGCGAAACAGCCCGCGCAGGACGCCGCGCAGCAACTGGACAAGGCCGCGCAGCAGGCCGAACAAGCCGCGCAGCAACTAAGGCAGCAGCAGCAGGCGCAGGAGATGGCCGACAAAGTGGATCGTCTGGCGCAAATTCAGCACGGATTGGAAAACGCCACACAGCGATTGGAGCAGGCCAAACAAAAAGGAACCATGAGCGGCCCGGAACTGACGGAGCGGCGGCAGGTGGCGGCCAAGCAATCCAGTCTGGAAAAGCAGGCGCAGGAACTCGCGTCCAAATTCCCCTCGCAGGCGTTTCAGGGAGCCATGAAGATGGCGGGCAAGCAGATGCGCCCCGCAGTGGAGAACCTGACCGGCAAAGACGGCAAGGGCGAGGACGAGCCGAACACGGGCGCGGAAACCCAAAAAGCCCAGCATCGGGCGGGGCAAACGCTCGACACTATCGCGCAGGCGTTGAAACAGCAGGCGCAGGCCAACCAGCAGAACCAGCAACAGCAACAGCAGGGCGATGACCAGCAGCAGCAACAGCAGTCCGCGCAGCAGCAGCAGGCGGCGGAAGCGGCGGGAGAACTCGCGCTCGCGCAGGGCTTGCAGCAGCAGTTGAAACAGGATACGCAGGCCCTCGATCAGCAGCGCGCCAAAAACCAGAACGGGAAATTGACACCCGGACAGCAGAAAGAGGCCGGGGAGCTGACACAGGGCCAGCAGGACGCCCGCGACATTACCGACAACGCGGCAAAGGCATTGGAAAACGCGGTTCCCGAAGCGGCCCAAAACGCGCAGCAGGCGGGCCAGCACATGGGGCAGGCGAAACAGGGGTTGCAGCAGCAGCAGACAGGCCAGCCTACGCAGGAGCAGCAGAATCAAGCCCTGTCCAAACTGGCGCAGGCCAAAAAGCAGGCGGATCAGGCGCAGCAACAGCAACAGCAACAGCAACAGCAGCAGCAGATGGCGCAAAACGGCGCGCCCAAACCCGGCAACCAGAAGGGCAACAAGCCCAACGGCCCCTTCGAGAAACTGGAAGGCGTTCAAAAAGGCGCGATGTCCGCGCCCACCGCCCGCAACGGCAAGGGATTCAGCCCCCTGTCGCAGCGTGACCAGCGCGTCCTGCGCGACGGCGAAACCGAGCGCGTCCCCGCCGAGTATCAAGATTTGGTGAGCCGCTACTACAAGAGCCTTGCGGAAAAGAAGCGTTAGGAATTTCCACCACAGAGACACAGAGACACAGAGGTTTCACAGAGATAAAGAAGATGAAAAGTCCCTCTCCTGGCGCGTTGCGCGGCAAGGAGAGGGGTTGGGGTGAGGTAAAAGGAGATAGGCATTGGAGGAGAATCAAACGCGAACTGAGAATCTATCGAATATGGGCAGAAGAAAATTCTTAACCTCTTCTCTCCAGTCCCTCTGTGCAGCCTCTGTGTCTCTGTGTCTCTGTGGTGGAAATTCCTCCTCTTCTGCCTTTGCAGGCAAGGCCCCGCCACGTCGTCAGGTCGGTTCCTCATGGGATGTGGAGGCGCGGGAGTATTTGGGAACGCCACAATCGGAAGCCGCCGTGAACCGGGGACTGGCGTATCTCGCCTCGCATCAGACTTCAGACGGACACTGGCGAAGTCAGGGGTATTCTAATGATGTCGGCATCAACGGCCTGACGCTGATGGCGTTTCTGGCGGCAGGGCATCAGCCGGGACGGGGGCGTTATGGCGTCGTGTTGAGCGAAGTGGTAGACTGGCTTTCCAACAGCATTCAGATGAACGGACAGTTTACGCCCAACGGCCTGATTCGCGCCACGCAGGGCGGCGGAGCCGGACCGCCCATGTACGGACACGGGTTTGCCCTGCTCGGACTGGCGGAAGTCTACGGCATGACCCGGCGGCGCGACCTGAAACCCAAACTGGAAGCCGCCGTCAAACTCATTGAAGATACCCAAAATCAGGACGGGCAGGCCTCCCGTGACGGAGGATGGCGCTATCAGCCGCAGCAGGGCGACGCGGATTTATCTGTGACTGTCGTACAGGTACTGGGATTGCGCGGATGCCGGAACGCGGGTATCAAAGTGTCGCAGCAGACCATTGACCGCGCCATCAACTACATGCGGCGGCTGGCGAACAAAGACGGCGGGTTCAGTTACCAATTCGGCATGAACCAGTCGAACCCGGCGCGAACCGGGGCGGGCGTTCTGTCGCTGTACCTTGCCGGCCTGAAGGATTCGCCGCAGTGTCAGGGAGGGTTGGATTATCTGGTCAAGCATCCGCTTCAAAAGGGCGTGGACTGGATTTATCGCGACCACTTCCACTACTCCATCTACTACGTCACGCAGGCCATGTATCAGGCGGGCGGCAACTACTGGAAAACGTGGTATCCCGTTGTTCGAGATCGGCTTGTCGCCTCGCAGGACGCGGACGGCAGTTGGGGCCGCAGCGACGCCACCTCGGAAGCCGGCCCGGAATACGCGACGGCAATGGCCTGCCTCGTCCTGCAAGTTCCCGCCGGACTGTTGCCTATCTATCAGAAGTAAAAACATTGGGATACAGAAACTTTCACCACAGAGACACAGAGACACAGAGGTTTCACAGAGGGGTTGGAGAGAAGAGGTCAGAGGGACTTTCCTGTGTCAGTAAAGTCTTGCGCCTGTCGCAGAGAAACGTTGCTCGTTTCAGCAAAATCTCCTTTTCTCCTTTTCTCCTTTTCTCCTTGTCTTCTCTTCTCTGTGTAACCTCTGTGTCTCTGTGTCTCTGTGGTGAAAGCTCTTCCTCCTCCGCGCAGGGCAAGCCCCCCGCCGTTGAGAAGATTACCGATAGCGTGTACCGGGTCGGCAAGGTAACGGTTGATTTGGGGGCGCGGACGGTAACATGCGCGGGCAAAATCAACATGGACGCGGGCGCGATTGAGTATCTGGCGGTTGCGCCAGGTGGCAAAACGCACGAAAGCCTCCTGCTTGTGGACACCCGGCCTTTGCATTTACAGGTGGGATTGCTGCTGCTTGGCCTTGAACCGAAGAACGTATTGAAATCGCAGGGGGATAAAACCACGCCGCTCGGCGCGCCCGTGCAATTGTGGATACGCTGGAAAGACGCGCAGGGCAGACCACAGGAAGCGCGGGCCGAAGAACTGGTTTCCGAACTGCCCTCCGGCAAGGTAATGCCCTCACACGATTGGGTATTCACCGGCTCACGGATTATCGGGCAGGGGTTCGAGGCCGACCTGCAAAAGTCACTTGTAGCCGTGTGGCATGACCCCGCCGCCATTCTGGACAACCCGCTTCCCGGCGGCGCGAACAACGCCTACATTGTCAATTCCAAACGCGCGCCCAAACGGGGTACGCCGATGGAGTTCGTTATCAAAGCGCCTGCCCTGCCGGAAAAACAGGCTAAATGATAACACCGTTTTCATCCAAAATGCGCTTATGTCTCTTGCTGATAAAAAGTTGAACTGTCCTGAACCTATGAAACTCTCCTGCAACTCCGCCGAACTGTGGGCAGGTCTGTTTGCGTCGGATGCGGAGGAGCGTCAACAGGCGATAGCGGCTGTTGCGCGGGAAGCGGAGAAAGCCATCCCCTGTCTGATGCAGATTGTTCAGCGCCCGCTCGGTTACGCGCTCGATTGCTGGCCCGAATGGGAACAGATGCTTCCCGCAGGAGCGATCCTGACACGGTGTATGTTCGGGCGGAAGGCGGCGCTGGAAGCCATGATTTGCATCGGACGCCCCGCGATTGGCGAACTCACGCGCCTGTTGCACACTGCCGAGCCAAATCTGCGCGAGTATGCGGCGGATGCTTTACGGAAAATGGACGCGCCGGAAGCGATTGACGCTCTAAGCGATTCTTTACAACAGGAACTCGTAAGTCACAGGCAAGCGCGGCGTAAATGGAATCGCAACCGCGCGATGGGCAGCATCGGCGTGGCATTAGCAGTCTTTTTTTTATCGCCGATTTACAGTGGCTATCCGCGTTATGAATTCTTCTATGCGCCTGTTTGTGGCTTGGTTGTCTGGTTGTTGTTGGGGTTTAAGGATCGGGGGGCAGGTTTGCGGCACACGGCTATTGCCGCCCTGACGGAAAACGGCGACAAGCGGCATATCGGGATATTGACAAACTGCCTGAATGACCCGAACCATGTTGTACGCCAATCTGTATCGGACGCGCTAACACAATTGCTGCCGCAAGTGCGTATAACGGATAAGGCCGCTATTTCACACACGGAGCGCATGGCCCTGCTGCGGACTGTGGATGGCGACAACCCCGATCTTGCCGTCGCGGTTCTGGCCGCAATGCGGCATATTGGGAATGAGCAGATTCTGCGGCAGGTGGCGTATGTGATTGACAGTCCTGTCCACCATAACGCGGTGCGCGAAGCGGCCCACGAGTGCCTGCCGCATGTGAAACTGCGCGCGCGGGAAGCGCAGGAAGCGCAAGTTTTACTGCGTTGCGCGTCGAAGCAGAAGGAGGGGGAAACCTGTCTGCTGCGCCCATTGCGCGAACAGCCCGCGCTTGACCATGAAGAACAATTGCTGTTGCCACGATAACGATAGAGAAAAGGCTTCCTGATGAGTGACTTCAAAGAGACAAATAACATTAACAAAATTCGTCCCGGCTATTCGCGCCGACGGTTCCTGACGAATGTAGGCGCAGCCGCGTTGATTGGCGGAACTGCGCTGGAAGCGCAGGCCGCGCCCGATGCGGTTCTTGCCAATGCCCGCCTGTCGGTTGGCAGGGGATTGGACTACCTGCGCCACATACAGGAGAAGGACGGCTCGTGGAGCCACTATCCGGCGATTACATCCCTCGCTTTGTGCGCGTTTCTGCGCAACGGCAGAAACGAAGTGAACGAACCCGCTGTCGCCAAAGGGGTCCAATTCCTGTTGCGCGAGGCCAAACCCAACGGCGCGATTTTCGACAACCGCGATCCGGCCCGCGCCCTGCCCAACTACAACACCGCGCTCTCCCTGCTCACTCTGTCGCTGACAAAAAATCCGGCCTACAAACCAATTATTCTAAAAGCGCAAAAGTACATGGAGCAGTCGCAGTTCGATGAGACCGAGGGGATAGAAGCGTCGAACCCCGTGTACGGTGGCATCGGCTACGGCAACGATCCCGACGACCACCCCGACCTGTCAAACCTGTCTATGGCCCTGCAATCGTTGAAAGAATCCGGCGTCCCCTACAACGCGCCCGTGTTCCAGAAGGCCATCACGTTTTTGCAGCGCGTTCAGAACCGCCGCGTCAGCAACGATCAGGCATGGGCGAAATCCGGGCCGAACGATGGCGGTTTCGCCTATGATACAACCGGAGAAAGCAAGGCGACGGGTTCCGGCGACCATACCTCGATGGGAGCCATGACGTATGTGGGACTGGAAAGCTACATCTACTGCGGCGTATCCAAAGACGATCCCCGCGCCAAGGCCGCGTGGGACTGGATACGCGCCAATTACACCGTCAAAGAGCATCCGGGGCAGGGCGACGTATCGCTGTACTACTACTATCACGCGATGGCGAAAACGCTCAATGTGTACGGCCTGAAGTCGTTCAAGGACGCCAAAGGCAACACCCACGAGTGGGCGCGCGACCTTGCGGGCGCATTAATCGCCAGACAAAAACCCGATGGCGCGTGGTTCAACACCAATTCTCGCTACTGGGAAGACCAACCCGCCCTCGTCACCAGTTACACGCTGATCGCGCTGGCGTATTGTTTAAAATAACTTTGAAATAATCCTGAAAGGTTCTTCTGAATGACCGTTCCGACTATTGCGACCAACAACTCTGTTTCTCCCGGCGTAGCGCCCTCCGCTCCTGACGATATGGCGCGTTTGCAGAAATTGCGGGATGCGTTTGATTCCATGCGCCGCGAAATCGGGCAGGTGGTTATCGGGCAGGATGCGGTTGTGGAAGAATTGCTGATGGCCGTGTTCGCGCGGGGGCATTGTATCCTCGTCGGCGTTCCCGGACTGGCGAAAACCCTGCTTGTCAGCACGGTTTCGCGCGTTCTGAACCTGTCCTACAAGCGTATTCAGTTTACGCCCGACCTGATGCCCGCCGACATTACAGGCACGGAAATCATACAGGAAGACCAGGTGACGCGGGAGCGCAAGTTCGTGTTTTTGCGCGGGCCGCTGTTCGCGAATATGATTCTGGCGGACGAAATCAACCGAACCCCGCCCAAAACGCAGGCCGCGTTGCTGGAAGCCATGCAGGAGCATAAAATCACGGTTGGCGGACAGTCGCACAAACTGGCCGAGCCGTTCTTTGTCCTCGCCACGCAAAACCCCATCGAGCAGGAAGGCACGTATCCTCTGCCGGAAGCGCAATTAGACCGCTTCATGTTTATGATTATCGTGGGCTACCCATCGGCGGAAGAGGAAGTGGCGATTATGAAGGCCACAACGGGCGGCATGAACGCCGAACTCCGCGCCACGCTGACGGGTGAAGACATTATCGCTTTGCAGGACATTGTGCGGCGTATTCCCGTTGGGGATCATGTTTTCCGCTACGCCGCGCAGCTTGTGCGTCAAACACGCCCCAATGAACCCGAAGCGCCCGCGTTCATCAAGGACAACATCAGTTGGGGAGCCGGTCCGCGCGCCTCGCAGTATCTCGTGTTGGGAGCCAAAGCCCGCGCCGCGCTGTACGGACGCAACTACGCCACAACCGAAGACGTTGCCGCCGTCGCCCTGCCCGTCCTGCGCCACCGCATCGTGACCAACTTCAACGCGGAAGCGGAAGGTTTGACGACAGACAAAATCGTGCAGAAATTGATTGCCTCAACCCCGCGCCCAACCGAACCCATCCGAAAGTAACCACGTAGGGCAGGAGCGCGGGACAACAGGTATCGTCATGCAGCAACACCAACAAAGGCCGGAACGAGAAGCATATCAAGCCAATCGTTGCAACAAAATGGATGCAAACGGCTTGCCGCAAGGGGCGCAGGCCGCTTCCGCCTTTACGCCTGTGTCACTTGATACCATTCTGCGGAACATGAACAGTCGGAAAGCGAAGGAGCAGCATGAGGCTGTTCGAGCAGTCGGGTTGTTGATAACTTCCGCGCCCGATCAACTGCTGTTGCTTGCGAAAATGGAAGCCCAAAACTATCAGCGTCATGCCGCCTCGGGCGCAATCATCAGCCTCGCAATCGTTGCGCTGGTGGGCATGGCATGCGTCCTGTTAAGTAAGAGCAACATCTGGGCAATAGATAACGCTTTATACATTTTTGCGGGAACGTGCATCGCGCTGGCCTGCTGGTTAAGTTTGTATCTGCCGCGCCGGGCGCGTCGTAATATGATTGATGTGTATCATTATCTGGATGATCCGCGCTTTATCGGCCTTGCGCTCAACATGCTTGTACCGGATGGCATTACGGAGTCGCGCCAATCGCCAATGTACACCGGTTACGTTCAAGCGAGTATGGTAGGTGCGCTGACCAAAATGCTGAAGCGCGTGAATGTGAGTCATAAAACCCTGCTCACATGCGAACAGATGCAAATTTTACTGTCCGTGCTACAGCATTCCCGAACGGACAGGGCATTAACACTGGCTATTCTCCGCGCCTTACAGCAAATCGGCGATGAGAGCGCTATTCCCATTGTGGAGCGCATAGCCCGCTCGACGTTCGACGTTCATTCCGAGGCCGAAGAGTGTCTGGAGTACCTGCGTGGTCAAGCAGATCAGAAACGTCAGGCGCAAACCCTGTTGCGGGCTTCCGACAGCGTGGTAAGTACCCGACCGGAACACATGCTGCGCCCCGCCAATCCCGAAACCGACGCCGCGCCGGAGCAACTGTTGCGCCCCTCATAAGGTAGGTAAAACAACACCGTAGGGACACAACTTGTTGTGTCCTCCTCCGGCAACGTTGTGTTCTGCGGCGTAGAGGCAGGCGCGGACACAACCGCGCCAATGCGGACACAACAAGTTGTGTCCCTACGAACGTTTTTCAAAGTAGTCAAAGGGTCGTTAAGAGATAAATGGCGGAAGTTGTTAGAAATAGCGCGGAAACAACGCTCAAGGGGCTGTACAGCCGAAACCCTGCGATTGCGGAAGCGGCCCGTCATCAGGCGGAGCGGCTGACTACAGAAGAGTTTTTGCGGCTGCTGCACTTGTTCGAGTCGGAATCGTCACGGACGCAGATAGGTAAGGGAACACGCGCCTTTGTCTTTCTGTTTTTGCTCTGTATGTGCGGAGCATCGGGATACGCGACATGGATAGATCAACATTATTGGGGCATGGGGTTTTTCATGACGGCGTTCTGGACGGCGTTGGCGGTCAGTTGTTTCTTCTGGCGTGTTCGCTATACCAACGAGGACAGCGAACAAGTTGAAAGCTGTCTGCGGGGCGTACTGAAAACAATGCAATCGCCCGCCCTCGCGCAGGCGGCAGCGGTTTTGCTCGACAAACGCCAGCAGCAGGAGCTTGCCAACCACGTTTCGTATGGCAATATCGCGATTATCCATGCCGCATACGCGGCTTTGCTGCTCAACCTGCCAACGCTGCCAACGGCGCAGGGATGGAACCCGTCAGGCCGTCAGGCGTTGTATGATTTGTTGCAGGACGATACCTATGAACACAAACTCGCGTCGCATATTCTGGATGCCGCCGCTCGTTGGCGCGATGTGGATGCTCTGCCACAAGTAAGTAAGCTGGCGAAGCGCGAAGATCGTCCTATGCCCCTGCGCCGCCACGCGAACGAGGTAATGACTCTTCTGCTGGCGGAACGGCAGAAGCGGCAGTTGGGCGACAGCTTGCTGCGGGCATCCGAGGCTCCGCAGGGGCAAAGCAGGCGGGAACTGCTGCGTCCCGCAACAGGCCATGCGGAAACGCCGCCCGAACAACTGTTGCGGCCCTCATAAGACAGGTAAGAACAAAATGGCACAGGTCACCCAAAACAGCGCGGAAGCGATACTCGAAGGACTGTACAGCCAAAATCCTGCGGCTGTGGAAACCGTACGCCATCACGTAAAACATTTGTCTGCCGAGGAGTTGTTACATCTGCTGAGTTTGCGACACTCGGAAGAGG
Source organism: uncultured Chthonomonadaceae bacterium (assembly GCA_963817895.1). Classification (GTDB taxonomy): domain Bacteria; phylum Armatimonadota; class Chthonomonadetes; order Chthonomonadales; family Chthonomonadaceae; genus CAWFQB01. Next base: position 15,723 of record CAWFQB010000012.1, read on the forward strand.
TACGTACACAGATGGGAAAGCGAACGCGAACCTTTGGCGTTGCGTTTTTTCTCTGTATAAGTGGATTAACCGGGAGCTTGATACGGGCAGATCAAAGTTTTTTGGCTCTTGCACTTTTAGCGACGCCATTATGGATGGTATTGGCGGTAGTTTTTTTCTTCTGGCGAAGTCGCTATACCAAAGAAGATAGCGAACGAGTTGGGTACAGTATACGCTGGGTGCTGAGGGATACCCATTCATCAGCCCTTGCTCAAGTCGCTGCGTTGCAGCGCAACGAACGCCAACAGTATGAACTCGTTAATCGAGCTTCGTATGGCGCTATTGGATTTCTGCATGAGGCACCTCAGATATTGCTACGCATCCTGCCTACACTGGAAACGGCAAATGGATGGAATGCAAAGAGCCGCCACGCCTTGTTTGAATTGATCCTGGACTACTACGAAGAACCCAAACTTGTTTTCTGCATTCTGGATGCCGCCGCCCGCTGGCGCGATGTGGACGCCCTGCCGCAACTAAGTGAGTTGACGAGGAGAGAAAATTGTCCACAGCCCCTGCGCCGTCACGCGAACGAGGTCATGACTCTGCTGATTGCCGAACGGCAGAAACGACAATTGGGCGAAGGATTGCTGCGGGCGTCCCAGCGTCCTCAAGGGCAAAGCAGGCAGGAACTGCTGCGTCCGGCTACCCGTCACGCGGAGACGCCGCCTGAACAACTGCTGCGCCCGCAAACCTGACAAACCGCTATTCGCATCGGGAGCGTCAACATGCAGGCTGAAATCGTATCCCCTCAACTGGATAAGGTGGAATGTGAGCGGCACTTACGCGGGCTGAACAGCTATAAACGCGAAACCCGCGAAACCGCCCTGCGGCAGATAGCCGCGCTGACGCCGGAACATCTGCTGCAACTGATGCGGGAAGGGTCGCGTTTTTACAGAAAGCGCTACCGTCTGAGTTCCTGTGTCGAACGGGCTTTGGTGATTTCGTGTTTTCCCATTGGCATGATACTGTATGCTCTCTCTGCCGATGGAGTAGTCTGGTTGGCGCTATTGATAGTGGCGTTCATCGCAATCGGCTGGCGTTTTCTGACCGTACCCTGGCGTATGTACCGCTCTCTCGTTGGCGTTCTGGAACACACCGAGGATTTGAAGCTGATTGGACCGATGATTACGATGTATGTTCGCCCGGAAGGGCTGAGATACAAGCTGGATGCGCTGGGAAATATGCTGTGCCGCCTGTTGCCGCAACTGCGTTTCGATCATGCCGGTCTGCTGACTGTCGAACAGAAGCAGGATATGCTTCGTCTGCTTCCTGTAAGTATTGGCTCTAAAGACGGGAGGTTAAACGTAAGCGCCTTAGACTTGAATATTGCCCTGCAAACCTTGAAAGCATTGGAACAAATTGGGGATGAAAGCGCTATTCCCGCCGTGAAACGGCTAACATGGGATTCTTTCAATAATAACAAAACTGTACAGAAAGCCGCCGAGCAGTGTCTCAAACATTTGCGCTCACATCCCGGTCAGCATAAGGAGATGCAAACCCTGTTACGCGCATCCGCCGTCACAGAATCCGCCTCCGATACTCTGCTGCGCCCTGCATCCGGCAACACCGACACCGCCCCTGAACAACTGCTGCGCCCGACAGCGCAAGGCAAAGTCGGAACCTGACAACCTAAGAACCTATTTACCTGGACTTATGGAAACACAAACAAAACAACTGGCGGACCCGCAAACGCTGGCCCGCATCGCCAAACTGGAACTACGCGCCCGCGCCGTTGTGGAGGGCGTCATATCCGGTATGCACAAAAGCCCGCACCGTGGCAGCAGCGTGGAATTCGCGCAGCACCGCGATTATGTGCCGGGGGACGAAATACGGCATATTGACTGGAAAGTGTACGCCCGCTCGGACCGCTACCAGATCAAGCAGTACGAAGAGGAGACGAACCTCAAAGCCACGCTTGTCGTAGATACCAGTACCAGCATGGATTACAAGGGCATCAATTCCGCCCTGTCCAAGCGCGAGTACGCCGCCATTGTCGCTGCCGCCATCGCGTCCCTGCTGATGCGGCAGCGCGACACGGTTGGCCTGACGACATTTGATGATAATATCCGAACGTTCATTCCCCCGGCAGGCACGAGCGCGCACATGAAACTGCTGTTGGAAATGCTGGAAAAGCGGGACACCGCGCCCAAAACCATGATCGGCAACACGTTTCACGACCTAGCCGAGCGCGTGAAACGTCGGGGAATGTTGGTTGTTCTCAGCGACCTGTTCACCGATCCTGACGAGATGTTGCGCGGCCTGCAGCACTTCCGGCACCGCAAGCATGAAGTGATTATCTTCCACGTCTTAGACCGGGATGAACTGACGTTTCCCTTCAAGGATTCCGCCGTGTTTCAGGGCATGGAGGGCGAAGAGCCGCTGATGGCTGAACCCAACGCCCTGCGCCGCGAGTACCTGAACGCTTTCGGCGCGTATGTCGAAAAACTGAAAAAAGGCTGTCGCGAACTCAATATGGACTACCAGCAGCTTGTCACCGATCAGCCCGTAGACACGTCCATCTCGCGCTATCTCTCGTCACGTTCCAATCAAGGCAAACGATAACCTTATTAGCTATGCCACCCTTTCTAAACCCAATCTTTCTTTACGCCGTCGCGTTTGCGGGCGTGCCACTGCTTATTCACCTGATACGGCGGCGCAAACTCAAGGTCGTCCAGTGGGCAGCGATGGAGTTTTTGCGCCAGTCGCAGAAGAAGCAGCGGCGGCGGATGCGAATCGAAGAGCTGATTCTGCTCACGCTGCGGACGCTGATTGTGATACTCGCCTGTCTCGCGTTCGCGCGTCCTGTCACGCACACGCTGGGCGCAGCCCTTCTGTCACAGAATCAGCGCGTGTACGCCGTGCTTGTCGTGGACAATTCCTATAGCATGGGGCAACGGGGGCGGGACGGCAAAAGCAGTCAGGAGCGCGGCGCATACCTATGCGTCGCAAATCCTGACCCGCATCCTCAAACCCGGCGACTCGGCCTCCCTCGTGCTGCTGTCCGACAAGCCGGAAGCGCTTATCAACTCGCCCAGTTTTGACCGCGATTCGATTTTGCGGCGTTTGCGGACGGTTGCGCTTGTGGATCGCCCGACCGATTATCTGGCAACCGCGCAGCTTGTCAACAAACTGCTGAAAGCGTCCAATGCGCCCGTGAAAGAGGTGTACTGGCTCAGTGACGATCAGGCGACCGCGTGGGCGACGAGCAAGCGCGATAGCGCGCGTCCCGTGTGGCAGGAGTTGGGCCGGCAGGCGCGGCTGACGTGGGTATCCGTTGGCGCGCCGAACGGGGAGCGGGATAACCTTGTCGTGGAAGCCCCCACTCTGAGCCGGGAACTGGTCACACCACAACTGCCCGTTCGTATCGAAGCGAAAATAGTGAATTACGGAGCAAAACCCCGCAACGATGTTCTGGTCAACCTGAAAATAGATGGCAAGCAATCCGACAGCAAGCGCGTGTCCATTGCGCCGGGCGGAAACGTCCTCGTCCGGTTCCCGCAAACGCCCTTTCTGACAACCGGAACGCGCGTCGGGCGGATTGAACTGGCGGACGCTTCGCATGTAGACGGACTGGAGCGCGACAACGGCGCGGACTTTGTTGTCCGCTGCCGGGACAGAATCAGAGTTCTGGTACAGGACATGCACCCGTCCGGCGACCCGACCAAAAGCGACAGTTTTTACCTGCTGAACGCGATGGCCCCCAACGGGGCGCAGGAGAGTCTGGCCGCGAAACTGCGCGAAGGGCCGGGATTGGGCGGCGTGACCCTGCGCGACTACGACGTGGTGATTCTGACGGGCGTAAGCGGCCTGTCTACGGGAGATAAACGCGCCCTGACGGAGTACGTGAAAGCGGGCGGCGGCCTGATGCTGTTTCCGGGTAATGGCACGGAAGCGAGCCGCGTCAATGCCGATCTTGGCGGTGAGGGGGGCTTGCTGCCCGCTCGCCTGACAGCGACGAAAACCCTGAGCGACAGCAACGCGATGACGCTCAACCCCGGTTCCGTTACGCATCCCGCTCTGACCATGTTCAAGGACACGTCGAGCCTGAATGTGGCGAGCGTGCGGTTTACGCGGTATTTCGGTCTGGAACCCGCGCTGGAAGCCAACGATCCAAACGCCGTACAGGTGATGATGCGCTTCAGCAACGGCGACCCCGCCTTTGTGGAGCGGCATGTGGAACTGGGGCGCGTGATCCTCGCGGCAAGCAGCGCGGGCGCGTCGTGGAACCAGTTGCCGCTCAAGCCGAGCTACGTTCCCTTAGTGTATCAACTGCTGTTTTATCTGGGACAGGGCGCGGCCTCGCACCGCAATCTCGCGCAGGAAGAACCGCTGTTTCTCGCCCTGCCGCTTTCCGATGCCAACAAGCCCGTGCGCGTGACCACGCCGGACGGACGGACAACCACGCAGAACAGCGCGTTGGATGCGCGGGGCGTCACATTCCGCTACGGCGCAACGCAGCAGTCGGGCGTGTACAAAATCGCCGTGCAGGGCAGCCCAACGCAGGACGCTTTTGCCGTCAGCCTGCCCACTGCCGAGTCCGACCTGACCGCAACCGATCCCGCGCAGGCCGCGACACAGGCCGGTGTTGTCGGCAACCGTTTGAGCGTGGCGAATACGGCGCAGCAATTGCAAACGTCGGTATCTCGCGCCCGCTACGGCGCAGAAATCTGGCGAACCCTGCTGATGACGGTAATCGGCCTGCTGTTCCTCGAAATCGTCCTCGCGCAACAGTTCGGACGAAGAGGATAGGAGGAATTTCACCACCAAGACGCCAAGAAGAACTGAATAAAGAGGAAAGAACATAGTTGGGTACTCTTTTTCTCCTCTTCGTATTTCTTGGTGTGCTTGGCGTCTTGGTGGTGAAAACACATTATGGATACAGAAAAAAATGGTGGGTTTGCGGAGTTGACGACGGAAGAGGTACTGGCGCGGCGGAAGGCGAATCCCGATTTGCTGTTGCTGGATGTGCGCTGGCCGGGAGAGTGGGAAACGCATCACATTCCGGGCGCGACGCTGCTGCCGATGCCCGAAGTGTTGCCGAGCCTGCCGAAGATGGACCCGCAACGCGAAACCATTGTAGTTTGCGAACATGGCGTCCGCAGCCATATAGTCGCGGAATATCTGGCATCACAGGCCGATTTTACCAACGTCAGCCACCTGCGCGGCGGCATGAGCGAGTGGACAGGCGAAGTAGAAACCGGCCCATAGATCGAATTGGTACTCATTCTGCAATAGTTTTAAATCCTAATTTACGTGTGTTCGCGTTCATTCGCGGCTAATTTTGTATTCTGATGTGGGAGGAACGGTATATGGGGTTTGTGAAAGTGGCGGAAGCGGCAAGCGTGAAGGCAGGCGAGGGGCGTGTGGTGGACGCGGGCAGCCGGGAACTGGCGATTTTCAACGTCAATGGCGAGTTTTATTGCATTGACAATACCTGTCCTCATGCCGAAGGCCCATTGGGTGAGGGCTATGTGGATGGCGCGGAAGTGAGCTGTCCCTGGCACGCCTGGCAGTTCAACGTCAAAACCGGCGAAATGGCCTATAACCCGCAAATCTGCGTGGCAACCTTCCCCTGCAAAGTGGAAGACGGCGCTGTGCTGGTAGACGTGTAACATGCGCGTGGCACATGAAATAGCCGGGGCATAAACGTATTTCACTCCAGTCCTGTATGCTGCGCCGCAATATATGTCACACCGCAACACAAATTTTCCTCATCTGCCCGACTCTCTGCGCGAGTGGTTATCTCGTGGCAACACCAATCAGGATGTTCGCGTCACGCCGCAGTGGGGCGGTATGATAAATACGGCTGCTCGTCTGGAAATGAGCCGGGGCGCAGTGTTTTTCGCGAAGTGGAAGGAGAATGCGCCAAAAGGGTTCTTCGCCGCCGAAGCGAATGGATTGGAGCGTCTGCGCGCGGCGCGTATTATTCTGACGCCGGGGGTATATGCGGCTGTGGATTTGGAAGAAGCAGGCCAAACATCATTCCTTGTGCTGAACTACATCGAAACGTTGCCGCCTTCCGACCCGGCTCAATTTGCGCGGCAATTTGGCAAACTGCTGGCGCGATTACACCGGAAAACCATTGCGCAGGATGGGATGTGCGGACTGGAAGCAGACAACTATATCGGCGTAGTGCCGCAAATCAACGCGCCCTGCGCCCGTTGGCCGGACTTCTACCGCGAATGTCGCCTGCTGCCGCAGATCGAACTTGCCCGTCAGAACGGTCATTTGCCGGAGCAACGTGAACACCTGCTAATGACCGTTGTAGAACGGCTGGACGAACTGCTCAAGGACATGGACGAACCGCCCTGCCTGCTGCATGGCGATTTGTGGCGCGAAAATTTATTATGCGCGAACGATGAACCCATTCTGATTGACCCCGCAGTTTACTACGGCCCGCGTGAAATGGAAATCGCGTATATGGAGCTATTCAACGGCTTCGCGCCCGACGTTTTGGAAGCGTACCGCGCCGCCTATCCTCTCGACAGGAGTTATGAACGCCGCCGCCCCCTGCATCAGCTATACCCGCTCCTCAACCACCTCAACCACTTCGGAGAAACCTACGGCCCAAAGGTAGACCGCGTTTGCCGAGAACTCACAAACGGTCAGGGATAAACCGTAAAAAGACAATACCGTTCAGAAGCTGAACGGTATTGTTCTTTAAGCCGATGGCAACAGGAATTAGAGTGGGAAACGCGCCTGTACAGTGGCGATAGAGTTGCCATACCCTTGAAAGTGAACCGTGCCTTCCAGTCCAAAGTGAGAAGTGATTTGCCCGCCGATAAACAGTTTGCCGCCTAAGCGAGTCACTTCTCCGAAGTAGGGGCCGATGCCGCCGCCGACATAAATACCGGCTCCGCCGGGAAGCCGAACGTGGTACACCTGATCGAACGTGAGCGGAACCAGTGTAGTAACACCGCCGAAGTTCGCGGCTGCGATCACATCTATATCAACGCGTGTGCTGAACCCTCTGGCAATACTCAGGCCGGGGATGGTCACATCCGCGCCCCCCGCAAATTTCAGCCGGGGCGATAGAGCCGCGCCCAGACGGAATGCAACCGGGATGGCGCGAGACACAACATCGGCCTGACAGATGGATGGGGCAGCGCGAAATCCGTGTTTAGCCAGAATGCTCTCCGCATCGAAGTTGCTTTTCAACTCCTGCTTTGTGAGCCGCTCACTCGAAAAGGCCGTTTGTGCCTGCGGCATGGAATTTAGAGTAGAATTTGCAATCGGCTGGTTTGGTGTGTCAGCGTGTGCAGAAGTGGGGAGATAGCCAGCCATCGAGAGGGCTGTCGCCATCCACAGGGAATGTAAACATAATGCGTGTCGAGTTTGTTGATTCGTCATGGAATTCAATCCTCAAGTTGAAATTGCGTTCAAATTTACACACGAAAAAGCGCGTGGAAAAATTGCCCTCAACGGTACAAACAGGCATATATTTTGCGCTATTCCTATGTGTATAGGAACAGAACTACAACCACTGCATAGAACGCTACACCGGCGCAACAACTATCTATAAGGCGCAATGATTGCTCTAAGCGAAGCTCTACTGTAACAAGCAATCTATGCTTGTCCTGTGTCTTTTACGAGTAAACCACTTTCCCGTCTGGATTACCGGAAACATCACGAGGAACTGACACGTCGTAACCGGCAATGATACACAGGAGGTTGCGAGTGAAACAATGGATTGTATTGGCGTGTTTGGGCGCTTTGGCGTTGCCGACAGGGGCGCAGGAAACCTTGCCCCATCAGCAGTATACGGGAACACCGGAATTGATTGCCACTTTTAACGGCCCGATGCTGACGGGCGTTACCGTGTCGAAGCAGGGGCGTATCTTCGTCAACTATCCGCGATGGGGAGACAAGGTAGAGCATACAGTCGGGGAACTCAAGGGCGGCAAAACCGTCGCGTATCCGCCCGGAATTGCGCAAAGCGCGAACGGAACCGGTCAGGAGAACGCGCTTGTATCCGTGCAAAGCGTCGTGGTTGATCCTAAAGATCGCCTGTGGATACTGGATACGGGCAGTCCGATGTTCATGCCGACAACGCCCGGTGGTCCCAAACTCATCGGCGTGGATTTGAAGACCAACAAGATTTTTAAGAAGATTCTGTTTCCCGCCGATGTCGCCCTCCCGACAACCTACCTCAACGACATACGCTTTGACTTGAAGCGCGGCACGGGCGGCATGGCTTTCATCACCGATTCCGCCACCAAAGGCCCGAACGGGATCATTGTGGTTGATCTGGACACGGGCAAAAGTTACCGCCGCCTGAATGACCACCCTTCTACCAAAGCCGAGCCGAACTTTCTGCCGGTTGTAGAGGGGCAGCCGCTTATGCAGCGCGAACCGGGCAAGCCGCCACAATATATGACGATGGGTTCGGACGGCATCGCCATCAGCCCGGATTGCAAAACGCTGTACTACTGCCCGCTTGCTAGTCGGCATCTGTATAGCGTCAGCGTGGACGCGCTTGCCGATCAGAGCCAGCCGGATGAGCAGGTGGCGGCAACCGTGAAGGATGAGGGCGACAAGGGCGGCGCATCGGATGGTTTGGAAACGGATGCGCAGGGGCGTATCTACGCCACCAACTACGAACACAACGGCATTGTCCGCCGCCGAACGGACGGCACGTATGAAACGCTGATTTATGATCCGCGTATTCTGTGGCCGGATACCATGTCGGTTGCGAGTAACGGCTACCTGTACTTTACCAACAACCAGTTGCACCGGCAAAAGCAGTACCACAACGGCAAAGACCTGCGCATGAAACCCTATTCCCTGTTGCGCATCAAAATCAACAGTAACGCCGTTGCCGCAACAAAGTAAAATAATGGAACATTGGCGACTGATATATCCTCTTACGCATGGTTAACAAATTGCGGAAGGAGATCACGCCGCAATTATTGAGAGGGATAGGGAGAACGGCAGGCATAGTATCTGCCGTCCCATTACGCGCTGAAGCATTGCGCTTCAGCGCGTTTTTTCGTCTGATCGTATCCGAATTGTTGCTGTTGAGCGGTTGCCGGAACGTTTTTGTACCTTTTGGCCTAGTGGTGTTGAGAGGGCAGGCGGAACAAGCAGGCGAGTTTGCGCGTCTTGCTTGCAGAACAAACCGGGCATACTGTTGACGGTTCAGGGGAGCGTTATGAGTAAAAAGGGTGGTTTGCTGGCGTTGGGGTTCGGCGTGGCGGCGTTTGCCGTTGCCCGCGCCAATGCGCGTAACAAACGCGCGATGAACTTTCACAATCGAACGGTCGTGATTACCGGCGGTTCGCGGGGGCTTGGGCTGACATTGGCGCGGCAGTTCGCGTCACGGGGCGCAAATCTCGCTCTTGTCGCCCGAGATGCGGATGAGTTGGAACGCGCCCGCGAAGAACTCAGCGCGTACCATGTCGAAGTTCTTACCATTGCCTGCGATGTGACCGAGCCGGAGCAGGTCGAGTCCATGATGGCCCGCGTCCGCGATTGCTTTGGCGACATAGACGTGCTGATTAATAACGCGGGAACCATACAGGTCGGGCCGATGGAAGAGATGACCGTTCCCGACTATGAAGAGGCGATGCGCCTGCACTTTTACGCGCCCCTGTATACCACGCTTGCCGTCTTGCCCGAAATGCGGAAGCGGCAAAGCGGGCGTATCGTCAATATCGCGTCCATCGGCGGTAAAATCGCCATTCCCCATCTGCTGCCGTACAGCGCCAGCAAATTCGCGCTTGTCGGCCTGTCGGAAGGCTTGCGCAGCGAACTCCTCAAGGACAACATCTTTGTCACGACGGTTTGCCCCGGGTTGGTGCGCAGCGGCAGCCATGTCAACGCCCGCTTCAAAGGCCAGAACCGGGCGGAATATACGCTGTTTTCCATCGGGAACGCCGCGCCCCTCCTGTCTACGAACGTGGAAAGCGCGGCCACGCAGATTATCAATGCCTGCAAGTTCGGCGACGCGGAACTGATTTTCTCCGTTCCCACGCATATCGCCGAAAAATTTCACGCGCTGTTCCCCGGCGTCACGGCGGATTTGTTCGGCCTGACCAACAAGTTTCTGCCCGGTCCCGGCGGTATTGGAACACAGTCCGCAACAGGGTATGACAGCCAATCCATGCTCGCCCCGTCCATCCTGACGGCAATGAGCGATGAAGCCGTTGTAGAAAATAATGAATAAGGAGACAACATAATGTCAAACACAGGTGTCAATGTAATACCCTACGATGATCGGGAAACCGGCCCGAACTGGCGCAGCCGTCGCCATACCAATGTCGGTGAGGCGGAGCGGTGGGCGTCCATTTTCGGCGGCGCGGCTTTGGTGATTGCCGGAATGAAGAAGGGGAGCGTACCCGGCCTGACGATCTCCGCGCTGGGCGGCGGGCTGATGTGGCGCGGGCTGACCGGCCACTGCACCATGTACGACGCGATGGACATCAGCACGGCCGGCACGGAAGAGAAGGGCCTGCACGTTGTCAAAGCCGTTACTATCAACAAGCCTGCAAGCGAACTGTACGCCTTCTGGCGCAACTTTGAAAACCTGCCGCAGTTTATGAAGCATCTGGAATCCGTGCAGGTGGAAGACTCGCTTCATTCCCACTGGGTTGCCAAAGGGCCGGCGGGCAAGTCCGTGCATTGGGACGCGGAAATCATCAACGAGCGCGAAAACGAGCTAATCGCGTGGCGCTCCACGGAAAACGCGGATGTGGACAACGCCGGTACGGTCAACTTCAAGCCGGCCCCCGGCGACCGGGGTACAATTGTGAAAGTGACCGTGCAGTATAACCCGCCCGGCGGCATATTGGGCGCGCATATTGCCAAACTGTGGGGCGAAGAACCCTCCATGCAGATCGAAGACGATCTGATGAACTTCAAGCGCCTGATGGAAACGGGCGAAATTGCCACTACTGAAGGCCAATCACGAGGGTAGGGAGAATACTATGTCAGATGAAAAGAAAAAAGATGGACACCGGACGGAAAAGCAGCATCACGAGATGCACGAGCATGAGAAGCAGATTGAGCATGGGCGCGACGCCCACGCGCACAATCCCGCGTCCGATGTGGGGCAGGTGACTTCCAGCCATAGCATGCATGAGCATGGCTTGCAGAACAAGGAAGTCAACAAGCAGCACGATAAGGAAGTGGACATACACAGCGACGACAAGAACGAGCGGCATACGCATGTCCCGAAGGCGGAGCAGATGGAACACGATTTGCAAGCAGAGGAGAGCAAAAAAGGATGAAAGCGCTGTGTTGGTATGGCAAGCATGACGTGCGCGTGACGCAGGTTCCCGATCCGAAAATCCTCAACCCGCGCGACGCCATCATCAAAATCACCGCAACTGCCATTTGCGGCTCGGATTTGCACCTGTATGACGGCGTAATCCCCACGATGGAGAGCGGCGACATTCTGGGACATGAGTTTATGGGCGAAGTGGTGGAATTGGGCAAGGGCGTTACCAATCTCAGCATCGGCGATAAAGTGGTTGTGCCGTTTACGATTTCGTGCGGCAGTTGCTTTTTCTGCCAGAAAACTCTCTGGTCGCTGTGCGACAACTCCAACCCGAACAAGCGCATGGCGGACTTGATGTACGGACATTCGCCCTCCGGCCTGTTCGGATACTCACACATGCTCGGTGGATACGCGGGCGGGCAGGCGGAATATGTCCGTGTGCCGTTCGCGGATGTTGGGCCGGTCAAAGTGCCGGACGGGTTGCCGGATGATAAGGTCTTGTTCCTGTCCGACATTTTCCCGACAGGTTACGAGGCGGCGGAAAATTGCAACATTCAGCCGGGAGATACCGTTGCGGTGTGGGGCTGTGGGCCGGTGGGCCTGTTCGCCATCAAAAGCGCGTATATGCTGGGAGCGGGGCGGGTCATCGCCATTGACCACTACCCGGAGCGTCTGCAAATGGCTGCCGATTATGCCGGAGCGGAAACACTCAATTACAATCAGGTGGATATTGGCGTCGCGCTGCGGGATATGACCGGCGGCAACGGCCCGGACGCCTGCATAGACGCCGTAGGCATGGAAGCGCACGGCGCGGCTATGGACAACCTCATGGATCGGGGCATGCAGTACGCCAAAATCGGCACGGATCGGGCGCACGTTCTGCGGCAAGCCATTATGGTGTGCCGCAAGGGGGGAACGGTTTCGCTTCCCGGCGTATATGGCGGCCTGCTCAACGCGATTCCATTCGGCGCGGCCCATGCCAAAAGCCTGACCTTCAAAATGGGCCAAACACACATGCACCGCTACATGAAGCCGCTGATGGAAAAAATCGAAAAGGGCGAGATTGATCCTTCAGGCATCATCACGCACCGCCTGAAACTCGACGACGCGGCGGAAGGTTACAAGATGTTCAAGGCCAAAAACGACAACTGCGTCAAGATTGTTATGACGCCGTAGTTTTACCTCACCCCAACCCCTCTCCTTGCCGCGCAACGCGCTAGGAGAGGGGCTAATTGATGTTGTAACTCCTCTCTTGGCCGCGCAACACGACGCGAGAGGCTTTTTCTTGTTTATCTTCATCTTGTTCTTCTTGGTGTTCTTTGCGTCTTGGTGGTTCAATTCCTTTGCAGGCGTTGAACGATTTGGGTCAGGATAGCAGCGGCGCGTTCAAGTTCTTCGGGCGTGGTGTGGCGTCCGAAGGTGAAGCGGATGCCACTGGACGCGAGTTCATCGGTAAGCCCGATGGCTTTGAGGACGTGCGAGGGTTCGATGCTGCCGGACGAGCAGGCGGAACCACTCGACGCGGCCACGCCCTTGCGATCCAGATTCATGAGCAGAGTGGGGCCTTCCACGCCGGGAACGGAAATATTCACGTTGTTGGGCAGGCGCAGAGTAGCGTGTCCATTCAGGGTAATGTCGGGCAGCGAACTTTGCAGCAGATGAAAAAAATCGTTCCGCATTTGGGTTAAGCGCTGCGCTTCCTGTTCGCGGTTGGACAGTATCAACTTTGCCGCCTGACCGAAACCTGCAATGGCGGCAACATTCTCCGTACCCGCCCGCTTTTCCCGCTCTTGTGCGCCGCCGTGCAGAATGGGCGCCACCTTTGTACCCTGCCGAATGTACAACGCCCCCACGCCCTTCGGCCCGTACATCTTGTGGGCGCACAGCGTCAGCAGATCGCAGCCGAGTTCCTTCACATCAATCGGCATCAGTCCCGCCGTTTGTACCGCATCCGTGTGAAAAACCGCGCCGCGCTCGTGAACCAAAGAAGCAATTTTCTGTATGGGTTGAATGGTTCCAATCTCGTTGTTGGCATGCATCACGGAAACGAGCGCGGTTTTATCGGTCATAGCGTCGGCAACCGTTTGGGGCGAAACCAACCCGTTCTCATCCACCCCGACAATCGTAGCCTCGTACCCATGCGTTTGCAGGAAGTGCGCGGCGTGAAGCACGGCATGGTGTTCAATGGCAGTTGTGACAAGATGGTTCTTGCCGGACGGCGCGGCGTACAGGGTTCCGATGAGCGCGAGATTGTCCGCCTCGGTTCCACTGCCCGTGAAATATATTTCGCTGTAATCCGCCCCGATGAGCAGAGCAATCGCTTCCCGCGCCTCGTCAACGGCGGCCCGCGCATCGCGCCCAAAGCGATGTATGCTGCTGGCGTTGCCATACGAACCTGTTCCGGTCAGGTACGGCAGCATGGCGTCGAGTACGGCAGGATCGAGCGGCGTCGTCGCGGCATGATCCAGATAAACAGGTGTTTCGGTAGTCATGGAGATAGTATACAGCACGAGGCGGGGATTGTCTGAACCATGATTTCACATGATTTGAGGATTACCATGATTGAGAAGGCGCGTTCATCATGCTAATCCCTCCAATCATGTGAAATCATGGTTCAAACAGTTCTCGCGGTCAATCCGATGAATGCGCCCATGCGTCCACATCCGGGAACAAGGCGGTGGCTAAAGAAGAGGTCGGTGTAGCGATTGGTGCGGTACTGGCAGACATCAAAATTGAGGGAAGGAACGCCTGCCTGTCGCAGTTGGTGGCAAACGGCGGCGTAAAGGTCAAGCTGCCAGTGACCGGGGCACGTGGGAGTGAACACGCCGACAGCCTGCCGGTCTTCGGGCGTAAAGCCATTGTAGACTGTTTCATCCACTTCGTAGCTGTCCGGCCCGATGCCGGGGCCAATGGCAATCAGGCAATCCTGCGGCTGTGTGCCGAAATGTTGCCGCATGGTTTCCAGTGTGTGAACCGCAATGCGCCCTGCCGTGCCGCGCCAACCGGAATGAGCAAGACCAATTGCTTTGTGAATGGGGTCAAGAAAGAAAATGGGCAGGCAATCCGCTATCGTAATGCCGAGCAGAAGTCCGGGCGTATTTGTTACCAGCGCGTCACACTCAGGAATAGCGGTATCAGGCAAAAGCGCCCCGCGTCCCGCATCGTCTGCGTTTACAACTGCCACATTCGCGCCATGCGTCTGCGCGGGTACAACGAGTTTCTCCGCTTCAAAACCCAATGCGCGGCAGGCGGCAATCCGTTTATAGCGCACGTCCTCATAATCTTGCGTGACGCTGAACGACAGATTGTTTTCGGTTGCAGCGCCAGCTCGCAGCGTAACGCCGTGACGAATACGAGGATACGCATGTCTGAGGTTACGGGAACGAGCAAGATAAAGCGGCTGAGTGAGGGATACCTCCCAGGTATTCTGCTTTTGTGCTGTGATATAGCCCGTATTCGCCATAGTGAGCCAATGCTGTAATCTGACAAGTTGGCCGCAGACCTGATTAACCGGCATTTTATATGCCGGTTACAGCCCGAAGATTTGCGCCGCAGTGTACTAACCACTCGCCTACGGACGGCGGCGCAGGAAGGCGGGAATGTCTATGTCCTCGTTGTTGGACTTGCGCTCCGGCTGTGATGGGGACTGAGACGGCGTGGCGGGCGTGTTCGGCTGTGACGCGGGCGTTTCTCCGGCGCGGGTGGGCGCGTTTGCGGCGGGCGGATTGCCTGAAGCGGGTGGCGTAGAGCGTCCGTTGTTGACCGAGTCGCCGGGTTGATACGGGCGGGTAGACGGGTACGCGCTTGCGTTGCGGGGTGGCGGTTGCGGGGTTGGCGTGGTTGTTGCTGTCGGCTTGATGATTTCCCCGGCGGCATTTACGCCGCTGAAGCCGGTTGCCAGCACCGTAACGCGCACTTCGCCCTCCAGACTCGGATCGGCCACCCACCCGAAGATGATGTTGGCGTCGTTCTGGTCGCACAGTTCCTGAATCTGGTTGGCGGCTTCCGTGAACTCCTGTAGGGTCAGGTCGTTACCGGACGTGACGTTGACAAGGACACGCGACGCGCCGTTGATGCTTGTTTCCAGCAGTTGCGACGAAACCGCATTCTGGGCCGCTTCTACTGCCCGATGATCGCCGCTGCCATACCCGATGCCCATCAGGGCGGGACCCGCGTGAGTCATAATCGCCCGCACGTCGGCAAAATCCACGTTGATCATGCCGGGAATGGTGATGATGTCGGAGATACCCTGTACGCCCTGCCGCAGCACATCATCCGCCATTTTGAAGGCTTCCACCAGAGTCATGCGCCGGTCGCCAACGGACAGCAACTTTTCGTTCGGCACAATGATGATGGTATCAACCTTACTTTTCAGTTCTTCGACACCCGCTTCGGCCAATCGCATTCGGCGCGGGCCTTCAAATGGGAACGGTTTGGTGACGACCGCAACGGTCAACGCGCCCATTTCCGCCGCGATTTCGGCAATCACGGGCGCGGCCCCGGTTCCGGTTCCGCCGCCCATGCCTGCCGTGATGAACACCATGTCCGCGCCATCAAGCATCTTCTTGATTTCGCTTTTACTCTCCTCCGCCGCCACGCGCCCGATGCTCGGATCGCCGCCCGCGCCAAGCCCGCGCGTGGAGTTTTCGCCAAGCTGAAGTTTGCGCGGCGCTTTGGAGATGTTCAACACCTGAACATCCGTGTTCATCGCCAGAAACTCGATGCCGCTCAAGCCCGACTCGATCATACGATTGACCGCGTTCGTGCCGCCGCCGCCCGCGCCAATCACTTTGATTCGCGCCGAACCCAATTCCGGCAAACTTCCACCAAGAGAATTATTTATCATCGGACGCCCTTCCCGCAAAAATGTCAAGATTCACTCTAAAATGATAGGATTCATTATATCTAAAAACGCCCTCGGAATCCAACTAATTCCGGGTTGCTTTCCGTATTCGTTGCTATACATGCGTTTTTAGTCTTCGCCGCCGAGCAAACTGTGCCACCACTGCTTTAAGCGTTGCAGGAACGGCGGCAGATTGGAATGGGAACGTCGGCGCGTATCCCGTTGCGTGTCGCGTTCATGCCGCGCCCCGTACAGCACCAGGCCTACTGCCGTCGCGTACATCGGGTGAGTAAGGGCTTCTGGCAGGCTGTTGATGCCATGCGGCTTGCCCACCCGAACGGGCATGCGCAAGACCTGCTGCGCCACTTCCACGCACCCCTTTAGCTGGCTGCCGCCGCCACTGACGACAAGGCCGGCGGGAACTTTGTTTAAGCAGTCCCCCCGTTCCAGTTCCGCGTGTACCAGTTCAAACAACTCCTGCATACGCGGTTCAATGATCTGCACAAGGGCGCGGCGGCGCAATCGTCGCGAATCGTCGCGCCCGACCTGCCGCACCTGAATCACATCCTCTTCCCCGACCAGTTCCGTCAACGCGCTGCCGCTTTCGGTCTTCAGGCGTTCAGCCTCGTCGTGGCCTACCGTCAATCCATACGCGACGTCATTGGTGACATGGTTGCCGCCAACCGGAATCACAGCGGAGTAAAAAATCTCGCCATTCACAAACACGGCCATATCCGATGTGCCGCCGCCAATATCAACAAGACACACGCCCAATTCCCGCTCTGCCGGAAGAAGGACGGCTTCAGCGGTCGCGATAGGTTCCAGCACCTGTTCGATTACGTCCAGATGCGCTTTGGTCACGCACTTGTCAATGTTTTGCAGGCACGTCGTCGCGCCATGCACGATATGGGTATGGACTTCCAGCCGCTGCCCGCTCATGCCTACAGGCTGGCGAATTCCATTCTGGCTGTCAATGGAGTAGGAGCGGGGGATGGCATGTATAATCTGCCGATCCGGGGGCAGCACAATGACGCGGGCGGCTTCCAGAACGCGTTCCACATCGCCATGCGTAATTTCGCGATCAGGATGGGTAATGGCGATTCGCCCGTTGCTGTTGAGCGAGGAGATATGTTCGCCGGTCACGCCAACGTATACGCCCTCCACCTCATGCCCCGCCTGTTTGGAAGCGCTGTCAATGGCCTCTTCAATGGCGCGGGTCGTGGATTCAATATCCACCACCATGCCCTTTTTCATGCCAAGAGACGGCGCGACGCCGACGCCGGTGATGAGCAGTTCTCCATGCTCGGCTACCTCGGCGATGAGCGCGCAAATTTTGGTTGTGCCAATATCCAGACCCGTAATTATATCGTTTCGCGCCACGCGCATTCACCCGTTCACATAGGGAGTAGGGGGTAGGGAACAGGGAGTAGGACATTGCATCTGTCCGCTCCTACTCCCCACTCCCTACTCCCTACTCCCTGTCTTTGTTATCCCAGAGGACCCGATGGTCCGGGCAGTCCGGCGAACGCGGCGGCGTTGTCTTCCTGCAAGCGTTTACGCGCCAATGCCACTTTGTTCAGATAGAAGCGGCGCATCAGCGAGAGATTGTTGAAAATACGCGCCCCCAGCACCAGCACGGCAACCAATCCTAGGTCCGCGCCGATGTGCGTGCCGTACCATGTCAGGCCGACCGCGAGCAGGGCATTCAGAATGAAGCCACTGGCAAAAATGTCGTTCTGGAAGCGGCCCTCGATACCGGCGCGGATGCCGCCGAAAACCGTATCAATGCCCGCAAGCGCGGCAATAGACAGGTACGGCGCGCCTTCCGGCGGAACCTGCCAGTGAAACCCGTTGAACAGGGCGAACCCCGTGAACAAACCCGCTCCCAATCCGACAACAGGCAACAAGGCTTTCATTGGGCATTCCCTCCCGCGCTATCGGACGTATCAGACTTTTCGGAGGTGTCCGAACCTTTTTTATCGGCATGGGTTTCGTCGGCAGGCTTCACTTCATGCGTGAATTTCATTTGCGTACCGCCGGCAAACGCGGGCAGTACCAGTTTGGCCTTGCGTTCCAGTTTCGCCATGTCCGGGTCGAACTGCCGCAGCTTGTCCAGTACGCCGTTGGGCAGGTTGATGCCGCCGTACAGCGCGTTCTGGTCGCCGATGGCCTGAATAACGAATGGCGGCGCGGCAGGCACATTATTGACATGGACGACCGGGCCGACGCAGCGAATAGACGAAGTGGCGATAATGCGCTCACCGTTCACGGCAATCGCTTCCGCGCCGGACGCTTTAAGTTCGTTGACGACGAGGGCAATGTCCACGTCATGCACAATGCTGGCGAGACTGAGCGGGTCGTTGAAGGTGTTGCGGCGCGCGCTGTCTACAAGCGTCACCTGTATTCCCGGTCCGGCAACCTGCGTCAGTCCGGCAAACACGCGGTACTCGCTGAGTTTCTTGTTTTTCTCGCTTTCCGCGTCCTTGCCTTTCATCAGGCGGTTGTTGTCGCCGTTGAGTTTGTTGATCTCTTTTTCGTACTCGGCGGCTTTTTTGGCGGCAACCTGCACGTCACTGCCGTACACGAAACCGGCCCGGTTGGTGGCTCCGCCGCTGTGGTTGATTTGGGAGGCGGTCTGCCAGGCCGCCGCCATGAGCAGGCCCAGCACAAAGCACAGACTGGTGATTTGCCAGAGAAAGGAACGATGGTTCATGCCCGTGGAAAACACGCTCATTTTGTCTTACTGATTTCCTTAAACTCACAGTGGCGCGTCTCCGCAGGACAGCCGCGCGAACATCCGGGTGGCAGGCGGAACACCCAAATGTTCAGGGCGTGTCACTCTGGTTGCAAGCCTGTGACTGTGCAACACTGGCCCGCCTACGGTATCACGTTCCCGAGCAGCGAGGGCGTTCCCGGTATGAGCGGGGACACCTGAACGGCGCGAGGAGTGCAGGCGGGTGCGGAAGGACTGGACAGATTGATGGAAGCGAGCATTTGCCCGATAGCGGGGTCTTTCGCGTAGATGTGTTTCACCAGCGCGACTTTCGCCGTAATGTCATCGGACTGACCGAATTTGAACTCCATTCCATCGCGCATATTTAAGCATATATTATCGCTTTGGTCAATGACTATTTTCGCTATCCTAACGCCGTTCTCCTGCATGGACGCGGGAGTATTTTGCGGCAGCATTTGCAAAACGTGAACCGCGCCCTCCAGAGCGGGATCCTGAACGGCAGAACCCGGCTGTACAATGATTTCCTGATGATAAACAATATGCGGCAGATGGTTGATAACCGTTGGACGGGCAATCCGAATCGGGACGCGCGCAGTATCCGTCTCATACCATTGCGCACCCACTTTCAGCGCGAAAAAGGGCTGGCGCGGCGTAACATCAATCGTGACAGTGCGGCCCCAACTGTGCGGAACATGGGCATTGCTCACCCAGGGCAGCGCGTTCGCCTCCTGTCGTAATCGCCGGAAGGGTACGCGCAGCAGGTTGGTGGCGCGAGGCACATCAAGAGCCTGAAGCGTTTGCGCGCGCTCGGTTTCCGGCAGCGTTTCCAGGCCTCTGACTCGTACTTGCTCAACCGTGAGCGCGGGCGACGCGCAAATCGCGACCACAATCTCAACCGCCAGTACAGTGTACAGCAATCGCAGCGTTCGCCGTCGCCGTTTCTTCTTCTCTGCGGGGCGGACATCCTTGTTAATCACGCCATGCGTTTTCGTCGCCGGAACCGCGCCTTTTCCCGAACGCGGCTTTTGGCCCTGAGACTTATGCGGCGCATGGCCGTTTGAAGGCGAATATGCGCGTGAAGGTGGCTTGTTATTCACGAGAACCTCCGGGTGCTTGATTTAATAATCCTATCCAGCAACTCTGCAAAGGGAATTCCGGCGACGGCGGCGGATTGCGGCAGCAGACTGGTGGGCGTCATGCCCGGAATGGTATTCGTTTCCAGCGCGAACGGGCCGTCCGCAGTGACAATGAAATCCGTGCGCGACATGCCCCGGCATCCGAGCAGGTTATGGCACTGCTGCGCCAATTCCTGAACCTGTTGTGTTTGCGACTCGTTCAATCGCGCCGGGATGATGTGTTCGCTGCCGCCAATCGCGTATTTGCTTTCAAAATCGTAGTGGTCGGATGTGGGCACGATCTCGACAACAGGCAATGCCGTCAGTTCCTCGCCACAATTTCCCAACACGCCGACTGTGATTTCCATGCCGCGCAGGTATTGCTCGATGAGAATAGTTGTGTCGTACTGAAAAGCGTGACGGACGGCTTTCCCTAGTTGTTCAGGGGTTTGCGCCAGCGCGCCGCCAACGGTAGAGCCTTCCCGATTGGGCTTGACGAACACGGGAAACCCGCCAATCTGCGCCTGTATCCGCGCAATCAAAGTATCCGCATCCGTCGGCAGTTGTGACAGCAGTATCTCGCTGGCAACCGGGATATTCGCGCCTCGGAACAGCCGCTTGGTCATGGCCTTATCCATCGCCAAAGCGCTTGCCAGTATACCCGAACCGGTATAGGGTATCCCCAATACTTCCAGCATCCCCTGAACCGCCCCATCTTCGCCGCCTCGCCCGTGCAACGCGATAAATACGAGGTCAGGAGGGTGATTGGTGGTTGGTGGTTGGTGGTTGGTGGCTGGTTCGAAAACGTTATCCGTAGGGACGCAATTTATTGCGCCCGTATTGTTGTTCACGTCCGCGATGTTGTTAGATGCGGGCGCAATAAATTGCGCCCCTACGGGTTGGCTGCTTTGCAGTTGCAACAAATCCCGCGTGTCAATGGCGACAACATCGTATTTGGTTGGATCAAGGCCGCTGACAATTTGACGGCCTGTATTCAGGGAGATTTCGCGTTCGCTGGATGTGCCGCCCATGAGAACGGCAACCCGGAGTTTGCGTTCGGCTGAAATTACAACAGTATGTATCGCGGCGTTGTTGGGTAGCGAGGCCATCAGGAATTTATCTCCGAAACAGAATTCAGCAGAGCGAGAAACCGTTCGCCCTGTTCGCGTATGTCGCCCGCGCCCATAAACACGCACACGTCGCCGGGGCGCGCCAGATACCGCAACATTGCAGGAATGGATTGTTTATCCGGCGTGAATGTAGACGGCAGGTTCGGGTTTTGCGCAATGGCCTTAAACACAATATCTTTTGCGTCAACGCCGGCAATGGGCTGTTCGCGGGCGGCGTAAATGCCGGTGACGAACAACGCATCCGCCTGCGCAAGCGCGTCGGCAAAACCGTCCATAAAGTCGCGCGTTCGGCTGTACAAATGTGGCTGAAAGATGGCGACCAGACGGCGATTCGGATATGCGCCGCGCAGGGCGTCCAATGTGGCGCGTATTTCCGTGGGATGATGCGCGTAATCGTCCATAACCAGTACGGTTTCTGCATCCTCTACGTTCAGTTTGCCTTCGCCAAGCACATCCTGCCGCCGAGTCGCGCCCCGAAACTGTGCCAAGCCTTCAACAACAAGTTGTTTTGGCACTCTCAACAACCGGCCCACAATAGCCGCAGCAAACGCATTTTCAAGATTATGCTTTCCGGGCACAGAAAGGGTATAGCATGTATCGTATTCCGAGTCTGAGTCAGCCCATACAAAAGAAGGACGCGCGCCTGTAGAAAACGATCTGGCATGCATGTTGGCTTCGGGATGTTCCAGCCCATAAGGGATCAAGGTAGCCGTAAAAGGTGGCTTCACAGTTCGATACCCGCGCATACGGCGAATGCCTTCATTATCCCAATTGGCAACAATGATGCCGCCGGGTTCTCCATCTTGACTGCCCGCCGGTACATTGCGGGCAAATTCACGAAACGCTTCAAAAACCCGCTCTTCGGTTCCATAGTGGTCTAAGTGGTCGGCTTCAATGTTGGTGATTACGGCGATGTCAGGTTTGAGATACAGGAACGAATCGTAGGCTTCGCAGGCTTCGGCGACGAATGGCCCGTCAGGACTGCCGACGCGCACATTGCCGCCCAATTCCGGCACTTCGCCGCCGACAAAAACGGTCGGGTCCAGTCCCGCGTGTTGCAGCATCACGCCGATCATGCCGGTTGTCGTGGTTTTGCCGTGCGTACCCGCAACCGCGATTTTCGTCCCCTTATGCGCCGCCATCAACTGCCCCAAAAATTCCGCCCGCGACACAACCGGAATATTCCGCTCGCGCGCCGCGCGAACTTCCGGGTTGGTATCCCCAACGGCTGCCGACGCGACAACGAGATCAACATCATCCGCCAGATTTTCCGGCTTGTGCGCGGTATACAGTTTCGCGCCACCTGCCGCAAGCCGCGCCACAGCGGGATTCAGCGCGGGATCGGCGTTCGGGTCGGAACCGGACACCTGAATCCCCCGCGCCTGCGCCAGTTGCGCGAGGGCGCTGACCCCAATTCCCGCAATTCCTAAAAAATGTATGTGTTGTGACGTTGTCTGCAAAACGATGTTCCGATACTCTACTTTGTCTTGAACCATGATTGGGCATGATTTAGATGATTAACATGATGCACTGTCTTGAACGTTGATTTACCTGATTAGAGCAAAATCCCAATGATGCGCCTCCTCAATCATGGTAATCATCCTAAATCATGCCTAATCATGGTTCAAGACAATCAGGGCCGCTCATAAATAACCAATCTCGACGGTATACCGCTCGGTTCCCGGCTGCGATACACAATCGGCCATGTCGCCAGTAATTTCCTTACGTCCTCATCTATGTTCGGGTTGCCGTCAAAAGTGCTGTTGACGACCGCAAAGCGTATATCACCTTTTGCCATGCGCTGCAATCCGTTTTGTCGGGTTCGACCCTGCGGCAGTTCGGCTATTTGCGTTTCCCGTATCGGCAGTTGTTCGCCAACCATCAGATACCAGCGCGGCACGACAACCGGCTGCGGCCCAATCACCAGCCGATCTCCCGCTTGCCACTTTTGCGCCAGAAACCGGGCCGCGTCCGGCCAGCGCGAGGTTTGCGCCTCCTCGTCCGTGATGCGCAATTCCGGGCGAACCTGCCAACGCGCCAGATACGCGCACACGCCGAACATCAGGACAGGAACGAGTACGGGAACAAGCGCATGTCGCGTTAAGATTGCGCTATTGCGCGCGTTCCGCTTTGCGGTTTTGGATACGTTCTCCAAACTGCGCCAGTTCATAAAAGCAGAAGCCTGTCAGCAGCGTCAGCGGGGGCAGACAGTGCGCCATGTACTGCGGGCCGAACTCTACCGTAAGATGCGCAACCGCTGTTTCCACAGCCGTAATCACCAGCAAAACGCCCGCGCCGCGTGAAAGCCGCCGCTTCCCAATCTGCCACAAGACCACGCAACTCCCCAACACATACAGGACAAAATAGGGCTTGTAATCGTGCGAGAACCAGTACAAAAACGCCCACTTCGGAATCGGATTGCGCGATACGCCGCCCACAACAGCGGAAATCGTGTTGGCAGGCAAATGCGCGTAGTGCTGAATGTTGCGCCACGCCCCTCCGAATAATCCTGCCGGCCATAGCAGTAAAACGACAACTAAGAACACCAGACTACCTGCAATGAGTGCCTTGATACGCCATTGTAAGGTTAAGCGTCCGTGCAATAAATTGCGCGGCTGTGATAACGAAGCCCGCCTTCGCGGACTGAAGGCGTTAGCGTCGTTATCGGTATCATCGGCTTGTTCTATCCTGTCAAATAAGAACGGCAGGCTTAACAGAACGGCCAACAGAATGGGAAAGAAACTCTCCGTTGTACAGAACAGCCAGCCCAATACGCCGCATGTCCCAATCAGCCAACCCTTCTGCGCCGTATGGATATATTGCAGTAACGTCCACAAAACCGCCATGATGCCGAGCGAGATTTCCGCCCACGGAATGGCATGGGACGAGGCGCGGATTTGCAGCGGCGTGACCAGAACAATCACGGCACAGGCCAAACTCACATCTCTACGCCCGCCAAATAGGCGCAACCCGCACAGATATACCAGACACACAACGAGCGAACCCGCAATGACAAACGGCGTCCGCGATGTCTGCTCATCCTTGCCCCATGTCTGCGCGGAACGCAGCAGGTACGCCGTCATAGGCGGGTGAAAATGCCGCAGTCGAACCAATCGCAGCGGCTCACTTGCCACGTCCGAGCGATCCCAACGCTGATCGGCAACGGAATGTGTGCTTGCCAGCGCATATTCCGCCTCATCCTGCCACAAATCGCCCCGCGTATGCCCCATCCGAACCGCAAACGCGCCCACAAATAGCAGCACAACAATGAGAACATTCAGCCACCAATGCCGAGAAGAACGCATTGTTCTGTTTGCATCGTCCACTGTTGCCGATGTGTCTGCTTCCGCTGCGATTGCTTCTTCCGTATATTCGCGTTCATTCGCGTTCATTCGCGGCTACTTCCGAGTTCTGCTACTTCCGAATCAATCGAAACACTTCCTGCGCCACCAGATCGGCGGCCTGCGGGCGGGCTAATTGCAGCATCGCGCCCCGCATCTTGTCCCGGCGAGCAGCGTCGTCGCGCAGGGCGAGCAGGTCTGCAATTAAGTTCGACGCGGACAACTGGTTTTCCGCGCGCAGCAATCCCGCGCCCGCTGTTTCCAGTACCAGCGCATTGAACGTCTGATGATCCGCATACGCAGTCGGCAGGGGAACCACAATCGCGGGCAGGCCGTTGACCATCGCTTCCGACAGCGTTGAAATGCCGCCTCGGCACACCAGCACATCGGCGGCGCGAAGAGCAAGCGGAACCTGCGCCTCGTCTAAAAATGCCGTCGCCAGATAGCCCTGCCGCCCCCAAATCTGTTTCGCCTGCGCTGCTTCCCGTACCTGCTCTAAATTCTTCGCGCCCGTTTGATGCAAAATCTGTACGCCCGCTTTCAGCAGTTGCGGCGCGGCTTCCAGTACGATAGTATTAACCGCCCGCGCGCCCTGACTGCCGCCAATCACTACAACCGTAAACGCATCCGGGTTGAGATGGTCAAAGGCGGTTCGCGCCTGTTCGGGCGTAACATCTAAGGGCGCGACAACGCCTTCCCGCAATGGCAGTCCCGTCAGCACCGTTTTTGCGGCTGGAAAACTGGCCCGCGTCGCCTCGAACGCGATGCAGATACGACTCGCGTACCGCGCCAGCATCTTATTCGTGCGCCCTGGAACCACGTCCGGCGCGACAATCACGGTCGGCAATCCCAACTTCGCGCCCGCCAGAACCGCTCCCGCCGCCACATAACCCCCCGTGCCGACAACCGCTTCCGCTCCAAATGTTCGCAGATGTCCCCGCGCTTCCCGATACCCTTTCCACAACGAGAGCATCACGCCAATCGTAGACGGCGACAACACCTTCCGCAGCTTCTTCGCCGTCACTGCCTGAAACCGAACGCCCCGCGCAGGAACTACCTGGCACTCCATCCCCGACGCGCCGCCGATATACAGCACTTCTGCATCCGGCTGTAGTTTCACGACGCTCTGCGCCACCGCCACCGCGGGAAATATATGCCCGCCCGACCCCCCGCCACTCACCACCACGCGCATAATAAACTCCAATGCGAAATTAACCACCCGCTGCGCTAGAGACACAGAGACACAGAGGAAAAGCCAATGCGAGAGAAGATAGGAGATACAAGATACGAGATATGAGAGGGAATAACCACAAGCCTACCCTCTGCAAAATAATCCTGTTCCATCCTGAAAATCTTATTAATCCTGTCTATTCTCCCCTCGTATCTCGTATCTCCTATCTCGTATCTTCTCTGTATTCCCTCTCTGTGTCTCTGTGTCTCTAGCGCAGCGGGTGGTTATTTCTTCCTCTTCGGCGTAGTTTGCGCGGGTGGGGTCGGGTGCTGGGCGATGTTGAGCAGGATGCCGACGGAGGCCAACAGCAAAATTAGCGAGGACGAGCCGTTACTGATGAAGGGCAGGGTCACGCCCGTTGCCGGAATGGAACCCGTCGCCGTGCCAATGTTGACAAGCGCCTGCCAGCTTATCAGGGCCGCGATACCTGAAGCGAGCAGGGAGCCGAACGGGTCTTTAGTCTGCTGCGCGATCCGAAAGCCGCGCCAGCTGACCGCGCATTGCAGGCCGAGCATGACCAAAGAGCCGAACAATCCCAATTCTTCGGCATACGTGGCAAAGATAAAGTCGCTGTTGCCCTGCGGCAGAAAATACTTTTCGCGCCCCTGTCCCAACCCCATGCCCGTAAATCCGCCCGAACCGATGGCGTAGCGCGAATGAACCAACTGGTAGCCGATGCCGCGCGGGTCTTGTTCCGGGTGCAGAAACGTCGTGATGCGCCCGCCCCGGTGACTGAACCCGGAAACCATCAGCCAAACCGCTACGCCGCACACGCCCAAAATCAGCGCAATATGCCGTTTACGCGCCCCGGCCAGAAACAATTGCGTCATAAACGCCAGAAACAAAACCGCTGCGGTTCCCAAATCCGGTTCGCGCTCGATCAGCAGCAGATAGACCACAGCGACGGCAAGCAGGGGCCCCAGCCCTTTTTCGCTCAAATCGCGTTGGTTGCAGTTCGGGCGCGACAGAAAACTGGCCGCATAAATCATCAGCAGCAGTTTGGCGACTTCGGACGGCTGAAACTTGATCGGGCCGAATTTCAGCCAGCGCGCGGCGTTATTTTCGTGAACGCCGATATGGGGCGCGTACACGGCAAGCAGCAGCACAATGCCCGCGAACATCAGGCCAACCGCGTGTTTTTTGAGGTTCCAGTACCCGGCATGCATGAAACAGAACAGGAAGAACAGGCCCAAAACCGCGCCGCCGGCCTGACGCTTTGCGAAAAAGTAGGCGTCGTGGTTCATCACCGCGCTGTCCAACGCTTTCGGGTAACTGCTGTCGAACACCATCCACAGCCCGATGACGACGAGCGCGAGGGTGACGACGAACAGCGGCACATCTACGGGCATACGCAGGCGGGTTTGCTGCCGACTCATAGCGCGGCCTCCTCAACGGCTGAATTCGAGTGTTTGGAAGGCGTAAGCGCGTGTACGGCTTTGCGGAAAGCGACGCCGCGCGCCTCGAAATCGCGAAACATATCGAAACTCGCGCAGGCGGGCAGCAGCAAAACCGCTTCACCGGAACGGGCGAGAGAACGCGCAAGATCAACGGCGGCTTCCAGTGTGGAAGCGCGGTAAATAGCCGTGTAGCCGCCCGCCCGAAAAGTTGTTTCCATCTTGTCCGCCACCTGCCCGATGAGAACAACGGCTCTAGTCTTTTCCAGCAGCGCGGGTACAAGCGGCGCGTACTCCAATTCCTTGTCCGCGCCGCCCATAATGGCAACCGTAGGACGATCCATCGCGCGCAAACTGCTGTCGGCTGCCGCCACATTGGTACACATGCTGTTGTTGATGTAGCGAATGTTATCTACCTCCGCAACAAACTCCATGCGGTGCGCCACGCCGGGAAACGTCCGAATCGCGTTTGCAATTACTTCAGGCGGCACACCAAGCGCCCGAGTCGCCGCACTGGCAGCGAGTACGTTGTCTATGCTATGTGCGCCGGGAAGCGTCAGCGGAAGTTCTGAAACCGGAAGGATGGCAATCGGACCGTCCTCGCCCATCTGAATAGAGCCTTTTTTACCCAGACGAACGGTAATCATACTATCCTGCACCCACGCGCACATGCCGCCATCCGGGGGCAAACCTCGTTGCGTGAACCAAATACGGTTAGAATGTGTCAGATCCAGGCCGATGCTGCGCGACGCAGGATCATCGTAGTTGACAACTGCCCAATCAGATTCTGTGTTGGTTGCAAAAAAGCCGCGCTTTGGTTTGTGCATAATCCTCAAACGAGGAATGGCGATTTAGATGGTCAGGCGTGATATTCGTCAAAATAGCCACATGAGGCCGGAAACGTTCTATCCATTCCAATTGAAAACTACTGATTTCCGCGACAATAATCGGGGTACGCAGGATGTTTTGTGCCTTCTCATACAAGCGTAGTTGTTCGGCTTCCCAAGTGGCTTCGACAAGCGTTCGCTTGATCTCATCCGCGCTGATATTGCCGGCTACAAAGGGTCTTCGGCTAGATGTTTCCAGAATGTGGGCCACAAGTAAGGTCGTTGTGGTTTTGCCATTGGTTCCTGTGACAGCGATGAGATATGGTGGACTTGTCACACGAAATGCGAGTTCGATTTCCGACCAGATAGGGATACCGCGCTGTACGGCGGCTTGCAGAACGGGTGCGGTTTTGGGTACGCCGGGACTGGTGACAACGAGTTCGGTTTCGGGCGGCAGGGCAGAATCGGTATCGGCCCCCAACACAAACGGCACATTCAGTTCTTCCAGTTGCGCGACGCGATCTGTTCCCAACTGCTGCGCCGTTTTGCTGTCGGACAGCAGCGCGTTCGCGCCCAGACGCGCCAGAACCCGTGCCGCCTCCATGCCGCTATGCGCCGCCCCGATTACGCTGATGTGTTTGTTGGTAAAGTCTTTCATGTTATAGAGGAGAAGCCCTCAACCCCTAACCCCTTCTCCCAAAAAAGCCTGGGAGAAGGGGAACTGTAGGTATTATTTGCGTTCATTCGCGTTTATTCGCGGCTAATCTATCCTCGTCCCCATAGCAGCGCGAGTGCCGCGCAGACTGCGCCCGCCAGCCAGAAGCGAATCACAACCTGCGTTTCAGGAACCTCCAATTCCTCAAAATGGTGGTGCAGGGGCGTTCGGCGGAAAACGCGGTGCGATTTGGCGTACTCTAATCCGTGTTTGCGACGTCGCAGCTTGAACACGCTTACCTGAATCATCACGGAAATTAGTTCGGCCCAACAGACGAGGGACGCGATAATCAGCGCCACTTCCTGATGACCGAGCATGGCCGCGCCCGCCAGTCCCGCACCGAGGGCAAGGGAAGCCGTATCGCCCATAAACACGCGGGCGGGATGCGCGTTCCACCACAAAAAGCCGCACAACGCGCCCGCAAGCGCCACGCAAAAGAAGCCGAGCGCGGGCTGAACCGTCCACACAAGCGCGGCAAGGGCGAGAGAGATCAGAATGGTCACGCCGCTGGAAAGACCGTCAAGCCCGTCCGTGAAATTGGTGGCGTTGGACAGGCCGACAAGAAACAGCAGGGCCAATGGATAGTACAGCCACCCGAGCGTAACCGGAAACGGCGCGATGCCCAATGCGTTTGTCACCTGATCCGGCAGGATATGCGCGACGGTTTGTACGCCGTTCGGAGTCGCGTAGCGCATCCAGACAAGAAACACAATCCCGACGACCCACTGCGCGGCAAACTTTTCGCGCGCCCGCAGTCCGAGGTTTTTGCCCCGTTTCAGGCTGAGATAATCGTCCAGAGTTCCAATGCCGCCAAAGGCGAGCGTCATCAGCAACAGCGGCAGCAACGTGAAATCCTGATCGGGGTGACGGTGCGCCCCGAACTGCGTTAAAACGATGTAGGGCAGGGTGACAGCCGTTAAAGCGAACAGAATCAGGACGCCGCCCATGGTGGGCGTACCCTGCTTTTTGCCGTGCGTGGTGGGCGCGTCGCTGCTGACGTTCTGCGTGGCTTTCAACTGCTGCAAACGCCCGATGACCCATTTGCCGGGAAGCGCGGCCAGCAGAAACGCGAACACAAAGCCGAGCGCGAGGTTAAGCATGGGCGTTGCTATCCGTTTCGCCAGTCAGCGCGTTGACAATCACTTCCATCCCCATCGCCCGCGACCCTTTCACCAGAACCGTATCTCCCGGCTGTACCAATTCTTTGATATGCTCCGCCGCTTCCTGTGCGTCGTGAAAGCGGACGGCAGGACGTTCTGCGGCGGACAACCCACCCTGATCCGCCTCTTCTGCAATCCACGCGGCCATTTCCCCGACAGTTACGAGCAGGCGAACACTATAATGAAACGCGATATCATGACCTACTTTTTCATGCGCAATAGACGATTCCCCGCCCAGTTCACGCATGTCGCCTAATACGGCAACACGCTGACTGCTCATCTGCTTCAGCGTGTTCAGGGCGCTGGACATGCTTTCTGGACTGGCATTATAGCAGTCGTCTAAAACTGTAATGTCGTTTGGCGCATGGCGTACCATCATGCGGCCTTCCGCTCCCTGCCACTGCGAAAGGGCTTTGGCGGCTTTATCGGTGGGAACATTCAGCGCGTATCCAACGGCAAGGGCAGGAGAGCATTAGATACCACATGGAAGCCAACGGCCTGCAACTGAATGGATAAAACTTTCTTTGCGCTGCCAATGCGAACGCGAAACGCCGCCGCTCCCTCCGTATTGACCACAACGCTATTGGGCATAAGTTTTATTTCCGCGTCTCGAACCGGGTCGCCGGTTTGAATAAGGCGGGAGCCGGGTGGTCGGGCGGGTTTTATAATCTGCGGAAAGAGAATGTTGCGCGGCATAATCGCAATCCGCTTTCTGAGGCAGACGCGCAAACAGTTCCGCTTTTGCCCGCGCAATATTCTGAATGGAACCCAGCAGTTCCACATGCGCAGAGCCGATATTGGTAATCACGCCGATTGTGGGTTCGGCGATTTCGGCAAGGTAATCAATCTGCCCCAAACCCGCGCATTCCCATTTCCACAACCGCCACCTCGTGCGTTTTGTTCAAGTTGAAAAGGGTGAGCGGAACGCCGATTTCGTTGTTATAGTTTTTCTCGTTCGCCAGCGTGTTGTAGGTGGTTCGCAAAACGGCGGCAATCATTTCTTTGGTGGAGGTCTTACCTACGCTGCCGGTTACGCCGATAATGGGAATCGCGAACTGTCGGCGATAGCGCTGTGCCAGATCGCCGAGGGCGCGCAACGCAGCCGGAACTACGACTTGCGCGCCCCATCCTCTGTAATGCCTTCCATTTCGCGCTCGACAACGGCAATTGCGCCCGCCCTTAGCGCCTGCGCCACAAACGCATGGCCGTCCGAGTGTTCGCCCTTCAACGCAAAGAACAACGCGCCCGGTTTGGCCTGCCGCGAGTCAATGCAGACGCTCGTAATTTCGCCTGTAGCGTCGCCAACGATACGCCCGTTCATACCCTCCGCAGCCCATTGTAAGGTAAAGGGTTCCATTACGCCAGCAACTCCCGCGCCACTTCCCTGTCGTCGAAATGGTGTTTGGTGTCGCCGATGATTTGATAATCCTCGTGGCCTTTGCCCGCGATTACAATCAGATCGCCGGGGTGGGCAAGGCTGACGGCTAAGGCAATCGCTTTATAGCGGTCGGCTTCAACATGTATGTCGGCGGTCAGTGCGGCATCGGAAGTTTTGTCCATGCCGGTCAGAATTTCGTCAATGATCGCCTGCGGCTCCTCATGGCGTGGATTGTCCGAAGTGACAATGGCGACATCGGCAAGCGTTCCGGCCAATCGGCCCATAATTGGGCGCTTGGTGCGGTCGCGGTTGCCGCCGCAGCCGAATACGCACAGCAGGCGGTTGGGATGCAGTTCGCGGGCGGAACGCAGAACGTTTTCAAGTCCGTCCGGCGTGTGCGCGTAATCCACGACCACGCTGAAACCGCGATTGTTCGGCACAGCCTCGAAACGACCCGGAACAGGAGGCAAATTCGCCAGTCCCCGCGCAATGGTTTCCTTATCAACGCCCAATTTCAGACACGTGCCAATGGCGGCAAGAGCGTTGCCAACCTGAAACGCGCCGCCAACCGGCAGCGCAATGGGCATTGTCCAACGCGCCGTGCCGATGTCGTAGGAAAGGGTAAACGTTGCGCTTTCCGGGGCGAGTTGTACGTCTTTCGCCTGCAAATTCGCGGGGTTGCTTTCACTGGTATAGGTGAGAATGTCGCCCCGCGCCAGCGTGACTAGATTGCGCCCCTCCCACGCGGCGACATTGATAATGGAAGCGAACACGGTTTTATCCGGGCGCGGGTACAGAATGGGGTACTCGGCAAACAGGCGGGATTTGGCTTCAAAATAGGCGTCGAGCGTGCCGTGAAAGTCGAGATGATCCTGCGTCAGATTGGTGAACACGCCGATATTGAAGGCGATGCCGTCCGTGCGATGCTGCGCAAGGGCGTGAGACGACACCTCCATCACAACCGCGTCCGCGCCCTGTTCCCGCATCTGCGCCAGCAGGTCTTGCAGTTGATCGGATTCCGGCGTGGTATGTTCGCTCGGCAAGTCTACGCCGTCCATCTCCGCGCCCAACGTGCCAATTGTACCCACTTTGCGCCCTGCTTCTCGCAGTATGGACGCGATCATGCGGGTTGTGGTTGTTTTGCCGTTCGTGCCGGTCACGCCAACCATTGTCAGCCCGTGGGAAGGGTTGCCATAAATTTCGCAGGCCAGCAGGGGCAGGGCATGGCGCGTGTCTTTCACCGTAATAACAGGCGTGTCCGGGGCAAGTCAATGCCGGTTTCTTCCAACCCGCCCGCCTGAACTACAAGCGCTGCCGCTCCCTTTTGCAATGCGTCAAGCGCGTACCGATGCCCATCAAACGCCTGTCCGCGCAGGCAAACGAAAACATCTCCCGATTCCACCAATCGCGAGTCATGCGAAATGCCGGATACAGTCACGGCTTCCAACACGGACGTATCCAGCTTGGATTGCGCTTTCGGCAGGCGGGACAGAAGTTGTGCAAGCGAGCAGGCGGGTTTCACGGGTGAGTTCCTGAATAAAGTAGATGCGCTCTGATATTTGAATGGCGGGACGTGGCGGGAATGTCTGTATAGTATAGCAGATTTTACCTCACCCGGCCCCTCTCCTAGCCGCGCAACGCGCCAGGAGAGGGGAGAGTATGGTTGATTTTTATTCCGCGCAGGCGGAATTCGTTATCACAGCCGAGGAATTTATTCCCCGGAACACCAGTCAGTAGTGTAGAAAAGGTTGAAGAAAAAAAGGCCGCGCCAAAAATGAAACCGGGCAAACACCCGACGGCACGGCCCCAAACCATACGTGAACCGGAGCATGGCGCGTATGGCGATATTGCAAAGGATGAAGGAGGAAGGATGAAAAAAGACGGTTATCCTGACCCTGTCTCCTGACCCCTAATGATGATGAACCAGCAGTTTTTCCGGGTGCTTGATGCTGTATTCGGCGGCTTTGAACTGTGTACAGTTCGGGTCGTCTTCGGGAACATGCCAGTATTGCATCAGGCGCGTGGCAATCGCTTTGAAGGCGGGCGCGGCCACTTCCGCGCCGAAGTGCTTTTCGCCGCTCGGCTCATCTACAGCCACCTGAATCACCACGCGCGGCTTCACGTTCGGGCTGGCGGGCAGATAGCCGATGAAGGACGCGACGTATTTCCCCGGCGTATATTTCTGCGCCGTGCCGGTTTTGCCCGCGAACTGGTAGCCCGGAATGGCGATGGTTTTGGCGGTTCCATTGGACACGACGGAGCGCAGCATATCCGTCATTACCGCGCTGGTATGCTGAGAAATCACGCGCCGCTGAACCTCCGGCTCCCACTTCTGCACGGTTTTGCCGTTCGCGTCCGTCAGGGAGGTAATCAGGCGGGGCTTCATCAGCAGTCCGCCATTGGCGAAAGCCCCATACGCCAGCGCGACATGCAGGGGCGTGGTGGCAATGCTGTGTCCGAACGCGACGCGGGCGGCTTTGGCTTCCGTATACTGCTTTTCGTTACGGTCGAAAGACCAGCGTCCCGCCGTCGCGCCGGGAACAACCACGTCCAGTTTGTCCAGCAGTCCGAACTTCTCATCGGCGGCTTTCAGCTTACGGGCGGTCATTCTCATGCCGATTTGCGCGCTGGCGACGTTGCACGAGTGGCGCAGCACATCCCGCACCGTCTCTTCGCCATGCACTTCGCTGTGCGCTTCCCGAATGGTTTTCTTGTTGACCGTAATCGAGCCGGGGCAATAAAAACCGGTTTCCGTCGTGATGATGCCCTGATCCAGCGCGGCGGCAATGGTCAGAGCTTTCAGGGTGGAACCGGGTTCGTACAGGTGCGCGATGCAGCGGTCACGGAAATGTTCCGGCACTTCCTCTTTGGGCAGTTTATTGAGTTCTTTGCGCTTGTCCGGGTTGGGGTCGAACGTGGGCAGGCTGGCAAGCGCGAGAATATCGCCCGTATTCGGGTCGAGAGCGATAACGGAAACGCCAATGGGATGCGAGTCCGCGACGATCTTTTCCGCTTCTTCGGTAACGATGTGCTGAATGTTGGCGTCCAGCGTGGTATGCACATCGTAGCCGTCACGGGCGGGAATCATCTTCTGAATCGTATCGGGAATTTCGCGCTTGTGGTCGTCCACTTCGGCAAGGGCAAAGCCGTTCGCGCCGTCCAGCCATTTGCGGCAGCCCCGCTCCAGTCCCGCCTGCGCGATTCCGTCCGAGCGCGTGAAACCGACGACATGCGCCGCGCTGTCGCCACTGGCGTACACGCGCTTGCTGCCGTCCTGAATACCAAAGCCGAGGTGAGGACGCGCCTCGCGAATCATCTGCGCCACTTCCAGCGATACGCCCCGTTTCAGGCGGACGAACCGAACCGGCTTACGCGGATTGAAATCGCTCCGCGCTTTCTGAATCGTTGCGGCAAGTTCGTTTTCGGGAATTTGAAGAATGGGCGAGGCGTTCTGAATACTCAGCGCGAGGTCTTGTTCCAGTTTGCGCGCGGTTTTGGCGTCCTTGCCGTCCGTGAGCGCAGCAGTGGGATCGAAGCCCGCTTCCCCCTCATACAGGCTGACGGCAAGCGGGCGGCCATTATGATCGTAAATGGTTCCCTTGCGGGCAAGCAGGGGGATTTTCTGTTCCCGTTTTGACTCCGCCGTTTGCCGTATCTCCGCGCCATGCAACCCCTGAAGATACAGCAACCTCGCCATCAGGGCAAGGTAACAGGCCAGTATAAACAGAAACGCGATATTGATTCGCCGTTTCTGAACGCTGCTCCGCTCCAGGCTGCGCACGGCCATGTGGGGGTTTCCTTTCGATCAGGTGTTCAGGTACTCAGGTGTTCAGGTGTTCGGTTGACTGCCTTTACGCGCGCTGGCAAACGTGTACTACTGTATTTCCTGAACACCTGAATACCTGAATACCTAATCTCATTCGGCTATACCGGACTTGTCAGCTGACGGGGAGGCAAGCGGCGCGGCAACCGGCGACTGGGGCAGAGACGCTTGTATCAGGGATGATTGCAGCAACTGCGCGGGCGTGGTTTCGCCCACCGTCACCATCTGCTTCTCTTCGGCGGGAACCATGCCCATTGCGCGGGCCTTCTGCTCGATATGCGCCGGGGTATACACGAGAGCGCGCAGATGCTTTGCCTGCTGCCGCTTTTCCCGCGCCTGTTTGAGCATCCCCATCAATTTGGTATGCCGATAGCCCTCCTGCGTGACCTGCGCATGCCCGGACAGGTACATCATGCCCGCGCTCACGACCAGCATGGCAAGAATTACCAGCGCGATCAGCCAGAACATCTGAATCGCATGGCGCTGGCGCGGGCGCGATACGGGAACAGGCTGTGACCGGGCGGGCGGGGCAGGCGCGGGCAGAACCGGGCGGCGGTTCGGAAGGGCGACTGCCCCGGAAGCGTAAGTTTCGGCGCGGTACGCGGCGTTTACAGATTGGCGCGGCAAAGTGGACATGCTGCAACCTCTTGGGTAGGGATGAGATACGAGATACGAGTATGGGAACGCGGGCGAGTTTGTAGATTTGAGTGTCTTTTAACTCGTATCTTGTATCTCGTATCTCGTATCTACTCTCTCGGCTATGCGCAATTTCGCGCTGCGGGCGCGGGGGTTGCGCGTGATTTCGACTTCCGTTGGCACAATGGGTTTGCGCGTAATCAGGCGCAGAATTGGTTCTTGTATCGGCGTCAGGAACGCGGCGGGGGAAGAACCGGGCGCGGATGCGCCCATGCCCGCCGCTTCGCTGAATACGTGTTTCACAATGCGGTCTTCCAGCGAATGGTAACTGATGACGGCTAATCTTCCGCCCGGTTTCAGGCGGTCAATGGCCGCATTCAATCCGGTTTGCAACTGTCCCAATTCATCGTTGACGGCGATGCGCAGGGCTTGAAAAACGCGAGTGGCAACGTGGATGTCGCGCGGCCAGGCTTTGCGCGGCACGCTCTGCTCCACGATTTGCGCAAGCTGCGCCGTTGTTTCGATGGGCTGTCTGGCGCGGCGTTCCACTATGACCTGCGCGATACGCTTTGCCCATCGCTCCTCGCCATATTCGTAAAAGATGCGTTCCAATTCCCGCGCCGAAGCGGTTTGGACCAATTCGCCTGCGGATACGCCCCCGCTGCGATCCATACGCATATCTAAATTTTCGTCGCGCCGGAAACTGAAGCCGCGCGAAGTGTCCAATTGGTGCGAAGATACGCCCAAATCGAACAAAATTCCATCCATTTTTGACTTTTTTGTGGCAATATTTGTGTCTAATGCCGTCTCCATGTTGCCAAACGGCGTATGTAAGAGTATAATGGAGACAAAGTTCTGTACCGGCGTGAGCCGAATCCGCGCGGCTTCCAGCGCGTCCGTGTCCCGGTCAAGGCCGATGAGCGTTCCGTCCGGCTGCAATTTTTGCGCTAATGCAAGGCTGTGTCCGCCGCCGCCAAGCGTAGCGTCAAGTATAATTTTTCCGGGCTGTGGATCGAGCGCGTCCAGTATTTCGTCCAGCAGGACGGGCGTATGGTAGTTGCTGATTGCCGGTTGCGAGTTGAGAGTTGAGGAAGCGGGTTCGGACGCTTCCGGTTTTT
Organism: uncultured Chthonomonadaceae bacterium; assembly: GCA_963817895.1. Lineage (GTDB taxonomy): Bacteria > Armatimonadota > Chthonomonadetes > Chthonomonadales > Chthonomonadaceae > CAWFQB01. The sequence goes on from CAWFQB010000012.1 coordinate 52,425, forward strand.
CAGAGTTCATAGCAGTAACTCAACTATCAACAGGCAATCAACATCAAGCCTCAACTGCAATCTCACTGATAGACACCGCAGGAACTTGCGCGGCTTCGACAGTTATTGCCAGTGGCAGCGCGGTGGCTTTGCGGTTGCGGGCGGCTTCGGCGGCATTATCCGGCGTAAATTCCGCCGTGTGCGCTTCCCATCCGTTGCGGTTCCAGATTTCAAGGCGCGTCCCGTTGCCGATGATAACCGCCGCGTCGCTTTCGCGCAGTTTGGCCCATTCGCGCAAATGGCGCGGTATGGAAACCCGGTTCTGCTGGTCAGAATTGACGAATTCGCAGCTTCCGAACATGCGCTGTAAAAAAATCAGGTCGGGGTTCAGTTCGTCATGAACGTCCACGCTGATAAGCTGTTCTTCCATCGCTTCCCATACGGGCATGGGATAGGCGCGAATGTGGTTACCTGGCCCGATGGTGAGAACGAATTCTTCACCGAGCTTGTCGCGAAATTTCTGGGGTACAATGACACGGCCTTTGTCATCAAGGCTGTGTTCAAAACGCCCCCACATTCTTTGAGTAGGAGAACTTATCGCCATGCGATTGCGCTGAACGCTTTCTGCAACAAAAAACAACGGAATCGGGAGAGCAGTACAGTGGAATTGGGAGGGTGTTCCTACACTCCCTCCAACAAGTTCCCCACAAGTCTCCCCACGCTCACCCCGGAATTGCCCCATTGTACTTGCTTGCCATGCGGAAGTCAAGTGTTTTGGCAGGTATTTCGGCGTCTTTTTACAACTTTTTTCCTCAGAAAACAGGCGTGTTTACGCCTGTCTACCAGAATCACGGCTTCTGTTCCCGCTTCAACGCTTTTGGTAAGAATGTTGGTGGGGCAAAGTGGAGTGGCTGCCCATTTTGGACTGCGTTAGTGGAAATGTGGGGGTACAGGGTGGGGGAGTGGAGGAGAATAATTCTTGCCTGATCCGTTGCGTATCACGTATGTCTGGCCGGGTTCTATTTCCCGCGCCATCAACCCCTCTTCCACGTCGGGACAGTTATTTTATCGCGATGGGCTGCGCCATGCCGCCTATCTAATCGCCAAACACGAACTGCGCGTCTGGTTCGAGCCGAACTGGCGCAACGCGCGCCTGCTGGCGCGTCAATTTCCGCGTTGTCTTGTCTGCTCCATCCCCGAAGAGTCCGATACGCCCTCCCTGCACAAAATACCCGGCTGGCGCAAACCTCGCTCAAAAGGCGTAGTGTAATCCGCAAAGGAATTATCCCGCGCTGTATTGAAATAGTCTTCAGTTTTGTTGGAACCTGTGCGTAAGAAGGAACGACGTTAATGCAGTCTCAACTACGCAAAGCCTGCCCCCGCTGCCACACGCAAACAGGATTGACCGCCGCCTGCTGTTTGACCTGCGGCCATCAGTATCGCACCCTGTTTGTGCCGCCACAACCGGCAATGGCAACCGTTCAGCCCACGCGCAAATTGTACGTTCTTGCGCCCGGTGACAAGGATATGAGCGCGAGGCAGGCGGCTATCGGACTGGCGGCGGTAATCGCGCTTTCCAGCCTGATTGGTCTTGCCTCCCCCGCCGTGCAGGGACGGGCCAACGAATTCAGCCGAACGGACAAATTGCGCCGGGGAAAACCGGCGCAGCCTGTCCTGCCCACAACTGGTATCAATGCGCAGCCGCGTATCGCTGAAGTCCCGTCGCGATAGGAGCCAATCCGTATGCCGACAGACATTGAACCCTCCCCAACTGTTTCCTCCCCCGGCGTTAACAAACCCTTCGCGTATTTCCTTGCCGGATTGGCTGTGGGCGCTATCTGCGTTTTGCTGCCGTTTTTATGTATTCTGCCCCTTGCGCTGCATCAGGCGCGCGTCAGCGACGGTCTGCAACTTCAATTGAACCTGAAGGAGTCGGAACTCGCAAACTATAAGCAGCAACAGATGCAGCATCGCCCGCCTCCGCCGCCCGATTCTCGCTTTCCGCCTTCCGGCTATCCCCCGCCGCCCCCGCAAGGTTCACCCGAAGGGCCTTTCACTGCCGCGCCCGACATGCCTTGAAGACAAACCCAAAATCAAAGCAACCTTGTGAATCCAGAACCGCCGGAAGCGCAACAAGGGAGCGGAGCCGGAAATCACCGGGCCGAGGAGAAACAAAGCCATGAGTTTGTTGAGCGAGGCGCAAACGCAATTCTTCCAAACCGAAGGGTATCTGGTGTTCGAGCGGTTCTTCGATGCGGACGAATGCGCCGCATTGAAAGCCGACATTGACGCGCTGATGGAGCCTTCACTCCCGAACACGCCCCGACGCTATCCGGTTGAAATGCCCAAACTTGGCCTTCTTATCAGCCATCCCCGCGTGATGGACGTGGTGGCGGACGTGATGGGTGCCAGTTTCGCGTTTCACCATCTTCACGCGAGCCGGCAGGAAACCGGAACCCCCGGTGTCCATTGGCATCAGGATTACGAGCAGTTTCCGCAAACCAATCGTTCCCACGGCATGGTTCACTTCTTCTACTATTTGAACGGCTTGAACGGCGCTATCGGCGACCTGTTGGCCCTGCCCCGCAGCCAGAATATGGTTGTCGGCAACGACGCCCTGCGCCTGCTTGGAGAAACTACGCTGCCGGGAGCGGTTGTGATAGATAATCTGCCGCCGGGTTCCGCCGTGCTGGTTCATTCCGCGCTCTGGCATGCCCGCCGCGCCAAACCGGGCGGCGAGGAGCATCCCCGTTACTTTGCCGATGCGTCCTATTGTCAGGCCGGTATCCGCTGGCCCTCCTACGGCAATCCCCGCTGGCGCGAAATTCTAGCCAAAGCCCGCGACCTCAATGTTGCCAACAACCCCGATTGCGCCCACCTGTTCGACGAATCCCACTTCTTCGACGAGATAAAAGCGCGAACGTTCATCAAATCCAAACCCGGCAGTCTGCTGCTGAATATGACGGATTGGAAAGAGTAGCCTTTGCCGTTCCCACAGACTTGCGGACACTCTCGACTGCCGAACGCCTCTGTGGTATAATCTGTTGAGGAGGAACCATACCATGCCCGTAGAGCGATTTGAAGCCCTGACCCTAGAAGAGTTCGACAAACGCCTTGAAGCCAGCAATGAACGCAAGCGTCTCGAAATCATTGAACTGGAAGAACGTCAACGGAAAAGGGAAGAGATTATCGCCCGCAAAGAAGCAATGCTGCAACGCCTCGAACAAACTCTTGCAGAAATTGAGCGGGAAGAAAATGAGATTGCGGCAATGGAAAAAGAACTGCCTCCGTTACGCCGCAAGGGTCGCCGTCGCCAACCTGCCTCTCCGATGCTGCAATGATCACGGCGCATCTGCGCCGCACTGTTCGCGCTCTCTATGCTTTCGCTTGCGGCTACTGCGGCGTTGCCGAAACCGAAGTCGGCTCCTCGCTCACCATATATCCTTATCAGCCGGAAGATGCGGGCGGTTCCGATGAGATTGACAATTTGGTGTATGCGTGTCATGCGTGCAATCTGCACAAGTCTGCCGCGTGGAATCCTCAAATCCGCCCGTTCTCCACCCCCTCCAAACCGATTTGTCACTTCATATCGGTCCCCTCTCGGCTTCTCGCTCTGTCTGCCCTTCCCACGCTCACTACTGCTCAACTCCCAACACTCCAATCCCTGCGCCGAGCAAAGACACGGTTCCTTTCGATTCTGATGATAGCAACTACGACGGCTGGACGCTAAGGGGCAACTGTCGGAACACATAGCCAGAAAGAAAGTTGTTTATAACGAATATTTCATCTTAATTGCGCTGATACTGGCTTGTGGAGGCAAAAATAATTGTTGAAAAACTGGTATTTACTGCTAAAATAGAGGTGTAGAAAACGGTTAATCTGCATATACAGGCAAAGCGGACTGAGAGTACAGTTTATGCGCCTGCCAGTACTCCTTTCAAACGGCATTGTGGCCGTTGACATACCAACGCAGCCAGTGTCGGCGCGCGTTTGCCGCCGGATGCTGACGTACCGAACACGAGCCTCCAATGCACACACCTCATCGGCGCGGTTTTACCCTGATCGAACTCCTTGTCGTGATCGCCATTATCGCGATTCTTGCCGCCATTCTCTTTCCCGTATTCGCCAAAGCGCGCGAAAAAGCCCGCCAGACCTCCTGCACTTCCAATCTGAAGCAGATACTGCTCGGCTGGAGCATGTACGCGCAGGATTATGACGAGCGACTGCTGCCCTATTCGTTTCCCACCGATATCAACGGAACCTGTGACGGGTCTTCGTGCGGGCTGCCGGTTGCCTGGCCGCTGACGCTACAGCCGCAAATTAAAAACACGGGTGTTTTTAAGTGTCCGAGCGACACGCATAGTATCAGCTACACCTACAACGCTGAAATTCCCCGCATCACCGGCAGTGGCGGAAATCGTCCGCTCGCGGGCGTTCAGGTTGTGGCGCAAACGCCGATCTTCATTGACGCCGCCGGTATCAACAACGTGGTATCGGGCGGAACCACCTACACGCAGGCGCTTGCCTTTTTCATTGACAAAGGCAACTTTACGCTGGGCGGGCGCAGGCTCAACAATCCCGCGAACTTGAACGCGACGCCGGGATGGACCAGCGGCGCGGGTGGCGGCTGCCCCAATTCCGGAGCGCCGGAAGCGCGTCCCGCCGCTGACCGCCACACAGATGGCGCGGTGTACGGCATGGTGGACGGACATGTGAAATGGCTGCGCAACGCCACTTCGCCCGTTTGTACGCCGCTTGGGATTGTGCCTGCGCGCGATGGTCTGGATTATAACGGCGACGGCATTCTCGGAAATGCGTCTACCATTGATTGATACCCTGACTGATGCCACTATATGATTTTGGAAGGATTTCTGTACGCCGGGGCGGGCGCTTGCCGCAGGACGCTCTGCCTTTGCGCCGCCCCGTCGCGTCCTTTTACGAGTTTACGAGGAGTGAAAATGCTATCAAGAAAGCCTCGCGGGTTCACGCTTATTGAACTGCTCGTCGTGATCGCCATTATCGCGATTCTCGCGGCGATTCTGTTCCCGGTATTTGCCCAGGCGCGGGAAAAGGCGCGCGCCACCTCGTGCCTGAGCAACGCCAAACAAATGGGACTGGCCCTGAACATGTACCTGCAAGATTACGATGAGCGCTTTGTCGCTACCCGCTGGTCGATCCCACCGATGCCTGCGGCGTGGGCGGAAGCGCCGTCAACGGTTCGCAGTGGAACATGATTATACAGCCGTACATCAAGAACACGCAAATATTCCAGTGTCCCTCCGACAGCACGGCGCCGGGAACCGGCGTGTCGCAATCGCGTAAGCGCAGTTACATTCTGACATCGGGGCCGCGTGACCGGCTGGATGCGGACTGCTCCGCGCCGGGGGGCATTTCGCACACGGACTGGGGCGCGTCCATTGCGGAAATCCCGACTCCGGCCAGCATGGTCGCCTGCTATGAGCGGTGGGAAACCGGCAGCAATATTGACAATCCGTTTTCGGTGCATCAGGACTTATCGGGTACGCAGGACTGGTGTACCTACCCGGACCCGACGGGAAGCACCTGGCTGCAATACCCCCGCAAATCGCACTGGTTCGATTCCAGCCCCAACTTCGATCCGCAACACCAGATGCGCGCCACACTGCTGTTCGCCGACGGCCATGCCAAGCAACTGCTTTACAATCAGACCTGGTCGTCGAGTGGCGGGCCGGAATGTACCGGCAGCGGCCCCACAACCTGGAGCATGTTCGACAAACGGAAGAACTTCTAAGGAGACATTCATGTCCAAAAATGTCCATATCGGGCGCGGGGAAGCCGGTTCCGATGGGGCGAAAGCAACGCCTCCGAAACCTGCCGCGTCCGCAGCCGCGCCCCGGCAACTCCCGCTTGCCAACGTGCCGCGCCCCGCGCTTATCGGGGGCGGCGTCGCGTTGCTCGTAATTATCCTTGCCGGGTTGTGGTTCATGTTCGGCGTGGGGCCGGAAAACTCGGCCTCGTTCGCCGCTTCAGCAGGCAAGGAGGCTCCCGCGTCCCCTGCCAGAACCGCCGCTACAGGGGGAACTGCTGCGGCAACCGACACAGGCGCAGGCGGCAATACATCTGCCTCGCCGTCCGCTCCGCCCACGCCCGTAACCAACGCGCCAACCGCTTCCAGCGCGTCGAGCGGTTCGGCGGGAATGTCCGCAGTTCCTTCTCCCGCGCCTGCCGACGCGGGTTCTGCTGCCGGAGTGCCTGCGGCAGCGGGAACGACGCCTGTAGAAGTGGAGGGTTCTCCCCCCGCAAACAGCCATGCGGGTGACGGTTCCACCTGGAAGGCAGGCGACGCCGCAGGCAAAGTTTACCGGCACGGCCCCGCTTCCGATCCGTAACGCGGCGGTATCGCCTTGTCCTATATTCTGCTCATCCAGCCGCGTTGAGTTGGAAACGCATCGAAATAGGGAGGAAGAATCAGGCTTTCGGTCATACTCTAAAAGACCCGGAGGCTTGCGCTTCCTCCCTTCGTAATGAACGATTTGAAAGTCTTCATGCTCTATTGCCCTCTTTTGACGTATAATAGACGACTTCTTATGCGCAAGAAAGGAAAGAGAAATGAGTTTGACGCTGACACGCGAACAGGAAGCAAGATTGCAGCGCAAGGCGGCGCGAATGGGAAAGCCTGCCGAAGTGGTTCTGGATGAACTTTTGGAAGAACAGGAGCCTCAATCTTTTACCGCCCGCCAGCTTCTCGCCTTACCGAAAGCCGAGCGAACTCGTATCCTTCAGGCACAGGCGGAGCGAGCGGCGTTGGAATACGAAGCGGACCTTGCCCGTCCGGCAGAGGAACGCGAACTAACCGCGTTTACCGCTCTGGATGGCGAAACATTTAACGACTACCCCGCAGAGGAGACGGCTCATGACTGAGACGCCGCAGCAGGTGAAGTTTCCTGAAAGTGAATAATCAAGCCATGCGACGTATTTTAGTAACGGGGGCTGCGGGGAAAGTCGGACAGGCGTTTATCAATCGCTTTTTGTCAGAACGGCAAGACACGCCGACTGTTGTACGCGCTTTGTGCCATAACCGCAAACTGCCGGAGCGCGAGGGGCTAGAAGTGGTTACGGGCGATATGTCGGTTCAGGCGGATGTGCAGGCGGCAATGGCAGACGTGACGCATGTGCTGCATCTGGCGACCTGCAAAGAGACGCCGGACGCCGTAATGGATGTGGCGGTGAAGGGGCTGTTCTGGCTGCTGGAAGCGTGCCGCCAATCGCCAACGTTTTCGCAATTCGTGCTGCTCGGCGGCGACGCGGGGATGGGACACTTCTTCTACCGCTTTCCCACGCCAATTGTGGAAACGCAAAAACACTCGGCGTATCCCGGCTGCTACGCCCTCTCGAAAGTGCTGGAAGAGGTAATGCTGGAGCAATATTATATCCAGTACGGCTTGAACGGCTGCTGTCTGCGCGCCCCCTGGATCATGGAAAAGGACGATTTCAAGGTCACGCTGTCGTTCGGGGATGATATATTCGGTGGGCCGCGCTGGAAGGATTTAGTAGCGCCGGAACAAGCGGCAGAGTATGCGCGAACCCAAACCGTTCCCGTGATGCTGGACGCGGACGGCGAACCGATACAGCGCAATTTTGTTCATCTCGACGATCTTATCACAGCGATTATAGCCGCGCTCGACCATCCCCGCGCCCGACAGCAAACGTTCAACATCTGCATGGATGAACCTGTCCAGTACCGTAAAGTGGCGGAGTATCTGCATCAAACGCGCGGCCTGCCGTCCGTAGACATTCCCACGCAGTTTCAATCCACCTGGCTGGACAACACAAAAGCGAAGTTCCTGCTCGGCTGGCGTCCTCTCGTGGATTTACCCGCGTTGATTAACCTCGCCTGGAATTATCAGCGCGGCGCGAACGATCCACGCATCATCTATTATCCGGGGTGAGGCGAAGGCGCAGGGATGAATAAGTCTGGCTAAGAGCCTATCCCAACAGTCGATTGCATTTGCGTCCGAAGGACGCTTGGCCGCAGGCCACTCAGACGGGTACGTTCTCTGTACCCGGCCTGGTGGGATAGGCTCTAAGTTGTCGCTTGTCCATGAAACACCAGTGTGTGTCTATCTATAGGGATGCGCAATCCCCGTAGAAATCCTGATAGAAAATAAAAAAGCCGCTTGACACCCCGCAACCGCCGGACGCGCAAGCAGTCTTGAAGCGTAAGAACCGCATGCCAGCGCATTCGACCCAACGGAGCCAGTCTCATGCCGGGCGCGCCACTACGGAAGTGCTTGGAGCAAGCGGCGCCCAGAGCCGTGTAATCGCGCTGGGATAGGTCTTTGCCCTGCTCCCAGGTGCGATACCCATAGTGCAAAACGTGCGCTCTCGACGCGAGATAGACGGAATAGCCTTTCAAAAGCGCGCGAACCGCGATGTCTGTGTCATCGGCGGAAGGGAACAGCGCTCCCGGCCCAAGCATCGAATCGAAGCCGCCAATATCTTGTATGCACGAACGCCGCACTGCCATTCCCGCGCCGATCCCTCCAACCCCAACGCCGATTCTGCCATGCTTCTCCGGGGTTAGCGTCTGATCCTGCTCAATGGGATACTCGTGAATGAACCCATTCGTCTTGTCATAGGGAGCGGCGTAGACGCTGCAATAAACGACGCCGATTGCCGTGTTGGTAGAAAAAACAGTTTCTATCTGACGTAGCCAGTCGGGGTAAACCTCGCAGTCATCGTCCGTGATTGCCACGATCTCACTTTGCGTTTCCGCAATCGCTAAATTATGCGCTTTGCCCAATCCCTTGCTTGCCGTATGAATATAGCGCAGACGCGACTCGGATTGCAGGGGCAGCAACGCCTGTTTTGTTTCGTCATTGTCGCTTTGATCAATGACGACGCACTCGAAATCGGGATGTGTGTTCGCGAGAATGCTATGGACGGCCATGAGTAACGTGTCGCCCCGGTTAGCCGTACAGATGATCGCGCTGATTCGGGGGTGTTTCGCTTCGGTAGAATTATAGTTCAAGTGAAACCCTCCTGTATAATCCTGTCGCGGGAACCTGCCTGGCAGATCAATAATTTCGGGCGAACGCTCTATTATAGCCGGATGCGGCAGACTTGTAAAGAGTTCTTAATATAGTTTAGGAGCAAGTAAAGATGATGGCAGATTTTATACTCGCGTTGGATCAGGGAACGACGAGTTCGCGTGCGATTCTGTTTGACCAATCCGGGCGTGTCTGCGGCGTGGAGCAGCAGGAGTACGCGCAGCGCTACCCGCATCCGGGATGGGTGGAACACGCGCCTGAAGACATCTGGACTTCGCAGGCGGGCGTTGTCGCCAAACTTTTGCGGGAACAGAATGTCACGGGAGCGGACATAGCCGCCGCAGGCATCACCAATCAGCGCGAAACCACCATTCTATGGGAACGCGCGACGGGACGCCCGGTTGCCAACGCCATTGTGTGGCAGGATCGGCGAACTCAGCCTCTGTGCGAACGTCTGCGCGCGGAGGGACTGGAACCGCTGTTTCGCGCCCGAACCGGCCTGCCGCTCGACCCCTATTTTTCCGGCACAAAAATAAATTGGCTGCTGGACAACACGCCCGGACTGCGAACGCGGGCGGAACGGGGCGAAATCGCGTTCGGAACCGTAGATACGTTTCTCCTCTGGCGGCTGACAAAAGGCGCGGTTCACGCGACTGATGTTTCCAACGCTTCCCGCACCCTGCTGTTCAATATTCTCACGGGCGAATGGGACGCGGAACTACTCCAACTTTTGAATATCCCCCGCGAATTACTGCCCGAAGTGAAGCCGAGCAGCCACATCTACGGTGAAACCGCAACCGAACTATTGGGCCGCGCCATTCCCATATCCGGCATTGCGGGCGATCAGCAGGCCGCCACATTCGGGCAAGCCTGCCACCAACAGGGCATGGTAAAAAACACGTACGGAACCGGCTCCTTCCTTCTGATGAACACCGGCAATCAACCGCAATTCTCCCAACACGGCCTGCTGACAACAGTAGCATGGCAACTGCCAACCACCAATCACCAATCACCAATCACCTACGCATTAGAGGGCAGCATTTTCGTGACCGGGGCGGCAGTGCAGTGGCTGCGGGATGAGTTGCAGATTATTCGTTCGGCATCGGAGATAGAAGGGTTGGCGACTTCGGTTCCCGACAGTGGGGGCGTGACGTTTGTGCCGGCGTTTGTCGGGTTGGGAGCGCCGTACTGGGACGCGGGCGCGAGGGGCGCGATTGTCGGACTGACGCGCGGGACGGGAAGGGCGCACCTGGCGCGGGCGGCTCTGGAAGCGGTCTGCTTTCAAACCCGCGACGTGCTGGAAGCCATGCGGCAGGACAGCGGTTTGAATATTCCCGAACTGCGCGTGGATGGCGGCATGACTGTCAACGATACCCTGATGCAGATGCAGGCGGATTTACTGGGGACAACGGTTGTGCGCCCCGCCGTCACGGAAACAACGGCTCTGGGCGCAGCGTATCTTGCGGGGTTGGCGGTCGGTTTCTGGCAAACAGCGGAAGAGATTGCCGCGCAGTGGGCTGTAGACAGAACCTTCACGCCGCAAATGAGCATGGACGAGCGCGAAACGCTGTACACAGGCTGGAAGCAGGCGGTCACGCGAGTGCGTTGAGAAGAAGATTTAGCCGCGAATGAACGCGAATGAACGCGAATATAATTCAAAATAGACAGGATTAACAGGTTTTTCAGGATTTGACAGGATTATCGTAGTGCAATCTTGCTCTATTTCATTCGCGTTCATTCGCGGCTAAATCTTCTGCGTTATGGTGTGGCGGGCAGGTTTTCGTACCATTTTATGATGTTGCTGCCGCAGCAGATGATGTCGGGGCGTTTGTCGCCGTTGATGTCGGCGATTACCAGACCGGAACCGCCCATGCCGCCCACGTCGAGGGTGAAGCGTTCCCATTTCGCGCCCTCGGCGTCCACGCAACGGTAGCCATACAGGTTGTGTGTTCCGCCGCGATAACCGGCGATGATTTCGCTTTGCCCGTCGCCGTCTAGATCAACGCAGCCCAGAGCGTGGCCGTCTTCCAGCGTGGTGTCAATGACATGCCGCTGCCACAAGCCTTTGCCATTCGAGGGTAGGGTATAAACCACAACCTCATTGCCGTGCCAGGGTTCTATCGTTGCCAGAAACGGGCGCTTGCCTTTCAGCCAGCCCCGGTCTATCTCGCTGCTGCCCCGTTTGGGCGGCATGTTTTGTTCCCCGCTTGCCAGCAGGGTTTTGCGCCAGGTTCGATTTGCGCCCTTGCCCTCCGGCGCAAACCATGTCACGCCCTCATAACTGGCAACCAGCAGGTCGTCGCGTCCATCGCCGTCGAAGTCCAGAATCCTCATGCCGTGCGCGACTGTCAGGGAGCGGTCTATGGTATAGGTTCGCGCTTTGCCGTTCGCGAACGCATAGCCCGTGATGGCAACCGGAAGGGCATAATTTGGCGGCGTCGCGCCCTCGCCTAAAATTGGAACGACCACGAGTTCTTTCTTGCCGTTGCCGTCCCAATCCGCCCATCGCAGGCGGTGCGCGGTGGGAATGTTGGCAAAATCGTGTCCCGTCCATTCCTCGTTTGCGTTTATGGGTTGCGCAAACCATTGCAAACGTCCGCCCTGCCGCGTGTTGTTCAGGTCGAACGCGCTGGCAACCGCCAGTTCCAGTTTGCCGTCGCCATTCAGATCATACGCGGCAAGGTCAATGTTGCCCCGCGTAGCCGTTGTAATGACATGCTTCTGCCACGTCGGATTTTCGTACCACGCGATCTCGTTTTTACCGCTCGACAATCCGAGAACATCCGGCTTGCCGTCGCCGTTTATGTCCGCAACCGCGCACTGATATACGCCGGGAAGTGTGGCGATAAGATGTTCGCGGAAACGAACGGGCGCAGCAGTTTCAGGTTTCTTCCCGGCTATCGTTGCCGTTCCCATTGCCGCCCAAAGCAACGCGAACAGGCTCAGGGTTCTGCGCTTCCCGTTCAACACAGGTTTGTTCGGTAGTTTATTCATGGGGGATGAGATGAGTCATTTGTGAAGCCACTGTCCACCAGCGTTCGTCACGGCGAACAAAAGTATCCGTGAAGCGCAGACTTGTTTTCGTCTCTTCGTTGTCGGCTTTCACGGTTCCATCCCACTGTCCTGTGATAATGCCCGTATCTCCGTAAACATGTACGGCAAGGTCGCTCAGGGTATAAGATACCACTTTGAAGCCACTGTCCATACTCTTAATGAACTGCGCTTTGGTCGTCAACTTGCCGTTGTCGTCTGTGAACACAAAATCCTCGGCGCACAGGGCTGCCAGCGTGTTTTTATCGCGCGCTTTAAAAGCCTCGTTCAAGTCCCGCTCCACTTTCAGCAATTGCGCGGTTACGTCCGGTTTATGGTCGGCTTTGAGCGCGGGAGTATCGGCGGCTATCGTAAGCGTAGACAGGCAGCCGAACAGAATGACAGCGATTACCGTTTTCACAGCATTAAATTCCTTTCTGGAAAAGTTCCACTCTCAAAAACCATCGTTGATCCACATGGGCGGGCCGTCAAGCAGCCGCGCCAGTTGTTCAAAGGCTTGTTCGCTGTGGATGGTCAGGCGTTCGGCGCGGCGCAAGTCGGAAAGGGACGGCGTACCGAAATACGCCTGCGTCAATGCCTGAATATCCATTTCCATGTCGGGCTTATCACCGGTAGACGTGACCGTTGTTTGCCCCTCCTCAACGCTGATTCGCCACGCGCCCTCATTCCAACCCGCGTGTTTGTCTTCCACTGCCAGAACAAAATTTGCCTGTAAGGGGTTGAGCGGCTTCCACGTTTGGAACGCGCCGACAACATCCACGATACGCGCCATGAGGCAGCGGGCGCAGTTTGGTTTCCACATCCCAATGGTTTAGATGGGAATACAGCGTATCATCGGCGGGCGCGTTCCATGAGAATTTGTCAATCTGCATGTCATGGCGGCGCAACAGGCCAAGCAATCCCTGCTGCGCGCGGGCGGTCAAATAGATGAACTCGCGCAACCGCGTTTCTTCGCGCTTGCCGCCGTGATAGGTCAGATAGCCTTCCAGTTCGCCGTTTTGTTCATACACATACGTATAGAAATGCTCTTTGGGCGTATCATCCAGCATGAGTTTCCATTCCATAGGCGTTCGCTTTAACATGCCGCGATACCGCGTTGCGAATTGGGCGTAGGTATCGGCAATCCTTTCGCGGTCATTCAGCGTTGCGGCGCGAACATTTTCCGTATACGGGGAGGGTTTCAGGATGCGCGAAGGCAGCGAGTAGCGGCGATTCAGCCCCACCCATTCATAGCCCAACCCCCGGTAAAAGTCCCAGTGGAACGGTTCCAGAATAGAAACACACTGCCCGTTACGGCGCATCTGTTCCAGGCAGTAGCGGACGCCCCCGGAAGCGTAACCTTTGCCCCGCGCTCCGGGCAGAACGGCCACGCCATTGATAGCGCCCATCGGCACAACTACATGCGGCCCGAAATGCAGGTTCATATTCACCAGCAGAAACGTCGCCTGTAAGCCCGCCTCATCGAAAATGCCGTAAATCGCCTGACGCTCGCTGTTGTCCCGATCCCACTCCTTCCACTCGGACATGTCCCGCTTGCCATGCTCAAACGCCTGCGACCACAAATAATACGCCCGCTCCAACTCCTCGCCCGCCAATTGCCGAATGTCCATCATGCTCTCACTCTCCACTCTCCACTCTCCACTTTTCGTATATATCCGCGATTACGTCGTCAATGTCGGCGCGGCGGGTTTCCACGTCGGCGAGGCGCGTCTGCCGCGACGCCTGCTGTAATAAATCGGCGACGCTGACCTGCGTGGCGTCGAACGTATACTCGTGCCGTCCCGCTTCGCTGCCTGTCAGGGTCGCGTTGCGCAGAACCGGGGCCGCGTCACCCGCCGTTTCCAGTATCAGGGTTCGGCGGTCGGCAAACTCGGAACGCAGGCGGGCAAAGTCGCCATCATACGCGATTTTACCCTGCGCCACCATCACGATGCGCCCCGCAAGCTGTTCCAATTCCGACATGTCGTGGCTTGTCACCATGACCGTCATTTGCCGTTCCCGGTTGATGTCTTTGAGGAACCGCAGAATGTTGCGTTTGGCAAGCACGTCAAGACCGAGCGAGGGTTCATCCAGAAACAGAATCTCCGGCTCGTGCAGCAGCGCCAACCCTAAATCAGCCCTCATACGCTGACCCAAACTGAGTTCGCGCACAAGGCTGTTGAAAAACGGAGTCAGGTCGAGCAGTTCCTTTACCAGACGGGACATGCGCTCATACCGTTCGCGCGGAATGTCCCACACGACGCGCTTCCATTCAAAACTCGCGGAAACCGGGTGGTCGCGCCACAATTCTGTGCGCTGCCCGAAAACAACGCCGATGCGCCCCACATACTGCTGCCGCTGCGTGGCCGGGTTCATGCCCAGCACTCGCACAGTTCCCGTATCCGGCGACAGCAATCCCGACAGCAGTTTTACGGTCGTGCTTTTGCCCGCGCCGTTCGGTCCGGCATACGCCACGATCTCGCCGCGCCCGATTTGCAGGTCAATGTTTTGCAGCGCGTGGACTTCTCGTATCTGAGGCCGCAGCAGCGACTTGACCACATCCCCCAACTTTTCCGAACGCTGCTTCTGCCGGTATGTTTTGCTCACTTTTTTTAACTCGACTACGCTCATCCTCTATGTCCTAATTCACTGTACCGTTGTGAGCCGACGCGGGCGTAATGCTTTCGGCCCTGCTGAAAAACGAATGTGGCGAACAGGGTCAGCAACAGCGCGGCAAGTGGCGTGAGCAGTTGTTTGGCGGGCGCGTTTTCAAGGCCGAGCAAAAGGCGGCAGGGATACCACGCGACAAACCCGACGGGCAGCACAGTCAATAGTCCCCCTGCCATCAGTCCGCTCAAACCGTCCAGCGGGTAGGGCTTCAGTTCGTTCATCAGGCGGGCGGTGGAACTGCTGATCTCTTCCGCCGAGCGGGGCGCCCAGAACGCCAGACTGCCCCAGATAAACTGAAACGCCAGCATCACGACTGCGGAACACAGCAGGCTGAACAACAGTTTCAGCAGCCAGAGCGGATGCAATCCCATTGACAACTGCCGACCGGCCCACGCCATCATCGCCATTCCCGGCAGCAGCATCAGGGACGCGCTGAACGGCGCAAAGCCTTCCGTCAATAATCCCATCCAGATGGGCTGCGGCTGAATCAGCGAGTGGTCGAACTGCCCCCGTCCCAACCGTCGGCTGATGTGCGACACATTATAGTTGAAGCCAACATCTATGAGCGCGCCCACAACCGCCGAGTAGCCAAGCAGAAATACAATTTGCGCATGGCTCCAGATGCCGATTCCCGTGAACCGAATGGACAGCAGCCAGATGCTCGTAATCATCGCAATACCCATGACCGCGTCCGTGAGCATCCACAGCAGAAACAGCTTCATATCCCGCGTCACAAAAATCAAATCCAGACGCGCGTATAAGGCGTACAGGCGCAGCAGACGGCGCAAGGTAGTAAAGGAAAAAGGAGAAAGGAGAAAGGAGAAAGCAACGCTATCCGAAATTCTCTTTTTCCTTTTTCCTTTCTCCTTTTTCCTCTCCTCAACCTCCATACGACACCATCTTTTCCTTGCTGACGCGCCATAGCCACAGAGTCAGGGGCCAAAGGGCAGCGCACCAGAACGCTTGCAGGATTAAAAGCCGGAGTGGGTCGCCTGTACCCGTGTAGATGCGCAGGGGAGCCGAAGCCATGGAAGCGAACGGCAGCCAGCCGAAGATTTTGCCCAGGTTCCAGGGCAGAAGCGCAAGCGGAATAAACGCGCCCGACAGCAGAGCGGCAATCGCCGCCCGCGCCCGCGTCATGGCGAACGGCGGAAATTGCAGGCCGATGCCGATACCGGTAAACAGAAAATCCAATGCCAGTCCAACCCCGACGGCAAGCAACAGACTGGGCAGGAACAGCAGTCCCGAAGTCCAACTGGCGGGCTGAAGGCTGATGTGCATTAAGGGAGCCAGCAGCAGCAGGGGCAGGGAAAATGTCGCCAGATGAAACAGCCATTTGCCGCAGGCTTCGGCCGTAAACTGCCCGAATATGCTCAGGGGCTTGATAAAGCGCGTGGCAATCGTGCCATCCCAGAACGCATCGGACACATCAGTATACGCTTCCAGCAGTTCGGCAAACATCTCCGCCAGCAGCGAGTACGTCAACAGCAGGGGCAGGGTAAACCCGGAAACCGTTTCGCCATGCGGCAGCAGCAGTCGCCAGAGGGACAGCAGCACGGCCACGCGCATCAGCCGCAGCAGATAATCCATCAAAAACAGGGGACTGTCGCCGATGTAACTTGTGGCCGACAGCAGGGCGGTTTTTGTATATTTATGCAGCCCAATCGCCATCCGAATCCGGTTCCGCTTTCAGCCAAAAATTTCGCGAAAAGAGCGCAAAATTTTCTTGACAAGTTTGCGCCAATCTGCGATAATATTATTGACAAAGAAGGAGGTGGTGACTAGCATGGATTATAGTCAACGAGGTGAGCAGGCGGGTTAGCCTGTTTTAACCAGTTGCTCACGCGGCGCGAAAACATTGTTTAGCGCAGGTGTGAACTCAACAAGTGATGAACAGGCTCTTGTCCTGTTCGCCTGCTGAAGCCCGGACGCGCTCGTCGCGTCCGGGCTATAATTATGTCGCATAAAGTGGGGGATTTGCAAAGGGTGGGGAGAAAATAACCGCTATTTGTTGTCGTAGCCGGGTTCAAACGTACCCGCGCTCGAATCGGAACACGAGACGACAAACGCGCCGCCGTGCGGACCGGGAACCGCGACGCTGTATGTTTCGCCATTGGGACCGATGGGAAGCGGGTTCAGGTCAGGCTCTTTGGCGGAAGTGGCAGGGCCACTGAAAACGGAATAACCCGCGCTCTGGTTCAGCACATACGCGGCCTGCACCGCTGTGGCGACGCTGTGCATGTTGACGCGATTGGTTTTCTTGTGGCTGTCGGCAACCGCGCTGATGTAAAGCGGGAGGGCGACCGCCATGAGAATAGACAAAATCAGGGTAACGACGAGCAACTCAACAAGTGTAAAGCCGCGAAGATGGCGGCGGTTATAGATAATTGTATGTGCCATTGTGCGGAACTCCCTTCAATCGGACAAGCAACGTCGTTCAGACGCCGCTACTGTCCCGAATGTTCATCTTTCTTTGGTAAGGACAGAGGAAAATAGCGCCAAAATTGAGAAGGAATACGGAATACTCTGCGAACCGGGTATGCCGATGTGCAGGAGGGCAGCCGTCTTTCAGTCCGCGTATTATTATGGCCTGATGGTGGCGCTATGGGACAAAACAAGGGCGACGAGGGCGATCTTTATTTTGCCCTCGCGTTTGAGATCGCGCTTTCGCATCGGTATCTGGTAGCCCTGATACGAGTCGTGGGCGACAGCGCCTTTCGCCTGGCCGCGAAAGGCTGTCCGGGGGAAAGCATCCAGTTGCTTTCCGCGATGCAGTCTCTACAGGAAAAGATGAATTTTCGCCCTACCCCCGGCTTTGCAGCGCGCGTCCGGGAACACCTGCGCGCTGGAAGCCTCGCTTGGAAGGGAAACGTTCGACCGCCACTGGCAGACCGGGCTGTACACACCCCTCGAAGTCCTCATTCCCGCAGCGCTCGAGCATACAAACCACCTCTCAAAAATTACCTGATTTTATCCCGTATTTGCTTCTGCCCCGGCTCTTTTTCTCCCTTTCAATCCCGTTTATCGCGCGTTGCAAACACACTTAACGCCGAACACGCTAAATTGCTAATGCCTGGCTAATGCCGCTCTGCTATACTCTCCCCAATAGTCACCCATCAGCGCGAACGCCGCCTGATTATCTACCCGGCTGTTTCAAGGAGAAATTACGATGTTGCATTCCAGACGCTTCTGCATCCCTTTATTGCTGGCTCTGTGTAGCGGCCTGTCTGTGCCGATGTCCGCGCGCGCCGCCCCACCGAGTGGACGCTTCTACTTCGGAGCCGGAAACAACGACTATAACAGCGTGATCTTTGAAAGCAACCGGGACGCTTCCAATACGGTCGCGCTCACGGGCTACCAGAACGGCCTCCATAGCCAGTATCCTTCCGTTTCTCGAGACGGCTCTCTGATCGCTTTTTCCTCAAACCAGACTGGCGATAGAGATGAGCATATCTGGGTGATGAATAGTGACGGCTCTCATCGCCGCCAACTGACCTTCGACGATCTCATTGAGCATAATTATGATAGAGACATGTACCCGGCAATTTCGCCGGATGGCAGGAAGATCGCCTTCACTTCCAATCGTACCCCGGAATTAATTCGGCCCAATTACTATCCTTACATTGACCATCCGCGCGAACTCTATGTAATCAATACCGACGGCACGGGATCGACGCAACTCACCGTCAGTGACGGGAACCTGGGGAGTAACACGCTCCAGCAGGTCGCCTGGGGACCGGATAGCAAGACAATTATGTTCACCGGCTATATTCCATATACCGATGCGAATGGTTACGGCATCAGGCAGGGTGTCTATACCATCCAGTCGGGCGGGGGTGGGCTGCAGCAGATCGTGGGGGGATTCAGCAATTACTACAATATAACAGCGGGACTGGACTGGTCGCATGATGGCCGTTATGTTCTGTACACCACCGCGCAGACCGGGCAAAACCCACTCGTTCATGTCTACGATTTGCAGGCCAATGCGGAAACGGGATTTGCCCAGCCTTCCTTTTCCAGCTCACCCGGAGATATACGTTTTTCGCCGGACGGCTCGCAACTCGCGTTTTCCCGCTACTATGAGTATGATTTGCTGTTCACAGATCGCGCGGGGAATGTGCTGAATGCGCTGCCGGAGGGGAATTTCTTTACAAACTATACCGCTTGGAACCTGAACGGCGACGGGTTTTGGTGGCAAGATGCGGTTCCGGTCGCCGCGCCCGCCAGCCTGACTCTGACGTCCGCCACTGTCTATGCCAATCTCGGCCAAGTCGTGCCGGTAGTGCCGATCCTCAAAGATGCGGCAGGCAATATTCTCGCGCAGGTCGCTTTCTCCGGAAGCGTTTCTGCCATCGGCGGCTGGAGCGGTTATTCCGCCAATCCCGACTATGACCCCATCTTCTTCGCGCTCAGTCCATACGAGAACCGGGTTCAGAACAACGGCATCACGAGCGGCCCCTATCAGTTCACGACCAACAACGGGGGGCTGACGGTCAATCAGACGATTATCTGGGGTCAGCCGCATGTCGAATTACAACTCGTCAGCACGGTTCGCTTTGGGGACGGTTCCGTTCGCGTCACCGTACAGCCTTACGATTCGGGAAATGCGCGGGTGACAAATCTGTCGCTTTCCGGCGTTTCGCTCAATGGCGCGAATTATACGTATACGAACCGGACTTTCTATTCTGACATGGGGCCGGGGGATAGCGGCGTACCCGGTCAATCCATCTTCGATTTCGCTCCGGGCGTTTTGCTTCCGGGCAGAACAGGCCTCCTCAAGATTACGGGAACGTATGTCGGCGGAACCTACGCTTCCAGCCTGCGCGTCACGATTCCCTGAGTAATAAACACAGGTTCAAGAGTTGATAGTTTGATGCTCCTGTATCCCTATCAACTATCAACTCCCTCCTCACCCATTTTGCGTGAAAGATTTCGGAGATAGCAATGAAGATTTTTCGAGTCATTTTGCTTTTCGGAGCGCTGCTCGTGGTTTCCGCCGCAAGCCAGGCGCAAATACAAGTCACGTTCGATCAGAACCCGATTACGACAAACCCCGGCGCGACAGTCACCTTTACCGGGGAACTGACGAATACGAGCCTGAACACTCTGTTTATCAACAGCGATTCTCTCAACCTGGTTGGAGCGACACTGATCTCCGATGACAGCGATTTTCTGATGAACGCGCCCATATCGCTGCTGCCCGGCGAGGTCACATCCTCGTTCGCGTTCTTCACCATCAGTTCGGACGTTGCCACTCCGTTGGGAAGTTATTCGGGCGCGTTCAGCGTCATAGGCGGCCTGAACAACTCCGCATCCGATGACCTGTCCGGGACGCCTCCGCCCGCCTTTCAGGTAAATCTCGTCGCCCCTTCCGACGGCGCTCCCAACGTCCCCGAACCCGGCAGCATCGCCCTTTTTGGCGGCCTTATCGCCAGTGGCACAACAATCTTCCTGAAACGCCAAAGGCTTTAATGGACAGTCCCTTCTGCGTCAGCAAAACAAAATGCGCGCTCTGTACAGGGCGCGCATTTTTCGGCATTGGAAAATCGGCAGGCAAAATGTGATAACTCCTGCTTACGACTTGCGCCTGCGTTTCAGGGCAGGATTTTCCACGAGATGCCAACTCAGCCAGGCGCAGGGCGCTGTCAGTAACAACGCGCTAAAGAACAGGGGCAGGGTATGGCGAACAGCCGGCACGTATGCCACCAGACACTGCTGAATGGGACACGCATACAGGTAGATGCCATACGATAAATCCCCTGTTCGCTTCGACCACTCCTGCAAACGCAATCGCGGCGTATACGCCAGCCAGAACAGCAATACAGGCGAACCAAAGGGCAAAACCAGCAACAGGGCGTTGAGATTGCGTCCAGCGACCAGTACCCCGGCCAACACAGCCAGAGCGATTTTGTCGGAAATGGGCGATTTCAGGAATTGGGCGGATAGCATCCCCATCCCGAAGTAAGCAAGGTTGGGAAGCCATCTTGACAACGCCTGTATATCCCGCATCGGGGGCGCATCCAGACGCGCGATAGGGTGCAGCGTATTGGTCCAGTAGAGCAGCAACACAAGCGTCGAAAAGGCGACAACCGCTTCGCGCCTGCGCAACAAACCCGCCATTCCCAGTACTGCCAGAATCGCGTAACACCAGAACTCGCCCTGAATTGTCCACAACGACGAGTTCACGAAAGGAAACGGATTGCGGATAAACGTGGGCGGCAGTTCTGGGACTTGCAGGAAGAGTATGCTTCGGGCGAACAACCAGAGGTTGAACTCATGCCAGTAGCGGCGGAAATTTTCAGCGCCGAGCGGGGCAAAGACAAACGCCGCGCAAAGGCAGGCAACGAAATACCCCGGACAAATACGCCGAATACGCTTGTTAAAGTATTCCTTTGCGTTTTTGCTGCGCAGCCAACTTTGACTGATGAGATACCCGCTGATGGTGAAAAATCCATAAACGGCCAGAGTTCCGCTGTATATCTGGCCGCGTGTAAGCCGGTACACGCAATCGTCGCTCAAAAGACCCGTGACAAGCAAACTCGAATGTCCCCACATCACCAGCAGCGCTAAAGCGACTCGCAGGAAATCGAAATTATTGTGATGGGGAAGCGCGTTTTGCGAGGGGGCAGGGGTATCCAAAAGCAGTCATCTTTTCCTGAATGTAAGTATGTAACTCTACATCGAGTATACCCTGCAAAAGGAACGGAAAAGTACATGCCTCGCTTGTTCCTAAACGTCGTTTGGATGCACAGCGGTCAGGAACGCGCTGAAGCGGGCAAAGTCGCTAACATTGCAGGTGAGCAGGTGTGTGATGCCGTGCATGTGAGCGCAGGCCGCAATGCGCGTATCGTGTACCTGCTTGCCCCGAACGCCATGCAGCAGCACCAGACGCCGCTACTCGTCGTAAATGATGGCGGTATCCGCATGGATGCCAAACAAACTCTCAATGTCGCGCAGTTCCTTTTCCGCTTTCGGCACGGTCAGCCCTAGCCCCGGATTGCTCGCATCCGTCGGGCGTGTCAGGTAGTTCCAGAATTCAATCGCGCATTGGGAGAACGTAGTTACACGCTCTCCGTTCGCCTTCAGGCGCATCACGACCTTCAGGCACAGGGCATATTCCGGCGTTCCCGGTTGCGTGAGATGTTTGAGAATGTTGGTATCGGCGGCCCAGGGCATCAGTCGCGATCCTCATAATCCGCTTCTCGCGAGAACGCGCAGGGAGGCAGTGTGGGCAGCTCGCGGTGGCTCTCCGCCCATGCCAGAAATTCCCGGCTCCACTCTTCCGGTGTCGCTGTTTCGTAGAAGAACTTTTCTTCGAGCGGCATCTTGGGCAGCAACATGGCGAGTTCTTCTTCTGTGCCATGTGCCAGAAGATGATCGACATAGGGCTGGAAGGATTCGGCAATCTTGGCTTCCAATTCGGGATCGCGGGGCATGTGCGGCAGCAGCATCAGGATTAAGATCATGCCTAAAACGCCCCACACGGAGGCGGGAGGTTGTTCGGCAGCTTGCCGAACTTCGCGCGCCGCTTCCTCCGCCGTGACGCCGCTTTGTTCCGCGCGTCGGCGTAAACGCGCTTGGGCATCTGGGGAAAGATTTAACGTCAGTGGCATGTTCGTTACTCCAACGTTGAATTCAAATCAGGTGATTTGTCATTCGTCATCGCCATACAGGTTTTCACGCCGCAGCATGTCAGGCGTTAAGCCGGATGGTTTGTCGGCGTGGCTGCTCGTCCACTCCTGAAAGACTTGCTGCCAGTCGGCGTCTGAAATTGCGCGACGTGGCGGCAGGGGCCGAGGCGCAAGTCTGTTCCCACTGTCTTCAGCCGCAGTAGTCAACTCAGCCTTGATCTCTGGCGTGGAAGATGGTGAGGGTGTCTGCGCGAACGGATACGCGAATTGCTGTACAGCGCTCTGCACAAAGCGGCGTTCACGTCGCTTGAAGGTCAGTTTGCGCCGATCGCGTAAACCATCCGCTTTTGTTTAGTCGTCAGATGTTTTATGCTGATAGAAGTATCCGTTGTGTTTTTCTCTGTGAGTGACATGGCTTTCCACTTCCGCTCTTTTCAGGGCAAATACAAAAAGTTCCTTACCCGCATGGATAAGGAATTTATTGTTTTGAATTGATATTGGCGGTATTGGATTTGAACCAATGACCTCTTCCGTGTCAAGGAAGCGCTCTACCCCTGAGCCAACCGCCATTGAAATCACTGAACCCCTGAGTAACAAGAGTATCAGTCGCAACTAACCACCTGAAAGTGATCTGCCATGAAAAGTATACCCGAACTTGGCCCTGGGGTCAAGAGCAGATATTTGTTTTTCAGGGACGGCGCAGCTTAACTGATGAGAACTTGCTCTGAATAGGCGTTATCCCATCCGGCTTTCTTCTGCCGCGCCTTAATTCCACCCTCATGTTTTCTCCTGCCTTCGGTGTGATCTTTTTCCTTTATAGATAGTGAGTTTGCGGCGCTGCGGGAACCATTACGTTCCAGCAAGCAGCCGGTCGTAATCTTGTCGTATGATTTGGTAGCACTCGCAGGAAGCCCCTTCCAATCCCTTGCGATCCAGGACAGTGATTTTGCCCCGGTTGTAGGTGATTAGTCCGGCCTTTTGCAATGTTCCCGCCACTTCCGTGACCGTCGCCCTGCGAACGCCAAGCATCTGTCCCATAAACTCATGCGTGAGCGAGAATTCGTCTGGCTCAACCCGATCCTGGGTGAGCAGCAGCCAGCGGGCGCAACGCTGCTCGATAGAATGGAGGCGATTACACGCCGCCGATTGCGCAATCTGGGTAAAAAGCGCCTGCGTATAGCGATGCAGGATAGACACCAATCCCCCGCCGTTCTTGACTTCTTCCCGAAACATGTCCGTCCTCATCCGCAAAGCCTCTCCCTCTACCTGACAGAACGCTTCGGTGGGAGTTTGGTCGGCTCCGAGGAATACGGGAAGTCCCACCATTCCTTCGTTGCCAATGGTTCCCACTTCGGAAAATACGCCCGCGTTTGTACGCTGGCGTACAAACAAGACGGAAATCTGCTACAATAGGTTCTCAGCCAAAAGGATTATCTTTTGCAGTGAAACGGATGGCACG
>CAWFQB010000013.1:0-62175 GCA_963817895.1 uncultured Chthonomonadaceae bacterium
GTCATCTACATCGTCGTTGCGGCGGCGGCCGTGGGCGCGCTGGGGTTCGCGCGCTTCTCGAACTCGCCCGAGCCGCTGGCGCTGATCCTGCGCGAGATCGGGCAAGGGCGCGTCGCGACGATCGTCGCGGCGGCGGCGGCGATCGCGCTTCCGACGGTCATTCTCGGCTTTCTTTACGGGCAGAGCCGCATCTTCCTGGTGATGGCGCGCGACGGGTTTTTACCCGCGGGCCTCGCCAAGGTGTCGAAGCGGGGCACGCCCGCGCGGATCACCGCGGTAACCGCGGTGTTCGTATCGGTGATCGCGGCGCTGACCCCGCTCGACGTGATCGCGAGCCTCGCCAATGCGGGGACGCTGTGCGCGTTCATCGCAGTCGCGTAGGCATGACGATAAAGGCATCGGTATCTACGCCGGGATAGAAGTCAGGCAAATTACGCCACACCGTTTCAATCATACGGCCTGCGTCATTGAGGCGCATCTGTCCGTCAACAATGTCGCCAAACAGGTTCTCTCGATTTTGGACGCAACAGGTCACAAAATACGCGCCAGCGCGAGCGTAGTCGTATCCGTTGAGCCGGATGGAGCGGCGGTGATGTTTGTCGGGATCATATCTGGTGGTCATGTTGCAGTCTCTTTAAGGGCAGGCACGGAGACCTGCCCCAACGCGGAGGATTGCCCCAATATCGGTGAATTGTGCGTTCGAAATAACGCGAACAATGTAGGGGCAGGTCTCCGTGCCTGCCCCTGCGGTGTGCCTGCCCCATTATTTCCGCGCAGGCACACCGCACACCGCAGGGGCAGGCACGGAGACCTGCCCCTACACGGTATTGGTTTCGATTAGGATTTCGCCAAGCAGACCTTCGGTTTCGCGCTCTAAGGCTTCGATGTCGGCGCGGATTTCGTCCAGCGAACGCAGCGGCTGCGGCTTGTAGAAATAGCGCGTGAACGAGATTTCATAGCCGATTTTGGTGGCGTCCGCGTCTATCCAGGCGTCGGGAACGTAGGGCTGCACTTCGCGGCAGAAAAAGGCTTCGATGCCGCCCGGTTCCAGAAGCGGAACCTGCTCCGTATCGCGCAGTTCGGGGTCGGGTTCGTATTCGGTCGCGCCTTTGACGCGCCGAACGATGGGGGCGGCGGTTTCGTCCCGCACGGCAAGCGCGGACTGAAGCAGTTTCAGCCGCTTTGGCAGGCAGCTTCATGCTGTGTTTTGCCGCGTCCCGCGTGATGGCGTCTGCAAACACGTTGTAGTCGGTGTGCGGGCCGGGGCCAAGCGTGACGGCGACGCGCTCCACGATGCTCGCCAGCGGTTCCTCTTTCGCTGTCCGCACAGGCTTTCCGAAACGCCGCCAGAGTGCTCCGGCGACAGGGACACGGACAGCCGCAGGGGACGCTCGACCATGATCTTCCAGTACCCGAACGCCTCATTGGGGAAAATCCGGCTCTGTTCCGTTTCCTCAAACGCCAGAAACGTGTCCAGAATGCGCTGCTGGTCGGCGTGGGACAGTTCGCAGTTCTTCTTGCCGAGGTTTTTGCGCAGGGGCTTGAACCATTGCGTCGCGTCAATCAACTGCACCTTGCCGCGCCGATGATCGGGCTTGCGATTGGACAGCACCCAGATATAGGTGGCGATGCCCGTGTTGTAGAAGATGTTGAGCGGCAGGGCGATAATCGCTTCCAGCCAGTCGTTCTCGCAAATCCAGCGGCGGATATTGCTTTCGCCCTGCCCCGCGTCGCCCGTGAACAGGGACGAGCCGTTATGCACTTCGGCGATGCGGCTGCCGTGCGGCGCGTCCGGCTTCATCTTGGACAGCATGTTGACCAGAAACATCAACTGCCCGTCCGAGGAGCGCGTCAGCAGGCTGTATTCCGGGTCGCCCGCGTGGGTAATCATAAAACGCGGGTCGCTCATGTTCTTCTTGCCGTCCCATCGGTTGAGATCGGCCTGCCACGATTTGCCATACGGCGGATTGGAGAGGAGAAAATCAAAGCGGCGGTTGCTGATACTCGTCCTGCGACAGGGTGGAGGCGAGCCGGATATTGTCGGCGTCCGCGCCCTCGCCTTTCAGCAGCAGATCGGCTTTGGCAATGGCGTAGGTTTCCGGGTTCACCTCCTGCCCGTACAGGTGAATGGAGGGCGTTACGCTGCGCTGCGCGGCCAGTTCCAACAATCGCTCTTCCGCAACCGTCAGCATCCCGCCCGTGCCACAGGCCCCGTCGTAAACGTGGTAACTTCCCGGCGTGATCGTATCGGCAATCGGCAGCAAAATCAAGTCCGCCATCAGCCTGACCACATCGCGGGGCGTCCAGTGTTCCCCGGCCTCCTCGTTATTATCTTCGTTGAAGCGCCGTATCAGTTCCTCAAAGATCGTCCCCATAGAGTGGTTGTCAAGTCCGGGCAGGCGTTCCGTGCCATCATCGTTGAGAACGGGGTTGGGCGACAGGTTGATTTTATCGCTAAGAAACTTATCCAGCAGGCCGCCGATAAGGTCCGCTTCGGCCAGATGCGGTATCTGGTTACGAAACTTGAACTTATCCAGAATGGTACGCACATTCTCGGAGTAGCCGTCCAGATACTCCTCAAAATCGGCTTTCAATTGCGCCTGCTTCGTCTGCTTCTTCAAATCGCGCAGGGTAAACTTCGACGTGTTGTAGAACGCCTGCCCTGCTTCGGAACGCAACGCGGCTTCCTTATCAATGACGCCCGCATTATCCAGCATCGCGTTCATAGCGAGAACGGCCTGCTTGGTGTCTTCGAGCAGGGCGTCCAATCGGCGCAAAACCGTCATCGGCAAAATCACATCCCGATACTTGCCACGCACGTAGTAATCGCGCAGAACGTCATCGGCAATATTCCATATAAAACTAACAAGACTGCTATGCAGCGCCTGATCCACTCAGTTCTCCTCTTCTCTTTTTCTCTTCTTTTCTTGGTGTTCTTGGCGTCTTGGTGGTGAAAAACTCCTACTCCCCCGTCGCGCCCTCCACCTGCCCCCGGTAGTTCGGCGCGGACAGGGCGGCGGCTTCTACGGCTTCGGGAAAACTCGGATACGCATGCATCGTGTCGGCAATGGACGTGACGGGTAAATGGTGCTTCATGCAGATGGCGAGTTCGGCGATGATGCTGGACGCCTGCGGGCCGATCAGATGCGCCCCCAAAATCTGGCCGTCCAGTTCGTCCAGCACCAGTTTTACCATGCCTTTGGGTTCGCCGTGCAGAATGGCGCGGTCTAGATCGGCAAACGAGAACGTCCGCGTCACCACGTCCATGTCTTTTTCACGCGCCTCTTTTTCCGTGCAGCCGATGCTGGCGACTTCGGGATCAATGTAGGTGCAGCGGGGAACGACGCGGTGATCGAACGGCTCCGGCTTGTCGGCAAAGGCGTTCATGGCGACGAGTTTGCCCTCGTAACTGGCGACATGCGTAAACAGATAGCCGCCTGTAATATCGCCCGCCGCCCATATATGCGGCACGGATGTGCGCAAATAGTGGTCGGTCTTGACGTGGCGTGGATCAGAATCCAGTCCGGTCGCGCCGATGTTCAGCCCCTCGAACGCCCCCATGCGCCCGATGGATACCAGTATCTCGTCACAAACCAAATCTTCACTGCCGCCCGCATGGTGAACGCGGAGTTGCTTGGCGGTTATGCCGTTCTGCGCCTTCTGAACGCTTTCCACCTGAACGCCCGTGAGGATGCGAATACCCTCTTCGGTTAAGAACTGCGCCACCAGTTGAGAAATATCTTCATCCTCGCGGGGCAACACGCAACTGTCGCGCTCCAGAACCGTGACTTCCGCGCCGAAACGCCGGAATATCTGCGCGAATTCCAGTCCAATCGGCCCCGCGCCCAAAACCACCATACGTTTCGGCAAAGATTCTAAATGTACGGCCTCGCGGTTGGTAATGAAACCGGCTTCCGCCAGTCCGGGGATGGACGGCACGGCGGGTACGGTTCCCGTCGCGATAACGATTTGCTTGCCCGTAATCACCTCATCGCCCATGCGGACTTCATGCGGACTCTCGAACTGCGCCCGCGTCTTGAAGAACGTGCCGCCCACTTTGCCCAACCCGCCATCCAGCGAGGGCGAATCTCCCTCTACGCGATGCACCGCGCGTTCTTTATAGGCCATCGCGTCCGCGAAATCGGCTTTGGTCACTTCGGCATGGATTCCGAACTCCCGGCAATTGCGTACCGTATGCCACACCTCCGCCGCGCGCACCATCGCCTTTGTCGGCACGCAGCCGGCCCAGAAACACTCCCCGCCCACTTCGCGCTCTTCAGCCATTGCCACTTTGCGCCCTAATTTGGCGGCAGTCCGCGCGGCCTTCAGCCCCGCCGACCCGCCCCCGATAACAATCAAATCAAACTCCTGCACGTTGGTTCCTTTCAGGAAAGGTTTCAGGTATCAGGTTTCAGGTTTCAGGAGGTTCGGCATGGAAGCGTGGGCAAAATAAACCGCGCCTCTGCCGATCCCATGCTTTAATCGCTGTCCCCTGAAACCTGAAACCTGAAACCTGAAACCTGTTGCAATGCTGCCCGTATCGCCCGATCCCAGTAGGGCAGCGTGTGATGGCCCGGTGTTTCTATATACGTGTGCCGGTAGCCGATATAGTCGAGATGCTGATGAAAGCGGCGGTTTGATTCGATGAGCGGGTCTTGCAGGCCGCAGGCGAGATATAGATTGGGACGCGCAGGCGGCCAGGTGGAAAGCGCGTCTTCCGCCAGAGAAAACACATTCGAGGCGCGGCGCAGGGCGGCGTTCTGCTGTACATCGCCAAAAACGGGATGCGGTTCCGCGCGCGCGTAATCTCGAACGCGCCGCTGAAACTGAGAGCGAGAGAAAACATCTGCCCGTACTTCAGCGCGATTTTGATGGCTCCCTGCCCGCCCATGCTCATGCCGCCAATCGTCCAATTCTTGCCGGGGGGCAACAGGGGCCAGTTTTGCTGAAGATGCGGCAAAAAGTCCTGCATCAAATCGTCTTCGTAATTGGCCTGTCCATCGTAAGCGTTCGCGTACCAGCCCTCGCCGCCTTCGGGAAACGCGAGGAACATTCCCACTGACGCGGCATAAAACGCGAGGCGCGTTTGTTCCGGCCAAACGCGATAGTTGGCTTTTCTGCCATGCAGCAAAATCAGCAGGGGATAGCGCGTGTCCGAAGGCGTTTGTTCCGCGTCGAATTCGGGCGGGGCGAAATAAGCGTAAGACTGTTCGCGTCCCAGCGCGCGGGAAAAATATGCGCCGGTATGCAGGGGCAATGGCGTCACCCCCTGAATGGCAGCATCGTCATAACGAACGAGCATTGCAGTTCACCTCGTAAAAAGAACGTTGTAGGGACACAACTTGTTGTGTCCTCTTCCGGCGACCTGTCTTCTCCCGGTAGAGGAGAGAGCGGACACACATAGCCCCTGCGGACACAACTACCGAGGAGGACACAACAAGTTGTGTCCCTACGAACGCTTATTTGAACGGCGTTGAGGTTATTCCGTCGCCTTTATGCTGGAAACCTCCACGCTTTCTGACGGGACAGATTCTCCTGAATGTACGGGGACGGAACCCGTTTCTCCCTGTATCACTGCCTGCCCGAAGAGGTTCGCCAGCGATTGCACCTGTTCGCGCAATTCGGCTACCTGCTGCGTCAGGTCCCGCGCGAGTTCGCTCTCGCTATGGGTTGCCGTCGGCGTGGTATGGTTCAACGCCTGCATCAGCCGCGCGCCGTCCGGCGAACCCAGCCCGGTACACGGGTCCCATCCGGCTTTGGCGCGATAACTGCCGTTGTTGCCCGAAGTGATGTCGTGGAACGCGCCTGTTCCGGTTTGCGCGTACAGCAACGGATTCAGAAAGCCCGCTTTGTGGCCGATGCCCTGATTGATGCGGGCGGTAAGCGCGGCCCACATCGGCGCGGACGCGCTGGTTCCGCCAATCTGCTGCTGTGTGCCGTTGTTATCCACAATGAGCAGGCCCGTGGATGGATCGGCTACGGCGGCAACATCGGGAATTCCGCGCCCGATATGGTGGCCGGGATTCACTGACGAGGGGACATGAGCGTTTTGCTGATACGTCGGCAGCGCGAAGAGGGCGCTGATGCCGCCCCCGCCCGCGCTTCCCGGCCCGTCGTTCCAGACGGTTTCCTGCGTAATGCCCGTCGCGTTGGCAAGCAGGCTGGTTCCTCCCACGCCTGTGACAAACGCGCTGCTGGACGGATAATCAGCGTGCGCCAGGCCATCCTGTGGGCCGTCCGGGGAGCCGTCGTCGCCGGAAGCGGCGAAAATGCTCAGGCCTTTGGCTGCCGCCACCTTGAACGCTAAATCCGCCTGCACGATAGCCCCATGCGTCCACAAACTGCCGCGCGTGTTGGCGTTGGCGGCATCGGAACTGGTTTCCGGGTTGCCGTAGCTGATGGAACATATCGAGGGGCTGTGCGTCGTATCGTTAGCCACCGCCTGGAGGACATCCACCCAGCCGACTTCCGTAAACTCGGAGAAATACACGACGATTTTCGCGCCGGGAGCCAGCAGTCCCACCATCTGAATATCAAGCATGATCTCGCCGGACACGTCGTTGGGGTCATTGCCGTTGTTGGGCGTGTTGCCCGGCCCATGCACGACCACATTCGATATTTGCGGCAGGGGAACGCCGAGCTTGTTAAAATAGTTTTGCAAGGCTGTCGTATTGTAGCCGCCCGGAGCGCTTATGCCCGTATCGGCAATCTGGCCGTTGAACGCCAGAATTGCCACTGTCTGCCCCGCGCCGTTCAGATTGGCGGGAAAGTCGTACAGTTTCGCGAGCGAGGTGGGGAGAAACGGCTGCTTCTGGCTTTTCACTTTCGCCTTCATCACGCGCTGATACGAATAGCCGACGCGCCGGTTGTCAAGTCCAAAAATCGAGTGGACATGGGGAACGAACTCGGCGGGCAGGTTCAGCGCGCCCACGCGCCCGCGATAATCGCCGGTAGGGTGCGCGTACTGTTTCACGTCCACGCCAAGCGCCTTCTGGAAATCGCCCACTGTGCCGGATACATGCAGGACATGGTCGGGATGAGGACCGGCAGGCTGCTTGATTGTAATGCCGTTATCCGCAAGGTAGCCCTGAACATCGGCAACCATTTTGGGGTCAGGCTGCAAACATGCCGCCGCTTCCTGATGCGTGTAGTAGCGGCGGTTACGCGGAGCGGTAGAACTGAACTCGATTACATCGGGCAGCAGGGGCGCGTTCGCGGCCTGGCGAAAGTACACGGACACATGGTTCAGCGCCTGCTGCGGGTCTACATCCCCGATGATTTCAGCGCCGGGTAATGGGCGGCGAACGCTGCCCGGAAGGGGAACAAGATTAGCCATCGTTACAAGCCCTCCAATTTTCAACACTCGTGTAAAATGTTCCGGCCAGAATTGCGGAAACAGGCGGCAGGGAAAGGCGCGCGTTCTTTCCCTCGCTGAAAACGGGAACATTCGTTTTCAGCGCCACGAGTCGTTCTGCAAACTCTGGTAATTCAGTATATGCCAGAACTCGCATTTTTACGATGATTTTTTCTCGTCACGCGCAAGGATTTACATCCCCGCATGGCGAATCAAGCGTAACACTATAGCGACATAGAGGTCAATTTTGATGCGACGTAATAACAATCCCCTGCTTCTCCTGACGCTGCTTGCGGCTTCTGTTGGCATGGGCACAGCAGTCCGCGCTGACGACGGCATGTTTCCCGCCGCGCCTGCCGCGAAAGCCGCCATTGATTACGACGGCAAGGGGTTTCTCCTGAGCGGCAAGCGGACGTTTATCGCGTCGGGCAGCCTGCACTACAGCCGCGTTCCCCGCGCTCTGTGGCGTGACCGGCTGCTGCGCATCAAGCGGGCGGGCTTCAACACCGTAGAAACCTACGCCTTCTGGAATTTTCACGAACTTCAGGAGGGCAAATGGAATTTTGCGGGCGACCACGATTTCAACGCCTATCTGAAACTCATCCACGAACTGGGCATGTACGCCATTGTGCGCGTCGGCCCGTATGTGTGCGCCGAGTGGGACAGCGGCGGCTATCCCGTTTGGCTGCGCTTCAAACCTGGCATCCGGGTGCGCGAACACAACCCGCAATTCGAGGCTTGCGTGGACAGATGGTTCGAGAAGGTCATGCCCATTGTGGCCGCCAATCAGATACACCGGGGCGGCGCGGTCATTATGGTTCAGTTGGAAAACGAGCATCCGCAGGGCTGGGGGCGCGAAATGCCCAACGGCTATTTTACGCATCTGCGCGACAAGGCCCTCGCGCTTGGCCTGGAAGTGCCGTATTTTTTCAGCGGCCTGCATCACGGACATGATCCCGCCGGCAATCGTCCCTGGGACAGCGCGGGCCGTGCCAATCCCTGGTTTACCACCGAGTTCTGGCCCGGATGGTACGACCTGTACGGGGAGTTGAGCGCGCGGGACTTGCGGACGTATGAGCGCGGAACGTGGAAAATCCTCGCGTATGGCGGCAACGGCTACAATTTTTATATGCTGCACGGCGGCACGAATTTCGATACGTGGAACGACGATGAGGTTGCCAGCAATTACGATTACGGTTCCGCTGTGGGACAAACCGGCGATTTGCGGACAATCTACTACCGTTTCAAGCGCGCGTCGCTGTTCGCCCGCAGTTTTGCCGATGTGCTGGAAAACAGTTCGGAACGCGACGGATGAGGTCAAGAACGATGTGGTCAGCGGCAACGTTCGCCTGACCGCCCGTAAAAGTCCGGCGGGAACCCTGCTGTTTGTGGATAACCCGTCCAATCAGCCCGTTGTGGCGCGGATACGCAAACCCGGCGCTTCAGCGAATTCAAGCACTTCAGGGAATTCAGGCGGGGCGGAGGCAGACAACGCGATCACGCTGGAACTGGCTCCGGGCGAAATCGTGCCGCTTGCCCGTAATGTCGCGCTTGGTTCCGATGTCACGCTGGCATCGTCCGCGTGTCGCATATTGGGCGTTGCCGATCAGGGAAACACCACCACGCTTGTCATCTACGACGCTTCTGTCGGCACACAGGAGCAGCGCAACGACGCCAACCTTACGCTTGCGCACCACGCGGAACTGCATTTCCGCGTTGCGGAGGGGAAGGCAAGACTGGTTACTGCCGGTAACGGCTGGACGATGGACGCGGATACGCGGGGCGTGACGCTGCAAACCACCTTTGCGCCACAGGGCGTGGGCGAGTACACCTTTAAGGCGGGGATGCACAAGTTTCGTGTCCTCGCCGTGAGCAGCGATCTGGCCGACCGGACGTATTTCGCGGACGCGGGCGGGCAAACCTATATCATCGGCGGCTTCCCCTATGTCGGCGAGGTACAGGCGAAGAACGGTGGCCTGCATGTTGTCGCCGAAGAGTACGCGCGGCGTTTGCCTATTCCCGATGCCGACGTTTTCGCGTATGGGCCGGAGGATCAACCCCTGAGCCTTCAAGTCGCGCGCCGAGAAGAGTTGTCGGGAGGGAGGGGAGTGAACTTCCGCCCGGAACAGATTACGCCTCCCACCCTCGGCGCATGGCAGTCATACGAGGCGGACGCGCCCGCAAGCAGCGCCTATCTGACGGGCAACTGGAAGTACAACCCGCAGCCGCTGCAAATGGGCGTGGATGGCGACACGAGCGCGTATGCCTGGTATCGGACGGTCGCGCAGGCGGGCAAGGACGGCACTATCAATCTCAAATTCGCGGATGTGGGGGATTGGATCGCGGTTTGGGCCAACGGCAAGCGCGTGACGGTTGGAGACAAAAACATGGAACCCCGGCAGCGGTTCACGACCCCGCTTTCGCGTACCGTTGCCGTGCCACTGAAAGCGGGCGCGAACACCATTGCCGTTTTCGCCGCGCACTACGGACGCAACAAACTGTTCAACCATCTTGGCCCTATAGATCAGGTGGCGGCGAAAGGATTGAACGGACCGGTCACGCTTTCCAAAAACGCGGGCGCGGAGCAGGCCATATCCAAATGGCAGTGGAAACCGGCAACGGGCGCAGCCGCTTCCGGCCTGACTATGCTGCCCGCAGATGTCAACGGGGGCGCGGACTGGAAAACGCTGGACGAGCCGAAAACAGACGTGTTCAACAAGCAGCGCGGGTTCGCGTGGTTCCGCGCCACTCTGGACGCTCTGCCTGGCCAGCGCCATACCCTGCGCTTTGAGGACGTGGACGACAACGCCACAATTTATCTGAACGGTACAAAAGTGGGAGAACATAAGGGTTGGGGGCAGGCGTTTGACGTTCGGCTGGATGGGGCGTGGAAAGCGGGACAGGCCAATCAGGTTGTGGTTCTGGTGGAAAACACGGAAAACACGGGCGGCATTACGGGCGCGGTCACGCTGCTCGGCTCCAATCCCGGCGACGAAACGGAACTGCGCGGCTGGAAAATGCGTGGCGGCATTGACGATCCAATGAAAATTACCGCCTGGCACTCACTGCGAGATAGTTCCACCGCAACTGGCGTTCCCACGTTTTTCCGTACCGACTTCAACACGGATTCAAACAGCCTGCCCGATAAGCCGGGGTCGCATCCCATTCTGCGCGTCACGCTGACCGGACTTTCGCGGGGCTTCATCTGGCTCAACGGCCACAATCTGGGCCGCTACCCGGAGAAAGTGCCGATTAAATCTATCTATTTGCCCGAATGTTGGCTGAACCGGGGCAAGAACACGCTGGCGATTTTCGATGAGGAGGGCAACACGCCCCTGCAAACGCGGCTTGTCGTTGAACCCGCCACCAGCCGCCATATTACCGAGTACGCGGCGACGCTCTAATATCAATCCCGTTCAAATGAGCGTTCGTAGGGACACAACTTGTTGTGTCCTCCTCTGCCATTGCGTAATGCGGACACAACCGGCAATGCGGACACAACAAGTTGTGTCCCTACGGGGTTGTTTTTGTGGGAAATGACCTCATTTGAACGGTGTAGTGTGGTTCGCTCACACAGGAAAACATTTATATGCAGATTAAAACCAAACTTTTTGTCGGCCTGATGCTTGCTCTGACGGCCTGGGCTGCCGCGCCATTGCGGGCGCAAACCGGGGAAGGGGATACTTCCGTCTGGCCGAACGCGCAAAGCAAAGCCAATTCCGACGACTGGATCCGCCTGCACCATGCGCAGATCAAGCAGATGCAGCCGCGCCTGCTCGTGCTGAACTTCGTCAACGGGCTGAGTACGGCGGAAGCGACCAAAAAAGTGGAGGCTATCACCGCCGCCCTGCGCAAATCGTCGCGCTATCACGGCTACGCCCGCCCGAACGCGCCCGCGTTTCTGGATTACAAAATTGTCAAAGTGGCGGATTTGACGGATGCCGTTCCCCCGCCCCCGGATCAGCAACTGGACGGCAACAGCACCCATTATCCGCGTACCCCGGATTGGAAGCCGGGAATGGTGAACTTGCAGTACGGGCAACTGTTCAACAACGAGTTCGCCAATCAGATGGACATGTCCGATCCTGATGACGCGACCCGCAAGTTGACGCTGTCGCAATTGGTAGAGCGCGGGCTGGTCAATGAAGTCTGGTTTCTGGCGAATCAGCGCAATTTCGGCGGGCCGTTGGAGTGCGTGGAGGTAAAGCAGGGGTATGACGAGAACCTGCGCAAAATGGCGGGGCGGGCAGTACAGGCGGGGCCGCAGTCGAGCGATCAGCAGACGTTCATCGGGCGCAGCCTGCGAATCGTACATGTCAACCCGGAACGCGGCCCGGGCGCGACCATGACAGCATTGAGCCACGCGCTGGAAAGCACAGCGACTTCGGGCGCGATTCCCTATTTTTCGCGCTATTTCGCCGAGTACGCGGGGTTTGATTTGAAGAAGCGGTATCACATGCCGTTCGACCGCCTGTATGAGCGCAACGGCACGGAACTGGAGTACCCGGAAGAGGACGCGCTGGTGTATTTCTGGAAAAGCGAAAAACGAACTGTGCGCCCCTATGTGGCAGTAGGCGGAAACGTGAACTTTGTGCCGAACGCGCGGCGCGACGGCGACATCACGAATGTAACGCCGGTTCTGTCCACCATTGAACACTACCGCCTGCTGGATGGGCCGGACGGCAAGGATCGCGCCGTTCCCTGGCTGCCGACCCGGTTCGCGCGTTTTCAGGGCGTCGCGCCCGATGCGTTCGGCCCGTGGACCGTGTACTGGCGTCAGAACATGCCCGGATTGGACAACCCCTGCAAGGACGACGCGGGCCGTCCCATGCTCAACTGGTGGCCCTTCCTGTTCTACTAACCCCATAGCGTTGTACAGAAGGTGAAAATCGCCCTGATGGAACGGCATGGCCCCTGTCCATCAGGAGGCTTTTGCCAGCGCGTCGGCAGGCTGTTGACGCGCTTCGTTCAGATTCTGTTCAGCGGATACGGAAACCCGGAAATTCGCAAGGTGAGTTGCATACCCGTTTTTGTGCCATTCGGTGATAATGGTTGCTTCAATGTCGGTTCCCGGCGATGCTTCGGCAACAAGCCGCGCCAGCAAATCGGCGTTAAGCACAGGTATCTTCTGTGTGATAATGCGCTCTTTGCCGTCCGGTCGCCTTACGCATTGAGCAAACGTTATCTGTGCGGGATGCGTGTCACTGATGGCGACAACCCGAACCTGACTTGTCACTTCATCTTCACGAAAAACAGGGGTTGGCTTCATAACCTCTCCAATGGCGGCAATCGGCTGACTTCGGGCAGTGCCTCCAATATGTCTTCGCCTGTTCCGCCTAAACTGATTTCTACCTCATGCGCCAGATCGTAAATAGCTATCTGATTGTACTCTTCACCTAACCGCATCGCTTGTTCTCTGTCGCTGCACATCGCCGTGACATCAAGATACGTAGTGTCTTCCTCCACATTGTACCATGTGCCGATAATCACTCTTGGGTCGGTGAGCAAGTCCGCATTCTGACGTATAAACGCCGGAATGATTTCGGGAGGCACATTGCGCCCCTTTATCCTGACAGTTCGTTCAGGAAATAAGGATACAGCGAAAAGCGATTGTCCCTGTAGATTGCCAAAACGCGGATGAACAGATGCGCCTCCATTCCGCGCATGAACTTCAACAAGGAGAGCCACCAATCGGCTTGTTGCAACCCGGCGCGGCAACCGTGTGCCTGCTTCCGCCAAATACGTATAGAAACTTGCGGCTATTTTGCTGTTGCTTTTCTTCATGAAACACAAACATGCCCATTTGCCTGTTAGCGATTATGCCACTCGCCACCCGAAGTGTTAATGTACTTTTCAACATTAAGTTCTTGTCAGAGCAAGAACCTGTTCCAGACGCCGCGCCAGATGTTCGCGCTGTTGCAGCAAGAGTTTCAAGGCCGCCGTTTGCGCTGCAAGTTGAAGCCGTTCCTGTCGTATGCGCTCGTTGGCAGGGCGCAGATATACTGCTTCTTCCGCTTCTATCTGTTGCGCGAACGCTTGAAGTTCCACCTGCTCGGATGCCGTCAAGGTTTCCTCATCTTCACGCTGCTGCAAGGCGCGGAAACGTTGTCTTTGCGGTTCCGTAAACATGCTTTTGTACTCTCCTTCCTGCGCGTGGTTTACTTCTCCGGCACAATCTTGGTAAGGTAATATCCCTTTGAGTCCGCGCTCAACACTACCAAGCCCGTTGTTCCCTCACCTTTAGGATCACAGACCTGAACGTCTATAATGGCACTATGTAATTTGTTACTCTTGAACACTTCCCTGTAGCTCTCGCCATCCCATTGCACAAAGCAGACATAGCCCCCATTCAGTTTCTTTGTCTCATCTTGTGTGTTCCGGGTGGCGACGATATAAGGCAGTCTCACACCGCGCGGTTGCCAGCGCGCTAGTGAGAAGGAATAGTAAGTTTCTGTCGTGATTGCTTTTCTTGTGCCATCCTTCGTGAACACAGAAATATGACCTTGAGAGTCGTCCCCAGATTCAATAGCTGCAAACTCTGTTTTTTGATCCCCATCAAAGTCTGCTTGTAATACAGAGCCGAGTATTCCTATACCGTTTGTAATAACTTCTTGGTTCTGAATATCGACTGCTTCCAGGTTATCTGTATTCCGATGTTGAACACCTATACCGCCATGGAAAACACCTACGAGTTGCAACTGATTTCCTTGTGTTGTTCCATCTGTGATTAGAAGTCCACGAGTCGCAACTTTGCTATATACTGTGCCATCCCATCGAAATAAATTTGTCGCAGGATCGAACGGACGATTTGCTATATAATCAGTAATACTGTTCCTAGCAAAATCGAATGTAACATTTGAAACAAAGATAACACTAGGATTTCCTGCAATAGGAATTATTTTAATGGTAAGTAGTTGGTTTCGGGCAATTTCGGTTTCCCATGTCTGACGGAATTTACCATCCTCCCACTTCATTACAACCAAGTTACCAGATCTTGCTAAGACGAGACGACATATTCCAGTTCCTTGCACATCCCCCGCTGAAAAAGCTTGGAAAGGCCCGCTTCCTAGATTTTCCTCCCACGCTATCTTGTACTTTGCCACCCCCAACAGTCCGAAATCCGCCTGCTTGCCAGTGTACTGACCGGCGCTATTCGACGCAGATTTTTCCTGCAAGTCAATCTTCGCCGTACCATTGGCAGGCATAGGGCGAGGGTTTGCGTCGGCAGGCGTGGAAGGGTCGCTTCGCTTTATGTTTGCATCTTCTGCTGCTATGTTTTCGCCACTCTCGATAGCAACGATACGGGTGTTGATGGCTGTGCTATCGCCTGTATCGGCAATGCTGCCAATCAGCAGATAGGAAGCATTCACCAGTTTACCGATCTTTTTGCGCTTGTCCGGGTCGGTTAAGTCGCTCAGGGTGAAATGCAATTCCTCCAATGCCTTGTCAAGTTGCTTGCGCTCCACAACTCTGAAGTGCTTGGCTTTGATGAACGCCGTTGTCAGCATCTCTTGCAGAATACGAGGCACAGCATCGCCTTTGCCGTTGATGTTTTCAAACTCTGCAATCACGAGACGCTGTTCTT
This sequence comes from uncultured Chthonomonadaceae bacterium, assembly GCA_963817895.1. Classification (GTDB taxonomy): domain Bacteria; phylum Armatimonadota; class Chthonomonadetes; order Chthonomonadales; family Chthonomonadaceae; genus CAWFQB01. Next base: position 14,940 of record CAWFQB010000013.1, read on the forward strand.
TCAGTTTCTTAACATCCGCATCGTCGTGCAGTTTCTTTGTGAGTTCGGCGGCAACATCCCGCAAAGACGATTGCGAACCAGCCACCGCATTGCTGTTTTTGGACGGCGCATCGGCTGCCTTGTCTTGAGCGCAGGAAGGTACGCCTAACAGGAAAGATTGACCGGCAGCAAAACCAAGCGCTGCAAGAGCAAAACGGGTACGGGTTCGCATGATTTCTCCTCAGCGCTTCTTAACTTCAACCGACTCGGCAATGGTGGACTCGCCCGTTTCCGTGTTAATCATGCGGACGTTCACGATAATGGTTGTTTTCTCGTCGGAGATACTGCCGACAAGCACATTCCGCGCATTGACCTGTTTGCCGAATTGCTGCGCGGTTTTCTCATCCGTAATGTCCTTCTTGCTGCGCCTGAGTTCGTCCAGAATTTTGTCAAGCTGCCCGCGCTCAATCACTTTGAACGTTTTGGTCTTGGTAAGCGCAATGCTCAACTGCTCTCGGACTTTGCGCGCGTTATCCGGCGACAACGTTTTTGGAATCAAATCAAAAGATGCGACGGCAACTTCAACCGGCTTGGTTTTGAACTGGTCTTTGTCCTCGTCCACCTGCATTTTGAGTTTTTTGGCGAGGTCGTCAATGTCTCGAATGTCGAAGGTAAAGGTTGTTCCGCTCGGTTCAGGTTCAGGCACTTGTTTCTTGACGCCTCCACCGCCGGGGGTTGGTTCTGAAGGTTTTGGCTCAGGGGTAGGCGAGTCGCCTTTGACTAGCCGCGCATCGCCCCACCACACGTCACCAAGTTTGAATGCGTATACATTCTCACATCCGATACGTAATTCTAACCTTGCTACGTTTTTGATAGGAACTCGAAGGTGGATCGGCTTATCTCCTACCTTTACATCTTCAGTGCCTGCGAGATGTTGTCCATCTCCCAATACATGGAAGGAAACCTTACTTTTTCCTTGGGGATAATGGTCATCAATTCCGACAGTAGCTTCAAAAAAATCAAAGTTGTGTCCAGGCAGGAAAACGACAGACCAAGAGGGACCAGTAAAGCTCACTCCAACTCCGTCAAAAGAGACGCTTCTCTTGAAGGATTGCCCGCTCAGAGTACAAGGACCTGATACCCAACTGTTTTCTAGGTCACTGTTGCTGGGCGTATTATTGTTTATCACAGTAGGTTTTACAGTAGCGAGATAAACAATGTTGCTCACTGCTGTTGTACTACTACCCTTTGTCACCACTTCACCAGTGCTATTCTGAGCGTGAACAGCCGGGTTACTCATGAGAACACCAATCAGAGCAGCAGTAACTACAGAAACAATGTACTTGTGCATGTCAGGCTCCTTTGAAGTTGGAAACGTGTCGTATTCGGTTACGGCGTGGTGTCGTTGGAAGTGAGGCGGTAGTCGCGGCTTTGCTGGATGCGGGCGGCGAGGGCGACGGGCTTTTCGCGACTAATCAAGCGGAAACTTGCGCCGTTTGCGGTTGGGGCGCGTTCTACGCTTTTTACGCCCGTCAAGCCGCGCAGGAAGGCTTCGACTTCTGCCGCCTGTTCGGGCTTTTGCAGGGGGATTTGCACCGTTATGGGGTACTCGTCGAAGTGGCTTTCCAGTTCGTCGGGCAGTTCCTTCGCCACCTTCTGCGCCAGTGCTTCCAGCGACTCCCGCGCCGCCTGCGCTTTGTCCTGCCCGAACCCTTTTTCCGCGTACTCTCTCGCCGTCAGGATTTGCCCCGTATCGGTTTTAATCACGCGCAGGTTGGCCGATGCCCGGTACGAGATTATGCCGCCGTTGTCCTGCGAGAATTTGGTTTCCACGCGCCCCGCCACAATCACGTTTGCCAGAAAGCGGTTGCCAAGTTGCACCGCCGCCTCGTTCTGTCGGCCCAATGTCGCGCTGACCAGACTTGCCAGCGGCTTGCGCGACCAGACAAAGTTCCAATCGTACACGCGGAATTGTTTGTCCGCGAGTGCGCCTATTAAGGCGGTTTCCACTTTGGGCGCGCCGTCGCGCTGTCCGTCAATGGTTTCCGGCAACAGCGCGACAAGGCGGAAATTGGACAGGGCGGAACGCTGCAAGTCCTGCGCCAGATCGCCCCCGCTTTGCGCCAGTTCCACATCTACCGTATAGCCCTCTCCAGTCTTTTCCGTACTCAGGATTTTAGCTTTGAGGTTCTTGATTTCCGAAGCGGCTTCCGCCATCTGGTCGCGCAGTTGGGCAAACTCGCGCAGGGACACGCCCACATTCCGAACTGAATGGATATATACATAGCGGATTGCGGCGCGGCGGGCGGCTTGTGGCGTCGGCGCGTTGACGGTTACTTTACCGCGCGAAACACTGCCGCCACGCGAAGGAAACTCTGCGCGGGAAACAACGGGCGCAGGCGGCTGATTTGCCTTTTGTCCCAACAGCCAGTGAAGCGCGTCCGTTGTGGGCGTTTGCGGATACCCAACGCCCGCAACACCAAAAACCATCAACAGCCCGGAAAAGGCAGCATAACGACAGGAAACCATTCGCGCCCATTCCTTTCCATAACACTCCGTTACAAAGCCCGCAGTTGTTCGACGGCTATATCATGCTGCGCTCCGGTTTTGACGCGCTTGGCAACGACACGGTACGCATCCCGCGCTTCCGCTCGTCTGCCCATTTTATCCAGCAATGCGGCCAGCGTCAATTCGGTTTCCATATCATCGGGCGCAAGCTGCATGGCCCGCTGATACTCATTGGCAGCGCCTTGAAGATGCTGCGGGTTACCATCCTGCACGTAGCAGGACGCCAGAAGTTTGTGCGCGTCCCTGTGCGTCTCCTGTTGCTGCACAACCTGTTTGGCCTTGTCTATGGCGCTCGGAAGGTCGTGTTCATGGTACGCCTGCTGCGCCTGTGTAAAAAGCTGGTCAACCGGCGGAGTTTTGGGCTATAGCGATCATACAGGAAATACGCGGTTATAAGAATGGTGCAAAGGGCGGCAAGCGTGTTGATAGTCGCGCTTCGACTGTTCGCAGGCCGGGAAGACTGTTGTGAAGAGGGTTGTTTCGAGGAAGACATGTCGCCTGCCTTTCATCAGCAATGGTATGCGCAGTCGCAGCCGGAGTATAGAAAACAACCTTAACGACGCGCCGCAACCTACAATTCAGCAACGCGCTCAAAAATCCTGCTCGTCGGCAATTTTAATTTGAAATATATCTTGCCTGCTGCCAATTTACGAGGCTTTTGCCAGAGGTTCCGAAGATTGCTGACGCGCTTCACTCAACTTATTTGCAAACGTTTCCGCGTCTACAATACCCCGTTCAATTGCGACTTTGCGCAGCGTAATCAGATGATGAGGACGTGCCGTGTCTCCGCCGCCTGCACAGGGCAGAACACTAACGGCATCGTACTCTTGATTAACAAAAACGCGGGCGTCTTCCTCTGTCGGCACTTCACGATAGCCAAGTTCATTTAGCAATCGTTCCAATTGCGCATACGTAAGTGGCTTAGTCTGCATTGGTCGCATTTCTCCACAAAAAATCAAAAAAGTGCCGCACAGCGCGAAAAAACCGAAACCTTCGCCTCACTCCTCCTGTCTACATAGAACAAACGTCTACTAATCAGTCAGGCGGCGGGACGTTGAGAGTTTAAAGTTCCTCTCAACAATCTAATCTGGAAGGGAGGCGCAAGAGGATGCCTGTACATACTTCTCGTTCGCCATGAAATTCATGAGGTCGCGACGCCTCCTTAGCAAAAATTTGACACAACGAGACACTGGGCTGGAAGCGCTGCATTGCCACTATTTCGACGCTGTCTCTACATACTGCTCTTTTTTGCGCTTACGCCACTGCTGCCCCGACATTAATGCACTTGCTGCGCCTGTAGGGTGGCCTGCGCGATGGTGGAACCGCCTAGCCGGGAACGCAGGAAATCTATCGCTGCGTGAAGCTGCGTATCGTTGGCTTTGTCGTTCCAGTCTTCGGGTTTCCATTTGGGGGATTGCTTCACTTCGATGTCGGGGAGGATGCCGCCCGTGCCGTCAATGCGGCTGCCGTCCTCGTCGCGCTTGAAGTTGATGTCGTGGTGTTTCGGGGGATAGTAGAGTTGCGTGGTCAGGCGCAGGGCGGAGTTGTCCTGCAAGGGGAATCAGGGTTTGGACGCGGCCTTTGCCATACGTGCGCTCACCGATAAGCGTGGCGATGCCGTAGTCCTTGATGGCTCCCGACACGATTTCCGAGGCGGACGCGCTGCCGCCGTTGACCAGAACGGCGAGGGGAACCTTGCGCGTATACGTGGTGTCTACCGGGCCGAGCAGCCGCTTTTGTTCGCCGCCGCTGCCCTCGCGCATCCAGACGATGACGTTGTGCAGGTCGGCGTTTTTGTTTTCGGGAATGAACACGCTGGCAATATCAATCGCTGAGTCGAGCAGACCGCCGGGGTTGTAGCGCAAATCCAAAATCAGGGCGCGCATCCCCTGCGCCTGCAGCGCGTCGAACGCCTTGTTCATCTGGTCTACGCTCTTCTTGTTGAACTCTTTGAGCAGAATACGCCCGACTTTCGCCTGATTGTCTTCCATCCAGTATTTCACGACTATCGGCTCGACAAGGGAACGCGCAAGGGTGAAATCCAGCGTTTGCTTGCCCCGCGCAACGGTCAGGCGCATTTTCGTGCCGCGCTTGCCCTTGATGTGGCGCACCACCTCGTTCATGTCCTGACCGGTCATGTTGATACCGTCTACCCGTATGACCACATCGTCGGCATGGACGCCGAGTTTTTCTGCCGGACTGCCCTCTACCACTTCCACAATTCGGACTGCCGCGCCATCCTGAGCCAGAATCGTGCCGATGCCCTCGAAATCGCCCTCGGTCGTGGCCTGCATCTGCGCCCAATCGTCCGGGTCAAGAAAACTGGAAAACTGGTCTTTGAGGCTGCCGACCATGCCGCGTATCGCCTCGTAGGTCAGTTGATGCTGTTTCTTCTTGTCAATGTTCGCGCCGTAGTAGTTCTTTTGCAGCAGTTCCAGCGCGGTTCTGTAATCCTCAACGGGATCGGCGGCGTTGCCGTCATTCTTCCCGTTTTTATCATCGTTCGCTGTATTGGAAAGGCGATGCGTGGACGATTTGGGATCGAAGCGCACGACCTGCTGTTCCACCGCCCGGTCTAAGCGCATGGAGTGGCGAAGGCTGGCGTAGCCCACCAGTATCGGGGCTGTCACCATCACGGCCCCTACCGGCAAAATCGCCGCCCGCAGCAGCATGGTTTTGGAAAGCAGTCGTTTCATGTGTCAATCCTTGTAGATGGGTAGATAAGTAGATAGGTAGAAAATGCCGGCTAACAGTTCCATTCGGTTTAGAAGATGCAACAGACTACCCATCTACTTATCTACCCATCTACTTATCTACATCATAGACAGCGCCCGCGCCAGTGCCGCGTCCTGCGCGATTGCGGTTGTGGGCATTACGGGTACGTCGGGTTCAATGCCGCGCGCTAAATCTACGCCATGCGCGGTAAACAGGTGCGCCGTTGTCAGTTCCACGCCCGCGCCGTTTTTCAGGAGGGCAAACAGTTGTAGTACATCGTCGCCGAAGGTATGCTGTCCCACCAGTCGCGCTTTGCCCGCGTCGCGCAGAGCGGATGCCGTCAGTTCCGCAAGATTGGCCGTGCCGCCGTCTATCAGCACAATAAGCGGCATTTTCAGCGTGGAAGGCGTGGGAGCTACGGTCAGGGTTTCGCGCTGTTTCGGCTTGCGCTCCAACCCGGCAATTGCGCCGCCGGGTGTCAGGCGGGCAATCAGTTGTTTCGCGGATGTATAGCCGTCTACGCCCGTGCGGGCTTCCGCCGTGACGCCGCCCGGATTCTGCCGCAGGTCTACAATCAGCCCTTTAATTCCCCCTGCCTGATTCAGCGCGGTTTCAAACCCGTCCGTGGCTTTGCTGTTGAACTGCCGGATGCGCAGATACCCGATTTGTTTCCCGACAACTCTGTATTCTACAGGGTCAACCTGCGTTCGCGCTGTGGTGATGGAAACTTTCAGGAGCGTAGGCTGTCCGGCGCGTTCCGCTGTCAGCGCGTAGGTTTTGCCTTCGCCGCTTTCCAGCCTGTCCAGTACGCGCGACAGGGGAATTCCCGCTTTGAACTTCTGCTCCACCTGCTGTATCTCGTCGTGGCGGGCCGCGTCGTTGGTGTTTTTTTCGTGGGCAATGCGGTCGGCGTCGGCGTAAATGGCGTAGTTGATGATCCAGTGGTTATCAATTTCGGTGATGTTGTCGCCGGAGCGCAGTCCCGCTTTTTCCGCCGGACTGCCGGGCATCACATCCACAACCGTAAGATGGCTGTAATCCACATCGGCCTTTTTGCTGCGCGTCACGGCAAGGGCTGCGCCAATCCCCTCAAATTGTCCCTGCAACGCCGCCTGCCGCGTTTTTCTCCGGTCGGGCGTAAGCGCGTGGGTTTTGGGGTCGCCGAGCGAAGCGTACATCTGCGCAATGGCGCTGTTGTCCAGTTTGCCGGGGGGAAGGTCGTTGATTTCCACAAAGTTGCGCTGCACGTTGGACAGCGCCTCCTCAAACACTTCACCGGGCGGCACATCCGGGGCGTCTTCCGCAGAACGGAGGGGGTTGGCGGTGATACCGAGGGGCGTGGCGGCGCGTTTCCCGGCGGAAATGAGATGGTGCAGGAGGGGCGTGGAGGCGTTATTGGCTCCCAGTGTGCGCCCGACAAAAAACGCGCCGGAAACCACGCACACCAGCAGCAGCAGCGTCAAAGTTCGCTTCAAAGATAACGCCACGATGAGCCTCCGGGGAAGGCAGGAGATACGAGATACGAGATACAAGATACGAGGCAATGCTTCTCCTATCTCCTATCTCCTATCTCCTATCTCGTATCTTCCCAACCTCTGAAACAAAATGCAGCGACGGCATAGAACGCGCGTCGCTTGCAGGGAGAAGATGCGCGGCACAGGCGCATGAAATGATTGCGGAAGTGAATACAGGCAAAAATAGATGCTTGCATTATACCAGAGGCGTCCCGTTGTGTCAAACAACAGGGCGATTTCTGGTACTTCTTTCTGAACAACACTCTAAAGACCTATTTCTATATGCGCCGTTCCCCGTATCTGCAATATCAGCCGGCCTGTTTCACGGGAAAACTGATTGGGCGCGGAAAGGGAAACCTCCTGCCGGTTGACGCGCACAGACGGCGTTGTTTTCAGGCCGCTGACCAGCATATAACAGGGTTCTGCTCGTCCAGCCATGTGCGACAAAAGAGATTTTATGCCCGGTTGCATTGCCCTGTAATCCAGCAGCCCGCAGCGTGGCGGTTTTCAAGCTGTTCGGGTCGGGCGCGTCTTTAACGGCCTGCCCGTTTTCGCGCGCGTTGTCAATTTCTCCCGGCGCGTGGACGAACACGCCCGCGCTCCGAAACGCCCGAAAATCGTACAGCGCGGGACGGTCGTAATAGCGCAGGGCTTCCGTCAGCAGGGTTCCGGGGTTGATGGCCGGATCGTTGCGCAATTGGGGGCGCAAGCGCGAAACTGTCGGGAAGCAAACCCTGCCGGGACGCATCCGTTCCACGCGGCCACGTCTGCTGAATGCCCGAAACCGTAATGCCGTCCGCAATCTGCTTCCACGGGCCGGTCGGGATCGTATTTGACAAAGCGGTACAGCGCGTCCGCGTACACCAGCCCGCACCACTGCACGGGCAAGCCCATCCAATTGGGCGCAACCCACTGCGTCGCGCCATACACGGCAATCGTGGCATACGGGCCAACCGCCTGCCCGGTCGGGATTCCACAGATACACGAACGGTACGCCCGTCCACGCCCAATACTTCGCCTGCGCCAGCATTAGCGGGTCGCCTGTAATCTCGTAGCCGAGCGTATACGCCCGTACCAGATATGCGGACGCCAGAATATCCGGCGTGTGCAGTGGCACTTCCCACGTTTGCGCGCCGCGCGGAACCGTACCCGCGAACCTGTCCAGACCCGTGCAGCTTTTCCAGCCCGGACGCAATCAATCGGCTGGTCGCCCGAAAACACGCCCGCCTGCAAAATCTCCGCGACAACCTGCGCGGTCAGGCCGTTGGCGTCCGGCGCAAATGCGTGGAACCTAAGATTGGAACCGGTCGCGGGCGGCTGCATACTTGACACTATTATTGGCGTCGAAACGTGTGAGCAAGTCCCTCGCCATACTGCTGGAATCGCGCCGCGTTGGTTTCCACGCTCCCGTAGACCAACGCGCCAACGGGAGTGCGCACGTGCCCGATCCCGGCAGAAACTCAGTTCCTGTTCGGCAACCTGCGCGCGGGCGGCATGGGCGCGTTCCCGCAAATGGGTTTGCTGCGCGCGGTCTCTCGTCTGCGTGGCAAGGTAGTCCAGCATCACGGCAACATCCGCTGCGGGCTGGCTGCCGAAACTCGGAACCGCATGGCGGTAGCGATCCCCGTCCGTAATGCTCGAATTCAGGAAGCCGGCAACCGCCAGATTCGCGTAGTCCGCCCATTTGTAGCCGGGTTTTGGCAGCGCGGGCAGGCCGCGCAGTTCCACATACTGCTGCACGGCCGCCGTCACATCGCGCCCCCTTCCGCCTAAAATCGTGGCGTTCAGCACGAGGGGTTTGTTCGCCATCAGTCGCCGGGGCTTGTACGGCAGCACATTGCCTTCTTCGCGGTTCGCGCCGTCCGAACCGGGCCACAACACGCCCATCACCTGCCCGCCACTTCCGAATATTCGATCCGGCGAATCGAACAGAGCCGTAAACTCTTCGGGCTTTTCCCACAGTCAGGCCGATATAGTTCGTCCCGTTCGTCAGCGCCATCAGAGGAAAGGTGAGTTTCGCGGTGTCGGGCGTTTGCCGTCTGGCACCCGGCCCCCGAATATCCAGTTCGCTGCTGCTCGCCTCGTTCCGATCCAGATACTCCAGTCCGGCGAATAAAGCCTGAACTTTAGTTGGTGGTTGGTGGTTGAGTGGTTGGTGGTTGGTGAGCGACGAGCGGCGATTGCGCCTCTCCTTTCTCCTCTTCTCCTTTTCTCCTTTTCTCCTCTTCTTCCCCGCCTCCCTTAGCAGGAGGAACATGGGGAGGAAAACAACGTCGCGGTCTCTGTCGGTTTGAATGGTGGTCAGGACGCGGATCGCGCCCGAAGAGAGGGGACGAAACGCGCGGTGCAAAGACCACGTTGCGCCGTCGGGGTCGCGCAGGGTGGAGCGAACCACAATCTCTTCGCCATCTTTGGTGGCGGTGGCGGTCGCCATCGAAACCACGTCCAGCCAGCGTACCGTATCTTTAGGGCTGATATTCGCGTTGCCCTGCGCGCCGTTTTGAGCCTCGTTTCTGGAACCGGGGACAAGGTAGCCGATTTGTGGGCGCGTGTAGCCCGTCGCCAAAATCTGATCGCCCACTTTGACGATAAATCCCCCCGGCTGATGATGCGCCTGTATCAGCTGCAGCAGGCCGGATTGGATAGACACCATATCATTGCCGAGCAGGGGCGGCGCAGGTCGCGGCCAGACGGGCGGCTGAAGCAGAACGCGGGGCGTGAACGCGAGGGAAGCAAGCAGGCACGTTCCGCCCGAACCCGGCGGATCGAAGCGCAACCGATAGCCCGCGCCGAGCGCGGGAAAGGGAATATCCAGCTCTTCCCACTGCCCGCCGCGTACAGGGAAGCGGACGGAATTGGCTTCCGTCGGGCCGGAAGAAGTGGGGAAATAGAATATTTGTCCGTTGCCCGACTGCTGTGATTTGAGACGGATGTGCAGCCAGAGCGGACTGTTGGCGGGATAATCGCGGGGCGGGCCGACAATGTAGGGATCGGGGCCGCTGATGGCGATTTGCAGCCCTTCGGCGGTGGGCAGCAGGCGTTCAACATCATGCAGCGCTGTCCATTCCGATGGGGCGGCAGGCCGCGTAAAGTCGAAGCGAGGCGGCATTTGCGCGCCTGTCACGGCCCCGGAGAGAAGCGCCCATACTATCAACCCTGCCCGGACGATAATACCTGCATTCTTTCGCGCCAATACACGTTTTCCTTTCCAGTGTCAAAATGGCTCATATCTGTACCCATTTTCGCTCCGCATTTCAGACCGCTGCATTGGGGCAAACGACATTGCGTTGCCCCTGTAACAGCAATGTCAGGTTTGCCGGTTGAGTATTGCTGCGGATGACATTGGATACGGTTTTCTGCGCCAACAGTTCGTCAGATTTCGCCTTCTTCGGATTGGAAATATCAGGTTCATGCCGCTTGCCTCCCATTATAATACGGGGTTCATTGGATTTGAATGTCGTGGCCCTGCGCGGCGTTGGGGAAGCGGAGGAGGGTTTGCGTGTTCGCGTCCCATTGCCGCGCGTGGTCGGGAAGCGGATTACCGTTGAAGCGTGACGATCAAATTCCTCGAAGCGGCCCGTGATGACTTGCGTGAAGCGGTTCGCTACTATCATGCGCAACGTCCCGGCCTGGGAAAGGAACTGCGCGCGGAAGTTCGCGCTACGGTAGAACATATTCGGAATTTCCCGCGCGCATAGCAGCCCCTGAGTGAAAACACGCGGCGATATTTGCTGCAAAAAATTCCGTATGGCGTGATCTATCAGGTTCTCGATCAAGAGATTTTGATTGTAGCCATAGCGCATCTGCACCGATCAGCGTTTCTGCCTGTAATGTCCACCAGCCACATACCGCCTCCAACCCGCCATTACAAAGCCTCTCTTCATTACGCCATAGCCGTTGTGGATCGCTGAAAGAGGCGCAAGGCACGCGAAAGCGTTGTTACTCTTGAGGCTGTTGCTCGAACTCCGCCACACGCTTTTTCAACGCCTCATTCTCCCGCGTTAATGCCGCTATATGAGCGTTTTTATCGCTTTCTGATGGCACAGGCGCAGCCGACAGGTTTCGTTCGGAACGTGCTAAACATCAATTTCTCAGCGCCGTATCTTTATTCTGCGCGTCGGCGGGCGGCAGGAGGGTGCGGCTTTCCGATGCAATCAGACGCGCGTACCGCTCTTTCAGTCCGGCCTCGTGGCCTTCGTTCAGGCGGTGGGCGAGAATCACGCTTTTTGCCAGCCGCACAAAGCGGATGACCTGTGAACCGGCGATCTCCTGCCGCCTCCATATTGCGTTCCGCTTTATCCACTGCGGCGTCCGCTTCCAGCAGGTCTTTCCATTTGCCCTGGTCGGCTTCCCGCGTCAACTGCGCGATGGCGGCCTGTCGCGCTTCCGCGACGCGCGGCGGGGTCGGAGAGTTTCAGATTCGGGAATTGGCGCAGCAGCATGGATTTGTTGTCGCTTTGAATGGCGCGGAAACGTTCGCGGGCCGCTCGATAATCGCCCATCTGCCGCCGGTTCTGTCCGGCCTGATTGAGCGTGGCGTTAAACTGCGCATATGCCGCGCTCAGACGGCTGTTGCCGCCGAGTCTGAGTTTTTCGGAAAGCGCGTCCAGAGCGGCGCGTTGAGGAATACTGGCCCATTGGCGCGTATCCCGGTACGATGTTTGGAACAGTTCCTGTTCCTGAGCAGGCGTGACCGGCACGAACTTGCGCAAAAACACATCTGAAGTGCAGACCGGGGCGTCAATGCTGTCGTCGTGAATCAGCGTATAGCAGTACGCCTCGTCCATGCCCACGCGCCCGTCGCCGTTGTAGTCCGCGCCGGTTACGGCGCGTCCGGTTCGGTCCCGCCCGGTCAGCGCGGCAAAAAAGAAACTGGTAAAATCGCGGTACTCGGCCTCGTTGACCGCCGATGTGCAGCCTGCCGCCACGCGGTTGGGAACGGTCGCGAAAAATCCGCAAATGTCGCGCTTTGCCAGATCGCCTTTCGGGTCGCCGTTATCGAAAATCAGGTTCGCGAACGCGCCGGAAAAACACTGCACCATCACAAGGGTCACGGGAACGTCGTTGGGCAGGCGCGCGATTTGATGGGAAAGGTCGCGCACGGTCAGCGCGGCGCGTCCGTTCGGCTGCGCGTTGCGGCCCTCTTCCCACAGATCGTACATGTTGTTGTCGTAGTTCTGCCGCCCCGGACTGCCATGCCCTGTGAAATACAGCAGCAGTTGATGCCCGCCCGGGTCCGCGCTCTCCGTTTGCGCCAACTGCCCGAACACGCGATTGATGTCCTCCTGCCGGGACGCGCCATCCAGTTTCGCGCCGAGATTGGGCTTGCGATAGCGCAGGCCGCTCTCGTCGCTGCTGTTGGGGTTGATAAGGTTGAAAAGCTGTTCGCCAATAGGCTGCGCGCGTAAATCGTCGTCGTACAGCACCGTCGCGTGGTTGGCGTCCCCGTCCGCGAACAGGGTTGTGCGCGGCGTGTTGGCGGGAAGCAGTTTGCCCACATAGCGCACGTTGCTTTCAATCGCCACCTGATTGTTGAGCAGGTTCGGCCCGCCGCCCACAATCAGAACGCGCAGGGGCAAATCTCCCCCGGGCGCATGGGCGCGGGTGGCAAGCGGCAGCCACAACAGCGCGGACGCGCCGACAAGGGCAGACAAACGCGCCCCGCGCCGGGAACGGGAATGAGGACGATGCAGCCGCGCCATGCAGCGCGAAATCAGAGACAGCGACGACAAGGACATAAGGCTGGCCTTTCAGAAATCAGGTGTTCAGGTTGTCAGGTATTCAGGTATTCAGGTGTTCAGGAGTCGTCGCAGAAACCGCGTCCCGTTGCCGTAGTAATTGAATATGGTTATAGACGCATTAACCGGGAGTTTGTTGTCATCAATCTTCATCCTTCATCCCTCATCCTTCATCATTTGCTGGTGGCTGTGGTCAAATCCGCGCCGGAATGGGAGCGATCTTCCGCCGCCTGCGCTCCGTGCCGCATAAACTCGTAGTCGGCGGCGACTTCCGCGCCGAGCAACATGATCGCCATTGTGTAGTACATCCAGACAACCAGAATCACGATGCTGCTCAGGGAGCCGTAAAGGATCGCGTAGCCCTGCGAGTGGAGCAGATAGTAACCGAAACCCAGTTTGGTAAGCTGCCAGAACAGAGCGGCTACGCCCGCGCCCAAAAACGCGGATTTCCATGGAACACGGCGGTTGGGAAGTATCTGGTACAACACGGCGAACAGGACAGTGGTAATCAGCAGGGGCAATAGTCCGGCAGCGGCTTTCAGCATGGTAGCCTGCGCCGCGCTGTTGAGCCAGTGGCCGCTGTAGTTGGCGACGTATGTTACCAGCGCGGAAGCGGCCAGGTCCGCCGACAGCAGCGTCAGGGTGAAAAACGTTGCGCCAAGCGCAATCATGCGCTGCTTGAACCAGTGGCGCGTTTCCGGCACGACCCAGATGATGTTCATTCCCGGCTGCATGGCAAGGAACGTCTGGTGCGCCCCGAAAATCAGAAACGTCAGCCCGAAGAATCCTATCACGCGCCGGTTTGCCAGCACGGTCATCAACTGGTCATGCAGAAAATCGAATTTAACCGGCACGTAGGACTGAATGGCGTAAATAGTCTGTTTCAGCGCGTTTTCGCGCCCGCCGAGGAAAAATCCCAGTATGGCGACGCCGACAATCAGCAGGGGGACAAGGGAAAGGACGGCGCAGTACGCGCACGAACACGCCATCAGGCTGCACTGATGCGTGGCGTAAGCGTCCGAAAGGCGACGCAGATAGCGCACGACGCGCAGGCTCTGGTGTTTAGGCCTGGCCTGTAATGGGTCGGTATGCTCGATGAATTTCTGCACATGATGGATCAGTTTGGGCCGTGACCGCGTTTTTCGCTGCGTCTGCGGGGCGTGTTCCGGCGATGTTACAGTTTCCCCCTGCGTAGCGGCAACTTCCCCGCCAGTTTCAATTTCCTGAGCGTTTACAGATTGTTCGAACGGTTGCATTTTCATCAGCGCGGACAGTGGCCTCCTCCACACACGACGTATCAAAACGTATTTTAGTGCCGGAAAATAAACGTTGGGAAGATCAAACGAAACTGCCGTCAAGTGTTGTCTTTTCATCCTGCTTGCGGTACAATGCAGGGTGACACGTTTTATTATTTCGTAACACGCGGCCATGCCGCCGGATGTATCCTGGAAGGAATTCTCCATGCCGTTAGATTCTAAACATCGTGGCTTTACGCTGATTGAACTGCTCGTCGTGATCGCCATTATCGCGATTCTCGCGGCGATCCTGTTTCCCGTATTTGCCCAGGCGCGCGAAAAGGCGCGGCAAACCGCCTGTCTGTCCAACACGCGACAGATCGGAATGGGCTTCGCGCAATACGTTCAGGACTATGACGAATGTTTCCCGCTGGCCTCTTACGACGGCATTGCGCTGTCATGGGTCAATACCATGCAGCCTTACATCAAGAATCGGCAGATTTTGCGCTGTCCCGATGACCAGAGCCAGAACTGGAACACGCCGCTTGCCGGCCCCACGATGGAGCAGCAGGGTTTGCGCCTTTCGTCCTACTTCCTGAACCTCTGGCTGGAGGGCGAACAGAAATACGGGAATCTGGCCGCAATTCAGAGTCCGGCGTCGGTGATCTACGTCAGCGAAAGCAAAGAGAACCTGACGCGCGACCACTTTCACCCTCCCTACTGGGTGACAAACGACCCTGAAGTTGACGCCATGATGATCGGCATGATGCATACGATGGTATGGGATGACTCGCTTACGCAGACAAAGGAACTGGCTTTTCTGCGGCATAACGGGGGCATGAACAACGCCTACGCCGATGGACACGCCAAATGGGGCAAGTGGACGCAATTATGGTTTCAGGATACGGCCCACCACATCTATGAGGGCGCTTTCGACCCCCGCCAGTAATTCAAAGGCGTCTCTATGAACTGCAAAGGCTTTACACTTATCGAGATGCTCGTCGTGTCGCATCGTCTGTTGGCAATAGTTCCTGCCTCCTGACGCAGGCGTCATATCCGCACAACGACCAAGGAGTAACCCATGACAACCTCGGCGCGTAAACGCTTGCCAGGCCGCACACGTTCCTGGCGACGTTTTCTCTGGCCTGCGCTGCTGATTCTGGTCAACGGCGTGGGTTTCTGGGCGGTTGCCTGCTATGTGTTGGGCAATCAGCCGGTTTCCCTGCTGGAATCAGGCCGCCCGGCTCCTGCGTTCGCGCTTGCAGATCAAGACGGTCGGACGCACAATTTGCGGGATTACCAGGGCCGGCCCCTGATCCTGGCCTACTTTCCCGAACTCACCCCGGCGGTGGAGCAGGAGTTGTGTTCCCTGCGCGACGCCATGCCCGAACTGGACAAAGCCAGCGCCAAAGTGTTCGCTCTCTGTCCAGTGTCGCCCCGGACCAGCAAAACCTTCCATGATCGGGAGCATCTGAACTTCCCGATTCTCTTCGACCAGGAGGGAAAGGTGGCGCAGCAGTACGGGGCATTGGCAATGGATCATCACATCAAGCACGCCTCGTTTGTGGTGGATGGGCAGGGGGCGGTGATGCTGGCGTTGCCCGAAGACCAGATTGACGTGAAGCGGCACGGCAGCCAACTGCTGCGCATGGCGTCCTGCTGTCTGATTCCCATGCCTGCCGCCTTCAAAGCCGCTATCGACAAACCCGTGCCGAACTTTGCGCTGCCCCGCGTGGACACGGGCCGTAAGGAGGTTTTGCTGCTCGACAAGCCCTCCACAGCGACGGTCGCGCTGTTTCTGTCCAGCAAATGCCCCTGCTCTCAGGGCTACGATGCGCGGATGAAGGCGCTGGCACAAACCTACCTGCCGAAAGGCATACGGTTTCTCGGCATCAACGCCAGCGCGGATGAAACGGCAGCCGAGGCGTACGCCCACCAGCGGCGCGCAGGATTGCCGTTCCCGATTGTCAAAGACACAGACAATGTCGTTGCCGACCGGATGAACGCGCGCATCACGCCGGAAGTGTTCGTGGTGGACGCCAGGGGTATCCTGCGCTACCACGGGCGCATAGACGACGACCGTTCCGGCGCGCATGTGGAGGAACGCACACTACAGAAAGCTCTGGACGCGCTGATTGCGGGGCAAGCGCCGCCGCGCGACGAGGCAAGTTCGCTGGGCTGCGCCATTGCGCGCCGCCAGAACACAACACTGACCAATACAACGACCAATACACCCGCTGTCAACTGACCGGCAGCAGATAACATCAACGCTCACCAGCAAGAACCATCTTGCGGAGCAACTTCAGGAGAAACACAATGAAATCGTTTTTTACTTTCCGCACCCTCCGTGTGACCACTGCCACCCTCACTCTCTGCCTGTTGTCAGGCAGCAGGCTCCTGGCGCATCCGGGGCATCAGCACACCAGAACGAGCCAGCCTGCTCAGGCAGGGCAGAAGGCCGCAACGGGCAAGATGCTGACCCTGCGGCTTTCCGGGCTGCACTGTGAAGGCTGCGCCGGTTCCGTGCAGGCGCAATTGCTCAAGGTTCCCGGCGTGCAGGCCACCGTTGTCAGCCAGAAAACGCAGACGGCGCTGGTGACATGCGGCAAGCAGACGCCCACCGACGCCACTCTCAAAGCGGCGGTAAAGAGCGCGGGCTACCAGGTCGTCAAGATCGAAGCGGGCAAGCCTGCCGTCCCTGTTCAGAAGAACCAAAACACGGCGGTTAAAAAAACGGTCATTAAAGGCTGATTTTCGGCGACGCCAGGCTGTTCAGGGACAAAAGTGTGTGGCCCTGAACAGCCGAAAGGAAACCACATGAACCGCAAAGGATTTACCTTGATTGAATTGCTCGTGGTGATTGCGATTATAGCGATCCTCGCCGCGATCTTGTTCCCCGTGTTTGCCCAGGCGCGCGAGAAAGCGCGGCAAACCGCCTGCCTGTCCAATGAACGTCAGATTGGCCTTGCCTTCGGCATGTATGCCACTGACTATGATGAGCAGTATCCCCTTGCCTCCCAACCCGCGACGCCGACTTCCTGGACGGACTCGGTGCAGGCGTATATCAAAAACTACCAGGTGTTCCGCTGCTCGGACGACCTGAGCCAGAACTGGAAAACACCGCTGCCAACCCCGAACAGCCAGCAGCAAGGTCTGCGCGTCACGTCTTACTTTTCCAATCTATGGCTGGATAGTCGGCGTAAGTTCGGCACGATGGCGGCTCTCGCCAGCCCTGCCAGCGTGATCTACGTCAGCGAGAGTACGGAAAACCTGACCCGCGATTCCTTTTTCCCGATGTACTGGAACCTGGCGGACCCGGAGAACCCTGCCAACTCGATGACGCCGTACATGCACAACCTTTTCTGGGATGCGGTCAACAACCAGACAACGGAATTGTCTCTCACGCGGCACACCGGAGGGTTTAACAACATCTACGCCGATGGACACGCTAAGTGGGGCAAGTGGACGCAACTCTGGTTTCAGGACACGGCCCACAACATCTATGAGGGCGCTTTCGACCCTCGCCAGTAACGGAAAGGATAAACAACCATGAAACGCAGACAATTCCTCATCGAATCCACGTCGCTGATAGGCGCAATGGCGACAGTCTCACCTATCGCCCTGGCCGAAAACAAATTAAATCGCCGGGAGCAAGCTGCCGCAAAACCTCTCCGAGTTCCAAAGGCGCCCATCAAAGTCGCCTTCCTGATTTCGGATGATTTCGCCGTAATCGACTTCGCGGGACCGTGGGAGATTTTTGAAGATGTCCTCAATCCAAGTACGCACAAACCCGCCTTCGAACTTCATACAGTCAGTCGGTCGGGAAAGGCGGTCAGGGCGCGTGGGGGACTAAGAGTAGTCCCCGAACACAGTTTTGAATCCGTTGCTCTACCGGACGTTTTGGTAGTTCCTGCCCAGTCGGATGATAGCGAGGCGGTTTTGTCCTGGATAAGAAAGGTTGCCGCTCACGCGGATATGACGATGTCGGTTTGTACGGGAGCCTTTTTGCTTGCCAAAGCCGGAGTCCTCGATGGTTTGGAAGCGACCACGCATCACGGAGCTTACAAACTTCTTTCGGTCAACTATCCTCGCATCCAAGTTCACGAGAAGGTTCGTTACGTGGACAACGGCCGTATTGCCACGTCGGGCGGGCTATCTGCGGGCATTGATCTTGCCCTGCACGTCGTCACCCGCTATTTCGGCGAGGCGGTCGCAAACACGACGGCGGCCGAGGTGGAGTATGCAGGTTATGGATGGAAGGACCCGCACAACACCGGCGACCTCTTTGATCGGTTACAGGCGGCGCAAAAGGGACGGACTTGCCCTGTATGTGGAATGGGACCAATAGGAACAGAAATAGCTTCACTCTACAAAGGGAAAACCTATTTCTTTTGCTCAGACAACTGCCGAAAGACGTTTCTTAAACGCCCGCAGGTGTTTGTTACTGGAAATTAGTCCCATCGGCGTCGGTAGAGCGAGGGATGGCGAACTAGTCACTGACCACATCACGTTTCGTCCTGCCGCTGTGCCAGAAACAGGCGCGTTGCCCGCCACTCTGGTTGGTTTGGAAATGGGCGCGCTGTGTTTGCGGCACAAACGCTCTCGCTCTACAGTTTCCTGGCGAATAGAGCTACCATCACGCCAGTTCGACGCTTTCTACAACGGACAGAAGTTCTCTGCCGGATCGGCGCACAAATCGGTTCTGGCAGAGAAAGGAAAAACAATCATGAACCGCAAAGGTTTCACTCTCATCGAACTTCTCGTCGTGATCGCGATAATAGCGATTCTCGCCGCCATTCTGTTCCCCGTATTTGCCCAGGCTCGCGAGAAAGCCCGTTCCATCGCCTGTTTGTCCAATGGAAGGCAGATCGGGACGGCCCTGTTTATGTACATTCAGGATTACGATGAGACTTACCCGCAGGAGCATCCGGCGACCGCGAACCCGGTTGTAGACGACAATGCGGGGCAGCTTGAAGCCGAAGATTATGGCTCCCCGTTCGATAAAATTCTGCCTTACGTGGCGAGCAGGGACAGCAGCAAGACGCAGCTATTTGTGTGTCCTTCCGACCCCGACCCACACGGCAAAGCGATTATGGACAGCATGGGCAACTGCCTGAGCAACAACGCGCCGCCACCCGGCCCTCTCAGCAGCTACATCATCAACGCCTATTATCTGTTCGGGGCTACGCTGGCGCAAATTCCCGCCCCGTCCCAATCCATCTATATTGTGGAGCGGCGCAGCGACGGGAACAAGAACACGGACTTTTGCGACGTGCATTACCATCCGTGGTTAGCGGAAATCGAACTGCCCGCCAACAGCAGCGATACCGTCAACCCCGTCGCGCTTGCGAACAAACGCCACACGGGAGGCAGTAATTACGTGTATGCGGATGGACACGCGAAATGGCAGCGTTTCGAGAACACGCGCAAGCCGTTTGAGCAGCATCTCCTCTATGGAGAGCATCAGGCGTTTTGAAAAAACAGATTCCGCAGGTACGGAATGGCCTGCGCGAGGGCTTTGCCCCGGTGACTGATTTTGTGTTTTTCATCGGGAGTGAGTTCCGCCATGTGCCTGCCCACTGCGGATACAATCACAATGGGATCGTAGCCGAAGCCGAAGTCGCCCTTCAGTTCATGCGCGATGTGTCCCTCGCAAATGCCGGTATACTCCTGCCGGCTGCCGTCCGGGGCGGCAATGGCGACCACGCACTGAAAGCGGCATGTCCGTTGTTCGTTCGGCACGTCGCGCATCATATCGAGTATGCGTTCCATCTTGACCTTGAACGGCGTATCCTCGCCTAAAAAGCGGTGCGATTTCACGCCTGGACTGCCGTTCAGCGCGTCAATGACCAGTCCGCCATCATCGGCAATCGTTACCAGACCGGTTTGCGCCAGTCCCGCCTCGGCCTTCAAGTGCGCGTTCGCGCTGAACGTGTCGCCGGTTTCGTCTACGGGCGGCATGGGCGGAAAATCCGCAAGCGTGACAATCGCCACGCCCAACTGCGCCGCCCCCAGTATCTGAACCATCTCCCCGCCTTTTTTCAGGTTGGTAGTGGCGACGAGGAGAAGGGATGAGGGATGAGGGATGAGGGATGAATCAACTTCTTCCTCTTCCATTTTCCCTCTTCCCTCTTCCCTTATACCTGCTTCTACTTTATCCCTCATCCCTCATCCCTTCCTCAAAGTCCTTCCAGCGCGGCGCGTTGCAGGCGGAACAGTTCGTCGAGTCCGATCTGGGCGAGATCGAGCAGGCGGTTCAGGCGGGCGCGGTCGAAGGGCGTCTCTTCTCCCGTTCCCTGCACTTCGATGTAGCGGCCTTTGTCGGTCGCCACAACGTTCATGTCCACATCGCAGCCCTTGTCCTCTTTATAAACCGGGTCGAGCATCTCGTTGGAACCCTGCACGACGATGCTGACAGCCGCAACCTGCGCGGTCAGGGGCAGGCGGGCAATCGCGCCCTTTTTCACCAGTTTGCTGCACGCTTCCACGAGCGCGACATAGCTGCCCGTAATGGCGGCGCAGCGCGTACCCGCATCCGCCTGCAACACGTCGCAGTCCACCCACAGGGTTCGTTCGCCCAATACGGGCATTTCCACAACCGTGCGCAGGCTGCGCCCGATAAGCCGCTGAATCTCTACCGTTCTGCCCCCCGGGCCGTTTCTGTTTTCGCGGGGCGTCCGGGTCTCGGTTGCGCGGGGAAGCATGCTGTATTCCGCCGTGAGCCAGCCCAACTGCCCCTCCATTTTGCGAAACGGCGGGATTTTATCCTCCACGCTGACCGTGCAGATCACGCGGGTATTGCCCATTTCTATGAGGCAGGAACCCTCCGCGTTGGGCATGAAGCCGCGCGTAATTTTGGTGGGGCGCATCTGATTGCTGCCGCGCCCATCGAATCGTGGCATGAAACTACTCCTTAACAAACAACTTGACAAACAAAATGTGGCGCGTTCACACTATACTGAAATAGCCCTCAACCCCCCGCCCCTTCTCCCAAAAAAGCCTGGGAGAAGGGGAGTTGCTTGTTTTCATGCTCTCAGGTGAACGGAGTGCATGTAGTCTAATCAGCGTATATAACGTATGGTGTGTATCGCGTATTGTCGTGTACGTCGCGCTGTGCGCAAGGTTCGCCCTTTAGACAGGTTTCTCCTGCTTGTTTGCCGGGAAACCGGAGAACTTATGTTATGCCCTCCTCCTGTACCCTGCGTCCCCTGCAAGCGTCCGACATTCCCTTGATTGCCGCCGCGTTTGCCGAATTGGGCTGGAACAAGCCTGCCGCGCAGTACGAACGTTATCTGGTCGAGCAGCAAAATGGAACCCGCGAAGTGTTGACGGCGTGGCAAAACAACCGCTTCGCGGGCTACCTTACCATCGTGTGGCAATCCGATTATCCGCCGTTCCGCGACGCCCGTATTCCTGAAATCCGCGACTTCAACGTATTGCCCGATTTCCGCCGACAGGGGATTGGGACCGCGCTGATGAATGAGGCCGAGTCCCGCATTTTGGAACGCTCAACAATTATTGGAATTGGCGTCGGCATGACGCAGGATTATGGCGCGGCGCAGCGAATGTATGCGCAACGCGGCTACGTGCCGGATGGCAGGGGTTTGATGTATCAGGAGAAGCCTATTACCTACGGCGTTCCAGTCATGGTAGATGACGATCTGGTATTGTTTTTTACGAAAACACAAAAGGATTAAAGCAAATGTTTCGCCCCACATTTACGCGCCTGTTCGCGCCCCGCTTGCAAATGGCGCTGGCATTGTCCGGCGTTTGCCTGCTGTCTGTGACGCGAACTCAGGCGCAGTCAACGCTCGTATCTCCGAACGCGCCCGCAACTCTCAGCGTCCACGACGAATCGCTGCTGGCAAACGCGCCCTTTGATACCCCGAACGCTATACGCGGGGCATTGATGCGGGGAGCGCGTGTGGATATACGCGACGCGCAGGGCCGTACCGCGCTGATACTGGCGGCGGGTTACAATCCCGATGCTTTCTTGCGAACATATCAGCGCGTCAAAAGTTTACAGGCAGGCAACGGCGCGGCGAATCAAACCGGGCTGGGATATGAGGGGAACCGCATTACCTTTTCCATGCGGGATGAACAGACATTGCGTTCCGAACCCGCGCAATATCTGCTCGGACTGGGCGCGAAACAGCATACCGATGCGCAAACGGGCCAGATCGTTTTGACGTGGGATGCCGCCAATAACGGCAATACGTCCACGCTGCAAATTCTGCTGGATGCGGGCGCGAACATCAATGCCCGCGCCCGTGACGGCAAAACCGCCCTGATAGTGGCAATACAAAATGATAATCTTACGGCCACGCGATTGCTGCTCGAAAAAGGCGTAGATTTCAACCTTGCCGACAACACCGGACTGACCGCGCTCGGCTACGCCGCCGGTCGGGGCAATGCCGCGCTCGTACAGGCGTTGCAGGCAAAGGGCGCGGCAACCGACGCGCGTTCCCCCAATGGGGCGGCCCTGCTAAACTTTGCTATCGGTCAGGGGAACATCACGCAGGCGCGCGATTTGCTCCAACAGGGAGTGGAGACATCAGAGTCGCCCCTGTACATTGCCGAACGCGGCAACAATGTAGAAATGGTTCGTTTGCTGATTGAACACGGCGCGAGTGTCAACAAACGAAATTTTTTTGGCGGAACCCCTCTGGCAGAGGCTCTGAGTTCCCATGCGGAGGACACGGCCAGATTGCTGCTGGAAAAAGGGGCTGATCCCAATGGCACAGATCAATTTGGTCGCCGCAGTCTGTTTATTGCCAGTAAAAGCGGCAGCCCTGAAATCGTCAGAGCTTTGCTGGACAGAGGAGCAGACCCGAATATGCGCGATGGGGGCGGAGCCACGCCCCTGCATGAAGCGATATGGGGAATTTGGCGTCCGAACCGCCACCCGGATGCGCCCGCCGCGTTGTCGCCGGGTAAAAACCAAAACCCGGACACGCTTGCCGTCGTCACTCTGTTGTTGGATAGGGGAGCCGACATCAACGCCCGTACAAAGGAGGGCGCGACGCCTTTATTGAATGCGCTGGCGTGGGGGCAAAGCGATGTTGCCCGACTGCTGATACAGCGCGGCGTGGATGTGAACCTGAAAACCAAGCAGGGCAACTCGCCCCTGCGCCGCGCCCTCGCCTTTCGCCTGAACGATGTTGTAGAACTATTGCGGGCAAAGGGCGCGAAAGAATAAACTCCCGAAGGAGGTCTGCGTGAACCCTAAATTGGAAGACATGGTGGAGTTCTATAACAACCCGGAGCCGCGCTGCCCCTGTGTGCTGCTGCTGGACACGTCCGACTCCATGCGCGGCAATCCCATTGCCCAACTCAATACGGGGTTGCGTACCCTCCATGAAAATCTGCGCAAAGACCCCGTCGCGTCGAAACGGGTGGATATTGCCGTCGTCACCTTCAACAGCGCTGTCAGCGTGGTTCAGGAATTCGTTCCCATCAACCGATTTTCGCCGCCAATATTATCAACGGGCGGGTATACGCACATGGGCAGCGGCGTTCACAAAGCCCTCGACTTGCTGCAAGCCCACAAGAAAGCCCTGCGCGAACTGGAAATTGACTATTTCCGCCCGCATGTCTTTCTGATTACGGACGGCAAGCCCGAAGATGAACCCGAACAGGTTACGCAAAGCGCGATGCAGCGAATCGCCGATGAAGAGGCCAAACGGAGCGTGTTATTTTTCGCCATCGGGGTGCGCGGGGCCGACATTGACCGCCTGCGGCAAATGGTCGTCCGCGAACCCATTGACCTTGCCGGCCAGAGTTTTCAGGAGATGATTGATTACCTTTCCAAAAGCGTGTCCGCGCTGTCGCAGGCGCGTCTGGAAAGCGAAGAGCAGCGCCCGCTGCCGCTGCCGGGGAGGAAGGGATAGGTTTCAGGGGTCAGGGGTCAGGGAGGAACTCTCCTGTAACCTGAAAATTAATCATTGATGTTTTGTACGCGAGGTGAGCAGGCGATTTTCCTGACACCTGAAACCTTACGGAGAACGCCATGCGACTACGACGGCAATCCAATGCGGAAGTGATTACCATAGACACGAGCGCGCCGCTTGGCAAGGGGGGCGAAGCGCGAGTCTACGGGGTGGTGGGCGAGCCGGGACTGGCGGCAAAGGTGTACGAGTCCGACAAAGACCTGTCGGAGCGGATCGCCAAATTGACCGTCATGCGCGACACGCCGCCCGATTTGCCGCAGGGCAAAGATGGGCATGTGTCCATTGCGTGGCCCCTCGATTTGCTGTGCGATGAGGAAGACGTGACGCGGGTTACGGGGTTTCTGATGGGGCGAGTCCATGACGCCGTTCAGGTGATTGACCTGTACAACCCGCAAACCCGCCTGCGCGAATCGCCCCTGTTCGATTATCGTTATCTGCTGCGCGCGGCCCGCAACCTGTCCGCCGCCGTCCGCGCCTGCCACGCGCGCGGCTACGTCATCGGCGACCTGAAACACTCCAACGTTCTCGTCACCCAAACCGCGCTGGTCACGCTGGTAGACACCGACTCGTTTCAAGTCCGTAACCCGCAAACCGATGAAATTTTCGCCTGCCCCGTCCGCACTCCCGATTTCACGCCGCCCGAGTTGCAGGAGGAAGAAAAGGAGAAAAGGAGAAAAGGAGAAGAGGAGAAGGAGGGAGAGGCTTCATCCTTCATCCTTCATCCTTCATCCTTAGCGCCGTCCCATGATTTATTCGCTCTTGCAACGCTGATTTTTCATCTGCTGATGGAGGGGACGCATCCGTTTGCGGGGGTGTATCTGGAGGAGGGCGATCCGCCGCCGTTCGAGGAGCGGATTGCGCGGGGGCATTTTGCTTACGGGAATCGGGTTGTGCCGTATCGCCCCAATACGCGCTACGCGCCGCCCTTCGAGATGCTGCCGCCCGCCCTGCGCGAGTTGTTTGTGCTGTGCTTTGAGGCCGGACACGATAACCCCGAACTGCGCCCGGATGCCCGGACATGGCAACGCGCGCTGGACGAAGCCGGGCGGCAGTTGTCGCGCTGTGACGCCAACCCGCAGCACTTTTACAGCAATCATCTGGACGCCTGCCCCTGGTGCCTGCGCCAGCTAACCCAACTGCGCGGGCTGGACCCGTTCCCATCCGAGCAGGCCGTGCTGGAAAAGGCCAGAACACAATCTGCCGCGCCGAAGCCCACCGGTTCCGCGCCGTATGCCAACGGCGGGCAGCAGTCGTCGCCCCCTGCCGCTTCCACGCCCTCCACGTATGAGATCGTAAGCTGGCTCACGGTGTTGGGGGGATTGGCGCTGCTGTGTTTGTTTGTCGTGTTAGCCAACGGTCCCGATACGCATCGCCCGTACACGATGGAAGCAGCGCGAATCGAGCCGTTCACGCCCACCATGACGCCTGTACCCGTGACGCCCGAAACCCCTCCAACGGCCTCGGGTTCGCCGCCTGTCACTACAGCGCCTGTCACATCTCCGGATGCGATTGCATCTGTGGCGTACTCTCCTGACGGCAACACCATCGTCGGCATGGGGCAGGATGTGTTGCTGTGGAACGGACGATCCGGGCAACTCACGCGCCGAATTCCCCTGCGCAACCGGGCTTTTATGGAACCCGACAAAGCCAATGCGTTTGCCTTTGCGCCCGACAGCAAAACGCTTGCCGTCAGCAGCGGCGGCACGGTCAAACTATGGGATGTTTCCACCGGCAAATGCCGTCTGACCATTCCGGCAAAGAGCGGTACTGCCGTTCCCGCTCAGAACGGCCCGGTTCCCCTTGCCTACTCCCCCGACGGTAAACTGCTTGCGGTCGCGAATAAAGATTGGAAGCGGTTCCCGGAACGGTACGTCATCAAAGTGATAGAGGCGCGAACAGGTAAAACGCTTCGCGAACTAGATACGAGTATTGCCCGCATGACCGCGCTGCATTTCGCGCCGCAGGAGAATATCCTTGTCAGCGCGGGCATGGACAAGGCTATCGGGATTGCCGCGAGTCGCGCCGGTATAGATAATTGTATGGAAGCTTGGAACGCGCGAACAGGCAAACGACAATGGATGCAGAAAGACCTTGCGCCAATAAACGCGCTTGTGTTCTCGCCGGACGGCAAATACCTGTCCGGCAGTGGCCTGTCTCGCCGCCGGTGGAACGCCCATAACGGAGAGTATGCGCCCGTTTCTAACTCGTACTTTCTGTCTCAGGTAGGCTTCGCGTTTTCACCCCGGCAAGATAGGATTGTCAATCTGCTGGCAACGCATGAGATCGAGATGCTGGACACGGCAACGGGCGCGCGAAAATCCTTTTTGTCAACGCCTTCCACTGCCGCAAAATCCTCCTCTGACGATCCCAACGCGCCTGTGGGCTACACGTCAGCGGCCTTTTCGCCGGATGGCAGGCAGGTCTTGACCGGCAGTTATACAAACGGCGTCCAAATATGGGACGCGCGAGCGGGCAAATGCCTGCGCGCGCTGAACAGCATACCCGCGAAAATGCATGTCACGGCTTCGGGTCTGAAAACTATTGATCTGGTTCGCGGAACCGGCAAACAGGCGCACTTCGGGCAGATGGTCACGGCCTACTACGCCGGAAAGTTCACCGGCGGAACAGCCTGCAACAGTTCCAACGAAATCGGCAAGCCGGTAACATTTCTGCTGGAGCCGGATGGGGTCTTCAAAGGGCTGCACGAGGGTATATCCACCATGCGGGTCGGCGGCAAGCGGCGCCTGATAATCCCCTCCACTCTGGCGTACGGCAAAGACAGCATTGGCTACACCGTCCCGCGCAACGCCACCCTGACCGTTGACGTGGAACTGATTCAGGTAAAAGACGCCTCTTCTTATTGATAATGTGTCAGGGGCCACAATATGTAGGGGCGCCGCTTGCTGCGCCTTATTTTACATGCGGCTGCGCCTTATTTTACATGCGGCTGCGCCTTATTTTACATGCGGCTGCGCCCGCATGTGAGGAGGGTTCAGCCCACATGTGAGGAGGGTTCAGCAAGCAGAACCCCTACGATGTACTTCTGTGTTCATTTTGGACGATGTAACAGGTTGAGAAACAGGCGTATTCATGCCGATATACAGAACACAGGCAGCCCAATGCTGCCTGTGTTTTTGATTTTCTGCGCGGGTGAGGCAGGAATTTCGCGCAGTCGCGCGTAATAGTATCGTAGTCGCCCACAAGGCGTATCCTTCCGAACTCCTCATCCAATGGAGTTCATGTTATCGGGTCAGGAAAACACGATGGAGCTAACTCTTGCAGATGTTCGCGCGGCCCTGCCCGTCCGAAATCTCCTGCATCTTATGGCTTTGGCGCGGGAAGGGGATCGCCGCGAGGGAATCCTGCTGCGCCAGAGCAAAGGCTGGTTTCAGGTATCGGGTACGGGTCACGAGGCCCTTGCCGCGCTGATGTTCGCGCTGCGCCCCGACGATTATCTGTTCCCCTATTATCGCGACCGCGCGCTCGCCCTTGCGCGGGGAGTGAGCAATTACAATCTGGCCCTCGCCTACTTCGCCAAACGCGACAGCAGCAGCGGCGGGCGGCAAATGCCCGGACATGTCAGCGACCGTCAGCGCAACATCTTTTCCGTCGCCACTCCCACCGCCTCGCAATGCCTGCCCGCTGTGGGCGCGGCGTGGGGCTTTCGGATGCAGGGCAGCGATCAGGTTGTCGTCACGACCATTGGCGACGCGGCCACGCGGCAGGGCGAGTTTTACGAAGCCCTTGCCTTTGCCTTGCAGGAGAAACTGCCCGTCCTGTTTGTGATTGAAGACAACCGCTACGGCATCAGCACCCCGACCGCGAAGTTTTTTCCCTACAATCTCGGCGCGTTGGGCGAAGACAGCCTGATACGCATTGACGCCCGCGATCCGTACCGCGTGTTTGAAGCCGGTCAGGAGTGGGCGGCGGGCGCGCGGATGGGCAATGGCCCCGCCGTCCTCTGGTGTGAACTGGACAGACTGTGTTCGCATACCAGCAGCGACGACCAGCGTTTGTACCGCGCCATTGAAGACATCGCCTGCGACTCGCAGCGCGATCCACTGGAAATGCTGGCCCGCCGCCTGATTCTGGAAGGCCAATTAACGCTGGAAGAGTGGGAAGCGGAACAGGCGGCTATTGTCCGGCAGGTGGATGAGGAGTACCGCGCAGCGGAAACCGCCGCCGACCCCGACCCTGCCGATGTGATGGCGCATCTGTTTGGCCCGCCCGCCCCGCTTTCCCCGCCGCCCGTCCAATTTTCCGGCGAGATCACGATGGTCAGCGCGGTCAATCAAACCCTGCTGCGCGCGCTTGCCTCCGATGAGCGCGTTGTTATGTTAGGCGAAGATATTGAAGACCCGAAAGGCGGCGTGTTTGGCCTGACGAAAGGATTGTCAAAGCAGTTTCCCGACCGCGTGTTCAATGCGCCTTTGGCTGAAGCGACGATTGTGGGCGCGGCAGTGGGACTGGCGAGCGTGGGCTGGAAACCCGTATTTGAAATCCAGTTTATAGATTTTCTCGCGCCCGCATTGAATCAACTGATGACGCAGGTGGCGTCATTGCGCTGGCGGACATGCGGCGAATGGTCGTGTCCCATGACCCTGATCGCCCCGTATGGCGCGTACCTTCCGGGCGGCAGTTTGTGGCACAGCGAAAGCAACGAGGGGATGTGGGCGCACATTCACGGCCTGAACGTCGTGGTTCCCAGCACCAGTGAGGACGCGGCGGGACTGTTATGGACCGCCATTCAGGGCAACGACCCGACCCTGTTCCTGTTGCCCAAACATATTTTCCGCAAGCGCGCGCCTGCCAACCCAAAGCCGGAAGCGATTCCGTTGGGGCAGGCGATTGTGCGGCGAACGGGCGAAGATGTTACGCTTGTGGCGTGGGGCAACTGCCTCGAACTGGCCGAAGAAGCCGCCGACCATGCCCACGATGAGGGCGTATCCGTCGAAATCATTGACCTGCGCTGCATCGCGCCCTGCGACTACGCCACCATAGAAACGTCCCTGCGGCATACGGGGCGGCTTGTCGTGGTGCAGGAGGACGGGCGTACAACGGGTTTCGGGCAGTGCCTGATTACGGAAATGATTGCGACCCCGGAACGCTTCAACCTGTTCCTGTCCTCGCCGCAACTGGTAGCCCGCAAAGACACGCATATTCCCTATAATCCCATTTTGGAATACGCCGTGCTGCCCACGCTGGAACAGGTCATATCCGCTATACGGTTGACGATGGAGTAGGGCAAAGGATAAGGGATGAGGGATGAAGGATGAAAAATTCCTCCTGCCTTCTTTGCTTTTTGCCACGACAAAAATAATGCGGAAAATGACCACAAAATAGGCACATTCGCGGTTTGGTTTGGCTTGATTTGCCTGCCGGATGTGATATAATAACTCGGTTTGCGGTTTATGGCGTATAGCGTCGGGCCGCATCACTTAAATCGAAAATACAACTCAGCCGGACAGAACAACGAAGTGCTGTCCCAAATCAGCGAGGCAGGCTCATGGAAACCAACACGATGGAATGGCAAAGCGCCGAAATGCCCACCGCAGGGCCGTCACTCGACTTTATTTGCGCAGTCGCGGAACTGCTCGAAACCGACCCCAACGACATTCTCGCCGAATTGGGCTACACGCCCCCGGTACTGGAAGCGGTTCTGGTAGAGGCCTGAACGTTGTGGCAGTCGCTATGAGGGGATGATGTTGGTTCCCGCGCCTGCCTGTTCCTCATCGCTGATGGCTACTCTGATCATGTTTATCGCCTGATACGCTGTTTTGTTCGCGCGCTTACGATGACTATAGTAACAACGGCAAAGACAAACGTGTCTTTGCCGTTATTGCCGTTTGCTTGCATCGCTTTTCATTGCTTTACTTTGAAGGACGCGCTATGAATTTGCGCCAGAACACTTCCGGGCAAACTGAAAACGCATCTCAACAATCCGCTACCGAAACATCTTCCGTCGCTGGCAGCGCGGAAGAAATGTCGGCTCTGGAACAGGTTCGCGTAAATTTGGCGCAGCCTGCCCCTCCCGATTTTTTCATGCCGCCTATTGGCGAAGCGTTGCGCGCTTCGGACGCGAAAACGCGCGTTGACGCGCATATCGCTATGATGCAGGTGATGTCCACTCTGGACAAAGCCGGCGCGCAAAAGCAAAAGTCTGAGGAGATTGCAGCAAAGCGTGGATGACATCATGCGGCGGCTGATGGCGGAAACCGTTCTGGCGCGTCGGCGCAAAATGCAACGGCGTCTGAAGATTACCGGGTTCGTAGCGACTATCGTTTTTCTTGTATGGGCCTCGCACTGGAATATAGCGGGTAACTGGTGGTTTTTCTGGTGGATTGGCAGTGGCGCGTGGGCCGCAGATCAGACAATGGGCAAGCAGCGCAAATCGGTGAGCGAATTGCGGCAGGCGGGCGACCCGCGCGCGGTTGGCGTGCTGGCGATTGCCGCCCGCGATACGGAAACATCCGTGCGCGTCCCCGCGCAGCAGGCGCTTCGCGAATTATTGCCGCGAGTTCGCGCCGACCATGCCGGGGACATTACGCCTGCGCAGATGAACGCCCTGCTGGAACTGGCGTTCCGTTCCGAACCCGCTCTGCAAATCGCTGTGCTGCAAGGGCTGGAACAGATCGGTGACGGGCGCGCGGTTCCCGTCGTTCAAAATCTGAGTCTGTCCGCGCATCCGCATGTGCGCGATCAGGCCACCCACTGCCTGCCCTATCTGACGGAGCGCGTTCGCCGCGCCGAACAAAGCGCCACCCTGTTGCGCGGCACGGTCAGCCCCGCCCAAACCGCCGCGCCGCATGAACTGCTGCGTTCCGTCAGCCAACCTGCCGACAACACGCCCGCCAGCGAACTTCTCCGGCCCGACTCCGACATGCGCGAACAACCTGAAACCCTGTAAAGAGGAAAGCCGAACACAGGCGGGTCGCGAAGCCGATTGTAGAACGCTGTCGCCTTTATTCGCGTCCATTCGCGTTGATTTGCGGCAAAATTCTTAAAGTTCTTCAAAGGGGCGGCGGCAAATCGCTTACGGCCCGACAGTCACTTCCCATACATACTGCGGCTGCGTTTGTTTGCAGATAACGCTTTTGCTGTGGGTGTTCAGCCGATCCAACACTTTGCCCTGCGCGTCCTCAATCTGTATGTTGTCAATGTCGCCATCCAGAGCAAGGTTTTGCGCGAGTTCCTGCCGCTTACCGGGCGCAACCGTATCCAGCCGCATATCCGGCATTCCCCGCGCGGGATTGTTGAGATGATGAACCACAATGGGTACGGCATAGTTGTTGCGTGCGTAAACGCGGCAGTCCGGGTCGCAGCCGCCCCCGATGCCCCACAGCACAAGCGGAATTGCCCCGGCCAACACTGCCCCCAGCCCCAAACGAAAGATCATTCTCAACATAGCCTCCACTCTCCACAGCCAGCAAACAGGTAAATAGCAGGCAGGAACAGGTTGAAGATAGAACACGCTGAACCCTATACGCAGTATAGCACAATGTACTTTGCTATACAAAGTATCTGCGGGATTTTTCATCCTTCATCCTTCATCCTTCATCCTTCCGCCTTCATCCTTTGCCTCACCAGTCCGCCATGCTGCCGTCGTCGGCATGGAACCAGCGGCCCGGATCGGGAAGGGGTGAAAGCGGATGCGCGGCAAGGTAGGCTTCGTCCACTTCGATGCCCAATCCCGGCGCGGTGCGGCAGGTCAATGTAGCCGTCTTTCACGACAAACGGTTCTTTGAGATAGCCCGCGCCCAATCCCGCCGGGTCTACAAACTCCTGAATGAGAAAATTGGGGGCGCAGGCGTCCACTTGCAGGCAGGCGGCGAGATTGATGGGGCCGTAGGGATTATGCGGGGCAAGCGCGGCGTAATAGGTTTCGGCCATGCTCCCGATGTGCCGCGTCTGCCAGATGCCGCCCGTCACGCACGGGTCGGGCTGCACAATCGCCGCCCCGCCCTTTTCCAGAACTTCGCGGAAACCCCAGTGGGTAATCAGGCGTTCGCCGGTCGCAATCGGCGTTTTGAACTGCTGCGCGACGCGGACAAGCGCGTCCACGTTTTCGGGCAGAACGGGTTCCTCAATAAACATCGGGCGGAACGGGCGCATGGCCTCCTCCATCCAGATCGCCATTGCGGGACTGACGCGCCCGTGAAAATCCAGCAGAATATCCACATTCGGCCCGACGGCTTCGCGAACGGCTTGAACGCGCGCGGCGGCATCGTCCACAAGCCCGGAATGGTCTACCAGCCGCACCTGCTCGAACGGGCAGAACTTCATGGCGGTAAAGCCACGCGCAACGGCCTGTTTCGCGCTTTCGGCTAATGCTTCCGGCGTACTGCCATGCGCGCGGGTGTACATGCGGATGCGGTCACGGACATTTCCGCCCAAGTAATTGCCAGACGGGCGCATTGAGCGATTTGCCCAGAATGTCCCACATCGCCATTTCCAGCCCGCTGATAGCCGCGCACAAATGCAGGCTGTCGCGCCAGAACGCGCCCCGGTACAGGCTTTGCCAGTGGTGCATCACGCGGCGCGGGTCTTCGCCGATGAGCGCGTGTTCGCAGCTTCGGACGCCCTCGGCCACCATAAACGCCTTGTCGCCCAGACATTCGCCCCAACCCGTCAGACCCTCATCCGTTTCCATTTTCACAAACAGCCAGCGCGGCTGCACGGGTATCGTATGGATGCGCGTAATTTTCACCGCCGATGTCCTCCTCATCAAGAATGGCGTTAAATTCCGCGCCTACCCCGCAGGAACCTGCACAAACAACACAAACAACGCAAACTACAATTGTTCTCTTGTCTTTTCGTATTAAAATCAGCAGGAAGTACGCGCCGCAAACACGAACTTCTTTGTAATCATTCGGCTCCGGCAGCCGCGCGCAGAGAAAAGAGACAACATGCGCTGGAAAAGGTGAAAGGACACATAGCCCACGACCAACTATTCAAGGAACTGCTGCAAGCCTTTCTGCGCGAGTTCATGGAACTGTTCTTTCCCCATATCGCCGCCCGTCTGGATTGGCAACAGGTGACATTTCCGAACACGGAACTGTTTACCGATGTGCCGGAGGGCAGCGTTCGTCGCGCGGATACCGTTGCGCTTGTGCCAACATTGGACGGCGACCCGGAGTTGGTCTTGATCAACGTGGAAACGCAATCAGAACGCCGGAGCGAAGTGCGATTCCGCGTGTTCGAGTATTACATGCTGCTGCGCCTGCGCTACAAACTGCCCGTATTCCCTATTGCCCTCTACATTGTGCCGGGAACCGGAGGCATCACGCATGAAACGTATCAGGAGAGTTTGTTCGACACGGATATTCTCACCTTCAACTATGCGGCTATCGGCCTGCCGGAACTGCAAGCCGACGACTATCTGTACCGCGACAATCCGCTTGCCGCCGCGCTTACCGCTCTGATGAAAGCCAGCCGGGAAGGGCGTCCGCGCCAGAAGCAAGTGAGTTTGCAGCAGGTGGCCGTCAGCGACGTAGATGAAGCGCGTAAATTCCTGCTCACCAACCTGATTGAAACGTATCTGACCATGAACACGTCGGAACAAGAGCAGTTCCAGCAACTTTTGGCAACACCCGAAGCAGAGGAGGCAAGACAAATGATTAGCATCTACGAAGTGCGTGGGCGCGCGGAAGGTAAACGCGACACTCTTCTCAAACAACTGCGTTTTAAGTTCGGCTCACTGCCGGAACGTACTGAGGCAAACCTGTACGCTGTTACAAGCGAGGCTGAACTGGATACGCTTTTAGAGCGCGTGTTGACAGCCAACTCTTTGCGGGATATGAGTTTGGAAGTGGAGTGAGAACCATGATAGCAAACGCCGCGTTGTTGGGCGTCCTTCCAGACGGGGAAGAGCGTCACATCTCCATCGAAATTGGACAGCCCTATGCGGCTTCGGCAGACGAATGGCGTTGCCCGGTTGCAGTGCATGGGTTGCATGACCGACTGGCCGACATTGCAGGAGTAGATTCCCTTCAATCGTTGACTCTGGCGTTGCGGTTGGTTCATAAATTGTTGTCGCATTTCGAGGCGGCAGGCGGGCAGTTGCTTGATCCAAAAACTCGAATGGCATTTTCTCAGCAATCTTATTTTGCGCAAGAGTGATTCCGTCCGACTCACCTCCGTAGAGCTTGCGGCTCAAAGCGATGTTGCCGGTTTTCACACTGCGAAAATCAGCGCGGATACGGATGAAGGGAACTTAATTTCATGATAGACATACTGCGTCGATTGCAGCGGATTGCGCTGCGGCGTGGACAGCAGGAGTTTGAACGCTGGCACGAGACCTGGAACCCGCCCTATTCCCTGCTCGGAACCGCCGGAGTGGTGGCTCTGATGGGAGCCGGGTTATGCCTGCTGTGTACCATGTTCGCGACAACCATTCTCCTGTGGGAAATACGCCATGATCCGATGTTCTGGATGCTGGTGGTGATAATCTCCTTTCTGTATGGCGCGATACCCGGTCTGGCATTGGGCGCGGCATCGGGACTGGCGCAGGCGCTGGTGTGGACGCGACGCTCACGGCTGGCCGGCATCGCCTGTGTTGTGGGAAGCGCGGTGGTGACGGGGCGGCTGATTTTGCTGATGGCAGATATGCTGCAATACGACCCCGAATGGCGGACAAACCTGCTGCAAATGCTGTTTTTGTTCGCTTCGCCGCTGCTGTGGGGCGTCATTCTGCTGGTCAAGGGCATCCGCCTGCTGACCAAAACCAAATCGTCATAAACATGGTTTCAGGGTTTCAGGGCGCTATGGTTTTATGTGATCCAAATTTTGCCGCACTCTCCTGATGACCTGAAACCTTAAAACCCTGAAACCCTGTACCGGAGGTATTTTCATGTGGAACGAGCTGAAACGTTGGATACGCAGCCTTGATGAGCAGGGCCGCTCCCGGTTTACGGGGCTGGTTTCCGACAGGGAGCGGTCTGCCGCAATGATTGCCAACACGGGCATCGGGGCGGCAAGCGGGTTCGCGGTGATGTCGTCGCTGTACTTCGCGCTGTACCTGATAATGGCAATCATTTTTTTACGCGATGAACTGGGCAACCCGCAATTGTGGCTACAGCTCTATTACGTCAGCCTGTTATTTGGATTTGTGCAGGGCGGCGGGATGGGCGGCATGGTAGGCCGAAGCCTGTCGCTGCTGTGGCAGAACAGGCGGCGTAAGGCCGCCCTGACCTGTCTGGAGGGCGGCACGCTGGTCATTGCCTGTCTTGTCCTGTTCACCTATCGCCTTTATGATCCGTCCATTCCGCTGTTGACCCACATCTTGTGGACGCTGCTCCTGTTCAGCCCCGGCTATCTCGCCGCCGCCGCTATCCTGACCTGGGGCGTCAATTTGTTGAGTAAGGAATAGGGATGTAGGTTGTTAGTTGTTAGGCGAAGAGTTGTTTTTCTGCGTTCATCAAACCTGATTAACTAACAACCTGATTAACTAACAACCTAACAACCAACAACCTAACAACCTAACAACTAACAACCTATCCTCGGAGGTGCTTAATGTCGAATCCGCTGATACGCTTCATCGAAAGCCAGAACGAGCAGGGCCGCGCCCGGTTTGCCGCGCTGAATACCGATACGGAACGCCTGATTCATACCAAATACACGGCGGGCGTGGCGTCCGTCGTGATGGCTATCGCGTTCGTGATCTTGTACATTCCCGTGTTGAGCGTGATGTACGTTCATTTTGTGCCGCCGGAGTATCGCCACCCGATGGTATGGAAGTACCTGGTGTATCTCAGCGTCTGGTTCGGCGGGATTCAGGGCAGCGCGGCGGGCAGCGTGATCGGGTGGGGATTGGGGCTGTTCTGGCAGAACAAACGACACAAGGCGGGCGTGGTGCTGGCTGTCGGGGGAGCCATCGGTCTCTTCCTGCTGATTCTGTTCCAGTCCATCTACTTTGACATTGTTGACATGCCGCTCGATAAGTATATCTTCTGGGCCGTGTTCGCGTTCAGCCCCGCGTACTTCACGGCTTCCAGCGGGCTAGCCTGGGGCCTGACGCTGCTGACGAGCAAAGAATAGCCCTCAATGAATGGCGTCCACTTGTGGACATACCCCTTCTTCCACAAAACGTATTTCCAAAGCGAAGCAGAAATACGGAACCTGAGGGCAGGGGAGCCGCTCATACTTGTGTGAGGGATAAATGCTTCTGTGAAGGAGAAACCGTTTTGAGCAAACTGCGCCAGCAAATTCTCATTTTACACCTATCGAACTCCGAACTGGACTCGCAAACCGTTGCCTGGGCGCTGTACGATGGCGCGGCCCCGGCAGACAAAATCCAGATGCAGTCGGGCGATCAGGACAAACCGCCGTACCGTTCCGTTTTGGACGCCATGCGCGACGGGTGGTTTGTGATGCAGGTTCCGACACTGCCCTACTATGTGCGCGGGCATGACCATGAGGTGGGCCATTTGCCCTACGAATACGCGCTGGAAAGAAAGGTGGAAGTGGAATGACGAACGTGATAGAAAAACCGATGCGGGCAAATACCGCGCCGGAAAATGCCAAAGACCTCCCTGCGCTGTTGAAAACCGAGCCTGACATTCCTGCCTGGGCAGAGCGTACCCAAACAGTATCTGCTGACAGCCGCGCAAATGGCGCAGTTCACGCAGGACGGATTATTGATGTTCGACGGGCTTGTGCCGCAGGAATTGAACGAGGCCGTGTACGCGGATCAGCAGGCGGGCAAAGGACACTGGCAAACCTCGGAAGCGATACGCGCCGTTTTTGACTGGCTGCCGGTTCGCGGCATGATCCAGAGTCTTGTCGGCGTCAATCCCGTGTATGACCATTCCGCGCTGCACGTTGTCGGGCCGCAAAAGCATGACGCGCAGGTGTGGCACGCCGATTCGATTATTGACGCGCGCCCGTTCGCCTTCGACATTCAAGCCATGTACTTTTCCCACGACGCGCCCAAAGAGATGGGGCCGACTCTGGTTCTGCCCGGTTCGCATCTGCGCCGGACAAGCAACGTCAGCATCGCCCGCTACAAAAACATCGCGGGGCAAAAGCAGTTAATTGGCAAAGCGGGTACGATTGCCTTTCTGCATCACGGATTGTGGCACTGCGCCCAGCCCAACTTTACGGACAACACGCGCTATATGTTCAAACTGCGCCTGCGCGCGGGCGAGGAGCAGCGCGGCCTGTTCAACACGGACGGCTACGACGATGCGGAAACCCGGCGCATCGTGGGCGCGTTCAAGCACAACTGGCAGGGCGATTTCGCGCGCGCGGAAAACGTGGAACGCGCCAAACTCTGGCGCTACGTGTGCGGCGACGACAACGTAGACGTGTCCTTCGAGGGCGTCCTGACCCGCATGCATCTGTGATGTAAGTAACAGGTTTAAGAAACTATCTCAAAAGACCAGCGACCGCGCGTTTCCAATCTCGGAACGAGGTGCACAACTCTGTTTTGATATAAATTCTTAGCCATGCCTCACTTCATGCTCAAAAGGCTTACAAAAAACACAAAAACATGCGTTTTAAACCGTCTCTAAGAATGAGAAAACACCTATCATCAGGACAGTGATATCCCAATGATAGGTGTTTTCCAGTTTATGGTATACCCATAAACAGCTTCAGCACTGTGGTTTCCGTCGCGTCAAAGCTGTCATAGTTGTTCGCGAAGCTGCGATTAGTCGGGTCGAACGTGACATGTCCTGTGCTATCCGTTTTTCGCACAAGCAAATTATAAGCGGGACGCCACAGTAGTACGGTATTGGTATTTGCCGCAGTCTTGCTGAGAAACCCGTCTTTCTTGCCTGTTGCGCTGTCTAACAGGGAATACTGAGGGCTGGGATTGTTGCCCAGAGCGAGCTGGCCGTCTCACCAGCTGGCGGGTAGTAGACATAGTTCCCGTCGTTGGAATAGTCATCGCCCTGCGTATTGACCTGTCCGTGGTATTCGATTTGCAGCCCTCGAAACCGTTTGTCATTGGCAACCATGCTGCCCGGCTTCGTGGGAGAGCGGCGCAGATAAATGCGCGGAAGGTAGCTGGCAGTAAGTTTGACCGCCATTTTCGCTGTCCAGTTCTGGAAATCGGTATTGCTGCCATCATCCTCCAGAGAAGGACAGACACATATCGTCAAATTCTTCTTGTTGATGTTTCGGTTCAGAAAGCCATTGAAATCAACGGCGTTGGCTTCAATTGTGGCTCCGCTGGAATTCGCAGGCGTGTGATAATCCAGATGTACCGTTACGGTGACATTCTTTCCGCCGTTTGTCAGCGTATCAATCATGTGTTCCGCGTTTTTGTAACGGTCCTGCGCGGGCGTGAAGATATAGGGCGCAAACCCAAACTCAATGTTGGGCGGCCCATTCTTGTACAAGCCAGGGGAAGAGCGGAACACGTTGAGCAGGCTGCTGACGCTGTTGACATGCCAATTCGATAACAGAATCAACTGCATGCCTTTGCTGACGCCTGCGGCGCGGTTTTTCGATGCGGGTGGGGCGCTTACATCCACAGCGGCAAGTCGCTGAACGCTGTTACCGCCGCCGCATCCGGCTAAAACAAGACTGAATAGCGCGGCCGCAACGAACGCGAGAAGAACGCATCGGGTTTTCCAGTGATTACGGAGTCGCATGAATTTTCCTTTCTGAAAATCTGCGCAATTGCAAAACAAATGGATTACATCTAGAGGAAATGCGGCCGAACATTCTGCTTCAGGAGTGAAGCGAACGCTGTCCGGCCGCCATATCAGAAGTATACGAGTGACAGTTTGAATCCCGAACTCAGCGGAAGCACTGCTATCGTCAGTAGAGACGGAAGATATAGGCGCCTTTCCAGCCGTACGGCCCCCAGTCGGTGAAATAACAGCCCCAGTTCTTCAACCGGTTGCCGTAAAGCTGTTGCCCTCTCCAATGCGCAACATCAAGCATGTCAATCCCGGTTGTTCTCCACCCACTCTGATAGTAGCGGATACGCCATCCGTAAGCGTCGTTGGAGGCGAGGAACGCGCTGGCGCTCGATCCATAGCGATAGCGCGCGTATGCGCCCAGATCGAAGCCAACGTTGTTGCTGTAAGATTCCCACAGCGGGTTGACATTCAGCGAGACGGGATCCGTATAGGCCCAATGGATCAGATTCGGGCGATCCTGCGCCTGAACCACGCCGCCGAGCAGCAGCAGCGAACTTGCCAGCGCACTCATCAGTAAGCATCGTTTAGTGATCATAGCAACTCCTTGTACATCTGCCGTAAAATAAAGCGATAGTTGAGGGTATAAATCTCCTTTCACGTCACTCTTCGCGTCAAAGCAGGAAAGAGTGGGTTCGATGTAGAAAGAGCATTAGTAACCGCGCATAGTTTTTTCGTAGAAAACCTTACCGTGATGACCTCGAAGAGACTACGAACTTAGGGACCTTCGGAAATTAAATTGTTCCAATGAGCGTCCGTGCAATAACATTTTAATCTTTTTGCGCGGCGGTGGTAACGAACTCATCTTATGCAGGCGAGCATCTGGTTTTGAATTGTTGCGCTTGACCACAAGGGGCAGCGAGTGCCGCTCGGTAGATATCGGCTTTCATGGCAACGTGATTGCGCCTGGTGTGCAGACGCAGTTGCTCCATCTTGACAGGGGCCACCAGAATGGCGAACAGATGGTTGGCCCGGGTTCGGATGATCCTGGTGAGCAACCTGGCAAAACCCAGATTGCTCTTGTGCGACGTGTGGTATTCTTCGACCTTCCACCGTTTTGGTAGAGCGTCGTGATTTGTTCCCACGTAAGCGTCGTATCGCTTGTGACCAGATAGACAACTCCCTGGCTGTCGTCCTCGTTTATGAAGACCTGCCTGGCAAGCCGCAAGGCGAAGGGAACCCCTTCCAGCCAGATAGCGCGCGTGGCTTCGTACGATATACTGGTTCTGTCTTAACCTCCTTTCAAGTACAGTGTATCCGGCGAAAGTCACGGTAAAAGTTACGGTAAAAGTCACGATTAGGAAAGTTGTGCTGCAGAGTGCTAATTGATATGCGGCTTGACTTCGAGTTCATTCAAACCAGGAGATGGAGGGATATGTGAGGACGAAGTTACCGAAACCTGAAAAACTCTATATCTTCTTATTTGATCGTCCACGATGGTCTAAAACAGGACGTGATCCAGAGCTGTTGGATGTTCTCTTGAAAGAACCTCTTCGCCGCCGCATGGTAGCCAGCCTGGCGTTCAAAAAGCGTCCGGTGGAAGTAACAACCCTGTGGAATGAGAGCAGGCAGCTGGGTTCTGATGAAGATATACCAGACGAAAATCAATTTAAAAATGATACGTCAGCTGTTAACAAAGCGTTAAAATCAATGGGGTATTCAGGTAGAAGTTTGAAGCGTGAGTACGGTTTGGGTCCTGTGCGCTTCGACGACAGAGTAGCAGTCGTCACTGATGTTTCCGTTTTCAACACAATATTTTCCAGGTACCGACGTTTGCAGAATCAGGGCGTGGAAAATAACGAGGCCGTTCATCAGTTGGAGACATTGCGCGATTTGTACGTAGGCGATCTTCTCATTGGCGCTGAGATGGACTGGGTGCTGGGAGAGAACGGGGAGCGAGAAACGTTAAGAAAAAAGTTTGCCTCGCTTACTCCTGACTTCGAAGTGAATGGTATTGATTTGACGGTCAGGGAACCGGTCGATCTGGCGCTTTTCGATAAATCTGATGAAAGCGCAGAAGTTTCACCCTATCCTGTTGAAGATGCCGGCAGAATTAAGACACGCCTGTCTGTGATTGGATTGCTTGCTCTTGGAGGCGCATTCTTCCATGTTTGCACACATACTCCTCTCGCATATGGCAGCCAAAACGCACAGAACGCGGCTTCTGAACTCGTCGCCGTTTTTGCTCATGTGGCAACGCGTGTTCCGCGTCAGGAGCTACAAGAGGCACTTTACACTTTACAGCAGGATGAAGACAACATTCACTTCGAATCGTTGAATTCCATAATTATATCTACAGTGATTGACATTATAGAACAAGTCGCTGAAGATATCCGTTTCGCAAGCGACCGAAACAACATCCAGTTACTTGCTCGTGCCTTAAAGGACGCCTGGGAGAAAATCCCCTATTCCATTCTTCCGAACGGCGACGCTTTTGCGGACATCAATACGCGAAACTATTTTATTGAGCGCGGCAACACCCTCAGTCACACCAATACCCTGCCCCCGGACTTATGGATACATTTTCTCGAAGTCGCTGTAGAAACAGAGAGCGGAAACCGTTCGCCACTACCTCTGCCTGGACGACGGGCAATGCAGCATCTGACTAGCATCCTCCATCAACAATGGCATGGAGCGTTGCTGCAAGCGCTTGTAACGGAAAGCGCCCGAAACTCCGTGGTCTATTATCGGGTTCTTGTAGTATTCCTTGCGCGAACCATAGCTTCCAGCCAGCCAGTTTTAACCAAAATGCGGGAGGTGCGGAAAGAGTCGCAGCAATCTCAAATGGCGTGGAAGCGGATTGATATGCTTGTGACGCGCTATGTACGCCATAGTCCATTTGATACGGATAGCTTGCTTCGCGCCTGGGAGAAATTCGCCCTGGAAATATGGATGCCCCGTATTCTGCTGGATGGCTGTCTGGAAGACGCTATTGCGGAATCTGTGTCAGCGCTTCTTAACGTTTTGCCGCTTAGTGACGGACTCCCGGTGGATTTGTTCGAACGGATTGTTCTGCTGGCAGATGGAGTTATTCCTCGTCTGGCTTATAAATGTTTTCTACAACAAGGCCGCAAGCGTTTGCGCGCGCGCGAGGCCATCCTGCTTTTGAACAGTTTGACCCGACTGGACCTTCGGGACGAAGCGGAAACTCTGCTTGAACAGATTGAAGAGAGTGTACTGGAGCAAGATAACCTTCCGCTTCAGGCGTCTCATCTGATAGCCGAATCACGGCTGGCTTTATTCCGGTATCATGAGATGCTCAACGCTTCTCAAAAGGACGAACCGCAAGTTCGCCGAACGATTGCTCAATTAGATAGACTGCGAGACATTTGCCGTAAGGGGCTTCAGCTCGTTAATATCACTTCCTGGAGTTACTACTACCAGATATATGCGGAAGCGGCGGTCGCTGCGTCAAGACTGATGGTAGACAGCAAGGCAATCCAGGACCCTGGGAAATTTGCCCATGCGAGGCAAAGAATGTCAGAGGCGCTGGAGCAGACACTCGCCTTGCGGAACCTCCACAGGATGCCGCGCCTCCAACTGACAGAACTTTCAAACGAAGATAGCATGGATTTACAGGATCAAGCCTGGCACTGGTGCCAATGTAATCTCCTGTTGTACCGAGTGTATATGTCCGCGTTTCGGCCAAACACATCCGACACCAGTGTAATTTTGGATGAAGATGCTGCCGATTTGACGCTGGCAAACGAAATAGTCGAAATAATCCGTTCCCTGGAAATGCACTGGCCTTCTTTGAAGTTAGCATGGGAACACTCTATCATAACGACACGAAGATTCGCGATTGCTGCCGAGTCCGGCACACTTTGGTCTGTCGGCGAAGTCAAAACGGTACGTGAATTCATTAATAGCGGTTTCCAGCAGGCTTGTATCTCTTGGGAAACAAATCGGCGAGGAGAAATCCTATATTTACTACATATCCCATTATTGGGCTGCACAAGGCGAACAGAGTGTAGCGCTGATGAAGGCAAGGCGATTAAGGGAAGCCTCTAACAACGAGGCGGCTTTCGTAAACATTTATGCTCAGATGAGAAAACATGTTGGTCAGGCAATTGAGTATTTTGCCACAGCCTTAGCTCTGGGACGACTTCGAGAAGAAGAATTGAAACACACCCCGGACCCTCATGGTTGGCAACATTCCAGCAATAATTGGCTTGCGAGTCGGCTTTCGATGCTTCAAAAGTGGAAAGACGC
The DNA here is from genome assembly GCA_963817895.1 of uncultured Chthonomonadaceae bacterium. GTDB lineage: Bacteria > Armatimonadota > Chthonomonadetes > Chthonomonadales > Chthonomonadaceae > CAWFQB01. Next base: position 57,499 of record CAWFQB010000013.1, read on the forward strand.
CTCCGGTTATATGACTCCAACCGAAGGCGCCGAATGTTTCATATCAGGTTATGAAATGAAAATTGATTTTTGTATTCTGTCTTCCTCGGACTAGCGAACCGACAGGGCGTCACTGTAGAGCGGTGACTGGTTGGGAACGACAACCTTCGCGCGAAGCATGAATGACCCGCCTGGGTCTGGCGCGACAATACTGAGAGAATGAGAGGATTCATCGTACCAGAGGTTTCTGCACAAAGCTCCTTGAGTGGAATTGTACAGGGGATGCGTCTGGCACTCCGAACCGATGAGCAGGCGCTCACAAAGATGGTAGCTCACGTTGGCTCCGTTACTATCTATGGCTCGCAAAGTGATGGTCACTCTCCCGCCGGAGATGCGTTCGACCTTGACCGTTTCGAGATGAATGTCTGCCTTGCTGCTAACAGCCGCGCTGAACATCAACAGGCCGAGAAAGATAATTGCCATTGAATTTTTCATGTTCTCCTCCATAAGGTTTCTACTATGGGAAATGTTGTACACTCACTGGATGCTACATTGCCGTTTACATCTTTCTCTACTGACATATAAAAACTAAATTTAGTTGCAGTGTACCGAAGAAAAATTAAGCGTTGAGGCGCGTGGGGTTCTTAAGGCACGTAAAAAGCAGAAACGAAACAGATAAAACACGCCAACATTCGCGCTCAATCCGCCATGTACGCCCAATCCGTCATTGCTACTGCCGCAGACAATAGAGAAGCGGAAAGCGTATAGACCAAAAAGAGGGTAGGAAATAGCGACGATGCGTATTTACTGCGCCGCGCGAAGATACAACCTGAAACTACCCTGTCAAAACAAAGCAGGAACTCTATTGATGAAGAGATAACTAAGCGCCAGGTCAGCATAGAAGGAATTATCAGCGTTGGCATCTTAGTGATTGAGGTTGTGATTGAAGGGAAAGACCATGGAAACAGCAAGGGAAAACGCGGGAAGTTCAGGCGTTTCGCAAGCGCTGTATGATGTTGCCGGGATTATGGGCGGATTATATGGCGACGGCATCATCGCGCTGAAAGGCGCGTTCTCGCCCGAATGGGCGGATCAACTCGGACAGGACATAGCAACGCTTTTTGCTGAAGCGTTGCAGCGTCCGGGTGGCGCGGTGGGACGCGGCCCGAAACGCTACTACGTTGAGATTCACCCGGAGCGCATCCGGGGCTTTCTCGATCTGGCGACGCACCCCTGGGTCGTAGCCGTGTGCGCAGGCGTACTCGGCCCGGATTACAAGATCGTGGAGATCGGTTTCGACGTTCCCCTGCCCGGAGCCGTGAACCAGCCCTGGCACCGCGATTTTCCCTCGCCGGAGGATACGCTGAAGGGGCGTCGGCTCAACTCCCTGGCGTTCAATCTGACAACCGTAGACGTGTCGGAGGATATGGGGCCGTTCGAGATCGCGCCGGGAACGCAGTGGGACGTTTCCGAAGGCTTTGAACACGGCATGTTTCCGCCCAAATCCCTGTACGAGCGCTATCAGTCTCGCGCGCAACGCAAACTGCCCAAACGCGGCGACATCTCCGCGCGCTCGGCATTAACCATTCATCGCGGCACGGCCAATCAATCCAACCTGTCCCGGCCCGCTCTGGTTCTCGGCGTGGACGCGCCGGGAGGCATCAACGCGGATCGCCACGACCTTCAGTTTACACAGGCGTACTACGAGGCCATGCCGCCAGAGTTGAAACCACATCTGACGTGCCGGGTAGTGGAAACGCTTCAGCCCATTCAGCAGGGCCACACCATTGAGGGGCTTGTGATGGGTGAAGCTTAGAGCCTATTACAACTGGCCCTCAACCCGGGCGTCCACTTGTGGACATACCCCTTCTCCCAACGTTGGGAGAAGGGGAACCTATCGGGATAAGCTCTAAACGGCGCAAAGTTTGCAAGAGGAGCGTGAGGAGAGACACTATGATTGGAATGAGTTCGTTTCGCGGGGCCGTTGTCGCCCTGTCGCTTCCGGTTGCGGTTTCGGCGTTGCTGCTGACACCTTCGGCGAGTCGGGCGGAGCAGTTCGTCCTGTTCGATGTCACGTTTACGTTCACCAAAGACGACGCGGACAATTCCACGCCGAGCAAATCGCACTACTACGTGAAGGGGGCGGCCATCAACGCGAAGCGACCCAAAGACTGGACAAGCCCCGTAGACTATCGCAAAGGGACTGTTCATATCCGTACGGAAGTTCTGGATCGTCCGGCAAGCGGCGAGGCTGTGCAATGGAGTCTGTGCTACATTCCCAATCATGGGCAAGGCAATGGTTACGGGTGTACGGGAACCGACGCCTACAAAGACAAAGGCGTTTACGAGAAGGATGTTCCGATGACTTCGTTCTGGGAAAACGGCTCCATCATCTGGACAGAGGGCATCAAGCAGATGGATTTAGTGATGAAGGATAAGGACGGCAACAAAGCCCACACCCGCGCTGATCCCGAAAAGTTCTTCCCGACCCGCATCCGCATTACCATGATTCAGGTTTCTGAGGGCGCGAAGTACGATCCCAATCTCGTGCCGAACATTCCCCACCCCAAACCCGCCGACAAGCCGAAGGCGGGAGCGGCGGACGTTTCAGGGGCAAAATAGCCTTCCTGAGAACCCTGCGCTGATGAGGACATTTCCATGCGACTGAAACTGGACCTGCATCCGATCTTCAACAACTCGCGCCGCATCGAAGAGGCTCTGGCAGGCATCGTTGAGGAGGCCATCGCCCGCCACGCCACGGAAGTGGAGATTATACCGGGCAAGGGTTCGGGCGCGCTGAAAAAGTTAGTCTTACGCTTTTTCGACCGCCCCGAAATCAAGTCGCGCTACCACCGTCTGGAAAAAGACAGCGACAACTGGGGCAAATTGTATATCCACTTCCGGCACGAAACGCCCGAACCAACCCCAAAATCTCGGCCTGCCCTCGTCGGCCCAACGGTCGCCACTGCCTGCGCCTGCTGTGGGGACGCGATTACCGTTGCGGAGCCGGAGGAAATTCCTGCCAGCGACGTTCACATCGAATGTCCCTGGTGCGGTTCTCCCAATCGCCTGTCGTTTCGGCGTGACTGGCGCGGACTGGTTCACGCGCGGGCGGAACTGGATTACACGGGCGCGTAGCCGTTTCGTCACGATCTTAATCGCGGCAACTCCATTTGCCTTCGTTGCTATGGCGTTAATGCCCTGTTGCCGCGGCGGTTACGGCATCGTTGAAGTTTTTGAAAAATCCCTCGTAACCCCCGCTGCTTTCGGCAAAGCGCATCGCTTTTACCCGCTCCACGCAGATTTCGGTGGCGTCCGGCGAATTATTCAGGATGCTCATCGTTTCGGCGATGAACTCGGCTAAGGGCATGGCATTGGGATCGTTGGCCTGCCGCGCTCCCTGTAAGGGACTCTCAAAGATTAAAATATGCCAGAGAACATGGAACAACCTGCTATTACCATGCAGGAGTTACTCTGTGGAACTTACCGACAGCCTCAAGGCTGTGTTCATCGAGACGGCTAATACGCTCAAAGGTAGCACGCGCCGTTTGTTCATGGCGCGGATTGTGCGCGAACTTGGCGCGGGTGGACAACGCTTGGCGCAACGCGAACTGGGTTGGAACCGCGACACGCTGCGCAAAGGTGGATACGAACTGCGTAGCGGCGTCACCTGTGCCGGTGCATTGGCGCTGCGCGGACGCAAGCCCGCCGAAGCGCGGTTGCCCCACCTGCTCGACGACATCCGCGCGCTTGTAGATGGGCAGAGCCAGACCGACCCGCAGTTTCGCAATCAGCGGTTATATACCCGCTTGACGGCTGCCGAGGTGCGTCGGCAACTGATCCTGCAAAAGGGCTACACCGAAGGCGAACTCCCCTGGAGGAGAGTATCCGCACGCGCCTCACGCGCCTGGGCTACCATCCTAAGAAGGTGCAGAAGAGCCTGCCCAAAAAAAGATTGCCGAAACCGACGCCATCTTTGACAAACTGAGCCAGGTCAACTCGCAAGCCGACACCGACGCAACCACGTTGCGGGTCTCTATGGATGCCAAAGCCACCGTGAAGGTAGGCGAGTATTCGCGTGGCGGCAACAACCGCGTCCAAGTTCATGCCGCCGACCATGACTTTCACCCGAGCGCTCAGGTTACGCCCGTTGGGTTGCTGCTGCCGTCTGAGGACGAACTGGCGCTGTACGCGGGCACGTCAAAGGTCACGAGTGACTGCCTGGCCGACATTCTCCACCACTGGTGGGAAGCCAACCGGCAACGCTTTGCGCACATCACGACGCTGCACCTCAACCTTGACAACGGGCCGGAGTGTCATAGTCGGCGCACACAGTTCCTGCATCGGCTGGTGCAGTTCGTCCAGCAAACGGGATTGAGTGTGCAATTGGCGTACTATCCGCCTTACCACAGCAAGTACAATCCTATGGAACGCTGTTGGGGCGTCTTGGAAAACCACTGGAACGGCGACTGGCTCGACAGTGTAGATGCCGTGGTCAAGTTTGCCCGCTCCATGACCTGGAAAGGCAAGCCTCCGAGCATCCAATTGATAGAACAGACCTATCCCATCGGCGTGAAGTTGAGCCAAAAAGCTATGCAAGCCCTGGAAACTCAGGTGCGCCGATTACCTGGCTTGGACAAGTGGTTCGTTGAGATACGACCTGACACCGTTGCTAATGGAACAACTTAATTCTAGAGA
>CAWFQB010000014.1:0-777679 GCA_963817895.1 uncultured Chthonomonadaceae bacterium
TGGACTAATCAGTTAAACATGGTACATAGCACTGGAAAGTTGTGCTGTTCCAGAAGCGAGCAAGGAAATTCTGCTGTCTTCAAGTAGGTTTCGAACTCTTCAGCTAAAACGGCAAGCGTCGCACATTGATGGTTGTGTCCGACCGCTTTTCTGCGGCTTTCCAGACATGTTCCTGCGGGTTCAACTCCGGCAACCGGGTGGAAACCACAGGACTTCCAAGCGCGGGTTCGCTTCCAGAACCGCGCGAACCGCTTCGCCTTTGTGCCAGGGAGCGCGATCCCATAACAGCAGAAGAGGTAAGTTCGGGTAGGCGTCGAGCAACTTCTGCAAGAACAAGGCGGATACCTCGCTGTTCATCAAGGCGGAGCGCAACAGGGTTTCCTTGCCGGTTGCCATATTGAGTGCTCCGTAGAAGTGCGTGTTGTCCCGACTGGCACTTACGGGCACAACCGGCGTGTGGCCTTTCTTGGCCCACACGCGCATCAAGGTGGCTTGCAGGTACGCGCTGGCTTCGTCGCCCGCGAGTAAGATCGTCTTGGGCGCGTTTAACGCCACATCGAGGATTTTTTTTCCAGGTGTTTCTCGAATTCCATGAGCTTGGTCGCGTTGTGGCTCTTATATTGTTTCTCAGGACGCTGGTAGCTCATCTCGCAGGTACGCAGCAGGGTGCTAAGGAAGTCCGGCTCTGGTATACAACGTTGTAGTCACGGGCTAAGAGGGTGACAAGATCGGAGACACTCCAAAACTGCCCGTCCCCCTGGCATTTCTCCTTGCCCAACAACTGAGTGGGAGTGTAGCGATGCAACTGGTTCTGCAAGGCTTCGAGTTGTTCGCCCGATAGACGCGCCCGGTTGCCGCCGCGTCGGGCATCCACGAGCGCGGTGAGGCCGTGTTCCTGATAGGCGCGTGTCCAGCAGAATAGGCGAGTACGGCTACACCCGCAGATGTCTTGGATTTCGGCAACAGAGTAGCCCAAGCCATACAGACGAACAGCTTGGTAGCGGCTTTTAGTGTTAGCATCCTTGCAATGCAGGTATGCAGCGTTCAATGCGTTGGCGTCGGCTTCATTGAGGTGAAAAGTTCGTTGGCTCATACCTCAGTGTACCATGTTTAACTGATTTGTCCATTAGGTCGGGGAATTTGGATTTAGGGCGGTAATGTTCGATGTGCGGATAACCGCCAGGTTTGATTTTTCTCTCGCAGTAGGCGCACTTGACATGAAACATGGTATTCAGTTCGGCCTGTACCTGCGCGTGATGATATTTGTTGGTGGCATTCTCTTTTTCTGCTTTCGTAATGGCTCGACGCAACACGGCAAGCCAAACCTGTTCCTTCTGTTGCAGAATGACGGGCTTTTGTGAGCGTGTGACAGCAATCATTTTAGCGTTCTGCTCAGGAAGTCTTCTATTCGGGCATCCATCGAACCGGGCAACGGCGGGCCACCGAATGGCCGTGCCTCCTCCATGAACATCTCAAGTTGCGCGAACTCAATTTCTTCTTGGGGCTTGCGTTTCTTCGGTGCCAGATAATCGTAACGATTTATCTTCTCCTGTGTTTGCGGCGAATAAGGCGAGACAAGGCCAAATGCCTCACTTTGCAGAATTCGATCAACGCTCATAGCAGAAATATTTTCAACCGTCTTTACACGGGATTTACCGTCTGCTATGTCAAATTTTAGTGTTAGCGCGTCCTCGCCCGCGCCAACTGCAATTAGCGGGCTGTGTGTAGCGACAATAAACTGGATGTTAGGAAATTGATTGCGCAACGATTCCGCAATGTAGCGTTGCCATTTCGGATGTAGGTGAATATCTAATTCATCTAAAAGTACGACGCCTTCCTCATGCAGAGGATTAGAGCTATCCGGGAAGGTATTTAGGAGCCGCCATACGAGATCGCCACTTAAAGCAAGAACGCTCCGGTAGCCATCACTCAGAGATGTGGTGGGTACGACAGTTCCGTTGACGTTGAAGTAGATACGTCCTTCGCCGGAGATGGAATCGAACTCTACGCCTTCCGGCAACAGGCTGTTGATAGCCGCAATACCGACCTCTTTCTTTTTTTCGCTTCGTCGTCCTGTGCCTTTGAAATACGATAGTCAAGATAAACCATCCATTCTTCAAAGGCGGTGAGGGGATCATCTTCGTTGAACTGGGTAGTGAAGTTTGTAAAGCGGGCTTGCGGTTCAAAAGTCGGGACAATAATACGATTAGAACGGGTCAGGCGGCGGAAAGCGCCATAACCTGCGGCGAACCAGCCTTTGGTAGCACCGCATTAAACGGTGAAAAGTAGGGTTGCGGCGCAACAGGGTGGGTGAATGCGCAAGTGGGTTCGGCTGCTTCGTAGAGTTGGTTACCACACCAAAACTCACGGAGGTCGCCATGAACCCACAACCCCTATTCTGCCTTAATCTGGCCTGTTCGTCAAGAGGCTTGCAAAATGCAGGCAACATCATCGTTCACGACAGTCTGCGCGACCGCTTTCGCTGCAAGACCTGCGGACACACCTTTAGCGCCAGCAAAGGAACCCTGTTCTACCGGCTGCGCACCGACCCCAAGATCGTCATCTGTGTGCTGACACTTCTCGCCTGTGGGTGTCCGCTTCCTGCCATTGTCCGCGCTTTCGGCTTTGACGAGCGAACCGTCACGAACTGGCAGCACAAAGCGGGGCAACATTGTGAAGCCGTCCACACGCATCTGGTGACAGGACACGCGCGCGACTTGCAGCAGGTGCAAGCCGATGAGGTTCGCGTCAAGCTGCAAGCGCGTCTGGTGATCTGGATGGCGATGGCAATCTGCGTTCCCTCGCGCTTGTGGCTGGGCGGGGTTCTCTCGCCGCACCGAGACAAACGCCTGATTGTCCGTCTGGTCGCTGTGGTCAAAGCCTGTGCGCAACACGCGCCCTTGCTGCTGATGAGCGATGGCTTGAGCAGTTATGTTCCGGCCTGGTGCCACGCCTTCCGCGAGGCGGTTCGTACCGGCAAGGTAGGTCGCCCGCGTTTACAGACGTGGCCGCATCTGGTAATCGGGCAAGTGGTCAAGCAGTACGAACGTGGGCGCGTGATTGGCGTCGCGCAACGTCTGATACACGGCACGGTGGATCAACTGCAAGGCTTGCAGCCCGACGAACACAAACTCAACACGGCCTATATCGAACGGCTCAATGCGACCTTCCGGCAACGGCTGTGTTGCTTGACACGGCGCGGTCGGTGTTTAGTTCGCCACGAAGCCACATTGCAGGCGGGCATGTACTTGCTCGGTTGCGTGTACAACTTCTGTACGTTTCACAAGAGCCTGCGCCAGGAGCAGGGCAAAGGTTCGGGCAAGTGGCAACAGCGTACTCCGGCGATGGCCGCGGGGATCACGCAAGAGTGCTGGAGCGTGACCGATTTGTTCGCCTACCGAGTACCGCCTGCGCCGTTTGTTGCCAGAAAGCGGCGGGGCCGCCCACCGGGAAGCGGCAAGAAAACGGCGCAAACGAGCGCACAAGCATAATCACACTTAACTGTGGGGCTACCCAGCCTTTACCGGTGGAAGAAAAAGCGTTTTTTCGCAGCCATGAGAGGCGTCTTTCAACGTTCTCCACGATGGCAGGTTCACTGTATGTACGATTGCGTATATCAATTTTCTTATTGCCGGTGACAAAGAAGGAGTAACCAAATGCGCGAGTTTCCCGTTCTTCGCCGAACCTGCCAAAGTCATTGTCGCTTCTGTGGATGCGTGTTGAAATAAGCCCGACTTTGCTCTCGTCACGCAGCCATGCCACAGGACGGGGCGCAAGTTTCTGAACACTTTCCGGGCCGGCAAGAAGCAGCGCAAGGGCTTGCAGCGCAGTGCTCTTACCGACGCCGTTTTCACCAAGAAACGTTACCCAACGATAAGGTTCCTCTTTCTTAGCGAAGCGAAGCGTGTTGCCATCAAAGCATTTGATGTTGTCTAATGGACTAATCAGTTAAACATGGTACATAGCACTGGAAAGTTGTGCTGTTCCAGAAGCGAGCAAGGAAATTCTGCTGTCTTCAAGTAGGTTTCGAACTCTTCAGCTAAAACGGCAAGCGTCGCACATTGATGGTTGTGTCCGACCGCTTTTCTGGCGGCTTTCCAGACATGTTCCTGCGGGTTCAACTCCGGGCAACCGGGTGGAAACCACAGGACTTCCAAGCGCGGGTTCGCTTCCAGAACCGCGCGAACCGCTTCGCCTTTGTGCCAGGGAGCGCGATCCCATAACAGCAGAAGAGGTAAGTTCGGGTAGGCGTCGAGCAACTTCTGCAAGAACAAGGCGGATACCTCGCTGTTCATCAAGGCGGAGCGCAACAGGGTTTCCTTGCCGGTTGCCATATTGAGTGCTCCGTAGAAGTGCGTGTTGTCCCGACTGGCACTTACGGGCACAACCGGCGTGTGGCCTTTCTTGGCCCACACGCGCATCAAGGTGGCTTGCAGGTACGCGCTGGCTTCGTCGCCCGCGAGTAAGATCGTCTTGGGCGCGTTTAACGCCACATCGAGGATTTTTTTTCCAGGTGTTCCTCGAATTCCATGAGCTTGGTCGCGTTGTGGCTCTTATATTGTTTCTCAGGACGCTGGTAGCTCATCTCGCAGGTACGCAGCAGGGTGCGTCAGGACGTCCGGCTCTGGTATACAACGTTGTAGTCACGGGCTAAGAGGGTGACAAGATCGGAGACACTCCAAAACTGCCCGTCCCCCTGGCATTTCTCCTTGCCCAACAACTGAGTGGGAGTGTAGCGATGCAACTGGTTCTGCAAGGCTTCGAGTTGTTCGCCCGATAGACGCGCCCGGTTGCCGCCGCGTCGGGCATCCACGAGCGCGGTGAGGCCGTGTTCCTGATAGGCGCGTGTCCAGCAGAATAGGCGAGTACGGCTACACCCGCAGATGTCTTGGATTTCGGCAACAGAGTAGCCCAAGCCATACAGACGAACAGCTTGGTAGCGGCTTTTAGTGTTAGCATCCTTGCAATGCAGGTATGCAGCGTTCAATGCGTTGGCGTCGGCTTCATTGAGGTGAAAAGTTCGTTGGCTCATACCTCAGTGTACCATGTTTAACTGATTTGTCCATAAGCGTAATTCTTCTACCCACATCGTTACGAACCTCTTCCACTGTCCAATCAGCGCGTTGTACTGGTACAACCTATATTCTCTCAAAAGGGCGTGTAATCCTGCAATCAAAATTTCCGACGTACTGCAAAAATGGATAAGCCTATACCAGTTCTCCAACACCAATGTACTACCCGTGTGGTATACTATGGCAGTTCACGCTAATCACACTCAAGGATTGTTCCAATGACCGCAACCATGCTGAAATCCGCTCTGGAATCCGGGCTGGAAACTGAAGCGTTTGACTTGCCCACTGAAGCGCCTGCCGCTTATACCTCCGAATCGTTTGTTCATCTCAACGGCCAGCTTGTACCCAAATCTGATGCCCGCGTGTCCATTTACGATCACGGGTTTCTCTACGGCGACGGCGCGTTTGAGGGCATCCGGGTCTATCAGACGCAATATCTTTCGGCTGGTACCGCATCTGGAGCGATTGTTCCGGTCGTGCAAGGCGCTGCATATTGATCTGGGCGTAACGCTTGGAGGAGTTGCAGGCGGCGGTTGTCAGCGTGGTACGCGCCAACAGACTGGAAGCGGGCTATATTCGCCTGAGCGTTTCGCGGGGCGTCGGGTTGGGATTGGATCCGAGCCATTTGCGCGGGGACGCGACCATCGTGATTTCCACCGAGCAGCTGCGTCTGTATCCGCAGGAGCTGTATGAGCGCGGCCTGGACGTGATTACCGCCAGCACCCGCGTTCCTCCCGCCGTGTGCATTGACCCGCAGGTAAAATCGCTGGGGCGCTATATCAACAACATCAACGCCAAAATGGAAGCGAACCGCGTGGGCGCGGGCGAAGCCCTGATGCTCAACATGCAGGGCAATGTGGCCGAGGCGACCGGCGACAACATTTTTCTGGTGAAGGATGGCGAACTGACCACGCCGCCCACAAGCGAGGGCGCGCTGCCCGGCATCACCCGGCAGGCCGTGATGGACCTGGCAAAAGATTTAGGTATTTCCTGCCGACAATCCGTTATAACCTTATATGATGTGTACAATGCGGACGAGGCGTTTTTGACCGGCACGGCGGCGGAAGTGATCCCGATGATCACCTGCGACGGGCGAGCGATCGGCGGACGGCAAGCCGGGCAGAGATCACGGAGCGCATCATCGCCGCTTTCCGCAAATTGGCGTTGACCGATGGAGTGCGCGTGTAAGAGCAGATGAGGACACGAAAGACGACACTCCATGCTAGAGTGTCGTTTTCGCTGTCTGTCAACCCGCCAAAAGAGCGGGACGGCAGGAGTGAAACGGGGCAAGCAAGAGGAACTTTTCGGCCCCCGATTCGACTAATAGATAGTATCTGTCAGGCATTGCAGTGTATGCGAAGTAGACATTCGTTTGAAGCGGCAACGAATGTCGTTATGAAGCAATACGCAGAAGCCGTGCATCTGGTATGAACGTTTGCAGGACGATAAACGAGGTGATCACGTGCTCCGCCGACTATTCAGCATATGCGCTGAGATGCACGGCAGGAGACAGTCAAGGAGGGACGAAGGACCATGTGGCAGCGATTTACAGAGCGGGCAAGGCGCGTCGTGTTCTTCGCCCAGGAAGAGGCCGGGCGGCTCGGCGAGAACTACGTCTCCACCGAACATCTGCTGCTGGGCCTGGTGCGCGAAAACGACAGCGTCGCCGCGCGTATTCTGGATCGAATGGGCGTGTCGCTCGGACGCATCCGCAGCGAGATCGAGCGGCAGGTGACGCGGGGCGATGGACGGCTGGGGCAGGATATGCAGCTGACGCCCCGCGCCAAGCGCGTGATTGATCTGGCCTACGACGAAGCGCGGCAACTGAGCAACAACTATATCGGCACCGAGCATCTGCTGCTCGGCCTGATTCGCGAAGGCGAAGGGCTGGCGGGGCGCGTGCTGGCGAAACTGGGCGTCGAACTGGAGCGCACGCGCCGCGAAGTGATGGCGCTTCAGGACAACGACAGCGGCATGCCGGCTCCGGCAGAAGCGGACGGCAGAAATCCCGCACGCCTACCCTGGACGAGTTCGGGCGCGATTATACGGAACTGGCGCGCAACGACAAACTCGACCCGGTCGTGGGACGGCATACCGAAATCGAGCGCGTGATTCAGATTCTCAGCCGCCGCACCAAGAACAACCCGGTTCTGCTGGGCGAACCCGGCGTCGGCAAAACGGCCATTGCGGAAGGACTGGCGCAGCGTATGGTATCAGGGCGACATTCCCGAAACGCTGAAAGACAAGCGCATTGTCAGCCTCGACCTGGCCAGTCTGGTGGCGGGAACCAAGTATCGCGGCGAGTTTGAAGAGCGCATGAAGCGCGTGATGGACGAGGTTCGCAAGGCGCAGGGCGAAATCATCCTGTTCATTGACGAACTGCATACGCTGGTCGGCGCGGGCGCGGCCGAGGGCGCGATCGACGCTTCCAACATCATGAAGCCCGCTCTGGCGCGCGGCGAACTGCAATGCATCGGCGCGACCACGCTGGACGAGTTCCGCAAGTACATCGAGCGGGACGCGGCCCTGCAGCGCCGGTTCCAGCCGGTCAAGGTCAGCGAGCCGACGCCGGAAGAGGCCGTTGAGATCCTCAAGGGTCTGCGCGAGCGGTACGAGCAGCACCATCGCGTCAAGATCACGGACGACGCGCTGGTGGCCGCCGCGCAACTGGCGGATCGCTACATCACGGACCGCTTCCTGCCGGACAAGGCCATTGACCTGATTGACGAGGCCGCAAGCCGCGTCCGCCTGCAGTACGCTCTGCCGCCCGCCGAACTGCGGCAGGCCAAGCAGAAACTGGCGCGAGGTCAAGAAAGAGATCAACGCGGTCGCCGACAAGAACCTGTACGGCAGCGAAAACAACCTGCAGGAAGTCGAGGAGAGCCTGCAAAAGCAGATCGACGATCTGGAACTGGACTGGAACAGCAAGCGCGAAAGCATGGCGCGCGTCGTCACGGAAGACGAAGTGGCGCAGATCGTGCAGTCGTGGACGGGCATTCCGGTCAGCCGTCTGGTGGAAGCGGAAACGCAGAAACTGCTGCGCATGGAAGACGAACTGCACAAGCGCTATCATCGGCCAGAACGAGGCGGTTGTCGCGGTCAGCAAGGCCGTGCGCCGCGCCCGCAGCGGCATGAAGGACCCGAAGCGTCCGATGGGCGTGTTCATGTTCCTCGGCCCGACCGGAACCGGTAAAACGGAACTGGCCCGCGCTCTGGCGCACGTTCCTGTTCGACAGCGAGAACAGCCTGATCCGCATTGACATGAGCGAGTACTCGGAGCGGTTCAACGTGAGCCGCCTGGTGGGCGCGCCTCCCGGCTATGTCGGCTACGAGGAGGGCGGGCAGCTTGACGGAAGCGGTGCGCCGCAACCCGTACTCGGTCGTTCTGCTCGACGAGATCGAAAAGGCGCACCCGGAAGTGTTCAATATTCTGCTGCAAGTGGCGGAAGATGGACGGCTTGACGGACAGCCAGGGGCGTATCGTGGACTTCAAGAACACGGTCATCATCATGACGTCCAACCTCGGCGCGCAGCACATCAGCCGGACCGAGCGCGGCCTGGGCATCCGGGGCGAGATCGAGCGGCGGGGCGCGGACGAGGAGAAGGCGAACGAAGCGACGCGCAACCGCGTCATGGACGAGGTGAAGAAGGCGTTCCGACCGGAGTTCCTGAACCGCATTGACGAAGTGATCGTGTTCGATCCGCTGTCCCCGGATCAGATCTTCCAGATCGTGGACCTGATGCTGACCCGCGTGAACAAGCAGATCAAGACGCAGGAACTGACCCTGGAAGTGACGCCGGAAGTGAAGGAAGTGCTGGCGAACGGAAGGCTTCGACAAGACGATGGGCGCGCGACCTCTGCGCCGCGCGGTTCAGCGCCTGATCGAAGACCCGCTGGCCGAAGAGGTGCTGCGCGGCACGTTCCGACCTGGCGATACCATTCTGGCGTACCGTGGACGAAGACAAAAAGATCGTGTTCAAGCACAAGCCCATTGACGAGGGCATGCCGAAAGCGATGGAACGGCGAAATCGGCGAACCCGATACGGACACCAACTTGCCGCCCTACGAGGAACCGGCTACCATCGGGTAAATGCGTTTTAGCCGCAAGTAAACGCGAATAAACGCAAATTAGATGAAAGGGAGCCGCTAGCGCACAGGAAAATTCTGCGCGTAAGCGGCTCCTTTGCTATGCGTGATGCGGTATACATATAACGTTTATGCCGGTGGTTCCGGGTGGCGTCATGCGCCTGCCTGATAGCCCTTGAAGGTAAATTAGAAGAGGGTAGAGAACGCAGCCTGTGAAAATTAAGGAAACAATTACGCCGTTCGGTTCGTTTGGTGAATGATGTAACTACACAACCTATCACTTTTGGAGGAGAGAACTTCTGTGAAAACAACTGTACGACGTAAAGGGCTTGCGGGTTTGCTGACGATAGTGATGGCCTGCGGTATCATGTCGCCCTCGTTTGGTTTGCTGGACAAGACGCGATTCGCCGCCGACATGGGCCTGGCCTTTTTCGCGTTCCGCCACTGGGTGTACACGCCCTACAAGTCGGGAGCCTTCCAGACGGGAGCGCAGGGACGCACGAAATCTATGATCAAAGGCGGCGCGGCGCTGCTGTTCGCGGTCGGGCGCGTGAAGCGCGCGGATACCATTGCCCACAACAGCAAAAGCCCGCTACTGCATAAGCTGGTGGAACCGCTGGACGCCCTGCAAAACGAATACACCACGCTCGGCCAGAAGATGAAAAACGGCCAGTTCGACCCAACAGCCGTGGAGCGCACGAACGGGCATCTGGACACTATCGGCGCAGGGGCAGGGGCAGCCGGCGCGCCCATCAAGGAAAAACCGGAATCCATTCCCGGCACAGAGTAAGCCTGAAATTAAGCAAGTCGCTGAATTTAGCCGGGGTGTACGCCCCGGCTAAGTTTGCATGTATGCGCGTTTAATGGGGCAGTTCAATGGGAACTGAAAAATGGTATGTCGCGTTGCCGGAGGATAGCAGTCTGCTTACGCGGGCTGAAGTTGATGCTGACTTCGGAGAGTATCTCGGATTCCCATCTATCTTTGAAAAAGGCGGCACAGGTTGGAAAACTTGGGATGATGCAGGCAAAGAGTTTTGCAGCGCCGTCCGCGCCATTAATGAGGAGCATCCGGGGATAAATCGGCGCGTGTACACGCTCGGCCGCTATTACGATATGTTACACTACCTGCTTTCCGAAGAGCGAAGGCGTGGCGAGTTTGATAAAGCAGATTGGGCAACACAAGCCATTCTCGGCGCAAAAGCGTTATCGGGTCATTTAATAGGAGGCCAAGGGCATCTTATTCGCTATTCACCGCGCGAGACAGTGATGGAAATAGCTTTCTGGCTGGAATTTGTGTCGGTAGATGAATTGCGCCAAGACTATGATCCGGCGGCAATGAAAGAACAGGGCGTTTATAAATACATCTCAGATGATCAATGGCAGTTCATCTGTACCAGCTTTGATGAATGGAAAGCCTTCTATCTGGAAGTGGCAAAATATGAGGAAGGCGTTTTGGTGATTACAACATGAATCCTGATAGCGAGTTGAACAATCCAATATGCGCTTCAAATGCGTGAAGATTTCAGCGTATAATAAAGAGGAGCGCGAACCTTTCGCTCTCCTCTTGTTCATGGAGATAAGTAGATGGTTACAATAACACTGACGCCTGAACTGGAACAGGTCGTGACGGAACGCGCACAAAAGCAGGGAACTACGCCTGAACTGCTGACTTTGGATAAGCTGAACGAACAATTTTTACCTGCTACTCCTTCTGCATCTTCTGACGAAGGTACGTTGGCAGACTATCTTGGGGAGTTCATTGGCTGTCTGGATAGTGGCGAACTAGTTCCGGGCGGCGCGCGCATGTCAGAGAATATCGGTGATGAATTTGCAGAAGGAATGGCGCAAAAGCGGCGTGAGGGACGGCTGTGACGCCAACAGATACCGGTGCGCTTGTAGCGTTGCTGGACAAACGTGATCCATATCATACCGCTTGTCTGTCAGCATCACAACGCCTGCCGGTCCTCTGTTGACCACATGGCCTTGCTTTACCGAAGCGGCTTATATGCTCGGCAAAGTAGGAGGTTATACTTATCAGGAACGGCTATGGGCGTTGCGCCGAAGTGGTAAGCTGCAAGTGCTGGATATTACGCCAATAGAAGCGGATCGAATGGATGCGCTGATGAAGCAGTACCAGAACGTTCCTATGGATTTGGCGGATGCTTCGCTCGTGGCGGTTGCCGAAATCCGAGGATTTCAGCGCATTTTCACCATTGATAGTGACTTCTACATCTACCGACTGGCAAACGGCTCGATGCTGCAAGTTGTGCCTTGAAGTTGTTTGGCTTCGTTCCAGTAGGTGTCCATTTCTTCCAGTGACATGTCGTTCAGAGTACGGTTCTGTTCCGTTGCGCGTTGTTCGATGTGGCGGAAACGGGTTGAGAAGCGTTTTAGCATCTGGCGCAGGGCGTCTTCGGGGTCCAGTTTTTGCCAGCGGGCTACTTGTACGAGCGTGAACAACAGATCGCCGAGTTCTGAGGCTACTTTTGTTTTATCCAGGTTCGGGGCAGTTCAGTTCGGCTTTTAGTTCCTCGGTTTCTTCGTCCCACTTTTGCAGCACGTCCTCAAATGCTGTTCCACTCAAAGCCCACTTTTACGACGCGCTTGCTGATCTCCATAGCCTGCATCAGGGCAGGAAGGGCGGAGGGTACGCCATCCAGCAGGGACTTGCGATAGTCCGGGGCATCGGGGGATTTTTCCGACTTCTTGATAGTTTCCCAGTTGCGCAGCACTTCGTCACTGTCGGCTACCTGCATTTCGCCGAATACATGGGGGTGACGGCGGACGAGTTTCTCCACAATCGCCGCGCTGACATCATCTATGCTGAATACGCCCTCCTCATGCGCGAGTTGGGCATGAAATACGACCTGCAAAAGCGCATCGCCCAATTCCTCGACAAATCCCTCCGGCGAACCTCCCGCGTTGTAGGCGTCAATGGCATCCAGAACCTCGTATGTTTCTTCCACAAAATATTTTTTCAGTGTGGCGTGGGTCTGTTCCCGATCCCACGGGCAGCCGTCCGGCGCGCGCAGTCGGGCCATGACGCCGACCAATTCCGTAAATCCGGCGCGGCGGCGATGTGCGGGCAGGGGCGGAATGTACACGGCGGTAAGATGGTTGACAGGTTCGCGGTCCAATTGGAAAAGGGGGACAGTACGCGCTTGTTGCCGCCCGGCAACGCCCGCTTCCTGAACAACCGTTATTTCCCAATCATCCGGGTAATCGCGCATCAGGGCAAGTTTTGCGTGGGACGCGGAGGCCGTGTCATACACTTGAAACAGCAGCAATCCGCGCGTGACATCCAGCCGCGCGCCTGTGCGATAGCCGTTGGCATCTATGCTGTCAAATGTTTGCAGCATCAGCGCGTCGCGTATATCGCAGCCTTCATCGAGGGACACGCCGAGCGCGGTGAAAACGGCTTCCACAAAACTGCCGGATGTAATGATTCGGGTTGGGATGTTTGCGGCCTTCGCGTGTTCTAGAATCAGTTTCGCCGCCTGTTCACCGAAAAGAGGATGACCGGGAACGGCATACGCCACTTCAAACGGCTGTCCATCAGCAGTTCGGCGTTGCGCCGCGTCGAGAACGGTTTGGGCGATCTGGGTATATACGGCCGCGAAGTCCGAAGCGGTTTCGTACAAGCCGTCAAAGGTATCGAATGTGACGCCCTCCGCCATAAGCCATGCCACTACAGGATGGATGCTCGTGCGCAATAGCAGGGTTCCCGCGCCTGCCTTATGATTGGCAGACGCCTGCCGCAAAGCGCTTTCCGCGCCTCGTGAAAGACTGTCACTATCACCCGCGCCAAGTCCAATCAGAGTTATCAATGGTATGTCCTCAATGGTATCGCAGTTAGAACGCAAGAAACGCCTTTGCCGGCTGCGCGTGGGCGGAGTCGGCAAAGGCGTTCAGACTGGAGCAGAGATCAGCGAACGGGTTTTGTCGGCGATGCGGATGTTGCCGCGCCGGAATTGCCTGCCGCGCCGCTTCCGGTAGAGGAGGCTCCGCTATTCGCAGAAGACGCCCCACTCGCGGGCGCAGAGGCTGCACCACTCGGAGCCGATGCGCCACTTGCGGGCGCTGATGTGCCACCGGAGGGTGTGGAGGTTGCGCCGGGACGGGACATGGACGCGCCCGGAGCCGAACCGGGAGCCGCGCCCGCGCCGGGACGCATCATCATCGGACGACCCGCGCCGGGACCACCCGATGGCCCGCCGGGACCGCCCGGCGCGCCCATCATACCCGCCGGATTGACGGGCGGGTTCATGGCCTGCTTGACAATATCGGCGTAGCGGTCAATGTAAACTTCCACTTTCTGCTCTTTGTTGAACTTGCTGATGACCTCTTCGCTGTGTTGGATCATTTGTGGCTGCAATTCGGCCAATTTGCGCTCCCGAATCGCTTCGTGGGCATCGGCAAGAGTGGCATCGCCTTTCGCCATCCGCTTTACAAGCTGCACCACAAGCGTGTTAGCGGTGGGAGAACCCGGAGCCTGAATTTTGACCGGGGCGGATGCGACCTGTCCATCCTTCAGGGAGGCAAGGGCGTCCTTAAGGGCAGGCGGCAGGGGATCAAGGGTGATGTAGCGAACCGCGCCCGCATTCGGCGCGTATTTTGCCGTTGCGCTCGCGAAATCGCCGGTCTGCTTGATCTGGTTGATGACCTGAATGCCTTCGGTTTCGCTGGGAACAGGGGCCACGCGCAAGCCAACAATTTCAGGATAGTTGTACTGCGCCTGATTGTCCTTGAACGCTTTTTGAATGTCCGCTTCGGGAACAGTGGCGTTGTCTGTGCCAAGATTGATGTGGATTATGTTGTCACGCAGCAGTTTAGGCAACTGTTCGCTGGTAAGCTGGCCTGCGGCAATGGAGGACATGACGGCAGGGTTGGTGCGCGTAAGATACTGCTGATATCGTTTAACTTCATCGGTGGACGGCATCGCCTTCTTTTCCGTCGCCAATTTTTCGAGCAGTTTATCTTTGACCGCGCTAATCAGGCCCGCGCCGCCCGCGTCCGTTTGTATCTGCTGGGCGGTGAGCTGCTGAAAGTCGGTGACTTTCACGCGGGAAACGTAGTCCTGATACTCCTCGTCGTTGATGGGAGTGTCATTGATGCGGGCAACAATTTTGTGGTTCTGGCAGCCCGCAAGCGGCGTGAGAATGGCCGCGAAACCGATAGCGGCCAGAAGGCGTTTGCGAACGTGAATTGAAACATACACAGCGAATTCATCTCCTTCAATCAAAAGCCGGCGTCAGACCTGAGTTGACACAGGACAAAGCAGGCGCGGCGTTGATAGCCTGCCTGCGTCCCAACCAATGTCTGAAATGTGTCGGCGAAAAAGCGCGAGGTATTATTAGTGTACACTATCCCCGCATGTTTTACACGCGCTGAAGCCGAAGTCCAAGCAATGTCTCGATTTCTCCCTCGGAAATGCCGGTTTCCCGCGCAATGGCGCTTGATGTTTGGCCTGCATCCGCCGAGCGCGAAAACGCGGGCGCGGCGTTGATCCCGTGAAGAGAGGGGGGACGGTTGAACTGTTAGTGGCGCCTCCGGGCTATTGATACGGATGCGCGAGGCTTCCTCCACTGCATGAACGAGCATCCTGCGCGTCCGTCAGATACGGTTCTGTAACCATCGTGAGAGCGAGGCAGAGTGGCCGGCGTATCCGGTTCCGGCAGGGACAGGCAGCGATTTTGCAGCGGCTTCCAATGCTTCGATATGGTCTGACAAGCATTGCCGCCAATTCGTGCGCCTGCCGGCATTGCGTTTCCAGATGCTGCGACGCGCGCCCGGAAGTCTGATCCAGATCGGTCAGAAGCTGCTTGATGTTGCGCTGCAAGGCTTTCACTTCGCCAAGTACCGGGGTTTCCGCCGCTCGCGCCGACAGTTCGCCCTTCGCTTGCTGAAACAAAAACCAGCCTACCGCCAGCATCAAAATCTGCATGACCAGCACAACAGCCTGCCACTCCATATCTCGCCCTTTCCCTGTACGGAAAAAATGAAGCAAATGATTTCAAGACTAAGCCCGGAACAGTTCGATGTCGCGGGGCAGATAGCCCTGCATTCGGAGAACGGCCTGGGTGTGCAATTGATAAACGCGAGATTCGGAGATGGTCAGGATTTTGCCGATCTCTTTGAAGGTCATGCCTTCGTAATAGTAGAGGGATATGACCGTGCGTTCGCGCTGGGGCAGGCGATCTACGGCTTTGCCCAACATCCTGCGCCGCTCGTGCAGTTCGGCCTCGACTGTGGGGGTGATGCCGTCGTCTTTGATAACATCGGAAAGTTGAGTTTTTCGCCGCCATCGCTGCCGACCAGAACATCTTCCAGGGACAGCAGGGACGTGCGCCCGGTTTCCACGAGCATCTTCTGGAAGTCTTCCGGCTTGACATTGAGTTCCTGCGCCATTTCGTCTTCGGTTGCAGGACGGCCCAATCTGGTTTCCAGCAGGGTATACGTGCGTTCCAGCAGTTTCACGCGCTCGCGAGTGCTGCGTGGAACCCAATCATCTTCGCGAAGCATTTCCAGAATCGCGCCACGAATCAGGGCAATAGCGTAGGTTTCGAATTTCACCTGTCGGGTGGTGTCGAACTGGTCTACGGCTTTGATAAGTCCGACAATACCCGCGCTGACAAGATCATCGCGTTCGAGGCTGGGCGGCATGTTGCTGATTACTCGGCCTGCGGTGATTTTGACAAGATAGGCGAAATGCTCGATCAGGCGGTCGCGGGCGCGCAGATCGGAATTGCACTTGAAGCCGTGCCAGTTTTGTTGGATTTCCATGGGGATCATTCGTTTCGCTCCTTCACACTCCGGCAGACACGCTGACTGCGCTATCGCCGGCTTCCATCCTTATATTTCAAGCTATATATTGCCAGCTTGTTGCCAACCTCTAAAATTTACAGGAATGGCTTCTTAACGATTGTCTTGCAGGTCAGGCTACTGTCTTGCAGATCAGGCTGCCGTTTCAGTTTGGTCATCGGCAGCGGAGGGCATGCCAAGCAAATCGGCTACCGAAGTTCCGGGCAAAATCATATCAATCTGGCCGGATTTATGGGGCAAGGAGGATACGCCGGAATTCAGAGGCTCTTTGTCTTCCTCTTCCGGCACGGCCATCAGGGTGAAGCGCAGTACCAATCCAAACCCGGCGAAAACCAGAAAAGCCGCCAGCGCCTTCATCATGCACGTACCCGATGATGTGCCGTTCATCAGGCTTACGAAGGCAATCAGCATGGCGGCGCACGAACCTAAAATCGTAGGCAATTGGGGCGTGATCGTCTTCACAAAGCGCTTCCTCACAAATTACAACAAAGAATAGGGAACAACCAGACCAAAAAATTCAGCAGCCAATCAAATTTAACAGGTAAATTCAGGATTGTGGTCGCATTTTGAAGAACCGCTGCATTCGGGTAAGCAGGCCGTTCACGCCTGCCGCGCCTGTGGATGCAGGTGGCTCGTCATAGCCCAGCCGCGCGGCAATCTGCGTGATGGCGCGGGCGGCCGGCGAATTGGGCTGAAACAGGGTAAAAGGCTGTTGCGCGCGAACGGCGCGGGATACGGATATGTCGTGCGGCAAATACCCCAAACAGTCTAAGTCACGCTGTAGAAACCGGCGGGCAATACTCTGTAATCGCTGCGCGGCGGCCTGCGCTTCCGTTTCCGACTGCGCCATGTTGATGAGCAGGCGCTGCTGGGCGTGGGGGTTCTCCTGTGACAGCACTTTGATGGTCGCGTAGGCATCTGTAATCGCCGTAGGTTCGGGCGTGGTGACAACAATCACCTCGTCCACGGCGCACAGGAAGCCGAGTACGTTGTGCGATAGGCCCGCGCCGGTATCCAGCAGCACCACATCGGCAAGCGTGTCCAGTTCGCTCAGGCTTTGTATGAAATGTGCGCGGCGGGTTTCGTCCAGATTCGCCAGTTCCGTCAGCCCCGAACCGCCTCCGATGATATGGATGCCGCCCGGACCCGGATACAGCACCTCTTTGAGCGTCTTTTCGCCCTGCATGACGTGTTCCAGATGAAAGCGGGGCATGATGCCAAGCACGACATGCACATTTGCCAGTCCCAAATCGGCGTCCACAAAGATCACGCGCTGGCCGCTAGACGCGAGCGTGATGGCGAGATTGGAACTGAAATTGGTTTTGCCGACTCCGCCCTTGCCGCTGGTGATGGCGACTACGCGCGCAACCTGACGCGCGGGGGCGGCGTTCGCAAACGCCGCAATGGGGTTGCCGTGAACATCGTAACCATCAGCGCGCCGGGACGCGGCAGGAACCGGGGCCATTGCGGGGATGTGTTCGCGGACGCGAACCGCAACGGCTGCCTTGCCGATTTCCACTTGCCGCAAGTCGGACACAGCTTCTTCAACCATAACGGGAGCGGAATTTTCTTCGCAATGGCGACTATCCGGGTTCAGCACGTCTGCATGGTCGAGAAACTCGCCCTCCTCTCTTTCTTTAAGAGCCGTGTCGCCGGGAAGAGCGGTAGCAGGAAGCGAATTGTCCGCATGGTCCTGCCGCGCCCGATTGACAAGCGCGCGAAGACCTTGAGCCTGATCGGCCATAGCAACGTATCTCCCGGCCATATCGGAGGCGTGAAAGGCGTTTGTACGCGCTCGCCTGCCGCAATGACGCAGTCTGAGGGTGGAAACCGGCGGAAAGGGTTACAGCAGTGTGGTGAGCCGCCAAAAACTGTCGAGGAAAGCAGTTGCTATGATTGTCGGTTGAAAACTATGGTATGTTTAGGGGGATTCACGCGATAATCCGAAAGTATTATACCCGCATTTTTGCGGGTAATCTGAGCAAGAAATTTGAGCGTTCAGGCGGGGGTGATGCGTAATATTTGCGCATTTACTTGACAGGTTGCGTTTTGTTGCCTATAATGTCATTATGACTAAGCCTGTCTCACGTCCAAACTCGACTGCCCGCCCGGTCAGTCGAAGCCGCTCCCGGTCTGCCGCCCGACGCTCCAGTTTGAAAAAACGGATCAAAACGGCGTTCGCTTTGCTTACGCTACTGATTGAAGCGGCGGTTGCGTTAAGCCTCGTGGTGGCCGTTGTTTACTTCTGGAAGTTTTCCAACAACCTTCCCACGATTGAAGATTTGCGGCAGGATGTGCGCCCGCCGGTCGCCACAACGATCTGGTCGCAGGATGGCGTTTTGCTGGGGACGCTTCAGGTAGAAAATCGCAAGCCGATTACACTTGCCGAAATGCCGAAAGATTTTCTTCACGCCACCGTCGCCATTGAAGACCATAGGTTTTATGAGCATCCGGGCGTGGACTGGCAAAGTATCGCGCGGGCTGTGGTCGCCAACTTCAACGGCAGCAATGCCACGCGGCAGGGGGCAAGCACGCTGACGCAGCAGCTTGTTCGTAATGTCGGCACGTTCGGCCTGACCAAAGAAAAAAAGTATTCTCGTAAAATTCGCGAAGCGCTAACAGCCATGCGCCTTGAGCAGTTGTACTCCAAAGATGAGATACTGGCGATGTACGTCAACAATATCTATTATGGAGGGGGCGCGTATGGCGTACAGGCCGCGTCGCGCACCTATTTCGGCAAGTCCGCCTACAAACTCACTCTGGGCGAATCCGCGCTTCTGGCGGGATTGCCGCAGCGCCCGTCCGCCTTTACGCCGTTTGAGAATCGCAAAGCCTCGCTGAAGCGGCGTGACGAAGTGCTGGAAAACATGTTCCGGTATCATTACATCACGGAGGCGCAACTGGAAGCGGCAAAACTGGAAACGCCGCAGTTCATGCCGCCGCAAAAGCACAAAGATTACAATTTCAAGGCTCCCTATTTTGTGTGGTACGTACTGAACGATCTTATACGCCGGTACGGGGCGGAATATGTGCAGAACGGCCTGCGCATTGAAACCACGCTTAACTGGAAAATGCAGAAATGGGCCGAGGCGGATTTGGAAAACGGTCTGCGCTCTCATGGCAGCGACGGCCCCAATCAGGGCGCGATGGTGACGCTGGACAACAATACGGGCTATATCCGCAGCATGGTTGGTGGGCGCAACTTCCGGGTCAGCCAGTACAACAACGTGACGATGGGGCGTAGGCAGCCGGGTTCCACGTTCAAAGCCTTCGATTACAGCGCGGCTTTCGATACGGGGGCTTGCGAGTTTGTACGACAGTTTTCCCGACAAGCCGATTCCGTATCCCGAATGACCCGAAGAAAATCGTGCATAACTTCAGCGGCGATGGGGGATACAGCTATCGCGATATAAGCTGCAAAACGGCGATACAATTTTCTAAAAACACGATTGCCGTTCAGGTTGCCGCCAAAGTGGGCATCAACAAGGTGATTGATTACGCCCACAAGATGGGCATTACCACGAAATTGCAGCCGGTTTTGCCGACCGCGCTGGGGGCTTCCGAAGTTCACCCGCTTGATCTTGCGTCCGCATATACCGTGTTTCCCCTGAAAGGGAATCGGTATCAGCCCCTTGCCCTCGCGCGCGTTTTATGACCGCGACGGCAACATTATGGACGAGCGTACTCCCGAACTGCATACGGAAGTTCTCAAGCCGCATACCGTCGAGCAGATGGATGAAGCGTTTGAAGCGGTGGTGAAGAGCGGGATCGGGTACGCGGGCGTACTCGGACAGCGAGGGCCATGTGGTGGAAAACGCGCATGGCAAAACGGGTACAACTTCGGACAGCAAAGATGCGTGGTTTGCAGGCTATACGCCGGAACTGACGACGGTGGTGTGGGTGGCGCAGGTGCATCACTACAATGTCAAACATCCGACATTGCCGACGTACATGCCAATGGGTGGCGTAACGGGCGGCGAAGTGTGCGCTCCTATCTGGCACGATTTTATGATGAAGGCCGTGCCGGAACAGCGCAAATTCCATTTGCCCGGCACTACCGATTCTGGCGGCGGCTCCCGCTCCGCGCCAACGACCGCGCCAGAAGAAGAAACGTCAGGTTAAACATCATTACAAACCGCGTAGTAATAAGCAAACCGGCAGCGAACGCGGATGCGGCGGCCAAACCCGTCACGCCGGCAACAGGGAGAGAATCAGGATGCTACAGCCTGCAATGGAACGATCCGAACCACGCCGGAGACCGGAGGATGAAAACGCAGCCTGCCCAAAACCCGGATGCCGACGCCGGTGACTCCCACCAGCGCCGTCAACGCCGAAACCGGTAACGCCGCCTGTGAAAATTCCGGCAGGCGGGCAGGCGGGGTGGTCGCGCCGCCTTCCGCGCGTCTGACGCCTTCGCGCCCGGAAATGCAGCGCGCATCAGGAAACGACGCGCCCGGAACCTGCGCATCTTGCTTCTGCGACCCGCTTTCGGGGCCGCCGCGCATGGAACCGCCGCGCGCGGAACCGCCCCGGCAGGCCGTTCCCGAAATGGTGGACGTGAACGTGTGCGTGGACTCGCATCAAAGGCCGAATTCCGGGTGTACCGCGCTCACGACCATTCATATCACCAAACGACAGGCGGCCCGATTGGGACGATGCCGGATTCACAAACCGCCGCCCGGTGAAGAATAGACGCTCTCTTTCAAAAACGTTTTCATATATTAAACCCAAGTTGCTACCTTAAACCGTGTTTGAGATAGAGGCGTACTGAAAGTAGCACTTTGCGCTGGAACCTTCGAGATTGAGAAATCAAGGTAGCAACTTGGGTTATATTAAGGATATTTTATGCGTTCACCTCGTCGCGGTAATCGCGATTCTTCTGTAGAGACAAACTCAAAGCCGCAGGCTCCTCGCGCTGAATTTCGTCCTCATAACGGCGTTGTCTCGCTTTATGTGGAGAACCGGCCACAGGTTCCGCTTGTTGTTGATGTGACAGCAGAAACATCCTCCTTCCAGATTGCAGACTGCATTCAGGGAGGAGCGCGTTTGTTTCGCCTGCGCAATGTTGGATTGGGCTGGAATAGCCCAAATCGCTCCGAATTCGAGGCGTTGGAATCGCGCGTTCAAATCCTGCTGCAAGCCGCGCCGTCCGCGAATTTCTTTCTGGAAGTGGATGTGGAGGCCCCGGAATGGTGGCGGCGCGCGTCCAAAGCGGAGTGCGCGGCGTTTTGTCTGGGCAGAGCGCAGCCGGGGGATGCAGGGAGCGGGGAGCGCAGAAGCCGCGAACCGCTCGGCAGGCGGGGCGGACGATGCGCCGGAATGTGTTTCGCGGGCGTCGCGCCGCTGGCTGCTGGAAGCCGGAGACGCGCTTGCCCGCCTGGCGCAGTATGTCACGCAAGCCGCGTGGGGTGAGCGGTGTATCGGGTTTCAGATCGCAGGTGGGGAGAACGGCAACGTGGCGGCATCCCGAATGGGCGCGTCTGCCGGATGTGGGGCCGCGCATGGCGGACAGGTTTCGCGCGTTCTGCGTGGACAAGTATCGCCGCAACGGGGGATTGCTGAAACAGAGTTGGGACGACCCGCGCGCTGATTTTGACCGTATCAAATGCCCGGACGCGCACGAACGCCGTTACGCTGATGTGGGCTGTCTGCGCGACCCGCTGCGTTCGCGCCGGATGCTGGACTACTACGAGTGCTTTTACGCGGCTCAGAACGAGGCCGCGCTGCATTTTTGCCAGATAACGAAGCGAACCGGGGGCGGGCGTCTGGTGGGCCTGTCGTATGCGTCCGCAATGGGAACCGTGAGCAACGCGGAAGGCGCTTGGGGACTGCCCGAATCGGTGTTCGATGCGGAAACCGTAGATTATCTGATTACGGACGCGCCGGAAGCCGAAGTGTTTGCCCCCGCTACCCTAACGGGCAGTTTGAAACTGCGGGGCAAGTTTGTGTTTATGACGGCGCGTTCCACCGTTTCTGTTACGGCGGATGCGGGAATGGCGCTGACAATGGCATCCGGCGCGATGTTACCGGCCTCCCTGCTGGCAAAGCAGATAGAAATGCTGATGAAAGCGGGGGAACGGAGTTTGAGCGCGAATTCGGGCGGCGGTAAAAACGTTGCGCCGGTTGCGCTGATTGTGGATGCGTTCGGACTGGCGTACCTTGCCGGCAAGGATGAGGCGCGGGCGGAGTGGCAGCGCGATTTTTTCATAGAACAGTATCAGGAACTGTGTCAAACCGGGGCGCAAATAGAAACCTATCTGCTGTCCGACCTGTTTCATCCCAAATTCCCTGACCACAAAGTGACGGTTTTTCTAAACCCGCTGTACCTGTCGGAAGCGGAACGGCGTAAAATAGACGCGCGGGTGAAACGGGGACAGCAGACGGCGGCATGGTTCTGGGGCGCGGGGCTGTTGTCGGAAAAGGGCGTGGAAGAGACGGCATCCGGCAGGCTGGTGGGAATGAAAGTTCGGATGGAAAAGAACGCGACGAGTTTGCGCTCCCGCATTGTGGAGGGCAACGACGCGTTGACGTGGGGCCTGCATGTCGGCACAAACATCGGTTCTGAACGCGCCGTATTGCCAACCCTGACTATCGGAGATAAGACGGTGACGCGGCTGGGCGCGAACTCGGCAAACAAAACGACGTTTGCCGCGCGTCGTAGCGAGACATGGACGAGCGTATATTATGGAACCCTGCCTGTTCCGGTGATTGCCCTGCGTAACCTGATGGGAACGGCGGGCGTTCATCTGTATACGGCAACCACAAATGGGAAAGCGACCGTGTACGCGAACGCGCGGCTTGTTGTGGTTTCCAGCCAGCCGGGTGGCAGCGTCAAGGTGTCTCTGCCCGGCCCGCATGAGGTTCTGGATGCGCAGGATGGCAAGCGCATTGCCATTGGCTCGGATGTTGAACTGAAACTTGCGCCGGGAGAAACGCGCCTGCTGGAATTGAAGCCGCAGTTTGTCGCTAAAACGTAAACCCCGACTGGCCGGGTATTGAAAATACCCGGCAGGAAAGTTCAAGCCTTTCAGACGCGGATGCGGCGTCTGTTGGAAGAATCTGTCAACTTTAACCCATACGGCGTTGGCCGCCTACCAGATTCATGAACTCGGCGCGGGTGGCGCGGTCGGTGCGGAAGACGCCGAGTACGTGGCTTGTCACCATGTCGCTGCTTTTCTTTTCCACGCCCCGCGCCATCATGCACAAATGCTTGGCTTCCAGCACGACGGCAACCCCTCTAGGTTCCAGTATCTCCTGAACTGCGTCCGCAATCTGCGTTGTCAACCGCTCCTGCACCTGAAGTCTGCGCGCGAACATATCCGTAATTCGTGCCAGTTTGGATAGGCCTATAATTTTACCATTTGGGATATATGCGATATTTGCATATCCATAAAACGGTAGAAGATGATGCTCGCATAAGGAAAAGAATTCAATATCGCGCACGATTACCATGTCGTCGCTATCTTCGTGGAAAATGGCGTCGTTGACGAGTGTTTTCAGGTCTTGTTCGTAGCCGCGCGTCATAAACTTCATGGCTTCCGCGGCTCGGTGAGGTGTTCTTAACAGCCCCTCGCGTTCCGGGTCTTCCCCCACCTCACGCAGCACCTCTCGATACACATTTTCAAAATTGTTGCCGGATTCCGGCTCAAAGTTTGCGGTCATCGAACGTCGTCGTCCTTCCGGGGCATGTCGCTTGCGGGCGCATTGCCGTAGTATTCAAATATGTTGCGGGCCGTTTCGCGCACCAGCACGCGATACAACCGGGCGGGTGGGGGAATATGGGCTTCCAGACGCTCCCAGATCACGCGGGTGATGATTTCGGCGGAGGGAACCAGATCGGCAAATTCGGGAACGTCGTGGTTGAAGTGCCGATGGTCGTAGCGGTCTATCACTTCGCGGTTTGCGATTTCATCCAAAACTTCAGGGGCCATGACGCGGCCTGAACGCGCGGCTACCGGCCCGGAAACGGTGATTTCCACCTCGTAGTTATGTCCGTGTCCGTTGTCGTAGTTGCATTTGCCGAACAGTTCGCGGTTTTCATCGGCAGACAAATGCGGACTGTGCAGGCGATGCGATGCGGCAAACTCATACACGCGCGTCATCAGCACGTTTCCAATCTCCTTTCCGCGCGTTTGCGGCAGCATTGCCCCGTCTTCCGAATGCCATTCTACAAAACTTGTCGGCGTGGCTTCCAGTCGCAATCCGCTGAGTGTTACTTCGGAAGGCAAATGCGAATCCAATCTAGCTACGATAAAGTTTGTCAAATTTTCCAGCGTGACGGGATGGCCTGCAAAGTCTGCAACGCTGCGGTTGATAAACTTTTTGTCGAAAACTTCCACTACCTGCTCTTTGACAATCTTGTCCAGAACTTTGATGTTGATGACAATGCCGGTACTCGCGTCTATATCTCCTTGTACGCTTACATCGAGCGCGTAGTTGTGTCCGTATGGTTCCGGGGAGGCAGATGAGCCAAAAATTTCCCTATTTTCTGCGGGTGTCAAAGAGAAAATCCAATCAGCGTGGGCGGCGGAAAAGGTCAATTTGCGGGTCATAGTTATCATATTTACCTCACCCCAACCCCTCTCCTGGTCGCTCCTGCGTCGCTAGGAGAGGGGCTATTTCATGGTGCAACCCTCTCTTGGACGCTCGTTCCTCGCTGGGAGAGGGGCTTTTTCTAAGCGCGGCGGTAGGGACGGCCTAACGCGGCGGGCGCGTAGCTGCGTTTGGTTCCCCATGCGAGAATGAGCAGTGTTCCAATATACGGCATGGCGAGAAAGATTTGGTAGGGCAGATGCAGTCCCATTGCCTGCCCGCGATATTGCAGGGCTTCGGCAAACCCGAACAGCAGCGCGGCTGCCAGACAGCCGCAGGGGTTCCAGCGGCCTGCCGTGACGATGGCGAGCGCGATGAAGCCCCGGCCTGCCGTCATGTTGGGTACGAAGGTATTGCTGTCGCCGATGGATAAAAACGCGCCCGCCATGCCCGCCATTGCGCCCCCGACCAGAAGAGCGACAAAGCGGGAACGCTCTACCGATATACCAGACGATGCGGCGGCGGTTGGTTGTTCCCCACAGGCGCGTAATTCCAGCCCTTTGCGCGTTCGGCGCAGCCATAGCCAGAGTACCGGCACAGCGAAAAGGGCGAAAGGAGTTAGAAGGGTCAGGCTGCCAATCCAATCCAGATTCCACGCTTGCAGGTGGTGAAGCAGCGTGGGAGTAAGTCCCGCGTTGAGGGGCGGAAGGGCGGCGGTGCTGACAAATTGCCCGGTCGCGCCGAACAATTTACGGTAGATGGTTCCGGTCAAGCCGAGCGCGAGGAGGTTGATGACCACGCCGACAACAACCTGATTCGCGCTCCAGCGAATTACGAACAGGGCAAATAGAAGGGCGAGCAACAATCCGCCAATCGCGCCGCAAAACACGCCAATATAGGGATTATTCAACGGTAGGTGATTCAGTGGATTGCGCGGGTACAGCGTTCCCAATGTGGCGGCAAAGGCTCCCGTCAGCATCATGCCTTCCAGCCCTACATTGACAATGCCCGCTTTTTGAACCAGATTTTCCCCCAATGCGGCAATTAGCAGGGGCGTCGCGCTGGTCAAAGTGGCTTGAAGGGTTCCCGTAAAGACACTCATCAGGAATGGTCCTCGCTTCCAATTGGGAGGGTATTAGGTGTGGGGTGTTGGGTGGTGAGCGTGGGATCGTTCATCATTGATCTGCCTCGCTTCCTGTATGGCGCGACTGCCATGCCCGCGCGCCGACAACCGCCAGAACCGCCGCCGCCTGAACCACGTAAATCAGGACTGAAGAGACGCCATAGAACCGGGATAGATAGCCGCAACCTGCCGTCAATCCGCCGAAGAACAGTGCGGAAAACAGGGTTCCTATCGGTTCAAGTCCGCCAAGCAGGGCGACGGGAATGGCGGTATAGCCCCAACCTGAAGAGAAGTTCGCGTCCAATCGCGCGCTGACGCCGAGCAGTTCAATCGCGCCCGCCAGTCCGCACAATCCGCCGGAAATCAGCATGGCGCGAAGGCGTAAAGCCTCTACGGGAAAACGCGCAACGCGGGCGGCTTCCGGGTTCTGGCCGATGACGCGCAGGGCAAAGCCCGTTTGCGTCCGCTGCATCAGCAGATAAATAACGGGAACGGCAAGGAGGCTTATCAGGACGCCGCTGTGCAGGCGCGTCTGGATGCCACCCGCAAGCGAAGGAGGGATAAGGCGGGCAAATAAAAACGCGTTGGGAAGCGGGTCAGTCTGTTGGCTGATGTGGGTGTGTTCTTGCAATGGTCCACTGTCGCCGACAAGGGTTCCCACCAGATACAGCGCGATATAGTTCAGCATGATGGTGCTGATGACTTCCTGAACATTCCGTTTTGTCCTTAGCCAGCCCGCAATGCCGCCCCAACACGCGCCACTCGCAACGCCCGCAAGCAGCATGGCAACGGTGAGGAGGGGGGGCGGCAGGGATGCGCCAAACTTGCCGAGGGCAGCGGCGGCAAGCGCGCCCATGAGCAACTGCCCCTCGCCGCCGATGCTGAACATTCCAGCCCGCCACGCGACCACAACGCCAAGCCCGGTCAGCAGCAGAGGCGACATTTTGACGAGCGTTTCCGAAATGGCATACCAGTGTCCGTCTTCGGCATTGCCAACCGCTCCGATCCACAGGCCGACAAGCGCTTTACCGGGTGGAACTCCAAGCAGCATAAATGTGACGACAAGCAGTAAAATGATGCCAGCCGCGTAACCTGTCATTTGCAGCGCGCTGAATAGCAGACGGCGCGACATGGGAACGCGCGTGAGGGGCGCGGTATCCTTTGCGGCGGCTTCCTGCGGGGGCAGGGGAGGTGATGGCGCCTGGTTGTGCTTTCAGGTCGCTCAAGGCATGGGTTCCGTAACAGGCGCAGAAATAGACTCAGACGCAGTGAGTAATGCCGCCGAGCAGCAGGCCGATTTGCGTTGAGTCCTGCGATGCGCCATGATAAGGGGTCAGGATGCCGCCGGACAGAATGGCCTGACGGGTTGACAGAGCGGCGAGTTCGTCAAGGTCGGTGGAAATCAGGACAATGGCTGCGCCCCGCGCCTGCGCCTGTCGCAACTGCGCGTGAACAAAGCGGGTCGCGCCAATATCCAGTCCGCGCGTGGGATTGACGGCGACAATCCATTCCGGTCGGGCGTGAAGCGCGCGGGCAACAACGATTTTCTGCTGATTGCCGCCGGAAAGGGAGGAGGCAGGCGTGTGCGCAGAGGGGTACGTATATCGTAGGCGTCAATCAGGGTTTGCGCCAGATTCGCCAGTTTTCTGCGCTGAAGGAATGGGCCGCGCCGGTAAGCCGGGTCGCGAACGGCATCGAAAAGCAAATTTGTCTCAACGGACAACGAAGTCGCCAATCCTGCGCGGCGGCGATCCTGCGGGATATAGCCCACGCGGGGATGCTGTCCGGCGACAAATGGCTGCCCCTGCCACTGCAGATTGCCGGTTTCCAGCGCGCGCAATCCCACCAATCCCTCCGCCAATTCCGTCTGCCCGTTCCCATCCACGCCGCCGATGCCAAAAATTTCTCCTGCCCCGACTTCCATGCTGACACCGCGTATAGCAAATTCGCCCCGGTCGCCGCGTATATGCAGGTTGGAAGCGGAAAACAGGGACTGAAGGATGAAGGATGAAGGATGAACGTCTTCGTCCTGTCTCGTATCTGTCTCCTCTTCTGCCTTGTCGCCTGCCGATCATCCATGCGGCGAGTTGGGGGGCGTTTGTGTTTGCAACTTCTGTGGTGGCAACGTTGCGGCCCTGCCGAAGAACGGTAACGCGATCTGCAACGGCGAGAATTTCGGCCAGTTTGTGCGCGATCAGGATGATGGAGTGCCCTTCATCGCGTAATAGGCGCAGGACGCTGAACAGTTCTTCCACTTCGGCTCCGGCGAGAACCGCCGTCGGTTCATCGAAAATGAGCAGGCGGGCATCGGTGGCAAGCGCTTTCACGATTTCCACGCGCTGCTGCGCGCCAACGGGCAGGTCGGCAACGCGGCTTAATCGGGGCAGTTTCCAGCCCAAAGCCTCAGCGCGGTCGAGCGATTGCTGTGCCGCATTGGATGCGCGATATGACAGGCGCTTGCCCCGGTAATCGGCGTCTAAAGCCAAATTCTCCTCAACGGTGAACGCGGGTACGAGCGTGAAGTGCTGATGCACCATTGCGATGCCTGCCTGCCGGGCAGCGCGGGGCGTGGGCAGATGTACAGGCTGGCCGTTAAGATGAATTGTGCCGCTGTTGGGCATGGTCAGACCGGCCAGAATGTGCATCAGCGTGGACTTGCCCGCGCCGTTTTCGCCAAGCAGGGCGTGTATCTCACCGGATTGAACGGAGAGATGCGCGTCCTGAAGCGCGGTCACGGCTGCAAAGCGTTTGGTGATGCCGCGCATTTCCAGCAGGATTGGTTTGGGTGGTGTGTTAAGAATAGCCCTCAACCCCCGGCCCCTTCTCCCAAAAAAGCCTGGGAGAAGGGGAGGCTATAGAGTTCGAGATGAGATGGAGAAGTAAGGCATGGTATTAGATAGGAAGTGAGCCGTCTACGATTTTCTTTTGGGCGTCGTCCAGTTTCTTTTTCAGGTCGGCGGGAATTTTGCCGGCAAGTTGGGGGTTGAGAACGAAGCCGATGACGCCGCTTTTCATGTCGTAGGGCGTGGTCGAGGACTTGAACGTGTTGTCTTTGACGCTTTTTGCGATCGGCACGAAGGCTTTTTCAATGAAGATGGGCGCGCTGGCGAGGATCACATCGGGCGCGGCGGCGTTCTGGTCGTTGTTTGTGCCGAGCGCGAACACGGACTTGCCGGATTTGGAAGCCTCTTCGACCGCGTTGAACACGCCTTTGGCGGCGGCGTCCACGTCCTGCATAATCACGTCCGCGTTCTGATTGAGCAGGGCGGCTGTTTGGTCTTTGGCTTTTTTCACGTCGTCCCAACTGCCGGTATACGCGGGTTCCAGCACTTTGACATTGGGGTCAACCGCTTTCGCGCCCTTTTCAAAGGCGGTGAACACGTCCTGCACGGGCGGAATTTTCTCCGCGCCGACGCAGGCGAGAATATGCGTTTTGCTCATGCCCGCCGCCAACATGCCTTCCAGATACGCGCCATCCGCCAGTTTCAGAATGATGGGCGTGAAGTTCGCGCCGCCTTTTTCGCCCGAAGAAACGACGAAAAGGGTTTTGGGGAACTGCGCGGCAATGCGTGGCAACCTTGTCCTGATACTCGTGTCCATGCGCGAAAATGATGTTGAATTTCTTGCTGGCGAAGCCGTTCAGACTCTCGTCCCGGTCGCTGTCCGAAGTACGGTTTTCCTCGACGGCAACATCGCCTTCACTCAGGTTGAGTTCCTGCTTGACAGCCTGCAAACCCTTGTAGGCGCCCGCGTTCCAGCCATTGTCGCTGGTCGGCCCGGAGGTGATGAGCGCGACTTTGAAAGCATCGGAGTTTCCGGGCGTACCCGCTTCGGGCTTTGCAGCCGCGCTGTTGGGCGTGGACGCAGGGCTGGAGCGATGTCGGCGGCAGTATCAGGCCGCCCGCAGCCGGAAAGCGCGATAGCGGAAGCGCAAGCGGCAATCAGGAAGTTTGGAACAAGTAGGAATGTGGGCGGGAAGGCGGAAGCGCGTCATATCAAATCTCCATTTGGTTTCGGCTAAGGAATTCTTGCTCAGGAAGGATTGGGTACGGCGGATGGCTGTACGTGCGGCAGCAGCAACGAGTCCAGCAGGGCATCGGGTGGCTGCGCGTGGGGCCAGGCGAACGCATGGCGGAAGGCCGCGTCCTGACACCGGCGCAACTGAGTAAAATCAATGATGTCCTGCGTCAGCAAGTTTTCAAACTCAAAGGGCAGCCGGACGTTGTGCAGGCCGGGATTGTCGGTGCAGATGGCGATGTCCACGCCCGCCGCCTCGCAACTGGTAAATACGGTCTTTAGCGACGCTAAGATCGTCCAATGTTCCGGTTTTCAGGTAGGACGTGGGGCATACTTCCAGGCATTGGCCGCGTTTTGCCACATCATCCAGCAATTCGGGAAAGCGCAACGGGATTTGAATGCCGTGTCCGATCCGATTCAGGTAGGGCAGCAGTTCCGGGTAAAAGCCGTTGGTCGTCTCGAACAGATGGCAGGTTGTTTTCAGGCCGAGCGAACGGGCGTATTGGAACAGGCCGACAAACTCTTCCAATCGCGCGCCATACAGCGTATCCGGTCCGGCGAGATCAACGCCGCAGACAAAAGAGGGTTCACTGGCTGCCAATTCCACAATGGCTTTGTTGACGGCGTAGGGCAGGCGGCTGTGCATACACAAAATCTGGCGCATGAGCAACGGATAGTTGGGATTGTAACTGTTCGCGCCAATCATGCGGACGATATCGCGCATTTGCGCGATGCGGTCGGGTTCCGTCCGGTTCGGGTCGGTGCGGTAATAGGCCGTATGGCGTAGTTCCAGATACAGGATACCCTCAAAAACATACGCGCCGCGAATCAGTTTGGACACAAAATAAGGGAGGGTTTCCAATAACTGCACGTGTTCCACCATCGTATGCAGTTCGAGAAACTCGGTCAGGCTGGCGCGGGGGAGGGTGACGTACTCCTCGAACTCTTCATAAATTGGAAATTCCTGCTGCGAGTGGATGCCCGGTGCGCTTGAGAAAACGCCAGAATATGCGCGGCACGACGGCTCCTCCTAAATGGCGATGCAGATCGGCATGCAACGGCATGATAATGTCCTTGTTAGATAGTAGCCCTCAACCCCGGGCGGGTCTCCCAAAAAAGCCTGGGAGAAGGGGGAGCCTTAAGTGGAAGATGGAGGGTTAATTTTCAAGAATGGTTTTGTATATGGTTTCGATGTTGTATATCATACGCTCCAGCGTGTAGTGTTGTTCAACGCGCAGGCGGCCTTGAATCCCCATTTCATGGCAGCGGCGCGAGTCTTTTAATAGCAGTATCAGGGCTTTTGCCAGTTCGTCAGGTTTTTCCGGGGGAACCAGCATGCCAGTAATATCTGGGGCAATTGTTTCGGCAAGGCCACCGACATTAGTCGCAACAACGGGTTTGTGAGCCGCCATAGCTTCCAGAGCCACAATGCCCTGTCCCTCCTGACGAGAGGGAACGGCGACAATGCTGGCGGTCTTGAGGAGTGATACCGGATTTTCTACTCTGCCGGGAAAGTGACACGCGCCGTCAAGCTTTACTGCAAGCGTGTGAAGCGACTCGCGTTCCGGCCCGTCGCCCGCAATGAGTAATCGGGCGGTCGGAAATGCGCTGAGAACGTCTGCGAATGCGGTTATGAGCAGGTCAAATCCTTTTTCTGGCGACAAGCGGCCAAGACCGACGACGAGGGGCGCGTGAGCCGGAATGTTCCACTCGCTGCGTACAGCGGTTGTATCCGGCAGGTCGAAGGCAGCAACCGAAATGCCATTCGGAACAACGCAGATTTTCTCGTTGGGAAAACCTGCCGTTATTAATGAATCGGCAACCGCCTGCGATACGGCAAGAATACGGCGAGTGGATTGCCCAATGATGCGCAGTAAAACGCGCTGCAATCTTCCTGTGGGCGGCACAAGGTTGTGGGCAGTAAATAACGATGGAACGCCCGCCCGCTTTGCCGCCAACACGCCGATGAGAGCGGCGCGTAAGCCATGCGCGTGAACCAAATCCGCGTTGCCGCGCAATTGTTTTGTGAGGTCGTTGATGGCGCGTAAGTCTTCTGAAATATTCGTTTTTGCCGATATGGCAACTATATGCTGCTTTATTGGTTGCGCGGCAGCATCCAGCGTGAAATCAGCAGGGGCATATATGGAAGGCGAAAAATGCTCACGGTCTAATCCGGCAGTCAGCAGCGACACATGTTTACGTATGCCGCCCTCGGCAGGACGTACTACCTGTGCTACGCGGATTACAGAGTTTCTGCCGTTCATTTTTGCCCTGTTCTTGTCCGCGAGTCATTGTAGTACCCTGTGAAGTAAGTTCTGCCGCAGAACCCGGCATATAAAATGCCGGTTTGAGAGGCCTGCGGCCAATCGTACTGTAGACGAAAGAATCTCCAGAGTGTTTACTTCCGTCTGTATCTGTAGATAGCGCAGTACCTAACTGTGTCTACTACGAATCTCTTGTTCCCATACTTGCTCGGCGAGGCGACAATCGGGGCAATACAGTACATCGGCTTCGCTTTCTTCACATACCTCGCAGCCGCCCAAGACATG
Organism: uncultured Chthonomonadaceae bacterium; assembly: GCA_963817895.1. GTDB lineage: Bacteria > Armatimonadota > Chthonomonadetes > Chthonomonadales > Chthonomonadaceae > CAWFQB01. The sequence continues at coordinate 32,203 of CAWFQB010000014.1, forward strand.
TGGGTATGCGTAGGGAAAGCGTGTATTTCTTGCCTCCCGATACTCCTCTTCGTATCTTATCAATCCGTAATGTATCAATACGCGGTCTGGCTGAAAGCGGCAGTCGTGAACCGGGCAGGACAGTATTGGGGCTGCGAGGTAATCAAAGGAAACGGATGCGTACTCGCTGCGTACCCGTGTAAAAGCGTCCCAAAGGTCTTGTTGCCAGAAAAGCAACCGCCCTTTCTCACGACAAGTCGTATTCAGCTTATCCAGAAACTTGCGATACTGTTCTTCACCACAAAAAGCTTCGAAATGCGCAGCAAGTTTTTTATGTGCAAATGGATGCGTCACGTTTCCCGACTTTGATAAAAGAATTTGTTAAAAAACTTCTAATATAGTATGATATAAATATGTTAATAGTCTTTCGTCTGAGGGACGATTGGCTGCAGGCCTTTCCAACCGGCATTTTATATGCCCGACTCTGCGGCAGAACTTACTTCACAGGGTACTAACGCGGCACTTCGATACTTTGCAGGATGGATTCTACCACACGGTCGGTTGTGTAGCCCTCTATTTCGGATTCGGGGCGCAACATCAGGCGGTGGCGGAGAACGGGCGTCGCCATTTGCTTGACATCATCGGGCGTGACATAGGCGCGTCCGCGTATTGCGGCTAAGGTTTTGGTGGTGAGCAGCAGGGTAATGGCGGCGCGGGGACTGGCTCCCAATGTGAGATGGCGGTTGTCGCGGGTGGCGCGGACAATTTGCACCATGTAGCGCTGTACGGCAGGGTCTACCGATACGCGATCTATTTCCGCCTGATAGAGGGGCAAATCGGGCATTTCAAGGGCGGGCAGAATCTGGGCGCGGTCGAGATTTTGCGAACGGAAACCGCCCTGTACCCGCGCAATAATATTCTGCTCTTCCTCCGCGCCGGGATACGGAACGATGATTTTCAGCATGAAGCGATCCAATTGCGCTTCGGGCAGGGCATACGTGCCTTCGTACTCAATCGGGTTTTGGGTGGCGCAGACGAGGAACGGCGCGGGCAGATCGTGGGATACGCCGTCAATGGTGACGCGGCGTTCCTCCATGGCTTCGAGCAGGGCGGATTGCGTTTTGGGGGGTGTCCGGTTTATTTCGTCGGCAAGGACAAGTCCGGCAAACAGCGGGCCTTTCTTCAGACTGAACTGCTGCGCGCGCGGATCAAAAATACTGGTTCCCAGAATGTCGGACGGCATCAGGTCGGGCGTGAACTGAATACGGGCAAAGGACACGTTGAAAATGCGGGCAAGGGTGCGAATGGACAGCGTTTTGGCCGTGCCGGGTACGCCTTCCAACAGGACATGCCCGCCCGCCAGAACAGCGACAATCAGCATTTCAATAAGTTCGTTCTGCCCTACAAGCGTTTTGTGCATCTCCTGCGTAATGCGGGAAGCGAGTTCTCGAACCGCTGAAACCGGCGCGGCTGCAAAATCCATCGCCGGAACGAACGCCGGAACCGTAGCGGGCGCAGGCGCGGGAATATTCGGTATAAATGGCTCAACGGCAACAGGGGGCGCGAAAATGTCTTCCGGCTGCGCGTCACTAATTTCCGACAAGTTGCAATCTCCTTTACCTCACCCCAACCCATCTCCTTGCCGCTCGTTCCTCGCCAGGAGAGGGGCTAAGAAGGGTTCAACCCTCTTTGTGTCGCTCCATAGTCGCTAAAAGTGGGGCATTATGGTTAATGGTGGACGTGGTTCCTAGAATTGTTTCCCAATCTTGGAAGAAGGGGAGTATGTTGATTATATTATGGTTCGTGAAGGTCAAACAAATTATTGTAGTGGTGTAATTGCCGCGCCAAATCGAGCATTTCGTTTGCGGGTATACGCTGGCCGGATGCTACTTGATCGCAGCGTAACATCAGTTGGCTGAGTTCGTTTGCCTGTTGCGGATAACGCTTAGTGACGCGCTGCATGAGTTCGGGCGTGGAAACATCGGGCGGCGCGTCCAGATGGCGAATCAGCAGATGGCGAAAATCCTGATATAGCGTTTGGACCACGATGTCACTGGCTTCTGCCCGCTGGAACCAACGCGCAAGCGAGTACACGTATTCCGTGCTTGCGCGATATGTCGGAACGGGAAGCGAACGGGAAATGCCGAAGCGACGGTTGCCGTTGTACAGGTTCAGCAGCAAAAGTATAATAAAAGGCCATGTGGCGAGTTTGATGGGACGGGGCAGGGTGGAAATCCAGTTTTGCCGCGCGTCGCCTGCCGTGTCAAACCCGACGCCGTGATGGTACTCGTCGAATTGAATGTTCCGCTTATTGTCGCCGACCGCCGCCTGCGCGACATTGGCGAGGAATACGACGTTATCGGACTCTTTGATTCCTTTGTTGCTGACCATTCCGGTATCGGCAACCAGCACAATATGCCCCTTGCCGAGCGGTTTATGCGCCGCGATAATCCCCTGACCGTCCTTAAACAGCGCGGTATACGGCGCGTTGGGGGCAGGCTTCAGGCGGACGGGACTGGCAACCGTAATGCTGCCGACATTGCGCGTATAAGGCAAAGACTCCGGCATCGGAGTCGCTTCATCCGGTTCGGGACCGGCGGAAACCACTTCGATGTCGCCCGCAAGCGTATCCTGCGGATCAAGAGGGCGCGGCGGGTCAGACAGGAAATACAGCGTGGTTCCACCCGCCTGCGTCCAGGATCGCAGGGCGTCCACTTCCTTTGCGGTCGGCTGACGTTTCTTATCCAGTGGTTCCACAACCACAATCATGCCGTCGTTTGGGCTAAGAGTATCCCATGTGGAAGTCAGACGCCGAACGGAGTAGGCATTTGTTTCCAGAAGGGCGTACAGCGCTTTGGAACCTGCGGGGTTCGCGTTCAGGCTGCTGGCGGACGAACTTGCCACGACCGCCTGACCCGCCTGTTCCGCAAACAGGGCGATGATGAGAAACGCGCCCAATAGCAGAGCGACAATTGCGTATTCAGGAATATGTCGGCGGGAATTTGTCATGGCAAGCCTGCCCCGTTATTCGCCGCGTGGGTGCGAAAATCCTGCGCTTCAGAACCGGCAGCGAGAGGGAGAGTGGATTTAACAAGTTCCGGCAACTGTTTATGCGCGTCGCGTATGTCCTGATAATCCTGTTGGGATGTGGGCTGATCGCCGTACCAGCGGGCGTCGAACGCGGCGGCAAACGAGACGAGCAGGGCGTAAATCGGCTGATTACGCGCCTGCTGAAGTTGGCGCAGGTAATCGCCATTGGTACGCGCCCGGTCGTAGGACAGCAATTCCGCGCTGTCAAGTTGCAGCAGCATGGCGAGGAAGACGGCGCGATAGGCGCGGCGGAAATCGCCCTGTCGCGCCCATTCTTCGGCCTGTGTCAGCCACACTCCTGCATCGCGCTCAATTTCCGCCAGAGCCTCCTCTTCGGCAGCCACCTTATGCGCCGGACGGGCGGCATATTCGCGGGGCGACCAATTGCGCAACATGCGGAATACAATCCACAACAGCCCGGCAGAGATAAGGGTCAGCAGGACGCCGATGACAAGATTACTGCCGCCGCGCAGCCCGCTTGTACGAAACAGGTGATCCCACCAGTCGCGGACGCGCTGCCATAAGCGGCGACCCTCCGCCATTTTGTCCCTGAGATAGTTGTCGTCAGGGGTATCCGGCTGAAATTCCTTGCTCCCTAAAATACGATTCAGATCGGCTTTCAGTTGGGAGGGCGGCGCAACGGACGCGCTTGAAGACGCAGGCGGATTTCCGGTAGCGGCGGGAGATTGCTGCGCCTGTACGGGGCGGGAACTGCATAGCCAAACTAGCAGGCAGGCAATGATAGTGGCCCTCACCCCCGCCCCTCTCCTACCAAACGTATTTCCAATGCGAAGCAGAAATACGAAACATGGGGGAGGGGAGGCTGGTTGATTGGTAGTTGGGGATGAAGAGTTAAATTTATAAAACTTATTATACAACTTTTGGAGGGAAAGGGGCATCAATGAATACCCTCCATTAAATCGGCAAGCAGGGTTATATCCATGCCGTCGCGGTGTATTCGGTAGTCGAAGTAGAGCACGTTGATGAAAATCAGCAGGTAGGGCTGTAGGAAGGTGATAAGTAACGCGCTGATGCCGGTTTCCACAATGAACGCGAGGGTGGGCGGCAGGGTGACAAGGGCAAGCAGGCCATTCAGCGACAGCAGTATCAGCATTTGTACGGTAAAAAACACAATCGGCAGAAACACTATGGCGGCGAGAGTGCGGCGGGCGTGGGGATGTTTGACAAGCTGCCAGTTGCGGGCGGGGATTAGGGTGACAGGCGTGTCTTCCAGCACGAGCAGGGGCGTCGTGAACAGAAACCCGAACGCCAGAACGGTCATTACCGCCACATAAGGCATGAGCAGAAACACCAGCCCGATGATAACGCTGATGAGAGGAGGAACCACGCCATGCGACAGGCCGACCGCCAGCCCGATGAAGAAACCGGCGATTGATAAAATTATCAGGGCTATGAGAACAACGGCGGTTAAAACGAAAAACGTGACTGTCCAGCCGCCGAGAACGCGGGGAATGTGGCGGAAGGCACGGCGGCAGCAATCCGTCCAGCGGGGCGTTTGTCCCTGATAAATGTCCGACAGCGCGATGGCAATGAGTACGCTGATGATAGCAAGGGCTACTATGGAAAGCAGGCCCGGAACCCCCCCCTGCGGAAAGCCTGTCAACGCGCCGCCCGTAATCAGGCCGAAACCCGCTCCTATATCGTCGGGGTGCGTATCCGTATAAGCGTTGAGCGGCTTGAGCCAGGCGTTGAACAGCAGGTAAAGGAGGGCTTGCAGTGGCAGCAGTATGACAGCGGCGAGGGTGAACAGGACACGGAAATAGGCGCGGTAGATGTCGAAAGCCAGATCAAAAACGCCGGCAATGCTGCGGGGCAGCAGCAATTCTTCAGCCGTGATGCGTGGCGACGTTTGAAGGGCTGCGCCTGCCGTAAGCGTCTGAGCAGGCTGCGCGGCATAAGCAGCGCTGCGATTTGCAAATGTGCGCGGTAATGGCTGTTGTATGGACATCAGGCGTTCGGTGTTCGGGTGTCGGCGTGAGTGTTTAGCCGTTCGGGTCTACGGGCGGCAGTTCGGGCGGCGCGGACGGGTTTTTGGGCGCAACCGTTGCGGTTTTGTGAATGGTGATGTGAACATTGACGGAGTCAACCGGATTGCCTTTGGTGTCCTGTACCTTGATGCCGTCGGGTACAATCAGGTCGGTCGTAATTTCGCGGGACTCGGTTTCGTTGCGCAGAGATATTCTCCGAGTGGCAAGGGTGAAAATGCGATTGACGGCTTCCGTGTTGCCAGAGATTTTCACCTGTCGCGGCTCGACATCGCAGGTGAGAAACGCCCAGGGCGGCTGCGGATAGTCCGTGATGTTCGCGCTCACGGTGACAATGCGGGCGGGCGCGTCGGCCACAAGGGGGACGCTGACATGCACAAAGGTCGGCAGAACCTTCACGCTTTCCAAAACATTGCCGTCGTGGTCGCGCGGGAAAACGGGAAAAGAGCCTTTGATTTTGCCGTCTTCGGAGATGGTGTACAGGGCGCTGACACGATCCACCATATCTACCTGATCTTCGCGCCCGTTGAGCGTGACTTCGGGCGGGTCAAAAGCGGGCTTGCCATAGCGATACCCGGCAGGCGAAGGTTTTAAGGCAATGCTGACGGCTTTGGTTCGCGCGACGCTGGCTATCAGGCGAAACTTGAACGCATTGTTGGTCTGGTCAATGCTTAACTGCGCCATTTGCTCCGGCGTGAGTTTGGGAATGGACGGCGTGAGCTGTACGAGCGATTGGTTTTTAACCGGACTGAGCGGTTTGTTCTGGAAGTTCGCATAAGCGTGAATATCGCCGTCTTTGATGGTTTCCATGAGGGGACGCGGCCCGCTGACGCTGAATGTAACCGTGTGCTGCGTGGTGTCTACGACGGCCCCAGCGGGAACCTGCTGATGGATAATGTCTGCGGTGAATTCCCGCGTGACGTTAGGATTGTGTTCGGCCTGCACAAAGACATACAGGCAGACGGCGGCGATCAGAGAGACTATTTTCAGGCGCATGTTTTCCCGCAGCCGGGCGGTAAGCGCGGTCTTCTGTCGCCGTATGGCCTGTTGGGTTTGTACGTTGGGGCGATAAATGCTCATGGCCTGATCAATTACGCGGATGTGGGCGTGATAAATCTCGCCATTATGTGGATAGGTGATGCCTTTAAGCCTGCGCTCGTTTGCGTCCAATGAGGCCTTCCGGCGGTTGCAGCAGCCGGTTCAGGCGGTCGCGCAACACCTCTTCCTTCAGTCCGCGTCCCACGAATTTGCCGTCGGCGACAATGGAGATAATACCCGTTTCTTCGGAAACAACCACCACGACCGCATCGCTGTTTTCCGACATGCCCAGCGCGGCTTTGTGGCGGGTATGAACGGCAGCATCCAGTTTCGGCCTGTCTGTCAGAGGCAGGATACATTCGGCTGCGGCGACGCGCCCCGTACGAATAATAACCGCCCCATCGTGCAGCGCTGTGCCTTTATAGAAAATGGTGTCCAGAAGTTCTATGCTGACCAGAGCATCCATGCGCGTTCCGGTCTGAATGATCTCATCCAACCCCGTTTGCCGCTCGAAAACAATCAGCGCGCCCACGCGGTTGGCTCCCAACTTGATGACTGTCTGGACAACCGTATCAATCATTTCGCTGACGTCTTCGCGGTTGAGCAGACTCAAGCCGCGACTCCAGAAGCGCGGCCCGAACTCCTCCAGCGCGTGCCGCAGTTCGGGATAAAACAGGATGACGATGGCGACCGGGCCGAGAGGAACCACCTGCTTGAGCAGCCAGTTCAGCGTGTCCAGATGCAGACGTTCGCTGAGATACAGCGCGAGTACCAGCGTCCCCAGTCCCCCCAGTATTTGCAGGGCGCGCGTCCCGCGCACCAGCAGCAGCAGGCGGTAGAGGAGGTAGGCGACCACCATAATGTCAAGGAGGCCAATCCAGGTACTGCCTCCACGCAGCGCGGCGTGGAGTTGTTGTAGGCTCATAACGGCAACTCCTGATCCAATCGCTTGCGCTGTCGTATGCAGGCTGTGTGGGAGCAATCGGGAAAAGCATGAGTCCGGCGCGAAAACGTTTTATAAAATCCTTCTTACAGTATAGCACAGACAGGGGCGGGCGGCAACAAAAAAGCGCGGCAATTCACCCCGGCTTTGGAATAAAAAATAGGTGTACATATCTCAACGCGAAGAACAAAATACGCCTGAAGCAACACTATTTTCCATTTTTTTACGGAAAACAGGCGCAAAGTGGTTGACAAACACGCGGGCTATTCCGTTATTATGGCGGTGAAGAGGATGCAATGTGAAACAATTCACATCCTGATGGTGAATTACGCATCCATGAGGCGAGTTGAACCACCCTTGCCGAGACTTTAGAATTCCCAAACTATCTGAAACCGAAGTCATTCCGACTTTGCCCCGTGTTGTCGGCCCCATGCCGCGCAAACCCCTATTTCGTCATTACGCAGACTGGGTTTGCCCTGCCCCGACGCCTGACAGCGCCCGGCTTCAATGCCCTCCACAGGAAGGAATACCTGCGTTGCAAATCATGCAATCCACCGGAATTCGCTGGACGCGCCTTTGCGTCGCTTCCTCCGCCACCGCTCTTTTCGCTTCTGCTTCCCTGAGCGCGTTCGCCACGCAAAAACACGCGCTTCAGCCCGGCGAAACCCTCGATGCTCTGGCCCGCAGATACCACGTTTCGGTTCCCGACTTGATCCGCGCCAACAACATTGAGAATCAGGACGCGATTCCCGATGGGCGCGTGTTGACAATTCCCGATCCCCCGCGCAGTCTTCTATGCCGAGCCGGGAATTGCATCATGCAGCGCATGTCAGCAAAGACAGCGCATCTGTTCGGTTTGGGACCGGGACTGGAATATCGCCGCGCCAACTTTGTTTACGAGGGAGATGCGGTCACGGTCACGGCGGAGCGCGAGGGGTGGGCGCAGATCGAAGTCCGAGGGCGGCGTAAAAGGGCTGGATACTGAAAAGCCTGCTGCACGGCGCGAAGGGCAATGTGGAGGGGGCGCAAACCGCGTCTCGTAACCGGGAGCAGGAGCCGAAACATTCGCGCAAGCCGGTTCACCACGCGGCGATGACAGCGGCGGAAGAGGATCGCAGTCGGGCGCGTAAAGTGGCGCGGCTGCAATCGGGTAAGAACACGGCGCATCACAAACGCCACGCGCAGGAGCAGGAGCCGGTCAAAACGCATAAGGCGCATGAGGAGCGGGAAGTGGCCGCGCACAGCAGTCACAAGCGCAAACATGCCGCGCAGGTCGCGCGCATCGAGCATGAGACGGCAAAAGCGCGGCGGCATCACCATACGGAAGACAGCGAGCTTGCGGTAAGCAGCCATAAGCGCGTGGCAAAGCGGCATGACAGTGGCGGTATAGACGCATGTCGCTAAAGCGCGGCATCACGCGGAAGCCGCGAACATCTTGCGCGGCTCGCAAAACAGAACACAGCATCAGGAGGCGCATCTGGCGAATGTCACGCGCCGCAAGAGCCGCCACCATGCCGAAGTGGTGAACCGGCAGGTCACGGTAACGCATCACAGCCGTAAAACGAGAGTGGCGGAAGCGGAAATGCCGCAGGCTTCCAGCGACATCGTTCGTACGGCGTATGCGTATCGCGGAACGCCGTATGTGTGGGGGGGCGAGCGTCCGGGCGGGTTCGACTGCTCCGGGTTCACGCTGCACCTGATGGGCAAAAAAGGCGTGTCGCTGCCGCACTCGGCCCGCGCGCAGTTCAACATGGGCCACAAAGTAGACCGCAACGGCATGAAACCGGGCGATCTGGTCTTCTTCCATACCGTGACGCCGGGTATTTCGCATGTGCGGCATGTATGTCGGCAATGGCAAGTTCGTCCATGCGTCGAGTCGGCGTTCCGGCGGCGTCCGCGTGGACAGTCTGGAAGGCGGCTACTACAGCAAAGCATTCCGGGGCGCGCGCCGGATGCGCAAAAGCGACGATTAGTTTTTACCTCACCCCAACCCCTCTCCTTGCCGCGCAACGCGCTGGGAGAGGGGCTTTTTGTTTTCTTACATCAGAACCATGCAGATTAGGGGACTCTCAACAAAAACGTTGTAGATGTCGTGTTCACCAAATTCAAGGCAGAGCAACAAGGAAACGGGAATAAAAGCGGGAGGTTGTTCGTTTCATATTGTAGAGGCAAGTTTGAACTTTCTAGTTCTTAACGTGTCATCAGAAGCCGGCATTTTGGGCTGATATGTGGAAACGTGTGCAACATTACTCCTGCGGCAGTGTCCTAAATTGAAGATAAGACTTGTGACAAAAGGAAACCTCCTCGTGTTTTTTGCTATTTCATTTTCGATTCAACAGCGGCGTTTTATCCTGCCGCAATCGTTCCTGCGCCTGCAAATCGGTTTGCTGCTTGTAATTGGGTGTATCGGCGTTGTGCCGCGCGCTTTTGCGAAGCCGACGTTTCCCGCTGTGGTGACGGATGCGTATCATCCCAAAGCGGGCGGGAAAGTGGCGGGCGCGGCGCAGTCGTGCCAGTTGTGCCATACGGGGCCACCCAAACTGAATGTGTATGGCGCGGATGTAAAGGCCGCGCTTCGGAAGCGCACATACAAAAACGCTGACGCCCGGCAATTTTACATTCGCTGGACATGAAAGATTCGGACGGCGACGGCTTTGATAACGCGGCGGAGTATGCGGCGGACACGCTGCCGGGGGATGCGAGCAGTAAGCCTGCGGGAACGCTGCCCCCGCCAAAAACCGATGCTGCCGCCAAAACGTCTAATGCGCCCGCCGAAAGTGAAAACCCGTTTGACCTGCATACTCTGCTGCTGCCCAAACACGCGCAACATCCCGTTATCGTGCATTTCCCCATCGCGTTGTTTGTCATCAGCTTGTTTTTCGATTTGATCGCGTTTCGGCGCAGGGATCGCGCCCTTGCCGCTGCAGGGTATCTGAACCTGACCGTTGCTGCCGCAACGTCGCCCCTTGCGATTATAACAGGGCTGCTGGCCTGGCAGTTCGCGTATGGCGGCATTTCTGTTGCCTCGTTTCAGGGGACTCTTGCGCAACATCTTGTTCTTGGCGTGGTATCCACTGTCCTTATCTGGGTGCTTTGGGGGATGCGTTTCAGCAAGCGGCGGGAAGGCATCGGGGAAGTGAAATCAACGTATATCGTTCTCGGCCTGATCGCGCTGATGATCATTTCCATAGCGGGACATTTAGGCGGGTATCTGAGCGGCGTGAATTAGTAGCCCTCAACCCCCAACCCCTTCTCCCAAAAAAGCTTGGGAGAAGGGGAGTCTGTTGAGAAGGGATTTTATGTAGGGGTTAGCCGCGAATGAACGCGAATACAGGCAAGCAAACAATTTGCGATTATTGCGGGAGATTTCGCGCAGGAATTTGGGGCGCGTGGTACAATACTCTACTAACGAATTTTGTTGAGAGGGGCTGTTGACAGACTGCCGTATGTAGATTGCGCGCGTTTGTTCTACGGCTCTACGATTGTTTGCATTTCAGGGAGAACTTCCACTATGAATCGAAGGGATTTTCTGGTCAATACGACTGCCGCGTCTTTGACCGGCGCGCTGGCGATTAGCGGCTCGGAAGCGTTCGGCGCGGGGAAAGATGCCAAAGGCAAAGCGACCCCGGCGGCTGCAAAGGATGCGCAGACCGCCAAAGACCTGCAAAACAAAGTGGCTGCGGGCAAAGCGGCCCGCGCTGAAAAGCCCAAAAGCCCGGTGAACTGCGCCGTTATCGGATTGGGCGAACAGGGTAGCGCCATACTGGAAACGCTTAACAACATGGGGACGGGCGCTCCCATTGTCGCGATCTGCGATACCTACAAATCTCCGGGTTTCCTGAAAAAAGTCAAAGAACACTTTCACAACGATAAAGTGGCGGTGTACGACGATTATAAGCAGGTTCTGGACGACAAAAGCGTTCAGGCCGTGTTTATCGCTACGCCCACGCTACAAGCATAAGCAGATCGCTCTGGACGCGATTGCGGCGGGCAAGCATGTGTATCTGGAAGCGCCGATTGCCGTAGATTTGGAAGAGGCGAAAGCTATTACCAAAGCGGGAATGGCGGCGAAAACCATTTATCAGCCCGGTTTGCAGATGCGCTCCAACATGCAGTACCGGCACGTCATGCACTTTATCAAGGGCAAGGTTCTCGGCGATTTGACGATGGGGCGGTCGCAGTGGCATTTGCGCAACAGTTGGCGGCGCGTGGCTCCCAATGATGCGCGGCAGGCGGCTCTCAACTGGCGGCTGTCTCAGGAAACTTCACACGGCTTGATGGGCGAGGTCGGGATACATCAACTGGATGTGGCGGGTGGTATCTCGGCGCGGCGATGCAGTCCACAATCGGACCCGAACGCGGAACAGAAACAGGAGCATGTCAACCTGCTGCCCGCTCGCGATTTCCGGCAACGGCGGTATTTTGGGCTGGAAAGATGGCCGCGATACGCAGGATACGGTTCAGTGCGTCCTTGAGTACCCGGGCAATCTGCGCTTTATGTACGATGCCACGCTGACAAACGGCTTTGACGGCGTTTACGATACCTTCTATGGCACGGCTTCGGCTGTGCAACTGCGGGATCAGCGCGCGTGGATGTTCAAAGAGGCGGATGCGAACCCGCTTGGCTGGGAAACGTTTGCGCGTAAGGACGCGCTGAGTTTCGGCAAGCCCGAAAATGGTACGGGCCTGAAGGTAACAGAGGGCATCGCGCTGGTTGCCGACGCGACGAAGCAGATCAAACTTGGCCTTCAGCCGGGTGAAGTCGGCACGGACGTTACCAAAACGTCGCTGTACCAGTCGCTCGACGGCTTTCTGGACAGCATTCGCAACAGCACCAAGCCCTGGGTGACGCCGGAAGAGGGGTTTCAGGCGACCGTGCTGGCGGCGAAAGTCAGTGAAGCGTGTTTGAAGAACACGCGCATCGAAGTGCAAAAAGAGTGGTTTGTGATTTAGTTTGTGAGCGGCGCGGTGACAGTCAAGACACTGTTGCCGCGTTGTTTAGAGATAATTGCCCTCACCCCAACCCCTCTCCCAAAAAGGCATGGGAGAGGGGCTAATCTCAAACTTTGAAGACGGAACGCAAAGGAGCAGGCACGACATGAGTGACCATCAGGATACGAAACAGACTACCCGGCGCGTGTTTTTACGCAATGCGGCGGTGGGCGCGGCGGGAGTTGCCGCTCTGAGCAGCATGCCGACCACAGCAGAAGCGATGCGACGGGTTATGGGCGCGAACAGCCGCGTCAACATCGGGCATATCGGTGTGGGAACGCAGGGCTTTACCGCGCATGTGCGCCTCATCAATCAGATGGCGACGGATAATAATACGGCGCAGCTTGCCGTTTGCGACCTGTACGGACGCCGTATTCGCAAGGCGCAGGACTTCCTGAAGTTGCAGGACAGCCAGACGTATACGAACTACAAGAAGTTGCTGGAAATCAAGGACATTGACGCGGTTGTTATCGCCACTTCGGACAACTGGCACGCGCAATGCTCCATTGACGCGCTGAACGCGGGCAAGCACGTTTATGTGGAAAAGCCGCTGTGCCGCACAGTTGATGAAATTTTCGCGGTATACGATGCGGTGAAGAAGAGCGGCAAGAAATTGCAGGTTGGGGCGCAACGCTGCACCTCGCCCAAGTACCGCGCGGTTGCCGATCTGGTGAAATCCGGTAAGTACGGGCATATCGTGGTAGGACAGGCAACGTTTACGCGCAACACGCCTGCCGGCGAGTGGAACAACTACGGCGAGTTCGATCTGGATGCCGGGCCGACAGCAACCGGGGACGCGCACATTGATTGGGATACGTTCCGCAAGGGAGCCGAGCCTGCCAAATTGGACCCGGATCGCTATCTTCCGGTGGCGCAAATACTATGAGTACGCTTCCGGGCTTATCGGCGACCTGTTTCCGCACCACCTGCATCCGCTGTTGATTGCAATGAACATTCCCATGACCGGCGATCAGGGTTGGCCGCGCCGCGTATCGTCAGGCGGCGGATTGTACGTGCAGAAGTACGTGGCAGTGGATCGCTACACGGATGCGGACGCGGCGAAGAAGGAAAAAGAGTACCTCGCCAAATACCATCCGGGCCAGACCAAAGTAATGGATCGCGGAAGTGCCGGATTTCGTGAACATGAGCGTGGACTTTGACGATTGCTCTCTGATGATGATGGCGTCCTCCATCAACGAAGAGGGCTGGCCGACGACGATTCGCCTGAACAAAGCGAATATCAACTTCGGCAGCAACAAGATCGTGGTCAAGCCGGAGCGCGTGTACTCGGAAGAGGTGGACGACTACAGCGCGGACGCGCCGGGGGAAGACGACAACATTCCGGGGCATCAGAAGAACTGGCTGGAGGCTATTCGCAACAACACGCAGCCGAGCGCGAATATCGAACTCGCGGCGCGGACACAGGTTGCGGTGACCCTGGCCGAACTGTCGCAGCGCAACAGCAAGACCTACACATTCGATCCGAAGACCCGTAAAGTAAACGGGGGTTAGTTGACCTCACCCCGGGCGTCCACCCGCAGGGAAGGACACCCCTCTCCTTGCCGCGCAACGCGCCAGGAGAGGGGCTTTTTTGTGACTGCAATTTACTGTGGCGAAGAATGTCTATGTTTTTGCGTATTGAGAAATAGCAAGCTTCAAACATTGGAGAGGTTGCTGAATCGAAAAGACTTTAACAGCATGAAAAGCCCCTCCCCTAGCGTTATGAAGCGCGTCTGCTTCGCTATGACGCGCTCATTGAAGTTGCGCGGCAAGGAGAGGGGTTGGGGTGAGGTAGTGGCGCAGGTACAAATGACGCACCGGGCTATGGGGACGTACTTCGAGGTCGCGCTGTATCGGGCAGAAGGAAGCGTATCTGCATGGCGTTGCCGAAGCCGTCATGGCTGAAATTGATCGGTGGGAGCAGAAACTCAGCTACTATCGGGACGACAGCGATGTGCGGCAAATCAATGCGGAAGCCGCGCAGCATCCGGTATATCTTGATCCCGCCACGTTCGGACTGCTCAAGCGGGCGCGGGAACTGATGATTTACAGAGGGCACGTTCGATATAACGGTTGCGCCCCTGATGCGCTGCTGGGGGTTTGTGGGCGCGAGCGGGCAGATGCCGGATGAAAAAGCGATTGCTAAGGCGCGTGAAGTGGTGGGCATGTCGCATGTGCATCTGGATGAGCTGGCGTATACCATTGAATTTGACCGGGAAGGCGTTGAGATAGATTTAGGCTCGATAGGCAAGGGGTTCGCCATTGAACGCGCCATACAACTGCTGGAAGAGTACGAGATTGAAACGGCTCTGATGCATGGCGGCACGAGCGCGGTATATGGGTTAGGAACGCCGCCGGAATGTGGATGGATGGAAAATCGCGCTGCAAAAACCGTTCTGTGAAGAAGGGCAGAACCTTGCCGTTGTGGAATTGCAGGATATGAGTTTGAGCGTGTCCGCGCCGCATGGCAAGTGGTTCGCTTCGGGCGGCAAGCGGTACGGGCATGTGATTGATCCGCGTACCGGCTATCCGACAAGCCGCAATCTGCTGGCCGCGATTGTAATGCCGTCACCGACAGATGGGGATGCGCTGTCTACGGGATTGCTGACGCTTGGGCATGATTTTCTGGAAAAACTGGAAGCCTTTTCGCCGGACATACGCGCATTGGTGGCGGAAGAGAACGATGCGGGAGAGATGCGCAGCGTATTCGCAGGGTGTTGCTCTTTTGTCGTGAAAATGTGGCACAATTTCGCTGTGTTTTCGTCTATAATAAAGGAAGAATTTGTAGTTCGCTGGTCAGGATTGAGGAGGTCTGCAAAAATGTACGAATCTAGTATGTCCGGTTACGGTCGCCAGTATGTCTCAGGACGCGCGTATGACGTTTGTGCGCAAGGTCTACGGGCTGTTTTTCGCGTCCATTTTGATGTCCGTCATTACCGGATTTTTGAGTACACAGCCGGGAACTATACAAGCGGCTTGCGATATGAGTTGGCCGGTGTGGGGCTTGATGTTCCTGATGGTGTTTACCTTCCGGTTTACGAAAAAGATACCAGGTTTGAACGTGTTCATGTTGTTTGTGTTCAGCGGATTGGGAGGCGTGCTGTTCGGCCCACTGTGTTATATCTACAATGAGAGAGTGCCGGGGCTGCCACTGGAAGCGGGTATGCTGACCGCTGCGGTGTTCGGCGGATTGACCCTGTATGTTATGTTCACGCGGCAGGACTTCAACTTTCTGGGAGGATTCTTGTTCACGGCGTTCTGGACGCTGTTCATGGCGGGATTTCTTGATGATGTTCTTCCATATCGCCGCGCTGACAACCGTTTACTGCATTGCGGGAGTTCTGATTTTTGCCGGATTTGTCCTGTATGACACTTCCAACATTCTGAATCGCTTGCGATCCGATGAGGCAGCCATTGGCGCGTTAGACCTGTATGTGGACTTCCTGAATCTGATGATGATGATTATGCGCCTGCTAGGTGGCAATCGCAATTAGAAGTGTTGCTGTCCCACAAGACTGACAAACTTCTGAGAGTAGGAGAGGACGATAGCAACAGTAAACCTGAAGCTATCGTCCTCTGTTTTCGTATATAAGTTCATAAGAGGGAGAAGGTTGTGGCAGAGGGTGGACTTGCAATTTGTATACTGATTACGCTGATGTTTGCCGTGTTCATCGTGTGGGCGAGAACGGCGGCGGGACAGGCAAGTCTGCGTCAAACATTAGGCGAGAGGCCACCGCCGCGTAAACCGCCCGCGCAACGTCCGAAGCCACGCGCTGCCGGAAAGTCTCAGCCTGCGCAACGTAAACCTGCTGCGCGGCAAACGCCGCAATCCTCAAACACAGCGACGAAGAAAGCCACTCCGAAAGCGAAGGCAACCCCGACAGATACAAACAGCAAGCCGCGAACGAAGCCTCGCGCTTAGAATAGCCCTCAACCTTTTTTTACCTCACCCCCGGCCCCTCTCCTTGCCGCGCAATGCGCTAGGAGAGGGGAGGCAGGCTAATATGGGATATATTTGGTTAAAGGAAAATTTTGATAAAGTTGGGAGCAGGGAACCAATCAGATTGCCGTCAACTCGAAATCATCCGGCAATTGGGCGCAAATTTGGTTTACCAATTCTCTAAGGGTGGCTTCCTCGAAGACATGAGATTGCAGCAATTGGGTTATCAGCGAAGTGGGGGAGCCGTTGTATAAACGCTCTATTAGTTCGTTGGTGATGCCTGCTTGAATATCTTCACGGGTCACGTTAGCGCGATACGCGAACATGCGCGTCCCCGCCCGCGCCTCGTGCGATACCATTCCCTGTTTTGTTAGATTGGTGAGTACCGTCAGGACTGTAATATACGCGGGCGTTTTCTCGCCTGATAGATCGGCGATTACCTCATGGACGGTCGCTTCGCCCCGCTGCCACAACACGTTCATGATCGCCAATTGCAGTTCTGCCCAGTTAATCATGCTCATGTGTGGAACCTCACCCCAACATCTCTCCTGACCGCTCACATGAACCCGCGTTCACGGCTTATACCTCGCCAGGAGAGGGGCTTATCTAAATCCAATTATGGAAAATCAAGAGATTTGTCTTTGCTGTTTTTCTTCTCTTTTCGGAACTCGCGGATGGTCACGGGGTCAACCGGGAGTGGGCGAATGGTGGCATTGGGAGTGAATGGCTTGTCCGTGATGGCGATGGCGTCTATGGCAAAGGAGTATTCATGCGTGGCGGCAGTCGGATCGGTGGCTTCAATAGAGAGTTTGTTTTCTCCTCGCGTGAGTTTCGCGTTGCCCAACAGCACCCACCCGAAACGCTCATTTAGATAGGAAGGCCCGTGCGGGAGCGGTTCGGCAATGTCTTTATCCGGGTCGTTGTTCATCTGCCATTTGATAGGCGAGGTATTCGGACCGGGCAGTGTGCCTGCAAGCCATATTTGATACACTCCGTCATGGCTGATGGGAAATTTGTAGTAGGCTTTGTAGGGCAGGCCGGGAAGGGGCGGGTTGGGCGTGGACAGGCGGCGATACGCGCCCTGACTGGCTTCGGGATGACCGGCGCGTTCGTTGAACAGGTTGATCAAATCCGATTCGCCCTCGATCCAGATGTACGGCTGCGCGTCGCCGGTGAGAATTTCCAGTTGATTCCGCGCCAGAATGTACGCCTGCTCGTAGTTCTTTTTAACGTAATAGTCTTTGCCCTGATCTAAGGCCAGATGCGAATTCTCCGCGCCGAATATCTTTTGCAGTTTAGCGATCTCGTACAGCGTCGCCAGTTGCAGCAGAGCGTCTTCGGCGGCCTCCTGCGGCACGGGCGGCAGATTGGTTCCGAACTGTAAAATGGCAGGCGTGGTATCGAGGGTGATTTCCACTATATTTTTTGTAATGCTTTTGACGGGGATGGGCGTCCCTTCCGGCGTATACGCGCGCACAAGGGCAGGATTGGATACCGCGAAGTGCGTTTTGCGCTGGCCGGTAAGCGAAAGCATCACGGTGGAAATCGGTTCGCCGTCCGCCCGTTGAAGGTTGTAACCGGCATAAGCGGGCCACAGGTCTATGGCGGAGGGTTGCGTTTGCAGGCTGTCGCCGGGGAACGAACCGGGCAGCCAGTAGACGCCGGATGTGCCGGGAATCAGGCCGGCATGGGCGGGGCCGGAAGCGGTATAGGGATAGAACAGAACACGCGGGGCGGAAATTGGCCGCGTTGTTGTCCCTGTGCAGGGTATTGGCGTACTCACTCAGCCACGACAGGCTTTCAGGATTAGTCAGCCAGTCCGGGTTGATTCCCCTCCGGGCTGGCGCCCGACTCCCTGAAGGCTTTTGACAAAGAAGCCTTTGATGCCAATGTGCCGCATATCTTCAAAATCGCGCGACAGGGCAAGGCGGTTGGCATAGGTTTGCGCAGAGGCAGTCTGTGGCGTGGCAAGCGCGGCTGTCTTAACTTGAGCCGCAGCGGGAACGGACTGCGCTGATTTCCGTGCTGACAAACCAGGTGGCGTGGGCGGATTGTTCCGCCTGACTGTAGGCTGGCCCGAACTGGCGGGAGATACGCGCTGTATCTCCGAAGGCGGTGTTCAGGGCAAGGCCGTCGAAACCGCCACTGCGGGTATTGTTGGCAAAGAAGGAACCGGAAGCGTTCCATGTGTAGACGACGGGAACATTGGCGACATTTTTTTTCAGCACGTCCGCTATCGTGTTCATATAGTAATTGATGCTGTTGTCGCGGCAGGTCTGAAAATCGTTCCACCACTGCGAATTGGGCGCGGAACGCGTCCCTTCCAGCATGCGGTGAAAGCGTTTGGTTTGCGGGTCATAGAAATAGGGGCAGCCGGTATACGACCACAGGGGAACCAGACGGGCAAGGTCTGCAAAGTTTTGAAAGCGATCCGTCAGCGCCCATTTGCCCCGCGCCTCTTCAGGACTGGCATAGCGGCGGCGCAGGTAGCTTTCCCATGACAGGCGAAAGGCGGGCAAATCGGGAATCAGAAAGGGCGCTTCGCCGCTCAATCCTAAATGGCGGGCAAGTGGGTCGAGGAAAAAGCGCAGTCCCGGTCCCCATTTGATCTGAGATTGGGCAGCCAGCAAACGGTCGCGGTAACTGTCAAAACCCGTCCAGAGATCGGGCATTCGGCCCGCATCCTGTCCTGTCAGCGTCTTATGCGGAAGGAGCATCACGTAGGGGTGCGCGACGGAGGCCGGGGACTCGACGGGGATGCTCAGAACGCCATCGTGAACAGGCACTTCGAGCGGTTCGCGGAAGATCGCGCTATCGTTCGCGCCATCGTACATCACGATAACGCCCCGATCCGTGTCCGGGGTAATCCACTGAGTGGACAAGACGGGGTCCGCTACCAGCACGGGTTTGGCATCGGCGCGATACACGGACGGCTTCACGACATGGCCGGTCAGTGGCTGCGTTATGCCTGCCCCGAAGGAGACGCCATAATGAAATCCTTTGGCGTCCAGATGATCCAGCAGGCGCTGAATGGAACTGACGGGAACATCGGCAAGCGGCTGCGAGGGCCAGACGATAATGTCATGTATGCCACCCGAAAGCAGGGTATCCAGGGCGCGAACATCCGCCTGCCAGTCCGCCTCGGACGTGGAAGCAAAGGAGCGCGGCGTAAACGTGCCGCCGACGGGGAGATAGGAGGCTTTGTCCCATATCAGAGCGTGAGCGCCGTTGATTTGCCAAACGTGGGCTGTCTTTGTCTTGTCGGTAAATACGCCTTCACTGGTGATTTTATTGAGTTTGTGTGAGGCGAGCGGGGGAGGAGCGGCCTGCGCAGGCGTTTGCGTCTGCGCCTGTGTCGGCAACCGGGTGGCAGCCCACAGCAGGCAGGCGGCGGCAAATGTCAGGGCAGGAGTGATTCGCGGGCTGAAAACGTTTTGGCGCATAGTGGTGAAGCTTTCAAACGAACAGGAGGCGACAGGAAACTGCGGCGGCAATCATCGTTGCCGCCGGGTCGCCGGGATGCTGCATCGGCGCAGCGTGAGGACGAAACATTTACAGGTATACGAACAGCAGAAAAATGACCACGCGCCGGTCAGTATTCGTCAACGGGTGAAAACGCGATTACGGTTACGGTGTCTTCCACAGAAATATCATCGGAATAGATGCGGCGCATAAGATGAATCAGGTCTTCGGATCGTGCGAAATTCCGGGTTTTCCTTCTGAATTTCACGCGGCGATAGCGAGTCTATAGTTTTGATTTCCACCCGGTCTATAATGGCGGTGAACAGCTTTTGCCGCCGGCCAAAGCGGGGGCCAATGGTGATCCAGACAATCTGGCCAGCGTCGTACTTTGCGGATTTATCGCCAAGCCGGATGGTTACGGTTTTGCGCCCGTTGCGCAAAACTTCTTCATAGAACTCGCTGTAGAAATTCAGAGCATACATGCGGCACTCTCTTCTTGAAAACCCCGGTATTCCGGTGTTTGGTGTTCAGGTATTCGGTTTGTACTCTGCTTGAAGGATAGACAACATAGAAAAATATATTACTATGGAGCAGTCTTCAAGCTATTGGGTAGAGAAGTTATCATAACACAAACCGCGCCGAACGTCAACTCTGAATCGGTTTTAAGACGATTCAGCCGTGTTCAATGGTTCGGATATGGCAGGGCGCAATTTATCGTCTGCCGGGGAGGACACAACAAGTTGTGTCCCTACGAACGTTTATTTGAACGGTATTGCCTTCAAAAAGAGGGCAGGGTTGAGCTAATATTGAGCGCAAGCGTGTTTACATTTCCTGCGGCGCGGATACGCCGAGCAAGCCGAGCAGATTGCTCAGGACAATTCTTGCGCTGTTGACGAGGGCGAGACGGGCCAGACTGAGTTCGGGTTCTACGGGTTTGTCGCCGCGTGGAAGCACCTGACAGTTCTCGTAGAAAATATTGAGCAGCGAGGCCATGTCTATGCCGTAGTGGGTCAGGCGGTGCGGCGCGTACTTTTCGGTTGCGACGCGTACCTCTTCCGGGTAATCGGCCAATTTGCGCAACAAATCCAGTTCGGACGGCTGCGCGAGCAGGGAACGATCCACGTCCACAGCGGCGGCAAGGGCAATGTTTTCCGCCTGAGCTTTGCGCAGGATGCTGCACAGGCGGGCATGGGCGTACTGCACGTAGTAGACCGGGTTTTCCTTGTCCTGACGTTTGGCAAGTTCCACATCTACGGTTGCGGGCGTTTCGTAACTGTTGAGCAGGAAGTAGAAGCGGGCGGCGTCTTTGCCGATGTCGTCTACCAGGTCTTCTTTGAGTTCGATAACATTGCCCTGCCGCTTGCCGCCGATAACGGTTTCGCCGTCGCGCACGAGGGATACCATCTGCGTCAGGACGATTTCCAAATTTTCGGGCGGGTAGCCGAGCGCGGCAACACCCGCTTTCAAACGCGCCACATAGCCGTGATGGTCGGCCCCCCATATATTGATGAGTTTGGTGAAGCCGCGCGAAAATTTGTTGTCGTGATAGGCGGCATCGGCGGCGACGTAGGTGGCCTTTTCATTGGAGCGCACCAGAACGCGGTCTTTGTCGTCCCCGAGAGCGGACGAGCGCAGCCAGAGCGCGCCCTCCTGCGTGTAGGTGTAACCGCGCTCCGTGAGGTATGGCAATGGCCTTTTCAACTGAATCCAATTCGTACAGGCTGCTTTCGTAAAACCACGTATCGTAATGGAGGCCGAACGAATCAAGAGCGGCCTTCTGCACAGCGATCATGCCTTGTAGCGTCTGCTTTCGGAAGAAATCTCTGGCTTCCGTCACGTTGATAGAGGTGCGGTACACATCGGGCATAGCAACGCCAAGCGCGTGGGCCGCCGCGCCCGCGTAGCGATTGCCGACCTGATCTATAATGGAACGGGCAATATCTTTGACATATTCGCCCCGATAGCCGTTTGCGGGAAAAGGGACGGGCGGCAGGAGAGTGGAAGCGTCCGTACCCGGTTGTGTTTCCGTTGTAGTGTCGCCGTTCTCGTTCTGAAACTGAAGCGGATGCCCCAATTGCTGGAGATAGCGGGCCATCACGGTTTCGCCGAATTTTTCCAGTTGCAGCGAGTTCAGCGCGTCGTTGATGTAAAATTCGCGGCTGATCGCGCAGCCCTGCGAGGCCAGCAGGTTGCCCAGCACATCTCCCAGAGCCGCCGCCCGTCCATTGACCACGCTGATGGGGCCGGTAGGGTTGGCGCTGACGAATTCGATTAGAATCTTTTCGCCATTGCGGGCGTTGGACGTGCCGTAGCAGCGGTCTTCAGTTTCTATTTTGACCAGCGTATCCTGAAGCCATGTGGGTTTCAGGTAAAAGTTCATGAAGCCGGGGCCGGCGATTTCCACGCGGTTGATGAGCGGGTTTTCCTGCGGCAGATGACGCAGAATGCGTTCAGCGATGTCGCGGCTATTATTAATGCCTGTCGCCTTTTTCAGCGTCAGGGCAATGTTGCAGGAGTAATCGCCAAACTGCTTGTTGCCCGGCGTTTCCAGTTTCACCGCCATATTTTCGTCACTGAGGGTAAATTCGCCCGCGTCCCGCGCCGCAAGCGTGGCCTGTGTAATCAGCGCGGCAAGATCATCTGTAATCACGAACCGGACTCCTTGAATATTCACATCTAATGGTGGCTGAAATGGGCGCAGGCGAGCGTATAGAGAAAAACCGCTCCCGATACAATCAACATTCCCAGCATGTTTTGCAAAAATCCCATGCACCAGACGCGGCGCAGAAGCGTGACGCGAACGGGCGGACTGGTATAATAGGTTCCTAAAAGCGCGCGGGCGGCGGCGATGCCGCTGGCGATTTGACGCTCCGAGGCGGGGCGCGTGGTGAACACCGCCTGCAAAAACGTGCCCACTTTGCGCCATGTCAACAGGGTAATCAGGCCGGAAACCAATAACGCGGATTCCACGTCCATATTGAGCAGGCTGACGAGCAGGGGACTGATGGAAAAGAGTATCAGGCCAATCGCCATGATGTTGGTTCCGCAGCGCGGATGCGGGCGCGGCATACGGCAGACGATTTCCGGCAGTAGACGCTCATTGCGCTCAATGGCATGAACCGTCTGGTGTTCGGCGGCATGGTAGCCGGCCAGACTGGTCGCGCGCATCAGGCCGAAGAAGACAAGATACATGAGCAGTTTCAGCCCGAAACCGAGCAGGCTGACGGCAGGCGGCAGGCGCGTGCTTAAATCGCCTACATCCAGCAGGTCGCTTCCCTGCGGCAGGCGAACATAATGCTGTATCCATTGCAGTCCGGTATCCGTAATTGTGGTAGCCAGTAAAAGCAGACCGGCGATAATCATACCCGATGTGACCAGCGCGAGATTGCTCGCGCCCGCCTGAACGGTTCCATCGGTGAGATAAACGCCAAACGGCGTTGCCATTCCCCCGATGCTGCCGGGGCGCGAAACAGGACCATCAGCCGTCAGCAAATCGCTGTAAACGACAACGCCGAGCATGTAACCGTGATCGTCCACGACGGGCAGGGCATACATCAAATCTAAATTATGCGCGATAAACTGGTTCTGCACCTGCTCGGGAGACATGGCGGGATGCGCGACAACATCCGGCGCGCGCATGACGCTGGAAAGCGGGCGGCGTAAAATGGCATTTACTTCGGATGGATTTTGCTGTTGAAGCAGGGGAATCACGTCCGACTGGCGAACTATGCCAATTATCTGATTGTCGCGCAGGATTGGCAGGCTGCTGCAAGCGCATTGGCGGCAGACGCGGACAAAGCGCTCCACGCTGTCCTCCGGGTATACCGGCGGAACTGCCCGGAGTATGGCGCGTAGGGAAACTGTGGGAATGGAAAATCCTGCGGACATACTTCTAAGTATACACTCCCTGCGCCTACGTTTGCAAGCGGCTTGAAGCAGACAGCGGAGGGAATATTGAGTTAATCGCGTCTGTCAGCATCGGGAAGCATGGCTGCCGCGCTTTGTATCGCAGTTTGGGCGTTCCGCAATGTCAGTGACAAAGTTAGTAACGGGAGAATATGAGCGAAAAAGCGGTTCTGATTGTGAATACGAAATCTCGCCGGGGCCGGGACTGCTTTGCGCAGGCGCAGGCGGAACTACAGGCCAAAGGAATGGAGATTACGCAGGCATTGGCCTGCCGCGATCCCGAAACAAGTTCCCGTTGCGGCGCAAAGCGCGGTGAAGCGGGGCGAGTCGCTGGTCGTTGTGGGCGGCGGGGATGGGACCCTGAGCAGTATTGCGGGCGCGTTTGTGGGAACACAGAGCGTGTTGGGCGTACTGCCGCTTGGGACGGGAAACGAATTCGCGCGGGATTTGACTATTCCCTCGGATGTGTCGGGCGCGTGTGACGTGATTGTGTCCGGGCAGGTTACGGCGGTTGATCTTGGCATTGTCAACGGCAGCTATTTTATCAATGTGGCAACGGTGGGACTGACAACGCTGATCGCGCAGGAACTCACAAGTGAGGCGAAAAAACGCTTCGGCAAGTTCGTTTATCTGTTTGCCGTTGTTCGCGCTCTGGCCCGCAGTCGCGCTTTTCAGGTGACGCTGAAAACTGAAGAGGATACGCAGACGTTTCAGACACTACAGGTGGTTATCGGCAACGGCAGATTTCATGCCGGCCCGTTTCCGCTTGCGCCGGACGCGAGTATTACGGATGGCAAACTGGTGGTGTATGCGCTGGCCGGAACAAGCCGGTGGGATTTATTGCGCTACGCCCTGAATTTGCCGGGCGGCCACCATGTAGAATTGCCGAATGTGCCTGCGGTAACGACGAGTGGGGGCAGATTGGAAACATTGCCGTTACAGCGGGTGACGGTTGACGGCGAGATTTGCCAGCGCACTCCGCTTGTCTTCGGGGTCGCGCCCCGCGCTTTGAACGTGAAGACGCCGATTGGTTTCAGTTAATCGTAAGTGGAGTTGTCAGGAGAGACTATTTCGGCCAACAATTTAATTGTGGAAACGAGGCAGAGTGTGGATTCGAACCAATTGGCGCAGAAAGCGCAGCGTGTTGTTGAGGCCGTAGAAACGGCTATTGTGGGCAAGAAAGAGGTTGTGGAGTTAGCCCTCGCGGTGCTGCTGTCCAACGGGCATTTGCTAATCGAAGATATACCGGGCGTGGGCAAGACCACGCTGGCGAAAGCCTTTGCCCACGCGCTCGGCCTGACCTTCAAACGGATACAGTTTACGCCGGATTTGCTGCCTTCGGATATTACCGGGTCGTCCATTTACAACCAGAAAACCGGAGATTTCGAGATGCGCGGCGGACCTGTTTTCGCCAACATCGTGCTTGCGGACGAAATCAACCGCACGACGCCGAAAACGCAGGCGGCTTTGCTGGAGTGTATGGAAGAGCGTCAGGTGACGATTGATGGCGTGCCGCACGGCCTGCCTTCGCCTTTTTTCGTGATTGCCACGCAAAACAACATCGAA
This sequence comes from uncultured Chthonomonadaceae bacterium, assembly GCA_963817895.1. GTDB lineage: Bacteria > Armatimonadota > Chthonomonadetes > Chthonomonadales > Chthonomonadaceae > CAWFQB01. The sequence continues at coordinate 57,125 of CAWFQB010000014.1, forward strand.
ATGTCCGGCACGTATCCCCTGCCTGAAGCGCAATTGGATCGGTTTACGGCTCGGCTTGCGATGGGCTACCCGGATCGGGAAGCGGAGATGCGGATTTTAGGCGGGCAGTACAAAGCCCTGCCTGTCGAGACGATCAAGCCCGTTATGGACGCGGCGGAAATTCTGGAAATGCAAAGCGCGATACGCGATGTGCATGTGGATACCACGCTACACGGGTACATTCTGGATATTGTAGGGGAGACGCGGAGGCTGCCCGCTGTGGCGCTGGGGGCCAGCCCGCGCGGCAGTCTGGGACTGCTTCACGCGGCGCAGGCCCGCGCCGCGCTGATGGGACGCGACTTTGTGAAGCCGGACGACATCAAGGTTTTGGCTCCCGCCGTCCTCGCGCACCGTATCATCGTGCGGCCTGAGCAGCGTATTCGCGGGGTCACGGCGTTTACCTGCATTGAAGAGACGCTTGGACGCATATCAGTGCCGGTTGCTTGACAAGCCCTCAACCCCCGGCCCCTTCTCCCAAAAAAGCCTGGGAGAAGGGGAGGCTGTTAATTATAGCCTTACAGAATGTGGCGTGTTTCTTATCTGGTAAGCAGCGTGGAGTAGGCTGATTTGATGGGGAGGGGAGACGTATGCAGTTCATGAAGTGGGTGACGCTGCTGTTTAGCGCGTTGTGTCTGGTGGCGGTTGCCGGGATACTGCACGCTTCTCACCTGTATTATATGGCGGCGATCCTGCTGACTTTACCAGGCGTCAGTTATTTGCTGGGATGGTTCGCGCTGAGGGGGCTGGAGTTCGAGCGGGAAATGCCGCAGATGGCGTGGGAGGGGGAAGAGGGCAGAATCAACTATATTGCCCGCAACCCGTCGCGTATCGCGCGGTTTTTTCTTTCGGTACAGGAAACATTGCCCGCGTGGGTGGAACTGGTGGAGGAAGACGCGGCCTTATTTAATGTGGCTGCCGAAGATGCGGCGGCGATTTCGCAGAGTGTCCGCTTTTTGCGCCGGGGCGTGTTTGCCGCCGATGGGTTCGATGTGACCGCTATGGACCCGCTGGGGGTGTTCGCGTTTACGCGCCATATTCCGAGTGAGGGCGAGTTGGTGGTGTATCCGATGCCGCAGGCGCTACGCTCCACAGCGCTGACTGGAACGGAACGGTATGGATGGCAGGAATTTACATCGCGCCTGATGCGGGGCAGCAGCGTGGACCCGGACGGCGTTCGCCCCTACGTGCCGGGAGATTCGATGCGCCGTATTCACTGGCGGCAGACGGCGCGCACGGGTAAATTGAACGTAATCGAATTTGAGGAGGCGCTGGCGAGTAATCTGGTGATCGCGCTGGATGTAGAAGGGGCAAACGACACGGATGCGGATGAGGATGTTGATTCCCCGTTCGAGTATGCGGTAAGGATGGTTGCGTCGCTGGCGCAGGAGGCCGCCAATCAGGGCGCAAGCGTCAGGCTGATGCTGCCCGCGCAGGCGACTGCGGAGAAACCGCTTCTCAATGCCGCTGCAAGCGAGGGGAGGGGACAATCTCATTTGCTGGTGATTCTGGACGCGCTGGCGCGGGTGGAGGCGAATGTCAGCGCTCCCCTGCGCCAATGGCTGATGGAACAGGCCGTTAGCGTGAAGCCGGGAACCACGCTGGTTGTGGTAACAGCCAACCCGGATGCCGGATTGCCGGATGCGTTCGCTCCCTATCTTGGAATGGGCGTACAGGTGGGCGTTGTGCTGATAGACGCGAGTACGTTCCCCTCTGCCCGCAGCAAGCGTCAGACAGAAGCCGCGCAGACGTTTCTCGCTACTGTTTCCATGCTGCGCCTGCCGACGTATGTTGTTCGGTATCAGGAAAATGGCCTGCTGAACCCGGAGGAGTACGTTTATGGATGATCGCTTTGGGTTTTTCGGACAAAGCGCAGTCGCTCAGGAAGCAGTTGACCCAACGGCTGTAAGCCTGTGGCTGTACCTTGCCGGATTGTGCGTGACGCTTTCGGGGCTTTACGCGGTCAATTTTTATCTTGGGGATTCAAACTTCGCTAATCTATCGTATGGACTTGCGATTGCCGGGTACGTGTTCAGTTATTTTATTCGTGTACGGCAGGTGGATTTGAACGCGATAAAGATGCCGTTGATGATCAGCGCGGCGTTGCTGGCACTGGCGTATGTGAGCGGAGGGGGAGCCGGATGGCTGATACCGGCAGGCGCGGCGGACAATCGTCCTTTAGAATTGCAGGTCATGTTCGCGTGGGTGGCGATCCTGCACACGTTCGTACTGATGAACGATGCCTCCGTCCTGTTCGCCTGTGTGCCGGGAATGACAATGCTGGCTCTGGTCAGCACACAGGCGCCGGATCAAGAGGTGCAGAACGCGTTTTTGGTGTTTGTGGCTGCGGCCACGTTCCTGATGGTGCATGAGAACTACCTGCGAACCCGCAACGCGAAAACGCTGCGCAAGGGAGGCATTGCCCGGCCTTTGTTCGGGGGGCAGCTGTTGCTTACCGGCGCGTGTTTGCTGGGGGCGCTGCTGCTGGCGAATGTGGTGGCAGTTCCCATACAAACGGTCGGGCAGTCGCTTTTCGATGCCAATATGACGCCCATGGGGGATAAAGTAACTATCAAGAAAGAGATAAACGCTTTCAACGTGAGCGTCAATGAACAAACGACGCTGAATCTGGCGATGGGGCCGGTGTCGGAAAGCGACTCGCCGTTGCTGCGTATTACCGCAGCGCATGGCATGTACTGGCGCGGCACAACATTCAGCGAGTATAACGGGAACAGTTTCAACAATCAGCTACAGACGGCAGACGGCAGAACACTGACCGGGGAGAGGCAGGAGAGTGGAAAGGTCACGCAGACGGGCAAATTTTCCGATGCGTTCAGCCCCGGCGCGTTTACAAACAACTACGCTTACAAACTGCCGCCAAACCAGTACGACCTGCCACCGGCGGATATGAAGAACAGCAAGGAGGAGAGACAAAAAGTACAGGTTATCGGGGGAAACTTTAGCAACCTTTACGGCGCGGATACCATTCGGCAGGTTGCGGCTCCGTTCGCGGAGTTACATTATAATGCCGCGGGCGCGTTGCTTGTCAATGTGCCTGCCTCAACGATATATGAGGTTGTTTCGCAGGTTCCCACGCGGGACGAGAATACATTGCGGCAGGCTTCCTCCTCGCTGCGGGATGTGCCGGAAGCCCTGCAACAGGCGTACCTTCAAAAACCTGTTGGGCATGTGGAAGATATGGATCGTCTGAAGCAGCTGGCGCAGACGATCATCAAAGGCAAAACGAACAATTTCGACCGCGCCGAAGCCCTGCGCAATTATATCGCGTCGGAGTGTAAATACAATCTACAGGTAACGTCCGCGCCTCGTGATCGTGATGTTGTGGCGTGGTTCCTTTTTGATAAAAAAGAGGGCTATTGCGACAGTTTTGCCGCTGCCATGACGATGCTTTGCCGCTACGCGGATATACCCGCCCGCCTTGTGTCCGGCTTTCTGCCGGGTGAGGTCGAGACGGAGGGCGTCTATATGGTGCGGGAAAAACACAAGCATCTCTGGACCGAAGTGTTCTTTCCGCATATCGGCTGGGTTCCCTTTGACGCGACGGATGGAACGATAGATATTTCCGACCACAGCAACGGAACCAAAAAGCCACAGGCGACCTTTGTGAAATGGCTGACCTCGCATGGCAGCCTGCCGCTTGCCCTGACGGTGATGCTGGTGGCGATGCTTGGGTATGTTGTTAAAACGGAAGTGGTAGATCGGTTGCGGATGCAACGGAGTAGTCTGGCAGAAGCGCCCACTCGCCCGCTGACCAACTTGCAGGTCATAGAAGCGTATGCGCAAACGGAAGCATTGTTCAAGAAGCGCGGCCTTCCCCGATTGTCCTCGCAAACGCCGGATGAGTACGGCGCGCAACTAAGGCGGCGGCTTGCGTCCGCGCTGCCCGCTGTGAGTCAGAGCGTGTACGAATTGACCGCGTTGTATACGGTGTATCGCTACGGGCGTGATGTTGCCACGCTCGAAGAGGCGGAAACGGCGCGGAAGTTGGCCGCTTCCATTCGCGACAATGTGCAGGCTGTGAATTCACGGGAGTTCGCGGAGATGATTCGGGAGTGACGGCAATTTTGCGAATGGGAAGCGGTTATGGAGATTGTTTATAAAAGTGGGTCGCCGGGTCTGTTATGGAAACCTGCCGTTCAGCGTGTTTATGCTTTTTTTGGGGAGGAAGACCGCTTGAAAGAGGAGGCGGTTGCCGCGCTGACAAAGCATGTCGTAGAACCGGACTTCGCGGACTTTGATATGGAAACGCTGGATGCGGGTACGCACACGGCTGATGACATTCTGGCGTCGCTGGCGCAGGCACCTTTTGGCTCGGAACGGCGGTTTATTGTCGTGAAGGGCATGGAGTTGTGGCGGGAGCGGGGCAAGAACGCGGAGGCGGAGCGGCTTGCGGATGGCCTGAGCAGGCAATCGGACGCGACGTGTCTGGTTCTGGTGGTGGCGGCGGAAGAGGAAGAAGAGCGGCGCAAAACGGCTGTCACAACGAAACTGGATAACGCCGTCAAGAAGTTCGGGGCTATGGTGGCGTGTCGCGGGCTGAAGGGCGACGCGCTGATCGCGTGGGTCAATGGGCGCGTGAAGCAGGAGGGCAAGCGCATTGACAGCGGGGCGGCAGAGCAGTTGATTGCAAACGCCGGAACTGAAATGCTGGTGTTGGAACAGGAGATCATCAAGTTGGTCTGCTACAGCGGCGACCGGGAGATGATTACAGGTCGGGATGTGGGCATGGTGGTGGCGGCAAGTCCTGAAGACGTGATGTTTACCACTGTGGACGCGATTACGCGGCGCCAAACCGACCGCGCCCTGCTGCTGCTGGCGGAACTGCATCGTTATGACCCGAAGCCGCAGGCGGTGGCGGGCAAACTGCTGGCGCTGCTGGCGCGGCAGTACCGGATGCTCTGGCAGGCGAAATATCTGAGTGACAAGCGTATTAATCCGCGTGATGTGCGGAGCCTGCCGCCAGAAATGGCGGCGGAACTGCCGGGTGACAGCAACATCGCGCAACTGGCGTTCAAAGCGGCGGATTTGTTCGCGTTGTCGAAAAATTATACGTGGGAAGAACTGACCCGGACGCTGGAAAAGCTGCTGCTGTGCGATCTGGCGAACAAGGGCGGCGTGACAGATGAGATTGGAACCTTCGGAGCCGACCCGTTGCGCAACTTGCAACTGCTGGTGTTGGAATTGACGGGGGCGGCGCAGGCGAAGGTGAGCGCGCGATGAAGAGAGATCAAAGAAGAGTAGCCGCGAATGAACGCGAATGGACGCGAATGTTGTTAAAGATGAGAATTTGATGATAGCAGATGGATTGTTTGAAACGGAGTATAGCCCGTGTCTGCTGTGCAGTACGGGCTGTTTAAATAATTGAAAGTAGCGCGTTGGAGGCCGGGAGGCGGTTCAGGCGACGGCTTGAGCGGCTTTGTTGGCGCGTTTCATCAGGCGGGACTTGCGCCGGGATGCCTGATTTTTGTGGATGATACCACGCTCGGCGGTCTTGTCAATGGTTTTGCAGGCGAGGCGAACGGCCTCCGCGCTTGCGGCAATGTCTACTGCGGCAGAGTCAATCGCAGTACGCGCCTTCTTGACGAATGTTTTCATCGCGGACTTGGCGGCGATGTTGCGAAGATGGTTTTTACGAGACTTGATGACGTCTTTTTTGACGGATTTGATATTCGGCACGAACGTACCCTCCTTTTAACGGCTGAGTATACCTCATTTGGGCGGCGTTGCGCAAGGGGTATTGCCGCTTTGAACGTGGACTATTACGCATAACTTCTGCTCGCGCCATTCGCGCCCGCGTATACCTATATCTTCGCTGCTGCCTCTCTCGTGGGGAATTGCGTTTTCTCCTGATGGCGTAGAACAGATTTTATTGTACCCGGTGAGATTGGGACGATGTAGCGAGTATCAAGCGGCTTGTAGCGCGGATAATTCCTCATGGTTTTGCATGTTCAACCGCGAAAAGAAAGCGTCTTCGTCGCGTGTAATTTTCAGTGAATCATCTGACGCAGGCATGGGAAACAGGGGCGCGTTGCCAAGAACGTATTCGGCAATGCGATCCAGATTCTTATCCCTGCCCGGCGCGAGTTCGGCCACGCTCTGATAGTTCAAGTCCGCCTGAAAATAGTTGCCGCTCACCTTCACTTTATTGAATGGGATGCAGATTTCTATGAATAATCTCTGCATGAAGCGGAAGGCAAGGCGTTGTGTTTCCGGTTCAATTCCCCCCTGCATCACCCGTTCCATGACCGGGGCTATGTCGCTCATGGCGCGGATTTCATGCGTGAAGCCGCAATCTTTGTAGTATCCCAATCCGGCGTGGACGAGCGGCAGGCCGCGACAGGCCATTTCCAGCCCTGCCGTTGAACCGTAACTTAAACCGACGCTTGCCACATCCATCAGGCTGTACGTGCTGACTTTTTCTTCGGGCATAATCAAGCGGACGTTGGAAGGCAGGCGCGTGGACAGGCCGCGATACCATTCCAGAACCCTGCCGTCGGTTTTGGCGTGGTCCTGTTCGTTAGGGTGAACCCGGATAACCAGATTGTATTCGGGATGTGAGCCAAACCACTGCGCGGTTTGCTCGATCCACGGCAATTGATCTACCGCGCGGGCGCGGTCTGCAAGACTGCCCTCGCAATCCGAACTGGTGCAAAGCAGAGCGAGGGAACGATCCGGCAGGCCCAAACCTGCGCAGATTTCCGCTCGTTCCTGTACGCTTTTTTGCTGTGGGCTGAAGGCCGACCAGTTCATGTTCATGCCCTGTCGCCGCTGCTGTAGCAAGCGGGCAACGCCCTCCAGTTCAGCATGGGTGAGGGGAATATCCCGCCACGCCGCCCAACGCTCCTGATACCCCGCCATGTCGCCCGCAATTCCCGATGTGATGAACCCTACGGTGTTGTCCATCCAGCCGCGCTCGTGCAGCACGATCCGAATACCTCGCGCCCTCGCCACTTCTACCGCCACGCGATTGAGGAAGAACGAACCGTTGAGCATCACCACGCAGTCAGGCTTGTATTTGTCGTACAGGCGGGGCAGGGCAACGGCTGCCATTGCCGCGCCATGCAGAAGCAGGCGATAGGAACGCGCGACTTCGTCTCGCTCCAGTTGCGGATTCAGGCTGTGCCAGTAAGAAACCATGTCGGCGCGCGTCCATGTTCCAATCGGCAATCCGGCGTAAACAGCGTTTTCCAGTTCGTTCACGTCAAGGCTATCCGCCCATTCCGCAATCCGGGCTTTCTCGTTTCCTGTCACCATGCCCTGTAGAAAAATCCGCCGAATGGCGCATTTGCGGGATAAGCGTTTGCGAAAAATGCCGACACTGTTCGCAGATTTCTTCCCTGTTCGGTACGGAGAGTGGGGCCATGCCGCAGTTGGGCAGGCCGGAACAGGTCAGGAATCGAACGGAATGACCGCGTTGCCGCAGCGCGTGTCCCATTGTCACTTCCCAGAGCGTGTGCGGCAGCCAGAGCGTATAGGGGGTAAAAAAGAGTATATTTTGCATGAGTTTTCAGGCGGCCGCCCGCACAACCGCGAAGCTGTCGGGGCTGTGGTGGCGAAGGTCGGCGTCAGTATCAATGTGGGCGATGCAGTCTTCCACGCGCAGCAGCCCGTTGGCGTCGGGCGTGACCTCTTCGTACAAACGCTTGAGGAACCAGTAATCGGCCTCAGTTTCAAGCGTCATGCGCAGGTCGGGGCGCGACAGGCGCGGCGGGGGTGGCAGATGGGCGCGTTCAAACAGGTCGGGGCGGGCGCTGGTGAAGGTCGTCACCTGTTCGCGGTACTCGGCTTTCTGTGTCAGCCGCGCGATCCGTTCCAGCGTCTGGATGGGCATAGCTTCAGTGGCAACTCCCATCGGCAGGCGCGCAACCGTGACCAAATCCATGTTGCTGTCAAGGGCGTAACGCGCGCTGGCCCATAGCATTTTGGGATCAAGGAGGGGATTGCTGGCCTGACAGCGCACAACAATCTTTGCCTCATACTGCCGCGCCGCGCTCAGAACGCGATCCAGCACGTCAGCGGAACTGCCCATCACGCAGGGTATATTGTGCTGTCGGCAGATTTCATGCAGGGCGGAATTGGATTCCCCCTGCGGAAGCGCAAGGACTATCGGGCCATTCAACCCGACGCGTATTCGGCGTATGACGTGTTCCAGAACAGTGGCGTCGCCAAGCGGCAACAGAATTTTGCCCGGCAATCGGGACGAGTTGAGACGCGCCTGAATTACGGTGACGACGCCCTGCATACCATTCAAATCAATCATTTCATCCATGAAATTTCTCCTGAAGGATTGTTCGTTTTATTCCCGGCCTGTCTGCCGCATCCATGGGCAGGCAGGGGGAGTTGTCAGGTTGTTAGTTGTTAGAAAAGCCATGTGATACATAGCAACCTAACAACTAACAACCTGACAACTGATCATGTTCCACTGCAACGGCGTTCCACGCGGAATGTCTCGCGTTGCGGTTTGTCCCAAAACCTCCTCTATGTGGCGGGGGGGCAGGCCGTGTCCGGGGCGGATGATACGGACGTTTGCGCTTGTGAAGCGTTCGCCCGCCCGGACGGACTCGACGGCAAACAGGGAGCGGCGATACAGCAAATTGCCTTTCTCTCCCTCGCTGATGCCCAATTCCGGTTTTCCCAATGCCTGACTGGTGACGCGAATGGCGGCTGTCATCTGCTGGAACTCTTCCGGTTCCAGAGAAAACGCGCTGTCAGGGCCGGGAAGGCTGCGGGAAAGGATTAGATGCTTTTCCACGATACACGCGCCGAGCGCGACGGCGGCGATGGGAACCGCAATGCCCAACGTATGGTCGGATAGTCCAACCGGCACATTGAAAGTTTGCGCCAGCCGTTCCAAAGCGCGAAGATGCATGTCCTGCGGGTGGGAAGGGTACGCGCTGGTACATTTGAGCAGCGCGATTTCGACCCCGCCGGCCTGTCGCGCCGCGCAAACCGCTTCCGCAATCTCGGTTTCATTCGCCATGCCAGTTGACATAATCAGCGGCCTGCCGGTTTGGGCGGCGCGGCGTATCAGGGGCAAATCCACAAGTTCAAACGAGGCGATTTTGTACGCGGGCATATCCAGCGATTGCAGGAACTCTACGGCCTGATGGTCGAAGGGGGATGAGAACAGGTCCATGCCCAGCGCGTTGGCTTCCGCTTTGAGCGGGCCGTGCCACTCCCAGGGCGTTTGCGCTTCTTTGTATAAGTCGTAAAGGTTACGTCCTGCCCACAGACTGTCGCTGCCGATCTGAAAACAGGGGTTGTCGCAGTCGAGAGTAATACCGTCGGGGGAAAGCGTTTGCAGTTTAACCGCGTCTGCCCCGGCGGATTTAGCGGCGTTGATGATGGCGCGGGCCTGCTCGAAGTTCTGCCCGTGATTGGCTGACATTTCGGCGATGATATAGACAGGTTCGCCCGTTCCGATCCGCCGCCCGTTGATGTTGATGGCGGGTTGGGGCAGGAACGCAGGCGGAAGATTATCTGGAAGGTAAATAGCAGGCAAAACAGGCATAGTTGTCCTCGTCATCGGGCAAACATTGTTGCGCAAAGTGGAGATTGAGAAGAAGAACGCTCAGAAGTCTTTGCGCCAGAGCCAGATTCGGCCCTGTCCCATATCGCCGATGGGAGGCAGTCGCAGCGCCAACTGGTTGATGGGGTCTTCATAGGAGGGTTCGCGCCCCGCCTGCGCGGCCAGTCCCGCGTTGACAACGCGACTCAGGAAGTAGTAGGTGGAACTGTAATCCTCAACATTTTCCAGCGTGATGCCGGGAAGCGTCAATCCTGCTAATTCCGCTTCCCGAAAGTAGCGGTTGTGCCAGGGAGGGGTGATGGCTTCCAGCCCGATGCCGCAGCGCAGGGCGTTGAGCCGATGTAAACCATCCTGCGTGTTTTCGCACATCACGTACAGCCCGCCGGGAGTCAGCAGGTCGGTGATATGGCGAATGGCCTGCGCCTGTGTGTTCCAATCCGGCAAATTGATGAGGACGCGCTCGGTGTACATCAGATCGTAACGATGCTGAAAGGCAGACATGTCGCGCACATCACCCACTTCAAAACAAACCTGTCCCCGGAGAGTTTGCCCGGACAGCAGGGCGTTCGCGGCGGCTATCATTTGCGGGGCGAAGTCGCTTCCCGTCAATTCGACATCGAAGCGGCGCGCGATTTCGATAGCCGTAATCCCGTTGCCACAGCCAACTTCCAGAATTCTCATTCCGTCCCGAACATGGCCGCAAATCGCTTCCATTTCCAGTTGCTTGGCGATAACATCCCGCGTTCCGGCCCATTCGCCAAGCCCCGCGCGCTCGTCCCAAAAGGCGCGAACATCGCGCCCCTGAATGTCACTCGCCAGAACAGAAATTTCCGGCATGGATGTTGGTAAAAGTGTAGTTGCGCCGCTCATGGCTTCGTCTCCCGCGCGTACTGGTTCTGATGCGCTGTCTGCTAAAGTTTACAGGCCACAGGCCTGCCACTATTATGTCGGAAAGTTCGCGCCTGCTCGTCAGGGAAATTTCATTGGCAGGTGATCAGGTATTCAGGTGTTTGGGTGTTCGGTTATTTGGTTGTTTCAGGTTTGAGGGTTGATTTGCTGCATGGCATCTACGATGCGTTTTACCCCTTCACCATCTACCAGATTCCTGCCGGCAATTCCCATTGCGCGACGCGCGTTGAGATTATTCGAGAGTTGGCTGATGGCATGAGCAAGTGATTTGGGGGTAATCGAGTCGTGCCAGCCGAGGGTTTGCATGGTTCCAGCGGCTGTCATGGCGACCGCGTTGCGCCGCTGATTGTCCGCGAGCGCGATACTGAGAACCGGAACCTGCATATAGGCGAGTTCAAGGGCGGTTGACCCGGCGGCGGCTACAGCGATGTCCGCCCACGCCATCAGTTCGCCCATATTGCCGCAGCCGGGTAGCAATTGTATGTCGGTTCCGCTTGCCAGGATTGCCTGCTGGAGAACGCCAAAATGCGGATTGCCCGGACCTGCCACGATTTTAACGTTCCACTCACGACCCGGCAACAGACTGAGCGCGTGGACAACTTTCAGGGTGACGTTATCCGGGTCGGTTCCGCCCATCGTAACCAGAATGTTGCGGGCTGTTTGGGGATAAACGCGCTGCCAGTTCTGCCATACGGCAAATTCAGGACGCAACAGGGCGTAACGCGCGCCAAGCAGAAGAACCGTTTGACTATCGCTATTATAAGGCAGAGTATCCGCGTACACATTCTGGTTGAGCAGCGCATCGGCATGATAACAACACTGGTGCGCCGTATCGTCGAGAGCAAGCGTGTTGCCGCCGTTTTCGCGCATGGCTGCCTGAACGTTTTCCTGATAGCAGGGGGCAAAGTGGTAGCCGTCCAACAGCGTCCATGCGGGGCGGCGCTGACGCAGAATGGCAAGCAATTCGGGTAAATCGCTCGCATCCGGGTGCATGGCGGGCATCGAAATGCGTTCCGCGCCGGATTGGTCAATTCGGGCGGTGATGGCGGGATTGTCCGCGTGGGTCAGAAAAACAACATGTCCGCCGCGCGTCTGCCATTCCGCAGCCAGCGCGAGGCAGCGCATGACATGCCCGTTGCCAATCTGCCGGGTCGCGTCAGCGCGAATAAGGAGGGTAGAGGGTTGTGTCCTGCCCTGTGGATGGACGCCCGGATTGAGGATTGCGTGTAAATACGTCAAGGTAATTTCCCGCTTTCAATCAGATTCCTCTTCTTCCAACGTCAAGAAGAGGTTAAGAGCCTATCCCAATAGGCCGGGTACAAAGAACGTACCCGTCTGAGTGGCCTGCGGCCAGGCGTCCTTCGGACGCAAATGCAATCGCCTGTTGGGATAGGCTCTAAGGTGGAGGGTGGATGAGAATAGCCTCTAGGCCAGTCTCTGGAATCCTGTGTGCGCAATCGGGCCGCGAAGTTGCGCTTCTACTTTATCGGTATGAATCGCCTGCGCCAACAGGCCAAATACCTCCTCCAATGCGCCCAGATAGCCGTCAATGTGATGATCCTGATGCGCGTAAGTGACGAAGAACACACTCCCTGCCAGAAAGCCCCGGTCTAGCATCATCTGCGTATATAGCGTTCGGATGGCCTGCCCGTTGGGATAGTCGAAGCGAATCGCGCTTACGGGAGGGATACCGCTCACTTGCAGATTCAATCCATTGTTATTTGCCAGTTGTTTCCAGCCGTCCTGAACGCGGCTGCCGATGTGGATAAGGTGGGCGGGAACGTTGTATTTCCGATGCTTGCGGAGGGTGGCTACGGCGGCAGTGGGGCCGATGCGCTCTGTCCAGTAGGTGCTGCTGATAAACGTGTTTTGCGCCGCCTGCATCCACTCTTCGCGTCCAAGCACGGCGGCAAACGCATAGCCGTTGCTGATGGCTTTGGCGAAAATGGTCATATCAGGATCAATGCTAAGTGTCAGATGAATTCCGCCCGTATTCACGCGGAAGCCAATCGTAGATTCGTCGAATATCAATGCCGCGCCTAAATCATCGGCGATTTGCCGGACTCCTTCGAGAAAGCCGGGAAGGGGCTGCTGACTGCGCAACGGTTCCATTACAATGGCGGCGATTTCTCCCCGATGCGCGGCTCCCAGTTCCTTCAACTCGTCCAGTTGATTGTAGTGGAACGGCAGTACCAACCCGGCAAGGGAACGTGGCACACCAGCGGGATCCAATCCCGAAAGAAGATGCGCGGCTAAAGCGTTACGGTTGAGGGTTGAAGGTTGAGGGTCGAGAGTTGTATCTTCAGTGTTCTCCTCTTCTCCTCTTCTCCTCTTCTCCTCTTCCGGTAGTTGGCTGACAGATACCAGTCGTGCCAGCCGTGATAGCCGCAGAAGAGGATTTTGTCGCGTCCGGTTCGGGCGCGGGCGATGCGGATGGCGACGGTCAGGGCTTCGCCGCCGGTTCGGACAAAGCGCGCCATGTCCGCCCAGGGGTGCAGTTCGCAGAGCAGTTCCGCCAGTTCCACCTCTTCGGGGCAGTTGAGCGTGGACATGGAACCGGCGTCTACAGCCGCGTGAACGGCGGCGTTTACATCCGGGTCGGCATGTCCCAATACGCACGCGCCAACCCCGTTCAAACTCATGTCTATGTACCGGTTTCCGTCCAAATCCCATACTTCCGCGCCCTGCGCTTTCGCGTAATAGTTGGGCCAGCCCTCCGGCAGGAACATCTCGGGACGCTTGGAAAGTAGCTGTGTTCCGCCGGGAATACGGCAGTGGGCGCGGCGGTAGAGTTGCTGCCCGTTTGGAGTTGATAGTTGTGAGGACATGAGATTTTCCTATAACACTAAATTTGGCGCGATCAGGGGTGACGCCATTATAGAAACAAGCGGCGATTAGATAGGAGATCAAGACAGCAACTTCTATCAACTATCATCTATCAACTTTCCTAAGCGGCTTTGCGTTCCGATTGCAAGGAGCGCAGATAGCCTTCATTGCGGGTGAATTGGCCGTTGATGCGGCGCAGTTGCGGCTGTGAGTTGAGCAGGGCAATGACATCGGAAAAGGAAAAGTTTAGCGTGTCAAGCGAGTGGAATATAGCGCGAACAAAGGCTAAATCCGGCAGTTCGTCTACTGTCCAGCGCAAGCCGGAGTAATTTTGCTCGTTCAGCACACTGCCGCTGTCGAAAGCCGTTGGCGGAATCGCGCAGGTAGGGCGTGACGTGTTCGCGTTCCGAGGGTTTGGATGCTTCCCACCATGCGCGTTCCAGCGCGGATACGCGAAACACTTCCGTGTCCAGTCCGTCCGGGTAGGTGGGCGGGTCTACATTGGAAACATAATCGAAGTTCGCGATGTGAAAGGCGGCGATTACGGCATCTATCACGTTCGGATCGTGCAAGGGGCAATCGGCGGTCAGGCGAACAACCACTTCGGCGTCGGGCATAGCGGGCGGCTTGAAGGTAGCGATCAAGCACGTCGTTTTCGCTGCCGCGAAAGCAGTCAATATTGTGCCAGCGGCAAAAGTCGGCCACAATCGTATCGGAGGTTGCGGTCGAAGTTGCGACAAGAACATGATTAAGTTGTTTTGCGTGGCGAACGCGGTTGACAACGTGCCACAGCATGGGTTTGCCCGCAATTTGATGCAGAACTTTGCCGGGAAGCCGCGAGGAACCCATACGCGCCTGAATAATTCCCACGGTTCGCGGCAAAGAGGCAACACTGTCCGGGGAGTTGGAATTAAGTAACATTGTGAGCGCCTCCGCCTGTCGTATTGTTTGAGTGCCGCGCCTGTAAAGCGAGTTGAAGGGTTTGCGTCGCATCGTAAACCGTGTTGAACGTGGGCGATTTGTTGTCCACGCAGTTCAGGAAATAGGCCAGTTCGTCGCGGTACATCTGATTGATTTGCCAGTTTGCGGGCTGCCGGATGATTTGCGCCACTTTGCCGGAAGCGTCGTAATGAATGGTTTCACCCGAATTGAAGTCCCACGCCAATGTGCCTTCGCTGCCAGATAATTTCGATGCTGCGTTGGTAGTTGCGCTGGACAAAGTTGAGATGAACACTGGAAAATGGGCCGCTCTCGTGGGTGAGCAGCAGTTCCGCCATGCCGTCTGTTTGCAGGCCGAGAGAAGTGGCGGGACGAACAAGCGAACTGTGCAGCGTGGCCGGACCGAGCAGCCAGAGCGCAAGATCAAGTTCATGGATGCAGTCGAGCAGCGCGCCGCCATGAACAGGGGACGCGCTGTAACCAGCGCGATAATCCTGATGAGGCCGCCAGTTGGGCAGGTATGAGCCGGTGTGCAACCGCGCGCTCAACACATCGCCAATCAATTTCGCTTCCAGCCATTGCTTGATTTGCGCGGGGCCGGGATGAAAGCGCATGTTGCAGCCGACAAGGTTGACCAGCTTCCGCTGCGTGACAAGGGCATTTAATTCTTCCAGACATTGCAGATTGTGCGCGATCGGCTTTTCGATGAACAGGGCCGCGCCCGTATTCGCGGCGGAAAGCGCGAACGGCGTGTGCAGATTAGAGGGCGTACAGATGAATACAACGTTGGGCTGCCATTTCCACAAATCTTCAGGGCAATCTGCGGCATGAACATTATGTTTGTTCGTAATGGCCTGACTTGCTTGGGCAGACGCATCGTACACAGTAATATCAAATTCGCGGTTGGCGGTCAATTCGCATAAATTTTCCAGATGCCGCCGCCCGATGGAACCGCAGCCAAGCAGGGCAACGCGCAGGGGAACGGGGCGCGACAGCGACATTTGCACAACATCGGTAGGCCGTCCCTCGAACATCAGTTGCTGCTGGTTCTGCTTTTCTTCTACCATGCCTGCGCGTCGCATGACGTTCAACATGCCGAGATTGACGCTGAGGGTTCCCGCCGTGATTTTCCGCAATCCACCATCCTGAAGCAGATGGCGGCAGACAGCCTGCCACGCTTCGCTGCCGTATCCCTGTCCCCAAACCGCCCGTTCGCCAATCAGGATACCAACGTCTGCTATGCCATTTTCCACATCAATATAGGCGTTGATGTTGCCGATATGCCCGATATTGGGATCGTGGGCAATAATAGCCCAAAAACAGTGGGGCGTGTTGGCAAACGATTGCAGGTAGTCGCGGCAGGAGGCGAGGGTATGCGCGTGGTGTCGTTGTTCGCTGTACCGGACGACATCAGGATCGTTCAGCCAGCCGACATAGCGCGGGGTAAGATGCGCTTCTTCAAAGGGCACAATGGACAGGCGGGGTGTTTTGATTTTCGATTTTCGATTTTCGATTTTCGATTGCATGGCGACTTGACGGGATGCCCTCACCCCGGGCGTCCACCCGTAGGGAAGGACACCCTCTCCCAAAAAAGCCTGGGAAAGGGGCTATACTAAACTGTGAGAGGCTGAATAGTTACTATTTTGCTGCGCGAGAGTGGCGAGAAATTGGGTGACGCGCTTGGTTGAACCGCAAGGGATTACCTTTTTTATATCGGTAGTCGGCGCGGCGCTTTGCAGTAAAAGTTGCGGAAGGAGGGCTTGAAGAGTGGCGCGATTGGTGGCGCAGGGAGTCAGGCCGGTTCGCGTGGTCGGCAGCCACTCTTTTTCAAACGCGCGGGGCAGAATGGAAAGCGTGGGGCGTTGAAGCAGGGCGGCTTCGAGCAGAAGCATGGAGGACATTCCAACAACCAGATCGGCGGCATAAATCAGTTCAAGGGGAACGCCGCCGCTGCTGATGAGATTGAATTTGGACTTCATAAGGGGCAAATTCTTCGCGGATGTTTTTGGGGTGCAGGCGTAAAACAAGATACGGCGGAGGTGTGAGATGGGAAGTCGCCAGTAACAATTCCTCAATCACGATGTCAGTTCGGGCATTACTGCCACTCGTGCCACACAAGCGTATATTCTTCGGAACGCTGAAACTGTGACGGATCCAGCCCTGTTGAGATTTCCGCCACGAATACGATTACTTTCTGTTCCGGTTGCGCGTCGGGGAACCATTTGCAGCATAGGTTTTCGTGTCCAACTTGTACAAGCCGTTTGCTTTCTGCCCGTACAGCATCATAATGTGGGTGTCCGCAAACCGCGATGCGAGCCGCGTCATATCCCAATTCTATATAAGCCTGCTGTGTCCAAATGTCCGGCACAATCAGCCAGTCGGGCGCGTAGGCGAGCGGGTTGCCCGTCCGTCCCCGGAACCGATGCGCGGCATTGCCGTAAGCGTCCACTACGCCCACGCTGCATCCGCCTATTCGCCGCCATTCGTCAATCAATTGCAGTCCATAACTGTCCGTGTTTTCCGAAGTACCGGTGACAAGCAAGGATGAAGGATGAAGGATGAAGGATGAAGATCGAGCGTTGCGCGTTGAGCCGTGAGTGTAGCAAAGTTGTTCTAAGGGTTCAGATTTATTCCGCGCTGTGACAGATATTCTGTTGCCGCGCCTGCTGTGAACAGGCGAGTGGTTAAGCCGAGCGCATGAAGCGCGGGGGGAAGATGGGCGACGTAATTGGCTGCGCCGGGGTCTTCCACAAACATGATGATTTGGGGAGTAGGAGTTGAGTGTTGGATTTTTGGTATAAGATTAATGGAAAAAGTTGACATGAATTTCAACTGATTGTTGATTGTGGAACATTTTGCGCCTGCGCCGTAAGGCTTTCCACAACATCTACAGTGTGGAGCGCGGAGTTGCCGGGACTGCATAGGGGCGCGTTGTGGATTCAGCGCGTTGGCGAGATTGTCGTACATGCGGTAAAAGGCGTGGCCTACGGTGGAGGGCAGGGAATGGGGGCAATCGGAAGCGATTTCGTGTTCGCCCTGTGTGGCGCGGTGCGGGCAGCGGGGAAACACGCGAATGTTCAAGCCCTCCTGTTCAATGCTGACACGCCCGCCCGTTCCCCATATGTCCAGACTGTTTTCGCGGTAATGTGCGAAAATCAACGGCCTGCGCCATGACGCCTAAGCCACTTACCATTTGCAAAGTGAAGGGAACATTCACATCGCCGGGAAGCGGGCCGGATGAATAAGGAATTGCGGCAGGTGAGATTTGCGCGTCGTGCCACTTCGCCGAACAACATGCGGGCAAAATCAACCAGATGTGTGCCGTTGTTGCGCAGGCCGTTGCCGTAAATCGCGAAAACAGCCTGCGGTTTGCCGATTAACTCCTGCAAATAGCCATCCGCAAGCCGCTGAAACAATTCGTCCGCCCGCCGCCATAAGTTCACCTGAACAACGATGTTGCGGCGGGCACATTCGCGTAGGAAGGCTTCGCTTTGTGCGCGCTGTTTCGCCTAAAGGTTTTTCCACCAGAACGGCGCGAAGGTCCGGCAATGCGACAGTAATTCAAGGCGCGTGTCTGGCGGCGTTGCCAGAACCGCCACTTCCGGGAGAGTACGACTGCGCCAATTCTGCAACGGTTCGCGCGACATGCGGAATATGCCAGCGTTCGGAGCGCTGTTTGCAGCGCGGTATCGGATACATCCACGACGCCCTGCCACTCAAAGCCGGGGTGTGCCTGCAGAGCCTGCGCATGGGTGGCGTAAGGATAATACCGCGCCATAACGGGATCGTCCGCGTACCCGGCGCCCACTTGCCCAAAGCCGATGATGGCTGTTCGCAGGGGCTTTGCTGCTACTAAATTCGTCATTTACGCGGCCTTTGCCTTAACACAAGTCGTTGATTCACTTCGCGCCGCTTTTTCCTCGCAATCACGATTGATATTCAGCAGTTCCGGCTTGCGGCGCAGCAGGCGCATGATCTCTTCCAGTCCGAACCAGTCGCCATACGCGGGCGCGAGATGCTCGTAAATGCGTTGATAAATTGATGATCCTCGCGATAATCCAATTGAAAGCGGTAATCGGGGGCATGCCAGCGTTGGGGCGCAAACAGATTGAAGATGCGATATCTTTGCGGATTGTCATAAAAGTGCAGCGAAACGTGTTCGCGAACGGCGGGATCGGAAATGGTTCGCTCTACTTCGGCCAGATCGCTTAACCGATAAACCTGAATATCTTCGCCCATTGGATACGTGACGGGAAACACGTTGCAGACAACATCGCAGTCGTTGTGCAGAAACGTTTTCACGCCCATATCAATGAGTTCCGGGTCGAGCAGGATGCAATCGCCCGTGACTTCCACAACTATGTCCGAATTCCATATAGGTTTGCGCCTGCACCACGCGCTGTAGAACATCCTCTTCGCTGCCGCGATACAGGCTGACATTTTCGCGTTCCGCCCACGCGACAAGAGCGTCATCGGCGGGCGAAACCGTCGTGGCGAGAACAATGTCGTCCAAATGGCGACAGTGGCGCAAACGGCGCAGCAATCGTGTCAGGGCAGGCTGTCCGCCTACATCGGCAAGGGATTTGCCGGGAAACCGCGACGACCCCATGCGGGCTTCAATACTGGCGACAACTCGTGGCATGGTAACTCCAGAATGTGAGAGTGGAGAGTGAGAGTGAGAGTGAATACGCATTTCTCTCACTCTCACTCTCCACTCTCCACTCTCACTAACCTGTATACTTTCCTGACCGCCGCAATCAGCAAATCAATCTGCATTTCTGAGGGGGCGATCATGCAGTTTTCAAAACCGAGCAGGGAATGGGAATACAGGTGTTCCGCAACCGGGCATAGTCCGGGCGGGTAGGTGACATTGGAAAACGAAAACGGGTAACTGCCGAACGCGACGCGCTGCTGAAACACGGGCAACAGATACAGCGGACGAACATAACCGACAAAGTGTGGAAAACCCTCTGCCGTCAGCGCGTGACTGAAATGTTCGCGAGAAACGCCTACCAGTTCGGCATCGTATCGGAAGCCGAGCGCGTAAAAGACGTGGCGGCAATCGGGACGAACGGCGGGAACAGTCAGGCCCGGAAGGTCTTTCAATCCTGCTATCAGGCGGTGACGCCAGATGTTCGCGGGCTGCTACATGCCGATCTATTTTCCCCAGTTGCGCCAGTCCGACTGCCGCGCTGAGTTCGGTCATGCGGTAATTGAAGCCGATCATGTTGGTAATGTCTGACATGCCGGACGGCTCGACAATGTTTTCGCCATGATTGCGGATAAGTTGAAGTTTCAGGGCTAAACCTGCATCATTGGTGACGCAAACGCCGCCTTCGCCCGCATGAATATGCTTGTGGTAGTTCAGGCTGAACACGCCGATATGCCCAATTGTGCCAGCCAATCTGCCGTTTTCACTTGCAAGCGGGGACTGCGCGTTGTCTTCGATGAGGAATAGGCCGCGCTTATCGGCAAGGGCGCGCAATTCGATTAGTTTTGCCGGATGCCCAAACAGGTTGACTGCGATGATGGCGCGGGTTCGGGGCGTAATGGCGGCTTCTGACGGCGGATACATCCATGCAGAAAGTTTCGGGTTCTACGTCCGCGAAAACGGGGATGCCGCCATAAATCAGGGGCGCGAGCGCGGTTGCCGACATGGTGTAGGGCGGCACAATCACCTCGTCGCCCGGCTGGATGCCGATTGCGCCCATCGCCGCATACAGGCCGGAAGTGGCGGAGTTGACGGAAACGGCATGAGCAACGCCAAACCGCTCGGCCCACGCTGCCTTCAAACCGCCGCACCATCGGCCCGCCGCCGAACTGCTCCCCCCAACTGCCATAAAACCCGGACAGGCAGCCGGAACGCACCACATCCGCAACCGCCTCAACTTCCTCCTCACCAAGCGTATTGTAAACGGGCAGGGGACAGGGCAAAACGGGAACTCCGCCGAATAAGGCTAACTTTTCCAAGCGCGACTCCAGAGGGTAAACCGCGTAACACGCGAAACAAACGAAAAAAGACAAAGAAATAGACAGGATTAACAGGATTTTCAGGATTAAACAGGACTACATACAAGGAAGAACGTACCCTCTGCTGCTCTGTTTCTTTGTCCTTCGTGTTCTCCGTGGTTTTTGTTTTGGTCTTTTTTCGTGTACTTCGCGTGTTTCGCGGTTCATTATTTCAGGCTCTCACGTTCAGGCCAGCGGTGTGCAGGAACGAGCGGGCTTTGATGGGGCTTTGATCGGTGAAGTGGAACAGGCTGCCGACGGCGATGGCGGACGCATGTCCTATGGTCACGGCGTCGGCAAGGTGTTGCAGGGTTCCCGCGCCGCCAGACGCGATAATGGGAATCGGGTAACGCGCAGCCGCTTCGCGCAGCAGATCAAGATCGTAGCCCTGCATCGTGCCGTCACGGTCTATGGACGTGAGCAGGATTTCGCCCGCGCCTTCCGCAACCACCCGATCCAAATGCGTCCAAACATCCATGCCAGTCGGCTGTGTTCCGCCGCGTATCCAGACTTCATGAGGGTGACGAGTCGGTGGCTTTTACATCAACGGACACAACCACGCATTGCTTGCCATACTGTTCGGCAATGGCGGGCAGAAACGTTCGGGATTCAAAAGCAAGCGTGTTGACGGCGATTTTGTCCGCGCCGGCGCGCAGCAGGCAGGCAACATCTTGAATGTCACGGATGCCGCCGCCCACCGTAAGCGGCATGAAACACTCTTCCGCCGTTCGCGCAATAATGTCCAGCAGCAGTCCGCGCCCCGTTTCGCCATTCACGGCGCCGTTGCGCAGCCGTCAATATCCAGAAACAGCAGTTCATCCACCGTCTGCGCGTTGTAGATGCGGGCGTTGGAAACAGGCGCGCCCACGTCGCGCAGGCATTCGAACCGCGTCCCCTTTACGGTACGCCCCCGTTTCAGCAGCAATTTTGGAATAATGCGCGTTTTTAACACAGGAATATCCGTTTCAGGGTTTCCATTGCATAAAGTTGTCGAGAATACGCAGGCCGTTTTCCTGACTTTTCTCAGGATGGAATTGCACGGCAAACAGGTTGTCTTTGCGAATGGCGGCTACGAAGTCAGTTCCATAGTCGCAAGTCGCGATTACATCATGGGCATCGTTACAAACAAGGGCGTAGGAATGGACGAAGTACACGCTATGGTCTTTGCGGTTTAATCCGGCGAAAAGGGGTTCCCGCGCGTCGTAGCGGAGTTCATTCCAGCCGACATGCGGCAGTTTGCAGTTGGCAGATTGCGGTTCCAGCAGGCGACAGGTGGCGTTGAGCAGTCCCAATCCGGGCCAGTTGCCGTTTTCCAGTCCCGTTGTCGCCAGAACCTGCATCCCCACACAGATACCCATAATCGGCTTGCCGAACTTTGCCTCTGTGAGAAGAGCCGTTTCTAATCCTGTCTGTTTCAAGTTACGCATGGCGGTTGCGAACGCGCCCTGACCAGGCAGAATGATGCGTTCGGCGGCCTGAAAATCCTCCGGGTTCGATGTAACCTGCGCGTCGTATCCCAGATGATCCAAAGCCCGCAGCACGGAACACAGATTGCTCACGCCATAATCTACAATCGCGACTTGCATAGAGATCTCCTAAAAAGACGCGCAGTTGGGGTTTGTACTCCCAGGGCGAGACTTGATGGCTTTTGGCGACGGCAAGGAATTCCGCTTCGCTCATGCCGAGTATTTCCAGAAACCAATCCAGACTGTCGGGACGCTGACCATCAAATTCCACCATCCAGCGCTCACCCGTTTCGCGGTCTAAAACGCCATTGCGAATGTCAATACTGGCGAGATGGGCCGTGCGTCCGTACCCGCGCTTGATGTATTTGATGTAGTCACGGACGCCCTGCAAGCCGCACTCGATCTTTTCGTACCCGTATTGCGGCGGGACGCCCTCAACAGCGTCTTCCTGCCAGCCGAGTTCCTGCTTGATAATCGCTACCTGATGCTTTACGTTCCACGGAATGTAAGAGCCTAAGCACACCGAGCGGTAATTGATGGCCCGCAGGTCGCGCAATTTCGGGTAGCGGAAGGGTTCCAGGTCGCGCGGGTCGAGATCGGACATGTCAATCATACCGCTCATGTCATCGGCGGAAATGCCCAGATTGACAAAACGGTTGAAGCGTTTTTCATCTACCTCTTCTACCTCATCGTAGGAGAAGTAGGCGGTATATTCCGCGCTCGGCTCACCCCATAAAACGAGGGGGACCTGAAACTTCGCGGCGATCTGCATGGGATACGCGAAAATACCCGAATGACAGTGCCAGCAGAAGTCGCCCTTGCGCAGAAAACTTTCCAGCATCACGCGGCGAACCAGTTTCCAGTTGGGGCGGAACTTGAGGAAATCGCAGCCCATTGCCTGTAGCGCGCGTTCGTTGTTCGCCAGTACGCCCGGACGCAAAAATCCGTGATCGAAACTCACCACAAGGGGCTTGATTTTATAGGTATGCATCAGATACCAGAGGGTATACGCGCTGTCTTTACCGCCGCTGAACGGAACGATGCAGTCGTAAGCGTATTTACCCCGATGCTCCTCAATCAGCGCGTCTAAGTTACGTTTCTTCTGCTCCCAATCTATGGCGTGTTTTACTTCATGCTGACGGCAGACATTGCACACGCCTTCGGCATCAAAAATAATCGTTTCGTGCGTTTCAGGAATCAGACAGCGGGAACAGCGTTTTAG
Source organism: uncultured Chthonomonadaceae bacterium (assembly GCA_963817895.1). GTDB lineage: Bacteria > Armatimonadota > Chthonomonadetes > Chthonomonadales > Chthonomonadaceae > CAWFQB01. Next base: position 80,082 of record CAWFQB010000014.1, read on the forward strand.
TTGATGGTTGATAGTTGATAATTGATAGGCGGAAGCGGCAGATGGCATAGTTAAAATTCCTCTTGTTACAATTGCAGGGGAAGCAGCGAAGTCACTGGTGATGGGCTATCAACTATCATCTATCAACTATCAACTCCCCGAAATTCCTCTCGAAACAATCCCATGATGAGGCTGTCCTGAAACGCGCCTTCGCTCCAGTATTCCTGACGCTTGCGGCCTTCGATGACAAAGCCCAGTCGCTCGTACAACCGGATGGCGCGAAGGTTGTTTGCCAGAACGCCGAGCGATACTTTCCGTAGTCCGAGGCGCTCAAAGGCGTAGCTCAGGCATAGCCGCATTGCTTCCTCACCTAATCCCTGCCCCTGAAAGCCGGTGTCGCCAATAAGGATGCCAATGGTCGCGGTTCGGTGCAGCCAGTGGATGGGTTCCAGTTTGATATTGCCGATGTGTTCGCTGCTTTCCAGATGCTGCATGGCGAAGAAAACACAGGTGGGAAAGGCAGAGGGCATTGCTGTCAGATGGGTATAATAGCGGCGCAGGTCATCCAGCGTTTGCGGGAAGGCTCCGGTTTCCAGATGGCGCGTCACATTCGGATTGTTCAGCCAGCCCAGATAACGGGAATTTATGTCCTGCTTGTCCAGCGGGCGTAGCGCTATTCGCCTGCCACGCAAAAACAGGGTGGCAGCCTCCGAACCGGAAGCCAGCGTTGCAAACGAGGATTCTGAACACGTGAATTCAAGCGACATGGGGCGGGCATCTTCCTGCGCAATCCAAACACAATCCAAAATGAAAGGGCGAACCCTCTACAGGTATTGTTGGCAGCGCAGGGGGAGAATTGCAGGGGAAGAAAAGGAGAAAAGGAGAAAAGGAGAAGACAGAGTCGAAATTACCTCTCCTTTTCTCCCCTTCTCCTTTTCTCCTTTTCTTCCCTCTAACGTCTTCGTCGGGTGGAGGAGAGGATTTTGGCTTCGGCGCGATATTTGACGACGGTGCGGCGGGCAACAGAGATGCCGCGCTCCTGAAGAATGTCTACAATCTGCTGGTCGGAAAGCGGCGAAGCGGGGTCTTCTTCCAGAATAAGAGTCTCAATCGCCTCTTTGACGGAAAGGGACGAGTTGAAGAAAATATCGAACCCGGCTACTTCCTGATTGGGCAACTGAACGTACTTGTTGGCAGTGGCGCGGCTCACGGTAGAACTCATGAACGCCTAACAGGTTGGCGATGCGGGTGCGCGTCAGGGGACGCAGAAATTTGACCGAGCCGGTTTCCAGAAATCCCGTCTGGCACTCGACAATGCAGCGCGTGATGAAGCGCAGAGTCTGGCGACGCTGATGCAGATTCTGTATGAACCGTTCGGCGCGTTCCACCCACTCTATGAAATGCTTTTTGTCTTCCGGCGTTTGCTGGCCGTCACCATTTTGAATTTGCGAATAGGCCTCGCGATAGTGTGGATTGATACTGATAGCGTAGGGTTCGAGTTGCGGCACATCTATTTCATACCCGAACTCGGTACGCCGGATAATCACATCGGCGCGAACGGACGATTTGGAGTGGCTCGGACGGTGAACCCCAGGGCGGGCGAAACTGGCTGGCCGGAAAGGGATTGAGACGTTCTCGAATGTAGGCGATGCCAGTCTGTATCTCCTCTATCGGCAGCTTCAGGACGCGCGCGATTTTGGCGTAGCGATTATTGCAAACGTTTTCAAACTGCTCCTTCAGCAGGCGAGTCGCGATTTCATTGGCATGGCGCTGCGTCGGGTTCGACTTCGTCGCGGAGGAACGCCAGTTGAATCAGCAGACACTCCTGAAGATCGCGCGCACCCACGCCGGGCGGATCGAACGATTGAATAATGGTGAGCAGGCGGCAGATTTCACTTTCGGGAACGTTCGCGTCACAGGCAATTTGCCCCGTATTTTCGCGCAGCCAACCACGCTCATCCAGACAATTAATCAGATACTCGCCTAACCGATAGTCTTCGGGCGAAACAGCGGCGCGGAGCAGGCTGCTCAAATGTTCCGCAAGAGTAATTTCGGCTTCCAGATTGCCGACAAGATCGAACTCATTTTCGCCTTCACCCGTTTCAAAACCGGCAATGGCTTCATACTCGCTCTGGTGGTCGCCCGAATCGAGGCCGTCGCGCTCCTCATGGCGGCGGGCGTTCTCACGGGCCATGCACACGGGACACTGCGCAGGGCTGATGCAGTTGCCGTCGCAGCCATTGTCTTCCAGCGAGACAAGAGCGGGATTCTCCAGCAATTCGGCCTCGATAGATTGTTCCAATTCCATGCTGCTGAACTGCAGAATGGTATTGGCAACAATCAGCCTGGGGTCAATGCGCTGCGTTATAATCGGGCGCTGATCTTGCTGAAGAAGCACTGTGTCACCCTTTTCAAACCATCCAACCGGTTACGGCATTGGCGCGTACAATAGACAGCGCAATAAACATAAATGGGCAAAATACACATCTACCTGTGACAAACGGTTAAGGAAGATGCGCGCCTGCCGGAGTTACCGGCTCATTGTCGGCGGCTTCATAGCCGGGGTTCAGAGTAGGCGCCAAGTAGAAAGCAGTTATGGGAAAAATGACAGTGGGTGACTGCATAATTAGTATATCACTTTTTGTATAGAAAAGGGATAAAGGAAAGATTAAATAGCAGACGGTAAACATAAAGGTTCACTTGCGAAAATGGCGCAACGTGCTTGTGGGGACACAACAGGCGGGGAAACACGCAAAATCTCCACGTATTAGACGACTTTGTAAATAGGTTTGTTCAGGCGACTTATACCGGTTTTTAATTCCATTGCTGTGTTGTCGAGGCATTGCTTTCAAACATGCTATATGGAAGCTGCCGCAGGTTTCAAGTTTGCCTTCTACCTGGAACCCTGCAATGCGCGAGAATTTCAGGTATAATTTGTGTAATGTTCCTTTCCCGTTCCGGTAATACAGGTGAAGATGCGTCGCCGTCAAAACAGAGTTGACGGCGCATTTGTAACGCCATAAAAACCATCACGGACAACGGCTGTGTTCAACAACTATCAGGAAAGCGAACTGTTGGTAACAAATAGCCGAAACTCCCACAGGAGGCGGGCGTCTAAAACACCGACAGCAAGATTTTATCGTTTGCAGGAGAATGTAGATTTGTTAAAGCTCAGGCGTACCTTTCTTGGCTCGCTTCTCGTGGAAGAGGGCCTTATTTCGGCGCAGCAACTGGATGTGGCGCTGACCGAACAGCGGCGCTCCGATAACAACAAGCGCGTCGGCGAAATTCTTGTTGGACTGCGTTTTATCTCGGAGCCGGATTTACTGCGCATCCTGTCGCGGCAACTCGACTGTCCGATTATTGATCTGGGCAAAGAGCCGCCGGACCCCTCCGCGCTGGAAATCGTTCCCGGTGAGTTCGCCCGCCTGCATCATTTGATTCCCATTCGCCGCAACGATGATACGCTGGTCGTGGCAATGGCCGATCCCCTGGATATTCGCACACTGGATGATTTGCACCTGCTGACGGGTCTGGACATCGCGCCCATGCTGGCGTCGAGCGCCGATATTCAGCGGGTTGGCGAACAGTTTTATATGTCCAAGATGATCGCGGGCGTTCAGGACGCCGAGCGGACTGTCGAAGACGAAGACAGCATGGACGTGGCCGACCTTCAGAAGATGGCGAAGGAAGAACTCGTCATTCAGATGGTCAACCTGATTATCAATCAGGCGATTCAAGACCGCGCCAGTGACATTCATATCGAGCCGTTTGATAAGGAACTGCGCGTCCGCTATCGCGTGGACGGCGTGTTGCGCGAAGTGAGTTCGCCGCCCAAGCGGTTCCATGCTGCTGTGGTTAGCCGCATTAAAATTTTGGCCGATATGAATATTGCCGAACGCCGCCTGCCGCTTGACGGACGTATCCGTATCAAAAGCGCGGGGCGTCAGATTGACCTGCGCGTCTCCACCCTGCCGACGATGTACGGCGAAGGCGTGGTTATGCGTATTCTGGACAAGCAGACCGCTATGCTCGGCCTGACCGAACTGGGCATGGAACGGGGCATGTTCGGCATCTTCAAGCGTCTGATTCAGGAACCGCACGGCATTATTCTGGTTACGGGGCCGACGGGGTCCGGTAAGACAACCACGCTGTACGCCAGCCTGAGCGAAATTTATAGCGTTGAAAAGAAGATTATTACGGTCGAAGACCCCGTCGAGTACCAGTTGAACGGCATCAATCAGGTACTTGCGCAGCCGCATATCGGCCTGACATTCGCCAATACCCTGCGTTCCATTGTGCGCCAGGACCCCGACATCATTATGATCGGTGAAATCCGCGACAAAGAAACGGTAGACATCGCGATTCAGGCCGCGCTGACAGGCCACCTTGTATTCTCCACGCTGCACACCAACGACGCGGCGGGCGCGGTCAGCCGTTTGCTGGATATGGGCGCGGAACCGTTTCTGGTTGCCAGTTCCCTGATCGGCACAATTGCGCAGCGCCTCGTCCGTATGAATTGCACGCGCTGTCGTCAGCCTTATGAAGAAAAGCCGGAAGTGCTGGCAGAAATCCATATTGACCCGGCCATGCTGAAACGCGAACCGCTGATGCGGGGCGTAGGCTGCCCGGAGTGTCGGGGAACGGGATTTAAGGGACGCAGCGGCATTTACGAGATGATCGCGGTAGACGAAAGCATCCGCCGCATGATTACCGCCCGCGAACCCGCAACGCACATCAAGCAATATGCCCAAAAAGAGCAGGGCATGGTTTCCATGCTGATGGACGGGCGCGAAAAAGTGCTGCAAGGCGCGACAACCATTCAAGAAGTGCTGCGCGTCTGCCAGCGCGAAGATTTCGATGCCTGAGTACGGCCTTGTACAAAGATGAAAACTGGACAGGCCGTGATTCTTCGCCGGAAACAATTCGGCAAGGTACTGCGCGTATGGAGGAACATCCTCAGTATGCGCAGACGATTGCCGATATTGAGGCGCGTGGCTACAAAGTTATCTTCGTGGAAGGCGCGGCTTGTGTTGTTGTGCGCGAAGTGGTGAATCAACAAGGTGAGCCATTGCGTATAGAACGTGAGGTGCAGGTACGTTCCGGCATGGCTTATCTTGATCTGGAACACGAGATCGGGCATTTGGATCAGATCGAGCATCGGCTTAAAGAGGAGATGCTGCCTACAGAACGTGTTCTCGAATCAGGCAGGCAATCATCGGATCGTCAAAACTTGTATGAGGATTGGATGAACGACATCTCCGAGTACCATAACCGGCTTGTCGAATACAAGCGGTTGTACGCGCTTGGCGTAGATACGGATGTTCTGGAAGCACATGTTCAGGGTGTGCGTAACTGGCGTGAGGAATACAAGAAGATAATGCGAGTGGCGCTGCGCGGCTCAAGCAGAGCGGGAAAACGGGTAGTCTGGGCGCACAAGTTCTTTCCTGATATTGCCGAGTTGGAGATGTTTTATCAAGATGCAGGGGGTGACAAACTTGAGACCGACCCCCGTTGATTGACCCAATGTGGTTGTGCCGGAATGAAGTGAGTAGTGGGGTGGAGCAAACTCAGTATGGATTTGGCGACTCAAAAAGAGATTCTGTTACGAGTACGGGAAGAATCGGACGAAATGTTCGGGACGGAACCGGAGGAACGCGCCCTTTACACAGGCATTTTCCATGTACGTCTGAATGCGACAGTACAAATTACATTTGTTCCCCGCTTCGAGCGCGATGTGAACAGTTGGCCTCCTGTGTTGCCGCCCGTAAATGGATTAATGTTTCCGGTAACAAATGTGCAGCAAGCGCGTTTGCTAACCGCTGCGCTTGAGGATTATACGGTGACGGTGGGAACCGCGCATGAGTGTGAGGAAGCGCCCTTTTTATTGCCCGGTTTTGATGACGTGCCGCAGCATGAAGGCATTCTGTATTTGGTTACACAGAATATTTTTACGCAGTTTCAACGCGAACTTGCCGATGTTGCCGAAACTACGCCGAACGTTTATTCAGGGCGCCTCTTGTCGGAGTTACAGGACAAAGGCTTTGTGCAATATTTGCTGTCAAAAGTAATCTGCTCACCATACTTCCGAAAGGCGGATGCGTGGGCGTTGCACGAGCGGACTTTGCTCACAAAATAGCCTGCCACAATCTTTAGTATTTCGGAAGAGTGAAGAATACATGCCGGATTTTACCTATTTAGCGATGGACAAGGCGGGCAAGTCAACGACCGGCACGATAGCGGCCCGTGACAGCCAGGAAGCCGCCGTGAAAGTGCGCGCGCTTGGCGTGTACCCGACAAAGATAGCAAGCGGAGGCGGCAAAGCGCTTGCCAATGTCAGCAGCAACGGCGCGACTGCCGCGCTGAACGGAAAGCAGACAGCGACAACTACCGCCGCGCCGCCTGTCCGCAAAGGCAAGAAGATAACCCGCGTTCAGATATTGCTGTACACGCGGGAAATGTCGGACTTGCTGGAAGCGGGTCTGCCGATGGATCGCGCGTTTTCAGTTCTGATTGACCAGACGGATAGCGAGTCCCTGCGGGCGATGCTGGTGGCGATGCAGGGCGATATTCGCGCCGGACAGCCGCTTTCGGACGCGCTGAAAAAGTTTCCGCGCGAGTTCACCCTTTTGTATGCCAACATGGTTCATGCGGGCGAAGTGTCCGGGCAGCTTGCCAGCGTTATGACGCGGCTTGCCGACTTTATGGAGAAAGAGCAGGTTCGGCGCAGTCAGGTGATGGCCGCGCTGACCTATCCCCTCGTGTTGATTGGCGTGGCGGTTCTGGCGGTGACGTTTCTGCTGGTTTTTGTTATCCCCATGCTTTCCGGCGTGTTCAAAGACCTGGGTTCGGAACTGCCGATAACGACCGTGATTTTGCTTGGTACCTCCAATTTCCTCAAAAACTACTGGTATGTAGTAATTTTGACTATCGGGGGGATTGTCATGGGGTTTCGGACGTGGCTGCGGACGGCAAGTGGACAGGCGACCTTTGACCGTTTCCGCATGAAAATGCCGCTCCTTGGCGTTCTGAACCAGAAGATTGTGGCGGCGCGACTGGTGCGAACATTGGGAACGTTGCTTGGCGGCGGCGTACCCATACTGGAATCGATGGAAATCGCGGCCTCCGCATTGGGCAATGTGGTAGCGACCGAAGCCCTGCTTGCGGCGCGGGCCGGTGTGCGGCAGGGGGAAACGCTGCACGAATCCATGGAAAAGACCGGCACGTTTCTGCCCATCGTGATGCACATGACAGCGGTTGGCGAAGAAACGGGGCGGTTGCCCAACATGCTGCTGCGCACGTCGGATACGCTGGACTTTGAGGTAGACAACGCGATGCGGCGGCTGACAAGCCTGATGGAACCGCTTGTCGTGCTGCTGATGGGCGGCTTTGTAGGCTTTATCGTGCTTTCCATTCTGCTGCCTATCTTCAAGGCGAGTACGCTTGCCAAATAGATTTCATTTGCCATTCTATTTCCCATGAGGGAAAATAGGAGTGTGTTTGACAGACGTTTTTGTTTCAGGAAAGTGGCCTGAGAACCAAAGGAGATACCAGATTGAAACCATATACCCCCCTGACGCAGGGGCGTTCCCTGCACTCGCGCCGCCGACAGGGTTTTACCCTGATCGAAATTCTCGTCGTAGTCGTGATTATCGCGGTGCTTGCGGCTGTGGTCGTCCCTAACGTTATCGGGCGCATCAAGGACGCCAAAGTGTCCGCCGCGATTGCCAACATCAAGTCGTTCGATAACGCCATCGACCAGTACAAGCTGGATACGGGACAGACGCCCGCCACGCTGGACGTGCTGACCACCAATCCGGGCAACCCCAAATGGAACGGTCCGTACTTCAAAGGCCAAAGCTCGATCCCGCCCGACCCGTGGGGCCATCCCTACATCTTTAAGGTTCCCGGCGACAACGGGCGGGACTATGACATCAGTTCCGGCGGGCCTAACGAGCAGGCTGGCGATGCCGATGATATCCGAAGCTGGGACATCGGGGGCAATGCCGGAAAGTAAGTATGTGGTTGGTGGTTGGTGATTGGGGGCTGGTTGTATCAGCCATAAGCGCAGTCCTCTCAGGAACAACATGATGCGAGTCTACAACAAAAAACATTTGCCAACCACCAACCACCAACCACCAACCACCATGCGTAAAGGTTTTACCCTGATTGAAATGGTTATTGTCATCATCATCGTAGCGGTGATGACGAGCGTGATTGTGCCGGCGTATGCGCGATTTTATGCCCGGGCGAATTACGATGGACAGGTGCGGCAGGTGCAGGACGTATTCGCATACGCCCGGGAACAGGCGTTGCAGCGCGATACCAACGTGACGCTGAATTTCAGCCCGCAAACGGAGAGTTTTGATGTGACGCTCCTACCGCCCCCGCCGCCAACCGACCAGCCAACAGCGTATGCCAACTCCAATGCAGATACGTCTACGCTGACACAGTCGCACACGGTTCAGCTGGCGAGTACGGTAGGCGTTGTTGGGTTCACGGCGACGGATACCAGTCAGGGGATTGTACCCGGCGGTTCCGCAAGCAGCTCCAGCGGCGGCAGGGGACTGACAACGGTCAATTTCCGCTCGGACGGCACATCGGATGGCGCGGAAATGACGGTCGTTAGCGCTGAAGGTAATTTCTCCACCCATTTGATCCTGCACCCCGGCAATGCCCGTATGACGGTAGACGATGCGCAGTCCGGGCAGAATAGATAAAAAACGTATTCATCACAGAGGCACAGAGACACAGAGGTTTCACAGAGAAGAGCGGGAAAAGGCAGAAAATGAACAGCAAAAGGCTTCGTCCTAAATCGGTTGTGTCTCGTATTCCTCTGTGTTCCCTCTCTGTGTCTCTGTGTCTCTGTGGTGGAAGCCGATTTCCCCGCCGTCGCGCAAATGCGGGCTTTACGCTGGTTGAAATGATTGTGGCGACGGTGCTGCTGGCGGTGGGCGTGGTTGCTACGCTGGGAGCCATTCATGCAGCGGCGCAGACTACTCAGGCTGCGGATGGCGCGCAGATGTCCGCGCTACTGGCGCAAAAGCAGATCACGCAATTGGAACTACAGCCGGATCAATTATCGGGCGGGGATCAGCAGGGCGAGTTTGGGGATGAGTATCCCGGCTATAAATGGCAGCAGAGCGTGGAAGCAACGGATTACACCAACCTGTTCAAAGTCACTTTGACGGTGAGTTGGGGCGGTGGCAACGATCAGCACAAGCGCGAATATGTTACCTATCTGAGCAACGGCCAGCAGATTACCAATCCAAATGGCGTCACGCCCGGAAGCGCGACGACAACGGGAACGCAGGGGAGTGGCACCGGTGGATAATACAAGAGAAGAGGAGAAAAGGAGAAGAGGAGAAGAGGAGAAAAAGGATAGGATACTCTCAACTCTCAACTCTCAACTCTCAACTTCATCCTTTCACAACCCTGCTTTTACTCTGCTGGAAGTTCTGGTTGCGATGATTATTTTCGGCATCCTGACGATTGCGCTTTCGGCGGCGTTGTCGGGTTCCCTGCGGTCGCATGTTCAGGCGGAACAGCGGCAGGATGACACGGAAAATGTTCGAGGATTGTTCGCGATACTGGGGCGTGATTTGCAGTGCGCGTATGGGTCGAAGAACGATCCGAATTCCATGTTTATCGCGGGCGGAAGCGGGCAGAATAGCGCGGGAAACGCGCTGCTGATGCTGGCGACGCAGACACATCGGATTACCACTACGGACCCCAATGTTGATCCCGCTGCCAGTCAGTCGGGGTCGAATGGCGCTGCGGGGGGCGCAATCAGCAGCGCGGGAAGCAACGACCCGCCACAGCAGCCGACCGAATTTGTGCGCTATGACCTTGATCCGCAATCGGGTACGTTGTCGCGCCTGACACAAACGATTCCCAATTTGCAAACATTCCAGTCCGCCGCTCCCGGCCCGGAAAACGTGATCGCAAGCAATATTGTCAGCCTGACGCTTCAATACTGGGACCCGTATCAGCAGAACTGGCGCGACAGTTGGGACTTTGAACAGCCCAACTTACCCGATCCGGCAACTGCCGCGCAAACAATGGGCTTTCCGCAAACCACCGGCACAACCGGTTCGAGCAGTACGGCTGCCGCAACGACGAGCGCAGCCACAACGGGAACGGGGAATAGCGATGTCGGCCTGCCATCTGCCGTGCAGATAACGCTTACGCTGCGACGCAGGAATGGTTCTCCCGGCAACTATTCTATGATTTTGCCCATTGTGGCGCATGGCCTGGAAGATTATCCGTATGCGGGTGGGCAGCAGAGCGATCCGAGCATTCCACAGACCGCTTCAACGACAGGGCAGTAGTTTAGGTTCTGTGTTCAATCTTGAACTTTTCTTGATTAAATTTACCTGTGTGGCACAGATGAAATGATGGACTGATAATGGACAATGGAACGATTATAACCGCATATCGTCGCCGCGTTCGCGGGCAGGCGCTCGTCCCGGTCATTTTCATCATGCTGATTTTGACTGTTGTGGCCGTGTCCTCCGGCATTTCGGCAAGCCGCAGCGCGCATTCCGCCGGAAATTACGTCAATCAACTTCAGAGTTCGTATGCGGCGCGGGGCGCGATGAACTATGCCATGAGCGCGATTGCGCAGACGAGTAACAATGGCGCGTCGTATGGCATTGTGCCGCCGCTTCCCGATACGGATTCTAACGGTTGGGCGCAGATGGGCGATGCTTGGGTCAAGATCGAAGTGATTGATACAGGCGCGTTTCTGAACTTGAACAGCGTAAATCTTGCCACCTTGCAGCGGATGCCCGTATTTCGTGATAACCCCGATCTTGCGAACGCTGTCATAGCATGGCGCGGAATAAGTATAACGCAGCCTGCAACCGGGGCTGCGGGCGCAACGGGCGCGGCTGCTGCAACACCAGCGGCAACCGGGGACGATCCGTATCAGAGTTTGTCCACGCCGTACACGCTGAAAAACGCGCCTTTTGATACAGTGGAAGAGCTGCTGTTGGTGCAGGGCATGACGCCCACGCTGCTATATGGCAACGCAAGCGGGTCGCCAATATCCGCGCTGGATGCGGAAGCCGATGCCGCAAATGGCGTTACCTCGACAACAGCAAGTTCTTCATCCGGTTCTTCCGTGACCTCAACGGGTTCGCGGGGAGTGGGAATTTCCCGGCTGGCAAAAGTGTCACGGCAGGGCGCAGCGGGAACGGGCGCAAAGACAGGAACCTCGGCTGGAACGGGTACGACAGGAACGGGGGCGACGGGAACCGGCACAAATGGCACAGGCGCAACGGCAGCCGCCGAAGATTTCAGCGACATTTATACCGACAGCAAAGTGGTACTGGCGCAGCTCTTCACAACGGTATCGCGTGAGCGCAATGTGTCTACGGATGGCAACCCTCGGCTGAACGTCAACACGGCAACCGCGCAAAATTTTCAGGATCAACTCGGCCTGACCGCAGCGCAGGCGAATGGCATTATTCGTTTCCGCACACCACAAACGGGTGGCACGGGTGGGGGCGGGCAGGGCGGGCAGGCTGGCCGCCCCCGCCGCTCCCCGCGCTCCGGCAACAGGCGCAAACCTGCGCAGTGTGGATGATGCGTATTCCCTGACAAGGCAACTGGCAGGCGCGGGCGCGGCGGGCGCAGGCGGACAGGCACGGCCACCGGGACAGGAGCCGGGGGAACGGGCGCGCCTGGAATGCCCCGCCCAACAGCGCCCCAACCGTTGGGGGCGCGGCGCGGCCAGGTGGCGGGGCAGGAGCAGGAGCAGGCTACGACGACGCAGTCGTTCAAAACCATCGCGGATGTGCTGGAAGTCAATGCGTTTACTCGAACCGTGATGCAGCGCGTGGCCGACAAGTTGAGCGTGGATGATAAAGTTTTTCATGAAAACCTTGTCAATATCAATACCGCGCCTGCTGAAGTGCTGGCGGCTGTTCCCGGCATGACGCACAACATTCTGAACGCTATTTTGAACTACCGGCAGGGCGGAACCTATTTTCAGGATATGGGCGATTTCTTTGCGCTTCAGGATTTGCAGCGCACAGATTTTCAAGCGGTAGTCGCCTACCTGACAACTAAAACCTCTACCTATTACGTCCATATCAAAGTGCGTTCCGGGGAGCAGCAAAGCACATATGCGGTTTCCGCAATGGTGGAAATGTCGGACAATGGCGCGCATGTGCTGCAATGGCGCGAAGTGCCTCGCGTACCCGGCTGGTCTACCTGGATCAAACCGCCCACTCTGCCGACCCCGACGCTGGGCCAGAACAGTTCCGGCGCGGCCAGCGCGCAATAGAAGAGAGAGTAGGTTGTAGGGAGTAGGAAGTAGGAAGCACGAATTCGTCTGATACCCTACTTCCTACACCCTACACCCTACACCCTGATGTTTTGAAGGAGTTTCGATGCGAACTAATGCTTCCGCCCGCGCCACCGCCGCCACATCCACGATTGCGGTTGATCTTGGCGCAACCGCCGTGCGCGTGGTTGAGATGGATTTTGACGCCGCCGGACACGCGACGATTGGCGCGGCGCGGAGTTGCGCCCGTCCCGCCGGGATTGTGGAACGACCTGAGTTCCAATCGCGAGGCTTTGAGCAGCGCGATAACGCAGGCGCTTGCTTCGGCGGGTATTGCGGGCAAGGCGGTAGTCGCCTGCCTGCCGCGCCGACTGGTGACGATGCGGTTTGTGCGCCTGCCCCATGCGCCGCCCGAAGCAATGCGCGGCATGGTGGAATTTGAAGCGCAGCAGTATGTGCTTTTCCCGCTGGATGATGTGATTCTCGATTACCATGTCGTCACCACGCCGATGGATGCGGCGGGGCTGGGCGCGGACGATATGGATACCGTCCTGCTTGCCGCCGCTCGCCGTTCGCTTATTGACGATATTATGGCCGTATTCGACCGGGCGGGTCTGGAACTGCTGCAATTGTCCGTGTCCGCGCTTGCGCTTGCGGAAAACGCCCGCGACAGTCTGGAACCGACCGCGCTGATTGACGTGGAACCGGGCGAACTGGATGTGGCTGTGGTTGCGGATGGACAAATACTGTTTACCCGCGCTTCCGCTCTGGACATTGCGAATGTTCGCCCGGAAGTTGCCGAGCGGCGTCGAGGTGGAGGAGGTTCTGCGCTCCTTTACTTCCTACCAGAATGAGTTTCGGAATCGTCCTCTGGCGCATGTTTATATCGGGGGCGAAAGCGCGACAGGAACGGCTGCGGAGGGATTGCAGCGTGCGCTGACGGAAATGCTGGAAATGGCGGTCACGCCGCTTGTGCCGCGCGGCGTTGGCGGCGGGGATGGAGAAGCGCGGGCGTGGGCGACGGCGATCGGCATGACCCTGCAATCTCGCGCCGGGCAGCATTGCGCCCATCAGTCTGGTTCCCAACGAACGGGCGATGCGCAAAGCGAATCAGGCGAAACAGCGGCGGCAGCAATTGATGGCGCTTGCGGGTACGGCGGCAACAGTGGCCGCTTGCTTCGTGGGCTGGCAGGCGTATAACAGCGCACAGAAAAATGCGGTTCTGACGGTTGCGGCAAACAAGGACTTGCAGACTGTCAACGATAAGGTGAAGAAACTCAAGTCGTCGCATGACAAGATTCAGACCATTGCCGAAGAAGTGGGGGGTGGGCTGGATCGCAACCATCCTTCGGTAGATGTGCTTTACGCGCTGAACGCCGCTTTACCGGCAGCGGCAGACATCTGGCTGACGCAGTTTCAGTTTGAACGGGGCGGACTGCTCACGTTGCACGGCGAAACCAAGCGGGCATTAGAAGCCACGCAACTGGTGCTGTCTCTGCAAAAATCCGGCGCGTTTACGGATGTTCGGCTGACGTATGTGGGCGACTCGCAGGACAACTCGCCTGCAATGAATCCGGCTCCGGCTCCTACTCCCACAACGACGGTAACGACAATCTCAACTCCTGTCGCGCCTGTTGTGCCGACTTTGCCTGCCCCGGCCTCTTTCGGAGGTTTTCCGGGCGGCGCGGGTGGCTTTAATCCCGGCGCGGGCGGACGTTTTGGCGGCAACGGGCAGGGGCCGACCGTGATTACTCCTTCCAATGGCGCGACGTTTACTCCGCCCAACGGGGCCAATTTCCCCACGCCCAATGGCGGAAACCCTAATTTCCCGAATGGAGGCGCTTCCTTCCCGGTTCCGGGCGGCGTCGCGCCTAATGGCGTGAATATTCAGGGGAGTGGGAATATACAATTTACGCCGAACGATCCGAATCAGCCGAACCCTGGTTTTCAGGGCGCTCCTCAGCCGTTCATTCCGCCCACGCCCATCCCCGCGCCTGTTCCCGGCGGCACATCGGCAGCTCCGGCAAGTCGCAGCCGACAGGCCGGTTTGGAGGGCGAAGGCGGGAATTTGATACTGGCAGGCTGGCAGGGGCCTGTGGATAACGGCGGCGGAAATGGCGGAAACGGAAACGGCGGTAATGGGAACGGGGGGAACGGCAACAGGGGAGGACGCGGCGGTGGACGCCGTAATCGGGGTAATGGCGGCAATTATCCGAATTTTGATCCGAATGCAACCGGGGGCAACTTCAATCCGGGGAATAATGGCGGCAATAATCCGGGCAGCAACCCCGGCAGCGTGAACAGCAGTGCGCCGACGTACAGCACCGGCAGCATTTTCGGGGCTACGCCGAGCAACCCGAATGTGAACACGCCTCCTGATCCGAACGCTAACCAGAATCCGAACTTTCCGAATCCGAACTTTCCGGGCGGGAACCGGAGATTTAGAAATGGCTTCGGCGGGGGCGGTTTTGGCGGCAATCCGCTGAGTGCGCCCCTCACCACGCCGCCGGGGGGAATTCAGCGCGTAACCCGCAAAATCGTCACGCCGGTACGCCCGAAGACAAATCCACCGAAACAAACCCTCACGAGCTTCGTCATTACCTGTCGAGTGAACATGAAACGCGCGGATTTAGTGCCTGCCGGCGCAACCATCCCGACATCGGCAAATAAGCCGAAACACGGCTGCGGGTAGCCGGGGCGGAACAAAGCGCGCAGGCGGCGCGAACACTGCTGTAGACAACGGGGGCGACAATGCAGACAATGAGTAGCCGTGACAAAGGCCTGGTCGCCTTGATGATTTTCGTGGTGCTTATCGGCGTCGTATTGAAACTGCTGCCGTCAGGGACCGGGGGCGCGGGCGCGGGCAAGCAGCTTTCGCTTGAAGACGCGCAGAAGCAGACCACGCAGGGAAACAAGCAACTCAAGCTGATGGAAGATGAGATGAAGGCGCGACAGCCACGAATCGAGCGCATGACGTATACCATGCCGGCGGAGCAACTCAGCGCGACGGTGACACAGGATTTGTACACGCTGGCCGATAAAGCAGGGGTGCATATACGCGAGATCAAGCCGCTACGCGCCAAAACGCTGAAGTCCGGCAACATTGCCCGCGTTCCCCTGGAAGTGCGCTTTCGCGCCCCGTTTCAGCCCAATGTGATGAAGTTTTTGTATATGGCGGAAGACCCGGCCAACAAAATCGTTGTGGACAAAGTGAGCATTACTTCAACGGACACCCACTTGAAATCAGTGGATGTGGCCGCGCAAATCAGCGTATTTACGCGCTCCCTGACAGGGTCCTCGTCAGGCGGGGGAGAAGGAGATACCAATGACAGCACGGCAACAACCAACAGAGGATAACAACATGACCAACAAAACTACCGGGCATAATCTGCCGCTGTTCGCGCAGCCGGTGAATGGTTCCAAATTCCCGACACCTGTCGGCGGGCAAGCAGGAGGGCGCGTTCTGGTCGCGGCCGTTCGCATGGACATGGCGGTGATTGCCTGTGGCGCGTTGCTGTCCCTGTCCCGCCCGGATAAGGCGCAGAATTCTCCCGCAGCGCGAAATACGCCACCCGTAGCCGTGTCGCAGAACCGAACTTCTAATGCGGCGAGTTCCACCGGCGCGGCGAACACCACACCGACGCTTGACGCGATGGGCGACGCGCGAAACGAGAGCCGACGCTCCATAGACTTTTACACGCAGGCTGTGCGCAGCAACATGTTTACCGCTCCTGTACCGCCAACTCCGCCTGCCCCGAAAGCGGTAGTCGTGGTCACTACAACCCCTAAAGCTATTCCGGTTCCGGTTCGTGCCGCCAGTGGAAATCAATCCCTTTGCCGAATGGTCGTATACGGGCGTAATTAAATCGGACGATCAGATCACCGCGCTGGTTGAAAACACGCGCACCAAAGAGGGGCAGTTCCTGAAGGCCGGGGATATGTTCATGGGTTCGCAGATCGCGACGATTACGGATCAGGAGATCGTGCTGAAATCCGGCAAGACATCGCGCACACTGGCGAAATCGGACAATATCACCGTGACGCCGCTGGACCGTAGCGCGATTCCCACAAACGGTCAGGGACAGGCGCAGCCCGGACAACAGCAGCCCAACGCGGCGCAGCTTATCCAGCAGGCCATGCAGATGCAGATGCAGAGCATGCAGGGCGGCGGGCGGAATCGCGGCGGGAATGGTGGCGGCGGTGGCCCGACGTTTACGCTTCCCAATGGCCGCCAGTTGAATCAGCAGCAGTACCAGCGCCGATCACAGGGCCTGAACCAGAACTTCAACCAGTAGTGACTGGTGGCTAGTGTAGCGCAATGCGCGGTTGGTTTACATTTAGCGCAATGCGCGGTTGATACGCCCCTTTTAACCCCGTATGCCGGTCTCCTTCAATAATTTTGAAGGAGACTGCGCAACCCAACGAATGTTTTTCAGCGCGAAAATTCCGGCAGCGTCCGGGTGAATTCGATAGCGGAGGATAATGCTTTGACACAAGAATCCACAGGACTCGCCGCCAGTTACCGGGGGCAGAGCCTGGTGCGCGCGCATCGGCGGCGCGACCCTTGCAACGGGGCTGGTCGTGGTCCTGGCGTCGGCGCAGGCGCAGGACGCGGCAACCACGACAGCGCCAACCGCCAAACCAGGCGCCACTGCCGCCAAACCGGCAACAGCGAAGAAGCCTGCCGCGAAGAAGCCTGCCGCTAAAAAGAGCAGCAAGCAAACCTCGAAGCCGACTACAGGTAAAAGCAGCGCGGCGCAGAATACCCGTAACACCGCAGCTCCGGCAACCGGCGCGCCCGGACTGAGCATTGTGCCAATGCAGGGCAGGGGAACCGGCGGAACCAATGTACCCGGACGCGGCGTTCCTGGTGTTCCCGGCGTACCCGGCGCGTTTCCGGGCGGCCAATTTCCGGGACGGCAGTTTCCCGGCGGTGGCGGCAGCGGTTTTAGTGGCGGGGGCAGCGGATTTGGTCAGGGCGGACGTGGAAGCGTGTTTTCGTTTGAGTTTCGCGGCACGGACATTGACAACGTTCTGAAGTTTTTTTCCAACAATTCCGGTCTGACGATTACCAAGGACCCGGCGCTGACCGGCCCGGTAACAATTCTCAGTCCTTCGCCCGTTAGTCTCGATCAGGCCTTTCGCATTTTGCAGTCCGTGCTGTATGTGCGCGGATTTACGGCAGTGCAGAGCAACGGCGTTCTGCAAATTTTGCCATTTCAAGGCGCGATAAAGAGTACGGGACTGCTCAATCCAGGCATCAATGAGGATGGAACCACGCGGGTTGATCCACGCAACCAGTTTATGACGCAGGTAATACCGATTGAGAACGCGGATGCGGACCAGTTGGCAAAGGAACTGAAAGACCTTGCCAGCCCTGGGGCCAGCCTTATTGGCAGTGTGGGAACCAACTCGCTGATTATCACGGATACAGCCAGCAATGTGGCGCGTTTCATCACGCTTGTCGAAGCGCTGGACAAGACCTCCAACAAGACAGAGCTTAAAATTTACGCGCTGACCCGCGCTGACGCTTCAACTATTGCCTCGATTATCAACGATTTGTACAGCAAAACCACGACGCGGGGACGCAGCACAGGGGGACAGCCGGGGCCGGGACAGCCGGGTTTCAATCCGGGTAATCCGCAGGGGCAGGGGCAGCAGCAGAGCGGCAGCCGTCCCGCAGTCGTTGCGGTTGCCGAACAGGGTACGAATTCCGTTCTCGTGGTAGCGTCGCCCGATAATCAGGAGAGAATCGCTCGCGACATCATCACGCGGCTGGATGGCGACGATTCCAACCGACTGGATACCGTGACCCGCAAAATCAATTTCGCGGACGCGCAGACGATCTCGGATGAGGTGAACAGCGTTCTGTCGAATTCCCGCCCCGGCCAGGGTTCTTCGGTCAGCCCCTCGTTCCAGCAGCGCACATTCGGCGGCGGTGGCGGCGGTTTTGCCGCATTCTTCGGTGGCGGTGGCGGAGGCAGTTCCAGTACGGGCAGCACCGATCCGTTCGGCAAAGTGGTACCTGATCCGCGCACCAATACGGTTCTGATTACCGCAACCAAAGATCGCATGGCGCGTATCAACGACCTGATTGACAAATTGGATCAGGAAGTGCCGGTAGAATCAACCACGTTTGTGTTCCCGCTCAAGAATGCGAATTCTTCGGATGTTGCGCAGGCATTGAGTCAGGCTTTCGGAACCACCAGCACGAACAATCAGTTCGGAAACAACCAGAATCGGAATGGAGTTGGCACCTCCACTAACGCCAGCAACCCGTTTGGGCGGCAGGGAACCGGCAGCGGTTCGCAGCGGCAGCTTGGTTCTGTTGCGGGCGGGACGGGGTATTGGCAGGGGCGCAGGCCGCTCCAACGTTCCTCCCGGCCCGCCGGATGCGCCTGATAACAGTGGCAATGCCGCGGGCGACGGCAGCATACAGACAGGTGGCGGCTCTGCTCTGCCGCAGGGAATTCCGGGCGTCCTGACCGATCAGGGCTTCGTTCCCACGGAACAATCCGGCAACGGCAACAATGGCGAAATATCGCGCCAGATTTTCGGCGGTTTCGGCGGCGGCGGTTTTGGTGGTGGGCAGGAGGGCAGCAGCGATTGGGACAAACCCAAACGCCGCAGTACGGGCCGGGCAGAACCGGCGGCTACTCGAACCTGCTGCAATTGCAGGGCAACGTGTTTGTCACGCCCTCGCCCGAAGGCGACAACCTGATTATCACGACCCTGCCGCAGAACTATGAGGCGGTGCGGCAGATCATTGACGCGCTGGACATCGTTCCCCGGCAGGTGATGATTGAAGTAATCATAGCCGAAGTGACGCTGGACAGCGATCAGAAATTAGGCTTCACGCTGGGCGGCAACTTCCTCAAGTTGTTCAATAGCGCCAATACCGCGCAGGGGCAGATCAATGTGCCAGCGTCAGGGATTGGCAACCGCCTTCGATCCGGCGGCGGCGGGAGCGCAATTCGTAATCAGCGGCGGAAATTACAATACGCTGATTCAGGCGCTGACGACGGACAACAAAGTCCACGTTCTTGCCACGCCGCGCGTTTTCGCCTCCAACAACCAGGCGGCGGATATTACCATCGCGACGCAGATCCCGTTCTTGCAGGGTACGACATCAAGCGCGTTCTCGTCTGTTGTCAGCCAGACGGTGCAGACGGCGAACGTGGGTTATGACCTGACGGTAACGCCGCGCATCACGCGGCAGGGATTGGTGACAATCGCCCTGACGCAGGAAGCGAATTCGCTGGTGCGCTTCCAGACTTTGGGATCGGGCGTGAATGCGAGCGTGTACCCGGTCATCAATACGCGCAATACGGATACGACGGTCACGGTGCAGGACGGAGAAACCATCGTTATCGGCGGCTTGATTCAGGACAACCGCGCCGTGAACGTTACCAAGGTTCCCGTTCTGGGCGATATTCCCCTCATCGGGCAGTTCTTCCGGTCACGAGAACTGACCCGCAGCAAAACGGAACTGATGATTTTCATGACGCCGCATGTGGTCAACACAGTTGAAGAAGCGCGTCGTCTGACCATCACCGAGGGAGCGCCCTTAACACGGCAAATTCCCGATCTGTCGCGTCAGCAGCCGAACCTGACGTTGCCGACCGTTCCCAAAGGCTACAAGCCCGACCCGAACGCGCCTGTGATTCGCGACCCCTCCGGCAAAGTGATTCCGAACTTTGACGAGAAGAAGAACAAGAGGCACGAACGACCCGAACAAACTCAGGCCCGAAAACCATTCCCGGCACAAACGGCGGCAACGGCACAGGCACGGGCAGCGGGTACAAACAATGGAACGGAACCGGCACGGGGTCAGGAACCTCCAATCCGACTGGAACGCCGTAAGGATTTTACCTCAGCGCCCGAACCCCTCTCCTTGCCGCGCAACGCGCCAGGAGAGGGGCTTTTTAGTGTAAAAACCATTAAAGGACGCTGGTTCCGGGGGTGTGAATGGGAACGCCCTGCGCGCAAAGGGGACACTCTTCAGGGGCGAATGTCTGCGCCTGCACGGTGAGCAGGGCCTCTTGACGCGGGCCGAGAACGACCGTTCCACCGCTGCGATCTACCAGAACGGCAGTTCCGACTACAACCGCTTGATGCTTGTCAGCGAATTCCAGACATTCGCGGGTCGCGCCGCCCGTCGTCATAATGTCGTCCACAATCAGAACGCGCGTGCCGGGCGGCAACTTCAGGCCGCGCCGTAACATCCGTTCGCCATTCTCTTTTTCCGCATACAAGGCCGGTAAGCCCATTTGCCGCGCTACTTCAAAAGCCAGCAGAATACCGCCTGTTGTGGGGCCGAGAACCACTTCAACCGCATCGGCCGCGAACCGCCGCGCAATCTCCGCGCACAGGGTTTGCACATGCTGTGGATGTTGCAACACCCAAAACTTTTCCCAATATTCATTGCTGTGCCGCCCCGAAGACAGCCGGAAATGTCCTGTCATCAGCGCGTGACTGTCTAAAAATATCTGCCGAACCTGTACTTCCTCTAATGTATCCGTCATGCCTGTGTTCTCCCTGTGTGGTACTCGGTTTGCACAGTATAGAATGAAGCCTTTATTTTGTCAAGATGGGGTTGATATAGAATTTTCAGTCGCGTAAGTCGCGGCGACGTTGCGCCTCGCAACTTCCAGAACGTTGTTCTTGAACAGGTAGCCGAATCCGGCGTGTTCCAGCCGCGACACAAGTTCATGGTAGGTTGTGCCGAGAGCATCCGCAGCTGCAATCAGGTCCCAGTCTTTCGCGGCAAGCTGACTCAGCAGAAAAGCGCGGCGAGTTTGCGCGGCGGACAGGCGATACGTTTTGAGGTACTCGATTTCGCCGGTGTCGCGGACGATGGCCTCACCAAAATGATTTTCCTCCATGGGGTTCAGGCTTGTAATGAACCGCTGAAGCGTGAACGGCCCAGGCTGATACACGGCGCTGCTGTCCACGCCGCGCTCCAGCAGATTACCCGCCATGACGCCGTGATAATCGGCCCACTCAGAACGTACCTGCGTGATTGTCGAACGGAGGTCATTCAAATTGGAGATATGGTTGGCGTCAAGAGTGACTTTGACCGGGTACGTGGTATCGTATAGCAGGGCATACTGATATAGCAGTTCGCCATAGAAATCTTCCAGCAGGCCACTGTGCAGCGCGCGATAATCTTCAGGACAGGGAACAACATAAGCCGAGGCAAGGGCTTCGGCCACGAATACCAACATGCCGACCTGCCCTTCGTGTATCTCAAACACGCGCAGGGCTTCGGCAAGTCCGGCAATGGACTGCCCACCGTAAGCGACTTCACTACGGCAGGAAAGCCCGTTTGCCAGAGTGTCACGGGAGTATTCGCTCCACGCGATTGACGGCCCGCCGAAGAACAGCGACAGAAATCCCTCCATTGCCAGATGAAGCGGCAAAAATCGCAGTTGATTGCTGCCCTGCTCCCGCTTTGCCATTCGGTGAACAAGGCGCATACTGAACGGACCAAAATCTGTCCGTTTGCCGTGCAGGGTGGAGGGCGCGAGACGGGTTCCGTATACGGAGGTTGGCTGGCCTTCGGGCGTCCATGACAGCACCATGCCATGCGGCACATAGGAGTAGTAGGCGGTATTGCGTGGTTGTCCCCCGCCGCTGTTCAACGCAACGGCAGTCAGGTCTTCGCCATAACGATGCTGCGACAAACGCAAATCGGAACGCGAGTTATGCCGAAGCAGTGGGACAAGCCGGATCGCGCCGCAGACCTGCGAAGGCGCAAGTTCCAGACCGCTCAGGGATATATTTTGTAATAGCGTTGTGTTGCGAGTCATGGCTTGTTGCCCTCAACCCCCGGCCCCTTCTCCCAAAAAAGCCTGGGAGAAGGGGAGTTGTTCATCATGTGATTCTTTCTGCTGTACTGATCTAACGGGCGTTCGGAGAAAGTTGTCCACTCTTGCGGCGAGATAGGTTTCCAGTTCTGCGAGTGTGGCGGAACCATCGGAAAAACGCGCGAAGCCAAGGGAAGTTGGCAGGTCGTCAGCGTCGCGCAATCCCACAGTGGGAATGTAAGGACTGACGGCGTGGGGCGCGTAATCATCGCCTGTGAAGACCGGGTTGCAATGGACGATGGAAACCGAATGGGTCTTATCCAGACAGGTACGGAAAATACGCAGGGCTTCCTGAGCGCCACATGGCGGATCGTTCTCGTAGCCATCGGAAACAATTACAATAAGTTCCGGTTCCCATTGAAGCGCGTCCAGAAGGGGCATCACGATGTTTGTCTGCCCGCGCGGTTCGACAAGGAGGGGCGATTCTGGCTGGCGTGTCCAGAAGGCGCGATACTCCCGCGACTGCCTGTTCCAGCAGAACATGCGCGGCAAGAGCAACCCCAAGCGGACGCCTCCGTTTTTCCGATGAACCAGAACTGGAGTAGCTGCAATCCAGAATCGCAGCCACTTTGCCTGCCCGCAGCGGAGATCGGCGCAGGACCGTTTGGCTGGCTTGCCGCAAAGCATGGGCGAGTTCTTCCTGTCGCTCCCGTCGGACTTCGAGGGGCAGGGACAGAATATACAGAGCAAGTTTCGTCAGCGGAAGGCGTGTCCAATCCAGTTCCAATTCCACGCGCTTCATGTCCCGCGTTGCTTTTTGCAGG
Source organism: uncultured Chthonomonadaceae bacterium (assembly GCA_963817895.1). GTDB lineage: Bacteria > Armatimonadota > Chthonomonadetes > Chthonomonadales > Chthonomonadaceae > CAWFQB01. The sequence continues at coordinate 102,986 of CAWFQB010000014.1, forward strand.
CGCAGTTTCTCTCCTTCTGTCATTTGCGATGCGATCCGCGCCATAAATTTTTCACGCGGTATACGATGTCTGTGCGCCAGTCCTTCAGCAATGGTATAAGGCAGGCTATAAACGGCTTCCGCGCTGTAGTGCGCCTGTCGAAACGTTTCAAACAGGGGCGTGGCGAATACCGACTGCTTGCGGAACCGGAACAGAAAAGAACTCAACTCGCGCTTCCAACTTCAGATGCGCGTGAAGGGCAATGGAGCGTACTTTACTCCGATACTTGACGGCTTCAAAGGTCAAATCGCGCTTTTGCGCCAGATAATCGCGGGCAAGGGCGCGTGTTCGGCGGTTATTGATGCCGCGCTTCCGCGCCTGTTCCCACAGTTTCCACCCCCGCTGCGGCGGCAATCCGCGAAGCGCGGCGTTGATGAGCGCGTTTTCTTCGGCGCGGTGTTCCGGGCGGGTACGGCGTCCTGTCGCCAGCAGGTTGAGAATAATCTGCGCCTGATTGAAATGGTTGATTCCTGCGGCAAGCGTCCGCGCGTACAGCAGGCGATAGTTTCCGAGAATGTACTCATGCAGAAACGCGATGCTGACGCGGGGCGAATACTTGCTGCCATAAAACTCGCGTTGCCCCGTACAGGCAAAACAGGCGTTGATAAACATGGTCAGGTCTTCCCGCGCCACCTGCGCCACACGGTCAAAATTTACTTCTTTGCTGGACACTTGAGAACCTCACTCAACCCCTCTCCTTGTCGCGCAACGCGCTAGGAGAGGGGCTATATTCAAATTTTGAGAGGGAGTACAGGTGAGCCATTCGGGGAAAGGCGGCGCGACTGGCTAGGACAGCTTCACAGGCTGGAGTCGGAAGTCGCGTCAAAGTCCCGCGAATGGCTTGAACAGTGTAGCATACTGCTCCTTGTCCCTGACAGATGCAGGAAAGGGAAAGTTGCGCAAGTCAGGCGGAAGTAAAATCGGCAGGAAAATAGCCACACGTTGCGCAACAAAGATGTCGTAGGCTGAAGTATTGGATTTAGTGAAGAGGGGCGGACGCGACATAATGCACAACGGGGATGAGGTTACATGGCAGGCGCAATGGATATGGGGTTGCGAGTCGTTGATGGATGAGACTATTTCTGCGAATATAGAAGCAATCCAAAGTACGCCGCGCTATTTCTATTTTCGTAAAACGTTCGCTCTTGCAGAGGACGTGGACACCGCAGTTCTTCGCGCCTGTGCCGACTCGCGCTATCGTCTGTGGGTGAATGGACGGCTTGTGGGGCATGGCCCTGCCCGGAGCGATCCGGCACACCAATATTATGACATTTATGATTTGGAACCGCTACCTGCGACCGGGCGAGAACACCGTTGCCGTCCTTGTCACGCATTATGGCATTGGAACCTGCTTTTCACGCCGGGGAAGACCAGGACTGCTCCTGCAATTGGAAGTAGCGAAGGCGAACACCCCTCCTCTTATCAGTCGGCACGGGAACGGATTGGAAATGCGCGCCCGCGCCGTACCTGACCGGCTTTCCCCGCATGAGCATACAGCTTGCTTACCCGGAGGTATTGGATGCGCGACTGGAACCCGTCAGTTGGAACCTGCCCGGCTTTAATGATCGCGAATGGCAAAACGCAACTCTCATTGGCCCTGTCGGTACGCCCCCGTGGACAACTCTTCATCCCCGTGACATTCCCCTGCCATACTTCCGTACCGTCGCGGATATGAAGACGATACAGGTGAATGTGGTTGAAAAAGAAGAGGAGATACAAGAGACGAGATACGAGATACGAGAAGGAGAAGATTCATCCTTCATCCCTCATCCTTCATCCTTTGCCTTCACGCCTGCGCAAGATATGGAGGCGGCGACGCGATTACAGCCTGCTTTGCCGGGAAGCGTTACGTACAAGCATCCCGCGCTGTTTACGGTTGCGCCGCAATCCGGAACGAAGGGTATTTCGGTCGTGCTGGATTTCGGGAAGGAGGTTAGCGGGTTTCCGCTGGTGGTGGTACGCAAAAGTGGCGGGGGACGGGTGGACATCGGGTACAGCGAACGGCTGGAAACGGATGGAACAGTGAATCCCAATCGTTGGGGCGGGTGCGATGTGCATTACGCGGACAGGCTGCTGCTGCGGAGTGGGCATCAGACGTGGGAAGCGCTGGACCATCGGGCATTTCGCTATATGCGGCTGGACTTTTACGACAATCCTGAGCCGGTGGAAATGCTGGTGGAGATGCGTTTGAGCGGCTACCCTGTGGAAAAGCGCGGCGATTTCCAGTGTTCGGACGCGATCTTTGCAGCGCATCTGGGAGGTGGGCTGCTATACAACCGAATTGTGCATGGACGATGGCTTTATGGATTGTCCCTGGCGCGAACGGGGGCAATGGCTGGGAGATGCGCGAGTGGAGGCATTGGTAGCCGCGTATGCGTTCGGGGATACCGACACTCGCCCGCAAAGCCCTGCTGCAATACCCGCAGTCGCAGGAGGAAACAGGCTGGTTTCGGGGCGTGTTTCCCGCCGACCCGCCCTTCGATACCATGCTGCCGACGTTCTGCATGATCTGGCCGGTCGCGCTGTGGGATTATTTCCTGCTGACGAATGACCGGAGTTTGCTGGAAGCCGTATGGCCCAATATGGAACGATTGATTGTCGGCTATTGAGCGGCATATGGACGAGGACGGACTGGTTGCCGATTTGCCGGGGTGGGTATTTGTGGATTGGGCGAAGGTGAATACGAAGGGAATGTCAACAGCCGTAAACGCAATGGCGGTTGACGCCCTGCAACATGCCGCCAAAATCGCCCGCGCGCTCGGTTATCCCGACAGGGGCGGCAAATGGCAGATTGCCGCCCATGACATTCGCGAAGCGGTCAACGATCTGCTGTGGGAAAGGGAACAGGGCGTTTACATTGACGGCATTGTTGAGGGAGAACTCTGCACGACGCCGTCAGCGAACAGGCGAATATTTTATGCGCCCTGGTCGGGATCGCGGATACGCAGCAGACAGAGCGCTTGCTGGGGATTATGGCAATGCACGCGTGACGCCACGTCATAAAGACGGATGTTCGTATTGCCACGCCCTACTTTGCTTTTTATCAGTTGATGCTGCTGTACAGAATGGAACGCAGGAGCAGGCAGGATGGTGGTATCTACGCGTCGCGATTGGGCGCGATGTTAGGCGCGGGCGCGACGACGTTCTGGGAGCAGTGGGGGCCACACTGGAGCCTGTGCCACGCCTGGAGCGCCGCGCCATCCTACTTCCTCATGGCGTATATGGCAGGTATCCGTCCGACGCAACCCGGCTTTGAAGAGTTCGATGTGCATCTGGAACCGCTGACATCTGACGTGGCTGCGCTGCACGGTTCCCACGCCGCACGGGGACATCGCACTGCATCGTATCACAATCGTCAGCCGCGCCCGCGTACAAGACCCGATGGGAAATGCCATTCCCTCCGGCCCCAATTCGCCTGCCATCACCGTCAATCTCACCGTTCCCACCGGAACCGCGCGCCCATGTGCGCCTGCCGCTTGGTGACATTGCCGCGCCGACCATCACTGCTCAACGGCAAAACCATCTGGGACAAAGGCAATCCCATTGCCCCAGGCGGCGATAAATTCATCCGGGAAGAGGATTACGTCGTGTTCGCCATCATCGGCGGACGCTACCATGTGGAGATAGGTAAGTAGGTTGATAGGTTGTTAGGTATGAGGATGGCAAAGGTGATACATTTGACGACTAACAATCCTATACAACTAACAACCTAACAACTTCTACTTCTTTCCCCCGGAACCGCCAATGGCGACGACCATGACGCCCCCAATGATAATCAGTGTTCCGATCCAGCGGGCGGGTTTTATATCTTCGTGCAGGTAGAATTTGGACAACAATGCGCCAAGCAGGTAGGAGGAGGCGGAGAGAGGGAGCGCGAAACTCAAATCGGTCAGGCCAAGCGTATACATATACAAGCGCGACATAGCCCACCATCAGCAGCCCGCCCGCGATCACATGCCAGTCTACCAAGCGCGGCTTTGATCTGCATCGAGAACGCTTGCCTGTTCCTGATGCGTTTGTTTCATGCCTTTCGACGGCTAAGGCCTCGCCAATAGCGGCAAAAACCACTGCCGCCATCATAACAAAAAATACCTGCCATTTTTCCGACATTCCGGCTCCTTTGCGTAGACGTACTCTCCTGTACGCAATTGAGGAGGAGAACGTTAGGAACCGAAAAGCCGATAAAGATAACAGTTTACCCTTTCCAAACCCGAAACTATCCGTTATACTATATGTTGTGAGGGTGAAAGCAGAGGCGAATGTTTCACAGATAATGAGCGCGAACATGCGCGTGGCAAATCTGCGTATCAAATACAGATAGTTCCGTGTTGAAGTGGGGCCATATTGGCTTTGCGTTTGCTTGTGGTTGATGTGGCAGAAAAGTGTGTTCTGTCGAAGCAAGGAATTTGCTGATGATAACGGCATGTGGGTTCGGTCACAAAAATTTAAGCGCATCGAACGGTAAACAGGAGATGTCGCCCATTCGGGCGTTACGGCTGTGCCTGGCGTTGTGCGCGGTACTGTTGTCCTGCGCGAGTTTCGGGCAGGAGCCGCCGGTGAACACGCCTTCCACTCTGCCTGTTGCTTCGTCTGTGTCCCTGCCTGCCGATCCCACACTTCTTGCCACCACGAAAATTGAGCCGGGATTTCTGCTGCGCGTGGAGGTGGCGGATGAGGCGCAGTTGACCGGCGAGTACGATGTGGACGCGCAGGGCGCGATCCATTTCACGCTGGCGGATGAGCAGGGCAAGCACAAAGAAGAGTGGAGCGTGAAGGTCGGGCAGAAGACAGCGGAGGAAGCGGCGATGCTGGTAGCCGAAAGCCTGAAAGCCTATATACGGCAGCCCAACGTGCATGTGATACTGCTGAAACGCCCCCGCTTGCATGTGGAAATGGCGGGAACCGGATGCAAACCGGGACTGCTGGAACTGCCGTTGGATGCGCGGCTTTCCGATGTGATGTTCGTTTGCAAGCAGAACGCTGATTACGCGCATCTGCTGCTTGTTCGAAAACGGCAAGCGGCGACAAAGCAACAACTGCGCCTGCCTCTGCCGTTAAAACCGTTGTTGATAATGGTGTCGCCAACGAGGGAGAAAACACGCCCGCCACCCGCGCCCTGACCATCAATTTCGAGGATTACCAGCAGGGGCAGAGCGGCGACGATCCCAAACTGGAAGATGGCGACAAGATTTATATTCAGATGAAGCCGCCGGGAACGCCGGAACACGTGCTGCGCACGGTGCGCGTCGTGGGCGAAGTGGGGCGCGAAGTGGATATTCCGCTTGTCGGCAGGCATGACGGTGAAGGACGCGCTGACGCGGGCGGGCGGGCTGAAAGACACGGCGGATCCCAACAACATACGCCTGCATCGGGGCGAAAGCGGCAAGGATTACGAATTAAGGCGGCGGGCATACAGGGCGAAGACGCGAAAATCAACATGGTGCTGGAGCCGGGAGATTACCTCATCGCGTACAAGCGCGATTTGAGTATGCGCTGGGGCATTGACGGCGAAGTGATGGCCGCAAACGTCTTCCCCTACGTGCCGGGTTTCAAAATGACGATTACGAAGGCGGTCAGCATGGCGGGTGGCCTGACCAAAAAAGCGGAACATCACAAGGGTGTCCTGCGCAAAGGCTATCTCATCAATCCCACCAAAACCCGCGACATCATATTTCGATTACGACGCCATCAAGAACAAGAAACAGCAGGATTTTGAAGTGGAAGCCGGGTGACGTGGTGGTGATTTTGCAGCGTCAGCACCGCCCGACCATCTGGCAAAAACTGCTGCCTCTCGCGCTGAAGTTCATTCCATTGCCGATATAATTTCACCACCCGCTGCGCTAGAGACACAGAGACACAGAGAGGAGTAAAGAGAAGATAGGAGATAGGAGATACGAGATACGAGAGGAGAATAGACAGGATTTTCAGGATTGAACAGGATTATGTTGGAGCGGGAAGGCTTGTGGTTATTCCCTCTCGTATCTCGTATCTCCTATCTTCTCTTTACTCCTCTCGCATTGGCTTTTCCTCTGTGTCTTTGTGTCTCTAGCGCAGCGGGTGGTGAAATTATTTAGTATTTTGAGTTGTCAGTGAGTTATAGATTGGGTTGAAAGTGAAGATTGGAAGAAGAGTGATGAGTGAGACTTATGATGTGTTGGTGATTGGGGCGGGACATGCGGGCTGCGAGGCGGCATTGGCGGCGGCGCGCATGGGCTGCCGGACGGCAATTTGCCACGCTGAATTTCGAGCGTATCGGGCATTTGCCGTGCAATTGTTCCATTGGCGGGCCGGCAAAGGGGCATCTGGCGCGGGAAGTGGACGCACTGGGCGGCGAAATGGGCCGGAACACGGACAAGACGCTGACGCACATTCGGTATGTCGGCACGGGCAAAGGCCCTGCCGTGCAAACTCTCCGCGCCCATGCCGACAAGGAATTGTACCCGCAGGAGATGCGCCGCGTCCTGGAAACCACGCCGAACCTGACGATGCTGCAAGTGGCCGTGGAAGACCTTCTGACAAAGGATGAAGGCGGAAGGATGAAGGATGAAGACAATATAAATACATCCCTCATCCCTCATCCTTCCGCCTTTGTCGCCGGTGTTCGTCTTGCGGATGGAACGGAGATTACGGCGAAAACTGTAGTGGTGACGACGGGGACGTTTTTGAACGGGCTGATGCACTGCGGGGAAACGCAGACGGCGGGGGGGCGGCGTGGGGGAAGCGCACAGCGTCGGATTGTCGGGGGCGTTGCAGCGGTTGGGGTTCCGGTTGGGGCGGTTCAAGACGGGAACGACGCCGCGCATCAATCGGCGCACGGTTGATTTTGCGCGGACAGATGCGAGCAGAACGTCGGAAGATTGCCCGCCGTTTTCGTTTTTGAATGAAACGCTGAATCCCGCCGCGTCCGCTTCTGTCCGTGCTGGCAGACGCAGACGAACTACGCATACGCATGACATTATTCGCGCCAATCTGGAACGGTCGGCGATGTATGGCGGGCGGATTGTGGGATCTGGGCCGCGCTATTGTCCAAGTATTGAGGATAAGGTAGTACGGTTTGCGGATAAGGACTCGCATCCCGTGTTTCTGGAGCAGGAGACGTGGGACGGCGACTCGATGTATGTGCAGGGCATGAGTACCAGTATGCCCGCCGACGTGCAGATCGCATTTTTGCGGACGTGCCCGGATTGGAGCAGGTAGAGATGCTGCGGCCTGGCTATGCGGTCGAGTACGACATGGTGTATCCTGACCAACTGCATCCCACGCTGGAAACCAAAACGGTGCGCGGGCTGTTTCTGGCCGGGCAGATCAACGGCACGAGCGGCTACGAGGAGGCGGCGGCGCAGGGCATCGTGGCGGGCATCAACGCGGGTCTGCAGGCGCAGGAACGCCCGCCGCTGATTTTGGAACGGCAGGGCAGTTACATCGGCGTGTTGATAGATGATCTGGTGACAAAGGGCGTGATGGACCCGTACCGGATGCTGACCTCGCGGGCAGAGTACCGTCTGCTGCTGCGGCACGACAACGCGGATATGCGCCTGACGCCGATTGGACGCGAGGCGGGCGTAGTGACGGACGAGCGTTGGGAGCGGTTTGAAGATAAGCGGGAAGCCATCGAGGGGGAGCGGAAGCGGTTCGCGTCTACATTCGTGTGGCCCCGGCACAGCGCGCGGCTGGAAGCGATTGGCACAAGCGGCATCGGCGAAAACAAGATAGCTCTGCTGACACTGCTGAAGCGGCCTGAACTGACGTATTCGACCCTGTCGCAACTGGCGCGGGAACTCGACCCGGACAATATACCCGGCGAGAATGTGACCAGAGCGGTTGGCGAACAGGTGGAATTACAGGTCAAATACGAGGGTTACATTCATCGGCAGGGGATGCAGGCGGAGCAGGCGATCAAAAATGGAGTCGGTAGAGATTCCCGAAGATATGGACTACGCGGTTTTGCAACTCCACTTTCTCATGAGGGACGGGAAAAATTGGGCAAAATCCGTCCGCGTTCACTGGGGCAGGCGGGGCGTATTCCCGGCCTGCGTCCCGGCGACATTCAGGTGCTCTACATCCATCTGGAACAGCGACGGCGCGGCAGCAAAACGCCGGGAGTAGTTGCCGCCGCGTCCTGACAACGCCGATAGAACGACGAAAAGCCATACAGGAAAACCGCCATGCGTTACCGAACAGGAGCGCATGGCGGATTTGTTTCCGGTTTATGGGATGCGCGATGAGTTGTCGGAATAGCAGGGGGCTAAAGATTGAAAAAACCGGTTGTGACAAAGGAGAAAACAGTGTCTGATTCCACAGAAGTAGAAACGTTCGAGTGTCGGCACATGGCGAAAGCCAAATTTCATGATGTCAATCTGGGCGGCGCGTCCTTCGACAATGTGACGCTGGCAGGCGCGATTTTCCACGACATCAACTTCAGCGATGTGTCGTTTTCCGCCGCGCAAATGGGCGGCACAACATTCCGACACATAGGCCTGCCGCGTGGCGAGGACGGCGTTCAGCGCGGAGTGGCCTTTGAAAGCGCGGAACTGATCGGCTCGGCGTTTGTGGATTGCAATCTGCGCGACGTGAAGATTGAAAACTGCGAGATTGCCGGCATGACCATTGACGGCATTGTGGTGGCCGATCTGCTTGCCGCCTACAAAAACCGCGAGTTGTAATATAGCAGCCACACTGTTCGGAGAGGATTGCAGGGGCGTGATTCATCACGCCCGCCATTTAGCATATCATGACAGATATTTGCCTGTACTATCCTCGCGTCGCTATATCTGAAACAGTTCCGCATCGCGCTGAAGATGGCCGCGTAGCCGCAGCATGGCCTGCGTGTGTAACTGATAAACGCGCGACGTGGAAATGGTTAAAATGTTTCCTATCTCATGAAACGTCAAGCCCTCGTAATAGTACAGGGCTATAATTTGCCGCTCACGATCCGGCAGGCGATCAATCGCTTCGGCCAGCAATCGCTGTCGTTCGCGCAACTCGGCTGCTAACGTGGGAGTGATGCCGTCGTCGTAAATTACTTCGGATCGCTGCCGGTTTTCGTCGCTCTCCCCGCCCGTCAGCACATCTTCCAGCGACACGAAGTAGGTTCGCCCCGCATCAAATAGCAGCTTTTGAAACTCTTCCGGGCTGATATTCATTGCCGCCGCTATCTCGTCATCACTCGCCGGACGACCCAGTTCCATTTCCAGTTGCCTGTACGTCCATTGAAGCTGTCCAATACGTCCGCGCCTACTGCGGGGAACCCAATCCTCTTCGCGCAACATTTCCAATATAGCGCCGCGAATTAGACCAATGGCGTAGGTCTCAAATTTTACCTGACGGGATGAGTCGTACCGATCTACGGCTTTGATCAGGCCCGAGATGCCTGCGCTCACAAGGTCGTCGTGTTCCAGAGAGGGAGGCAAAGCGCCAATCACGCGCCCTGCCGTTATTTTCACGAGATAAGCGTAACGCTCGATGAACTTGTCGCGCGTCTTCCTGTCGACGCTAGGAAAATAAGAGGGCGGGTTATCCACCGTATAGGTCGGTATTAACTCCAATGGTTCAATTCCCGGGTGGCGCGCTTCCTCAGTCCACTCCGGCAACTCTGTCAAAGATTTATCCATTCCGGTTCTCCTCGTCAGTGGTCTTCATAAGATATAGAACAATTCGCCTACTTCTAACTACCTCATATTAGTTATACCGGTATAATTGCTTGAACTGTACGTCACCATTGGATCTTTTTGAAAGTATTTTCAGATATTTTTGAATAATGTCCTAAAACAAGAAAGAGGAGCGATATGGAGGTAATGACAAATGTTTGTCAAATTCGTTCACTTTAGCCGCAGTAATTTCTGTCTTTATCGCTTGCGCTTTGTTGTTCGATAGAATAGGGGCAACACGTTCCTGGTTGAAACTTTGTCCGCGCTGCCACTGTCAGCGAATATGGAAATTCAGTATTAGAAGCCGTGTGCAATATAGAGTTGGAAGCAAGGCAATGGGCAAGCGAAGCAGCAAACAAAAACTATACGTGACTTCAACAACCGGACTGTCGCAGTCCCTGTACAAACGTCATCTGGCGGCATTGGGTCTGACGGATACGGCGGCCTACCGAACATGGTGTCTGGAACACGGCTTCGGGCAGGGACGCAATAAGAGTTGGAAACGGCGGCAGGAGGAACGACGTTGCGCGCAAAAAGCCGAGCAACGGGAGGGTCTGCTTTGCATCCTAAATCGCCACATTCGCCATCTTGGCATGGAAACGATTGGGGAGTATGAGGATTGGTGTAAATCGCATGGGGTCAGCGTAACCGGCAATAAAACCGCATCGCGTCGCAGGCAAGAGGCGGCTATCGCGCAGCATGAGCGGGCGGATGCAACCCTGCAAGTTCTGCGGCCTGAACAGCGCGGTTTCGATTACTGGCTGACGGCGATCTTTGAAGATACCGTAGAGCAGAATCTGCTGCCCACGCTGATTTTGCAGCTGATATACAGCGTGGTTCGGGCGGAGAATAACCTGCAAACACGCAAAATACTGCGTCGCTTTCTCAGCGCAATTGGCGCAAAGAGCCGTCTGCTGCAAACGGAAGGCGGCTTGCCATCGCTGCCGGAGGATTGGCACAATACCTATGTGTACGCTCTCTCCGCGCTTGCTCGCTGCCATTCCCAATGGCTTCGCTGCGTGGAGGATTGGCAGGTGAAGGGACATACCTGTCGGGCGCAGTTCCACAGCCTTGCGCGGCATCTGCTGGCGGAATACGACGTTCCCGCGTTCATGGACCGGGCATGGTTCGAGGCCGAGCGGGAATTGGCGGAAGGGCATCAACAATGGTTCATAGCCATCGGCAAGGGGCGAAGCGTTCGCGCGCTGAACTTGCCCATTGAACTGACGCGACTGGCCTCACACTATTTTCTGAAAGCGCCCGCCGATTATAGTTTTGAAGCCGCGATGCGCTGGGGACAGGCGCGCTGGGCAGGCGGGAACGAGCGACTGGCGCGGGCAGTGGCGAGTTCGCTGCTGCGCGATATTCAGGCGGACGAGCCATTCTGGAATGAGGTTGTTCTCTGGTTTGTCAACCACACGGAATTGCCAACCCATCAGGTTGGCCCGATTGCCGATTATATCTTCAACGTGAAATTCATGCCGCGTACAGAGTGGCTGCCGAACGGTGATCTGGAAGAATTGCTGCCACTCGAACCGGATTTTACAATGAAAGGTCGAACGCCCGCCGCATTGTTGCGCAAAATGGAGGAGTGGCATCTCGCATTGGCGCGGGAAAACAAGCGTCCGGCAAAAGTGTGGAACCCGCTGGAAGTCATGCCGTTTGCCGCTGAACAGGCGTCGCCGGAACAGGACGCCATCTGGCAGTGGACGATTCGCGAACTGGTCAGCGATCAGGAACTTACGGCGGAAGGCCGCGCCATGAGCAACTGTGTCGCCAGTTATGTGGATTCGTGCGTAACGGGCAAAAGCAGCATCTGGTCGCTGCGTCTGGAAACCCCGGAATGGCCGGAAGCGCGGCGCATTATGACTATAGAAGTGGACCCGGAAACGAAAACGATTGTGCAGGCGCGGGGCAAGTGCAACGTCGTACCCGGTTCCAAATCCTGCCCGAAGCGTCTGAAACTCGCGCCCAATCTGCTCCGGCAGTGGGCCGCGCGCTCCGGCCTGCGCCTTGACCCGGATGCGTGGTAAATGCTTTAGACAGGATTAACAGGATTTTCAGGATTGACAGGATTACTTTGCAGGTATCCAGAACACGGCTGATAATCTTATGTTGATATGCTATTTAGCGGACAACACCGAATTGTAGTTTGGTTTCTCTGGCAGAAATCCTGTTAATCCTGAAAATCCTGTTAATCCTGTCTATTTTCCTCTTGTGTGGGTGAGAAGAGGGCATAAAGGTTGTCCGGCAGGGCGCGGGGGCGTTTGTCGGGGCCGATAACGATCTGGTAGGTTTCCCCGGTGGCGAGAGTGGCCTCGCCCCGCGTAACCGTGTACCCCATGCGTAGGGTACGGCGTTTAGCGGCGATCACGTAGGTCGTTACCGTGATTTCCTCATCATAACGGGCAGGGGCAATGTACCGGCAATGCGCTTCCACAATCGGCAGGAAATAGCCCTGCTGTTCCATTTGCGTGTAGTCCACGCCGCGCACCCGGCAAAACTCGCTTCGCGCCGCTTCAAACCAGACAAGATAGTGCGCGTGATGCGCCACCTGCATCTGGTCCGTCTCGAAATAACGAACGCGGATAGTAATGGATGCGGAGTTGGAAATTTCTGGCATAATCTGCTCTCTTGAAGGCAAGTCGCAGCCTGCTTCTGCCTCTTTGTAATTCATTCAAAGTTGTTACTCAATCCGTATGAAACCGGTTCCGGGCTTTCAATAGCATGTTGCGCCATGTGTCGGCAGCTCTGCTGATGAAAGAGAATCTTTGTAAACGCGCTTCCCCGTTGGATGTGGAACCGCGCAGGAGTGTATCGCCATTGTCCTGTTGTGTGTTTTCGGAGGCCATGCGCAGCAGTTGGGCGCTTGCGGCGGGATCGGAAAACTGGCTGGCGCGTCCGAGGGACAGGTATTCTAAGACGCGCTTTGCGCCCTGACACACCTCCGGCGCTTCGGCGGGCGTGGATACGGCCAATTCGCACAGGCGGCGGGCGGTGGGGTAGCGGCGGGACGCGAAAAACCCCATTGGGCGTTCGGCTTCCAGCATTTCCAGAACGTTCCAGACCTGCGCGGGAGATAGCAGGTTGTCGGAAAGCAGATAGCGGGCCACATCCAGATTTTGCTGATAGTGCAGGCTTTTCAGCGTCAGCATCGCGCACTGCTGCGTTTTTGCGCTGCGATGGGAACTGAATTCCAGACATAACGGGCTTGCGGCAGACAATTGCATGGCAATCAGCGCGGCTACGTAACGGTTAAGTTCGCGCGGCTTGTCCCGATGTGCCGCCTCCACGATTAGTTCAACAGCGCGTGTTGTTGTTTCCGCATGATGTTTGCCTATTTGTCCGATAGCCCACGCCGCTTCGCCGCGCAGTCCCTCGCGTTTCTCTTTCAAGGTTTCCTGCAAGGGCTGAAGCGCGTCAGGGTGGTGTAGGTTCCCCAACGCGAACACGGCGGCCTTGCGAACGTAAATATCCTCATCGCGCAGGGCAAGGCACAGTGGCTGCACGGCGCGTACATCCCCCTTTTCACCCAGTTTACGCGCCGCCCGCCGCCGAACCTCCACATCCGCGCGCGCTAACTCCCCGATGCGTTTGGAGATAGTGTTATACTTTGCCATGTGGTTTCCATATGTGCCAGAGTTCGCGGATACCGTAAGCGGTCAAAATCAGCAAAATGGGATACAAAGGCATGGAGTAGCGGGCAAAGGAGAGGAATACCGCGTATATAATGTTGAAATAAAGGATGGTACACACGATGACGAACACGCCCGGATGCGCGGCGCGGGCGCGTAGCCAGCCGAACAGAGCGAAACTCAGCGTCACCAATGCGATTGCGCCCACAAGCAGCGATTTTGTCCGGGTTTCCACGATGTACCAGAAGGTCGCCAGTTGGATGATGAATTTGCGGACGAAGCGGCCCGGTTGTTGAGTCAGGCCGCGCTTCATCTCCGCGCTCTCGATGGCCTCCTTACGCAATTCGTAATCTACATACGTCAGAGCGGGAATAGCGGGATCGGGGGTTCCGCTCCGCTCCATAGCCGCGTAATCCAGCCCATGCGGTTTTATCAGGTCGGCCTCGTAACCGCTGGCTTCCTGTTCCCATGACAGGCGCGTCGGATCGGACCCGCCAAAATCCTGCCGCAATAGATAAAACTTCGGCTGTACATTGTAATACCCGCGCAGGAACTCGGCTGGCCCGTTGCTGTTGATGTTAATAAACCGTCCTGACGATACGCGGTAGTTACGAACGGCCCAGGGCAGCAGGCACAGGGCATAAACCACCATCACCAGCAAAGTGGATGTTCGGAATGATAACTGTTGAGGAGGACTTAACCCCTTTTCTGAGGAATTCTGAACTTGTGCCTTCCTGGAACTCTCACGAGTGACCATATAGGCCATCACCGCAAGGAATACCAGTGGATACAGCAGCGTGACGGATTTTGTCAGGGTTGCCAGAGCGCAGGTCAGGGCAAACAGGATGCAGTTGCGTGGGGTTGGACGCTGATAGAGGTTGTATCCGGTGAGCGCCATCAGGGTTATCAGCAGCGACATCAGTGTTTCCACTTCTACCGAGCCGACGTAGCGCATCACCATTGGGCTGACAACACACAACGCGCCCGCAAGCAGACCGACGCGCGGGCTGAAAAGTTTGCGCCCCAGTGTCCAGACGGCAAGGCAGTTACAGCCGACAAGCAGGCATTGCGCCACCAGTACAGGGCGGTAGAAGAGGCGTTCCGGTAAATTCGGGTCCGGGTTGTGCTGAAACAAGCGCAGCAACAGGGCAACAAAGTAGGGGTAGAGGGGCGCGCGGCGCAGGGTGGGGCCACTGCCCTGCGAAAAGCCTTCGCCCCGGAAAATGTACCGGGCTAATCCCCCGTAGCCGTTGACATCCAGATTGGCCTCGATCATGCCCTGCCGGGGATAAATGACGAACGCGAACAGCGCGGCAACGGCGCACCCGGCCAGAAACACGCCCAACCCAACCCATTGAAACGATTTTGGATTGGCGGAATCATCGGGAGAAGCATTCGGGTGAGACAGCAATGTTGAGTTTGTAGTCACAGGCTTTTCCTGAACAGCGCGTAAGTTTACCGATAATACAAGGCAATCCTCATCAACCGTATCTTACCCTATGCGCGTGAAGAGTACAAGCCGTTATTGTTCCTGTGCTGGCGCAAAGCAGGGACTGCTCTAAAGAATAGGCAGCCTGTGGACAGGCGTATTGTCATTCAAGAAACTTCTCTCAGAAGCAGCGCGTAGAAAACGTTAATTCTACGCTGTGATAGCATGTATTGACAACCGAACTTATCAAGGGATGTTCCCTTTTTGCAAGGAGATGTGAATGCGACGAGACCGTGACCGTGATCGCCGCCCGGGCGATGATTTTGGGGGCGAAAACATCAACTCTGATAAGAACCGTTTTGAGGGCGGGGAGGAGCCGGACGACGCGCCGGAAATGCAACTACGCGCTTTATGGCTTCTGGATGAAGTGATCCGTATGACGCCGCGCAGCGATGTTCGGCTGGGCTATTTGACCACCCTGCGCGAACAGATTGAAACTGACGAAGCGATGATGGACGAGGCCAAAAAGGTCATCGCGGAGTTTGAAGAGGCGTATACCAAACTGACCGCGCCCGCCAACCGCATTGGCGTGTATCTTGGCGAGGTCGCGCCAGAAGACAAGCCGCGCCCACGCCGCCGTTTCGGACGGCAGGAAGCGGAGCCGGAAGCCAACAACGAAAAGCATGTGCGTATCGCGCTTGGCGATCAGGAATATATCGCCAACGTGGACCCCAAACTGGAAAACCCCTGCTTCAAAGTCGGCACACAGGTAAAAGTGAACGAAGCGTTCGCGGTTATCGGCGATCTTGGCTATGCGCAGGGTGGGCCAATTGTAAAAATCAGCGAAGCATTGGAAGACGGACGTTTGCGCGTTTCCATGGACTCGCAGGGGATGCAGTCGCGTATCGTGTATCGGGGCGAGGGGCTGCTGAACGAGAACCTGAAAGCTGGCGCGGAAGTCCGCATGGAACCGAATTTCAAAGTGGCTCTGGAGCATTTTGCGGCCAAAGAAGCGCAGGACTATTTTCTGGAAGAGGTACCGGTTCTGCCCTGGAGCAAAATCGGCGGGCAGGAAGACGCGATCAGCGTTATCAAGGACGCCATTGAATTGCCCCTGCTGCACCCGGAACTGTTTGCCCGTTTCGGCAAGCGCCCGCTGAAAGGTATACTGCTGTTCGGCCCTCCCGGCTGCGGCAAAACCCTTATCGGCAAGGCGACGGCTTACAATCTGACGCAGGAGTACCGCGAACGCACGGGGCAGGATGTCAAAGAATACTTTATGTATATCAATGGCCCGAAAATCCTGAACATGTGGCTTGGCGAATCCGAGCGGCAGGTGCGCGAGATTTTCGCGCAGGCGCGCGAAAAGTCCAAGGAGGGGCATCTGGTCTTTATCTTCATTGACGAGGCCGAGTCCCTGCTGCGAACCCGCTCGTCGGGGCGTTTTATGAACATTTCCAACACCATTGTGCCGCAATTTTGCGCCGAAATGGACGGTCTTGTCAGCCTTGAAAATGTGGTCGTGATGCTCACGTCCAACCGCCCGGACTACATTGATCCGGCCATTCTGCGCCCGGAGCGTATTGACCGCAAAGTGAAAATCGTGCGCCCGGATCGCCGCTCGTCCCGCGACATCTACAAAATCTATCTGTCGGACGTGCCGCTCGACCCGGATTTGCTACGCGAACACAAGGGCGATTGTACGGGCGCATTGGATGAACTGCTTGATCTGGTGACGGAATACACGTTCCGCCGCGACCCGGAAACCGAGTTTCTGGAAGTGTTCATGCGCAACGCCAGCAGCGAAATTCTGTACTGGCGCGATCTGGTAAGCGGCGCGCTGCTCAAGTCGGTTGTGGAGCGGGCCAAAGACTTCGCCATCAAACGAAGCATTGAGAAGCGTTCCGAGGTTGAGGGCGTCAGCCTGCACGATCTACAGCAGGCGGTGCGCGTCGAATTCAAGGAGAACGAAATCTTCCCGAAAGGCGACAGCATCGAAGACTGGCTGAAACTGCTTGACTATGATCCGGAAAACGTCGCGACCATCAAGCCCATCCGCGCCAAAAAGCAGTTGAGCGGACGCACAAGCATCATTTAGGGGAATACAGGAATAAAGGAATAAAGGAAGAACCTGCTTCCTTTATTCCTCTACCAATGCAGAATACTTTGGTGGCTGCTCATACTTCCATATTCCTATATTCCCCTCTTCCTCTTTCTGGATACTCTCATGGAAATGCTTGCGGACAAGGCGGCGATTGTTACCGGGTCGGGTGATGGAATTGGGCGGCGGATTGCGCTGGCGTTTGCGCAGGCCGGAGCGTCCGTTGTCGTTGTGGATATTAAGGAAGAGGGAATTGCGGAAACGTTGCGGCAGATTGAAGCTGGGGTTGGGCCGAATAAAGCCATTGGGCTGAATCGCGATATTGCTGATGTGGATAATATTGCCGGGATTGTCAGCGAGTGCGTGGAACGTTTTGGGCGGCTGGATTGTATCGTCAACAACGCGGCGGATCAGGCGCACAGGCCGCTTGCGGAGATGACGCCGGAGATTTTCGATCACGTTCAGGCGGTGAATGTCCGCGCCCCACTGTTGTTTGCGAAAGAGGGATTGCCGCATCTGCTGGCGCAGGCTGGAAGCAGTATCGTGAACATTGCCAGTGTGCGGGGGCAGGTTTCCATGCCGGGTGGACTGGCGTATGATACATCCAAAGCCGCCCTGCTTGGCCTGAACCGGACTCTGGCAGTGGAATTGGGATTGCAGGGTATCCGCGTCAACGCCATCTGTCCGGGCCACATCATGAGTTTTGGCGAGGAAGTCTGGAAACAGCAGACGCCTCCCAATGTGCAGAAAGTAATGCCATTCCCCTATGCGCTCGGCAGAGTTGGCAAGCCGGAAGAGGTGGCGAACGTGGCCGTCTTTCTGGCTTCAGATGCCGCATCGTTCATCACCGGGCAGGCCATAAATGTTGATGGTGGCCTGACCATCATGAACGCTGAAACCGCTATGTTCCGGGCTGAGAACATTCTGTGAGCAATCTTGTCATTGTTAAAGAGCGATTATGGCGGAGTACGATGATATTATCCATTTTCGAAAGGCAGGCTTGCAGCGACTCCGAGATGCTGAAGAACTTCTTCAACCCCCAAGCATCACGCCAAACGTTAGTGAAGCGAGTACGCGACATTTGCGTGGCGCGATGTATTTGGCTGGATACGGTATCGAATGTGTGTTGAAGGAGTACATCATTTCCCCTACGCCTCCCGCTCGTTCTCTTGGTAAAGCGTTGGAGATACGCGAGGCAAGTGGTAAAAGCGCCTTCGATCTGTATAGTTCTGCCGGGCATAATTTGACTGGCTTGCTGGCTTTGAAGATTTGGAACCGGCTGTGATCACGGATCAGAAATATAAGCGCCATTGGAGCGTTTGTCTGCGCTGGAAATCTACATGGCGGTATGACTCAGATATTCCAACGCGTGAACAAGCGCAAGAACTTGTTACTTCCGCCCGTGTTATGTATGAGTGGATCAAACAACGAGTGTAACTGGCAAGAGGAGTCGGAAATGACAACAACCAGCGTTGTTGATTTTGACAGTTTCGCGCCCCGTGTTGAGAAAGCCTTGCGTAAACTCGTGGGTAGCAATGCCGCGATAGATTTGAAGCCGGGATTTGAAGGACGAGTGCGGGTTAAAGTCATTTCACCTCTTTTTAATGGCATGACGGAGGCAGAAAAGGGTGGTACAGTTTGGGATGTGCTGAAGCGGGAGTTGAAAGAAGAAGAAGAATTCATTTCGTATGTTATTCCGTACAGCACGGACGAGCTTTGAAACAAACGCAGGCGAAGAGAGTTGATATAGTATGAGCAGGCTAGTTGGCATTGAAACGGAATATGGGATAGTGGTTGAAGGGCTGGGGGCGAACGACTGGATTGCGGAGAGCATCGCGGTCGTGCGCAGCCATCCGGGCGCGGCGGTTGGCGGCTGGAACTACCGGGGGGAAGACCCGCGCCGCGATATGCGCGGCTTTACGGTGCAGCATCTGTCCACGAACCCGGATGACGCGCAGTTCGACGCGCCCAATGCCCGTCCGATGAGTCGGGAAGAGGAGCGCAGTGACCGCGTACTGGCGAACGGCGCGCGATTTTATAATGATCACGGGCATCCTGAGTATGCCACGCCCGAGTGTCGCGGTTTGCGAGATCTGGTGGCGCATGATAAAGCGGGGGAGCGTATCGCGTGGGCGGCGGCGCAAAAGCGGGCGTATGAGAGCAAACGCGCGGTCACGATTTACAAGAACAACACGGATTTTCATGGCGCGAGTTATGGAACGCACGAGGCGTATCTGATGCGCCGGGACGTGCCGACGGAAACGCTGATACAATCCCTGTTGCCTTTTTTCGCCACGCGGCAGATTTACGCGGGCGCGGGCAAGTCGGGCGTGGAAAACGACAGCGCGTATGACGGCGAGATTTTTCAGCTTTCGCAGCGGGCGGATTATTTTTCGGTTGAGGCCAGCGTGGATACGCTGCACAATCGTCCTCTGGTAAATACGCGGGATGAACCCCACGCCACGCCGCGATTGTATCGCCGACTGCATGTGATTTGCGGCGACGCGAACATGAGCGAGTACGCCACCGCGCTGAAAGTGGGAACAACAAGTCTTGTGCTGAAGCTGCTGGAAGAGGGATTAACGGCCCCGGTCAAACTGGTAGACCCCATCAAAGCGGTGAAGCAGATTTCCCGTGACGTAACGCTGAAGCAGACGGTTGAACAGGTAGGAGCGCCGCCGCTTACCGCGATAGAAATACAGCGCATTTATTTGCAGGCAGCGCAGCGATTTGCCGGACTGGATGAAGATACGGATTGGACGCTGGCGGAGTGGGCGGCGATACTGGACGCGCTGGAAACCGATCCGCTAAGTTGCGCCGACCGACTGGATTGGGCGGCGAAATACAAATTGCTGGATGCTTTTCGGCAGGAGGAGGGGCTTGGCGTGGAACGACCCGTATATCCAGAGCCTCGATCTCGCCTACCATGACGTTGACCCGGAAGCCGGATTGTATTACGGATTGGAGCAGGCGGGCGAAATGCGGCGACTGGTAACGGATGCGCGGATTGACGCGGCCATGTCCTGTGCGCCGGGGGATACGCGAGCCTTTATTCGCGGTTTGTTCGCGGAACGGTTCGCGCAGAGTGTGCGCAGCATCGGCTGGAACGGCGTCGCTTTCAAGTATGGGGGCGAGGATATGCTGTTCGATATGAATCCGCTTGTGGAGGCGAATGTTCAGGCGCTGAATGACGAGTTTGCCAATGCGCAGACGCTGGAGGAGGCGGTTGAAGTGATTCGCCGCAATCCGAAAGCCGAATGGGTGTAAAAATGCCTGCCCATAGGGACAGGTTGACGTAACGAGGAAAACCGACTACACTTGTTGAAAGATGTTTGTGCCTTTCTCGCCGCTCTGATCCATTGCAATCTTCATATGGACAGATGCCAGTCAACATATAAGGAGCTACGACCATGATATTTACCGGAGAAGAGCGCCGCCAGATGCCGACCGCCCCCGCCAACCCCCTGCAAAAAGAGGGCGGCGATGGCGGACCGGGCAAACCCGATGTGAAGCGGCCCGACACGAGCGACCTGCTCAAGCGCATGAAGCGCGTGGACCCGGACGCCGCCCGCCGCTACCGCCAGCGCAGCGGAGAATAATGCAGGAGAAAGGAGAAAGGAAAAAGGAGAAAGTACCTGTCTGCTTGATTGTGCTTTATGTGTTGCAGAGGGTGTAAAGTGGTAGGCTTTCTTCTCTTTCCTTTCTCCTTTCTCCTCCCAACGGAGTGAGACAATGCAATTGACAGGAGATTTGTGGCGCGTTCTTGAGCAGAGCGGCCATCCGATTACGCGCCCGATGCAGGGGCAGGTTCCCGCAGGAACGACCTTTCCGGCGCGGCCTTATGACAGTCCCGCAGGGCAGGGTATTGGGCATGGTACGGGCGTTGTGGATACGCACGGCACAACGGTTATTGCCGTGAAGTTCGATAAGGGCGTGATAAACGTGGGCGACCGGCGGGCCACCGCTAACTTCGCCATCATGTACGATCAGGCCGAAAAAGTGCTGCCGATTGACGATTATACCCTGCTGGCGATTTCGGGTTCGTTCGCGCGGGCAATGGAAGTCGTGCGGTATCTGCGCACGAGTTTCAAGCTGTTCGAGCGCACGTACTTGCAGCAGATGAGTCTGGACGGCAAACTGGCGGAACTGGCGAAAGTGGTGCGGGCGGGAATACCGGATGCTTTGCAGGGTATCGGCGGCTTTATCCCGATTTTGACTACGTTCGATCAGGAGAGCAGTCAGGGACGTATTTTCTTCTATGACGGCATGGGCGCGCGGTTTGAAAGCACGGAGTTCGGCGCGGCGGGCAGCGGTTCCACGCAGATTCGCGGCGTGTTCGACTACATCGTGAAGACGAAAAAGCCGTTCCATGATATGAACCGCGAGGAAGCCCTGAAAGAGGCTTTGTACCTGCTCGACATTGCCGCCGATCTCGACGCGGCAACGGGTGGTTGGTCGAAAGTGCTGCCGCTTGCCAAAACCATTACGGCGGATGGCATTGAGGACGTGAGCGAGGCTGAATTGCGGGCTGTCGTTGCCGATATAGATCGCGCGGGCGGCGAACGGATTGCGCCAAGACCGTGAGTTTAACCTCACCCCCGGCCCCTCTCCTTGCCGCGCAACGCGCTAGGAGAGGGGAGGCTTAATGATAGAGGCCAGTCAATAGCGAAAAATAAAGCAGCATCAGGGTGAACTTTCTTGTTTGCGGGAGTAACTAACAGATAACCAACGCGCTTGTGACGAACACAGGCGGCTACTAACCCAAGTTGCTACCTAACTTTTTAGCCAGTGATGGCAAAGGCCAGCACGGTGAGGAACACCTTCAACTCAAAGCCGCGTGGTGTCACGGCATGAATGCACTTGGCAAACCGCAAGTTGATCTGACTAAAGGTGGTTTCCACTCGTTTGCGCGTGTATTGGCTGAGGTACGTGACCCAACCCGGCACTTGACGGGTGCTGTTCTTTTTGCGCGCCGCAATCAACTCGATCTTGGCGTGTTGGCCTAAGAAGTCCTCGACCGTATAATCGGTGTAAGCGGCATCGGCATGTACTTCGGCATCTGGGGGCAAGTCCAGCGGCAAGCTCCGAAACGCATTGATGTCGGCGACGCTGCCGGGTTCTATCAGGATTTCGACGGGCTGACCATTGGCCGCAATCAGCAAATGCACCTTCACGCCGTAGAAATAGCGCTTTTTGCTGGCGATAACGCCGCGAAACGCCGCGTCCGGGTACAATTTGCACCGCCAGATGCGAATGTTGTCACACACCGGTACCGGGCAACTGTCCACGACATACTCGCCCGACGGGTTGGTGTGGATCGCACACAGCGCCAGAACGTGCCAGAGCGCTTGCCAGAGCGTGTCGGGCAAAGCGTGCAGGCGACGATTGAGCCGGCTTTTGGAGAGCATTGTGGGAATGTAGCCGTGTTCTTTGAGGAAAATGCGGCTTAGTTCCTGATTGCCGACGAAGAACGTGGCGGCCACCAGCACGGTGGTCATCACTTCGGCATCGGTCATGCGGGCTTGCGGGTCTTCTTTATGCCCATAAGCTAAAAGAAAGTCGGCACAAACACAGTAAATTGTGATAATCTTTTCTTGCATAACGGAACTCCTGTCTAGTGTGGGTTGGCACTTTCACTATACCAGAGACCGTTATGCGCTTCACAAAATGCTCGGCTGCTTGCTACACGCTTAGGTAGCAACTTGGGTTACTACTGAAAAGACTTTTCCGCGATCAGGAGAGAACCGATGCAAACAACCATTCCGCTGCTGCAAAATGTCCGTGTCGCCAGTCCGTGCGAAGCCTCGTGGGAGGGTATGGAGGCCGTTGATGGCGAGCGCGTGAAGTTCTGCCTGCACTGCGCCAAAAACGTGTACAATCTGTCTGAAATGTCGCAGGGGGAAGCCGAAGGGCTGCTGCGCAAGCACGAGGGCAAATTATGCGCGCGATACTATCAGCGGCGGGATGGAACCGTTCTGACGCGAGATTGCCGGATTGGGGCGCAGGTGGTTCGCGTCGCGCTGATACGACGCAGCGCGGTTGCCGCAAGTCTGTTCGCCATGATGTTCGGCGCAATGGCAGCTATGGTGTCAAGCGAAGAGACTCATACGACTGGCGATAAGAAATTTGCGTCCACGCCGAAGCCAACGGCAGTAGCGCCCCTAGTGATGCCGACGGCTGTTGCGGGCGGCATTTCCATTACTCCCATTGCGCCTCCGGTCGCGTCGGAACCGCCAACACAGATGATGGGGGAGGTTGCGCCAACGCCGAGAATGGGGAAAATGGCTTTATTGCCCCCGCCGCGCCGCCCGTTCATGGGGCATATGGCAAGACCCGAACAGGACGCAGGGACTGTTTCTTCCATACCAGATAAACCATACGATTACAACTACAAGGCCAATCCAGATAGTACCGATGAGGCTATCCTGAAGCCACACCAATAAAAATGAGCGTTGAGCGTAAGCATTGCGCCTTGTGTCTGAAATCAGGGAGCGTTAAGCGCGAGAATAGTTTCTCATGCTTAACGCTCCACGCTCAACGCTTCTGGAAAGTTATTTATGTATACACCTTTTGACATCAATGAGGCCATCGGGCATCGCAAAGATTATGTGGAGGAGCGGCTGCGGGCGGGTAGTCCCATTGTTGGCATGAGGTATGACAATGGACTGCTGCTGCTCACCGTGCGGCGAACACAGCGCAAAGTGTTCGAGATTTATGACCGCCAGATGTTTTCTGCCATCGGCAAGCAGTCGGACATCGAGAATGTGCGACTGGCTGCCATCCAGAACACGCATCAGGAGGGTTTTGAGCGCAGCCCGGACGATGTTTCCGTACAGCGACTGGTAGGCTTTGCCCTCAGTCCGACGCTGAAAAAGGCGTTTGGCGATCCCATGTACGAGCCGGTTGTGATTCGCGCGCTATTTGCGGAGATTGGACG
Source organism: uncultured Chthonomonadaceae bacterium (assembly GCA_963817895.1). Taxonomy (GTDB): domain Bacteria; phylum Armatimonadota; class Chthonomonadetes; order Chthonomonadales; family Chthonomonadaceae; genus CAWFQB01. The sequence continues at coordinate 126,774 of CAWFQB010000014.1, forward strand.
AACGCCGGAAAAGGACACGTTTTTCGCGCTGAATTATGACGGCGAATTCCAGTCGTATCACGAATCAGCAGTAGTGGCGGGAACGCAAACGGCGGAAGACGCGATGCTGGAACGCCTGGGTGAGGATACAGGCAGTTTGTCGCGTGACGAAGCCCTTTCCCGCGCTTTATCCGCATGGGCAATTGGAGCCAGAGAGAGCCTGCGCCGCCAGATTGGGAGCGGCAAGGAAGACGAGGAAGACAGTTATAATCCTCTGCGCGAACTGGACGCGGCGGAGGTAGACAGCGTGTTCCTGCGGGATGAACTGAAAAACGGAACCGTCGAGGTGGGCTTGCTGGAACGGCGGACGAACCGGGAGGGTCGTTTCCGCCTGTTATCGGCGGCAGATATTGAAGCGCTGACGCGGGAGTATAAGTAGATTGAAGGGATAAGAAACTACTCGAATGTAGTTTCTTATCCCTTATCCTTTACAACTTATTTCTTTCTTTTGCGGCCTGCGACCCATCCGGCTCCTGCGAGCAGGGTAAGGGCGAAGGTGATGGAACCGGGTTCAGGCACCAGACTGGGGCCGAGCGGCGTGATAACAGGAGAACCAGGGCTTCCGGGTGAGCCACCTGGGGTTCCGGGCGTTGATCCGACAGGCAACTCAGGTGTTTGCCCCGGCAGCGAACCGACCGGCAGTTCAGGTGTTGAGACAGGCAACGGGGTTTCCGGTAGCACAGGCGACTCGCTTGTGGTGCCAGTTGTCGGAATGATTGTAGATACACCCGTAATTGGAACAGCCGGCAACCCTGCGCTGTGACCGGAATGGCCGCCCAATGCAAGAAGGGGCAGCAACGCCAGAGGACCCGCAAGTCCAACAAGTCCCGGCCCGCCGTTGACCCAGTGATATACGGGTGGCAGGGAGGCAGCCCTCAACTGAGGCGGCGTCAGGGTGGGCGCGGCAATGGGTAATTCCGCTGGCCCAAGCACGTTTTCCGCCAGGACGACGGGAATAACCGGCAGCATAGTCGTGGGCGGCACAACCACGCGGCCCGGAGGCCCTCCCATAGCAACAGAACTGCTTGCCGTTGGAGGAATCAGAGCCTCGCCGGGAGTAAAGTCGGGTACGGGAGTGGCGGTGTACAGTTCCGGTGACACCCGCGAACGAATCGGGTTTCCACAAACGCGAATCAACAGGGGAGTGCCATCGGGCAGGCAGTAAACCGGCGTTCCCTTTTTCACCCGGCGCGGCTTGTAAACAAGTTTATCGCCATGCGAGTTGTCGGCAGCCACGTAATGCACCTGCAAGATGTGGTCTGCGGTAAGATTTTTTACATGAAGTTGTTCCAGAGCCGCAGGAACCATCTTCACAGGAAGGTGAAACAGGCGCGCGTAGCGAACTGCTACTTTCGGGTCCGACTTTACCTGCCGAACCAGAGCGGCTACGTTAGGCGAGGGTTGACGCAGAAATGCGCCCTGCGGCATGTGGGCAGATTCCTGCGCCTGATGAACGGATTGCGCGTTCGCCGCGTAACCACATAGACTGATGCCCGCCAGCAGAAGTCCAATTCGACAGCCGAACGGAACCAGGCGTGAGCGGTAGGTGAATTCGCCTTTCAATAGAGTACGTCCTTTGGTCTTCAAATTACTGCTAAAGTGACACAGCAGCCTGACTGCATCCAGACAAGCGCGAAGGCAGAATAAGTATCGGGAGATAAGAAACGGGACACACAGGAAGGAATACGTGACTTTCCTCTGTTAGTATAGATTATACACTAAATTGTTCCCAAATCGTATCAAATTATCATTGGGAGAAAAAAAGCCGATATTGTTCGTAGAAACAGGGAGAGACTTGTAAAGAGTTGGACTCGTCATAAAGGTATGTGGAACAACGCGCAGGGAAATAAAGGCGGAAGCAAGCATGGAACGTCGCATTTACGGGATTGAAACTGAGTTCGGATGTATGGTGCGCGATCCCTCCGTGGGAACGGCGGAAGAGGTCGTAGAGCAGGTGAAGGATCATGCGTTTTATGAGCGCAAGCTGGGCGTGATTGATCTTCATGCGCGCGATTATGCGTTTGAGCCTGCCCGCGCCGGAGGGTTTCTGAAAAACGGCGGACGCCTGTACATAGACGCGGTTGGCAGCCACGAGGAATACGCGACGGCGGAGTGCTGCGACCTGCTCGATCTGGTGCGCCATGACCGCGCGGGGCGCGCGCTGCTGGCGCAGTTGGTGGCCGAATTGAATCTGGAAGACGCGGTTAGTTTTCACAACAACAGCATTGACCATTTTGGCGGGCATACATTCGGCTGTCACGAGAATTATCTGGTGCAGATCGAAGACCGGTTTTTCACGGACGCGCTCTCCTATCTATTGCCGTTTCTGGTGACGCGCCAGATTTTCGCGGGTATCGGGCGCGTGGGGGGACATCGCCTGACGCGGCCTTCAAGCAAAAACAACATCATGACTCTGGGCGAGCATGAGGTGGATTATGTGTGGGTGTCGAACTTCTACGGCGTGGAGATTGATCCAAGCGTGGATTTTCAACTGAGCCAGCGCGCCGACCATATCGTAAAGACCATCAGTTCGCGTGTGCGCTTTAATCGCGCTATTATCAATCCCAAGTGGGACAGCTATTATTCGTACAGCAACCTGCACCGTCTGCATATTCTGTTTGGCGAAAGCAATATGAGCGAGTACGCTTGCATGTTGAAGGTTGGCACGACGAGTTTGGTGCTGGATTTGATTGAAGAGGGCGCGGTTCCGCCGGATGTGGAGGTTGCCGACCCGCTGGAAACGTTGCGCTCCGTATCGCGCGACCCGACGATGAAATGGCCGGTAAAGATGCGCAACGGCAAGGTGATTTCCGCCATAGATTTACAGCGGCGGTATCTGGACGCGGCGAAAAGGTATCTGCACCGTAAAGACCCGCAAACCGATATGGTACTGGGGGAGTGGGAAACTATTCTCAACGATCTGGAACAGGACCCGCTTTCCACATCGGATCGGCTGGACTGGTCCGCCAAGAAAACGCTGTATCAGCAATATATTGATGAAACCGGCGGCAAATGGCAGGACGACATCATGCAATCGCTGGATTTGGAGTACCATAATATCAGTCCGAGCGCAGGGTTGTTTTACGGACTGGAACAATCGGGGGCCATGCGCCGCCTGATTACGGATGAGCAGGTGGAACACGCGATTACCAGTCCGCCGGAAAACACTCGCGCATTGGGAAGGGGCCAGATCGTGGCGCAACTGATTAACAAGCCGGGTACGCGCTACGTCATAGATTGGGATGCCGTTTACATCGAGCGCAACCGCCAACTGGATTTGAAAAACCCCTTCCATACGTATGAAAAAGAGGCTGTCCGCTTTCTGCGGGGAGTTTGAAGCAAAGGTGTAGCGTATGAATAGAAACGATTTCAAGGCGATTGCCCGATTGCGACAACGCGAGGCAAAGGCATTGCTGTCAAGCAGAAACCATTCCGGCGCGTACTATCTGGCCGGGTATGTTGTCGAATGCGGTTTGAAAGCCTGTATCGCAAAGAAGACTCGGCGATTTGACTTCCCGGATAAGAAACTGGTTAATGACAGTTACACGCATGATCTAGCACTCTTAATCAAACATGCAGGTCTAAAGCCCATGTTTGATGCTGCAAAAGCAGCGGACAGTTATTTGGAAGTGAACTGGCGAGTTGTTCAGGATTGGTCGGAACAAAGTCGGTATGAGAGGCAAAATCGCAGTGAAGCGGAGGATTTGTATAACGCGATTAGTGACCCTACGCATGGAGTATTACAATGGCTGGAACGTTACTGGTGAGGTTTCCTCTGGAGGCTGGCAGTCGTTTGATTGCAGAGTTAGATGCATTGAATTTTTCAATCAAAGCCGCATTATGGCTCTACAAACCTGAAATGGACTCTTGGGAACTTATAATTGCCACACCGTTGGTTGGTAAGTTAGGCCCGCTGAAAACATACGAAAAATTACGCTCGGTACTGAAAGGTTTTGGACCTCAATTTGACATCACTTTGGATGATGTGACTGTGGTAAAGCCTAGCAGTAATTTGATTCGTTCTCTGCGTGATACGGTTCGAGTTGCTGTAGGTGATCAGGGCGTTCGATTGCGCAGAAACGCATTGCCGGACGCGCCAGAAGATACATACATCTATCGAATGCTGTAAATTATGATACTCGTCCTAAATATTTCTCGCGTCGAGCTTTTTTGCTGCATGGTCCACATCTGAGTACGAAGCGCGAAACCCATAAGTAGCGCGTGACGTATCGAAATGAAAGGTGAGCAAGTGGGGCAGGAATGAATGTCACCATACACCGCGCTTTTCTTGGGATGGGTTCTAGTTTGGGCAATCGAAAGGCGCGTTTGCAGATGGCTTTAGATGGTTTGACGAGCGCGACGGGGAGTACGCGCGTTCTGGCGGTGTCGCCGTTGTACGAATCGCCGCATTTGGGATTGCAGCCGGAAGATGAGCAGAGGTATCCGGCGCATCTGAATTGTGTCGCGATTGTGGAAACAACACTAACGCCTATGGAATTGTTGCATCTGGTTCAGGAGATTGAAACGCAGGGGCAACGGCAGCGAACGGAACGCTGGGGGCCACGCACGATTGACATTGATTTGCTGCTTTATGACGCTGAGACAATGCAATCTGAAGTTCTGACACTCCCGCATCCTGAAATGAAGAGGCGGGCGTTTGTGCTGAAGCCTCTTTTTGATCTGGTTCCTGACCTTATTTTCCCGGACGAGCAGCCGCTGCGGGAACTGCTTCACTCCGACATCATACGCGCGCAACCGATTGAGCGGGTACAAGACGATGAACTATTTATATGAGGCCGTAGATGAGCAGGGCTTGCCCGTCTTCGGTAAAATCGAAGCGAAAACAGAAGCGGAAGCGCAGCGCGAATTACAGCAGCGCGGCCTGCGCCCACAGTCGCTTGCGCCGTCAGGAGGAAACAGAGAACAGGGGACAGGTAACAGGGAGGAATACGTAAGCCCGCTTCTCAATCCACAATCCACAATCCACAATCGGCAATCGGCAATCGGCAATCAAACCACCCAATACCCATCCGTTCAGGATAGAATGAATGTCAATCCGGCGATGCAGGAGGTGACGAGTATCGGCACGGTGGCGGCTGCGCCGCGTCCAGTTCGCATGACGGTGGCGACGGCAAGCGCGCCGGTTGCGGAACAAAAGGCGAAGGTCGGCAATATTACGCTGGCGGGCAATGCGGCGAAGAGTGCAGGCGCGGGCGACGCAAACGAAAGCCGCTTCCACAGACACGTCCGGGCGTAACGACGCAGGCGGAGCAGGCTTCCGATCTGGGCGGCGTGAAAACGCGCGATTTGCAGTTTTTTTTCCGGCAGTTTTCCAGTTTCAGCCACAGCGGTATCACGATATTCAGCGCGTTGGAAAATCTGGGGTCGCGCACTCCCAATCCCAATCTGGCGCTCACGGCGCGGGAAATGAGCGAGGTGGCGCGAAGCGGCGGCATGATTTCCGACGTGATGAAGAAGTACCCGCGCATCTACCCGGAGCATGTGACCGGCATGGTGCTGGCGGGCGAAACCGGCGGCTTTATAGACATCGCGCTTGCCGAAATCGCGGATGGGTACGACGCCAATATCAAACTATATCGGGGGGCATGGCTGCCCAAAACAATGGCGATACAGGCGTTTTTGATGCTGCCCATTTGTAATTCCGCTATTTCCCATTCTGTTCCGGAGTTTTGATTTTCACGCCAATCTCGTCGCCTATTTCAAAGTGTTGATGTTTATCAGCCTGCCGATCAGTCTTGCGCTGATGGCGATTGGTAATTTTTGCCGGACGGACGCTGCAATTGCCGCAGTATCGGTATTTACGCGATAGCTGGTCGCTGAAGATTCCCGCGTTCGGGAATTTGCAGCGCGAAGTGGCGGTTCGGAATTTTCTGCGGATGCTGCGGCGTTTGTATCATGCCGGGGTCGCGCCGATTCATGCGTGGGAAGGCGCGATGAACACGGCAAGCAACGTCGTGGTTCGCGATCAGCTTGCGCGTTCGTATGAGCTGATGCAGTCGGGCGCGAGTTTGCCGGAAGCGTTTCAGGCGACGGGATTGTTTGCCAATCAGGTGGAACAGATGGTGTTTACGGGGCAACAGTCGGGGCAGGTTATGGAGATGCTGGATCAGGCGCAGGCGTATTATGAAGAAAAGGTGGAGATCGCCACCGGCAAAGCGCGTTTTATGATGTTTCGGATTGGACTGCTTGCGATGTTGATTTTCGGCGGCGGGGCTTTGATATGGATGATGCATAGTTATTACGCTGCCGTATTTCATGTCGTGGAGACGGAAGTAGGCGGAATAGCGATGGACTGCGGGAGCGGGGACGGAGACAAGCATCATGCCGCAGTTTACCTATAGCGCGACGGACACGACGGGAAATGTCATCGAGGGGATGGTTTCTGCCAATGATATGATGGTGGCCGCCGATCAGGTGCGCCGCATGGGCTATACGCCCGTCCGCGTGGAGGTCACGGAGGGCGCGTTTCCCTCAACACGCCCGCTCACACCGACAGTAAATAGTGGTCAGGGGCCAGTGGTCAGTGGTCAGGGTATGCAAACTGCGCTGCTCAACCCCGAAGTCGAGTACCAACCCCCAACCCCGCAACGCTCCCGCCGTTCTTGATTTGAGCCAGATGTACGCGACGCCGGAGGCTACGGCGAACACGCTGAATACGCTGCTGGCTCCGACGCTTACGGCCCCGGCAGAACTGACGACTGCGCCGGGGCGGATGATGGAACCCTGGGAACGCAGCGTGGCGGCGAGTGGGGCGACAGGTCAGGAATTGACCGCGCCGGAAACCGTTGGCGAGAACATGCAGAGTGTGGGCGCGGCGAATGTGGCGAGTACCAGTCTGACGAACGCGCCGGTGACAAGTTCTGCCACATTGAACGCGTCAGGGCAACTGGTAACGGGCGCGAGGGTTCAGGGGCGCGAGGGTATCCGTATCCCCTACGGCGCGGGTATCACGCGGGATTCCGGCACATGGCAGCGGTTTGTGGAGATGTTCGTTTATCCGATCCGTTCCGGGGTCGTGCTGAAAGAACTCGCGCCGTATCTGCGCCAGTTCGCCACGCTGATTAATGCCGGACTGCCGCTGTATCAATCGCTGGTCGCGCTGGAAAGCAATACGCCCAATCCAAGACTGAAGGAGATCACGCGAGAAGCGCAGCGGCAGGTACAGGCGGGCGGCAAATTCTCCGATGTTATGGCGGCTTACCCCTGGATTTTTCAGCCGATGCAGGTGGCGATGGTGCGGGCGGCGGAACAGGGCGGTATGCTGGATGTGACGCTGAAGCAGATCGCGGATTATGTAGACCACGATCTGGAAATCCGGCGTTTAATCAGCCGCGAAACTTTGTACCCGAAAATAACCATGTTTATCGCGGTGATGATCTTAGGCAGCCATGGGTTTGTGGGAGGCATGCCGGCCATTGCAAAGTTAATCGTGGGCGGCATGGGTGGAGCAACTTATACCGTGGGGAACTACCTTTCCGAAACGGTAGGCTTCGCGTTGATGTTTGCCATTCCGGTTGTTGTAGCTTCCATCGTGTGCAGGCTGTTTTTGTTCAATGTTGCGGGTGTGCGCGAGGGTTACGACTCGTTCAAGATGGCGATACCGGTGATAGGCAATATTTCGCGCATGTTCGCGACCGCCAAGTTTGCCCGCACATATGCCGCCCTTTATCATGGCGGATTCGCCGCAAGTACGGCTCTGGAAATTGCCGGGGATGCCAGCGGCAATGCCGTAATGCGTCGGGCGGCCATAAACGCCATACCTGAAGTGGAAAAGGGCGGGCTGGTATCAGTTGGATTGGCGCGATCCTCGGCGTTTCCACCCATGGCGTTGGATATGCTGCGCACGGGCGAAACAACCGGCGCGCTGGATCAGATGCTCGACAGCGTGGCGGATTATTACGAGGCGGAAGGCAAGCAAAAAGCCCATCAGGGCGCAATGATTTTCGGCGTGGTTGTGTTCCTGATCGTGGCGGTGATTGTTGGCAACGCGATCATTCATCTGTATATGGGCATGGCGCAGCAGAGTACAACCGTACCCGATGATGGACATGGGGATTAGTCCTCAACCCCCCGGCCCCCTTCTCCCAAAAAAGCCTGGGAGAAGGGGGAGCATTTCAATCAAAGTTTTGCGCGTTCAGGCTTTATTCAGCGTCGAAAGCGGTAGATGAGCAGTTCCAGCAAAGACTATTATGCCATAATGGGGTTGAACGCGCAGGCGGGCGGGGACGAGATCAAGAAGCGTTACCGGGAACTGGCGCGGCGTTATCATCCCGATGTAAACCCCAAACCGGAAGCCGCGCAGAAGATCAAGGAGATCAACGAGGCGTATTCCGTGCTTGGGGATGCGGAACGCCGCGCTTCTTATGATGGCGACCGAGTTTTTGAGGCGCGAATGGCGGCTTCGTCTGCTGCCACTCCCACTTCTGCGCCACGCGCCGCAACGCCTTCACAGCCGCCGCGCCCTGCCGCCAATACAAATCGGGCAGGAGGAGCGCGGCCTGTTCGCCCGACTCCGCCACCCAATCGCGCCGGAAGTTCGTATAACAGAAATCCATCAAATGTCGCGGACACGGATTGGGACTCGCTGCTGTATGGACGGCGGCAGGGGGATACGAACTCGCGTCCCCGCGCCGCAACAGGCCCGACTCGCCCGGAACCCGCGCCGACATTTGAACAGGCGGAGGCTGCCGCCAACCGGGACCGGGCTGCCGCGCAGCGCAAAGCCAATGAGCGGGCGGGGGACATAAAGCGGCTGGTGGGGGAAGCGCAACTTGCTTTTATCAATCGCAGGTATGCTGAAGCGGAAGATTTCAGTCGGCAGGTGATTCGTCTGGATAATCGCAACGCGATGGCGTATGAACTACTGGGCGATGTGGCTCGCAAGCAGGGCAATACGGACGCGGCGATACAGGCATATACGCTGGCCGTGCAGTTGAACCCGCGCAATCAGAGCGTACAGGCAAATTTAGACCGATTGATGGGCGTTGGCGGCAAAATGGCGTCTCATGGCCCAACTCTTGCCCGAACGCCGCATGTGCCACTGGCGCAGCGCGTGAGCAGCGACGCCCTTGTGAACGGCGTGGGCGCGGCGTCGCTGGTGGGATTGGGCGGCTGTCTTGGCGCGTTCACTATGTTTCCGGGTACGGGACTTATTTTAGGGCTATCGCTGAATCTGCTGTTTGCGCTGGTGGTTTGCGGCGCGCTTGGCGGCGTGTTGCTTGCGCTGTATGGCGGTATGAGGCCGCAGGCGCAGGAACTGGCGGGGCGGCGGGATGGGCGCAGTCCCGTGCCGCTGAACAGCGTCCTTGCTTTGCTGTCGCTGGTGTGGTTTTTTGTATCCTTGCTGGCGTACGTTGTGGTAAGCATTACCCAAAATCGCGTATCGGCGTCCGTGCTGCGGGCGTATGGGCTGGCATTGCTGCTGAATGTTGTTTTTATCCTGCTGTATCATCCTGTGGAGGGTTTGTCGGATGGCGGGGTCAGCGTTCCCACGGCGATGTTTGCCGGAAACTTGCTGTTCCCCTCTATTTTGTTTGGCTGGAAGATTGGGGATACGCTGCGGCTGGGACGCTACGGGAGAGATTAAATGGCGAACAATATGGGAAAGGCCATTGACACCGTGCCGTTGTTCGACCCAAACGACGGCATGATTGTCCGCGCGCCGTTGGGAGAGGGCGCGGGATGGTGGGCGGGCGCGCCGGGCGCGAGTTTCGATGCCGCAACGAACACTTTTTATCTTGTCTACCGCCTGCGGCAACCCCGCGAGTTGGGCCGGGGCGTGGAATGCCGAATTGCGGCAAGCGACAATGGCGTGACATTCAAGGATATATGGGCGCTGCCGAAAACTTCGCTTGCCGCGCTGTCGCTGGAGCGTTCCAGTCTGCTGCGCGGGCTGGATGGCAGGTGGCGGCTGTATCTGAGTTATGTCAGCGAAGAGGATCAGAAGTGGCGCATCAGCCTGCTGGAAGCGGACGAGCCGGACGGTTTTGATCTGCACAATCTGCAAGTCGTAATGACGCCGGACGCGATAGGGGCGGAGGGCGTGAAAGACCCCAACGTCATACTGATTGGCAGGATGTACTACATGCTGGTCAGTTACGCGACCCGGGTAAGCGATCTGCCGGTGGCAGCGCAGCAGAATAGACATGCGACGGGCGATATTTACAATACCGGGCTGACCTTATCGCGAACGGGCGCGGCTGTGAGCGGCGATGGACGGCATTTTCAGTGGCTTGGAGATGTTTCGCCCGTGTCAAATCCGCTGCTCACTGGCGGCTACAGCATCGAAACTCCCGGTGTGGCTGTCGCGCCCGCATGGGATGGATACTGTCGCCGTATTGGAGCCGTATTGCCGCTGGATACAGGCGGGTATCTGGCCTTTTATGATGGCAGCGCGTCCGTATCGGAAAACTATGAGGAGCGTACCGGGCTGGCGCACTCGTTCGATTTACGAACGTTTTACTCGCTTTCCCCTGTCGGTCCCGCGCTGGTTTCGCCCCATGCAAGCGGCAGCCTGCGCTATGTGGACGCGCTTCCGGTGGGACACGAGTTATTCTATTATTATGAAGTCGCTACGCCGGATGGTTCGCATGAACTGCGCGTCAGCGTCGTGGAGCAGGATTGAAGGTTTTCAATAGGAGTGTATTAACAGTGTTCTCTTTACACATGTCGCGCCAAGGTGTTAATCTTTGTATGTTGTCGGCGGTATTTGCCTGTGGCGGTTCTGCTGTCGCTCACGCGGATGCGCAGGCGCAGGATATACTCAAGAAGATGGCGGCGGTGTATGACGTAAGATCGTTTCAGGGAACGGTGACGCGGAATGAAACGGGTACGACGGACGAGAACAAGCCTTATACCTTGAGCAGTGTCGAGGAGATCACGTTCAGGCAGCCCAATCTGTATACTATCAAGAACTCCGGGCCGGGAGTGGGCGGAACGCAAATTGTGATGTGCAACGGCAAAGAGACGATCAGTTACGCTTCCGCGCGGAATCAGTACGTTAAACAGCCGGTTCTTCCGGGCGCAGCCGTTAACCAGAATACGTCGCTGCTGTCGTTACTCGGTATACGGTTCGACGCGCAAAGCGGCAGGTTAGTGGGTTCCACAACGATGGGCGGCAAAGCGGCGTATGTGGTGCAGGTTGTGCCGCCCTCTGCCGCTCTGCCGCTCAATGCGCCCGCAAAGGAAAAGGCGCAGTTGGAACAGTTGAAAAAGTTGCTGGTTCCCTCCGAACTGGTGATTGACAAAAAAGATTACCATCTGCTGAAAGTGACGCAAACGACGCCCGCCATGAAAATGATGAAAACGCTGGTAATCACGCAGCAAACGCTGAATCCCAATGTAGCGGACAGCGTGTTCGTGTTTACGCCGCCGTCGGGAGCGAAGCAGGGGACGCGGACAGCACAGGACGCGCGGGCATTAATGGCGGGCGGCGTCAATGGAAAACCCGGCGGTGCGGGGGCGCGCGTCAGCAGTGGGGGTGGCAGTCCGGTTCCCCCTCCCCACGCCAGCCCCGGCGGGAACGGAACCGCGCGCAAGCCATAAATATGTATTTGGTGTTCGGTGTTCGGTATTCGGCATAAAGACGATACCTGAGATTGCGAGGAGTATGGCTGCTGGTTCGAATGTGTTACGAATTTATATTGTTCGGCATGGCGTTACGGCGTGGAATCGCGAGATGCGGATGCAGGGTCATACCGATGTCGCGCTGCATGAGGATGGCAGGGCGCAGGCCGAGCAACTGGCAAAGCGGCTTACCACGTCCGCTTATCCCCCGGATACGATCTATTCCAGCGATTTGAGTCGGGCGCGGGACACAGCGGAAACGATTGCGCGTCCGATGAGTCTGACTGTGCAGACGAGCGAAGCGCTGCGGGAAACGTGTCTTGGCGAGTGGGAAGGGCTAACCCGCGAAGAGATTGAAGCGCGTGGCGATGCGGAATTGCTGGCGAACTACCTGCATGACTCACACCGCTACCGCCCTCCCAACTCGGAAACACTGGAAGCCGTGTGGGAACGGATGAACGGCGTTCTGGACGCTATCCGCCGCGACCACAAAAGCGGGACTGTTGCCATTGTCGGGCATGGCGGCAGTTTACGCGCCCTGCTATGCGCCGCGCTGGATGCGCCTCTCAGTTCCATGCGTCATTTATGGCTGGACAACGCCTCTTTAAGTATCATCGAGGAGTCCGGCCCGCTCGAACAGCGTCACCGCCGCGTAATACTGGTGAATGACGTGAGTCACTTAGGGATTGGGGATTAGGAAAATACGTGTCTACTCTACTGTACATAGAGTGGAAATTTGGTTTCTAAAACTCTAAAACCATTACCGTTCAAATAAGGCGTTTTTCACCTCGAAAGAAACCATGTAGGGACACAACTTGTTGTGCCCTCCTCCGTCATGGCGCAATGCGGACACAACAAGTTGTGTCCCTACAAACGCTTATTTGAACGGTATTGACCCTAAAACCCTAAATCCCTATGATCTCCGCACTTTCCCCATTAACCTACTTCCGCCGTAACTTAGGCAAGACGATGCCGATGGCGTTTGTGATTGTGCTGTCGGTTGCGATGGTGGCAAGCGTTGTCACGATTATTCGCAGCATTGATCTGACCGTTTTCACTCTGTACGGCTATAATCGTTTTCTGACCGGGTTGACGCCCCGCAACGCGCTGGTGATTGACGAGAAGCAGGTCGCTAAAGTCCGTAAACTGCCGGAGATGGGAGTAATGACGCCAACGCACTCGTATACGGTGATGGTGAAAACCATTTTCGGCAAAATGCCGTTTCCGCTGTTCGGGCTGGAAGCATCGGGACGCAATCTGCTGCTGGAACGGTGCAATGTTCATATCGCGAAGGGACGGATGCCAAAAGATGGAGAGCCGGAAGCGGTAGTTTCGGATGATGTGGCGCGTAATCTTGGGCTGAAACTTGGGGATGTGATTTCCAAACCGGAATCCGAAGATGCGTATGCCCCGCAGCCGATAAAACTGGTCGGGCTGTTGCACGGGCCGGTGTGGATTGGATTGACGAACAAAGCCTTTGTGGACGCCAATTCGCCGTTTACGTTTGTCGGCTACATGGCGTTCGCGCCGAGCGCGGATGAACAGGCGCAACGCCGGTTAGACAGCGCGATGGAAAAGGTTGTGGACAAGAAGCTGGCGCGAGTCTGGCGGTTTGCGGGACTTGTGCGCGAAACCCGCAGCGCGTTGTCCAATCTGTATCTGATTCTGAACATCGTCACTACATTGATCGTGTGCGCGGTTGCCTTTGTGTGCGCCCTGTTGTCCAACATCTATTTTACGCAACGCCTGCCGGAAATCGCAACCCTGTCGGCTATCGGGTATGGACGCGGGCAACTGTTGCGCCGCGCGTTTGGGGAAACAGTTCTGCTGTGCGCGTTCGGCTGGATGGTGGGCGGCATTGTGACGGTCGGGTTGCTGTACACGATTTTTCTGGTAGCACTGGAACCGAAGGGGCTGCTGCTGAACCCGGTAGACGCCATCGCGTTTTTGTTCACGCTGCCAATGCCGTTTGCGATTACGACGTTTGCGATTGTGACGATCTGGCGTCGCCTGTCCATGCTTGATCCGGTTTCGATTATCGAGCGGCGGGGGTAGAAAATTTTCGATTTTCGATTTGCGAATGGTGGAGGCGCGAGAATGGTAGCACATGCCAAAACGCCGTTTGTAACGCTGGAAGAGTATTTCACGCGAGAAGATGCGGCGGAAACGAAAAGCGAATACTATGATGGGGAGATTGTGGCGATGACGGGCGCGACGCCTGCGCATGTCCGAATCACTTCCACGCTGACACGCGCGCTTGGTAATCAATTAGAGGGGCAGCCCTGTGAAGCCTTTGACAGCGATATGCGCGTGTATGTGGAAGAGTGTAACGTGTCGTTTTATCCTGATCAAACAGTGGTTTGTGATACGCCGAGGTTTTGGGACACGCCATTAGCGACGCTGCTCAATCCGATTTTGATTATCGAAGTGTTGTCTGCGTCTACGGAGCGGACGGATCGTGGCTATAAGTTCGACTGCTACCGTACCATACCTTCGCTGGCCGCTTATGTGATGATTTCGCAATGGGAGCCGCGCATTGAGGTATTTACCCGGCAGGAGGATGGTTCGTGGCGGTTCGATGTGGCAAGTGGGTTGGACGCTTCTATGCCGTTGCCTACCATTAACTGTGTGCTGCAACTGGCGGAAGTGTATGCGCGCGTGGTCTTTTCGCCGATTATCGCGAGTTCTGAGGCATAGGAAAAGGGAGTAGTACCTCACCCCAACCCCTCTCCTTGCCGCGCAACGCGCCAGGAGAGGGGCTAATTTGTATCTGAGGTGTAGCAGACAAAATAGTCATTTTCAGGTGTTGGCCTGCTTGATGCTACTATGAAAAGGTTCATCGCAGCGAAAAATTGGGATTTGTTGCTGCGTTTTTATCTGCTTAGGGACTCTCAAGGATTAAATTGTTCCACTTGGAGTCCGCGCAATAAATTGCGCGGCTGTGGTAACAAAGTCCGCCTGCGCGGACTGGAACGGTTATTTTGTTGAGAGTCCCTTAAAGTTTCGCTTGCGTGGTTTTAGCTGGCCTATGCGCTTTTATGACCCATATCTTTGCCTCGCCTTTACCGTTTCGCTGCCCACCCGTTGCGGCAAAGGCGCCATCCGGTGAGATTGTTGCGGCGGCAACAGGGCCTTCGTGGGCGTCCAGAGTAACCGCGCCATCGCGCATATTATTGAGTATGGCTTGTCCTTCAGACAGTCCATACATCATCGTGAAGGTATCGTAGTCTACTGCATGGCTGACTGTGTTTTCCGTGCCGGGGAATGTGATAATACTCAGGATAACGGAACCGCCCGTCTTCATGTCTTCGATACTCCATGCGGTCATGGCAAGAACCTTTGGCTTACCATCTTTGGCTGCCTCATGCCCCCATGTGTAGAGCGTGTTCTGTTTATCAAAATGCGTGACCGTGATTCCGTCGCTTACAGAGGTTTTTCTTGAAAATAGGGAGTGTTGGGTTTGCGTGTCCCATACCTTCAGCGTGGCATCGAGATACCCGGCGGCTACGCTTTTGCCGTCCGGCGAGATAGCCGCAGAAAGAAGTTGGTTGTCATAAGCGAATGTCATCATGCCCTGTCCGGTGGAAGCGTTCCACACCTTTACCTTGCCGCTATTGTAGCCGGTCAGCAGATTTACCCCATCCGCAGAAATGTCCAGAGCGCAGACACCGCCTCCTTCTGAACCGGGCATGGTACGCAGTTGCTTGCCGCTAGTGGCGTCCCATGTATGAACAGTGCCGTCGCTATCTCCGGTGATGACGCGCTTGCCGTCGGGAGTAAACAGAGCGGTAGTGACAGCCGCCGTATTGCCCTTCAGCGCGCGCAGATTTTGCCCGGTAGTGACGTCCCAGACAATCGCGGTTCCGTCCGCGCTGCCTGTCACCAGTCGCTTGCTGTCCGGAGAGAAGGCGACCACATTCACAGGTTTTAAATGTCCTGTGAGAGTGCGGTCTCCACTCGTTTCTGCCGGTTTTGCGCATACGCGCAGGGCGGCGAGTGAGAGCAGGGCAAGCGCGAGCAGGGCTGAGACGGCCAGCCACGTCGTTTGCGCGCGGCGCGGTTTTACGGTATCCAGGATGTGTGTCATGCGTTCCTCCATTCCCCGGCATTGAGCCATAGCGGGGGCGATCTCGTTTGTACAAACTGTTCGCAGAATTTGCAGAAGGTGAGCCGCATAGTCCGGCCCGGTAATCCCCGAAAGCAGCACCCGGTCATCGCAGGCGCGTTCGCTTTCCAATCGCAGCCGACGGCGCAGCCACCACGCTCCAGGCTGAAACCAGCAGCAGGCGCAGGCAATCTCCGCGAACAGGTTCCATATCCAATCCCAGCGGGCGATATGCGCCTGTTCATGGCGCAGGGCGGTATCGCAAATCGCGGAATTGCCGGAGAAGAGGGTGGAAGGCAGAAGAATGACGCTCCTCCGAATTCCCCACGTTAGCGGCGTATTCAGTTTTTCACTGATTCGTATGGGTACGTTACCTAACATCGCTTGCCTGCTGTTGGCTTCAAGTTTACGCAGACGCGACAAAGCAACCATCAGGCGAATGAGGAGAACGGAGGCTCCCATTGCCCATACCGCGAACAGGAGAGATGTTGCCCTTCGCGTGTGTTCCCGGTCAGGGGCGGGAGTGAGAACAGTGGTATTGCGCGAGGCAGGGACGCTTTCGGTTGAAATAAGAGTGGCAGGCATGTTTCCGGGCTTCGGTTCTTGAAGCCTGTCTTGTTGCGAAGGCAATTCTGGTTTCGATGGCAAACTGGAAGGGTGGGGCATTTCCGGTTGTGGAACCGTCGCTTGTTCAGGGATTGTCGCGATTTGCGAAGGCAGCAGGGGAATGGGCGGCAAGAGTCGCTGCGCGAACGGCAACACGAACAGACCGAACAGAGCCAGAACGCACATTAGATGCCGGTAGGCTGCCGCGCTTCGACGAAACAGGCCGAGAATGAGCGCCATGAGCAGGCACAGAACCGCGCCGCGAGCGAGAAGCTCGACAACGAAAATTTCGGCTACATAGTTTTCCACTACTCGCTTCCTTTCTGACGCGCTGCGGCAATCATTGCGGCGAGACGTTCCAAATCCTCTTCGCTTAATTTCCGCTCCTCATCGTTAAGCAGGGTATTCACGATCTGTTCCGGGCGGCCTCCGAAAAAAGTCTCCATGAGTTTGTAAAGCGCTTCTCTCGCAACCGGGGTACGCGGCTTTGTCGGATGATATATGTACTTCGCGCCGTCCTGCGTATGGGTGACATGCCCCTTCTCCTCCAAAATCCGCAGGAATGTTCGGACAGCGGAGTAACCGGGCGGGTCGGACAGTTCGGCCAGAACCTCGTTGACGGAAGCGGGGCCAAGCCGGTATAGCGCTTCTAATATCTGCCGCTCACGACGGCCAAGTTTATCGGGGAAATCCATAAGAGTGCTAATCCTTTAACAGTATGCTAACATATTAGCACATTAAAACGAGGGTGTCAAGGCAAGAGGAAGATTCTGAGGAATATTTTGAGGAATATTGTTGTGTTTTCGTGAACGTTTCTTAGTGTTGCGCGGTCGGGGTTTGCGGCAAATGCCATATATAGCCATTCGGCGCGTGAACTGTACTGTCACTCAAATACTTTGCGTGTCCGTCCAGCAATGCGTATATTCCTCCGTCGCTGTGGCGTCCCGGTTTCGGCAGGCTCTCCTGCCCGCCTGACATATTCCAAATAACTGCATCGCTTTCAAACAGGGTAATAACATTGTAGGGCTCATTGATACGCGAGAGCGATATACTGGAAAGATCGCGGTTCATGGCGTAACTGTAGGGTGATGTGGCTGTTGGGCAATGCCACACTTCATCTGCTGCAGGTTTCTTCACGTAAACAGCAGTTTGGGCAGCCCACTGCGGGGCGAGTGGCAGCGTCTCGTCATAATCCTGCGAGTACATAATAACGCTCAGGGAAATTTGCTTGAGGTTGCTCATGCAGGAGGCCATAGGCGCTTTGCCCTGTGCCTGCGTAAAAACGCGCTCGAAAACAACGCCTGCCATTCCAATAAAGATGATGCCTGCGATGCCGGAGAAAAATGCGTTTATAGAGAGAGGGCGCAGATGGTATCTACGAAATGCGGCGAATGTCAGCCACCACAACAGAAGATTTGGAGCAATAAGAAAAAACGAGACATCCCAAAACTCATAATTGTGTTTGAGGTTGAAGTAACTGTGCAAAATCATCCATTGCAGGATGATTGTACCTGCCACACTGCTACTCATAATTAACAGGGTGATCGGAATCGAAAGTTTTGGGGGGCGCATTGTATTCTCCGCGTGTGTCTGCTGGCGTATATTCTGATTCGCTATAGGGTTGCATATTCCTGCAAACAGACTGCATTTTTGGCGTTGGTGAAATGCAGAGAGATTTGCGCGGTGGGGTAGATAGCGGCAGGAGAATCAAGGCGGTTTCCTGTCGGCGATGAAATAAGCGCAGGTTTGTGAACATACGGCATCGTTGGAACGTCATGCGCGTAGAAGTCAGCGGCGACCTGATTACAGGCGTCAAAGCTGAATACTCTCATGAAGGAGAAGTACGATGATTAGCCATTGGAACCGGAAGATGATTACAAAGCAGATTGCCACGCGAAGCCTGCGTATTGGGACGATACTGGGTTTGTGCGCGTGTTTGAGTGGCGGGGCGTGGGCGCAGGATAAGGACAAGGACAGTCCCGAAGTTGGTAAGAAAACAGCAAGCCCCTCCGTTGGCGGGACGGAAGTGAAAGCGGACCAGAAGTTCCTGATGATGGCCGCGCAGGGCAATATCGCCGAGATTCAGATGGCGAAACTGGCGATGCAAAAGACTCCAAACAACAATCAGGTTCAGAACTACGCGCAACGCATTATCGAAGATCATACGATAGCCAACAACAAAGTCATGCAGATTGTTCAGAAGAAGGGGCTGACGATGCCCACAACGCCGCCTGCGGACGCGATGGCGATGATGAAAAAAATGAAGGGTATGTCGAGCGGCAAGTTCGCGAAAATGTACATACAGGATATGGTCAAGGATCATACCAAAGACATCATGGACTACTCCAATGAGGCCAAACACGGTTATGACGACGACATCAAGACGTATGCCGTAACCACTCTGCCGACCCTGCAAAGCCATCTGCAACTGGCGCAAACCCTGAATAATCCGACGGCTAAGACAAATATGAACGGCAACAAGTACAAGACCGTCAAGCCGAAGATGTAGTTGTGGCTGGTGAAGTCAACAAGCCCCTGTAATGCAGAACGCATTGCAGGGACTTTTTATTGTGATAGTCGAAGCGTTGAATTGGAAGGCTGGCACACCATCAAGATAGAATAGTTGGATACGTTGTAGGGGTTCTGCTTGCTGAACCCTCCTCATGCAAGACACAACGGTCCGCCATTTTGGGCGCAGCAGTCCGCTATTTTGGGCGCAGCAAGCAACGCCCCTACCTGACTGTTCTACCTTGACAGTGTACTAAATTTTAATGGAAGCGGGTTTGCGAAGCGTGGAAAGTTCCGGCGCGTCGCGACCTATGAGCGTGTCCAGAGTCCAGTCAAGCAGGATGCGGACGCGCTGGCCCATACCGGGCATTTTGGCGAGATAGATGACGCGCCACATCGCCCATGCCGTGATACCGGAAAATCTCATGCCGTACACTTCGGCCACGCCGCTGCGCTTGCCCACAATCGCGAGTTCGCCGATGGGCGTGTATTCAAATGGCTGTGGCGCTTCGCCGCGCAGCACGGCGACGATGTTGCGGGCCGCCTGCGCTCCCTCGCGCTGCGCGTTCTGGGCGGTGGGCGCGTAGGTTTTGTCTTCGTCCGGCATCGGCACTTCCGCGCAATCGCCCACCGCCCACACGCCCGGATGATCGGGAACCGCGCAGCAGGCGTCTACAACAATCCCTTTGTGTTTGCCGACTTTCACGCCCAATGTTTCCACAACCGGATCGGGCGTAACGCCGCCTGCCCATATCAGCGTATGCGTTTCCACTCGTTCCCCGTTTTCAAACTTGATGTAGTCTTCCCCGGCTTCGGCAAGCGTGGTGTTCAGGCGCACTTCCACGCCGCGCTGTTCCAATTTTTCCTGCGCGTAGGCCGCAAGATCGGCGGCGGACAATTCCATCATCAGGCGGTCGGCTGTCTCGAACAGCAGAATATGAACGTCTTCCTGAAGCAGGTTGGGGTAATCGGGCAGGTGGTCGCGCACAAGGTCATTGATAGCGGCAATGGTTTCCACGCCCGTATACCCGCCGCCGCCCACAACAATGGTGAGCAGGGCGTGTCGCAGTTTCTCATCTTGTTCTGTGTTTGCGCGTTCCAGAACGGCAAGGACGCGCTTACGAATGGCGGCGGCCTCTTCCAGCGTTTTGTTGGTCAGACTGTGTTCTTTCAAACCCGGAATGTCGTAATAGTGGGGAACCGAACCGACGGCAATCACAAGCTGATCGAAGGGCAGTGAACGTGCTGATTTGAGGCAGGCCGTTTTCACTATCGCCAACCGTAAGAGTGACGCATTTCCCGGCAAGGTCAATATTCGCGATACGGCCCTGAATAAACTCGATACGCGGAGATAGATCGCGCAGAGGGCGAACAATGTGATGCGTGTCCACTTGCCCCCCCGTAACTTCGGTCAGCATGGGCGTGAACAGGGAGTAGTTGTTTTGGTCTACAAGCGTAATCGTGGCGTCTTCATCATTGGGCAGGAGAGTGGCAAGCTGATCCGCGACGTTCGTGCCGGCAAATCCTCCGCCCAAGAATCACGATATGCTGATTGCGCTGTAGTGTTTGGTTACGCTGCTGAATGGAAGCGCGTTTGAGCAGCGTATAGGCCGCGTAAGCCCCGGCAATGCCAATGCCTGCAAGCGCTGCTGTTGCCAGTGAGGTCAAATACTTATCCATGTTTCGAGTGGCTCATTTTGATCTCCAATTTTGTGTCTGTAATGTTCCTTTTGACGGTGTTATGTCAGGACTTCTTCTTCGTCGCTGCCGTGAATGAGCCAGGGTTCGGTGGGGACGCTCAGGCTGAAGCTTCCCGTCGGCAGCAGGCCGCGCCAGTTTTGAATCAGTTCGCGATAGGCTTTACCGACCGGGCGTATTTTGCGATCCAGATCGTAAAGGCCGAGCGGATTGACGTTGCCATCGTCATAGCGCAGGGCGCTGTCCCAATCCACCTGATCGGTCAGGCTGTACCAGGTAAAGCCGATGATAGGAACGCCGTCCTGCCGCAGCCGGAACAGGTTGGCCCACTGCTTTTGCAGCCAATCGGGGGCGCGTTCCGAATCGCCGAGATTGGTTTCCGTGTGCATGACGGGCAGACGATAGCGGGAGAAATACTGGCAGGTAATCACGTAGTACCCGAAGATTTCGCCCGCAGCGGACCAGGTTCCGTCCTGATGCACCATGTGTTCATTAGTGTAATAGTAGTCGTTGCCCATCACGCAACTTGCTTTGACGTGGTTACGCCCGAACCAGGCATACTCTTCCCGCGTCCAGCCGTGATCTAGCAGATACTCGTACATGGTGACATTCAGCGGATAGCCGTAGGTGAGGTCGAGCGAAAGGAACCGTTTTTCGTTCAGCACTTTGCACTGATAGAGGCAATCGGGGTGTTCGGGATGGAAATACTCGGACGACTCGCTTTGTATGAAAATGGCGTCGCGCCGGACTTCCAAAATGGCGCGCATGGCAAGCACATTGGCCTTGCACAGGTGTTTGAGCGCGGTACAGAAATCCCGGTCACTGGAAAGACACTCGTTCCACCAGCCATATTGCGCGGAGAAACGTTGCCGCAATGAATATCTCATTGACAGGCGTGTAGTACTTTACCCAGGGGAAACGCTTTGCAAATGCGCGGGCATAATCGGCGAACAATTCGGGCCAATCGGGGTTTTGGAAGTTGCCGATCCAATCGGGGACACCGAAATGGCAAAGGTCTACGATGGGAGAGATACGCAGTCTGTTTCAGCGCGTTGAAAGTGTCGTCGGCAAAACTCCAGTCGTATTTGTCCGCGCCGAGGTGCGTGGTGTGCAGGGGAGGGCCATAGCGCAGAGTGCTGGATGCCCATGTCTTTGACAAGCGCGAAATCTTCTTTCCAGCGTTGGTAATGGCCGCACTTTTCCATTTCATCCACGCGCTTTGTGGTTCCGTCGGGCAGTTGAATAGTGGGATAGCTGTTTTCGATTCCGGTGGCAAACATAAACTGCGACATAATGCGCTCCGAAAAAATATGAAAGAATGTGATAACAAATTTCATAAGAAAGCGGCGATGAAGTGTTTATGCAACATTCATCGCCGCTATAAAAGGGTGTCGTCCCGCGTATCCTACGATCATGGCAGGGGAACCTGGAATCAACGCCTGCGTGTGAAAAGACGGGGCGCAAATGGTTTGGGTTCCCGAAAGATTTATGCCGCTCGTAGTTCTATGTCCGCGTACTCTACTCGACTTGGCTTCCGCAGCATATTGAGAAAGGCGGTCACAACATCGGGGGCAAAGTGCGTTCCGGCATGCTCCTGCAAGTAGGCGCGGACGCGGTGTTCCGGCCACCCCTGGCGGTAAGGACGGTCGGAGCGCAGAGCGTCCCATACATCCACGACCGCGAACAATCGGGCAGCAAGTGGGATATTCTCTCCTTTTAAGCCCTGTGGATAGCCCGTGCCGTCCCATTTTTCATGGTGGCAGTGGGGAATGGCAAGCGCGGAGTGAAGAAAGGCGATGGGCGACAGCATCTCGTAGGCAAGCGAGGGATGGCGGCGCATGATTTCCCATTCTGACTCGTCCAGCGGCCCCGGCTTGCGCAGGATGTTGTCGGGAATGCCCATTTTGCCGATGTCGTGCAGCAGCGCGCCCCAGCGGATATAGACGAACTGCATCTCATCCAGTCCCATGCGCCTCGCCAATTTCATTGTCATTTCCGTTACTCGTTCGCTGTGTCCCTCCGTTTCTTTGTCGCGCAAATCCAAAATCTGTGACCAGCCCTGTATGGTGGCGTCGTACACTTTGCGCAGGGTTTCATCCAGCGTGGGAACGGTTGTTAGAGGGAGCCGAGATAGCGGGCATCTCTCCGGTCAGTTCAAAATCGTAATCATCGGCGTGGGTGAAACAGTTTCGGCCAAGCGTTTTGGAACGATACAGAGCCTTGTCCGCCAGCGCGATCAGTTCCGAGCAGGAGGGGATAAGGTCATTGACCGTCGCCACGCCGAAACTTGCGGTTACGGCGCGTTCCGGCCAGTAGGCGGTTTCAATGGCGATGCGGAACCGTTCGGCGGCTTCCCGCGCTCCCGTCGCGTCAGTTTCCGGCAGAATGGCGACAAACTCTTCACCCCCGTAGCGGGCCAAAAAATCCGTATTGCGGGCAGTTCCAAGAAAAATAGCGGCCACACGTTTGAGGACAATATCTCCTGCGGGGTGACCAAAGGTGTCGTTGTACTGCTTGAATTTGTCCACATCCAATAGAACCAGTGATAGAGGCGTATGGTAGCGCTTGCTGCGTTCAAACTCCGTCACCAGTCGTTCCTGAAAAGCGCGGTGGTTTTTCAGGTCGGTAAGGCCGTCGGTTGTGGCCTGCGTTTGCAGCAGCATGTTGGCCTGATGCAGTTTTGAATTGGCGATGGCGAGCTCCACGCGCTGGGCTTCTAATTCAACGTAAGCGTCATTGACGCTGCGTTATTGAAAGTTCGATTTGCTCCTGAAACCAGATACGTTCGGTGATGTCTGTATGGGAACCCGCAAGATGGCAGGGCTTGCCGTCGGCATCGCGCTGCACGGCCCCGCGCAATAAAATCCAGCGATAGGTTCCATTTTTGTGCCTCAGCCGGAACTCGACATCGAAGTTAAAAGCCTGACTTTGCAGATACTCTTTAATAGAATCAAATACGCCCGTCCGGTCTTCCTCATGGATATGTTCGGTCCAGGCTTCTACGTCATTGGGAAATTCGTGGTCTTCATACCCGATGATGCTTTTGCAGCGGGCGGAGAGATAACAGGTATTCGTTACAAGGTTCCAGTCCCATAGCCCGTCCTGCGAACCACGCATTGCCAGCGTATAGCGGGCTTCGGTTTCATGCAGGGCGCTTTCCGCCTGTTTGCGCCGCGCCAATTCTGCCTGCCACTTATGCGCGGAAGGGCATACTCGTGGCCGAAGGGTTTGGACAGGCTTCTGTTGCCGAGATGAAAAACCGCGCAAATTAATCCTCCTCCGAGAATGCTAAACCAGTTTTGCTATATGCGCGGAGCAAGCGAAAATAGCCCTCAACCCAAAGCATTTTTCCGGGTATTGAAAATACCCGTCTGAGTGGCGTTCCGCCAAGCGTCCTTTGGACGCGATTCACTGCAAAACAAGCATTTGCGGGCGTAGGAGGACATAACATGTTATGTCGCTACGCCGCAGGCCATAGAGACAGGGGTTGAAAACCCCTGTCAAGAATGTGTTCGGTAGTGAAGTGAAAATCTAATATTGCATCGAATGTATGTATATTCGGACTGAGGAGGGGTGTTTTGGAGAGGAAGCGCCGATGTGCAACGATTTTTGTTGTTTTAGATGTTTGCAGACTGATGCGTTTGCAAATTCTTGTTCGCGTCGGCAACAAAATGGGCAGACCGAAACCTGCGTTTCCCTCTGCCCATTTGATTCATCAAGCGCGAATTTTATTTTGTGGCTATACGTCGTGGGTGTCCCGCTCCGCGCTTTTGGAGAACAGGTAGGCATCGCCGATGTACTTCATGGCGACGCGGCCCACTTTGGGATCAACCCGCTCAATGATGGGCTTGACGACAACGCCCTCGCGTATGTGCGCGTCATCAAGGGTGGTTCCGCCCTCCGACAGCAGTTTGACGGTGTTCAGGTCGTACTCTCCCCGGAATAGAACCGGCACGGTTTCCACGCCATGACGGGCGCAGGCTTGCAGGAAATCATCCGGGTTCAGGTACTTGCCATCCACGAGCAGATCGAACGCGCGAAATCCCAGTTTGCCTTTGTGTCCATAATGCAAGTCCTGAATTTTGGAGCCGAATACTTCCCCGAAGAGAACCACCTGCCGATGTTCCGCGCCGAACTCTTCGAGCAGAGCGCGTACCGGCGTGAGAGACAGCGGAAACCAATAGGTGCTGCTTGCCCATTGCGCCTGTTCTTCGGGCGGCTTGCGGCGAACGCTCATGGAACCGGCCATCCATTCGCCTTCTATTAGGCTTACCCTACAGTTGCTTCCATGGATTTTCTCGGTAACAACGACTTCCTCGCCCGCCGTCAGCACATCGGGGAAGTTGCGCAGGTTTTCGACATCCGTGTATTCCACGAGCAGCGGATGCGGCGGCAGAGCGTCGCCCGCAGTCGGCTTAAGCGGCGGAATGTACTTGGTAATCCCGTAGTAGGCTTTTACATCCTCGCCCTCCGTCCATTCGGGATTTTCCACATCAATCAGAACGCCGAAAGAGGGTTCGCCGCGCAATCGGGCGCAGCGAACTCGTCCGGCAGGCGGTTCGGGCGCGTCGGGGCCGGTACGAACGGAAAGATATTTGGTAATGTTCCATTTGTCGGCGTGTTCGAGCGGAATCAGGCTGTCAATAGATACTCCGACAAATAGTATATAGGCTGTTTTGAGGCAGGCTAGCGCTCAGGTGGAGCAGACACACTCCACCCGTCGAAAACCCTTTTTCCGCGTTTACTTTTCCCGGCTTACGCGCCTTGCGGCTCGCGTGTCAGCGCGATCAATTGCACCAGACCCACCACACAGAAGCAAGTGCGACGGAACAATCCCGTCGCCAGACGATATTCATCACGCACCATCCGAAACGCTTTGACGCGCCGGATACTATGTTCGACACGCACACGCCCTGAGGAAAAGGCGCGGTTCTCTTCTTTCTGCACAGCGCTCAACGCGCCTCCGCGTGGCTTCTTGTGCGGCACTTCGCTGTGGGGTAAGCCTTGATAGGCCAGATCGCCTTTGACCGTCGCATGGGGAAACTGCTTGGCAACCGTACTCTGCTCATGCACTTTCTTGTCCGACTTCGGGCCGCGATAGCCCGCATCCACATCAAGAATGTCGCCATTGCGGTTGGTGATGACCTCGGTCTTGAGCGTGTGGTCTTTCTTCTTGCCCGAGTAGAAGGCGCGTTGCTTGGGTTCAATCGAGGGACGCGGAACCGGCGTCTCGAAACTATCCACAATCACCTGATCCACCTCCTCGGGCTTCCAGGAGGGTTCTTTCTTGGTCCAGCGTTTCTCCGCTTCCCAGCGGTTGGCCGGACACACGTCTTTGAGGACGCCGACAATCTCATGGAAGGTGTTCTCCGCCACATCGGCGCTGACGCCAAACAGCATGCCCACCACAGAGAAGGCGACGTTGTGGCGCAGGTACAGCAGCGTCAGCAACACTTCCTGGTAGGGCTTGAGCAGGCGTTTGCGGCCGCCTCCCACCTTGCGGCGGCGCGTGGGCTTGTTGGCCTGTTCTTGTTGGCGACGGCGCTCGATTTCGGGAAGCGCTGCCAGGAAGAGTTCAGCTAAGGCGGCGTGGGGTAGTCCGAAGAGCGAACGGACTTTGTTTTCGGGATAGCGGCCAAGTTCGTGAAGGTTCATACGTCTATTCTACCCGCGCCAAGAATAAATCCAAACTTATTTGTCGGAGTATCTAATGGGTATGTACGTGACCAGACTGCCCGCCTGATATTTGCCTTTGGGAATCACGCATTGCCAGCCCTTGATCTGGCACAATTCCAGCGCGTCGGCGTTGCCATGCGGCATCACGCGCTCAATCTTGCACACTTCTACAATGCACTCGGACATAGGTATACCCTCCAAAAATTACGTTGCTATGAGAGTGGAGGGAATCGAACCCCCTTGCTTTCGCCGCAGGGTTACAGCCTGCTGCCCGACCATTTAGGCTTCACTCTCAGGAATCAGTTTAGCCGCGAATGAACGCGAATGAACGCGAATATAGAATACAAATAGCAGAATAGCGACCGTGAACGGACTTGTCCCTGATACCTAACACCAAACACCTGATCTTTTATGGAAGCGGTCGGAATCGAACCGACAACACGTACTGTGCGAAAGTACATCGCTGACCCTTAGGACATGCGCCCCCATGTTTTTGTTGAAAATTCTCCACATTAAAAACGAACTTCAGCCCGGTCTGAGGTTCCAGACCGGGCTGCGCATTGTTGTCAGGGAATGAACAAATTTGCGTTAGTGTGGTTCTGGAAGGCGCGACGGAACAGTATACCCGGCGTAGGCATAGACTGCGGCCTGTGTATACGTGAGGCCGGTGCAGTCGGAATATGCGGTTGTTGCCGAATTGGTGTTCATGCGTTTAGTCATTTGAAAAAAGATTGTTGACGGAGCGCTATCAGGGTAATGTTAGCGATTTGCGCGCTTTCAGGCGTTCCACACGCATTGACAGCGGCGTTGTGGCGAAAGTTGCGCCGCAGGAAAAAACATTTGGCGACTTTTCCTGCCTCTCCCGCTTCAGATAACCGATAATACTACGAGAACCTTGTCGCATACGTGTCCACAAAGAACGTTGAAGGCGTGGGGGCTGGTGAAGGGAAAGTCCATGAACAGGAATGGTATTGCGACAATGGGCGCGTTGTTCCAGAGACAAAGTGAGATGGGGGAGCGCGTACATGTTTTTGATTGGTCGCAGACGCCTTTGGGACCAAGAGAAGCATGGCCGCAGAGTCTGAGCATGGCTGTCGGTATATGCCTCAACAGCAACTTTCCCATGTTCGTCTGGTGGGGGCCAAAACTGATAAACATCTATAACGATGCGTATGCTCCCATTCTCGGACTTCGACACCCGGCAGCGCTCGGCAGACCGGCGCGAGAAATCTGGACGGATATATGGCCGGTGATTGAAGCCGATGTAGACTCGGTAATACATGGTGGGCAGGCTGTGTCCCATGAACGAGTGCGCTTCATAATGGAGCGCAACGGCTACCCGGAGGAGACATACTTCACCTACTCGCATA
Organism: uncultured Chthonomonadaceae bacterium; assembly: GCA_963817895.1. Taxonomy (GTDB): domain Bacteria; phylum Armatimonadota; class Chthonomonadetes; order Chthonomonadales; family Chthonomonadaceae; genus CAWFQB01. The sequence goes on from CAWFQB010000014.1 coordinate 154,362, forward strand.
GCCCCATTCCTGACGAATACGGCGGGGTCGGCGGATTATTTCAGGTGTGTACGGACGAAACCGCGCAGGTATTTGCCGAACGTGAACGCGACAAAATGGCCGCGCAGCGGCAACTGGCGCTGGACGCGGCCAATATGGGGTGGTGGCACTACGACCCGGAAACCAAAATTGCGGCGTGGGACGAACGGTACAAGGAAATCTTCGGGGTTGCGGATTTTCAGCGCCCCAATGAGGAGATACTCGCGCGTATCCACCCGGACGATCTGCCCGGTGTCTGGTCCGCAGTGGAGGCGGCGCTCAATCCGCATGACCCGCAGCCCTACGCGGTTCAGTACCGCATTTTTCGCGAGGAGAAGATACGCTGGATTGAGGCGCGGGGAATCGCCACTTTCGACGGTTTGGATACAGACCGACGGGCGACGAGTTTGGTGGGGACGGTGGCCGACATCACGGAGCGCAAACGCGCCGAAGAGGCGATGCTGGCGCGGAATCAGGAGATTGCAAGTCTGAACGCGCGGCTTACGCGAGCGATGAAAGAGACGCACCACCGCGTTAAAAACAACCTGCAAGTAATCGCGGCCATGATTGATATGCAGGTGATGGAACATGAAAGCGAGCAGACGGTTCCCATCGAGGAATTGATTCGGCTGAAAGCGCATGTGCATACGCTGGCGATTGTACATGACCTGCTGACCAAAGGCGTGAAGGAAGAGGAGGACGCGCAACGCGTTTCGACCCGAGCCGTGCTGGAAAAGCTGTTACCCATGCTGCAATGTACTGCCTGGAAGCAGACAGTACGCTATGCGGTAGACGAGGTAGGGCTTACTTCCAAACAGTGCATTGCGCTTTCGCTTATCCTCACCGAACTGGTTTCCAACGCCCTAAAGCATGGCAGAAGGGAGGCGGAAGTATTTTTCAGAGTGGAAGGCCGGTATGCAACACTCTCGGTCTATGACGATGGGGTAGGTTTTCCTGACGACTTTGATCCCAAAAAGGCCGCGAATACCGGACTGGAACTCGTCGGCAGTCTGGTTTGCGCTGACCTGCAAGGAACCCTTGTATTTGGCAACCAACCTACGGGCGGCGGATATGTCCGAGTTGTATTTCCGTTGCCGCCAGACGGAGAATAAGAATTTCAATTGCGCCTCTGATTTGTTGCCCCGTTCGCCGTCCTTGCAGGTGATTTCGTACTCGCTCATGTCAACAATACGGGACAACTCGCCTGTGCCTGACGTATACTGTAGAGAAATTGGCGGAGTTGTGCGGTGTTGGAGAGAGCGTTGTGATTGCAATTTGCGCGAGAGAAACGGGGCGGGAGGCGATTGCTCTGATAGAACTGAGCCGCTATGCAAGTCTGGATTTGGGTTCTTGAGGAAAAATTTCACAATTGATTGTCTGGTTATTCAGACGCAAATCAAACCATCAGTATACAACAGCAACTGCGCCCCATCTGAACTAGTTCAGATAGGGCGCAGTTTACGTTCTTGCACCGGAGTTTACGCCAAAACGGGCAGGGGAATGAGGGTGTGTTCTTTGTGCGCGGCTTCTTCGGGCTGTGGGGGAACTTCGCGGTAGAGGCTGTCGCGCTCAATGGGGATGCGTCCGGCCTCTTCGATCATGCGGATCATCTGCTTGCGCGTGAGTACCTGCGATTTGTTGCCCCGTTCGCCGTCCTTGTAGGTAATTTCGTACTCGTGGACGGTTCCGTCTACGTCGTCCGCGCCGTACCAGAGGGCGAGCTGCGTCACCTGCGGCGTGTTCATAATCCAGAACGATTTGACGTGCGCGAAGTTGTCCAGCATCAGGCGGGCGACAGCGATGTTGCGCAGGTCGTCCGTGCCGGTCGGGTGGGGGATGTTTTCCAGTTCCGTGCCTTCGGGGTGGAACGAGAGCGGCGTCATGGTAACGAAGTGTTTGGTTTCGTCCTGCAAGTTCGCGCATTTTGACCAGATGTTCGGCGCGTTCTTCCAGCGTTTCGATATGGCCGTACAGCATCGTGGCGTACTGGGTCAGGCCAACGCGGGCGGCGGAACGGGCTACGTCCATCCAGCCTGCGCCGTCCAATTTGCGGTCGAACAGGGCTTCGTGAACACGGTCGGAAAGGATTTCAATCCCGCCGCCGGGAAGGGAGTCCAGTCCCGCTTCCATAAGTTCGCGCAGCACGTCTTCTAAGGGCTTTTTGGCCTGCCGCTGTATTTCCACGAGTTCTACCATCGTGAACGCTTTGATGTGGACGTTCGGGCGCACTTCTTTGACGGTTCGCAGCAGATCGAGATAATATTGGTAGGGCAAGCGCGGGTCAATACCGCCGACCATGTGAACTTCGGTTATCGGCACATCAATGTGGGCCAGCAGTTTCTGGCGCACCATCTCCATGTTCATCTCGTAGGGGGCGGGACCGCCTTTTTTGGCGTAAAACGAGCAGAACTTGCAGAACTTGTTGCAGATGTTGGTGTAGTTGATGTGCTGATTGCGGACATAGTACGCTTTGTCGCCGTGCAGCCGTTCGCGCACGATGTTGGCAAGGTAGCCCACTGCGCTCAGGCTCGGCGTATGGTACAGCCGAACGCCATCTTCATACGACAAGCGTTCCTGATTGGCAACCTTGACGTAAATGTCCATCAAGTCCGCGCCGATATAGCGCTCCACGCGCCTGCGCAGTAAATCGGGTTGCGCCTGTTCTTGCATTGCCTGTATTGCCATAATGACAGCCCCCGTTAAAGAGTTGGTAGTTGATACAACTTCACCGTCAACCAGACTACGGATGCGCTTACTGTTTTAGATACGAACCGCGCTTCTGAAAAGATACAAATGTTCGTGAACCATTTCACAATGTCCTGTTTGTAGTATACCTTCGGCAGAAAAAATATGCAACGAAGCGCAGAAGAATCAGCGGGGCGTAGTAGATTTTAAGGGTGGGCTAAAAATAAATTTTACGGCTTTGGCACAAATATATAGACGCCGGAACGTAGAATAGATGATACAATAGAGGAAGAAGTTAAGCCTGCGGCGTGGTTGTGAAACTTTGAACGAACGTTCTGATTTTAGAAGGATGAATGTCGTGCCTGTTAAGGAAGCGAAAAAAGAGGCGAAGGAGAGTATGCTGCGGGTTCCGGCGAGCTGTCGGCCCGCGACGTGTGACCGCGAACGGCAGGAAGAGAAAGAGACTGTCGAGGAGTACACGGAGGGCATTTACCGCCTACAGGAAGAGCTTGAGGTCGTGGGAACGGGCGATATTGCCAAATATATGAATGTCGCGCCCGCCTCCGTGACCACAATGCTGAAAAAACTGTCCGAACTGGCGCTGGTGGAGCATACGCCGTACAAAGGTGTGCGCCTGACGCCGAAAGGGGCTACGCTCTCCATTGCCCTGTTGCGCAAGCATCGGCTTGTTGAACGCATGTTGGTGGACTTCTTGGAACTGCCGTGGGAAGACGTTCACGAACTGGCCTGCAAGCTGGAACATTTTATTACCGAACCGGTTGCGGATCGTATCGCCCACGCGATGAACTATCCGACGACCTGCCCGCATGGGAACCCGATTGACGCCACGTTTCAGGATGGTTCGCGGCGGCTTGCGGAGTGCGAAGTTGGTAGCCAGTTGATTGTCGCTAAAATTTCGGATGAGCGGCTGGAATTTCTGAGTTATGTGATGGACATCGGCCTGATGCCAAAAACGCCTATTTCAATCAAAGCGCGCACTCCTTTTGGAGATGTAATGACGCTGGATGTGTTCGGGCAGGCTGCGCCGGTTGCGATTGGGCGCGATGTTGCGAATAGTATTTGGGTTTTTGAGCGGGAGTAGCGCGTTGGTGGCTGATGGTTGGTGATTGGTTTTACGGGTTTATACGGTTTTTGTGTTGACGGGGTTAGAATCATCGGGTGAGCATGAAACTTCCAACCGGAAATTACGTCAACAAATGCAGCAGTAGGCGACGCGCGACGAATGCGCGATTGAGGACACTGTTTGCTTATGCAATCTTCATCGAAAAAAACTCTTGGCTGCTGGTTTTCCACGTTGCTGGAACGCAAGCGGAAGCAGAACCTGACTATGGCCGGCCAGTTCGGTTCAAACGCGCAATCCGCTCTGGATGCGACCGAAACAACCGCCGCGGGGTTCCCTGACTCGCGCAGGAATGACGCTGGCGGATTTGCAGCCGGGCGAGTGCGGGTACATCAGCCGATTGGGTGGCAACACGCAGGGACGTTTACGGCTGCTGGAAATGGGCATGACGCCCGGAACGCATGTACAGGTGGTTCGCGCCGCCGCGTTCGGCGGGCCGCTGGATGTGGAAGTGCGCAATTACCAGTTGTCGCTGCGCCGCGAAGAAGCGGCAAGCGTGTGGCTTGGCGACGCGCCCGTTGCTGTGTCTGCTACTTCTGATGGTCAAGAAGCCGATGCCGACACAACGCTGGAAGCCGTTTTCGCCGCCAACATGGAACAGGACGTATTGTAATGATAGGCGCTGTGGATACGGAGGAGACTGCCACGCTCACGATAGCGCTGGTCGGTAATCCGAACTGCGGCAAAACCACGCTGTTCAACGCGCTGACCGGCCTGCGCCAAAAGGTCGGCAACTATCCGGGCGTGACGGTTGAAAAGAAAGAGGGCCGCGTCACCCTGCCGGACGGCTCAAACGCGCGCCTGCTTGATCTCCCCGGTTTGTATTCTCTCACTCCCCATTCCCCTGATGAAGTAATTGCCCGCGAAGTGCTGATGGGCTTGCGCGACGATACGCCCCGCCCCGACGTGATTCTCAATGTCGTGGACGCCTCTAACCTCGAACGTAATCTGTATATCACCAGTCAACTTTTAGATATTGGTCTGCCGGTCGTTGTCGCGCTGACGATGATGGACACGCTGGACAAAGCGGGGACCGTCGTTCATGCCGAGCGATTGGCGCGTAATCTTGGCGTACCGGTTTGCGTTGTTGTGGCGTCGCGCAAGCAGGGATTAGAAGGCTTGCTGACGGCCGCGCGCAAATGCGCTGCATTGCCGCCCCCGCCGCCCGCGTGGGATGTGCCGGGTGATATTGTAAACGAGATCGCGGCTTTGCAAAGCGCGTTGGAGCGGGAACACCACCAGACGCCGCGCGCCGCGTTTGCGGAAGCGGTCACGCTGCTGATGCAGGAGAGCGAATTACAGCCGACCGAGCATCTGATGGCCTCAACCCGCGCGCTGGTACGCCGCACCCATGAACAGATGCTGGAGGATGGTATAGATTTCGCGGCGCAGGCGATTGATGCGCGATATGCGTGGATAAGCCGCGTGTGTGAGGGCGTGACCGAAACAACGACAACCGCTTTGCGCCGACCCGCTTTCCACGAATCAGCGCGTGGATAAAGTGGTGATGCACCCGTTCTGGGGCTACGCGCTGTTCGTGATTGTGATGACGGTTGTGTTTCAGGCGATTTTTTCTATCGGGCAGGGGCCGGCCAAATGGGTCGGGGACGGTATTGGCAAATTGGGCGGGCTGCTGACGCATCGTATGCCGCCCGGAGATTTGCGCAGTCTGATTGAGGCGGGGATACTGGGCGGCGTGGGGACGACACTGGCTTTCTTGCCACAGATTCTGCTGCTGTTCTTCTTTATCAGCCTGCTGGAAGATACCGGGTATATGGCGCGGGCGGCGTTTCTGATGGATAGGCTGATGAGCAAGGTGGGATTGCACGGCAAGAGTTTCATACCGCTGCTGTCCTCATTCGCCTGCGCGATACCGGGGATTATGGCGACGCGCACGATTGGTGACCGCAAAGCCCGCCTGATTACGATTCTGGTTGCGCCCCTGATGTCGTGTTCCGCCCGTTTGCCCGTGTATCTACTGATGACGAGCGCGTTTATTCCCAATCGCCCGGTATTGAAAATCGGGCATTTAACGCTGCTGACACTTCCGGGCGTAACGTTTGTGGCGATGTATTTTCTTGGAATGGTTGCCGCTTTCTGCATGGCGTGGCTGTTCCACCGAACCCTGCTGAAGGGCGTCGCGCCGACGTTTTTGATGGAACTGCCGCCGTATCGCCTGCCGTCTGTACGCACAGCCTTGATGCAGATGCTGGAACGGGCGAGACTGTTCGTGAAACGGGCATGGACGATTATTCTGGCGGTTTCGGTTGTGGTATGGGCATTGTCCACCTATCCGAAACATCCGAGACATGAGCGACGATCAGAAGCTGGCGCACTCGTATATCGGGCAGATGGGGCACGCGATCGAACCTGTGATACGCCCGTTAGGGTTCGACTGGAAAATGGGCGTGGGGATCGCGTCGTCGTTTATTGCCCGCGAGGTGTTCGTATCCACGATGGGTACGGTCTACAATGTCAGCGACGCGGAAGAGACGGGGCAGGCGGAACTTGGCAAGAAAATGGCGGACGACCGCGATGAGCGGACAGGTCAGCGCGTGTTTTCGCCGCTAGTAGCCGTGTGCCTGATGGTCTATTACGTGCTGGCGATGCAGTGTATGTCTACGGTTGCCGTCGTGCGCCGGGAAACCAACGGCTGGAAGTGGCCCCTGTTTCAGATAGCCTATATGTCGCTGCTGGCATGGCTGGTGACGTTTTTCGTGTTTCATGTGGGAAGAGCTTTGGGATTTTAGCAAAGGATGAAGGGTGAGGGATAAATTCTTCGCCAATTGAAGATTGTGGATGATGATTATGGACGTTCAGAAACTAATATCTTTGGGGATTGTGGCGGCGGCTCTGGTTTATCTTGGGCGGCAGTTTGTCGCGTCAGCGAAAGCGTTCTTTGAACAAAAAAGCGGATGTGGCGGCGGGTGTGGCAAGTGCGCGTTTGCGGAACAGGGGAATACAGGAAAGAAGACTGACAGCAAGGTGCAGGGAACAGCGGCGGGGAATATTATTGCATTGGGAGAGATCAAAACGTTGCCGCGCCGGGGCAAGTGAGGAGACAGTAATGACGTTGACATTGGAATTGCCGGACGATGTGGCGGCGCGGTTGACCGCTACCTACCCCGATGAGATAGAACGCAACCGCGCAGTTCTCTATTCGATTGTGGATACCATTGAGGCGGAACAACAAGACAAAGCAGAGTGGATCGACATCATCAATACCCGATTGGACGCTATGGAAGCTGGAGGCAAAACCTACAGTCTTGATGAAGCGTGGGAGTGCCTCGACGCTTTGCAAGCCGAACGTCTGAAGGCGGCTAGTCGGTGAACCCACAGGAAGCGGACGAGCCACGCCACTATGCCATCCGCGTCTATGAACACGCCACGCGGGACATAAATGAAGCTTGTGTTTTTCTGGCTGATAGTGTTTCTGTGGAACACGCGAACGAATGGAAAAAAGGGCTGAAAGACACGATTGCCGGGTTGTCTGAATTTCCGCGTCGTTGTCCACTTGTCACGGAACGATTTCACCGCGAAGTTCGCCACTTTGTTTATCGTCATTACCGCGTGATATTTACGATTATTAACGAAGATGATTTCTCAGAAGACCCGCCGACCGTGATGATCATGCACCTTCGCCACTCTGCCAGCCGTCCCTTGACGCGCCGGGAGATACGCGAAATCGAAGCAGGTGAGTAAACAATCCAAGTTTGTATGCAGGTAAAGAGCTGACACGTTCCCCTATGTCTGATTGGGGTCCTTGAGACTCTGGAGACATCTATGATACTAATTCGTTGTTCTGACGCGGATGTGGAGCGACGCGCATTAGGTTTTCTGGCAGGCTGTTTTTCCTTCAAGAGCTGGTCGAGCGGGGAAATGACCGTGCCGGAAACCGCACTTGCTTATCTGGCATCGGAGAGTATTCCTTTTTGTGTCGAAGGACAGGCAACGTGTGAACGTCTCATTTCGGCGGGGCGAAATTTTCCTGCCGCATAGGTTTAACAAGGATTAAGACATTGCTTTCAGGAAACTCTACATTTCGCTATGGGTTAAATACCAGTACGTTGCGGGGGCATAAACTGCCGCTGATTGAAGTGATTGACATTGCAACCTTCGCGGGCTATACGGCGATTGAACCCTGGATTGATGAACTCGACCGCTACGTGGCGGAAGGGGGATCGCTGCCCGATTTGCGGAAACGGCTGGAAGACCGCGCTCTGAGCGTGGAGGGCGCTATCGGCTTTTTCGCGTGGATCGTGGACGATGCAGGCGAACGCAAGGCGGCGCTGGCGGAAGCGCGGCGAAATATGGAACTGCTGGCGGCGATAGGGGGCAAGCATCTAGCCGCGCCCGCGTTCAAAGCAACGGATACAAACAATATTGATCTGCGGAAAGCGGCAGAACGGTATCGCGCGCTGCTGGACATAGGCCAATCGTTCGGGATTGCGCCGCAGGTGGAAGTGTGGGGATTTTCGCAAACCCTGCAAAAATTGGGCGAAGCGGCGTTTGTCGCGCTTGAATCGGGACACCCGAAAGCGTGTGTTCTGCCGGATATATACCATCTATACAAGGGTGGTTCGGGATATGAGGGGCTGAACCTGCTGCGCCCTTCCGCTATTCCCGTAATTCATGTGAACGATTTCCCCAACATCGCGCCCAAAACAATTACCGATGCCGACCGCGTGTACCCCGGCGATGGCATTGCGCCGTGGGGAGAAATCATTCCCATTTTGCGCCGTATTGGATATGACGGCGTGTTGTCGCTGGAACTGTTCAACGAAAAATATTACGCGCAGGACCCGCGCCTTGTCGCCCGGACGGGACTGGAAAAGATAAAGGCGGTTGTGGAGCGGTATTAAGGATAAACAATGACGCGATCTTTTTTGAGTACGGGCGTGGGCGCATTGGCGAAGACGGATACGAGTGTTAAGCGGCGCGTACTGGTGACGGGCGCGGCGGGGCGTATCGGTTCGTACTTTGCCAGTAATGCGCAGGGCAAGTACGATTTACGGCTGATGGTTCAGAAACCCGGCGATGAAAAAGACATTGAAGGTTTGGGTGAAATCGTTGTCGGGGAGTTGTCGGAACTGGACAAGCTGAAGCAGTTTTGTCAGGGGATAGATACCGTAGTCCACATGGCTGGGAACGCGAACGCCAGCGCGACATGGGAGAAACTGCTTGAGCCGAATGTGCTGGGCGTGTACAACATTATGGTAGCGGCGAAATCGGCGGGTTGTCGGCGGCTGATTTTCGCGTCCTCCATACACGCCGTGTCGGGCGGACGAGGTGACGTGCAGGTGAAAACATCGGAGCCGGTGAATCCGGGCGATTTGTACGGCGTGACAAAGGCGTTCGGCGAAGCGTTGGGGCGATACATGGCAGAGCAGGAGGGATTGTCCGTTATCGCGCTACGTATCGGAGCTTTTCAGCCAACTGAATCGGCGGCGGGCGACCACGCGGTTAGTATGATGGATGCGTTTGTGTCGCATCGCGACTTGAACCAGTTGATTCATCGGTGTATTGACGTGGAAAACCTGCAATTCGCCGTTTTTCACGGCCTGAGCAATAACCGTTTTAACCGTCTGGATATTTCCGATGCGCGGGAACTGGTCGGCTACGATCCGCAGGACGATCTGACGGCACTGAACCCGAAACTCAAAGATTTGCGGTTGAGTGAAGTGATTTACAACCACAACCTAAACTCCGGGCAGGAGTCCGGTCTGCGAGATGATGTTTGAAGTAAGAGATTTCATCAGCGAAGAATAATATAACCTCTCAGGTTGCGAATGTCCGCTCCGATTTTCCGTAGTACAGGAAAGCCGGGGCGGTTTGTTTTGGCAGGAGTGGGGCGAACAGACCTCCGCTGCAAGGAATGGAACAGTGGCAAAAACAACAGGAGAACGAACGGGACGAGCGCAAACAATGTCGTTTGATCCGCTTTCGGATGAAATTAAAGCGAAGGCGATGGTTGTACATGAGCGATTATGTCAGGAGTATAACTGCCCCATACCGTACTTCCACGAGTTGGACCCATTGAGTGAACTGGTTTCGTCGCTGTTATCGCACCGCACCAAAAACGCGGATTCGGGAAGGGCTTTTCGGCAGTTACGCGCCCGGTTCGCGGACTGGCCGAGCGTACGGGACGCGCCGACTTCGGATGTTGAGACGGCAATCAGCGCGTGTACGTGGCCGGAGCAGAAAGCGCCGCGATTGCAGCAGATTCTGCGGCTGATTGGCGAAAAGCGGGACGGTGATTTGTCGCTTGACTTTCTGGCGGAACTGACTGTGCCGGATGCCCGCGCATGGCTGCAAACTTTGCCCGGCGTGGGGCCGAAAACGAGCGCGGCGGTGTTGTTGTTCAGCCGCCTGCGCCGTCCCGCGCTTCCGGTTGACAGCCACCACCACCGGGTTGCGATACGGCTTGGATTGCTGCCGGCAAGCGTGGATGTTGGCCCCGCCCATGCCATTCTGGAATCGCAGTTGCCGCCGGATTGGGACGCGCAGACGGTTTATGATAATCACGAGTCGCTGATGCTGCACGGGCAACGCTGCTGTTACCACTTCAACCCGGATTGTGGCCGGTGCGTGGTACTGGATATTTGCCCGTTCGGACAAAAGCGGATGGGAGTGTCTTGAACCCGGATTTTCAGGATTAACGGATTAACAGGATTGGGCGACGCGTTCCTCATGGAGATTATACCAAAACGGAATGATAGCTCAAGGGGATACACTTCCGTTCTAGAATCCTGATAATCCATTAATCCTGAAAATCCGGGTTCAAGACAAAAATGGAATGGAGACAGTTTATGCCGGAAGGACCGGAGGTGCGGCGGTATGCGGATATGTTGGGGGCGGCGCTGACGGGTAAGCCATTGGTGACGCTGACGGCGCGGACGAAGGCGGCGAAAGCGTGGTTGGCGGCGCATGAGGGATTGTTGGAAGGGCGGAAGGTGGGGCGGATATGGGCACATGGCAAGAATCTGGTGGGCGATATTGAGGGCGGGTATTTCTTTTATTCGCATTTGATGATGTGGGGGCGGTGGCAGATTGTTACCGAGTTGCCAATAGTAGAAACGGATCGGCGCGAACGCGCGCGTATCACGGTTGCGGATGCGGCGGCGATTCTGTTTTCCGCGCCCGTGTTTGAAGTGGGGCAGGGGATTGCGCATGAAGTAAATCCGTATCTGGCGTCATTGGGACCGGATACGCTGCCGTATGCGGAAGACGGGCCGTTTGATGCGGGCGAGTTTCTGTTTCGATTGCGCTCACCAGAACACGCGCAACACGCCATTGGAGCCGTATTGCTCAATCAGCAGGTGTTGGCGGGCATCGGCAACTATCTGCGGGCGGAAATACTGTTCGACTGTAAAATGGATCCATGGCGCGTGGTGAATGAACTCAATGGAGATGAACTGCAATGCCTGTGCGACAGCATCGAGAAGATGGTTCGGCGGGCGTATACGGAGGGCGGCGCGACTGTGCCGGACGAACTGCGTGACCGGATGCGCGAGGATGATAGTCTCGTGTACGCGCCGGGACGCGATTATGGGACGCGGCACTATGTATTCCGGCGCACAAATTTGCCGTGCCTGGTTTGTGGAACGACCATACGGCAAAAGCGTCAGGTCACGCGGCAGCAGGACGAAGAGGAAGACGCCGAAGAGAAGGAGCGGATCATCTATTTCTGCCCGTCGTGTCAGCAAACTACAATAGAATTGCCGCCGGTGAAGAAGCGTAAGGTTGTTTTACCTCACCCCCGGCCCCTCTCCTAGCCGCGCAACGCGCCAGGAGAGGGGAGCGAGCAACTAAGATTCCCTAACTGCTGTGAGATGCAGATGCCATGACAAGGCAAAATATATAGATGTGGTAAGCGCAAGTTTAGACACACTTCTCCCCTCTCCTGGCGCGTTGCGCGGCCAGGAGAGGGGCCGGGGGTGAGGTAAAAAGAACATGGACACAGACGAAAAAAGCGTGTTTAACCATTTTGCGGAAGTGGCGGAGAGAGTGGGCGCGACTACGAAGCGGCTGGACAAGGCGGCGTTTATCGGCGATTATTTTTCGTCGTTGGCGGACGAGGATTTGGTTTTGGCGGCGCGGTATTTTGCGGGGTATGCGTTTTCGTTGCGGGATCAGCGCAATACCAATATCGGCACGGCGGCGTTGCTGACGGCGATTCGATCCGTCAGTCAGGTGCCGGATGAGGAGTTGCGGCAGCGGCTGGTTGTTTTGGGCGATCCGGGCGATATGGCGCGGGAGGTGTTCGCAAAAGGGGACAATGCGGACATTACGCCAACCCTGACGCTGGCACAGATTGCAAACGCGCTGGAGAAATTGGCGGCGACCAGCGGTTCCAAGCAAAAGGCGCAACAGGTGGCGGAATTGTTGAGTAATGCAACGCCATTGGAAGCCAAATACGTCGTGAAGTTGTTGTCGGGGGATTTGCGCATCGGATTGAAAGAGGGCGCGGTTGAGGACGCGATTGCGCGATTGGCACAAACGGAAGTGGGGCGTATTCAGTGGGTAAATATGCTGACGGGCGATATTGGCGAAACGGCATTGCTGGCGCGGAGGGGTGAACTGGATACGGCGCAACTGCATCTGTTTCACGCCATTAAGTTTATGCTTGCAACGCCTGCGGCAGATTTAGCCGATGTACAGAAACAGATGCCGGAGCGGTTTGTGGTGGAAGACAAGTTCGACGGCATACGGGCGCAGGCGCATATCGCGCCTGCGGTTCCGGGTGAAACCACGCTGCACGGGATTGTTCATAACGGTGTTCGCGTCGCGCTGTTTTCGCGAACGCTGGATGAGATTACGGGGAGTTTTCCCGATCTGGTTGCGCCGCTTGCCCGCTTGCTGACAGTGGACGCGGCACAGGCTAACAATGCTGAATCGGGCGCGGGAGAAACTGCAGGGCTGATACTGGATGGGGAAATCGTGCCGGTACAGGGAGAAAAGATACTGCCGTTTCAGCAGTTGCAGCAACGCTTGAACCGCAAAGTGCTGCCACCCGAACTGCTTGCCAACATTCCCGCCGCGTTTGTGGCTTATGATATGCTGTACGGAGGGGGAGAGATACTGCTGGAAAAGCCGTTTGCCGAGCGCAGGTCAAAGCTGGAAGCCCTGAATGTGGATGGGCAAACGGCGCGTCGGGCCGGTTCGCGCGCGTTTTCCGATGTGGCGGAACTGGATGCCGAATTTGTGGAGGCGCGGGCGCGGGGCAATGAGGGCCTGATGGTAAAAGACCCGGCTTCGCCCTATAAACCGGGGCGGCGGGGAAGAGATTGGCTGAAAATCAAGAAGGCGCTGGCGACGCTGGATGTGGTCGTAACCTCGGTTGAGGTTGGTTCGGGCCGGCGGAGCAAGTTTCTGTCGGATTATACCTTTGCCGTGCGGGCGAGTGACACGGATGATACCTTGCTCAATGTCGGCAAGGCGTACAGCGGCCTGACGGATGAAGAGGTAACGGCGTTGAGCGAGTGGTTTCGGGCGCATACCTTGCAGGAATACGCGCATGGCAAGGTGCGCGTGGTAGAGCCGCAAATCGTCATGGAAATCACCTTTGACCGGGTACAGGCTTCCAAACGGCACAAAAGCGGTTATGCGCTACGGTTTCCGCGTATCCTGCGAATTCGGCACGACAAGCCGGCAACGGAAATTGACACGCTTGACGCGGTTCGCGCCCTGGTCGATGAGAGAGCAGTCGAGGAAGAATAGCCCTCAACCGGGCGTCCACTTGTGAACACAACCCCTTCTCCCAAAAAAGCCTGGGAGAAGGGGAGTCGCCTGTTTGATTACAAAGGTGAATGGGGTTCGTGGGGTTTTGGAGAGAACAAAGGTGATAACGTTTATGAATGAAACAACGCTTGATCCTACGCCAACATTAGAAAGCGCGCGAACCGCGTTTGATGCGTTCTTGAATGGGGCGCAACCTGCCACGCGCATAGTAGGGCTGCACGACTCGGATGCGGACGGCGTGACGGCGGGCGTGGTGTGGCAGCGAGGATTAGAGCGATTGGGATTTGCGCCCACGCGCCTGATACCCAATCGTGAGCGCAATGCGTGGACGCCGACAAACCGCGCCAGTCTATTGAAACTTAACCCCGAAATGCTGTTCGTGATGGATTTAGGCAGTCAAGACACGCCCGTGTTGGATGGTGTGCCAACGTGTTTTATTGATCACCACCACCCGGAGGGTTGCCCGCCCGGCGACACGCTTATCAGCGCATATACGTGGAATCCGATCCCGAATACGTCCATACTGGCGTACGATTTGTTGTTGCCTCGCGTAGATGTATCCGATCTGGATTGGATTGCCGCAATCGGGGCTTTGAGCGATCTTGGGGATAAAGCGCCGTTTGAACTGGTGGATCAGGCGAAGAAAAAATATACGGCCAAATACCTGCGGGAAGTAACGTCACTGGTGAACGCTTCGCGCCGCGCAAGCGAGTACAACCCGGAAGCGGCGGCCCGCGCTTTATTGAACCACGATAGCCCTCGCGCTTTGTACAACTCCGACTCGCCGGATGTGGAATTCTTGCGCCGGTCGCGGGCAGAGGTGAAACTGGCTATGGAGGAAGCGCGTAAAGCTGCGCCTGTTTTTGCCGATCAAGTCGCTCTGGTACGCCTGAATACGCCCTGTCAGGTACACCCGCTGATTGCGCAGAGTTGGCGAACCCGCCTGCCCAAATACATCGTGATTGTGGCAAACGAGGGCTACATGCCGGGACGCATCAACTTTTCCGCCCGCGCTATGGCAGATAAGAATGTCCTGCAATTTCTGCGCAGTTTCGATCTCGGGGAGGGCGAGGGCAACTTCGGACACGGACACGATCAGGCATCCGGCGGCAGCCTGCCCGTAGACCGCTGGAACCTGCTGCTGGAAAAAATGGGTTTTCCAGCCAGCGTGAGAGCCGGAAATTAACCCCACCAGAAGGACGCGGCAAGGATGCCGTACAAGCCTATCAATGCCAGACCTTCGAGCCAGTTGGATTCGCCGTCGTAAACAATGACCGCATTGATGAGGGTTGTCAGGCCGAGGGCGGCGACGAGCAGGGGCGGCAAGTTCAGGGTGAGCGGATGCGCGGGGCTGACCACGAGACTGAGCAGAACGAGCGCAGGCGTGAGCGCTAAGGCCACTTGCAGGGAACTGTTGAGGATTACGCTCACGGCGAAATCGGCTTTGTTTTTGGCGGCAAGCTGGATGCCGACCACGTTTTCAACCGCGTTGCCTGCGATGGCGACAAGCACCAGTCCCGTGAACGCTTCGGAAAGATGCAGAATTTTGATGGCGGGCTGCATGGCGTCTACGAACCAATCGGAGACAAAGGCGGCGCCGATACCGGCAAAAGTGAGCATGGTAACGGCAAGCCACAGCGGCCAGGCGTGAGCCGTATCGGGAACCTCTTCAGCATCGAAGTGGCACTCCGATTCAGGGTTTTTCAGGAAGAAGGGGATGCTGGCGGCGAAAATGATGAGCAGCACGACCGCGCTTGCCCCGCTTAAAGCGTTGATATGCGTGCTGACAGGGGCATGAAGATTGTGCGCCAACGTAGGAATGACAAGCGCGGCCATTGCCAGCACCATCAGGGTGACGATCAGGCGCGGCTGCTCCTTGCTGAATTTTTGGGTTCCGTTTTTGATGCCGCCCACGAAAAACGCGAGGCCAAGAACAAGTAACGAGTTGCCCAGAATGGAGCCGACGAGCGCGGCCTGAACCACCGTCACCAGTCCGGCGCGAAGGCTGAAAATGCCGATGAAGAGTTCGGGAAGATTGCCGAGCGCGGACTGCAATACGCCGGTCGCGCCGGGACCGAGTTTGCCGCCAAGCTGTTCCGTGGCATGGCCGACAATGGCAGCCAGCATTGCCAGCGCGACGCCGCACACCACGAATAGCAATACGGGGTTGATGTGCAGGCGCGTCATTACGGCGGCGAGTATAGTAGCGACAAGAGCGATCAGCGCGGTTCGGCGTTCGCCGGGTTTCAGAGTTGACATTCGGCCTCACAAAGAGCGATGTTGCAGAGTAGATTTAATCCCACCAGAAGTACCATTGTTCGCTGATTTGCAGGCCGTCGGCAAGTTTGGCAAGCGTGCCGACACCCTGATTTACGATGTCGGGGCAGTATTGGCACTGCTCAAAGGCAAGCGCTTCCGCGTCTAAGCGGCGGGCAGGAAGGCGGGATGCGAGTGTTTCCATCACATCATGGGAAATGCCAACAACTTCAACGCCATACAAATCGTGCCAGTATTTAAGCGCGCTGACATGGGCTTCAGGGCTGGGACATTCGTTCCAACTGCCGAAGCGCAGATACGCGGGAACTTCCCAGGTGTTCAGCGTGTGAACAAGGCCGACGTAAACGCGGGGATAGCCTGTATCGGTTTTATAGTCGCGGGGAATGTGGAAGAAGTAGGGATCAACAGCATCGGGCATTCCCGCAACAGTTTGTATGCCTTCGGACGCGGCCTGCTGCCACTGTTCGCGCGCCTGCTTGAATTGTTTGTAACCCTCGCTGGCCTCGTACTCCTCATCGCCCATCGCGTCCGGCTGTCTTGTAAACAAAATGCTCGGTGATTGCTGTAGCCCTCGCGCAATGATGTCGGGAATACGTTTCGCGGCGTGGATTTGCCCCTCCTGCCGCAAAAATTCCAGATCGTTGTCGTTGCCCAACACGACAGGCCAATGGCCGGTTTGCTGCCGAATGTCGCGCAACGCGAACCAGAGGTTGACAGCCTCATCCCCATGCACGGCAAATGCGCTGAGAACAAAATCATTTATCTCCACAACTGGCGCGAATGTAGAGGTGTCTATTCTATTCTGCTGAAGAATTGTTGTGAGTGTTTCCATTTTTAATGATCGTGATCGGCGTTCATGTCGGGTTGTTTGGCTTCCATGCCGCCTTTGCCGCCCATCATCATGGTGGGCATGTTGCCATCATCGGAAGTGGAGCGTTCGGGGTTGTTGGCGGCGCAGGGCGTGTTGAATTTGGGCTGCGCAAAGGGCAGGGACGTGCTGCCCCGCGCCAGTATGTGTTTTTCGTTGCCGCCATCCCAGGGCGTAAAACTGCGGGCATTGCAATAGTGGCTGACGAACGAGCGGCGCATCCGGTTCTCGCTTTTGTTCGATAGGGAGCGGTGAAGGACGTGGCCGCCGAAGAACGCCACATCGCCGGGTTCCATCACGCACGACACTTCACTGCCTTTGTATTTGGCGGCGATGGGGCGCAGGCTGTTCGTCACATCATCATCGTCGTTGGAATGTCCGCCAACTTTGTCCATTGTCGGAATGTTGTCGAGTTCGCGCTGTCCGTAGCCGTAGCCGATTGTAGGCGGATAAATGGGTTCGTTCTGGCTGCCTTTTGTCATCCACATGCAGCCGTTTTCTTCATCGGCGCGATCCAGAGCCAGCCACGCGCCGCATAGCGAATCGGGGAACGTCGGGATATAGTAGGTGTCCTGATGGTAGCCCTGCCCTTCGGCTCCGGGCGCTTTGAGAAACAGCATGGTTTGCATGGCAAGCACGTCCGGGCCGATAAGCGCTTCCAGCACATCCAGAACGCGCGGGTGCAGCATGAATCGCTCATGGATTTCCAGTTGCCGATGCAGCATGTGGATACGCAGCAACCGTTTTTCCATGTCGCGCAGGCTGGCATCGGGCGGGGGCGGGGGAACGCCGGGAACTTCGACGCGCCCGTACATCAGTTCTTCCGTATGCGCTTTCAGTTCCTCCACTTCCTCGCGTGAAACTAAATCGCGGACAATCAGAAACCCGTCATGCCGGAAGGAAACGTACTGGTCTACGCTGACGCGGTAGGATTCCAACGAAAAAGATGTTGTTTCAGGGCGAATGAGTGTTCGGTTTGATCAGAGTATCCATAGGGCATATTTCCGGCATTTGTCTTGAACCATGATTTACGTGATTAGATGATTAGCATGATTATGTGCACTGATTCGTATCAAGCCGTTGTCTGGCTTCTGTCAAAAGATGATGAACGTTCAGAAGGCAATCATGATAATCGCTAAATCACATAAATCATGGTTCAAGACAATTTGCTAATGTAAATCGGCATGGCCGGGCAAATACAGGTCGGCGAAAACGGGGCAGTGGTCGGAACCGGCGGATGTGCCTACCCAACTGTTGAGAACCTGCCACTGCGGGCTGGTGAAAATATGGTCTATGCGAACGTAGGAGTGGCCTATTTTGGTTGTTTCGCCGTAGGTGTAGCCGTATCCTGCCCCGGCGGCGGAAAAAGCGTCAGTCAGGCCGAGCGCGAAGAGGTTTCTGCACACGATGGACTGAACGGGGGCGTTGAAGTCACCCGCCGCGATCATCGGCAATTTCTCCGTTTGCAGATGTTTTACCAGTTGCTGCGATTGACGAACGCGAACTTCTAAGTTTTCAACGAGCGTATCCATGCCTTTGCGGGGGTGTTTCATGGCGGCAATGCCGAAGCGGGGCGATTCCAGATGGCAGGAATAGACGACAATATCCTGACCGTCGGCGTGAAGCAGGCAACGCTCCACGCGATGATTTTGCTCCGGGTAGGAAATCCAGCGTATGTCCATGTCCGTGAGCGGCAGGTGACTGGCAATGATGTACTGATCTACAGCCTGAACGTTCCAGCCTTTGAGGAACTGCCCCATTTCCGGGTTTAATCCGCCGCCCGCGTCCTGCATGAGCATCACGTCCGGCTTGTAGTGTTCTATATCCTCCTCGATGGCTTTCACATCCCGTTGCGCCCATTTGATATTGTAGGTCATTACGCGCAGGCGCAATCCTTTGTCCTGTGGCGTACCTCCATGAAAAAAGTTCAGACTGCCGCCCATGACCGGGCCGAAAACGAGTAACGCCAGAAGTGTCGGCAGCCACCAGCGCTTGCGGGCGCGAAGTAAAACCCATGGAAACAGAACAATCAGGGGAAGCGCCCATAGCCATTGCGGCAGATACAGGTTCAGACCGGTGGGCCACCAGTTTTCCGGGCCGAAATGGTTTGCGGTCACAAGTATCAGAATTATCGTGGTATACGCGGCAAGCGCAGCCGTTAAAAGCAGGGAACGGGGCTGCGAATTCTGCGCGGGTGGGGAAGTTGCAGACGTTTCTGCTTCCGGGTTTGACTCGGACATGACACTCTCTTTCAGAAATTGAGACACAATGGGCAAAAGTCGGCAGGAGGAACGCAGCGCCTCGTCGAATCTATACGGTAACAAGCAACCGTCTCGCGCATTGTCTTTGTATACGCGCAAAAGAGAGTTTGTATCCCATTGGCGATTTCTTCCGCTTCCAACATACGAATTATCGGCCTGATTCCGGCGCGATTGGCGTCAACCCGCCTGCCGAATAAGCCCCTTGTGGATATTGGCGGCTGGCCGATGCTGCGCCACGTATGGCATCGGGCGCGGCAGGCGCAGGGTTTAGATTTAGTCGCTATTGCTACGCCGGATGAGGCCATTGCCGAAGCCGCAAAAGGCTTTGGGGCGCAGGTTGTCATGACAGCCGCTTCGCACCCTCCGGCACGGATCGTTTAGCGGAAGCCGCGCGCCTGCTGGAACTGAACTCGAATGATATTGTCGTGAACATACAGGGCGATGAACCATTGCTCGACCCGACGAGTATACAAAGGGCGCTTCAACTGCTGCTGGAAGACCCGGCGTTAGTGATGAGCAGTCTGATGTGTCCCTGCCCGGAACGCGAGTTGGACAACCCGGCCTGTGTAAAAGTGGTGTGCGCCTTAAACGGGGACGCGCTTTATTTTTCGCGGGCGCGTCTGCCCTTTGAGCGTGACGCGGGCAGTTCAAGCGCGGCAACGGTAATGCAGCATATCGGGCTGTATACGTACCGCAACCACTTTTTGCAAATGTATTTGACCCTGCCGCCCTCCCCGTTGGAAAGGACGGAGGGACTGGAACAGTTACGGGTTTTGGAACACGGGTATCGTATTCGCATGGCGCGGATTGAAAACGCGCCGCTCGGAGTGGATACGCCGGAAGATTTAGAACGGGCGCGGCAGCTTTTAGCAGGATTTTCGCCGCCGGATGTATAAAATGCCCTCAACCCCTAACCCCTTCTTCCAAAAAGGCCTGGGAGAAGGGGAACTGTTGTTAGGAAACTGAAGAAGCGTAGAACTGTTAAACATTATCAAGGGAGATTGGACGAACATGACAGCAACAAGCGACAGCAGTGAGCAGAAGGTACGAATCGGCATTATTGGGACGGGCGGGATCGCGCAGGGGCATGTGAAGCGCCTGTCGGCGATGCCGAACGTGGAGATTACCGCGCTGTGCGACATCGTGCCGGCGCAAATGGAAAAGACGGTCGAGCGTAACCCGCAGGTGAAGGATGCCAAACAGTTCACGAACTATGAGGAACTGATTTCGTCGGGGCTGGTGGACGCGGTGAACATTGACACGCCGCATACTATTCACTTCGAGCAGATTATGAACAGCCTTGGACAAAGGACTGCACGTTCTGACCGAAAAGCCGATGGTATGCAAGGTGACCGATGCCCATGAGGTGCTGAAGAAGATTGACGAGAGCGGCAAAGTGTTCGTGCTGAACTATCAGCGGCATTTTCAGCCGGAGTTCCTGTACATCAAGAAGGTGATTGAGTCCGGGGAGTACGGACCGGTGCAGTTCGTGCAGGGCTTGCAGGGGCAGGAGTGGAAAAAGGCGGTTGCGGGAACGTGGCGACAGGACCCGGCACTGGGCGGCGGCGGGCAACTGAACGACTCCGGGTCGCACATGCTGGCCGTGCTGCTGTACGTGACCGGTTTGAGCGTGGAAGCGGTTGCAGGCTTCATAGACAATCTCGGCGTTCCGGTTGACATCAACTCCGCGCTTTCATTCCGGTTTGTGGGCGGGGCGCAGGGCAATGTGTCCGTTGTTGGCAACGCCCCATCCTTCTATGAGGACATCACCATCTGGTGTGACGAGGGCGCGTTCTACATGCGGAACGGCAAACTGGAAGTGCAGGACGGCAAAGGCAAAAAATCTACGCCCGCTCCCGAAGATATGCCCAAAGGCAGCAATCCCGATGAGAACTTTGTCAATGCCATTTTGGGCAAGGAGGCGGTTGGCTGCGACGCGAAGATGGGTCTGCGCGTAATCGAACTTACGGAAGCCGCGTGGAAAGCCGCCGAAGAGAAGGGCATCGTCACCGTGAAGCGGGCGTAGTTTACCTCGCCCCGGGCGTCCACCCGGAGGGAAGGACACCCCTCTCCTTGCCGCGCTTTCAAAAGAGCGCGTTGTAGCGAAGCAGACGCGCTTCATTACGCCAGGGGAGGGGCTTTTTTAGTCTGGTTTTATTCAGATATAGAGTATAGAAGACTGTTTAGACACATTTCAATAAGTTGCAGACGGGCATTTGAGTTTTGACGTGATACTGGAAGAAAATTAAAATTTGGCGTCACGATATAGAAGGAAATGCGTAGTTCAGTATAAGTGAAAAAGCAAGTCTTAAACATCTGGCAGCGCCCCTAATTTGCCATGAACTTGCGGAGGGTGAACAACATGGTTCGCAAACAAAAAAAATATAATTTGAGCTGGCCTTTATGTTGGGCTTGATTGCCGGTGGAAGCATGCTTGCTCCCGGGTATGGCGCGCGCGCAGGATGATAATCTCTCTCCCCGCGATTTCCGAGACGAGGGCGGGGCGCGACAGCAGGATGATGTAGCTCCCGTTGGGGACGCGCAGGAACAGAACGCCAATCAGGGCGTGGTTCGGCTGGCGCGTTTTTCGTATGTAAAGGGCAATGTGACGTGGCGGGCGGATCAGGGATTGGAATGGTCGGCGGCGACAACCAACCTGCCTGTCCGACAGGATGCCCAGATATGGGTGACGAACGGCGGACGGGCGGAACTGCAATTCGACGACGGCAGCGTTCTCCGATTGGGCAATGGCGCTCTGGTGACGCTGAAAACGCTGTTCAGTGACGAAGATGGCGAGTTCACGCAGATCACGCTCAACGAGGGACTGGCGACGCTGCGCGCCCGGCATGAGCGTGGCGTGTATCGTATTGACACGCCGCTTGCTTCCGTGACCGCCAAAGGCCCTGCCAAAGTACGCTTCGGCATCGGGGACGGTTTGGAAGTCGCGGTTCGGCAGGGGCAGGCGAACGTGGAGGGCAACGCGGGCAAGGTGACGCTGGAATCCGGCGATTATCTGGATTTGCGCGACGCGAATACGCCGCTCGACCCGCGCCGATTGCCGGGACTGGACAACTGGGATCAGTGGAATGAGGAGCGCGACAATGTGATGGATGGCAGCAGTCAGCGGCCTTCCCATCGTTATCTGCCGGCTAACATTGAAATTGTCGCCAACAATTTAGATGATTACGGCTCCTGGCGCAATGACCCGGAATATGGAAATGTCTGGTGTCCCCGTGTCACCTCGGCGGATTGGCGTCCGTATCATGAGGGGCATTGGACGTGGGTTAGTCCGTTCGGGTGGACATGGGTTTCGGATGAGGCGTGGGGCTGGGCGCCGTACCATTATGGAACCTGGGTGTCTCGCGGCTACGGGTGGGCCTGGTGTCCCGGCCCGGTCAATCAATACTGGAGTCCTGCAGTCGTGCATTTCTCCGAGTACGATGACCGCGTAGCGTGGTGCGCCCTTGCGCCCCGCGAAGTGCGCTATCCGTCTGTATTGTCTATCGGGTTCCGCAGCGGCAACTGGTCAACGTTCTTCTCTATAGGGCAGGCCGCCGTATACTATCCGACCTACAACAACTATTGTGAGGCGCGTCCCTTCCGAACCGGGTACGTCAACCACGTCACGTATGTCAATAACGTGACGAACGTGTACAACAACGGTTCGCCTTCGTTCAACCGGTACTACAACTCGGCGGAGTTTGCTGCGTCTAACCATAACACGTATTTGCAGCGCAGCCAGTTTGTGCCGTATAACGCGCGAAATGCGGCAGGCGTAACAGCGGTTGCGACATCGGGATTTGGACGAAGGACGGCGTATGACATCGTTCCCCGAGCTAATGGCGCAACCGTGTTTACCAGCGGGCGAACGGTAGCGGCTCCGGCGCGAGGGAGTATGCCCGTCGCGGGGCCGGTTGGCGCGCGTCCGACGCGGGAAGCGCTGACGCCGACCCATACGTTTATCGCCAATACGCAGCCTTCGCCGCGAGCGATAGCGCGTCCTGTCTTTCAGGCTCCGCTGCCTGCCACAATAGCGCGGCGGGCGGCTCCGATTACCCCCTCCGGGCAGGCCATACGGCAAGACCCGATCAGGCAGACGACACGAACGGGACAGAATGGCGTGAACGCGCCGGTAACAAACAACCGTGAAAGTGGACGCCCGACCGTTTCGAGCGGCAATGCTTCCGGCAATAACGGTCGCCCCCTGCCTCCGACGTATTCGACGGGAAGCGGCGGGTACAATCGAAATGGTTCTGGTTCAAGTGGCGGAACGGTCAATGATGGCAGTACAGGCGGTTTCAACAGGAACCCGCGACCCGGCGTGAACACGGGCCGTGCCGGACAGGAGAGTACGACCAGTACCGGCACGAACGGCTCACCCACGAATAACAGCGGAACCTCGCGTTTCTCACATTCTGGCGATAGCGGCAGAACGAACACGGG
This sequence comes from uncultured Chthonomonadaceae bacterium, assembly GCA_963817895.1. Lineage (GTDB taxonomy): Bacteria > Armatimonadota > Chthonomonadetes > Chthonomonadales > Chthonomonadaceae > CAWFQB01. The sequence continues at coordinate 177,796 of CAWFQB010000014.1, forward strand.
CGCGAACAGCGCGGCGGAAGAGGCGCGACGAGCGCGCGGCACATTGGGATTACCAACAGGCCGCGCTTCATCGGGCAACGGGAACGGCGGAAGCAACACCGGCAGCACAGGTTCATTCGGCAACCCGCGCAACCCCGCATCGGGAACGCAGGACGGTTCAACTCGTCGCAACGGAAGCGATACACAAACCTACCGCCCGAATAGCGGCAGTACCGGCAGTCCAAATGGGACGGGAAGCGGTTCCGGTTCAAGCACAACTGGCCGGACAGGTAATTCAGGATCGGGTGATACGCGGTGGTCCGCGGAACGGGCAAGAGGGCGGGGAGAGGACACCCGAACGTCTGCGCCGCCCACGCGAACGGGAGGCGATACTTCGCAAAGAACTTACACGCCGCCGCAGCGAACAGGAGGAGATAGCAGCCCACGCGCCTCCTCACCGCCAACGCGCACAGGGGGCGATCCTGCGCCCCGCTCGTATGCGCCGCCCACGCGCGGCGACAGCGAATCGTATCCGCGCGGCAATGCGCCCCGGTCGAATGGTGGCAGCGCGCCCGTAACACGGAGTAGTGGCGAAGGAGGTTCTCATACTTCGCCTCCGCCACCGTCGCGCTCCAGAGATAATGAGTCATCGAGCCGCCCGTCTAACCCGCCACGAGAGCGATCTGGCGGGAACGACAAGAGCGACAAGAGCGACAAGAGCGACAAAGACAAAGGTGGTAGGAACGGAAGATAGTTGAGAGTTGAGGGATAAACTTCCCGAATGGTAGAAACACCATTCGGGAAGTTTTTGTCTTGCCCTCACCCGGGCGCCCACTTGTGGACATCCCTTCTCCCACAAAGGCGGATTTCAAAGCGAAGCCGAAATCCGCAACATGGGGGAGGAGCTAATTTCGCGCTTCAAGATGGTGTTGAACAGTTTAAAATTATTCGGGGTGTGACGAGGAAGGGGGTTGAGTGGCTGTATCTGTTGGGGCAGAGTGATCGGGGCGCAGGTGATGCCAGAGCCAGAAGCCGAAGAGAGCGAGAATGACAACGCCGATTACGCCGTCGGCTTTGTGGAAGTAGGGCTTGAGGCTGTCAAGGTTGTCGCCTACCTGTATGCCGAGCCATGCGAGGAAGTAACACCAGGGTACGGAACCGAGGAAGGATAAAACAACAAAAGGCGCGAACGGCATACGCGCAATTCCGGCAGGCAGGGAAATAAAGGTGCGAACGACGGGCAGCAGACGCGCAATAAACACTGTGGCGACGCCGCGCTTTGCAAACCAGGCTTCAGCCTTCTCTACATCATGGCGGCGCAGCAGAATGTATTTGCCGTATTTGAAGACGAACTCGCGCCCGCCTTTCGCGCCCACCCCATAGGCGACTGCGCTGCCCAACGCGCAGCCCAATGCGCCGGCAAGAGCAACCAGATGGAAATTCATCGGGTTGGGATTGACGCGATGCGCGATAGTGGCAAGGGTCAACGCGCCCGCAAATGGCATGATAACTTCGCTCGGCAGGGGAATACACGCGCTTTCCAGCGCCATCAGCAGAATATACGCCAAGATAGCCGCCGCTGCTGATGACGGATTTAATCCAGTTGCCAAGCGCTTCAAGAATATGTTCCAATCTTCTTTCCTTTTGTATGTCTTCAGGGTTTTCAAGTTTTTCGATGAGGGATTGGCTTACGGTTTCCCAATCCAGTTCGGTGTCTGTATCGTGCCGGGTTCGTGATGAAAAATCGGCTGTGGGCGCGTCGTAGTGGTGGCTGCGGGCGCGTTCATAGACGCCAAGCACGTTTTGAACCATGCGTTCCGGCGTGTAGGTGAGCGCGTTGGCGCGGGCGTTGGCCCGCATGGTCGCGCGTAATTCCGGGTTGGTCAATAATTGTACCACGCGGGCGGTAAAGGCGGTGGTGTCGCCGCAGGGAACTCGGAACCCATCTTCGCCGTCGCGCACGGTTTCGGGCGCGCCTCCGGCATCCACCACGACACAGGGCGCTCCGGCGGCGCGAGCCTCGCCGATCACCAGTCCCTGCGTTTCCGATGCGGAGGGGAAGCAGAACACATCGCAGGCGGCAAAAAGTTCATCAAGTTGATGTCGGGGCGTTGGCCCCGGAAACAATACGCTGTCGCCAAAAGACGAGGCAGCTGATTTAGCCTCTTCAAGGTAAGAACCGCCGCCTACAATCGCCAGTCGCGCAGTGGGAACTTGCGCGCGAACATTGCCAAACACCTCCAGAAGCCAGTCTATATTCTTTTCGCGCGCAATGCGTCCGGCGTATACCATCAGGGGCGCGTGGACGCTGACGCCGATACGCTTGCGCGCCTGCCGCTGTGCCTGTTCCGTCAGGGCTTCACGCGGGGGCAGGGGAACGCCCGTTGGAATAACCGTGATGGGGCGCGTGACCCCGTAACTGCGCAGGGTTTGCGCGGCCACTTCCGAGGGGCAAATGATTTCCGTGCAGCGATTGTAATACCAGGGCAGGTAGTGTTCCACAAGAGATTGGGTCATGCTGTCGGGCAGCAGCGGTACATAGTGCGTGTACTGCGCGTACAGCGTGTGAAAGGTGGATACCAGTGGCACATTGCGCCGAATGGCGAGTTTTCCGCCCGTCAACCCCATCACAAACGGCGTATGGGTATGAACAACATCCAGTTTCAATCGGTCGAAATGCGTTTCCAGCGCCATGCGCGGCAGAAAGGGATAGGCGACCGGGTATTCGCGATTGAAGGCCGAAACAAACGAGGGGAACCGCAGCACGTTGGATTCCGAAACAGGCTGATGCTCATGGGCGGGCGCAAATACGCAGATATGATGGTTCAGGGCGCGTAATCCGGCAATCAGCGTCAGAACTGAGGTGGAGACGCCATTTTGCACGGGATGAAACGACTCGGAAAACATGCCGATGCGGTAGCCGTTCTGCTGCATTGTTCGCGCTGGGCGAGAAGGGAGCGGCCATCTAGATCTTAAGTTCTTTCCCGTTGTCTTCGGCAAAATCGGCGTCCAAGCAGAGCGGCGCGGCTCTTCCGCCTGGCGGTCGGCGGCAAGCGCGGCCTGCTGTGTTTCTAAAAAGGTCAGAATGTCGGATAGACGGAAACGGCGCTGACGGGTTTCCTTTTCCGCCGGCATACACGCTTTCTCCCGCGTTTCGAGTGGCGCGATCCGGCTCTTTGCGATAATAGGTGAGAATGCCCTTGTTGGTATAGCGGCGTACCGTTGTGGGGCAGACATTCAGCAGGCGCGCGGTATCTTCGAGGGATAAAATGGGGTCAAGCAGCCGCTCGATAAGTTCGTGCCGTTTCTCCTGAAAGGGCCGCTTGTAGGAGGATTGCGCCACTTCCTGCTCTTCTTCCAGTCGTTCCAGTGATAACAGCGTTTGAACATGGCGCGGAACAGCGGCCCATAGTTCGGGGCGGACAGGCCGGAGGGGACGTTTTCGGGGCGAACATTGCGCGCATGGCGGGCGCGGGAACGTGGATGTACGCCGCTCTGCGTTTAAACTTCCTGCGTTGTTTCATCCTGCGATAGCTCTTCCGTTGTAGTCTCGCACGAGTCGCGCATTGTTGTTTTCTTCATTGCAGATTGGGGCGGGAGAGGGTGATGCGACTATGGAGGATGGCGGCGGAGGTATCCGGCAGGGAAGGCGCGGAATGGGAGGCAGGAAGATAGTTGGCGAAAGAGGGAATATCCGTGTCTATGTCCTCGATGGGCTGGAACAGGTTGCGCTCACGGAGATTATCGCTTGCCGATGGCATTAGCGAGTTTTCATCTGCGGCAGGGCGGTTCGCTGGCTCGGAAGACGTATCCAATCCAACGGATTGACTGCGGCGGCGTGTGCGATTGCTGATTTCAGGCTGACCATTGTTTTGCGGACTGCGCAGGGGTTTGGTCGGGCAGTGGAGTCAACAGTTCGATGCGGGGTGCGCGGGCGGCAGGCGTGGAAATAAGATCGGGCGACAGTTGGCGGCGTGACAAGCATCGTGACAACATTTTGTATGGCGTTGGGAGTGGTTTCAGGTCTTGCCCCCTGGTCAAGGTGGTATCCATCAGCAACGGTTCCGGCCTGTCAATCGCCGGGGCGGCGTGTATAGGGTCGGCTGACCGGCTTGGGCATTCGCCTCGACCTCTTCGGATGGGCAGAAATTCAAGAAAGCGGGGACAGCGCTTGTTTGATTGGTTTCGGAGCGGGAACGACTTCTTGTTCCTCGTCCAGAAACTGTGACCCGATATACTTTTGCCATTCATCCAGCCGCACGGCAGTCAATCCTTCCGGTGAAACAATAGCCCTCAACCCCCGGCCCCTTCTCCCCAAAAAGCCTGGGAGAAGGGGAGAGAATTTTTAATTGTTTAAATAATGAGCATGGCGTCGCCAAAACTGTAAAAGCGATACTGTTCGCGTACCGGCTTCGGCATACGCGGCCATAATGTTTTCGCGGCCTGCCAGCGCGGAGATGAGCATCAGCAGGGTGGAGCGCGGCAGATGAAAGTTGGTGATCAAGCCATCTACGGCGCGAAATTTGTAACCCGGCGTGATGAATAAGCGCGTTTCTCCTGTGAAGGGAGCGACGCGCGCGGAATTGTCTGTTCCGGCATGTTTGGGCGGCGGATTTCAAGGGCGCGAACGCTGGTGGTTCCGACTGCAATGATGCGACCCTGTGTGGCGTTGATAATCTGCGCCGCTTCGTCTGAAACCGTAACCCATTCGCCGTGCATCTGATGCGTGTTGGTATCTTCGGTCTTGACGGGGCGAAATGTGTCCACGCCGACGTGCAGGGTGACGCGGGCGATATTGAATTCCCTGCGCCTGCGCCTGGTTAAGCATGGCATCCGTGAAGTGCAGTCCGGCGGTGGGCGCGGCGGCGGAACCGTTATGGCGGGCGTAAACCGTCTGGTAACGCTCTTCTGCGGCTGTGGGCAGGGGCGTATGGATGTACGGGGGCAGGGGAGAAGAACCCCACAAGCCGACCCTGTCTCTGGCGGCGGCATCGGCAAATTCCAGCAGTCGCCCGCCCTCTTCCGTTTCCCCGACAATCCGCGCGGTTTCCTGAGCTACTCCGCTCTGCGTTTCGTCAACTTCCGGCCCGACCAGCGTAAGGTTTACGCCTTCGCGTAATGACCGACCGGGTTTGACAAGCGCGGCCCATTGGCGTTCACCAACAGGGCGCAGCAGCAGAACTTCCGCTTCGTGTCCAGATGGGCGCAGTCCGCGCAGTCGGCGGGCAATTACGCGGGTATCGTTGACAACCAGCGTATCTCCAGCGTTCAGGTACGCCAGCAGGTCTGGGAACCGGCGGTGTTCAATATGTCCGTTCGCCCGATGCAGAACGAGCAGGCGCAACTCGCCACGCGGCAGGGGCGTTTGCGCGATTAATTCCGGTGGTAAAAAGTAGTCGAAAAGGTCAGTCCGCATAGCAGCATGGCGTCAGGCACAATGACAAACCGTACAGATCATTACTTCGCCCTTATACGGCGAAGGAGTTTACAGCGAAAAAGTTGAGGGTAGTATAGCGTTTATAGCTGGCTGCTGTCAACGCCTTTGTACAGGTTTACGGCGAAAATACATGCCAACCTTGTATCGTGGTCGAATGTACAAAAGGGACTCAGGAAGATTTTGCGCCGGTAAGCAGAGCGGCGGGAATATCCTCTATGGGAATACCAAGTTCCAGATAAGCTTGTCGCAGGCGTTGCTTGACGAGGGGAACATCATCGGCAGGAATGTCAAGCTGGCGGGTATCTGAAGTGAGTTGGGACGCGGCTGCCATCAGCATGTCGGGATCGGCGACGCCATCGGGATTTCGATAGGCCAGTTTCCATGTGGAAGCGTCATTGGGATTGGCGACATACGCATAGCATTGCGGAACATTGGGCGTGGCTTGCGCGGCGGATTGGGCGGCGAGGGCTTCGGGACGTATGACTTCCTGTTGCAGCACATCCAGCAACACTTGACGCTCGACGCGAAAATTAGCGGTTCGCATCAACTCACGGCGAAGCAGGTTGAGGATGTCTTCGGAGAGGAGCAGGGAGGCAATGCGGCCCGGATTGAGCGCGTGGACGCGCTGCCAGTAGTATTCCAGCGCGTTTTGTTCCATGCCCTCCCGGCTGACAAGCAAAAAGTAAGTGGTTTTTTCTTCCAGTGAAACTGCGTCGGAAAGGGATACGCGGAAGACCAGTTCAGGGTGACGATCCGGGCCGACTCCAAGCCGGTAACACGCCCAGTAATCCGCGTTGGAAAGCAGCGCCCACTGGCAGTAGTTGGGCGTGTTAGCCCCACTCAGGCGCAGCAGATGCGCGGCGTGGGGTACGATGCCAACGGCTTTCACGAGCAGGAGGAATTGCAGGCGGCCATTCAGCAGGACGGCGTGATCCGCGTGTGGGCCGCGTATGCTCGACTCGGCGGTAACATCAAAGAAGGGGTCGTAGCCCAGCATGTCGCCAAGCATGGCTTTGACTATATCTGCGGTATCCCGCTCGTTCATGCCGCGTTGCCGCGCCTGATGGACAATGCGGCTGTACTTTTTGATTCCGTCTTGAATTCGGGTACGGGTCTGATCGCTGATACGAAGCATACTGCCTCCTCAGAATGTCTTCTTTCCCGGTTTCTGCTGCCACAGAACGGGAAACTGTTAAAAATTTCAGCGGAATCAACAGGAGATACTTCTACAAAGGGGACGCCGTGTTAATACAGACGAGATGGTCAACAAAATGGGTTAGTCGAATTCCCACAGAGAAACATACAAGGTATCGTCTTCTACGTGAACTTCGTAAACGGGCAGGCCGTAGCCTCCTACCGTGAGACAATCGCCCGTTTTTGGATCGAACGCATAACCGTGACGACGACAGATAATGCGGTTTCGCTCGAGGGGCGCGCCTTGCAGGGAAGCGTTCTGGTGGGGACACACGCTGCCGACCGCATAGTATTTGCCCCCATGATAAAACACGGCGCACTCGCCGCCGTCCGTTCCGAGTTTGACAACGTGACAGGCATCGGGCAGAATATCGGCGGTTTTGGCGACAGCATAACGCGCTTTACGCATGAATGGGAAGTCTCGCTATCCGCCTAATTGACTCATGTTGCGGCCAATGGGCATCATGCCGTCTTCAAGGCGATGTTCTTTGGGCTTGTGCAGTACGGTCAGGCGGAAAAGGTCGGCAATGGCTTCATCATCGGCTTTGCCGCGCAGAACAGAGCGCAAATCCACTTCGCCGTCCGCCATCAGGCAGGGGCGCAACTGGCCGTCGGCGGTGAGGCGCAGGCGGTTACAATTTTCGCACATGTCGTTGGTGATCTGGCTGATAAAGCCAACGGTTCCCAACGCGCCGGGTAAGCGGTAGGAACGGGCGGGGCCGTTGGTAATCACTTCAGCGGGCGACAGGGTTCCAAGCGCGTGTTCAATTTTGTCGCGCATCTCCTGAGTGGACACAAACGCGCGGCGCATCTGGCGGGAATCGAGTTGTCCCGTTTGGCTGTCGGCGGCAGGCAGGGTAAAGCCGGAACGGAAGGAGTTTAGTCCGGCATTGGCGTACAGCGTGATGTTTGTATCGCGCCGATAACCCGGCGCGGCGGCAAGGGCGAACATGTCCGAGGTTCCGATTTCAGCCTGACTGTCATCGCCCTGACTCCAGTTGATGGGCATCAGTTCAATAAAGCGAACATCGAAAGGCTGTTCCAGCGTAATTCGGGCGAAGTCTACCACCTCATCGTCGTTCCAGTCGCGCATCACAACGCAGTTTAATTTAATGGGAGTCAGCCCTGCCGCCTGCGCCGCCTGTATACCTTGCAGCACGTCGGACAGGTTGCCGCGCCGCGCAATGCGGGCGAAGCGTTCCGGCTTGAGTGTGTCCAGACTGATGTTGATTCGGTTCAGGCCATAGCGGGCAAAGTCCGTCGCGTAGCGTTCGAGCAGAAAGCCGTTGGTCGTCATAGATAGATCGCGCAGGCCGGGAATTGCGCCGATTTTCTCGATGAGCAGATCAATGTCGCGGCGCACAAGGGGTTCCCCGCCCGTGAGACGAATTTTGCTCATGCCCAATCCTACGGCGATGCGGGCCAGCCGTTCGATCTCCTCATACGTGAGAATATCGGCTTTGGGCGCGACGGGAGCGCCCTCTTCGGGCATACAGTAGACGCAACGGAAATTGCAGCGGTCGGTAACGCTGATGCGGAGATAGTCTATAACCCGATTGTAGGAGTTGATCAGTGGCATGGTTAGACTATTATACGCTACGAGAGGAACGATATTCGCCCTCTCCCAAAAAAGTCTGGAAGAGGGGCTAATTAGAGCCTATCCCAATAGGCGATTGCATTTGCGTCCGAAGGACGCTTGGCCGCAGGCCACTCAGACGGGTACGTTCTTTGTACCCGGCCTAATGGGATAGGCTCTTAGTTTCAAAGGTATTATGGCAGGTCGTCGGGATCAATGGGCGGTTTGCCGTTGGGAAGGGTTTTGACGGGCGGTTTGGGCAGGGCGGGGGCGGTCGCTATAGCTTGAACAGGAACGCTGAGAAGGTAAGTCCCTATCCATGCGGTGAGGATGCCATTGCCCGGTTTGCTGGCCGTGAAGACGCCCTGTTGGGATAGGAAGCCAAAACCGTCCGCCGTACCCCATACTACGTTTTGGGCGGGAATAGGCTTGTTATCGCCGTCCAGAACTTGAAAGCGGATTGGTTCGCCCACGCGGGCAGGAACGCCCGTCATGTTAAACGGCGCGATATGCAATCCCGCCGTATTCATGTTTTCGGGAACATTGCCGTAGATGAGCAGGCCGTCCGCTACCGCGCGTTCGCGTCCGTCCGAAGGAGAGTTGACGACGCTGCCGCCGATAACCATTGTGCTGGAACCGCCGCCGTCGAAGTTCATGGCGTTGACCGCGCCCAGCCGCTTCATAATAGCGGCCATCTCGCTTAATGACGCGCCCTGACTCCATTTTGCGCGGCCATCTACTGTAACGAGCAGGAGATTGCCTTTCGCATCCACTCCCGCAGCGGTGCGCGGGTGTCGCTTGTCAATAAAATCGGCTTTTTCAAATCCTTCGGCTTCGCCGTCTACGGCGATTTGGCCGTTACGCACCAGAAACGGCCCGCCGCCAACCGCCTGCTCTACATCCGTCCAGACCGGCACGAAACGACCCATACGGGAAAAGTCGGCGCGGGAAGCGTATTTACCGCGAGACGGTGGGGCGGCATTTGGAGTGACATCGAAGCGGAATTTGAGCGTGTCGCCCTGTTTGCAATGCGCGGAAATCCAACTCGCGCCGTTGCCAACCATGACGATTTGTACATTATGTCCGGTTGTTTGTGAAAGCGTTTCGCCCGAACCGATGGGCGCAATGGTATCCACAACGCCCTCAACGGTTTGTCCTAGTTTAATGGGAAGGGCGGCATCTCGCAGCGTTATCGCGACGCCGTTCTTTTCGATGGCAGGGGTTGCTGTGTAGGAAGGAGTCAGAACAATGGCGTCGCTGTCATGGGGAACGCGGTTGATGCCCGAAAGGTTCAGGGTCGCGCCATCCGGGGCGAGCAGGACGCCAACGGGAAGCAGCACCTCCATCTGAATTCCCTGTTTGCCGATGCCCATTGCGACGCGATTGCTGGAGGGTTCGCTGAGAAGTTCGCCGTCGCGTATCGAAAGACCGAGCGGGTCGCCGGTAAATGGAAAGAAATCCGCGTTGACGGCGGCAATGGCGCGGTGACGAATGGCAAGACTGTGCATCCCCTCGCGCCCTTTTTCCGCGCCGGCAAGTGAAATCGTATCCTGTGCCTGCCCGGTTTGAACGCGCACACCGGGGGCGTTCAGATCAATGCGCAGAATGTTGATAAGTAGAGGCGCGTTTCCCGTTGTCACCTCCTGCGAGTAGACAATGCCGGGGGCAAGGGCGTGGGTTGTGGTTTGCGCAGAGCAGAGGGAGGCAAGAGCGGCAACCAGAGAAAGAAGCAGGCAAACCACGCCGGAAAATCTAATTTTCAAGGAGAAAGCAGTCACGACCGGAAGCCTTTCAAACACGAGCAACGTCAACTGACACTAAAAATTGCCTGCTTGATAGACGGAACTGGACGGGAAACATTGCATTGAAGCCCGCGTTTGGCGTACAATGACAACGTTTGCAGCGCAACAGTCCGATGACACTGATTTTACACGCGCTGACAGGCAGAACAGAACAGGTTTCAGCAAAGGCAGGCGTCAGGTTGGATACGCCAAAATTGAACATCAAAGAGCCGACTGCGGGTTCGCGCTGCGCGTATTGCGGCAGCGCGGAACTGTCGAGCCTGCCGATTTATGCGGTCGGGCTGCGGCCTTGCGTACCGCGGCGATTCGCGGACGATGTAATGTGCCGTCGCTGCGGGCGCATGGGGCCGCCGGTTTATACGGGTAATGCAACGCAAAACCGCCTGCGAAGGACACGCAGACGGCGGAGAGAAGCGGCGTACAAAATCCGCTTAAATCGGAGTGACAGGATTTGAACCTGCGACCTCATCGTCCCAAACGACGCGCGCTACCAACTGCGCCACACTCCGGCTGTTCCCCGTATTATCAGGGACGCCTTGTATTATATTCCAGCCGGGGGCGGAAGTCAAGGCCGAAGTGAAATTGATTGCTTGAAAGTGAGAGGAGCTGATGTTGACAGCAAAGTGATGTATGGTATCGGACCCTGTGTCATGACAGAGCGAGTAGCGGCACACGTTTGAAACAGGCTGGGGCGTTGGCATTGACTTTCGGGGTTGATTGTGGCGGCACTGGGGACACGAGCGAACGCGCAGGAGAAAAAAACGTCCGCATGGCCGCCGCGAACGTTTCCGATTTCAGGATGGTGCAGCCCGCCGGATGCGTTTATCACGGTTGAGCAGTATCGCCTGATGGCGGATGCGGGCCTGAATGTGGTCATGCCGCCGTGTGAGGGAGCGGCAAGCGTGGAGCGCAACCTCAAGATACTGGACACGGCAAAAGCGGCGGGTTTGAAAGCGATGATTGCCGATGCGCGGATGCCTCTGTCGCTGTCGGGCAATCCCACCGGTAAAGCCAGCCTGGACGCGATTGTGAAAGACTACAAGAAGCATCCCGCGCTGTTGGGGTATTTTCTTACGGACGAACCGGGCGCGGGCGGTTTCGTCGGATTGGGAGAAGTCGTCGCGTACCTGAAAGAGATAGACCCGGAACACGTAGCGTATATCAACCTGCTGCCGAATTACGCTACCAGCAATCAGCAGGCGGCGTCCAGCCAATTGGGAACAGATACCTATGATCAGTATCTGGACAAGTTTCTTCAAACGGTCAAGCCGGATGTGCTGAGTTACGACCATTACCATTTTCTTAAAGGTTCGGACCGTCCGGGCTTTATTGCCAATTTAGCCAGCGCGCAGCAGGCGACGGCAACCGGTTCGCCGTTTCAGCGCGCCACACCGTTCTGGCAAATCGTGCTTTCCGTAGAACACGGCCCGTACCGGATGTTGAATGAGAATGAACTGCGCTATGAAGCCATGCAGACACTGGTGTTTGGAGGGCAAGGGATTGGTTTATTTCACGTACTGGCAGCCCAATGATCCCTCTTTTGTCTGGAAGAACTCAATCCTGAATCGGGATGGCACACCCGGCGCGTTGTACGAACCGGTTAAAAAAGTGAATCGCGAAGTCAAAGAACTGGCAAAGTGGCTGTATGGCGCAAGTTCGATGAAAGACCTATCTGACGGGTGAGGGCGCGAACGAGGGCACAGTATTCGGCAACGAGGTTCCTGTTCGTATCGCCGGTGAGGGAAACTTGAGCATCGGGCATGTTTCGGGACAGCAAAGGCTACATATACATGCTGTTCACGAACCGGGACTACGCAAAAGCCGTGACAACGAAAGCCATACTCAACGTGCTACAGCATCCGACAGAAATGCTCAACCTCGAAACAGGCAAATGGAAACTGCTCACTCAAGCCGCACTCAAACGACGGAGAAATCACCTTTGATGTCGCGCTGCCTCCGGCGGGCGCGATGCTGGTCAGGTGGAAATAGGATGTTAAGGTTTTAGGGTTCTATGTTTTTAGGGCTTTAGGTGAGTTAGTTGTAACGTTCAAACAGTAGTGGAACATCGTTATAACTACCAGCCAAGTTGAAATCATAGAACCCTAACACCCTAAAACCCTAATCACCTACTTCCCAACCATTGAGCGCAGGGCGAACATCAGGTTGGCGGGGCGTTCGGCCATGCGGCGCATCATGTAGGGATACCAGTGGGTGCCGAAGGGCGTGTAGACGCGAACATTATAGCCGTCGCGCCGCAATTGAACCTGAACATCGCGGCGGACTCCGTACAGCATCTGGAACTCGTAACGCGAAGTGGGAATGTTGTTGGTTTCCGCGTAGGCTTGCGTGGCATCGATCATGCGGCTGTCGTGGGTGGCGATACCGGGATAGTTGCCGTGTTTGAGTAGCCGTTGCATCAGGCGGATAAAGTTATTGTCCACTTCCTCTTTGTCCTGAAAGGCGACTGTAGGCGGTTCCTGATACGCGCCCTTGCACAGCCGAACGCGAACGCCGGACGCGATGAGTTTTTCAATGTCGTCCGCGCTGCGATGCAGATAGGATTGAATGACGACGCCGACGTTTTTATGCGGTTCCGGCCCTTCCCATAGTTTGTAGAACAGGTCGAGCGTCCGCTGCGTGTAATCGGAACCCTCCATGTCAATGCGGACGAACTGTTCCGGGCCGGCGGCGTTGAGCAGGCGCAGCATGTTGCGATAACAGAGGTCCGGGTTTATGTCCAATCCGACAGAGGTGAGTTTGATGCTGACGTTGGCATCCAGTTTCTCCTGCTGAATGTGCTGAAACAGGCGCAGATAGGTGTCAATAACAGCGTTGACTTCCTGTTCCGTTGTCACGCTTTCGCCCAAGAAAGTCGAGCGAAGCGGTCAGTCCGAGACGATTCAGAACGCGCACGGGTTCAGTGATCTGCGCAAGGGTTTCCCCGGCGATAAAGCGTTTTGCCACATTCTGCCGCCTGCGGGTTGTGACGGGCAAAAGATTCGACGGATTTGTTGTTTGCCATTTGCAGCAAAACCGAACGCGCAATCATTAGTCAGCCTCCAAAAATGATACAAACAGTTGCAACCTGAATATTGGTACGCATTTCGAGAGGGAACAGGTTGCCGTATAAATAGCGAGGACGGAATAGTATGATTTCAATCTATGATTTGGATACGCCTACGCTGCTGGTTGATTTGGATCGGCTGGAAGCGAATATTGGGGATATGGCGACAGGCGGCGCAGGCTGGGCGGGAAGGGTTTGCGTCCGCACACAAAAACGCACAAGACGCCGGAAATTGCGCGGATGCAGTTGGCGGCGGGGGCGACTGGCATAACGGTCGCAAAATTGGGTGAGGCGGAAGTGTATGTGGATGCAGGGATCGACGACATTTTTGTTGCCAATGATCTGGTTGGGGAAGCGAAATACGCGCGATTGATTCCCTTGACGCGCCGCGCCCGAATTGTGGTGGGAATGGACAGTCTGGACGTGGCGCGACCTCTAGCGGCGGCGATGGAAAAAGCGGGGGTAACGTCTGGCGGTACGGATTGAAGTGGATTCGGGGCATGGACGCGCTGGAGTGGAAACAACGGAGGAAGCCTGCGAATTGGCGCGGTTTATTGCGGACGCGCCCGGATTGGAATTGCAGGGAATATTTACGCATGAGGGGCATGTGTACGGCGCTACTGATTCGGACGAGCGCGGTCAGCGTTCGCGCAATGCGGCGGCGCGGATGCGGGAAGTATCGGAAGCCTTGCGGATGCAGGGAACTCCGGTTATGGACATCAGCATGGGTTCTACGCCGGGAGCGATGTATCTGCCCGATGCGGTGGGCATCACGGAGATGCGTCCGGGCGTGTACGTGTTCAATGACCGGATGCAGGCCCGTTACGGGGCGAAACCGGAGCGGTGCGCCTTGACCGTGTTGGCGACAGTGGTAAGCGCAAGAGCGGGCGGGCGGATCGTAATTGACGCGGGGAGCAAATCGCTGTCGAGTGATCGCCTGTCTGCGGATGGCGCGTTCGGGGAAGTCATGGAGCATCCTGAACTGACGTTTGTGGGCGCGAGCGAGGAGCATGGGCAACTGAACTGCGAGGGAGAGAACAGGCTGCGCGTGGGGGACAAACTGCGGATAATTCCGAACCATGCGTGTACCTGCGTGAACATGCACGATACCATGACGGCGTTTCGGGGTGAGCATGTCGAGGCCGTATGGAATATCGCGGCGCGGGGCAAAGTGCGTTGACCTCACCCCCCGCCCCTCTCCTTGCCGCGCAACGCGCCAGGAGAGGGGAGCCAATGCGTCTTATGGCGCAACTTGTTTTACATCGGTTCTGTCTGTTATTAGCGAACGATTTAATTTGATGAGGAGAATAGCGGTTTATGAAGGCGTCTCAATTGTTTATACCGACCCTGCGCGACGTTCCCAAAGACGCGGAACTGAAAAGCCACCAACTACTGCTGCGGGGCGGGTTTGTGCGGAATGTGGCGGCAGGCGTGTATTCGTATCTGCCGCTTGGCTGGCGGGTGCATGAGAAGATTTCGCAGATCGTGCGCGAGGAGATCAATGCGTTCGGCGGGCAGGAGATACACATGCCCGTGCTGGTTCCGAAAGAACTGCTGGATGAGACGGGACGGTCTGCCGTGCCCGTTTTATTTGCCCTGAAGGACAAGAACAAGCGCGATTTCTTTCTCGGCTTTACGCATGAGGAGGTGGTGACGGATATAGCGCGGGGCACGATCAGTTCGTGGAAGCACATGCCGCTGTATCTGTACCAAATTCAGACCAAAGAGCGGGACGAACCCCGTCCGCGCGGCGGGCTGATACGCGGACGCGAATTTACCATGTTCGACGGCTACTCTTTCGACAGCAGCGATGAGAACCTGAGCGTGATTTATCGCGCCAACTATCGCGCTTATGAGCGTATTTTTCAGCGGTGCGGGCTGGAGTATCTGGCGGTAGAAGCCGATCCCGGCGCGATTGGCGGCAGCGAAAACCACGAGTTTATGGTGCTGACGGAGAGCGGCGAAGATACCGTTCTGCGCTGCGATACGTGTACCTATGCGGCAAATGCGGAGCGGGCGGAAGTACCGGAGGAAGGGAACAGGGAACAGGGAACAGGGAACAGGGAGGAAAGTCAATCGTCAATCGCCAATCGTCAATCGTCAGTTGTCCAACTCCGGGCGCGCATACGGTGGAGCAGGTGGCGGCGTTTTTGAGGGTGGACGCGACGCTGATTTTGAAGACGATTATCGCGGTTGCGGATGGCAAGCCGGTTGCGGCGCTGGTGCGGGGCGACCGGGAATTGAATTTGCCTAAGTTCGCGCGGTTTGTGGGCGCGAAGGATGTGGAACTGGCGGATGCGGCGACGGTGGTGCGGGTGACGGGCGCGCCGGTCGGGTTCGCGGGGCCGGTTGATCTGGCGGAAGCGGTTCCGATTTATGTGGACAACGAAGTGGCGGATGGCGAGAACTATGTGGTGGGCGCAAATCAGGCGGACGCGCACCGAACCGGCGTTGCGCCGGGAGCGCATTTTGCCATTACGAAGCAGGGGGATATACGCACGGCGGTAGCGGGGGACAAATGCCCGCGCTGTGAGGGCGGGCATCTGACGGACGCGCGGGGGATTGAGGTCGGGCATATCTTCAAACTTGGGCACGAAGTACAGCAAAGATATGAACGCGCTTTTCCAGAACGAAGCCGGGGAAAAGCATCCGCTGATTATGGGATGTTACGGGCTGGGCGTGAGCCGGACGATGGCGGCGGCAATCGAAGCGCATAACGATGAGAACGGCATGGTGTGGCCTATCAATATCGCGCCGTTTGAAGTGGCGATAGTGGTTGCGAATGTGAAGGACGAGCAGCAAATCGGGGCGGCGCGCGACTTGTACAGCGGCCTGAAAGGGCAGGGGATTGACGTCCTGCTGGACGACCGGGAGGAGCGCGTCGGCGTCAAGTTCAAGGACATGGACTTGATCGGCGTCCCGATTCAGGTGGTGGTGGGCAAAGGATTGGCGGACGGCACGAGTAGAGGTTGGCCTGCGGCGCAACAAGGCTACGCGGGAAAGCGTAAGCGTTACGAATGCGCAGGCTACGATAGTCAATCTGGTTGCGGAGGAGAAAGCGCGTCTGCGTCCCACGGAGTAGAAGTCCATCAAGATAGAGGGTAGGGGCGCTGCTTGCCGCGCCCTCTGCAAACGGTAGCCGCGACTTGCTTTCAGGAGGGTTCAGCGAGCAGAACCCCTACAAGTTACCCTTATGTTCTACCTTGAAGGAGTATAAGGAAGCGGATAAAGCGAAAAAGTGTGATGAATGCGGGCCGCGTCGCGGCCCGCGATTTTTTGAGGGGGCGTACGCCCCCTCAAAAAATCAATTTGATACGTGTCTTGGCACACTTATATTATCGGACGTTTCAAGTGAGGAAGTTTCACGATTTCGATGATGCCCCCTATATTGATTTAACCTGCTTATGTTTTTAACGGATTTTTTAGCCTGACCAACGGACAACACTTTGTACTCGCAAACCGGCGCAACGCCTTACTGAGACAATCATTAGAGTTTGGCGGTGGCAGGTTTACTTTGTATACGTCGGCATCCGCATTGGAGTGTACCAGTTCCAGATAGAGAGGGGACTGGACCGTTTCACTGAGCAGGGGATTGAAGGATAATCGGGATTGGATTGATAGTGTTTTTGTGAAAACATCAGATATTGTACGCGCATTTCAGTCAGCATGTTTATGCGGAACTCATCAGGCATATCGGGTCTCGAAAACCGGATCAATTTCTGTAATTTGTCCCCATAGTCGGGAGTTTCGCCCCAGTGTCCGCAATACACATGACGATGGGTTAAGCCGGGCGCAAAACAGGCGGGCGTTATATCGAGCAGGCTCAATTTTCTTCTGCCGTAAGTCCGACCCAGGGTAACGGCTGTATTGCCGCATCTTGCGGGCGTATTAATTTCTATCCAGCGCAACGCTTCCAATTCTCCGGGATTCAGATAAGCGCGTTGCCCGGACTGAACGCGGTTGTCCTGATAATTGGTGATTTCACGGGTAATAAAGCGAAAGTTCGTCAGGGCAAGCACAATCAGTAGGACGGCGGCTGCGAAATTCACGCTGCGAATGGCGCGGCGTACAGCCGGGTGCATCAACAGCAACGCGAGGCCGCAACCCGCGAGAATGGCAATGGGAAAATGCGCCCCCTGCAGCATTTTGCGCTGAAAGGGGAATTTGGAAACCGGCAGATACGATACCAGAATGTTGATGACAGCCCACGTACGTCAGCAGATGCAGGGCGGCCTTACTTGTGAACAGAGTTTGTCCAATATTAGTGAGTTGATGGTTCTCATCTGTCGTGCTTTCATCAGCAGAGTTTGATTTCGGTAACTTCTTGCTTTCGACTGGCGAGGAGAACGCCATAAACCGCAAGGCAAGCGTTAGGCCATATCCAAGCAGTACCCAAACCGGCAGAGCGGAACCAGTAACGACATTGGCGCGTTTGAGAAAGGTGGCTTCGGTTTGCAGTTGATGGTAGATGTATGCGACAGCCGGGAGCGGTACAATCCGGCAACAAGGGCTTGCAGCAACGCTTGCTTTACATGTTCCGGTGTAAGGCGGTGTTCCTGATTTGGGGTACTGCTGTTTTGGCTGAGAGCATCGTACAATGACGACACCGAGGTAGACGACCCACACTGCGCTGACGCTGAGGATGTCGTAGGTATGGATCAAGCCAAGAATGAAACCGCATAAGCCTGCGGCAAGGGCATAGCGCAACCGTTGGGTTTGTTCGCCTTTGAACAGCAGCAGCAGGATGCCGACTTGCAGGGCAAGTGAAACGCAAAATAGCGGGCTGAGAAGCAGAGACAGAAACGTAATTGCTTCCGGCTGCCAGAGATCAATCGGGCCGGCAGGGCAGGTCGGCGCGGTGGGGAACGCTTCCCAGGAGAACGGAAGCCATCCCAAGCCGGACGCGAAAGCACACGCAAAGCAGGGCAAGGCGACGCGCGAACGGATCGGCAACCGTGGCTTTGAGAAACCCCCAAACGATAATGAGCAAGCCCGCGCCACATGCCAGCCTTGCGAAGATGGTACACGGCAATCAGGGGCAGATGCGTCAGCCTCCCAATCCAGCCAAGCGCGAGAAAGAACGGGTTCAGCAACATTCCCTTTTGTGGGTCGGTTGTGAACAGGTTCAGGGCGCGGAGAGAACCGTCTGCCGCCTGCCGCATCCATGACAGGTACACGCAGCTATCGTCGAGATTGTAGCCCAGCCACATGAACACGCGCTCCTGCGCGCCCATCCACCCGATGAGGTAGGGGAGCATAGTGACGAGCATTGTGAACAGGGCAACAAGCAGCATCCAGCGCCGTTCAGAAGAAGGGTGTCGGGTGTCAGGTGTCGGGTGTCGGGTGTCAGGGGTTTCGGTCATAGCGAATCAGGATAGCGATTGGGAGATGTTCTGAGTTATTACGATTGTATAGCAGCAGCGACAAGGGCGCGACATTCGGAATCAAAGCGTTCGATTTCGGACTTGCCGCTCAGTACGCCTATTTCCAGATCGTAGTGGCGTTGTTCGCCGGGAGCCAAAACCTGGAGCGTACCGGCTGCGCGTTCCGCCGCGCGGCCCAGTACCGAGCAGTTGGCGGGTTCCATGCCAACCACGTAGGTTCCCGAATCCAGCATTTTCCATTCAGTGAAGCGCGGCAGTTGGGCGGGGGAGTAGGCGCAATACACGCCGAAACCGGGGCCATCGCTGCCGCCGCTGTCCGTCTCGTCATCCACAATCGCGGTTGTAACCTGTCCCTTCGCATCGGGCGCGAGCGTATGAAAGTACACTTTTTCGCGGAAACCGGCTTGGGGCGGCTGTAAAGTTGGCGTAACGCTCTTTTCCCTCTTCGGCATCCGCATCGCGGGGTTGGGCGGCAAGGGTGGGGGCGATCAGGCGGGCCGAGTCGCTGACGGCGGGAAAGCCGATGTTGATATGGTACAGCATCATGTGTTCGGACGGTTTCGCGCCCATATTTTCAACGGTATCGCGCAGAAACAAACGCTTTTCGCCCAACTTCGCTGTTATTACGCGCGTCAATTGCAAATTCTCGCCGAATACGGTGGCTTCCCGCACTTTGCCTGAAATAGTGAACAGGTATTCGTCTCCCTCCCAATGCCCTTCCCAGGCGACATTGGTGGCGGGAAGGTTGCTGATGCGGCCATGCAGTCCGTATTGCTGCCCCTGATCTTCGCCATTCGCGCCCGCATAAGTCAGACCGCACGTTACCACAAGGCCGCCATAAAAGCCGCGCAGCCATCCTCGCCCATTTTCGCCTTCGTGGTCGAAATACGCGGGGTGCGTGTCCGTTGTGGCGGAACGCCAGGCAAGCGAACGCCCATTGTAATTGGCGGAGGATATGTCCATTCCGCGTGACGCTAAAACGGTAAAATCCAGTCCGCTTCCAGTAGTCACATCAAGGGCAAAGACACCATCTTCCAGCCCCTCGATGAGACGATAAGGCTTGACGCGGGCAATCTGGCTGATGTCGCCAACTCTGGCAAGCAGTTCCGCCCTCGAATAGTTTTTGCCGTAAACGTATGCCATGAAAGCTCCTCTTCCAGTTCAGTTGAGATGTTGATGCTATAGGAATTGCACATGTATCATCTGTTTTCCTGCGCGGTTGCGCGGTTGCGCCATTTGTTTGCGCTGCAAACTTCTTTTCCTCATGTCACACGGGTGAGTGGTAGTCGTACATGCAATTGGAATACGGAAAATTCCGCGTTGGTGGGAAGCAGGGTGTAAACACGTAAACATCAGAAAAAACGATGTTTGGGAACATCAGCAGGCGTTCAATCGTCCTGTATTCGATCTATTCCGCCAATGTTTAGCAGTTTAATATCGGAGTTGTGTCGGGATTATTCCCCGGCAACAGTGAGCCTGTCTCGTGATGGACAATACGCTTACGGAGAAAGAACAATGAAACACAATAGAATACGCAGCAAAGCTTTCGGATTGGCGACATTGAGCGCGATGCTGTCATGGGCTGCGATTATGGGCGCATCGGCGCAGACGCGAACGGCTTCACTGGACGCCGGGGCTGTGCTTCCGGTGAAGCTGGATGATGCGCTGAGTTCCAACAATTCCCGCAAAGGCGATACGTTTACCGCTACCATTCGCAACGACGCGGATACGGAATATTACCGGCTGCCGACAGGAACGCGGGTGGAGGGCGTTGTTCGTGACGCGCGTCCGAAGCAGGACAAAGACCCCGGTGTGCTTGACCTGGAGTTCCGTCGCTTGCGCTTCCCGGATGGCAAGTCGTATGCCATCGAGGGTTCGCTCATCGGGCTGGACAGCAAGAGCGTGGAGAAACGTTCGGATGGCCGACTGGTCGCCAAGCCCGGACACACGAATGATCGCCTGACATACGTGGGCTATGGCGCGGGAGCCGGGTTGATCGTCGGGCTGCTGACCAAACACGGAATTGAAGATACGGTCATTGGCGGTGGATTGGGCTATCTATTCGGTTCACTGCAAAAGGGCGGCAATAACACCCCCAACAATGTGTCGCTGAAGCAGGGAACGGAACTTGGCGTCCGGCTGGATCATCAGGTGACGCTGGCGAATTACGGCAGTCAGGACGATTACAACAACTACCGCAATCGCAACGGTGGTACGCAGAACGGGACAGATGCGACCGGAAATCGGGCCGATGATGCCCGTTACCACCGCGCAAACGACGGTACGGATACCAATTCGCGCTACCGTCAGGATGACAACAATCGTCAGGGCGATAACAGCAATCGCGCGGACAACCGCCGCCTGAATGACAATCGTTCGGATCAGGAGAGGCGTGACGACAACTCGAATTCGGATCAGCGCAACACCAACCGGGATCGAACCAATGCCAATGGCATAGGCATGATGATTGGGGATCGGGATGTGACCTTCGCCTCAACGGCCCGCCCGTTCATGTCGCATGGCATTGTGATGCTGCCGTTACGATCCGTTTTGGACGCGGCGCATATTCCGTTTACCTACGATGCGCCCAATCAGCAGGTTCGGGCATCGGGGGATGGTGGCCGTGTTCGCCTCGCGCTGAATAGTTCCATTGCCGTTGTAGATGGCAGTCGGCGGGTAGACTTGGGCGCGACTGCGCAGCGTTTGAACGGAACCCTGTACGTGCCGATGCGGTTTTTCAATGTGTTGACGGGAAGGGAAATCACTTATGATTTGAGCAGTCGGACGGTGATTATGAACCAGCGCGACAATCGTGATGACAACCGCAGAGATGAGAACCGGAACGACAACTCACGCTGATTTTGCTCAGTGCCTACTCAGTGAAGGCTGATTTGAAGCCGCAGGAAGACGGAACAAAATTTTGTTCCGTCTTCCTGCTGTTCAGGTCTTGCAAAGTCGCTTGGAATGGTGTATACTATTTAACATCGTTCCCAAGACGATGTAATGTGTACAGCAAAGGCATAAACGGGGCTGTAGCTCAGTTGGGAGAGCGCTTCAATGGCATTGAAGAGGTCAGGAGTTCGAGCCTCCTCCGCTCCATTATAGAAGGCGCAGCGTTTAATCGCTGCGCCTTTTGGCATTGTCAGGCATGTTAGTCAATCGGGTGTTCAGACTGCGCGGCAGCCTATTGTCAGGGCTATGATAGCAGCGGAAAAGTGGGCGCATGAATATCTATGAAAAGCCTAATCTGCTGTCTATGATGCGCAATCTTGGTTTAGCGCTGTTCGCCGCTCTCGTCGTTGTTGACCCTTCATGTTGTTATTCGCAGTCTGCTTCGCCTGCCCCTTCAACAGAACAATCCGTATCCTCAAACAAACCATCCGGCAACGCGATACAGAAGCAGCAAGGCAGTGTTACGCAATCCCCTGCGCAGAGTGTCGCTGACGACGCGGTTATTTTCGTTCGCCCGCTGGCTGTCGAAGGCGCAAATATCGGTGTCGCGTATCGCGCTAAGGTGTCCCATGCTCTGGTGAAGGCTGATGTAAACCGGCTGCTCACTGCCGGACACTGGCAGATGGAGGGGCCGCTACAGATTACCGATGAGAGTTTGCACCCGGACCGGCCTAAAGAGTTTCCGCCGACAACAGGCGTTTTCTTCCGGGTGGCGCGCGCCCCGCAGGTGACGGCCAACGCGCCCAATCTCCTGCCCTACCTCAAAGCTTTTCAGCGCCTTCAACGGTTCGACCTGAATTTTGAACTTGGAACACTGGAACCTTATCGCGGCGTGACCAGAGTTCAGAATAACGTCGTTGATATTCAGATTGCTGCGCGAGGAGGGATTGTATTCATTTCAAATTAGCGTTCACAATCACAAGGAAAACATTCCCACTTTGGCGAATAGTGGGGAAGCCATTGACCATACGCTTGTGAACAATTCTAATGCGCCGGCTTCGCCTGAACAGGGACAAATAGAGGCGCGCGCGAATGATGCGCAGGAAACGGACGTCCCGGCGTCCAAATATGCTGTTGGTTGTGACGCTTGGGCTGGTCGCGGGCGTATTGGTTGGGGGAAGCATTTATGTGGCGATGTCGCGCCACCCCTCGCGCTAATCAAAAATCTGCCGCGCTTTGATAAGTCGGCGTATGTCAGGCAATGTACCCGCGTTTGCAGTGTTCGGCAGAATGTGCCGTTGTGTGTCGTTGTTTCAGAAAGGAACTCTATCCACATGGAACTTGATCTTGATAAGATGATTCTGGATTCGTTTGCCGAGTCCGCCTCGGATTTGTTTGTCAAATCGGACAGCCTGCCGTCTATCCGCAAGCATGGGAAAATCACGCGGCTGGAAGGCTATGGGGAACTCAGCTTCGATCAGGTGAAAGAATCTGGTGTACAGCAAAATGACGCCGCGCCAGCAGGCGATGTTCGAGCAGCACCATGAGATGGACCTCGCGTTTTCCGTTGGCGAAGGCCTGCGCATCCGCATGAACATTTACATGCAGCGCGGCGGGCTGCGCGACCGTCTGCCGCCTGATTCCGACAAAAATTCGTTCGCTGGACGAACTCGGCGTTCCGCCGAAAGTGAAGGATTTTATCACGCACCGCAATGGGCTTGTGCTGATTACCGGGCCGACGGGATCGGGCAAAACGACCACGCTGGCGGCCATGATTGACCTGCTCAACGCAGACTCGCAAGGTCAACATCATCACGCTGGAAGACCCGATCGAGTTCGTGCATAAGGACAAGGAGGCGATTGTCAGCCAGCGCGAAATCGGCATTGATACGGATAACTTCAACGTGGCGCTGCGGCACGTGCTGCGACAGGCGCCGGACATCATTCTCATCGGAGAGATGCGCGATCTGGAGACCATGAACATCGCGCTGCAGGCGGCGGAAACCGGCCACCTTGTTTTCGCGACGGTCCACACCGCAAGCGCGGCGGAAACGCTGGATCGTATTTCCAATATGTACGCGCCGCACGAACGCCCGATGCTCTGGCTGCGCCTGTCGGTCACGTTGCGCGGCGTGTTGTCGCAAAAACTGCTGCCGCGCGCGGATGGCAAGGGGCGCGTGGCGGCTATCGAAGTGATGGACGTGACGCCGACGATTATCAAGATGCTGGAAGACGGCAAATCCGATGAGATTTACGCGGCGATCCGGCAGGCGGGCACGGAAGCGTACTGGGGTATGCAGACGATGAACCAGTGCCTGCTGCGCTATTACAAGGCGGGCATCATTTCGGAACAGGACGCGCTTGCCAACGCGGGACAGCCGACGGAACTGCGGCAGATGATTCGTATGGCATACCAGCGCGGGGAAGTGGCCGCGCCGGTTGGGGCGTCACAAAATCCGGCGCATGCGCCACGTTAAGAGTCTGAGTAGCGTCACCCCCGGCCTCTCCTAGCGGCGCAAAGCGCTAGCAGAGGGAGGCCCTTCTTTACGGACAGGGTAGTTTCTTCACGAAATTGTGGGTTAAGTAGGAAACTGATAAGCGCTTTAAGAGCATAAGTATTTCAGAACGAAGGATGTTCAGGATAATCATACTATGGCAGGAATAATGGAAGGGAAGCGCGTTCTGGTGACGGGCGTGCGCAACAAATGGTCTATCGCGTGGCATACCGCGCTCTCGCTGCATCGGGAAGGGGCGCAATTGGCGTTTTCCGTGTTCGGAGATCGGGAAGCCGGGGGCGTGACCAAACTGCTGAAAGAGGCCGAGTTTGATGCGCCCGATATTGCAATGCGATGCTTCGGATGACGCGCAGGTGGACGCGCTGTTTACGCAAGTAGGCGCAATTGTTTGAGGGCAAACTGGATGGCCTGCTGCATGGCATCGCGTTCGCCAACAGAGAGGATTTGAGCGGGGAGTATGTCGCCACATCCAAAGCAGGGTTCACTCTGGCGCACGAGAGCAGCGTGTATACGCTTGTCGCGCTGGCGCGGGGCGCGCGGCCGCTGATGCAGGCGGCGGGCGGCGGCAGCGTGGTGACGCTTACGTATCTGGGCGCGGAGCGGGTTGTGCCGAATTACAATATCATGGGCGTGGCGAAAGCCTCGCTGGAAGCCAGCGTCCGCTATCTTGCCTCGGATTTGGGGCCGGACAACATCCGCGTCAACGCGGTATCCGCCGGGCCAATCAAAACTCTGGCGGCCAGCGCTATCGGCGATTTCAACACCATGCTGAAGCAGTTCGCGGAACGCGCGCCTTTGCGCCGCGCCGTCGACGCGGATGAGGTCGGGGATACGGTCTGCTTCCTGCTCAGTCGGATGGCGCGGGGCGTGACCGGCGAAGTAATCTACGTGGATTGCGGCTACAACATCATGGGGATGTGGCTAATAAGATGAACACGATATGACGAGCAGCGACTTCCGTTTCCGCGTATTTTGCTGGGGCCTGGGCCGAGCAGCGTGACCCCGCGCGTTCTGGAAGCGCTGGCGCGCGCGCCGATCGGCTATCTGGACCCGGAACTCTTTACACTGCTGGACGAGACTGCGGGCCAATCTGCGGACGGTGTTCGGAACTCGCAATGGCTTTACCATTCCGCTGACCGGAACGGGAATGGCAGGCATGGAGTGCTGCCTCGCCAATCTGCTGGAGCCGGGGGATAACGTTGTCATCGGCGTTGCCGGGCTTTTTCGGCGGGCGGATGGTGGAAATTTGTCGGCGGCTTGGCGCAGAGGTGACAGAGGTTGATGCCGAATGGGGACGCATTCTGGAACCGGAACAGTTTGCGACAGCGCTGAAGCCGATGCAAGAACGTGAAACTGGTCGGCTGCGTTCATGCGGAAACCTCAACGGGCGTTCATCAGCCTCTGGAAGCGATTGTCGCGCTGGCGCATCAGCACGGCGCGTTGTTTTTGGCCGATGCGGTAACATCTCTGGGCGGATTGCCCGTAGAGATAGATAAGACGGGCGATAGATGTCTGTTATTCCGGAACGCAGAAGTGCATGGGAGCGCCGCCCGGACTATCGCCGATCACGGTTTCCGAACGCGCGCTGGAAGCGGCTTTCAACCGGAAAACGCCGCTTGCCGATTGGTTCTTCGATTGGAAGCTGCTGCGCGATTACTATGATGGCGCTCACGCCTATCATCATACGGTTCCTGTAAATCTGTATTACGCGCTTCACGCCGCGCTGCAGGAGATCATGGAAGAGGGATTGGAAGCGCGGTTTGGGCGGCATCAGGACTGTGAGCGCGCAATTGATGGCGGGCTTGCAGGAACTGGGAATTACGCCGTTCGCGCAGGAGGGGCATCGGCTTCCCACGCTGAATGCGGTCGAAAATTCCCGACCGATGTGAGCGATGAAGTGGCGGTACGCAAGCGCCTGCTGATGGAATACGGCTTGGAGATCGGCGGCGGGTTGGGGGAATTGAAGGGCAAAATCTGGCGCATCGGCACGATGGGCGCGTCGGCTACGCCGCGCAATGTGACGCTTGCTGCTGGCGGCGCTGAAGGCCGCTGACTGCAGTCGAAAGCATACTGATACGAAGCCGGCTTGCCCGAAGCAGGGCAGAGACTGACGAATGGGACTTATTTCCAAAAGAGTCGAAATCGAGCGACATAGTGTTGGGATCGCTCCCGACGGATGCAGTGGACGCGGGAACGGGGTACGCGCACGCCTGCTGTTGGCGGCTTGCCGTTGCCACGCCGTCTGGTTTGTGGCGACGCAGGCGCAGGACCATATGCTGCTGCAAAAACATTGGGAGCCGCTCTGACGAATCCACAAGCAGGGCTTGACTGTGGTAGGGACGCTCAACTCGCGCGAAAGCTACGACCGCAATCTGTATCAAGATTATTACGGCGAACAAATCTTCGCGCGTGGTGCTGACGGAATACGGCTGGAAGCCATTTTCGACGTGCGGAACGGCCCGATGTTCGAGGACCGGACGGCGACGCGATTGAGGCCGCGCTGAAGCAGGATGATGTAGTCGGCTATGCTGATGCTGAGCCGTATCTGCGGGCGCGCGCTGCACAACCAGATGGGCGATACGGGCGCGTACAGAGTATCCGCGAGGAACTGCCGATCGACATTCCCAGACATACCAAAGATGGCGCGGACGAGACACACCACTTTAGGCGCGTTGCTGCGGCGGTATGCAGGGCAGGAGGGGCGTGAGGCAGCGACAAGTCGGAGAGTGGCGATACGGGCAGCAACAGCGGCAGGGAGAAAGAGAATACTGTCACTATTCCTGCGGAAACGCTGATTGAGGCGTGTCCCGTCGTGCTGACGGATGAGCAGTGTACGGGCGCGTGGATAGAGGAGTTGCCGGGAAATTTATTGACGCCAACGACGTACACGGTGCATCTGGATTTAACGCCGGAAGGCAGGTCGCGCTTTTTTCAGTGGTCGCATGAGCATGTAAATGAGAATGTGGTGTTTGTCCTGAACGATCAGGTGGTCGCTGCGCCGCGCGTGACACAGACGCTGAATGTAAGCGATTTCAACATCAGCAACTTGCAGGATAAGAAAGCGGCGCAATCGGTCGTGGATTATATCACGCGACAGGGTACGAAACAGGCCGTGAAGTAGCTAAAATATAAGGTGAAAATAGAGGGGCGGGGCCGCGTCGCGGCCCCAATTTTTTTGGCAGGGCTTAAGCCCTGCCAAAAAAATCGTTTATAGTGAAAACTTGCTTTCGGACTATGCTACATTATCGGACGTTTCGAGACAGCAAAATTAGTTTTATGCTGTCTCGCCTAACTCAATCAGGTACGAAGTACAGGATCAGTATAAGGTGCGCTCATCTGCTACCCTGCGCGTGAACTTAATGGTGTCCATGTATTCCAATGCCAGCAGGGAGAAGCGCCGATTGGATTGCGTGAGGTCACGGAAAGCGCCAACGCTGATGCTTTCATGCGCTTGCAGGTAGTCACGCAGCACGTTTTGAAGCCTTGTTACCGTGGCGGCATGATAGTAGATACCGTCTTCCACTTTTACAAAGCTGGTTGCGTTCCTGTCCCACTTTGAGCAGGGAAGTGATACGGCATCTACGGGTGTTCTGAGTTCTTTGGCGACCTCTTCAATGGTGGGAACTGCAATATCGTAGCGCTTGTAGATCTCTTCGATTTGCGCCAGCAATTGCTGTTGTTTTGGGTTTAGCTGTACCTGAAAATCGGCGCGGTGCACAAACGCGCCTTCGGAAGTAAACCGCTGTTCTTTGTGCCAGTGGGACAGCAGCGAACCAAAGGCTTTGCTGTCTATGTTTTTGCCTGATGCGGCGCGCAGTTCTTCACGCGGCAGGCCGGGACGCAGTGGAAATTGCTCATGAAAGCGTTCTACAGCTTCTGTCGCGCGTTCGGTCAGCCCATTGCAGTACAAGGGCATGGATGATGCGCTCGTGGGGAAGCGCGACGAGGGTTTGCGCTGTCAGCAGTGTTTCGATGGCGGAAGCGGCTTCCGTGCGGTGATGCCGACTGGCAGGCGCAATATCGCTCGCAATACGCCCGCAGGCGATTTCAGCAACAGGGTTTCCACCAAATCTTCCGGCGTACCCCGTTCCCTGGCTTCCAGCGCGGCAAGCGTGGCCGCTTCGCCCTTGCGATGGCGGGCGGGCGTGCGCATCCAGCACAATGCCGCCGCCAATAACCGTCATGGGCGAATAGGCGCGGACGACAAACCGGTCGCCGCGCAAGGCGGCGAATTCCGTTTCGCCGCGAAACTGTATATAGGATCGTTCTTCCGGCGCTAGCTCGGATTTGTTTTCCAGAATCTCGTATGCGTCCCAGAATTTCCAATGTGCCGATATGGACGCGAACGCGGGCGCGGTCTTCGAGTAATCTGTCCGCGTTCGGCAGCAGGCGCAACACAGCGTCGAAGGTTGTGGTTGGAACAATGGCTCCGGGCGGCGGCGACCTGCGCGCCTCGTTCCAATTCGACAGCATCAATACCGGCAAGGTTGATGGCGACGCGCGAACCGGCTTCGGCTTCAGTGACTTTCTGATTATGCACCTGAAGCCCGCGTACACGCGCCGTAACTTGTTGCGGCACAATTTCGACCGCATCGCCCGTTCGGATCGTGCCGGAGGCCAGCGTACCGGTAACGACCGTGCCAAATCCGGGGCGCGTAAACACGCGGTCTATGGGCAGGCGGAAAGGGAGGGCGGCGTTGCGGGCTTCGGCGCGGCTGACGGCAGCCATCAGCGACTTTTTTGAGGGCTTCAATGCCTTTGCCGGTTGTGGAGGATACGCGGATGATGGGCGCATTGGCGAGAAAGGTGTCTTTCAAATGCGCGCGAACATCTTCCTCAACGGCATCCGTCCATTCTTTATCCACCATATCCATTTTGGTGAGCGCGACAACGCCGTTTTTTACATCCAGCAGGCGCAGCACGTCCAGATGCTCAACGGTTTGGGGCATCACGCCCTCATCGGCGGCAATGACGAGCAGAACCACATCCACGCCGCTTGCGCCCGCCAGCATGTTTTTGAGGAAGCGCTCGTGGCCGGGAACGTCCACAATGCCTGCGATGGTTCCGTCGGGCAGGCGCAGGGAGGCAAAGCCGATGTCAATGGTCATGCCCCGTTCCTGCTCTTCCTTGAGCCGGTCGGGGTTGGTTCCGGTGAGCGCCTGAATCAGCGTGGTTTTGCCGTGATCTACATGTCCGGCGGTTCCAATGATGACGTGCTTCATGGTGTAGGGAGTAGCGTCAGGGATCAGGTCGGAATACACTGAGCGAGACATAGGGGCCTTCGCGCAAGATTCGGGTTCTGCTGTGGTGGCGACGGCGTATTGCCAGAGGCGGTCGGGGGCGGCAAAGCCGGATTGGGTTCCTGCCGCGCCTACCTGTCCGTCTTTGCGAATGGCGATAAGGGCCGCGCCGTAATTGTCGTGAAGTCGGGGATCGCGCTTGCGCAGCAGATAGCGAAGGGTTTCTTCACAGGCTTCCTGCGCGGTTCGGCCCTGTTCCATGAGCATCACGACTCGGTAGGTGACACATGCCTGCATCATCTCGTCGCCGTGCCCGGTCGCTGCCGCGCAGCCTACTTCGTTATCCACGTACAGGCCGCTGCCGATGATGGGGGAATCGCCGACACGTCCCGGCACTTTCCACGCCATGCCGCTGGTCGTGCAGCCGCCTGCCAGATTGCCCTGCCCGTCCAGAGCGCACAGGCCGATGGTATCATGATTGTCCGGCGTCAGTTCAGGAAGCATTTGCGCGTTGGGATGAGGCCTGCCGTGCGGTTCGCCATAAGGTGAGGAGGTTTTTGGGCCGACATCGAAATGCGCTACATCGGAGGAGTGGGCGTTCTGGTTCCACTCCTGCCATTTTTGCAGGCTGTCGGGCGTGAGCAGTTCCTGCTCCTGAAAACCCTGCTGAACGGCGAACCGGCGGGCGTTTTCTCCCACAAGCATAACATGCGGCGTTTGCTCCATCACGCGGCGGGCGACGGAAATAGGGGTTCGGATATTGGTCAGGGCGGCGACCGCTCCCGCCGTATGGTTCAGGCCGTCCATAATGACCGCATCCAATTCGACAACACATTCCGCATTGGGACGTCCGCCATAGCCGACCGAATTGACGGCGGGATCGAGTTCGGTGACGTTGGCCGCCGCTTCAATGGCATCCAGACGCTGCCGCGCCTGCCCGACAGCTTTCTGCCAGCCTACGCGGGCGGCGGCAATGCCAAACTTCCATGTTGTAACCATTACAGGCTGAACGCTCATAAAATTGAAGACTCCGATTAAGAACACATCCGGTCAAAGTTCAGGACACAACATGTTGTGTCCCTCCGAATGTTTGATTGAATATAACCCGAAATGCTATGACGCTTGAGCCATCGTTTCGCGCCGAAGTTTCTGCTCCTGATACAGCTGGCGGAAAATGTTGAATTTGGCGGCGTGATAGGCGGCGGTGGCCGGGTTCGGATGGATGCGCTGTCCGGCATGGCTCATGTGCTTCATGGCGGTCAGAACATCCGGGTAGATATCGGCTCCGACTGCGGCTAGAATCGCGCTGCCGAGCAGAACCGCTTCCGGTTCTTCGGGAAGAACGAGCGTCAAACCCGTAGCGTCCGCGTGTTCCTGTAGCCAGAGGGGGTTTTTCGTTCCGCCGCCCGTGACAAAAAGCGTATCAATCTGATAGCCCGCCTCATTCATGGCGCGTACTATGTCGCGCGTTCCATAGGCGACTGCCTGCAAGGTGGCATAGTAGCGCAATGCCTGTGAGGTAAGGGAGGCGTCCAGCGTCAGGCCGTCTATGATGGCATGGGCGTACGGATCGGCATTGGGCGAGCGGTTGCCCAGAAAATACGGCAAAACGTGCAGATCGCGCGTGAGCAATGCGGAATAGGGCAGATCCTTCCTGTTGCTGTAGACGTTCCAGTTCCGCGTTGAGAAGTTGATAGACTGTAACGCCCTGTTCCCGCGCTTGCGCGTTCAAAGCAGGCGCATTGGCGTGGTCGGCGATAACGTGGTCTATCGCGCTGCCTGCCGCGCTTTGCCCGCCCTCCGTCAGCCACAGGCCGGGAACCATCGCGCCGAAATAGGGTCCCCATATTCCGTTGATGAATTTAGGTTCGCGGGACACGGCCATGTGGCAGTTGCTTGTACCGCCGATGAGGGCAAGCGCGGTTTCCAGCTTCGCGGTATCGCCTCGCGCTTTGCCTGAACTCGTTTCCAGTATCCTTCTGTTGCGCTGTATTCTGGCTCGTCCTGAAATACGGCTCCCAGGAGGCCTAATCCGCCCGCGTGAGCGTCTATGATGCCGACGCCGACGTGGCATTGGGTTGTCAGGCCGAGTTCCGCTGCGGCTGCGGGCGTGAGTGTGCCAAGCGGCGTACCCATCGGGCGAACATCGTTGCCGATTTTCTCGCCTTCCAGCGCGTCGCCAATGCCGATGGCATCAAAGTAATTGCGATCCCACTGCCCATTTTGGCCCTCATGCCCTAAATACGTCCATTTGCAAACGACGGTACACAGACTGCGCGCGTTGCTGCCCGTCGAGCGATAGGTCAGGAAGTCGGCCAGATCAAGAAACTTCCCGGCCCGTACCCACGTTTGCGGCAAATGCGTTTTCAGCCATTTGAGTTTGGGCGTTTCCATTTCGGGCGACAGGCTGCCGCCGACATATTTCAGAACATCGTAGCCGCCCTGATTGATGGCGGCGGTTTCGGCAAGGGCGCGATGATCCATCCAGACGATCACATTGCGGTTATTGTCGCCTTCCATGTCTACGGTAAGCGGCTTGTCGTCTTATCCAGCACAACAAGGCTGCAAGTGGCGTCGTAACTGATTCCCGCAACCTGTTCGGGCGAAATGCCTGCTGTTTCTACACAGGCGCGTACCGTTTTGCAGATTGCCTGCCAGATGTCTTCGGAAGACTGCTCCACAAAGTTTGGGCGCGGCTTCCAGGTTTGTATCGGCTCCACAGCGGAAGCGAGCAGAGCGCCATCAGCCGTGAAAAGTCCGGCTCGCGCGCTGCCCGTTCCCACATCTACGCCGATGATAGGTGAGGTGAGGGTTGTGCTGTGAGTTCAGGCTGCAGTTGATTTCTCCCTCAAAGACCTGTTCGGCGGGGCCGGTCATGATGACGCGGTTGTCGCCCATCCATTCGATGCGCAGGTCGCCGCCGGGCAGATGTACGAGGACGTTACGCCCGGTTTTGTTGTTGAGGACGCAGGCGACCACGCAGGCGCAGGCTCCCGTGCCGCAGGCCAGCGTTTCTCCGGCGCCGCGCTCCCACGTTCGGACGATGATTTCGCCTGTGCTATTGACCTGAACAAAATGGACATTCGTCCGTTCGGGAAACGCTTTATGATTTTCGATGAGCGGGCCGAATTTTGCGACGGGAAAATCTTCCACGTGATCTTCAAAAATAATGACATGGGGATTGCCCATAGAAACGGCGGTAATATCGAACTTGCGGCCTTCCACTTT
This sequence comes from uncultured Chthonomonadaceae bacterium, assembly GCA_963817895.1. Lineage (GTDB taxonomy): Bacteria > Armatimonadota > Chthonomonadetes > Chthonomonadales > Chthonomonadaceae > CAWFQB01. Next base: position 210,108 of record CAWFQB010000014.1, read on the forward strand.
CAATCCTTCGCCAATCACGCGGCCATTGTCGTCGCCGCGCATGGGGATTTCGGAGCGGAGCAGTTGGGGCTGTCCCATATCCACGCGAACCGCCTCCACTTTGCCGGCGCGCAGCAAGCAATCGCAGCAGTTTCACGCCCGCCAGCGTTTCCACTTTGACCTGCGTATCCGAACAGAGTTTGCGGTCATAGATATATTTGGCGAAACAGCGGATGCCGTTGCCGCACATTTCGGCTTCGCTGCCGTCGGGGTTGAACATCCGCATCTTGTAATCGGCCACTTTGGAGGGCAGAACCAGCAGCAGGCCGTCGCCGCCAATGCCGAACTTGCGGTGACACAGGCGACGGCTGATGTCGCCGTATTGCGCTTCTTCAAGGGTTTCCGTCAGGGCATTGACGACAACAAAATCGTTGCCGATGCCGTGCATTTTCGTGAATTTCACCTTGATTTCACCTTCAACTCCTGCAACCAACCATTGTTCGGGCAACCAGCAGAGTTGGCAATACTACGCGGCAACTGACGCGGGCACAGGGTTGCCCCTACTCCTGTGAGGAATTCGCGTGTCCCGCGCTTCGCGGCTTTCGCGCGGTTCGCGCTCCGCGCGTTCGCCCATCGAGTCGCGGTGCGTTTCCTGATAGAAGTTGGATACCGGGCGGGAAGGCACAATGGACGTGACCGCGTGTTTGTACACGAGTTGGGTGGGCTTGCCGACAGAATCCAGCAGGATGGTGAACGCATCGAAACCGCGCACCATGCCGCGCAATTGAACGCCGCCGATGAGGTAGATGGTGACGCCGATATTCTCCTTGCGCACTTGATTCAGAAATATGTCCTGAAGGTTCAACTGGGGTTTGTTCATGTTCAATCTCCTGCCCGATGAAAAAGTTTCGGGAAAAATAAAACGATTCGGACTTCTGAGAAATTGGTGGTCCCGATTGTCAGAGTTCCGACTGAATGGCAGCCGCAACTTCGGCGGCGTTCTGTCCGGCAGACGTCCATCCACTGCAATTGCTTGTCGGCGCGAAACCAGGTGAGCTGGCGTTTGGCGAAACGGCGCGTGTTGAATTTGATCTCTTCGATAGCGGCTTCCAGTTCGTGTTTTGCCCATCAGGTACGCGCAAATCTCTTTGTAGCCCAGACTGTTCATCGCGCTTAAATCGGGCGTATAGCCTCGAAGGATTAATTGGCGCGCTTCTTCGATAAATCCTGCCGCAATCATGGCATCTACGCGCTTTTCTATGCGCTCGTATAAGTACCTCTCGCGGCAGGGTCAGCCCGAAACGGCGTATGGGCCTGTGCGGGCGCGTTCGGCGGTCTTCCGCCTGATAAACGGAAAGCGGCGTCTTCGTGACCTGATACACTTCCAGCGCGCGTATGATGCGCAGCGCGTCGTTGGGGTGCAGGCGGGCCGCTGTTTCCGGGTCTACGGTTTGCAAACGCGCATATAGGTTTTCAATGCCCTGCGCCTTCCGCTCCGCTTCCAGTTCTCTGCGTACCTGCGAATCGCCCGGCGTGGCGGCAAGGCTCCAGTCTTCCACAAGGGCGCGAATATACAGCCCGGTTCCGCCGCAAACTATGGGCTGTTTGCCGCGCTCGAAAATGTCTTCAATGGCGGCTTCGGCCTGCGTTTTCCAGTCCGATACCGTAAATTGCTGATCGGGATCGGCGACATCCAGCAGATGAAAGCGGACTCGGGCCTGCGCTTCCCTATCCGGTTTCGCCGCGCCGATGTCAAGGCCGCGATAGACCTGAACGCTGTCGGCATTGACGATTTCGCCGCCGATACGCTCGGCCAGTTCCAGCGCGGCGTCGGTTTTGCCGGTTGCCGTCGGCCCGACAATGGCAATGGGTTGCCGCGCCTGGGTCCATAATTTTTGCGCTTCCAAAAGGTTTGATTTCCCGCGAATGGCAGCCATAAAATTGCTGTCTGATTGGCGCATCACGCGACAACAGTATAGCACAACTATTAGGGGGGCGCAAGACGAAAACTCTCACCGGGCGCGATGGCATGGATGGTCAGGCCAGCGATGTTCTGAGTATGGATTGCCAAGTTCTTCGGGTGTGCCGGTCAATGCCGGGAACGTGGCATAGTGGATGGGAAGCACATGCGATGACGCCGAGCAGTCGAATGGCATGAGACGCCTGCTTCGGCCCCATTGTAAACAGATCGCCAATGGGAAGCAGGGCGAGGGTGGGGGAGTACATCAGATTTCAGCAGCGCCATATCTCCGAACAAAGCCGTATCGCCCGCCGCGTAAACAGTAAAGTCGTCTTCCATGCGGAGAATGTACCCTGCCGGCTTCGCCGCCATAAACAACGGTTCCATCCTCTTCGGTGAAACTGGACGAGTGGATGGCCTGCGTCATGATAACTTCGATGCCTTCAATATTCTGGCTGCCGCCCTTACTCATGGGCCTGATGTTCTGCTGGATGTTGGGAATGTTTTTGGTTGCAAGCCAGTTGCAGGCCTCGAAAATGCCGACAACAAGCGCCTCCGGGTTGGCCGCGCAAATCGCTTCCACATCCCCGACATGATCGCTGTGGATATGGGTCATAAGAATGGCATCCAGTTTGCCCAGTGCTTCAGGCGATTTGTATTGTTCGGGACAGCGCGGGTTTCCGGTTGTCCAGGGGTCAATAAGCAGGCGCTTGCCGCCGGGTGTTTCGATCAGAACCGTGCTGTGTCCGAGATAGGTGAATTGCGTATATGTGGTGTTGTACTCATAACGTGCTTATTTCTTTCTTGTTTGTCCAGAGGGCGCGTTCATAGGCTTTGATACGGAACCAGAGCAGCATCAGCGTCAGGGCGAAGGTGGCTCCAACAGTATCAATGAGTACATCGTGGATACTGCGGTTCGTCCGGGGACGAAACTCTGATGAAACTCGTCCAGACAGGCGTAACCCGCGCACAGGGCAATCCCGCCGACGAACGCCTGCCATTTCAATTGCTCCTGCCCGAACTGTACGGCGCGGGCGGTAAGTAAGGCGAGTATGGCGTATTCGGTGATATGGGCGCATTTACGGATGAGAAAGTTCGTTTTGCCGATGGCGTCCGCGTTGAGCGAGCTGGCTTGATCGGGCGTGAGCAGTTTGAGCAGCCGTATCAGGGCGTGAAGCGTGACCTGTTCGGCTCCCAATTGGGTTGACGCGAGAGAAATCACGATCAGCCAGATGACTACGGGAACAACATAGAAAAGGGCGCGGGCGCGTTGCGTCATGGCGTGGAACGCTCCCCTGTTTGCTGTTTGGGCCAGTGGCGTAGGGCGCGTCGGGGCAAACAACCGATTCTGTAACTCCTTCGCGTCCTGCTGCTCCTGCGGCGATAAGCGACCTGCCGGGAGTGGCGACAGTTGATGATGCTCGTAGACCTCACCCGCTTTTCCTGTCAAACGAAGAATCTGATCGCCGCGCTGGACTTGAAGGGTCAGCATGGCATTGCGGGGCAGCGCGTGAATGACATCATGGAAATTGTCTGCGGAAACCGCGCGTCTACGGGTTGCCCGTCTGCGTTCGCTACGATACGCAGCAATCGGTCACCCGCTTTGACGCCCATGCGGGCGGCGGCATGACCCGCTTCCACGACTATCAACCACCGCGCCGGGCTGACCGCTGTTTTGCGATTCGGCAAGGCGGACGCCGAGGAACGGGGCGGTGTCGCGCTGCAATTGCAGACCGGCAGCGGCAAGCGCGACATTCCAGTCTATCTCGTCCGTATTCTCAATCAGGCGCGCGTATTCCGCCCCTAAATCCTGTCCGGCAACGGCATTGATGGCGGCTGAAGGGCGTCTTCGGGGTACGCTAGATTGCGCGCGCCGTACAGCGTATCCAGACGCCGCATCACGTCATCCAAGACCGGCCTGATTGTGGGTCAGCGCGCGAAGGCGCAGGTCGAAGTAAAGGCCGACAAGACTGCCTTTCAGATAGTAACTCAGGCCGTCGTACCCTTCGCTGCCGCCCTCCCAGGCGCGGGTACTCGCGTCATGCAGGGTTACGCGAACGCGGGCAGGCGTGTGGTCCAACTGCTGAATACGATTGGTCATGTCGCGCCAGAACCATTCCCGCGTTTTCAGGCCGCTGCGAACCAGTAACAGTTGCGCGTAGTAATCGGTAACGCCCTCGGCAAACCAGAGCGAAGCAGTATGAACCTCCTGCGTATAATCAAAAGGGCCAAGTCCGCCGGGGCGCAGGCGCTTGACGTTCCAGGCGTGAAAAAATTCGTGCGCGGATGTAGTCAGAAAATCGTCGCTCAGTGCCGCTTCCCAAATCCGGTTCCCAGGTGAATTACGGTAGAATTGTGGTGTTCCAGGCCGCCGAAGAAACCCGCGCCGCCGAGATGGTAGATAAAGTCATAGCGGGTAAAGGGCGCATTGCCGAAGACGGCGATGGCCGCATGGGTGATACGCCGCAGCGAATCGCGTATGCCCTCTTTGTTGCCTGTCTGCCTGCCAACGATAATGCACTGAAACTGTGCGCCGCTCTCCTGAAATTCAATGGTGTCGAATTTGCCCAATTGAATGGGGCAATCTATCATTTCATCGTAGGTACGCGGCTTGAAAGTAGAGTGGAGCGGATGCAGGCTGTCATCGTGATGCAATCTCTTTTGGGGAAGCGGGTTCCAGCGGCGTGGCGATTTGCCAGCCGGTAGGAACTTCCAGCGACAGGGTACAGGGATTTTGAGTTTGGCCTACGGGATACATCAGGGCGGAGGCGCCGTTGACATAGCCGCGCTGATTCCGCATGTCCAGGCTGCTGCCGAAAAAGCCAAGCCCCGCATCGTTCGCGTCCACATCATAGGAAACGGATGATCGGCTGAACGGGCGCAGGAGACAGGGAAGAGGAATTCGACGCGCCATGAACGCGCAGAAGGGTGGGCAACGGTTACGGAGCGACCCTGCGCATCCTGAGCGCGGACGTTATGGATGCCCGATTCGTAGTGTAAAATCTGATAATATCCCGGCGTCCAGGCTGGAATGGCAAACTCCGATAGCTATCATTGTTCAACCGGGGCGCGGTAATGGTGACATGAAGTTGCGCCGCATGATTAGCAGTTTGCGGCGTGGGTACAGAAAGCGTATAGCGAACAGGCTGTAGGGCAGCAGTATTTATGGCTTCCTGACGAACTGGCGCATTTTCAATGACACTTGCTTGCGACCAGGCGGATGCGGGCAGCAAATACAGGGCTATCAGCAGGCGCAGGAGACTAAGATGCAAACGCGGTTCGTCTTTCGTTGGTAAAGGTAAAATCTTTGCAAGGCGTGAGTTCCTTTTCGGTTGGTTCACAGGCTAATTCAATTTTTCGCTCTTATTCTCCTGCCTGGACGATTTCTCTTATAGGCGGGTATGAAGCAGGAACGAGGACAAATAGCCCTCAACCCCTACCCCCTTCTCCCAAAAAAGCCTGGGAGAAGGGGAAGCCGGCACAGGAGTAGTCATGGGATCGGACATACTGGAAGCGAAGTTAATAAGCAGGCTGGCGCCAATTCGGTTGTTGACGATGGATGTGGACGGCGTGTTGACGGATGGAACGTTTTCTTATGATAATGAGGGCGGGGAATCAAAACGGTTTCATGTTGCGGATGGGCTGGGAATTGTGTTATTGAGAATGCAGCAGATCGAAGTGGCGTGGATTACCGGGCGGAAAAGCGCGATTGTAGCGCGGCGGGCGCAGGAGTTGGGCGTTGCAAACGTGGTTCAGGGAAGCTGTGACAAGCGCGTGGCACTGCATCATATTGCCAAATCGCTTGATATTCCTTTATCCGCAACGGCCTATATCGGGGATGATTGGAACGATCTGCCTGCGTTTGAGGTTGCGGGCATTCGGATTGCCGTCGCCAATGCCGTGAGGGAAGTTCGGGAGCGGGCGGATGTGGTGACGCGGCAATGCGGGGGGCAGGGGGCGGTTCGGGAGGTGTGCGAAATGCTGCTGGAAGCGCGGGGGGAACGGGAAGCGTGTTTACAAGCCTACTTGAAATCTCTGGAAGCGCCTGCCACAAATGATACAACGGGAAACGAACAGATGGGGCAGTAGTTGCAAATGCCTGTTGCGCCTGCGTGTAGGGTATACTGAACCGTGTTTACTCTCCTGCATACCAACGATTTTCATAACCATCTAACTGCAACGCAGGCCGATATTCTGCGGCGTTTACGGCAGGCTGTCGGCGCGCAGGGTTTGCTTGTGGATGCCGGGGATGCAGTCGCGTCGGGCAATGTGACGTTTCGGCCCTGGGGCGAAACCATTCTCAAAACGATGAACCATATCGGTTATGACGCTATGACCGTCGGCAACCGGGAATTTCATGTGTCGCGGGTTGGTTTTCATTGCAAAGTGGGGTTGGCGCAGTTTCCCATTTTGTGCGCCAATGTACGATCTTCTGGACGCGCAGGGGAGAGTATAGAAAATGTTTCCGGTACGCCCGCTGAACTGGAAGCCTCTTTTGTCGAAAAAGGCAAGACAAACGCTGCCCCGCCCGCATGTTCGCATATCGTCCGAGAGTTGAAGGCCGAAAACGGCGCGACCCTCAAAGTTGTGGTTTTCGGGCTGACCGTGCCGATGGTGACAGAGCGAATGACGGCCCGCCATGCGTCCGCGTACCTCTTTGATCAGCCTATCACAACCGCGTTGAAAATGGTTCCACAATGGAAGGCCGCGTACCAGCCAGATTTGATGATCGCATTAACGCATATCGGCTATTCGCAGGATCGAAAACTGGCGGAAGCGGTTCCCAACATTGACCTTATTATCGGCGGTCATTCTCATACGCGCCTGCCCGAAGGTGAGCGCGTCGGGAAAACGTTGATTGTACAGACGGGATGTTTCGGGCATAATATCGGGCGCGTGGATGTGCGTCTTAATGATACACCGGCTAATCATACGCCGGATCGCTTTACGTTGCGCGCTGCCCTGATGGATTTGCCGAAGGTATCCAGCGAGGCGGAAATAGAAATGCAGATTGTTCGCTTTCGCGATTCTTTGAAGATCACTCCCATGCCGGATACGGAAATGACGGTTTAACAATGGCCGCACTGCTGCTGATACTCTTATTTGGCGCAATTGCCGCGACTTTTGGCCGAACGCTGCTGGATCGCATGGGATTGCCCGCCCTGCATGCCCTGGAACGACTGGCGTACGCCGCCGCGCTCGGATTGGGCATTGCGGCGTATGGCGTGTACGCGCTTGGGCTTGCCGGGCTGCTGTCTTTCGTGCCGGTTACAGTATGGTGGCTGCTGCTGACGCTGGCAGGCTTGCCGGGACTGCGTTCGTATGGACGAGATTTCCGATTATGGCGCGACAGGCGTTCAGGAACCTCAACCCTATCGAGAAGTCTGGTCACTGATAGCAATGTAAACACGCTTTCTGATGCCTCCACGCAGCCGGCTTCTCTGTTGCAATCCAGCGTGAGCGTGGAACACGGCCTGATTGTCGCGTGTGGCCTTGTCCTGCTAATCTTCGGCTCTATTGCGGTTCTCGCCTGCTTTCGGCCACCCGGCCCACTGGAATGGGACGCGCTGGCCTATCACCTTGCCGACCCCAAACTGTTCCTGCTACAGCATCGTATCCCCAATCTGCCCACCGAGCATCACAGCAATTTTCCGTTTACGATGGAGATGCTGTTCACCGTTGGACTGTTATACAATGGGTACGCGCTTGCGAACCTGTTTCATCTGCTTATGGCCGCGCTCACGCTGGCAGGAATGATCGGCTTTTGCTCCCGAACATTGCGTCCCGTCGTAGGCTGGTTGAGCGCGGTTATATTTTTCACGACGCCGATGGTATTGTGGGAAAGCAGTGTCGCCTACATTGATGTCGGCCTCGCCTGTTTCACCACGCTGTCCGCTTTTGCCGCTGTTTCCGCGTCAGGAGAAGAAAAGGAGAAAAGGAGAAAAGGAGAAAAGGAGAAGAGGAGATACGAGATACGAGAAGGGGAGCCTTCATCCTTCATCCTTCATCCTTCATCCTTTCTCATGCTCTCCGGCTTGCTCATGGGCTTTGCGCTGGGGATGAAGTATCTTGCGCTGGTTCCGTTCGGGCTGACGGTGTTACTGCTGTTGTTGGCGCGGGTTCCGGCGCGACGAGTGTTGTTGTTTGTGGCTGTGGCGGCCCTTGTGGGTTCGCCCTGGTACATCAAGAACGCGGTTGTGATGGGCAATCCCGTGTACCCGTTCGTGACCAAAGTATTTCCGCATAGCCGCTACTGGAGCGCGGACAGGGCTGCCGCGTATCAGACGGAGCAGGACAAGTTTGGAACCAAACCGCTGTCAACCGACGTTCGCGGCAAACTGCTAAATCTGATGCAGGCTCCCTGGCATCTGCTCACCCGGCCCAATCCCTGGCTGCTGCTGTCGCATCCTGAGTTGAAAACAAACGTTTTATACTGCAATCCGGGGGAATTCAACTTTGCGGCTATTTTCGGCGGATTGTACGCCGCGCTCGTGTTGCCGCTGGCCTTTGTCCGCCGGGTTTCTCCCTCTGTTCGCTTTCTGTTGTGGCTTGGCGCGGGGCAGATGTGCGCGTGGTTTGTGTTGTCGCAGGTGGGGCGGTATCTGATACAGGTCATGCCGCTGTTCGCCATTGCGGGCGCGTATGCCGCGTGGCGACTGGCTTTACCTGCAACGGTCAATGAGGAGGAACAGCGCGGCGATGCGCGGGGCATTACGTTCAAGCCGTTCCGCGTTGCGCAGTTGCCCGGATTGTTGGGTGTTGGCGCGATTTTCGGGCAGGCGCTGTATGTCCTGCTTTCCGTTTGTACTCTGCCGATGAACGCTACCGGACAGGAGCGCGTGAAACTTGCCGCGCTTGGACAAATGACTTCCAGCGTTTCGGTTCCGGCGTTAGTGGCGAACCTGGGGCAGACGGAGGCGTGGCAGGCCGACCTGCGCCGCCGCTTCGATGCGTACAAAGCCATCGAATGGATCAATCAGAACACGCCCCAAAACGCCGGGATCGCGCTTGTGGATGAAACGCGCGGGTTTTATCTGGATCGTCCGTATCTATGGGCCAATCAGCAGCACTCGTCCTATATTCCTTACGAAACGCTGCAAAACGGCGTGGAATTGTCGAACTGGTTCCGCGCGCATGGCATCCGGTACGTGCTTGTCAATCTGAACCTTGCTGCGCAAAATAACGGCGCGACTCGCGACGCCCGATTTCCCGATGGCCCGAACCATGTGGAAGAGGACGCGCTCAACAAGTGGTACGGGGAGGAGATGGCGCAGGGTTCTTCGGCAGACAGGGGACACCAACTGATGGGGGATGCGATCAAGCGCAGTTTGTGGCCGACGGCTTTTGAGGCGAATGGCTGCATTGTGCTGCAAATCAATCTCGTTGGGGAGAAACCTTCGTCGGAGAGTAGAACAGGGGGGCAGAATGAGCCGTTCGCCACGCCGTAAACCGCTTCTCAGCGAACCCGGCCCGCCCATGTCTCCGCTTCCCCCCGCGCCGCAACTGCCGCCCGGTTTGTGGAGGGGCGCGATGGCGGTTCTGCTGGCCCTGTATTTGCTGCTGGCCGGTCTTCATGCCAGTTGGGTTCCCACAGGCGAGACGGCGTATCAGAACGCGCCAGATGAGGCCGCGCACGTCCGCTATGTTCGCAGTTTGGCGTCCGGGCAGTTGCCCTCGCGGGCGTCCGCCGCTCTGGATAAAAGCGGCAAGAACTACGAATGGCATCAGCCGCCTTTATATTATGCGTGGGCAACGCTGTTTTCGCCGTTGGGCGAGAAGGGGTTGCGGCTTGCGTCCATTCTGTTGGGATTGGTTGCCATCAGTTTAATATATGCGACCGTTCGGCTGATTTTTCCCGACGAGCCTATACTGGCGATTGTATCGGCGGGGTTTGCCGCGCTGCTGCCCACGCACATCGCCATTCTATCCACCGTCAATAATGATATATTGCTGGAAGTGTGGTTCAGCCTGTGTTTGTGGCTGCTGGCGCAATGCCTGCTGCGCGGTTTCTCCCTGTGGCGGGCGGGCTGGCTTGGCGTAATATTGGGACTGGCGTTGCTGACAAAAGTATCCGCGCTGCTTCTCGTTCCCGTCGCGTTGTTTGCCCTGTTGTTGATGTGGCGAGGCGGGGAATCGCCCCTCAATTTAGCGCGGGGGTTGGCATGGACACTAACGCTCATGCTGCTATTAAGCGGATGGTGGATGGTTCGTAATCAGCAGTTATATGGCGAACTGCTGCCATTAAAAGTTTTTAATCAAGCGTTCGGGGGTACGGCTCAAGCGTCTAATTTTATCGGACGTTTTGGCGTGGGGCGTTACACAGAGGACGTTATCTACAACTCTTTTCTCAGTTTTTGGGCTGTGTACGGAAATAAAGACTCTGTCGCGCATTTCGGCTTACCGAAGTTTTTACCCGAAGAAATTTATATTTTGCCCCTGATTCTCGCACTTGGGGCCGGGGCAGGCATGACTCGCCTCCACTTCATTCGTAAAACCGCCTTTACCGAGTCGCAATTACGGTTTCTTTGGATATTGATGCTGACGTTCTTGCTTGTAGGGGGCGCGTTTGCTCTGTTTTTGACCAAATACTATCAGACGCAGGGCCGCTATCTGTACCCGGCCATGCTGCCAATCAGCGTGATGGTAACAATGGGCTGGCTGGCATTATTTCCCGCAAAATACAAACCTCATGCGGGCTTGATTCTCTTAGTTATTGTAGGAATCCTCGCGCTTCTGTTTATCATCAGCGTTCAGGCCACAGTGTAGCAAAGTATGAGGGATGAAGGATGAAGGCTGAAACAATGCCTGCATCTATTGTACTTTTGCCTGTGCAGCAAAATCAGGTAGAAACGGAGTTTTTCATCCTTCATCCTTCATCCTTCATACTTTGCTTACGGGAACTGTTTGGCGGTGTTCTGCGTTTGAACGGGTATAGATTTGCGAAAAATTTTATGACAGTCTGATATTTGGTAGGGTAGGGGACAGGTATGAGCGACGCTGAAGACAATATTCCTGAAGGGGGCTTGCATCAGGAAACAGAGGACGATAATCCTGATCTGGAAGATATTCAGGAACTGCTCGACATGGGCTACGAGCAACTGGATGCGTTCCGGGAGTGGGTAGATACCCGTTTGGAACTCGGTTCTCGTATCGCGGAGCAGGATTGTTTCAACGCCGAATTTCTGATTGATTACCTCGCCAATCAGCACCGTAAAAGCGCGGCCAACATCAACGAGTTTGAACTGCGCTGGTTTCTGTTCAGCCACTACATACGCAAGGCGGCGGCGGAAGAGGAGATTGAGGAGCGATTGCCCGAATCCCTGCAACGCTTTTTCGGCTTTCTGCGCAGGGAACACCGCGAACTGACGCCGGAATGGGTAGAGGCCGTCCTTGATGATACCGCTTTTTACGCCAAGCGACGGCGCGATTACGCGCTACTTGATATTGAGGATGAGAGGGCGTGGGAGACAGGTTTCCGCGCGTGGTGCGAGGAACTGGAAGACGATCTGGATACGCGCTGTTTGTGGCTGCCGCGTGAAATCGGCGATGGTTTGGAATGGTCGGAAGTGATGGGCTGGCGCGAAGCCACGCTGTTTCAGGAGGCCAATGGCAACTGGCAGCGTGAACGGGAGCGGCTGTTACGCAATGGTCTTGATTACGAGGCGGCGCGTACCCAACTGCTCGACACCTACGAGGCTTGGATGGACACGCCGCAGGCGCGGCTGGATGATGAAACGCCTCGTGAAGTTGTTATCGCGGAACGGCTGGAAATTGAGGAAGAGCAGGACGAAACCGACTCCGGGGATGCGCGTCAGGGTGACGACTTTTAGCGTGGGCGATGTGTTGTATGCAGGGACATAACATGTTATGACCCTGCGAACGTGAAACTTGGCATTCCAGCAAAATAAAATGGGTAATCCGCTCATATTGCGTTATATCTCTTGACACTGATGAAATAATGCGCTATAATGGAGGAGAATTCAGGCGGGTTCCCGCTTGAGCCTCCGCGTTTGCCCACAGGCCATTGTCGCCCCAACTCTTTCATTTGGTTTAGCTCTGGCATGTTCGCTCTTCCCTGACGTGGCATCGTCTATTTTTCCCGATAGTTCAGCAGGTTTGCTGCCTTTCCGTTTGTAGTCTCGTTGTCATTGCGCCGCAATTTGTTTGTCGGCGTCGTATTCTCTTCTCAATCTCTTCTAATAACCGTTGAGCAAGTTCCCACAGGCCATGAATGAATCGGTTTCTCCAATAGCGTCAGCGTCACAGGAACTCGTTGTGATACTGGATTTCGGCGCGCAGTACACGCAATTGATAGCGCGTCGTATCCGTGAATGGCGCGTTTACTGCGAGATACTGCCCTTCAATACGCCTATCGCTGAATTGAGTGCGCGAAACCCACGCGGCATTATTTTTTCGGGCGGGCCTTCCAGTGTGTATGAAGCTGACGCGCCCCATGTTGATCCTGAAGTTTATACGCTTGGTGTTCCTATTTTAGGAATCTGTTACGGGCAGCAGCTCATGGCGCATCAGTTGGGCGGCAATGTTCAGCCCGCGCAAAGCCGGGAATACGGGGATGCGCAGATTACGGTCCAGCAATCGCAGCCTTTATTTGCCAACATCGCGAAGGAGGGGGATACACTGCCCTGCTGGATGAGCCATGGGGATAAAGTGCTGTCGCCGCCGTCCGGATTTACCATCGCGGCCACAACGGATAGCACGCCTGTCGCCGCCATGATGGACGAGCAGCGGCATCTGTATGGCGTCCAGTTTCATCCCGAAGTGGGGCATACGCCTTTTGGAGCCGATCTGCTGCGGGCGTTTGTCACGGGGCCATGCGGCTGTCAGGGAACCTGGACCCCTGCCAATTTCGTAGAAGATAGTATCTCCCTGATTCGCGCAAATGTGGGCAGTTCCGGCGTGGTTTGCGGCGTTTCCGGGGGCATTGATAGCTGTTGCGTGGCGGCCCTGATGCACAAAGCCATTGGCGATCAACTGACATGTATTTTTGTGGATCACGGACTGTTACGCAAGGGCGAGGCCGAGCAGGTGCGCGATGATTTTGCCGCCGCTTTTGGCATCAATCTGATTTACGCGGATGCGAAAGAGCGTTTTCTCACCCGTCTGGCTGGCGTCTCCGACCCGGAGCAAAAGCGTAAAATCATCGGTGACGAGTTTGTACGCGTTTTTGAAGAATATGCCGATAATCTAACAAACGTGGAATTTCTCGCGCAGGGAACGCTTTACCCCGATGTGATTGAATCAGGCGGCAGCAAACACGCGCAAACCATCAAGACCCATCACAATGTCGGCGGCCTGCCCGAAGATATGGTTTTGAAGGTTATCGAACCCCTCCGGCTGCTCTTCAAAGACGAAGCCCGCGCCGTTGCTTCCGAACTTGGCCTGCCGGATAGTATCGTCTGGCGGCATCCCTTTCCCGGTCCCGGACTTGCCATACGCATCCTCGGTGATGTGACTGCGGAGCGTCTGAACACCCTACAGCAAGCCGACCACATCTTTCTTGAGGAACTTCATACGGCGGGATTGTACCGGGAGTACAGTCAGGCGCTTGCGGTGCTGGCGACGATACGCAGCGTGGGCGTAATGGGGGATCAGCGCACGTATGCCCATCCCATCATTTTACGCGCCGTGACAACGGACGATTTTATGACGGCGCGGTGGGCGCGAATACCCTACGACGTTCTGGAACGCGTCAGCACGCGCATTGTCAACGAAGTTTCCGGCATCAACCGCGTGGTATACGACATCAGTTCCAAACCTCCCGCTACCATTGAATGGGAATAATCCAACATATTTTTGCCGACATACTTCTGAAAATCGGCAGGAGTGTTCGTATAGCAGGCGAGGGCATTGAAGAGGGCAGGGCAGGGGAACGGAACAACACCTGTGGGAAATGTAGAATGGATGGGGGCATGGAGGAGCAACACGAAGAATTGCCGGGGCATACGCTGGATGAAATGCTGACGGAAGCGGATATACAAAACCGCGTTCGTGAAATAGGGCAGGCGATTACGCGCGATTATCCCGATCCTGCCGAACCCCTGCTGCTTGTCGGCGTCTTGAAAGGCGCGACGCTGTTTCTCGCCGATCTGGTACGCGCCATTGACCGCCCTGTAGAGTTTGATTTTGTCGCCGTGTCCTCGTATGGAAGCGCGACAAAAACATCCGGCGAAGTGCGCGTTTTGAAAGGATTTGGATGCCGCTGTATCCGGCAAGCACGTTCTGATTGTCGAGGATATTCTGGATACCGGCCTGACGCTCCGGTTCAGCTACCTGATAGAAACCCTCCGCGCCCGCCATGCGCGCAGCGTCAAAGTGTGCGTGTTACTGGACAAGCCGGCGCGGAGGCAAGTCCACATTGATGTAGACTATCGCGGTTTTGAGATCGAAGATAAGTTCGTCGTCGGTTATGGCATGGATTATGCCGAGCGGTACCGAAACTTGCGCTATATTGGCGTCGTCGCGTTCGACACGCCCAATGATTAGCCATTCCTCACAAGACACATCTCAATTTCAACTCCTTTGTTACGCAGCGCTGTGCCGGAAGCGGGCTGCGGGTGACAGGCATCGCTTCCGGGCATCCTCGCGAGGTAACGAAAAACACAATGGAAGATAACCTCAGTTTCAATCTGTCCGATCTGGAAAACAAGAGTCTTAACGATTTGCAGGAGCTTGCCAGAGATTTGGGCGTCGGGCCAGCCGCAACATCCACGCGCAAAGACGAGTTGATTGGGCGCATCCTGCAAGTGCAGACCGACCGCAACGGCTATATCCACGCCAAAGGCATCCTTGAAATTTTGCCGGACGGGTGGGGGTTTTTGCGGCGCAGCAACTTCTCGCCCAATGCGGAAGACATATACGTGTCGCAAACGCAGATCAAGCGTTTCGGCCTGAAAACGGGTGATGAGGTTTCGGGGCAGGTTCGCCCGCCGAAAGACTCCGAAAAGTATTATGGCCTGTTGCGAGTCGAGGGCGTAAACGGCGTTGACCCGGAAGTGGCGCGTAACCGCGTGAACTTCGATGACCTGACGCCGATCTATCCCAATGAGCGCCTGAATCTGGAAACCACCCGACAGGAGATGACCGGGCGTATCATGGACATTATCTGTCCCATCGGCAAGGGACAGCGCGGCATGATCGTGGCGCAGCCCAAAGCCGGTAAAACAACCGTGCTGAAAATTATCGCCAACGCGATTACGGTCAATCATCCCGAATGTATTTTGATCGTTCTGCTGATTGATGAGCGTCCCGAAGAGGTAACGGACATTCGCCGCTCCGTAAAGGGTGAAGTCATCAGTTCTACGTTCGATGAGACGCCGGAAAACCACATGCGGGTCGCGGATATGGTGTTGGAACAGGCCAAGCGTCTGGCGGAAAGCAAGCGCGATGTGGTTGTTCTGATGGACAGCCTGACCCGTTATACCCGCGCCTCGAACCTGACGGTAACGCCGAGCGGACGAACGCTTGCGGGCGGTCTTGACCCCGCCGCGCTGTATCGCCCGAAACGTTTCTTTGGCGCAGCGCGTAACATAGAGGAGGGTGGGAGCCTGACGATTCTGGCAACCACGCTCGTGGAAACCGGCAGCCGCATGGATGACCTTATCTTTGAAGAGTACAAGGGTACGGGCAACATGGAGGTGGAACTGGATCGTGGACTGGCGGACAAGCGTATTTTCCCCGCCATCGCGCTCAAATCCAGCACCCGCAAAGACGAACTGCTGTACGATGAAGAGACATTCAAGCAGATCGTAAAACTGCGCCGCCTGCTGCATGGCCTTGACCCTCTGGAAGCCACAGAACTGCTCAAGGATCGCTTGCAGCACACAAAAAGCAACAAGGAATTCCTCGCCGTCGTAGAAAGAACCATCAAAAGCGGCGATGATTAGGCAGTTTGAGAGTTGTTTGCGCAAAGTTTTCTGTACTGAGATTTCACTTTGCCAGTTGAAAGTGGAGGAAAGCGGTGGGCAACGATTTCAAGGATCTGTTTGGGGATTGGCGACCCGACGACGAGGGTTTGCGCGCGTCCGAAGGCTCAAGCGGGCCTCCTGAGACGCGGCCCTCGCCGGCATTGAATGAGAAAGAAGTGAAAGTCGTCAATGTGTATGAGGTGGATACGGGAAATCCGCTTCATAACACCACCTTTGTTCTGATGCGCGATAATCATGGCCGAGAGTTCAAAATCTTCGTGATGCGGGATGTAGCGGTCGCGATTTCTATGGCTATCGAGGGTGATCGCCCGGACAGGCCCTTTACGCACGATCTGATGCGCGTTATCTTAGATAGGCTTGGAGCCAAAGTCGAACGCGTTACTATAGATGACCTGTTGCAGGAAACCTTTTACGCGAAGATCACTCTGGCTCGGGGCGAAGAGTTGATTGATATAGATGCGCGTCCCAGTGATGCGATTGCGATGGCGTTGCGGTATCGCGCGCCCATCTATGTGGCGGAGTCGGTTCTGGAATCTACGCAGAGCGAATAACCCCATTGCGTATAATTGATGTACAAGTTTTAGAACCCCGGCGCAGTTGATAAAACTGCGCCGGGGTTCTAATGATTCTGAGACGGGGTTCTGAGAAAATAAACTGAGTGAAATAACCCATTGCTTCCAACGGGTTATAGCTGTAGTGTGGTATGGAGTGTATACGTTTACCATACCTTGTATTATCGGACGTTTTAAGAAATAAAGATTTATTAGAAATTAGTGAATATCCATTGGAACCAACGCCCTGTTTATCTTTACCAATCCATTCGCAAACAAACGCAAGCTATCACAAGAGATTTCCCCACGCTATCTTACGAAATTCAAACGAAAATGAAGAGGAACAGAATGGAAGAGGAACAGAATGGAAGAAATCCATTCTGTTCCTCTTCATTTTTATAACTACAACCGTGCCAGTTAGTTGCGTGATCTGTCCATTGACTGAACTCTACTCAATGGCTCGGTTTGCGCTAATTCCGGAAGATGTTGTTCGATCTCCGTGATCTTCTTGTAGCAATCGGTGAGAACGTCCTGAACATCTCGTAAACGGTTAGAAACGTTGCCTTCCGTTATGGAACGATCCCGTAAGTTGATGAACACGGCTATGGCTACGACGCCTGCCGCCGCTGCCGCCAGTCCTGTCCACAAAATCACACTGGATTTCTTGCCTGCTGCCACGTCGCAACCCTTTCGAGGTCAAGTGAGAGTGAAGAGTGAGAGTGAGAGACAAAAAACAAGCATTTACTCTCACTCTTCACTCTTCACTCTCACTATGTATGTTAGAAACCGGAATTTTTGGAACTGCCCAGATCAATGTAATTGCCGCCCTCGCTCTCCTGCATGGAGGTGAAAATGCGCTTTACAAAGGAGATCAGTTCCATCGGATTGAACGGTTTGGTCAGGTAACAGTCAACGCCGGACTGCCAGCCGCGAAATACGTCTGCATCCTGCGCTTTGGCGGTCAGCATGATGACGGGCAGATCGCGGGTACTCTGGTTCTTGCGCAGGGTTTGCAGCACTTCAAAGCCGTCCATGTACGGCATCATCACGTCCAAAACTACCAGGTCAGGGTTTTCGGACTCGACTTTTTCCAGCGCTTCCCGACCATCGAATGCCGTCACGACCTGATAGCCCGCGCGCTCAAGGTTGACTTGAACCAGACGCACGATATGCCGCTCATCATCCACTGCTAAAATCTTTTTAGGCATCGGTATTGTTCCTTTTGGAAGGGCTGGTTTACATAAGTAGAAACCAACCGCAGGGATTATTTCAGAAGTATACTGGACGCAGTATATCACAAGCATCGCAGAGTGTCAATGCCGTTATATCAGGCAGCCTGTAAGAAAGGCAAGAGAAGTCGCTCAGTGTCCGCCCGCATCGGCAAACCGCTCGTAGTCCGCGGCGTCCATCAGTTGTTCCAGTTCTGAGGGGACGCTGAAACGCACTTTCATGAGCCAGCCCTGACCGAACGGGTCGGTGTTGATCACGTCGGTTTTGGCGGTTATTTCGAGATGCGTTTCCACGACTTCACCGGAAATGGGCGAAAACAGTTCTGATACGGCCTTAACCAATTCCACTTCGCCGAACTGCTCCTCCGGTTTGAGGATGCGCCCCACTTCCGTAAGGTCCAGATAAACGATGTCGCCAAGTTCCGCCTGCGCGTGATCCGTGATGCCGACTGTAGCAACATCACCCTCTATCTTCACCCACTCATGGGTGCTGCTGTATTTCAAATCTGCGGGTACGTTAGCCATGTTTCACCCCCACTCTAAACTATGTTACAAACTATGTTCTTCCGGCGCAGCTTTTGGTTCCAGCAGAGACTTCTTCTGCACGACCGTCATACCGGCGAATTTATCGCGAACCGCCACACTGACGCTCAATCCCGGTTTGGCATACGCTACATTCATATACGCCATTGCCACGCTGTGGTTGCGGGTGGGAGAAAAAACGCCGCTCGTAATCACGCCAATGGCGGATGCGGCCTCCGCGCTAGAACTCTCCCCTGCCCCACTGCCATCAGAAGGCGCATAGATAGTATACCCTTGACGCGGGATTATCCGTTCGCTGGAAGTCAAACCCATCAGCCGTCTTTGCGGGCCGGCCTGCTTAATTTTTTCTATGGGAGACTTTCCGAAAAAGTCGCCCTTATCCAGTTTAACGACCCACATCAATCCCGCTTCAACCGGCGACGTGGTTTCATCTATTTCGTGTCCATAAAGAGGGTAGCCCGCTTCGATGCGCAGGGCGTCACGCGCTCCCAGCCCGCAGGGAACCGCCCCGGCCTCTACAAGCGCGTCCCACGCTGCCTGCCCCTGTTTAGCGGGAACAATCAGTTCGAAGCCATCTTCACCCGTATATCCCGTGCGGCAGAAGGTGGCCGGCACACCCGCCAACATTCCCGTCGCGTACTGAAAGCGTTTGCGTTCCAGAAGCAGGGGATTGCCGGCCAGCCGCGCTACCATTTCGGGCGCTTGGGGCCCCTGTACCGCGATCATCGCCGTCGCCTCGCTCTGATCCTGAATAGTCACATTTTCGGGAACATGATGCCGCATCCACGCCAAATCTTTTTCGGCATTGCCCGCGTTGATGACAACCAGATAGCTGTCTCTATCCTCGCGATACACGATTATGTCGTCAATGATGCCCCCCTCCGGGTTCATCAGTAGCGAATAGTGGGCGGAAGAGGGTTTGAGGGCGGCTACATCGTTGCTGGTTAGCTGTTGCAGGAAAGCGGTTGCCTTGTCGCCAAACACCCGGACGCGCCCCATGTGGCTGATGTCGAAGATGCCAACGTTACTGCGCACAGCCCGCGATTCCTCTAAAATGCCGGAATATAAGACGGGCATAGCCCATCCCGCATACTCCACCATCCGGCCTTTCAGCACAAGATGCGCCTCATACAACGGCGTTTGCTTCAAAGTGTTTTCAGTGTTCATAAGGATTAGGTGTCAGGTGTCGGGTGTCAGGGGGCGAGTATCCAGCCGCACCTGTTATTTAATATCTTTCGCTACGGGTATGGAGGCGCGGCCCGTGATGATGATCTCATCGTCCCCTATCTCAACTTTTTCCATCACAAAGTAGCCGCCAAGTCCTAAATCCGCATCCGTATCCAGTACGGGATTGATCTGCTTCAACAAATTCTGTACGCCTGATGGCGTCATAGGGATGCCGTTCAGAAACATTTCCGGGTTTGCCATATCCAGAAAGCGTCCGGCGCGGGGTACGAGGGTTCCCGTCGCCGAAAAGGGCGTCGCGCCGGAAAAAATGGTGATTTTGCCCTCAATGCGAACGCGGTGATTGGGAAATTCTACGTTTACGTCCAGCAACTTGTCGGCGAACTTTTTGCGTATGAAGGCTTTCAGGCCGTCCCCATCCACTTTGACCGTAGAAGTCCCCTCCCCCGTCCCTCGCAGCACGAGTTGGCTTTTACTCAGCGCGTAGCTGATGTCAAAGGTGGCCGAGGGTATATCCGCTTCAAAAGAGCGTATCGGCAGGCCCTTTAAGGTAAAGCGTTTCAGATGCAGCCGCAGATGCCGTATACTCCCCTTCCAACCCGAACGCGGATAAACGTAGAACGGCAACTGATCCGACTTCAAATCCACGCCGTACACATCTACCGACCAGAAACGACTCGCTTCCAGACCGAACAGGCCACGCGGCTGAAGGACGGCGCGTACCGTTCCCGTATGCTGAAAACTCTCGCTGATCTGCCGTTCCGCGCCGTGTTTGGCGCGCTGCTCCAAACTGCCATGTATCGTCAGAAACGCCAGCAATCCATACGTCAGCGCGCGGGTAATGTCATCCATAATAGTGAGAGTGGAGAGTGAGAGTGCTAAGTGAGAGTGGAGAGTGGGAGTAGATAATTATTTTCTCTCACTCTCACTCTCCACTCTCACTATTCTCCTAAATACGCTTTGCGAACGCTGTCGTTTTGCAGCAGGGCTGCTGCGGTATCGGCAAGAACTACGCGGCCTGTTTCCAGCACGTAACCCCGGTGGGCGATGCGAAGGGCTTGATTGGCGTTTTGTTCCACAAGCAGAATGGTCATGCCCTGCGCGTTGATGTCCTGAATGATCTGAAAAATGTTTTTGACAAGAAAGGGCGCAAGGCCGAGCGACGGTTCATCGAGCAGCAGCAGGCGCGGGCGGGCCATCAGCGCGCGTCCAATCGCAAGCATCTGCTGTTCGCCCCCCGACAGCGTACCCGCAAGCTGCGTTTCCCGCTCCTTCAAGCGGGGAAACAGCGCGAAAGCCTTGTCCATATCTTCGCGTTTCTCCGCTTTGTGCCTGTCCCGCGTAAACGCGCCCAATTCAAGATTTTCACGCACAGTCATGTTGGCGAAGACCCGCCTGCCCTCCGGCGACTGCCCTACCCCAAGCATGACAATCTCATGGGGCGGCAGGCGGTGCAGGGGCTTGCCTTCAAACGTCACTTCACCCAGGCGTGGCCGCACAAGCCCCGAAACAGTGCGTATCGTAGTGCTTTTCCCGGCCCCGTTCGCGCCGATCATACAGACGATTTCGCCCTGATTCACTGTCAGGGACACGTCGTTGAGCGCCTGTATCGCACCATAATACACGTTCAAATTAGAAATCGTCAGCACGACGCCACTCCCTACAATTTCCTGCCCAAACACGCCTCTTCAATTGGGCAGACACAGGGGTTTGCCCTTACACCTGACACCTGCGTTTGCCCTTACGCCTGCATCTACTTTACGCCGTCCGGCTGCCCGTCGCCATCTGCATCGCCCAATTCTTCGCCAAGATACGCCGCGATCACTTTAGGGTTGCTGCGTATCTCCTGCGGCGATCCCTCAGCAATGATACGCCCGTAATCCAGCACATAAATGCGCTCACAAATGCCCATAACCAATTTCATATCATGCTCGATGAGGAGAATTGTCAGGCCGTACTCATCGCGGACGCGGCGAATCAGGCGCATCAAGCTGCGTCTTTTCCTGCGGGTTCATGCCCGCCGCCGGTTCATCCAGAAGGAGCAATTTGGGGTCGGTCGCCAGCGCGCGCACGATTTCAAGGCGGCGCTGATCGCCGTATGGCAGGTTCTTCGCCTGCTCGTCCTGAACGCGCAACAGATTGAATTCCGCAAGCAATTTCCGCGCCTTCTGGATGGTTGCCGCCTCCTCCTGTTCAAGACGGGCTGTGCGGAACAGAGCATCGAAAACATTGGTACGGCGGCGCAGGTAGGTTCCGATGCGGACATTTTCCAGAACGGTCAGATCGGAAAACAGGCGGATGTTCTGGAACGTGCGCGAAATGCCGCGCTGCGCGAAGCGATACGGTTTAAGGCCGGATACAAAGCGGCGTCGCTTCCCGATTGTGGCAAGCGACAACGCAATGCCGATAAGAGGACCGAGCCAGCGTATGACGGTTTGAATCTGAACCATTTGCGGGTTGATGGCGGCGGGTACGACAGCGGTTGCCAGAATGGTGCTGATGATCCAACCACCCAACCCGGCAATCAGGGTATCCAGCGCAAGACCGGCAAACCGCGTATTCTGCGGCATGGGACGTTGTCCCGCAAGCGGAGTGCCATCGAAGTCCAGCTTGCCTTCACTCGGCTCGTACACGCCCGTCAGCAGGTTGAAAACCGTAGTTTTGCCCGCGCCGTTCGGCCCGATCAAGCCAACGAGTTCTCCGGCGCAAAGCTGAATATTGACATTGCCAACAGCGGTCAGCCCACCGAACCGCCGCGTTAAATCCGCCACATCTAAAAGGACGCTTCCAGTCTCCGCGCCGGTTCGCATCGTCACAGAAGAGGCGGTTGTAGAGGATGCGGATGCGGACACGTTGCCAGTATCCGCAAGGGCATCTTCGCCCTCTTTCTCAAGTCCTTCGGCAAAAGTGGTGACGGGAGATTTGCCCCGACTCAGCCAGCGCTTCAATCCCGCAAAACTGAGTTCGCCCGTGCCGAATACGCCGGTTGGACGCAAAATCATCATCAGAACCAGCAGCAGCGCGTAAATCACCTGCCGGTACTCGTCCGTAAAAAACGGCACTTTGTCTTTCACGGGTTTGAGCAGTTCCGGCAGGATGGTCAGGCCAATCGCCGCCATTGTCGCGCCCGTGATGCTGCCCGTACCCCCAAGAACGATCATCACAACGTAGTTCATGGAGAGGATGAAGCCAAACGTATCCGGTTTAAACGCTTTGTAATGGGCGAACAGTACGCCCCCCACCCCGGCAAAGAACGCGCTGAGAACAAATGCCGTTACCTTGATACGTGTTGTATTTACGCCCATCGCGTCGGCGGCAATCTCATCCTCTCTTATGGACATAAAAGCCAGTCCATGCGAAGAGAATTTAAGATTGCGGGTCAGAACGATAATCAGCGCCAATGTGCCAAAGACGATACCAAAATTTGTCAGCCCGCTTGGAATGTTCTGAAAGCCGGACGCGCCGCCCGTAAATGCGAGATTGGAATTGATGTCGGAGATGTTTTCCAGCAGGACACGGATGATTTCGCCAAATCCAAGCGTGACAATCGCCAGATAATCCCCGCGCAGTCGCAGGCTGGGAACGCCTACCACATACCCGGCAAGCGCGGCGCACAATCCCCCCGCCGCCATTGCCAGCAACATCCATTGCAAACCGGGCTGCTTGACATGTTGATTCTGCGCGACCTGATAGGTGATGCTCGCGCCCGTGTACGCGCCCGCCGCCATAAACCCGGCGTGGCCGATGGAGAATTGCCCCGTAAGGCCATTGACGATATTGAGGCTGACCGCCAGTATGATGGCAAAGCCGCACTGCAAAATAATGTCCTGATAATAGTCTTTGAGGTTGTTGCTGATCGCGTTCCCGATAGCGAGAAAGGCGACGGCGACCATCAGCCAGCCGACGCGCTTGAACCAGCGCAGGAACGGGGAGGAGGCGACAGCAGGTTTGGATGTATCGGTTTGAAGCTTGCCGGTTTAAATCATAGATGTCGAGGCGAACGGGAATATTTCAACGCTGAAACGAAGTGGAATCATAAAGCAGGTTACAGGTAGATTATCAGAAGATTGCTCCTCTACTTATCTACCCATCAACCCATTTAGCTATCTACCTGAAAGACAACTACACCTTTTCTATGGTGTTGCGTCCCAAAATGCCCGCAGGCCGGAACAGCAGAACCGCAATTAAAATTACAAATCCAACCCCATCCTTGAAGGCGTTCAGCGCGGAGCCGCCCGTGAAACTTTCGGCCAGACCCATCAGCATGGCTCCCAGTACCGCGCCCTCGATGCTGCCGATACCGCCCAGAACAGCGGCGACAAAGGCTTTCAGGCCAAGCTGTATGCCGATATTGGCGTCGAATTTGATCTGCCCCAAATTGTGGTTCAGAAAGCCGCCCGCGCCCGCCAGCGCGGAACCGATAACGAACGTCAGCGCGACAATACGATCTGTTGGTATGCCCATCAGCGCGGCGGCTTCTATGTCGTAGGATACGGCGCGAATGGCGCGTCCCGTGCGCGTTTTGCGGACAATGTAGACCAGCAGGGCCATCAGTATCACGGCGGCCACAAGAACAATCAGCCGTCCCGAATTGATGTTCACCTCAATGGAACCGAGGGCAAGTATCTGCGGCTTAAAACCCTGATCCGGGTACTGGCGCGGCGTCGCGCCGAACGAGGCTTGCCCCTGATTTTCCAGCAGCAGCGACAGGCCAATGGCGGTAATCAGGGCTGTCAGGCGGTTTCTGGAGGGCCGCAGACGCTTGCCGACGCTGTTGAACAATCGTTGCAGCAGGGGCGTCAGGACGACGAAGCTGATGCCTGCCGTAACCAGAAACGCGCCCACGCCGTTCAACTGGCTGTGCGCCGACACTGCCGGACCGGCAAACAGCGCGATGTACAAGGCCCAGAATAGCGCCCAGGGCCACGCATCGTTGCCGCTCAAACCGTTGCGAAGCGGACGATACGCCAGCCGCTCGATAAACGCGCCGAGCAACCCGCAGCCCAACATGCACAGCATCAGCACAATTATGTCCTGCGTCAGCGGCCCGTTGTGCGGCAGAATCGCCGCAACCGCGAACAGCCCGATGTAGGCTCCCACCATGTACACATCGCCATGCGCGAAGTTGATGAACTTCAAAACGCCGTACACCATCGTATACCCGACCGCAATGAGCGCGTAAACGCTCCCGGTCTGGACACCATTGATAAACTGCTGCAAAAATATCTCTACGGCCTTAGACAAGAAGAACTCCGTAACTCAAGTGAGAGTGGAGAGTGGAGAGTGAGAGAACACATGCCTTTTCTCTCACTCTCCACTCTCCACTCTCACTACTTCGCCGGCATTGGCTGGTCAGGATCGGGAATCGTCGCGGCGTAATCGAAACTGCCGTTTTTCACAACGTTGATGACAGCGGGCTTTCTGGCGTTGCGGTTTTCATCAATGGTAATCTTGCCGGTAAGCCCTTCGTAATCTTTGGTTTGGGCGATGGCGTCGCGAATGGCCTTTTTGTCCGTAGATTTGGCGCGGGAAATCGCGTCAAACAGGATTTTGGCTGCGTCGTAGCCCAGTGCCGACATGGAGGTGGGTTCCGTGTTGAACTTGCCCTTGTAGCCCTTGACGAAGTTCTGCACAACGGGCTTGGGGTCTTTGATCGACATGTGATCGCTGAAATAGCAGCCCTCGACCGCAGTGCCGCCAATTTTCAGCAGTTCGGGGGAACTCCAGCCATCACCGCCAAGCAGCGGAACCTTGATGCCCATTTCGCGCGCCTGCTTTGCGATGCTGCCTGCGTCGGAGTAGTAGCCCGGAACCAGAATGGCGTCGGGGTTGACGGATTTGATGGCCGTCAATTGCCCGCGATAATCCTGATCATTGGTTCCATACGTCTGCTCCATGATGATTTTGCCGCCGTACTGGACAAACTTCTTCTTGAACTCGTTGGTGAAACCCGTCGAGTAGCTTTCCGATTTGTTGGTAAAGGTGGCGACGTTTTTCACTTTCAGGCCGTCTATGATGTAGCGGGCCACAACCCCGGCCTGATAGCTGTCAATGAAGCACACGCGGAAAACCTCATCCCGGTCTTTAGTAACGCTCTCATTCGTGGAGGAGGGCGAAATCATCGGGACGCCACGCTCCTGGCACACTTTGCCACCCGCCTGGCTGTTCGAACTCGCCACTTCGCCCAGTACGGCGGTAACGTTTTTCTCGTCAATCAGGCGCTTGACGGCGGTATCCGCTTTGGTGGAGTCGCTCTGATCGTCTTCCGTGACCAGTTTCACCTTCATCTTCTTGCCGCCGACATCAACCCCGCCGGCCTCGTTGGTTTCCGCAACCGCAAGCTTGATTCCATTATCGGTCTGTATGCCAAAGTCCGACTGCTTACCCGTGAAAGAGCCGTATTCGCCAACCACGATCTCATCGCCGGACGCGCTGCTGCCCGTGCCGCCTGAACCGGTGGATGCGGTGGATTTGCCGCTGTCACTGCCGCTGCTTGCCGTAGTGCCGCTTCCGGCATCGGTTTTGTCTTTACAGCCGGCCAGCATCAGAGTCAGTCCCGTCGCCAGCAGCAGAGTTCCCTGAATTCTGCGATTCCAGAGTGTAATGTTGCCAATACTTGCGCTCATGTGTCCTCTCCCGTCCTTCTTCTCTGACATGTTAAAACATGTTCAAATTTGTTTCTTGTTTGTTTCTTGTTCCAATTGTTACCGGAACATTCCAGATCAAGATATTTTAAGCGATGACGTATGCCAATCGCTTTCAAAGCAACTGTTCAAAAACCGCCTGAATGATGTCAACCCGGCTGACCGTACCCACAACCCGCTCCAGATCATCGGTTACGGGCAGGCATTCTACAGCATGGGTCAGCAGCAGTCGCGCCGCCTGCCGCGCATCGCAATGCTCGGAGATGCTGATAGCGGGGCGCAGCATAAAGTCTTGAACCAGTAAATGCGCGGCATGGTTTGCCGCTAAAGCGCGATTCAGGTCCGCTTCGCTCATCGCCGCGCCTGCTTCCGCCGCTCCCTGCGCTTCCTCTGTCATTGCCCGTAATACGTCGTCATCCATCAGGATGCCACACAGACGCTTTGTAGCGTCTACGACAGGCAGGCACGGAACTTGATACAAATCCATCAAGTCTACGGCCTCGCCAAGCGTAGATTCAGGGCGCGTGGTGGTCACATGGGTTTTCATCAGTTCCAAAACTTGCATCACGACAACAATTCTAGCACAAATCCATCGGAAATCCATCAGGGCGCGTCTACTCTTTTCAGCCTGTCCACTCTCTTTTCCACTTTCATACTCTGTTCGCTCCCTTTTGCCTCCCTGTGACGGCTATACAGATAGCCGTCAGGAACCGGATAGACGCCAATCGTAAAAAATGGGCGCAGCATATCGGGAAAAGCCATTATACGGCGCTCCGGGCGCACAAGGTCAGGATACGCGCGCAGCCAGTAGCGCTCCTTCCATCTATTCGTCCGGCTATCGAACTGATTTGAAGCCGTATCTGAAACTGAATTTTGATCCAGAATAAGAATGTAGCGCGGCGCGGGCGCGGCCTGCTCAATCGGGTGTTTGTCGTTGCACAACCCTTCGATCACATTAACGCACCGAAAACGGTTGTCCAAACTCAATCCGGGCGAGACAGCTCCAATCAGTACGCTGCCGACAGGAAGATGAGAAGCCAGCCAGCTATCCGCGTTGCGCTGCCGGTAACTGAGGTGTAGCAGCCAATCGGCGTGCCAGTAACCATTGCCCACAATCCAACTCACTCCGAACAGACAAAGCAACATCCGGTAGTTGCGGAACTGCAACGGCTTTACACTACTTACCCGCATATCTGATACGCTATTCAGCGTTAAAGCGGCCAGTCCGGCAAGCGGTGGATAGAACAGAACGTAATAGCGGCTCGGCGCATAGTTGACGCTCAACGTCAGCGCGGAAATCAGCAGCAGCCATCCCCACAGATACAACTCACATAGAGAATACCCGGTGTCCGCTCCCTGCCGTCCACGCTTTTGCCATGCTCGTAAGATGGCCGCAAGCAGCAAAACGGGCGAGTGTTTCAACAGGTACGGCAACATGCC
Source organism: uncultured Chthonomonadaceae bacterium (assembly GCA_963817895.1). Lineage (GTDB taxonomy): Bacteria > Armatimonadota > Chthonomonadetes > Chthonomonadales > Chthonomonadaceae > CAWFQB01. Next base: position 237,585 of record CAWFQB010000014.1, read on the forward strand.
CCTTTGCCAGTCCCACAGCCCGCGCGCCACGTTTCGCATCCATTCGCGGACATTATGCGGCAGCAGTTGTTCATGCACGTAATACGCATTGACGCGGGCAATTTCCTGATGATGCGGCACATACCACAACAGCGCATAAGGCAGCAGCGCCAGTATCAACCCGGCAACAAAGACCAGCAGGGGCGCAAAGCGCGTAGTAGTCTTAGCGTCCCCTTCCCTCTTGTGTTTGCGTTCCCCAACTGCCTGTATCAGCAGCAACAGCAACGGCACAGGCGCGACAATGGCCGCCAATCCCCGCACACTGTAAGCGATGCCGAGGCTTACACCGCAGAGGAAGAGGGGGAAGAAAAGGAGAAAAGGAGAAGAGGAGAAAAGGAGAAGGGGCAACATTAGTGTTTGTGTTCTCCGGTTCCTCGTCTAATCGCGCGTGTATTGGTTCATTCGCCAATCTTGCCGACGTATTCTGCCTGGTGTCCCTTAATTTGTAATCTGTTCTCTTCTCCTTTTCTCCTTTTCTCCTCTTCTCCTTTTCTTCCTCATAGCGACTCCACGCGTAAAAGGCGCAGCACAGGGGCAGGCAGGCGGGCGTGTCCATCAGTGCGAGACGGTTGTACAGGACGAATACAGGGTCAACACCTAAGAGTATGAGGGTTAGCCATGCGCCGCGAAGGCCGAAAGCGCGACGCATGGCGGCAAAGAAGACAAGGAGGGAAAGCAGGCCCGTCGTGACGGAAATCATTCGCGCCTGTATCGCTCCCACGCCGCAAAGCGTGAAGACCACGACTTGAATGCAGTGCAGCAGGGGCATGATAAGGTCGTTGTTGAACTCGTCCGCGCGGGTTTGTCCAAACAGGAGGAGGTTGCGGGCATTATGAATGTAAAAGCCCTCATCTGTCAGCAACGCGCTGCTCCACGACAGGCGGGCATAGGCATCCGAGTCGAGATGCGCGACGCGCAGCAGTACCATGAGAAGCCAGAAGAGCAGAATGAGCGTTGTTCGTATGGCTTTGGAGTTGAGGAAACGTGGCATGGCGCTGTACAGGGATGAGTTAGAGTGTTTTCAGAGTAATTTCAGGCAACTTGTCAATGACGCGGTGGTTACAGATGCTGTTATGCAGTTATCAGGGTCGCGTTTTCGCGTTTATCCACGCTTGTATTTGCAAATACCCTGTTAACGCGGTTAATGTTCCAACAGCAAGCAGGGATAAGTAGAGTCCCAACGCATAGCAGGCAGGCTTGTATTGCAGGAAAACGATATGCTTGCCGGAGGGGAGTGTCAGGCCCATGATCGAACCGTCTGCGCGGTGAATTGGCGCAGGCTTTGCATCCACCTGCGCCTGCCAGCCGGGAAACGCCGTCAGGCTGACCATCAGAAACCCCGGACTCGCGCCGCAATCCGCTTCCACTCTCATTGTATGCGCGTCGAGAAAACTAACGCGGCATGTCGTATCCGTCGGTTTCAACATTGCGTCTGGCGCGCTTTGCGCCTCCGGCCATTCCATCCGGCTTGCGAGAGCATCCGGCGCGTCTTGCAGTATCGCGGTCTGTTCCGGGTGAAAATCCGGGTCTGCAAGAGCCGCGCTCAGACGTGTTTGTCCCTCCACATGGCGTATATCGCGCGCAATCCAGACGCGGGGCAATACGTCCTCATTCTGCGATGTATTCACGGGCAAGCGAACGTTGCGCTGTGCCGGTTCCGGCGTACCGGCGACAGATTTTCCATGCTGCGATTGTGCCGGCACATCGGCTGCATGGAAGCGCGGATCACTGATGCGGTCGTTTTGCGGCAATATCAGTGATCTTGCCCCCATAATCGCCAGCAGCCGTGACAGGTTGGGTTCTCCGCGCCGCAACGCCACTCTGCCAAGCGCGTCCACTCCGGCGGGCGCAGACAGGGGAACGGGTTCGTACCCGGAGGCCGATTCCTGACCCCACCCGGTATTCAGGTTGGGCATCATCGTATCGAGTACGGTCTGAAAGTGGCGCGCGTCCACCGGGCCATAATCGCTGTAACCGTCCGTTACATAGTGTTTCCAAAACTGTTCATGTGCAGGCAGATACGTTCGCAGGCTGCTATTCATTTCTTGCTGCATAGCGTCTGCATTGCTTGCGAACGCGCTTGTTGGCGGAATTGTAGCCGCTCGTGAACGTATCTGAAAAAATTCGTGTGGCACGGTCGGGTTCCAATCCTTGCCAACCCACCACAACGGCAGGGCAATGCCAATAATGCCCATATAATTTAGCGCATGGCTTCGTTTCGAGAGTCCAACCTGCCAGCCCAAAGTCGTAAGTACGGCAAACGCAAACGTCGTGAAAATCAGAAAACGGGCGGGATCATGGAAATTGGACAAGCCGGGTACGGTTTTGAAAGCGATCCAGTATAAGCCGCCCATGTTGCCGAAAGCCAGCCATATTCCCACAATTGTGGCGCCAATCCAGAACTGAACCTTGCGCCGCTTCCTGAACCGAATACAGGCTATGCCAATCAACAGCAGAGGCAGCCAACCGATAAAGAAGGCCGGTTCCCACGCATTGCCGCCACCCCAGAAATCTCCGCTTGCCGGGTGTCCCCAGAAGCGCGGAAAGAGGAGCCGCAGCAGATGCGCCGGTTCCAGATAAAAACGGTTGGCCTGCGCGGGCGTCAGTTTTTCGCGCGGACTCTCCAGCAGCACCTGAATAGCGGGCAATATTTGCGCCGCAGCCAGCATCAGTCCGAGCAGTCCCGCGCTTATCAGCCAAAAAGCGGCAGGTAAGGCGTGTCTGATGTTATCCCGAATTTGTTGTAGTTGGGAACGCTTCAGTGTATTATTGGACTGAACTCTGTCCCTGTGGTTGCGCGTGTCATTCAGCAGGCGTACCGCCGCGTACAGGCTCCCCGCCGCCAGAATGAGGTACGCCATTTGCGGATGCGCGGCCAGCGCCAGCAGTCCGATGACAAGCGACAGGCACAAGTGCGCCTTGATGCGCCGAATACGCTGTGATTTGCAACCTGAGCAGGCAGATAAACAGTTTTGGTCGGGATATTTACAGCGAGTTGTACAGGACACAGATTGGGTGTCAAGGCAACAGTCAAGGCAATATAACAGCAGGGGAAAATACGGCGCGGAAAAGATCATCGGCGGGAACTGAATACGCCCTATCAGGCACTCGCTGCCCATATACACAAGACTTCCCGCAACCCGCGCCCAACGATTCCCGCTCCAACCGCGCAAATACAGGTTCATAAACGCGCCGCATAGAAACACATGCGCGATTGTTGTAACGCTGAGATACAGCCATACCGGCAGAATCAGTAACAGGGGCGTCGTGGGATAGAACACGCCCATTTGCGGATTGCCCACAAGCGGCTGTCCGCCAAGTATGGTGGGGTTCCAAAGGGGAATATGCCCGTGCAGCAGGGCGTTTTGCTGTAAGCGCAGCATGGGCGCGAAATACAGCAAAATGTTGCCCCAGTACAGCGCGCGTCCCATGCAAAGCGGCCAGAGCAGCAGCAGGGTAACCCCCAACAGAAACAAATATTCCCACGCAGGCGACTCGCGGCGGGGCAAATGGAACACCGTTGAGACCTTTGCCGCTTGCGTTGACATGTCAGGGCTTACGCCCCGACGGAGTCGGAGGAACGGCATCTGCGGTGTTGGAAACTGTCGTATCCGTAACTGCCGTTACGGAGTTAGAAGCGTTTGTGATTTCGCGGAGTACAAAAACAGGAGTCAGTTCATCGTTTTGGCCCATCGGATTGTCCAGCATCAGCAGGCGGGCGGTGGAAAGACTGACGTTCAACGCCGACATATTGCGGCTCATGCCAATTACTTCCACATTGATGTTGTTGCCATCAATAATGTAACAGCCGCAGCCGAAGCGCGTCGCCAGCTCATCGCAGGTTTCATTGGGGCGCAGGGGTGGCAGCATCGCGTACTCATCAAAAGGTTTCATCGCTTCGGGATTGAAACCATCTATTTCTGAAATACGGTTGCCCGCAATCCGGTAAAAGTCGCCGCGACGTTTCAATACCAGACGGCTGAACCCGCCGAGGATAACAGCAGTCACAATGCGCGGATACCCGGCAAGTTCAATAGCAACCTGCATTTTTTTTGGATGCGAGTATCCAATATCATCCCGATGTTTGGTAACATATTTAACAATCAATCGCGCAAGCCATGTATCGTTCACGTCGCTGATGTGCCGCACATTGTTCTGACAGATCGTAACGAACTTTTCAGACAGACAAATCATGCTTGTCGGCGTCAATTGCCCTCCCGCGTAAGCGGCAATCACGTCGCCAAGATTTTCGCCGAACAATACTTTATGGGTTCGTATGGCAAGCCGCTCGAAACGGCGCTCCTCAACCTGTTTTATATCCCGTCGGGGCGCGTCATTGTGTGGCACATCGTTGAAAGTATGGGTAGTCATGTTAAACAGGAGTATACCGAACGCGCTTGCCTGTGTCAAGACCGCGCCGGAAGTAGTCTCGCATAAAGTCACTCACCCGACATAGGGGGTGTAGTTCAAGAAAATAGGAAGGCAGGCAAAGTGGAGACAAGGATTTCAGAGGAAATGGTTGTAATCGGCGGACATGTCGCCATTGTGGGCGGCACAGGTTTTGAGCAATTGCCGCCTGAGATACACGCCGAAGTTATGGATGTAGAAACCCCGCATGGGCTGGCCCGCGTGTTGAGCATTTCCGATAACTATGTAGAGCCGTACAAACTCTATTTTCTGTCCCGGCATGGGGTGTCGCACGGCCTCGCGCCACATCAGATCAATTACCGCGCAAACATCGCCGCGTTAAAGCAGCTGGGAGTACGCTATGTGTTTGCGACCAATGCCGTCGGTTCGCTGCGCATGGATTTGCCGCCCGGCGCGCTGGTTCTGCTGGATGATTTTATAGATTTCACCCGCGCCCGCGCCATCACATTTTTCGGCGCTGAGGAAGCATGGGCGCACGTAGATTTCTCCACTCCGTACAGCCCGCTGTTACGTAAGGCGGTCATGGCTGCCGCCGCGCAGATGGATGTTCCCCTGAGCGTTCGCGGCACGTATGTATGCTGTGACGGCCCCCGTTTTGAAAGTCCCGCCGAAGTTCGGCTGTTCGCGCAGTGGGGCGGCGATGTAGTAGGCATGACCGGCCTGCCGGAAGCGACTTTCGCCCGCGAAGCCGGATTGGAATACGCGGCCCTGTGTATCGTCACAAACTACGGGGCCGGCCTGACCCCCACCCCCGTAGATCACGAAGCCGTCACCGCCAGTATGCAGGCGTTATTGCCACAGGTGCGGGAACTCCTCCTCAACGCGGGCAGAACCCTGATCGAAGCGCATAACCGGACGACAGAAAAATAGTTTATCATTTGCCCTTTACTCATGTACTCATGGTATGAACAAACGTTAGCTTTTTAGAACCCCGGAAACTTGCCGCTAAAAACGTCCGATAATGTTGTACGCCTCTAAACAATTAACGATTTTTTTGGTGTCCGGGGCTTAAGCCCCGGACACCAAAAAAATCGGGCCGCGACGCGGCCCGATTTCAACACTCATTCCGCGCTCCACTAACGAGTGACCGTAACATCATCTCCACTCACGCTCACTGTCGCGCCCAACCCCGTTTCAAAAAAGTCTATCGGCACATACAGATGACTATCCGAGATTATGGGAGCCGCGCTCAACGTATCCACTTGGCCGTCGTTAATCAGGCTGGTATCCCCCGCCGTCACACTCAGCTTCTTGCCATCTATCTCAACGATAGCCTCCTTGCTCTCGTTGTTCCAGTACACATACCCGCTCAGTGTTTCCACGATCCCGGCAAGCGGCACGAACGTTGCGCCATCCTGCTCGACCGGCGCTGCCAACTCCTGAGACGATCCATTGATGGTATAGGCCATGTTGTCTACTCCCTGTTGTTAATCACTTGCGCATAGGAATACGCGGCGCTTCCGGCAGAGTACAGGAAGCGCCGCGCAGCTTGGATTACCAGATGACGCCCTGGTTGAGGGCAACTTCTAGTGCTTGCCGACCATCAGTTCGTTCTGAACTTTGTAGGAGCCGTCAGGCGAAGCCTTCTTCGCGATGTCTTCCGCCAGCTTCTTCATGTCGTTCGTCTGCACATTTCCCTTCAGAATGATTGTCTGACCATCGCTGGCTGTATCCACATTGATCTTGTTCAGGGTGGCATTGCCCGTCGGGTAGAGCGTCTCATTCTTCAGCAACGCCGCCTTCACGGTGGGAGTTACCGTCGCCACCTTGCCGGCGTGCTTAACCACTTGCCCCGCATCCCCTACTGCCTTAGCGGCTCCAGCAGTGGCGTCTACGGCCACTTTCTCTGTGGTTGCCGCCGCGTTGGCGACGCCCTTCTCAGTAGCGACTGCTGCATTGGTAACGCCCTTTTCCGTTGCGGCCGCCGCATCGCTAACGCCCTTAGCAGTGGCGGCGGCGGCGTCTGCCGCGCCTTTTTCTGTGGCCGCTACGGCTTTTTCCGTACCCTGAACGGTCTTCGCAGCCGCAGTATCCACGCCCTTTGCCACTGCGGCAGTGTCATTGGATGCATCTTTCGCCGCGCCATCCGCCGTATTGGAGCAGCCTACGATGCCTGTCCCGAACAAAACGGCGGCGGTCGCCAGTACAAAAAGTTTCTTCATGTTCTTCTCCTCACGCGAATATATACTTCAAGGGGTGTTTTGGTTCTATAAACAGGTTGGCATTGCTGTCAGCCCGACTTGTTTCTGAACGCTAAGACGAGCAGGCAACGCGCAAAGTTCCGTAACTTTAGGAGTATACGCAACTTCCATGTTCCTGTTGCCGTAAATGCAGGTTTTTGTCACTATGCGGCTTTCAATTTACGCGCCACCCAATTTCAGAGCGCGAAAGCCTAACCTTGATAAATTCAGGATGCCCCATTGAAAACATAGCAGGAGAATCGTCATTTCAAGTAGAAACTGATCTCATGTGGAAATATGCGATTTGCAACGAAACTTTTGGCGACATGGAATGGGCGGAAACCTGCGCTCAGATTGCCTCCTTCGGCTATGAGGGCGTGGAACTCGCGCCCTTCACGCTTGCCGCAGATGTTCGAGACATCTCCTCTCGCGAACGGCAAGCCTACAGGCAAACAGCGCAACGCGTAGGGCTGGAGATTGTCGGCCTGCACTGGCTGTTGGTTTCTCCCGCCGGCCTCTCCCTGACCAGCCCTGATGACGCGGTACGGGCGCATACAGCCTCGTATCTGGCCTCCCTTGCCGATTTTTGCGCCGACATGGGCGGCACAGTACTGGTACTCGGTTCTCCCAAACAGCGCCGCATCTCGGAGGGAGAAACCATTGACACTGCGCTTAATCGCTTGCAGACCGCGCTCCAACCCGCGCTCGAACGCGCCGCCCTGCACAATCTAACCCTTTGCCTGGAACCCCTGCCACCACCGGAAGCCGATCTGATTTTGACGCTTGAAGACGCCGTAAATGTCATTGAACGTCTTCAGCATCCCAATCTGCAAACCATTCTCGACATCAAAAGCGCGTCCAGCGAACAAGATCTCCATTCTCAAATTAGCGCGTAAATTTAGTTCCCATATTGCCCATGTCCATGCCAACGATGCCAACCGACGCGGCCCCGGTTTCGGCGAAACCGACTTTGTGCCTGTCTTAAACGCGCTGCATGAGATACAATATACGGACTATGTATCGGTAGAAGTCTTTGATTACACGCCGGATCCCGTCACCATTGCCCGCGACAGCCTGGCCTATTTACGCCGTTGCCAACAACTAGCGTCTAACAACGTATAAACTTGTTGTACCGACAGTTCAACCATCAACATTCAACAAACTACAAATTCTTATACCAGAGGAAAAAATTATGCAGGCACACGTCAAAGTAAGTATGCAGAATATCAACGTAGATGAAACATTCGAGGGCGCGACAGCGGATGAGATCGTCGGAAAGATGAAAGCGCGGATCGCCAAAGAGGTCCCCTTCTTGATGCGGCCTTTTGTCAACGGCTTCAGCAACGTCGGCTTCGCGCAGGAAGTCGTGAAACGCTACAACAGCAATTCCAAACTAAATCTGCCCATTCCCAGCTCGTGCGACGAATTTTTAACCCTCGCGCAGCAGCAGGGATTTGCCACAATTTCCTGAGCCACATGTAACCTCTTACACGCTTTTTGAGAAGGGCTATCTCAACATTAGCCCCTCCCCCATGTTCCGTATTTCTGCTTCGCTTTGAAATACGTTTTGTGGGAGAGGGGATGTCCACAAGTGGACGCCCGGGTGAGGGCATTGTTACCCGCTGTTCGCCTGCATCCGAACAGCCTTTTCCAGCGCATTGCTGAGAAACACCAGAGCCTGCTGTAACGCGGGCGCGGCGGTCGGTTTTCCCTGCGCGTCGCGCACATCTTTGATACCGGCCTCAATATCTGTCGGCGTAGAAACCGCTATCGCGGCGCGGTACTCCTTCTGCGCTTCCATCCAGTTGTTCTGCGTCGCGTACAGTAATCCCAGATTCAGCCGCGCGTAAGCCAGTGAGCCATCCAGTTCCAGCGCTTTGCGGGTGTTCTGAATGGCTGCCTCATACTGCCCCGCCTCGTACTGTGTCCAGCCGAGATTACCCCACAGCGCGGCATTATCGGGCGTGATTTTCAGCGCGGCCTGATACGCTTTGATGGCATCTTCGCGACGCCCCGGCGTATCCAGTATTTGCGCCAGCGTGGATAATACATTGGCCTGCTGCAAAGCTAATTGCGCAACCTGCGCCTGTGCCTGAGCCGTCGTCCTCGCGTCTGCGCCCAGGGCGCTCGCTTTGGCTTTCCACTGCAAACCGGTAATTTCCAGTTCGCTGCTCAATTTTGCCAGCAAATCTTCCGCCTGCCGTAATTTTCCATTTGCCGCCAGCGCGGTCGCGCGTCCCAATTTCGCGGGAATATACCCTGCATCAATACGCATGGCCGCGTCGTACTCATCCAGCGCCGCCGATTGCCGGCCCTCCTGCGCGTACACATCGCCCATGCCCACATGCGCGACAGGGCTGTCCGGCGCGCTTCCCAATGCCTGCAAGAATGCCTGCTCCGCCCGCCGACTATCCTTCTGTTGCAGATAGATACTACCCTGTTGTATAATCAACTCTGAAGCGTTGGGATTTAACTCAATGGCGCGATCCAGAGCGCGTAACGCGGCATCGTTCTGATTGGCCTGCACCAGCGCGTTGGAAAGCAGAGCATAAGATTGCCCGCTTGTCGGCGTCAGTTCCGCCAGTTTCCGAAAGGCTTGCGCGGCTTCCGGCCACTGTCTCTTAGCCTCATACGCGGCCCCAAGCCCGAACCATGCGCCCGGATTGGAGGATTTCAACTGCGTGGATTTTTTGAATGCCCCCACCGCGTCGTCGAACTTGTGCGCGCCCATAGCCTCCCGGCCTTTTTTCTCCCACTCTTCCGCGGTCAATTTTGATGAGGCAGGGATAGCCAGCGGGCCGACAGGTTTGTTTTGCGCTCCGCCAAACAAACCTGTCCCCGGCTTAAATGGCGTAATCAGCGCATCGGGCTTCTTCGTATCCTGACTGCCGGACGGCTTCACAGGTGGCGTTGTTTTCGTTTCCGTCTTTGGTTTACCCGGCGCGGGTGTCTGCGCCTGCGCCCTTGAGAGCGTTGTAACAAAACCGCAGATCAACATCACTATCTGCACAGACAACCTCGAATGGCAACCAGAACGGCATCCGTGTTGTGATTTGAAAAAGATTGGCATTAGATTTTTCCTGATGAAGTCAGTTCAAACTTTATTGACAATACGCGCGCAGGAAAGATACCCGTTCCTGTCGAATCATCCTTCACAAACTACCTGCAGATTTATTGTACCGCAATCTACATTCAAGACGGAAGATTTAGAATTCACTATGCTGCCTGAGACAAGCCGCGCCGCTATCCTGCCCGCTCCGGGCGCAGAACCGCAAGTTCGCTCGTATCCTGTTCCCGCTATGGAGCCGGGAGCCATTCTGCTGCAAACGCTCGCCTCGGAAGTGTGCGGCACGGACGTTCATTTATGGCACGGGCGTTTCGCCGGAGTTCCCTACCCGCTCATCCCCGGCCACGTCAGCATCGGCATTGTCGAAAATGTAGCTGGCAATGTCCGCGATGTAAATGAGCAGCCCATCCAATGCGGCGATATTGTAACCTTTCTGGACGTGCATGGAACCTGTAACCAATGCTGGTACTGCCTTGTCGCCAAAGCCACCACACGCTGCCCCCATCGCCGCGTGTACGGCATCACGATGGGCGCCGACGACGTTCCCGGCCTTGCCGGGGGCTGGAGCGAACGCATCTATTTACGCCCCGGAACCAAAATCATTCGCCTCGCCCCCAACGTCACTCCCGACGCCTGGATTGGAGGCGGATGCGGCCTGCCCACTGCCGTACACGCCGTCGAACTTGCGCGTATTCGGTTAGGAGATCGTGTTCTCATTCAGGGCAGCGGCCCCGTGGGACTGAGCGCCTGCGCCCTCGCCCTGTTGAGCGGCGCGAGTTGGGTCGGCATCATCGGCGCTCCCCCCGCCCGCCTGGAAGCCGCCCGCAAAATCGGCGCGGATTGGACATGCGATCTACAGCGGCATAATCGAGACGAACGCCTCCGCTTCGTCCGAGATGCAACGAACGGACACGGCCCCGACATCGTGATTGAAGCCAGCGGCAGCCCGAACGCCATTCCCGAAGGCTGCGAACTTGTCCGCGACGCGGGCCGCTACATCGTTGTTGGGCAGTATACCGACAACGGCGACATTCCCATTAACCCGCATCTGCACATCAACAAAAAACATCTCGAAATTCAGGGCTGCTGGGGTTCGGATTTCTCCCATGTCTATCGCGCAATGGAAATCATGGCCCGCTTCGACTCTCGAATTGGTTGGGCCAATCTCATTTCGCACCGTTACGCGCTGAAAAATGTTGGCGACGCCCTGCGCGATGTAGAACAGGGCCGCGTCATCAAAGCCGTCGTCATACCCAGATAAGGAACTCTTACACTGACCACTCCCAACTCCAAAAACGCTTGCCCGCATCCCTGCGACTTTCGCCTGACCCGCGTTTTAGATCGGGGTTGGGGCGAAATGGCGTTTGAATATCGCTGGAACTCTACTTCCTACCCCTCTAATGACACTGCCAGCCGCGATAACTCCAACACTACTCCCGCAGATATTCTCGATCTGGAACACTGCTTCCTATACGAATTGACCACGTATGCGGACAATAAAGGAACGTACCGGAACGGCTATTTCACGCCGCCTAATCCTCCCTTTGCAGAGTGGTGGTTCCGCGATCCAACTGACGGGCGTACCGCTCCCGTTGCGCTCGGATATTTTGCCGCCTCGCCAGGTTGGGCTTGGGATCGTCACAAATTACACGGAAAACTTGTCATACCTGATGTCTCCGTGACACCTGTTGAGCCTTCTTATGCCATCAAAGCAACACAGCAGTACCGATTTCATTGTGAACGTTGCGGAACGGATGCGATTGTTTCCGGTCCCGCTTCCGGCCCCCATGCCATTCGTTCGAACATTCGCGCCACTCAATGCCAATCTACCCGCCAATCCTTTATTTGATTGGCTGCTTAGAGCTAATGACACAATCTGGCGATACACATTCCAAAAACACGGCCATAAGGCTACTCTCGATATCAATGCAAATGGGCGCTATATTAACGACAGCGCACATCTCGGTAACGGTTCCTTTTCAACATTTTAAAATAGCCCCTCTCTGGTTTTTTGAGAGGCTATATAAAAACATTTTTCTCCACATGGTAGCATCCTTCTACTTTGCGCGTCCTGCTGCTGTGAACAAAGTTCATCATCTTTCATTTTCGCTGTTTGCCCGTTTCTGGAGAGGGTTCCTCATTGGATAGTAACAAGCAAGGACAGGCGCTCACGTCCGCCCTCGCCGATACTCTCCCCCTGCGCGTGTCGTTTACGCGCAGGGATACGCTGTTACCTTCGCTGGAACGTCTGGTCGCGGAGGTTCGTCCCGCCGTTCGCCGCCGCTTACAGCAAAAAGGCATTTCCGGCGAGGAACTGGAAGACCTGCACCTTGAAGCGCTGGAACGGTTTTCCGGCGCATTGACCCGGCGCAGCCAGTGCAGCGACAAAAACCAAATAGATGTTGAAGACCCGACGCGCTACGCCCTTGCTGTCGCGGATACGGTTTTCGACGATCATCTGCGCCGGACGCGACCCAACTGGTGCAGGCTGAAACGGCGCATTTTATACCTGCTCGACAACACGCAACATCAGAAACTGTTCGCGCGCTGGAAACATCGTACTGCCTGGATCGCCGGCTTCACCCGCTGGAATCTGCATCCTTTTCGGCCAGGCGCGCGGTATCACGCTTTTTGCAATCGTCCCGCCCTGTTCTGCCAGCAGGAATTGGGCAATCAGGAACCCGATAAATTCCGTTGCCTGCCCTGATGGCGCATCTGTTCCGATGGCTTGGCACACCCGTAGAAGTGGACGAACTGACCACGCATCTGGCGGCCCTGCAAAACATCACGGACGCCCGCCTGCTTTCCCTTGAAGGCATGGCGGAAGAGTCGGGCGCATCCGTGGATTACTGGCTCCCGCCTTCGCCCGAAGATGTATCCGCCTGCGTCCTGGACGCGATAGAGGGAGAAACATTTCGCGTTCAGTTGTGGCAGATTGTTTGCAGCCTGCCTCTCCGCCAGCGCCATGCCCTTCTGCTCGGCATGTCCTCGGATGAGCTGCTGCTGATGGCTCCCACAAGCGATATAGCCGCTATGCTGGAAATGTCCTGCGACGCGCTGAACAACATCTGGTGCGACCTGCCGCTTGCGGATAACCAGATCGCGCCGCGTCTGGAAATCACGCCCAAACAGGTTTCCAACCTGCGCAAATGCGCCCGCGAACGAATTGCGCGAAATTTGAAACTATGAACGCCTGCCCAACATCCGACAACCTTGCCCGCTATCGCGGCGGAACCCTGACCGATGCAGCCGACATACGCGCTTTTGAAGACCATCTGCGCCAGTGTTCCTCCTGCCGCGAAAGCCTGCGCCGCCAGACCGCGTATGCCGCCGTTCCTCTCGCCGCCCGCCTGATGCCGCAGCCGGATCAATCCCTGCATCTGTCAGACGCGGAAATGCTGGTTTTCGTTCGCGGGCAAATGGAAGACGTGGAACTGGAAGTTGTTCACTCGCATCTGGAACTATGCGGGCAATGCCGCGCCGATGTTGCCGAACTACAGGCGTTTGAACGCCAGATGCAGGACGACAAATTCAGCCATGTGGAAGAGCGCCTTGCCCACCCTTCCCTGCGCGAACGCTGCGAATCCGCGTTCTCCACATTCGTTCACGCCTTCGGCGTCGGCAGCCTGCGCAACGCCCTCAATGGATGGAACAGTCGCACTCTCAATTACAGGCTTGGGCTTGGCCTTGTGTTGGGCGTCCTTGCCGGTTTGCTGTTACAGAGCCGCGCTTCAGCCTGAGCGATGTTCAAAATGTTTTTCTTGCCCTGTTGCAGGCGCTTGCCACGCCTTTCATTTTTGTCGCTATCACGCATACCCTGATGGATGCGGATGTTACGGGGCGCATGGCGCGGCGTCTTGCCTATCTCGCCCTATCCAATACCCTCGTTGCCGTCTGCATCGGCCTGTTCGTCGGCGCGGTCGCCAAACCCGGCGTCAATTCCGGCTTCAATATACCCACTTACGCTTTGCAGCGCGACGCTTTGGGCAGCCTGACCGCGCAGGTTCCCCGCACTCTGTTTCAGCCCCTGCTGGACAACCATATTCTGTTTACCGTGCTGATAGCCGTCGCGTTCGGCATGGCCCTGCGCATGGCGCGGCAGGAACAAATCAAAGAGCGCCATAAAGACTATCAGGTAGTTGGGGCAGTGCTGTCTTCCATTTATCGCAGCCTGACCATCATGCTGAACTGGGTTGTCGCGCTCGTGCCGTTCGCCGTATTCGCCGCCGCCGCCGAACTCGTGGGAACGCGCCACTGGCGCGATTTTCAATCTCTGTTTCACTTCTTCGCCGCGGTTCTTTTCGCCCTGTTCCTGCAAATCTCGTTTTACCTGATCCGTTTATGGTTCCGTGCCGCCATGCCACCCCAAAAATTTTTACGGGGCGCATGGGCCGCCGTTCTGACCGCCTTTTCAACCGCCAGTTCCGCCGCGACGATCCCGATTACCTATACCAGCGTGCGGGATCGCGTCGGTGTGCGGGAACGTTCCGCCAGACTTGGAGTCTTAGTCGGCGCGCATTTCAACCGGGACGGCACGGCCCTGTACGAAGCCATCACGCCAATTTTCATCGCGCAGGCGCTTGGTCGCCACCTTGATTTTACGCAGCAGATTGTCATCGTATTTATGGCGATTATCGCCTGCATTGCCGCCCCCGGCGTTCCACAGGCAGGCTTGGTAACAATGGTTCTGGTGTTAAAAGCCGTTGATCTTCCCATCTGGTGCATCGGCTGGCTGCTTCCCCTCGACTGGCTGCTGGATCGTTTCCGAACCGCCGTCAACGTTTTGGGCGGCATGACCGATGACCTGCCTGCTGGATCGCCGCAGCATCCCCTATCCCAGCAGCGAACATCCAGAACACGCAGAACCATTGGAACCCGAAGTCGTCAACTGACGCACCAGTCTTTTTTATGCTGTCCCTTTTTTTGATAAGCCCCTCTCCCAGGCTTTTTTGGGAGAGGGGTTGGGGTGAGGGCTAACGCCTTCCGTTACGTCAGGAGTTTTTCGTTATGGCACACGACGCGCATGGAACATCCTCTGCACCAACCGGCAAGGGCTTCTGGGCCGCTTACAATCGTGTCCCTCTGTTTGTCCGCATTTTAGTTGCCATGACCTTCGGCATCATCTTGGGCGAACTGCTGCCACCTGCAACTATGCTGCAAATCGCGCCCTCTCTTAAAATCGTCAGTGACACCGTGTTGCAGTTGCTCAAACTGCTCGCCACGCCGCTTATCTTTATCGCCGTCGTTCACGCCATCTACAAAGCGCAGGCCAGCGGCAAAACCGCCAGCCGTCTGTTCATTCTGCTGATACGCAACACCGTTGTCGCCATCGCCATCGGCCTGCTTGTGGCGAATGTTCTTCAGCCCGGACGGTGGGCCCATGTCGCCAATACCGGAGAACGGTTGGCGAAAAAGCCCTCCAACTTCTTTCTGGACTTGATCGAAAAGATTCCCGCCAACCTCATTGACCCGCTTCAGCATAACGAGATCATCTCCATCCTCATACTTGCCGTCGCGTTCGGTGTTGCCATGCGGATAGTGCGCGACCAGCAGACTCGCGACGGCAAAACGCGGAGTTCACACCATTGGCGACCTGCTGGATACAGGCTTCAGCATCGTCATGGTCATGCTGCACTGGATTTTCGCCATCGTGCCGCTTGCCGTGTTCGCCGTTGTCACTCGACAGGTCGGCACGAACGGCGTCAAGCCGCTTATCGGCATGATCGGCTTCGTAATCGCCGTCGTTCTCGCGTTGGGGCTACAGGCGGTCTGGTATCTGGGAAACGTGCGATTTTACTCGTGGGTGCGCCCCGGCCAGTTTCTGCGCGGCGCGTCCGACGCTCTCGTGATGGCGTTTTCCACCGCCAGTTCCGCCGCCACCCTTCCCGTAACCTATGCCTGCATGAAAGATAAAATCGGAGTGCGCGAAGAATCCGCCGGATCTGGGCGTAATGGTGGGCGGCACGTTCAATCACGACGGAACCGCGCTGTACGAGGCGATGGCCGCCCTGTTCATCGGCCAGATGTTAGGGCAGCATCTTAATCCCGGGGAACAAATCAAAGTGGTAATAATGTCCGTATTCGCGTCTGTGGGCGCGGCAGGCATCCCCGAAGCCGGATTAGTAACGATGCTGGCCGTGTTCTCCGCCGTGAACCTCCCAACGGAATACATTGCCCTGCTCCTGCCGCTCGACTGGTTCTTAGACCGCTGTCGCACTGCCGTCAACGTCATGGGCGACATGAGCGTCACCTGCATGATAGACGGCAAAACTCCTCCAACTGTCGCGCAACAACATGTTGAGGAAGCAAACAACGCCAGTATAGCCCTCTAAAATTTACTTTATGCAGGAATGGGCTTCGCACCTCTTCAACAGTACGAAATGTCAGCGTTCCGGGTCGTAGTTCAGGTTGGGCGCGAGCCAGCGTTCTACCGTTGTGATTTCCATCCCCTTACGTTTCGCGTAATCCTCGACCTGATCTTTTTCAATTTTGCCGACCGGAAAATAGCGCGACGCGGGATGCTGAATGTAAAAGCCGGATACGCTGCTGGCCGGGTGCATGGCGAAACTCTCCGTCAGGCAGATTCCCGTCTTGTCTTCCACCGTCATCAGGTCGAACAGCGTCCGTTTTTCCGTATGGTCCGGGCAGGCCGGATAACCGGGCGCGGGCCGAACGCCCCGATACCGCTCTTTAACCAAATCTTCCGCGCTCAGATTTTCGTTCCGCCCATATCCCCACTCATCCCGAATGATCTTATGCAGTCGCTCCGCAAACGCCTCCGCCAGTCTGTCCGCCAGCGCATCCGCCATAATCGCGTTATAATCGTCATGCTCCGCCCTGAACTTCGCCTTCATCTCGTCCACGCCAATCCCCGCCGTCACCGCAAACCCGCCGAAATGATCCGCCAGACCCGTTGCTTTCGGCGCAACATAATCCGCTAGACACAGGTTGATGGTTGAGGGTTCTCCCTTCTCCTGCTTCTCCTCTTCTTCTCTTCTCCTTTTCTTCCCCGTTCCCCTCTTTGTCCATTTGCTGACGCAGGAAGTGGAAGCGGGTCAGAACTTCGGAACGGCTCTCATCCGTGTACAATTCCACATCATCGCCCACGCTGTTGGCGGGGAACAGGCCATACACGGCGCGGGCGGTCAGCAGTTTGTTTGCCACGATATGCTTCAGCAACGTCTGCGCCTCCTCGTACACTTTCTGCGCCGCTTCGCCCACAACCGCATCGTCCAAAATAGCCGGGAAGCGTCCATGCAGTTCCCACGTATGGAAGAACGGCGTCCAGTCAATGTACGGAACCAATTCTTCCAGCGGGTAGTTGTTCAGGACGCGAACGCCCGTAAATTCCGGCTGCGAAACGTCTTCCGCCTTCCAATCTATCACGGTACGGCGTTTTCGCGCTTCGGTCAGCGGCAGCATCTTCTTTTCCACGCGCCGCGCCGCGTACTGTTCGCGCAATGCATCCTGTTCCAACCGGTTCCGCTCCGCATAGTCCGACTTCTGCTCCTCGCTCAACAAGGCGCTGACAACGCCCACCGCCCGCGACGCATCCAGCACATGCACGACTTCCTTATTGTAAGCAGGCGCGATTTTGATGGCGGTATGCGCCCGGCTCGTGGTCGCGCCGCCAATCAGCAGCGGAACCTCAAAGCCCCGCCGCTTCATTTCGCTCGCGACATGCATCATCTCATCCAGCGAGGGCGTAATCAGGCCGCTCAATCCGATAATGTCTACATTTTGATCTATAGCCGTTTGCAGTATCTTCTCCGTGGAAACCATCACGCCCAGATCAATCACCTCGTAGTTGTTGCAGCCCAGCACGACGCCCACGATGTTCTTGCCGATGTCATGCACATCGCCCTTGACGGTCGCCATCAGCACCTTGCCCTGCGCTTTCACTTCCCCGCCCGACGCCCGCAACGCGTCCTTTTCCGCTTCCATATAGGGCAGCAGCACGGCAACGGCCTTCTTCATCACCCGCGCCGATTTCACCACTTGCGGCAGAAACATCTTGCCCGCGCCGAACAGATCGCCCACGATGTTCATGCCGTCCATCAGCGGCCCCTCGATTACGCTCAGCGGCCTGTCGTACTTCTGCCGCGCTTCTTCCACATCCGCCTCGATATAATCGGTTACGCCCTTCACAAGCGCATGGGACAGCCGCTCCTCGACCGTTCCCAACCGCCATTCCTCTTGTTCGGCCTTATCTTTCTTCTTCTCGCCCTTCACCGTTTCCGCAAACGCAAGCAGGCGTTCGGTAGAATCGGCGCGGCGATTGAGCAGCACATCCTCAACCAGTTCCAGCAGGTCTTTCGGTATCGTGTCATATACCGCGAGCTGCCCCGCGTTCACAATGCCCATGTCCATTCCGGCGTTGATGGCGTGGTACAAAAAGGCGGAGTGCATCGCCTCGCGCACGACATTGTTGCCCCGGAACGAAAACGAAATATTGCTCACGCCGCCCGATACCTTCGCGCCCGGTAAATTCTGCTTGATCCAGCGCGTCGCTTCGATAAAATCAACGGCGTAGTTGTTATGCTCTTCCAGCCCCGTCGCAACCGTCAGAATGTTGGGGTCAAAGATAATGTCTTCGGCGGGAAAGCCAATCTCTTCCGTCAAGATTTTGTACAGCCGTTCGCAAACCTCAATCTTGCGGGCGTAGCTGTCCGCCTGCCCCTTCTCATCAAACGCCATCACAACCGCCGCCGCGCCGTACTGCCGCACCAGACGCGCCTGCTGCTTGAACGTTTCCACATTGTCTTTCAAGCGCAAGCGAATTGACAATCCCCTTGCCCTGTATGCACTTCAAGCCCGCTTCGATCACCGAAAACTTGGAACTGTCAATCATAATCGGGACGCGCGAAATGGCGTCGTCCGGCCCAACCAGATTGAGGAACGTGGTCATGGCCTGTTCGCCGTCCAGCAGCCCCTCATCCATATTCACGTCAATAATCTGCGCGCCGTTTTCCACCTGCTGCCGCGCAACCGTCAGCGCCTCCTCGTAATCCCCGGCAAGAATCAGTTTGGCGAACTTGGGCGAGCCGGTAACGTTCGTCCGCTCCCCGATATTGACGAAATTGGTTTCCGGGCGCAGCGTCAGCGCTTCCAATCCGCTCAATCGCGTAAATTTCTCAATCTTCGGCGGAACGCGCGGCGCGTAATCTTTCACAATTGCCGCCACACCACGTATATAATCCGGCGTCGTGCCGCAGCAGCCGCCCACGATGTTCAGCCAGCCGTTCGCCGCCCAATCCCGAATGTAAGGGAACATCTGCTCCGGTCGTCAAACTGAAGCCTGATTCGGCAAGCGCGTCTGGCAGTCCCGCATTGGGATACGCGCTCAAATAAAACGGCGAAATGCGCGCCAATTCTTCCAGACTTGCCCGCATCAAATCCGGCCCAACCGCGCAGTTCAAGCCAACAGCCAGGAGAGGCGCATGGGAAATGGAGTTCAGCGCGGCTTCCAGCGTCTGTCCCGACAAAGTGCGTCCGCCCCCCTGCGGAAACAGCGAAATGCTTGCCATTACCGGAACCTGCCGCGCGCCCTCCGCAAACAACTTCTGAATCGCGAACAGCGCGGCTTTCAGGTTCAGCGTATCGAACGTGGTTTCCGGCAGCAATAAATCTACGCCGCCCTCGATCAACGCTTTTGCCTGGTCGTAATACGTAAGCATCACCTGATCGAACGTGACCGCGCGAAAACCGGGGTCATTCGTGTCCGGCGAGATGGATAAGGTTCTGTTGAGCGGCCCGATACTTCCCGCGACAAAACGCTGCCGCGACGGGTCGCGCCGCATCGCGGCTTCCACGCACTGTCGGGCAATCTGCGCGGCGGCAACATTCATTTCTGCCACGTACCCGCTCAACTCGTGGTCAGCCTGAGAAATTGCTGTTGCCGTGAACGTGTTTGTTTCAATGATGTCCGCGCCCGCGTCGAGATAATCGTTGTGAATACCCGCGATAACATCCGGGTTAGACAGATTCAGCACATCCGGGTTGTTTTTCAGGTCAATGGGATGGTCGGCAAACCGCTTGCCCCGGAAATCCGCCTCTTCCAAATTTTTCCGAAACAGCAATGCGCCCATCGAGCCATCCAAAACCAGGATGCGCTTCTCCAACAACTCTCGTATATCAGTCGCCATGCGTATCTCTTCCTTTTCCTATCTCAGTTCAGAATCTATGTCAACAGGTTCCCCTTCTCCCAGGCTTTTTTGGGAGAAGGGGTTAGGGGTTGAGGGCTATTCTAAACACCTAACTCCGCCCACAACAACTCATCCAGTAAAGCAACCGGCATTTCCATGTCCGGCAACTCCGTTACCTGTTCGCCAACGCGAATTAGTTCGCCATCAATAAAGGCATCCAGTAACAGGTCATGCGCTTCCGTACCCAATTCTACAGCCTGCTTCTTGCGCTCCATCAACTCGTTCAGCCGCGTCCGCACATCGGAAGGCAATTCAATACTTACCAAAATATCGTGTATCAGTGTCGGCGGCGGCGTCCCATGCTGTTCCATCCAGCGGATGCAGCACAGCGGGCGCAGCACGTACAGATACTTCTTAAGCGACACTTCCGCCTTGTTCTCAATCGAAAGCCGGTAGTTCGATTTCGCCATGCTGATGTAATGGTATGTCATGCGGCGCGGCGAAAAATGCTCCTGCGCCAGCGTTCGCAACTTCGCGGCAAAATCGCCGTTTTCCCGGTACACAATGGGCGAATGAAGCCATTCCAGCAGGGAAGGGTTGGACTTGCGAAACTGAACCAGCGCCTTGACAATATCCCACCCGTTGACATCCAGATCGCCCACTATCGGCAACTCGATCACGTCCCGCCGCTCTTGCAGCCGAACATAATCGCGCGCACCGCGCTTGTACACAAATCGCGCGTCATAGTCGCTGTCCGGCGACGCGAACCCCCACGCCCGACTGCCCGACTCCACTGCAAACAACAACCGCGCACCATGCTCACGTTCAATACCATCCAGCGCGTCCTGTATTTGTCCCTGTATATCGTCTGCATCAGGCGTGTTCACACGTATATTGTTGCCATCAAAGGTTGTTTCTGCATCCACTTCGGCTGTCTACCCCTCTTTCATTATACCTTAATGCGCTTTCACGCTCTGTAATCAGGCAGGACAGATGTAATGCCGGGAAAGTTGCAGTTTGTACAAGTACACTATCGGTATGTAAACATTTGATAATGTAGGGGCTTGATTCATCAAGCCCGTCCACCGCATGATTTGTCAAGCCGGCTTATCGCAGTATCAAACTCTTTCCACTCTATTATTGACGCTTTGCAGCCTCACGAACATAGAAATACATCAACGAACCACCCGCAGGCGCATTCGCAAACGCCGGACTGACCACGCGCCGACTGCCGCCCCCGGAAATCATCGGCGCAATCAGCATATAATTGCCGTCCGCCTGCAAGTACGTCAATTGCGCAATATCGCCGCCGTCGCTGTTGATCGCTCCCCATACTCCCTTTGCTATCCAGAAACGCTGCAAGTCCGCAAGTGACCATCCGCCCACCATCCGCAACCCATGCCGAAACTGAATCGCGCTGCTCACTTCCGTATCGGGGTCCTGTACAAACAGCAAATACAAATGCCGGTTATCCCGGCTCCAACCCAGCGAAACGCGCGAAGTTTTGATATGATCTACCACAGGAATATGCCCCGCTTCCTGCGGCGTAGACGGCACTGGCCCTTTCAAGAGTGGCTGTCCCACTGCCGGAAAAGGCTGTATCGAGAGAGGTTTCCCTTCCCGTATCAGACATTGCGCCCCGCCCGAAGCCCAATCAAATTCCTGCGCGAGTAGGTTCTTGTTCGCTTTATGCAGCGTCTTAAAAACAGGTTTGTCCCCTGCCATCTTGACGCCGAATGTCCATCTGTGCGTGCCTGACATATAATGCGGCGTTCCGTTCAGTACAACGGGCGCGACGTGTTCGGCAGTCGCGCCTGCTCCATACCAATTCGGCCCAAAGAACAGCCCGTTCCATGCCGCCAATACACGCCCCGTCTTACGTTGCTGAAAAGTCTGGTTCAGCTGATGCGTAATCTGCCCGACGCCCCTCTCCCAGAACCGCGCATTATTATCGAACGGATGCTCATCGTCCTGATCCTGATCGAATATCTCCAGCCGCAGACGAGGATTACGGTCAAAATCAAACTCAAGCAAATCCAACCCCGTGCCATCCGGCGAAGACGTATCATACCAGCGCGTTATTCCACCCGCAAGCGTCTCTTGATGAGCGCGCGGCCAAAGCCACGTCGTCAACGCGCTCGGTATATCCTGACGAACAACCGCAGTCGTGTTCGTATCCACCGGAAACGGCGTTTCAGATTTCCGTGTTCTCACAACAAAATACCCGCCCGCCGCAATCAGCAAGAACGCAGCCCCTGCTATCCAAAATTGCCGACTATTTCGCTGATTCATGTCACACGCTCATTATTCAAAGAAGCGTTCGTAGGGACACAACTTGTTGTGTCCTCCTCCGTCACGGTGCTACTCCTGTCTACATTCCCACCTGCGTAATCCGCCCGCCCGTCACCGGCAGGTATGTTCCCGTGACATAACTTGCCAGATCGCTCAGGAAGAATACGCAGGCGTTGCCGATCTCATCCGCGCTTCCATGCCGTCGTAAGGGAATGGTTTTGGCAAAGTTTTTCGACGCTTCGCTTGCTGTATCCACTTTTTCATCCGCCATCCAGCCGGGCGCGACCATGTTCACCGTGATGTTATCCGGCCCCAACTCACACGCCAGCGACCGCGACATACCGACCATCGCGCCCTTACCCGCCATGTACACCGACCACTCCTGCGGGGCCATGTTCCACAACTCCGTCACGATGTTGACAATCCGCCCGCCGCCCTGCTCCTTGAATACAGGGTGAACCGCCTGCGTCATATTCACAATCGCTTTGCAGCCGAAGTCGAACGCCGTAGTATAATCGTCCAGCGTCGCCTCCGCAAAGGCTCCATTCTGCCGCCCCGCAATCGCATTGTTAATCACGCCATCCAGCCGCCCGAACCGCTCCTTCACATCCGCCACCATGCGCGCCACCGCTTCCGCATCTCGCACATCCGCCCCGAACGCCTGCGCGGTTCCGCCTGCCGTCTCTATCTCCCCGACAACCGCCTCGGCCTTATCCCGGCTGCTCCCATAATTCACCGCCACCATCGCGCCCTCACGCGCCAGCACCCGCGCAATCGCCGCTCCAATCCCTCGTCCACCCCCCGTCACCAAAGCCACTCTGCCTTCCAACAACATAATCATTCCCTCCTTTCAACTACATACGAACAAACCCTCCACAAATCTTGCGAAGGGTTCAAATACAAAATTTCAGATTGTGGTTCCTGTCCCGCTTATGTCCTCCTGCGGGCGTGGGAGGCTGTTAAACAGGTATTCGCGTCCGAAGGACGTTTGGCGGAACGCCATACAGACGGGTATTTTCAATACCCGGAAAACCGTGAGGTTCCTACTTCTTCATCGGCGCCGGACCTTTTGCCCCCACCGGCGGACCCATCTTCTTGAATAGTTCGTTTAAGTCCATCTTTTTTCCATCTGCCGTCATCGTGCCTTTAAGCATCGTGGAACTTTTCCGCAGCCAGATATCGCCCGTCTTCACCCACGTATCCCGGTTCTGGTTCGTAACCCCCATCGTATGCGCTTTGCCCTGAGACTGCATATCCGCAGTAACGCCTTCAATGCTCTCCTGCGCGTCTACCGTTGCCTCGTTACCTTTCACCGTGACTTTGTTGATCTTCTCCTTTGCGCTCGTCACGGACTTGATAAAAGACAGAGAAGTTTGAAACTGTTGCTCCGCCTGCTGGCGCGTAATGCTTTTGCCGCCCGGAACCATCATCACAAAATCCGGCGCAGTCACCTCATGCAGCGGCTTGAGCGACTTTGTTTTGTACGCCTGCGAAATTTTGGCATACTGCGCATCCAGCGCTTTTCGTGTGGCGGCATCATCGGCATGAGCAGACGCAGGCCCGCCCGCCATCAACACACCCAACGCGCCAACACAACCATATTTGAAACGCATATCAACATTCTCCTTCCGACAGTAACCGCGTATCCTGACACTCTATCTAATACGCAACCATACTTCCCCACATTTGCGTTTATTCGCGTTCATTCGCGGCTAATCATAAGAACACTTACGTCCGCTTGAACTGCTTATCCAATTCCTGAAACGGGATTGTCACCACAATTGGGCGTCCGTGTGGGCAAAGATACGGGTTTTCTGTTTCCGCCAACTGTTCCAGCAATCCCTGCATCTCCTCCATCTCCATCGGGTCGCCCGCCTTTACCGCCATTTTGCAGGCATTGGTGATCGTCACATGCTCCTGCTGCACCAACAGCCGCCGCGAAACCGTTTGATTGACCAGTTCATCTATCATATCGCGCAGTATCTTCTCGTAGGGCTTATGCGCCAGCATTGCGGGAACTGAGCGCACTACGAAACTGTCCTTGCCAAACGCGGCGATCTCCCACCCCGCCCGCGTGAAGCTATCGCAATGTTCCGCCAGCAGCAGTGCCTCCCGCCGTCCAAGATTGATCGTAATCGGAACCGCCAGCCGCTGCACCGGTATCCCATTGGCGAACCGCTTCACTGTCAGCCGCTCGTACAACACGCGCTCATGCGCCACATGCTGATCTATCACGGCAATTCCATTCGGCGTCAGCGCGATAATATACGTGTTTCGCGCCTGCCCCAAAATCCGAAACTCGCGCAGTTGTTCCGCAAAGGGTTTAGGTTGCGGGGGCGATTGCAGCGGTTCTTCTCCCTCACTCGTTGAACACGGCGTTTGCAGGGTCGAAACTTCTAAATTCGTAGGGACGAGCGCAACCGTGTCTATATCCGCTCCGCCGTTATTACTCTGCTCCGGCGCGTAATGGACTGCCTGTTCCAAATCCGTATTTCCCGCTTCATTTTCAATGCTTTCAACAGATAGCGCGGCAGGCATGTCGCCCTGCGGAACTGCATTCTCCTGCCCATTCGCGGCAAAATCGCGGGCAGGCGGAACCGCATTACCAGTATACGATGGCAGCGGTGCAGAGGATGTTTCCAGTGGCGCGAACGCTCCTATCGCGGCGGCAAAGGCGTTCGCGGCATCATGGAACGGCGAGGCCGAAGTGACATTGGGAACCTGATTAGAGGAACTGCTGTTACCGGAAGCGCCAAATCCAAAATTAGTCTGCTGCGAAGCGCCTGCCGCTATATTCACATTTGTAATTCGCGCCTGCGGAACGATCCCATACGCCAGCAACGCGCCCTTCACAGCCTGACTCGCCGCATGATGCACTTCTCCGTCCCGTGTAAACTTCACCTCGGTTTTCGTCGGATGCACATTGACATCCACCAGATCAGGATGAATTTCCACAAACAACGCGCCAATCGGATAGCGGCTGTCCGGCGTCAGGGCGCGGAACGCCTCCTCCATCGCATGACCGATTAAACGGCTCTTAATGGGTCGCCGGTTGACAAAAAACAATTCATGCGAACGCCCCGGACGCGAAATATCCGGCGTCGCGATAAATCCCGACACATTCAAGCCTACGGACTCATGCTTGATTGGAATCAGTTTCCGCGCCACTTCACGCCCCCACACCGCTGCCAGCGCAGCCAAGGGTTCGCCCGTTCCCGGCGTCGCGAAAATCTCTGCTGTTCCATGCCGCAATCGAAACGCGATACCCGGATACGCGACTGCAAGCTGCCCGACAATTTCAACCACCCGCGCCACTTCCGTGGGCGTACTTTTCAAAAACTTCATGCGGGCAGGCGTGTTAAAAAACAACTCGCTGACTTCAATCGTCGTGCCATCCCGCGCCGCTATGTCCTCCACAGTCTGTATATCCCCGGCATGAACCACCAGGCGCGTCCCGCTCTCCTCATCCACAGGTTTGGTCGTGATCGTCAGCCGCGAAACTGACGCGATAGACGGCATCGCCTCGCCCCGAAAGCCAAGCGTTTTAATGGCAAACAAGTCTTCTGCGTTGCGTATTTTGCTCGTGGCATGTCGCTGTAATGCCAGTATAGCGTCTGAGCGCGTCATGCCGAAGCCATTGTCCGCCACAATCAGGCTCTGCTTGCCGCCCTCTTCCAGCGCGATCACGATCTGAGTTGCCCCTGCGTCAATGGCATTTTCCACCAGTTCTTTCACAGCAGACGCGGGTCGCTCCACAACTTCTCCTGCCGCAATCTGATTGGCCGTATTCTCATCCAGCAAAACCACGCGATCTATAGCCATGATCGAGAATCCACTCTCCTCACATTCATCAACGAAACGTAGACAGAATATAACACAATCTTAGAACAACATAATACCACAGAGCAGCCCTATTATTCCCTGTATCATCCTGGTACCAACGCATTATCAACAGCCACAGTATCTTCATACATCACCAAAATTCCTTTTGGAACATATTCAACAACCCTCTGAGACAGTGAGAATCAGCAAAACGCCTGCGAATAACGTCCGATAATGTAACAGCCCCAGTCAAGATACAATAATCAACAATTTTTTGGGAGGGCTTAAGCCCTCCCAAAAAATTGCAGGCCGCGACGCGGCCTGCAATCAAGTACATTCAAGTACATTCACGTTGAAAACTGCTAAAGCAACGCCTCACACATCACGGTATCCTCATCCGTATACGCCGGCGCACAGCAGCACAGAAATACCAGTGGCTCTTGCCCCGTATTCCGTATCTGATGACGCTGACC
Organism: uncultured Chthonomonadaceae bacterium; assembly: GCA_963817895.1. Lineage (GTDB taxonomy): Bacteria > Armatimonadota > Chthonomonadetes > Chthonomonadales > Chthonomonadaceae > CAWFQB01. Next base: position 264,031 of record CAWFQB010000014.1, read on the forward strand.
TGTAAGAATACAAATCGCATCCCCTACTCCCACGGTTGAACGCTCCGCTTCAATCGCCATCAGCCCCGTTCCACGCAGAATGTAGTAGAACTCTTCCGTTTTAGGGTGTGAATGTGCCTGCGTCTCTCGTCCGACATCTACTATCGCTTCCGCAAGACTCTGGCGTTGCGCATGAGAGTTACGAGGCGCCAGTATCTCACGGATTGTAGAAGTATCCTTCGTCGTAAAGGCCGCCACTCTTTCACGATTTACAACATCCATGCGCGGATTACTTGCCTTTGCTCAATCCCGCTTCTACGGCCTGCCGCAGGTCTTCGCTTCGCGTGGGACTCTCCGCTTTAATCACTGACAATATTTTGCCCGTAGTTCCATCTACCACGATGCCGAAAGGAATGGCGTGAACGTCAAATAAGTTGCGCGATCTCCGCCTTCCACCAACCGCCATCGTACACCTGCTGCCAGGGCATGCTGTGCTGCGACAGGAATTGAAACAGGCTCGTTTTTTTAAGATTGGCATGATCCAGACTGATGCCTAAAATCTCGAAGCCCTGTGAGTGGTACTGATTGTAAGTCGCCACCACATTGGGCATCTCCATCATACACGGCCCGCACCACGTTGCCCAGAAATCCAGCAGCACCACCTTGCCTTTATAATCATCCGGGAAAGCTGACCGTCTTGCCATCCAGCGTTTCCACTTCAAAGTCCAGAATGTCCGCGCCCGCCTTCATGTCCGCAGCCGTCAGCGCATTGCCCGCGCTTTTGCCCGACTTCTTCAGCGTAATCGAGGTTCCCCGCGCATCAATGCTCATAACTTCGTAGGTTGCCCCTGCCATGCGGAACGGTTTTGCGGCATCGAACATCTCTTTGTCCTCAAATTTGCCGTTGCCATTGCGGTCAATCATCACAGTCACGCGCGCAGGATCGCCCTCTTCATGCTGAAACTCGTTGAACTTGCCGTTCACGCCCTGATCCACCAGCGCCATTCGGTACGAGCGGCTGCCAATCGTTAACATTCCGGTTCGCGCGTATTCGCGATTGTACATGACATCCGGCCCGCTCACCGTAAATGCTAAAGAGCTCGGAACAGAACCGGCGCGTCCGGGTATGTCGTAGCGCGCGACGACTGGCAACTGCCGCCGACCATCCCTGCGCCGTATCCCCTGCCGTACTCGTCACGCCTACCGTTTTCGCTCCGCTCACAGAAACAGGTTTTGCCACTGTCAGCATCACAGGCGGGTCATCCGTAAGATCGCCATTGCCGTTAGCGTCCACATACAAACTTGGGCGCGTGGTTTGGCCATCCGTATCCAGCACAACGATGATCTTGTTGTTTTTGGCGTTGCCCAGCGCTCACCGTTCCGTATTTCGGCGTAAACTTGTAACGGGGTTCTTTCACCAGTCCAGCGGGCTTGTCCGCGCTCAGGGTAAGTTTTTGCGCCATGATTGCGTGCGTTCCACCGGAAACAGCCGGTTCCAGATTTCCGACCGCTACAAGCTGAGACTTTGCCTGTGTCACAGACGCCAGCCCCAACCCGACAATCGCGCCTGAAACGGCAAGGAGAGATTTCGACATCAGCATTGTCCTCCACCAAACATTCACATCAGAAGAGATTACAGGAATAGTGATTACGACCGAAGCGAAAGCAATGAATAAATCATCACTGCCCTGCCGCGTATTACGACATAATGGCATATTGTACACGAAAAATCTACTATTGCGCTTGAATGAGCGCAGGTTTCTTTTCGTCAGGCAGCGTATCCGGCAGCATCTGAGTCAGGGTTTGCTGCGCCTGGGCCAGTTGCGCATCCCGTTTCGAGTAGGGAAACAGTGACTGTACAATGACATCCGCTTCCACCCCTTTTTGTTCCAAACGTTCGCCATTGACCTTTAACCCCACCATCGGCAATTCCAGCAAACCCTCTTCGCCGATCTTTACAAATCCCGCGCCCAAAAACGCGCCGGCTGTTTTCGTGCCGACTATCTTCGCCCGATGGGACACTTTCAACTGATACGCCAGAAACTCCTTCGCGCTGCGCGTACCCTCATTAATCAGCGCCACCATCGGCTTAGAGTAGCCTGTATGCTGTACGCTTTTTCGGCCATTGGAATATTGCGTTTCCCAGGCGACATCAGGACGGCTGAAAACATCCATATACCCGAACGGATGCCCACCATAACCATCGCGTAAATCCAGTATCAAGCCATCCGTATCGTGCAGTTTGTTCAGCATCAGGTTGTCAAGCATGTCCTTGAATTCATCATTCGCCATCGTCCATAGATGAACATACCCGATACGTTTGTTTCCGGCCTCTATGATGCGCGCGCTTGCTTTAGTAGCATCCAGGTACGCGCGCACAATGTTTTGCTTCACCGGCACGACGCTAACAGTTCGCGTTTTATCCTCGCCTTCCCGCTTGAACTCCACCTGAACCGACGTACCCTCTTTGCCGCGAAACGAACCTGCGGAAGCGAAGGGTTTACCGTCCGCTCGCAGCAAGCGATCCCCCGCCTGCAAGCCCGCTTTATCCGCCGGCCCGCCATCTATAACCGCATGGACAGCGTACTCTTTCCCTTCACGCTCACCCATCACGCCGATATGCGCCACCTGATAATGCTGCATATCCTGCTCGCTCACCGCGTTCATCATGTAATACTCGGCATCACTGCTCGTAACATACGCCGTATGAGAAGCATGAAGTTCGCCAAGCATCCGGTTCATCAGAGCCGCAAATTCTGTCCTGTTACTCACGGCTTTAACCTGACGATGATACTCCGCAGTAACTTTGTTCCAATCAACGCCATTCAGATGTAAATCATAGAATTGTCCTTGAACAGCCGTTTTGATTTTCCGAAAATCATTATCGAATGGCGACACCGTCGCGTCATTGTTGCCATTATCTACCGTAACCTGCTGAAATCGCGTTTTCCGTATTCCATTTACTTGCGCATCCGTTCTGACAATGATCCCAGACAACGCGAAAGCGAGTACTATAACTTCCCTTCGTAAAGCAAACCAATTCCATATAGTTTTCATAATCTTCGACTTACTCCTTATTCACATTAAACAAGTGGAATGACTACATACCATCGCTTTAGACTCCTCCAATTCTGCTTCGTTATAACTATTTCCTCTACCTCCAAGATGATTGATAGCCAATTAAGTCAACAGGACCCAAACAAAACAAAGGCTCATACCGCATCGGTGCGATATAAGCCTTTGTTTACAATTATTCTGGCGGCGACCTATCTTCCCAGAAGGTTTCCCCCCAAGTATTGTCGGCGCAGCCGGCTTTCACGACCGTGTTCGGGATGGGAACGGGTGGGACGCCGACGCTATGACCACCAGAAACCGGCGCACACTCCCACAAGTCGGGAGAGTGCCAAGTCTGGATGCAAACTGCGCATTTGAGAACACGCCTCAACAGGGGCAATATTCAACCATGCGAAAAGGGTTCTACAACGGAACGTTCTTCCAAGCCGCGCCGTGAAGCGGGACTTGGAAGAACCGAAGTGTGTGCAAGATGCGGGTTGTTCAAATAAGGGACGTTGGTTCCTTAGCTGAACGTTGTTTGTGTTGTACTGTGTTCGTGCAGGATTGCTCCTGCGCGTTGTCTGTACGTTCTGTGTTGCGCTCGCTTGTAAGCTCGTTTCGTCCGCGCTGTCTGCGCCTGCGGCTCTGCTGCTGTTTGCGTCGTCTTCCCACCTTGCCCGCCCTTGCTTTCGCTTGGTTCGGAAAAGGCGCTTGTCTCCACTGCTTACGCTTGTGGGAAAGCCGGGAGGACGGCACAGCGGCAAACCGGCCACAACCGCGTCTCTTGCGAACAGAAGAGTTCTAAAGCCCTCGGTCACTTAGTACGGATCGGCTCCACACATCGCTGCGCTTCCACCCTCCGCCTATCCACCCGGTCGTCTGCCGGGGACCTTACCAGCTTAACACTGTGGAAGATCTCATCTTAGGGCGCGCTTCACGCTTAGATGCTTTCAGCGTTTATCGCTTCTGGACGTAGCTACCCGGCGTCTGCGCCTGGCGGCACAACCGGTACACCAGCGGTCCATCCATCCCGGTCCTCTCGTACTAGGGACAGCCCCCTGCAAATCTTCTGCGCCCGCCGCGGATAGGGACCGAACTGTCTCACGACGTTCTGAACCCAGCTCGCGTACCGCTTTAATGGGCGAACAGCCCAACCCTTGGGAGCTAATCCACCCCCAGGATGCGACGAGCCGACATCGAGGTGCCAAACCTTGCCGTCGCTGTGAGCGCTTGGGCAAGATAAGCCTGTTATCCCCAGGGTAGCTTTTATCCGATGAGCCCTGGCGTGCCCACGCACCACCAGAGGATCACTAGGCCCGACTTTCGTCCCTGCTCGACCTGTCGGTCTCACAGTCAAGCTGACTTCTGCCCTTGCACGCTATGCCTGATTTCCAACCAGGCTGAGTCAACCTTGGGGCGCCTCCGTTACCTTTTGGGAGGCGACCGCCCCAGTCAAACTGCCCGCCTGCCACGGTTCCATAACTGGCTAACAGCTACGGTTAGCCTATTCACTGTCTCAGGGTGGTGTTCCATTGGCGACAAGTCTCCCACCTACGCTCTACAAAAACAGCAAACAGGCAATGACAGGGTGCAGTAAAGCTCCATGGGGTCTTTCCGTCCTGCGGCGGGGAATGCGCATCTTCACGCATACTACAATTTCACCGAGCCTCTCGTTGAGACAGCGACCAAGTCGTTACGCCATTCGTGCGGGTCGGAACTTACCCGACAAGGAATTTCGCTACCTTAGGACCGTTATAGTTACGGCCGCCATTCACCAGGGCTTCGATTCGAGACTGCCCCTTACGGTTCATCCCTCCTGTTAACCTTCTGGCATTGGGCAGGCGTCAGCCCGTATACGTCGCCTTTCGGCTTGGCACAGACCTGTGTTTTTGGTAAACAGTCGCTCGGTCCGCTTTGCTGCGGCTGGTTCTCACGCAGCGCCCCTTCTCCCGAAGTTACGGGGCCATTTTGCCTAGTTCCTTAACGAGAGTTCGCTCGAACACCTGCGTATCCTCTACGCGCCCACCTGTGTCGGGTTGCGGTACGGTCGAATGCAAACTCCTACGTGGCTTTTCGCGACCCCTTCTTCGCTCTGAAGCGGGGAGCAAGCTCCCCTCCTGGATACCAACCCCAGTCAGAACCCCGAAGATGTGTCCCCACGTACTCAACATCTGCACCCGGTTCAGGAATATCTACCTGACTGCCATCGACTACGCCCTGCGGCCTCGCCTTAGGACCGACTAAACTCAAGAGGACGAGCCTGCCTTAAGAAACCTTGGGCTTCCGGTGGACGGGATTCGCACCCGTCTTCGCGCTACTTATCCCGGCATTCGCACTTGCCTACACTCCACCCATGCTTCCGCATGCGGCTTCACCGCGCAGGCAACGCTCCCCTACCCGTCAATACTCGCCAACAACCCGAGGTTAGGGATTAGGGATTAGACCAACAGATTTGCATCCGTCTTTCCTAATCCCTAATCCCTACTCTCGAAACTCTTGGTTTTTTCAACGCCTTCGCTTCGGCAATTGGCTTAAGCCCCCATACATTATCGGCGCAAGGACACCTCGACCAGTAAGCTGTTACGCACTCTTTAAATGGTGGCTGCTTCTAAGCCAACATCCTGGTTGTCTGCGCACCCTCACATCCTTTTACACTGAGCCAATCTTTAGGGGCCTTAGCGGAAGGTCTGGGCTGTTTCCCTCTCGACAACGAAGCTTATCCCCCGCTGTCTCACTGCAATCCTCTCACGTATCGGCATTCGGAGTTTGATTGAGTTCAGTAACCTGGGAAGGCCCCTCGCCCATTCAGTGCTCTACCTCCGATACGAAACGGATCACGCTGCACCTCAATGCATTTCGGGGAGAACCAGCTATCTCTGCGTTCGATTGGCATTTCACCAGACTACCCACAGCTCATCCGAGCATTCTTCAACATACACCGGTCCGGGCGTCCACAGGCTCTTACACCCGCTTCCCCCTGGCCATGGGTAGATCACGCAGTTTCGGGTCTGCTGACGACAACATAGACGCCCTGTTCGGACTCGCTTTCGCTCAGCCTCCGTGTCAAAAACACTTAAGCCGCTACCGCCAGCAACTCGCCGGGTCATTATGCAAAAGGCACGCCATCACGCAGCCTCAGCCCGCTCTGACTGTTTGCAGGCCATCTGGGTTCAGGTTCTGTTTCACTCCCCTCCCGGGGTGCTTTTCACCTTTCCCTCACGGTACTGGTTCACTATCGGTGGCAACGTGTATTTAGCCTTGGGGGGTGGTCCCCCCGGATTCCCACAAGCTTCCTCGTGGCTCGTGGTACTTGGGTACCGGCTAAGAGCAGCTATAAGACCAACGTACGGGACTCTCACCCTCTGTGGTGCGCCGTTCCAGGCATCTTCCATAAACCCCATCCAACTTCCTCCGTCGTCAGCTACAAAATACAAAACACTCACCCCCTCCGAAGATAAGGTGAAGATTATGGCAGGTGTAGCTCAGTCGGCCCCACAACCCCGAAGCGCAAGCGCCTCGGTTTAGGCTTCTCCCCGGTCGCTCGCCGCTACTGGGGGAATCACGTCTGTTTTCTTTTCCTGCGGGTACTTAGATGTTTCAGTTCCCCGCGTGCCCTCTACGTAAACGTAGTGACGGGTCATTACACCCGCCGGGTTACCCCATTCGGAAACCCGTAGATCAAGGCCTGCTTGCGGCTCCCTACGGCATATCGTCGCTTGGCACGTCCTTCATCGGCACGTTGCCCCAAGGCATTCACCAGAGGCCCTGTGTAGCTTTAAACACTCTTCCACTCACAACAAACGCGCTTGCAACCAACTCCGCCGCCGCGCCGCCCACCCCGCTTCCCCCAACATAGCACAGCGCAAGCCGCTTCCACTAAAGAACCTTCAAGAAAGTCCTTCAACACAAGCAACCCAATGCCACACCCGAAGGAGAGAACCAAGAGGAACTGCGCAGCGCGTCCGCTGCCGCAAACACGCGCTACACCTACAAACTCGCGCTTAAACACCTTAGACAACACTCGAACACTTCCAACCTCAATACAACATTCATCTATCTTCACTCACACTGCTAAACGCTCCGACACCACAACAACCGCTCCAACACTCCTCCTGCACAAAGCAGAAGAAACGCCGAAACGAAGGCTGCCATGCCCTGAAATCGTAGCACAGCGCAAGATGCTCATTACCCCTGCATCTCTCTACACACTTCACTATTCCGTTGTAAAAGAGCAACAGACAGCATCAATCACTCAACGCTTGTCTGTATATCACGATGTCCTGAGTAGTATACACCATGAACTTCTTATTGTCAAGGCATCTGCGAAACTCTCATTTCGCGGCTTTTATCAGCCTCGTTGACTGATTTTGTCAATCAACTTTCGGCTTATCATTCAGAAGTGTAGTAGTATACGCCAGCACCCTCCCATCTGTCAAGGGCATTTTGCAAAAAAGTGTTCCGGCCTGCAACTTTACTGCCGAACATGTTGTCCGAGCGTTGAAAATCATCGTTCGCCTACACGCGCCGGATTTCAACCCGGCGCGCGAAGGTATTGGCGGCTTAAAGTTCCAGTTCGGCCAGAGAAGCGGCGGTCAAGATGCGCCGCGTAATGGCAGAAAGGCGGTTCGCCGGCAGCGCATTTACGCTTGCCACCGTTGCCTCCGAGAGCGGGCCGAACCGAACTTCGAGTTGCTCCAAAATTATTTCTAATCTTCCTTCCTGTTTTCCCTCCTGCCTGCCTTCCTTGCGTCCTTCCCGTTTCCCCTGATTGATCAGTGCCTGCGCTCCTGTCATCTTGACCTCCTTATACTCGTCTCGCTTATGCAAGACCGCTTCCTCCATCACGTCTTTCAACTCTTCCTGCTCGTCGGCGTCGCGCTTGTTGAGAACAAGCAGGTAGAGGAAGCGCATCGCCCAACTCCATTCCGCCTTCGCGCTCTGCGGCAGCGCATCCAGCAGCGAGACAACCTCGTGCAGCGCCTGCTCCAAAACTTCTTTCGGTTCGTCCGCCGCCTGCAACGCCCGCAACGCGAAGGCGACAGCGGAACCCGCCTGCATCAGCGTGTCCGGGGGCGTTTCGTGCAGGCGCAGCAGCAGTGTCTCAAAGGCGGGCGTAAACGGTTTGAGCAACGTCGGCACGTCCATCAGCGCCGCAAGGCTGAGTGGCGTCTTCCATTTACGCTTGCCCGTGTAGAAGACAAGGGGCAGAATGGGAAACAGCTTCCATTTCGCGTAGGGCGTGTGGTTGTCCTTCCAGCCCCGCTGCTGCGCCTGCCATATCTCGACCATGTACCCCAACAGCCGCAGTCCCATTGTCTTGTCCGGCTTGGACTGATGCTCCAACAGCACATAAATCCATACTTCGCCTGTGCCGACGCGAAACGGAACCCGGTACAGCAGGTCGGCCTCTTGTTTGTGCAGGTCGTCGGGAATGAACGAGCGGTTCTCCCGTTGCGCGCGGCTAAAGTCCAGATGATCGGCAAGATCAGCGGCCATGAGGCGCACGAGAGCATGCAGGTTCTCCGGCAACTCGAGCAGCCACAGGGTTCCCCGGTCAGCGAACTCCCGAATAGGCGGTTCCATGCCATCAACATTACTATCAGACACAGCAGCCTCCTTTGCGTTGAGCTATTTTGCTTGCAGCCAGTACCTACATTATGCCATACGCTTCAATCAAAAGTAACTCATCCTGTACAGGCCGCAGAGCGGGCAATGTAAATGTTTACCGCATCACCACGCTATTCACAGCATCGGATTCAGGCGGCGAAAATGGCTTCGACGGTAACCGTCAAATCGCGAAAAGTGAGCGATTTGACGGTTTCACCCCTGCCATAAACGTGAACCGAGGCTGCGCCGCTTCGAGACAGCCGCAATACCTCCACTGTTTGGGTATCCCCCTCAACTTTCCAGCACTCCCGAACATCCACTTTACAATAATCGTCAATCTTCGCGTTGAACCGGCTTGCCGTTTCACTGTCGGAGATGATTTCCACGACAAGTTCCGGCGCAGCAATCAGCGGGGCGGGATCATTAGCGGCAGGATTGAGGGCGTGGCGTTCGTTGCTGATGAAAAATACGTCCGGCTGACGTGTCCGTAAGGGAACACGGGTAATCAGAACATCACGCGGACTCACTCTCATTTTGCCTGCCCCCGAGCGCGTTCCATATTCCCGAAACCCCAACCCCACCTTGAAGGCAATATCTTGATGGTTGTCGGTGACGCCGGACATGTATTTTTTCACTCCATCCAGAATGTCATAACGCCGGTTGTCGGTCTCTTTCGCCATGTACGCTTCATACGTCAACCGTTTGGGCGGCGCGGCAGGGCTACATTTTCCTACTCGCCCCAACCAATGCTTTTCAGCCACGCCGGCCACTTCCGATTACGTGTCACGCTGCGGCAATTGGCGACCATCTGCCGCGCCGGGGTTTTAGGTGTGGCGGCGATTTCCAGAAGTTCCGCGATCTCCTGATCGGTCAGCGCGGCCTCTTCTTCCGTTTTGGGAAGCCGCTGCCAGATCGTCACGCGGAAAACCTGAAAACGTTCGGCAACATGGGGCGAGTATCCAAGCGCATCCGCCAGCGCCGTCATCGGGATTTGCAGCCAGACAACCAGAATGTCTCGCGTCAACACCATCGTCGTCGCTCCCCGTTCACAGCGCGTCAAATCCGCATTGCACAGGAACACGCCGAATTGCCTTAGATACTCTCTCGTAAACGGGTCCGCGAACAGTTCTCTGGAGAAGGCCGCAACGGTTTCCTGTCCACGCTCACCGTCCAGTGATTCAAACCGCATATCAGCCACATTGAGCATTTGCGCCAGATGCAGAACCAGTTCACTCACCGGCAACGGCATGGCAATCCACGCGAACAGATGCGCCATCAGCACAGGCAACCGCGCGAAATCCTCTCCTGCAAACTCCTGTGCCGCCCGGTTCCCCAAACGATGCCGCAGAAACGCCTCGTATTTCCCCGCCTGAAAATCATCCATTCGCGCCGATGTTTGCGCCTCTTGCCCAACCCACGACGCCAGCCCACACCACTTCTCGCCCCGCTGTTCCCAAAACGCGAATATCTCTTTGGCGTTCAGCGCATCCCACACCGCATAAAGCAGTTTCCGTTTATTAGGTTGCCGTTTGAAATTTCTATTGAGATACTCTGCCAACACGCTAAAGGCCACTCTTTTCGCGTAAGCCTGCATATTGCCGATTGCGCCCTCTGCCGAACGCGGTTTACAAAGCGCCTGCCACATTCGCAAACTCGTATCCTGTAACAAATCCTCTAAATCATCGTCCTTAACCCCTTTGCCCCGCAGAAATCCCCGAACTTTGGGAAGCAGTTCTTTCGACCACAGGGTTTCAAAACGCCTCTGCGCCTCCGTTTCCTCCTTCACGCCCAGTGCAAATTTCCAAAGCGGCGTATCATCATTTTGTTCATTATTCACTACAAAGGAACCTCTCACAAGCGTATTGAAAATCTTATTTGAACTGTACTGCTCATAAAGCAAGTTCAATATCGCGCTTCAATTTTCCTTTGTCGGCAGGAATTCACCCCTCCATTGGCGAAGTTGAGTGCGTCTAATCTATTTTCGCTATGAGCTTATCTCAACCAGTTCCCCTTCCCCCAGATTGCGTATTTCTGCTTCGCTTTGGAAATACGCTTTTGTAGGAGAAGGGCTATGTCCACAAGTGGACGCCCGGGTTGAGGGCTACCCAGCATAAGCTCTATGGAGGTTCCAATGAATAAGCAAGCCGTTACCACTGCCGCCCCCGCCACCGGCGCACCCTACTCCCTCGGCATCATCACCGGCAATCTGGTCTTTGTATCCGGGCAGGTTCCCATGAACGTAGAAACGAAAGAAGTTCTGCGAGACGACTTTGAAGGCGAAGTTCGCCTGTGCATCGCTAACGTCGAACGCATCCTCAAAGCGGCGGGAACCGATCTCGAACACTGCGTCAAAGTCGTTGTCTTCCTAGCCGACATGAACAACTTCGCCCGTCTCAACGCCGTCTACTCCCAATACTTCGGCGACATCAAACCCGCCCGTAGCTGTGTTCAGGTCGCCCGCTTACCCCTCGACGTAGACGTAGAAATCGAAGCCATCGCCATACTGCCTTAGTGCCTATTCCAATAGGGAAAAGCGCTTACGTCCGAAGGACGTTTAGCCGTAGGCTACGCAGACGGGTACGTTCTCTGTACCCGGCCTATTGGGATAGGTTCTTAACCAGCCGAATACCAGAATCACCAAACAAAAAGCCCCTCTCCTGTCAGGAGAGGGGTTGGGGTGAGGTCAAACTACAGCAATGCCAACTGAACCACTTGCTTTCCCGGTGTCCACGTCAAACTAACCTGATCCCGCAAAGCAACTTCTAAAGAAAACGGAACGCTCGTTCGCTGCATAATGCGCTGCTGCACGGTTCGGCGGGCCAATGCGGGAGAATTGTTCATGCGGGACAAGTGCGCCAGCCAGATACTGCACGAACCCTCCTGCTCCAACCGCTCCGCCATCAAATCCCCGCAATCTATATTCGACAGATGCCCCGTATCCGAAGCAACCCGCTCCTTCATGTGCGGCGGATATGATCCGCGACGCAGCCACTCTAAATCATGGTTGGCTTCCACAATCGCTAAATCCGCCTCGCGCAACGCTTCTCGTATCGTCGGCGTCACGCAGCCCGTATCCGTAAAATAAACAATCCGCGTATTCCCCGCTTCCAGAACATAACCAACCGGGTCCGCCGCATCATGGCTCACGGAAAAGGAACGGATGCCGATACAGCCAATCGCCATTGTGCCACCAGTAACCAGTTCGCGCCCCATAAATGGCAGCGCATCCCGTTCAGTATAAGCCTGAAAAGTCGCCGCATTCGCGACCAATGGCGTTTTATTCCGCCGCGCCAACCCTCCCGCCCCGCAGCTATGATCGGTATGCTCATGGGTCAGAAGAATCCCATGCAGTTCAGACGCCCCAACGCCACGATTCAGCAGCGCGTTGGCAAGCGTCCGCACCGGCAAACCGGCGTCAATGAGTAAATTCGTGTCCCCCGCCCGCACCAGCATCGCATTGCCGCTGCTGCCACTCGCAAGCGAATGTACCTCAACCGAAGAAATAGATCGAAATGATTTCACCATAGTAAATTACTCTTACACAAATGCTCCCCTCTCCTGGCGCGTTGCGCGGCAAGGAGAGGGGCCGGGGGTGAGGTTACTCCAACAAACTATCTACAAATTTACCCGGATCGAACACATCCAGATCGTCCAGCTTTTCGCCCGTTCCCACCAGTTTGATCGGCAGTTTCAACTCATCCGCAATCGTGATGACGATGCCGCCCCGTGCTGTGCCGTCCAATTTCGCGAGCGCAATACCCGTGAGTGGAACCGTATTCAAGAACTGCTTGGCCTGACTGATACCGTTTTGCCCGGTTGTCGCGTCCAGCACCAGCAACACCTCATCCGCAGGCCGGCCCAATTCTCGCTCCGTAATGCGGTTGATCTTTTTCAACTCTTCCATCAAGTGAGTGCGATTGTGCAGACGCCCCGCCGTATCCGCAATCACGTAATCCGCGCCCCGCGCCCGCGCCGCTTTAATCGCATCGAAAATCACGGCGGAAGGGTCGGCTCCCTCCTTATGTCTTACCATTTCCGAGTGATTACGAGTCGCCCATATCTCCAACTGGTCAATCGCCGCCGCCCGAAAAGTATCCCCAGCTGCGAGTATCACCTTTTTGTGATGCCTTTGCAGTCTATGAGTCAGCTTACCGATAGTCGTTGTTTTCCCGACTCCGTTCACACCCACAATAAGGTACAGCGTTGGCGATGTTTCCGCCACTTTCAGACGGTTGCCCTCCGGCCCTTTTCCCGCCTGCAACACCGTCACTAGATGCGCCTTCATCCGCGCCGTAACCTGCCCGATGGTCTGCATCCGCTCGTCCTGAACCGCAGTCCGCAAGTCTTCCAGAATCATCTGCGTCGTTTTAACATTCACGTCGGCCTGAATGAGAAGTATCTCCAACTCTTCAAACAGGTCTTCGTCAATCTTCCCGCGCCCGGTCACAATCTGGTCAATTTTTTGCGCAATCTTCTTAAACGGATTGCCGAATCCAAACTGCATAACTCACGCCCTTCCCTCTACCTGCTTTTCAGCAGATGATACAGTCCTATACTTGATCAAACTCCATGAACTCCGTTCGCCTGAGAGCATGAATATGAGCGCCTCCCCTTCTTTCAAGCTTTTTTTGGGAGAAGGGGCCGGGGGTTGAGGGCTACGCTTCCGTCACAGTGTCAGTAGACATCCGCGCCAATTCGCGGGCGCACAAAAACATGGCGATTACGGCGGATACCATAATCACAACCCGCGCCGTAACGCTCACCAGCAGCCAGCCACCGCAAAAACCGCCGATCAATCCCGCCGCGATAATCTCTGTTCGCAACGCTGTATCTACCAGTCCCTTACGATTATACGCCATTGCGGGCAGCGCGGACGCCAGCGCGATTACGAACAGGGACAACCCCACTGCCGGAGCCGCCTGATTGATGGCTCCATTAATGGTTACAACGCGGATACCGCTAAAAAAATAAAGCGCAGGCACTAACAGCGTGCCGCCCCCCAATCCTAAAACCTGTGTTGCCACTCCGCTTGCCAATCCTAATAACAGCAGCAGGCCGGGAGTATGCCATTCCGCAATATTCGGCCTGCCGGTAAACAGTCCTCCCGAATGGGAAGCCTGCACAATAACAGCCAGCATCAGCGCGATGCCTATGGAAGCGGACATGCGCCGCCAGCCCTGCCCCTGTAGTTTCCTGGCAACCGGGGCGGCCACAATCGCGCCAATCACGGCCCCTATCAACAGCATCACGCCGCTAAGAATAAATCCCGTCGGCATAGCCCCCGCCGCATACGCCGCCAACACGCCCGCCACCGCCGTCCATGCCGCAAAATTCAGCGCGGTTCCCTGCGCTTTATCGGGCGCGTACCCCAGCATCCATGTCAGCATGGGCGCATACGCGGCCTGCGCTCCCAAACCCGTAATGCCGCTTACCAGCGCCGTAATCCATCCAATGACAAAAACAATCGTCGCCTTGAGTTTGCCGATATTAAGCGGTCGCCGTCGCGCAGAACGCCAATTCATAATCTATATCCGTTTCTCGTGTCAGCCTTTGATGCCGGTCAGCGTGATCCCCTGAATGAAGTAACGCTGCGAAAAGAAGAACAGTGCCAGAACCGGCAGCATCACCATTGTCGAAAACGCCATCAACTGTCCCATTTCGCTGCTGTGTCCCGATTGAAACAACTGTAACGCATAGGCGAGCGGCTGATTTTCCGGCGAACTGATGTAAATCAGTGGCCCCTGAAAGTTGTTCCATGCCCCCATAAACGCCATAATCGTAATCGCGGCAAGCGCGGGCTTTACCTGCGGTAGCATGATGCGCCAGAAAATCGTGTAGTACGAACACCCGTCTATCTTCGCGGCATCCTCCAATTCGTTCGGGATGCTCATAAAAAACTGTCGCAGCAGAAAAATGTTGAACGCCGAGCCGAAGAAACTCGGAACCCACAGCGGTTTGAGCGTATCCACCCATCCGAGCGACCGAAATATCAGAAACAGCGGCATCATCGTCACCGCGCCGGGTAGCATCATGGTTGCCAGCAGCACGAGAAACATCTGTTCGCGCCCCGGCCACTTCAGCCGCGCGAAACTGTACGCCACCATGGAAGACGAAAGCAGCGTCCCTAAAATGCTCAACACGGAAATAATCAGCGTGTTCTTCAAAAACACCAGACCAAAGTTTGTTTCCGGCGGCAAAAACTTTAGCGCGTCCCAATAGTTCTTCCACACAGGCGCAAAGTGCCGGATGTCCTTCAGTTCGCTTTTATTACATACGAAAGACTGTCCCGCAAGAGCAGCCGGTTTCACAATCTGAACCTGCCGCTCACCCGTTTCATACTCCTTTATAACGGCGACTTCAACCGCTTGCCCGTTGCGCGTGGTTGTCGCCAGCCCGCGCTCTTGCCCTGCAATCACCTGCTTCACCTGTTGCGTCGGTATCCAAACGGGCGGAAACTTGCTCATCTCCGCGTCTTCCTTCAGCGAAGTCACCACCAGCCACGCGAAAGGAATCAAAAACAGGATGGAACCTGTCAGCAAGGTCAAATGAAGCGTCGCCTGTCGCGCAGCCTCCCTGCCGAACTTCTTGTCCTGCCATGCCAATCGAGGCCGCAGCGCGAGACGCCAGACTCCCACCTCTAACACAACCGCCAGAATCCCCGCCACCAACAAATGCGCCGCGCCATTCAAGGGCAGCCCGATGAACAGCAGCACACTAATCAATACCGCGCCTGCCACGCTTGCCAGAGCGGTTTTCCCGCGCAGCCTGATTGCCATTGCCACCAGAACAATGCCGCCGCCGAGACACGCATACAGCAGCACAACGCCAAGCAGTAAAATCACCGGTTCCAGAGTTTTCGATAACAACGCTGTCAGCCCTCATCTCGTGTAAAAATAGGATTGGTGTCTCACGTTCCACCCGTCATCAAATAGACAATCGTAGCAAGCTCATAGTTCACAGTTCCCTATCCACTACAAACTCTCAACTATCAACTACTTCCTGCCCCTGCTCCCAAGCAGTCCCGCCAACCCGCTCTTATTCTTTGCCTGCGCCTGTTGCGCCTTCAATTCCGCTTCCGCTTTCGCCTGCGCCGCTGCCGCATTATGCGACAGCACAAGATGCGCCAACTCGTACATTTGCTCTTGAAGCCGCTGAATAGCGCGTGTCAACTCCTGTTGTGTGGTCAGCAATTGCGCGATTTGCGCGTCTTTCTCCTCTAATTGCCGCTTCAAAGTTTCCTCTTGATTCGTCGCGCCTCCTGCATCGCCAGCAGTATCCATGTCTGCCAAATGTGACATGGATACTGCATTTGACCGAGATTTAATTCGTTTGAATTTCACCGTCATGTCTGCCATATTACTGCCACAATTGTCAGTGTTGTCAGCAGTATTTCCACGCTCTAACTCGCCCGTTTTCAACATTCTATACACAGTTCGCTCAGACACATTCAGTCTTCTCGCCGCTTCAGCAACGCCCACAACAACATGCTCATCGCACGCGACATTCGGCTTATCCACTCTGATTCTTATAGCAACCGGACGCTGCCCCATATCGAATTCCTCATGTCAACCAGTGTCAGCCGATGTTCGCCAACAAACCACACCTTGAAGGTAAGCACGCATAAACAGCTATAACAGAATGTTATGACTTCCGATACTGCAAGCGTATCGGAAGTTATAGACTACTGCAACCTGCTGAACTTGGCTTTACTCGCAAGCCCTTTTCTATAGGCCGAGCAACTCTGCAAAGGCTTCAATACTGGGCGCTACCTCAATCCACCAGTTACCCCAAACAGGATTAACTGCCTTAGCCTCAACCGACCATTCTAGCGTCAACACTTGCGGCCTATCCATAGAAGCCCGATAATCAAGAGCAATAGGCTGATCAGAGCCATTGCCCAAGTCTCCTATAAGAATTGACAATTGGGGGTTTATACTACTAGGTAACTCCATAGTTGTGAGTACACCAAGCCACATGGAATCGTGCTCGGTGTACCAATGCTCATTTTCGAGCAGCATAAACTCCAGTGTATAAAACATGGCGTCGCTGCCACGTACAGGGAAAATACGTTTCAATACTGCTGTATCAGTTGGAAACCTCCACTGACCTGCATCTATCAGAGTGAGTAGGTATGACGGTAAGGGTAAGCCATTGATTGAGGTTGTAGACAACATAAATTTACGTACCTCCTTCCACTACTTCTCCGATTCGTAGTACACCCACTTCTGCGCGGCCTTCAACTGGATTACCGTGAGCGTCAGAATCAGCACGAACAGTATCCACGCCAGCGCGGACGCATACCCCATCTTGAAATACTGGAAAGCGTTCTTGAACAGGTACATGACCGGCAGCAGCAGACTGTCTACGGGGCCAATCGGCTTGCTCGGATCGCCGCCTGTCAGCACATAAGGGCGGTCGAACTCCTGTAGCGCGTTAATGGTTCCCATAATCAGGTTGAACAGGATGTACGGCGACAGCATCGGCAACGTCACATGCCGGAATTTTGTCAGCAGTCCCGCTCCGTCCAGATCGGCGGCCTCGTACAGATGCACGGGAACGCCCTGCAATCCCGCCAGCCACAAAATCATTCCCGCGCCCGCGCCCCACAGCCCGTTCAAGATCAGGGCAGGTTTGGCCCACTGCGCCGCGCCAAGCCAGCCGGGTGGCGGCACATGAAACCACGTCCCCAATGTCGCCTGCCAGCCCGCGTTGAGCAGGCCGCGATTCGGGTCGGCGTTGAGTATCCATGTCCACAGCACCGCGCTCGCCACAACCGGCACAATCGCCGGCACATAAAAGAACGTGCGGTACAAACTCATGCCGGACACTTTCGCGTTCAGCAGCAGCGCAATCGCAAGGCTGGTGGACAATCCGAGTGGAATACCTACCGCCGCCAGATAAAGCACGTTCTTGAGCGACACGCTCAAGTAGTAACTGTCGCGTCCAAGCAGGTCGGCGTAATTGTTCAGCCCCACAAACCGCGCGGGGTGCATCACGTCGTAATCGCAGAAACTCAGGAAGATGCTCACGAGGATTGGCCCCGCCGTCAGCGCGACAAACCCTATTATCCACGGCGCGGCGAACACGTACCCCGCCGTCGCCTCCTGCCGCGTCAGCCGTCGCATCTTCCGCAGCGCCAACAGACGCCATGCGAAAAAGACGACTACACCTGCGCCGATAAGCGATGCGAGCGTAAGTGGAATGGCAGGATTAAGAGTTTTGTACTGGTTCTTGGCGAAAACTTTATCCAGTTCCCGTTGTACGACTAACGTACCCTCGTCCATAGACTGCTGCGCCGTCTTGCCCGTTGTCGCATGGTGTGTGGCGTTCTCGAAAGCGCGTACATGCTCATCCCACAAACGCTGTCCCACAAACGTCACCGGACGAAACCGCGCATGATCCATCATCTGCGCGAACAACTGCATGGAATCGCGAAACTTGGGGGATTTGGGCGGAAACTCGCGATACACGGCCTCATTGATCTTGCGGTTTGCGGACAAACCCGGCACGAGCGGGCGTTCTTTGGTATAGTAATACGCTTTTGTCGCCTTCGCGTCAATCAGCGCCGCTTCCGGGCTGACCATCCACTTGATGAACTGCCACGCCTCCTCGACATGCTTCGCGCCACGCGGCAGCGCATACGAAAATCCCCCCGCCCACGTTACAAACGTATCTTTATCGTCCTTGAACTTGCCCTCGTGATGTAAACGCGCAGTGGGAACCGGCGCCGGGGCAACCCCGAAATCCAGATCGGGGCCATACCGCGCGATCCCCTGCGGAATCCACGAGCCGTCAATCTTCATTGCCACTTTGTTCGTCAGGAACGGGTCCTGCTCATTGGATTGAAAGCCGGATTGAAACGCGGTCACTCTGTCCACGCCGCCCAGCGCGTCGTACACCTTGACCATGTACTCCAGCGCTTCCACATTCGGCTTCGCGTTCATCGTGCAGGTTCTGCCATCCGCAGACATAAATTCGCCATCGTTCTGCCAGGCATACACGTACAGCCACGAGTTGCCGTAATTGGGAATAAAGCCGATGCGGTCATACGTGCCATCCGGCTTGTCCCGCGTCAGTTTTTTGGCGTCCGCAAGCAGTTCCTCCCACGTTTGCGGCGGTTTCGGCTCCCCTTTCGCGTCCACAATGCCCGCCTCGCGAAACAGCGTTTTGTTATAAATCAGCAGGCGATCATCCGTAGAGTCGGGAATGGCAAACAGCGCGGATTTGCCCGTGATGGGATCAGTATAATTCGCTTCCTTCCAACAGGCCGGGTAAAAGTCCGCTTCGTGTATGCCGTCCGCCGCGCGTTGGTCGCGTTTGTACAGGTCGTCCAGCGGCATAAACGCATCCCGTGACGCCCAATCGCCAATAGTGAACCGATCCTGATGTATAATATCCGGCGGCACATTCCCGACAATCGCCGTCATCAGCTTCTGTGGGTTCATCGAACCCGCGCCCATAGATAATATGCTGACCTCAATATTAGGATGTCGCTTCTCGAACTCCGCCACCTTCGCCCGCAGTCCCCGGCTCTCTTCCCCGTATTCCAGCCCCCACACTACCAGCTTGACCCTGTTAGAGGAAGCAGTCTCCACCGGATGCGAACAGCCTGTCAAAGCGCCCGCCATCAGCCAGATTGCCAGCAAAAATCCCAAACGCGCCATCATCGGCCCACTTCGCCACATGGATTGTATCCTTATATCACTATAGCTCGTCGCTGCCACTGACGTAGTCCTGCGGGGCTATGTCTATGTCCGGGTCGGTTCCGTAGTTTTCCACGCCCCAGCCCACGTCCTGAAACCAGAACGAGAACTCCGGCTGCGAAGTGACCGCGCCGTCCGCGAGGGGATTGCGCGGCCAGATGCCGATCACGCCGCCCCATGTCCGCTTACCCACAAGCGGGCCAAGTTTCATCAGTTTCCAGACGTGGCTGAAAATGTCGCCAGCCAATTGCTCATGGTTCATGCGGCGATTGTTTCGGCATACTGACGCGTGTTTGGCAAGTGAAAGGCGAGAACAACATCCTGCGGAGAAACGCCTTCTTCAATCAGAGCGTTGGCAATGGGCGCATCGGTCATATCGTCTTCAATCCAGATTTGCTGTCCGCGCAGGGTTAGAAAAAGCGTATTGCCGCTGATACGCTTGCGCTTCATCCATCCCAATGTAATAAGGGCGTATTGTCCGCGTTCATCGTCAAAGAAACAGCGCACTTCCAAGCCTTCCGGCAACACCGGCTGCACCATGCGCTCACGCTCACATAACAGGCGCTTGATAATCTCTCGATATTCCGCTACTTGATCCATTCCTTTATCTCCTCTCGTTCCGCATCCACAACCAAATTTTAATTGCGTTCAATAGATTCCCAACAACCAAAAGGAGAGCGCAGATCGTTGCGCTCTCCTTCATTATACACCGGAACCAGACAACACAGGCTCACTACTTCTTTTTTAGTTCCTCAACCTGCTTTTTGAGGTCATCAATCTGTTTCTGCATCTCCTCCAACTTTTGAGAGATGATGATGGCTGACAGGGTAGGTTCAACTGGCTCTCCAATCACTTCAAGGGCTTCTCCTTTGTGCATAGTAATATCAATCTTGTTGATTTCCCCCCCTTTAACCATTACGCCATTTATTCGCAATGGCCTTAACTTAACCAAGTCAGGGCGTGTGTTATCTACGAAGATGTCATATATGCCGGGTTTGAGTTCAATTCGATAGAGGCCACCCAAGTCGCCCTGAAATCGATTGACATAGACATCCTCGCCTTCACGATTCTTTATTATTATTGATATCGGGATTTGCTTATAGAGTGGCTCATTCTCTTCATCCAATGCCATTCCTTCCAGAAAAGTCTTGCCGAGAATGGGCGCAGGTTTGGGCTTAGGAGTCTGCGCGAGGGCGAATTGCGGTTTATTGATAGTGAAGGCGGCGAACAACGCGAACAGCACGAACAGAATGGCGAGAGCAGATTTGCGGGACATGGGAGGTTCTCCTTCATTGCCCGACGGAGAGTTGTGCGGTTTTCTGCCAACTCAAAAGGGTGATTTTGGCTGTAGCCATTCTTGCTGAACGGATCGGCATAAACAACGTGTCAGTAGTTACAGATACTTTTCGTAACTTTTAACATTATAGCATATTTTATGAACTTCGCGTCACGCCTGTATCTGCACGACTGCCTTTTTGCCGAAAATAGAGAAGCGTGGTTCAGGGCTTGACAATATACGGTTGGTTTGCTATGATACTGTGAGGTTGATTCAGTCTGTGAGTTTACGTGCCGGAGGAAAACCATGTCTCTATTGGACATACCGAAAGTTCCAGAGGAAGTAAAGTCCGCTTCCAAACCGTTTGCTGCGGATGTAAATACGTCTTTTGAAACAGTTGAAACAGAGCAATCCTCGTGTACAATCGAAGCCTTTTCCTTGCAAGGTGAGATACCTCAACCTGCTGCCGATGCGTGGAAAGAAACCATTGGCATGTTCGACGGGGACAAGCTGTTCAAAGAACTATCTGAGGCAGGCAAAACCATTCGTGAATCGCAGCGGGAAAACTAATGCTCATTCTGGACACGAATCATCTGGACGCATTGATGTATGAACATGAGCGGCGTAGCCTGCTCGTGGCGCGTTTGGAAAAGGCTGCGCCAGAGCATGTAGTCGCAACCACGGTTATCAATGTTCAAGAGAAATTCAACGGCTGGCTTTCCAAAATCAATTCCAGCAACACGCCGCTTCCCTTGCAGGTTCAATACTATGCTGAAATGGAGAAACTGATTCGCTTCTTCTCACACTGGCGAGTTCTTTCCTTTGACACAACGGCAGCGGACGTGTATACAAGCCTGAAGAATTCTAATGCGCGTTCTGCGGGAACAAATGACCTCAAAATAGCTGCGATTGCCATTTGTCATAATGCGATACTGCTCACAAGGAATACCAATGATTTCAGAAAAGTTCCAAATCTAGTTGTTGAAGACTGGCTGGCAGATGCGCCGCAAGAATAATGCCCGTATAAATGTCTACAGGCATCAAAGCAGGCGGCAGAAACCAAAAGTTTCTGCCGCCTGCTTTGTTTTACAATATTTGCAGCGCGAGATTGGGACGGTCTGTGAACGACGGCTTGACGGGCGGGTTGGCTTCCAGAGCCTCATTGATGAGGCTGAGGGCTTTTTCCATTTGCGGATCGTAGCCGCTGACGTAGTCCTGCGGGGCTATGTCTATGTCTATGTCCGGGTCGGTTCCGTAGTTTTCCACGCCCCAGCCCACGTCCTGAAACCAGAACGAGAACTCCGGCTGCGAAGTGACCGCGCCGTCCGCGAGGGGATTGCGCGGCCAGATGCCGATCACGCCGCCCCATGTCCGCTTACCCACAAGCGGGCCAAGTTTCATCAGTTTCCAGACGTGGCTGAAAATGTCGCCGTCCGAACCCGCCCACTGATTTGTAATTGCCACAAGCGGGCCGGCGGGCGAATAGTTCGGGTACGGTTCCGGTTCGCCCCACCGCTGTATGTCGTACCCGACCCGCTTTCGCGCCAGTTTCTCGATCAGCAGTTGCGACACATGCCCGCCCCGGTTAAAGCGCACGTCCACAATTAGCCCGTCATGCGCCACTTCCGCCAGATAGGTACGGTGGAATTCGGCGTATCCGTGCGCCCCCATGTCGGGAATATGCACATACCCGACGCGCCCGTTGGTTGCCTTATGAACCATTTCGCGGTTCGCTTCCACCCACTCGCGATACCGGGCGGGGAACTCCGAGCGCAGGGTTTTCACCGATACATCCCGCGTTTTGCCGTCCGCATCCTCGACCGTTAAGGTCACTTCACTGTCCGCCAGATGTACGAGCAGTTCATTGGGCGGGTCTGTCTTGCTCACTTTGCGCCCGTTGATGGCCCGCAGTTTATCGCCCACCTTGACATTGATTCCTGGCGCGATGAGAGGCGAACTCGCCCGCGCTTCTCCCGGCGAACCTACAATGATACGCGAGACAACGTAAGCATCCGAACCCGCATCGTAATCGTAATCCGCGCCCAAAAAGCCCTGCGGATACGACGGCTCCGACCGGTAATCGCCGCCCATTTCGTAGGCGTGAGACGTGCCCAGTTCGCCCTGCATTTCCCACAATAGATCGGACAATTCGCCCCGCGTTCCGACCCTATTGACGAGCGGCGAGTACCGTTCCCAAATCGCTTTCCAGTCTATCTGCGACATGTCTTCCGTCCAGAAGAATTCGCGCTGCAGCCGCCACGCCTCCTGCGCCATCTGCTGCCACTCCATGCCCGGATCAACCGATACCTTGACCCGCTTCAAATCCACCCACCCGCTTTTGCGTCCCGGCTCACTGCCGCCCTTTTCGTCCGGCTTTTCGCCCGCCCGCAAGTATCCGCAGTTTGCGGTTGGCGCGGTACGCCAGCATTTTGCCGTTCTGCGAAATCTCAAAATCGGTCATGCCGCTCACAAGCGTCTCGTGCTTCAGATCTTTGAAGTTGAATGACTCCAAACTTCCCTTTGCCGGACGCTCGCTGCCCAAACGAATCCTGCCCAATCGCGCCCTCAACGGGATATGACGTAAACAGCGCCTTGCCTTTGATGCCCGCAATCTGCCCGTACAATCCATCCGCAACCGGAAACGCGACGACGCGGTTTTCAATCCCGTCAAAATCTATGGTTACGGTGGTTGGTGGCTGGTGGATGGGGGTTGATGAGTCTTCTCTTCCTCTTCCTTATCGCTGTTCTCCCCGTCCTCTTTCTTCTCTTCTTCTTTTCTTCTCTTCTTCTCTTCTTCCCTATCCTCTTCGCCCGGTTTCAGCGTGAACGGCGTCGGCTAGGTCGGCGCGGAGAGTAAGCAGGTAGGGGCGCATGCCTTTGGGGAAGCCTAAGTCAAAATGAAGATTGTCGTACACGGGATTTAGTTGGCGGGTAGCGAGGAAGTACAGGAATTTTCCGTCAGGGTCGAAGGCGGGTTCCGTATCGTGCAGCACAGGCTTGGTTACGGTTCGCTTTTCGCCCGTTGTTTTGTCCCAAATGCGCAATTCCGTCTGGTACGCGCTGAGGGCATAGCCATACGCTACCCAACGCCCATCCCCGGACCAGTTCATGCCCTGCATGTTCCGCGCCGCGCTCTTA
Source organism: uncultured Chthonomonadaceae bacterium (assembly GCA_963817895.1). Taxonomy (GTDB): domain Bacteria; phylum Armatimonadota; class Chthonomonadetes; order Chthonomonadales; family Chthonomonadaceae; genus CAWFQB01. The sequence continues at coordinate 287,788 of CAWFQB010000014.1, forward strand.
TCTATGACTTGCAGCGTTTTTTCCGCCAGATCAATGTACAGCAGTTCGTTACGATGATTGCTCACGATTACCTGATCGCCCGTTGGCGACACGCGCAGACCGGTAGGACGCCCAATGTCCAAGCCTTCCAGACGGACAGGCTCGTCAGTTCCTTTAATGGAATGAATTTCCAGCGACTCCACACCGCCCCGATCAACCACTGTGACCACGCGCTCGCCATCGTTGAGCCAAGCGGTCATGCGATAGCGCATAGGCGCGTTCTCACTCCCCTGCGGCGTGATCGCGCCCTCGAAATTGCCGAACGTGAAACTTTTGCCGCGCGACGTGATTGCCAGCGAGTGGCCTTTGGGATGAATGGCGTAGCTGTCCATGTATTTCGCCGCTTCAACAAACTTGCGCTGTTTGTGCGTCTGCGGGCTGTGATACGCCACTTCTATCTTCTGTTCCACATTCGTTTGCGGGATCGAACACGAACAGATCGCCGCCCGCATGGTACGCGATTCGCTTGCCGTCGCTGTTCGGGAAACGGACAAAATACTCGCGCTGATTGGTCAGACGCTGAATATCACCGCCCTCCAGATCGCACGAGTACAGATTGCCCATGCCCTCATGGTCGGACAAAAATACAATCCGGTCGCCGTGCCACATCGGACGCGCCACATTGCCCTTGAGTTGCAGCAGGCGCTTGAACGTTCCCCCACCTGCCGCGTCTATCCAGATGTCGCCCGCCGTGCCGCCGCGATACCGTTTCCACCGCGCCGGGTCGTTGTTGTTGCGCCCGATAACCGTGCGGCTTTTGCTGTCAATGGAAATACTCACCGCATGGCCTACGGGATAGGGTTCCGGTTCACCGCCCTTCGGGACTGACCGCAAACACAAACCCGATGCGGTCAATGGCCTGCCGGTAATCGCTGGAAAACAGGATTTTACCGCCATCTGGCGTCCAGCCAATCACCGTGCTGCTCACGCCAAGATACGTGACGCGCTTCACCGGCCCGCCTTCAGCCGGCATGACATACACCTCATTATGCCCCTCTTCCCGCCCCGTAAAGGCAAGCGTTTTGCCATCCGGCGAAAAGAACGGGTGTGAAATGGTTCCCAGATTGGCGGTCAAACGACGCGCAATGCCGCCCTCCGTAGAAACCGTCCATAAATCATCTTCCGATACAAAAACAAGCGTATTGTCGTGAATGGTGGGATAGCGATAATATCCGGGCATGGGTGTCTCCGAGGGAGTGGTGGAGTGGTGGTAGTAGGGATGTAGGAAAAGCGTTGTTCAACTCGCGTAATGGCCTAGCTCACCTACCACCTACTACCAGCCACTCCCTTCCTCATTCCTCTTCTGGTAAAATAGCGGTGTAAAACATGCGGCGGCGGCGGCCGGGTCCGGGCTGATTCATGGACGCCAGATTGGATAAACTCTCCAGTGCGGCGCAAAAGTATTCGTATTCCTTGTCCGTCAGGTACAGCGCATTGGCGGAGATACATCCCGCCGCGCCGCTTTTCCGCTTCCGGCTGTCCGAAAAACTGACGCCCGGAACTCAGCAGAGCGCTGGCAAACGTGGTGAAATACCGTACCAATTCTTCCGGGGGGGCATTGGCAAGGTCGAGTACGGTTTCCTGCTCCGGCAGCGCATAGTGCTTTTCCACAGTGCCGCGCAGCGTCTGTGTTTCAATCAACTGCACCACATCGGCATCCACCAGTGTCTTCAAATGCCGATACAGCGAAGCGACGGCAACATCCGGCAGCAAAGCGCCAATTTGTGTCGCGGTCAGGCGGCGGTTGGGCGAAAGCGCGTTCATAATCCGCAATCGAACAGGATGCCAGACAACATCCGCTTTGGAAGCAACGCTGTCAAACTCTTCTGCATCATCTCGCGTCATGGTTTCTCGTTTCTATACGTTTCGCATTTCTGGAACGAGCACGGCAATCCACTTCGTCAATCAAACTCAATGCGTCCTGTAATCATACCGGATGCCGCCTATTATAGTCTCATTTTTGAGAATAGTCAAGATGTTTGCTTGCTATCCTTCGGCGCTATATACTTTGACTTCTGGTACAATACATGTATGTTGATTCCGGCGGGCAAATCGCCATTTCTTGAACGCTACTTCCTGCTGTACACGCGCCGTTATCTTACAGCGCAGTTTTCATGCCGTCCGGCTGTTGGGGGACGCGCCGCAGTGGGAAGATGACGGACATACGCCCCTGCTCGTCTGCCTGAACCACAGCAGTTGGTGGGACGTGCTGCTCGGCCTGCTCGTGGAAACGGAGTTGTTCGGGTGGGAGTGGTACACGGTCATGGACGCGCGGCAGTTGGAACGCTACAAATTCTTTACCCGCATGGGCGTTATCGGCGTGGATCGCGCCAGCCTGAGCGGAGCCAGAGAATTCCTACGTTACAGCGAGAACCTGCTGAAAGGCAAGCGGCGTTCTCTGTGGCTGACGCCGCAGGGCGCGATGCTCTCCAACTACGCCCGCCCCATCACTTTTCAGCCCGGTCTCGGCTATCTGGCTGCCGGCTTGGAAGATTTCTACTACACCCGCGTGGCGTTCCACTACGAGTTTTGGGATGAGCGCCTGCCGGAAGCGTTCGTATCCGTCGCGCCCGTCGAGCGCATCCAGACAACCCACCCCGATTTCAACCGCAAAACTTTCGTTCACGCGCAGGAACAGGCATTGGAAGCGCAAGTCGCCACACTACTTGAAGCCGTCCAGCAACGCAATGCCGACGCCTTCCACTATTTGCAGCGCGGGCATGTCGGCATCAGCCCCACCTACGACGCTATCCGCGCCGCTCGGAGCCAAACTGCGCGGCCAATCCTTCACCCCCGAACACAGCGAAATTGTCACCCCGCAATGGAAGAAAAAGAACTAACCACCCGCTACGCTAGAGACACAGAGACACAGAGAGGGAACACAGAGGAAGAAGAGGAGAAGACTAAATCATAAGTCTGTCTTCTCGCCTTGTAATCCTGTTTAATCCTGAAAATCCTGTTAATTCTCCTCTCGTATCTCGTATCTTCTCTGTGTTCCCTCTCTGTGCCTCTGTGTCTCTAGCGTAGCGGGTGGTGAATTTTCTTCACGGTGTCCAGTCAATATCCGGGGTGACGCGCTCGACGAAGCCGGCCATCAGGCGGGCGGTGTTTTCAATATCGTCCAGCGACATCACTTCGCAGGGCGTGTGCATGTAGCGGAGGGGAACGGAGATCAGGCCGGTCGCCATTCCCGCGCGGCTGATCTGCATGGCGTTCGCGTCCGTGCCGGTGCCGCCGCCAAAAGCCTCGATTTGGTAGGGAATTTCCAGGTCTTTAGCGGTTTGCACCAGCATGGCGAACACTTTGGGGTTGATGTTCGCCCCGCGCCCGATGACTGGCCCGCCGCCCAATTTGATGTCGCCCACTTTCTTCTTGTCCGCGCCGGGAAAGTCCATCGCGTGTCCCACGTCGGTAGCGATTCCAACAAGCGGGTCAATGCTGAAACTTGCCGTTCGCGCGCCGCGCAGTCCGATCTCCTCCTGAACGTTCGCCACGCCGTACACGCCGCACTGCAACTCCTTGCCTTGCAGCAGGCGCATGGCTTCGGCAACCACGAAACACCCCATTTTGTTGTCGAAACTGCGGGCAGTCGCGCGTTCGCCCTGCAAGCGTTGTAGTTCCTGCGCATACGTAATGCAGTCGCCGATTTGCACCAGTTCTTCAGCTTCCTTGCGGGTGGCAACGCCAATGTCAATCCACAGCTCATCGGTTTTCGGCACTTTATCGCGCTCCGCGCTGTCCAGCAGATGAATGGCTTTGCGTCCCAAAACACCCAGTATCGGGCCGCTTTCCGTATGGATATTCACCCGCTGCCCCACCGCGACAATAGCATCATGTCCGCCGATTTGCCCGAAGTAGATGCAGCCATCGTCGCTGATATAGCGAACGATAAAGCCGATCTCATCGGCATGTCCCGCCAGCATCACGCGGGGATGCGCATGTGACATTTTTAGCCGCAATCACGCTGCCCATAATGTCCGTATGCACGTTATCCGCATACGGCTGTATCCGGTCACGAAAGACCTTTTGCACCTGCTGCTCATACCCGGAGGGTCCGGGTGTATTGACGATGCGCTGCAAAAACTCAAAGGAATCATCCAACATTCTACAGTTCTCTCCATTCAGAGGGAGGTTCTCCCCTGTTCTCTTTGCCGGGTCGCTGTTGGCGGCCTCGGTTTTTTCCTGACAGTAATGAAAATTCTACGAACATTTTCATCACGCTTCACAACCGGACACATTCTTTCAGGGTTAAAAAACCTGTCTGTATGGCCTGCGGCGTAGGGACATAACTTGTTATGTCCTCCTACGAACACCAATGCTTTTTAAACCTGAATTCGCGTCCGTAGGACGCTTGGCGGAACGCCACATAGACGGGTATTTTCAATACCCGGAAAATGGTGTCCGGTGGTGAACATCGCGTTTACAGCGTCACGCCCTCAAACGCAACGACTTGTTGTGTCAAAACAACGGGCAGGGTGACATGGCAGTAGGCGTCCTTCTGCTCAAACGCCAGTTCTTCGCCGGACGGAACCAAAACCACGCGAGACGGAGCTTTACCCGTCCGAACCGCGAAGGAAACATTGTTGGCGGGAGTGGCTTCCTCTATAAACTCGTTTGTTGCGGTGCGGCGTTGTGGCTGGAAGTTGACGACGTGCGCGACAAGCCGATTAGCCGCCTTTTGCTGCAATACGGCGATTTCCATAGCGGGCGACACGTTCTGCCCTGTCCGTACTATCGGTTCCGGCAATAGGCGGTTGAGCAGCTTGGCAATAATGTCTTTATAAACGAAAAAAGCGTCCTCGCGATAACCTCGGAACGCGGCGGCGTAGATGTACGCGCTGCTCTCATCCCCGGCGAGAACGGCGACAGGGTATTGCGTGGTTTTGTCATGCGGGGTTTGCGCGTGGGAGGAGAAGTGTTCGGGGGCGCGATTGAAGTAGGGTTCCAGCACGTTTCCCAATGCGGTTGCGCCGTCAACGGCCTCCACATACGACCCGGCGCGGTAATTCACGAACTCGCTGTCCGGCAGACCTGCCCCTAATACGTCGCCAAGTTTCATATAGGAGGGCGTATAGGGACACTCCTGAATATAGCGAACGGGAGTATTGGGAACGGTAAATTGACCGTCATGCAGACCAGCCTTGTGCGAAAACAGGAGTTTGCCGCCCTGCGCCATATACGATTCCAGACGGGTACGCATATCTGAGGTAAGAAAGCCGTTATCGGGAATAATGACCACTTTATACTTGTGGAGGTTGTCGCGGTCGGGCGTTTCCCCGTTCCACTGATGCTTTAAGGCGGCAAGCGCGGCGGCAGCGCCCTCGATGTTGGTGTCCATCTTCACCATGCCGCGCGTGTCATTCTCTCCCGCTTCCGCCGTTTCCTGACTGTCGGGCAGCAGCAGCACGGCGATGTCGGCAAGCGGCTGCGCGTCCCGGCAATACTCCTCGACGGCTTCCACCTTCGCAAAAGTGTCGCCGATAACCTGATACGCGCCCCTGTCCAGCGTGCCGCGCGGATGCAGTTGGTCGCCGATGTTGATAACGCCGCCCGCCGCCAGAATCGTCGCTGCCTCGTAGTGCAATTGCGCGGTTGTTTTCAAGCCGCCGAAATCTGCCCACGACTTGTGAAACCGCGCGGTCATGCCTTGCAGCGGGCGATCATAACTGCGAACCACGCGGGAATGGCACGGGAAAAACAGGTATCCCCAACCACCCGTCGTCAGCGATTCGATTTCCAGATGCGTAAGGGTGTCCAGTTCCCGATGCACATTGGGCGTCACGCGGGAGTTGAAAAAGGTTGTGGAGTTCGGGCGCAGTTCCCGACATAACGCGGCAAGCCGGGTCGTGTATTCGCGCAAAATCTGGAACGTTTGACGACGATGCGCTGCCTTGTCGTCGCGCCGATGCCCCTCTTTTTCCAATCGCGCAAGGCACTTTTCGCAAAAGCAGCCGGGATCGGGCGGATAGTAGCACATGTCGTAAAAGATGCCGTCCGCGTCATAGTTCGTCAGCACTTCGCGGGTCTGCTCGGCCACATAATCAATGTACTCGGTGTTGTTCAGGCACACCTGATACCATTTGGCCTCGTTGTACGCTGGCCCCCACAGTTTACCGTCTTCCAATCGGCACAGCAGGTCTGGGCGGGTCATGCCGATATGCTGATCTACACGTACCGAAATGTAAACGGGCGTAGCGATCCCGCGCTTTTTGCAGGCTTCGATTTGCGCCCCAAGCAGATCGAACTTCAGGCCGGGGTGCATCATGCCCAAACCCGCTTTCGTCGGATAGTAGCTCATCCCGTGATGGCATTTGCCGAACAGCGTGACCCAGTTTACACGGGCATTGGCAAGCGTATCGGCAAACTGTTCCGCGTCAAACTCGGTTCCCACATCGGGTATCAGCGGGGACGTATGAAAATCCAGATGTATCTGGCGGTAGCGGTCAGCGACAAGCTGCGCGGCGGTCAACGCTGACGCGGCGGAAGTTTCGGCAGGCATAACGTGAAAACTCCTCATAAAAGGTAATCTATATCCACATTCCTAATATTTTCGACAACAGGCAGGCCATTCCCTGCAAACTCTTGTAATTGCAGGTTATTTGCATCTTTTCACTGAAAATTCGGCCCGTAGAAAACGATCATGCAGCAGCAAACACAACAGGAAGAGGCGCAGTCATGGCAAGTTGCGCCAACTTCCACAACAACAAAGAGTGATGAAACGCTGGCGCAATCTTCCGAGACTTCAAAGCATAACTATGCCCGGATGAAAGCGACAGTGCATGATTTACATCATCAGGCGCTAAGGCGACATATATACAGAATTACATCAGGATTGTCGCTATGTCTCATAGGGCTGATGGTTCTCGCATTCAGTTTGCTCCATTCTGCGTTTTACTTTTTAAATATTATTCTTCCTCTGTGTTTTCTTTTTTATTTTCGGGGCCTCGCAGGACGGCAGGAAGCAAAATCTCGTTCCATTTTGGAAAGCATTAAAGATTTACGTCTGGTTGGACCTTTGGCCCAGGCGCTGGATGCAGAAAAGACAACGCATCAGTCGTATATTGCAGGCGCGTTATGCCGCCTGCTGCCCAGATTGCAAGCCTCAGACGCTTCGCTTCTTAATAAGGAACAACGCGCTTGCTTGAACAGCCTGCTCACGCGGCGACGCTTGCGACACCGACACGGCGGTAAAGTGTTAATACTGGCTATACTGAAAGCGTTAGAGCAGATTGGCGATAAGGATGCTCTTCCTGCGGTGCAGAAACTGGCGCAATGGTCGTCCGACAAAGACATCAGGCAAGCTGCCAACAATTGCCTGCCTTATCTGCATGATCGAGCCGAGGCTTATAAACGTGGAGCGATGTATTTGCGTCCTGCCGATGCGCGAACCTCTGGTTCCGACGTTCTGTTGCGCTCCTCCACAAGTATGACTCAGCCACAGCAGACGCCACCGGACCAGTTGCTTCGCGCCCATAATGAGGAATAAGGCATTTGCCGTTCTGGTTTACTTCTCGCTTTATAGCGGCAAATAACCGTAAAAATATAAGCCGGGGAACACCATTCTTGCCTATTCCGTCTGCTACGCATGGATTAAGTTGTTAGTTGCTAGTTTATAATGTTGTCAGTTATCAAGTTGTTCAAACCCTATTTACTTGACAACTAACAACTTAACAACCTACTCTTGGAGTTTTGCCAGTCATGTCAATGTGGGGAATTGGGGCGGCTATAGCGCTGGTGTTGCTAAACGCCTTTTTTGTAGCCGCCGAGTATTCGGTGGTGTCTGTCCGTCGCACCCGCATTGATGAGTTAGTTGAGGAGGGCATCCGCTCCGCGCTCATCGTTCAGCGCATCAAGAGCAACCTCGAAGCGTATTTAACGGCCTCGCAGTTAGGCGTCACGCTTGCAAGCCTCGGGTTGGGTTCTGTTGGCGAACCGGCGATTGCCCATGCGATTGAACCCTGGTTTCAGGAACATCTCGGAAATCTCGCAGGCAAGGGCGCGGCAAACATCATCGGTGTCGCGGTTGCCTTCACCCTCATTACCTATCTGCATATTGTTTTCGGTGAACTGGGGCCGAAGTGGGTGGCTATCGGCAAGCCGGACCGTATCGCCCTCCTGACCGCCGTTCCTTTTGAACTGTTTTACCGCGCGTTTTATCCCCTTGTGCGCCTGATAACCTCAACGGGTACGATGCTGCTCAAACCGCTGGGCGTAGAGCCTGTCGGGGAACATGAAACCGCTTATTCTGAAGATGAATTGCGCCGCATCCTGTCGAAATCGGAAGAAGCGCACACCATACCCGAAGTGGCAGGAGAAATCGCTGACCGCGCGTTCCACTTCGGCAGGGGCAAGGTGCGCGACGTGATGACTCCCCGCCCCGAAGTAGTCTATCTCACGCTGGAACAGCCGCTGGAACAGAGCCTTGCCCTCGTTCAGAAAACAAGCTACGCCCGGTTTCCCGTATGTCGGGGCAATCTGGAAAACGTGATCGGGCGCGTCCATGTGCGCGATCTGATGTCGCTGGCGTGGGAGAGTGATCGAATCGCTTCGGCAGATTCCTCGGCGCGAATGGAAGCCCTTTGCGGCCCCGTCCTGTTCGTGCCGGAAACCAAATCTCTGGACGCCATGCTGGACGATTTTCGCGCCGGACGCATGGAGATGGCAATCGTGCAGGACGAGTACGGCGTGACGGCGGGAGTGATAACGCTGGAAGATATATTAGAAGAACTGGTCGGTGAAATTCAGCAGGAGTTTACTCCGTCCCTGCCGGAGATTCACCCCCTGCCGGATGGCTCGTATCTCGTTGATTATAAAGTGACGCTGGCGCGACTGGCGCGCGATTACAACATTGAAATCGAAGCGCCGGACATTGAAACCATTGGCGGTTACGTCCTCGCCACGCTTCCCGGCAACCCCAAAATCGGCGACAAAACCCGGATCGTCGGCTGGCAGGCCGAAGTCGCGGAACTGGCGGGCCGCCGCATCCGCCGCGTCCGCCTCACTCCAATGGCCCCACAATCAAACGAAAACCCGCATGAACGCGCCACAAATAGTTAGCGCTACTCCCTTTGATTCGTCGCTAAACCGTCCTGCATGATTGTTCATGCAGGACGGTTTATATTTGCCTCTATGCGCTTGTATCAAAACAGCGCAGTTGAAGCATGTTTTGTTTACTGGCAGCCCAATTTGTACGGGTCCCAGATGCTGGATGAGCCGCCCGTTACAAGGTCAGGATCGAACACCAGACGGTCGTAGGGCATAAACTTGCTGTGTCCATCCAGAAACATCGCGTTGAGCTGCCCTGAATGTCGCGCTTTGCCGTCGGAAAGCACCCCGGCGTTTGAAGGGTCATCCGGGTTATTGCTGCCGGTCGTGAAGTTATACAGGCTGTTGCCCATGTTCTTCCAGTATTAGGGGTATGTGCTGGCCGTTGGGTCTACGGGTGATGTGGGCACGCCATACGTCTCCCCTTTGAGCTTGCAGGGGCCGGAAGTCTGTTTTGGGCCGTGTGGCAGCGTACTGTAATAGGTTGCGTCCACCATGCCAACAGTGCTGGCTGTTGCTGAAATGGAGGCGATACTCAGCCCGGAATTGGAACGGAACAAATAGTTGCTCATGCCGTAGGAGTTCTCGCCGCCATAGTTTTGGAACGCGCCGGTCGCGCCCGTTTTATTATCAATGTTGACCCACTGCGTCACCCCGGACGGGCATTTCCAAACATCATCGTTCTTAATGTATGGATTCAGCAGTTGGTTGATAAAAATCATGTCTTTCGCCGATGTGCCAACGCGGGCATCGCCGGCGTAAGGGTTGATATTCGAACCAGCAGGGCCATTGAAACGATAGCCCGGCAGTTGCTCATCATAGTCCTGAATGTACATTTGTACGGCTGTACCCATCTGCTTGGTATTGGATAGGCACGAGGTCTGCCGCGCTTTGGCGCGAGCCTACGCAAATACGGGGAACAGAATAGCGGCAAGAATGGCGATGATAGCGATAACCACAAGCAATTCAATCAGAGTGAAACCCTGACGGCGCAAGATAATTCGATTCACAGTGCGATCCTTTCAATCTCGTCATAGTGTCACGCGCAGATATGGCGCGACCCTGAGGAAAATGTAAGAACAGCATTGTTCTTTCGTCATACTCTCATACGGAACCGACCATCATGGTCGGCCTGCGTTACAGGCAAACTACTGTACCATCAACCCGGCGCAGGCGTCAAATTTACGATGAACACAACGCAAAGGGTCAATGATCGAAGATGCCCCTCTATGCTTGCTTTTCAACTTCTTCACGAAACGGCAACGTCCATTGTCGCGCGTTCACGACATTTGCGCGAACGTGGGGCGCAAAATTATCAAGCAGACGGGCCAGAGTCCGTTCCCGGAACGCCGGGGTTGTTTCCGAAGCAGGCTCCGCCTCCCGCAGCATGGTTCGCGCCTGCTGCAAGGTGTGCAGTTCCGCCGCGCAAGCCTGACAGCGCAGCAAATGCCGCTCCATCTTGCGCGCGGTTTCCATCGGCAGTTCCCCATCCATGTGCAAATCCAACAAATCCCGCAGTTCGTCACAACACATAGATAGCTCCTTAGATACGAGATAGGAGATACGAGGAATTCAATTATACGTTTTCGTCAGATTGTGCTGGATACAATGTACTGAACTCGTATCTCGTATCTCCTATCTTCCTCTACTCTTCCCACAACTCCGTCAAATGGGCGCGGAGGGCGCGGCGAGCGCGGTACAGCAGAGATTTTGTGGCGGGCAGGGATTTTTCCATCGCCAATGCCACTTCCCGCGCGTCCCACTCTTCCACATCGCACAGCGTCAATACCAGACGGTGTTCCGGTTCCAGTTCGGACAGGGCGCGTCGTACCAGCACACCGGTTTCCATCTGGCCCGCCTGCTGTCCGCCGTCCGTCAATCGCTCCGCCGCCTCCGGTTCAAGGAGCAGCAATCGTGGCTGCCGCAGGCGGTCCAGGCACAGGTTGCGCGTGATTGCAAATAGCCAGCCCCGAAACGGACACTCGCCCCGAAACGAAGCCGCGCGTTCAAAAGCCCGCAGAAACGCTTCCGAAGTGACCTCTTCCGCATCCTCACGGTTTTCCAGCAGATGCCGCGCAAAGGCAAAAACCCGTTCAACGTGCATCTCGAATAAAACCCCCAACGCTTCCGGTTCCCCGGCCTGCAAGCGGGCAATCAAACGCCGTTCATACGCCGTTTCGCGATGCTGACCATTCCTTCCGCTCCCCTCGCCCGCCATGCCTCTCCTCCAACCGACGCCCTGCGCGTTCAAAAAGTGTCGCGCCCATACAAAAATTTATTAAATCATTTTCAAATTGTTCAGAATTCATTGTGACACAAAATTTGTATGCAGCGGCGCCCCTTCTCCCGGGCTTTTTTGGAGAAGGGCAGTGTCCACAAGTGGACGCCCGGTTGAGGGCATCTTTGCATCATTGGAACATTTGACGTACTCTTCTGCGTCCTTAAAAGAACAAGCGGCAGGTCAATTGCTGACACAACCCTGAACTTTCCACTGCCAACGCCTGTCAATCCATCCTTTGAGCGAATATCAATGAACAAACTTGCAAAATTCTCCGACGCCGGAACAAGCCTGTCGCAGATGTCGTATCATCACATGCTGATGCTCCTGCTTAATGCCGTCGGCATTGGCTTGATTCTGGTAATTACCACGTTTCTGGAAATGAAGTATCTCAGCGGCTACGAGGCGCAATTCACCCCGGATGCGGACGATGATGACGACGACGGAGGGCGGCTCTCCTGTAAAAGTGAAAGCCGAAAAGCGCGGGCAAAGACGATACGCTGCAAATGTTTCTGGGAGCCTCCAACCTGCTCTTTCTATGCGTGGGCTTGACGGGACTGATGCTGCTGGTCAACGACAATCTGGCCCGCGCCTTTGCCATTGCCGCTGCTATCGCCCTCGTCCGGTTCCGCGTCAAACTGGATCAGAAAAGCATCAACGCCTCCCTGCTGTTCGCCATTCTTGCGGGTATGGCCTGCGGCCTGGACGCGATCGAACTGGCGTGGACATCCACCGGCATCTATATCGCGCTGTTTGCGTTGCTTCTGCTATTCGTGCAGTTCATCAAGCCGAAAACGCCGTAAGTCCACAGCAGCCGCCCACCTTCTCAAATCGACGCCTGACAAGTCATCTACAAACATAAGGAAGCCTACGTGGAACTTTTGACGCAGCCTGGTTCCGGTATCAAGCCCCTTCTCAGCGGCATTGACCAGGCCAAAGAAACTATCCAGATCGTTATTTTCCGGTTCGACAGGGGCGAGATCGAAGCCGCGCTTTCCCGCGCGGCGCGGCGCGGGGTGTTTGTCCATGCCCTTGTCGCGTATACCAGCACGGGGCAGGGCGGTGAGCGCACCCTGCGCAATCTGGAAATGCGACTGCTTTCCGACGGCGTGAGCGTGGCGCGTACCGCAACCGACCTGGTTCGCTACCACGACAAATTGATGATCGTGGATAAGCAGAAACTGTTCATGCTCGGCTTCAACTATACCTATATTGACATTGAGCGCAGCCGCAGTTTCGGCATTGCCACGGAAAAGTCCGAATGGGTAGAGGAGGCGGAAAAACTGTTCCTTGCTGACGCCACGCGCCAGACCTATACCCCGACGTGCGACACGTTTCTGGTCAGTCCGGGCAACTCGCGCGCGCAGCTTACCCAATTCATTCAGGCCGCAAAGAAACAATTGTTGATCTACGACGGCAAACTGTCCGATCCCGAAATGATGCGCCTGCTGATGCACAAGGCAAAAGAGGGCGTTGAAATTCGCGTTATCGGCAAGGCAGGGAAACACTCGCCCGGCATCGTTGTCGCGCCCCTCGACATGCGCCTTCACGCCCAGGCGATCGTGCGCGATGGCGAACAGATGTATCTCGGCAGCCAGAGCCTCCGCGCTCTGGAACTTGATCAACGCCGCGAAGTGGGCTGTATTCTGGATGATAAAGACATTATTCAGAAAGTTCTGTCTACGTTTGAAGCGGACTGGGGCCGCATCAAAAACCGGCAGGATGTGCCACTTAACGGAGGCGGAAATCGAGGCGGATGACTCCACGCCCAATGTTACTGAATTGCCGCCGCAGCCACTTCCTGCCGCTTCCCTGCCCCCGGCCACTGCTGGTCAAAGAGGCGGTCAAAGAGGCCATCAAAGACATTCTGCTGGAAAACCTGCCCGAAACCCCGGAAACCAAAGCCATCAAAGAGGCGGTCAAGGAAGCCGCCAAAGAAGCCGTGCGCGAAGTGACGGGAACGCTGGATATAGAGAATAGCGGAGTGGTGCAGTAGGAAGCCTTGTAACAAGTATGAACCTTGTTGCCCCTACATCCCAATAACCTACTCCTACTCCCCTGTTTCCTGTTGACTTCCCATAGCAAATTGTGCTAAACTGTGGGGTAATAGGTTCAATAAGGAGGTTTCACGAGTGCCGCTGAAGAAAGATATGAAAAAAGACGTTATTGTTGGCAACGCCGTAACTGAAGGCGATACTGGTTCTGCCGAAGTGCAGGTCGCGCTGCTGACCGCCCGCATCAATCAACTGACCGATCACCTGCGCGAACATAAGCACGATCACCACTCCCGCCGGGGCCTGTTTATGATGGTCGGACGCCGCAAGCGGATGCTGTCGTACCTGGTCAAGACCGACATTGACCGCTATCGCGCCCTGGTCGGCAAGCTGAGCATCCGCAGCAAAATTTAATCGCGCTTTGGCGCATTTTTCTGTGCCTTTGTACCGACAGGCATACTATTTCGGACATTCGCTATTATCTGCTTGAATGTCCGGCAAGGTTGTCGGGGCGATTATTCCCGGCAAACGCCCTATCGGCAGTCGGCTATTCTTCGTATTCGGATGCTTTTTCGACGAGAACGCCAGGGTTCAGGGTAAGCGGATTTAACCGTCCGTTTTCCCTGACCCCTCCTATTTCTTTTCGGTCTCCTGCAATCCTCCCGGAATGCCGACTGCCTTTGCTCACTTATGGCAGGGATGCTTCGGTGTCCGTCCTTTATCCCGCTTTGTCCGTTGTCCCGATTGCTGTACATTCGGGCTTTTGCCCGATGGACTGCAGAGCCGGCGGATAGCAGACTACGGGAACGTCCTGCCCTACCCTTCAGGAGAATACGTTGTCTATCACCGTCGAACGCGAATTGGCCGGACGGACCCTGCGCCTGGAAACAGGCAAAGTCGCCAAACAGGCCAACGGCGCGGTTTGGCTTTATCAGGGCGACACCATTGTTATGGCGACCGCTACCATGAGCCAGGAACCCCGCCTCGGAACCGATTTCTTTCCCCTTACCTGTGATTATGAAGAGCGCAAATACGCGGTTGGTAAAATCCCCGGCGGCTTTGTCAAGCGCGGCGGCAGGCCCTCCGAAAAAGCCGTTCTCACTTCCCGTCTGATTGACCGCCCGCTTCGCCCCCTGTTTCCCGATGGCATGCGCAACGATGTTCAGGTGATTGCCCTGCCCCTCAGCGTGGATCCCGATAACCTTTCCGACACCCTCGCGATGGTCGCTGCCAGCGCCGCCCTGACCGTTTCCAATATCCCTTTCGATGGCCCCATCGGAGCCGTGCGCGTGGGACGCGTCAACGGCGAACTGATGATGAACCCACCCTGTCCCAACTCGCCGAGTCGGACATGGATCTGGTCGTTTCGGGAACCAAAAAAGCCGTCCTGATGATCGAGGCCGGCACGAAGTTCGTCAGCGAAACCGATCTGCTGAGCGCCATTGACGCCGCGCATGAAATGATCGGGCTGCAGTGCGAAATGCAGGAAGAACTGGCAGCCAAAGTGGGCGTTACAAAGCTGGAAGTCGAACTTCACCTGCCCGCCGAAGACATTATGCAGGCCATTCACGACCGCATGGACGCCAACATTCGCGCCACCATTCAGAACCCGGACAAAGCCGCCCGCGAGTCGGCTATCGGCGACCTGAAAAAAGAGATTGTCGCGTCCCTGCTGGCGGATTTCCCCGACAAGAAAAGCGACATTGCCGAAGCGGCGGAAAAAGCCGTCAAGCACCAGATTCGCGCCCTCATCATCGAGGAGGGCATTCGTCCCGATGGCCGCAAGGTGGACGAGATTCGCCCGATTACGTGCGAAGTCGGCCTGCTGCCCCGCGTACACGGAACCGGCCTGTTCACGCGCGGACAGACGCAGGTTCTGACGTGCCTGACACTGGGCGCGACCAGCGAAGCGCAGGTCGTGGACAACCTGGAAGTGGACGAGAAGAAGCAGTACATGCACTACTACAACTTCGCGCCCTATTCCGTTGGCGAAGCGCGCCCGCTGCGCGGGCCGGGACGGCGCGAAATCGGACACGGCGCGCTTGCCGAGCGCGCCCTGGTTCCCGTCCTGCCGCCCATCGAAAACTTCCCCTACGCCATGCTGCTGCAAAGCGAAGTGCTGGAATGCAACGGCTCCACATCTATGGCGTCCGTGTGCGGTTCCACGCTTGCCCTGATGGACGCGGGCGTGAAAATATCCGCGCCCGGTTGCGGGTATCGCGATGGGACTGATGACGCTGGATGATAAGTTCGCCGTGCTTTCCGACATTCAGGGCATGGAAGACTTTTCCGGCGACATGGACTTCAAGGTGGCCGGAACCGCCGAAGGCGTCACCGCCATTCAGCTGGACTGCAAAATTCAGGGACTGCCCCGCGAAGTGATGGTGCAGGCGCTGGAACAGGCGCGCATCGGCCGCCTGCATATTCTGGGCAAAATCACGGACGCTATTGCCGCGCCCCGCGAACACCTGAGCAAGTACGCGCCCAGCATCTTCACCATCGAGATCAACCCGGAACGCATCGGTGAGGTCATCGGCCCAGGCGGCAAGATGATTAAGAAGATCACGGCCGATACCGGCGCGCAGATTGACATTCAGCAGGACGGCAAAATCTTTATCGCGGCTGTGGATCAGGAAGCGGGCCGGCGGGCTGCCGACATCATTCTGGGCATGGTCGGCGAAATGGAAGTCGGCGGACTGTTCACCGGCAAAGTGACCCGGCTTATCGGCATGGGCGCGTTCGTGGAAATTATGCCCGGACGCGAAGGGCTTGTGCATGTCAGCCATCTGCAAGAATCCGCCCGTGCGCCGTCCCGAAGAGGCGGTCAAGGTGGGCGACGAGATTCAGGTGCGCGTGATTGAAGTGGACCAGCAGGGACGCATCAACCTGTCGGCCATCAATCTGGATCAGCCGTTCGACCCGAACATGGCGAAGCGCCCCGATGATGGACGCCCGCCCCGTGACCGCAACGACCGGGGTGGAGATCGTGGCGGCGGCGGACGCTTTGGCGACCGTGACAGAGGCGGAGACAGAGGCGGAGGTGGCGGCGGCGGACGCTTTGGCGACCGGGACCGAGGCCCGCGCCCGGAACCGCACCCCACAGCCGCAAGCCCCGCCGGACGAAGACGAAGGCGACGACGTGCCAAAAGCCCGCTTCCGTCCCCGCCGCTAGGGAATACGGAATACAGAATATGGGAATATGAGACTTCAGCCAAATTCCTGAACCCCGAGACACCTGAATACCTGAACACCAAACTGCAGCCGACTGGATAGTCTGCTGCGGTTCATTTTATTTTGGAACAAGCCGTCTATTAAGGCCGTCCTTGCAGCGATAGCGGAAGATGACAGCAGGCTGGTTCCCGTTCAAACATTGAACGCTATACGCCAATCGAATTGTAGGAACAATCAGAAAGCACAGTCGCCTTTCTCTTGTCTCAGCGCATGAAAATGCCGGTACGCATTTTGAAGCGGTTCGCTCCAGACGGCGAATCCCGTATCAGGCACAGTAACACAGAGGAGTTCCACCCATGGCAGTCAAACGCGCGCAGGAAGCGAATACCGCCTCCCAACAGGAAACAGATAATCAACCCCGTGAACACGACTCGTCGCAGCAGGATGCGGGCGGACGAGGCTGGCACGGAAACCCGGAGGGCCACGCCGCTGCTGGACGCAAGGGCGGGCAGAAAGTGGCCCGTGACCGCGACCACATGGCCGCTATCGGACGCAAGGGCGGCGAAGCCGTTTCCCGCGACCGGCAGCACATGGCGGATATAGGCCGTAAGGGTGGGCAGTCGCGAGGGGAAGTGGCGACAGCCGGGGAACCGCAGCCGGTAATTCGTACGCCTCTCACAGGCAGGCGTAAGGAATAGGTTTGAAGCCTGTTCCTTACGCCTGCTGTGATTTAGCCTGTTTCATGCCGACACGAAAAAAATATGGGTTTCCATGTCATTCCCGGCAAATATCCGCCCCAAAAGCAGGAATTCGCCGAGAATTGCTGTGTAATCTACCGGACAGTAGGCAAATTACGCGCGTTTCTCGCGCTATATTTGCCAGCAACTCGAAATCAAACGCGGCGGAAAGCCTCGTGACTGGCTTTCCGCGCCATCGGTACGCCCCGACAGCGCCACGAGGTAGGAGTATTGCGTTCATGGACCCATTAAAAGCAGTGATTGCAGAAGATGAGCAACTGACCCGCACAATTATTCGCGCGCGTCTGGAAAAACTCGGCCATACCGTGATTGCGGAAGCAGGCGACGGCGCGCAGGCCATTGAAGCGGCGCGTATCCACAAGCCCGATGTCATTATCATGGACATCAAAATGCCGGTCATGGACGGCATCGAGGCGGCGCGGCGCATTTTGAACGAAACGCCCTGCGCCATTCTGTTCCTGAGCAGCTTCAACGAGCAGGAACTGGTCGAGCAGGCCAGCGATACCGGCGCGCTCGCGTACCTGATGAAGCCGTTCCGCAAAGAAGACCTCGCGCCCGCGCTGGAAATGGCGGTGCGCCGCTTCCGGCAGATCATGTCGCAGTCCAAAGAGATCGAAGAGCTGAAGGAGACGCTGGAAACGCGCAAACTGATCGAGCGCGCCAAAGGCATTCTGATGGATCGGCATCGCATGAGCGAAGAGGAAGCGTTCAAGCGCATCCACTTCCAGGCGCGTAACCAGAACAAGAAAATGCGCGAAATCGCCCAAAGCATCATCACGGCGGCAGACCTTGATCTAAATGGGTGAGGAGACAGTTCGCTGTTCCCTGTGTTCCAATCAACATAGAGAACGTATCAACTATCAACTACAGCAGGGATGAGGATAAAGGATGAGGGATGAAGGCGTCACTTCCGAGGGGCCGCATTTGATATTGGCGTCTGCTTCGCCGCGCCGGAAAGAGCTGATCGCGCTGCTCGGGCTGCCGTTCACGGTGGTTCCAAGCCGCTATGAGGAGCCGCCCGCGCCCCCGTATCGCTGTTGACCTGCCCTGCCTTCGTGATGCAGCTTGCGGCGAACAAAGCGCAGGAGGTGGCTTCTCGCGTTCCAGGCGGCCTGGTGCTGGGCGCGGATACTCTGGTGACGGCGGACGATGGCGATTGGGGCGTTCCGCTTGGCAAACCCGCCGATGATCGGGACGCGTTGCGGATGCTGCAATTGCTGTCAGGGCGCGTCCATCGCGTGTATACGGGCGTCGCCCTCCTCACCGCAGGCCGCAACGATTGGAGCGCCCCTCATGCCACGTCTGCCGTCTGTACGCGCGTCCGCTTTCGCGAACTCTCCGAGCAAATGATAGTGGACTATATCGCAACCGGGGAACCACGCGACAAAGCGGGCGCATACGGGGCGCAGGGCTATGCCGCCCCGTTCATTGAAAGTTTCGAGGGCGATTTTTTCAACGTGGTCGGCCTGCCGCTATGTGAAGTGGGCCGATTGCTGGAAAGCCTGAATATCCCCTGGTGGCAGCACCGAAAGTTTATGCCTGGCGGAAGTTAAAACATCCTAAAACACCAGGTTTTTACAAAATTTGCTGACACTCTTGACAGAAGTTCGTAAAATCGAAAATAATGAACTATAGTGACCTGACTGAACATAGCGGCAAAGCTGCCACGCCTGTGAAGAACACATCCTAACTCTGGATGGAATTCTTTTCCAGTTGCGTGGTTTTTCCTGTTTTCAGCTTTGAGTTCAGAGAGACAACAATAACAAGAAAGAGGGTGATTTCAACTTACATTGGAACATTTGTGTCAGTAATGGCGTCCATAAAGAGAGAATTCGCGTTTCGTCATATCTGCTCTTCTTAATATTTTCTTAAACATGAGTTATTCGACGAATAAAACAACGCATGTTCCGCGTTCCAGCCATCTTGAAGTCATGAGGAACCCATCCATCGCGTGACAATCAGAACCCTTGCGAATGTTTTCACAGGAAGTAATCCCCTGCTGTTACTTTCGCAATCGCCATAACGCTAGTTCTCGTTGTTCGCGCCCGGTTTTCCGCTGTCAGGAAAACCATTCGACCTACGGAGAAAAAATGATGAAGCAAAACCGCAGATCAGGTTTTACCCTGATCGAGCTGCTCGTCGTGATCGCGATCATCGCGATTCTCGCGGCAATTCTGTTCCCCGTTTTCGCGCAGGCTCGCGAAAAAGCCCGCCAGACCAGTTGTATCAGCAACAACAAACAATTGGGACTGGGCGTGATAATGTACCAGCAGGACTATGATGAATCGATGCCGCGTTTCATCACGACGACTGCGGAATCCACCCCGCTTACTATAACAAATCGTCAAACGGCCTTCATCTTCGCGCAACCGTACATTAAGAACAAACAGTTGCTGAAATGTCCGGATATGCCGGATGATGGCATCTGGAAAAACGCTTACGATTCCAATGTCGCGATCTGGGGGGGCTATGCCTTCAACGTAGACTACATGATGTACTCTGCCGACTGTAGCGATTTTGGCACCGCCGCTAATCCCAACTCGGGACCTCCGACGCCGATAGCGCTGATCCAGAAGCCTGCGGAAACGGTTATGTTCGGTGGCGCGGCGCTTGCCAATGGACCGGGTTCCTTTTCCGGCGCCAACTCTCTGTATCCCGAAGGTGGCGGTTACTACTTCCTCTTAGCCCCTGCCACGCTGACCACACCCGAAGGCTGCACCTATAGCAACGGCGGTTGGGGAACAGGGCAGTTTCATGGGACCGTACGGCGGGTTTGAACAGCCTCGGCATGGCAGCATGGTCGGAACGATCACCTTCTGTGACGGCCATAGCAAAGCCATGAACGCGGGCCGCGCCGCAGCCGGAACCAACTGGACGCCGACAACTCCCAACTCTTCCATCGTCGTCACGGATCGCAACCAATACATATGGGACCTTCAATAATGAACAAAACTGCTCTTGCTCTTGCCGCTGTTCTCCTGTTGGCTATCTCCCTTACCGGATGTGGCTCTAAAGGCGATGACGACGCCAATAAACCCCCGCCCGTCAGCGCGAATGCGAAACCCGACCCGACAAATACTGGTAAAAAGGCCACGACAAAGACGCTTGCGCCAACCACGGAAATGGCTAAATAACCTCTTCTACCTGTTAAGCAGCTATTGGAAATTTCGGTACTTCCAATAGCTGCTTTCCATTCCATTGACGACCATGCGAAAATCCAGAATCAGTAATCGCGTCATTCTGTTTTCTTTTCTGTTGGGCTTGCTCCTGCTTGTAATTATAGCGCGCGTGTACTACATGCCACATACGGACGAGTACCAGTTCCGTACTCCGCCCCCCGGCCCCAACGCCCGTCCGGATAAACCTAACGCGGAAAAGCTAAAGAAGTTGCCGGGCGCAACCCACGCAGGTTAACCCCCACAGGACGGAAACCCGCCTATGTTTACGCCACATAAAACCGGGCCGCGAATGTTTCATTCGCGGCCCGGTTTGCATGGGCTTGATAAATCAAGCCCCTACAAGTTGAGCTTTTCACGCGCAATATAGTAGCGTTTACGTATGCGCGTCGCTGAGTTTGGCGTCTTTGACGACGTTGACCCAGGTATGCACGTGAGGCGCGCCCCGGAAGTGCCAGACCAGCCCCGGCCCTTCCAGACGCCAGATGTCCCACACGCCGTCATTGCCCAGATCGTCCTGCTTGTAGAACGACAGATGAATTTTGTCCAGACCGCCGTTCGCCGCAATGTCGCGCATCGCCTCATCGGCGTCGGAGGGGCGATAGGGTGACAGCAGATCGCGCATCACGGATTTGACGAGCGCCTTCTGGTCACGGGACAGTTCGCCGATGGCGATGCCGGGGAACATGCCGTCCTTGCCCTGCAAATCAATCTTGCTTTCCGCCGGGAGCTTTGTCGAGCAGGGCAATAGCGCGCTGCTTGCCGTCGAGCGCGGTAAACACGGCGTTCGCCTTCTGGACTGCTGCCAGTAGATGTTGCCCGCGTGGTCGGGGTTTTCGGTCTCCTTCACCGCATGGCCGTAGAAGATCGGCCCGCCAAACGCCGCGTTCTGGTTGGAGTGTCCGTCCGCGCGCAGCGTGACATGCCGCCCGGTCAGCACGAACTCGAACTTGCCCGTTTTCGGCGATCCGAACAGCGCGGCGTAGTAGTTCTGCAATCCGCCCGCGTCGCCCTCCATCTGCTGCAGAATTTTGGGATACCACTCTTCGGTCGTCAGCCCGCGCAGAATCCCTTTAATCATCTCCTGCTGGTCGGCATTGAACTGCTTGCCGATGTTGTTTTTGACAATTCCCCAGTTGGCCTGCACCATGCTGCGTTTGGCGTGTTCCCAGGGCATGCACACGTCTGCCGTTTGCGCGGGCGTCAGGCTGTCGAACAGGGTTTTCACCAGCGTTTCCGGGCTGCGTCTTTGCCGCCACCGCGCTGCCTGCCCCGTGTTCCTGCGCGAACGCGGACGCGGTTCCTGCCAGCCCGCTTCCCACCGCAAGGCCGCCGAGCGTAATTCCCGCCGTCCGCAGAAAGTCGCGGCGATTCAACGGCGAAGCAGTCTGCAAACTCAGATTGTGTTTGAACTCTTTCGGCATGTCAATTCCTTTTCCGATTGCGGCTCCGAGTCTTGACATTGCAGCGGCCGCTAATCTATACTTAACAGAGACAGTGTTCTCGCGCGCATGTTACCCGATTCTTGCCCCACGATGGAATCAATGCTTTGCAAGCAACGCTTTGAAGGAGAGTAAACGATGCCCGCCAATGCGGAAGTTGCCGAACCGTTTATTGAAGAGCGCGTTCTGCCGGGATTTGAGGAGCAGGACACGCTCGACGATGGCCCCTACGTCGTAATTCTGTACAACGACGATTTTCACGAATTCGATGAGGTTGCTTCCCAACTGCAAAAAGCGACGGGCTACGACGCGCCCCATTGCGAACGCATCATGCTCGAAGCGCACACGCGCGGCAGAGCCATCGCCTATACGGGTTCTGCCGACGCCTGCGAACGCGCCGCCAACATCCTGCGCCAGATACGCCTTCAGGTGGAAACGGATAAATTTTGAGGAGGTAGACGGGTAGGTAGGTAGATAAGTAGATGAGTAGTCTGATATTTATTGAGTTGCCGCCAATTTCTGAGTAGAACGGCATTTCTACCCATCTACCCATCTGCCTCCTCCAACTATCGTCTGCCGCACACTGCCATCCCCATTCAGCAGCGTCAGGTCGGCGTCGTAGCCCACGCGCAGCAACCCTTTGCGGTGCGCCAGTCCGAGCGCGAGGGCGGCGTTGTACGAGGTCATGCGGGCGCGTTCGGACAGGCTGAAAGGGACAGCGTTGGCAAAGGCGCGTTCCAGCGTCAGCAGGCTGCCAGCAAGGGTTCCATCCGGCAGCCGCGCCGAGCCATCTTTGACCACAATCTTCAAATCGCCAAGAGTGAATTCGTAATTTTCGCCCATGCCCGCGCCGGGTATTCCGTCGGAAATCAAAATCACGCCTGCCGCGCCTTTCGCGTTGATGAGGGCGCGGCAGCTTGCCGGGTGGACGTGGATGTTGTCCCAGATCAGTTCCGCCGTTAGTTCCGGGCGGGCAAGCGTTGCGCCAACGACGCCCGGTTCCCGTCCCTCCAATGGACGCATGGCGTTGAAACAGTGCGTGACGTGCCGCGCCCCCGCATCTATGGCGGCCTCCATCTGCGCATACGTGGCATCCGTATGGCCTATGGAGGCGATAATCCCCTGCCCCGCCAGAAACCGCGTCAGTTCCAGCCCGCCCGGCATTTCCGGCGCAAGCGTGACAACCCGAACCACCTGCAAATTTTCGCCGCACCAGTAGCGCAGTTCCGCCACATCCGGTTCGCGCACAAATTGCTCCGGCTGCGCCCCTTTTTTCTTCGGATTGATGTACGGCCCCTCCAGGTGACAGCCCAATACCTGCGCTCCCTGCTATCCTCGCGTTCTCTCCCTGCTGCGGACGCTTCACTGCCTCTTTGCTCTGCGCGTCCATCCGTTGCGCCGTAACAGCAAGCGCCTGCGCCTGCTGTTCCCACGGCCCGGTAACAGTGGTTGCCAGAAACCCGGTAACGCCATGCGACGCCAGATGAACGGCAATCGCGTCCAGCGCGTCCGCCGTCCCCTCCATCACATACCGGCCCGCCCCGCCATGCACATGAATATCAATAAACCCCGGAACCAGCAACCCGTCGCGGGCATCTATATCCCCCGGCTGCGGCGTTGTCGCATCGTTCCACGTTTCCAGCCCGACGATTTTCCCCGCCGCAAAGGTAACGGCAAGGTTGGCGCGTTCCCCAAGCGCGTCGGCGGCGTTGCCGACCAGTATACGGCGCAATGACATATCGGAGGTATTCGTGCAAAGGTGTCATCCTGTCATATAAGTTGGATATGCCTGAGCCGGGTATTGAAAATACCCGGCACGAAAGTGCAAGCGTCCTGCGACGCGGGAAAGTTTAGAAGCGTAGGGACACAACATGTTGTTCCGCGTGAGCAGCGTTGTGTCCGCGTCCGAAGGAGCTTGCTTTGTCCAGACAGAGATTTTCAATCCTGTATTCGGGCTACGCCGCCGTTGCCGCCCGTCCATTATTGGCTTCCGCTTGCAGCGTCTTAATCAGGTCACTGGCCTGCGCCTGCGTCAGCGCGGACAGGGCATCCACGCCGAACTTATCCTTTGCCGCCGCGTCCACGTCAATGCTGCGGCGACGGCACAGACTGCGAATGGCTTCCATCTGCGCGTCCGTGACCGGATTGGCAAGCGGGTTGCGCAATTCGGCGGGAATAGGAGTCGGCTCCGCCGGTTTCGCGGCAGGCTTGACGGCTGACGCTTTCACGGGCGCAGCATTGTCCTCATGATGTGATCCATTGCCGTTGCCGTTGCTTTCCATGCGCGGCGCGTTTCCACTGGCATACGCTGTTGCGGCGGGAACGCGGGCAGGCGTCTGGCGCGTGCTGCGCTGGTTGGTGGAATACCCCCGTTCCGGCGCGGCCTCGTAAATGTCATCGTCGCTGAGTTCTTCCAGCGCGGCCATGCCGATGTTGACGGCATCACGCAACGCCCGCGCTTTCGCCCGCGTTTCGGCAAGCCGAATCAAACAGGTCTGCATGGCCGGGGCCACGTTGTTGGGCGCGGCGTCCCCGATACCATGAAACTCCCGCAACGTCCCCTCCCTTTCCAGCGTCACCCGCGCCGTGCAAATCGCCACGCGGTTGTTGTTCTCGTTGGGAATCTGCACCAGTTCCGTTGTAATGGATTTCAGCCCCTGCTCATGGGCTAAAGATAAAAGCCCCGCGTATAAACAGAAGGTCTTTCCCTGTCGTTCTACTAAAAAATCTTTTCTCATCGGTTTCCTTTCCCTGCGGCCAAACCGGTGTTCGCCGCGTGAGAGACAACCGACTTCACTCACTATGATAATCTACTCCGCCATACTACACAAAAGCGGAAAGTTGAAAATTTTTCTGCACAAACTTCTTCATGCGCGTACTTCTTCCACTACTATTTTACCATATTATGTAGACGCATGTTGCCTTACTACGCGCTCTGCCTTCGGGCCGGAACACACTTTAAAACTATTTTTACGTGTTATTTTCACTTTTTTTCACCTGTGCATGTTTGACAGGTAAGCGCAACGTTTGGCAGAGGGTTGCAAAAAGCGCGTATCTACTTACAGCAACAACAGCAGAGTCAGGTTGACAAATACGGCTATGCGCTGTACACTTCCCCCGTGTCTAACGCGAAACCCACGTTTTAGACTGTTCTCATACACGCTGGCCGCGTGTTCGTTTTCTCGCGATCCCATCAAGCAGGCAACTAATCGGTTTCTATTACCATAGATTCAGCCCGATTGGTTCAGGAGGTCCGTCAAAAGGCAACAGGCATCCGAACGGTGTCTACACAAATCGGAAACGGAAAGGAGGACAATCTATGTCCTACATCTCCACTGTCCGCGCGGGACGTTATACCGCAGGACTGGTTGCACTGGGGTCACTCTCCCTGGCAACCGCTCTGGCGGGAGCGCCCCGGCAAACGGGCAGCCCCCAAAGTGCAGCAAAGCTCAAACCGACGGAACTTGCAACATCCTCATCGGTGACCCGCAAAGTTGTGCAGCGCAGTCCGATTCCTTATCCCACCTTAAGGAAACCCGCGTTCCAATTGCGAAGCGGCACCAGCCGCACTCTGCGCTCCGGCGTCAATGGCGTCAAAGAGGTCGTTTACTCCGTCTCAGTTCGGCCTGACGGCACGGAACTCAAGCGCGAAGCCGTCAGCACCCGCGTTCTCAAACAGCCCCGTCCCGAAGTTGTTGAGGATGGGCGAACCGCGCAACTCGCGTCGCGCGGGTATTTTTCCGGTCGGCGCGTCGTCACCATGAACGCAACGTGGTACGATCCGTATAACGATGGAAGCAATGATCACGGACGCACCTATACGGGTGTTCTGGCCGGTTATGGCGTGGTTGCCGTAGACCCGCGTTTCATGCCGCTCGGTACGCGCCTGTACATCGAAGGCTACGGTTACGCCGTCGCCGCCGATACGGGCGGAGCCATTAAGGGCAGCCGCATTGATCTTGCCATTGATTCGCAGCACGATGTGAAAAATGTCAAAGACATGAAACATGTGCGCGTACACATTCTCGACTAATCGCGAACCTGTTCATTTTCAACGGTTCGTAATACCACTTTCGCGCGAAACTCGCGGCAGGACGGCGGATTTGCCTTGTTCGTTACCTGCTTGTTCGACAATCGCGCATGACTGATCGCCGTTCGGACTTCGCCGCCTCCCTGCCATCGGGATTGCCGCGCAAGCTGACGGTTGGAGAAAGGGGCGGGTAATTTTTCGTATGGATTACGACCCGGTTTCTCCAAAACAGGCCAGCGAATTGCTTCAGACGCATGGGATTCGCGCCCAAAAGCGTTTGGGGCAAAACTTCCTTGTGGATCGCAACACTCTGGATCGGATCGTTCGGGCGGCGGACCTTCAGCCCCACGAACCGGTTCTGGAAATCGGCAGCGGCCTCGGCGCGCTTACGCTCGCCCTGGCTGCTGTTTCTCCTGTCGTTACCAGTGTCGAAATAGACCGCCATCTGGAACCTATTTTGCGCGAAGTGACCGCCAACACCCCCAATGTTCGCCTGGTATTCGCCGATTTCCTGCAAAAAGACAGCACCGATGCATTATTTAATGACGCATTTGGCGACCAGCCCGGCGTTGTCGTCGCAAACATCCCCTATTACATCACCACGCCCATCATTGAACGCCTGTTTGAGCATAAAGCGCGGCTGCGTCGCGTCGTTCTGCTCGTTCAGCACGAGTTTGCCAATCGCGCCGTTGCCCGCGCAGATACGGATGATTACGGGGCCATGTCGGTTTTTGTTCAGTACCACACGCGCCCGGAAATTGTCGGCACGGTTCCGCGTACCGTTTTCCTGCCCCCGCCCGAAGTCGGCTCCGCCATACTCGCCCTCGACCCGGTTGTTCCCGGCACGGTTGAATTGCGAGACGAGCAGCGGTTTTTCAACATCGTCCGCTCCTCCTTCGCTCAGAGAAGAAAAACCCTCCTCAACGCCCTCCTACGCGCCCCCGCATCCTTCAGCCTGGGGTTCGGCATGGAAGACCGCGCCCGCGTCGAGGCATTGCTTGCCCGCGCCGAAATCAACCCCACCCGCCGGGGCGAAACCCTCAATATCGAAGAGTTCGCCCGCCTCGCAAATTTAGAAGAATAAACCACGGAGAACACGGAGGACACGGAGAGGAGAGAAGTGGAGAATATTGTTCTATTTTTGTCTTTCTCTGCGTCCTTTGCATCTTTGCGGTTTGCTTCTTCTTTCCTCTCCGCTTTTCTCCGTGTTCTCCGTGTTCTCCGTGGTTTATTCTTCTAAATTTGCTTTTCTGGCTTGTATTCGGTACAATAGCGGAAGTTATGTCCGAAATTTTCCTCAAAAACGTAAATGCCCTCATTGTCACCGCAGTCGAAACGGGTTCCCCCTCAGAACGCGCGGGCGTTCGCGCGGGCGATATGCTTCAGCAGATCAACGGCAGGCCAATTCTTGATATTCTGGATTACCGCTTCCACAGTTCGGATGTTAAACTACAATTAACTCTACAGCGCGACGGGCAGACGCTCATCGTGGATGCGCAAAAGCGCGTGGACGCCGATCTTGGCTTGCAGTTCGAGCATGATCTGGGCGATAAAATTCACACCTGTAAAAACAAGTGCGTGTTCTGCTTCATTCATCAGCAGCCGAAGAAAATGCGCAAGTCGCTGTACCTGATGGACGATGATTTTCGCCTGTCGTTTATGCACGGCAACTACGTCACGCTGACCAACCTTTCAGAGGAAGAATGGGCGCGTATTCTGGAACAGCGTCTTTCTCCGCTGTATGTTTCCGTTCATGCCACCAGCCCCGAACTGCGCCAGATTCTGCTTGGCCGCAAAACGCCCACGCCTATTATGCCCCAAATTCGCGAACTAGCCGACAACCGCATAGATGTTCACGCGCAAATTGTCCTTTGCCCCGGACTGAATGACGGCGCGAATCTGGATAACACGCTGGATGAACTGGCGCAGGAACACCGCGCTGTCACCAACAAACGCGCGGGCGTACAGTCCGTCGCCATTGTTCCCGTCGGCATGACCCGCTTTCGCGAACGCCTGCCCAATTTAACCCACGTTGAGCGCGACTATGCCCGTGACATGATTGCGCATGTGGAACAGATAGCGCAGGGTTTTGAAACCACGCTGGGCACACGCTTCGCCTGGCTTGCCGATGAGTGGTATCACATTGCCGGTCAGGACGTGCCGCCCCGCTCCCACTATGAAGATTTTCCGCAACTGGAAGACGGCATCGGAACCATCCGCCTGTTTCTGGATGACGCCAAACGTACCGGTTTGCGCCTGCCCGTTCGCGTACCCGTTCCGGTTACAGCTACGCTTGTCACGGCGGAAATGCCCGCGCAGCATGTGCAGACATTTGCAGACCGCTTAAACCGTATTGAGGGCGTGGACATCAACGTTTGCGTGGTGAAAAACGACTTTTTCGGCGGCGACATCCACATCGCGGGACTGCTCACCGCGCAGGACATTCTGGCGCAACTGAAAACCTTTTCCAACTGCTACCAGACGGTTTATATTCCGAAAATCTGCCTGCGTGATGAGGTTTTGTTTCTGGACGACGTAACACTGGAAGAAGCCCGCGTTTCCTCCGGGCTGGATTTGCGAGCCGTGGGCAATACGCCCCGCGAACTGGCGCAGGCGCTCGGCCTGACACGCTCTGCCACACCGCAACGCCCCGGCTCACGCTGGAAAATGGAAGAAACCGTATCTTGAAAAGTTGATAGTTGATAGTTGATAGTTTCCGTCTCTCTATCAACTATTAATTGTTTAGCAAGGAGCAGGCATTTATGCAGGAACCTACGCACTCCCCCTCCCCAACGCCCTCCACCAACTCAGAAACAGTTGTCGCTCCCGATAAAGCCACTTCACCGCGTTCCAAACACCAGTCGCGCCGCGCGCCCGCAGCGAGTACGAACCATGCCGTTACCAACGCGCTGAAAGTCAAACAACATCTGTTTTTCGACCGCGAGTTAAGCTGGCTGGACTTCAACGCCCGCGTCCTTTCCGAAGCCCTTAACACCAACCATCCCCTGCTGGAACGTCTGAAATTCCTCGCCATTTACAGCAACAATCTGGACGAGTTTTTTATGATTCATGTGCCGGGGATGCGCGAACGTTCCGATGAGGCGACCGGGCGACCGGCAACGCCCCGCACCATCGTTCGGCGTCTGGAAGCCATTCAGACCAAACTTCAGCCGCAGCTTGCCATGCTGTACCGCTGCCTTCAGGATTTGCTGCCCCGCCTTGCCGAATACGACGTGCGGCTTGTCGGATACGAAACCCTTTCCGAAAACGAAAAGCAGCGATTGGAATTGTATTTCGAGAGCGAAGTGTTTCCCGTGTTGACGCCGCTTGCCGTTGACCCCGGCCATCCGTTTCCCTATATTTCCAATCTCAGCCTGAGCCTTGCCGTTGTGGTTCACGACCCGCGTTCGAACCAGAACCATTTCGCCCGCGTCAAAGTTCCCACCAAACCGGCCCTGCCCCGCCTGGTTCCTATTGCTGGCGCGCCCTGGAAGTTCGTCCTGCTGGAAGAGGTGATCGCCGCCCATATCGGCAGGCTGTTTGCCGGCATGGAAGTCCGCGCCTGCTATCCCTTCCGCCTGACCCGCAACGCCGACCTTGAGTTGCAGGAGGACGCAGCGGACGACCTGCTGGAAATGATCGAAGAAGAGCTTGCCAAGCGGCGATTTGGCGAAATTGAGCGGCTGGAACTGGCAAGCAACATGCCTCCCGACATACGCCAAACGCTCATAGAAGAACTGGAAGTCCCTGAACACGAAGTTTACACGCTGGATGGTATGCTCAATCCCGGGGACCTGATGCCCCTGACGGGCCTTGACGTTCCCGTTCTGCGCGACCCACCGTTCAATCCACCCATCACGCCTGCCCTGCGCAATACAAATGATATTTTCGCCGCAATCCGCAAGCAGGATATTCTGCTGCACC
The DNA here is from genome assembly GCA_963817895.1 of uncultured Chthonomonadaceae bacterium. GTDB lineage: Bacteria > Armatimonadota > Chthonomonadetes > Chthonomonadales > Chthonomonadaceae > CAWFQB01. The sequence continues at coordinate 317,645 of CAWFQB010000014.1, forward strand.
ATCCCTATCAATCGTTCAGCAGCGTGACCGATTTTTTGCGGGCGGCAGCCGAAGACCCGAACGTTCTGGCGATCAAGCACACCCTGTACCGCACGAGCGGCGACTTGCCCATACTACCTGCCCTGATTGAAGCGGCAGACAACGGCAAGCAAGTCGCGTGTCTCGTAGAACTGAAAGCCCGTTTTGATGAAGCGAATAATATTACGTGGGCAAAACAGTTGGAGAAAGCGGGCGTACACGTTGTTTACGGGCTTGTCGGGCTGAAAACGCACTCCAAAGTAACGCTCGTGGTTCGGCGCGAGGAGGACGGATTGCGCCGGTATCTGCACATCGGCACGGGCAACTACAACCCCAAAACCGCGACCGTGTATACGGATGTGGGTATTCTAACCTGCGCTCCGCAATTCGGCATGGACGCCACTGACCTGTTCAACTATCTGACCGGATATGCGCGGCAGGAACAGTATCGCGCGTTTCTGGTTGCGCCCATCACGCTCCGTCACCGCTTGCAGGATATGATAGACCGCGAAGCGGAAAAACACACGCCCGAAAACCCCGGACGCATCATCGCCAAAATGAACGCCCTGACAGACCCCGGACTTATCAAGTCGCTGTATGCCGCGTCACAGATGGGCGTACAAATTGACCTGATTATACGCGGCATGTGCTGCCTGCGCCCCGGCGTGCCGGAACTGTCGGAAAACATTCGGGTAATGAGTATTGTGGGCCGTTTTCTGGAACACAGCCGCATCTTTTATTTTCGCAACGGCGGACACGAGGAGATATATTTCGGCAGCGCGGATTGGATGTCGCGCAATCTGGACAGGCGCGTGGAAGTGGTGGTTCCCGTCATCAGCGAGGAGATACGCCGAACCCTGCGCCATGACGTTCTGGGAGTGCTGCTCGAAGACAACCAGCAGGCATGGGACTTGAACGCGGAGGGTCTGTACACGCGCCGCCGCCCCGCCCCCGGCCAGCACCGCGTCAACGCGCAGCAGCGGCTCTTGGAATATCTGGCAAAATAGCGCATATCAGTTCAGCATCTCAAAACGATAGCCCTGCCCTTTTAGTCCATCTCGTACCAGCGCGATATGATCGGCGTCGCGCACTTCCAGCAGCACTTCTACACCCGTTTGCCCCAACGGAATCGAAGAACTGATACGGTTATGGGTGACGGAAATGATGTTGCCGCGCAGTTCCGCCAGCAGGTCGAGCAGTCCCGCCAGTCCGCCGGGGCGATCTGACACGGCGGTAAAAAAGTGCAGATAGCGATCCGCCCGTATCATTTCGCGCTCAATTAAATCCGCCAGAAACTTCGCGTCCACATTACCGCCCGATACGGTTGCGACGGTCTTGCCCTTTGCCTTCACTTTGCCCGACAGCAGCGCGGCGACGGCTGCCGCGCCCGCCGGTTCCACAACTGTTTTCGCCCGTTCCAAGAGCAACAACATTGTTTGCGCCAGATCGCTGTCTTCCACTGTTACCATGTCGTCGGCATACTGTTGTATATATTGGAATGTGCGCTCACTCGGCGACTTGATGGCGATTCCGTCCGCGATGGTACGGACTTCGCTACGCGGCAGCAATTCGCCCGCTTTCCACAATTCGACCGCGCATGGCGCTCCCGCCGCCTGTACCCCGATAATTCCCGCTTTGGGACACAGGGCGCGTATCGCGGTTGCCACTCCGCTGAACAGTCCCCCACCGCCCACGCAAATCAGCACGGTTTCCAAATCCGGCACATCTTCCACGATTTCAATCCCGCACGTCCCCTGTCCCGTAATAATGCCATCATCATCGTAGGCGGAAACAAACGTCGCGCCCGTTTCCTCCGCCCGCGCTTTGCCCGCCGCCACCGCTTCATCGAAGTTATGGCCCTCCAAAACCACTTCCGCCCCGTACCGCCGCGTGGCCTGTATTTTGGCGATGCTGGCGAACTCCGGCATGAATACGGTTGCCTTGATTCCCGTCAAGCGAGCGGCAAGCGCGATGCCCTGCGCGTGGTTGCCCGCGCTTGCCGCCACGACGCCAACCGCTTTCTGTTCCGCCGATAAATGCGTCAGCCGATGGTACGCGCCCCGGATTTTGAAACTGCCCGTGCGCTGCATGTTCTCCATTTTCAGCAACAGTTGTTGCGGCGCAAGCCCGATACGCTCTTCCAGACTGCGGCAGGTAGTAACCGGCGTATGATGCACCGCCTTCCAGATTTCCACATACGCCGCCTCAATATCCGCAAGACTTACCATGCGCTCGTTATTCATCTTTCTCCTCATTTCCAATTTCAGAAAGGAACTCCTGAATACGCATGGCGACCTCTTGGGCGCGGTACCACGCCATCCAGTGTTCCGCGCCGTCAAGTATCTCCAGACGGGACCCGGCAATCGCGGTGTGCAGACGAGTGGCGTGTCCTACAGGGAAATGCCTGTCTGCCCCGCCCCAGAGTATCAGCGTGGGGCAAACGATCTGAGAATACAGAGCAGGTAACTTCGGCAGCGTACCCTGATAGCCCGCGCACATGCGCGCGATGCAAAGACGGACGGCGGCCCGCCGAAAACTCTCCCAAAGGTCGGATCGCAGCGCGGGAGGCAAAGCCACGCCACGCGGTAAGGAGGTATATTCGGCGCGACGGAACACCAGCCAGGGCAGTCGGCGCAGAACCACGCGGTTCCATCGAAACCGGCGTAACACGCTAATTTCCCAGGATGTTTCCTCATCCGCGTAAACCAGCGAGTTCATCACCACCAGGCGGGAGATTCGATGCGGATGGCGCGCGGCAAATGCAAGCGCGGGCTGCCCTCCCATGTCCATTCCTACCACATCCACGCGCTCAAGCCCCCAGGCATCCAGCAGCGCCAACAAGCGATCCGCCAGATGTGTCGGCGTAACGCCGCCCTGCCAGGGGTCGCTATAGCCCATACCGGGCCAATCAAAGGCAATCACCGAGCGCCGATCCGCCAGACGGGGCGCAAGTTCGCCCCATATCTGAAGATTGTCCGGGTAGCCGTGCAGGAACACAAGCGGCGGCCCACTTCCCATACGGGCAACGCGCACCCGGTTTCCGTCCGGCATCGTCTCCATTCCTGTTGTCAGCATCCGTTGAAATCCTCGCGAACGCAGTCCGCCGCCAGAATGCCGGAAAGCGCGCAGAAACTCACCCACTGGCCGGGATGCGTGGAACTGCCCGCCAGGTAAAGCCCCTTCACACACGCGCTCCGGTGCGCGAGGCGTCCGCTGCGCATGAATTTCGCCGTCATTACCGGGTTCATGCTGTCACGGTAAAGGTGGAATTGCGCGCCCCACTCGCATGGAATACGTGTCGCCAGTACGCGAACGTCGGTAAACTGGTCGCGCCACCAGTCTTCAGCGAGCAGCCTGTCCAGGAACGCGCGCTGTCCGTCTGCGCCGCCACTTTGCGCCTCTTCATACCGCATGGGAGCCATCAGGCGAGCGGGCCACCATCCCTCCCGTTCCCACTCCAGCCCCATCACCCCGGCGCGAATCAACAGTCGGCATAGTTCCTGCCCGCCGGGTAAATGGAAGCGCAGATAAGGGGGTGACATACTCCCACGCACGGCAAGGTAGGCGCACACCCCCGGCGATTGCAGCGGCAGGCGCTCCAACCGATGCCGCTCCTGCGCAGGCGTTGCCTCCGCCAAATCGAGATAGGTTCCAACCCCATGCGCGTTGGACACTACAGCATCCGCGCTCAGGAATGTCCCGTCTTCCAGCTCTACGCCGCTGACGCGGCCCTGCTCGCGCCGAATCGCGCGGACACGCACCCCATACTGGAACGTGACGCCGGCCGCCGTGGCCGCCTGCGCCAGAGCGGCAGGAATCGCGCCAATGCCGCCAACGGGATAGTAGGCTCCGACCTCATGTATCAGTGAGGGAACAAACGCAAGCGGACTGGGCGCTTCCGAAGCCTGCTGCCCCGCAATGTGCGTCCAAACCGAAATGGCATCGCGTATTGGCTGCGGCAGTCCGGTACGGGCAAGAACACCTTTCAGGGAGCGAAGCAAAAAGGGCGCTGCGCGCCAAGCCGAATTTTGTATCAAATTCAGTGGCCCCGGATGCGAAACATGCTGCAACGGGGCCAGTTGTTGATAAATCTCAAAGGTTTCGGCCACAAAACGCAGGTATTGTTTGCCGCTGCCCGGCCAAACGCGCTCGAATCCGTTCGCCGTAGCCTCCTTATCCGCCATGAACCGGCAGACAATCCCCTGAGCCGACGCGACCTCATACACGGAATCAATGCGGCGCAACGGCACATGCTCCTCCAAACGCAGTCCCACCGCTGCAAAGGCATATTCCAGCCCCGGCTTGTCCAGCAGAATATACGGGCCGGCGTCGAAGTGAAAGCCCTCCAATTCGTAAGGGGAGGCCAGACCGCCCGGAGTGTCCCGCGCCTCCACGACCTGCGCGTTCCAGCCGGATCGCGCAAGCCGCAGGGCAGCGGTCAATCCCCCCATACCCGCCCCGATTACAATGACGCTGCGCATTAGACATTGCCTGCCTTTTTATGGCCGCGCCGATGCCGCAAACCGAGCATCCCCTGCATGATACGACGCCCTGCCCGCAGGTAGAACGTTGCTCGCGCCAGGCGCGGAAACGCGCGCTCATCCATTTCCGGCACGAACAGCGCGCCGCGCCCGCTTCCGAACTCATAAACGGGGTATGCCAGCAAACTCAGCAGCGTCGTCCACTCGCTGTAGTACGGCCCGCGCCAGTCTGAAATGGGTGTATCTTCGCCGATGATCTCTGTTTCGGGAGTCGGATCGCCGAACCAGTGACAGGCCGCATTGAGCAAATTGGAGCGGCGTGGATTGGACAGTCCCATGTGACGCGCAGCCACCAAATCCAGCGCCAGGGCATCTGTGGCGGAGTAGATACGATGCGGGGCGCGGGGGCGGGGACACCCCATAATGCCTGCCAGTCCGTCCGCAGCGGAATCGTAAGCGTCCAGCAACGCGAAATGAGCCGGAAATTCACTCATCAGCATCATCACGGCCGTATCGCGGTGCGCCTGCCGCTCCGCAAATAGAAACTCGTCACAGCGCGTCCCCATGCTGTCGAGATTGCCGACCGTCAGGTAGACCTGTTCCGTGGGATGACTGCGCATTTTGCCAAAGGTGATACGAAAATCCGCCTCTTTCCACGTCCGCCCGACGGTATACTGCGCCAGGCCGCGAAAATAGGCGTGAGTAATCTGGTCTTCGGACATGTCAACGACCTCGAAGGCCGGAGAAGCGATCCCGAAGTATGCGGCGACATCCGCGACAGCGCGATTGGCGTAGAAGCGGTCGTAAAGGTTACGCGCTTCCACAACCGCGACATGGCCGCAGCCCATTTCGCGGAGGGTTTGCGCCAGCGCGTCGAGCAATTCCGGGTCCGTAATCATGGAACGGTCGCAGCGATCATAGCCCATCATGAACGCCGCTTTGATAACTACGCGCATCTCGTGTAGCGGCTTGCCAAGCGCCTGCGCCCGTCTTGCCAACTGTGTTTGCAGGTCGGCCTCATCGAGAAGTCGGCGGAACATCGGGAGTTTATCGGCGGCGTGTGTTCCCTGCCGTATCCAGACCTGTGGAGGCCGTCCCGACGGGCTGGAAGTCGCGGCGGCGCTGCGAAGCGAGCGGGGCAGGAAATACTCGGCAACGCCACCAATCTGTTCGGCAAGGGTTTTCAGCGTAGTTCCTTCTGTGAGCCGGTCCTGCGTATCCAAAGCCGCCGCAATAATCTCGAAGATGCGGGTATGGCGCTCTTCGTCTTCCCACACCCTCCGCAAGTCATCCTCCAGCGCCGGGGGAACTGCACAGACAATTGAGGAATCAACGCCAGCATGCGCTCATAACATAAAGCGGCAGTCCTTTCAGCGTCAATATTGAAGATACAGAAGTCTCGAAAAGGCCGATAGCGCAAATACTCCTGCACGTCGCGGGGAATCTGCCCCATGAGGGAACCCATTCCGGTGATTCCCGTTGCCAGCGCGTAGGCGAACGGGGCCTGCGACCAGTGGATATGCTGCCGCACGGAACCGGCCCAGCCGCCAATCGCCCCTGTCATCTGCTTGCCAAAAGCGCGGACGCGCAATATCGGGCTGCCCATACGCAAAATAGCGCCGCGCAGATAAAGCGTGTGCATCTGCTCGTCTTTCCAAGCCCAAACGAGCGCGTGATGAATCAAATTCTGAGTCTGTGGCGATACAGGCATTTGCTGTAGACGCTGCAGCATCAGCGTTTCGCGATAGCCGACAGATACCACTTCTTCACGTTCGAGCGCGAGAAAGAGCAGGCGCAGCATCTCTTGCGCGGGCTGTCCGACATACCGGATTTTCCAGTTATCGAGTTCGCGCGCAAACTCCTCAAAGACGTTGCTCATACCCCCTCCTTTCACCACGGACAGGGCGCGTAGTCTTTCAAAAACACGCCATAGTACGGTTCTTTGTCGTCCGTGATGCCCTCCGCAATGGGGTGATAAATACGCGCCATGCCGTCGAAAATATCAAGGGGCGCGAAAAATCCGCCCTCTTCCTGATTGCGGGTGCGTTTGGGCATGGGGTTTTCGTCCGTGACCCAACCCGTATCCACGCTGTTCATGTAAATGCCGTCACGGGCGTAATCGTCGCCGCTGGTGCGCGTCATCATATTCAGCGCGGCTTTCGCCATGTTGGTGTGGGGATGATATACCGTTTTGTGCCGCTGAAACTGCCCCTCCATTGCCGACACGTTGACGATGAAGCGGCGCGCAAACGGCGAACGCAGCAGCAGGGGCTTGCACCGACTGTTGAGCAGAAACGGCGCGACACTGTTCACCAACTGCACTTCCAGCATTTCCGGCGCGCTGACGGCATCCAGACGCAGCAGCCAACTGTTCATATCCCGCGAATCAACCCGCTCCTCATTGTCCTCGAAAGCGTCAACGGGCAGTATGTCCATAATGCCGCCGGTAGCAGGAAGCAATGTGGATGAACCATCCGCGAGAGACGGCAGCGCAGACGATACCTGACGCACCAACCGCCGCGCTTCCAGGGAAAGCGTATCCTGCGGCGATTGCTCCTGCGCCAGCAAATCCTGATAAAATCCGCGCGGGCGGCGTATCGTCTGCGCGGCGTTGTGGATGATAATGTCTAAGGAGGGTTCTGTATCCAGCAGATGATGCGCGAACGCCTCCACAGCCGGAATGTTGCGCAAATCCAGCCCGTACAAATGCAGGCGCTCCGCCCACTGCGCGGAATCCGCTTCGGCCTGAAAGCGGCGGGCGGCGGCATGGGGAAACCGGGTCGTGACAATCACCTTTGCGCCATCGCGCAGCAGCCGCAGCACGGTTTGAAACCCGATCTTGACGCGCCCGCCCGTGACAAGCGCAACTCGTCCGGTCAGGTCGGCCCGCAGGTTCCGCATCCGGTAATTAAAGGCGGCGCAATCGGGGCAGAGCAGATGATAGAAAAAGTGAACGTCCGTATATGCCGCTTTACAGATATAACAATTTTCCGGCTGATTGAGTTTCCGTTCTGAAGACGCCCCTTCTGTTGACGACGCGGCAGGCAGCAACATTGGCGAGATCGCGTCGCGCTGTATCTGCACCATAGAAGTGGTCGCCTGCAAAGCGCGGTCTTCAATTGTCTGCCGCCATTTCTCGTCGCGCTTCAGGTCCCGGTTGCCCGCTTTATGCACTTTGGAGATCAAGCCCCGAAAACGCTCGTCGCCACGCACAATGCGCGGGTTATTCGCGACCCGCTGCAAAACTTGCAAACATGCTTCCATCTCTTCCGGCGTAATATCCATACCAGTCCTTTTCCCGGCAAGCGCGATGCAAACGCCTGCCTATTTCGCTTATAGATTTCTGTTATCCTCTTTTAGATGCTAAACTAAACCCATGAGACTCGCGACCATTCGTAAACAGACGGCCCGACGCTTTGTATTGGGAAGACAGGGATTGTGGCCGGGACGCCGGTATACCGGAAAAAGCGGCGTGGCGCAGGCTATACGCGCTTCCGAGTGCGTTCAGGTAGATACTATCAATATTATACAGCGCAGCCACGACCTGACGCTGTTTGCCCGCGTGTCCGATTATCAGCCCGAATGGCTGCATGACGTGTGCTACGGCGAGCGGCAGTTCTTCGATTACGGAACTATCCTGATGCTGTATCCGATTGCCGATCTACCCTGCTTCCAGACAGTGATGCAGCGGCTGCATCAGCGGCTTTCCCCTGCGGAAGAACAGGCTCAAACGGTACGCCAACACGTTCTGGAAGAAATCGCGAAGCGCGGCCCGCTTGCCAACCGGGACTTTACAGAGAGGGAACGCATACCGGGCGGCTTCAATTATGTCAAAGACACAAGCAGCGCATTATACCATCTTTATCTGAGCGGTCATGTAATGACACATCATCGGCGCAACTTCGAGCGTGTATATGATCTGTCGCACAATGTCAACGCGCAGTTAAACGAAACCCCGTCCTGCCCGCCTGTTTCGGCTGCGGATGCCGAGCGTTTCTTTGCCTTGAAAGCTATGCGCGATTTGGGACTGGCAACAGGCGCGGAATGGGCGCGGCGCGCATCCCTGATGCAGCATGAGCGAATACCCGCCAGAACCGCGACAAAGCGGCTGGACACACTAGTTTCAGAAGGTGCGCTTGCCACAGTGGAAGTCGAGGGGATACGCGAACCCTGCTATCTGCCTGCCGAAGACGCGCCCCTGCTCCCCATCCTCGCAGCAGGCGAAATCCCGAGACAATGGCAGACTGTCAATGCCACAACCAACGAGGAAGTGACGTTTCTCGCGCCATTGGATAACGTGATATGGGATCGCGCTCGTACCGCGTCCCTGTTCGATTTTGAGTACGTGTGGGAAGTCTACAAGCCCGCCGCCACGCGCAAATGGGGATACTACACCCTTCCTATTCTGTATGGGGATCGTCTCGTCGCTCGCATGGCGTTCCGGCTTGAGCGCAAAGCACAAACCCTCTTCGTGGAGGGCTTCTGGCTGGAAGCAAATCAATCTGTAGACGACGTAAATTTTCAGCAGGCGCTTTCACGCGGCTTGTCTAACTTTGTGCGATTTCATAAGGCGCAGCAGGTTTCGCTTTCCCCAGAAGCGAAACTCGTTCCTGAATTGCGCGCGCTCCTGAACAGTTTGGTTCCTAACCTCTAACGGCAGCAAAATAAGCCCGCCCGACAAATTCGAACAATTTCAACGTTTTTTACGTCTTTAGTCATATGGGCGGCTATAAGGTACCTAACTACGGGTACTTCCACCAACGCCTGTCCTCATTTTCTGCTGTACTTCTTCTGGAATAAAATCATGCCGGATACAATCGTTCGAGAATCTGAAAAACCTGCGCCCGCGCAGCAATCCCCTGCGCCGATGCAGACGGACTTGCGCCCCGCTGTTCTCATTGTTAATACCAAATCCCGCAAGGGTCAGGAGTGGTACGATCCTACCGTTGCTTGTCTCAAAACAAGCGGCGTTGAACTTCAGGAGGCTCACAAGCTGGAAGACCCTTCCAAACTCGATGATATGATACGCGCCCATATAAAGAACGGCGCGAAACTTATTATTGTCGGGGGCGGGGACGGCACGTTCCGCACGGTTGCGGGATTGATGGCGCATACGGAGGCTACGCTTGGCGTTTTGCCGTTGGGAACCGTCAATGACTTTGCCCGCAATTTAGGTATCGAAGCGAACGTGGAATCGGCCTGCACGGTTATCACCGAAGGGCATACCGCGCAGGTAGATATAGGGTGGGCAAACGAGGAACCGTTCATCATTACGGCCAGTCTGGGATTTTCGGCGCAGTCACAACTCTCGCTGAAGCCGCAACTTAAAAAGATGTGCGGGCCGTTCGGTTATCTGCTTGCCGGGGCGTTGGCGTTGCGCCGCCTGCGCGATTTGAAGGTGACGCTCAAACACGACGAAATTGAGGAGTGTATTGACGCGCTGCAAGTGGGGGTTATCAAAGGACACTACTGGATGGGCGGCAAAGTAGAGATTCCCAATGTAAACCTTGCCGTTGACCAGTTCGCGTTTTATGCTATCCCTGCCCGCCATCGCCGCTCATTTATGAGCATTGCGCGACACCTTAAAAACGGCGACATTTTTCATACGCCTGAAGTGCGCGCCTTTACCACCCGCGATGTGACTATAGAAACTCCGACCCCGCAGCCACTCGTGCTTGACGGCGACCTGTGCGGCAAAACGCCCGTTCGCCTGCGCGTGGACAGCAACGCCCTGCGCGTCTGCGCCGCCCCCGGCTTCCCAAACATGGAGTAGCTCACATTGAATAGGTTCCCCTTCTCCCAGGCTTTTTTGGGAGAAGGGGTATGTCCACAAGTGGACGCCCGGGTTGAGGGCTACAATCCCCGCGCCGCGCGAATGTCCTTTTGCGCGGTGAAAACGGCGGCACAGTAAAGGATGACAGCCACGATGACGTAGATAAGCGCGGTTGAGGAGATCGCTACGCTCATGGTGATGTGGTGGTCTACCGCCACGCCGATTGCCAGCGAACCAAGCCCCGCGCCCATCCAGCCGACGAGATTCATTAGCCCCGTCGCCGTGCCGCGCCGAATCGGAGTAATTACATCGTAATAGGCGGCGGTAAGGTTGGAATCATACACGCCCTTGCACAATCCGAACAGGGTCATGGCGAGAATCAGTATACCGGGACTGCGAGTATAGCCGCAAAGGAAGATGAACGGCGCTCCGAGAAGCGCGGCTAATGCCTGCACCCGGATGCGCCCGTCAAGCCGCCATAACGCCCACCTGTCGGCCCATACGCCGCCAAGCAGCGAACCGGCAATACTCGCCATCTGAATGAAGAAGGATGCTCCCAACCCCGCCATCGCCAGATTCAGCCCGAACTTCTCTTTCAGGAATGTGGGCATCCATGTCAGGAAAACAAGTCCTACCATGTTCGCGCCGAAATACGCCCCAACCAGCAGAATGGCGGTAGGAGTGCGAGTCAACTCCAGCAGAAACGCTTGCATGGAGATCGGTTCCGGCTCCCGCTCTTCCACAAGCGCGCCCTGTTCCTCACGCTCCGCCTGATTGCGCTTCGGCTCCCGAATGAACACGCGCAGCAGAACCCCAAGACCGATACCCGCAATCGCGAGTACCCAAAACGGCGACTGCCAGCCGTAACGCTGTCCCATCCAGCCCGCAAGGGCGCTACCGCCAATGGTTCCGGCAAAGATGCTCGTCTGGTGCAGGCCGATAGCCCGCGAGCGCGTGGCGGGCGTATGGTAGTCGCTGATAATCGCCATCGAAGCCGGAAAATAAAACGCTTCTCCCAACCCCTCCGAGCCGCGAACCAGAACGAATTGCCATAACACCCGGCATTGCGCCGTCAGGCCGGTGACAAGACTCCACACCCATAGTCCGCCCAAAATCACCCACTTGCGCGGATACCGATCCCCGATATGGCCCGCAAAAGGCGAAGCTAGCGCGTACACCCATGTAAAGGCCGCGCCGATCAAGCCAAGATCGGTTTTCGTGAAATGGTACTGCTTTTCGATAACAGGGAAAACGGAGAAGATAGCTAGACGGTCGGCATAATTAAAAAAGCAGATGAACCAGAGCATCCCAACCAGCGCCCACCGATAGGAGGAATTATGCGCAGCAGAAGATGTTGCCGTATCAGTGACAGGTTCCGGCATCTCATTTCACCTGACAGTCTCCGGTACACCGTCCCGGCAGCACAAAGGAATAGGTTGTAGGGGTTCTGCTTGCTGAACCCTCCTCAGAATAGGCTGAACCCTCCTCAGAACAGGGTGGAACCCTCCTCAAAAGAGGGCGCAGCAAGCAGCGCCCCTACCTGTGTCATTTACCTTAGAGCCTATCCCAACAGGCGATTGCATTTGCGTCCGAAGGACGCTTGGCCGTAGGCCACTCAGACGGGTACGTTTTTGTACCCGGCCTATTGGGATAAGCTCTTAACGGTGTGTCAGGCCAGAATACCGGTGAGAATTTCGCCGTGTACGTCGGTCAGCCGGAAATCGCGCCCGCTGTAACGGTACGTGAGGCGGGTGTGGTCCAATCCCATCAGGTGCAGAACCGTAGCGTGTAAGTCGTGGACATGGACGCGGTTTTCAATGGCTTTGTAGCCGAACTCGTCTGTGGAACCATACGCCATGCCGCCCTTGACGCCGCCGCCCGCCATCCACATGGAAAAACCCAGACTATGGTGGTCGCGCCCCTTGCCCTGTGAGGTTGGCGTTCGCCCGAACTCGCCGCCCCATATCACGAGCGTATCTTCCAGCATCCCCCGCGCTTTCAGGTCTTTTAGCAGGGCGGCAATCGGCCTGTCGCTTTTGCGGGCATGGTCACGGTGATTCTCGATGTCGCCGTGATCGTCCCAAGGCTGCCCGTCGCCATAATAAATCTGCGTGATGCGAACGCCGCGCTCTGCAAGCCGCCGCGCCATCAGGCAGGCATTGGCAAACTCGCCCTCGCCGTACATTTTGCGCGTGGCTTCCGATTCCTTGCTGATGTCGAACGCGTCCTGCGCTTCCGTCTGCATCCGGTACGCCAGTTCCAGACTGGTGATGCGGGCTTCCAGTTGCGGGTCATGGTCGTGCTTGTTGAGATGTATGCCGTTCATCTGCTGCATCAAATCCAACTCCCCGCGCTGATCGGAGGCCGACAGGTAGCGGTTTTCCACATTGCGCAGAATCTTCTTCGGGTCAATCTCCCGGTTGTTGATATGGGTTCCCTGATACACGCCGGGCAAAAAGCTATTGCTCCACAACTGCGGCCCAACTACGGGCTTGCCCGGACACAAAGCCACAAAACCGGGCAAATCCTGATTGTCCGTACCCAGTCCGTAGGTAATCCACGAGCCGAGTGAAGGACGAATAGGCTGTATGTTGCCGGAATTCATCATCAGCAGGGCGGGTTCGTGGTTAGGCGTGTCCGTCCACATCGAGCGCACGATACAAATATCATCTATGCAGCTCCCGACTTCGGGATACAACTCCGTGATTTCCAGCCCGCTTTTGCCATACCGCGCCGTTTTGAACGGTGACGCCATCAGTTTGTTGGGGTTCTTCTGATCGCCTATCTTAATCGCGTCTGGCGACTGCCCCGCGTATTTCGCCAGCGACGGTTTGGGATCGAATGTATCCACATGCGACGGCCCGCCGTTCATAAACAGAAAAATGACTCGTTTGGCGCGGGCGGGGAAGTGCGAGGCGCGGGGCGTCAGGTTGTAACTTCTCCCATGCGCCACAACAGGCGTTCCCGCATTTTTTACTGGAGATGCCAGCGCGTCCGTCGACAAAATGCTGTTCAGCGCCAACGCCCCAAACCCGCCCCCAATTTTACACAACAGTTCCCGTCGCGAAGGCAGCGCGGAAAGAGTAGAAACCGTTTCGGATTGGTTGTCAGTTTGATTATCTTGCATCGTGTTATATCTCACTTCAGCGAATTTTTGGAGCAACTTCAATGTACATCGCCAACCATCTTCAATCATCAGTCTCCCCTCTCCCAGCGCGTTGCGCGGCAAGGAGAGGGGCCGGGGGTGAGGTTCCCCATCAGTCAATCACCATAAATTCGTTCGCGCTCAGAAGCGCCTGCGCGTACTGTTCCCATCGGGACAGCGAAGTGACGGTTACGGCGGGGGCTTTGTTTCCTGCCAGAACGGTGGTAGCGTTACCCGAACTGCCCGATGAGGGCGGCTGTTGCAGGAACGACAGGCCCAACAACACTTCTCGCTCCTCTGGCGGTCGGCTGTACGCCAGCAGATAGGCGCGGCGGATACGGTCGGCATCGCTTTCTGTCGGATTGGCGGTCAGGCGGGCGGCGAACGCCTTTGCCTGCCGAACCATGAAGTCGCTGTTGAGCACGAAAAGCTGCTGCAAGGGTACGGTCGTATTGGTTCGCGCGTCCGAAGTCACGTTCGGGTCGGGATAATCGAACAGGCGCAGCATAGGATCAAGGTCATGGCGGCTAACCGACGCATAAAACGTTCGGCGGCGGTTGTCTGGCGAAGACAATGGAAGGGACGGCCCGCCAATCGTTCGATCCAGTTTATCGGTTACAGCCAGCATAGCGTCGCGCCACGCTTCCACTTCCAGCCGATGCCCGGTCATGCGCCACAGCAGGCGGTTGTCGGGGTCAATCTCCTCATTCTTGCGGTTGTCCATACCGCTCTGCTTATACGTGGCGGAAAGCATAATCATGCGGTGCATTTTCTTGATTGACCATGCTCCGGTAAAAGAGGAGTCAGGATTGGCTTCATCCTTCATCCTTCCGCCTTCATCGTTTGCAACAAACTGAGTGGCAAGATAATCCAGCAGTTCGGGATGCGTGGGCGGTTCGCCCAGTAGTCCAAAGTTGCTTGCGGTGCGGACAAGGCCGGTTCCAAAATGATGCTGCCACAGTCGGTTTACCATCACTCGCGCCGTGAGCGGATTGCTCTTATCCGCAATGGCGTTCGCCAGTTCCAGCCGCCCGCTGCCAAGTTGGAAGGGTGGCGCGTTGTCGCCCGCCAATGCCCACAGGAAATGACGCGGCGCCTCCTCTCCCGGCGTATTCGGGTTGCCGCGCAGCAGGACTGGCACATTGGCGATTTTCCCGCCTTCCGTCAGCGCGTGGATGAACGGTTCCGCCCTTACATGTTCCAGATCGGTTCTCAGCGCGGCAAGACGTGATTTACCCTCCGCAGGAAGTATCTTTTCAACCTGCTCACGCGGCACTGCCAGTACGCCCTCGTTGCTCACAAGCGCATTCAGCGTATCCGTTTCCGCTCTGTCGAGCGGCTGCGGTTTTGCCTGCCCTGCCGCAACGGTGACGATAACAGCGGTTTTCGGCGCGTGGCTGTCTTCGCGCCGCTTTTGCAGTGCCAACACAACTTCCTGAAACGCGGCAGCGGTCTTTTTCACTTCAATAAGGGCGGCTTCGTTTGAAGAAAGGTCGGTTTTGGCGTCCTCCTGCTGAACCATCCGCTTCCAATCGGCAAGCTGCGGGCGATTGTTGCCGCCGTTTTCCTGAGTTTCTTTAAGATACTTCAGCCAGCGTTCCAGTACCACGCTAACCAGATTTTCCGATGTGGCGACCTGCTCAACAGAAACCTTTGGGTTGGTTTTGCGCCGGTTGTTGAGTTTCCACGTCGCCACCATGTACCGCGCCGTATCCGACAGCAGGCGGGTTCGCGAAGCGGTTTCCTGCTCCGTCAACCATTTGTCTATCTGCTGATTCTGCGCGTCTATGCGCGAACGGTGGTTTATGTTCGCTTCCGCTTTTCCGAACTTCGTCTGCGCGTCTGTGGAACCAACAGGAACCTCAATATACGCCGTGCTTGCGAACACCCCCGCAAGCGCGTAATAATCCTTTTGTGTAATCGGATCGAATTTGTGATCGTGGCAGCGGGCGCAGGCAACCGTCAGGCCGAGAAAACCGCGCGAAAGGGTATCAATGCGGTCGTCGTACTGATCGTACATCTTCTCGTCGCCATAGTACACCGGCCCCAGCGCGAAGAAGCCAAGCGCGGGCAACTGTTCGCGCATATCCGGCTCATCAAGCAGGTCGGCGGCAATCTGTTCCTTAACAAAGCGGTCGTAGGGCATATCGCTGTTGAGCGCGTGGGCAAGCCAATCGCGATACCGGAACCCCTGCGGATACAGGCGCGGCTCAAAACTGTGCGCCTGATCTTCGCCATACCGGGCAATATCCAGCCAGTAGCGCCCCCACCGTTCGCCATAATGCGGCGAGGCGAGCAGGCCATCAATCACCTTCGCCCACGCATCGGGCGATTTATCGGACAAAAAGGCGTTTACTTCATCCGGCGTTGGCGGCAGGCCAATCAGATCGAAATACGCGCGGCGTATCAGCGTTCGGCGATCAGCGGGCAGTGCAGGCTTCAATCCCTTCGCTTCCAGTTTCGCCAGAATAAACCGGTCAATGGGATTGATAACGCCCGACTTCGCTTTTACGACCGGCAATGGAAGTCTTCGTACCGGCTGAAAAGCCCAATGCTGCTTCCGCTGCTCCATAACGCTCAATCCGTTTCCTGCTGTCTCCTTGTCTCCTTTTCTCCTCTTCTCCTTTTCTTCCTCCGCCGGCCAGGGCGCGCCCCGCTTGACCCACTCTGCCATATCGGCAATCACCGAATCCGGCAGTTTGGTTTTGGGCGGCATTTGCAGCTCGGGCTTTGTATAGCGGACGGCTTCCAGCAGGCGGCTGCTTTCCGGGTGTCCGGGTACGAGCGCGGGGCCGGTCTGCCCGCCCTTCAGCAGTCCGCTCCGGCTGTCAAGCGCAAGCCCGCCCATTGTCTTTTTCGCGCTCGTGGAGTGGCACGCATAGCACTGCTGCGCCAGTACCGGGCCGTACCTTTTTCTCGAAGAATTCTATTCCCGCAACATCAACAGGCGCTTTCACGGCGTCAGGGGAGGCTTTGGCGTCAGGGGGCGGGTTGGCAGTTGTCTTGCCATCCGATTTCAGAACCGGCGCGTCGTTCTTTGCGCCCTCCGCGATCCATTTGCGGATTATGTCCACCTCTTCCGGTTTGAGCGGCAGGCTTCCTTTTGGCATCAGGGGGGTTGCGCCGGAGATATAGCGCATGACAAGGCTGTTTTCAGGATGGGCGGCGACAAATCCTGTTCCCTGCCTGCCGCCCGTCTTGAACGCTTCAAAGGTGGACAAATCCAGTTTCCCGCCGAGAGAGGCGGGATGATGGCAGGCTTCGCAACGCCGTTTCAGTATTAGCTTTACCTGTGAAGTAAAACTAACAGGCGAGCTGTCCGAGGGTTTCGTCTGCGCGGTTGCCAGATTTAGAGAAATCAGACACAACAACGCGGGAAGGAAAAAATAGCAAAGTCGAAGCCGCATAACACCGTTTTTCTGGCGACAAAACCGCCGGACAAGAATTCAGAACTCGCAACTAACGCAAAGGAACTTGAAGTAACTTGCAGGTTTAGAGAGGGCGGGACAGGAAAAGTTGCAGAAGATTAGCCGAAAAACACGGAATATCCCTGCACGGCATCCCCGGCCCAACCGCCCATCAACCCCCACATGATTCCCGCAACCGCGAAATGTCCCAACGCCAGCCCCAGGAAAAACGGGACGAGGCGACGATAAAAGGCCATACCGCCATAGCGCAGAGCAAGAGATTTCAGCATCCACACGACCAGAAACGAGAACCATATCAGGCTGCCGTAGCTGCACGTCATGGCAAAGCCCAGAGGATGCAGCAGAAATCCGGCGAATTGAAGGCGCAGCGCCCACAGCAGATACACGACCAGCCCGCCCGTTGCCGTCGCATAGATGCGCGGAAATTGCGGATGCCGGGGCGTATTGGGGTACTCTGCCGCCGCCTTATACTCCGGCTGCGCGATCCAGGTTCCCCAGATACCGCGTAGGTTTTGCGCCCCGTAATGGTAAAACGGCGTCAGGTGATTGTACCAGCCGATGAGGAACCCCACCCCGACGGCAAGGCAAACGGCGAACACAAGACGGCGCGGGTTGATTTGAGCGCGACGCGCCAGTTCCATGCCCTCCACCTGATAACCCGTCATTGCCGGAAAATAGCCCCGCGCCAGAAAGGTAAACAAGGCCCACGTCGGCATTGTTGTCGCGCCGCTTGCCAGAAACGGCTGCGAACCGAACGTGAAAAGCAATACCTGCTTCTGCATGTAGTAGGGAAACAGCCAGACAAGCGGAACCCCGGCCTCCGCCCGCAAACGCCCATACACGAGGGCAACCGCCAGCACGAGCAGGAGATACACAAACGCGACCCATGCCGCCATACCCGCCAGAGTTACGAAACTCCATACCACAACAAACCCGCCAATCAGCCCCGCGAAAATCCAGCGGATTGATATGCCTTCCGGCCCCTCATTCCTGTCGCCGCGTATCGCCGCCCGCGCCAGAACGCGCAGCGAACGCCGCGAAATCCAGACGAGCATTGCCGCCAGAACAAGGTACGCGCCGATCCCCTGCTCTTGCGGATACGGCAACTGCCCCGGCGTCGCTCCCAACGACACGCCGAAGACTGCCGCCAGTTTCATAGGCGAAAAATGACAGCCACACGGTCAGGCTGATCTCCGTAGACACCAGAAAGCCAAGCCCGATCAGTTCCGGCCGTATCTCTATTTTCAGCGGGGCTATCTCGCTCCAGGGTGGGCTGCTGAACAACAGCGACAGGTCGAGTTCTTTTCCGGGCGCAGGAATGGAGGGATAAAAAGCGTGAAGGATGTTGGCAAGATTGTACAGAGCAGCGATTAGAAAACCGCTCCACATCAGCTTGTTGCGAAAAAAAGGGATTGTGCCGCCCTCTTCCCCGGTCATGGCAAGCGGGATAAACACCTGTGGAAACGCGAGCCGCTCTTCCGACCAGACGCGGTAAAACAGCGCCATCAGGCAATACAGCGTCCACCACAGGGCAAGGAAAAAGACCAGCCAGCAGCCCATCGGCGCAAGCCAGTAACGCCAGGGAACCAGTCCGTCCGGGCTGCGCTCGTACATCTGCCGGACAATTTCAAGGTCATGCGGCATCAGCCACTTCGGCAAAAAGGGACGGACAGCGGGAATACTGTCGGTCTTAAAATAAAAGGGCGCGCCAAGCAGGGCAAACAAAAACTGCGTGACGCCCACGCCCATCATCGTGCTGCTCAGGGTGACAAACAGGAAAATAACCAGCAGTTCGGCGCGGGTCAGGGGCCGGAAGCGTTTTGTTCGGCGCAGCAGGGCGTTCACGGGCAGCAGGAAAATCAGGGCGGCAAGGCCGGGAATAGCGGGGATGCTCTCCGTAATCTGCGTGGACAGCACCATGATTTCAGACTGCCGCACCCACAGCCCCGCAAGAACCGTCAGCAGCAGAGCGATGACAAGAGAACGTCCCGTCAATCCGGGCTGTATCTCCTCTTCCGGCACTTCACCGCTGCCTTTCCGATTATTCTCAGGTAACGTATTTTTCCCGTTGTGGCGTGTAATCTGCATGAACAGGAGTTCTTGACCGCCCTACGGTATTCCTGCCTGCTTCCGGCTTTTCACTGCAATTGTTATAAACGCTGTCACCTGAGAACATTAAAAGCCCCTCTCCTGGCGCGTTGCGCGGCAAGAGAGGGGTTGGGGTGAGGTGAGGCACCTTCATCACAGGCTTACGAATCATTGGAACTGCCAACATGGTCATAAAGGACATGACGCCGATAGATACTGCGCTCAGAGTTCTGCATCTTCTGCAATTCCAATTGCGCTTGTTGCTGATTTCCGTGGGCGCCAAACCAACGCGCAAAGAGAAAATGGTACAAAGCGGAATCGCTGCTCACAGAGTTCTGCCAGAAACCGTAAACCCCTCTTGCCTGCTCCCCCATATTTTGCGATAGGAAATAGTCATACTCATCCGAGTACGCCAGCGCCAGTTTATCGTCTGCCACACGCGCTTCTTTATAGATGTCAATCATCTGTTGACTTGTAACACTCCGATTCAGTTTAAGTCGTTGCGCTTGCGCGAGATACGCAAGCGCGCGGCCTCGCCCACTTTGCAATCCTTCGGCAAGTCTCATTGCTTCCGTAATATCATCATCCGCCGACTGTCCCTTTTGCAGGTAAATCATGCCTCTAAGCGCATGAGCGCTCGCCAGAGTGTTTGCGTCCTGGGCCTGTAGCATAGCATCTATCAACGGCATAGCCTTGTCCGGGGCATTCATCGCGAACCACTCATACGCGGTGAAGTCGTCCTTGTTCGCGCTGACCGGGGACGCTGTTGTCCTGCCGGTTCCTCTCGCGCCGCTTTTGGTAGGCCGTCTCCCAATGAACTTACTGACCGGATGCGCTATCGTGGGTTGTACAGTCGCCGGGACGGTAAAGGTCGCCGTTTTGGGATTATTGCCTGCCCCCGGCAATACTCCAGTGTCACCGCCCTGCTGTGTTCCAGGCATTGTGGCTGTGGGGCCAGGCTTGCCTGCCAGTTCTGCTTCCTTACCGGGTGGCAATGGAAGATCACTGGCAGCGGGACGCGCCTCCCCTTCCTTTCCCTTTGACGGCGTTCTACTGTCCGGCGTCTTCGGGGCAGTTTTCACCGTATCGTGAGTCGTCGCTGTCCCACCAGGAGTCGCTTTCTCATCAGGCTTTGCTTCAAGCACGGTAATGGTTCCGGCAGGAAGCTGTTCGCCGCCTTCAGGCTGCACGATAATGGCAGCCGCGCCATGTGGCGTACTAAGCGGCAGCGTGAAGCTGACTCCTTTGGAAGACCACGCCGGATTTACCGGCAAACCCTGTCCGCCGACAAAAACCTGGCCCTTGTCGCCAAGCCCCTCGCCTGAAATCGAAACCGACTCCCCCAGGCCTGTAACTGCCTGAGACAGGATGTATTTTGGCTGGCGGCGGGAACGCCAGATGGATATTGTACGCATCCTCTCTCAACTCCACCTTCAGTATTTTGGACTCGGAAGCAACCTTGTCCACCACCGCATAAACTTTCAGCATGGTAGGCTTAAGGACATCCGTTGTGATGTCGTCCAGCACAACCTGCTTTTCGTATGGGAGTACCGGGCGGGCTTCGCCTTTTCCGTTTGCGCTCGGTTCCCAAATTACATTTACTTCCTTCTCCTGTCGCGCCGCCTGTTTTAACCGGGGATTGTCGTCAATAGTAACGTTCAAGCGAACGGCTTTGGCAATGGGAATGGTAGCTGTTGGACTCAACGTCCATTCACCGAGGAAATGCCGATCAGTGGTAGAAATAGAAAATTGTGACGGATCGCTGGTACGCGCGGAATTTTTCTTATCCGCCTTCAGTTTTGTCAGTTTGTAGTCGTCATAAACGACACTTTTGTCAGGGTCGTTTATAACGGCTACTTTATAATTCAGCGGCGTCGCGCCCGGACCACCAGTTAAACGGCCACCGACATCCGTACCACCTTTTGGGCAAATCCTGAAAAACAACAATGTTTCCGTTGGGTTCGCCATGAATAGGTTTCGACAATTGTGTACCCTCAATGGACACAATTTGAAAATTTAGATCGTCCCAATTACCTTTGCCATTCTTTGTCGGCAAATCACCCGGGGGCAAACCGGCGAACAGGACGGTCATATTTACCACAGGCGCCCGGCGCGTGGGAATGCCCCACACGAGCCACATCAGCGAGAAGAGCGATGCGCCGAGAAAAGCCCAGTCGCGGCCCATGCGCAGCCAGGGAACATAGCGCACATAAATCGGTTTGGGCAGGGCTACCGGAACCGTCTGATGTTCGCCGACTCGCACCGCCCCGCGTACTGACACCCAACACGAGGTTCGCAGTTGCGTGGGCGGCAGTTCACAACGCCATGTGCCGGACGCGCGGGCCTCCATGGATTGGCTGATGGTGTCTACCTGCTCGGCATGTTCGGTAAGCGCCTGTCGGGTCGGGGCGCGTAAAATGTGCAGATTGGCGACCGATGGCAGGAAACAGCGGTCGTCCAGCGACAGCAAAAATTTCGCGTTACGCCGCCAGGGGCGCAGGCGCAGTTCCCCCGCGTCCGAACGTAGCGCAAAGTCGTTCGCGGAGGGCAGAGGAACCCATCGCGCCGAGTCTTCCCCCACGACCACACCCGGATCGTTGCGGCGGCGCGGATCAAAGCGCGTGAGCACGAAATGAAACGATTGGGGCGACAGATGTTCGCGCGCGATGGGCGGAAACCGCACTTCAAAAACAGTTTCCTCACCCGGCTGAAGCAGAACGCCGCCTTCGGGCTGCCGTTCCCCGCCCGTCGCAGGCATGACAATATAGTGGTCTGCCGGAAGGTTCGTAATAGTGAGATTGTAACGGTAGGCCAACGGCTCATCATTGCGCAGTCCCATCGTGGTCGGCTTACCGGGCCATACCAAATCGGCTTCAATATCGTCGCCAATCTCCTTACGCGTGGCAGCCTCTTCAGGGGAATACGGCGTCTTTGCGCCGCCCAGAAAGGTAATCTGCGCTTCACCCAGTGGCGCATCGGGCGCATCGGCGCTGCGGCTATCCATCCCAAAATCGTTGGCGCCGGGTATATAGCCCGACAGTCCCATTCGGCCCAGGAGTTTGCGTATCATGGCGCTTTTCTCACTTCTTTTTACAGCATGCCACAGCGTCTTGACTGCGGCGTAATCATTTTGAATCTATCACATAACTACCTGGCGTTCTCAAGCTCGAATCGCGCTTCTTACGGCGTTTTACCTGTGGTCTTTCGCTTCTCGAAAATCACGGGATAGTCGAACCTCGATTTGCCCACGCGCTCGGTACTCACGCGATAGCCACTGAATATATCATGCCAGCGCTGTTTCCGCTCAGGCGCGCGAAGTATCAATTGCGCTTCCAGATGATCCAGCCACAACTGATGCTCCTTGTTGGAACGCCATTCGACCTCTTCCTGCTTCTTCTCGTATGGGCCTGATTTATCAGGCGTGAACATCAGAGTTCTCTTTGATCCTAACGTTTTTGTACTCTCGTAACCTGAGTTTGGGCTTAGAAGTATTCCATCCGCGTCTTTCGCGTTCACCGGATTGCCTTCAACGTCGAAACCGAAAAAGTCCAGTGTAATGTCTTTCACGGCAGGCGGCTTCACCAGAACAGGGGCCACCGGTTTTGGTTTATGGTTCAGGATGCCAAGTATTGTGCCGACTGCCAGCGCGACGGCGAAGAAAGCAAGCCACTTTTTGGCAAAGTGGGCAGGCCAGCAGGTATTGGTAATCAGCGTTCCCATAGTTTGCGCTTTCCTTCGCGTCAATACTGTCTCATACACTACGATCAATCGTATTGATGCGGAAACACATTTGCCTGTAACCAGCGGTTAACGAAGAGCCATCTCTCTGCACAAGCAGACGGCTAAATCTTTTGAATCGTTCCCATTATTCCGGTAAGTTGTAAAGGCTGTTCTTCTTACCATTACGCGCTCCGCTCCGTTAACTCACTTCCTGTTAGGGCGTTCCAACAGGTAAAAAGTTCACGGATTTTGGGTAAATGTTAATTAATTCACACGCGGAGATTACAAAAGCCTCACAGCCTCCTATTTGCGCCAGAAGGAACGGGGTTTTTGACCATTCGCTTCCGAAGAGGGTACGGATACCGCCAGATCGTGTCCAAGCGTAATCGGCTCCGGCTCCTCGTCGGGCGCGTCAAGCCATTTCAGCAGGGGCGGATACAATTGGAGCAGGCGCTCGAAACAGCCGTGAGCGCGTTCCAGCGCCTGCCCCATCGTCCAGTCGCCGTTCATCAGGGTCAGGAACCCGCCCAGATCATCCACCGCCACCTGATACGAGGTCAAGCCGGGATCGGGAAGCGCCATCAATTGCGTTCGTTGCGCGGCAAGAATTCCTGCCAGCCGTTCCACATAAGCCTGCGGATGAACGCGGGTATCCACGCTGACGGCGGCAGGGCCGAGCGAACCCGCCAGCGTCAGCGCGACGGAAAACACGCGCAGATTATCGGCGGAGTGTTTTTGCAGCGCATCCAATCCCTGCGAAGCCAACTCCACAATGTTTTTGTGCATTTGCCACTGGTTGGCGTGACTTGACAGAAACATGGTATCAGGGATGTAATGCGCATCCGGCTTCAAGCCTTCGGGCGTTTTCTCAAACTGCGCGATTTGCAGCCACTCGTATCGAGGATCGGCGCTATCCGAAGCCAGGATATACTCGCGCCGCCGCCCGCCGCATTGCAGCAGGCCCATATCTACGGAGGGATGCAGTTCCGGTTCGCGCAAACGCTCGGCCTTGCCCACGCCGAGGAAAAGCGGCACAACATTCTGAACGGCCTGAATATGCCCGCGAACCGCCAGGCGAATATCATCGGGAACCTCGTAAAAGTAGCCATTCGCCCCAATTGCGAAACAGCCATGCACCGATACGGAAAATGTCTGATACCCTTCCGGGCTGGGCCGGCTGACGCCATCATCGGAAAGATGCAGCAGGCCGTGAAAACGCCCGCGCTGCAGTGTCCAGCGCATCAGCTCTTCCAGATAGAACGTTTCCTGTTTCCATTGACCGGCCTGCATCAAACCTACGGTATCCCAATCTACAGACACCAAATCAAACTCGCGCATTTTGTAGTTACTCCTTCACACATCCACTCCTCAAAATGCATCCCTTCTCCCGATTTTGGGAGAAGGGCCGAGGATGAGGGCCAAAAACGCCTCCCTTCTCCCAACTTTGGGAGAAGGGCCGGGGATGAGGGCTATCTCCTTCAATCATTCCACACTCTGCAATCGTACGCCACTCTGATACGGATGCCGGAGGTAGCTTCCCTGCCCCATACGGGCGACACTCTCTTTCCAGACCACATCAGCCCGCAGGCAAACCGGCAGAAACAGCCGCAGCAGCAGGGTTAATCTCGCTTTGGCGGCAATGGCCGCGTCGTCGCCGTCTTCGATCAGCGGCATATAAATCGTTACGCCCGGATAGTGTACCTGCACCATGCCGCCAAGCGCGGCGGTTGCTCCCGGCTGGCTGAACAGCGTGTTGAACCCACCGCCCACATTCTGGTAGTGATCCCACTTCACTTCAATACCGGGATCAATCAAACGCTGCAAGGCGGTTTGCAGCAGCAGCAACGGATCGGGCGCTTCCCGCCGCCATCCCACCAGCGACCAGAGTTCCTGCCGCTCCTCCGCGCTTAACAGGTCGGTATCGCGAATATCCGACAAAGCCGCGTTTCCCGCAAGGTTCAAACCATCCAACGAGGAAATCTTGCCCCCATAGATTGCAGAAGCGCCAACGTCATGTACAGACAACATTTCCGGTGAGTTGGTTCTTTCGGCTGAAAATGGCCGGCTGATGACACCTAAAAACCCCTCTTCGTTAAGCCATTTCTGCATCAGCGTCAGCAGAAGCGTCCGTTGACTCAGCCCGCCCGTAAACGAGAGAAACACGCCTTTCGCGGGCATCTCTCCTGTCGGCAGCCGAAAGTCTTCCACCTGTCCATGTATCCAGCCAATGCCCCACAGATAATCCAGCACGGCCACACTGGTAAAAACCTCTGTTGTGAGTATTTCCACCAGTTCGCGCGCAATCCGGTAGCGTTCTCGGACGGTTTCCTGCGCCAGCCGGTCAATCAGCATTTGCAGCAGCAGCCGTTGCCGCGCGATTTCCACATCCGACAGGGCGTTCGCCAGTTCCGCCATGTGAGCGGCGCGGTCATTCAGGGTATCCAGCAAAAGCGCCGCGCCCCATTCGCGCAGGCGCGCTCGCGCCCCCACAGCCGCTTGTTCGCCCCCCTGCTCTGCCGGAAGCGTCAACTTGCTCACCTGCATATCAAACCATTCCGCAAGGAGCGGCCTGTCCGCTTTTTCGGGTACCGTCTGAGCCGACTGACGCAGCCACCGCTGCCGCTCTTCCAGTTCCGTCGCTTCGAGGGCGCGTAACAGGCCCTCGCACCATGCGTTCAGGATGTTGCGGGTTTCCAACGGAACAACGCGCATCAGTTCCGGGTAGGCTGCGGCTATCTGCCGCGTCAATCGAGCCAGCGGTTGATCCACGCGCTCACGGGAAACCTCATTGTCCGACAGAGCAGTGTCAGCGGATTCGCCGTCCGGGGCGCCCTCATTTTCGACCGGAAGCGGCGGCAGTCCGGCAAGCAGCGGCTCCATGAAATGCGCCAGTCGCCCCACCTGCCGCATGGTTACATTTTCCGGTTCGCCGGGGGCAGCCGTATCCTGCCAGATAATATCCGCACGCACGTTCACCTTTAAGCGCGGGCGAATGGCGCGGGGATTCACTTCGGTCACGGTCGCGCGTTCCGTAGCAGGATCATATCGAGCGCCCTGCGGATGCCGCAAATCCATTGCGGCGGCATGGCGTTCCCAGTCCTCCAGCGGCTCCTCTTCAACCACTTCGGGCAGAGCGAAATGACCGATTTCCGGCAAAAATCGGATGTTCTTTTCCGGTACGCCCAGTTGGTGCAGCGTCAGCCACACTTGCAGCAGGTAGCTCGGCCAGTTTGCGCCCGACAGTTGCGGATACGGCACAAGTTCATTTTCCGTCGCCTCCTGTCGCCTGTCGCCTGTCTCCTGTATCCTCATCGTTCGCCCTCCGCGCCGACAACGCGCCCGTCAATGCGGAAACAGGATAAGACAAAATACTGCGACACGACGGACGCGAGATAGTTGGCGACATCAGACAACAGCCATGGCGCAGTGCCGCTTGCTGCCGGAGTTGGCGCGAAAGCCAGATGCAGGCTCTGAAGCAGGGGCACAAAACCTGCCGTCAGGCCATCGCGCGACAATTCAAACCCGTCTTCGTTGCCCAGAATCGAAGGCCACAGGTAAGATTTCCAGTGTTCCGCCGCGCCGCTCGGCTCCTGGGCAATGCCCCGGCTCGCGCTTTGCAGGCGCAGCCACTGGCCGAACGCGCCCTGACTGCGCTGCCGAACAATCTCCATCAGGTCGCCTTCGGTAAGCAGGGGCGGGCGCAATGTACTCTGATACCACGCGGTTCGCGCCCATTCCGCCCGGTCTTCGGGGCCGCCCACGCTCAGGCCGCCAATGGCAGGCAGGGGAACGGTAAAGCGGGCATTGGCGCGTTCCAGTCGGGCGGGGGTATCGCTTCCATCCTCGCGCTCCTGCCCGAAAGAATCGTGGTACAGCTTGACGCGGGCGATACTGGCATTGCCCTGCGCGAAGCGCACCTCTACATCGTCGTACTTCGCGCGGGGGTCATGGCTCGGCAATCGCTGCATGGACGCGGGAACAACGCTGTTGTCATTGTAGGTAACGGCGGCGAAAATGTTGGGCAGTCCGCTCAGACGCAGCCCGTATTCCTGACCGATTCGGGGAAACGGCGCGGGAATGATGCTGTCGACAACAGCAGTCTGCGCGAGGGGAATGGGGTTCAGCAGCAAACGGGAACTGTCAGGAAGGGCGGCAAACTCCTGCGCGGCGCGGCGAACGGCAGGCGTGGCAAGAGGCAGGCGCGCGGTGAAGCGCAGGCCGTCCGTTGCGGACGGCGCGCTCGGAACAGGCGGCGTGTCCCTGCGGTCGGCTCCCCCATCGCTTTGCAGACAAATAATTTTACGGGCATAAGGATGGCAGGGCGGCAGCCAAAAATCCAATTGCCGCTGATTAAGGCGAGCGGTCTGCATTTCGCGCTCAAAAGCGAGAAACCCCTCATAGCGTGTCAGGCGGGCGGGGCGGTTTTCCCCGGTTCCAATCTGTACCCACCAGTTCGCGCTTTGCAGGACGCCGAGGAGGGATTCGTTTCCGGCAACAAAAGCGAGTTGCCCGCGCTCTAACAGAGAAACAGAATTGGATTGACTGCTCAGAAGCGTAATATCCAGCGTCACTATCGCCTCGCGCTCCTGAATTTGCATGGATAGTGACTGCAACTGCGTGGGGTGCAGCCAGCCGTCGCCACAGGCCATCCACGGGCGCTTGCCGACCTCGGTAAAGGCGGTTCCGAAAGGAACATCGGTGGCGCGTTCCACAGGAGATTGGGGAACAGCAAGAGTTTGCGCGGGGAAATTCCAGTTTCCGAGGGGGAAGAACTGCTCCTGCAGGCGGGCGATAGCGGCATTCTCGCCCATCGCGTAGTGTGTTTGCACCGCGTTTTTCCATCCGGCAAGCATCGCGAGAAAAGGGGCGTAATGCGTGTCGTAATCGGCGAGGACGCGCTGCCGCATGTCACGGGGCATGTACGCGAGTATGTCGCGGACGTTTTCAGGTACTTCGCTCTCATCAAACGCCATCCGCGTATTCTCCTACTCCCCTGCTCCTTAATAACCTGATAATCTATTAACCCATCCGCTCCTATCTATTCTCCAGCCACTGCTTCACTTCCTGCCGGGATTGCGCTTCAGGACTCTGCTCATTCATCAGAATGGTATCCGTCACCTCTTTTAGCGTGATGCCCTGCGCGTTGGCGGCAGCCGGGTTTGCGCCCCGTTTCAGCAGCATTTGAACTGTTGAGAATTGGCGCAAAATCGCCATTTTGAGCAGCAGCGTGTTGCCGTTCGCGTCCCTTGCTTCGATGTCTGCGCCATGTTTGAGCAGCAGTTCAATATTTTCGCGGCGCAGTTCGTTTGCCGCAATAAATACAATCGGTTCTCCTTCCGGCCCCTTGCCGTTGGGATTGCCTCCGTTCTCCAGTAAAATTTGCAGCAGTTCCGGGTCGTCCGCGCCTGCCCCCAGAGCAACGGGAGATTTTCCCGCTTCCGCGTTCCAGTTCGGGTCGGCTCCCCGTTGCAGCAGCAGGCGCATCCACTCTTTTCGGCGGTATACCATGGCGACAATGAGCGGCGGAGCGCCTTCCGAACCGGGAGCGTTGGGGTCAACGCCCGTGTTCAGCAATGCCTGCGCATTCTGCGAATGGTCTTCTGCAATAGCGGCAATCAGTTGTTCCGTGGCGGCGTTGCCCACAGTGGGCACAGCCACTTGAAAGGCTGAATTAAGGGGCGTATTCGAGGACATCAGAAGCAACCTCCTCCCAAAAGTTCCTGTTGGCGTTGATAATCCAGCGCACTTGTAACCGAACCCATTTTGTGCAGAGTGCCAGGATTGCTGGAAAGCGGCTCCCCGTTCGCGCTTCGCGCGGCAAGGTCTACCTGACAGCCGAGCGCGGCGGGGATGCCGGAGCCGACGGCAGCGCCGATTCTGGCTCCCACTCCCGCGCCGCTGCCGCCACTCGCGATAGCCCCGATAACTCCGCCGGCGGCCCCCAGGTAGGCGGCAGGGTGTTTCTGGAAACCGGTCAGGACTTCGCCCTCCACACGGTAGTTGGTAATCAGGTTGTTCAAATTGGACGTGTCCAGATTCATGCGGGCGAGTGTTGCGGGGTTTACGCCCGCCGCATTGAACGTCGTGGTAGGCACATGCAGAACCGCCGCGCCCACGCCTGCGAGTTCCTCCGCCCAGCGAGTGTCCCGTCACCACAATATTGTCGTTGGGAAACTGGCGCTTCACCTCATACGCCGCTTCCGCCGCCTGATTGTACTGCGCGGTTTCAAACCCCAACCCCTGCTTTGCGTTAGCCCACCAGTCTTTAGCGCTGGTCACTTCGGTTCCCCGGTAAGCAAGCACAATGTTGCCGGTACGCAGATCACGATATGTAGCCGCGAAAAATCCGCTGTCCGGGTGGTTAAAATTGGGCAGAACTCGTTCCGAATCAGGGGGATGGCCGGTGTCATTATACGCGGCGGTCGAAAATTCGGCCATGCGCTGCGCGGTTGCGGTATCGGTAGGACACTTACTTTTTGAGTTCGCGCCTCCTGCGCCCGCCGCAGCAACTGCGCCCTGAGCGTGCTGCGCGATAATAGGAAGCAAATCTTCAACAAAGCGATTTCGGTTTAGCAGGGAAGCCATAACTTCACAACCCCTTCACTTTCTACAGCGTTCAAGCAACCCATCGTAAGGATATTTATGTTTGCACCCTATTTACGCTAATAAATAAGATTCGTTTGCAACGGTGTGTCCGGCAGGCTGATAGTTGTATACCTCTTAATTTTACTTCCGGCACAGAGTAGAAGCCGCTGTACGCCGCCGCTTTCTTGCCGCCGTCATGCCCACCCCCATACGGCGTCACCTGATGCAGCCATGCCCGTTCGCCAGAGGGCTGCGGGTCCAGATGTTCCCACTCGAACTCCACCTGAATACGTCCCTGTTGCAGCGGGTCATGCTCATTCGCCGTGACATGCCCCCACACCGCCCGGCTCGGCCACTCAGGTCGTTCTTTGTGCGGCGGCAAGGGCAGGGTCAAGGGTTGCAGCCACAACTCCTGCGTTCCCGTCGTTTGTTCCGGATGTCCCACAATGCGCGTCTGGTAGATGAGATGCTGCTGCCCCTCAAAAGAAACCACCTGCCCCGGTTGAAACGGCAACACCATGCCTTCCAGACGCAAATAGTAGCCGCTGATGTCGTTATGCCCTTTGGTGTGACTCACGTTGCTGGTAATATCAGGACGCTCGGGAGCCTGCATGTAGTCTGCTGTGGCGCGGCTGAGTTGCCCAAGATGCTGACTGGCCTGCTGACGCGCCTGAGCCGTGGGGCCGCTGCCGCCGCTCGGAGGTTCGGGCAGAGTATGCAGACTGCCGCCGAAACTCACTTCCGCCCACCCGAAGTTGATGTCGGGGAACGTTTCACTCGCTTCCTGTCCTCTGGCTCCTAACTGCACATCCCCGGTTCTGTCCACAACCGCGACAGGAACGCTCCACGCATGGCACATTCTTGCGAGGTACTGGTAGTCGGTTTCGAGGTACTGCAAACTCAGGGGAATGGGCTTGGCAAGATCGCCCGCGTTGACGATCTTGAAGCGCGGCTCGGTTTTGGCAACCTGCTGCGCGATGTCGAGGAGGGTTGTGGCCTGAAACGCTCTGTGCCGCGGCACAAGATCGGTGCGCTTGCTGTAACTCACTCACGAGAGTGTCAGGCGCGAACTGTTGGCGTCGCGCTGTCCCGATGTGTTCTCCACGTATCCGTGAAAGCAGTTGAGCGCTTCGACGAGATCGTTGTCTTTCCAGTTCACATCAACGGGGCAGTTGAGCGCTTTGCCCGCAAACAGGGCGGTCGGACGCTCGCCATAGTGGTTGTGTTCCTGCCAGCGCCACGTCAGATGGGCGCGCGTATGCTCGTACAGATGGCGTTCCACCACCATCTCACTGAGAAACTATTTGGTATAATTTTTCAGTTTTGTTACCGATACGGTGGCTGTGTATCAGAAACGTTTTCTGATTGAACAGCATTCTGTAGTGTGCTTTGATAGATTTGCGCAGTGGCGGCGAATGTAGCGGCGCGATCTGTGCCGTTGACAACACGGCGGGCATTAGCAAAGTCTGTTGCAGTATCATTGACGTAATCGGGCAAGGCGCGTCCGGTAAACGTACCCTGCATCATACCCTGTGCCAGAATACGCGCGGCTGTCTGAGGATTAGTTGCTTGCTCGGGATGGGCGACAAGATTGATGGCTGCGTTATCGGGTTGCAAACGGTTTGTCCAGTCTTGATAGTTGTTGCGGCCTGTAACCTGCACATACCCGCGTCCACGAAAATCATAGCCGTCGCTAGTACCCGCCTGATTGCCCAAGTCTGCATGTCGGGGCATATTGTAGCGAGAATCGAAGTAGTCCTGCGGTGTCTGGCTCTGCGCGAGGTGCCAGGGAACTTCCTCCAGCGCGGGATACTCTATGCCATGCCAAGTGTGAGGAGAACCAAAATCCGATTCATGCTGTGCGGTTGCGAGCATGTAAGCTGTTTGCGGCAAGTTCGCGTTCTGCTGCGCTGCGGCCTGCAAAATCGCAGGAACGGCCGTTTGCGCGTAAGGGCGGAGGTTGGCAGGCACAGCCTGTACTATCACATCGGCAAACCGAGTGAAGTTATTGGCCGCCCGCTGCACAGCCTGTCCTCCTATCTGCGCCGCGCCTTGTGCGATAGGCCCTGCAAAGCCAGGTGTAGCTCCCGGCAGACCTTGCGTGGACTCAGCTAAAATAGGTCCCGCAAATCCGGGCGTAGCTCCCGAAAGCCCACTTGATTGCGCTGATTGGAACGGAGGCGTCATTCCCGTTGTTCCCTGGCCTGTCATCTGCGCAATGCTGCCGATAGCCGTCTGTACTGCTGTCTGCGCAACACTGCCGCCGGGAAGCAAGTGAGATACCGCCTGATTTGCTTCCTGCGTGGTAATAGAAAGAACCTCTTCTACGAAGCGGTCCCGTTTTAGTGGTTCGGAAGGATTAGGGGACATTTTGAAAAACGTAGCTCCTTGTTTCAGCGATGAAAGCGCAAACTATACAGTAGTTGCTGAAAGGTAAACTTATACTTGCTTTGCAGTTCTTCCAGTGTCGTGATCGTAATTACTCGACCCGGTGTGGCTGAAAAAGCCGATTATACGACGATGTCAACTACTTGTTCCAAGTACGACAGTGGAGACAAGGGTTTGATAATTTCAGACGTAACTTTTCACACACCGGACAGGCATAACGAAGTTCCTGTTCATATTCTGCTGGCGATATTTCGAAATGCGCATCCCACGTTGTATCTTCTGCACAATGCGGGCATAAAATCGTTTCCGTTAAAATGTGTCCCATGATGTCCCTTTGTATTGTTCACGTAACTCGTGATGTCGGGACGCTCGGGAGACTGACGGGTGACGACATTTATGGAAATGTCGTCATCGTCAGTTTCCACTCAAGGTGCTTCTATTTCGTGATAAACTCAAGAGCGGCGGAAGGAAAAGGAGTAGAGTATCTGTTCAAATATGAAAGCGTACTTCTCCTGTATGCTCTCCAGCGTTGTTGCAGTAATTATCAGTCCTGTGCGAGAAGATTCACCTGTCGCTGAATCGCTTGGCAAGGGACAAATTATATACGCCTGACGTTGCCGCATGACCTGACGATCCGACTTCCAATTGTATTCCGCAGTGACAACACCAACTCCATCCACTATTGTTTCGCCACGTAGTATTAACCGATAGCCCGGTAGCTTTTGCGATAATACTTGCAGCCCTTTACTGGCAAAGCCTTGCGCAGACTCATCTATGCCTACATTTTCACGACTGACGACAAAACTAAATTCCGGCGGCACCTGACTCTTGGGAGCCATAACTGCTTCCAAGTTTGCTATAGCAAAGATGTTGACGCTTTGATCTTGAGATTGGTAAGGAAGCACAAACTCGGCTTCGTTAATACGGTACAAGTTCATTAGTCTCTCCTATGCAGGATGTGAGCGTAACCGAATTGTGACTACGGCACTTCTGTAAACAGATGCGCTATACGTAGGCAAAAGAACTCTGCATACAAATCGAGCAATCTTTACTGTTGAGCACCTGCCGTACGCAGTAGAAGAACCATATCCTGAAAGCCTGCTGCCACCGCCAGAGTCAGGGCTGTATCATTCCCATTGTCAACAGCATTCACCCGCGCACCCTGGTTCATTAATAGGCGAGCCATTTCCTGGTAGTCGAAAGTGACCGCCCACATCAGAGGCGTCCACCCATCTTTGTCGCGAACATTCACGTTCACGCCGGCGTTCAGCAATTCTTGAACGTTTTCAATCTGATTGCCCATCACGGCCTTAATCAGTTTTTCAACGTCAGGAGATAAAGCATGCAAAGGCGCGGCCACATTCGCAAAGAGGATTTCCGCTGCTTCCTGCGGTAAGAAATAGGCGTAATCCGCTATCGCGCTCACCCAGTTTTGAGAGTGGGATTGCTCCGGCGCTTGTGTCCTCGAAAGTGAGGGTTCGCGTGACCGAAGCGCCCCATTTTGCACAGCCACCGGATAGAGCAGGTAAGGCTCAACATGCAGTTCCTGCGCCAGCAGTAGCAGGGGATAGGATTGCTTCTGAAAAATGGATTCTTGTACGGATTTACCAAGTTCCGGCGTGTCAGCAAAATTAAGATTATAATCGTGTCGTATGGCAATCAAGTAGCCGCCATTGCAAGAAACCGATTGATAAAGCTCATTGTCAGTAACTGTTTGCGTCCAGCCATCCTTGCCAATCAAGCGCGTCTCTTTTGTGCGATCATGGCGATACATAATATAAGTATCATTCTCGAACAGCATGGGACTGCGTTTGACTCGCGCTTCGTGCCTCGCCATGCATTGCGCCCAAAAACCGCCATAGGGAGACTGGATCAGGCAACGCAGATGGCAATTTCCGAACGCGCGGCGCGTAATCACCTGACGGGCTTCCGGCGTATTGTTGTCAATCAGGTAAGTATCCATAACGGCATCCTGACCAACCAATCCTAACACCACATTGCCACAGAGAAAGCACAGCGTTTCTTGCACTTGAAATTTACCTCCATCGGACGCATTACGTTCCGCAGAAAATCCTATGGTTCGGTACGCAGCATCTTTAAGAACTCTATGAAGTTACTTGCAACGGGAATCATGGAGGGCTGGCCTTCCTGTGACCCTTCATGATTCCACACGACTACGCGTGGCACGGCCTCTCCACCAGATTGATCAAAGCAGAGCATATCGCCCGCGAACAGCTCTGCGAACGGAACTTGACTGTCTAGGAGACGATCAAATATTTGTGACAGAACGACACCTACATCATAACCCTTATGACTCGGGTCTGCGCTGAGATTATCAATCATGCACAGAAAGCGTGTGATCACCTTTGTGTTTCCAGGCATGTCGAAGTACCGCTTTCGTGGCTTGCCGCCATTGCATCGCTGTAGGTGTGTCAAATAAGCAGGTTCGTACCGGATGCCATACATCT
Source organism: uncultured Chthonomonadaceae bacterium (assembly GCA_963817895.1). Taxonomy (GTDB): domain Bacteria; phylum Armatimonadota; class Chthonomonadetes; order Chthonomonadales; family Chthonomonadaceae; genus CAWFQB01. The sequence continues at coordinate 351,739 of CAWFQB010000014.1, forward strand.
TTTCGGTGGAAGAAAAGATGCGCATAGATACCGGCCCGGCGCAACTGCCGTCTTCGTATTCTATATCCACATAATCGTCAGCGTATGTCATGCGTTTTCCTTTTCTAGGCACTCCCTCTAGTTCCCCCTGCTGCTCTCTATCTTGGTCCTTCAGCCCAATTGCCTTCTTTTCTGCCGCCATCATGGTTGTAGATGCGGTGAGTACCATATGGAACTTGCTGCATTGTGCCGTCTGGTCGGCCTTGCCCTGCCGGACCATGATCCACGCCCCCACCCTCGTGGTGGTGCCAGGTGGAACCTTCCTCAGTGTATGCTGGATCCATCTGAGTGGCTCGCCAATTCGCATATTTAAACTGCACCGAATCTTTCTGATGCCACATATCATTGTGAGTTACACCAGTATCTGGGTCCGTCCACTGTTGCGGCGTCTGAAACTCGATGGGTTCTCCTTGTGCATTGGTACGAACTACGCTGGAGAAGTCTGCGTATTTGCGCGGACCAAGCGGCGTATTCACAGTTGTGACTGGAATGTTGGGAACCAAATTTTGGTCTATCGCCTGTTGCCTGATTTGCATCTGCTCCGAACGAGGAATGGTGTCAGAGTTGAAATGGTCAGCCCACCGCCAATCAGTGTCTGAGTTTACCATGTCCGCATAGCGTTGAGCGCGCATCGGGCGCAGTCGCTCGTCGCGTTGTGCAGGTGTCTCATTCAGGGGTGCGCTTGCATCGCTTTGAGCAATGGCGTCGCGTTGTGCCTGTGTCATTGGGGGCGGGTCGCTCGACCGAGTCATGAACCGAGCATCAGCATCCGTGTTGCCGAAGCCTCTCCCCTCGGTTGCCCCCCCTGAGCCAAAGTTGTCATGGCCGACGATGTATCCGTGATCGTTGATGGGACTACCTGGTACTTCACCTGGAGGGAACACACCCTTATCGTTGAAGTGGGTAATATCGCCTGACCAGTCAATAACGGCTTCGGGACGCGCTCCCTCAATTGCCCTTCCATTGGCGGTAGCCGCCTGTTTAGCGTTCACATCAATGCCGAAATGCCCGTGGTCGTCCTCGTAGTTGCCTCGGTTAGTTACCTCAACCGGGTGTGTATGCGCTACCCACACCTCATTGTCGCCAAGAGATTTGGGGTTGAGTGACTCCTCGTTTCCCATTACGGCGCGCAGTTTACCGGTATTGACATCCTGCGCTACGCCGACTTCTTTGCCATACCATTTAGATGCTTGTGCCAAGTCGTCCGTGTGTACGCCGTTACCCAGCGGCGCTTCACCCGTTTCCAGCGCTTTCACCAACCGCTTGGCGCCGCCGTTCATTTCGTGGAACTGCATGTCCGACGAAAGGTTAGGGGCTTGCGTATTGCGGGAGATCCCGCGCTCGTTCATAACGCCTTCCGGCAAGCCGCGCCTGGCTCCAAACAGGCGTTCGGCAGGTCCGGCGGCGAACGGCATCAACTGGCTGCCCGCTTCTTCACTTGCATACGCACCCAGAACTCCCTTTGCCAAAAATCTTCTCCCCTGCCCATCCGAATGCTGCCCCTCCGCCTTTGCTCAAGCCATAGCCTGCGCCTCCCTTGAGCGCAACGATTCCGGCAGCCCGAACTGCCGCCAAGGTACGCGTTGTATTGGTAATCGCGGCGCCGGACGTTGCCGCGCGCGCCAATCCTTGCGCATATAAACCCGGCAACTCCCCTAATAGGCTGACGATGCACATGGCTCCGCCAATGATCTGCATCGCGTTCCCCACAACAATAGCGCTCTGCGCCAATTCCTCCAAGAGTTCCGGCACCTCGCTGTCAATGTGAGCGCAAGCGGCCATGCCGCCGCCAATAAAAACGTCAGGACTGCCCTTGCCAATTTCGAAATCACAAGTGCCGTGATCACTGACGCGCGATGCCATTTTCATGTTGATGAATACGCAGTCGCTGCCGGTTGCTACCATAGAGTTCGGCCCATGCTGATTGCAGTCAACCTTGCTGCCGCAGGCAATTGCAGCAGGTATATTGTTAACGAAAACATCGTCGCTGCCCGTCAGGATGTTTCCACAGGGCGTTGTGTGCTTGCGTCCTTCTTCCTCTCCTTTGAAGAAACCATACCCAGCCATCGAAAGTACGCCGCCCTCAGAAGCAATCACTGTGCCTGCAATGGCAATCAAGGCCAGTGTGCCGGTTCCGGCAGTGGCTACTGTTAATGCAATCACGGCCGCCCCAATGACAGCGCCAATAAGAGCGCCCTCCAAAGCCCCCCAGAGGGCGGATGAGAGCGCCTCGCTATGTGTTACCTGATCTCCTACGCGCGCTGCTGCCGGCACGGTTCCACCTAATCCTAAATACGCGGCTTTAGCCTGAACTTCGACTTGGGTTAGACAACCTTACTGATTGTTTTTGTCTGCCCTATGACAGACAGCACAGTATTAAGAGGGACAACTGCGGTTAATCTTATTTCTCATCGCAGTTGAGGAGAATGACTTTGCCCTTGGCAACAATCGCATCCGTGGAGGTGAGGCCTACACCTGCGTTGCCGTCCACCGTAACATACTTTTCATCAGCTTTGACGTTCACGCTCTGCTTGGCATGCAGTCCAATACTGCCTGTTTCCACCTGCGAGACAAAATTATTTTTAGCCTGCATAGCAATGTTCTCATCATCAGTCTTCAGCTCCATTACGTCACCAGATTGCGCCAACATCGTAATCTTTTTCGCTTGGATGTGCAAATGGTTTTGCGCATAAATAAGCATGTCGTTGCTGCCACGCAATTCCACGCGGGTTCCATTTTTGTTGACGCTGATGTGCAGGCTATCGGCTTCGCTGCCGCCACTCAAGATGCTGACATGATGCCCGCCGCCATCCGTATGCGCTTCCAGAATGGTTTGACCTTTGTTCTTCATGCGAACTACTTCGTCCGCGCCTCGCGTCGTCATCGTCACTTCGTTGCCACTTGGCGTACTCCATCGTTTCGTGTGCTTGGGGTTGTTGGTGGTCTTCTGGCTGGTGTGGCGCACCGTTCCCAAGATCACCGCTTCGCTGTCCCAATCCCCTAAGAACTCTACCAGCACCCGCTCCCCCACTTCCGGCACACTGTAAAACCCGCTGTACGCGCTGGACTTCTTACCGCCGTCATGCCCGCCCCCATACGGCGTCACCTGATGCAGCCACGCCCGATCACCAGAAGGCTGCGGGTCCAGATGTTCCCACTCGAACTCCACCTGAATACGCCCCCTGCTGCAAAGGATCATGCTCGTTAGCCGTGACATTCGCCCATAACGCGCGGCTCGGCCACTCAGGACGCTCTTTGTGCGGCGGAAGAGGTAGCGTCAAGGGTTGCAGCCACAACTCCTGTGTTCCCGTCGTTTGTTCCGGGTGTCCCACGATGCGCGTCTGGTGAATGAGATGCTGCTGACCCTCGAAAGAAACCACCTGCCCCGGTTGAAACGGCAGCACCATGCCTTCCAAGCGCAGGTAGTAGCCGCTGATGTCGTTGTGTCCCTTCGTGTTGCTCACGTTGCTGGTGATGTCGGGACGTTCGGGAGCCTGCATGTAATCGGCGGTGGTTCGGCTGAGTTGTCCTAAATGCTGGCTGGCCTGCTGACGCGCCAGAGCTGTTGGGCCGCTGCCGCCGCTCGGAGGTTCGGGCAGAGTATGCAGACTGCCGCCGAAACTCACTTCCGCCCACCCGAAGTTGATGTCGGGGAACGTTTCACTCGCTTCCTGTCCTCTGGCTCCTAACTGCACATCCCCGGTTCTGTCCACAACCGCGACAGGAACGCTCCACGCATGGCACATTCTTGCGAGGTACTGGTAGTCGGTTTCGAGGTACTGCAAACTCAGGGGAATGGGCTTGGCAAGATCGCCCGCGTTGACGATCTTGAAGCGCGGTTCGGTTTTGGCGACCTGCTGCGCGATGTCAAGCAGGGTCGTGGCCTGAAACGCGCGATGGCGCGGCACAAGATCGGTACGCTTGCTGTAGCTGACGCAGGAGAGTGTCAGGCGCGAACTGTTGGCGTCGCGCTGACCCGACGTGTTCTCCACATACCCGTGAAAGCAGTTGAGCGCTTCCACCAGATCGTTGTCTTTCCAGTTCACGTCAACCGGGCAGTTGAGCGCTTTGCCCGCGAGCATGGCGGTCGGACGTTCGCCGTAGTGGTTGTGTTCCTGCCAGCGCCACGTCAGATGGGCGCGGGTATGCTCGTACAGATGGCGTTCCACCACCACTTCCGTCAGGAACTGGTGCGCCCCCAACTCCTCCATGCCTGCCACGTCTACCTGAAACGCCATGATACTTCGTCCCGCTTCCCGTCGTCACGAACAAGAAGCCTTCGCAACTTCTGCAACATCTTCTAAAATCTATTTGTGATACAGCCGTTCGCCTCAAATGGAGCCGCGCTCAACATCAGACGCATTAGCGGTAAAAAGAGGAGTTCATCGCGACCACAACCTGCGCCGCCGCGATGAACTTCCCGATACGAGGCGCGTTACGAGGGGTTCGGCTCGGACTTCGCCTGCCGCGACGGTGAGAATGTTCTTGCCGTCGTAATCCACGTTGTTATGCACCAGTGTGCCACGAACCAGCAACTCAATGAAGTTGCCCTGATCCGTCTGGCTTCCCGACTGCGGCGGGAACTCCTTCTCCGTATAGCTCTGGATGTACGCCTTGTGCAGCGTCCACGTATGGTTGACCACGCGGGAACGATCCATCGTTTGCAGCTCGACGGTCTTGAAGCGGCCCGCGCTGTGCGGAGCCAGCGCCCACTCGGCGATCATGGTGTCATGGTCGAGCGGCAGGCTGATGCGGAACTGCTGCACGGGAATCTGCATGGGTTCTTTCGCGTCGCCATGCGTGATCTCCACAGTGGCGTCTAAGACGCGGTTGATTTTGGTACCTTGAATGGTTAATCCGGGCATTGTTTCGTTTCCTTTCCAACCTTCACGGGTTGGCACTGTCCTCGAAACTGCACACGTCCGAGACATGGTTGCTACACTTCGAGCTGACAGAGTCCGTTGCTCGAAGAGAGGACAAGAGCGCAGGGTGGGAAGTTCCCGCGACTGCACATTGGTCGTCAGGTTTGCCGGTTTGCCTGTCGCACGGCAGGGTTTATTCTGCAAGCGAACAGGCTTGCGGCAAACCGTTGTGAATCCTGGGCGGTATCGGCTCGATAACCGCCCAGGCGCGGTGACGCCCCGTGGGGCGACAGCTTTGCGTTCGGAACACAGGTCAGAAGTTGATGCGGAATTCATCAATCAGACCCTGCTCGAAGCCGAACGCGACTTTGAACGAATTTCCGTTTTCCCGCTGCACGGTGAACTCGCTGCCCTCCTGCAATTTGCTGGGGAACGAGTTGACCAGTTTTTCCGGCGAGTACCATTTGCCATCGCCATCCGCGTTGCGGGATTTTGGCGCCCATTTAATCAGATACTCCAGATGGCCGCGCAATTGCGCTTCCGCCTGCGCATTATCCGCCGGCCACGCGCCCCCGAAACCGAGTTCGTGCGCCGCCCGCAGCAGGCGGTTCAAGTAAACCTGCTGCCGGAACAGATGCAGATGCCGGTACGAAGTGGTTCCGTCCGCAAGATTCAGGCGGCGCATGGTGCGCGGCACGGACAGGAACGGCGAACGTCCCGATACGTGCGTGAACACCAGAAACGGCATATCCGGGTTCAGCAGGTTGCTCAACACGCCGTCATTAAGAAAGTGATCTGTCGGCAGATCAGTTTCGCCAAGGTAAGGGTTCGTGGCAAGGTCAATGCCGACGCCCGGCAGGTCCGCCCGCATGGACGTGACCTCCTTACGCGCATGTTGCAGTTTGCGCCGCACGTAATCGGGCACGTCGTTCGCCATCAGCCGCCCCGCCGCCACAAAACACGAGCGCACCGTCAGTTCCGGCACGTCCACGCCGATTTCCACGCTGCCATCCGCGGTTTTGCCCGTAACCAGTTTGCCATCCGGCGGCATGATCATAAAATCGGGTACGCACAACACGCAGCAGTCCGCCGATTCCTGCTCCACAACCTGGTCAATGGCATACGCATCGCTCAGGTTTTGGAAGAAGTCCCGTTGCGCGCGTCCCGCCCGAACCCGCTCTTCGGGCGAAAACAGGATTTGGAAGCCGTATTGCGCGCCCCAATCCATCAGTTCCAGCATCTCATCTTTATACGTGACGCGCCCGTACCCGTCCTGATCCTGTAGACCGGCTTCCTGCGCGGCCTCAATGGACGCCAGAATGGGGTCGTACAGCATAATGCTCTCCTGCTTCTTCTTTTTGGCAGGGCGGCTCTTGCGGAACTCCACGACATTGGGCACGATGACAAACGAAATGGCATCCCGGAACTGATTGGTCGCCTGCGCGCAAACGATGTCGAAGTAGCGCTTCAGTTCTTCGGGCCGGGTCAGGAATAGATCGGGCAGATCGGCATTGGCGATTACCAGTTCCGGCTTCATGCCTTCCGCCAGGCGCACATCGGAGGGAAATTCATTGAACAGCAGATACACGCCCATGATGGTTTCAAACAGCGGCGTGACGACTTTCAGGAAATCCCCGATGGCGTTGCTGTACACGCCCAGAAACATATCGTGGAAGTGATCTATTTCCTGCGCGTCCGGGTTCAGCAGAGCGCAGTTCTTTGGGATTTTGCAGCACGGTCGCCACCAGATTCCCCATCAAGCGGCTGAATCATGCCCCGGCTGACCATCTGATCCATAAACTTGCCGACCGCGATAGGAAACCGCTTCTCCTGCGGCACGAGGGAAATATCCTGATTGGCGACTTTTGCGCCCTCCTCGCGGATTTTATCCAGCGCGCTGACAACAGAGCGTACGGCGATGTTCGGTTTGCCCTTGCTGCTGTCGTGGGCGGCTTTATCCCCGGTCTTGCTCAATGCTTCGTGATCTCCGGTTTTCGCCAGCGCGCCCTTGCTCTTTTCCCGCTTTGCCCTCTTCCTGTCCGGCTTCTATTTGCGGGGCGGTCAGGTTTATCGCCGGCGATACTTTTGCTGCCATTGTCCAACGCGGCCGGGGGCGCGACGGCTGTCGGCAGATGCTGCGGCGAAGCGATAAGCTGCTTGTTTTTGCCGAACTCTATCTGATAGACATTAAGGTCCATTTCGCCATGATGCTGGGAAGCCGTTTCAATTCCCGGCTGGTCTGTTCCAAACCATACACGACAGTCGGCAGCATGCGCACGCTGTCTTCCAGCGCGCCCTGAAACTCATCCGCCACGCCCTGATACGCTTCCAAGGCGCGAGCGGTATCTTTGGAGCCGGGGTTGCGCTTGGCTTCCAGCATCAGCCGGTCGTTTTTTACCTGCACATCTTCGGCCAGTTTGCGCATCAGCGTTCCGTTGGTTTTTTGGTTTGAACGCGAACAGCGAGGCATCCACATCCACGCGGAAGGTAGATACATCCTGCCGCACACGCTTTTTAATCAGGTCGGTAAAGCAGCGGATATAGGGGTGATCCGAGGTAATGCGCACTTTTTGCCAGCTGCCCCACCCTCAAGGGAGAATTCCAGTCCAGGCGCGTTTGATCCCTGACTCTGCGCCATTTGCTTCCGAGCCGTCCTCTTCCTGTCCCTCAACGGCTCGCGGTCCGGCCACGCGGTAGTAAAATCCCGGCTGAAATTTGTCCAGAAACTCGCGGAAGGAGGTTACTGTCAGATTTTCGCGCACTTCTGCGATAAACTGCTCTTCGGACGTGTCGTTGATACGCGCCAGCATAGTTTCCAGCGAAGGCGTCAGTTCGCGCTCTTCAAGGGGCAGTTCCGGGTCCAGATGCTCGTCCATGTTGACACGGGCGAATAGTATGGCGCGGTTGGTTTTCCCCAACATTTTGCGATTGGCTTCCAGAATAGTTTCATTCGTTATCGGCATAGCGGTCAATCCTTCACGAGACGATGCGACGACAAGAGCGCAAGAGAGCGCAAATCAGAACAGAGGTTAATGGCCTGATGTTGAGGCGAACAACCGGCCTAACACTTCAGCCAGCCAGAAGTAGCCAATCAGAAGTCCCACAACCAGGGCCACACCATAAAGCGCGTAGGGCAGCCAGGAAACACGGGGTCGCAGCAGCAAGCGAGCGCGGACGGGAAATTCATTCTCCGGGGCGTCTTCCCATCCGGGCCAACACCGCTCATCCGCCAGCGAACGATCATGCGCAATGTGCTTCCCCTTGTGCGTATGCAGGTTGAAACAGCCCGGACACTCCTCAGAAACCAGAAATCTCCGCAATGATTTCCCTGACCGGCGCTTCCGCATTGATGTAGATACGCTCGGATTTCGTTTTCAGCAGATTGGCCGGGTGGACTTGATAGTAGTCGCGCCGCAATACCAACGTAATTTCCTGAGACGCGCCTCCTAAATCAGCGGCCTGTGTCTGCAAGGTGGTGAGGAGCGCGTCCCGCCGCAGCATAACATCATTGAACCAGAAGTGCCGCGAAGCGCGTACCTTCTCCAGTGTTTTCCGTTCGCGAACGACTTCATTATGATTGACACAATCCTGATACAGTTCGGCAAAGTTTCGATGGGTCGGATAATTACGCATCCAGAACGTGCCCGCTTTGGGCAGTTCGGGGATACTGATGCGAATATCTACGGTTTGCTGAAGAGATTGTGTGTTTTTATCCAGTAACGCCATTGCTGCTGCTCGTTATTTTCTGCCCGTCTATAGTGTACTGGTTGCAGGCTGCGGAACCCGGAAATCCGGTTGGCCGTCTGCTGTGAAAAGCGGCAGAAACCATTCTCCTGCCGCCTATACCGGAAGAGGTATTTGCCCCCTGTAATGTTCCCGGTATATTTTCCTGCTTATTCGTTACCGCTAATAGACGAGACGATAAAAATCTATGTTCCATCAACAGGATAACTTTCTCCTGTCGGCTGCTACCGTTTGGCCGGAATGCGCTGAAAAATACCGACATCTATGTACTGCCCCCCACCGGTCTGATGGCAATGGACGGCAAGAGTGTTTTCGCTATTGGGTATCAGCGCTTTTCGCCCCTCGGGCGTTAGCGGTTTGTACTCGTAAGAAGCGATGTAACCTGCTGCCGAATACGCGCGAACGCCGTTGATGTACACCTCTATGTCTTCGTCGTGATAGTCTCGAATTACGAGTTGGCTGATCTGCTCGGCTGTCAAATTGCCCGGATTGAACGTTCGCCGCAGCCAGATGTCTGCGGTTGTCCAGGGCGCGCCGATGCGCGGCGACGTGGGAACGTCCGTTCCGAACCCACCCATGCCGCTTTGCCACGCCGCATCATCGAACGTCTTTCCCATCCAGTTTGCGGTGGGCATTGTAAAGGTGTACTTCCACGCCTGCGCGGTCTTTTCCGAAGTCGGGAGGACCTCCTGATAGGTGGGAACCGGGTACTCGAAGCGGTTGGCGCGGGCAATCTGCGCCGGGTCGCATTTGAACACGCGGTCATACGTGAGCAGGCCGTTGAGTTCGGTTTCCACGTCCGTTATCTGCGTGTACACCGCCGCGCTCAGGCCGTGCAGGTCCCGAAAACTCTTCAGCATATCAGCATATTCGCCGTAACGCTCTTCCAGATCGTTCGCGCTGGTCACGTTGGTATAGCCGCCACCCGTGTTTCGCCACGCGCGCCCCTTGACCAGATAGCCGATACCGCCGTATTCGCCGCACACAAGGGCGCGCGTCGCGCTAACCGAAGGAAACGCGGGCGGAGGGTACGAGTGAATATCCTCTACATCGCCCACGTCCTCATTTTTCTCGTAGCCACTGCCGCTGTCCCGATCCACAAGGCGCGACGGGTCCAGCGTTTTCGCTATGTCCACCAGTTTCGCGGTATCGTGCCGCCCCTGCCCCTCGTTGAAAACCACCCACATGATAATGGAGGGCGCGTTCCAATGGGTGGTGATAATATCGTTCAGTTGCTTCTCATACACGGGTTTGTCAATCGGCTGCGGATGATCGGTGTAGGAGTTGGCTGAAGGCATGTCCTGCCACACCAGCAGCCCCATTTTATCCGTCCAGTAGTACCAGCGCGCGGGTTCCACCTTGATGTGCTTGCGCACCATATTGAAACCCAGCGTTTTCATGGATTGAATGTCGGCTTTGAGCGCGGCTTCAGAAGGCGGCGTATAAATGCCGTCCGGCCAGAATCCCTGATCCAGTGGCCCGATTTCAAAGACAAATTTGTTGTTGAGCATCATCTTCTGAAAGCCGCCGACCTGCGCCAGCGAGATTTTGCGCATCCCGAAGTAGCTTTTGACCCGGTCATTCTCGGTTTTGCCGTCTATCAGCGCAACGTCTACATCGTATAAAAACGGGCTGTCCGGCGACCACAATTGAGCGTTCATAATGGGCAGCGACAGTTCGGTGTTACGGTTGCCCGTGAGCGTTTGAACCACGCGCCCCGCCTCCTTAACCGTCACGACCGCCCGCATCGCCGTTGTTGCGGCAGGCGCGTTTACCGTGATATAGACGCGGGCATTGTCTATATTGGGAACGATATGCAAATCACGTATCGAGGCAGTGGCGACGGGTTCCAGCCACACGGTTTGCCAGATTCCGGTTGTGGGCGTGTACATGATGCCGCCGGGGTTGAGCGTCTGCTTGCCGCGCGGTTGCCCGCCCAGATCGGTCGGATCGAACACGCGGACAATCAGTTCCTGCGGGCCGGTTCCATTCAGATACGGCGTGATGTCGTAACTGAATGGCACATAGCCGCCCGTGTGAACACCCACGCTTTTGCCATTAACGAAAACTTCGGCCTCGTAATCTACCGCGCCGAAGTTGAGCATCAGTTGTTTGCCGTTCCATTTCGGCGGCACGGTAAATTGGCGGCGATACCAGAGCCGATCATGGTGTTCCATCACTCCCGACAGCGCGGACTCGACTGGAAACGGCACGACGATTTGACTGGAAAGCGTTTTACCAACGGGAGTCGCATCGCTCGCCGTTCCCGGCTGATATTCCCACACGCCGTTCAAGTTCTGCCATTCGGAACGGACAAGCTGCGGGCGCGGATACTCCGGCAGCGGCTTTTTCGGATCAACCTGTTTGGCCCATCGCGTCATCAGCGGCGCTTTCTTCGCCTGCCCCGCCCCAGCGTCACCCTGTGACAATGCAGACAAAACCGCCACAAAAGCAAGCAGCGCGAATACATTCTGGATTTTGAAATTTATGAGAAACAATCGCATATTCAACCTTCCTGAGACACTCCCGGCATTGGGAGAATATTGACCGCAACTTAAGAAACCTACATTGTGACAATCAATAATTTGAACATCTTCGCGCGGCTGGACAAACCGAAAGAAATGAAACTCATCAGGTCCTTCTACCAGCAATAGTTTTGCCGCCGTAAAGGTAGACCGATTGTAGCGGCGTCTTGTGAGATGCGCGGCCTGTTCATCGCGCCTCCAGTCCCCGTTCCAATGCGCGGCCAAGCATGGCATGAGTGAACGTATGCACGGCTACAGTTCCATCCGGTTTGCGGTCAAGGCGATGAACCCGCAGAGCACCGGGCGCGTCCGAAAACGCCTCATAAATAGAGTTGATGCAATCGTAACTGTGAGTCGTCGCCCATAATTGGGAATGGTACTTTTCCGCAGCCGAAGCCGCCGAACGCCACATTTGCGTAAGCAAAGAATAGTGAATGCCGTTTTCAACCTCATCTATCAGGCAAATGCCGCTTTCCGCCGCGCCAATAGCGGATATAATGGCAATAATACTGCTGAAACCATCTCCCATGCTATCAAGCGGCAACAACTGCTCAAGTCCTAAATCAACTTCTAGAACAGCAGTTCCACGAAAACCTTCATCTTGAGAGGTCAGCACCACTAAAGATTGCAAACGCGGCTCAATCTCTTTGAGAACTTCCAGTAACAACGTGTCGCCACCTGTACGATACAGTTGGGAGTAACGCCTCGCGTGCGCCCATGCCTCTGCCCGATTTGTTCCCAACCAAACTAAGGCAGGTAGTTGTGGAAAGATAGTGCCCGTAAGTTCCCGATGCGTTCTCAGTGAAGTTACTTCTCGTTCTCGTAACGGTTACCGTATCGTTGCTGATGCGCCAATATTGGTTTGAATATTCAAAACGAGTTCTATATCAGGTTTAAATAAAGTAGCAATGGTATCAGATTCTTCGTTCTCTTCTACCTCTATATTGACAGGCAGAGTTAGTTGTCCCTGCACTTCTCGAATAGATGCGTCTGCCGAAATCTGCAAATCGCCTATTTCAGCCTGAATAGTCAATGGCTCATCACTCTGAGATTTGTAGAACGCAAACCGGTAACTTTGTTCCAAATTGATAGGTTTACGCTCCAATTGATTGCGACTGCTTCTGCGCAAATACCGGGGGTCGCCGGACAACAGCAGGCGTATCGCCTCAATTAAGCTTGTTTTGCCTGAATCATTGCGGCCAACAATGAGGTTGACGCGGCCAGCATCCGTCAGCGAAAGTTCCTTTAATCCGCGAAATCTTTGAATGTCAAGACGATCCAACATCTGGTCTTCGCGAATTGATTTTATTGCCAATTCACTCATGCGCTGCGCCCCTCATCTTCATTAGTAGTCGCCATTCCCCTTCAACATTGAGCGGCCTGTTTCCTGCTTTTTCGCAGTTCATTGCTTCACGCTTCTGTTTTATATTTTTCAGGATAGGGAACTGCCTGCTGCGCTGGAAGCGGGTACGTCGGTTACAACCGCATGAACGACGGGTTGGACGCTGGTTGTGTTTGCGTCTGCCTGCGCGAGCGTTTTGATTCCTCATGCGTCAGGGCTTCGGAACGGAAGGTCTGGAACTGCACGATGTCTCTGGAAAACAACAGGTCGAGCGTCCAGTCCACTGCCACACGCACCTTCTTTTCAAATCGCGGCAGTTTGCTCAGATAGATGGAGCGCCAGAGTACCCACGCGAAGAAACCGGAAAAATTCATGCCCATGATGTTGGCGACTCCGGTTCGCTTGCCAATCGCCGCCAGTAACCCGATAGCGCGAAATGTGAAGGGGCGTTTTTTTCCGCCGCGTATCTCCGCCACGATGTTTTGCGCGAGTATCTTCCCCTGCCGTATGGCGTGCTGCGCGGTCGGCGGGTACGGTTTGCCGGTTTGCAGGTCGGGAACACAGGCGCCATCTCCAAGCGCCCACGCGCAGGGCCATTCCGGCACTTCCAGATACTCATTGACCAGAGTGCGCCCCTTTTCGGTCTGACAGGGCAGGCAGCCTAACAGCGGGTGGGGGGACGTGCCGGCTGTCCAGACAAGGGTGTTGGTGGAAAGGCTATCGCCGTCACTCAGCGTAACACAGTCGGCGGTGGCATTGGCGACTTTGGTGTTCACGCGAATGTCCACTTTGCGCTCGGTCAGTTTCTGCTGCGCATACGCGCCCAACTGCTCGCCCAGTTCCGGCAAAATCAGAGGGCCGGAATGTACCAGCACCATCTTCAGTTGCTCTTCGCGCAGGTTGGAATAGAAGCGCAGCGCGTCGCGGGCAAAATCGTTGATAGCCGCCATTGTTTCCACGCCCGCAAACCCGCCCCCGGCCACGACAAACGTGAGCAGTTCGTCCCGATTGCCTGCCGCGCATTCGCCATCCGCCTCTTCCATAATCTGAATGATGCGATTGCGCAGATGAATGGCGTCGCCCAGTGATTTCATCGTTAGCGCGTGTTTCTCCAGCCCCGCGAGATTATAAAAGTTGGTGACGGAACCCATCGCAAGCACGAGATAGTCGTAGGGCAGGTCGTGACAATGGGCATCGGAGCCGTGCGACACGGTAACGAACTTGTTTTCCAAATTCACGGCTTCCACGCGCCCCGCAAACACCTGCACATGTTTCAGCAGTTTGCGGATCGGACTCACAATATGCGTAATGTCCAGATCGCAGGAGGCCACCTCATGCAGCATGGGCGTAAACAGGAAAAAATTGTCCTGATTGACGAGCGTGATTTCAATATCGCGATCACGCCCCAACAGGCGATCCAGGTGCATCGCGGCATACATTCCGCCGAAGCCTCCGCCCAGTATCAAGATGTGTTTGCATTTTTCGGTTGTCATTTCCTGTTTTCTCCTCATCTCCCGCGCGGTTGCTACGCTTGCTTCAAGGAACAAAGGGGGTAATAGGTTCCAATCCGCGCTGCGATTACCAATAACTCGGACAGAAACCACAGAAATAAGGAAATGCCCGCCCTTCCGATGAATATAGCGTCACTATTTCCCGGAGAAAACCGCTCATGCCCGATTCGCAGTTGCCGCTTCCCCTTGCGCAGCCACATTATAACCACCAACTGTTTTCCGACTACTATCTAAACCACATTCTGCCCGCGAATCCGGCGTGGCCGCTGTTGCGCGAGGAAGCGTCAAGCGCGAAACAAACCCTTGCCGCCATTTTCCACAATTACACGCCGAGCGGCAACGAGGCGCAAACGGAAGACGATCTCATCAAGCCGATTTTGAAGGCGTTGGGGCATATCTTTGAAGTGCAGCCGTCCCTGAAAACGCCCGGAAGCGCGAACAAGCCCGACTACGTTTTTTACAACGATGTGGACGCGCTCAACGCCAACAAGGGCCGTATGCTCACCGACAGCCTGCCCACGCAGGGCGCGTATGCCGTTGGGGACGCCAAGTATTGGGAACGCCCGCTTGATATTACCCTCAAAGACAGCAGCAAGGATAAAAACAGGGACGCGCTTTCCAACAAAAATCCCTCGTACCAGATCGCGTTTTACATGCAGCATAGCGGCGTGGAGTGGGGATTGCTCACGAATGGCAAGCAGTGGCGGCTGTACCACAAAAGCACCGCGCACAAACTGGACCGCTATTATGAGATTGACCTTCCCGCCCTGCTTCAATCGGACAACGACGTGGATTTTCTCTACTTTTATGCGTTCTTCCGCCGAGCCGCGTTTTTCTCCTCCGTCCTGAACCTGAATGACCTGTTGAAGGCAAGCGTGGAGTTTGCCCGCGACATCGGCGAGTCGCTGAAATCACAGGTATACGACGCCCTTCTGCATATCGCGCAGGGCTTTCTCGACTTCGCGCCCAACCATCTGCAAACCGACACGGACGGCCTGAAAGCCATTTACGACAATTCGCTCATCGTGCTGTACCGCCTGCTGTTTATCCTGTACGCCGAAGACCGCAACCTGCTGCCCGCGCAGGAATCGGGCGAATACAGGGACACGTACAGCCTCCACGCCATCAAAAACACCGTCGCGAAAAATCTGGACAGTGGCCGAACCCTGCTTGCCGACAGCGCGCGAATGTGGGCGCAATTGCAGGATTTGTTCCGCATCATAGATCAGGGCAGCCCGCCCCTGCGCGTCGCCACGTTCAACGGCGGCCTGTTCGACCCGCATAAACACCCGTTCGCGGAACAGTATAAAGTGGGCGACAAACGTTTACAGCAGGCCATAGACAAACTCGCCCGCGTCAACCGCCAATTCGTGGATTACCGTGACCTCTCGCCGCGCCATTTAGGAACCATTTACGAGGGATTGCTGGAATTCCATTTGCAAGATACGAAAGGAGAAACCGTAGGGGCGCTGCTTGCTGCGCCCTCCTCCAACCTTGCGCCCTCCTCCAACCTTGCGCCCAACACGCCAATCCCCTCAACTCTCAACTATCAACTATCAACTCTCCTCACTCTGCGCAACGACAAGGGCGAGCGCAAAGCGACGGGTTCGTACTACACGCCGGATTACATCGTGAAGTACATCGTGGAGGAGACGCTGCATCCGCTTCTGGAACGCGCCCTGCAAGCCAAACGGGACGGCGCAATGGACGATGCGGCCTGCATCGAAGCCGTTCTGGATATTCGCGTTCTTGACCCGGCAATGGGAAGCGGGCATTTTCTCGTGGAAGCGACGGAAACGCTGGCCCGCGCCCTCGTGGATATGGGCGTCGCGCCGCAGGAGGCCACGACGGAAGCGGCCGATTTAGCCTACTGGAAGCGGCGGGTGGCGCAGTCGTGTATCTACGGCGTAGACCTCAACCCGCTTGCCGTGGAACTCGCCAAACTTTCGCTGTGGCTGACGACGGTTGCTAAAGACCGCCCGCTTTCGTTCCTCGACCACCATCTGCGCCCCGGCAACGCGCTGATTGGCGGGCGTCTCGCGTCCCTGCAAAACGTCACGCAGTTGCGGTTCGCGGGAAGCGGCGCGAAGAAACCCGCGCCATCGAAAAAACACGCGAAACAGGAACAAGCGGGGCAGATTTCCATGCTCAGTGACGATGATTTCCGCCTGAGCATGACCGACGCGGTTATCAAGATGTGGGACATCGAGTATCGTGGCAGCGAACAGCGTGGCGCAGGTGAAAGCGCAGGAGGCATTGCACCGGGAATTGCAGGCGGAACTCAGCGGCAAATACGGGCGTCTGGCCGATCTGGTTACGGCAACCCATTTCGGCGTTTCGTTCGACGCGGGGTTCTGGCCGGAACTGGCGGATTTTGCGACCGGCCGCGCCCTGTCCCTGCGCCCCGAACTGGCGGCAAAACTGGACGCAGGCGGAAATTCTGGCACAACGCTACGGCTTCTTTCACTGGGAACTGGAGTTCCCGGAAGTGTACTTCGGGCGCGAGGGCGAACCGCTTGGCGAAAACGCGGGCTTCGATGCCGTTGTCGGCAATCCGCCCTGGGAGCGCATCAAATTGCAGGAGAACGAGTTCTTCAGTTCCCGCTCCGACGCCATTGCGCTCGCGCCCCGCGCCAGTGACCGCAAGCGCCTGATCGCCGACCTGCCTCAATCCGACCCGGAGTTATGGCAGGCGTACAAAGCGGCGAGCGGCACGGGCGGAAGCCACCTTGAACTATGTGCATCGCGCCGGAGTGTATCCGCTCATGGGGCGCGGCGACACCAACCTGTACGCCGTCTTTGCGGAAAAAGCCCTGCAATCCGTGCGGGCGAACGGGCGCGTGGGCCTGCTGGTTCCGAGCGGCGTGGCGACCGACGACACCACCAAGCACTATTTTCAGGAACTCATCACCAAACGCAGACTGGCCCAATTGCTGGACTTTCGAGAACCGCGAACAGATTTTTCGCCGATGTGGACAGCCGCTTCAAACTCAGCATCCTGCTGATGACCGGGGAAAGTGACCCGCAAGACCAAGTGCGCTGCGGCTTCTTCCTGCACAACATGGCCCAACTGGAAGACCCGGAGCGCGTCTTTACGCTGGCCCCCGAAGACTTCAAACTGTTCAATCCCAACACGCTCACCTGCCCCATTTTCCGCCGCCGCCGGGATATGGAACTGACGCGCAAAATCTACGCCAATGCGCCGGTTCTGGTGGAGCAGAGCAAGGGCGAGGCAGGCAATCCGTGGGGCGTCTCGCTTTTCCACCATGTTCCACATGACCAACAACTCGAGCCTGTTCAAAACGTCTGCGGAAATGGAAGATGAAGGGTTCTGGCTCGGCGCGGGCAATGTCTTCACGAAAGGCGCAGTTCGCTTCCTCCCGCTTTATGAGGGCAAACTCGTGCAGATGTACGACCATCGGGCGGCGAACATTGTAGTCAATCCAGCAAACCTGCATCGTCCCGCGCAGCAAGTCGCCGCAACCCTTACCGAACATCAGGACACTGAATATAGCCCGACGTGCCAGTTTTGGGTAGACCGGCAGGATATTCTCAGACGCGCGCTGACAATCTTCCTCTCTGGCGTCTTGGGTTTAGGGACGTGACCGCGCCCACGAACGTGCGAACCTTTATTGCCACTGCGCTTCCCTCTTTCGGGTTCGGCAACAAATCCCCCTGATTACATTTACGGAAGAGCGATAAACGTAAACTCGGCTCATGCCTGCTGGCGAACCTCAACAGTTTCGCAATGGATTATGCCGCGCGGCAGAAGGTTGGCGGGCAAACGCTCAACTTCTTCATTGTGGAGCAATTCCCGGTGCTGCCGCCCGAACGGTACGCGGAAGAGTGGCACGGCATGGCGCTTGCCGATTTCATTGCGCCCCGCGTCCTCGAACTCTGCTACACGGGGCTGGACCTCAAAGGCTTTGCCGAGGATATGGGCTACGACGGCCCGCCCTTCTGTTGGGACGAGGAGCGCCGCCTGCACCTGCGCTGCCAACTCGACGCGCTGTACTTCCACCTGTACGGCCTGACCGGGGACGAAGCGGGCGAAATCCTCGCCACCTTCCCCATCGTTCAGCGTCAGGACGAAGCCCGCTATCAGGGACGCTACCGCACCCGCGACCTGATACTCGCTTACATCCGCGCCTTTCTGGCAGGCAATCTTGATGCGTGGGTCAGGGGATAACGCTAGTGGATTGCGCGAATACGACTACCAGATTGTCTGAACGGCGTATTGTTGAATGAGCGCGTCCATAGTCACAATCGGCATGTTTTCCGAACGGCTTTGCGCAATGAGGATGCGGTCGAATGGATCGCGGTGAATTGGCGGCAGGTTGTACACTTCAAGCGCGTGTTCAAACAGGATAGGCAACAGCGCGAAGTTATTCGCCTGAACATGTTTGCGGATATAGGCTTCAGGCGGCAGATTAAAAACCAACTTCCCGGTTTGTGCTTTAATGATGATTTCCCACACGCTGACGACACTGAGATAAATCGTATTGGCGGGGTCTTGAATTGTTTGCCGCGCCGGCAGCGAAAGGTTGGGGTGATTATCATTCCACCATAAAAACGTGTGGGTATCTATCAGCCCTCGCATGGCAAGACCTCTCCCTTATAAAATTCATCAAGCCAGTCGTCAGGCATAGGGCCATCGAAATCAGGCGCCATCCACATCTCGCCTTTACCAAGTCCGGGAACACGAGCAGGCATTACAACCTGTTTGGCCTCCGGCATGGCAACAGGCATCAGGCGTATGGCAGAAGCGCCCTCGCGGGTAATGGTCACTTCCTCGCCGGTCGCCGCTTTTTCGAGAAGATACGCAAGTTGCGCGTTCGCTTCTTCAATGGTCACTGTCATCAGGGTTCGCCTCTCATTATAACGCATGGAAAAAGACGCGAATGGTATGTACCAGCGTTTCGCCTGTTGATTTATTATACCGCTACGCCCTCTTATGGCGCAATCGCGTCACGCGCGGATTCAGCCTCGCGCAGCATCCAGACGAAAACGCCGACTACCTTCTCAATCTGATCGAGGTAATACTCCGTCGTGTCAATTGTGGCGGTGGCGGCATGAAGCGAAAGAAATTTCCACAGGCTGCCCGTTGTTACCACGCCATAAACAGTCGGGATCGCGTTGCCGCGCTGCACATTGAACTTCTGCGCGGCAATCATTTCGGCAAGGCACTGCGCCAGTCCATTTTTCAGATTGTCGTTCTTCGCCTCCACAATCGCGGCAACGGGTGACTGTATCACCGATTGCAGCGGCGACAGGCTTAACAGAAAGTCGCAAGTCCCGTGCAGGCCCGCCGCCACGTCTACTTTGAACTCTACGCCGGAAAAAAGACTTACGCGCGGCTTCATCTGTTCGCGAATTTCCGAAAGAACCGGCGCGACAATAAATTCGGAACGCGCCTTCTCCGTGCCGACTTCCAGCGCGAAAGCGGTATTCGCCGCCAGTACCTCGCGCAGCAGATTGCTGATTGGCACAGGGGGCGCGGCATCGAAAAGGCGGGCTTGATTCACCACTTGCAGGCCAAAACGGGTAATCAGCCCATCCAGCGTTTGCTTATTATAAGCCATTGTGTTCGCCTCAAAGTAAGAAAATAAGAGACTCCCCTTCCCCCAAGTTCCGTATTTCTGCTTCGCTTTTGAAATACGCTTTTGTTGAGAAGGGGCCGTGTCCACAAGTGGACGCCCTGTTGAGGGCTATTTTTGGAGAGGGGAGGGCTGTCGTGGCGAACAGCGAAATTCGCGGTCACAATCGTATACAAGCGCATTTTGCCAATGGTTCACATTTACAAAACGGGCCGGTACAAGACTGGAAGCGCGTTGCAGGCCGCGCGGAACGAAACAGATGGCCCCTCTCTCGCGTATTCTACCCCATATCCGAACTCCGTGTAAAAAGTCTTAGACCTGCCAAAGGACATCATCAACATGCTTTTCACGCCCGTAACATCTTTGCCGGAAAACGACAGGCAGGTAAAACGAAGCCGCCGTATCCTTCTTCAAATTGCGCTGATGTGCGGCTTTCTTGTTATATATCTTCTGATGGGAGCCTCTGCGGCGATGAAAACTTCTAAAACGGTTACGCTGCAATCCCTGCTGGCGGAACTCACGGACAGGGAGGCGGTTGCCCGGTGGCCGCAGCCGGAATATACGTGTTATGAAGCCAGCAGTTACGACCGCAGCCGCATCGCGCCCGACAAACCCGGCTGGTTCGCCAACAACGACCACTCGCAATTTATCCGCGTGGAAGAGCGGGCGGGGCGGCGCGAACAGGTGATGCTGGATGTGGACGGGCCGGGCGCGATTGTTCGGTTCTGGCTGACGAGCAACGACAAACGGAATGGAAACCTGCGCGTGTATCTGGATGGCAACGAGCAGCCCACGCTTGTTTTTGCCTCCTATGACCTGATGTACAGCAGACTGGCGGCAAGCCCTCTTCTGCATCCGCATCCGAGCTACAACCCTTCTGGTGGGGGCGGCAGTACCCTGTACCTGCCCATCCCCTACGCCCGCCATTGCAAAGTTACCTGGGAGGAAACCGACCCCAAAAACATTGGCCCGCGCTACTATCAGATCAACTATCGAACCTACGCCCCCGGAACTCCGGTACAGACCTTCACTCACCTTATTCTGGAAACGGCGCAAACAGCTATCGCCCGCGCCAACAACCTTCTGCTGCGTCCCGACCTGAAAAATACCCCGTCGGACAGCGATAAAACGCTTTCCAACAGCAATACCCTGACGCTTGACAAAACCATAGCGGGCGGGAGTGAAGCCACTCTGGAATTGCCGTCAGGGGCGCAGGCGGTCCGGCAACTGGAAATGCGGTTCACGATTGGCTCAGAAATAGAAAATGCGGATACGGGCGACCCACAAGTGGAGCGCGAACGGGAACAGGCGTTACGCGCCATGATACTGCGTATCCGTTTTGATGGCGAAGAAACCGTCTGGTGTCCCGTCAGCGATTTCGCCGGGGTTGGCGTGGGGACGCGCCCCCTTCAAAGCTGGTATCGGAGCGTGGACGATGCGGGCAAAATAACATGCCGGTGGGTGATGCCCTATTCCCGTTCCGCGCAGATAACGCTTGCTAATATGGGAACAAAGCCCGCTCGGGCGCAATTAGGGGTGACAGTGGGCAAATGGAAGTGGGACGCGCGTTCCATGCTGTTTCACGCAGGTTGGCGGCAGCAGGCGCAGGTTCCGACCAAGCCCGATAGCGACTGGAACTTCCTTCGCGCCGAAGGCCGGGGCGTTTTGATTGGCGATACGCTGGCCGTGTTCAACCCCGTTCCCGCGTGGTACGGCGAAGGCAACGAAAAGATATGGGTGGATGGCGAAGCGTTCCCTTCGCATCTCGGCACGGGAACCGAAGACTACTACAATGTTTCGTGGGCGCCCACGCCGGTCTACCAGACGCCGTTCGCGAACGGCCCCCGCGTGGATGCGCCCCGTTCCGAAGGCCATAATACCTATACCCGCAGCCGCAACCTGGACGCCATCCCCTTCCGCAAGTCCCTGCAATTCGACATGGAAATCGAACACTGGCAGGACCCGAAAATTGACATTGCCGCCACAACCTACTGGTATGCGTTTCCCCACGCGACAAGCAACCGTCTGCCCCTGCCCCAGGAAGCCCTGCGTCCCCTGTCTCAGCTTACGCTGCCCTTCCATATTGCCCGTGCTATAGAGTGTGAAACCTGTAAAGTGGTCGAAACAAATGAAGGAATGGGGGTTGAGGTACAGGACACAAGCCCGTTTCCCGGCCAGTGGAGTTGCAACGCCCATCTGCTCGGCAAGGGGCGCAAACCGGGGGATTACATAGACCTGCAAATACCCGCGTCCATCGGTACGCATCGCCTGACGCTGTACGCCACCAAAGCCGCCGACTACGGCATCGTCCGTTTTTGGGTGAACGGGCAGCGCGTGGAAAACGACTTCGACGGCTACGCGCCCAATGTAACCCCTTCCGGCCCCATCAGCCTCGGCGCGTTCGCTACACAAGACGGGCAGTTCATTCTCCACGTCGAAATTACCGGAGCCAATTCCAAAGCGGTAGGAGTAAAATACCTGTTTGGCCTAGACTGTATCACGCTTACGCAATAAGTCAACAACAGGCGTATACTCATCAAGTTGAGCGAAGGGGTTACGTCCACTCGCGGACGTAACCCCAGACTGAGAGTTATTTAAGGAGAGGTTTTAAACTCCGGCGAGGCGGGCGTCGGCGTCTCCGAAGTGTGGCAATTGGACACCCATTCGGTCCATCAGCGACAGGTAGAGGCTGCACACTTTGCGGTTGTCATCGCCCTTGTCGCGGTAGTTCAGGACGCGCCCGGTTTGCAGCGCGCCGCCCATGCCGCCCAATGTCAGAATCGGCAGCGTGGAGTTGTCGTGGTTGGAGCCGGAGAACATGTTGGACAGCCACAGCAGGCAGGTGCTGTCCAGAACATTACCCTGTCCCTCCGGCATGGCCTGAAGTTTGCCCGCAAGGTACGCGAGATTGCTGATGTAGAACTGATTGATGCGCAGGTAATCGTCGGAAGTGTCGTGGTGGGACGCGGGATGGTGGGAATCGCGCACGCCGAGGAACGGATAGAACAGACCGGAAAGGTCGCGGCACATCAGCATCGAAGCGATACGGGTCTTGTCGGTCTGAATCGCCAGCGCGACAACATCGCACATCAGGCGCATGTGTTCGCGAATGTCTTCCGGCAGGCCGTTTTCGGGCCGCTTCATTGCCACGAGCGGCTTGCCCTTATCTTTGGCGCGGTCGGCGGCTTTGCCCAGGTCGCCGCGCATCCGTTGCGCGCGCTGCTCCACGTCCCTTACGCTCGTCAGGTACTCATCCAGCTTGGCGCGGTCGTCTTTGCTGATTTTACGGCGCAGGCCGCTTGCTTCCGCGCTGACGCGATCCAATACGCTCTCCATGCGCCGGTTGCCGCTGTTCTCGAACAGGCTGTCGAAAGCGAGCGAGGGGTACACTTCGCAGGGGACGGGTAAATCCGCGCTCTGCCAGGAGATGTGGGAACTATACGCCATCGAAAAGTTCGTCTCGTGGTAGCCCGTCAGCGGCTGCTCACACGCCAGCACCAGACTCGGCTGAACCGTGTCCTGCCCCAGATGCGCGGCCAGAACCTGATCCACGCTGATTCCGCCATGCAGCACCGCGCCCCGCGTGAGCGGCATTCCCGATAAGATGTTGCCGGTCATGCCGGGGTGGATGCCCACGCCGGTGGACGGCTTATTGAACAGCCCGTTGATGACGTTGAGTTTGGTTTTGAACGGTTCCAGGGCTTGCAGGCTTTTGCCCAGTTCCATCTGCGCGCCTTCGCCCTTCGCCCACCAGTTGTTCGGGCTGACACCCGTCCCCATAAACTGGATGACAAAGCGTTTGGGCGAGACGCTGGGCGCTTTCGCCGCTTCCGCAGCCGCTCCCCACACGGGCAGGGATTCGAGCCAGGGCAGGGCCATGACCACGCCCGCGCCCCGGAGGAAAATGCGCCGGGAAACCGGCCCGACAGGTTTTTGCGCTTCGTTGCTCTGCTCTTGGTTCGACATAATGTATTATTCCTTGTTCAATCCCTTGCGGAGTGTGTTTAATTTCTGGCTAACGTAGATTGCGCGCGGCGGTTGCGAAATTGCGGGCTGGCGACAATCGCGTCTACGAGTGTGTCAAAGCGATACCCGCTCGACGCCAGTTTCTGCCGCATTTGAAGCAACAGCAGGTCGTCGGAGGGCTGGAGACTGCGTCCCAATCCGTAAGACAACAGTTTGCGGCTCAGTGTGTCAAGAAAATCGTTCTGGCGCTGACCTTTCACGAATTCCTGCAAGCCCGCCACGCCGGTTCGTTCCATGCCGCCGGGAAAGGGCGCTTTCGCGTCTACCGGCTTGCCGCCCAGGTCTTTCGTTCGGAGTTCGCCAACCGGCCCGAAGCCCTCAAAAACAAGGCCGTAGGAATCGAAACGGGCATGGCAGCCCGCGCAGGCCGGGTTTTCGCGGTGCGCGGCAAGCGCCTGCCGCAACGTCAGATTTCCCATTTTGCTCTCGTCGTTGGGCAGCGCGGGAACGTTGGGCGGCGGCGGCGGAATGGTTTCGCCTAATACGCGCTTCACCATCCAGTAGCCGCGCTTCACGGGACTGGTGCGCAGACCGGGAGAGTTTTTCGTCAGGAAAACGGCCATCGGCAGCAGCCCGCCGCGCCCGTAATGGTCGGCGTTGTCCACCCGAACCCACTCATTTCCCGCTACATTTACATCGCTCATGCCGTAGTGTCTGGCAAGCGGGGCGTTCACGAAGGTATATTTCCCGTACAGCATGTCCAGCACGGAACGGTTCTGCTGAAACTCGTCCATCAGGAAATGCAGGGGTTCCTCAAACATGGCCTCGCGCAGGTTGTCGTTGAAGCCGGGGAACCGTTCCCGGTCAACGGCGTTATGTTCCTCGAAGCGGCGGAAGTCCAGCCAGTTGCCGCCAAATTCCAATGCCAGAGCGCGAACGCGCGGGTCTTTCAGCATCCGATGCGCCTGAGCCGTCAGCACTTCGGGACGGTGCAGATCGCCACTCGCCGCGTGAGCCAACAGTTCCTCATCCGGCATACTCGACCAGAGGAAGTAGCTCAACCGGCTCGCCAGCGCGTAATCGGGAAGCGGCTGCGAATTCGCGCTGCCGCTTGCCGCCGGGGGAGGCGCAACGGGCGGGCGCGTAAACGCGACAGTCCGCGCATGGGAAACCGCGCCAGATGTCGGCGTAAACTTGAAATCATCTGCGGACGCTTCCAGGTCCAGACGGAACAGGAATTTGGGCAACATCAGGACGCTGACAACCGAGTCGCGAATGGCGTCCTCGTGCGTCAATTTCTCTTTTTGCCGCAACGTCTGGTAGAACGCCATCAGGTCGGACTTTTCCGAATCTGTCAGCGGGCGGCGGTACGCGCGGGCCGCGAATTCGAGCAGAGCTTTGCGGTGCATCGGTTCCGCCGCCAGCCGCGCGCGTTCGGTCGCCCGAATGTTGGTGGACACCCATTTAAAATGATCTATGATGGCCTGCTGCGTCTGCGGTTCCGCGCCGTTTTTACGCGCTTTGGCAAGGTACAGGTCGCCCAACAGTTTGATTTTTTCGTCCGACAGAGCGTTTTTGTCTTCGGGACGCGCAAAGTTGAATTCGGGATCGTTGATTGTCCCGGCTTCCGCCCGCTCATACACGAAGAATTCTGCGTGCATGCGCTCCGGGATGAAGGCCACAATATCGAAATCCAGCCAGAGTTTGTTCAGTTCCCTGCGCCCATTGTCATCCAGAACCATCTCCATCAGGGGCGTGTCGTCGCGGAAATAGCCCATGCTGTTGTGCAGTCCCGCTGTCAGCAGACGGCCCTTGTCGCCCGGGTCGTCCACGAACATGCGCCCTCGCTCGGCGATGTAAAACGCATCGGGAAACACGTTACAAAACTTGTTGAAGGACGCGAGATAAGGGGCGCAGCGCCGTTTCGTCCTGCGGCACAGAAATCTCGTTATCTACCGGATCGGTGACAGTCTTTTCCGGCTGCCGACGCGCCCCGTTGCCCCGCGCGGGAATGGTATGCGTCGTGGGAACGCCGCCCACTTGCAGCATCCCGGGATTGAGCATCCGCCGGTGCGAAGCGTACTCCCGGTCTTTCCACAACACGAAACACTGGCCGCCATTGGAGAACCCGCGCGGAACCGGAAGGTTGTTGAACTTCCACGCCGCTTTCTTGCGCAGGGCTGTCACCCAATCCCGCAGAGCCACACAGCCCGCGCGAGCCGCGTCCGGCTGCGCTTTGTCCGGGGCCGGGAGGGCGCTCCATCGGGCTTGCAGGTCGGCAACCGGCCCGACTTTCTCATTGGGCGCGTTGAGGGTCGTCCATACCAGATCGAGATAGCGCGGGCTTACTTTAGAGGCTGACGCGACCGTTTGCAGCGTGGCGTTGGGCATGTTGAGCGCGGCCCGGTGGCGGTACTTCCACGCGGCCTGAAAATAGTCCGCGAAATCCGTCGGCTGCTTCTTGTAGAAATCCACGATTCGCAGGATGCAGTATTTGTCCCGGTCGGTTTCCGCCAGAACCGGGTGGGAGGCGAACTCAAGGCCTGTGGAAGTCAGCGCCATGTTGTCGGCAATGTCTTTGGCGGCCAGCACGTACTTTTTCATCAGCGCGGGGGACAGGGTGAGCGACTCGCCGGAATTGTCGAAACCCTCCTGATTGGCGGGGTCTACGGGGAACTCGCGGGTGGGACGCATGTTCACTCCGGTCAGGTCGCGGATGGTATAATCGTACTCGGAATTGCTCAGGCGACGCGCCAGAACCGGGCCGGGATCGCCCGCGTTGCGCTTCGCATCTGACTCTCGAGCGGCGCGTATCCAGCCGATGACCGCGCTGCGCTGCGCGTCGGTTGGCTGTTTCAACCCTGTGGGCGGCATCTGTTTCGCGGCCAGCTTGTCCAACACGAGTGACCAATGAGCGGAATCGCGCGTGACTGCCGCCATGTTCGCGTAGGAGGTGAGATCGAGCTGCGCCTGTGGTTTCACGCTGCTGTGGCAGGACACGCAGTAGGTTTTCAGAAAGGGCTGAATTGTGCCGGTGAACTGCTGTTCCAGCGGGGATTTCACTTTGGCGGGGGTGTCCGCGCCGGATGCGCCCGTCAGGGCAAGCGCGGCCACAAGCGCGGAGGAAGACGCCAGAAAACTGCTGGTATAAAAATTGAATTTGATCTTACGTCGCATGAAGAGTGTAACTCCTAAATCTGAACACAATTAATTTAGTATACACTCTCGGACGCGGAAAATCTCGTGATTTTCAACAGAGTTCGCGCCCTTCTAAAAAGGGTATGTAGAGACAGCGTCGAAATATTGGCAATGCAGCGCTTCCAGCCCAGTGTCTCGTTGTGTCAAATTTTTGCTAAGGAGGCGTCGTGACCTCGCGCGTGTTAAGGCGAACGAGAGTATACAGGCATCGTCTCACACCTCCCTTCCGGGCTAGTTGAGAGTGGAGAGTAACTCCGCTCCGGCAACTTCCCTCCACCTGGCTATTTAGCAGACATTATTCTGCATAGTTGTAGACAGAAGCAGCAGGGCGAAGGTTTCGTTTTTTCGCGTCGCGCGGAACTTTTTTCTGTTTTTTACGGGATTGTTGCTGTGGCGCTGTGGGGAGAACGGAAAGAGGCGTTTGCTTACGAACGCCCTCACTGCCCCAACCCGCCGCCCCTGCCGATCCAATCGGTATCAATCCCCCGCGCCATCAGCAGTTCGGAGAGTTGCCCCACATGGCCCTGTAAATGGCGCAGGTTCATAAGCTGGTGGGACAATTTGCTCATGTTTTTGTACCAACTGAAGCCGGTTTCTGCGGAGTCGAGGTCAAGTTGGGCGACGGTGGGGTCAACAAGCGTGTCCACGAACCGGATGTATTCGTGGAGTTCACCCCTGTGGTAGATTTCGGCTTCGGCGGGCAGTTCGTAGGGTTCCACTGCAAACGGCGGCTGCCAGAGTCCGGGGTGGATGCCGTGTCTGCGTTCGGGCCAGGGCTGAAATGCCTGCTCGTTCTGGCCCAGGTACAGGTGGGTGTAGAACGCGGCGTGAAAGGCGATGCGCCAGAACGCGCGGGGGGCTTCGCCTGTGGGCCATACGTCTTCGGGGCAATTCGCCACGCACTCCGCCAGCATTGCCAGTCCGGCGTGGTACTGCTCCATCAGCGCTTTTCGCATCTCCATTTCAGTTACCTTTCCGGGGCGTCAATCAACCGTCACAGAGATCAATTTCCTTGACGCTTACGGGCGACGAAGAGTTGTTATACGCGCCTAACCCATAAGCCTGTCAGGGAAACTGTCTCGTACTTTAGGTTATTTATGTGGCGTTGCAGTAGTCAAGCGGGATCGTTCGCCCCACTATCTGAGGTCAACTCTATCGCAGGCGGCAGGAACGATACGCGCGCATAAACGGCGGCGAGACGCAATTCGCATCCAATGGAGGGCAGTGGCAGCGTGGCTTCCAATCCTCGCGCCACAATATAGTGCCAGCCTCCATCGGAAAGGCGCGCGTAGTGTTCGACACGCGGCTCATGCTGAGAAATCAACACGTAATCCGTAAGGGATGCCAGTGTTTCATAGCAATCAAACTTCTCGATCCTATCGGCGCGTTCCGTTGAATCGGACAGAACTTCTATAATGAGCCGTGGATTGAGCAGCGTATCGAAACCATTGGCTTCAAATGCCGGTTCCCCACAGACCACAATCCCGTCAGGATAGTAATACTTGTTACATGCCGGGACGCGCACCCTTAAATCCGTCACAACCACGACACAGGGACCCTCTTCCAACTGGTTTCCGATATGGCGCGATGAATTTGCGGTAATCAGATTATGCGCCCAGGATGCGCCCGCCATCGCGACGATCTGGCCGTTGTGGTACTCGTGTTTGGTCACAGCCTTACGCTCGTACTCCAAGTATTCCTGCGGCGTGACAAACCGATTTTTCGCGAATGCGACCATGTTTCTGCCCTCTACGCTTCATCCAGTTTCATATACGCCAGCATCTCAGCTGTGAGTATCCGCTCCAGCAGAGTATCCAAAACCCCCTCATCTCACCTTCTTTTTGCTAAGCTCAGTAACATTCCATAACCTCACCTTTCTGCATTTTATGATAGGCCATGAATGGCCTGTCTATAGAGTATGCGGCCAATCGCTCTACGGCCCCGGCCACAGTTGTGCTGCACGGATGAACAGTTCGCGGGAGCGATTTTGGATTGCCGTTTCATCCCAAACATCAACGAATTGAAGCTGGAAATTGAGAGGTAAAAGAGACGCCTGCATTAACGCTGCCTTCTTTACATCCCAAGCGTTGTTTGACACGGACGAATTAAGCGCCTGTACAAGTATCGTAAGATTTCCAAATGTTTGGACAAGTGAGTTCCGATTTTTAGTCGCTATGACTACCAAGTCCGTATCATCTGCGACCAACAAATCCCTGTCAGCAAGCCCCTTCGAACCATTCGGCAAAAGCCAATGGTTTTCCCATCGTTGCGGGAGAATATGTTCCACTGTCAGCGGACCAGCGATAATCAACGGCTCTGTTTTTGCGTTTAGGTACGTATCGTTCAATCGCTTTAGGATATAAACCACCTTGGGGTTGTTCAGAGTACGGTAGACATGGGTTGATTGCCACGCCATTCCAAAAGCCGCGTCTCGGGGCCATTCACCGGAATCGCCTGTAAGACCGGATAGGTATGCTGTCACATTGGTGGAGGTAACGGATTTGTCACCCAGCCACTTGATCAAGCCAAGAAATATCCTGTTGTAATTTTTTTGCGTAAGATTACAAACTGCGCGCCGAAGTACATAAGACTCCACTATTATCGCAGTCTTTTGCAGTTCGTCTGCCGCCATCCCATTGTTCAGAAGAAAGAGCAGTAATGGGTACATCGTGCTCATATCAAAGCGATCCAAGAAAATCGCAAGGTTGTAGAGAGGATATCCTGTACGTGGCTCCAGCAGGCGACGAAAATCGTCACCCTGTCGGGCAAGCGTTTCCAACTCCTCTCGCACACTGGTAAAGGGTTTCTTCCTTTCAATCCAGTATTTGTATTCTACGAACAGGTGTTTAATCGGGATATCAACGCCCTGCCGGCTTGCAAGAAAATGCTGCATAAACAGGTCGCTGCGAGGACGTGAAAGCCTGCCCTGCCGGACCTCTGTACGCCAAAATTCATCATCGAAGCGCGCCCAATATTGAGTATATAAGGCCTCCTGTGGTTCTCCCTGGCGCGACGCCCTTAAAAATATAAAGTTGCGAAGCAAGTCAGCGGGCAGCAACGGCTGCCCGCGCGCATTCAATGTTTCGAAGATGACCTGCGCGTCGTCTCCCGGTTCTAAATCAACCACAACTACTTGCAGGGCGTTTTTGAGCGCCTGGAAGCACTCATTCAGCCGATCCGTTAAAGGTACATCTGAATATATAGGTGGTTCATCGGAACTTCCGATAAAGAACTCGGTAATCCGGGCATAAAAGTAAAGATAGGCTTCGACCATTTGAGGACGTGGGTCGGGTTGCCTCTTATACGGGCGGCGATGCTCTGGATATCGACTCAGAAGTTCCTCGCGGGACAAGGAGAGTACAATATCCTTAAACTGTTTCCGATCCAGTTGAGTCGGCCATACTTTGAATTGCTCAACGTCCTTGTCGGCCATCATTCCTGTGTTTAGTGCGAAACCGTCGCACTCTTTTGCCATTTCTTCATAGCTCTCAATACGACAAAAATCGCGAAACGCCGCAATGAATATCTGCAGCGTGGTTAATCTCTGCTGACCATCAATAACCTGCCGCTTTTCCACATGACCCGTGGGACTCTGCTTCTGGTCAAGCACCATCGCGCCGAGGAAATGAACGGGAGCATCCTTGCGGCCATCGAGATATTCAGTCAATTTTCGACTAATGTCTTCCCACAAAGGCTCCCACTGATCCACTCGATTCCAAACATATTGACGCTGAAAGAGCGGCACTTCAAGTTGGGTCTTGTTTTGAAATACCTGGAGCAACGGCAATGCCTGTGCCTTCACGGTTTCACCTCCATAGAAAAAGAAAGCTACGACTTCCAACTCGTAGCGCGTCAGCCCTGTGAAGAGCCGCCTGCATGATGCGGACGTTGCTGTAGCCAATCTGCCAAGTCCCGCCCGGTCAGTTCCTCCGTCGAGTTGCCCAAGCGAATGTATAGTTTATTATCCAGGTAATGGGCACGTGAGTTTGTCGGTACATCAATGCGGCACACGGTTTTACCGTCAACAACCACAAAGTTGACTTCAAGATTGGCAGGCAGAGGCTGCATCCGGGTTTTGAGCAGAGCGTTCAGCTTTAATTCAAATCCGTCCACGTCCTGCTTTTTACCGCACAGCGTATAATCGGGTTCGATGCCGATAATGTCACCCCGATCATGCACTCCCAACAGCAGTGTGCCGCCGCGAGAGTTCAGAAACGCGCAGATCGTTTTGAGGGCACTATGAACGACGTTTTTTTGAGTTTCAGCAATGCGCTGGCTGCGTTGCGCTTCTGGTACATTTGCAAACCCTGCGGCATCTACATATTCCAGCGATTGTTTGAACTCCACAGTCCCGCTTTCTCGCGCGGCACATATCCTGCAAATCTCCGCTTCCTGCTTCGCCATCCGCTCTTCATAAGTCGGCGTTTCAGAACCGGTGATTGGAATCTGGTGGCTGCGAGTCACAGATATTGTGGCAGGGCCATGGCTAACATCCATGCCGTTAGGCACTTCCCATCCGGTTGGCCTTCTGGCAACATCTACGGAGTTCTGGTTGAATTTATCATGGTGTTCGGGGTTTGTATGCAGTTTGTTCGCCAACGCCAAGACATTTGGAAGCTGGCTTGCGATAATAGATTGCGCTTGATCCGCAATATGGTCATAAGCTGGTGTTGGCGTATTATCGGGCTGTCCCGACGTAGTCGCGTTCTTATCATTCGCTGGATTGGTGTTGTCTTGCACTGACATAGTAACTTCTCCTTGCGTGAGGCCGAACGATACTTTGATGGCCTGTACATACGTCAGTATACCCCTGTAATGACTGAATGCAAACAGATAACAAAGGCACTTGCTGACGTTGGTATAAAGCTTTCAATTCTGTGTGGCGTTCGCCTATCTCAAAGCGGCGCGAAGAAGTTTATTAATTTATGCCACGTCAGTAGTACTCAGTTGGAATGCAGATTGACGTTTGAATTAGAAAAGGTGCTTCCAATCTCAAAACGTTCAAAAACAAACTACAAGAATTCAATCCAACTGAATACGAGGGGACGTACAGGCTCATACAGGGGAGCATTTGTCATCCTTACAAGCGGACAAGCACTTGCTTCAAAATGCACCTTTTGCGCGTCACAGGTGACAAATTCAGTTACCCTTGGCAACGTTATTTTCAGCCTCTTGACGCAGTTCCGGTTTTGGCCTATACTGTGGGAGTGTTGGTAAAAAGCAAGGCAGGAGACAGACCATCATGGCAGCAACAAGCATACCGCGCGACAAAGTAATGGGCAACGATCTGGCAGACGGTCACAAACAGGTCAATGGCAAGTCCGTCGGAAACGGCAAAGACAACGGCAACGGACAGAACAACAACCTGCCAGAGGACAGCAAGGCCGCGAACAGTACAAACGGCAGCACCTCCATTGCCGCTAAAAGAAAAATCTACTACCCCACAGGAGACGGCAAGCCGATGGCTGAAGACAGGCTGCATCGCAAACAAATGGCTTACTGCTGCGATGCTCTGGAATACCACTTTGCTTCCCGTCCTGACGTATGCGTGGCGGGCAACGACTTTGTGTACTACGAACAAGACAACCCGCAGGCGCGGGTTTCTCCCGACTGCTACGTGGCGTTCGGCGTCGAGCCAAAAGACGAGCGGCATTTCTACAAAATATGGGAGGAGAACGGTATCGCCCCCGCTGTGGTAATTGAAATCACGTCTAAAAAAACAAAAAAGGATGACGTGACCATCAAAAAGCCGTTGTACGAGCAGGTGTTGCGAGTACAGGAGTATTTCCAGTTTGATCCCACCGGCGATTACCTGAAGCCGCGCTTGCAAGGGCAACGGCTGCATGAAGGAGTGTATCAGCCGATTGCGCTGGTGGACAACCGCATGGTGAGCGAGCAATTGAGATTAGAACTCGTTATTGAAAGAAACCCTACGCTTCTATGATCCGCTTCGCCAGAGGTGGCTGCGCACGTATGAAGAGGCCGAAACCGATGCGGTGCGCGTTGAGGCTGTGGAAGCGGAATTGGCGCGGATGCGCGCCGAGATCGAGGGGATACGGCAGCAGAAGTAAAAACGTCCTTCCACAGATACCCGTAACAGATACCCGGATGACTTCCCCGCTGCCGGTGGCATCACGGCCTGTAACCATCCGGCGCATTACGCGCCCTGATGCTGCACATCGAAGAGTTTGATGTGGCCGAAGTCGGGGCATTGGCCGTTTTTCTTGCGCTCCTGCGAGGTTGCGCCGGACAGGGCGAGTTGAGCGCCGCTGTTCAGCCAGGCGGCGTCCGTAATCCGCATTTTGGTGTCCAGCGTGTACAGCAAATGTCCTGAAGCGGCGTCAAACAGGGCAGCGTTCCATTTGCCCTGCGCCAATCGTCCGGCCATCAGAAACGTTTTGTTGTCCGGGTGAAACCGTACCACTTCCATCAGGCCACGCCCCGTATCCGACTCGCGTATCTCTGAAACTTTGCGCGGCGGGGATTCGGTCCAGGCGAAACGCTGCCACGTTTGCTTGCCGTTCCCGGCCATCGGGTCCACCATTGGTCCCATACCGCACACGAGGAGTTCCTTTCCATCCGGGCTGAAAGTGAGATCGAAAATGCCGCCGACATAATGGTGGCTCTTAATGATGCCCCGTCAGGTAAAATCGGGCGTTGTCCAGACGGCCTCCTGCTTGCCGGTCTGCAAATCCCACACGCGCACTTCGCCCATCATGTTCGCGGCGGCGATGTGGCGGCTGTCCGGGCTGAAGGCGACCGAAAGCGTTGGCGGGACGTGCGGAAACGACCAGCGCAGTTTGCCCGTTTCCGCCTCGAAAACCTTGACGCTCGGTTCGCGTTCCGCAGCGGGTTCGTACTTGTAACCCCCCGCCATGTACTGCCCGGTCACGGTTCCCACCCATTTCTCATCGGGGGACACCCGCATTTTCCACGACCAGAATTTATGCGCGTCAACGGTACGAATGGCTTTTGTTTGGGCGGGATCGAACCAGCAGAGTTTGCCGTCGTACCCGGCGGAAACCAGCCTGTTTGCTTTGGGCAGATACTGGACGCCGCTGGCATAACTATCGTGTTTGCCTAATAGCTTGCGTTCGCCCGATCCGGCAGCCACTTCGTAAACGCCGCCATCGAAACACGCGGCAAACAGACGCTTGTTATCAGGATGCGCGGCAAGCGCGTAAACCGCTGTCGGCAGTTTCAGCTCTTTCGCGGGAACCAGTTTGATGCCGACATCTTCCTGACTCTTCACCCCTGACTCCTGCCCCTTGCTTGTTGTTTGTGCTTGTAGAGCGGTCACGCGAGTATCTCCCGAATTGGTTCCGCATGGTCTTCCACGCGGTAAAATGTCGCAATGTCTTTCTCGTCGTATTCGGCGTAGGGATCAATGCCGAGCGCGGTGAAGATCGTGGCGAACAGATTCTTTTCGTTGTACGGCTTTTCGATCACGTCCACGCCGTCGCTGTCCGTCGCGCCGACGACGACGCCGCGCTTGATTCCCGCCCCGGCCATCGCCAGGCTCCAGGCGTCCGGGTAGTGGTCGCGCCCGCGCGCCGCATTGAGCCAGGGCGTTCGCCCGAACTCGCCCATCATCACGATCAGCGTTTTGTCGAGCAGGCCGCGCTCTTCAAGGTCGGTAATCAGATTATAAATAATCCGATCCACTTCCGGCACGAGCATCTGGTAGATTTCGTGCTGAAACACATGGCAGTCCCAGGGCATACCATTAGCAACCATCACAAAGGGCGCGCCATTTTCCACCAGATTTCGCGCCAGCAGGGTATGCAGTCCGAACGTTCCCGGCCCGTAGCGTTCGCGGTCTTTCGGCTTCACTTTGTTCAGGTCGAACAGATCGGCGCAACTCATCAGCCCCTTCACCCGCGAAAATACGGCGTTTTCCGAAGCCGCCGCCGCGCTGGAACGGTCGTTCTCATATTTACGGGTGAGGAACCGGCGCAGGCTTTCGCGCTGTTCGGCGTCTTGCGTGGTGATATCGGCAACCCGGTTCACGTTCGCCAGTTTATACTCGCCACCGGCGCGAACCGGGCCATACTGCGCCCCAAGCCATCCGGCCCAGTTGCCCGCCTTGAACTCCTTGAATTCGTTGCCTTCGGGACACGGATCGAGCAGAATGAAATTGGGAATGGGGTTGTCCAGTTGCCCTAATTGCTGCGACAGCACGGAGCCGAGCGTTGGCCGGACAAACGGTTCACGGGGCGGCGCGCCGCGCTGAAGCAGATTTATCGCCTGCAAATGTTCGCCCTGATTGGTTTTCATCGAGCGCACAATGGCGAGTTTGTCCGCAATCGTGGCGCATTGCGGCATCAGTTCGCCGAAATGGACGCCCGGAATCTTGGTAGGAATATGTCCGAACGGGCCGCTGTAAACGCTGTTTGGCTTCGGGTCCCACGTTTCAAACTGGCTCGGCGCGCCGCACAACCACAGCAGAATACAGTGTTTCTGCTGCTTTTTCGCCTCGGCGGCAAAGGCGGGGAGGGAAAACAGCCCGTTCCAGCTCAACATGGAAGCCGCGCCCGCGCCCATCATTCCCTGTAGGAAAAGGCGGCGGTGCATCGTATGTTCCGGCGGCGTACAGGCTCCCATGCCGTCCGGCAGGTCATCATTTTTGGTGTTGTGGCTCATAGGTGATTAGGTTGTTAGGTTGTTAGTTGTTAGGTTGTTAGTTTTCAGGAGAACACATGGACATCGCATCACCTTCAGTATGGAAGCCTGATAGCCTGACAACTAACAACCTAACAACCTTCCTTAATGATTTACTTGAAATTCGGCGCAGGTCAGCAACGCCCACAGCAGATTACGAACCCCTTTTTCCGGCGTTTGTCCGGCCAGAATGGACTGGCACTGCTTTAATTCTACCACGTCCGGCGCGCGGCCAAGCACGGAATTGAAGGCTTCTCGGACTCGCGCCTCATTGGAGGTCAGCGCGATCAGTTTCGCGGTCGCGCTGAGGGGCGCGGGTTTCAACAACTCCTCTAAAATCGGCGAATTGGAAAGGAACAGCGCTTGTTGCAGGGATGGGCTGTACGTGTCCGGCATCACATCGGGGAACGCGGCGGTAAAGGCGCGTTCGGTTGCCACAGGGGGCGGAACGGTCGGCTTGTTTCCACTGGCGATCCAAAGCGAGTGTAACAACTGCTCGGCGGACAGGGGTTTTTCCAGAGCGCGGGCAAAGGATTCGGGGCGCGGCGTTGTTTTGCCCGCCGGTTTGGTGTCCAGTTGGTAAGCATGGGAAAGGACAATGCCGCGCGTCAGCCGCTTGATGTTGTAGCCGCTCTGCTCAAAATCTCGCGCCAGCCATTCCAGCAATTCAGGGTGCGAGGGACGATGCCGCGAATCAATCTGATCTACCGGCTGCACAATGCCCTGCCCCATCAAATTCGCCCACATTCGGTTGACAAAGGCTTTCGCAAGCTGCGGGTTATCATGCGTTACCGAGTCGGCAAACACTTCGCGCCGGGAGAATTTCGGCACGGCAGGCGTATGCGTTTTCTGGCCGTCTTTCGCGGGGGGAACTACATACAAATCCGCGTTGTCCAATTCTTTTTCGTTCGCGCCGGGGATGCGTTCAGGTACGCTTTTCCCGTTGAGAAACACGAGGGACGCGGGCTGCGATTCTTTTTTCAAATTGGCGAAATTGATGAACCCGCCAATCGCGCTTTCGGCCACGCCCTGCCCGGTTTCCGTATCCACGTTTTTGCTGCGATTGAAGACCGCGACCAGCCCCCAGTAGTGACGCTGCTCAATTTCCCACGCCAGAGGATGGTTGTGGCACTGAGCGCATTTAATCTGTACCCCGAACACAACAGGCGCAACCGCTTCGGCAATCGCCTGATGGCTGTTTCTGCGCTCCGCGATAAAGCGAACCGCGCCCCGCATCGCGCCGGTTGTGGGACGCGCTACCAGCATGTCGCGCACCATTTCGTTCCAGGGACGATTGGCGCGAAACGATTCTTCCAGAAACGTGTTCCAGCCGCTATCAGCGCGTTCGCGGGCCGTATTGTCCCCTGCCCTGCCCATTAGAACCGTATCGAACACCTCCCGCAAATGGCGCGGGTACTCGTCGGAGGCGATCAGGCGGTCAATAAGCTGCGTTCGCTTGTCGCTGTGGGCGTCGGCAAGAAAGAGTTTGCGTTCCTCCTGCGTGGGAATTCTGCCCGCAATGTCGAGATAGATACGCCGCGCAAATGTGGAATCATCGCAGGCGCGCGCCGGTTCGATTTTATTCTGCCGCCAGTCCGCTTGCAAAAACCAGTCAATAGCCGCGCTTGTGGCGATTTGCGCGGGCGGAATCTTCTTCGACTGATACAGACGCCGATAGTCCGCAAGGTATTCGGGCGTCCACGCATTGCTTGTGGCTAAAGCGGTAGTTAATTTGGATTTCGGCGGAGGAAGCAGCGTGATCCAGGTTTTGAGGACGGCAATCTCTTCCGCGCTCAACTGCTTTTTCGTGTCCGCGGGCGGCATGTGCGAGTCGGATTTCGGCAGAATATATTGCAGCATACGGCTCTCGTTCGGTTTGCCCGGAATAATCGCCGGCCCGCTGTCGCCGCCGCGCAGTATGGTATCCAGTGAGCGCAAATCCAGCCCGCCCCGCTGCCGCACACCCGCATGGCACTTGAGGCACTGTTTGTCCAGCAACGGTTCCACCCTGCTCGTCCAAAACTCGTCCGGCGTTACCGTTCGCGCCGTTTCAACGGCATACGAAGAGATGGGTAACAGCAGGAACGCTAAAAGCGCAATAGTACGAAATATCACAGTCATACAAAATATGACCCTCTTTACAGGCGAAGGTTACGTGTTTTCTCCGAATAATCTTCTCATCACTAGCCCGACAAAAAAAGGTGTAAAATATTTGCCTATTTTTGCTCATCAAGGCAGGATACCAATATTGTTTTATAGAATGAAGCGAGGAAACTAATTGTTGTCGGCAGGCGCTTGCTTTTCAACCTGCCGCTTACGGGAGGAACTTCATGGACACAATAAACACGTTGCCCAATGTCAATGCCGGACGCTCTCATGCGCAGCGACTTCGCGGCGACCTGGTGGAAATTCGCGCCGAACTGCTGCAAACCGTTCAAACGCTCACGCCGGAGGAACTTAACTGGTCCCCGCGCCCTGACCTGAACATGAAGTCGTACAAGCAGGTTCTTCAGGAAATCGGCGCAATGGAGAGCGTCACCCGCCATATAGCCCAATACCATGAGGAAACGGACTGGAATGTGGCCTGGCAATTGCTGGACAAAAATGACGTGGCAGAACTGCTTTCGGCGCTGGCGGCAATCCGGGCGGAAACTGTGGCGTTTTTGGAATCATGCTCCGAAGCGCAAATGCAAACGCCGGTTCCTCTCACTCCTGAGTGGCAGGGGTACTTTCATGCGCCTGCTGTCGAGACGGAGGAACTGCTGCGCTGGATTGTCCGCCATGAATATTACCATCTGGGCCAACTCGTCACCTATCAATGGCAGCGCGAAAACACATCTACCCCAAACGACTAACTTCCATCCGGCTGACATCCGCTCTGAACAACGTTCCGGTATTCGCTGGCGAATGTGAGTGTAGCCGTTAAGCGCGATACGAACCAGCCGCGCCTACCGGAACTGTCACTGCCGGGAAATACGGTTCCTTAATAACTCAGACTTGTAAGATAAGAAAGGTATTAAAGTGGCGATAGGCCAGATTACGCAGGAACAGGTATGCAGCCGGGTAGATAGTGTTTATCGCTCCGAGTTCGCGTCGAATCCTTGCCACGCTCATTGGCGTTTTGGGTGACTTCGACCTTGCAGAAGACGCGCTGCACGATGCCTTTACTTCAGCCCTGCAACAGTGGCCGCGCGACGGCGTTCCCGCTAATCCCCGCGCGTGGCTTGTTTCTACAGGCCGTTACAAAGCGATTGACGCTCTGCGCCGCCGCGCCCGCTTTCATGCGTCCCTGCCCTATCTCGCGGAACAAATAGATGCCATGACACAGGCGGCGGAAGAGCAGACGACCGGCATTGAGGATGACCGGCTGCGGCTGATTTTCACCTGCTGCCATCCTGACCTGTCGCCGGACGCCCGCGTCGCCCTCACGCTGCGGGAGGTATGCGGCCTTACAACCGAAGAGATTGCCCGCGCCTTTCTCATCGCGCCTGCTGCCCTCGCGCAGCGCATCACGCGCGCCAAACGCAAAATCCGTGACGCAGGCATCTCTTATCAGATTCCGTCCTCGGACGCCCTGCCGCCCCGTCTCGAATCGGTTCTTCATGTCATCTACCTGATCTTCAACGAGGGCTACGCCGCGTCATCCGGGCCGTTTCTGACCCGCGTTGATCTTTCCGGCGAAGCGATCCGTCTGGCGCGGCTACTTCTCGTTTTGCTGCCGGAACCTGAAGTGGAGGGACTGCTCGCATTGATGCTGCTGCACGAATCGCGGCGGTTAGCCCGCGCTTCAGCGCAGGGAGAATTAATTCTACTGGAAGACCAGAACCGTTCGCTGTGGAACCGGGATCAAATCGCGGAGGGAACCGCGCTGGCAGAACGGGCATTACAATCGCGCCGGTTCGGCCCCTATTCCGTTCAGGCCGCGATTGCGGCGGTACACGCTGAAGCGAACAGCCCTGCCGCGACGGATTGGGCGCAGATAGTCGCCCTGTACGATGTGCTGGCATGGCTGACTCCCTCCCCTGTTGTCGAATTGAACCGCGCGGTGGCGGTAGCGATGCGCGACGAGCCACTCGCCGGATTGACGCTCATTGACGCTATTCTCGCGCGCGGCGATCTTTCCGATTACCACCTGGCGCATGCGGCGCGGGCGGATTTATGCCGTCGCCTGGGAAAAAGAGAGGAAGCCCGTGTTTCTTATGAACGCGCAATCAGCCTGGCGCGGCAGGAGCCGGAACGCCGGTTTCTCCAGAGACGATTGTGTGACCTTCTGTATGGCAGGAACGAAAAAGTTTTTCAACACGGCAGCTAAAATGTCGTTTTGGGGGCTTTGCCAAACGACTATTCTATGTCACACCGACAGTACATAACAATCGAGCCGGTATTCCCGATTAAATCTTTCGGGCAGACTGGCTCACACTGAACAAAGGAGAGAGGTTATGATTTCTCGCATTCACTCGACATCCATTGTTGTCGCCGATCAGGACGCGGCGCTTGATTTCTACGTGAACACGCTGGGATGGGAAAAAGCGATTGACCACCAGTTGGGGCCGGACATGCGCTTTCTGACGGTGGTTCCTCCCGGCGCGGAAACGCAACTGGTTCTCGCGCTGGCAAGCTGGTACGGCGAGGGCAAGAATCCGGGCAAGTGTCACGGCATCACGTTTGTCACCCCGGACATTGAGGCCACTTACCAGACCCTCCAGGCGCGTGGCGTGAAGTTCAAGACCCCTATCGAAGATATGCCCTGGGGAAGCAAGGCCACCTGGTTTTACGATCTTGATGGCAATGAGTTCTTCCTGACTACCCAGTGACAGGCCAGCGGAGGAAGCGCTCCAAGCCTGTCGGAAAGAGTTTATATGAAATACCTGCTGTTGATTTACAACAACGAACACGCCTGGGACGATGCCGAGCGGGAAAAATGTTACGTGGAGTCGGCGCAACTCGCGCAGGACATCAAGGCGAGCGGACACTATCTGGCTGCCGCCCCGCTGCAATCCACAGCAACAGCGAAAAGCGTCCGTGTTCGCGACGGCAAACGAATTGTGACCGATGGCCCGTTCGCCGAAACCCGCGAACAGCTTGGGGGCTATTTCCTGATTGACGCTAACGATATGGAAGAGGCGTTCCATATCGCCGAGCGTATTCCGAGCGCCCGCCTGGGCACGGTTGAGATCCGCCCGGTCAAAGAGATACCGGGCCTGCCCACGCAGTAGCCCACACGGGGCTAAAGAAAGGAGTAGAAGTTATGCCTGAGATAGAGACAGACGTAACTGTCACCGCCATTCCAAAAGTTGTATCGCGGGACGAATGGCTTGCCGAACGCAAACAACTTCTTATGCGCGAAAAGGAACTCACCCGGCAACATGACAGGGTGAACGCCGAACGGCGCAGGCTGCCGATGGTGAAACTTGAAAAGGAGTACGTTTTCGATACTCCTACGGGTAAGCAGAGTCTCGCGGACTTGTTCGAGGGGCGCAAGCAACTGGTCGTCTACCATTTCATGTTCGATCCCGCGTGGGACAAGGGCTGTCCGGGCTGCACGGGGTTTGTAGACGCCATCGGCGATTTGTCCACGCTCAACGAACGCGACACGACGTTTGCGGTCATTTCCCGCGCCCCGCTTTCCAAGTTGGAAACGTACCGGGAAAGCAAGGGATGGAATGTCCTCTGGGTATCCTCCTTCGGAAGCGATTTCAACTACGACTTTCATGTCACGCTTGATGAGAAGGTCGCGCCCATTGAGTACAATTTTTTGGACAGCGCGGGGTTGGAAGCGAAGGGGGATTTGTGCCACATCGGGGGCGAATCTCCCGGCGTAAGCGTCTTCTTCCGCGTAGATGATGCTGTTTACCATACCTACTCGGCCTATGCGCGCGGCGTGGAAGCCCTGACGAACTCCTACAGCCTGCTTGATGTGACGCCTTACGGACGGCAGGAGGATTTCGAGGACTCTCCTCCCGGCTGGCCGCAACGTCCCACCTACGGATAAAATCGCGCTTTTAAAGCCAATACCGTTCAATAAAGTTCGGAGGGTACAAATGGAATTTGTTGTACCCTCCGTTTTTGTTCCTGACACAGCAGTAATTTAGAGGCGTCTTAATGATGAAACCATCATCTCTACTCGAGTTCCACAACAAAGCCGCGCGGTCTGTCTACTGCGTTCGGAGGGATGTTGGACGTATCGTTCCAGCATCCCGGCCCCCAAAACTGCGCATAATTTGAGTTCGGTGTGCCGTGATCGCCATTGGGTTCCTGAGGATTCCAGTTGGTATAGTTCCACGCTTCTCCTGTAACCCATGCCCAACCGGTTGCCGCGTTGCCGGGGTCCGCTCTCGCCAGGTCTTTGAACGCGCCTATCCAGTAAACCCCTTTTACCGCGTCAGGAAAATGTTGCGTGACAAACTGGCTCTCCTCGGCGGATGTGAGCGTCACCAGATGCCCGCGCCGACCACGATACGTCATTTTCTCCGCGAGCTTCTGCGTCTTGCCAGGTAATGTCTGCACTCAGTGTCACTTGAGCGTACCAATGACCGTTCGCCGGAAACTGAACATAGGACGCCGCCGGCAGCGCAACTGTGCCGGTGGGTGTCGCCGCGTTAAGCGCCACAGTTGGCTGTGGCGCGGCCGGGTTCAGGTAAAAACCGAGACGCAACTCGTGTACAACGTCGCCGAAATACTCCTCCCAGGCGTCGCGCTTCAGGCGTCCCCCCGCCGTTATTAGTGGCCCCAGCAGGGCGCCCAACCGCGCATTCTCCTGCAATCGCCGCTGAAAAGTTTCCGTTGACAGTCCCGCCTCCGCCGCCGCCTGCGTAATGTCCATTGTCGAATCGTAGCGGCCCTGCAAGGCATAGATTGGTTCGCGGGTAGTGACAGTCGCGCCCGTTTGGCGTACCGCGCCGGCAAACCGTTTTAGGTCCTCGTCCAGCGCGGCCTCCATCTTCGGCTTTTCGACGTAGAGGGCCAATGCATGGTCGTGGACGAGGTCGTTTTGTCCTCTCGGCATCGCGGTGAGCACCGCCCGCATCGTATCTGCGAACCGCTTCATGCCCTGCGCGTGGCAGCTCATACAGGTCAGGCCATTG
The DNA here is from genome assembly GCA_963817895.1 of uncultured Chthonomonadaceae bacterium. Classification (GTDB taxonomy): domain Bacteria; phylum Armatimonadota; class Chthonomonadetes; order Chthonomonadales; family Chthonomonadaceae; genus CAWFQB01. The sequence continues at coordinate 394,269 of CAWFQB010000014.1, forward strand.
CGTACTACCGGGTCATTGGCATTCTCTTTGTTGCTCACAATGTCAATGGGGCCAGTGTCTATACGTTCACCGTTGGCATTCACCAACAGATAGGCTTGCAGGCCGTTCGGCAAATTGAAGATGATCTCGCCGCCTGCGGCCTCAAAGTCGAGAGGATGTTTGAAAATATTCTCTTTGCCCGCATTGTTCTTGAAATCGTAGGAACGCCAGTAGGCTCCATACGGCGACTCGTGCCGTTCCACCACGCGGTTATTGCGCGAAACGCCGCTTTCCTGCAACCCGGCGCGTAGCGCAGTCTCCCTTTTCTGATTTTTCTTGACGTCCACGCCGAGTTTCGCTTCCAGTTTTTGCGCCGTGTCGGGCAGGTCCAGCAATTCGTGATACAGCGGCGGCAACGCGGCCCGCGACACAAACCAGTCAGCGCGCACATAAGGCAACGGACAGTTCGTGGCGGCGTAGATGGCTTTTGCGGTCTGCGTTTCGGAGACAACAGCGTAGGGATAGGCCGCCAGCAGTTTCTTCCAGGTCTGCTCTGTCCACCAATACTTTCTCATATCAATTCGCAGGATGGTCTTGCCGGGGTCAATCGGCTGCGGCGCAGAAATCGTCTTCTGCCACGAGAGGCTGTTCAGCAGTTTCGACAGCCCAACGCGAAACGCCTGAACGTCGTCCTCGTTCACGCCTTCGTTGGCGAGATGCGTTAGCGTAAAGTAGCGCAGGTAGGGGCGATCACGAACGCTTGCGCGGATCAGGTCCGCCTTGATTTCAAAAAGAATGTCGGCTTCGCTCAAATGCTTGTGCGCCGCGTCAGACTGTTCGGTCATAAGTTGAGGCGCGCCCGCCTCGATCCAGGCTTTGAGCGTCTTCTGTTCATCTTCGTTTAGCGGATTATTTTCACTGCGGGGCGGCATCGGATCGTTGAGGGAATTGACGGCGCGAACAAACAGGCGTGATGCAGTGGGTTTTCCCGGTACGAGATACCCGTTGTCCACCATTGCCTTGTAGTCATGGAAGGTGAATCCCGCCATTTTGTCCTTGCCATGACATTTCGCGCAGTGCTTTTCAAGGATTGCGTAGGCTTTGGTCGCCAGGTCGGTGTTTTGCCGGGGCGCGGCAAGGCTATGCGATACCGCAACCGACATTAGCAGGCTTATCGCGGCGAGCGAGAGTAGAAAAGGCGCGGCAAGAATTTTGTTCATGGCGAGAAGAACCTTCGTATTGCAAGACAACAGGTTAATACGGACGGATACAGCAGATTGTTCGCGCTTGCTTTTCCATTGTGACATGAACGACTTGCTTTTCAGGCGATTTTGATTTGCAGTCACATACTTGTAATATGTTGTGTCACAACATTACAGGGAGAAGGGTTCCGTCCGTACCGTAGACGATCTCTGCAAACTTGACGCAACGCAAATGGCTTTTGCCCCCGGAAAACGAAGCGTCGTGGTAGAACAGATACCACTTTCCCTGAAACTCCTGTTTTTGGGCTTGGTCTTGCTTTGTCGTACCCGCTGAAACCAATGCGCGTTAAGGTTCATCGCAGAGATCAAATGGGAGTGTTCGTGTCCGTTGCGGCGTCTTCATAGTGCTTCCAATCTACGCGCAGAATTTCATAGTGCAGGTCTGTCTTTTTTTTGGGTCTCGCCTGGGGCAATATCCCCTGCGTGAGCCATTCCTCCAGCCCGCTCCACGACTGATATTTGTGGTTACACTTCTCGGAGGCAATCTCTTCCAATGTGTCGGGACGTTCCCTGAGTCTTTGCTTGAATTCTGGATAAGCATTGCTGCTGTCGCCCAAATCTCGGTTCAAGTAAACAAGGAACGTGTCCTCTGCGCGGGCTTGAAGAGAAATACGCTTGACGCAATCCACCCATTTGCCCACTTCTTCCGTGACCCCTCCTTGCTCCCAGAAGTAGGAAAAATAAAAAACGAGTGTTCCTCCGTCTTTGACCGGGCAATCCACTTGCTCAATCCAGCGCGGATTTTTGATGTCGGGGTAGCATCCTCGAAAATGATCGCCAAAGAGATCCTTTTGGTTTTGCTTTGTGTGGAACTTCAAGGCGATGTCCGTCATAAAAGCCTGGAGGTCACACCCCACATAATCAAGCTCAAGCCGCTTTTTTGCAGGTAAACTTTGCTGGAAATCCGCGAGAGCCAGACACGCGGTCATCGGACCACAGCCGACATCAATCATCCAAACATTCGCGGGCTTTTGATAGATGTAGGGCTTGAAAAATGTCTCATATTCGCGCTCAATCACCTTTTTGTTTCCGTCCACGTGCATCGGCATATAGGTATAACTGTATAACAACGCAAGCGCATGGGTTTGGCAAGGAGTTCGCGCGTACCCCAGTATTTTCATGCGGATATAATGATCAAACGACGAAAATTCGGTTCTGCTTTGCTGGTAGGCGACAAGATACTGATGGACTTCTTGATTGATTTCTTCGTCCTCACGCAACGGCTTCAACACAATATCGCGGAACGCTTCCTGATATCCCATTTTATTCTCCTGCTGCCCATCCTCCGAGATGTCGAGCAGCCCATACACCTTTGCCTGAATGTTGGGCAGCGGCAAGGATTCGTGTAAAAAACCCACACTTTGGCAAATCGCTGCCCTGATGTCCGAAAAAAACGTCGCAGGATGGAACTGCGCTCAAGTGAGAAGAAAATGACAGAGGCGACTTTAGCATGGAGGCCATTGCGCCCCTTGTACCCCAACTGAACCCCAATACTATTCTTCGACCAGGGCGTATTGGATGGCCTCCTCCAGCGTCATCGCGCTGCCTGCATCCCAGGCTGCCGTAAATGCTTTCTCCCCTAGCAAGTCCCGCGCAATTGTCATCTCAAGCTCCTCTTCCTCGTGGGTATTTTGCTGTGAGGACGCCCCGATGGCTTCCCGCAACGCAGACACCGCGGATATTAGTCGAACCGCGCGCTCGGCGCGCGGTTCTTTGACGGCAAGGGAGGCGAACCCATTGAGGCATGAGAGGACGCTGCTCTTGTCCCCCATTTCTCTCATAATCACCAGACATTCTCCATACAGCGTCCGAGCAGCAGCGTAATCTTCCTGTAGGAGAGCCGTTGTGCCCAGACCGTGGAGGTTGGCGGCAGCGCTCCACTGGTCGCCGAACTCCCGATTTAATACCAATCCTTCTTCAAACAGCCTCTGAGCCGCAGCGTAATCCCCCAACTGGATAACCACATTGCCCAGATTGCCCAGGGTGGTTGCAATGCCGCGTTTATGTCCCAACTCGCGACAGATCGCCAGACACTCTTCCTGCAGTGTTCGGGCCGCCGCATAATCCCCTTGCTCGAGGACAACGATACCTAGGTTTCCAAGCGCGTTGGCGATGCCGCGTTTATGTCCCAATCCCCGGCTTACGGTCAAACATTCTTCATGCGGCATCCGGGCGTTAGGATAGTCTCCCTGACGGAGGGCTAAAACGCCCGCTCCATTCAGCGCCTTAGTCCGCGCTGCGCTATAAGCGTCTTTTGCTGTGGCTTCCAACGCCGCCCTCAGCCGCCTCCGTCCCTCACTGAAATGGCTATGTATATCCCAAAACCGCCAGAGCGCTCCCGCAATGCGCAAGCTCGTCTCTTTGTCCTCTCCCTCCATTGCCACGCGCAGGTTGTCATGATCCGCTTCCAGTTTGTTCAGCCACAGTCCCTGATCCGCCTCCAGTAGTTTTGGTTCTGCCGCTTCTGCAAAAGCCAGGAAGTAAGCGGCATGGCTCTGCCGCGCCGCTTCCCAACGCTGCGTCGCCTGTAACTGCTCCACCGCAAATTCTCGCAAAGGCTCCAGCAGACGGTAGCGCGTTTCCCCCTCTCGCTCCTCCATCAGCACCAACGAACGCTCCTGGAGTTCCAAAAGCGCTTCCAGCGCCTCCGGGTCACAAATCGCCTCCGCAGCCTCCAGGGGCCATCCTCCCCGAAACACGCCTAGACACGCAAAGAAATCACGCAGTTCAGGTCTGAGAAGGTCGAAACTCCACTCAATCGTTGCCCGTAAGCTTCGATGCCGCGCCGGCAGATCCCGCTGACGGCTTACCAACAGGTTCAACCGCTTATCCAGCCGTTCCATCAGGCTCTGCGGCGACAGCGTTCTGATCCATGCCGCCGCCATCTCAATCGCAAGCGGAACCCCCTCCAGCATCCGGCATATCGTAGCGACAGGCGCGCAATTGCCATCCGAGAGATTGAAGTCAGGCTTCACCGCTCTGGCGCGCTCCGTGAAGAGGGCAACGCTTGCATTGTCCAGTAGAACCTCTGCCGAGAGTATATCCGCGGCGGGCACGGGCAGGGGCGAGAGCGCAAACTCCTGCTCGCCGGCAAGGCGCAATGCCTGCCGGGAAGTTGTTAGAATGACAAGTCCCGGTACCCTCGCGAGAAGCAGACGCACCAGAGCCGGTCCACTCCCCGCAAATACCTGGTCGCTTTTGTCCGGCCCCGGCGCTTCCCGCAGCAGATGCTCGAAGTTGTCCAGAACCAGCAGGCAGGGGCGTGTACCCAGCGCCTCCACCACCCGCTCAAAGGGATCGGAGACGGTATTGGAAGGCGGCAGCCTCAACGCGTTCAGCAGCATATAGGAGATAAAGCTGGGATGGGGCGCCTCCGCCAGCGAGACAAACCAGACCCGACCGGCGAACGCGGGCAGCACCTGCTCTGCTACGGCCACGGAGAGGCGCGTTTTGCCTACCCCGCCTGTGCCAAGCAGGGTCACCAGACGGATTTCCGGGGACAGGAGCCGTTGGCACAGGTCTTCCCGCTCCCCTTCTCTGCCGACGAGGCGCGTTAGTTGCAGCGGCAGAGGGGGAGCGAGCAGGTCGGGCGTGGGGGAGGAAACGGCTTCCGCAGGGACCGCAGCAACGGGAGTTCTGGGGGGCGGAGCGGCAGGGCGGGGCTTCGCTCCTGAGATAGGCGGCCTCGCGCGAGGATCGTTTCGGATATGCTCGGCAAGGGCACGGGTCTCCGGCGAGGGCTGAGCGCCCATCTCCTTCTGGTAGAGCCGTTCCAGGTGACGATACACTTCCAGCGCGGCAGCAGGGCGATCCAGAAGCCGGTGCAGGCGCATCTGCGCGCGATAGGCCGCCTCTTCATAGGGATCGGCCTCCGTCATGCGTTGCGCCGCCGCCAGCGCCGCCGCGAGATCGCCACTCTCCTCTAAAGCCTCGGTCAGCAGTGCCAAAGCCTCCCGATAGGCTGTACGGCAGCGGTTCTGCTCTCCTATCGCCCAATCCTCATAGTTGCCAGACAGCAGATCGCCTTTATAAAACTCTACGATCCGCTGTAGCAGCGGCAGACGCGAAGCCGCTTCCTTAGTACGCTTCACCTGTTTGATGAGGCGATCGAAATCAGCCAGATCCGTGGAGACGGCATTGGGATTGAGACGCTACCTGCTGGTGGTCGGAAATCAGCACGCTTTTGGCGGGCACTCCCGTCGGCTCCAGTTGACGCCGGAGTTGGGAGAGAGTGGTGCTGAGGTTATCACGCCCAACGGCGCTCTCCTTGTCGGACCAGAAGAGTTCGATGAGATGTTCTCGCGAACGCGCGTTGGGCAGGGAGAGCGCCAGGTAACTCAAGAGTGCGGCAGCCTTATGGCTGCGAAAGCGGGTGTGTACGATATTGTTTTGAGTGACGCGGAGCGCACCGAACAACTCAACATGACAGCGCGCATCCATCAAGGGACTTCTCCTGGCGACAAAGCGATTTAGAACTTTATTTTCGATAAACTGACAGAAAATTCCTGCCAGAGCCAGTTAGTCGGCAAAAGAGGCCATTTTGTTCGGAAAGTGTTCGGAATTGGTTAGTATACTACGCTCGTCACAGAAGCCCGCAAGGGTTTCTAACCTGGAGGGAAGACCCAATATTTGTTCAGTTTACCCTGAGAAATGTTGCGCTTTTGTGCAACAGCCCCTGCCGCGTTCTCTTCTGCCGCTATAGTGACCACAACGGTTTGCGCGTATTGGGCTGTTCCGCCGCATTCGCGTTTCGCATTCGGTTTGCTTTCGGTTCATCGCCTCATGTTTTGAAAGGATCTTTGCCCTATGTCGCGTTTTTCTCTGCGCGCCGCCCTGACCGGCAGCTTCGCCTGTGCCGCCGCCCTTGCGCTTTCCCTTCTCTCCCCCGCCGCCCACGCGCAAACGCTTTACGTGACGGATTTCACGAGTTCCAGCAGCGGCGCCGTGTACGCCTTCGCCCTGGACGGAACGCGGTCTACGGTTGCAACAAACCTCGCGCCGACTGGCATTGCCGTTGACCGCAGCGGCAACGTGTTTGTCAACGACCGCAACACCAACAGCATTGTCGAGATCACGCCCGGAGGAACGCAGTCCACCTTTACATTGCCTGGATCGTCCTACGTCCTCGACGGCCTCCACTTTGACAGCAGCGGCAATCTGTTCGCTGCCAACGTGGGCAACGGCACCGTGGACGTCTTCGCCCCGGACGGAACGGCGTCCACGTTTGTATCGGGGCTGAACAACCCTGTTGACGTGGCTTTTGACCGCAGCGGCAACGTGTATGTGACTGATAGCTTTCCTGGCAATGTCTATGAGTATTCGCCCGCCGGAACGCTGCTGTTCACGTTTGTAACCGGGGCCTTTTTTACTGCTGGCCTTGCCATTGACGGAAACGACAATCTGTTCGTGGCCGATATATTCAACAACAACATTCTCAAGTTCACGCCCGACGGAACGCTGACCACGTTTGCAACCGGATTGGGCTTTCCCTTCGGCCTTGCCTTTGCCCCGAATGGCGATTTGTTCGAGGCCGACTCTGTTACTGGCAACATCTTCCAGTTCACGCCGGGGGGAACGCAGTCTACGTTTGCATCGGGACTGAGCAACCCAAGTTACCTCGCCTTCAGCCCTGCTGCCGTTCCCGAACCGGGCAGCCTCGGCCTGCTCGCCGGTGTCGGCGCAACCGGCGCGGGCCTGCTCCTGCGGCGGCGCAAACGTGCCGGACGCGCGGCCTGACCTGCTCGCGCCCCCTGAACAGTCGGAGCACAATCGAAAGCCACACAAAGCCGCGCCGCAGGGACAAACCTGCGGCGCGGTAGCGTGTGGATTGGCGCAGGTTCCACAGCAAAGCGGGCAATTCCTGCGCATACGTAGTCCTTATCGGCAAAGTGCAAGTATGAATGGTGCTGCGCTCGAATATCTGCCGACGCGTGTACAGTTGGATCGTGCCTTGATGTAGGGTCATAGGAGCCAGGAAGCGGCCACACTGCTTTCGCGTATTTTCGCCTCTCAACGCGATAACAAAATGCGGTCGTAGAAGCTTTTTGATATTTGTTTGCCCGTCTCACAAACCCTCGTTTGTGAGTCAGATGAGCAGCACACCGATAAATCTCCCGTTTGGGCGTTTGCCCTGTTTCTTTACTCATCTCAAAATCATTGTCTCATTGCAGAGGCAGGCAAGCGTTTGTGACAGTCTAGAGGGAGAGCAGACAGATCAATTGCTTGATGACGCCAGGTAGGTAACCCCCGGCTTGTAAACTGTTGTGTCACAGCGTTACAGGGAACAGCGTTCCGTCCTCTCTATGGACGATCTCTGCAACATTGACGCAGCGCAAATGGCTTTTGCCTCCGGAAAGCGAAGCGTCGTGGTAGAACAGATACCACTTTCCCTGAAACTCCACAATGGAATGGTGGGTTGTCCAGCCGATTACCGGTTCCAGAATCCGCCCCCGGTAGGTGAACGGGCCGAACGGGTTATCGCCGGTCGCATAAACCAGATAGTGCGTGTCTCCCGTGGAATAAGAAAAGTAGTAGATGCCCTCTCGTTTGTGAACCCAGGCGGCCTCGAAGAAGCGGCGTTCGTGATCGTCCGCGCGCAGAGGCTGTCCTGCTGCATCCAGAATCGAAAGCGTCTTTACCTCGCCTGCAAAGGAGCGCATATCCGCAATTGAGTCGGGCAACGCGGGGCATCAGCGCCGGAACATCGCCGGACGGTTCCTGCCCTGCCGCATCGAAATCGCCTGAAGTCCAGCATTGCAGTTGTCCGCCCCATATTCCGCCGAAGTACAAATACGCCTGCCCGTCCTCGTCAACGAAGCAGCAGGGGTCAATACTGTAGCTTCCGGCAATCGGCTCCGGTTCTGCCGTGAACGGACCCTCCGGGGCCGAACTAACCGCGACTCCGATACGAAACAGGCCGTTCTTATCGCGAGCCGGAAAATACAGATAGTAGGTTTCCCCTTTCTTTGCCGCATCGGGCGCCCAGAGCTGCCGGGAAGCCCAGGGAATATCTTCCAGCGCCAGCGCGACGCCATGATCCGTCACCGGCCCGCCGATAGCGTCAAGGGAAAAGACGTGGTAATCGGCCATGTCGTACTGATCGCCGTTGTCATTTGCAGGTATGAGTGTCTCCCTGTCATGGGAGGGATAAATATACAGCCGTCCGTTGAAAACGTGGGCCGATGGGTCGGCGGTGAAAAGATGCGTTATCAGGGGTTGGTCAGGCATAGTTTGTACATAGTTTCCCTTGTTCTGTTCAGTAACCTGGATTGAAAATCCCTGGCAATGCTTGCGCGAGTTTACGGTGACGCGGCCTGTTCGACGGCGAAAAACGCGGGCTTGGGCTTCCCCTCCCGGTCGAACAGAAGGGGATACTCTATGCGGCCTCGAACGGGAAAGTTGTTGAGCCAGGAGTCGCCATCCTGCGTACCCCACAGCGTGACACGGCTTATAACGTCTTTGTGGCGCAGGAACATCGTGAACGCCTGCCGGTAACGCTCGGCAAGCTGCTGCGCCACTGTATCCGGCAACCCTTTTGTGTAAGGATTCATTACAGCTTGCTGTTCCGGCGTCATGGTTTCGCGTATGGCGATGTTCGCGCCCTGATATTGCGTCGGCAGAACGCCAATATCCAGTTCGGTAATCATCACCTTCAGCCCCATCGCCCCAAATTGCTGAACGGCTTTTTCCACTTCGGCCAGATCGGGAGTATTCAGCCGCCAGTGACTCTGGATGCCGACCGCGTTGATTGGAACTTTCTGATCTAACAGCGATTGCAGCAGTTGCAGCGCTTTGGGCCGTTTATAACCGAGTTCAATATTGTAATCGTTGTAAATAAGAATCGCGTCAGGGTCGGCTTCATGGGCAGCGCGGAAGGCTTCGGCAATGTAATCCGGGCCGATGGCTTTGAGCCAGGGCGTTGGGCGCAGCGACTCTCCCGGTGTGTCGCTGATGGCTTCGTTCACCACATCCCACTGCTTCACGCGGCCTTTATAGTGGCCCACGACCGTTGAGATATGCTTGCGCAATCGCGTCAATGCCAGATCGCGAGTGACCGGCTGACCATCCGCCCCCTGAAAAAACCAGGCGGGCGTCTGCTCGTGCCAGACTAGCACATGTCCGACGGGAGACGCGCCACACTTTTCAGCGATCTCTACGAGTCTGTCTCCATCCGCAAACGTAAACTGGCCCTCGACGCGCTGAAGAGCATCCGGCTTCATGCTGTTTGCAGGCGTCAGAGCGCTGAAGTGCGTCGAGGCGATGTCTACATCCATAGGCGACTTGCCTTGCAGCGCGGGATAATTCAGCGCGGTTCCTATCAGAAACTTGCCTTTGTAAGCGTTCTTGAGGGTCGGCGCGATTCCCGACGGGTTGTTCTGCGTGGCGTTTGCAGGGGTTGACGCAACCTTGCCCTGCGGGGAGGCTTGTTCAGGCAATGGAGGCGCTTTAATGTACTGCTGCACCCAATCAAAAAATGCGGGCCAGTTCGGCGTCACATCATGCCCGCCTTCGTGCTGCCGCCAGGCGAGTTCACCGCCAATCAGGGTCTTCACCGGAGGCATAGGGGCTGTCAGGTACTCGCCCGGTGTGCCGAGGTCTTTTTTGCCAAGCAGCCTGTAGACCGGGCCGGCAAGCACAGCGGCCATGAAACTGCCATGCGCGTCTACCCATTTGGCATCGCCGCGCTCTACGACTCCGTAGCTGATGAAACAGGGGCGCGGAGCGCACAGGGCAATCAGTTCATGCGAGTCTACCGGCAGGTCCGCGGCGGTCATGGGTGGGTCCGAAGCCCCGTACTTGATGAAGTTTCCCGCCATCCAGTAGTATTCTCCCCCGGCAAGGTTTTCGACCGCTTCCCCGAAGATATGGCGATGCAGTTTCGCGCCCCCTTCTCCCGAAGAGCCTATCAATCCAACGGCAACCCGTGGATCGAACGCCTCCGTCACGAGAGCCGCTTTGCCATAGCGTGAAAGCCCCTCGATGCCTACTCTTTTCGCATCCACCATCGAATCGCGGTTCGTCTCAAAATAATCTATGAGGCGGCTGACGCCCCATTGCCAGGCGCGCAGCGCGCCCCAATCGTCCGGCTTCCGGGGTTGGCCTTTGTTGGTCAGGCCGATGATGCCGCTTCGCAACTGGTTGTTGTCGGGCTGAATACTTGTCGGGATAATTTCGCCATACCCCCACCCCTTTGAAATCGCGAGAGATTTCCAGGCGGGTACAAAGCCGGGTCGCCCAAAGCCGAAGCCGAACTCGATCATCATGGGAACGGACTTTTTCACGTTTGCCGGAACGGTGAAGTTCGCCTGAATGTTGACGGAAATTTGCGGATACGCGCTGTTATCCACATGGCCTACCAGTTTTTTGGTAACGGTTGGGATACCGCAGGTTTCGCCGGGAGTGGTAGCTGTTACCTCCCAGGTCACTTTCGGCGCGTTTTTGGGGATGCGCCCATACACTTCGCGCTCAAAATCTTCCGCTATCTCCACCCGACGCTTAGGCCACTCTCTTGCCTGAGTCACCTTTTTGCCGTTCTTCATTTGAAGCGCGTCCGGCATGGTGTCCTTATAGGGGTTGGCCTTCGCTTCATCGAAGGTAGACTGGTTGTTGGGATCGGGGCCGCGCCGGATAGCTTTGATCCCCAACTGATCCATCATATTCTGATGGTCGTCGTAACCCGTTTGCGCGGCAACATTCTGACTTGAACCGATTATCAGCAATACAGCGATAACGAGCGCCTTTACTGTATCTGGAGGCGTGGCATGTACGCGACGGAAGCAAGGCATTTGATCAACTCTGAACATTTTCCCCTCCTCAATAGCATCCTTGTCCGCAGCGATTCGCGTGTCCGCCCAATCAGGAACCAGTCTCTGCCGCTTCACTGAGACATGTACACATTGCTTTCGCGAACATCACACAGGTGGCAAGCGTCGCTAGAGTTTAGACCCATTTACGGGCATCCAGGGAGTAAACGCGCCCATAGCATGGACTTTCACCCTGCGCTTCCATATCTTGTTTCCGGCAAAAGCGTACAGCGTGTCCCCTTCGCGCCCGCCCAGGCATACGCTAATGACGCGGCTGTGGTCAGGCAGGGGCAGGATTACCTGTGTGGGGCCGTCGTCCGCGCAGACCTGAACGCCCCAGCGCGTCGCCACCAACATCTGACCCTCTCTTGCGTAACATACGGACGCTACGCCCGCGTCGTCTTCCCAATCCGAGACATGCAGCCAGAAGTAACGCTCTTTGTTGGTAAGCGTACCATCGGCGTTGATCTGGTAACTGCATACCCACTTTGATTGTCCTTCCGCCACAGACAGCAGCCACCGGTCAGGACGATAAGCAAGCCCGGCAGCGTTTTTCAGTCCCGAAGCCACCCGCGTTTTCTTGCCATCTTTGACAAACCAAACTTCACCTGCGCTCTTCGGCTTATCCTCGTTGACGCTGACGTAAAGCCCGCCGTCAGGGGTAGCGAGAACATAATCTCCGCGCATGCCCTCCGCGACAAGACGGCTTTTACCGGACAAGTCATAGCTCATGATTTTTCCTGTGACGTTTGAAACCGCGTAGAGTTGACCATCGGGTCCAAAAGTGAGACTATTGGCGTGTCCCGCATCGGACAAGAACTCTCTGACCTGTCCATCGAGATCCATACGATAGATTCTGTTGGCTGTTGTGTCCACAAAAAACACGTCGCCATTCGCATTACTTGACGCCCCCTGGAAGTTATGCTGCCCTGGGGAAACCCCTTTTGCACTTCTGTTCTTGCCAGGCTTCGCCGGGGAGGAGGATATCACGAACGCGCGGCGCGCTCGGTCCGGCTTGCACCGGCTGCGGCCAGCCTTTCCACAGAAAACTCATGGCTTCTTGAAAATACTCATAGTAGCCCGCAACGTGTCCCCCATTGATGATGCGGAAAAAGTAATCGTAGCCCGAAAAGCGCAAAGCTTTGTCCATCTCTTGATCCAACAGGAACCAGTCACCCGCCGCGTTTTCCATATCCCCGTGCCTGTCGTGAGATAGGCGCGGATCGGTTTGGCCTCGAACTTACGCACAAAGGTCGGAAACTCATGGCCGCCGCGAAACGCGGTAAAACTGCCGCTGTTGGCATACACGCGACTGAACGTTTCGGGACGTTCCCAGGCGGCATTGAAAGCGGCAATGCCCCCACTGCTGCCTCCGGCGATACAGCGATCATTGCCGTTGGTGGAAAGTTTCAGACCGAACTCCTTTGTCACAAAAGGCAGCAATTCCTCCACCAGAAAACGGACATTGTTATCCCCAACGCCATCGTATTCAAAATCCCGATTGCGCCGCCCCATTGTGCCTTTCATCGGGGCCGGCACGTCGCCGGGTCCGACAAAGATACCGATTGTCACCGGCATTTCGCCGGTCGCGATCAGCCTTTCCAGCAGGGGCTTTTCTCCGGGGTTGTAGCCATCGGTTTTGACATAGACACAGGCGGGCCTGGAGCCGTCGTATTGCGCCGGAATGAAGACCGCCAGGGGGCGAACGGTTCCCGGAAAAATTGTGCTGCGGGCAAAAGAAGCGTACTTGATCTCGCCCTTGAGAATTTTCTCCGGCGCGATGTCGGGAGCGACATAGGGGGCCGCGTCCGCAACGGAACCGGCGTTCGTCCCTGCGCCCAACGTACCCGCCAGCGGTTTGATGATCCACTGTAGATGCGCGTCACCGGGCGTATTGGTCCACAAGTCCTGCCTGGCGCCGGGATTTTGTTTCCCGCCAAAGTCGTCCAGCCCCTTTTCAGGCGCGTGTCCGGGCGTAAGGGTGTAGGTTCCGTTCTCGTTTTTGTGAAGTGACCACTCCTGCCAGGGCTGCCCTCTGTCGGTTTCCAACACAATCGCCGTGCCGTTCTCCGTTCCACCCTTTGCCGCCGACAGCGCCAGAGGGGAATTGGAAGCAGGCTTGATCGCAAAGAAGTTATTGCCTTTAGGCACAATAACCCATTTCTGATTTGCCGTGCCGGTTGGCCTGCCGAGGGATACCACCGTCCCCTCGTTTGTCCCCGCGCCCACGGCTTCCAGAACCAGTCCCGGTGCGCTGACTGGAATCAGGGCATACGCGCCCCAATCCTCTGCATAGGCGCGATTTGTCAGTATGCAGGCCAAAAGAACCGCGAGGAGGGGCAGTGTCCATCGGATGCTAAATTTCATCGGCAAAATAGTCCTCCATCGTCATCTTATTCATTTGACCTCTTTCATAAGTCTACTCATTGAGATAGGCGCGGCATCGTCCACGAGGACTTATGAAAGAGGTCTATTGCTGTTGCTATTACGGCGTATTTCCCCTTACGGTATATCTTCCAGCGCGTTCAATGGCAACTGTTCGCCCCGGCAACTTTACCTGAGCGTGAATGTTGTCTGGCAGGCTTAGAGTGCAGACCATTCCATTCGCAGACTTTTCCACATGAATGTGGATATTGCCCTGCGGGGTTGGAACTGTGCCTTCTGCCCACGTCAGGTCTCCAAGTTCGGGCGCAATTATTACGTTTTTGAATCCGCCTGTTGTTGGCTGGACGCCAAGTATGGTCTCCGTCAGGTACGAAGTAGGGCCGCTTGACCAGCCATGACAGAGGCTGACATAGGGCATCTTAGTCAACGCCCGGTTCATATCTTGTGAGAAGGACGGATCAAAGACTTCCCACCAGGTCGTCGCCCCTCTCAAGAGCATCGCGCCCCAGTAGCGGCGCAGCAGATCAATTCCGGCCTGGTATTGCCCCATCTTCCCGTATGCGCTCAAGACATAATTTCCGTAGAACGGTGACATCACCTCGGATCCCGCGAGATCGGGGCCGAGAGGCGCTTTCCATGCCGTAGCGCCTGCACGGAGCACTTCATTGTAGATGCGCGCCTGCTGTTGCAGAGTCGCAACGTCTGCATACACCGCCATCGAATTCTCCTGGACGCTGCTGCCATACGTTTGTGTTTGCGGGTTGATAAGCAGGCTGCGCGCGGCCTGAGTTAGCGTGTCGGCCCAGGCGCTGTATTTCTCGGCATTGGCCGTATCGCCAAGCGCCCTGAGAAGAAACACGGCCTGACGGACACCGTAAGTAGCGAACAAATGGGTGGTGGCGAGCGTTTGCGGCGTGTCTCTCACATAATTGGGCACCCAGTCGCAAAAATCCCACGCGTGTTTGGGATTCGAAAACAGGTTTCGGTTGTCGAACTCGGTCTGCTGATAGGCAAGCAGAGAAAGGATGTTCTGGCGCTGGCTTCGCAGGAACGCGAGGTCTCCGTCATGCCGGTAGAAGTCAGCGAGAACGCCGAACCAGGATGCGGTATATCCGGGAATATCGTTGATGTCCCCAACCGGCATCTGTGTGTCGGGCCGACCACCCTGGGCGCTGGCTCGCCCTCCGGCGATGCTTTTTTCCATGAGGAAACGATCCGCAAAAACGTTGTTAATGGTTTCTCCGGTGACGTGCATGTCGCCAATCCACAGGCCCCGATCCCGCTTGGGCGCGTCCCAGATGTCTTCCTGCATACACAGATGCGCGGTATAAGCGCCGGTGTACCATATACGGGTGAGGAGCGGGTCAGAGCAGGCGAAAGCCCCCTTATATTCCACAGGATAGTACTTGAAGTCGCAGTCGGCTTTCGTGAGCGTGACGGGTTGCTCGCCCGGGAAGGTCAGAAGCGCGTAACGGAAGGCCGTGTAAGGCGTTGTTTGGACCTCTGCGCCGTTTAGCGTGAGGAGCCAGGGTCCGCTGTTGTCAATGGTAAGCAATCGCGCATCCTTTAAAAGATGCAGGCAAGCTTCCCGCGATTCGCCCGTATGGACCTCTACTCTGGCGCCGGACGTGCCCGCGATATCAAGACGACCCGACAACTCCCTGCCGAAGTCCAGCAGGATTTGTCTGGGGCCGGTAGAGGTGACGGATACCGGTTTACCGATTAAGAGCCTATCCCAATAGGCCATTGCATTTGCGTCCGAAGGACGCTTGGCCGCAGACCACTCAGACGGGTACGTTCTTTGTACCCGGCTTATTGGGATAAGCTCTAAGGCTGCCGAATGGCCGCGCATCAGGCTATGGAGGTTTTGCATCCTCTCTACGTCGGATAGAGCCTCAACTGCAATTGGCCGCATGGTCATGTGCGCCATGTACCAGGCGGCGGCATTGGCATGCGGCCAATTCTTCACGCCACTTCCCCATACGCCCGTGCCAATGGAGCCTTCATCGGTCGCATTCTGCCAGGCGGAATCGTTAAAGGAAGCATCCAGCCAGTCACTCGGAGGTGTTGTCAGCACTGCCTTCCAGTAGCTGCCGCTGACAACGGCTGTCACGCCGTTGACGTCAAGCTTCACCACAATCCCTGCCGCGCCACCGCCCTTATTGATCCCTTTTACGGCGAGGACGTTCTTGCCGACGCGCAGGTACTCTGTGACAGCCACCTTGTGTACATGCGACCACCCTTGCTCGATTGGTTGGGTTTCCTCTATCTGATGACCGTTCAGGTACAGCATGAACGCATCGTCGCCCGTGATCCAAACCTGGGCAGCGCGAGGCTTGGAGCGGAGGGTAAATACCGAACGCGCATGGAACTGTTGATCGCCGACAACAGGACCGAGCCATATCCAATGTGCCGTCTCGGTAGCTTTCGGCGGCGTGAGAGGCGGCGTTAGCCTATTGTACGTGGGATCGGGGATCCAAATCGTCTTCCCCGTGTCAGATGGGGAAGACGCAATATGCGCGCTACCAGACAGCGTCGGCACATTGTCGTCGGCTACGGTCATTCCTGCTAAGGCCAGAGATAGAACTGCCAACACGAGCATCGCAAGCAGAGGCGACGTTCTCACTTTCGCAGGAATCACTTCTTATGCCTCCGTGTGTCAATGCTACAGCAAGGACTGTGCCTGTATGCCCATCTGTAGCGCTTGCCCCAATACTTTACAGAAGGAACGCGCCAGATAGACCGCTGTTCGTCTTTTTGATGGGTTCGTTCTTCACAGCGGCAAGTTGTTGGCCTGTGTGATAGGCGCACTGCCCCGTTCGACGCTTACGCCACCCGCGCCGAAATTGCCGATAGCGAGGAACTGCCGGGTCTTCGAGGTGGAATACAAGTCCGGGCGACCATCGAGGCGAAAGTCACAGCCCATTACCCGCACATCTCCCCCGTTTGCCTGAATACAGGCGTCATTGGCGCTGATCCCCCACGTCTGGAACTGACAACTCGTAAACGTCACTTCGGGACTGGAAACGTTGGGCGCGCCATAAGGAGCGGCGTTAATCATTACCGCCGAGCCATAAGCGTTCCAGAAATTGCAGTTCACGAACGACAGGCGTCCGGTGAAGGTAGGAGCGGTATAAACGTTGTAGTGGGTCCTGGAATCATTCAACGCGACGAAATCACAGTCTGTAAAAGTGATACCCGGTATGGCGACATCGTCCACATAGACGGGCTGCGCTGTCAAATCCGCCCCGCAGCCGATCAGGCGACCGTAAGAACGGTTATCGGCATTGGGCGTATGGCTGGGATTCACGGCGAAATGGTAGCCGATATGGTACCCCAGGCAGAACGTATCAATCAGGCGGAACTGGTCGTTACGGCCAATCTCGAAGGCCGTGCCATGTTCCATTTGCCACTGCCAGATGCCCGGTCTTCCCTTCGGCGGCCCAAGAAGCGAGGTGTTGTTATTGAACTGGGGAACAAAATGGACGGACTCGACGCGGTCTACGTCGGCGCTGTTGTCGAAGCTGATGCCTTTAAAAGTGGGCTGGCCCGTAATATGGTCAATCCAGACACGCACAGAACCCCAGGCTTTGATCCCCTGATACATGTTGACGATGGCGACGTTGGAGACGCGACTTGCATCCCCGACAATGCTGATCGCCCATGGCGCGGGCGTGGGGGCTGTGGCGTCTTCGGCATTCGTTTGCAGCGGGTTGTAGATGGCGACACCCTCGACTACCGAATTGGTGTTCACGGTAAGGAAGGGCGGCGCGTCCGCATGGCCGAAGCCTTCGACCATGCCCAGCGTGGTTCCGCCCGCCAGCGGACTTTGCTCGGGAGACTGCCCGCCCGGCAACGCGCCTGCGAGACTGGCCGGCAGCATCAAGTCGCCGCGCAGGCGCACGAAGCGCGGGATGTTGAGTGTGCCGAGCAGCAGATAGGCGCCACTCGGCACTTCAACCTTGCCGCCGCGCGCCTTGAACTGCGCGTCCAGAGCGTTCTGAAAAGCGGCGGTATTGTCGGTGCCGTAGGCAGCCCGCCCATTCGTGACGCTTGTGGTCGCCTCTGCTTGCAGGGTCGCAGAGTGCAGACCAGGAACCGCCATGATTTTGGTTGTCAACACTCCCCCGGATACGCCCGCGCCGCCGATAGCAATGGACTTGCCGATATCGGCGTGGGTGAACGTGGCAGAAACGGAGGAAAGCGTCTTTGAGTTGCCACGGATTGCCGCGTCGCTCACCAATTTCATATCGGCTCTGGCGGCATAGGGAGCGTCCGTGACGCTTCGATTCGACGCCATGGCGCGGATACCAGCCTGGCAAGTGAGAAGGGCGCAAGCGACAAGAACAAGGAGAGAAAGGGAGCGTATTTTCATGTCTGCTAATTCGTCATCTCACGCCTGAATCCTTCTCGCCTTTTCCAACGCTCCTCATTTTCGATAGGTTTGCCGTATAACGCATAGTCGTCGTAATCTGTGGCTGCAACGACGACGCAAAGGACGGGATAGTAGAGTTGCTGATTTTCGTCCAGTTCGTTGCGGCGCGTATTGCCTGTGATATGAATCTGTGGAAATATTAAAGTTTAATTTTGCCAGGCAGTTTTAGCAGGATTTCGTCCGCGAATGTTGAAATATAACCTGAAAGTAGTTATTTTTTATGAATAACGGTATCGTTCTTGCATAGAGCGAAAAACCGCAACCGCAAATCACTACCAGCGTCTATTGCCTTATACCCGGTAAAATCTATCAGGTAAAAGGCAACTCTTAGAAGTGAGGAATCCTATGCCCGTCACACTTACCCCTGACCTGATGAAAGAATATGTGGACTTGTTCCACGCCTGCGTGATTGTGCCAGCCAAAAAGCCGGAGGTGATAGCGATTGCGAAGCAAATTATTGCCAACCAGTCTCGCTATGAAATCGTGGCGCAGGCGACGCATGTGCCCTGGTATGTGATTGGCGCCATCCATAATCTGGAAAGCAGCCTGGACTTTCACACGCACCTGCACAATGGCGATCCGCTTACGGCGCGAACAGTCCATGTGCCGGCGCATCGGCCTGTCGCGGGACAGCCGCCATTTACATGGGAATTCAGCGCGGAGGACGCCCTGCGCTACGACAGTCTGGCCGACAAACCGACATGGACGCTTGCCGAAACGCTGTACCGCATTGAGGGTTATAACGGATTCGGTTATCGCCATCGTCAGCCGCCCGTGCCGTCACCCTATCTGTGGTGTTGGTCGAACCAATACAGCAAGGGCAAATATGTGGAGGATGGAAAATTCGACCCGAATGCGGTTTCCAACCAGTGCGGGGCGGCCACCCTGCTGCATTATCTGGCGTTCACAGGCGTAATTACGCCGGCGTGAGACAGTGCAGGGCCGTTCCAATTCAGGAAGCGTAAACTTTACTGCTCACGACCGCTTCCACTTCCTGACTCTGGGTCGCGAGGTTGGCGGCAGTCGGGGTTGCTGTTATGTCGGGCGTCGGGGGCGCGGCCATTTTCGCCATCGCTTCGCTGAGTTTTTGCGTCCAGCTTGTCAGTTCCGCGGACAGAATATCTTCGGTAAAGCTGACCAGTTTATCCCGGTTGTCCGGCAGCGCGCGCTCGGCCTCGCTCAACTCGTTGCGCCACCAGCGATCCACGCGCGCCAGGCTGTTGCCGCTTTGATTGTACTGCGCCAGCGTGACCTCGATTTGCCGCTGCTGTAGATAGCTGACGGCGGCGGTCGTCACCGCCGCTGTCAGCGGAATCCACAGGGGCTGTTTGAGCAGCGCGAGTACGGTTCCCGCCGTACCCGCCGCAATGCTGATTCCATGCAGCCATTGCGCGTGACGGTTCAGTTTCTGAACCCGGCGATGGTAGTACGCGGCCTGATCCGTCAGGCGCAGGGAAACGTAACGATCCGGCGTCATGGGAAAGGCTTCCGCGTTCGTATTTTCTAAACTCTCTTCTGTTCCGGCCTGCGCTGCGCTTGCGGGCGGCGGCGCTTGCAGGATAGCGTCGCCCAATCCCGCAGAAATCGCGTTCAGGCGATGGTAGAGCAGGGAGGGTTCGGCATGGCCCCGGTATTCGCCCGCCTGCATCAGATAGCCGTAAATTTCCCGCTGCGTGGCCTGCGCGCCCGCGCGTAACGCGAGCCACTTTTCACCCGGTTTGAAGTGACTCAACGCGCTCAACAGCCCGGACGTGGTGGCCGTCACCAGCACAATCGCAGCGGTGAAAACCGCGTCCGGCACAAACGTCATTTTCCAGAGGGCATTGGTTGGCGGCGTTTGTCGCCATGCCATCAGCGTCGCCAGCAGCGTGGCCCCAAGGCCGAGCAGCAGCAGCGCGCCCTGATAGCGCCGAAAATTCCTTTGCTGCCGCCCCGCGTTGTAGTCATAGCTTGCATATAACTTCCAAGCATCCGTTAGCATTGTCGTGGTCTACTCCTTCAGGCATTGGGAGATTCAGGCGTTGCCGATCAGGGCGCGCGTCAAAGCATCCGCGGCATCGGCAAGCGTACTCACAGTCAAATGTTCGCCGGCAGCGATTTCCGCAAGTTCGGCATCGGCTGGCGTGAGCAATGGCTGTTGTTTAGTTGGGGTGAGCGCAGGCTGTAGTTTGGCCTGCGCGATCTGATCGGCCAGCCGTCCGGTTCCTTGCAGCGCGATCAGCGGCCAGCCGCGCCGAACGCAGGACAGGGCTTCCTGTCTGGCAATGTTTCCGCCATTGAACAGCAGCGCGGCCACCGGGCGCAATCCGGCTTTTTGCCCCGCCAGCGCGGCAGCCAATCGGAACATGGTTTCGGTTTCGCTCCCCCACTCCCCGGTTGGCGTCAGCGCGAAATGCGAATGGTTGGGGTCGAGACGGGCAAGTCCGGCGGTTTCCGCTTCCGGCACATCGTTAAAACCACAAATTTCCGCCATTTGCGCCTTGCCGGTAAACGTCACCGCGCCGAATGGAGCCACGCCAAGCATAATCGGGCGTGGCGTTTCTTCCGCCCCCAATCTGCCCACGATCTCCATAATGCCCGACTGTGTGCCGCCGTCTATAATCAGAACACCCCTGTCCGCCACTATGGGCAGAATGGCATTGCGAAAACAGGCGGCGATTTCGGTTTTCAGCCCCGATTCCATCCCGGCAGCCCCGCCAAAAATCATCAACACGGCCTGCGGCGCGGCGATTTCAAGCGCATCCAGAATGTCCCCGGCTTCGGCATCGTCGAGAGTAACCACCATACGCGCCCGCCACTCCCCGCCGAAACTAATTTCCTGTGCCGCCATCAACGCCATTCGGTTTGTCTTCCATTCCCTGTAATGAAAATAGCCCTCAACCCCCGCCCCTTCTCTCAAAAAAGCCTGGGAGAAGGGGAGTCACTTGTTTGGGAGAGGGGTGTCCTTCCCTGCGGGTGGACGCCATCCAGCGCGGGCTACCGTACCGCCACGTTTGCCCGTTCGTGAACGACTATTTGCGGGTTCTGCGTCAGGGCGTCCGCCTCATCCTCGCGTCCAAGCGCGCGCAGCAGGGAGGCGTATTTGTCGCGGCAGTCCGCGGTTTGTTTGTGTTCGCCTCCCAGAGCGGTGGTTAAAATGGAAAGGGCGCGGCAATAGTGGCCTTCGGCCTCCTCATATTTCCCCTGCTCGTCATACATGGAAGCCAGAACTCATATTCACCTCGGCGACAAAAGGATGCTCCGCGCCACAGACTTTCTCCAGAATGGCAAGCGATTTGCGGTACAGGGTTCCCGCTTCCACATAGCGCTGAAGCTGCTCGCACACTTCGGCCAGATTGTTCAGCATCATAGCAGTCAGGGGATCATCGGGGCCAAGTGTTTTGTTAAAGATGTCATACGCGCGGCGATAAAGTGGCTCCGCTTCCTCTATGCGCCCCTGTTTATGAAGCAACATCGCCAGATTGTTGACGCTTCCAGCAGTCAATTCATTGTCCGGGCCGAGCGCAGTTTCGTAGATATGCACAGCGCGTTGGCACAACGGTTCCGCTTCCACGTACCGCTTCTGATCCGTGTACAGCGCGGCAAGGGTACTCAAGCACTCTGCGACATGGGGATGGTCGGGGCCGGAATGTTCCTCCTCTATATGCAATGCGCGAGTGTACAACGATTCCGCTTCCGCATAACGCTGCTGACGGTAATACAGCGAGGCCAGACTGAGGCAACGCGCGGCAACGGCGGGGGCGTTGGCACCTAATGATTTTTCCCGCAAGGCCAGCGCCTTCGCCATCAGCGGTTCGGCAAGCGCGTAGTACGCCCGGTCATACAGATAATCGCCGAGTTAAATCAACAATTCTACGGCTTCTTCAAACTCGTAATTCTCCGCCGCAACATGGTCGGCGCAAACCAGCGCGTGGGACAGCAGGCGCTCACAGACAGGCCAATTTTCAACCGTCACTTCGGGAAACGCCAGACTGACCGCCCTCACCGCCCGCTCCGTCCACAATTCGCGCTGCGTGTCGTCGAGATTCTGGCGCGTCACGGCCTGCACCAGACGGTGAACGTCGTAGCTGTTGGACTGCCGTTGCCGATGCGCCAGCGAGTAGCGCGTCAGGGGCAGCAGCAGATCATCCAGAACCAGTTCGTCTTCGTCGGCTCCGTCCAGCGCGTCTGCCAATTTCGCGCCAAGCCGCGAACCGGCTTTGATGAGTAGTTCCAGCGGAATACGTTCCGGGGCCAGAAACGCGCTCAGATTAAGCAGTTCTACGGAAGCCGGGGATTTGCGCTGTATCAACTGGAAGTTGATGTCCCACGTCGTGGCGACCGAATGGGCGTAATCGCCCTGTACCGGGTCCTGCGCGTTGAGCAGGGCCAGACGCCGCTTCTTAAAGGATTTCAGGTAGCTTTGAAACGGCGTATCGTTTTGCCCGACATACGCGGCGGCCTGCTCCAGCGCGAGGGGCAGTCCGCCCAGTTCCACGCCTAACTGTTTCGCCGCCGCGCACTCCTCCGGCTCGGCGTTTTCGCGCCCCGTGCTTTTCAGCAGAAACGCCTGCGCTTCGTTCGGCGACAGTTCCGGCAAGGTCAGCGGCATGGCGATCCCCAGTGCGCGCACATCCTGCGAGCGCGTCGTCAGCAATACGCAGCCACTGTGAATTACAGGCAGAAACGGCTTCACGGCAGCCGGCGCGTCCACATTATCCAGTATCAGCAGCCATTTTTCGTTGCAACTGAGCCACTGCTTCACCGCCTCCCGCGTTTCGTCCTGATTCGACGAGTCCTGTTCCGGCAAATTCAGCAATTTGGCAATGGCAACGAAATCAGTTTTTAATTCCTGCTCGTTTTCCGCCCGCGCCCACAAAACCGCGCTGTATTCTTCCCGGTACTGGTACGCATATTCGACCGCCATTTGCGTCTTGCCGATGCCGCCTAATCCGGTCAGCGCCTGTATCGCCGTTGTGCGCCCGCCGCCGATAAGCGCCTGATGCAGCGCGGCCAGTTGATCTTCGCGCCCCGTGAAAAAGGCGAGGCGCGGATGCGGCACCTGAAACGGCGCATTGGCGGTTGGGAAATCGGGACGGGAACTCTCCGCGCTGAGAGAGGATGGGGGCGCGGCAACAACCGCCTGCGCTTCCGGCTTGCGACTGCCCAGGAACGAGGGGCGCGAGGTCGGCTTGGCGCGCTCCGTAACCTTGATCTGCGCCAGCAGGATTTCGCGGGCATCCTGCTCCTCCTTTCCAACAAGATCAATGTACACGATCTGCCGCAGCAGGCCGGTCAGTTCACACTCTTCCACCCTAATCGGTATCAGCTTGCGCCCCACGCTGGTCGGGTCGTCCGCAAACGCCGCCGCCCATTCCGGGCGCGTGAAAATAGAAGCGATATACGTGGGCGACAAGAGCGCCAGTGTCCGCTCGGCGTTTTTCGCAGCCTCATCCATTTCCACGACGAAGTTGCTGCCCGCCCCAAAGTCCCACGCCTGCACAATCGCCGTATAGCCCGCTTCTTCCAGTTCCCAGGCAACCCACTCAGCCCAGTGCCGATCTTTCTGGTTGTAACTGATAAAAAAATCTTTAGTCGCTTTGCCCGGAAATGCCATTGGTACTCCTTTGGGGAGGCACGAGATACCAGATATTAGAACTACGATGCAACCTCTTTACTCGTATCTCATATCTAGCGCCTTATGACTGGCAGCGGAACGTTTTTGTCGGCATCCGACAGGCCGAAAAGATTGGGATGCTGTCCGGCATACTTCGCGCTCACTTGCTGCGGAACCCAGTAGTCCAGCGCGCGCAGCAGAACGGTATCGTTTGTGTACAAATCCGGGGTCATGCCGCCGTTCAGCGCTTTTAGAATGTAGTAGGTGAACACGCCGTGCTTGAGGTCGTCGGCTTCGTAACTGACTTCAGTGGACGCGGAAGCCGCGAAAACCAGAATGTTGTTTTTCCAGGCCGAGCGCATCGTATCGGTTTGCATTTGAAAGCGCGTGTTGGGCGCAGCATCCAGAGTCTTGCTGACGCCGCCTGCAAAGCAGTGGTCTACCATCAAAATGATATGCTTCGCGTCCACCTTCGCCAGTTGGTCCAGAATTTCCTGCCAGGAATAGCCGTTTTCAACCGTGTTCCCGCCCGCGCCATTGTCATGCGTGATAACGTTGACGGGAGCCAGGTAAAAGGTCTTGCGGCCCGCGTCATCGTTCCCGGTAAAGCCGTGACAGGAGAAATACAGCAGCACGGTGTCGGACGACTTCACGTTGACGAGCAACTCCTTCAATTTAGTTTGGATGTTTGCCTTTGTGGCCTTCTGGTCGTCCAGCAACTCGGTATGCACTTCGCTGAACAGCTTATTGCCGTTCATCCGAAAGAATCCCTCCATGTCCTTCGCGTCGGCGGCGGCATAATTTAGATGCAGATCCTGGTTGATGTAATCACTGATGCCCACCGAAAGCATATACAGATGCGGTGGTTTGGAACTGCCGCTCCCGTCCACCACCACGTCCACAGCATCATCGCTCATGCCGCTGTCATTTGTGGCGAAGATGTGAATGGTATTCTTGCCCGAATTCAGATTGTCAACTACGCGCAGCCGTTCCCCGGTATTCCGGTCGTATGTTTTCGATGTTTTCGTTTCCAATGCTCTTCCTCTGCCGGTTGCAATAACGGCGAAGGTTTTGGAATGGTTGAGGGCGGTCTGCACGTTGAGCAGCGGGTCGGGCGTCTGGTAGCGGAGATGCAGGGCGATCTTTGAGGCATCGGTGTGATACGCGCCATCCGCGTCGAGCGGCAACACTTTTCCGTTTACCGTCACGCTCAGATTACTTTTGTCCAGTTTGGGAACGACGGCGATTTGCCGGGACAGAGGCGTGTCCAGATCGGGCGCTTCTTTGCCATTGTACACGGCAGCGAGAGCAGATTTCAGGACGCCTGTTTTGCCCACCTGCGCAATCACATCCGGCTGGTAAAATTGCGGAGACTGAAACAACTCGCGGAATTCGGCGGGCCTGTCCAAGCCCCGGTTGATGTGCCAGCCCAAAACGTAATCGCCTGCCGGGGACGCGGCATAACAGCCGTTTTGCGCCCACGCCGCCCACACGCCCCCCTCGCCCGCGAAAATGCCGAGCAGAGCGGCAACGGAGGGAGAGGGCTTTTGCGGACTCACGATTGCGAACGTGGAAGTATCCAACTGCTGATAGGCGCGTCGTTGCGCGTTCAGGCGCGGGGGTTCCGCGCTCGTCGCGCCCATGTCTTCGGGGCTGGCGGAACCGGCGCGCGCGGCGGATTTCAAACTCCACAGACGGACGGTTTGATCCACGCCGCCGGACGCGACATACCGGCCCTGCGGGTCTACAGCCAGCGCGAGTACCGGCCCCTCATGCCCCTCGAAATCCACCATTTTGTGGGCGCGTTGGCCGCTGATGTCGTACACGCTCAAATACAGGTCGGAACCGACTACCACTCTCTTGCCATCGGGCGTGAAACTGAAACAGCGCAGGCGGTCCGTTTCGCTCAATGTAATGCGGTGCGTGGCCCGCCCGCTTGCGTCGCGCACAATCACCCCGCTATGATCGGGCATCTCCTGCAACGAAAATGGCTCGGTACCGCGTTTGCCGCCACCTGCAAGCGTATGCTGCGCTTCCGTCCACTCGTACTTTGCCGCGTCGAATTCCGGGTCGGGAATACCGGCGTCCAACTCAAACGCATGTTCCACACTGGCATGTTCCAGTTTCGCGCTGCCGAACGAGTTGCCCCACGCCACGCGCCTGCCGTCGGCTGACCACGCGACGGTGAACACCGGTTCGCCCGGCCCCTGGAACGAGCGCAGCTTTGCCCCGGTTTTCGCGTTCCACAGATACACCATGCCGTAGGCGTCGCCACTGGCGGCGGTTTCGCCGTCCGACGCAAATGCCACGCTGTAAATCGTCGTGTTGTGCCATTTGAAAATCTGAATCTGGCGATTGTTTTCCAGCGACCAGACGCGGGCGGACACATCCGCGCCCCGACTGCCGCTGCCGCTGATCAGGCGCGTGCCTTTGCTGTTGAAAGCCAGACAGGTGACGCTGTCGTTTTGCACCGTGAACGGCGACTGCTCCACAAACTTCTGCGCGGGGTTTCGCAGGTGAATAATGCCGTCTTCCGCGCCGTAGGCCAGCAGCCCCTGCGGATACTGCTGCGAGACAGGGGCCACCGCCAGGCACAAAATGTCGCTGCCACAGGTGAATGTGCGTTTTGATTTCGCGTGATGGGCGGCATCCAGCTGCCAGATGCGCAACACGCCCTGATGCTCTTCGTCATTCACGCGCCAGCTTGTGGCCGCGACCCAACTGCCGTTCGCGCCGAACGCCACGCCCGTCATATACTCGTCTTCGTCCACCGTCAGCGTTTGCGATACGCGCGCGCCGGTGTTCCTGCCGCCGAATATACTGCCCCGGTTATCAACCGCGCTGTCGGCTGTGTTCGCGCCGGTATTCGCGCTTGCATTCTTAGTTTTCGATCTGGCGGACTTGCCGCCCCGCGAGGCTGCTGTCGAGGCTCCACAATACTACTTTGTGGTCGGTTCCGCAGGAGGCGAGCAGGCGGGCGTCCGGGGAATAGGCCAGGCTCGTAATCGTGCCTTTGTGTCCCTTCAGCCGCTGCGTCAGCGCGCCCGTAACCACATCGGTGAGCAGAATATCGCTGTCGGCTTTCGCGTCCCTGCCGCTGGAACCCAGCGCCAGTTGGCGCGGCTGTTTGGGATTCAGCGCGGCGGCGTGAAATAGTCCCTCAAACCCGTCGCCGATCTGGTAGCGCCACGCATCGGCATGGCCATCCGTCAGCGGATGGACGCGCGCCACTTTGTCCGAGCCGCAGGAGATCAGCCGGACGCTGTTCAGGTTGGCAGGGTCGGCGGGAGTGAAAATCAGGCTATGTACCGCGCCGATATGCCCGCCCGTTTCCATACGGAATCGAACGTCCGGCTTGTCCGTAAGTTCCACCTGCGCGCCGCTGCGGATGCCGGCAAGCGGCAGCGCAACCAGCGCCAGAAGCGCCCACCGATTTTTGTCAGCTAACAACATCCTGACCTCTCCTTTACTTTTCAACAAAGCACTACAGGCCCTCAACCCCTGACCCCTTCTCCCAAGTTTGGGAGAAGGGGAATCTATTAGCCTCAAGCCCTGGCCTCTTCTGCCAAATTGGGAGAAGGGGAACCTGATGGAAAAGGCTCTAAAACGAGAACCCTAATCCAAGCGCGAAACGGTTCAGGTCGGCGGAACGGTCGCGCAGATACCATTGACTGGCGTTGATGCTGATGCGCGGCGCGATTTCTATCGATCCCGATACAAAGAAAGAAAAATCCGATGTGTCCTGCCCTGCGCTGACATCGCGCAGCAGACCCAGTCCAAACTCCACCGACCAGCGTGGACGCGCCCGACGCGCAAACTGCTGCGAAGTCAGGTCGTACACCACAAAACCGCTGTACGTATGGCCGGAGGCCAGCTTGTTCGTGGAACTGATGTAGCTTAACTGAACGCCGATTTGCGGCGTGAAGAAGGCGCGGCCCTGAATCTGGTACAGATCGCTGCTGCCCTTGTTCCAGTACCAGCCGCCGATTTCCAGCGCGCTGCGTGTGCGTGGCAATTTTACGCCCACGTCGCCCGCAACCAACAGGCCCGAGTCCGAAACCGCGCCCGCAACCGTGTCGGTGATGCGTCCGCCCGTCGCGAAAATCGCTACCGGGTACAGGGATAAGGAGCCATAGGGAACCGCTTTCTGGCTGGCAGTGGCTTCGTAACGCGCATTGCCGGTGAAGCCCGCGAATTGCGCCCGCGCGGGAGAAATCGAAGCCGCCCCCGCCATCAGCGCGAGCAGGGGCGCGGTTCCATGCGAAAACTTCACGTGTCGCTCCTTCCGGTTGTTCAAACAGATTGTTCATACAGGCGGCGTGAAGCCGTTAATTCACGTTAATCGCGCCTGTCCCGACCGCGACCTGAATGGTTAATTCATAGGACTGCGTAGGGCGCGGTAGCAATGGAAGCAGGCGGATTTTCCGTGTCAATGATGGTGGCATTCGTTCCGGGCGGCGCGATATTTCCCGTTGTCTCAGGGTTCCGATAGAGTAACCGGGACAAAAGCAATTGATTAGCGTCAAATCGTTGTGTGAGCATGAATGCATATTCGTTGTAAAACCGGAGGATTGCAAGCGGTCGGTAATTTTTTCTATTATAGCGTAAAAAGGAGAAAAACAGTATAAAACACAGGTAAATGAGCTTCGCCTCACTAATTTTCTTCGGCATGCTTTTTTCAGAACCGTTGTGCGGTATGTAAATGGGGAAAGGTACTCTCCCCGCCATGAAGCTCCACAACTTTGTTTCGTTTGAACGGCGGCGCGTACGCTCTTCCCCGGTTTTCGGCGCGGGCAGAACCGTTTACGTCGGATCAGAAGACAGAACGCTGTACGCGCTGGATGGAACCTCGGGTACGATGAAATGGCCGACTAACGGGCTTAGTACCTTTCTTTTTGCCTCCCGACTATCGGTAAGAACGGCACAATTTACATCGGCTCCACTTCGGGATATGCCCTAGCCATCAAGTGACAAGTAGGTTGTCAAGTTGTCAGGCGTTTTCATGGCAGCCTTTACGCGCCTTCCATACGCTTGATTCAGGCGAAGGCGTAACCGGACAACCTGACAACTAACAACCTGACAACCTACTTGTTCACGCTGATGCTGCCCAGAACCACGCTTGCGCTGCGTTCGCGCACAAAGCAGCCCTGGCCGTCGGCCTGACTGCCTGCCGCGCCCGCGCCTGTATTGAATTCCACGCACACCACATCACCGTCCTGCGCATGGTCGAAAATGCCGACATGCTGCGGGCGCGGGCCCCCATTGAACGAAAACAGCACCGGATCGCCGGGATGAATGGCCGATGCCGTCGTGAATGGTTTCCAGACGCCTTTCTCCTTCGCGGCATCCATGATAGAGCCGCAGGAGGGTGACGGATCGAAGTAGTGGGGAATGTCGTCGGCCAGAATGGACTGAAGCGTGGCGTTGTCCGTCGCCTGCCCGCTCAGAAACGCGTAGGCTTTCATGTAGCAGAACGCCACGCCCATCGCGCAGTAGGGTTCCCCCTGCAAATCGAAGAAATGCTCGATCTTGTCAATCTCCGTGCCGTCATTGTGTCCGGTCGCTTCGTGCAGGTGGCTGGCGGCAAAGGCATGCGCGATTTCCAGAGCTTTCGGCGCAAGCTGCGCGCCGGTAATGTGAGTGGTAGCGGTCATAGAGTCCTCCTGTTCAAGCAGAATATTCTTCATCAATATTCGCGTCTTTACAGAAAACTCCTGCACTTCTTTCAATTCTATAGAAATATTTCTATGAACATACGCGCCATAAGGCTAACCCCTGCTGACTTTTAAATGACTCTCGTTTATTTACATGATGTTGGATGATGTCGCGCAGGGTATTCGGTGGAGGCAATTGACGTGGTTTGGCATGGCAGCGCAACGGGTTTCGCGTGTCGCGGGGTTCATTTTAGTTTTCCGATTTTCAGCAGCGTGAACGGATAGATCGTCGTGGCATAGATCGTGCCGTCATGGGCGACGATCAGGGCCATGATGACGTGGAGCGGCGTGAGCGTTCCGTCCGGCAGGGTGTGGAAGCCATGACGCGGGCGCAGCGAACCGTCCGGGTTTTTCGCCTGAACGCCCGTGAAATCGAAGAAGTCCGGGTTCTTGACGGCAAACACGCCCAGGTCGTCCATCGCGCGCGTCTTCGGGGTGTAGCGAACCAGATGGTGCAGGTAGCCGGTCCCGAAGCCGGTTTTGTTGTCCACGCGAACCGCCGAGTAGACGCGCCCGTCGGGGCCGATGCTGATGGAACCGCGCGAGTCGGGGTTCTCGCCCTCGATCCGGTTGCCCAGGTTCGTGGCGATCACGGGCTGCCCCGCCGCGCCCGTCAGGTCCACCCGAAACATGCGCAGGTCATTCAGCAGCTGCAGGTACGCGGTTTTGCCGTCGCGGGTTATCCGCCAGTCGGGATGGACGCGATCGGCGCCGATATAATCTCCGAAACGGCTTGCCCTCCACCAGCAGGGGATCAACGCTCACCTTGTCCGTCGCGGGATCGTAACGGGCGATTTTGAAATCCGCAGTGATGGCCGTGCCGCGCCCCTGCGCGTCGATCAGGGTGTTGGGCTGGTCGCGCAGGATCGGACCGAGTTCGCGGTACTGCTTGGTCTTCGTGTCGTAGAGCATCCAGTGCTGTTCTTCGCAGGTGATGACATAGATCAGCCCGCGCGCTTCGTCGGCGGTCACGTCAATGACGCCCTGCCCCTCCTTCTTGCCCGCTGCGATCTGCGCGTCATCGAGCGGCATGGGCATGCCGAGGTTTTCGGCGGTATCCGTTGCCGGGTCGTACACCATCACGTAGCCGCCGCGATAGGTGGGGATGTTTTCGCCCCGCGCAAGCGCCGCTTTCTCGGCGGGCGAGGGATAGCCCTGCTTGGAGCCGACATAGATTTTGCCGGACGCGCCGACAAAATTGCGCGTATGAATTTTGGACTGCGCGGCGTAGCCCGTGGGCGTCAGCGGCAGGCCGACGAGTTTATGCATATCCAGAACGACCCGCATCTGCTCGGTTTTGGGATCGAACTCGACCAGATAGGCATCCCTCCCGTACGCCGCCGCGCCGATATAGATTTTGCCGTTGCGCCCTTCGCACAGGGAAAAGTAGCCGGACTCTTCCGTCGTGGTTTCCGGCGGGATGTGGTAGGCTTTCGCCCGCACATACCGAAACGGCGCAGTCGGAGCCGGTTTCGTATCGTCGGCGCTGAATTGGGCCGCGAAGTCCGAAAAGCAGACAACAGGCCACGCAGATCGGAAATGCCGCGCGGCGATATGGGAACCGGGTTTTCAGGAAGGAGAGGGAAACCATGTGTACCTCACAAAGATTAGTGAGGCCAGTATTCGCCTTTGCGCCCCGGGTTTCCTGTTAGCGTACAGAGTAAAAGAAATATGTAGAGACAGCGTCGAAATCTTGGCAATGCAGCGCTTCCAGCCCGGTGTCTCGTTATGTCAAGTTTTTATGAAGAGGCATCGTGACCTCATGAGGGTCACGGCGACCGCGTATTTACAGGCATCTTTATTGCACCTCCCTTCCAGGTTAGATTGTTGAGAGGGCAGAGGAACTCCGAACTCTCAGCGTCCCGCCACCTGGCTGATTAGTAGATTTATGTCTGTATTCATAGACAGGAGGAGTGAGGCGATGGTTTCGGTCTTTTCTGGTTGCTGAACTCTTTTTTGCGATCTTTTTTGTGAGATGGTTGCGGTTGGCGGTGGGGGAGGAGCGGGGAGGGTGTTGCTGAGTTAGGGCAAACACGGGGCTTTGCCCCTACGTCGAATTGGGAACGTAACCTTTCGGATGAGAACACGATGCGCGGGAGGGGTAACAGGAAGAAGGCCGATACAACCGGAGAAGACGCAAATGCGCCGAGCCAAGCGGGCTGGAAAAACGCAGATGCTCGGCCTCGATCTGAATGTTGATTTCCGCCGGGGCGACTAGTTTTTGAAGTTGTGCCACTCTGTTCACTGAATTGGGTTATATATACCTCTGTGGTAAATATAACCCAATTCAGTGAACATCTGGCAAGGGGCTGTTGTAAAGAATACAGGACAGGGCGAGGTTGTCCGGTTCCGTTGCGCCGCCGCGTGAAACCGGAAGGATGTGTTCGGCGGCAAACGATTCCGTCGTGAAGGACAGCGAAGAGCTGCAGTATTCACATCGCCGATTGGCTCGCTGCTCGACGGCGTGGCGCAGGCTTTTGGGGATGTACTCAGACAACGGGAGGAGCCTTCAAGCCGAGTTGCTTCATCAGGCGCGGCACGGAAATCTGCCGAAGTTGGGCGAGTTCCGACAAGGCTTTCAGGCGTTCGACATCGAGGGCTTCGGCTTCATCGCTGAGAGCAATCAGTTCGTTCTGCTCGTCAGGCGTGAGAGTGAAGGCGCGGCGTTTGGCTTGCAGTTCGGCGAACCGCTCCGCGAACCCTGCCCGCTTTTCCCGCGCAATGAACTGGAGCAGTTCCGCCTCCCGCGGCGGCACAGACGGCGCTTTGCGCTGCGCTAACAGCTGCTGCCATTGCCGCAAAAGGTGTTCGGCTTCGCGCGTATCGAGCTGCGCCAAAGCGTTCAGCAAATCCTCGCTCGTCAGTTTTGCCTGTACGGAAATCGTCGCCATTGTTTCAAATGTCCTTCTGCTTCATGGGGCGCGTTTCCTCACATTATACCACAGCGGCTACATACAGAAAGCGACTGCGCGGCGCTTCTTCTGTCCTGTCACGCTATGGGGAGTAGAGGAACATGCGGCCTTGCAGTCCTCCTCCAGCGGCGGCGCGGTTGAGACTGGTGTTGACGCGCAGGGCGATGACGTTGGTCTTGCCGGGAATCAGCGCGTCGCCGACTTCGAGGCTCAGTTCATTGGGACGCTCGTAGGCTTCTTTGTAGGGACGGTGGCCGACAAACTTGCCGTTCACCCATGCCCACGCTTCGGTTTCCACGACGGGCGTATACAGGAGGACGGACTTGCCTTTTGCGCTTGCGGGAACGTTGACTTTGAAGCGATACCAGACCGTGCCGGTATACGGATAGCCTTCCCCGCTCATATACCCCTGCGCGTAGAACGGTTTGGTGGTTTGTACCGAACGCCACTCCTTTGTGTCCCATTGCGACTGATACCAGCCTGCGAAGCGGCCTTCATCGTAGGGGTCGGTTCGGAAGTCCGCCTGCTCCGGCAGCAGGGCGACCAGATGCCCGGATTTGGCGGAAAGCAGATTTGCCATTTTCTCATAGTAGGCTTTGCGATCCAACACGCCCCAGTACCAGACGCCGGAGTCGTAACGGCGCTCATCGGGCAGGCAGAAAAACGGATTGATGGCGTTTAGCTGCTTACGCAACTGCATCATCCGGTCGGCATGTTGGGCGGCAGCCGCAAAATTCCCCGCCGAACTCCGCGCCGTTCATGTCCATGTAGGCTTTGAGGTGTTCGTAGATGAGGCGGTCTACGTGTACGTGAAGTTTATCCCGTTCCGAAACCGCCAGCCGCTCCGCTGATTCTACATTGGTTTGTAACTTCGCCAGCAATTGGGGCGTGTACACGTAGGGCAGGATGCGCTCCTCGTGCCCCTGTAGCGGCGTGGTTTCTATGGCGTCTTCCAGCGCGTCCCAGAACGCCTGTGCGGGCGCGGCGGCAGGCCCGTACCAGCGCGCGAAGTAGTCCGACAGCAGGCTTTTCACATCGGCGTTGGCGTTCCATTCCAACCGGGCCTGCGCGTACTTGGTCGTGATGCCGCACTCCATCCACACATTGCGGGTTTCATCCGCGAAGCCCGCCACGCCCCACTTTTTGAGCAGGGGCATATTGCGGGCCAGCCGGCGCGTGGTTGGAACCGGGGTCAGGGCCGTGACGAGCATCGTGTAATCGTAGCCGTATATCCATACTTTATCGCTCAGTTCGGCCCAACGCCGCAATGCCTGCCCCTGCCGCTTCATCTGCCAGCTTTTGGGATCGTCGTAGGCGTGAAGCGTATCCGACCAAATGGCGGCGAACATCACGCCGACATTGGGGTCAATGGCAACGCCCTGCGGCGGAAGATCGCGATTCGCGTAGCCGTTCGTGGTGATTATTCGGTCGGGAAATTCCGTCTTGACCTGCCGGGTAACGGCGTTGACAAACTCAATCCACTCTTCGCTCACGCTAACTTCCGTCGGTTCGCCCTCGCGCCCGCCCATTTCGGACAGGTTCAGATTGCGCTTTACGGTGGCGGGGTTGAAATCGCGGGGAAGGCCGTCATCGGGCGCAATGCCAATGGAACCGGCCTGCGGATTCTTGCGGAAATACGCCTTCATGTTATCGGCGGCGATCTCTACGGCTTTCGGGATTGGTCAGATTGGGCAGAAACGGATTGATTGTGCCGTCCAGATTTTTGGCAAAGTATTCCGGGTGGGTTGTCACCAGTTTGGCATCCGCGACAAACTGGCGCACGGACGAATCCCCCGGAGGGGCAAAAATCTCGTCGGGGTTCATCTTGTTGCGGATTTTCCACCGCCGTTCCTGTTCGGCCATTTCGGGCGTGGTATGCAGCCACCAGTTGCGCATGATGAAATCCGGCTTCTGGCGAATGGACAGGTCGGCAACCGTGATTGTGGTTTGATGCGGCAGAACTTCCCCGAATTCGCCGGGCATGTACCAGCGCGCGCCGAGCCGTTCGAGGAAATCATACACGGCGTATTCCGTGCCATGATACGGCCCCATGTCGTTGCCCGCCAGAACCAGACGCTCCCCTTTGGCTGAGCTCGACAAAGCCCTCTTCCCTCTTCTGCGGCGTCAGGCCGTCGGGAATGTTCGTTTTCTGCGCGGCAGTCAGGCGACTCTTTCCGACGAGAACGAGGACGCCTTTGACGGGCTGATCGTCCCCGACAATCGGCAGTTTCGCGCCGCTGATTTTGACCAGATACGCCTGCAAATCCTGCGCGGCAATCGCCACCTTTTGCCCGACAGCATCGTCTTTGGCCGGAGCCAGCGCCGTCTTCGCTATGACAATGCTCGCCTGCGCGACACCGTCCCGAACAAGCGTCAGGGCGTCGGCAGGCTGAACCTGTAACATGCAGAATCCTGCGCCCAGGCTCCACGTCAGGCAATGCGCGGTTGTTTTCAACTTCTTCTGAGCCATAGGGTTCTCCTTGCCGCGATTGGGCGTATAGCTGTTATCAATTGGCCCTCAACCCCTAACCCCTTCTCCCAAAAAAGCCTGGGAGAAGGGGAACCTGTTGGGAGAGGCTTTTAGCCGTTACCAGGTTGTCAGTATTTCAGCGCAAGCACTTCGTGAATGTCGTTAATGGTGGCCTCAATGCGGTTTCCAATCCGGCGCGTTTGGGTAGCCGGGTTCCATGCCGTCACGCTTTTTACCGGAAAGCGAACGGCAATGGCGGCGCGGAACAGGGGGGCCTCTTCGGTCAGTCCGGGCAGCACATAGGGCCTGCCGGTTGGGGGCGTTGTCTGCGGCAGCGCGTTGTAGGCCAGAAAATGGACGCGCAGCAGCCGCGTTTTCGGGTCGTCGGTGACAACAGCCTCCACGTTCGCCGGAGCCGTGATTTCCATGCGCCGGGCTCGGATGCAGAAAGCGAATGGCGTTGGTAAAGAGTTTACGCGCTTCGGTGATGTGGTGTTCCGAAGCGGTCGCGAAATCCGGCGAACCGGCGAATGTCAATACCATGCCTTTACCTGCCGGGTGAACCAGAATTGCCGGGCCAACGGGCGCGTCCGCGCTCATCGGCCAATCCGTTCCCTCCGCGCCCACTTTCTGCCGGGTTGTTCGCGCCGGTTCGCTCAACACGCCAAACGGGATTGCGGTTGTCGCGACGATACGCGGTTGCCGGTCCGGGAACCAGAAAATTCCAGTCTGAGGGGATGGAAGCGCCCAGCCCGGAGAATTGCTGCGGACGATGTGATTCAAGGCGTACCCAGTTGTCCTGTAACGCGAGGGGACGGATGGACTGCGCTCCGATCAGTTTTTCCAGCAGGGAATGGGCAAGAGGCAAGCCATACGCATCAAAAAGGCCGCTCTGCCCTGTGATGAGCAGCTTGCCCCCGGCTTCCACATAGGATTGAAACAGGCCGATTTCCCGCGTGGAGAGGATTGCCACATTCGGCAGGCACACAACCGGAAAGGACTGCAAGCGCGCAATCGTGAGGTTTTCGTCCAGCAGGACGCCATACATCAGATGCTCATAGACGCAGGCTTTTTGCGCGCCCTGAAACGCCTGAAAATAGCGCGCGGCATTCTCGCGCCCATACCAATCCCGCGTCCGCGCGCTGAAATACAGGCCGACATCGTATACCGGCTGCTGTCCAAAATGGGCGCTTTTGGCCTGCGCTTCCTTAAACGCCGTTCCAATCCGCTGATAGGCAACGGGGTCGAGCCGCCCGTCGAAGCCGGTCTTATCTACCATCGTGACGAACGCGCCATGCGCCAGAAGTGTGAACAATTCCCATCGCATGTCGGCAAGCGGGCGGGTTGTCTGGTCATGGTACATGCGAACGCCCCGCTGCATGGCGACCTGCGCGCGCTTTCCCGGCGTGGCGGCGCGGTAAAATTCGGCGTTCAGCCCGACGCCAAGCGCGCTGAAACCCCACTGCCCGGTTTCGCCGGTCACAAAGTCGCCATTGCCCGCGTGCTGAACCGGACGCTGCCCCACTTCCCACGAGAAGGGAGGATTGCCATGATAATTGAAGTCTACCGTGGCGCGGGGGTTCAGGGACTTTATATAGTCCCGAAGCGCCTGTTCAAATCTGCGCGCTGCCGCGATAGCGAAATTCAAGCATCTCCTCCCAGTTCGCGTCCCAGCTTACCGATGTGGGCATTTTGTGGCCGAACATAGCGGCGAACTGCTGTTGACAATGCTCACACCAGCAGCCATAAGGCGGTCCAAAGCCCTGATCCAGCATGTCAATATGAAAACCGGCGATTGGGTACGCCAACTGCTCGGCCACGATCTGCTTCATCGCGTCCAGATAGCCGGAATTCAGGCAGAAGCGCCCCAACGCTTTGCCATCCATGCCGCGCATCTCGAACTCCGGGTGCGCTTTGAGATAGTGGCCGCCCTGCTGTACAACACAATAGGCAAGAACCGGCAGGCGGGTTGCCTTTGCTTCCTCGATAGCCTCGCGTAACGGATCGCGCCGGCCCAAACCGGGCGCTTTGGGCAGCAGTTTGGAGTTGTAGTAGGCGAAATCGCCATCGCGCGCCCACAGCACCACATACTGCGCGTGAGCGGCCACACAGCGCCGGACGATTTCACGCCCATTGAAGCGAGCGGCGTAGCGGGTATCGTTTGGATCGCTATTGCCGAACTGCGCCCCGGTCGGTCCCACTTCCATACCGATGAGCGCGTGTTGATACCACGCGCTTTGCGGGGCTTGCCGCGCCTGACTGAAGCCACACAGGCAGGCGAACGTCAGGCCGAACAACCAGCCAGTGAAAGTCGCCATAGTCTCTGCCTCCTGATTCCCTCATGTCGCGAGATTGATCTTTACAGGATCAACTGGCAGTTCACTCTTTGACTTCTTCTGCAAGAGATGAGATACGAGATATGAGAAATGCCCGAACTTGTTGTACAAACACGCTTAATCTTTCAGAGCGGCGCGCAGTTCGGCGGCG
Source organism: uncultured Chthonomonadaceae bacterium (assembly GCA_963817895.1). Taxonomy (GTDB): domain Bacteria; phylum Armatimonadota; class Chthonomonadetes; order Chthonomonadales; family Chthonomonadaceae; genus CAWFQB01. The sequence continues at coordinate 431,312 of CAWFQB010000014.1, forward strand.
AATTGCGCTACTGCCGCTTCGGGTGGTTCGGCCTCTTCGTATTCGATAGCCAGAAAACCACGATACCCAGCTTGCTCCAGAATACTTCGCGACGCGTTTGTAGTCTATACGCTCACGCGATAGCGGCGGTCCCGGCGTAATTGTCGCAAGCGGCTTGGCATGGGTTGCTACCGCAAAGGGTGCGCATGCTTCAAACTGTTCGTAGATGTCGCCATGAAAATTGCCGAAGTCGAGGTTGAGGCGCAGCGCGGGGCGGTCTACGGCCTGTAATAATCGCAGCGTTCCGGCTGCCGTTTGTGTCAGGCCGCCGTGATTTTCCAGAGCCAGCATGATGCCCCGCTCCCACGCGGTTTCGGCGCAGGATTGCAGGCACGACACGACTTCCTGAAAGGTTTGTTCCGGGTCTGAGTCCGGGCGGACCGCGCCTGCAAAAACGCGCAGGGTCGGCGCGCCCAAAATCTCCGAATGTTCAATCCACGCCTTTGTCATGGCAACGTGTTCCTGCCGCTTGCCCGCCTCCGGGTGGGCGAAATCGCTGCCGATAGCCGTGCCGGAGATCAACATTCCTTCCCGATGCGCCAGACGCTTCAAGTCGTTGAGGTAAGCGCGTTCCGTCGAGGCAAAGTAGTAAGAGGTCAGTTCCACGCCGTCAAAACCTGTCTGTCGGCACAGTTGAATGAAATCCGGCAAAGTGATTTGCCCGGCTTGCAGGGCGTGACGATAGGAGTAGGCGCAGCAGCTCAGTCGCATCGGTTCTCTCCTTCACAATGGGAATCAACCCGACAACGCATCAGGCCAGAGTGGTTTGCTCTGGCCTGATTCAAGGTAACAACGCGATCACATCAGCTCAGGTCGAAGCGGTCAAGGTTCATCACTTTGTTCCAGGCGGCGACAAAGTCCTTCACAAACTTCTCCTGAGCATCCGCGCAGGCATACACTTCCGCGATGGCTCTCAACTCGGAGTTCGAGCCGAAGATAAGGTCCACGCGAGTTCCCGTCCACTGGAGGTCGCCATTGCGCGGGCGCGACCCTCAAACACGTCTTCAGTCTCCGAAGTGGCGCTCCATTTCGTTCCCAGATCGAGCAGGCTGACGAAGTAGTCGTTGGTGAGCGCGTCCGCGCGTTTGGTGAAAACGCCCCTCTTTGAACCGTCAAAGTTCGTATCCAGGACGCGCATCCCGCCAAACAGAACCGTCAGTTCCGGCGCGGTCAGCGTGAGCAATTGCGCTTTGTCAATCAGCAGTTCCTCTGCGGACGCCGTATGCCTGGGCTTCAGATAGTTGCGGAACCCGTCCGCCGCCGGTTCGAGCGCGGCAAACGATTCCACATCAGTTTGCTCCTGCGAAGCGTCGGCGCGTCCGGGCGTGAAGGGAACTGTGATTTCGGAACCGGCATTTTTAGCCGCTTTTTCAATGCCCGCGCAGCCGCCGAGAACGATCAGGTCGGCAAGCGAAACCTGCTTGCCGCCCGTCTGCGCCCCGTTGAACTCGTTCTGGACGCTTTCCAGGGTTTCCAGCGCGGCAGCCAGTTGCAGAGAATTGTTGACTGCCCAGAACTTCTGCGGGGCCAGGCGAATGCGCGCGCCGTTCGCTCCGCCGCGTTTGTCGGAACCGCGGAACGTAGAGGCCGAGGCCCAGGCGGTGGATACCAGTTGAGACACAGACAGCCCCGAAGCGAGCAGCCTGCTTTTGAGCGTTTCAATATCCTGCGCGTCAATCAACTCATGCGTCACAGTCGGCAGGGGGTCTTGCCAGAGCAGGACTTCTGAGGGTACTTCAGGGCCAAGATAAAGGGCGCGCGGCCCCATATCTCGGTGCGTCAGCTTGAACCAGGCGCGGGCAAAGGCGTCGGCGAACTGATCCGGATTCTCAAGGAAACGCCTTGAAATCTGCTCGTAGGCAGGGTCAAATCGCAAGGCAAGGTCGGTCGTCAGCATCCTCGGCTCGTGGCGCCGGGTCGAGTCGTGCGCGTCCGGCACGGTTCCGGCTCCCGCGCCGTCTTTCGGCTTCCACTGGTTTGCGCCCGCCGGGCTTTTCGTCAGTTCCCATTCAAAGCCGAACAGGTTCTCGAAATAGTTGTTTCCCCATTGGGTGGGCGTTGTCGTCCATGTCACCTCAAGACCGCTGGTAATGGTGTTGCCCGCTTTTCCGCTGCCGTAAGAGTTTTTCCAGCCGAGATCTCTGATCCGCAATGCCCGCTCTGGCAGGTTCCGGGCCAACGTGCTTGCTCGGGTCGGCAGCGCCATGCGTTTTGCCGAAGGTGTGGCCGCCGGCAATCAATGCCACGGTTTCTTCGTCATTCATCGCCATACGGCCAAATGTTTCGCGTATGTCGCGGGCAGAAGCGAGCGGGTCGGGATTTCCGTTGGGACCTTCCGGGTTGACGTAGATCAGACCCATTTGTACGGCAGCAAGAGGATTTTCCAGTTCGCGCTCCCCGGTATGTCTTTTGTCGCCCAGCCACTCGGCTTCAGAACCCCAGTAGACGTCTTCCTGCGGTTCCCACACATCTTCGCGTCCCCCCGCGAAACCAAACGTCTTGAAGCCCATAGATTCCAGAGCGCAGTTGCCTGTCAGAACGATCAGGTCGGCCCACGAAATCTTCTGGCCGTATTTCTGTTTAATGGGCCACAACAGCAAACGCGCTTTATCCAGGTTGGCATTGTCCGGCCAACTGTTGAGGGGCGCGAATCGCTGCTGGCCTGCGCTTGCCCCGCCCCGTCCGTCCGTAATGCGGTAGGTTCCTGCGCTGTGCCACGCCATGCGAATGAAGAACGGCCCGTAATGACCAAAATCGGCGGGCCACCACTCCTGAGACGTGGTCATCAGCGCGAACAGGTCCTGCTTCACGGCTTGCAGGTCGAGGCTCTTAAACTCTTCCGCGTAGTTGAACGCATTGCCCATCGGATTGGACAGGCACGAGTGTTGGCGCAGGATGTTGAGATTTAACAGGTTGGGCCACCAGTCGCGATTTCGGGTTCCGCCGCCTGCGGTTTGTCGGAGAACGCCACCTGTAAACGGGCATTGGCCCGACTCCAGGTTTGCCTCCAGTTTTGGCTCCTCGTGGTTGAGGGCGGATATAATGTCTGGCGCAATGCTTTCCGGTATCGTGTCGCTCATGAAAGTTATCCCCTTGATTGTTTGGTATGAGTGTCTTGCTGACATTGGGGACACAGGCCCCAGAAAATCACTTCCGCTTCCTGAACGCTGAAGCCGTGCGTGGCGGATGGCTCCAGACAGGGCGCCGCGCCAACCGCGCAGTCCACATCTGTAGTCAGTCCGCAACTCCGGCAGACAAGGTGATGGTGGTTGTCCCCCACCCGCGCCTCATAGCGAGCCGGATGGCCGGATGGCTGGATGCGTCGAATAAGTCCAACGGCCTCCAGAATGTGCAGATTGTCGTACACGGCCTGAGTGGAGAGCGCGCCGAGCCGCTTGCGAGCCGCGTCTGCAATGGCTTCCGCGTCCCGGTGCTGTCCCTCGCCCATGACTGACGTGAGGACGGCGAGCCGGGGCGCGGTCACGCGCAGACCGGCCCTGCGCAGGGATTCGTGAAGTGTGGATTCCTCAGACGTTATAAACCTATTGTAGCCTCATAATCTGGAATAAGTCAATAGTACGACAAATTCGATTTTGGCGCGCGTCTATCCCTGGGCGCGGGATATGATCGCTTACCTCCAAACAAATGGGGGCGATTGGAAACCGACGCATTTCAAATGAGCTTCAGCGGCGATCCTGACGAACTGGGACGATGGCGTGGTTATGCGTCGAACGGCATGGGTTGTTCTATTGTGACGGATGCGGTAGCAGTGAAAAATGTGGCTGACCTGGCGGGATGGGTTCTTTACGAGCGCGGGCAGCAAGAGGTTTTCGCCTCCAGGGTTCTGAGCAGATTGCAGAGCGAGAAGGATAACGCTGTCATAGAAAAGGCGCTTGTTGCGGCGGCAAGCTGTATGAAGCATGAGGGCTTCAAGCCGGAGAAGGAATTCCGTCTGTTGAAGTTTCCCGGCGTGTCGGACACCTGGGCGTCCGTCTCCACAACTTATTAGAGACAGCGGCAGCAACCCAGAGTATCCGAGGTTGCCATCTGCTCCGCCGTCAGCTTCTGTAGATCCGTCAGGACGACGCGGGTTCCCGCTGCGCGCGCCTTTTGCAAGCCTCGCGCCAGCAGGGATGTCTTGCCCATCTGTCGCGCCCCTTTGACCAGGACAATGCTGTCCTGCCGGGCCACGGCATGGCTGAAAAGACCATCGCTTTCGCGTTCAATGTAAAAAGCGGATTCCAGAGGCACGCCTCCTCCTTCCGGCTCCAAGTCCGGTTGTACTCCCAATGGTTGGGAGGCGGCTTCTCCCGGCAGAGGCGCTTCGGAACCAGACGGAAGCGTGGGGCGCTGTAAATGCGTCAGCAGGGCGCGCGTTTCCGCCGAGGGGCGCAGTCCCATTTCGCCCCGGAGAACGCGTTCCAGTTCCTGATACTGGCGGATGGCGTCTACATTCCGTCCGGCCTGACCAAACAGGCGTATCAGAGCGGCATGCGCCTCTTCATCGAGAGCGTCTGCGGTGATGGCGCGTCTGGCATAGGTGATGGCGTACAGGCAGATCGCCCATCTGCGCAAAGGCGTGGGCTGACTGACTCAGCGCGTGACGATATGCGATGGCAAGCCGTTCACGCTCTGCAAGTACCCAGTTCTCATAGCGTCCCGGCAAAAGCTCGCCCGTGTAAAGAGCGATGGCGCGGCAAAGACAGTCCGCGCGCTCCGACTCATCATTGGCCTGCCTGACATCCTGTAGGGCGCGTTCAAACTCCTGTATGTCCGTTGTGAAAGAATGGGCGTCCAGGCGTATTTCGGCCCGGTCGGAGATTAAGACGCTGCCGGTTGGGGTGGCCTCCGGTTCCAGAATACGCCGCAAGGCCCACAGCGTTGTACGAAGTCGGCTGCGCGTCGCTTCCGGGTCTTCTTCGGGCCAAAGTTGCTCGGCAAGCGCCTTGCGAGAGTGCGCGCGATCCGGGAAGAACGCCAGACAGGTGAGCAGAGCCGCCGTTTGCCGGGTCTCAAAATGAGCGGGCGCTTCCTCACCGCGCTGCGCGCAAAAATCTCCCAAAAGCCTGATTCGCCAGGAAGTTTTCATGATGTTTTCCGTTCGCGAAATGTCCCTCACTGGCTATTTTACACATCTATCATCAAATCTGCGTCAAATTGAAGTCAAACTTGTTGGAGGGGGCGTGTGGATACTGTACATGTTATTTAGCAGTTGATTGGTCTTGGAAGAGCAAGGGGACGAATTCAATCAGGTAGTCGCGCCAGTTGAGCCAGGTATGCCCGCCGGAAGACTCGGCGTAGGTGACATTAAAGTCATGCTTTTTCAACAGGTCTACCGTAGAGCGCGTGGTTTGCAGCAGAAAGTCGTCTTTCCCAGTTCTGAACCAGAGGAGTTTCAGCCCCTTTTTCCAGGCCGCATTGTCCAATTCAGCCAGATGCTGTTCTTCCCAGGGCGAGCGCGCGTTGGCAGGGGGCGCCGCGGAGTTCGCCTGCACGCCGAACGGGGAAGGCGCCGAACAAGCCGGAACTGAACACGCCGACATAGGCAAACTTCTCCTGATGGGGAATGGCGAGGTTGAGTGTCTGCCCACCGCCCATGGAAAGTCCTGCGATAGCGCGATGCTGCCGGTCATTGATGGTACGGTAGTTTTTCTCCACAGCAGGCATAATGTCGTTGAGAAAGTCCTGCTCGAACTCGTCTGCGGGCGGACGCGCGCCGGACGAGGGCGGCGGGCCGCCGACCCCGCCGCCCCGGGTATGCCCGGCAGGCATGACGACGATCATCGGCTTTGCCTTGCCCGCCGCAATCAGGTTGTCCAGGATAAACCCGGCGCGGCCTACCGTACTCCACGAGGCGTCACTATCGCCCGACCCGTGCAGCAGGTAAAAGACCGGATATTTGCCTTTGCCCTGTTCATAACCGGGCGGGGTGTAGATGTGCATCCGGCGAAATCCTACTGAGTGTCGTGGAATAGTAGGAAACAGAAGCGACCGCGCCATGCGGCACGTTTTTGGTGTCCATGAACTCCGAGCCGGGAACAGTGACCAGGCTCCAGACGCTGCCGAGCGATTCGCTGACGGCAGGACTGCGCGGGTCTATAGTGGAAACGCCATCCACAACGAAGGTGTAGCGGTACGCGCCGGAAGGAACAGGCTCCGTGGTGAATGTCCAGACGCCATTCTCTGCTTTCGTCAACGCCGCGCCTGCCCCGAGACCGGGAATGTCCCCGCCATTCAGCCGCACCGATTCCGAGCGCGGGGCGTAGATGCGGAACGTCAGACGCCGGTCCGCCTGCACTTCCGGGGATTGGACGGCAGGAGGCGGTTGTGGGCGGCGGCGGGCGCTTGAGAGTAGGCGGAAATGGAGCCTGACAGCGCGACTGCCACGCTTGCAAACTTAAACCAATGAGTAATGGGTTTCATCTTAGTCTCCCTGGTGAAGATGAGAGGGCTCATCCTGCCGCTTGATTCAGCGCGAGGCAGCTGGAACAGTTTTGCGCGCACTGATAGACAATCGTTCTTCCACCAGCCACTCAGTCGCCCCGAGCGTCGAACCCGACAGGAGCGGCAGGCAGGTTCACGGCCCTGCTGTGGGATCGCCGGGGAACATGATCTGCGCGGTCTGGTACAGGTAGCGCCGCCAGTTCTTCCACTCGTGTCCTCCGGTACTCAGTGTCCAGAACGTGCGAACGGCATACTTATTCAAGACCGAGAGGGTTTTCTGGCTGTTGACAAGCGCAATGTCCGTTTCCCCGGCAGCCATATAGAACGGGACGCGCAGCAGATTGGCATTGGTCTTTGGATCTGTAAATACGGACTTGAAGTTATCTTCAAACGTCTGTACCTGATCGGGGAAGTAGCCGGAACTATAGACATACAGTTCGCTGAAGGTATCCAGATGGGAAAGTCCGGTGTTCATCACCACGAACCCGCCCATCGAGAGACCGGCCAGCGCGCGGTTCTCACGCCCCGTTTTGGCGCGGTAGTGGCTTTCCACGTAAGGAATGATGTTCTTCAGATACTCCCTGGTACAGGCATCGTCTTTCCCCGGAACCGGCGCGACGGGCGAGGCAAGACCGCGCGTGTTGGGCATGACTACAATCATCGGTTTGGCCTTGCCCGCCGCAATGAGATTGTCCAGAATGTACTGGGCGTTGCCGCCGTTGGCCGGACCCGTGTCCGTCCAACGGGAATCGTCCTCGCCCCCGCCATGATTGAGGTAGAGCGTGGGATACCGGATCGTCGAGTTTTGCGCATAGCCTGGCGGTAAATAAACGTGCATCCGCTTGTCGCGGCCCGCTTCATTGCGATACGTAGCCTGCTCGACTGTGCCATGCGGCACATCTGCCCCGGGCATAAAACGCGGTGTCATTGTCGCGTGGAAGCGCCGGGAGAATGGGTAGCGGAACCGGGCCAGAGGCTGGCCGGGGTGGAAACCCGCCCGGTCGCGGTTGCCCCTGCCCCGGCGCAGGAGGCTGGGCGCGAACGCCTGCGACGATGCAGGTCATCAAGGCTACGATAAGTAAACCCGCCGGAAAGCCCGGTCGTTTACGCAGCGGCTGTGAGTTCATGTGTCTCCTCAAAGGCGTTTTTCCTGTCGGTCTGACGGCTCGGATGAATCCTTTCATTGGGACTGCGCCGTCGCCACATGGAAATAGTCGAAGTCCACGGAGCCGCCTGTGGACTTTGTCGCATAGTTGAACAGGGCAAAGCGATATCCCATGAAATGGGGAAGCGTGTAGGTCATTTTCAGAGGTGAACCGACCGCGTTCCAGTTCGCGCCATCCATACTATAATAGAAAGTAGCTCTATCGGCCCTATTCTCGAAATCGGCCTGAACTTTTAGAAATACGGTTTTCTGATTTAGCGGAACCGCTGCTACCTCGATGGGTGTCCCGGATTCGGCGCTTATCATAACGATTGTTTTAGAGTTCTCCGCCGCCTTGACAGCAACATATCCATAGTTCTTCTGGAACGCGGCAAGACCGGCAACGTCGCCGTCTTTCATGCCGCTCACATCCATGGAGATAATCCCGGTACAGCGCGGGCCAAACATCCTTTGCGTCAGCGTGTTTCTCGCCTCCGCCAGCGTGGAGTCCACTCGTCCCGTCGTCAAGCGCAGCCATCCCGGACGGTCCGTAAGCGACCAGAAGCGATTGTCCGGGTTGTGGTTCCATTGCCATGCGAGCGGAAAAGCGCCCCGCATGTAATCATTTTCGCCGCGTTGGGACTTTTTCAGTTCTGCCAGCAAACGTGGCGACCGGTCAAACTCATCAGATGCCGTGATACCTCCGATTGTCCCCCTACCGGCAGGAATATCCAGCGTATGCGGCGCTTTGCCGTCTATTCCGAGTACCGGCCAGCCCTCTTCCCACTTCACGGGTACCAAAAATGGGGTACGGCCAACGGCCCCATGATCCTGAAAGAGGTAGGCGACCCATTTGCCGTCCGGCGTATCTATGAGTCCTCCCTGCGCAACGCCCTGATCGCTGAGAGCGACTCGCCCCTCATACGGCCCGGTGAGGTTGTCTGAACGAAAGACGAGTTCGGTACGCATCCCCCGTCTCGGCCAGGTGATACAGAAGAGGTAGTATTTCCCATTAATCTTAAAAAGCTGCGAACCTTCCGCCTGTAGGCCGATGTTTGGGCCTGCCACAAGGCTGGCATTGGGAATGATAACTTTATTCACGCCGTCCGGCTTGATCCCCGACGCATCTGCGGTGAGTTCAATCAGCCGGATGTTGCCGCTTCCCGTCGCCATGTAGACGCGGCCATCGTCGTCGAAGAACAGCGAATGGTCGTGCAGCGCAGGCTCGAATGAAGATAGGGCCCACGACCCCTTTTCGATGTTGTTGGTTTTGAAGATGTATGTCTTGTGGGTGACGCTGCTAAAGGTCGTGACGTAGTAGACGCCCTGATGGTATCGCAGGCTGCTCGCCCACGAACCTCGGCCATAGTTGTTCTTGCCGTTCCTCAGAGCCAGCTCGTCCGTATCGCCGAGAGTGTCATAAGCGTAGTTTACCAACTGCCAGTTTACAAGATCACGGGACTTCATAATGGGAAGACCCGGATTCATGTGCATGGTGGTGCTGCTCATATAGTAGGTGTTGCCGACGCGGATTATGGAAGGGTCCGGCACATCGGCCCAGACAATGGGGTTTTGCGCAACATCCTCCGGCGCTGCGGCACACGCCGGCAGAACGCCGAACACAGTCACAGCGCTGAGGAACATTAAAAGCAGACGGCCAATCTGTACAATGGTCTTCGCGTCCATCGGTTTCTACATTCTCCTGATCGAGGGAACCCAATCCTCCAGTTCCCGTCCGAAGCGCGATGAACGGTTACGGTTTAACACTGAGCCGCAGGAGCGTGAGCGAGTGAGGCAGGAATGTTCTGCGGAACGATGCCGAAGCGTTGGTAATCGATTCCTGCTTCGGCGCAATGTTCATCGGCTGTTCGACGGTATTCATCGCTCCCGGTTCGCCGGTAAGAACGACGGCTGTGCCTTTCGACTCTACTTTGCCGACTCCCCGAAGGCGAATATCCATGTCTACCGGATCGCTGCCGGGGTTAACGACCTTGACAAAGACCGTGTGATTGGAAGCGGTATACGTTGCCGAGGTGATGACCGGAGGCGGGGCGGAAGCGACAGCTTCGTTTGTCTCCGACACGAGTTTGCCGTCCACGAAGCCGCGAATATGATGGCCTGTCACCTCCAGTTTGAGGTCGTACCAGCGGCCCGTTTCCACCATAAACGGGACGCCCTCCCCATAGGGCACACGATCCCCGTTATCAGCAGCTTCAAATCGCGCCAGCGTGTTGCCCCACCCTCCAACATTCCACCAGCGGTAACTGTCACGGTCTTTCGCATGGAAGAGAACAATGAAACCTTCGCGGCCTGCCATTTTGCGCGCCCGGAGCTGAATCGTGTAGTTGGTCCAGTTTGCATCGCCTGTTATAGCCCACGATTCGGAATCGCCGTTGACGGGCAGGATCGTATTATTTCGCCCATCCCATCTGCCGCCCGCAGTTTGCCAGCCGGCGAGGTTTGCCGTAGGCGCAACTGTCAGAAGAGCATGACCGTCCGGGGCTGTCACCTTGATGTCAGTGTATTCCACTTGCGTATGCCACGTTCCGACTCCGATACCGCCATGCGGCGAGGGTTCCGGCGTTGGCTGATACGGCTCCACTTTGAGGCCGGATGAGAGAGCGGTCTCGCCGCGATTTTTGGCAAGCATAGACTGGGCATAGTAGCTTGGCGAACCGAAACTGTTGAGCGCGTTGTAGCCAATCAGGTTTGTTCCCCACTGCGACGCGCCGGGATTCACGTTGACCAGCAGGGGCGCGTAGCATTCGATGGGAATCACGTCCGCATTCTGTTCCAGTTCCATAACGAATGCGGCGTCGGCAAGAGCGGCATTCAGGTTCGGCGTGGGGCGCCCCTCCTGCGTGGCCCACTCGCCCACAAATGTCTGGATACCGTCCGGCTGCCGCCCGTTCCATGCGCCGCCGTTGAACCGCAGCGGTTTCGCCTCGCCTGCCTGCGGGTCGTACTGACGCCCCTGCATCATCAACTGGCGCGCGCTGCGATAGAAGTGGTCATCAACCATATCGGGCTTGAAACTCTTGACCGGAGCGGTCGCGATAATTTTGAGATAGGGATATTTCGCGCGGATCGCTTTCGCCATTTGCGTGAACCGGCCATCGTAACTTCCCGATCTGTCGAACCAGTCTTCGTTGCCGATTTCCACATAGCGCAGAGTGAATGGTTCGGGTAAGCCGTCGGCCGCGCGCTGTTTCCCCCATTTACTGGTCGCCGGCCCGCTGACATATTCGATCTCTTCGAGAGCTTCCTGAGTATACTGCTCCATCTCCGGGCTGCCCGCATCGACATGGTTCCCGTTTAGAACATAGCCCGCAAAAACGGCCAGAATCGGTTCGGCTTTGAGCTGCTTACACCACAGCAGATATTCCGGCATACCAAACCCATCGGAGGAACGATACCCCCAGCAACCCATGTGACCCGGACGCAGTTCGGCGGGACCGATCATTTGTTTCCAGTTGAAGCGGGTTGGGAACGTGCTGCCCTCCACATAGTTGCCTCCGGGCAGGCGGATAAATGCCGGACGCAGATCCTCCATCAGCTTCATCAAGTCCGGGCGCAACCCGTTGGGCGTATTTTTGTACGTCGGTGGGAAGAGCGACACAAGGCTGAAGGACACGCTGCCGGTTCCCGCAGCGGAAAGGACGAAACGGGCTTTCGTCGTAGTCGGCGCATCGTGGCCGGTCGTGAGTGTGACGGTATATTTTCCCCACGCGCCGGAGATCGGCTTCGTGGTCGCTTTCGCAACGGTGGCGTTGCCCTCATCCGCGACGAGCGATGCCGTTATGGAACCCGTAAAGCCCTGTCCGCTTTTGGCGTAGAAACTGGCGGTGTATTTGGTGTTGGGCCGAACGGGAATGCCCCAGTAGCCGTCGTTCGCCACGCCCGCCGAACCACCGGAGAGGTCGAGACGCAGGCTGATCGGCAGGGCGCTGTTCACCGGATCGTTGCGCTCAATACTCGCCTTGCCGCCCCCAATCAGCGACCAGTGGACGGGCAAATCCTGCTGCTGCGCCTGCTGGCGACGGGGAGGCGGGTCCTGAAAGGTACGGTTCTGAATCAATTCGGCAAAGAGTCCGCCGTCGTAGCTGTGGTTGATCTCCTCGGTCATAAGACCGCCAAAGGTGGGCGGTATCGCCGGACCTTTCTTGCTCAGGTCAATGTCAAGCGTCGCCTTTACATCTGCGCGCGCTGCCTGTATCGGCAGGGAGCAGAAGGCTGATAGAAGCGCGGTATACGCGGCTGCGGGTCGCAAAGTTTTCATATTTCATCTCAACTCACCGGGTTAGAATTGTTTGTAACAGGATTTGGAAGCGCTGTCGGGTATGCGGCACTCATGGCGTGTTTGTGCCGCATACTGCCGCATCGCGTTAGCGAAACACGCGCTGAAGGAAGTAGTACAGGTTGTTTCGCCACTCGGTCGGGTCATGAGCGTGATCGTCCACATTCCAGACGTGCGGGACGTTGTTTTCCTTTAGATAGGCATGCACTCCCTGACTGATGCGGAGAAGCCCGTCCTTGTTGCCGCAGGCGACCCAGAGCAATTTCAATTTTCCACGCGCTTCTTCCGGGTTTGATAGGAGCTGCGCCGGTGGTTTCGTATTCGGAGCCGAGGAGAAGCCTCCTACCCACGCAAACGTATCCAGATGCGCCAGTCCGAAGTTGAGGGACTGACCGCCGCCCATGGAAAGCCCCGCCAGCCCCCGATGCTCTTTATCTGCCTGTACGGAGTAGCGCTTTTCGATGGCCGGAATGACATCCTGAAGCAAATCCTGCTCGAACGCGGCAAACGCGGGCGCGGCGGCGTAGACGTTGCCTTCGGCCCGGTCGTTTTTCTGCGCGCGACCGTTGGGCAGTACAATAATCATTGGCGTGGCCTTCCCATCCGCAAGTAGGTTGTCCAGCAGGAGGTTGGGAGTTGCGAAACGCTGCCACTCCGTCTCGTCGCCACCAATACCATGCAGCAGATAGAGGACGGGGTACTTCTTATCGGGAGAGTAGCCGGGTGGCGTATACACCTGCATTTTGCGGCGTGTTCCCACCGATTTGGAGTCGTATTCGATCATTTCCAGCTTGCCATGCGGTATCTCCGCGCGGTTCGCCGCAATGCTGTTGGGAGGTTCCGGGTACGCCTGCACATCGTCCGGGTTCAGCTTAATGGGGACGTTAACGCCCCCGGCATTGCCCGGAGGTCGGTTTCCGGCACCTTGTCCGGCCTCTTGCCGAAACAGGAGGGGCGCGAATTCATGCAGGCTGCGCCGCCATGTCAGCCATTCGTGATCTGTGCCCGGAGACTCATAAAGAACCGTCTTAATGCCGGCTTTCTTCAGATTATCGTTGTATCCGCGAACGCCGTCCTGCATTCTTTGCGCTTCGGCGGTGCCAATCGAAAGAAAGAGCAGATGTACTCGCCGATTGAACGCGTCCGGGTCCGCCATGACACCGTTGTGCGCCGTCTTGGCGTCGAATGCTCCGCCCCCGAATCCGCCGCCCGCGCCGCTGAAGCCGCCGATATACGAGAAGAGATCGAGATGGTTCAGACCGATTTGATACGCCTGGAAACCTCCCATGGATAGCCCGGCGAGCGCGCGATGGTCGCGATCAGGAGCCGTCCGAAATGTCGTGTCGATACAGGGGATGAGATCTTTGGCGACGACCTCCTCGAACGCCTGAAACATGCGTCCCAGGCCGGGAGGTCCTCCGGGGCGGGGCGTCTGCACCTCGCCAGACTTCGTCGCGTATCCTTTTTCCATCACGACGAGCATCGGTCGGGCCTTCCGCTCCGCAATCAGGTTATCCATGATGAAGGCGACCTTGCCCTGGTTCGACCAGCCGCGCTCGTCCTCACCCGAGCCGTGCTGAAGGTAGAGTACCGGATAGCGGGTATCCCGATCCGTGTCGTATCCTGGCGGCGTATAGACATAGACGCGCCTCCACGCCTGCGTGGTGTTGGAGCGATACCAACGCTCGCGCACGTCGCCATGCGACACGTCCTTCGGCAGGTAGTAATCCACACCCTTCTCAGGAATCTCGATGCCGCTCGCATCTTTTCCCGTGCCGTAAAACGTCTCACTGGCGGGGTCGTTTACCTCCGCCCCATCAATAAACACCCGGTAGTAGTGGAAGCCCGGAACAACAGGGTCCGAGGTCGCAGTCCAGAACCCGGCTTCATCTCTGGTCGCCGCATACCGCTTTGGGGTGTAAAACGCGAACTCGACTTTATGCGCGTCCGGCGCTTTGATGCGGAATACGACGCGCAAGTCGGGGAGGATGCGTGGGTATTCTGCGCCAGGAACATTCGTGCCGGCCGGTACGGATTCCGCCGGTTTAGTCGGCGGCTCCTGCGCCGACACAGCGATGCCGGCGCACAACGCCACGGGTAAGAGGAAGCAGTTCAATAGGATTCTCATCGTCGGTTCTCCCTTTCGCGCAAATATCGTCCGTTCCACTCAGGTAGGAGGAGACATGCAGGTCGCCCCCTCCAGCATGGTTACCGGAATGCTTCTCTCCGGCAAAGGCGTTTCAGGATTTTGGATTTTCTCAAGCAACATATCCACGGCGGATATGCCTACCTGTTCCATGGCGTTGCTCACCGTTTGAATGGGAATGAAGAAGCGGTCATCAATCCCGTGATGAAACTGAAGCAGAGAAAGGTCTTCGGGGATGCGCAAACGCAGTATATACGCCGCGCGAACCACCGCCATTGCCTCCGCGAGTTCGTACGCGATCACGGCGGTGGGCCGGTCTTGACGCGCCAGCAAATGCAGCGCCGATTCCACCCGTTGATCCACACCGGATTGTCCGGCTGCCTGCCAGTCTTTCGGGAGCAGCCAAACACGGACGTTTCTCCCCGTCCCTGTCATGGTTTGTTCATAGCCCAGGCGACGATCCTGCTTGCTGTAATGCCGATTTCCTGGTTCGTGGGTATCTACATAAACAATGCGCTCATGTCTGAGACGGAGCATAAAATCGGTCGCCATCCGTCCACCCATAAGGTCGTCTGGATGAACGCAGTCGAATTCTTGCCGAACGTTCAGGAAGACTGCGGGTATGCGAAGCCGGTGAATTCGTTCCAGATAAGGCAGCGTAGATTCTACGTGACGGTTAATCAAAACGCCATCTGCGGACAGGTCACGCAGGGTATGGGGAAGATAGGATTCCTCATCAAAGACATGCTCACGCGCCTGTGTCAATGTCAGGTGTAAATCTTTATCCGCAATCGCCCGTGTCAACCCATTGAGCAGTTCGTTGGGAAGATACTGTCCACATGTTGACTGAATCAGGGCAATATTTCCAAATCGCCCATCCCGAATAGCGCGCGCGGAGGCGTTCGCCCGGTATCCCAACTCCTGAGCGGCTTCCAGAACCCGACGCTGCGTGTCGGGCCGAATGCGTAATTCCGCCGCCTTGCCGTTTAGAACATGCGTCACAGTCGCCCGCGAGAGACCTATATGCGCGGCTATGGTCGCAATGGTCGGATGAGAAGTGCGCGTTGGCGGCGTTGATTGCAATTTGGGGTCTGTTGACAACTAGCATCCTCTCAATTCCGTGCCATCCCGAACATGCTAATTCGTGATAGCAGAGTATAACGCAGATCAACCATCGTGTCAAGCAATAATTTTCGAGTTTTCGATTTTATCCAATCCGTCCATAGTTCTGTTTCTCTTCTTCTGCCGGCGAGCGTAAACACGTGCGGGGCTAGCGCGAAAGAGGACCCGCATTTCGCCCGCTCATTTTATCGGAAGTGGAGGCAACACGGGAGCAAGCGGCGTGTTTTTGTGGAAAGCCTGTGTGATCTCCCCGGCGAGGCGCAGGTACCAGTCGCCTGGCAGGTCAAAGCCATCGGCGTCCAGGGTCAGCCAGTAGCCCTGATCCGGCGCGTCTGCGCGGTGAGAGGCCGCTTTGAACATAGCGGTTCCCTCGTTTACCTCGTCGAACATGGCGATCTTGAGCATATGCGCGCCCGCCGCGCGGGCATTGACCGCCTGACGCCACAGAAATTCGCCCTTCAGACGCGGGATCTGGTTTTGGGGTGAGCGGGATTGAGATTGTGCCAGGAGAAACCGGGGAAGATGACCGGCATATAAAGCTGGTTATGCGCAGCCGTGGCCGCCAGGTCGGGGACGAGTTGCTCCGTTTTCCAGCGATCGACTCCGGCAAGATCGCCATAGCGTCCCACTGTCCAGGGCTGAACTACGTCCATCGCCTGATACACGCCCGTCCAGCGCCGGATCGGGGTTCGCATCGCGTGTTCGGGAGCGCCAGTAGGCGGGCGTTCCGCCGATATAGGTCGTGCCCGCCGTATTCTGAAACCAGCGGATGATAGCGAGGGCTGCCGCGGTATCGGAGGGAGGATGGCTTTGATCGCTCAGTCCCATGCCCCACACGGAGACAACCGGCTTGCCCTTATGGTGCAGATAGCGCGGGCTTGCGGTGATATGCAGATCATTGACCAGGTAGTTCCAGTCCTTCTGCAGAATGTCCGCCATCGTGTCGGCATGCGCGCCGCTGATATCGTACTCGATGGCGAAGGTTCGGCCCGTCTTCTCCGCGGCGGCCATGATGTTCTTCAGCACGCCATCGCCCTGCGCCCGGCTGCCGGGTATATCGCTGAGGAAGCGCTGCACCAGCACGCCGTCAAGCCCATACTGCTTCATCCACTCGAAGTGCTTCATCACGACGTTCTTGTTGAAGGAAGAGAACAGGTAGGCGGGCTTGGCGCCGATCGTCTCGCCGGGGATAGGGCAGAGATCCTTCGTATCAAACTCGCTCAGATCGGGGTAGAGGTCGACGGTCATGGAATCGGCGGACGGAACGCCGCGCGACCAGTGGCTCCAGCCGACATTCGAGCCGTCGCCGGGCGTGCGGAACCAGCCCTGATAGCCGAACAGCACCTTGCCGTCCAGCGTGGAGGCATCGACGGTCTTCTGCGCGCCGGCGACGTTCACAGCGGCAAGCAGGAATATCACGAGAAGAGCGGGAACGGAAATGTTCATGGAATCTCCTGTCAGTTTAAGATTAAGGCCCGTTTAAGACCCGAAATGTGTATTCCCCGGACCCAACGTGAAATACCGCCGAGCCGGCTTCCATGCGCGCAAAGGAGACGCCGGACGCCTTCCGGGCCACTGCGCTTCCCTCCTGTACATCCTGTTCCCGGCGCGGCGGGAACATACACCGTAGCGGAGGTGTTGGGAGGCACAACAATGCTTAGATACAGGACGCCTCCCTGCTTGCGCCACTCACTGATCGCCAGTCCGCGTACACTGCGATAGCTGCCCCGCGCCCAGGTGAGGTCGCCGACTATGCGCGGTTGAATGCGAATCTTGTCGAAGCCGACTGCGTCCGGTTCCACGCAGATGCCCGCCAGTGACTTCTGAAACCAGGCGCTGATGGAACCGAACATCGGGTGATTGTGGGAGAATGTATTGTCGCTGAACTCCCAATGCTCCCACAGCGTTGTGGCTCCATTTGCCAGCATCCATCCCCAGCCCGGAAACGTCTGCTGGCTCGCGACGGTATAAGCCACGTCTGCGTGTCCTCCTTCGCTGAGGGCGCTGAGCAGGGCCGGCGTGCCGAAGATGCCTGTAGTCAGATGGCCTCCATGCGTTTGCGCAACGTCCTGCGCCAGCACCTCCATAGCCGCCGCTTCTTCTGATGGAGGCACGAGACCATACTGGAGGGCCATCGCCTGGCACGCCTGGGTTGCCGTGTCGTAGCGCCCCGTTCCCGCCACAAGGAATCTCTGGTTGAACGCAACGGCGATCGTTGCCGCCTCCTGCGCATAGTCATGAGCGTCCAGCCTGTCGTCCCAACGCCCGCGCCATTTTCTCCAGCAGGCGCGCATTGTAGTAGTAGAAGGCGGTGCCGGTCAGCGCTGTGGGCTTGGCGACGAGGCTCTCGTGATCGCTGATGCCGTTGTCCAGAATGTGATCCACGGCCTTTGACGGAGCAGGGCAAACCAGTGCTGCCCTTCGGGTACTGCTCCCGCAGCGTTTTGCGGTCGCCATACATTACATAGCGCTGCCAGACGAGCTGAGGATGCGCCGTGCCCCACTCCACCGGTCCCGCGCCTTCTCCCAGACCCGCGTCCGCAATGCCTACAAACGGCGACGGTTTCGGTAAAACCTCCATTCGGCCGCGCGGAGTCCGCCAGGTCCAGCATAGACTTCTCGTAGAAACGCGCCATGTCGAAGTTGAGCATCGCTGTTTCGCTGGTCGCCACAATATCGCCGCCATAGCCGAATTTCTCACGGTGCGGACAGTCGGACTGGACACTGAACAGATTGCTCAGAAACGTGTTTTCTACCATCGTCTGAATGCGCGTGAGCATCGGGTTGGAACAGGCGAAGTCACCGACTTTCTCTACATCGGCGTTCAGCCCGATGCCTTCGACAGCGTCTTTTGGAGGTATGCCCGGATAGCCGGTCACTTCGACGTAGCG
Organism: uncultured Chthonomonadaceae bacterium; assembly: GCA_963817895.1. Taxonomy (GTDB): domain Bacteria; phylum Armatimonadota; class Chthonomonadetes; order Chthonomonadales; family Chthonomonadaceae; genus CAWFQB01. The sequence goes on from CAWFQB010000014.1 coordinate 449,395, forward strand.
GAAGCCGTGAAAGGTGAAGCGGGGCGTATAAATTTCGAGCGTTTTTCCTTTACAGACATACGTGTCGGCCTGCCATGCTGTCGCGGGAGCCTGTGATCCTGCCTCGACCCTGCGCCCTTTAATCTGCCCGGTCACAGAGGTCAGCGGGTTGAGGGTACCGTCGGGATTCAGCAATTCCCCATAGCGCAGCGTCACGCGCGTTCCAGGCATACCCTCAACCACTCGCAGGCGCGCCCAACCCGCAAAGTTTTGTCCCAGATCGAAAAGGTACACGTCGGGGCGGGGCTGTGTCCTTGCGCGCGCGAGAAAGCGGCGCGTGGCGCGAATGGGTGGGGAAATCTGGGCGGACAGACTGCCGATGGGTTCCCGCGCAGGCACAGCGTACTTCCAGATCTCTTCGTCAAAGCCGGGGCGGTCCCAGTCCGGCTGTTCCCGGCGCGCATCGTAAGCCTCGCCCAGATAGACGCTGTTCTTGCGGATTGGACCGTCATGCGTCTTCCACGTCGTGTCCGTTACGAGGGTCTGGCGTGTGCCATCTGTATACGTAATCTCCAATTGCAGGAGGGCGCGCGGCGCGCCGATGGCGAGATGCTCGCGCAGGTTGAGATGGCCCCACATCCGCAGGGGAAGTGGATCATACCAGCCGTTGCCCAACACGATCCCCACCGCGTTTTGACCCTGTTGCAGCGCAGACGTGACATCATAGGTGGCGTATAGCACCCGTTGCGAATAGGCCGTCCAGCCCGGATCAAGGACATGATCGCCCACTTTGCGGCCGTTGAGGGTAAGCTCATAGTAGCCTAGCCCACTAACATACGCCCGGGCGTATCGGATGGGTTTGCCGACGCGGAACTCCTTGCGCAGCAGGGGAGCGGGAGTATCACCGAAGTATGCCTCCTCGGTTGGCGGGGGCGGCACATCCTGTCGTATCCACTGCGCGCGCCAATCAGAGGGATGGAGCAGCCCCATCTCCCAGAAAGCGGAACCTGCTGTGGAGGAGGGCCTCCCTTGCCCATCCCACACCTGTACGCTCCACCAGACGCGCTGCCCGGAGTGCAGGGGACGCCCATTATATTCCACGCCTACAGTCTGTGTGGAGGCTATTCGTCCGCTGTCCCACAGGTCGGCCAGGCCGGTTTGCAGCCGCTCCGCGCTGCTGGCAACCCGAAGGCGATAGGCGCTCTGACGCAGCCCCCGCGCATGGGGCGCAACAGCCTTTAACTCCCAACTCAACCGTGGATGGGCAGTGTCTACACCTATGGGAGCATCCGCATACTCGCAACGCAGCCGAACGGCCTTCATAGCGCAGGGAACTACGCTTACACCCTCCTTATGGGCCGGTTGCGCTCTGGCCGCGAGCAGCGTGCCGCGTGAAAGGATCAACAGACCACTCACGAGCCATGTATACCAGATCATGGAACAGTTTTCTCTCACTACGTAAACCTCTGTGCGCCGTATGATCCGGCAATATATTTCCTGTCAGGCCTTTCAAGCAACCCCGGATTACTATAACCTGACTGCTCGCTATTACAGGAGGACACTCACTGCGGCGATTGGCGTACGACTATTGGGACATAGCCGATCGTCCATTCCCGGCGGCGGCTGAACCAGAAGCGCCGGGTCAAGCATCGCGACCGTTCCTGTGCCGGGCGGAGGCATGTACTCCTTCCGGGGCGTCCAGGCGGCGTGAATCTTCTCCACAATGGCCTGCAAACGCTGCTTCTCCGCGCCGCTCAGGTCCGCATCTTGCAGCGCGGGCTGGTCTATGAAGCGGTACCAGTAGTAAGTGACCACACTGCCGTCGGAAAGCCTGGCCCGGAATGGCCCCGCTTTCGGACCGGGCTTGTGCCAGCAATCATCTCCGGCCTCAGGCGAGGTATAGGATGCGTCTGCAGTGGCCGGAAGGAACCGCGCCGTCTTCAACCCGGTTGCGTCCGGCACTGCGTCTGCGGCAACGGCTGCCATTTCGTTCCCCTCCTGCTTGAAATACTCTGGGAAAGACCCGCGCCGAACCTTGCCGGTCCAGGGCGTGAGCGCAGAAGGCTGCCACTGCAAACCGAACGTACTCCTATCAAACGCGACAGTTTCCACCCATTTCTCGAAGTTGCGAATGGGACGCTTCTCCGCTCCCTGGCGCACGGCAAGGGGACGGGCTTTGCAGGGCGGAACCAGAGCGCCTTTCGCATCGAATTTGCCGGAGGGTGCGGCTTCCCCCGGCCAGCCAGCGCTCCACCTGCCGATACAAGCGCGTCTTTGGAGTAGTGCGTCAGATTGTGGATGAGGATGGTGCGGCCCTCCTTATCCACCGGGAATTGCAGACGCGGGATACGGGTATAGGTCACTGCCGTCCGCATCCTGACTGAGGAAACGCGGCACGGTATTGATCTCGATAGCGCCGCCGGTCACCAGACCCGGTCGGGTGTCCAGTCCCCGCGCAATGGCGGGCGGGTGCTGCCGGGAGATACGGCTCCAGGTGACGGGCGTGTAAAACGCCACCGGCCCTTTGAAGTTCTTGGAATTGAGGAAAAGCGTCCAGCACTGGTTGCCGGTGGGAATGGGCAGGCCGGCGGTCGTGGATTTCGGCTTCGGTCAGCGGCAGCGCCATCCAGGCATAGCCCAGGAGGTCGCCGCAGGTTCCGTTCCGAAACGTCAGGCCGTCCGGCGGAACCAGCAGGCGCGGGCTGAGTTGCGCAATGCCCATCTGGTCCGGCTGGAGCGCTTTGGTATTCCCGAATCCCCATCCCGGCGACGATATCTCGTGGTTGTAGCCATTGGCCGTGCCGTTCATGCGGAACTTGGCCGTCGTCAGCTCCAAAATGGGTACTGCCCCAGAAGCCCAGCCCGCCTTCGATGGTCTGGAAGACATCGCGGTAGCTGGGGCCGCGTTCCGGCCAGTTGTCGCGGGCCACCGTGCCCCTGGGCAGCAGCGGAGTGTTGATCTTGCGGTTCTCCGGCACGATCCAGATGGAGGCAAGGCCGATCTGAAAGTCGCGCAGGGGCCGCTCCACCAGAGGCCAGGCGGTGGCGTAAAGGCTGACGCCGTACCCATACTCCTCCGGCGGGGCCGGAACCTCCATGCTGATATAGCCCGCCAGCCCTTCCGAAACGAGCTGTGGCGTTGGCAAGGCCGGGGATGGCGTCTGAAGTTCCTGATTGAAATTTTCCACAGGAGGCAACCCTTTTTGGGATTTTGCTCTCTCCTCCGCATGAACAAAGAGAGCGCTGCTGCCGAGCAGACAGACCAAAAGTGTACGTTGTCGAACGCGCATGTGTTTTGTTCCTTAGAGAAGGATACCGCCCAAAGTGTCTTGGTCCGGGTGTCAACGGATTTGCCGTTCAATTCCGGCAAAGAGGGTCTTTAGCTATGCCAATCGTGCAGCGTCGAGACAGGGACGCCGCGACCGCGCGAAGATTTTCCCGCAACCGCTCCTCACTGTGAAAGCCCACACAGCAGGCACTGATCTCCTGCGCCAGAACAAAGCGCAGCGCGGCTTCAGGGATGCTGTAAGGCTGGAGAAAATCCAGGAGCGTTGGGGTGTCGTATGGTGGGACAACGGGAAGATTGCCGTCCGCGATGTGGCGACGAATACATTCTAAAGCGGCATTCACATGCATAAAAGTCTCTGACGAAAGTGCGGGCGTTTCGTAATGCAGCATTTGGCCTCTCAACTTGTGATAATGCTCGAATAGGCGGTCAGCCGAGGATTTCCTACAGACTGCCGCAATATCTGTTCTCAGGACATTATTGCTTGTTTGCGCCCCCGCTAAGGGTACTGCCAGACTGCACCTTATACGCCCCTTGGGTATTGCGGGTCAGGTCACAGCGCCATGCCTCGGCAACGCTCTGATCGTCCGCCAAAATCCCGGCAAGTTGATTGCCATTGAGGGTGCAATCCCGCAGTTCGGCGCGGCCGGAATGGAGAGCGATTCCTGCGCCGCCGTTACTGTACAGGGGGCTTTTCTCCACGGTTGCATGGCCGCCACTTCCAATCCAGATGCCGTCGCGCGTATTATGATGCGCCTGGCAGCGTTGAATAGTCCCATTGGCTTTGTCGCTGACGCTGATGCCCACCGCTGCATTGCCGAAGACAAAACAATCCTGGAGGCTGCACACGCTGTTCGCGCCTATCTTGACGCCATCCTCCTTGTTATTGAATACCTGACAGTGATAAAACTCCCCTTTACCGCCGTCTATTACGCTTACGCCGGTCCACCCGTTTGTGCCGATGTCACAGTCTCTTACGATTCCGTAGCCGCCGCGTCCGATCCAGATGCCGTGATGCTGATTGTTCTGCGCCCGGCAACGCAGTATGGTTGCCGTCGCGTTATCGCCAACGCCCACGCCTGCCGACACATTGCCAACCAGGATACAATCCTGCAGGCTGCCCGTGCTGTTCATGCCCAGCCACACGCCATTCTCCTGATTGTTCAAAACCTGACAGCGATAAAGGGTCAGTTTACCGCCATCTACGATGTTTGCGCCTTTCTCCCCGTTCTTGCCGATGTCGCAGTTTTCAGCAACGATCTGGCCCTCCTGGGTCGCCGTAATCCCCTGATGCGCGCCATCATGAATTTTGCAGCGTCGTAATAAAATGGAACCGCTGGCCCGCGCGAGTACATTTGCGGAGGGACTGCCGGAGAGGTCGCAGTCCTCGAATTGCGCCCTCGCATGGGCGATCACGAGGACGCCTTCCTCTTTGCAGTCGTGAACCCAACACTTCGTCGCGAAAACATCGGTTTTCTCGCCGGACGCGATCAACCCCGCCCCCGTCTCGGAACTGAGAGCGCAGTTGAACAGGGTCAAACGTCCTGACGTAATTCCTGCCGCAGGGACGGGCTTGCCCGCAGGCGCGCCTTGAACGCGCAGAATGATTCCACGCAGTGTCACATCCGCCTCCTGCACGAAGACGCACGGGCTGCCTGTTGCCTCGATACGCACTTCTCCCGCCGGATTGTTGCTCGTCAATTCCACAGACTTATCAAGTACGAGGCTCTCTTTGTAAATTCCCGGATCAATAAAAATGCGCGTCCCGGCAGGAACATTGCGGATGGCTTCGGTAATGGAAGCGAACTGTCCCTCGCCATTCTTGCTTACCGTGATGTGGGGCGCAAGATAGACTCCCAGAGCTAAACGCGCCGTAACTTCCTCTTGCGCCTGCTCCCAGGCGTCCCGCTTGATCTGGCCTCCCGGCGTTTGCAGCACCGCCAGCAAAGGCGCAAGGGAGGCGTTGTCTTGCAGCCGCGCCTGAAGGAGTTCAGGGCTGACTCCCATCTCCGCCGCCGCCTGCATCAAATTAAGCGGCGCATCGTATTTTGTCGCGAGGGCGACGATGGGTTCCGCGCTGCCGATTTCCGCGCCCGTCGCGTGGATGCCGGCAGCATAACGCTTATTGTCCCCTTCCATCAGGGCGGCAAGGCGCGAAGGTTCCACATACAGCCCCAATGCCCGGTCGCGGTCGTAGTCCGGGGTCGGGGTTTTCTCAATCACAGCGCGCACCTGATCCTGGAAGCGTCTGAGTCCCTGCGTGTGACAGGTCATGCACGTCAGTCCATTGCGGACAACCGGGTCGCTTGCGTTCTCCTTGTTGGTGACGATTTCCACCGGCCCCGCGTTGATTCGTTCTCCATTGCTGTTGACAAGCATATAGCCCTGCAATCCATTGGGCAGGTTGAAGATGATTTCCCCGCCCGCCACATCAAAGAAGATTGGATTCTGAAAGATGTTTTGCTTGCCCACGCTGGAACTAAAATCATACGAGCGCCAGTAGGCTCCAAATGCGGCGTCATGCCGCTCCACAATGCGATTGTTGCGTGACACGCCGCTCTCGCCAAATCCGGCGCGTCGAGCGTTTCCTTGCCGAATATTCCTGTTCGCATCGATCCCCAACTTCGCCTCAAGCTCGAAGACGGTGCGCGGCAAGCCCAACAGTGCGTGATAGAGTAAGGGTTGTCCAGCGCGCGCCACAAACCAATCGGCGCGCGCGCACAGCATTTCACAATCGGTAGCGGCGCGAACGCTCTGCCCGACGGCGGTTTGAGCGACAACGGCATAAGGATAGAGCGTGACCAGTTTGCGCCAGGTGTCCGCCGTCCAGGAATAGTGGCGTATATCAATGCGCAGAATAGTCTGGGCGGCATCTACGGGCTGCGGCACGGCAATGCGTTTCTGCCACGACAGACTGTTGAGGAGTTTGGACAGGGCAAGGCTATACGCATGGAGAGCGTCGTCGCTGACGCCGGCATTATAGAGATGGGTAAGGGTAAAATAGCGCGTGTATTGCCGGTCAGGTTCCTTGATTCCGTCGATGATCTGCCCTGATAGCCGTATAAGTGGTTTCGGTAGAAATGAACTTGCGCGAACCGGAGGTAGACTTTCCGATGCCTTCCGCACCCGCTTCGATCCAGGCTTTGAGAGTTGCTTTCTCGTCCGACGTAAGAGCGTCCTGTCGGCTTTTGGGCGGCATTGGGTCATTGGGGGAGAGAACGGCGCGGATGTAGATGCGCGAATGTGCCGGGTCGCCGGGCTTAATCTGGTTTTTGGCTAGCATCGCAACGCGATCATTGATGTCAAACCCGGCGGTGGCATCCGCGCCGTGACATTTGCTGCAATGCGTGGTAAAGATCGCCTGCGCCTTTTGCGGCAGTTCGGAAGTATTTTGGGCGCCAGCATCCTGTCGGCTGTCAACAAGGACAAGCAGCGTCAGGAAGAGAGCGAGACCAACCCGGATGGATAAATGGAGGGGCAACATGGTTTTCAATTTAACATCCCCTTGTTAACGAGGCTTACGCGCCGAAACAACTTTTCTAAATTCCTACTCTTGCATCGAACAGCAACCTGGCCGCTTTTCGTAAGTGATTAAGAGCATACAGACCTGGACGAAATCAGCGTTCCGGTAGTAGGGGCGCTGATTTCGTTTCCATAGATAGGATCGTTTGCAATAGTCTATACGTCACAGGCTTTGTACGCCTGTTCCAGCGCGGCGACCGCATCGCGTTTGGGTGTGAATTCCTGTCCCACATAACCGTCGTACTCCGTGGCGGCAATGGCGCGGCAGATGGCGGGATAGTAGAGTTCCTGGTTCTCGTCGAGTTCGTTGCAGCCCGGATTGCCTGCCGTGTGGAAATGCCCGATGTAGTCTATGTTGTCGCGCAGGGTGCGGATCACATCGCCCTCCCCTTTTTACATGCCTACAATGCTCTTGCGGACAACAAACCGTGGCGCAACACCCTAAAGCTTAGTGATTCGGTTCTTGAACTCAAGGATTAAGGCTTTCTTTGCCGGCAAGGCGCATGCCGACAAGATGCGAGGCTCCTCTTGACGTAAGATCATCCATGTCCGACTCCCAGCACTTGCGGTCTGCCGTACAAACCTTGACTATTTGATGTCAGGTAGGTTTCTGCTTGGGGTAGAATTTCAGATACGAGATGACAAGGCTGGCCTCCCTTAGTTCCAGTTCAGTCTCCTGATTGCTTCAACGCGCCACCAGTTCTGGCAACTGTTTCTCGGCGATTCCGATCTGCCGATCCAGCGGAATGCCCGCACATGTCAGCAGCGTGCCAAGCAGATCGCCCTGGTTACCTTTGACATCGGGGAGATAACATCCGGTCTTGAGCGATCCGCCGCCTTTACCGGCGATGATAAACGGCAGGTTCTCCCTGGTATGTTTGTTTCCGTCTTCCAGGCCTGATCCCCACATCAAGATGCAATTGTCGAGTAGTGTGCCGCTGCCTTCCTTCAAGCCGGCCATCTTCTTCACCATGTAGGCAAATTGAGCCACGTTGAAAGCGTTGATCTTGGTGACCTTGTCGAGCATCACGGGATTGTTGTTGTGGTGCGTCTGGGAGTGATGCTCGTCACTGAAGCCAAGCTCCGGGTACGACACGCCGTTTGGTGTCGACCCGATGTAAGTACTCACACGGGTGAGATCGCACTGGAACGCCAGCACGTTGAGGTCGCACATTACCTCCATGTACTCGCTCCGTTTGTCGCCCGTGGGGATTTTGACCTCAATCGGCACCGAACGGGCGGCGACCGTGTTGGAGGGGGCGACGTTGGCCTTTGCCAGAGAACTCTCTTTCTGCCGCGCCTGGATTGCCGCGATTCGTCGTTCCACAGCGCGCACACTGTCGAGATACTCGTCCAGCTTCTGCTGGTCGTCACGGCTCAGTTTTCCGCGTAGTTCCTTTGCACCGCCCAAAACCAGGTCGAGCATCGAACGGTCCAGTGGGTCATAAGAGGTCTTACTCGCGGGACCGAAGCCTGTCTCACGGCATTGGAACAATCGCTTGAGAACGCTGGCGGGATCTATCTCGGCCGGCATCGGCTGGCGAGGCCCGCGGAAACTGCAGTGCGAGTAATACGCTTCGTGCAGCCCTTCCTGGTGCTCCATGTGTGTTTGAGGCATCGTCGCCAGTTCCAGCGACGGCATGAGGAGTGAACGCGCCGACATAGTTCGCGGCGATCTGGTCGGCAGAGGTGGCGATGTTCACGACTGCCCTGCTTTTGCGAATCCGGCAAGGTTGCCGTCAGCCAGGTGGAGAGTTCCAGAGCGTGGGGCGCGCCGTTGAACGGCGCGATGGGCACGCCGCTGATCCCCTTCACCAGTAGGCACTGATCGAGTACGCCACGCAGCGGCTCCAGGATCGGTGGTGGCGACTTCAAGAACCCGGCGGAATCCGTTGGCCAGAATCGCTCGGGGATCACACCGTGCGGCATGTACATGAAACCAAGCCGTACCGGTGGTTTCGACGCGGCGGGCGACTTCCGACCATCCGCCCAGCCCATCGTTTCCAGCAGAGGCAACGAAAGCGATACACCAAGCCACTCAGACAGGTTCGGCGACTGATAAGAACGTTACTTCGCATTTTGGGTCTCTCCTGTATTGGTCACGCGACGATGGGTAAAGGGATCACTGGTCACCACGCTAAGTACGAGCGTCTGCATCCGATAGTCATCTTTCTTGATCGAGTCTGTCATTTCATCTACTACGATCTCATCATACCCTTCCAGCTGCCGACCAAGTGCATACGCCAGCAGTTTGCCGGTGAGATTTCGGCAGAAATCATCCTTTCGGTCGGCTATGATCCGCTTGAGTTCCGCAGGGGTGGTGAAATGGAGTCCTCCCGGCAGTTCGCCGGAGGCATCGATCTTACCGGCGGAATCATCTACAGTTCGCCAGCGACCGATCGCATCGAAATTCTCCAACCCGAAACCGATCGGGTCGAGCACCTTGTGGCAGCTCGCGCAAACGGCGTTCGAACGATGTAGCTCCGTGCGCTGTCGCAGCGTCATGTTCGCTATTACCAGTTTGTCCTGCTTCTCCAGCGTAGGCACATTGGGTGGGGGCGGAGGCACATGTTCGCCAAGTACCTGCTCCAGCACCCAGACGCCACGATTCACAGGGCTGGTGCGGTTTGGAAATGAGCTATTTGCGAGAATACCAGGCATTGTAAGGATGCCGCCGCGGTTGGAATTCGTCAGAGTTACACGTCGCATCTGCTCGCCGCGAACGGTCCCCTCCATCCCATAGATAGTCGCCAAGCTCTCGTTGAGGTAGGTGGAGTTGCTATCGATTAAGGTTGTCAATTTGAGGTTATTACGAAGGACCTCTTGAAAAAACAGGCGGGCCTCGTCGTACATTGCCAATCGCATTTTCCCCGTCATCTGAGGAAACTTCTCGGTGTCGAACATCTTGCCCTCAAGCTTGTCCACGCCGAGCCACTGTGCCCCAAATCCATCGAACAGCGCCCGCGACCGCGGATCTTTTAAGAGCCGTCGGGCTTGGGCTGCGAGTACCTCGGTGTTCTGTAGTTTCCCAGAGTCTGCCAGTGCGGACAACTCGCCGTCGGGCATCGTCGCCCACAGCAGATACGAAAGGCGTGACGCCAGTTGATAATCGTCCAGAGGGACCATCTCCTGTGACACCGTCGTATTGCCGCTGCTATTCGCTTTGACGGGCGTGATAAACAAGAACTGCGGTGACACCAGGGTCGCCTTGACCATCAATCGCAGCGCTTCGGGATAGGGTTTGCCGTTCTGTCTCGCCAACGAGAAAACTCGCATCAGGACATCCACTTCCGCATCCGAAGCGGGCCGACGAAACGCGAGACGAGCCAGTGATCGGGCAACTTTCCGCGCTGCCGCCGTGGGATCCACTCCTTTATCCGGCAACTCGCCGAGCAACCTCCGCTGCACTGCTGTCGGCTTTGATCCGGGGGGTGAAAATGACTTGTCCAGAACATTATTCGCTATTGAAAGGTATTTCTCGATCAGTAGTGGCGAGAGTGTGTTGGTGTATCCCGCGCCGACTACCTCATCTGGCAGCTCTCGTGCAATCGCAGGATCGACACCGAATATATCATGAAGGGTGTTGCCATATTCCCGCTTGTTCAATCGTCGAATGACAAACAAGCCAGGATCCTTCGGCACACGTTTCTTCATTCCTGCTACCCATTCGATGACCGCCCTGCGTTCCTTTTCGCTCGGTTGCCTACTCTCATTCGCCGGTGGCATGTCATGAGCCGCGATCTGGGTCGACGCTCGCTTCCACAGCATCTGGAACGCCAGCCCGTTCGGATTCTTTTGTAAATCTTGGAATGTCACACCTCCGCTCCGCCTGTTGTCTGTATGGCAACGCAGGCAGTAGGTCTCCATGAACGGTGAGACCTCGTTCTTAAAGGTTTTGGCCGCTTCGGTGCGTGCCCGGATTAAAGCCGCGGCATCATTCTTCGATGAGTCGTCCGCGCACAGCGCTGTCGGCAGCGCCAGCAGCAAGGCGGTGAGGAGTGTTATGGTGTGTTTCACATTCAGTTCCTTCAGTTGAGTGTTTGCAGACCAAGGTTTTACGCCTCTTCCCAAGGCGCCCTGAGCTTCGGTTTCGCGGTGAGGAACTCGAGGCAGCGGCGCAGCTTGCCTTCCTTTAACCTGCACGAAATCAGCGTCCCTACCACCGGAACGCTGATTTCATTTCCATAGATAGGATCGTTTGCAATAATCTATACGTCACAGGCCTTGTACGCCTGCTCCAGTGCGGCGACGGGATCACCCTTCGGCGTGAATTCCTGCCCGATGTAGCCGTCGTAGCCGGTTGCGGCGATGGCGCAGCAGATGGCAGGGTAGTAGAGTTCCTGGTTCTCGTCGAGTTCGTTGCGGCCCGGATTGCTGGCCATGTGGAAGTATCCGGGTGTTCGGTGTTGTTATGCAATGTTCTGATTACGTCGCCGTCCCTTTTTTACATGCATACCAGGCAAGGACATGACTTATTAGATGAATCAGCCAAAATAAAGGAGATCAGGCAATTTCTCCGTTAGGTTAATGAACCATTGCTCACCACGTACAGCGGTGAAATCAGAATCATTTTCTACATGCTTCTTCCCCATGTGCGGCAAACTAGGCAGCGCGAGATGCAACTCACTTCGGCATTGCTCTGCCTCACCCTTGCGGGCGTAGCAGCAGGCAAGATCATAGTGTGCGCCTGCAATTACCTGAGCGTCATACCAGGGCATTGTCAAGCACGTTTGCAGAACCTCTTGTGCCCGTTCGAGGTGGTTTAGCTGAAGTAGAATTTCGCCCCGTGTAGCATTCAAACGAACATTGCGTGGCATACAGGCAATCTGTGCGTCGATTTCTTTGAGAGCCGATGTAAGTAGTTCCTCCTTACCCGGTTCCTGTATGTGTTGATGCCAACCATTCATTACGTTCTTGCATGATCCGCTCGACAGCAGCTTCTGAACGGCTGCCTGTTCTCGCATCCAGCCCGAAACATACTCCGCTTGATTTGAGCGCAGACTCGCAATTGAAAGCGCAGGCGGGAAGTACCATGTTTCGGCAGCAACGCCATGTCCATTAACAATACTGCCGTTTTCCAGCCAATGATGCCGATCATGCACCCAGCCAATGCCACTGCATATCCATTTTTCACAATCGGCGGCAGTGAAAGAAGGAGTATGCTGGAAAGCCCGGACGATATCTATTGCCACGCGATGCGATTGGCTGAGTAGATCGCTCTCAAACTCCAATGTGGGAACCTCAACCTTATCCGTGTCGCAGAAGGCGCTTAGGGTTGTGTATACGCCCTGATACTCATGCTTCAAGCGTGAAGCAGGCAGCCCGCGTATAGCTGTCAGCGCTTGATCACACACGCAGCGGCAATCTCGCAAGGACAATGCAACCGGTGAGAACATGGCGCGCAAGGTATGGCTGAGTAGAACCGCGCGCCAGTCCGTAGCGTCACATGCCCATTCCCATAATATAGGCACAGCATTCTCTTTGTTGACATGCGCGTGGAGCGTTTCCAGAATGGTTTCGGGCGCGCGGCGGATGTCCGCTTCCAGACTGCTTAACCTGGCCTCCGTCCCCAAGCTTCGGTTAGCCAGTAGTTCCGCGTAAGCAGGCGGAAGCAAGGCAGCCTCGCGCAGCGCATACAAGAACAGATCACGGTCACGAGAGATATTTCCCTCAACATTGATATGCTTCGCACAAACGTCACCAGCCTGTTCGATGATCTCCGGCGTGATACGCCTGGTGTGTACAAGCGCAGTGCAGAAACGCAACAAAGGCCAATCCGGGGGCAGTGCGGCTACAATAGCTGCGGGATTGTCCACGTAAGGCGCGCAAGCGCACAGCCAATCTGTCGCCAAGTTCGTTACCCTAAACTGCCATTCGGATGGACTTCCATCAGCAGGATGAATGTTGTATTCTGCGTCTTCTCTAGCTGTCTGGCATAACAATCTGTACCAATCTGTAAATAGTGAATGGGTGGCTATTTGACTCGCGAAGCGTCCACAAGTTTCCAGTGTCTGCACATACAGGAAATTATGGTTTGTTTCCAATGCGAGATGGTGAAAAATCATCGGTGCCTCGGCTGCCGCAGCGGACATGCCTCCGATGTCCAAAGCGATCCGCGCAAGAACCGCAACAGACGCACTGTAGGCAGCAAAAGCCCTGTTCTTATTTTGAATGTCCTCGTATAATGGCCCAGATAACTCTTCCAGCACACTTCTCGCATGAGCATCATGGGGAACTTGGCTGGCGTACTGCCACCATGTGAAAGCTAACAACTCATTGAGCAAGGTTCGCGCGGAGCCGAAAGCTGTGTCAAGCCTGCCGGGGAGCATATTACCAACAAGGGCTGGACGGATACAAGCAATGTGTGCCAACAGTGTCAACGCAATGCCACACGCCCTTGTGTGCAGCATATTGCCCTTCTGTATAGCCTCAATTACAGATTCGGGATCACTTTCTGTGTAAAAGTACAGTAATCGAGACACGTCACCAACAACAGCTTGCTCCGTACCTGCCTGATGAAAGACAACTTCCTTGATATGCTCGGGGCGTCCCTCGGCGACGGGCAACAAGGCACGTGCAGCGGCTTGACGTGTCCAGAGGTTCTCATCACCAAGTTCCTGTACCAACACGGGAATGTCTGCTCCATTTCCAAACAGCGCCACGCGCCCCCGGATTGCATCAATCTCATAGCCCAAGGTTTCACGCACGTCCATGCGTTCGGGTTTGCGTGGCGACACGTAACGGCTTTGAAACCAGGCAAGAATCCAGTGTGCAGTTGCAGCAGCCTCAGCATGGCTGACAGCTTGCAAAGGCTGAAGTGCGCCACTCAGGTAACGTGCTTGCTCTCTGTTTTCGGAACTCATCATGAAGCCAGAGGGTCGCTGTAGATCGCGCCTCAGTCGCAGCAGCATTCGTCGCTTGACCCAAGAAGGAGCAATCTCCAGAGCAGCGCTCAAGGCAAATTGGCCTTTTAGAGCCTGCGTTTCTTTCTCGTCCGCATACAGTGTTCCAATCCAAGCGCGGGCGTAACTGGAATGTCCCGCCATAGCCCCCAAAGCGCGCATGGCGTTCCATGTGGAATAAGTTTCGTCACGATTAGACCAGGCGGTTAGCATAGCTGGAATACGCCAGTCGTCTCCCTGACGCTGCGCCAACCCCTGCGCCAGAGCGCTTAACCAACGAGAATCGCACTCCAGAACATGTCCAGCCCATTTCACTGCATCCGGTTCCACTGTTTCGATAGCCTGACGCACCAGTGCTGTCATTATGCCGTCGTCCAGCCCTGGCTCCATTTCAGCAAGCACATCTTCGTTCTGCGACATGCGACCGGCCAGCCAAAGTGCCGTCAGTCGGTCGCCGAATTGTGGATTGGCATACACAACAGCACCCACCGGAGCCTTAATGTCTGCTGTGCGCGTGAGGATATCCTCAGATTGCAGGGCGGGCAGGACTTTCCGCCCAAATCCGGCAAGAACACCATCTATGGATTGAACAAGCTCTCCAGAGGGCTTTCCTACTCGACGGGCATGCCACATTTCAGCCGCCAGCAGCTTACTGAGATCATCAATTTCGTCTGGTTCACAGGCGGAGCGACGTGCAACTTCGTTGAAACGATATTGAGCTTCCTCATCTAACAGCACATCAACATCGACAGCTACTGGTGTTTTGACGTTGCCGCCGGAGAGATACTGGCGGATGTAAATCTTCAACAAATATGGATTACGCAATGCTGCAAACGCGGAGTGTCGTAGTGCAAGGGCGATTTTGTCTACATCGGAAGAAGCGGGAAGCCGACATACAAGCATAGCTTGCATTTCACTATCGGATAATCGGGTAAGTTCGTAAGAGTATAACCGAGACTTGTCCAGCTTGTTTGTCTTATCTGTATTGTCCGGCTTGTCTGTGTTATCTGTCTGTTCCGGCGTGATTACATGCCGGAACAGGTAAGGCGCAAGGCGCTTGCCCTGCGACAGTCGTTGCCAAACGCCGGATCGGACGGACAGCGCCAGCTTTATGCCTCGATGTTGCGCTTCTTGACACAGAACTTCTAGTTTATCTTCAAAGGCAGCGGGATCGCTTGAAAGTAGAACCTCATCGGCAATAAGAACAAACGTCTCATGTAATGTATCCGACGCTATACCCTTTAGCTGCTGGAATAATTCCTCTGCCGTCGCGTCCGGACGTGTCACGCCGGATAGTGATTCACGGATTAGATCAACCAAGGAGCGGCATTGTTCAAGTTGAGTTCCGCGTATCAGCAAGCGTACACTGTTATTGAGTCTCTCTGCGGCTTCGGCATAACATTCCCACGACTTGCCACAGCCGCTATTGCCAATAAGGACAAACAGAGGGCGGTCACTTTTTCGGAATTCCTCAAAAGTGGCGGCAAGATCAGACCGAGAAACATACAATTCAGCCCGCCAGTCACTCGGCAGTGAGCGTTCCACCTGTTGCTGACATGCCTGAAGAGCATCATCGAGAGGAGGTTTGCGCACCATTGACGTTCCTGAATCCGAGATGGCATTCGCTTCTTCGTTGCAGGGCAGCTCCGAAGGAGTGAAAACCTGTGTTACGGCCTCTCTTTTCACAGGCTGAATCAATTCAGGGAAAAAGTTAGGGTTTTCCAAGCAAAATCGCAACAGACTTACGGATGCGGCAGCAGCTTTTTTCTGCCAACCGTCACCTTTGCCTACACCCCAGTCGCAGATGCCTTTGGCGAATAGAAACCATGCCTGCCCCTCTCGCTCCTTGTTGGAGTAGGAGAGCACGCTGGTTCCTAATCCATGCCCTTCCATATCCAGCCCGATAGCGTCCTTGTATTCCGCACGGAGTTCCTCGCGTCGGTTGAAGTGATTAAGAAGTTCGTCCCCCGAAATGACCAGTCCACTATGAACACGGCAGCGGCGAGAACCGTAGTCCGCCTCGGGTGCTGTCTGCTGCCACTCTTTCGCATGTTCAAGTAAAAGATTAAGACGGTCACGGTTGGCAGCAAACCGCCCGCCTCGATTCTCAGTGCGGTCTACTTTGGTTGCCCGAAAATTATGTTGCCACAGACTGGAAGCAACCAAGATGTCACCTATTTGCTGGGTGGAGGCTGAATCATCCGTCTCAGGAGTCATATACTTCGGCAAGACTATCGTCTTATTTTTGGTTTTCAAGGTTGCACGAAGCAACTCCGCAATATGTAATGGCAGTTCGCTCTGGTTGCTCGGGCTGAAGTACTTTTCTAATTCTTCGCAGGCAATGGTGGTTTTATCAGAGGCGCTTCTTTTAAGGCCACACGCGATGCCAGGCATAAGTACATAAAAGGATTGTGAACCACCAGTCCCTCGCAGTTCTGCGAGTGCAGCAGTGATCTCTGTCGCTGCATTCATACCAGCCTGTCCGCACATCAAATGAGCCGCCAGGTACTTGCCGAAGTAACCGAAGCGGTACTGCTGGTAAAGTGGAATTATCTCCTCTACGAATGGTTCAGCGTCAAGTACCACGTTGACGGCATCTGCCTCTACCTGCATGGCCGTTACAATTAGAACGTTGACCCTCTGCCTCAGTTCGTCAAACTCTTTTTTGCTGATTGATCGAGTCATTGTGCTTGTCCCTGACAATTATGTTCGTACCACATAGCCTATGGGCGAGTGAATGAAATATTAATCCGCATCTTGTTTGCGTATAAACCTGCAATCAGTCCTTCGATTTTGCAATGTCCCGTAACAGTTTTATGCGCGTATCCATCCGTTCTCGAAGGTCGTCGAACGTCATACAGCTCACTTTGTTCGCGTTGATGGAAACCTTCTGCGTACGCCAATGAAGCCGTTCTCGCATTGTATTGTCAAGGTATTTACTTCGCCCAATGAGCAGCAATCCTGAAAAACTGTGCAGTTCGCCGCCAAAGCGCTTGCGGAAATCAATGTTGCCCCGGTACATATCAAGCGCCCAAAACCAGTCTATTAATTGTGAGTAGCCGTGTTCAAAGCGGCGTCCCCACTCATCATGGTATTTGTCCCCACTGCCGAAAACGCTATAACGACGCGCATCTTCTATTTCCACCAGTACGAATTCGCCACTCTGCGAATGCCCCGCCGCCCAATCGCAGCGGAAGTTGCCGAAGAGATCAAGTTCAAACCCGAACAAATCTATCTCCTCGATACGCAGGTTCCAGGAGGCGGCAAATGTGGCAAGATGAGGCCGTGACCCAAAGAAAGGCAACAGGTCGTTCTTTTCCGAAAGTTCATCCTTGCTGTCCAGAAGCGCGCCGAATTCTGCAAGTTCCTGCTCGCACTGGTCAAGCGAAAACTGAAACTTCGAGAGTTCCTTGCTCATCCATATCTCTCAGCGAAGCGCCTGTTGAGTATGTCCAGGACAGTGATACTGTCTTGACCAACAGTAAACGCTACCAGCAAATCATTTCCAGTCCGAAGCACATATGTGGGGTTCTCCTCCGTTATGTCCTTAAGTCGGGCAATGTTGGGGTCCGACAACCCACATTCGGCCAGCATGTGAATGCGGGTGAGTACGCGATTGCGCTCTTCTGAATCCAGAGAACTGAGCGCATCTTCAGCTTGTGGATAATAGTGTATGGAATATGACATTGTTTTACTTTCCAAGAACGTTCCCTGCCCTCGATTCATTATACCATTTCGGGCAGAGAGGTTTGTTCACATCCTTTACACGTCACATGCCTCGTAAGCCTGCTCCAATGCTGCAACCGGTTCGCCCTTTGGCGTGAACTCCTGCCCCACATAGCCGTCGTAAGCGGTGGCGGCAATGGCGCGGCAGATGGCGGGATAGTAGAGTTCCTGGTTCTCGTCGAGTTCGTTGCGCCCCGGATTGCCTGCCGTGTGGAAATGCCCGATGTATTCGATGTTGTCGCGCAGGGTACGAATGACATCGCCCTCCATGATTTGCATGTGGTAGATGTCGTACAGCACTTTTACGCGGGGCGAGTTGACCAGTTTGCACACGTCCACGCCCCAGGCAGTGTGGTCGCACTGGTAATCGGGATGATTCACTTTGCTGTTGAGCAGTTCCAGCACGAGGGTAACGCCCGCCTGCTCTGCAGCCTTCGCCACCCGGCTTAACCCTTCCGCCGTATGCTCAATCCCCGCCGCGTCGGGCAGGCCGTTGCGGTTGCCGCTGAACACGATCAGGGCGGGAATGTGCCACTTCACGGCGAGTTCCAGATTGGCGTTGAGTTCCGATTCGATGCGGTCATGGTTTTCGCGCCGGTTCAGGCCGTCGCCGAGCGACTTATGCCCGCCCATTGTGATGATCTGCAAACCGCCATCGGTAATCTGCGGCCACAAATCTTCCGGGGCCATCTCCACGCCCGCGTAGCCAATACGCTTCGATTCTTTGATAAGGGTTTCCGCGCCCACCTTGTTCGCCAGCGCCCACCACGCGAGCGATTGCTTGATTGCTGCCATTGCTTTCTTTTTCTCCTCTGCTTCGAGTATTTAAGCCAACACGAGAGTCAGTTTTGTCACGGATGCCGGAGTCAGCGTCAAATTGCCTAAAATGCCTTCGGGATTCGCGCCTTTCCATTCCTCGGCTCTTACATTGTCCGGTTCGTCGTGGGTGTTGTGCGCGTGAATGTCGCCTTTCGGGTAGGCAAGCGTGGTCATGGCCTCGAAACTCGCCTGCCCGCCACCGAAAAGTTTTAAGTCAATGGCCGCTTCCTCCGTCGCGCTTGTGTTGGTCAGGGTCAGGGTCAGCGTGTTGCCTTTCACGCTTGCCGAACCGGATACGACAGGCAGTTTTTGCGCTTTGCCGTTCACGGTCACGTCCACAGTGGGCGTGTCGCACAGCAACCGGACGGCCTGCCCGTTATGATGATCCTTGTACATGTGGTACACATGGTACGTCGGGGTTTTCAGCATTTTGTCGCCGTCTGTCAGCAGAAGGGCTTGCAGCACGTTGATGGTTTGCGCGATGTTTGTCATCACCACTTTATCCGCGTGGCGGTTGAAAATGTCGAGCGTGAGCGAAGCTACAAGCGCGTCCCGAACCGTGTTCTGCTGCCACAAGAACGCGGGATTATGGCCGGGAGTTGCCGGGTGCCACGTTCCCCACTCGTCCACGATAAGGCCGATTTTGCGGTCAGGGTCGAAGGCATCCATGAGGGCGCGCTGCTGAACGACAAGCGGCTCCATCTGTATCGCTTTCCACAGCAGTTCGTACCATTGCGCTTCCGTGTACTCGGTTGCCGTGCCTGCCGTGCCGCAGTAGTAGTGCGCGGCGTAGCCGTGAACGGGCGGATGATGCCCGTGATCTTTTTTCAGTTTGGTGAAGAAGCGGCGCGTCCAGTCCAGATCGTTGGTGTTGGGGCCGCAGGCGATAAGGTACAGAGGGTCCGCGCCCCAGTTGCGCAGATAGGTGGCGAACCGGCGGTACTCCGTGCCATAATCTTCGGGCGTGAAATGCCCGCCACAGCCCCAGTTTTCGTTGCCCACACCCCAGTAGCGGACATTGTACGGCGCGTCCTGCCCATTCGCCCGCCGCTGTCTAGCCCATTCGCTGTCGCCGGGAAAATTGCAGTATTCCACCCAATCGCGCATTTCGCGGGGGCTGCCGCTGCCTAAATTGCCGCAAAAGTACGGCTCGGCCCCGACAGCGCGGCAAAAATCCATGAACTCATGCGTCCCGAACTCGTTGGTTTCAATCACGTCGCCCCAGTGAATATTGATACGGCGCGGACGTTTTGCGCGCGGTCCCACCCCGTCAATCCAGTGGTAATCATCCGCGAAGCAGCCCCCCGGCCAGCGAATGAGGGGCGCTCCCACCTCCTTCAAAGCGGCAACCACATCGTTGCGGACGCCGCCCGTATGGGAAATAAGCGACTCGGTTCCCACCCAGCAACCCTCGTCTATGCAGCCGCCCAGATGTTCCATAAAGTGGCCGTAAATGTTGGGGTTGATGGTTCCTATCGGCTCGTTGACAAGCACATTGACGGCAATCGTTGGCATATTCGGCATAATCGGCTGACTCTCCCTAAGTGAAATTTTGGATATACTCCCGCTGTATTTCAACTGAGGGCAGGCGAGTTCCTGCGTTGTTTCTGCCTGCAACACGCATTTTTGCCGGAATACGAGGCTGGTATCGTAACGCTTATTCTCAATAAATGGGATGCAGACAGGAAAAAGGTCGGCTGTATGTTTGTATACATAGCCGACCATAAATTTAACGATATAATTTTTCCTATGTTTTTGGAACTATGCGCCCCCGTTTACGTGAATAACTGCGAGGCCCCGATACGTCTCGCATGGAACGTTCCAAAAGCATTAAGCATTAAGCATTGAGAGGGTAATCTTTCTGCTTAACGCTTGACGCTTTCGCATTAGCCCTCAATCCTCACCGCGGAATACCCGTTTCTCAACGTTAAAAACCACGTATGACGGCGAAGTTCCGCCTGTTCCGTAAACTGTACGCCGCACTCGTACCAGGTTATGCCCGCTTCTTCCACAAGATGCTGCCGCACAATGCGCGCCCTTCCTACCCGCAACGCCGTATCGTGTGGCGGATGAATCAGGATTTCGCTGCCGCAGGGCATGCATACAGCCATGCGCAGTTTCAATCCCTTGCGGCTGATGTCCACGCAGGGACATTCGTAAATTCCCATCTGTGGATGTTCCACTCTCAATGTTTTGGCAATGCACTTCTGGCGCAATGCGTCGCGCCGATCATCATCCAATGCGTTGATTATATCTTTTTCGGCTGTAAGCGTCATTATTTTTCTCCTTGAATCACTTTGGTAGATAGGTCAGATTGCGTTGTCGTAACGCCCCACACGGCCCGGTCACTCCAGACATTCGTTCCCCACAGGGCGCGGTTGGCGTTCAGTTGGTTGGTACTCACGCCCCAGATGGCGCGCGTTCCCCAGATAGCGCGAAGATGGGTGACATCCGTTCCCCAGATCGCCCGCGTTCCCCACAGGGCGCGATCCATGTTGATCGTCACATTGCCCTGATCGTCAATGGTAAGCGAGGGCGACAGCGCGGGCTGCGTGGGGACAATCCGGCTGTTCAGAGCAGCGGGTATATTGAGAAATCCGGCCCCGTAGGTGCAGGGGTTGCCCATTCCCGTCGCGTCTGCCCACTTGTCGGCGGAAAACATCAGCCGCGCTTTCACGGTATCGGGCGTCAGCGCGGGGCTTGCCTGTAACATCAGGGCGATAGCCCCGCTGACAACCGGCGTCGCCATCGAGGTTCCCGACAGGCGGATATAGTCTCTGGAGGCTGAACTGTTTCCGTTCTTGACGTACTCGCTGTTCAGCACATTGGTTTGCGCGTTGAAGTTGAGGTCAAGGTACGAGCCGGGAACGTTCAGCGAGACGATGTGGTTTCCGGGCGCGACAATATCGGGCTTGAGCGTCAAGTCCAATCGGGACGGGCCGCGACTGGAATACGTCGCCACCGCGTCATGCGGATGCTGTCCGTCTACAGATTTCATCGCGCCAACAGTAATCACATAAGGATCGTTGCCGGGGCTGTCAATGGAGCCATAAGCCGCGCCGTAGCCTTCGTTGTCCGGCACGGGCGGGTTGGGCATGGCGTCGTTTACGCGGCCATCGTTGCCTGCCGCGCAGACCACTACGATACCGGCCTGCCATGCCGCTTCCACCGCCTGGCAGAGCGGATCGTTCGCGGCAGCATCCCCAACAGGATGCCCCATAGATAGGTTCAGAACCCTGATATTGTAGGGATTGTTGTTCTTGACGCTGTTGACTACCCATGTAATGCCCGCGACCACTGTGCTTACGTCGCTCTGCCCGTTTGCATTCAGGACGCGCACGTTTATCAGGGACGCTTTCGGCGCGATGCCGTAGTAGTTCTGCGTATTAGCGGCGCTGCTCGATTGGGCCGCATTGCCCGCGATAATGCCCGCGACATGGGTTCCATGCCCGCATCTATCGTCGCCGGAGCCTGTAGGCGCGATTAAATCATGATCCGTGAGCCATGTTTGAAGACTGGGGCGCGGCCCGACTGCAGGCGCAGGGTCATTACTCGCGTCCACAAAGTTGACGCTGACGGCCACGCGGTCGCCCAACGCGGTCAGCTTACCTTTGAGGCCGGGTATGTACTTGCATACATCCGGGTGCTGTTCATGGATGCCGCTGTCCAGAATCGCCACGCCAATATTCGTTCCATCCAGTTTGTAAGGCGCGGCCCACGCCGCTGCGGTTCCCGTCGAACCGGTTGTAAACCCGTCGTATTTACGCACGATGGCGTTGGACGACAGATGCTTCACAAACGGAAGCGCGGACAGTTTGTTCAGCGCCGAATTGGGAATGCGTACCGTTACCGAGTGTATCAGCGGCAATCGGCTTTGAATGGACGCGCCACAGGCTTTCAATTGCGCTTCCCGATCGGGAGTGCAGTCGCCATCTATTCTCACAATTACAGAGGACCAATCATTCGCCGTCCTTGCTGTCAGCGCGTTCGCCAGAAAGCTGTCCGTCTTCGGACCGGTCTTGTCGGCGCGAACCGATTGCCCCATTCCAATCAGCAGCAGGGCTACTGTCGCGCCTCCCCCAAAAAAGCGACCTGCATTATATTTTCCAGGGCGGTTTTCACGCCATTTTGTCACAAACTTCTGATACTTCTTCATACCGGTCATAACCTCACTCTTTCGCCTGATAGTAACTTCCGCTTTGAAGTCGCCGGAATGGAGGCAGAGCGAACCTCTACAAGGTTATGCCCGGTTTGCGCGTGTTTTCGACCAGTTATAATTGCGGGATAATGTAAAGACGAGAAACGTAATTACTGAACAAGCATATCTATCCGGTAAGCCGCCTAAAGTTACAGGCGGCTTACCGGATAGTTATCTCTACTCAGCTATATTCCCCACACTATGCGCCCACAAACGAGAGTTTTGTAATCCGGCCCTCTTGACAGGGTGCGACCGGGACACGTCTGCTGGTTAACCATCATCATTTTTCTCCTTGAACCACTTTGTTACTTAAATCGGCCTGGGTCGCCGATGTGCCCCACATTGCCCGATCACACCAGACAGTGGTTCCCCACATCGCTCGGCTGGCATTAAGAATGTTCGCGCTGGTTCCCCACATCGCCCGCGTGCCCCACATCGCTCGCAGGTCTGTAATGTCCGTTCCCCACATTGCGCGCGATCCCCACAACGCGCGATCCATGTTGATGGTCACGTTCCCCTGACTATCCTGCGACAGGGAGGGCGACATCGCCGGTTGCCGGGCGACAATCTGACTGCTCAACGCGGCGGGGATATTGAGATAACCCGCCCCGTATGTGCAGGGATCGCCGTTTCCCTGCGCATCCGCCCATTTATCCGCCGCAAACATCAGGCGGGCTTTGATGGTGTCCGGCGAAAGGGTTGGATTGGCTTGCAGCATCAACGCCACTGCGCCACTCACAACCGGCGTCGCCATAGAGGTGCCCGACAGACGGGCATAGGAAGTGGAGGGCTGACTGTCGCCATTCCAGATGTACTCGTTGTGCAGCACATCAATCTGCGCCCCGTAGTTGAGATCAAAGTACGAATTCACCACGTTCAGCGAAACAATACGGTTGCCGGGCGCGGCAATGTCGGGCTTGAGAGTCAGGTCCAGGCGCGTCGGACCCCGACTGGAATAGGTGGCTGCCCGGTCATGCTGACGCATGCCGTCCACCTGCTTCATCGCGCCGACCGTAATCACATACGGATCGTTGCCGGGGCAGGCAATGGAACCATACGCGGTTCCGTAGCCCTCATTATCGGGGCAGGGCGGCGCAGGCAGATTGTCGTTGAGACGGCCATCATTGCCCGCTGCGCAGACCACGACCAGACCTGCCTTATAGGCCGCTTCCACCGCCTGACAGAGGGGGTCATTGGTATAATAGTCGCCCACGGGATGCCCCACAGACAGGTTCACCACGCGAATGTTGTAAGGATTTTTGTTCTTGACGCTGTTGACGACCCACTGAATACCCGCAATAACCGTACTCACGTCGCTCTGCCCGTAGGCGTTTAACACACGCACGTTCACCAGCGAAGCCGCAGGAGCGATACCGGCAAAGGAGTGCGTGTTGAACAACCCGACGGACATTGTCGCATTTCCGGCCACAATGCCTGCGACGTGCGTACCGTGTCCGCATTGGTCGTCCGCATGACCATCCGGGGTACTCTTGTCGTAGTCGGAATTCCACGGCGGCGGAGCAAATTGGCCTGCAACCGGCGCCGGATCCTTGTCCTTTTTATCAGACTTGCCGGGAAGCAACGCTAAAATTCCCTTTTTGGCTGCCGGATCGTTGTGAGTGTCCACAAAGTTGACGCCTATGAGAACGCGGTTTCCTTTTACTTTTATTTTGCCGTTGGAATCGACAAGGTACTGGCACATGTCAGGATGATCCTGGCTAATTCCGCTGTCGAGGACGGCCACGCCGACGTTGACGCCGGACAGGTAATTGGGTGCGCCCCACGCCTGCCACGCCCCACTCGCGCCCACTGTGTACTCGTCGGTTTTTTTCACGGTAAGGTCCGAAGAGAGATGCCGTACCCAGGACAATTCCGCCAGTTGCTGTAACGCGCTGTTCGGGACGCGCACGGAGATAGACTGGATGAGCGGCAGCTGCACTGTCACAACTGCGCCCAACGCCTTCAACTGCGCTTCTCTGATGGGCGTATACTCGCCGTCTACTCTTATGATTACCGCCGACACGCCCGCCTGCCGCTTTGCAGCCAACACGCGCGAAAGAAACAGATCAGTTTTTGTCGTGGCTGCATCCGCCCGCGCAAACTGCGTCTGGCCGGCAAACAGCAGGGCTGCCGCAGCGCAAGCCGCAATTCCATTTACTGCTCTATGTTGCTTATGGCCGTCAGTTCGGCCCGACTTCTCGCATTTGATATTTTTGTTCATACCGTTTATAGCCTCATCCTCAGCTTTATTTAAATTCCGCTTTGAATCACTGGAATTGAGGTACAGCGGACCTCAATAAGGGTATGCCCTGTATACTGACAGATTCCGTCTATTACAATTGCCTGATTCTTCTTGCCTGATTCTACGCCGCTTTCGCTTCCGGCCAAACAGTGATTTGAAGAGATACTTCCGGCTCCTGAATTTCGAGGCATTTTTCGCTGTTCTTTTCGCGACCCGCAAGTTTGCCTAATTTGCGCTCGGTCTTCTGGTGGTACATCTGCGTATCGGCGGCGGAAAGGAGGGTGGCGCAGTCTTCGCCATCGTGGGGAAAACACGCGACGCCAATACTCACGCCCAGATGCAGCGCTCCCAACTTGGGATGAATCAAATCCGGGTCGTAGGCTTCCACGGCCTGCTGTATTTTCTGCGCGAGCGCGGTCGCTTCCGCCCTTTCGCCGCCCTCGACCACAATCAGAAACTCGTCGCCGCCGTACCGAGCCACAATGTCGCCTGTCCCGACGTTCATGCGGAACAGATGCGCCAGTTCGCCCAGCACCTGATCGCCTTTCTGGTGGCCGAAATTGTCATTGATCGGCTTGAAACTGTCCAGGTCGAGGCACAGGAGGGCGAAGCCCGCGCGTTCGGGACGGCGGCACTTCTCCTCCACCATCTGCGTCAGATAGCGGATGTTGTACGCGCCCGTCAGAGGATCGGTGAACGCATGGCCGCGTGTACGGTCGAACAGCAAGCCGTTGTACAGCGCCATCGCCGCCCGCTCCGCAATGGTTTCCAGCAGTTGCTTGTCGTGGACGCTGAATGCTTCGGTTTCCGGCGAGTACAGATTGATGGTTCCCAGAACTTCGCCCTGATGCACGATGCTGACAATCAGCGCGGACTCGAATGTCACCCACTGCGCCGACTGCGAACTGGTCAGCAGTAGATCATCCTGATCGTACTGTCCCACATACGTGGTCCGTGTGGCGGCGACCTGCGCGGATGTGCAGCGCGGATTCAGGGAGCGCGCAGTGACAAGAAAATCGCGGTTCAATCCCACTGCCGCCCGCGCGCTCAGGGTCTCTTCGCCCTCCTCTTTGAGCAGGAACACGCACGCGCCGCCGGGGAAAATCGCTTCCAGTTTGCGGGCCAGAATATCAATCGTCTCCTGCAATCCCAGACTGGAGGACAGGGTCTGCGCCACTTCGTACAGCGCCCACAGCTCCGAACTCGCCCGCTGAATATCGCGGGCCGCCCCCTCCATTTTCGACTTCGGATTCTCGATTTTAGAGGGCGCGGGTACAAGAGGGCCTTCTCCCTGCTCCGCCATTTCGTGAACCACGCGGTCAATCACCAGTACGAACGCATCCACAATGACCGGGTCGAAGTGCGTTCCCGCGTCTTTGATAATCACCGAAAGGGCGCGTTCATGCGTCCACGCCGTCCGGTACGAGCGGGAACTTGTCAGCGCGTCGTACACATCGGCAACCGCCAGAATACGCGCCGTGAGGGGAATATCCAGGCCCGCCAGACCCTCCGGGTAGCCGGTTCCGTCCCACTTCTCATGGTGGTACTTCACAGCGGGCAGAACGGGCCAGGGGAACTCGACCGGGTCCAGAATCGCCGCGCCGATTTCAGGATGCTTCTTGATTTTTTCGAATTCTTCGTCCGTCAAACGCCCTGGTTTGAGCAGCACGTATTCGGGAACGCCCAATTTGCCGATGTCGTGTAGCAGCGCGCCGGTATTCACGCCCTCCAGTTCCGCGCCGGTCAGTCCCATCTGCACGGCAATGGCGACCGCGTACCGCTGTACCCGCAGAATGTGCTGATGCGTGTACTGGTCCTTGGCGTCAATGGCGAGGGCGAGGCTTTTAATTGTCGCTAAATACAGATCCGCAAGATGCGCCTGATTGCGCTGAAGCTCTTCGATATGCTGTAGTTTCTCCTCCTGCCGCCCAATGTACGTGCCGTAAGATTGGTAGGTGAGATAGGCGACGGGCGACACGAACAACAAAATCGCGACCAGGTGCTGCCCGAACAACACCAACGCAAGCGTGCTGATACACGCCCCGGCAAAATAACTGGGGGCTGTCCACAGAAACGTCTGTTTCCACAAGGTAAACGGAGGCTCTTTGGTACACAGCGCGATAATCAGGGCCACGCCGCCTGTGTTGATGACGAAATTCATCAACGCCGCGCCGATGACGGCCATGAAGGTTTCTACGGGTCGCATTTGCAGCGTGCCGCCGTTCAGCCACAAAAACACCAGTCCCGCCAGCCAGCCCTCCAGTATCCCCAGGCAGGAGTTGAAAGCCAGTTGGTAGAGGGGCTGCCGTTTGGGATACAGGCCACCGGAGATGCAGGTAATCATCGCCGTCATCGCGCCAGCTCCCGGCCCGAAGTGCAGCATGGCGGCGAACGTAATGGCAAACCCAAGCGACATGGAACCGGCGTCATCCTCTTGTTTATGGCGCATCAGGCAGATTTTCTTGCCGCCCGCCAATACAGCGATTATCAGGAAAACGACCAATTCCCATGCCTGCGTTTTACTGGTAGGCATAGCCGTCGTGCAGGCGTAAACCGCGGCGACAAGACCGAGCAGGCAAACTGTTAGCAAGTACAATTGCGCCGGCTTTGGCAAACTACGCATTTTGTTTCCTCTTTATATACATTTTAATATAACAATTATTATCCATGCCCACCCGTTCTCCGCAAGCCTTCCGCCTGCAAACGCCGAACGGTGAAACCTCTGAATGTCGAACGCTGGTATTCTGAATCCCTGAACTGTATAGTCGTTCATTGTCAACACCAAACCTGATTTTCTTTAGTACACGTTCGGCATAGGGGCCGCAAAAAAATCTTAGTTAAATTTGCCGGTTCTCGTGGAATGATTTTCATGGTGAAGTGATTTTCTTGAATAGAGAATTTTTGAATAGAAAGGAATGACATTGCCCCATGTTGTCTAAACATAACCAAAATACCAGCATCGCTCAACGCTCAACGCTCAACGCTTTCACTTTGATTGAGTTGCTCGTTGTGATCGCCATTATCGGCATTCTGGCTGCGATCCTATTTCCGGTCTTTGCCCAGGCGCGAGAGTCGGCGCGGGCCACCGCCTGCCTGTCCAACACCAAACAGCTCGGCCTGGCCCTGACGCTTTATGCGCAGGACTATGACGAGGGGCTTATCGCCTGGCGCAACTGCCCGGCTCACGATGCAACCGGCGTGACGCAGTGTTCGCTTGCCGACCAGACCGCATCCCTGTGGACCAATACCCTTCAGCCGTATATCAAGAGCCAGCAGATTTTAAAGTGTCCCTCGTATGTGGCGGAAAACACCGCGCAGGCGATGGACGCGGACGATTGCGATGGCGCGGGCGCGTCGCCTAACGTGTTTCCCCCGGACACGGTGTTCGCCAACTATGGCCTGTCCTACCCGGCAACCTACTATCCGGGCTGTGACACAACCGGCAACATGGCTTACGCTCATTACGCGGGCAGCGGATGGATGACCGATACAAACGGCAACTACGTTTTCTCCGCCCAATCGCTGACGAATGTAGTCGCGCCCGCCCGTACCGCGATGGTGGTAGACGCGCTCACATTCCAGAAGCACGACGGCAGCGGCCCGTATTTAGGCATTCTGTACGGCTGCGAGGGACGCTTCCGGCACAGGGGCGGAGCCAATCTGACTTTTCTGGACGGCCATTCCAAATGGATCACCAACAACCCGGAACGCCATCTGGAACAGGACGCATCCGGCTGCTACTACGAGCGCTACTTCACCTCGGATAAGTAGAACCGACATGTAAATAGCCGCGAATGAACGCGAATAAACGCGCCTACATAGCTAGATTTAATGCGACAACAACCGCGCTAAAACAACGTCAAGGTAGAACAGTCAGGTAGGGGCGCTGCTTGCTGCGCCCAAAACGACGAATTGCTGCGCCCAAAACGACGAATTGCTGCGCCCAAAACGACGAATTGCTGCGCCCTCTGGAAGCGGTTGCTGCGCCTTTGTTCGAGGAGGGTTCAACCAATGTTGAGGAGGGTTCAGCAAGCAGAACCCCTACAACGTACCCTGCTATCCTACCTTGACAGACTTGTAGCGCAGCGAACATCTCTATGAAACAAAGCAAGCAGTAAAGAATACAGGAGGTTAATCATGCTTAAACAGAAGAAACAAAACAGCCGACCGGAAGGAACGCGGCGCGTTGCGCGGCGAAACGCGAAATGGATTTTGTTGCCGGTTGCGGCAGGCGCGTTCAGCCTGCTGGCGGGTTGCCGAACGCAGACCGCCGATGCGTCCGACCCCGACCCGCACTACTACAAAGGCGCGGACTTCCACGGCAAACCGAGGAAAGCGTAGTTGGTGGTTGGTGGTTGGTCAGGTTGTTATTAGTTGGAAAACTTCTCAACCTTATCTCTTGCAGGTTCGTAATCTATGGCATGAGAACACCAACCACCAACCACCAACCACCAACCACCACTTTCGACCCCGTTCAGGTGGAAGTATGGCGGCACTTGCTGGCGGCAGTGGCCGAAGAGATGGGCGTCACGCTGGAACGAACAGCCTACTCCCCCAACATCAAGGAGCGTCTGGACCATAGCTGCGCCCTGTTCGACGCGGAGGGACGATTACTCGCGCAGGCGGCCCACATTCCCGTACATCTCGGCGCAATGCCCCTGATGATTCAATCCCTGCGTTCCCGACTCGACTGGCAGCCTGGCAGCATGTGGCTGTGCAACGATCCCCGTTGCGGCGGAACCCATTTGCCGGATATTACGCTGATTGCGCCCGTGTTTGTAAAGGATGAAGGCGGAAGGATGAAGGATGAGGGGAAAATACGAGATACAAGATACGAGATACGAGAAGAAGAGAATTCATCCTTCATGCTTCATCCTTCATCCTTGCTTGGCTTCGTCGCCAGCCGCGCCCATCATGCCGATGTGGGGGGATTGTCGCCCGGTTCGCTGCCGCTTTCTACGGAAGCCTTTCACGAGGGAATTATCATTCCGCCGCTGTTGTTGGTAGAAAATGGGCAGGTGCGGCAGGACGCTCTGGAACTGGTTTGCGCCAATTCACGGACGCCGGGGGAGCGGCGGGGCGACCTGTCGGCGCAAATCGCCGCCAATGAGACGGGCATACGGAGGTTTCGCGCTCTGATGGAAGCGCATGGCGCGGAAACATTCGGGCTGCGCGTGGGCGAAAACATCGCGTATGCCGCGCAAGCCGTTCGCGCCGCCATTCAAACCCTGCCGCCGGGAGTTTATGAGGCCGAGGATGTTCTGGACGATGACGGCGCGGGCAGCACAGACATTCTGATTCGCGTTAAAATGACCGTGCAGGCAAACGGCGGCATCTGCTTTGATTTCACGGGCAGCGCCAGTCAGGTGCGCGGTTCGCTCAACGCCACTCTCGCCATTACCCGTTCCGCCTGCTACTACGTCGTCCGCTGTCTTGTCGAGGAAGAAATCCCCACGAATGAGGGCTGTTTCGCGCCCGTCGAAGTGATTGCGCCACCGGGAAGCATCGTCAACGCGCGTTTTCCGGCTGCGGTGGCGGCGGGAAATGTCGAGACTTCGCAGCGCATTGTGGATGTGCTGTTGCGGGCATTAGCGCAGGCCGCGCCTGAACGTATTCCCGCCGCCAGTCAAGGCACGATGAACAACCTGACCATCGGCGGGTGGGACGCGGAGCGGCAACAGCCGTTCGCGTATTACGAAACAATTGCGGGCGGCGCGGGCGCGTCCCCTTTCGGAGCGGGCATGTCGGGCATCCACACCCACATGACCAACACGCGCAATACGCCGGTCGAAGCCTTTGAAACCCATTATCCCATGCGCGTGGAAGCCTACGCGCTTGCAGAGGGGACAGGCGGCGAAGGCGAACACGCGGGCGGCATGGGAATCATACGCCAAATCCGTCTGCTCACGGATTGCCGCGTGTCGCTGCTGACCGAGCGGCGCGTCCATCCCCCGTTCGGCGCGCATGGCGGCCGTCCGGGGCAATGCGGGCAAAATCGGCTGCAATTGCCGGGACAGGCGGAACAAACTCTCCCCGGCAAATGGAGCGCGGACTGCCCCACCGATTCCCTGTTGACCCTGCGCACCCCCGGCGGCGGCGGCTGGGGTAACAAATCCTGATAAGTCTATTAGCGCGTTGTTCTTCTGTGGCGAGTAGAACACGGGCAGAAAACAAAGCGGAACGAAGTCTTCTGTTTGGCAATTTTTCCTGTGTTACTCGTCTATTGTTTGTATAAAAGTGAGCGGATCAACAACAGTCATGTAGGGGTACAGACGTTTAAAATCACTGCTTGACCTGAGAACAAGCAGATGTTTGTCTCGCGTGACGAGAAAATCTACTTCCTCCTGAATTGCAAGATTCAGAATTTTCTCGTCATTGGGGTCACGCGGATATTGCAAATAGGGACGTATCACGGTTACGGGAGTTGTTTTCAGGTCTATAATGCGCAGTATCAGGTTGGCTCGTTCGGGAGTAAGGAGTGGATTTTTTGCGATGACAACGGGGCGCGTAAGAACATCTGCATACTCTTCTCGCACCTGCGGGCTGAGTGGCACAATAATTTTTCCGGCTGCCAACAAACGCAAACACGACGCAGCCGGACCTGCATTTGATATAGCGGATTGCAGCACGACACCCGTATCAAATACCGCTTTTTTGCGATCAACAGGTTCGCTCATGATTTAGATGTTTGAGGGGCGCGGCGTTCCGCTCGATATTTAGCCACCTCGGTATCCACAAACTCTCCAATTTCTTCTTCTGTATGTCCCTGCTTATGGCTATATTCGTAAACGGGAGCCAGTATCTCGGCCAACATCGCGCTTAAATCTTCTTCGGGCGATACTTCATCTGCAATCAGGCGCTCAATTCCCCTCTTCGCAACTGTTTCCTTCACAACCAACTCAGGAACAGTCTTCATTGTATCGTCATGTTTCGCGCCGCAGCATAGCGATTCCGATTCGACCACAGTGCCTTCATCCAGTTCGCTGTCATAGCCTGCTTCTATATCGGCTATTCCTTTTTTTTCTTTCATCTAAGAAACTCTCCCTTCTTTAAATTACTCTAATCGCAAACAGAAAGCCAGAAACTTCACCGCTCTCTTTTCTACTCCATTATAGGGAGAAAGGAGGAGAATTGTCAACGAATTCAGCAAAAAATCTCTGGCGCAATTCAAGTTCGGGGATATACGGATAAAACCTTTTTTACATACTCCCGGCGGTTGAGAATAGAAACCATAATCCCGCCCGGTTGCCGCGTTTTTATTTTCTGTCGCGTATAAAAGCGCATGGAACACAGGCAAGACACCGAAACGCGCAGCTTTCTCTGGCAAAAACCACAACTTGGCCTGGTGTGCATCACGACTACGGAACGGGTACGCTTTCGGACGATTACGCGAACGCGCCTGCTGCAATTTCCCGCGCATGAACGCTCGTTTTTGCTGTACCATCTGTATCAGGACAATTTGAACCGGCTGGCGGGCGCGCTGGAGTTTTGCGCCCAAAACAACATCGGCATGTACCGGCTGTCCTCCAACCTGCTGCCCTTTGCCGACGATCCCACATACGAGGACGCGCTGCTTGCCTGTTCGGAAACCCTTGCCGCGATTGGCGCGCGGGCGGATGCGTTACACATCCGCCTGCTGGCGCACCCGGAACAATTTATCGTGCTGAGTTCCGACAGTCCGCAAGTGGTAGCGAACAGCATCCGTTCCCTGCGCGGACACGCCCGTATTCTGGACATGATGAACCAGCCGCGCTCACACGCCTGCCCGCTGATTCTGCACGGCGGCAAAGGCAACCGGGCGGACGCCCTTGTTCGGACGATTGACACACTCGACGAAACAATGCGGGCGCGGCTGATCCTTGAAAACGATGAGGATGCGTACAGCAGCCGGGAAATCTTGACCGTTTGCCGACGCGCGGGAGTTCCGATGGTCTTCGACGCGCACCATCATGTGTGCCATGAGAAACTCTCCAGTTATGAAGACGCAAGCGTGATAGAGATGTTCTGGGCGGCGCGGGAAACGTGGCCCCTCCCACAATGGCAAATTACGCATATCTCCAATGGGCGCGCGTTTTTCGCTGACACCCGCCACAGCGACCTCGTAACGCAAATACCCTCCGTATTCCGCTACGCGCCGTGGATAGAAGTGGAAGCCAAAGCCAAAGAGCAGGCCATCGCCCTGCTTCAAGCCCGCTGGCAAAGCAGGCTGCCAACAGCATTGTAGGGGCGCTGCTTGCCGCGCCCTCTTTCGCGAGGGGTTCAGCCCTTGATTGCGAAATTAAGCGATTGAGGAGGGTTCAGCAAGCAGAACCCCTACGATGTATTCTTTTCCACGAGATTACAATTTATTTGCGCAAAGGGTTGACAGCTGCGCAGTGGCAACGGTATACTGCTATTATCTTTTGAAGGATATGATGAATTTATGTTAGCATACAACATAAACAGTTCTTGTTCGGCATCCAGCCGTCGCCGTCAGCGTACCGGTTTCTAAGCCCACGCTGCGCGGCGCAAGTCGTTTTGCTTCGCAATTGAAGGTCGTGGGCCAATCCGAGGACGGAGGCTTGCGGCTTTTTTGTTTTGTGCTTACCAGCCGCCGGTCACACTGCACCGCGCGGCTTTTATATTGAGTCTGGAAGGTGCTGTTATGATTGATGTAGGAGTTGTGGGGGCGTCAGGGTATGGCGGCGGGGAATTGCTGCGCCTGCTGCTGCGGCATCCCGATGTGCAGGTGACAGCCGCCGTATCGGAAACGTATGCGGGCAAGCCGTTGTCTGCGGCGTTTCCCGGCCTGACGAATACCCGCGCAGATCAACTGCGATTTGAAAGTTATGGCGACGGCAGCCGTATCGCGCAATGCGACGTGGTGTTTCTGGCGCAGGAAAACACCAAAGCCATGCAGACCGCGCCCCATCTGATTGAGGCCGGGTGCAAAATCGTGGATTTGTCCGCTGATTTCCGGTTTCGCAGACACAGACACATACGCGCAGTGGTATGGCATGGCACACGCCTGTCCGCGCCTCAATGCCGAGGCCGTATACGGGATGCCGGAACTGAACAAAGAGGCCATTCGCAAGGCGCGGATTGTCGGGCAATCCCGGCTGCCACGCCACTGCGGGAATCCTCGCCCTCGCGCCCCTTATGAAGAACAATCTGATTGATGTAAACAGTATCATCATTGATCTCCAAAACCGGCGTATCGGGCGCGGGACGGGCGAAATTCAGCCTCGACTACCACTTTCCTGAAATCAATGAGAGCGTGAGCGCGTACAAAGTTGCGGGGACGCACCGCCACACGCCCGAAATCGAAATGGCGCTTCAGCCGCTTACCAATTCGCCAACGCCGCTTGCCGTGACGTTCACGCCACATCTGATTCCCATGACGCGCGGCATACTGGCAACCTGCTATGCCACCTGAAAACAACCGGCAGGCGTAGCCGAATTGAATCAACTGTATACCGGCAATTTTATGCCGACGCGCCCTTTGTCGCCGTTGTGGAAGACCATTTGCCTGCCACAAAACACACGCTCGGCACTAACGTTTGCCATCTTGCCGTCAGCGTAGACAACCGTAACAACCGCGTCACCGATTATTTCCTGTCTCGACAACCTGATTAAAGGCGCGGCGGGTCAGGCCATTCAGAACATGAACCTGATGTGCGGTCTGGAAGAAACCGCAGGATTGGAAGGGGGAGGGTTATGGCCGTAATGATAGAAAAGGAGAAAAGGAGAAGAGGAGAAGAGGAGACAGGAGGAAATAATGAAGTAAATCTCCCCTCATCCCTCATCCCTCATCCCTCATCCCTACCTGTCTTCGTCCGACTTTACCGCCCCGAAGACTACCCTACTGTTCTGGCTTTGTGGGAAGAAGCGAAACTGCGCCCGTATCTGGAACACGGAATTAGAACGGCTGATGGGTTCGGGAGGCGGCGCGTTGGTTGCTGTCGCGCCGCAGACGAAAGACGCGGGCGGGCTTTCAGAAGATCAAGCTGGAGAGTTCAGGAACGAGCAAGTTGTGGGCGTTATTTTGTGGTCGCACAATGGCAGCGTGGGCATTTTGTGGCGATTGGCGGTTGCGGAACATCAGCGAGGGCGGGGCATTGCCACAAAACTTTTGGACAGGGCGGAGCAGGACATTTACGAGGCGGGATTGAGCGGCGTAACCCTGCTCACCCGCGTCACAAACACGGTCGCCAAAAGTATGTATACCAAACGCGGCTACAAACATAACAGCCCTCTGGAATTTTGGGGCAAAAAACTGTCCGAACCGGGAACAGAAATACCGAACACCGAGAACTCTCAACCCTCAACTTCGAGCGAGGAGCAAACATCGTGCTGACGCAGTGGAAGGATGTGGAAGCGGGCGTTACGTACCCGGAAGGCTTTGTCGCGTCGGCGGTGCGCTGCGGCCTGAAAACGGCGGGCGCGGATTTGGCGTTGCTCGTCAGCGACACGGCGGCGACCGTTGCCGGCGTGTTCACCACCAACCGGGTGCAGGCCGCGTGTGTGCAGTATTCCCGGCGCGTAACCCGCAACGGAACCGCTCGCGCTATCCTTATCAATGCGGGCAACGCCAACGCCTGCAACGGCGAACAGGGCGACCACGACAACCGGACACTGGCCGAATGGGTATCGCGTCACCTCAATATTCCGCCGGATTCGGTACTCACCGCGTCAACGGGAATCATCGGGCATCTGATGCCGATGGATAAACTGCAAGCCGGCATTGCCGACGCGGTTGCCAATCTGGACCGGGACGAGGACACGGATGAAGCCGTTGCCCGCGCCATTATGACGACGGATACCGTTCCCAAATTTCGCGCCTGCGACGCGGACAGCGACCAATGGGTTGCGCCCATTCGGTTCGGCGGCATGTGCAAGGGCGCGGGCATGATCGCGCCCAACATGGCGACCATGCTTGCCTTTCTCACGACGGATGCCCGCCTGCCCGCGCCCCTGCTTGCAGGAAGCCCTGAAACGCGCCGTTGCCGCCTCGTTCAACAGCGTCACCATTGACGGCGATACCAGTACCAATGACATGGGCCTGCTGCTGGCATCCGGTATGGGCGAGGGCGTGATCTCCGTACCCGGCCCCGCCTTTGAAGATTTTGTCGAAGCCTTAACCCGCCTGTGCATCGAGCTTGCCAAAGCCATTGCCCGCGACGGCGAGGGCGCAACCAAACTGGCGGAAATTATCGTTCGCGGCGCGTTGACGGAAGCCGGGGCGCATACGATTGCGAAAACCATTGCCGAATCGCCGCTCGTGAAAACTGCCCTGTTCGGCAACGATCCGAACTGGGGCCGGTTGCTCATGGCGGCAGGACGCGCCGGGCGTTCCCTTCGACCCGACCAAAATAGACGTGCAAATCGGCCCGCATCTTGTCTGTTCGCAGGGCGGCAGCGTGGAATTCGACCGCGATGGGGCGCATGATTATCTGACACAAAAAGACGTGCAAATCGTGCTGGACTTGAATCAGGGCGACGAACTCGCCACCGTCTGGACGTGCGATTACAGCTACGATTACATCAAAATCAACGCAGAGTACCACACGTAGGCAAAGGATGAAGGATGAAGGATGAAGGATGAGTAAAATATGCATCGACATTCATCATTCATCACTCATCATTTGCTTTTTGGTCAACACCATGCAATTACGCTCATTTGGCTATCGTACCGATCTGATTTTCGCGCGCTTTGAAGGCCGCATTACGGATAAAGGCGACTATTTGGTAATCCAAACGCCCTCCAATCCGACCTTTTACTGGGGCAACTTTCTGCTGTTCGCGCATCCGCCGCAACCGGGGGATTATGAACGGTGGACAAAACTATTCGCGCAGGAGATAGGATCGCCCGAACAGGTGGGACATATTGCTCTTGCATGGGATAATACAGCAGGCGAAACCGGCGAGGTCGCGCCCTTTCTGGCAGCGGGCTTCGAGTTAGATACCGCTGTCGCGCTGACCGCCCGGCAAGTACAACTGCCGCCGAAGTTCAACCCCGATGTACAGGTACGCGCGCTTGAGTCGGAGGAGGATTGGGAAACCGCCCTGCAAAACCAGATTGTACACAGGGAGCCGAAGTACAGTCTGGAAGGCTACACGACATTTCGGCGCGCGAAAATGGCATCTTATCGCGCGATGGTCGCGCAGGGGTTGGGGCATTGGTTCGGCGCGTTTGTGAATGATGAAATGGCAGGCGATTTAGGGCTGTTTGTGGACAGTACCCAGCGCGGCATTGGCCGCTTCCAATTCGTCACCACCTACCCGGATTTTCGCAGGCAGGGAGTTTGCTCTACCCTTGTTTACAAGGCCGCCCAATTCGGCCTTACTTCGATGGGTCTTGAAACACTGGTGATGATAGCGGACGAAGACTACTTTGCCGCCCGTATCTACGAGTCGGTAGGATTTCAGCCCGCCGAACGCCTGACAAATCTGCAATGGGTTGCAAACACAAAATGAACTTAAAACAACCAATTCATCTGCGCGTGATGAGTCGTCCGGCATTGGGGCAAATGGCTGCGGACGAGCCGTTTATCCTGATTTCCGTCACCGATCCCGGTTCCGATGAGGCGTTGGTTGCGGACACGCCGCTGTGTCGCGGAGTCCTGCGGCTGCAATTCGACGATGCCGAGTACAAAGGACAAACCCCACGCGGCAAAACCCTCATCAGCAAACAGGACGCCGACGCCATACTCGCGCTCATACACCGGCATGTCATGGAAGCGCAGGAGCCGGTACATACGATCATTTGCCAGTGCGAAATGGGGCGCAGCCGCTCGGCAGGCATCGCCGCTGCCCTGTCCAAAATTCTGACAGGCGAAGACGCCCACTTTTTCAGCGACTACTACCCGAATCGTTGGGTATACCAAACCATTTTAGACCAACACGCCCAACATCAGGAAGCAACAACCTCTTCCCTGACTCGGAAGTAATCAAACTTCAGACTTCCTGAGAGCCTATTCCAATAGGCCGGGTACAGAGAACGTACCCGTCTGAGTAGCCTGCGGCTAAACGTCCTTCGGACGTAAATGCTTTTCCTACTGGGACAGGCTCTAAGCGCGACCAGCCCCCATACAACCGCCTCCCCTCTCCTGGCGCGTTGCGCGGCAAGGAGAGGGGCCGGGGGTGAGGTCAAGCATCCCGCCCAAATTTCCTGTATAATAAGAGCAGGGACTTGCAGGCAGACTGCATAACTATCAACAGGTACTCACATAATGCTACAAATTGATTCCAGCGCTCATGCGTCCGTACTGATTGAAGCCCTGCCCTATCTGCGGCAGTTTTACGGCAAAACCATTGTCGTCAAGTACGGCGGCAACGCCATGATTGACGAAACGCTCAAAGCGCAGGTGATGCAGGATATTGCCCTGCTGCATTACGTGGGGATACGGCCTATTCTGGTACACGGCGGCGGGCCGGAAATCAGCGCCATGATGAAGCAGATGGGACATGAACCCGCTTTCGTCGGCGGTCTGCGCGTGACCGACGCCGAAACTATGGAAATCGTCGAAATGGTGCTGGCAGGCAAAACCAACAAAGGTATCGTATCCCTTCTCAACAAACAGGGCGCAAAGGCCGTCGGCTTGAGCGGCAAAGACGCCAATTTAATACAAGCCTATAAAATGGAATCGCCGCAGGGTGATCTGGGCTATGTCGGTGAAGTGGCAAAAGTAAACGCGGAACTGCTCACCCTTCTTGGCGAACAGGGCTATATTCCCGTAATCTCGTCCGTCGCCATCGGACCCGACGGTGAAAGCTACAATGTCAACGCCGACCATGTTGCGGGACACATTGCCGCAGCCGTGCAAGCCGCCAAACTCGTGATTTTAACGGATGTGGAGGGATTGTACGCCGATTACAGCGACAAGACAAGCCTGATTTCCGAAATGGACGCAGAACAGGCCGATAGCATGATTGCCAGCGGCGCGGCGGAACGGGGCATGATTCCCAAACTGCAAGCTTGTATTGTGGCTGTAGAGGGCGGCGTACCCCGCGCCCACCTGATAGACGGACGCCTGCCACACGCCCTGCTCATCGAAATCTTTACGGACGCGGGTATCGGCACAATGGTACACGCTTAGGTTAGGTTGTTAGTTGTTAGGTTATCAGGTTGTTAGGTTGAGGAAAAAAGATATACATTACTAACCTAAAGACTTAACAACCTAACAACCTGCCTCTTGGAGTATTACAAAAAATATGGCACGAAAAAATACAATCGCGCGTGATTTTTTAGCGGCGTGTCTGACGTTTGCGCTGCTCACGGGCAGGGCTTCAACACTGAGCCGCGCCGATTCCCGGCAGAACGTGGATGAGTACGCCTATGCCGTTTCCGACGCGCCTGCGCGTGACGGCCATAACGATACCTACGCGGACGCGCTCACGAATGAACTGCACTGGGGACATTTTCCCATTCGTGTCGCGTTTACCAACAGCATGAGCAGCGACCGCGAAAAACTCGATGAGATTGCGCAGCGCGGTTTCGCTCAGTGGGTCAAGGCGACGCAGGGCGAAGTAAAGTACGAAGTGGTTTCAACGCCCTCCCGCGCCGATGTGACCGTCACGTATGAGGTTGTTCCTGCCCGTCCGTTCACGGGCGGCAAACTTGGCACAACGGGTTTCAATTACAACAAAACGCGCCGCCAGTTGTTTCATGCGGATATGCACCTGAATGTATGGGAAGGCATGACGCGCCGCGACCTGGAACGC
This sequence comes from uncultured Chthonomonadaceae bacterium, assembly GCA_963817895.1. Taxonomy (GTDB): domain Bacteria; phylum Armatimonadota; class Chthonomonadetes; order Chthonomonadales; family Chthonomonadaceae; genus CAWFQB01. Next base: position 488,772 of record CAWFQB010000014.1, read on the forward strand.
TTTGAAAACACTGCTGCGCACGAGTTCGGCCACGCGCTCGGCATCAACGGCCACAGCCCCAACCCCGATGACTTGATGTACTTCACATCATCGCAATCGGTGGACCGCGCGCGACCTGAACACGCTGGCCTGCATAGACGGCTTCAAACGCCAAAAGAAAGACATACCGCTCTAACTGTCGACCGGATTCAACTAAATCAACAGGATGCGCAAAACGCAATCAAGAAATCCTGCCAAAACACGCTCATAAACAGATGGAGACGCCATGATACTCGACCTTGAAACCTACTCTTCCCACCTTCAACCCCCTTCCGCAGGCTATTGCATACGCCCGAAGTGGACGCCGCGCACATCATGCAGACCGACAGCGAGTATGTGCTTGGCACGTATGCGCGTCAGCCGATTGTGTTTGTGCGCGGCGAGGGCGCGCGTTTGTGGGACAGCGAGGGGCGCGAGTATCTGGACTTTCTGGCGGGGATTGCCGTTGTGCAGGTGGGGCATTGCCATCCGCGCATTGCCGCACGCCATCGCAAATCAGGCGCAAACGCTGATGCAGGTCAGCAACCTGTACCACAACGCGCTGCAGGCCCCGCTTGCCAAACGCTTGTGCGAACTCGCGGGCATGGAAAAGGCGTTCTTCTGCAATTCCGGCGCGGAAGCGAACGAGGCCGCGCTGAAAATCGCCCGCAAATGGGGCAAAGCAGAAACGCGGCAGCGACTGCTTTGAGATCATCACGTTTCAGGGTTCGTTTCACGGGCGCACGATGGGAACCGTGACCGCAACCGCGCAGCCCAAATACCAGACGCCATTCGCGCCGCTTGTGCCCGGCTTCCACTACGCGCCCCTCAACAACCTTCACGCGCTCGACGACCTTATCAGCGAAAAGACCTGCGCCGTAATGATTGAGCCGATACAGGGCGAGTCCGGCGTCAATGTCGCGTCCCCGGATTTTCTCAATGGCATCCGCGCCCTGTGCGACGAGGCCGAAGTGCTGCTTATCTTAGACGAAGTGCAGTGCGGCATGGGGCGAACGGGACGCTTCCTGGCCAGCCAGCTCGCGGGCGTTCAGGGCGATATTGTCACGCTTGCCAAAGGCATAGCCGACGGCTTTCCGATGGGCGCGTGTTTGACGCGGGGCGAAGCCGCGCATACGCTTGTTCCCGGCGATCACGGCAGCACGTTCGCGGGCCAGCCGCTCGCCTGCGCCGCCGCCCTCGCCACCTTAGACGTTTTGGAAGACGAGAACCTGATGCAGCGCGCCGAGCAGACCGGGCAGTATTTCCGCAACGCCTTGAACCAACTTCGCGCCGATTTCCCCGCCCGCATCACCGAGGTGCGCGGACACGGTCTGATGGTGGGCGTCCAGTTCGCGCAGCCGGAAGCGAAGACTTTGTATCAAGGTTTACTCAAGGCGGGCATCATCGCCAACGCGACCGGCGACTTTGTTTTGCGCTTCGTTCCCCCGCTCATCGTCACAAACGACGACTGTGACCGCGTTGTAGACACGTTGCGCGACTTGCTGCAAGCGTAGCCAGTTTGTGGAGGAGATTTTCCATGACAACCACCCTTGAAAAACCGATTGTTCAACAGCCGACTGTGGAGACTTCGCAAACTGAATCGCCCTTACCTGAAACGTTGCTGTCTGACCCGTTGCGCTTTGAGGAGCCGAGGCGCCGATTATGGACTCGCGCCGATTACCATAAGGCAGGCGAACTCGGCTTTTTCGGCATGGAGGAACGACTGGAACTAATCAATGGGGAGGTGTGGAAAAAAATGAGTCCACAAGGAGCGCCACATGCTTTCGGCGTCGGGGTGGTCGCCGAAGTATTACGCGGAGCATTTCCAGCAGGTTTCCACATCCGTGAGGAAAAGCCGCTTGTTTTAACGGACCTGACGGAACCGATTCCGGATGTTATGGCGGTTCGAGGAACGCTGCGCCAAAATCCCGGATTTGCAACTTCCGCTAATGCGGTACTTGTTGTAGAAATATCGGCGTCATCGCTCAAATTCGATCAAAATTACAAAGCCGAAGCGTATGCCCGGTCTGGAATCCCCGACTATTGGGTGCTGAACCAACGCGCCCGCCAGTTGGAAGTGCGCCGCGAGCCGGGACTGCTTGGCGATGGACAATGGGGCTACCGTTCCCTGCAAATAGTGCTTGCGGATGGGCAAATTTCCCCGCTTGCCGCGCCACAAATTGTCATCAAAGTTGTCGATCTGCTGCCTACCCTGTCGCAAACTTCCTCGGAGGCAACATCAGACGACAGCGCAGCAAACACAGCCGATTTACAGCCCAATGTGTCAGACCCTCCGCAGAATGATTGAGATAAAATCGCATGGACGCCAACCAACTCCGACAATTAATTGAAGATAACGCCCACTCGTGGCGCAAGAAATCCGTTATCAGCCTGTTCGACTTTTCAACCGAACAGATACGCGCCGCGCTCGACGTTGCGGCGGGGCTGAAACAGTACGACCTTGCCCGTGAGCGCAGCCTGTACTGGCAGTATCCGCGCACTCTCGCGCTGCTGTTTGAAAAACCCTCCCTGCGCACAAGGGTCAGTTTCGAGGCGGGCATGGCGCACCTGCACGGACAGGCCATTTACCTTGCGCCCGGTGACGTGGGATTGGGAGCGAGGGAACCGGTTGCCGATGTGGCGGGCGCTCTCTCGCGGTGGGTAGACATCATCGCCGCCCGCGTGTTCAAGCACGAAACCGTTGAGGAACTGGCGCAGCATGGCACGATTCCCGTCATCAACGCGCTCAGTGACCGCGAACATCCCATACAGGCGTTTGCCGACCTGCTCACGCTTGCAGGAGCAGAAGGGGCCGCTCGGCAACAACCTGAAACTGGCGTATGTGGGCGACGGCAACAATGTTTTACACGCCCTTTTGCTCGCCTGCGCCAAAATGGGGGTAAACTTAAGCGCGGCCTGCCCTGCCGGTTACGAGCCGTCCGGCAATTATGTGCAGGAAGCCACCCGCATCGCGCAACAGACGGGCGCAAGCGTTGAGATTGTTGCCGACCCTGTTCAGGCTGTTCAAAACGCCGACGCCGTGTATACCGACGTGTGGGCCAGCATGGGACAGGAAGACGAAAAAGCTGCCCGGATGCAGATTTTCGCGCCCTACCAGATCAATACAACCCTGCTTTCCCACGCCAAACCGGATGTATCCGTTTTGCATTGCCTGCCCGCGCATCGCGGCGAAGAGGTTTCCGCCGATGTCATGGACGCGCACAACACGGTTATTATGAATCAGGCGGAAAACCGGCTGCACACGCAGAAGGCGTTGCTGACGTTAATCTTAGGATTGTAAGTAACTATTCAGCCCTATCTCGAAACTGATTTGAATAGTTCCCCTCTCCCAAACTTGGGAGAGGGGCTAGGGGTGAGGGCCTGAATAGTTACGATTGTAATAAGGAGTTTTCATGCGTAAGATTGTCCTCGTATATTCGGGCGGGCTGGATACGTCCGTGTGTATTCCGCTGATGAAGGAAGAGTATGGCTTCGACCATGTGATTACGGTCACGGTAGACGTGGGGCAGGCGCGGGAAGACATCGCGCAGGCCGAGGAACGCGCCCGCCGCTTTGGAACCGAACACTATACGGTTGACGCCCGCGCTCTGTTCGTGGAGCATTTCTGCTGGCCTGCCGTCAAAGCGAACGGCGATTATCAGGGCTATCCGATTTCAACGTCTATCGCTCGCCCGCTCATCGCCCTGAAAGCCGTCGAAAAAGCGCAGGAGTTGGGCGCGACCGCGTTCGGGCATGGCTGCACCGGCAAGGGCAACGATCAATTCCGCATCGAATACATCATGCGGACGCTGATGCCGGATGTCGAAATCATCGCGCCCATGCGCGAAGGCCGCAAAATGCCGGATGGCAGCCGATCTCCCTGGACCCGCAGCGAAGAGATCGAATACGCTAACGAACACGGACTGGACATTTCACAAACCACAAGCAAAATCTGGAGCATTGACGAAAACCTGTGGGGGCGCAGCGTGGAGGGCGGGCGATTGGAAGAGCCGAATTATGCGCCCCCGGAAGAGATTTACCAGTGGACACGCGGCCTTAAAGACTGCCCGGACGAGGCGCGGGAACTCACCATAGGCTTTGAAAACGGCGTACCCGTCGCGCTGGACGGCAAAAAGTACGCTCCCTTCGATCTGGTCGTGGAACTCAATAAAATCGCGGGCGAAAACGGCGTCGGGCGCGTGGACATCATGGAAGACCGGATGCTCGGCCTGAAAGTGCGCGAAAATTACGAGTGTCCCGCCGCCGTCGTGATTCTGGCCGCGCACCGCGCGCTCGAAGCCCTCGTATGCACCCAATCGGAACTGAAGTTCAAGAAATCGGTAGACGCGGAATGGGGCGAAATGGCCTATAAGGGGCTGTGGTTCGACCCGCTGAAGGAAGACTTGGAAGCGTTCATCAACAAGGTACAGGAGCGCGTTACGGGAACCGTCAATCTGCGGCTGGCGAAGGGCAACGCCATCATCGTCGGGACGAGCGAGCGAATTGGCGCTGTACAACGAGGATTTAGCCAGTTTCGACAGCAAAACGTTCAATCAGGCCGATTCGCTCGGCATTGTCAAAAATTACGGGATGCAGTCCAAACTCTACTTCCAGTTGAAGTACCCGGCGGGAGCCTTGCTTGCCGGCAACATGGAACAAAAATTGCTCGGCAGCCAACCCACCGCCCATGAGCAGGCCGATGCGGGCGATGCGGGCGCGACGGGCGATTACAGCGGTTAAAACGACAGCGCCGATAGCAGAAGGTTGAACATGAAACGTATCTTCTCGAGCATGGGACTGAAAGAGGCTATGCTGTTGATACCGGCGGCGCGTCTGACACCCTGGACTATAGACGCGCCGCCCTACCTGCCGAGTGAACCTCTAGCAGGAGTGGCTGCGACGCCTGCGCGTTTTCAATCAGACCAATTCGGAAGCCGCTAAAATACTGCTGATTGACACTCTGTTTGCCGAAATCGTGCCCAATTACGCGCATCTGAAGCATTTGGAAGGCAGCAGCCCTGGAATCGGCGTCCCTGACCGGTGTTGCCGATTATATCATTGCCCCGGATTATGCCTATATCACCACGCCTCTTTTATGTGTCGCGGAAGCCAAACGCGATGATTTTGTACAGGGACAAGCGCAGTGCATTGCGGAAATGATTGCCTGCCGGGACAACAATCGGCAGGAGGGGCATGAAACGGATGTATACGGCATCGTCAGCAACGGGCAAACTTGGCAGTTCTACAAACTCACCACACGGCAGGAGTTGTTTGAAACTGACCTGTACGTTACCAGCGATTTACCCAAACTGCTTGGCGCGCTGGACTATGTATGTGGCGAGTGCGCCCAAAACATTCCTCCGGCAGCATGAACCAATGGTCCGGTTGTTTGGGCATAGCAGCCGAGCCAATAGCGGAAAAAGCCTGTAGCATTACGCTGCAAGCCGCCCGTTCCCGAACCCGGCAGCCTCGCCCTGCTTGCGGGAATTGCCGTCAGGGACTTCCGTTGATTAAATTGTTCCACTGAGCGTCCGCGCAAAACTGATTTTAATCTTTTGCGCGGCTGTGATAACGAAGTCCGTCTGCGCGGACTGGAACAACTATTTGTCCGTAAGTCCCTTATTCCATGTTTGCGGAACATGTTAATATCCGAAAATTCCTAAAACCCCATTCTTTGCCGGGAATGGGGTTTTTGTTATGGTGTTCATGTCTTATTTAACAGGTAGCGGCAAACAGGTGGCAGTGGTATAATGATAGAAATTGACAGGATATTCACCTGTTATCATCAGACCTCTTTCAGAAATTTACAGTATGAGACAGGCTGAACGTGGTTCACGAAACCTTATGAAAAAGGGCAATCGTATCCAACTACCGGCGGGGAAGTGACGCTTGCAGTCACTACCTCTGAACACGAGAGGAGTTTTGCAGCCATGCCTCACCCCCGTTTACCTGCCATAATCCCGCAGCGTATGAACACAAATCGCCTGTCCGCGTGGGCGAAATTCCGGCGCGACGCGCGTCACCCGTCACGCGCAATGCCGTTCCGTCTGCTCTGCGCCCTGCTCCTGCTGACGTTTGCTGCCACCACTCAGGCCGCCAACATCAATGTTCCCGCCGACCAGAGTACCATTCAGGCAGGCATCAACGCCGCTGTGAATGGCGATGTCGTGATTGTCGCCGATGGAACCTACACCGGCGCGAACAACAAAAACCTCGACTTCGGCGGCAAAAGCATCACCGTTCGCTCGGCAAGCAACAACCCGGCGCAGTGCGTCATTGACTGCCAACAGGCCGGAAACGGCTTCTACTTTCACACCCATGAGACGGCGGCGGCCACTGTCAGCGGCTTCACCATTCAGAACGGCTCCAGTCAGAACAGCACCTCGGGTTCAGGCGGCGGCGCGTACTGCGTAAATAGCAGCCCGACCTTCCAGCATTGCGTGTTCGCCAACAATACCGCGAGTTCCCTGGGCGGCGGACTGTTGTGCTTTTACGCCAATCCCACCGTGACCTCCTGTGTCTTCCGCAACAACACGGCTAATTACGGCGGCGGCATGTACAACTATCAGAGCAATTCGGTGGTGACAAACTGCGTCTTCTACGGAAATACCGCCGCTTATAACGGCGGCGGCATGTACAACGATTCCACTGCCGCGCCCACCATAACTAACTGCACCATTTTTGGAAACTTCGCGAACGGCAGCGGAGTCGGAATGGTAAACAGCCCGGATAGCCCCGTGAAGGTGTACAATAGCATCATCGGCAACGGCGTCAACGGCAGTTTTGCTACTCTCAGCCATAGTGATGTGGCCGGTTATAACCTGGCGTCCACTCCCGACAACAACGGCAACTTCGACGCGGACCCGCTGTTTGTAAACTCCGCCAACGGCGACCTGCATCTTCAGGCCGGTTCGCCCTGCATAGATCGCGGTGACGATGCCGCGATTGCAGGCGTGACTACGGACCTAGACGGCAACCCCCGTATTGTCAACGCGCATGTAGACATCGGCGCTTACGAGTTACAGAACGTCGCGCCCATTCTGAACGCCATTCCAAACCAGAACGCGACGGCGGGCCAGACTTTCACATTCACCCCCACCCTGGCCCAAAACAGCAATCATCCCCCGCTGACGTACTCGCTCGTGGGCGCGCCTACAGGCGTGGTCATCAACAACACTTCGGGACAGGTAAGCTGGACGCCCACCATTGCCGGCGTTTACACCTTCAGCATAAAAGTGACGGACACGGTCAACCTTTCGGACACCAAAACCATTCAGGTGACAGTGAATTCCGATCCAAATGGCACGGCGCGGGTGATTGTAACGGACATTGCGGCGCAGCGCGTCAGCGCCAATACGGTAACAGTCACGTTCACTCTGAGCGATTTGGGAACAGCGGCCCTGCAAAACGTGCGCGTGACGCGCGGCCTGCTTCGCTCGACGCAGGCGCAAACTCCGCTCCCCGGCCCGTTCGCGCTGGGCGCAGGCAATAGGCAGAGCGTGACCCTGACGTTCACGAGTACAAGCGCCATACCAGCGGGAACCACGCCATTCATCCTGAACGGTTCCTATATGGGCGGAACCTTCAGCACGGGACTGAATATCGCCGTGCCGTAGCGAATTCGGTTTGCAGTTTGTGACGAATACCGATGGAATTTCTGCCCGATGGCGCAACTTACATATAAACGCGCCATTCGGCAGAAATTCTGTGTTAAAATAATCTTTTCCATGAGCGCGAAACGGAGTCAGCAGTACCTATCGCCATTGCTCGGATAAAGCAGTTTCTTGAATCAAGTCGCCTGGCCTGAAAGGAACGTCCTTGCGTACTCAATTTCGTGTGTCTCGCCTCCTCTTGTCGCGCAGTTTCCTGTGCCTGTTTGTTTGCTGCCTGCTGCTGCGGGGCGGGACGGAGCGGGCGCAGGCGTCCGACATCAGAATCGTGTTTATGCCCGACACCAATACCGTGATGCAGGGGGATACCAATCCCATCAACTACACCGCCCTGTTCAGCAACAATACCGCCACGGACCTGCTCATCACGGACGTCTCCGCAAATTCTATGGATCCCAACGTCGGCTTCAGTTACGGCTTTTTCAACGGCATAAACGGCAATCCGTTTGAACTGACCGCCGGTCAACAAAATTTGCTGGTTCCAAACGTGATTTCCCTTAATCTTGATTCCACCGTTCCCGTGGGAACGTATACTTTTGACGCTACCTTTACCGGGCGCAATTTCAGTGGAGGCAGTGAACGCGATCTGGGTACAGGAACGCTGCATGTCAATGTTCAGGCGGCGGGATCGCCCACGCCGGAATTCGGGTCCGTGTGGACATTAGGCGGACTGCTGCTGGCGGGCGGCATCGGCGCGTGGCGTCAGCATCGCCGCCGCCCGACAATATCCCGCGAGGCTCCCCATGCCGCCTGAACCGGCGACGGCTGCTCCAACATCGGCTACAGTGGATACAGAGCAAATCGCTCCGGCCACGCGCTCCCTGACGGCGGAGTGGCTGTTTGGCGCGCTGCTGCTTTTGCTGTATCTTCCTGTCGTGGTTCAAACCGGGCGACGGTGGTTCATGGCCGAGCAGTACGCGCACGGCATTTTTATCTTCCCCATCGTTGGCGGCCTGTTGTGGCTGAAGCGCGACGCCATCCGCAATGCGTCCCGGCAGCCGAGCGCGTGGGGACTGCTGCCGCTTACAATGGGGCTGTTGGCGCAGACGGTCGGGCATTTACTGAAATTCGAGTTTCTGGCGATGCTGTCCCTCCTGCCCACCCTCGCGGGCGGCATCCTGCTGCTCCATGGCCCGCATTTATGGCGCGTTGCGCGCTTTCCGGTCCTGTTTCTGGGCTTCGCCGCCAATCTGCCCATGCCGGTTCTAAACGGGCTAAGTCATGCCACGCAAAGCCTGAGCGCGACCGGCGCGGCAGCGATTATGAAATCTCTCGGCTTTGTCATCGCGCGGCAGGGCAACGCGCTGCATGTGCCCGGCATGACGCTGGAAGTGGCGGACGTGTGCAGCGGCTTCCGTAAACTGACCGCCCTTATCGTATTCGCCGTGCTGTACGGCTATCTGTATCCTATCGGCAGCCTGCGCCGACTGGGTCTGGTTCTGCTCATTGCGCCCATCGCCCTCCTCGCCAACATTGCCCGTTTGTGCGTTTTGGTTGCCGCCGCGACGTGGGGCGGGGCGCGGTGGGAAAGCGGGCTGCACGGCCCTGCCGAATTGGCTGTCCTCGTCCTGGCGTTCGGGCTGATGGTGGCGACGGGAAGGAGAATGGGATGCGTTCGACCCCGATTTGCGCGCGACTCGGCCTGCTCCTGATGCTGCTTGCGCTTGCCGCCAATCTGCTCACGCCTACGGGCGCGGCGCGGCGTCTGCCCCGCCCGGACGCCAGTGCCTTTCCCCGTCACGCAGGCAAATGGCGCAGCGTTTCCGACCGTCCTATCCCCGAACTTACCGTGAAATCATTGCCGACCGCGACCCTGATTAACCGCATTTATGCCAACGCGCAGGGCGAGGCTGTGGAATTCACGCTGGTTTCCGCGGCCCGCGCCGAGGACGCCCACGACCCCGAAGCCTGCCTGCCCGGATGGGGCTGGACGCTGGAAAATGCCCACTCTCTGACGCTCGACGGGCAGGTGATGCGTTCCGCCCATGCGCGGCAAAACGGGCAGGAGATGGATGTCCTTTTCTGGTGGGATGTGCCAAACGCCCCTGCCACCCATTGGCTTTCGCGCCTGCAAGAGCTGCGCATTGAAACGCAGGGGCGCGGCTCGATCCTTGTCCGCCTGACCACTCCCGCCACTCCTCACAGCGAAGCCTCCCTCCGCGCCTTCGCCCGCCAACTGCTTCCCGCCCTTGTCGTCTGGAAGCATGTGGGGAAATAAAAAAGAAGATACGAGATACGAGATACGAGTAGGAAAGGATCCATCCTTCATCCTTCATCCTTTGTTCAGGAACGGAACAAAATAATGACATTTGATACCAATCAGCAAGATTTGAATATACAGGATGCGCTTCCCGGCGCGGTTACATCTCACTCATCCGACGCGGTAAGCGCTACGGACATGCTCAACGAGTATCTGCGCGAACCGTACCAGCAATTTGAGGTGTCACAGGATGTGCAGTCTTTACGTTTCCGTTTCCGTATGCCCGTCTGGTTGACAGTAACTTGCGCTTTCATACTGGGAGGGCTGATGGGCGTATTCGTGATGAAGCAGCGCCATGCGGCGGATAAAGTTGTCGTGACGGTCGGCAGTGAAACCATTCGCGCGCAGGATTTTTACAGCCGCCTGGAGGCCGCCGCCGGACCGCAGGTACTGAAGCAGATGGTGGCAGAAACACTGACGCGCCAGTACGCGCAACAGCGCCATGCCTTGCCCACTCCCTCAGAAGTTCAGTCGCTGGCGGCGCAGATCAGCGCGCAGTCCGCCTTCGCTTCCTCCACGCAACATCCAATTACGCCGCAGGCCGCGCAGCAAATCGCCCAAACCGAAAGCCTTCAGGAGAAGTTGACAGCGCAGGGCGTTGAAGCCTCGGACTCGGAAACGCGCGCCTATTACCGATCACAAACCGACCCGCGCAATCCCAATGCCCGCTTTCTGCGTCCCAAATCTGTCCGCATAGCCGTGATTGTGACGCCCTCGGAAACGGAAGCGCGGGAGGCGGAAAAAGCGCTGGACGCGGGAACCCCCTTTGCCACTGTCGCGAAAACCTACAGCAAGGATCGCAGCGCGGCGCAGGGCGGTGAGATGCCTGCGTTTCAGCGCGGACGCACTCCCGCCCGACGGGTGCACGGTTTGGAAGATGTGATTTTTGGATTGAAACCGGGCCAGACAACGCGAGCGCAGAAAGTAGTGGGCGCGTGGTGGATTATGACCTGCCTGGAGAAAACGCCCGGAGAAACGCTTCCGTTCGCGCAGGCGCAGGCGCAATGCAGGCGGGAAGCGCGTCTGCTGAAAGCGCAGCGCGAACAGGGTGCGCGGGTGCAGGCGGATTTCGCGAAATTTCGCCGGAGTGTCCCCGTGCAGGTGTTCTGGGAACGCTACGCGGCTTCCGTCCAGGAGGAAGAAACAGGTTTGTGACCCGCGCCGATACGCGAACAGCCTGCCGCTCCTTGTAGTTTAATGGCGCTGGCGCAGAAACACGTATTGCTGGCGTAAACAGGCGTTCCCGCCGCCCGCTATTTTCATCAGATTTACGGCCCCAGTTTGGAGCCTATCCCATTAGGCCGGGTACAAAGAACGTACCCGTCTGAGCGGCCTGCGGCCAAGCGTCCTTCGGACGCAAATGCAATCGCCTATTGGGATAGGCTCTTAATCGCTTTGGGGTTCGCGTTCTGAAAATCGTTTTGTAGTTTCCGCCTGTCCATCTTTTCGCCGTTTACAAATACCGCATGAATCTGGCGAACGTTGCGAATATCCTGAAGCGGGTTCGCATCCAGCAGGACGCAATCCGCATAGCGTCCCGACTGAATAGTTCCCACCTCTTTTTCTTTTCGCAACACCTGCGCGGCGTAGCCCGTTGCGGATAGCAGCGCGTCTTTTGGCGTCAGTCCGGCCTCCGTTAATAGCTGTAGTTCGGCCAGCAGTCCGGCTCCCGGCAATACCCAGGGCGCGGGCGTATCCGTTCCGGCGATCAAACGCGCGTTGTTTCGTTTCAACTCCCTGATTAGTGACAAAAACTGTGTTCGGGAACGTCGGGCGCGGGCAAAATCCTGCTGTTTCCAGCCTTTGGTTCCGATAAACTCCCAGTACGGGTCGTGCCAGAAACGTTTCCAGCCATCAGGAACCGTTGCCCACCCGCCGTAGGTTTTGGCGGCTCCCGCCTGTCCCTGCCAGGGCAGAATGGCAACCGCAAGCGTGGGCGTAATGGCGACATGGTGACGGGTAATCGCGCCAATCAATTGCCGCGTTTTTGCGCCATTCAGATCTACTTCCGGTACGCCCGCAAACGTTTTGCCGTATCCTTCCGGCGTGTGGGGCGGCAGGACGCGCAGTTCCTGAAACAGCGTGGTAACGTGTTCCAGATTGTCAATGCCCTCGTTTGCCGCGAAACTCGGCAGCGTGGCTGCCAGATGCGCCGTCACGGGCAGGCCGCGACGGTGCGCCTGCGCGATCACCGCCCGCGTCACGTCCGGTTTCGCCAGCACATACAGTTTCACGCCATCCACGCCCTCCGCCTGCATCGTGTCGAGCAGTTGCGGAACCTCCCGCGCGTTTTTCACGGCCACTGCGCCCCACCAACTCGGCTTGCCCTCATCAATGTTGCGCCCCATCCAGTAGATGCGAGGTATGGCTTCCGATTTGCCGCGTTCCCGTAACGCCTGTATGGTTTTCAGGTTCGAGCCGACATCGCGCACACTCGTAACGCCGTACAGAACAAACGTTCCCGGCGTCAGAACCTCATCCAGATGGACGTGCATATCAATCAAGCCGGGTATCAGCCATTGGCCCCGCGCGTCCACAATCCGGGCGTCTGCCGGTATCGCAACCTGCCCTCGCCTCCCGACCGCCGCAAATTTTCCGTTCTGCATCACAACAACGCCGTTACGAATGGGCGCTTTGCCCGTGCCGTCAAAGATATTTACCCCGATTATTGCCGTTGGCGCATCCATGACCGGCAGCGTGAACAGCCTGCATCCAGGCGATAACAAGCAACATCCAGAGTGACATTCATTTTCCTTTCACTTCTGCGAGACTTTTTTGGAGGTGGAATTTTCAATGTAGCCCCTCCAACATTCCCCCGCAACATTACGACTTCCCCATCCGTAACAAAAACCGTTAGCCTACGTCTATATCTGTATCCGCAACTTTGCCAACCCTCTCAATATGATTTATTCAGGAGCCGCATCAATGCAATCCCGATGTTTGCTCATCGCGCTGGCCGGAACGTGCCTGCTGCCAACAGCCGTATACGCCGACTCGCCGGAAGAGCAACTTGCCGCCGCGTCCGCGCTGTATGACGCCCATAAATACGATCAGGCCGCGCAAAAACTGGATGATTTCGTCGCGCAAAATCCCAAACACGCCAAAGTGGGCGTCGCCGCGTTCGTCCTGGGCCGATGCCGAACGGAATTAAAACAGTATCCGGCCGCCATGGCCGCGTACAACAAAGCCACTTACGACAAAGACCCTTCGATTGCAACGCAGGCGGAACTCGGACTGGCCGACGCCGCCATGCAGACCAATCAGTACGATAAAGCGGTCGCAGCGCTTCAGGAAGCCGTGAAAGGCTCGCTTGAAGCCGGAACAGGCCGCAGTCGCGTGGTACTGGCTTGGCGAGTCCGACTATAATCTCAAAAAGTACGGCGCGGCGCGGGACGCTTACGATAAAGTCGCCAACGATTTCAGCAAAACCGATCTGGCGTCCGGCGCGTTATACGGCGCGGGATTGTCGGCCTTGCAGGACGGTAAGCCCAACGACGCCAAACAGCGCTTTCGCAGCTCTGGCGGACAAGTACCCGCGCAGCAATCAGCGAGGTTCCGCCCTGCTGTATATCGCGCAGATAGATTTGAACGCCAAAAACACGAATGGACGCGCGGCAGGAATTTGAAACCCTGCTGCGCGACCAGAACGCGCTGCAAAGCAATCCCGGCCTGCGCGCCAAAGCCGAAGACGGCCTGATTCAGTGCCTGCTGGAAGCCAAAGATTGGGAACACGCCGCGCCCCTGCTGGAAGTGGCTGTCAGCCGGTTGGGACAGGACGACCCGCAAAAGTACCGCGCCGCCATGAGCCTGGGCAATGCCCGCTATCAGCAGATGCAGTACGACCGCGCCCTCAACGCTTATCAGATCGCCGCGCAGTCCAAAGAGGATACGGTTGCCGCGCAGGGTTTGTACTGGTCGGCAAACGCCCAACTCGGCCTGAAACGTCCCAACGAGGCCGCCGCGCAGTTCGCGCAGGTCGTATCCCGCTTCCCCAAAGACAAACTTGCCGCCAAAGCGCAACTACGCGCCGGGCGACGCGCTTTCCGAAGCCCAAAAACCTAAAGAGGCGACGGTCGCGTATCAGGCGGTCGTGGACAAATATCCGCAGTCGCCCGAAGCGACACAGGCGCGTAAAAACATGGGCGATATGGTCGGTTCGCTGGACGATCCCGCGCAGATTCTTGACCGCCATCAAGAACGCGCCGCCTGAAGCGAAAAACAAAGCCATGCTGCGCGTGGCCCGTTTGTATCTTACCGGAAAGAAAACGCCCGAAGCTATCACGGTCCTCAACGATCTGATTAAAAGCAACCCCGCGCCCGAAATCGGCGGGGAAGCGCAGTACCTGCTCGGTCTGGCGTACGACTCGCAGCAGAAAACCGCGCCTGCCGCCATCGCGCTTGCCGAAGCCACCCGGCTTACGCCCCACGCGACATGGGCATTGGACGCCGATACGCGCCTTGCGGAACTTTATCTCGACCTGAAACAGCCGGACAAGGCCGAAAAAGCCGCGTCCGCCGCCCTTGACCTGAAACCCGAAGAGCAGGCAGGGCAACAAATCCGGTTGACGCAAATACAGGCGCAATTGGATCAGAAAAAATGGGACGAGGCGTTTGCCAATTGCCAGACGGTTCTTGCCAATCATCCCACCGCGGAAACCACAGCGACGGCGCTGTACACCCAGGCCTGGGTCCGCGACAAACAAAACAAGCCCGATGACGCGCTTCTTCTCTGGGACAAACTCGCCAGCGAGTATCCCAAAAGCGAGTATGCAGCCGAGGCCCTGCTGCAACTCGGAGACGCGCGACTAAAGGCGGAAAAATATGCCGAAGCCCAGGACAAATACTCGCAACTCCTCACGAACTTCCCGAAAAGCCCTTACGCGCCCGAAGCCCGCTTCAAGCGGGGCAGCGCGCTGTTCAATTCTGGCAAACCGGAGGATGCGGCCGCTGATTTCCAAGCCCTCGCCGACGACAAAACGGCGGGCAGTTACCAGTCGGAGAGCCTGTATTGGGCGGGTGTCGCCCTTGATAAAGCGGGTAAAAAGGATCAGGCGATCCAACGGCTGACCGCGCTCGTCACGCAGTACCCGACTCACGCCCGCGTTCCCAACGCCAAAATTCGCCTCGCCGCGCTGAAAGCGGTGAATAACTGACAATTCAGGGAGTAGGGAGCGGGGAGTAGGACAATGCGCGACTTGAACAAAACCTTTCCTACAACCTACTCCCTAAAAACTACTCCCTCCTTTTGAGGAACCCGCATGAAGTTACTCGACCTATTCAACGAAGCCGACAAAGTGAAATATCCGCTCGGCCTGTTTTCTATTCTCGCGCTTGCAATCATACTGGAGCGCGTGTTTACCCTGTATGCGGCTGAAAACGCTGGAAGATCAGGCGTTCCTGAAATTGCAGGCCGGACTGGAAAGCGGCAACACCGGTATTGTCAATGATCCCCAACTCGCCGCCGCGCCCGTGACGCAGGTAATGGGCGATAGTGACGACGCTGCGCGGGGCGAGTCGGGAGAGCCTGCTCAATGCATCCGAAGTGGCGATTGCGCAGCAGCGGTTGCGTCTGCGCCGCTATCTCAGCACTCTGGCGACGATTGGCAGCACCGCTCCCTTTATCGGCCTGTTCGGAACCGTGCTGGGCGTGTTGGGCGCGTTCAAACAGATGGGCCAGGCGGGGCAGGGCGCGATGGAGGGCAGCGCGGTGGCAGGACAGATTGGAACCGCTCTCAGCGCGACTGCTCATCGGCCTGCTGGTTGCCATTCCCGCTGTTATCGCGTACAATTACTTAGTCGGCTTAGTGCACGGTCAATGTGCTGCACGTTTCCGGCCACGTTTCGCGCCTGCTTCCCCTGCTGGAAACACCGCATGATCTACGCGCCGCCGTGACCAACGGGCGGGCGCATCAGGAGGTTTGACATGCACGGCGGCAACAGCAACGAAGACGAGCCGATGGCGGAAATGAACCTGATTCCGCTCATTGACATTGCCCTGACCCTGCTCATTATTATGATGGTGACGACCGCGTTCGTGCGCAAGCCGGGCGTATCCCTGAAACTGCCGGAAACCACCACCCGCGAAGGCGCGGCGGAGATGAGCAAGGATCAGACCATCTATATCGGCCCTGACGAAAAACTGTACATGAACGGCAAACCCGTCAGCGATCAGGAAGTGGCGAACACGATGAAGCAGGTTGCCACTTCCAACAAGGAAGCGCGTATTCTTATTAAGGGCGACCGCGCCATCCGCTATGACCGCGTGATGAGCGTGTTCGACATTGTGCGGCAGGCCGGCCTGACCCGCGTGGTTCTGCCGACCGATCCGAAACTGCCGCATTAGTTGTTAGTTGTTAGTTGTTAGTTGATAGCCGAACTACTCTGTTCTTCCTTCTCTTTGCGCGATTACAAGGGTTGCCCGTGCGCTGGTCTATCAACTCTCAACTAACAACTAACAACTCTGAAAGACTGGTAACACGAAATGCGTATCGAACGCTGGTACTGGATCGTTGTATTCTGCGTGATTTCGCTGTTCGCGCACTTCAGTTTGAAGTATGTGCAGGCGTCGCTTGTTCCGACGGGACATGTCACTCCGGCTTCCACCAATCTGGAGGTGACGCTCGCGCCGCCGGACCCGGTTGCGCCTGCGCCCAGGGCGGTCGAGGCAAAGCCTGCGGAACCTACGCCCAAACCCGAAACGCCGGAGCCGAAACGGGAAGAAACCGTTACAGCGCGGACGCCTTCAGCGGAACACGACACCAACTTTCATAAGGCTGAAGATACGCGGCATGTGCGCCTGACCGCCGCTTCGCAGGAAGAAAATGCGCTGCCCGACATCAAGAAGGTCGCGCCTGATCCGGTCGGCGTTCAGGATGAGGATAAGATCACCAATGAAGCGCCACCGGCGGGGCTTCCCAACGCGCCCAAAAGCAACCTGTCGCCGCGCATCGCCAATAACGCGCCCAAAAGCCTGACGGTTCCCACGGAAGCGGCGGGCGGCGGTTCGTTCGCGCCCGACAAAACCATGACGGGCAAAAACGGCGCGGCGGGTCCTGAAAGCCCTGTGGAAGACGTGGTTTATGCCGGGGGCGGGGCGGGGGGCGAAAACCTGCCCAAAGCGCCCGCCAAAGTGGGCGGCGGGGGCGGCAACTCGATTATGACGGTGGAAAACCTCGCTTGCGAAAGCGGCCATTCCCGAAGACAAACCCGGACTGAATTCAGGAACCGGGAGGCGGCGCGGGAACGGGCGGCGGGGGCGGCATCGGTTCGCGCATCGGCAGAAGCAACGGCACGCGCCAGAACGGATTGGACCGAATTGCCAGCCTGAACAGCAAACCGGGTAACGGCATCGGGGCGGGTTCGGGCAGCGGGCAGGGTACAAAGGCTCCCGGCGGCGGCAAAGGCACGGGCGCGGAAACGCCCGGAACCGGGGGCGAAGGCGCGGGTTACGGCAAGGGCGCGGGAATTGACATCGGCGAGGGCAAGGCCCCACACGGCGAAATGGCGGCCTGACTCGCGGCATTCCTTTTGGTGACATTGTGGGCATGCTGGGCAAGGGCAAACCGGAAGGCGGCGGCAGTGGCGGGCCGGGACGCGGAGGCGTTTTTGGACAGGCGCCGACGATACGGGGTGGCGGCGGCGGCAACATCCACATCATCTATCTGCTGGACACATCTGGCAGCATGAAAGAGTTCGGCAAGATATTCAAGGCTCAGGATGCGCTGAAGCGCGCTCTTGCAGAACTACGCCCCACAGATACGTTCAATGTGATGAACTTCGACAATTCCGTCCATGTTTTTTCGCCGGATATGTTGTCCGCAACTCTGGACAATAAGACAGAAGGCGTTTCTCTACATTGATAACCTTCAGCTTGATCCGTACACCAACCTTTCCTCGGCCATGGAAAGGGCGTTGCAGGAGCCTGCGGCGACGCATATTTTCATTATGTCCGATGGTGAACCACACAGCGGCATTGAAGATTTTGAGCAGTTGAAAGCCTTCGTTCGCGCCAAAAACACGCGGGGGGTGGAGATTGACGCGCTGTTTCTGGGGCTTGGCAGACGCTTCGAGATTGGTATGCGGCTTCTCAGCGGCATTGCGAAAGAAAACAACGGCGCTTTCAGAGCTATCAACATGCTCGATGAGACTGTCATTCCGGGCAGATAAAGGGATCAGGATGTCAGGTATCGGGCAGCAGGTGAGTTCGCTGACCGGGCAAGTTTGATTCTCTACAACGACTTTTCGTTTTTGTGCTGATAAACAGCGCACAGCGCGTATATTACGCTGTGCGCTGTTGCTTTATGGAAAACACGTCTTTCGGGCAGGAACAAAACGCGGCAACATCGAATTGGTAAATTCATCGCGTTCAATCATAAAACAGCATCCGAATACCGAACACCAAACACCGAATACCGAAATATCAAAATATGAGGAGATTCTTGTTCTATGTCGCAGCAAACAATCTATGTCGTGGATGATGAGCCGCTGATTTCCCGTCTGGCGCAGGTAAATCTGGAACGCGCTGGCTACAAGGTGCTGACCGCTCTGGATGGTATGGAAGCCTTGCAGTCGCTGCAATCCGGGCAGGTGAAGCCCGACCTAATTTTACTGGACGTGATGATGCCGTTCATGGATGGTTTTGAACTGATGGACCAGTTGAAAGTGGATTTTCAACTGCAATCCATTCCCATCGTTGTAATGACGGCGCGTTCGAGAGATGAAGACATTCTGATGGGGAAAGAACTCGGAGCGCTACAGTACCTCACCAAGCCCATCAATCCGTCAGAACTGATCAGCACGGTCAATGGCATACTTAAACCCGCTGGCGAAGCCACGCCATAAACTATGAGTAGCCCCTCTCCTAGTAGTCCGTCAAGGTAGAACAGTCAGGTAGGGGTTCTGCTTGCTGCGCCCTCTGCAAGCGGTTGCTGCGCCTTGTTTGAGGAGGGTTCCGCCAACGTTTGAGGAGGGTTCAGCAAGCAGAACCCCTACAACCGTACCCTAAACTTCTACGTTGACGAAGTACTAGCGCGTTGCGCGGCAAGGAGAGGGGTTAGGGTGAGGTAAATCTTTTAGCGGGCAGCCTGTTCCACTTTTGTGGGCGTTGCCTGTAGCGTAAACTGCTCGATAATGTTGCCATCCGGCTCGACGGCGCGGAGAGACATGGTATCGCCGTTCACGTTGATCTCGCAATGATGGTGTACCATTTTTGCCTTCTTGATGTAGGGCGTATCCGGTGTCACGCTGTACAGGGGAGCGCCGCCACCGCCTGATACCACATACGTAATGCCATGCGCGACATGCCGCTGATAGTCGTGGTCGTGGCCGTTGAGAACCAACTGCACATGCCCCTCCTGCAAAATCGGTTCCAGCCGTTTGGCGCGTTCCAGCAACTCGGCGCGGCGTCCGGGCTTGTCCACACAGGTATGTACCGTATGGTGGAAGAATACAACCCGCCACTTCGCGTTTTGATGCGCCTGTAAATCCTTCTTCAGCCACTCCTGTTGCGCCGCAAATTCCGCTTCCGGGCGGTTGCTGTCCAGCGCGGTAAAGTGGACATTGCCGTAGTCAAACGAGTATTCCGCCGGGACGCCGAAATAGCGGAAATACGGCGCGCCCTCCCGCTCGTGGTTGCCCAGACTCGGATAGTACGCGGTTTCGCTTAACGCCTTGCCTGCCACCTGCCAGAACTCATCCCAGTGCGCCTCGTTGTTGCCGTCCGCCACCTGATCGCCCGTTTGTATCACGAAATCCGGCTTGAATTTGCTCATGCTTGCCAGCACCGAAGCGTGTACCTGCGGCTGCGTTCGATTGTCGCCATACGCGACGAACTTGAAAGGCTGACTGACGGGCGCGGCCGTGATAAACCCGCCCGATTTTGTCGCGCCCTCGCACGTTACCGTGTACGCATAGCGCGTATATGGTTTCAGGCCGGACAGCAGAACGCGATGGTAGCGCGTCGGCGCAGCGTCCTTGCCCGCTGCTTTCCCATCCGCGAGTGTCACCGTTCCAGTCGTCGGCGTGTCGCTAACCCAACACACGGTTATGCCCGTCGCAGTCGGCATCATCAGGTACGGCCCCTTGTCAATCCCCGTCGCCTGAGCAACCCCGCACAAGACAAGAAGAAATACCACGGCTGCAATTTGAAACGAATTTTTCATTATCACTCCATTCAAGAAGTTTCCATGAACTTCACTCGCCATTCTAGTTTACCGTCAAGGTACATGAGTTAAGTAGGGGCGTTGCTTGCTGCGCCTTTTTAGGGGCGTTGCTTGCTGCGCCTTTTTAGGGGCGTTGCTTGCTGCGCCTTTTTAGGGGCGTTGCTTGCTGCGCCTTTGCTTGAGGAGGGTTCAGCAAGCAGAACCCCTACAACGCCCCTATCATTCTACTTTGC
Source organism: uncultured Chthonomonadaceae bacterium (assembly GCA_963817895.1). GTDB lineage: Bacteria > Armatimonadota > Chthonomonadetes > Chthonomonadales > Chthonomonadaceae > CAWFQB01. Next base: position 509,113 of record CAWFQB010000014.1, read on the forward strand.
CGCACAACGCGCTAAGATAAGTGCGGGGTGAGGTACAACCTACGGCGTGAGTTTCAGCAGGTAGCTGTTCTTGTCATCGAAGTAGCACGTCCAGACGGCGTGGGTTTTAGTGTCCACTGTCAGAGTGTGCGAACCTTTGGGAGTGGTCACTTTACCGAGCGATTTGATGCCGTCTTCCGTTTCCTGCGCGATGGAGATGGCGCCCTTGCAGGCGCAATAAATGCGCTGATTGCCCGGATCGAATGCGATCTGATCCACGCCCTTTTCAATGTCTATAGACGAGAATACTTTGCCCGTTTTCAGGTCAATGGCGACCAGTTTGCCGTTGCTGCCTGCGGAAAACAACTTCTGCGTTTTGCCATCAATCGCCAGTCCATGCGGGCCGACAGCGGGCGCGGTATCGAAGGTTTTTTCCACTTTGTTCGTTGCGGGATCAATCACCTGAACCGTGCTGTTGCTTTTGATGTTCTGGTAGATGCGGTCGCTGGTTCGGTCATATTCCAGCTTTTCGGGCGCAGTCGGAATTTTCACCGTATCCACGATCTTCTCGGTTTTGGGGTCAATTACCCACACATCTTCGCCATCATCGTGGTCAGCGTAAATCATGCCGTTCTTCGGGCAGTACAGCACATCGTCTACCGGCCCGGTTACGGCAATCTCCCCGGTTTTCTTCAATGTGGCATAGTCCAAAATGACGACTTTGTGCTCCACGTCATCGCCTAAAAATATTTTATTGTCCCGGCGGTCAATGCCAATGCCCTGCGCGGTTCCCACTTCGGGCGAAGGCAGAGCCGTATCCGTTTTCAAATCCACAACGGCAACGCTTTTGGTTCCCTTGTGCGTGGCAAACACGCGCTGCCCGTTGCCATCCACGCGCATCCAGTCAAAACCGCCCGCGCCGCCCGCAATCATAATCGGCTTGCCTGCGGTCAACACAGGCGCATCGGCAGGCGCGGCAAACGAGCGAAACGCGGCAACGCCCAACAGGGCGGCGGCAATCAATGTAACTTTTCGGTTTGAAAACATGAAGTGTCCTTTGTTGTGTTAAGCTAATCGCGCGAACGATGTAATGTTACTGTTCGCCGCGCTTCTTGTGTTCGGCATTGAGGGCTTTCTGCTGCGCCGACATGCCGCTGTTCATCTCATCGCCGGGTTTATCCCCCATCTTTTGCGACGAACAGCCGGAAGTGATTATTGCGCAAAACAGAAGTAGAATCAGAGGGCGTAATCTTGCGACAGATTGAGTTCATAAGTTGTTCACTCCAGTACGAAGACGATGCAGGCGCAAGCGCGGCGTGGAAGCGAAACAATTTGCTTCCACGCCGCGCTGATATTTGTCATTACGGGGTTTCTGTCCAGTTGCCGGAGTAGAAGTCATGAACGGCCTGCTGGCAGGTTTCCGTTGCAGACTGAACCGGGTAGCCCCCGGCGCCGCCCAATGCCGCGTAGTCCGAAGGCGCATTGGGATCATAGCACCATTTAACCGCATTCGCTTCGCTGGCGGGGCGGGCCGTCAGGCCAAAGCCGGCGTACTGCCCGGCTTGCATTTTGATGATTTTGGCGTGTCCATCCACAAAAGCGTAGTTCAGGTTTGTCATGTGCCGAATGGAGGCGGTATTCTTCGGGCCATCACTGCCACTGATGATGTTGTCCATTGCAATGGAGTAGCCGGGGGTATCGTAGGTATCCCCGAACGCCACGCAGTCGGCAGGAGCGGTGATAGCGGCAATCGCGCGTCCGGGGCGGGAGCCGTCCGGCAATTGCAGGGTCAGGCCATAGCCGCTGTCGCTGATCCAGCCGTCATTGTAGCCGTAGCCCTGAAGTCGCAGGCCGAGCGCGGCAGGATAATTCTGTGGCTTCGACGCGGCGCTGGCGGCGGTAGTGGTAAGCGCGCGGTCAGGACAGACCATCATTTGCCAGTTTTTCACATAAGGCTGTATGAGATTGAACCAGTACCCGCCCGATACGTACTTGCCGGTGGCATCCTTAACAGTTGGCGAGTTTTGCAGGGGCGTGGTTTCATCGAAATCCTGCGTGTACATGGCATACGCCAACCCGGACTGTTTAAGGTTGCTCAGGCAGGAAATGGCGCGGGCTTTTTCCCTCGCCTGCGCGAAGACCGGGAACAGGATAGCGGCTAATATCACGATGATAGCAATCACGACAAGCAATTCTATGAGAGTGAAGGCGCGAAGCGATGTTCGCGAAACCAATCCGGTACGAACCATGAAGCATCTCCTTTGAAAATACAGGCCAACGAAACGCGGCGTGTCTGCCGCCCTCTTTTAGTTTAGACTATGTGGTATTAAGGGCGTGTTAAATTTTCACTTTCGATTGTTAAGGTTCGATACATTGACATTGGCGGGCAACTTCTGTATAATGCGGGCAGGCGTTTTCACGCGAACTCATTTCAATCTTTTATCAACTTTTTCAACCTTTAGGAGAACCGCAATGGCTATTATGACGGGCTTATCGGGCAATGAGATGTTTTGCCTGCACAAAAAGGGGCTATCCGCCGGGGATATGGTTATCGGCAACAGCGTGTATTCCATTGGTTTTATCGGCAGCGTGGGTTCGGGGTTGAAAACCATGACGGGCGGCGAAGTGACGCAGATCACGAGCATCATACACGACGGACGCAAAAGTTCGTATGAGCGCATGGTGGCGGAAGCGGAGCGGCACGGCGGCATTGGAATCACAGGCGTATCCAGTGAACTGGTGCAGCAAATGGGCAATGTGGAGTTTCTGTCCGTCGGGTCGTGCGTTCATCAGGAGGGCGCGAAATCGGAGAAACTGGGCTTCTCCTCCAGCGCGGACGGGCAGGAGTTGTACTGCCAGATGGATTCCGGATTCCGGCCCATCAAGTTCGTGTTCGGCAATGTCGCCTATTCCATTGGCATCGGCGGCGGTATCGGGGGCATGTTCAAGAGTTTGCAGCGGGGTGAAGTGCCGCAGTATTCGCAGGTTTTCAATGAAACGCGCCATCTCGCGCTGATTCGGATCGCGGACGAAGCGCGGAACGCGGGCGCGAATTCCGTGATCGGGATTCAAACCTCCATCATTCCGTTCAAGGGGATGCAGGAGATGGTAATGATCGGCACAGCCTCGCACCATCCCTCGCTGCCGCCGGAGTATTCGCAGCGTCCGATTACCAGCGATTTGACGAATGAGGAGATGTGGAATCTGGTTCACATGGGTTATATGCCGCTGCAACTGGTGTTGGGGGTATCCGTCTACTCGCTCGGTTTCGTGGGCGGGCTGACCGCTGCGTTCAAGTCGCTGGGGCGGGGCGAAATCAACGAATTGACAACGCTGATCTACGAGGCGCGGGAAAACGCCATTGCTCGCATTGCCGCCGACGCGACCGCGTGTGGGGCCGACGATGTGGTAGGTATCAAAACCAACGTGTACCAACTTGGCGGCGGCCTGATCGAGTTCATGGCTATCGGAACCGCCGTAAAGCGCATCCCCGGCCTGACAACCGTAACAGACCAATTGCCGCCACAGGCCATCATCAAGGACAAGGACACGTTTGTCAACACGGCGGAAACCGCGATTGGAACCAACCTTAACCAACAAACCGGGCGCTCGCCGGGCGGCGGTGGAGAGTAATTGAAAATCAGGGACTTCTACCCTCATCCGTCTAAAGCTTGCGGCCCGTCGTTCCACATGGAAACGACGGACCGCAAGAGTAGCGCGCTTCAACCGCATGGAACAGGCAGAACGGTTACAAACGGTTCCGGCCCACTCCATGCGCTCACTTGAAGTTACTTTTTCGTTGCTGCTACGATTGGCGCGGCGGGGGCTTTCAGTTTGCTCTTGTCGCCGTCTTTTTTGAATTCCAGACTGACGGAATTCATGCAGTAGCGCAGGCCGGTGGGTTTGGGGCCATCGTTGAAGACATGGCCTAAATGCCCGCCGCACCGGGCGCAGATGACTTCGCTGCGTTCGCCATCCGCGTCCGTATGCGTAATGACATTGCCCTTGATGGCCTCCTGATAAAAGCTCGGCCAGCCGGTTCCCGAATCGAACTTGGTTTTGGAGGTGAATAGTTCCAGTCCGCAGGCAGCGCAGTAGTACGCGCCCGTGTCCTCGTTGTGCCAGTATTTGCCCGTGAACGCCCGCTCCGTCCCCTTTTCGCGCAAAACGTCGTACTGCTCCGGCGTCAGGATTTTCTTCCATTCCGCGTCGCTTTTCGTTATTTTGGCGACTTTGCTGTCCGTAACCTTCCCTGCTTTCACTTTGCCGCTCTGCGCGTCGGCGTCGCGCGCGCATCCCCACGCCCCGAACGCGCCCAGCACACACGCCACGCCCGCTATGTCACGATATCGCATGATAATATTGTTCTCCCTGATGTTCGGACTCAGACGACAAATGAACCGCCGCGCAAATCCCGTTGCCACACTTCTTTCAACAAACAAGTCCGTCCAAATGTTCCCTACATACCTGTACGCAGAAAAGATTCTCAACGTTTAACGACGCCCGGTATCAGTTTGCGCCGCCGTTTGTGCAGGCTGACATAACAAAATTTCTCGCAGTCAACCGCTGCCTGTATTGCGCGTTCCGCCCCTTTGGGAATCAACAGGGCTGCGCCCGGACGCATCATGTAAACTTGCGCGTTCACCGTCACTTCACCCTGTCCTTCAATACCTATCAGAACAACATCCACTTCATCATTGATATGTGGAGCAATTTGTTTGCCCGGCCCCCACACCAGCAGTGTAATATCTAAATCTTCACACTCGCGCGCCCATTCCGGTCCCACGCCTACGCCCTCCCGGCAGCATTGGAGCAGGTCCACATAACTGGACGCATTATGCGATTTCACAAACTCGGCTTCAGGCATTGTATATTCCTCAATCTTCTGCATTGTCATTTTGGAACGTGGCCCCGTTATCGGGAGAATTTTCTGTTTTAGCCACCGTCGGCGCGTCAACTGTTTGCGCAGGGAAGATTGCATTCAGCCGCTCAATGAAAATGGCAAGGCTTGGGTTTTCGCCGCCGTGCCGGTTCAACTCACGCTTTCGGCTGTACGGACGCGCTAATTCAGCGTAACGGCGAGGTTCCTTTGACTGTGGATTGATTGCATGAAAATTCTTCTTTCTCAGGGCGCGATTAAGGACATCCAGACAGTTGAGGGGCTTCGCTTTTTCTTTGCCTTCGGCGTACAGGGGTAACAGCCAACATTCTGTAGTATCCACGGCAACCGCAAAAATGATTCGTTCGTGAAATCGGTTCCAGACCGTATCGCCGATTTTCTCCTGTAGTTTGGCAGCCACTCGCGCTGCGATTTCAGAGGGTGGTAGCAGTTTGCCCTCTTCATGCTTTGAAACGCCGAACTTGGGATCGTCGCACTGATCCGTATCTACTTGCACAACGATGTAATCCACAAACGGAAAGGCTTCGGCAAACTTTGGAGAAGCGCAGTATTCTAGAACCAACTGCCAGTTGCTGAAATTCTCCACCTGATGTTTGTGGATGTTGTTGTAAACAGGCAAGAACGGGCGCGTATCAATCTCTTCAGGATCGAAAAATCCATCCAACACGGCCTGAATAACCTGCTGATCGGTTATGCCCTCGGTGATAAGTCCAAATATCGGCATCTTCAGAAGTTGTCCGGCAGGCCGCCAAGATAGCCCCGTAAAAACGCTTCCGACAAACGAACGGTAGGCTGTTCAGGAGTGGGTTGTGGCGCGGCAACACGCTTTACCCGCGTATGCCCGCGCCGATTACGGGACACAACAAACAGTCGCTGCTGATCGTCCGTCAGGTCAAGCCCGTCCAAAATAGCAGGATTGTGGGTGGTGAACACGACCTGCTTTGCCTTCTCTTCCGCGAGTTTCGCCAACTCCATCATCAGCTGACTGCACAGTTTGGGATTCAGCGACGCATCTACGTTATCAATGGCAAAGAAAGAGGGCGTCTCTTTGCTGATGAACAGCGTAAAGTAGAACAGCAGAAACAAAAAACCCTCGTTCGCGCTCTTCTGGTCAAAAAACGAAAGCGCGCTATCCAGATACCGATCATGGATACGCAGGTAGCGTTCGGACGGCGACAGGTCACTGGCAATCTCGAAATCCGAAAACCAGTCTATGCACAGCAACCGTTTACGAACCTCCTCCAATCCCTCCTTATCCTGCGCACTCATCACCCGCAGCAGCTTGAACAGCCCCTCGCCCCGTATCCCCAACGGCTGTATCTGCCCCTCCTGTTCAAACGTCCGCAACGCAGAATTTTCCGGCGAGTACACAAGGAAATGTTGCAATTCAGTTGGGCCATACAATGCAAAAAGCAGATTTTTTGTAATCATTGACAGAACTTCGGTGTCGTGTGAATACTCATTCTCATCTTGCCGAGTCTTCTTTTCCATAATTACCTTATGTCGGTAGTAAGCTATGGCTATACCCATAATATCGTCTTCATCATATTTGGCCTCTAGAACATTCAAGCTAGATAGGAATTGTTTATGAGCAAAGCGATCCATTCTCTTCCATGAAACATAAGGGCGTTCGTTGTCTTTCTGAAGTGTGTAAGCATACACGTTGTTTTCATCATTCTTAAAAGATAGTTCTATATCCTTATCAACTGCTTCCTTGTCGAAAGCGGAACGCATAAAACGAGGGTCGTCTGATACACGAATACCCCGTGACGCCAGAAACTCGTTATCCAGTTTGTCGTTTGCCGCCGCCGAACCGAGTGCGAGAGCTTCCAGAATGTTGCTTTTGCCGGAACCGTTCGCGCCGATAAAGACGTTGATACGGCCCAATGCCAGCGTCAACTCCGTAATAGATTTGAAATTGCGTATTTCCACTTCTTCAATCATAGCCAAACATCCCGTTCCTTGCCGTAACTTACGCCGCTATCATCCTTGTGATTCCACATTCCTGATACGCTTTCCTGCTGCAAGATGATGTTCGCAAGTTTCAGGAGGAAATAAGAGGCATCAACACGAATCTTTCAATCTGAAAGGGACTCTCAAGGATTAAATTGTTCCACTTGGCGTCCGTGCAATAACAATTTAATCTTTTCGCGCGGCTATGGTAACAAATTCCGCCTGCGCGGACTGGAACAGTTATTTTCGTGAGAAGTTGTAGGATACTGCCTCCCCTCTCCTAGCGCGTTGCGCGGCAAGGAGAGGGGCCGGGGGTGAGGTCCAAAGGAGACAACAATGACAACAAAACGATGGAATGGCAGCGCGATAGCCTGCCTGACAATGAGCATGGCAGCCATTGCGGGCGTACACATCAGCAACGCCCAAACGCCCGCGCAAGGTTCCGTTGTGGACACGTCCAAACTGGTTCCCTACACGCCGGAAGCCAAAGACGGCGATTACATCATTCAGCCGCCGTATGCGAAAGCGCCGGAACTGACCGAACGCGCGGATGTTCCCAAAGGCATGGTGTACCGCTTCACCATGAACTCGACGGACAGCAAAATCTATACGGGCATCGCCAAAAACGCGCCGGGACAGACGGTTCCCTACTCGCGGCGCGTGACCGTCTACGTTCCGAGCCAGTACGTTGCCGGGACGCCCGCGCCGTTCCTCGTGTCACAGGATAGCATGACGCAGGGCAGCATGCCTACCGTTCTCGACAACATGATTGCCGACCACCGCCTGCCTGTCATGGCCGCGATTTTTATTGACTCGGGCGGGGGAGACGCGCAAGGCAGCGAGCGCGGGCTGGAATATGACACGGTTTCCGGCAAGTACGCGGAGTTTATCGAAACGGAAGTTCTGCCCAAAATCACCGCCGATTACCATGTCACGTTCAGCAAAGACCCCAATGCCCGCATGACTATGGGCGGCAGTTCGGGCGGCGCGGCGGCGTTTACGATGGCATGGTTCCACCCGGAATGGTATCACCGCGTTTTGACCTATTCGGGAACCTACGTCAATCAGCAGTCGCCCCTCAACCCCGAATCTCCGCACGGCGCATGGGAGTACCACGAGCATATCATCCCGCAAAGCAAAGTGAAGCCTCTGCGCATCTGGATGGAAGTGGGCGAAAACGACATCCGTTCCCACGACCCCGAATCCACCTATCACAACTGGCCGCTCTCGAACCAGCGCATGGCCGAAGTGTTGAAAGCCAAAAAGTACCACTACCAGTACGTGTATGCCGTAGGCGCGGGGCATGTAGACGGCAGAGTGGTCAACCAGACGCTGCCGCAGGCGCTGGAGTATGTCTGGAAAGGCTACCCCATCAAAGCCATGAAACCCGCGAAAACCGCCTCCGCAGCATTAACTCCGTAAGAACCCCAAAGATGAATAGCCCGGTTTCTAAGAGATTACCTTGCCGGTTCCCCTTCTCCCAGGCTTTTTTGGGAGAAGGGGCTAGGGGTTGAGCAACATAAATAGCCCCTCTCCCAAGCTTTTTGGGAGAGGGGTTGGGGTGAGGGCTATTCCCTCTTCATTTTCCTGATTCCCTCCCGATGCAACAGTTTATAGAAATGAGATCATCCATGCGCTATACAAAATCTTCAACCCTTTGCCTGCTGCTTCCCGCCCTGATGTGCGGGATGGCGGCCACAACCCTGATGGTCGCGTCACCGGCGGCGCGCGCCGATACTGCGCCCACCAAAAAAGACGCGCAGGCGTTATACGACAAACTTGGCGCGGTCCTCAAAAAGAAAGACATCAAAGCCATTGAAGCCCTGTCCACGCCCAAAACCGTGAACAAAACGGCGGATGGCAGAACGCTGGCTCGCGACGAATGGCTCAAATCCCTGGACGCTCAGTTGAAAGCGTTTACTACGTTGAACAGCGCGGTCTTCACCATAACCGGCGTAAAAATGGCGGGCGGAAATATGGTTGCGGACGGTTCTCTGCATCTTGTCGCCACCATAGCCGATCCCAACGGCAAGCCGCACAAGCTGGACGCCATAAACAAAGAGCAGGATACCTGGACAAAAATCAACGGCAAATGGCTGCTGCTGATTTAGAAGGACCTTCCCGGCGGCGTCACGCTCATTGACGGCAAGCCCTTTCCCCCCGCCGTGCCAGGCAAGTAAACAAGCGGCTTGAACGCCAATTCAAGCACACGTAGCCGCGCATGGGGGCAAATATGAAAAACCTCTTTCCGATACATCTCCGACAATTGCAAAGCCCGCCGCTGATAGCCTGATTCCTCTTGTCGAGCAAGTCCGCAATCTGGTGCAGTCGGCGCGCATAAAGGCCGTCACGAATGTCAACTACCTGCAAGTATTAACCAATTTCGAGATTGGCCGCTGCATTGTCGAGCATGAGCAACAGGGCGCAAGTCGAGCGGAGTATGGCAAACAGATATTGGAAGCATTGGCCGAACGGCTGACGGCTGAATTTGGAAGAGGCTTTTCCCACACGAACATCAAACTCATGCGGAACTTCTTCCTGATGTATCAAGAACGGGTTCCACAGATTCGTCAGACAGTGTCTGACGAATTGCCTTCAGTCTACGATAATGTGTTTCAGGCATCAACTGACAGCCCATTTCCCTTTACGCTCAGTTGGTCACATTATGTACTCTTACTCGGCATCAGGAATGAGAACGAACGCCGTTTCTACGAGATCGAAGCCGTGCAAGCGGATTGGTCGCTTTCAGAATTAAAACGTCAGTGCAACAGCGCCCTCTTCGAGCGGCTCGCTCTCAGTCGGGACAAGCAGAAAGTGCAGCAACTTGCCTGCGAGGGGCAGATACTCCAAAAGCCCTCCGACATGCTCAAGAATCCCTACGTTCTTGAGTTTCTCGGTCTGGCGGAAAATCTCGGCTACTCGGAAAGCGATATGGAAAGCGCGATTATCAGCAAGCTGCAAGCCTTCCTGCTGGAACTCGGCAAAGGCTTTCTGTTCGAGGCGCGGCAAAAGCGATTCACCTATGACGAAGACCATTTTTTCGTAGACCTTGTGTTCTACAACCGCCTGCTGCGCTGTTACGTCCTGATTGATCTCAAAATAGGCGAGATCACGCATCAGGATTTGGGACAGATGCAAATGTACGTTAACTACTTCGACCGCTATATCAAATTGAAGGACGAGAATCCGACTGTAGGCATCATCCTGTGCCAGAAGAAGCGTGACGCCCTTGTGGAGATCACCCTGCCGCGCGACGCCAACATTTTCGCGTCCGAATATCAGTTGTATCTGCCGTCCAAAGAAGACCTGCGCCGTCAATTGATGGAGTGGAGCGGCGCAAATACGGAAGCCGACAGCGAAGACTTGTCAACAGAACCAGAGAACGCCGCCACCGATGAAGCCTGAAACCCTCCTCGCCCATTTCGACCAAATCGCCGATGCCCCAATACCATTCCGCGCCTGCGTCGTTTCATCCTCAACCTTGCCGTTCGAGACAAAGACGCGCCCCAAAATCCCAACGACGAACCCACGTCCATTCCTGTCTGCAATACGACAAGAACAACCCAAACAATAATGCGCCAACAAGTTGAACCTTTCACGGGCTATGCCGTAAGGGTTATGTAACCACACCAACAGGCTCTCCGTATTGGGACGCCACTCTTCTTTCAGTTCGCGGAAGATAGTGACAGCGCTGACACAGTCTCTCCGGCCTGCTTCATCCTGTCGCTATCAGAGCCAAACTCTCGCGGGGTATTGCGAAAGGACTGGTACGCTATGAGTATTGGGCGCTTCTCTCCACTGTTGCGGCACACGCTATCCGCATTTCTGATGACGCTGCTGTTTGGCAGCCCGCTTGTGTCCGCGTGGGCCGACATTCCCGCCGTTCCCACGCAGCACAACGATAACGCTCGCACCGGAGCCAACCTTCAGGAGACCATTCTGACGCCTGCCAACGTCACGACGGCAAAGTTCGGCAAGCTGTTCACTCGCAATCTGGACGCCAACGTGAACGGCCAGGTGCTGTATGTGCCACATGTGAGTATCAACGGCGCGTTTCACAACGTTATCTATGCCTACACCTCCAACAACTCCAACAATTCGCCGTGCAGCCTGTACGCCTTCGATGCCGACGATCCCGCCGCTTCCGCGTTTCTCTGGCGGCATCAGTTCACCAATTCCGCGCAATGGACGCAGTGCGCTCCCGCCATTGACATTCAGAATCAGATCATCTATGTTCTGACCAAAGACAACAACGATAACGGCGCGACCCGGATGCGCGCCCTGAGCCTGACAACCGGCGCGGAACTGCCCGGCAGCCCGATCACCGTTGCCGCTTCTGTTCCGGGAACGGGCGACGGCAGCGTCAATGGCGTGGTCTCCTTCGATACCTCTCACGCCAACTGCCGGCCCGGTCTTCTGCTGCTCAACGGCGTGGTTTACTGCGCCTTCGCGCACAATACCGACAGTTTCCCCTATCACGGCTGGATTTTCGGCTACCATTACGATGGGACTCAGTTCACGCAGTCCGCCGTGTTCAACACCTCCCCAAATGGCGGTCTGGACGGCATCTGGCAGGCAGGCAAGGGATTGTCCGCCGATCTGGACGGCAACATCTACTGTTCCATCGGCAACGGCACGTTCGATCCCGCCCATGGAAGCTACGGCATGTGCTATCTGAAACTCAGTTCGCCCAACCTGACCGTACTGGACTGGTTCGCCCCTTACGATGAGCAGGCGCAGAGCGATGCCGATAATGACCTGGGCAATACCGGCCTTGTGGGTATTCCAGGAACCAACCGCCTTTTCGCCGGAGCGACAAAGTTCGGCACGGCGTTTCTGCTCGACTCGACCCATCTGGCGGATTCACGCCGAACGGCCCGGACCAGGTTGTGCAGCGCCTGAACAACATAAGCAACAATGACAATGTGGGACAGAACCCCATCGTGTGGGATGCTGGGACAGTCAAATACGCCTATGTATGGCCGAGCGGCTACCAGGCGCGGCAGTTCCGTTATGACACCACGCAAAATCAATTGAACCCGGCTGGAATATGGAAGCAAACCACCAATGCGACAAACGGCGGTTCGCTTACCGTTACCGCCAATGGCAATACGGGAGGCATTTTGTGGGCGGCGGACAATAATGGCGTGTTTCATGCCTTTGATGCCACCGACCTCAGCAAACCGGAGTTGTGGAACAGCAGTCAAAACAGCGCGCGCGATTCGCTCGGCTCCGTGGGACACTTCCAGTTTCCCACGGTTGTAAACGGCAAAGCCTACGTGCCGACCGGCGGAGCCTCCATTGCGGTTTACGGCCTGCTGCCTACCAATTCCGTGTCGCTTATCAACGGCAGTTTCGAGACGCCGAGCGTGGGCTACGGCGGGTATCAGTACAATCCGGGCGTCAGCAGCGGCTGGACGTTCGGCGGCAACAGCGGCATCCAGAGCAACGGCAGCGCGTGGGGCGCGTCCAATGCGTCCGATGGCGTCCAGACGGCCTTTTTGCAGGGCGGCAGCGTGAGCAGCATCAGCCAGAGCGTGACCTTCCCGGCAGCGGGCAACTACACGCTCACCTTCCAGGCGGCGCGGCGCTACAATCAGGCGCAGCCTCTTCAGTTCAGCGTGGATGGCGCAAACGTGGGCGCGACGATCACCCCGGCCAGCAGTTCGTTCCAGACCTTCACCCTCAACTTCACCGTCAGCGCGGCGGGAACCCACACCCTCAAACTTGCCACTACCGACGCCGCCGAAGATGTCACCACCTTCATAGACCAGGTTAATCTTGCCGTCGCGTCTACAACCCCTATGCTGGCAAACGGCAGTTTCGAGACGCCGAGCGTGGGCTACGGCGGGTATCAGTACAATCCGGGCGTCAGCAGCGGCTGGACGTTCGGCGGCAACAGCGGCATCCAGAGCAACGGCAGCGCGTGGGGCGCGTCCAATGCGTCCGATGGCGTCCAGACGGCCTTTTTGCAGGGCGGCAGCGTGAGCAGCATCAGCCAGAGCGTGACCTTCCCGGCAGCGGGCAACTACACGCTCACCTTCCAGGCGGCGCGGCGCTACAATCAGGCGCAGCCTCTTCAGTTCAGCGTGGATGGCGCAAACGTGGGCGCGACGATCACCCCGGCCAGCAGTTCGTTCCAGACCTTCACCCTCAACTTCACCGTCAGCGCGGCGGGAACCCACACCCTCAAACTTGCCACTACCGACGCCGCCGAAGATGTCACCACCTTCGTGGATCAAGTGGTTCTTGGTTCTCAATAGCGCGAGTGAACTGATCTGACGACCTTAGTTCAGGCGTCCACATAAGAAACCCCTTCTCCGATGTAGTAAAGACTACGCCGGAGAAGGGGTTTATTTATGGAGATAAAAGCAGATCACAGCTGCTTTTGCAGGGTCACGCAGTCCAGCCCGAAATACGTGGCCTTGCCTTTTGCCAGCGGGTTCGCGCCCGCAACTTCGACGCGCAACAGCAGTTTGCCGTTTTGGGGCGTGAACGCTCCCAACTCTATCGGCCCGCTTGCCATTGGTTCCGCGCTGTACGCGTCGTAATCCGCGCCCGCTTTTTGTCCGTTGATGGCAAAGCGCAGAACCGCGTAATCAAAACTCTTTGTGCTGTACAGCGTCACTCTCACAGGCTCATTTCCGGGCGCGGCAATTTCCAGTTCGATGTAATCCCCGACTTTCGCGGCCTGAACGAACAACTGTTTGCCGCCGCTCCAGCCGCCCTGCTTCAATCCTCCGCCCTGCGTGGAAGTTTGTACGCCGGTAGCCGTCGCGTGGATTGGCAGGGTCTCACATTCGATTGCGCCCGCTATCTGAATGACTCCCGGCTTGACGGGAACTGCGCGGACAGGCAAAACGGCCTCCTGCGGTTGCGGCAAACGGTTGTGTTTTGCGCCTGGACGGGCGTACCAGAAGGTCGCCGCCGCGTAATCCACCTGCGTATCCGCCCAGTTCCAGATTTCCATATCCATTTTCAGGCCAGTTCGCATGGGGATGCCGTCCAGCAGGCGCAGGCGGGACGTGGTCGTATAGCCGCGCCAGTCGTCACGGTCGGGCGTGTCGCGCATCGGCGTGGACAGAAACGGCGAACTGAAATACGTCGCCATTCCCCAGGCGTACCCGTAATAATCTTCTGTTCCCGTGCCGATGTGCGAGGGAAACGTTTCGCCATCCACATACACGCGCTCATCGCCCTCGCCGTACCACTCGCCAACAGGCGTGAACACGCTCAGGGTATCGCCCACGTAAACGCCCTCGCCCTGAATGTCAATGTAGTTCCAATCGGTATAGGGGCGCGTCTTGATATTCGACTTCGCCGTGCCAGTTGGCATGAAAATACAGGCTGCGGTCATCCCAGTGCCAGGGCGCGGTTTCCGCCGATAATTTCACGGCAAGCGGCTTTGTCCCCATATTTTTGAGAGTAATGCGCCCGCTGCGCTGATACGGCATCACCCATCGCGCCGTAAATTTGCCATCTTCGACCACGCTGCGATACCAGTCCTGAACGGCATGAAAGCGCGGCCCCGCGCCGAAGAAATCGCCAAGCGGACACCACACCGTCTGCTCATCATCAAACGTTGCCTGCACAATCAGCGAACGGACAGCCTGCGGCGCGTCCTTCGGGTCAATCTCCACCTGCAAATGACGCGCCGCCCGCGACCCGCTTTCCAGTTCCAGCGTTTTCTCACCGCCCGGAGCAAGCAGGGTTGGCGCGTCCGGCTGTTCCACAGAATGTTTCCGGCCTACAGGTTCCGCAGAAGCGGATTGAGAACTGGACGCTAATAGACTGCCCACGCGCTCTATTGTGGGAGTCGCCGCCTTGAAATCGTCCATAGAAAACGTTTGCACAGCAGTACCGGGGGCATATGCCCGATAGTTGATGATGTAATAAAACGGCAGGCTGTCCAGCGTGATTTTGCAGTGTTTCGCGAAGGGGATAGGCAGGTACATGTCGCCCGCAATGCCGCGCAGGGTTTTGGGAGCCGTTTCCTTTTGCCTGCGAACGTTCGTATCATTCCACGCCACAAACGCGAACGGCGGCGGCACAAAGCCCCGCCCGCCAAGCAGGTCGTTGAACTTCGCGGCAATGGCTGGCTCGGTGTCGCCATCGAAATAAAAGCGGATGATCTGATTGTCGCGGTCAGCGAGGAGAGGCAGCCAGAAGCGCGTGATCGCTCCCGGCCCCGCATCGTCCATTATCACCCATTCTCGCCGTCCCTCGTGGACTTCGGTTCGGAGGAACTGTTCCAGATCGTGATTGGAGTGCCAGGCAGCCCGGTTGCCGGGATCGCGCTTCTCAATATCGTGACTGCTCGCCTGTTTCAGCGTATAGGCAGGGGAAGGGCGTTTCGCCACCGCGTCACGATCAACCATTTCCCCCAGCAAAGACGTCAATGTCACGCGCTTCGGCGCGCTTCCCGCCCCTGCCGGCAACAAACTCGCAAGAATGCAACCCATCAGCAGTACGCCCGGCACAATCCGTTTTAATAATATCAATTGCCCGCCTCCATCGTCAAGAATTATTTAGCCCCTGCTTCAGCCGCTTTGCAATCTCGAGCGCATCGCCGGTCGCCGCGCCCAGGGCGGTATTGTCGAAGATGCACCACGCGGGACTGGATGGCAGCGCGTCTTTCAAATTTTGCGCCAGCGTTTTCAGGGATTCCTCGGAATAGGCCGAATAGTACATGCGTGGCGAACCGTGCAGCCGATAGTACGCCATGCCCCGCCACCCACCTGGCTTCGCCGCTTGCGGAACGGGCGCGGGATCGGCGGCGACACGGGCAATATGGAAGTCCATCAAAATCTGCGTCGCTTCCGTTCTGAACCAATCAGCGTGTCGGGGTTCACAAACAACATTGCCCGCAAAACGTTCGCGCAGTTCGCTAAAGAATGATTGGGCAATTTGCGTCTCAAATCCCAGACTCGGCGGAAGCTGAACCAGCAACGGCCCCAACTTATCTCCCAACCCGGACACTTCCGCGAGAAAGCGCTCAAGTGGCGCGTCCGCGCCGACAAGTTTAAGCTGATGCGTGATCTCTTTCGGAACCTTGACGGCGAAGCGAAAGTCTGCGTATACGGACGCCGCCCAACGCGCATACGTAGATTGACGATGCGGCCTGTAAAAAGAAGAGTTGATTTCTACCCCGGCAAAACGCTGCCCGTAGCGCGTAAGATGCGTCCCCTCCTGGGGAAATTCCTCCGCGTACTCCTTTGGCAGCGACCAACCGGCCGTGCCAATATACACGGGAGAATGATTCGCGCCCTCAATTGTGGCAGTCTGATCTATTTCCAATTTCCTCCCACAACCGCCTTATTTGGTTTTCCAGATTTCGGTAATGGGACGCGCCTTCCCGGTTGCGCCGAGCAGTGGCAGGCCATACATCTCTTCTATAGTTCGCAGCAGATTGTGATGATTGTACGTTTGCTTGTACACTCCGGGCTGAACCATTTGGCCTACCATAATGGTTGGGATATGGTTACGCGCCGGATTATAACGCAGTAAATGGTTGTCCTCATCCCAGGTGACGATGAGCAGGCTGTTGTGGGTTTTGGCCCACTCGACATACCCGTTGAGATGCTGCTGTAACCAGGTGTCGGCCTGCGTGATGCGCTGCGGATCGTGTCCATTGTGCATATCGTCCCACAGGTTGGGAATCACAAAGGCGACGGTAGGCAGGGTTTCGTAGCGCGTGGGGAACGCGGTAAGCGGCTGGCTGAACTGTGGGTCTACATCCGCAAAATCTACCCAGGGGCAGTGCTTGCGGGCATAGGAGGGTATTCTTACCGGAGCAAAGACATCGGGCGCTCCGACGCGCGGCAAGTCTTCCGCATACCCTCGAAACGTCAAACCCGCTTTTATCAGCGAACCGCCCAAACTGGGAACCGTCAGGCGCGTGGCAGGGACGCTATCATTCCATATCCCCTGATTGGAACCCGAAAAAATCTCAATATAGTTGGGCTGGCTGGGATGGTGAAAAGAGAGGAAATCGGAGAACGACGCGCCCTGTTTCGCAAGAGAATTCAGATACGGCGCGGCGGCAGACCCGATGATCTGACCATACGCCTTGTTCTCTTCAATCACCACAATCACATGGTCGGGTTTTGGCAGATGCGTTTGCGCCGCGCATGGAGGGGCGGAAAGGCGCAGCAACAGGGTGAGGAGCGACAAGCGAACAAGCAAAAGGCGATAAATCGGCGGAGCAGTTTTCATTCGTCCGTCAGCCTTTTGTGAGTAGTGGAATTGACAGGTTATTTTCATAGCGTTTTGATTCCACATTCGGCAGGAGAATCCCTGCTTACGAGGCAACAATTGGCGACAAAGCGACATTCTCGCAGGAATTTGCGGTTACGGCATCGAACTTCGCTCCCATCACAACACCATTTTGAGGTTATCACATACTCTATGAACCGACCACCCGCCGAATACGCGCTGCTATCCGCCGATGAACTGCGCTCGTTTATCACACAGGTATTTACGCATGTTTCCATGCCTGAAGAAAAGGCCGCTTTTCTCGCCGATCTCCTCGTTACGAACGATCTGCGCGGCGTTTTCAGTCACGGCACGCAGCAGACGCCCCGCTACGTCCAGCACTTCCAGCAGGGTGAATTGACGCCCACACCTGAAATTACCACGATTGCGGAAACGCCAACCACGCTTGTTCTCAATGGCGGCGGCGGATTGGGCTATTTTTCCTGTCATCAGGCCGTGACGCGCCTGACCGTCAAAGCGCGAGAGTCCGGCATTGCCGTCGCCACCACGCGCAATCACGGGCATTTCGGCGCGGCGGGCATTTACGCCCGTATTCCGCTTGCGCAGGATTTCTTTTGTTATGTCACGTCGGGCCATCAGCTAAACCTGCATCCGGGCGATTTCGTCATGTCGGCGGCGGGCGGTTCCCCGATGGCCTTCGGTATTCCCACCGGAGAAGAACCACCCTTTGTCCTTGATTTCGGCGCTATCCACGATATGTACCTGGGGCCGGAAGCCATGAAGCCAATTCTGGAACTCGCGCCCAGTACCGTTCTGCGCAGTTTCGGGATGGGATGCGCCTGCCAGGCGCTTGGCGGGCTGCTGTGCGGCGTCCCGCTCGATACGGAACGGGCGCAGCGCCAGTGGCCGGGAGCCAATCAGGGCAGTTTCATGATTGTTGTGGACATCAGCAAACTGTTTCCGCTCGAACAATTCAAACACGAAATGGACGAATACGCGCGCCGGGTGCGGCAACTGATGCCCTTTTCGGGAGTGGAACACGCGCGCCTGCCGGGAGCGGTGGAATGGGAACGCGAACAGCGCAGCAAGCAAGAGGGCATTCCAATCGGGCAGCAACACGCGGAAGCCCTGCGCAAGTTGGCTGTAGAATTTCATCTTCCGACGCCACTTTAGAAACGTTAGCATCCAACTAATAACCTAATCTTCCGCAAAACCATCAACGTAGGGACACATCTTGTTGTGTCCGCCCCCGGCAGAGAATAGCCCGCATACAGCCGGACACAACCGGACACAACCGGACATAACAAGTTGTGTCCCTACGAGCGTTTGTTTATACATGACTTGATTTAGAAAACCACACTCAAGAAGGTATGAGGCAATCATTGGGTATTGAAACATCAAGACGAGAATTTGTGCAGGGATGCTTGATCTCTCCGTTGGCCCTTTCATCACTGCCAGGGGCAGAAGCGCAGGAGTTTGTTCCGGCTGCGCGTCCAAAACTGGCGGTAATTTTAACGCAGTACGGCGCGACCAGTCACGGGCTTTGCTACTGCACAAAATTTCTGGAAGGCAAGCAATTCGATGACCATTTTGAGCCGCCGCGCTGTGATGTGGCGGCGATTCATCTGATGGAAATCGCTTCCAACGACATCGGGATTGCCACCGCAAAGCAGCATAATGTGCCGATGTACCCCTCCGTAGCAACCGCGCTGTGTCAGGGCGGGGATACGCTGGCTGTGGATGGCGTCGTGATTGTCGGGGAGCATGGAACGTATCCCCTTAATGCGAAGGGACAGCAGTTGTACCCGCGCCGGGAATTGTTCGATCAGGTTGTCAATGTGTTCCGACAGTCCGGGCGCGTCGTGCCGGTCTTCAACGACAAGCATCTGAGCTGGAACTGGACATGGGCCAAATACATGTGGCGAACCGTTCAGAACATGAAAATTCCCTACATGGCGGGGAGCAGTCTGCCGTTCTCGAAGTTTGAGCCGCTTGTTGCCCTGCCCCATCACGCGAAATTAGATCATGTTATCGCGCTCGGCTACGGCGGATTGGAAGCGTATGGCTTTCACGCGCTGGAAACGGGCCAGCATATCGTGGAGTGTCGGGCGGGCGGCGAGGTGGGGGTAAGAAGCGTGCAGGTTCTTTCCGGGCAAGACGTTTGGGACGCCCACAATGCGGGACGATGGCCTAAAGAGATTGCTGAAGCCATGTTCGCAGCCGTGAAACAACCGGCAGGCAAGCCCCAAACTTCCACAAACGATGTTCAAGCGTTCGATATCACTTACCGCGACGGCCAGCGCATGACGGTTTTGATGCTGAACGGCTACTCGCAGGAGTTCGCGTTCGCGTACCGGGTCAAGGGCGCATCGGAAATCACTGCCGCGTCCTACCGTTTGGACGACCCGCCCCGCTTAAAGCACTTTTCCGCTACAGTCCGCGCGCTGGAAGAGATGTACCTTTCCGGCAAGCCGACAGCGGCATCCGGCGAACGAACTTATCTGACAACGGGCATTCTCGCGTATGGCATGGAGAGTCATTACAAAGGCGGAATCAAACTCGACACGCCCGACCTGAACATCGCGTACAAACCCATGCCCGTACCCGCCCACTGGAAAGAGGTCATGCGATAGCGGGAAGAGGGGGATATATGTTCTCTGCATATCCAACGCAACGGGAGATGAATCACCTTGCCCGGTTAAGATACATCTGGGCAAAGGCTACGAGCGCGAGGATGGCGAACCAGAGCCAGCCCTGCCGCAGCCGTGACACATTCGTTACTTTATTCGACCACGCGAATATTGAAAACAGGGTGGCGACGGTTACGAGCAGGAGGAACTCGCGGGGCAAAACCCCCTGCCAGCACAAACCATACGCGCCCAGTAATCCTGTCCCCGTACACGCCATGCCCGCCCACTCTGCGCGAGGCGGGGCGATACGATAACCAAGTTTGCGATCCCGTTCCCGCAGCAACACCCGTGACCGAGTAGACGCGCCCAGATGCAGGCTCACGAAAACCAGGTACCCCAGCGCGGTAACAGAATGGGTTCCCCACAACGCCCCACATTCCAGCCGTAAAATCGGGTTGAGCATCCCGCTCAATAACAGCACCGCCCACCAGTACCGCTTGCCCCGGATTGGCGGCATACAGTACGCTAATTGGCCGAGCGCCATCAGCAGGCACAATCCCCCTAATTTCAGCGACAAACACCCCGCGCTCGCGCATACGACACCGCACGAGGTCAGCAACAGCAGACGCATTTTTCGAGCCACCAGCATCTGATGCTCATGCATCAAATCGGTAGCTTCGTTAATGGCGTAAAGAATCGTCCACAGCGCGGCAGTGACAATCATCGTCAATCCCACGCCCGGCTGATTGAATTGCCCGCCCGCCATATAAACGCCCAAAGCCACCATGATCGGCGTTTTCGCGATTACCGGCAGACGGTGCGCAGGCAGCAATTGCGCCCACGTCGCGCGATTGGCATCCACCACAGCGTAGCTGTGCGCGTGGGATTCTAAGGAAATAGAAAAGGGGGAGAAGTTTTCGCTCTGCATTTGTAGCAGGATACCCGATGAAAGCCGTATTTGTGAAGAGAGGAGAAGAAGATACGAGATAGAGAGATACGAGATACAAGAATGAATTCATCAACTCGTATCTCGTATCTCCTATCTTACCTAACTGATTTTGGTCGTGCCGGTTGTAGTTGTCGTACCCGCAATCTGCTCCACTTCCACGTCTGTGCGGCGAACCGTGTCATGGACGGTTTCCGTGCGCTGTGTGGCTTCCTTGCCGACAACCACTTCCTCGACGATACGCGCTTCTTTGGCGACGACGGGGACTTCCGCCGTTTCCGTAACTTCGATGACGCCCTCTTTGAAGGCCGCCATGTCGGAAGTGTTGATGGCGCGGTCTACGGGGCGGCGCTCAATCGTGACATGCTCTTCACGCAGGTTGATGCTCTCCTGTACCGGCGTTTCCGTGACGCGGGTATAGACGCGGACGCCGCCACTCTGCACTTCCCGCTTGCCAAGCGCGATTTGTTCCTCAATCACGGGTAGAACGGTTTCGCCCTGAGCATTTACGCGGCGTTCCGTATCCACAACTCCGAGATTTGCGCTGACGTGTTCGGTTGTGACGGGCGCGGCGGCAATGGTGGACGCGCGGACACGTTCGCGCTCTGCCGTCAGTTCTGCCGCGCTGTACGGCTGTAAATTCTCGTGAAAGCCCGTGTAGCCCGACTGCTGATAATAGGAGGCCCGGTGATTGATGTCAACCGCGCCGTTCCGGTTCAGAACCTCGATTACGCTTTGCACCAGATTATCCGCTGCGGAAACCGTGACCAGCGTACCGCCCCGGCGTATGCCTTCCGCGAAGTAACCCGCATGTTCTTCTGGAACGCCCATATCGGTCAATGCGCCGAACAGACTGCCCGTTGTCGCTCCTGTTGCCGCGCCAACGCCCGCGCCCGTCAAACCGGCGACCAGCGGACCGGCTGCCGCAAGCGGGCCAAGTCCCGGTATCGCCAGCAAGCCCAATCCAAGCAGGATGCCGCCGATGCCGCCTGCGGTTGCGCCCACATTCGCGCCGTGTCCTGCCGGCGGCGTTCCATAATTCTTGCCCGCCGTGTCGCGCCACGTTGTATACTGATCGTTGGAGTTGTTGGCAACCACGCTGATGCTGCTTTGCGGCACGCCCATCGTTTCCAGTTCGCGCACGGCGGCTTCCGCCTGGCTGAATTCGTCGAATAGTCCTATCACGGTCTGTGACATGAGAGTTGCTCCTGTATTGTGTTGTGTATTGAGTTGTATGTCCAGACGCCGAGCCTTTCGGCGTCTGGACGGCGCAATTTAAATTTCCGAGGCCACTGCATTTACATCAGCCGAAACGGGCTGATTCGTGGCAAAACGTTCGATCTGCGCGTCTTCACGACGCAGAATAACCTGCTGTGGCTGATGAATTTCTTCGCGCGTCATGCGAATGTGCAATTCTTCCCGCAGCATCAGGCGCTTTTCAACGACAAGCACCTCTTCCAGAATCGGGACAATCAGCACTTCGCCTTCGCGCCGCACTTCGGGGGGCGTGTCCATCACGCGATTTACCGCCACGCGCTCCACCTCAACACGGTCGGAAATCAGCGGCACATCTGCCGTCTCTTCGCGCTCGGTAACAGTCTTGGTGATGCGAACCTTACCCGTTTCCACGACGCGCTTTCCAATGGCAACCCGCTCTTCCGCAAGGGGAATCACGATTTCACCTTCAACCGAACGAGACTGATGTTCCAGTGCCTGAACTCCCGCCTGTTCGCTTATGATGTTGGCGGCAGTAACGCCGGAAGCCTGCCCCGTTGCGGTTGCAGTGAGCGTCGCCGAACCGGCGGAAGCTGTCAGGAACTCCGACAATGCGAACGGCAGGTAAAAGGAGCCATCGGCGCGGGCTGCCAGCACCGATTGCGGCACAAGCAGTTTTTGCCCGTTTTCCAGCCGTACTCCCACCATTCCATTTGCGTTGTTTTGAGCATCAGGCCAAGACTTCAACAACGCCCCGCTGCCCGTTCGCGTCGGTCACAACTCTAGTATCCGCCTGATTCATGCTGGTTCCTTCCGGCTGCTATGCCTTTTTTCAGGTGAGGGTTGATGTTCGCGGGGCGGGCGTTTCACGCGATTGTTAATACCGCTTCGCCCACCCTGAACTTTCTGTAAACCGGTATGCAGACGCGAATGGCGGGCAGGGTGTTCCCTTAATGCAAGCAATCCTGCGGTTTGGTTTCAGGCATTGTCGAACATTTCAAGGGGTTTGTCTATATCGTCTTCGGGCGCGGGCTGCCAGTCCGGCGGCGTGACCGGGCCGTAAAGCGCGTGGGGATGCCCATCCCGATACGCCCATCCCTGATCGCCGTAACTCCAGTGCCAGAACTCGCTCGGATAATTGGTAATGCCGGTGGAAAGCAGCGCTTCCGCCATTATGTCGCGGTTTGTACGCGCCGTTTCAGACAGGCCGGACGCGCTAAACAAAGCCGAGTGCGGATCGTAGGGATCGAACGGGCCGGTATGGTCAAGGGCGTTGCCATCGCTGTCGGCAAGCATTAAATCAACCGCCCCGCCCGTCGTGTGCGGCGGCGGAACCTGCTTGTTCAGGGGCGCGCTGAAACGGTTTACGGTTCGCGTCAACCGCGTTTCCGACCAATCGGGATGCAGGGTTTGAAACCGGGCGCGAACCGCCTGATACATCCGCCGCTGAATATACGGAGCGCGCCAGCCTTCGATGATGGCAAGCCTGTACCCTGTCGGCAGATTGCGGTTCGCCTGACACAGTTTCTCCGCCATGCTCCGCCGCAGCAGCGTTTCGCGCCGATAGTGAAAACGCGCCTTATCCAGAATCAGTTCCGGGCAAAATTCCAGAAAGTTGACCAGTTCCTCGCCGTTTTCTACAATCTTGACATACCGCAACTGGCTGACCGGCTCCGCCGGTGAAATCTTCTCCGACCGCATACGCCACTCCTATCAAATACCACTGTTTCGCGGTTTCTATATCCTGATTCACACTGCGCAGCGCAGGCCGAGGAAGCCCTGACGATACGTGGGAATGTACCAGTTGCGGAAACTTGCGCGCAGAACGACTTCCGCGCTGGCCCACGAACCGCCCCGGCACACGTAATGGCTGCCGTCCATGTGGTCTTTGGAATAACCGTCGTAGGGGAACGCGGTAAAACCCGGATACGGCAGAAACGGCGTGCTCGTCCACTCCCACGCCCCGCCCGCCATACAGCACAAGCCGAAAGCATTGGCAGTACGATCTTCATCTACTGCGGCAGGAAAGCCCACTTTATTGCCGTAGTCGGCGCGGAAGTTCGCGCGTATTGTAGACCAGGGATAGCGGCGCATCTGTCCTGTAGTCGGTTCGTAACCGGCGGCGTACTCCCATTCGGCCTCGGTTGGCAATCGTTTCCCTGTCCAGCGAGCGTAGGCGTTCGCTTCGTGCCAGCTGATACCTGTCACCGGTTCGCGGGGATGAATTCCGCGCGTTCCCCCCGCATAGAAGTAACCGTATCCTTTGCCGACAGGAAACCAGTATTCGGGATGCTTGATGCGGTACGCTTGTCGCCAGTTCCAGCCATCCGCCGTCCATAGCTCCTGCCGCTTGTAGCCGCCTTCGGCAATAAACCGCGCCCAATGCCCTGCCGTTACGGGCAATTTATCCATTTGAAAATCGGCAACCGTTACTTCGTGAACGGATTTCTCGTTATCGTAATCGTGCCGGTTGTCCGATCCCATCCAGAAGGTTCCGCCGGGAATAGCAATCGTTTCTATTGGTGGTGGCGTATCCCATACCAGTATTGCCGTTGCCGGGAGAAGTTCGGCGGGCGTGAACTGCTGCGAAAGCAACTGCCGCAATTCGGCTATAGTCTCCTGATGCTGACACTCGTGCTGCAATGCGAACTCCCAAGCGTAGCCGTCCGCAAGCAGGGGTGAATTCGTTTCCAGATCAACCGCTTTGAGCGCCTTCACCACTGTTTTACGCGTAGCGAGTAAATAGTCTGTAATCTCTTTCCGCGAAGGCAGGTAAATGCGATTGTCTTTGGGGTTTTCGGGAATGTTGGCGAACAGGAAACTGTACTCTGGGTTACGCGGAGGTTGTTTCAGAGCCTTTGAGCAGACCCAGTATTCTTCAGTCATGCCGATGTGTCCGAAATGCCAGCCGATGGGACTGTAAAAGTCGTGTACCCGGACATTGAGATAATCGTCGGGAACGGCTGCCAGCAAGTCCAGCGTCGTTTGCCGCGCGATTGTCAGTTTTTCGATGATCTCTCGCTTGCGCGTGGCCTGGCTCACGGCTTACACTCTCCGTAACACGCGCTCGGACGCAACAGTAATTCCGCGAACCAGTGCCGTTCATCCTTCCAGCAGGACTGGATGCGCAGGCCAGCAGGCTGGCACAAACGGGCCGCGCTGTCGAGGGTGTACTTGTGGCTGTTCTCCGTGTGTACGATTTCACCGGCGGCAAAGCGGTACGTGGTTTCTACCGCGTCAATCGTCACTTCCTGATTTCGCGTACTGACAAGGCGCATTTCGATACGGGACTGGTCGGCGACAAACGGGGCGTGGTGCTGAAAATCGTCCGGGCAGAAGTTCGCTCCCAATTCAAGATTGATACGGCGCAGCAGGTTCTTGTTGAACTGCGCCGTGACGCCTGATGAGTCGTTGTACGCGGATTCCAGAACCGCGCGGTCTTTCACCAGATCAATGCCCAACAGCAGCCTGTCTTCGCGGCGCATCACAGCCCGTAATCGCGCCAGAAATTGTGTGGCCTCTTCTCCGGTAAAATTGCCGATGTTGCTGCCCAGAAACAGAAACAGACGGGGGCCTTCGGTTTCGGGCAGAACGCGCAAAGCGTCGCCGTATTCCGTCGCCAGTCCGGTAATGGCAAGCGCAGGGTAAGCATCAAGCAGGTCAAGGCACGAAGCGCGTAAAAAGTCGCCGGATATGTCAATGGCGGTATAATGCAGTGTGGGCTGCCGCTTCAGAGCGGCTTCCAGCAATAATCGGGTTTTGTCCGAACTGCCGCTGCCGAATTCCACAATACTCAGCGGTAATTCAGGCTGCGACAAGCGGGCAGCGGAAACGATGCTGTATGCGTGTTGGCGCAAAATCGCGCGTTCCGTCCGGGTGGGGTAATATTCCGGCAGACCGCAGATTTGCTCAAACAGCCGCGACCCAACCGCATCATAAAAGAACCGGCAGGGCAGTTGTTTTTGCGACTGCGACAATCCCTCCGCCACCGCCGCGCAAAACTGCATTGCCGGACGGCTCGGCGGCACGGTAATAAAATCAAAACGAGAATTCATGCAAACCATCGCTTTCCAGACCGCGTTCCACTTTTCGCCGCGCCAAACGACACCGGTAAAAAGACTTACATCAGCCCGAAGTAATTTGTTACTCATACGTTTTCACGCCGCGCAACGCGATTTAGTTCCTGCCGCGCTCATACTAATATCTACAATTCAACGGAACTTAACCACTCATTCAGAAGCCGAAAGATAAAAATGCAAGCCCAACGCCGAATACCGAACACCGAATACCGAACACCCATTCTGCTGGATGTTGAACGCGCCCGAAACGACACTCCGGCGTGTCAGAATATCATTCACTTCAACAACGCGGGCATGTCGCTGACACCTGCGCCCGTGCAGGACGCCGTTTTTCAGCATTTGCGCCGGGAAGCGGAACGGGGCGGGTATGAGGCGGAGTTGGAAGCGCAGCCCGCTATCGAGCATACGTATGACGCCCTTGCCACACTGCTGAACTGCGGGCGGGAAGAGATCGCCATCACGGAAAACGCGACGCGGGCATGGGATATGCTGTTTTATTCCCTTCCACTGCATCCCGGCGACCGGATTTTAACGGCGCAATGCGAGTACGGCAGCAACTACATCGCCATGCTGCAACGCGCCAAACAAACCGGCGCAAGCGTGGAAGCGGTTCCCAATGATGAAACGGGGCAATTATCGGTACAGCATTTGCGGCAAATGTTGGACGAGCGGGTGAAATTGATAGCCATGACGCACGTTCCGACGAATGGCGGACTGGTCAACCCGGCTGAAGAGGTGGGGCAGGTGGCGAAACAGGCGGGCGTGTTGTATCTGCTGGACGCCTGCCAGTCCGTCGGGCAGATGCCGATAGATGTGCAGGCGATTGGCTGCGACATGCTCACGGCAACCGGGCGCAAATTCCTGCGCGGGCCGCGCGGAACCGGTTTTCTATATGTCAATCAGGCTGTTTTACCTCGGCTGGAACCGCCGTTTCTGGACATGCAGGCGGCGGAATGGATAACGCCAACCTCCTACCGAATACGCGAGGATGCCCGCCGCTTTGAAACGTGGGAAACCAACATCGCCGCGAAAATCGGTTTGGGCGCGGCGGTGCATTACGCCCTACAATGGGGATTGGAAGCGATTGAACAGCGCGTCACCAAACTTGCTTCTCTGTTGCGGCGGCAGTTGTCGGAACTCAGCGGCGTGACGGTACGCGATCAGGGGCAGCGACAATGCGGCATCGTCACATTCACCGTTGACGGCGCTACGTCCCTGCGCGTGAAAGAACATTTGACCGCGCGCAACATCAACGTCTGGACATCGCCCCAACGCAGCACTCTGCTTGATATGGAAGCGCGCGGGCTGACGGATGTAGTCCGCGCTTCCATCCACTACTACAACACCGAAGCAGAAATTACGCGGTTCATCCAACATCTCGAAACTATTTCCAAATAAATGCTCACTCCCCCTTGACAAATCCACTGCCACACCCCATAATACATCCGCAACCGATATATCCACTACGGATATAATGTCTGATAAGTAGCCAGCAGATTGTGAGACAATATGACAACTCAACCTGAACCTGAAACGCTATTGCCACTGACGCCTGCCGTATTGCACATCCTGCTGGCTCTGGCGGATGATGAGCGTCATGGTTACGGCATCATGCAGGCAGTCAACGAACAAACGGATGGAACGTTGCGCATGGGGCCGGGGACACTGTATGGCTCCCTGAAGCGGATGCTGGCAAGCGGTCTGGTGGAAGAAGCCCCCGAACGTTCCGATGGGGAACAATCGGATGCGCGCCGCCGCTATTATCGCCTGACGAACTTTGGCAGCCGAGTTCTCAAGGCCGAAATGCGGCGCTTGGCGCATCTTGTCCACCTTCCCGCCGCGCAGCGCCTGCTCAATCAGGCGGAAGCAAACCTGCTGAAAGAGAGTTGG
This sequence comes from uncultured Chthonomonadaceae bacterium, assembly GCA_963817895.1. Lineage (GTDB taxonomy): Bacteria > Armatimonadota > Chthonomonadetes > Chthonomonadales > Chthonomonadaceae > CAWFQB01. Next base: position 536,920 of record CAWFQB010000014.1, read on the forward strand.
TGAAATGAAGGCTCGCCTGCTGCAATTTTCCTGCGGTTTGTACAATCGCCTGCTATGCGCCTATCCTTCCGATTTCCGGCAGGAGTACGGAGATGAAATGCGGCAGGTGTTTCGGGACACTTGCGGGGATGCGCTGGCAGCAAAAAGGGCGTTGGGACTGCCGCAATTCTGGCTGCATATTCTGACTGACCTTATTGTTTCAGCCTGTAAGGAGCGTTTCACGGACATGGACAAAAAAGTCGTTTCAATGTATTTCCTGGCATTTGTACTGGGCTTGTTCGTCGGCTACCTTGACTTCCATAGCAAGGAGGTGCAGGGGCCGGTGCTGATTATCCTCGTCTTCACGTTCGTGTTCGGCTTTGCCTTGCCCTGTCGCGCCTGGCGTTGGGCCTTACTCATCGGGGCAGGCGTGCCGCTTTGCCACATTGTCAACGCGCTGCTCCAACTCCCGCCGCCCTATCCGGTGGAACCCAACGTATTCGCAACTTGCCTGGCTTTCATCCCGGCATTTATCGGAGCCTACATGGGAGTTGCTCTGCGCTGTCTCTTTCTTTCGCCTGCCTCGGCCTGAGCGGTAGTATGAAAGTTCTTCCCTCTCTACTCCAACTGAAAGGAGAGGACGCCTTTTTCCTCGGTCAGCAGCGTGTTGAAAGTGTTGCGGTTGAAACCGCGCGGGAGTTTGATTCGCATCCGCATCAGGCGCGTGGCTCCCGAGACGCTTTTGTCCAGCGAACTTTGCCCTGCCTGCGATTGTACGCCATAAACAATAATGCCGTGCGCGCAGAGAACATCCAGTACACGGGCAGGGCCTCGGTCGTCCTCCTGTACCTCCACTTCCAGCAGGGAAATCGCCTGCCGCAGCTTGAACCAGGCTTCCATCTGCGTCAGAACCGTCAGCGTACTCAAGACGATCAGGGTTGCCACTACAGCCAGTTCGCCCAGACGCGGACTGGCTCCCAGCGCAATGCCGATAGCGGCTGTCACCCAGATACTCGCCGCCGAAGTCAGTCCCCGGATAGTGGCTCCCTCCCGAACAATGGCTCCGGCTCCCAGAAAGCCGATGCCGGAAACGATCTGCGCGGCGATATGGCCCGGATCGCCGCGCATCCCGCCCCGCACCCCCATACCGATTTCTACAGACGCCATTGTGATGACAGTGGCTCCCACGCTCACCAGAATATGCGTCCTCATTCCTGCCGGGTTGCCATGCCATTCCCGCTCCGCGCCAATCAGCCCCCCGAATAAAACTGCCAGCAGCAGCGCCAATCCTTTGCCCCCGATAGATACCGGGTCAATATGCAGCCCGAAGAACCAATCTGCTCCCATCCGGTTCGCTCCTCAATATCCGAAACATTGTCAACTCAGCGTGTTCATCCCATTGACATTTTACGCCTGCCCGGTTTATACTACCCGCATCTTCATCTTTTCTTCTTAATCTTTCCTTAACATTGTGCCGCATTGTTAAGACAGGCTGCTTCCTAAAACGCGCTTTACGAAGGGAAACGCACATGAACGTTCACGATGCCACCACGCAGTACGAACAATGGCTTGCCGGCTACACGCCGCTGATACAGGCCGACCTTGATACAAAGCATCAGCAGATGAGCGCGGACGTGTTCTCGTTTCTGCGCGCCACCTACTACCGATGGGCGCAGGCATGGCCGGATACCTGCAAAGAAATAGCGAACGCGCCCTCCGTTCTGGCGGTGGGCGACCTGCATCTCGCCAACTTCGGAACGTGGCGCGACCGGGAAGGGCGATTGTGTTGGGGCATCAACGACTTTGATGTCTCTTCCCCCTGCCCTACGCGCATGACCCTGTTCGGCTGGCGGTCAGCGCGCTGCTGGAAATTCAGTCCGGGCATTTGAAACTGAAGCCGGAAGACGCCTGCGCCGCCATTCTCAGCGGCTATACAGACGGCCTCCAGACAGGCGGCAAGGCGTATGTGCTGGCCGAACAGCATGGCTGGCTGCGCGACCTTGCCGTAAGCAGCCTGAAAAAGCCGGAAGCCTTCTGGCAAAAGATGGACGCCCTTCCCAACATTACGGAATCCCTGCCGCAAAGCGCGAAATCGGCTCTGGAACAGGCGCTTCCCGCGCTCGACATACCCCACAAGGTAACGCATCGTACTGCGGGGTTGGGCAGTCTTGGGCTTCCGCGCTATGTCGCCATTGCGGAATTTGAGGACGGCAGGGTCGCGCGGGAAGCGAAAGCGATGGTTCCCTCTCCGTTTGTGTGGGCGAGCAACTCGCAAGTTCCGGTCGAATACTATTACGCCGCGATTGTTTCACAGGCCGTTCGCGCCCATGATCCGTTTACGCAAATTCAGGGGAATTGGATACTGCGCCGCCTTGCCCCCGACTGCATCCGCGTGGAAATCACAAGTTTACCGGATGCGAATACCGAAACTAACCTACTGAACGCGATGGGCAAGGAGACGGCAAACGTTCATTTGGGAAGCAAACAGGCTGTAGCCGCCATTCAGCAGGATTTAGCAAGCCGGGGGCAGGATTGGCTGCTGCAAGCCGCATCTGCGATGACTGAAGTTGTTCAGCAGGACTGGCAGGATTGGAAAGCGGGATAAGCCGAACCACAGCGCCCTCCACCGGCAAATAAATTGGCGACTGGAACTATCACAAAGCGACCGGTTTATAGCGCAGCCATAATGCCAGATAGGGAGGCGCATACGCGACAAAATGATCCCACGAACCCGGTTCGGCGTTGCGTATCCGGGTAGAGGTGCTTGCTGTCGGAAACATGCAGCAACGTGAAGCCCAATCCAAGCAGGTTATTCAGCATATTCGCAAGCGTATGCCGGTACAAACGAGACTCGCGCACGTCCGGCAGGGGTTTGCAACTGCGGGCGTACACCCATTCCGGGTCGGGACTGACATACATCGCTTCATCCACATAGGGCGTTTTCAGCGCGTACCCCTCCCCGTTCCAATCCGCCGCGCTCATGCCGCACAAAAACGGGTTGTCGCCGGCAAGATAATAAATCCCGCCCGGACGCAAAACGCGCGCCACCTGCGCGAAGACGATACGAACATCCGGCACATAGCCAATGGAAAACGGCTGATACACAATGTCGAAAGAAGCCGGAGTCAAAACCGACAGATCGCGCATGTCGCCCTGAACGGTGTTAATCTCCACCTGATAATGCGCCGCCGCCTGTTTGTCGCGTTCCAACTGCGCTTCGGACAGGTCGTAAACCGTAACCTCGGCCCCAAGCAGGGCAAAGGCTGCCGACTGCTGCCCGCCGCCCCCGGCAAGACACAACACGTTTCTGCCTGCCACCTCTCCCAACTGCCCTTCCGCATCCAAAAACTCACGCGCTGTATCAGGGGTAAAATTTAAATTGGGACGGGTAAAGAGAGCATCGGCATCCGCAAGCGACTGCCACCGCTGAATGTTGTACCGCGCTATCTCATCCACAGGGATTCTTTCCTTATCAAAGTTTTTCTTACTGCATTTCTTGGTGTTCTTGGCGTCTTGATGGTGAAATTTTCCCTTTATGCCGACGCGCCCGTATAGTGCTTCAGTCCGAAGCGCCAGAACGCGGAGGAGGCCAGCAATGCCAACATTGCTACCACACAGGCGCCGGCAACAGCCGTCATGCCGATTTTGCCGGCAAGCGCCTGAGCGGGTACGGTGATGATGAACGCGACCGGCACGATATACGTAAACGCCGTTCGCAGCCAGTTCGGATAAATTTCTATCGGGTAGCGGCCCGCTTCAAACGCCTGCCACATGATCTGTTCGATGTTGTCCACGCGAATAAACCAGAAGGTTGTCGCAATCAGGCACAGCCAGAAGGAGTACACCACAACCGCCCCTGAAGCCATTGTCACCAGAAACGCCCCGCCCTCCTGCCACCCCACCACAAGCGATAATTTTGCGACCGAGTACATCACCAGTCCCGCGCCCACCAGTATATTTGCCGCCTGCCAGATATTGATGGTTCGGAACGAGGCGAGAAACTGCGCGTTGACGGGCTTTAACAGCACAAAATCCAGTGTGCCGTCGCGCACCTGCGCCATGATGTTGCGCATGTTCGGCGCGATAAACATCTCAATAAAGCCGTTCATCAGGTAGTAGACCGCAAGGAGGGCGAGAACCTGCGGCAGCGTCCAGCCTTTGATGTTGCTCGTGTAGTGGTACGCCAGCATCAGACCGCCCATCGTGGTAATCAGGCCGAGCAGACTGGCGATAATGCGCGTAAAAAAGTCCGCCCGGTATTCCATATCCGTCTGGATACTGGTTCGGAAGAACACGGCCAGCAGTTTAAGATAGCGCATCAAACGCCTCCTGAACCCGGTTCTTCGGGGTTATTGTTGGCAAGGCGGCGCGCCTCTTCCTGATACCGGTTGAATCCCAATTCTTGAAACATGGCGATTATTCGGGGCAGGTCGAGGGATTGAACGCGGGCGGTATCCAACGCGAACGGCAGGTCGGCGTCCCGTTTCAGCGTGACCATCGCTTTGGAAATGGGCAGGAACTCGCGGGCTTTTTCCAGATTTTCGCGCTTCTTGCCCTTGATATGTTCCAAATTCGCCAGTACGCCCTCCATGCTGCCGAATTGCTGTACTAACTGCGCGGCGGTTTTCAATCCGATGCCCTCCACGCCCGGAACGTTGTCAACCGTATCCCCCGTCAGCGCCATCACGTCCACCACCTGCGCGGGCGTAATCCCCTTATCCGCCTGCAATCCCGCCGCGTCGCGGACAATGTCCGTATGCACGTCGAAGATGCTCACCCGGTCGCACAGCAGTTGTTCCAAGTCTTTGTCTTTCGACACGATCCGAATATGCACGTCCTGCTTATCGGGGTCATCCAAAATCTGCTGCACAAGGGTAGCGATCACATCATCGGCTTCAATTCCCGACTGCCCGATAATCGGGATACCAAACGCCTGAATCACCTGAAAGATGCGGTCTATCTGATATGTCAAATCATCGGGTGTGGCGCGGCGCGTCCCCTTGTACTCCACATACCGCCCGGTTTCCATCGCTCCCGCTTCCCCGGTCCCTTCCTCTTCTCCCCCGCCAAGTGGGTCTACCGGCCCGCCAAAAATTTCTTCTTGTTTAGGCAACGCAAACCCCGCATTGGCCGGATGCAATTGCAGGTATTGCAGATACAACTCATCCCGAAAGGTTCTTCCCGGCGCGTCAATGGCAACCGCGACATAATCCGGCTGAAACTTCGTCAGCATCTTCAGCAGCATGCCCGTAAACCCGAATACGGCATTGGTCGGCTCCCCCGTATCCGGGCTGAACATCGCCGTCCGAATCGCGTAATAGGCGCGAAACACCTGTGCGTACCCATCAATAATGTAAAATGTTTTTGGCATAAAATTTTCCGAACACATTGCGACTGAACCGCTGCGAACTTTGTTGTACGCGATTTGTTTGTACAATGAGGCGTTATTTACATGTAAACAGCGGCCTGCACTCGTCAAATTACCTTATAAAAGGTACAGACGTACAACCCGCCGATGTCATATAATGCTTTTATCGGTTGGTCTGCTGTTACAGGAGGAGAGACGACGATGACCAAACCACGCAAGACCACAGGCAGAACGCGACAGCCGAAAAAGAGTGACGCCTTGCCCGCGCCACAAAACTATGTGTTCTACGACCGCGGCGACACCTCCAAAGACACCCTGACGACAACTTTGTGGCTGGCTGCCGAGGCTCTGGTTCATCGGCTCTGCCCACCAGATGAAAGCCATTCCCCGGCCACCCACGCGGCTGCGAAGGATGGCATCATTGCCATGCTCGTAGATGATGTTGACGGCCTGCTTCGTATCATCGCGCAAATTCGCGATTGGAGCGATCATAGCCCCAACCACCGGGAGCTGCTGTCACAGATGGTTGCCGCGTATGGCGATGGCGAAATCCTGAAGGCGTTGTTCTGCCGCCTGTTCCCGGATCAGCCCGTCATGCGCCATCTGGACGCCGATAGTCGGCCTATTCTGTCGGACCGGGAAGTAGAGATACTGCGTGAGGCGGCAGGCGACCGCTCCCACGAGGAGATTGCGGAGACGCTTGGTATCTCTCCTCAAACTGTCAACGCGCATTTCAAAAATATCTACGCCAAATTGGAGGTAAAGCGTCCCTTGCGAGCGGCAGCCCCGCGGTCGCTCTCGGCTATCTGGACATGAACGCGCTGGACTTCCTCGAAGCGGTCCGCGCAGGGTTCGTCGCATGATTTCAGCCTATTTCGCTATCTGGTTTCTAAATCGGATGGCAGACATAAGGCATTTGGCGAATATGGACTGAATACGACAGCCGCTTTCGGACTGTTGCTTCTTGCCCTCAGCGGCGCGGCAGAACAAACAGCGCGCTATCATCTAACTCGCCCGGCGCTTTGGCGCGGCCTGATTTGCGAAACGAACGCAGCCGGCAATGTTGTCCGCTCGTTCGGCATGGACAGGCTATACAAAGCATCCGGTCTGACGGTCGCGCCGCCCTGTGCCGTCCGGCAGGGATTCATGTCCGGCAACCTGTTCGTTCTGAATAATTCTACTCCACAAAGCGGCCTGGGCTGTACTGAAATTGTGGAGTTCACGCCTGAAGGCAGGTTCGTACGCGCATTCATGGGCGGCAGGGACATGGAAACGCGCCTGACGTTAGGCCATGCGCTTACCTTCGCCGCCGATGGGTCTCTGCTGGCAGCCACTGCCGGCCCCAGCCTGCGGTTCTGCAAGGGCGGCGCTATCGTTCAGCCCTTTGCCGGATGCGCGAGCGGCGTTTGCGTGGATACGGCAGGAAACGTTTACGTGGCCCAGACAAGTTCTTTAGGCTGTGTCATCAGCAAGCACAAACCGGATGGAAGCCAAATCCTTACATTCGGCACGACCCCGGCAGGCATCAACTATGGCGGTATGGCCGTTGATTCCTGTGGATATGTCTACATTATCCGACGCGACTTGGATTGCTGTGAACTCAACATATACGATACGGAAGGAGTGCTACAAAACACCCTGAACATTCAGGGCCTACACCCTGGAGTTCCTGCAATTGATGCGCAAGACCGTCTGTACCTTCCCTGTTCTCACACCAGTGATATCAAGGTATACACCTCTGATGGCCGTCCGATACAAACTATCGCTTTGCCCGCAGGTATGCAGCCCTTTGGAGTAGCGACCACCGGTGCTGGCGGGTTATGGATCAGCGGAACGCTTTCCTGACATTACTGCCCACAGTCTCGCAATACAAGTATGCTCGCAGCCCATGCCGGTACGGATGGAAAGCGGCAGTTCTCATCGTCACGCCACTCTCAAAAAGGAGAATTGCTTTATGTTCCCACGTTTCTGGAAGTCTCTATCCGCCCTGACTGTTTGCGCCGCGCTTTCACTGCTGTTGCCCTGCGCGGACGCGGCGGCGCAGAACCTTTTGGTCAGCGAGTATGGCAACAACCGCGCGTTTCAATTTGCGCCTGACGGAACCAATCTGGGCGTCTTCTGCTCCGGCTCAGCCGACGGCGGCACTCGCTTTTTTGGCATGGCACTTGATGCAAGCGGTAACCTGTATGTTGCCAGGTCGGCTATTCCTGGCCTCGTTTCCCGCTACTCCCCAACAGGCGCCGATCTGGGCGTCTTCGCAACGAACGGCCTGATAGCAGCCACCGACGTCAAATTCGATACGGCAGGCAATCTTTACGTCTGCAGTTTCGGCAATGACACAGTGCATCGTTATTCCTCTACCGGCGCAGATTGGGTGTATTTGCCTCGGTGCATACCGCACAAGACCTTGCCTTCGCACAAAACGGTGATCTCTTCGTTACCGATTATGTAGACGGCAACGTGCATCGCTTCTCGGCGTCAGGGCAGGACATGGGTATTTTCGCCAGCGGATTCTCCTCTCCGGTAGGATTGGCATTCGATGCCGCAGGCAACCTGTACGTGGTGAACCGAGATCAGCACAATGTTCGTCGCTTTTCTTCCACCGGAACCGATCTGGGCATTTTCGCATCATCGGGCTTGTCTGATCCGCTTGATCTCACTTTCGGCCCGGACAGCGATCTCTACGTAACCGATTTCGCTAATGGCGCGGTACGACGTTTCTCCCCCACCGGGGCCGACCTGGGCAACTTCGCCACAGGTCTGGCGAACCCGGCGGGACTCATATTTCTCCCGGCTCCCGCCGCCGTTCCCGAACCCGGAACTCTGGCCTGGCTGATAGGGGCTGTCGTCGCAGGCGCAGGTTTCCACCGCCGCTCCCGCCGTTCCTAAACCGCACCGTCACGCAATGCAACACGCCTCTTCGCTTGCCCTGCCCCGGAAGACGGAGAGGTTTGTTGTACTCAGGTTTGTACCTCAATGGCGCTATTCTCAATGAGGGGTTTCAATTCCTTACTCTGAACAACCATGAGTAGCCCTCCTTTCAAACTATAGGTATTGCTTCCTACGCGCTTTCCTCGCTTGTGATTGCGCCTGCCGTCCGCAGCAATTCGGCTATTTCGTGCCGCCGTAATTCAACTGCGTAGTCCAACGGTGTAAGGCAGTAATCGCTTTGCGCGTTGACGTCCGCCCCTGCTGCAATCAGCAACCTCACGATTTCGCGCATGTCCGCCTGAACTGCGCGAACCTCATCGTCCTCATGTATGTTTTTGTCCGCTCCGGGAACAATGGCGCAAATCAACGCCGTGTTGCCCTGCGCGTTACGGCGGTTCGGATCGGCTCCGGCTTCCAATAAGAGGCGAACTGTTGCCAGCGCCCCACATTCGCAGGCAACCATCAGGGCCGTATAATCCACGTCATTGCCGACATTCACGTCACAGCCCGCGCCCAATAGCAGGTTTATCAGTAACACATTGTTCTCATGAGCGGCTTCCATCAGGGGCGTCAAGCCCCGATAGTTTCCCTTTTCCGTCTGCTCTCCCTCCGGTCCAAAAATCAAGGCAAGCAATTTGGCTCTGCCAGCCGCGCCGCCAAGCCGTTCGCCAATCTCTACGGGCTGCATGTTCATGCGGATACCGAGCGTGGTTTCGAGCAGCACAGACAGAACTTCCGTTTGTCCTTCCTCCGATGCCGCCTCAAAGGGCGTCAGGTTCCAACTCTCCTGCCTATTCGCGCCATAAGGGTCGGCGCCTTTTTCCAGCAGCAGCCGCACAATGGAAACATGTCCCTTCTGTGCGGCATAGACGAGTGCCGTTTCGCCTCTCGCATCACGCCAATCCGGGTCTATCCCCTGCTGTAGTAGATGTCGAACGGTTTCCTCATCCCCTACGGCAGCCGCTTCAGTAAACGTGATTTCCGCTCCCGCCTGTCGCAGCAAATCAACGGTTTCGCGGTCGCCGCCATCTGCGGCCAGAATCATAGGCGTAAATACGGTACGTTCATTGTGAATGTCACATCGCGGATGCGCGTCCGCTCCACGCTCCAGCAACAGGTGAATGGTTCTGCGACGACTCAACCTATCTTCTTCATTCAGCCTGCAATTCGATCCAACCTGAATAGCAGACATCAAAGCTGTCCATCCATCCGATTTGGCGCTATTTACATCCACGCCCCGATCAATCAACCGGTACAGCAGGGACAGGTTGCAACGTCCGGCTGCCAAAAGCAGCGCATTAACGGCGCGGCGAGCCTGCGCTTCGGATGTTCCCCAATCCAGCAGCAGATCAATGGCATCGTACTCGCCATGCGTCAACGCCTGTTCCATGGCCGTATAGCCTTCATAATCTTTTTCATCCGGGTCAACCCCAAGCGTGTGCAACAAACTCATGATTTCCAGATTACCCATGTATGCCGCTACGCCAAGAGGAGTTTCTCCATACCGACCGTACGTTTCCAATCGTTCGCCGCTGTCCAACGCCTGCCATACCTTATCAACATCACCTGTTCGTATCGCGGTAATCAGCGCGCCATCCCAGTTTTCAGAGTAGCTCATTTCCGCTCCTTTTACGCGCCGACTGCGGAATACTGTTTGATGCCGCCCGCCCACAGCAGGCGAAATACAATAATGCCAATGACGAGCCAGACGGTTTGCAGCGCGAAACCGGGCAGAATTTGCGCGGTTGGAACCCTGCCGAGCGCGAGTTCTACGGGAAACGCGCCCATGCCGCGAAAGGGCGAATACAGGGCCAGTACGCCGAGCCAGCCGGGCATCAGACTGAGTGGCGCAATCCGGCCCGATAGAAAACTGTCCAGCGTGAAGTACAGTTGGTTGAGCGCCTCGACTCGCGTTGTCCAGAAGGCGATAACCGCAAGGCTGTACTGCCATACGTAGCGCAAAATGCCCGCCAGTATCAGCGCGGGAAGGGACAGCAGCAATCCCATGCCGCTGTGCGGAAGCGTCGGCTTGAACAGGTAAAATAGCAGTATCCAGATGGGCAGCAGCATCGCGCTGGTACACAGTTTGAAAGCAATGTTATTCGCCACATCCGTATGAATGGGGTGCATCGGCTTCAGCAGGCGTGGCGACAGATTGCCATCCTTCACCCGAAACGCGAACTCGAAAGCGTCCCACGACATCGTGAGATGCCCGAAAATCATAAATACGAGGAAGTACGCCGCGAAATCCGCCTGACCGTATGTTGCGCCATTGGCCGCATTTTGAACCGCGCCGCCCTTTGAGGCCGTTGCCGCCGACCAGACGGCAAGCGAAATCAGCGGCCCGACAAAGCCCCACACCGCCCATATCAGAATGGCGAAGCGGTACTGAAGCATGGCGGCAATCGCTGTTTTCAAGTTCGCGCGGTACACGTTCAGCCAGTAAGCCATGTTTATACTTTCGCTTCCTGAAACACCTGATCTATGATGGCGTCAATGGAGGGGTCTTCAACGGTCAGGTCGAGGACGGGCAGTTCGGCAAGCAGGCGGGCGACGATGGGGGACGTGTCGGCGCGAGGCAGGCGCAGCGTCACTTTCACGCCCTCCAGTTCGGTCACTTCGCCGTACTGTTCGGCCCGTTTCGCGCTTGCCTCGTCCGCCAGTTCCAGCCGCGCGAGTTTGAACGGCGCGATTTTATCCGTCAGGTCGGACAACGCGCCGTCGTACAGCAGCGTCCCTTTGTGAATCACGATGACCCGCTTGCACAAAGCGGTCACGTCCGCCATGTAGTGCGACGTGAGCAGGATTGTCGCGCCGTGCCGCTCGTTGTGCGATTGGATGAACTGCCGGATGCGTGTTTGCATGGTCACGTCCACGCCAATCGTCGGCTCATCCAGAAACAGCACCTGCGGGCGATGCAACAGGGCGGCGCACAATTCGCATTTCATCCGTTCGCCCAATGACAGCCCGCGCACAGGCTTCTTTATCAACTCTTTCAAATCCAGCAACGTTACCAGTTCGTCGAGCGTCTCGTGAAACTGCTTTGCCGGTATCTGGTAAATGGCCTGATTGACCAGAAACGAGTCCATCGCGGGAATGTCCCACACCAGTTGGTTGCGGTTGCCCATGACGAGGCTGATGTTGCGCAGCAAGTCCGATTCCCGCTTCCACGGAACGCGCCCCAGAACCCGCGCTTCGCCGCCTGTCGGATGCAGCAGCCCGGCCAGCATTTTCAGGGTCGTGGTTTTGCCCGCGCCGTTCGGCCCCAAAAACCCCACTACTTCTCCGGGCGCAACCGTAAACGACACCCCCTCGACGGCTTTTACTTCCTTGTACTTGCGTTTGAACAGGCTTTGAAGAGACGCCTTTGCGCCCGCTTCTCGCTCGTGGACGCGGTACGTTTTTTGCAGATTTTCCAGTTGAATTTGTGGATTGCTCATGGATGTGAAGAGAAACAGGACTTTTAGAGTAACGTGTTGTAAACTGCCCGCTTATTTCGACACGATAATGGAACACTCCTGCCGACACGCGCAAAAATGTACGTCACTTTTTGATATTTTCAACCTCTGCTGAAATCGTACCGCCATGAGAAGAACTGTGAAACGTTCGGCTATCGCAGAGGTGCTATAATTACCGGGAAACCAACACTTATGCCTTCAGAATGTGCGGCAGTATCTTTCTTGCTTACCCGCTCTGCTTTGCTCAAGGATATACTATGAACTATCTCAACGGTTTTGCTGCGCCCCTTGCAATATCCATTGCCGGTACGCTCACACTGCTGTTTCTCGCGCGCCGTTTTCCCGTCGTCAACCGCCTGCGCTCCAATAACGACGTGCTTGGCGTGTACTTCTCCCTGATTGGAACCATTTACGCGATTGTCATGGCGTTCATGCTTGCCAGCGTGTGGACGCGATTCGATCAGGCGAGTTCGCAGGCGGAACAGGAGGCGGCTACCCTCGTCAACATGTTTCACCTTGCTGACGGCCTGCCTGACGCCGACCGCGCCCGCCTGCAAATGGAAGTCCGCGATTACGCCAAACTGGTAATCAGCAAAGAGTGGCCCGCCATGCGGCAGGGACATTCCGACCCACAGGCCGACAAACTGCATCATCAACTCTGGCATGATGCGCAGGCGCTTCAGCCCCGCACAAACCACGATACCAACATTCACGCGCAGTTGCTCCAACAGTTGACCACGCTTGCCACGCTGCGCCGCCTGCGCCTGCTCGTCAGCAAATCGGGATTGCCCAACATTCTCTGGTTTGTGCTAATTGCCGGGGCCGCGCTGCTCATCGTCATCACCGCGCTGTACGGAGAAGACCCCTATCCCGCGCACGGCGTCAAAGCCGCCCTGCTTGCCACCATTCTCGTTCTGATTTTATACGCGACATGGGAAATAGACGGCCCGTTTCAGGGCAGCGTGATCGTCACGCCGGAAGCCTTTGTGGAAGCGGTGAAAGTGTGCGAGGAACCGAGGCCATAGGCATACAGTTCATTCGGAGTTACGAAACTGCAATTTGAAACCGCAAAGGCGCAAAGCAAGCAAAGGGATACGAACGCAAATGAGGCAGGCTAGCGAAGAGATTATTTTATCGCTACGCGTTTCTCTCGCTGCTTCTTTGCATCCCTTTGCTTGCTTTGCGCCTTTGCGGTTTTACTGCTTATTCTACTTCTTGCTGTGTTTACGGCCAGCGAAAAGGTGTCGCAGATATTCTGGTCGAGGATGGGATGGTTGGGGTCGGTGTTGTCGGGGATGCCCGTATTGGCGCAGCCCGCGTTGCCGTTGTCGCACATGTCGGGGAAGAAGGGATAGGCGTTGATGAGTTTGCAGCCGGTCAGGTTCTTGCTTGTGCCGATGCTCTGGCCTTTCAGCCATTTGGCGTGGCCGTCGAAGAAGGTGCAGTTGACGCCCTCCTGATGCCGGTCGCCCGCGATCTTCATGCGCCGATAGGTCGGATAGTAGTTGAAATCGCCGTTAAATGGCTCGATCCAGCTATCCGTGATGGCCGTCTGCGTTGCGCCCGCTGTCACGTCCCATTTATCCGTTAAGATGATGGTTTCGGCGGGAAACTCCAACTGTGGCAGACTCAATCCTTCTGCCGCGCGAATGGCGATATACGAGCGCTTGATGGACTTGACATTGTTGAGGTCCGCGCTCAGGGCGGGCGCAGGATCGCTTGGACACACCAGCACTTGCAGGTTTTTCAGGTACGGCTGCAACGCGTTCCACCACAAAGCGCGGTCATAGTCGGCATTATCCCCGGCGGGAAACGCGGCTCCCGTTCGTGACAGCGTAGCCTTGCCCGGACTGTTGGCGCGAAAGAACAACTGCTCGTCATAGTCCTGCACGTACATCTGCGTGGCTGTCCCCATCTGCTTCTCGTTGGACAAACATGAAATGGAACGCGCCTTTTCCCGCGCCTGCGCAAACACAGGAAACAGAATCGCGGCGAGAATCGCGATAATGGCGATCACGACGAGCAATTCAATCAGAGTAAAGCCGGTGTTTGGTGTTCGGTGTTCGGTGTTCGGTATAAAGCAACGCATGGTTTTCTCCCGATACAATACACTGCTGAACCTTGAAAGAATGCCGTAGGGACACAACATGTTGTGTCCCCATGGACGATTGTGTCCCCATGGATGAAATTACGCCTGAACAGGCGTTTTCCACGCGAGGACACAACATGTTGTGTCTCTACGAACTGGAACATTCCACATCTATAGCCTCCCCTCTCCTAGCGCGTTGCGCGGCAAGGAGAGGGGCCGGGGGTGAGGTTCCTAATCGTCATCATCGCGGGGCGCGGGGCCTTTGACGACGTTGCAGGCGAGGGCGTAGAGATGCGCCTGTGTCGCCTTGTACTGCGGGGCTTTTAGATGGCCTCTCTTGACGGCGGCTTTGTGCAGGTCGTCGGCTCTCATGCTCAGGCGGGTAATCACGCCAAGCCGGTGGCTGTCGCGATCCGGGCCGCTCAGGTCGAGGTTTTTCACCAATGCCCAGATACGATGCCCCTCTATGGTGGGCGCATATTTCGCCATGCGGGTGAAAGAACCCTGCGTCAGCGTGATGCCGTTGTATGTGGATTGGAACATATCGCGCAGGTCGGTGGTGAACAGGTCGCCCAGATTGTTGGGGGGAAGGCCGAGCAGAAGCTCTTCCGTTTTCACTATAGAGGCCGTGCTGTAGTGCTGTTTCGCCAGATAGCCCGGTTTGGCGTAGGGGCTGATAACCACAAGCGGCGTCCGATGCTGGTGGATGTGATCCAGCGTGGATTGCGCGTCATCAACAGAAAAGATGATTGCGCTGCCCGTGCCGTCGCCGCCCGTCTTCGGGTCACTGTAGTACACCGAACTGTGCATGATGTGCTGAATAATCATGCCCACCGCCACATCGCCGTCCGCCACCTGCTGCGCGGCTGTTGGCGACGCGATATTGGTGGCCCGCGTTCCGCCCGTGTGCATGTTCGGCACGTAGATGTAGAGGAACTGCGGCAGGACGCCCGCCGCGTTCATCCGGTCGAAGTCGGCAATGAATTCCTGAGCGCGGCGCTGATCCGAAATGTTGAAGTTGTATCCGGGATAGCTTTTGTCGAGGCGCGGTTCGCCGCTCGGATTGTTGGTTCCCACAACAGCCAAACCCGGATAGGCCATAAAGAACGTTTGCCCGACACCATAGGGACGCGCCTGCCCATTCGGACGAAAGAAGGGGGTCGTCACATCTCCCAGATTGACAAGCGGACTGGCGATTGTGGGCGGGTTGTTCGTGGAAAGGGCCGGATAACCCATTTTGCCGCTTGCCGGATCGTTGAGCGAGGCGGGCGTACTGTCGCCCGTGTCCGTGCCGATGATACGCGCGCGCTTCCAGTCCGTACAGTTTGAAGTCTACGCCGTTGCGGGCGGCGTTGTTGTAGATGTAGCCGCTTTCCGGGTAATCCTCCACTTCGAAATTCTTGTTGACCAGCATGCCCCTGCCGCTTTTGTTGAGCAGAGTTTTTTCCATGTAATCGGAAGCCGTTCCCGACGCGCAGAACTGATGTCCGGCATCAGACTCTTCCGAATCGGAGTAGTAGTTTACGCCCGTCGCGAATGTTCGCGCCAGCAGTTGAATGTTGGGTACGACGCCCGTAAACTGCGCCTGATTGGCGTTGACGCTGCCGTTCTGGTTGTTGAACGTCGCGCTGGCAAACGCGCCGAAATGGTTCTGGTTGCCAAGAAAACTGTCGAACGTCTTGTTTTCGCCCAATACGAAGAACACATGCTTGATTTTGGCGGAAGCCGCGCCGCCCGCAGGCACAATACTGGTATCCACGCTGTTCTGGAACGCGAAATTGTTGCCAAGCGCGGTGGCATTATCCAGTTTGAGCGTGGTCAGATCAATCTTCTGCGCCGTGCCGAAAATGTAGTTGCTGTCCGTAAAGGATTCCACGCCCGTCGGATTGTGCGCCCCGCCGACAGTTTTGGGGTTGATGTCCTCGCCGATGCCTTTGGCGTTGATGACGAACAGGGTTTTGCCGTCCGCGCTGATGTTCACGCCAGTGGGATACCAGTTCGTGGGGATGCGTCCGAGCAGTTTGGGCGCGGCGGGGTTGGCAGTATCCAGCACGGCCACGCTGTTGATCCCGGCTTCCGCCACATACGCCCGCGTGTTGTCCGGCGAAACCACAATCGCGTTCGGGTACGCGCCATGCACTTTATGCCCGTCCGCGAGCGTGAGGTTGATGGGCGCAAGGTTGAAATCGTCCAGTTTGCGGTTGTCGTTGACGACGATCAGGCCGATACTATCGCTGTTGGCCTTGCACACATACAGGACTTCCTGCGTCCCCTTGCGGACAATGGCGGTCGCGGAGGGGTGCGTGTCGCCCACCTGATAAAGCGGGTCAATGCCGATGGGATACGCGGGATCGAAGCCGCCGGGTTGCCCCTCGTAAATCGCGCCAAGCGTGGTCGCGTTTGCGGGATTGCCGCCCGGAACGGACACGATGGAGATGGAGGAGGTTTTCGGGTTCGCGCCCGTCGCGCTGATCGGCGGCACGTACCAGCCGTCCGGCAATTGCCCGATGCCCTGCGCGGTGATGGGGTTGAGCGTGGTCAGGTTGCCGCTCGCGTCATACGTCACATTGCCGAACTTGTATTCGGTAATGCCCCAATTGGAAACCATCACTTTGCTGCCGTCTTTGCTGACGGACACGCCATAAGGGAAATACCCGACAGCCACCTGCTTGATAACCGCGTTTGTCGTGGTATCAATCACGGCAAGGCTGTTATCGCCGTTGCAGGCCACGTACAAATAACGTCCATCCGAGCTGAGGGCGGAACCAGCGGGAAACGTGATTTTCGCGCCGCCCGCGCTGTACCCGGAGGGACGATAGACGGTTCCATTCTCGCCGGGGATACTCGCCTGCGAACCGGGCGCGACCGTATAATTAGATACATAACCCTGATTTTTGGGCAGAATAGGCGCAATGGTAATGGACGCGCCCGCGCTGATAATGCCGGTAGGCGCGATGCTGAATGTTTTCACGCTGTTGCTCGGTCCGGCGGAAGCGTACAGCGTGTACGGGCTGTTACCTTTAACCTGTAGGCCGATGTAAACCGGGCCGGCAGTGGCGACCTGCGATACCACCGTCATATCGGAAGTTCGCAGCACGGAAAGCGAGTAGCCGCCGATGTTGACCGCGCTTTGCAGCGATGTCATGCCCCCATCGCGCTCATCGTCGTTGCTGGTAATCAGATACTTGCCGTCCGGCGTCAGGATAGAACCAAGCGGGTTCATGCCGATCTGTACTGTCTGACCGGCGGGAGTCACCTTGCGGCCGTTGGGCAATATTCCGGCAAAGTAACTGCCAAGTTTATTCGGTCCGGCAAACAGTTCGGCCCCGGCATAAACGCCTCCCTCCGATGTGCCGATAAGCGGGGTCGTCACCTGCCCCCAATTCTTCGCGGTAATCACCTGCGCCCGCGCAAGCGTCACGGACAAGACGAGAGGCGCGACAGCGCCCACAGCGCCCACCCCGCGCAGCAGACGACGCGAGGCCGTAAACGTCCGTATTGTGCATGGATATTTCATGTGGATTTGCTTCTCCTTTGATATTCGCGTTCATTCGCGTTCATTCGCGGCTATTTAGAATTCCTCTGCCTCGTTTGCCCTTCGCCCGCGTTACGGGAAAGATAGTGAATAGGAACGCCCGTAGCCGCCAGAATTCTTGTGTTATAGAGTGTACCCGTCGTGTTGCTGCTAAAGAGGATACATCTGCATCAAACCGCATTTTTCAATTTTTGCTGAATGGCGGCGGCAGGAAATTGGATACGCCGCGTAGAAGCATAGAGGCAGTACAGAACGCGATTTGCAAAATTCAAAGGAGAACACAATGGCACGGACAGCACTGATCGTATATGGGGGTTGGGATGGTCACGAACCCAAACAGGTGGCGGGAATCATTGATAGCGCGCTGCAAGCAAGAGGGTTTGCGACGAGGGTAGCGGACACGCTCGACGCTTTCACGGATGGCGAGATGCTGATGAGATTGAGCCTGATCGTTCCCATCTGGACAATGGGCAAAATCACGAACGAACAGCTCAACCCGGTCGTCAACGCGGTGAAAAGCGGCGTGGGCATCGGCGGCTGTCACGGCGGCATGTGCGACAGTTTCCGTGAAGCAACGGAATGGCAGTTTATGACAGGCGGGCAGTGGGTGGCGCATCCCGGCAATGCGGGCGTCACCTACCCCGTCCACATCACCGACTCGAACCATTTCATTACGCAGGGAACCTCGGATTTTCAGGTGACTTCAGAACAATACTACCTGCACACCGATCCGGGCAACGTCGTGCTGGCAACCACGCCCTTCCCAACTTCGGGCGTGGACGGCCCGCACGTCACCAATGGGGCCGTCAACATGCCGGTTGTGTGGACGAAAATGTACGGACAGGGGCGAGTCTTCTACTCATCCCTCGGACACGTCGCCGCAACCGTCAGCGAACCCGACCCGCTGCGCCTGCTGACTCGCGGCCTGCTGTGGGCCGCAAAAGCCGAAGACGCGGCGTAATAGCCCTCATCCCCAACCCTTCTCCCAAACTTGGGAGAAGGGAGTCATTTCGTAATCCCCGGCTCTTCTCCCAAAATTGGGAGAAGGGAGTCAATCGTATTTGTGGGAAGACGTATTCCCGTAAAAACGTGTTTGCAAAGGAGCAGGCGAGAGTGAGCGCAACTTACATTGAAATACAGGTGCTGCGAGTCAATCGCAATTTGATGCTGGTCAACGGGGGCATTTTAGGGCTGACGCTGCTGTTCCTCACTTTAATCATGTTTAGCGGCGTTCTGGTTGCCCGTTCTTTGGATCGCCTTCCGGCGCAGGGCGCGGCGAACGGGGCCAATGCCATTTACCATCAGCCTGCCGCGCTCGATACGGCCCACCCCACCCACATCAGCATAGCAGATGTCGCGTCCGCAGACCGAATGGCGCAATTGCAAGGCCACGCCGTCATCTATTCAGACCCGCAGGCGCAAGACCTCATGTTTCCCGTATGGGATTGGATGGGGCGGGCGACCGGTAACAACAGGCCGCATCTGCCGCCAACGTATCGCGTCAGCATCGCGAACGGACGCCTTTTTCTCATTCTGCCCGCCACCCCCGATCCCGGCAAAACATTCACGGGCGTTATTCGGCCCTTAACGGACGCCGATTACAACCCTGTCCATTCGGTAGTGATGGGGCGCGGCTTGCCGGAGGAATTTCAGCCTTTTATACTGGATTGCCTGTCGCTTGCCCCTCCGACCGGCGCGGCGGCTTTGCCCGTTGTCATGCATCCGGTTGGCGGACACCACCAATCTCCCCAGTTTCTCATCGTGTTTGGCCTGATGCTGGGCATATCGGGCTGGAATGTCTTCAAAGCCGCCAAACGCCTCAAAAATCCGCTTTCCCATCCCATTTACGCGAAACTGGCCCGCTACGGACACCCACAGGATTTAGCGCGTTCCATTGAGGCCGAACGGCAGGCGGGAATTACGATTCTTGCCCCGGCGGAATTCACCTACTCATGGATGCTGGTTCCGTCCTTTTGGAGTCTGGACGCGGTTCCCCTCGATCAACTCGCGTGGGTTTTCAAAATGGTCGTATTCGTCAACTTCATTCCCATGAATTTCAAACTGCGCGTTATGGATCGTCAGGGCAAAGGCCATCCCATTTCTACGTCAGACGGGCAAATGACGCGCATCATGGACTACATCGGACAGGTGCGTCCGTGGGTTGCGCTCGGATACAGCCGCGAACTGCGCAACCGCTTTGCCTGCGACCGTGCCGGATTTCTCGCGGAATTAGACGCCCGCCGCCAACGTATGCAGCCCAGATCAATTTCATAGTCCCCATTGCCGTGAGTTTCTACCCTCATCCGGCCTCCAGCCACCTTCTCCCTGCAAGGGAGAAGACTAAATTGTTCAATGGGCGGTGAATTAGGGAATGGAGGAGGCGTTAATCAAGTCCAGCGCGGAAAACAAACCCGTAATCAATGCGCCAGACTACCACATTAGCCTTCTCCCTTGCAGGGAGAAGGTGGCCGGAGGCCGGATGAGGGTAGAACCCTTAATGATTGAACACAAACTCTTTGGAATTGAGCAAGGCCCATAACAAATCTTCCGCCGTCTTTCTGGCGGTTGGCGGGAAGGGCGGTGGACAGCGCTTTCACGGCTCTGGTTTTTTCTTCGGTTGTGGGGAACCGGGAAAGGGCGCTCAGATACAATTCCTCTACCAGTTTCGCGTCCGGGGTTTTGGCTTCCAGCAGCGTGGTCACGCGCCCGGTTTTGGAGGACAGGCGCGCGTTCAGGCCGACATCGTTCATCAAATGCAGCATCTGGCCCAATGTGGGCATGTCGGAACGTTCGCACTCGCACGTAATGCTGCGGGCGGGCCGTCCGAACAGATCGAGGAAGTACGAGGCGACGCCCGTATCCGGCAGTTCGCAGGCGCGGGTTCCCATCGGGTAGCCGTCGAACTTATCGCCTACGCCGGTCACGCCCGCAATCGCGTCCAGCATCTGTTCCGCGCCCAGCCGCTTGAACGCGAAATGCGAATAGTAGCGGGTATCGCGGACATTGTTGCGGGTGGCGTCGGGCGAGCGCTGATAGGCGTCCGAACGCAGAATATTGCCGCATCAACCTCTTCAAATCGAAATGGTTCTGCGCCAAATCCTGCGCCAGCCAGTCGTACAGCGCGGCGTTGGAGGGCGGATTAGTGGCGCGGAGATCGTCAACCGGTTCCACAAAGCCCATCCCCATATAGTGCTTCCAGACGCGGTTCACGACCGCATGGGCGAAAAACGGGTTTTGCGGCGATGTCAGCCAGTCCGCAAGCGCCTGCCGCCGATCCTGCCCCTCTGCGTCGGGAACCGCTTTGGCATCTAAGGCGCAGGGCATCACGACCTGCTGCGTTTTCGGGTGGCGCACTTCCCCCGCCGCCACTGCCACAATCACGGGTTCGCCTGCGCGTTCGCCGGGTTTGGAACCGACGCGCGCGAAAAACGCCGCCATCTGGTAATACTGGTTTTGCGTCCACTTCTCATACGGATGGTTGTGGCAACGGGCGCAGGCGATACGAACGCCGAGAAAAATCTCCGATGTGGTTTCCGCCAGTTCCAGCGGTCCGGCTGCCGTGCGGTAATAGTTGGCGGCCCCATTGTTGAACGCGCTGCCCTGCGCCAGTACCAGTTCCCGCGCCATCTGATCCCACGGCTTGTTGTCGGCTACGCTCTGCCGTATCCAGTCGTGATAAGCGTTCATGCCTTTGACCGCGAGTTTTTGCCGCGAACAGCGCAGAATGTCGCCCCATTTCAGCGTCCAGAAGTCCACGTATTCGGGCGAGGCTAAGAGCGCGTCAATCAGTTTGTCGCGCTTGTCCTTTGCCGTATCGCTCAGAAACGCCCGCGCTTCGTCCGCAGTGGGAATACGCCCGGTCACATCCAGATACGAGCGGCGCAAAAAATCCGAATCCGAACAACGCGCCGACGTTTCCAGCCCCAACGCGGTTAATTTCGCGTTGACGAGTTTGTCAATAGTGGAGAGTGGAGGAGTAGGCATCTGCTATCTCTTTATCTCCTTTTCTCCCTTTCTCCTTTTCTCCTTTTCTATCTGCTAACGACGGCCCGTAAGGAGAGACAACCCGCGCCGTGCCGACAAGTCCCTGATAGCGGACGATGATCGCGCCCTCGCCATTGCCGGTTACTTTGGCTTCGCCGCCTGCTGTCACGGTGGCTACGGTTTCATCGCTGGCGGAAAACAGGGTTTCGGTCGTCACGTCGCGCTTGCTGCCGTCCGCATACGTGGCTGTCACCGCAAACCGCTGTCGCGCCATTGACAGGAATGGTTCGGATGGGAGGAGTTACATCCAGGCGGGTAACAGCCAGTTCTTTGGGGCCGGGGGCGGGAAGTCCGGCGGCAATCCAGTCGCGCACAATGCTGTACTCCGTACTGCCCTCCATAAACCGCTTGCCGCCCTTGTGGTACACGGCCAGAACGGGCTTGCGCAGCAGCAGGCTCTGTTCCGGCTGCGCGACGGATACGCGCCGCGCCCGGTTCGCCCGCGTAATCGCCAGATAATCCGCGTCCGGGTCATAGCCGAGCAGCGACAGTTTGAAGCCGCCTTTGCCTGACGCCGCGCCGTGACACGCGCCCTGATTACATCCGGCATGGGTGAGCACCGGCATCACATCGGCGACAAAGCGGGGCGGGGGCGCGTTCTTCATTCCCGACACTACAACCGGAACGCGCGTTTCCCGGCCCTGCCAGCGGGCAATCAAAACAGTTTTGCCGTCTCGTTTCGGACGCGCGATTCCATTTTCGTCAACCGTCGCAATATGTGGGTCGAGCGTTCGCCATTCTGCCTTCGCGCTCACATCCTGCGGTTCCTTCTGACTGCCGCTTGTTTCCACAAGAGCGCGGCACTCCTCATACGGGTTGCGCAGCGTAATCATGGCGGGAAGCATCCGCAATGCCGCCCCGGATGCCGCCGAAGCAGGCAAGGCGCGAACCGTTTTAATCTGCGCTTTACCCGCATTATGACTCTGCGCCGACGCAGGGCAGGGCAACAATGAAAGCGCGGTCAGGGACAGGAACGAACACAGAAGCGGCAAGGACGTGAAAAATTTCATAAGGATGGCTGGTTTTCCAATAAAGTGAAGAACGGCAATACAATGCTACTGTTTACGAGCCTGAATCTACCCGTTTGTAACAAATATTTTGGTAATCCACGCCTTGCAGCAACCTTTTCAGCAGAATATTTGCGCAGGCAGGCGCTTTCAACACCCTTCAAAGAACGCTTCGCGCATCCTCTTGATTGCAGATAAAGGCAATCCAGTGTTATAATGACAGCCAATCTGAAACACTTTTTTCTCGGAACAGGAGCAGCAGCAGCATGGATGTAGCGAACAAAAAGCGATTTTTTCTGGTGCTGTTGTTGGGCGTTGTCGCGTCTGTTGGGGTCTGGCTGATGCGGCGGCGCGAACCCTCCCTGCTCGACCACGCCCGCCGTATTCCCGGCATGCAGGCTCTCGCGCTTGCGCCCGATTATTTCTGGCTCAATGACAACGAGTTGATGTACCAGAAACCCTTACCCGAAAAGAGGCGCGTCTCAGGTGATGCGGCGGAACATCGAAACGGGGGCGGAAACCGTGCAGGGCGACCTTACTTCGGGCGGGCTGCAAGTGTCCCCGGACGGCGCGTGGGCGCTCACCTACACAGCGGGGCGCGAGGGGATGCTGTTCACCATAGAACGCACGGATGGTTCGCGGAAGTTTCTGTATCGCAGTCCGTCCAGACCTGTACAGCCCCGTCTCGCCTGGACACCCGATGACTTCTGCCTTGTCGAATTGATACCCTCCTATACAGGAGAAGGGCAAAGTGAAACCGGCACTGCTGCGCACCTACTTCCTCAACTCGGCGACGCCCATCGCATCCAATACCGTTGAGGAAAACTCAAGCGGGCTATTGTTGCTTGGCTCTCTCCCCAACCATCATGTCCTCGCGACCTATCCCAATTTCGTGGGGAATATCCAACGCGCAAAGCGGTGACGCAGGCACGGCCCCGATGTTGGATTTTCCACCCGAACGTGATTCCATTGCCCATCACTACGCCATCGCCAAACCACCCGATAGCATGAACGGGGAGGCGATTTTGTCGCCGCAGGGTACACGCATCGCCTGGATGTTCGGCGACATCCATGAACCTCCAGGTTATCTTAACATCTTTCCAAACTGTACGACATGCTTCATATTCGTCGTTCGCGCGCGATATCATTTTGGATCAGCAACCCGGACGGCAGCGACCTGCATAAGGTTGGCAACATTCCCATCGCAGAAGCCGCAAAATATACGGCAAGCGTCACCGTCCCTTCCGACCTGCGCTGGACGCCGAACGGCAAAAATTTGAGTTTTCTGTATGAAAACAGCCTGTATATCGTTCCCGTCCCATAGCGCAGAATTTAGAGCCTGCCCCTACAGGTTCCCCTTCTCCCAAGTTTGGGAGAAGGGGTCAGGGGTTGAGGGCAATAGCGCGGGATTCAACCGGATTGTTCACTCTCCTGTTCGCGATTATTCGCGCCTGTTTTCGTGAAAGGCGACCGCCATTTACACCCTTTTTTTCGATTTCGACGATACTTTGAGCGAACAGATACCGTTCAATCTCCAATATGTGAGGGGCATTGGCAGTGTTCTGGCTCCCGTTTATGGCGGCAACGAGGAAGATTGGGCGAAATCGCCATTGACATGCTGGAAACATTGGAAGCGCAGTATATCGCGCAGTTTCGCGTCACGCCAACCAACTACAATGCGTGGTTCGCCCGCCTCCACGCGCAGGCAATGCAACTGGTGTTCGACGGCATGGGCCTGCCGGTTCCCGAAAATGCCGAACAACTGTCGCGGGATACGCAAAAACGCGCCCTTTCCGCCTGTGACGCCGCGTTTCCCGGCGCGAAGCAGGCGGTTGAAACGCTAAAGCAGCGCGGCTATACATTACATACGGCTTCCGGCAACGATTCGGGACATTTGCGCAACGCCCTTGCTGGAATAGGACTTGAACCCTGCTTTGAACGCTTTTATGGCCCCGATCTGGTAGACTGCGCCAAAGAAAGCCCTGAGTTTTACAAACGCATTTTCGCCGATTTGAACCTGCCGCCCTCGCATGCCCTGATTATTGACAACGATCCCAACGCCATACGCTGGGCGCAGTCCCTCGGCGCGAAAGCCATTCAGGTGGATTTGCTGCCGTATAAAAAATTGGAAACCGCATCGGGCATTGCAGGCAAAATCCGTGATATAGCGCAACTGCCTGCGCTAGTCGAACTGGTTTCTGAATTTCACAGCAACGATGAACAGGAGGCGCGACAACATGGCAATTGAAACACGACTTCAACCGTCTTCAACCCGTTACATCACCTATGAGGAGTATCTACAGGACGAAGGCGAAAACCATCATACGGAATGGGTGAACGGAAAGGTCATTGACATCAGCATGGTTTCGGACGAACATAATATCCTGAATGGTTTTCTCTACCTTTTACTTCAAATGTGGGCGTCTGCGCATCAAGCCGGAGAGGTGCGTACCGATCCATTCAACATGAAGATAGGGCCGAACCTGCCCGGACGCGCGCCCGATGTCATGTTTATCACAAACGCGCATCGGGATCGGTTGCTGCGTAATCATCTGCGTGGGCCGTGCGACATTGCCGTTGAAGTGGTCAGTCCCGATTACCGCTACCGGGACGTGACGGAAAAATTTTCCGAATACGAGCAGGGCGGCGTACCGGAATACTGGGTTGTTGACTACGACGTTCGGCAGGCGCGGTTTTACGGACTGAATGAGAACGGCGCGTATGAAGAACTTCCAGTCAGCAGCGAGGGAGTTTTTCATAGCCGCGTTCTGCCGGGATTATGGCTCAACGTGAATTGGATGTGGCAGCGCCCGGTTCCATCGTGGCTAGACCTTGCCCGTGAATGGAATCTGTAACCGCGCTTATAACTCTATGCCGATCTCCTGCGCCACACTGCGCGCGTAGGCGGCGGCTTCGTCGTACTCATCGGAACGGGACAGGTGTTCCAGCAGAATGGGCGTATCCGCGTCCAGTTTCGCCGTCTCGCGCAGCAGGGTTCGATAATCTAAATGGCCTTTACCGGGCGCGACTTCGTCCAGATGAACGGTCATTTTGCCCGAAAGCGTCATATCCTTGATGTGGCAGCATTTGATATGCGGCCCCAACAGGGCAAAGCACTGTTTCAGAAAAGCCGTATTGTTCAGGAATTTTTCCGGACTCGTGACCAGATTGGCCGGGTCGAGATGCGCGGCGAATTGCGGGCGATCTATCGCCTGTATCAAATCCGCGTAGCTTTCCGGGCTATGGGGGAAAACCCACGGCATGGTTTCCAGCGTAAAAAAGGTCCGTGTCGGGTTGACAGCATCTATAATCGTTCGGGTGGTTTCCACAATCAGCGCGAACGTTTCCGGCGTGAGATTGTCCGGGTGCGGCCCGTCCCACTGTTCAAGATTGCGCGAACCGGCGATATTAACGCAACACCGCGCCCCGATCTGCTCCGCAAGCGCTAACTGCGCCTGACAGTGCGCGATGGCTTTCTGCCTGACCTCCGCATCCGGGCTGATGGGATTGCTCCACGCGCCCACTTCCGCAATCACAATGTCGGCTTCCCGCGCCGCGTTCGCATACGCCGCAATCACATCCGCGCCCGCATCCGCTTTGATGGGGCAGTACGCCGCCCGATAACGCTTTGCCCGTACCGCCGCAATCCACTTTTCCGGCGTGGATACATCCCCGAAAATCGGCCCGCCAAGTCGCATCTTTCCGCTCCTTTTCCTCTCATTTCGCTGTCGAATACCCTAACCACTACTCCCGCCTTGTCTGTTCACATTGATTCCGCGTTCGCAAAAGTGCTAGAATAACCGTATGAGGATGTGTTTCGCGCAGATAGTTTCCCTTTCGCGCCAACATTTCCTGCTGCACCCCCGCTCGCCGGTAGCCTCACAAGCACAACGTTAAATCGGCGAGAATGGAATTCATAGGAGAATACCTTCACATGGCCGTCAAAGTAGGCATCAACGGATTCGGGCGCATCGGACGCCTGACCCTGCGTACCATTCTGGAACGCTACCCCAACGACATCGAAGTCGTTGCCGTCAACGATCTGACCGACAGCAAGACCAACGCGCATCTGTTCCAGTTCGACTCCACGTATGGCCCATTCAAGGGCGACGTATCCGTTCAGGAAAACGATTTCGTTGTCAACGGCAAGGGCATCAAAGTGTTCGCCGAGCGCAATCCCGGCGACATTCCCTGGGACAGCGTGGGAACGGACATCGTTATCGAGTCTACGGGCTTCTTCACGGACGCCACCAAAGCCGTCGCGCACCGCGAACATGGCGTGAAAAAAGTCGTAATATCCGCGCCCGCCAAAAAAGAAGACCTGACGATTGTGCTGGGCGTCAATGAAAACATGTACGATCCCGCAAAGCATCATGTCGTCAGCAACGCGAGTTGTACCACAAACGGACTTGCGCCCGTCGCCAAGCTGCTCAACGACCGCTTCGGAATCGAAAAAGGGCTGCTGACAACGGTTCACGCTTATACCAACTCGCAGAAATTGCAAGATACGGCTGCCAAAGACGACCTGCGCGACGCCCGCGCAGCGGCGCAGAACATTGTTCCATCTGCCACCGGAGCCGCCCGCGCTGTCGGGTTGGTCATTCCTGAGTTGCAGGGCAAGTTCAACGGCATGGCGTTCCGCGTCCCCACCCCGACCGTCTCCGTCGTGGACTTTACCGCCGTGTTGAGCCGGGACGCCACGATTGAAGAGATCAACGCGACGGCCAAAGAGTACGCGGACGGCCCGATGAAAGGCATTCTGCGCTACACGGAACTGCCGCTCGTGTCCACAGACCTGAAGGGCGACACACACTCGTCCATCTATTCCGCCGTAGATACGGTTGCCGTCGGCGGCAATCTGGTCAAAGTGGTCGCCTGGTACGACAACGAATGGGGCTACTCCTGCCGCGTCGCCGATCTGGTCAACTTCCTCGCCAATAAAGGCCTCTGATAAGGGAAAAGGGAAAAGGGAAAAGAGAAAAGTATCTATGTTATAGACTTTTTCCTTTTTCCTTTCTCCTGCATTGATGGAGGCGCAACATTGTCATTCCGAGCGCGTATTGATGCTAATCCAGAAACACTGGCTAAGTTCGAGCAGGCATGGAAACAACGCTACATAGAAGGCATGAGATTACTGGAAGATGAAGCAACTCGTACAGGTGGGGTATATCTGCTCGGATACGTGGCAGAGATGATTTTGAAAGTCGCGTACTTTCGCTTTACGGGAGCATCTTCGGATGACTTACTTGGGAATTTGCTCAAAGCTAAAGCGTTCAAAGATGCCAGTGAAAGCGTCAGCGCAGACACTGAATCTAATCACAGTCTACAGTTCTGGACAGAAATGTTAATTGTCACTCGGAACCAGAATAATCGGCGATTACCCACTCACCTGCAAGATACGTTAGTTGGCTACGGAGTTACATTACACCAGAACTGGAAGGTTGATATTCGTTATCAACCGCTTGCCGTTGCGGCGCAAGAATAGCGGGAAGTTAGAGAAGCGGTTCAATGGTTCTACTACCATCACGACAGCTTATGGAGATAAATCATGCCAATAGGACACATCGTGAAAGATCCTTCTGCGGATGCAGATAAACTCATTCAAATCTTGAAAAAAGAATGGATGGGAATTAGCAACAGCTTAGACCATGAGCCAGTTTTGATTGAAGAGCCTTCCGGCATGGGTGATTACAAACGTCTGTATGTCATTTGGTCAAAGTGGAGTGGTATGTCACACCGCGAACGCGCTGAAATTATTCTGAAATCATATCGGCAAGCTCGTCCGGCAGACTCACTTAATGTTACCGTTGCGACAGGACTAACCAAAAAAGAAGCCGCCGACATGAACCTTAAATACACTATGGGAAAGAATGAAGAACATGAATAAGAAAACGATCCGCGACGTGGATGTGGCGGGCAAGCGCGTATTAACGCGCGTAGATTTCAATGTGCCGCAGGATGAACACGGCAATATCACCGACGATACGCGCATTACCGCCGCCCTCCCGACCATCAAGTATCTTTCGGAACATGGGGCGCGGGTAATTTTGGTGTCGCATCTGGGACGGCCCAAAGGCATTACGCCGCAGTTCACCCTTGAACCCATTTCCATGCGGCTGGAAGAGTTGCTCGGTAAGCCCGTGGAACTGCTGGACAAAACTGTTGGCGACGAAACCGCGACCGCCATCAACCATCTGCAAAATGGCGATGTGGTGCTGCTGGAAAACGTCCGCTTTTATCCCGAAGAGGAAAAAAACGACAAGGGTTTCGCGCAGGATCTGGCGTTTCTAGCGGATGTGTACGTAAACGATGCGTTCGGAACCGCGCACCGCGCCCACGCTTCTACTGAAGGCGTTGCCCACTATCTGCCGGGCGTGGCAGGCCTGCTGATGGAAAAGGAACTGGATTACCTGGGCAGCGCATTGGAAAATCCAAAACGCCCCTTTGTCGCGATTCTGGGTGGCAAAAAAGTCAAGGACAAAATCGCTGTCATTGACTCGCTGCTGGACAAAGTGGACACGCTCATCATCGGCGGCGGCATGGCGTATACCTTCCTCAAAGCGCAGGGGAAGGAGATCGGCACATCGCTGCTGGACAGCACAAATCTGGAATACTGCAAAAACGTGCTTGCGCGGGCGGGCGGCAAACTGCTGCTCCCGGTTGATGTGGTCGTAACGGACAAAAACCCATTCGACGGCGGCGAAGAGCAGTGTCAGACAACCATCGTGGGTGTGGACGCTATTCCCGCCGATCAGGAAGCCGCCGACATCGGGCCAGAAACCCGCGCCAAATTCGCGGCTGCCGTTCAGGGCGCGGGAACCGTCGTGTGGAACGGGCCGATGGGCATTTTTGAGTTCAGCAAGTTTGCCGAAGGTACGCGGGCTGTGGCGCAGGCATTGGCCGAATCGGGAGCCGTGACGATTATCGGCGGCGGCGACTCGGCGGCAGCCGCGCAGCAGTTGGGGTTTGCCGACAAGATGACGCATATCTCGACGGGCGGCGGCGCATCGCTGGAATTTCTCGAAGGCAAGCCCCTTCCCGGCGTCATCGCGCTTCAAGACAAATAACAGGAGAGATATTATGCGGCGTATGGTGATTGCCGGCAACTGGAAGATGAACAACCTGCGCGTGGAGGCGGAGTTGCTTCTCAGCGACCTGTTGGGGCGGCTTGCGGGACAGGACCATGCGGAAATCGTGATTTGCCCGCCCTATACGGGATTGGCAACCGCTTCCGCCGTGTTTGCCAATACGGGTTTGAAATTAGGCGCGCAGGACGTGTTCTGGAAGGAAAAGGGCGCGTACACGGGCCAGATTTCGCCGCAAATGCTCGTGGACATTGGCTGCGAGTACGTGATTGTCGGTCACTCGGAAAAGCGCGGGCGGTTCGGCGTGCCGGAACCCGACTTCGACGCGGACACGCTGGCGCACTTCGGCGATAACGATGTTACGGTCAATCGCAAATTGCGGGCGGCGCAGTCTGCCGGACTGACCGTTATCTGCTGCGTCGGGGAAACCTTGCAGGAACGTCAGGAGGGCCGCACGGACGCGATTGTAGCCGCGCAAACCACTGCGGCCTTAAACGGGGTTTCCGCCGAAGATACCGCCAAAATTATCTTCGCTTATGAGCCTGTGTGGGCTATCGGAACCGGGGAAGTGTGCGCGGCAGACGAAGCGGATCGCGTGTGCGGCGTCGTTCGCGGCGCGGTCGGCAAACTGCACGGCGACGCGACTGCTGACATTGTTCGCGTCCAATACGGCGGCAGCGTGAAAGCCGATAACGCGCGGGAACTGCTCGGCAAACCCAACATAGACGGCGCATTAGTTGGCGGCGCAAGCCTCAAGGCGGCGGACTTCGCGGCGATTGTCGCGGCGGCATGAGGAAGATACGAGATAAGAGATACGAGGAAGCGCGATCTGTTGAACTACTCATATCTTGTATCTCTTATCTCGTATCTTTCCTCTCCAGCCATTGAATAATCGTAGCGCGGGAACGGTCGGGGGCTTCGAGGTGAGAGGCGTCTATGACGGCAACCTGCGCGGCAGAACCGGCAAGCCGCGCCAATCCCTCCACGCGCGCAACGGGAATCAGCACATCCTGACGGGCGGCAATGAAGAGAGAGGGAAGATTGCCGAGATGCTGCGCGGATGGCACAAGACTTTCGATTTCCGTCAGCAGTTGAACGGCGGGCGATCCGGCAACGTAATCGCTACGCTGCGTCAACATGGTTCGGCCAATCGCTTCCATAAAGCCTTTGGACGGTTCCAATCCCATGCACATACTGACAACGCCCGCCAGACGCGCCACATTCGCGCTCGGCGGGTGTTGTTGTTCCTGCGCGGCAACGGCAAGCGAAGCTGCCGCGCCCATGGAATGTCCTACCAGCACAATCTGTTCCGCCCGCGAATTTTGGCGCAGCCAATTCAGCGCGGCCTGTAGATTTTCAACCGCCTGCCCGATATGGCGCATTTCGCCGCCCGTCGCGCCCATTTTATGCCCCACAAAATCGAACGTCAGCCCCTCATACCCCTTGCCCGCCAGATAGCCTGCCAGCAGATCGAGGCTGTGCTTGCCCGACGTGAAGCCATGCGCGAACAGTAGCGCGGTCGGATGCGTCACCGTTATTGGCACATAGCGCAGGGCGGCAAGCGTCACGTTGTTATCGGGTATGGATACAATTTCCAGCTTCAATTCGGCCTCCTCTTTACGCGGCAGGCAAACGCTTCTGGTTTCGAGCGATACTGTACGCCATTTGGAAGAAAAGGAGGAACAGAAGCGTCCGCGCCACCTGAGTTTGCAGGGCAAAAAGCGCGTGGTTGCGGGCAAGGATAATTAATGTGAGGCTCATGCTCAACGTCATGGCGATCAGGTTCACTTTATCGCGCGCGTTTTTGTCGGCAAGGCTGTTGATAACCACTATCAGCGGCAGACAGAGCATTCCAAAATCGGTCCAGGCGTGATAGAAGATTAGCATGGCAATCAGCGCGAGCATGGCAAAGGACTGGTCATCCGCTATTCTCCAATCCGCAGGCTGCGTGGAGTCTGATGCCGCATCCGCCTTCTGCAAGGCGTTTGCTTGACGCGCCAGAACGACAAGCAGCCCGCACGAGAACAGCGCGAATACAGTCTCCATCACGCGCTCGATGTTGATTTCCGCCGATGTTTCCACGCCCTGTCCTCTGTTTACCCACCGTATATCATCGAAGAACAGAACGGCCACATTCATCAGAAACCCCCGGCGCGGATTTCTGAAACCGGTATCATTGACGGCTCCCGGCACAACAAGGGCGTGAATCGTGGCGCGGTATTCGCTCACCATTTGCGCGGGATGATGATACCACGCGGCAGTCGCCAGGGTAAACACAAGCGTCAGGAACACGCCATACGTCGCCGCCGTTCGTGTCGGCCTGCGCAAAAATTGGTAGATTAAGAAGGGCAGAGAGATTGTCGGCTTTGTCAGCGCGACGGCGTAAAGCAATCCACTTAGCCAGCGGATGCGGGGCTTACTCGAATAGGCCCATTGCCACGCAAGGGCAAGCGTGAGCGCCATCGGCCAGATAATTTGTCCGAAGTAGGCAACGACATAGGGAGGCGCGGAGAGGAAAATCGCCGCCAGCCACACCGGCAGTCCTGACGGCGGCAAGTTTCGCCCGAACTGCCGGTACAGAACGACGCCGAAGAGTGGCAAACAAATACCGGTGCTGAAGAAGAACCACAATATATGCGCGACACGCCAGGAAAACAGCGCGAAGGGCATATACATCCATGCCGTCGCCGGGGGATATGCATTGACGATGAAAGCGTAAAAACTCCCGTCCGACCATAAATGACGTACCCCCTCATAAAGTTGGAGGTCATCGCCGACATACCCCTGATGCGTGGAGTGGAAGCCGCGCAAAAGCAAGACGATGTAAGCCCCACACGCGAGTATCCACAACAACGCGCTTACCGTCTTGTTGTAAGCAAAGCGTTTGTCGCCTGCTTCTGCCGCGCCTTCCAATGATTGCTCCTTATTTCCAGCCTTGTGTTCATCAGCGTCATGTAGATGAGTTGCTGCCGTCCGCGCCCGTGTAGTAATCTTTGCTCCACCAGAATACATACTCGCCGGACTCGACCCAATTCTTGAGGTCTGCTTCCGATTCTTGACGTTCCTCCTCGTCTTCTTCCTCGTCCAGAACCTGAAGGTGTCCGGGAACATCTTCGATACCGATGAGATACTCCGGGTCGAAAAAGCGCTTGATGCGAATGGTTCCCCACGTAAACCCCAGTTCCGCCTGCCAGTCTTTAATCAATTTATCTACCACAGGCTCACAGCGGCGGTAATACTGCCAGTCGGCTTCGGCTTTTTGACGCTCAGGCGGTTCCCACAATTTGCGCGTTCCACCCGCGAACTCTCCTTCCGGCGTAAAGAAGTAGGTTACGACATGTTCACCATAACAGCCCATGATGATCTGCCTGCCATCGGCAATCGCGCCGCAATAAAAGTCGGCGCGTTCTTCGCTGCCATAGCCTTGCAGATGAAAAATGTGATCTTCACCGTAAAACTTGTCCGTTTCAAAGCCGGGGAGGAAGGTGACGTTCTCGCCATCCACATAAATGCCGGAACCGTCGTAAGGTTTGGGTTCATCGGTCATCAGCGTTCTTTTCTGCTCTGTTGCTGTACTTGTTTCACATCCATGTCAGAGTAGTTGGCGCGTAACAGATTATCTGACAACGTTTGCGGGACAGGTTGAGCCGCCCGCAGCAACGTTTCAGGTTGCCGAATATTCTCGGAAGCCCGTAGCAGCATCTGCTGGCTCTGCGTTTGCTGTTCGCGTTCCGTTATCGTATTTCGGCACTGCTGAATAGTCTCCATCAACTGTTGAGGCAAATCCGGTTCCTTTGCTATCGTATCCAGAACACGCAATGTCTCCCGATTTCCGATTTTCCCAAACGCATGGACAATCGCCAGCCGCAATTCCAGAACATAGGAGTGCCGCACTAAGTCGTAAAGAACGTGGTATTGCCGCGCGCCGATGACATTCACATGTTGGCTGTCCAGAGCGGGAAGCAGGCAAATCATCGCTTGCGTGACATACGCTCTGTTGTCTTCCGTTTCCATCAGTTCCAGCAGAGCCGGTATCGCATCAGGACTCTGGCTGTGTAAAATCGTGTACTTTGCTGTCTGATACTCATGTTCCAGCATCTTCCCAAGTTCCTGCTTTTCATTCACCCACAGTAGCAAACAATACAGACATGTGATCCACAAACCCAATGCAAAAGTCCAT
Organism: uncultured Chthonomonadaceae bacterium; assembly: GCA_963817895.1. Classification (GTDB taxonomy): domain Bacteria; phylum Armatimonadota; class Chthonomonadetes; order Chthonomonadales; family Chthonomonadaceae; genus CAWFQB01. Next base: position 570,596 of record CAWFQB010000014.1, read on the forward strand.
ATATCCGCAACATAGTTTTTCAGGGGAAACAATATACAGCCACAACCTGCCCATGTCAGTAGACAGGTTTTGAAGAAGCGGGTTTCATAACGCGCCTCTATTTTCATGCCATTGTTAGAAGGGAGTGACTCCATATCCTTCCGAAAGCCGCGAATGGCTTGATATGCGGTTTCAGTAGTATCATTTGTATCCAATGTTGCAGACATTCTCATGCCCTTCGTTTCTCTTACTTTCGGGTTTCCATCACACTTCGTGTTTTGTGCCGCGCGCCCTCTTCCTGTTCGGTGCGCCAGTTCGGGTCTTGGAGGGAACGGACAACCACGTCTTTTACTTCTTCCGGGCTGTCGGTGACAATCAGCAAATCCGTATCTGCGGCGGTGATGTTGCCGTGTTCCAGCATGGTCGTGTTCAGCCAGTCCAGCAGGCCCTGCCAGTACGCTGCGCCGAATAAAACAACCGGGAAATTCTTCACTTTGCCGGTCTGTATCAGCGTCAGGGACTCGAACAGTTCGTCCATTGTGCCGAAGCCACCCGGAAAAATGACGAACGCCTGCGCGTACTTGACCATCATGGTTTTGCGGCAAAAAAAGTAGCGGAAGTCCACGCTGATGTCTACATATTGATTGAGCGATTGTTCAAACGGCAGTTCGATGTTCAGTCCGACGGATTTCGCGTTTGCCGCTTTTGCGCCCCGGTTGGCGGCTTCCATGATTCCCGGCCCGCCGCCCGTGATAATGGTCAGCCCCGCGCTTCCCAACAATCGCGCCGTTTCCATTGCTGCCGCGTACATCGGATCGTCCTGTTTTGTCCTTGCCGAACCGAACAGCGTCACGGCCGGGCCAAGATCGGCCAGCGCGTCGAAGCCCTCCACGAATTCGCCGGTGATACGCATGACGCGCCAGGGGTCGGAATGCGTGAACGCGGAGCGATTCGGGTCAGGGGCCGCAAGCAGTTTTTCATCGTCGGTTTCTTCGCCGCGAACGGCGGCGCGATTCAGAGCGCGAGCCGGCACGACATACGAAGCCATCATTTCACCATCATCATCGTTGTTGACAGGGTTGTTCATAATATTTTCGTTTTCTTACAGTTTAGTATCAGGACGCGGGCCGTAGTGGGGAGGTTCCACTCCGTATTCATACGCGCCCAAATCCGGCGCGTGGCCCACATAGCCATCGTTGAAGCCGGGAAGAGGCTCGCCACGGTCAATGGCCGAACTGCCGGGTTTCAGGCGCAGGTCCAGTTTATCGGGATTATAAACCGTCAGGTCGTTTTGCGGGGCGCGTGTCTGATTTTGGAACAGATTCAGCGGGTCAAGGTTTATAATGTGCCGCTCTACCGGACATTTCGCTCTTACCTCTTCGGGCGAAGCGTACTTGACGTTGTTCCACTTGAAAAACACATCTCCCGACCAGCCGGCAAACCCGTCAAAATCCCAATCGCAGTCGAGGGCAAGCGGACTGCTATCAAAGCCTCTGCCGCTCGTGCCGACCAGCAGATTGTTGCGCAGATAGCAGTTGCTGAACGAATCGGTCGTGTTCACTTGCAGCGCAACTCCGGCGCGAACCGTCGTATTATGGACGATTACCGCGCCGCTTGGCGAATTGTGCAGTTTGAACGGTTCGTTGCGGATGTTGTAAATCACGTTCCGAAACGCATATACCGGCCCGCCATAAACCGGCTGAAACGAGATGCCGCACAGCACGTTGGTATAGCGATTATAGAAGTTACGGGTGTTGCGATCCGAGCCGTCCATTTCCGAGCCGTCGTCAAACACATCGCGCACATCATTGTTGTGGAAATCGTTGGATACGCAGGCGCGGCAATCGTCTAAATCAAGTCCGTCCTTGCAATGCGAAATCAGGTTGTAACACGCCACATTGCCCTGCCCCGAAATCCATATAGCGCGCGATTCGGGCAGTTCATGCCACTGCTTATCAGTTGCGGGCCAGGGCATGAAACCCTCAATCGTATTGTCGGATATGAAAAACCCGCCCAACAACCCCGTATCATCTTTGACCGCGTACACGCCGCATAATACATCGTGGATATGGCAGCGCCGAACCACGATACGCTGCGAACTCATGGGCGCAGATGCCGGAATAGGCGTTGCACAGCGTGAGTTTTTCAAACCAAACGTCATGCCTGTCCCGCGCGTCTATGGCGTGAACGGTCAATTTCTCATGCGGCTGTTTCGCGTCCAGAATGGTTTCACCGTCGCCCGCGCCGCGCCAGATAATCGGCTTGCCCGGTTCGCCACTGGCGCGAATGGTCATGGGCGCGTCATACGTTCCCGCGTGAAGCAGCAGCAAGTCGCCCGGTTTGGCGGCGGAATTCGCCGCCTGTAATCCGCGAAACGGGTCTGTCCGGGTTCCTGCTCCCCCGCCATTGCCGGGAAGGACATGCCGTTCCCTCATTCCGGGCGGCGTCACAGGTTCCCCGACGGTACGCGCCTTCAACATCTTCTGTACTACAGCGTTTCCGTCACCCTGTAGCGTCAGGCGCAATTCATACGCCGTGTCCGGGTCGAGCAGAAACACGCTGCCCGCGTACAGATGCGCCCCGGCAGGCACAGCAACGGCAAGCGGTTTCGGTCTGCCGCCCTCATCCTTGAACGGCCCGCGCTCCGAGCGAAAGAGGGGCGGCCCCGGCTTCCAGACACTCGTTCCCGCCTTCCGATACGCCACGTCCACCTTTGCCGCCGCGTTCCCCTCATCCCGCAGTATCCAGTACACGCCCAGACACCGCAGCGTCGGCGGATCAAGGACAGGTTCCCCAACCGGCGTTACCGAACGTGCAGCAGATACTCTGGTCAGCATCATCAATGCGCTGAAAAGAAGCGGCAACAGAAGCCGTAGAGTTACTCGTTTTTGATGTTTATGAATGATTATGTTCATGTTCTTTTATCAACCACGCAACCAACTCCGCCATATCCCTGTCGCCAACCTTTGCCTTAAGTTGCTTCAAAATATCCACTGCCAATTCCCCCATTGCCTGATTTGTCAGCGTATCCAAATGCGCAGTGAAGTATGCGGCTATGACCCCGGCCTCATCCCGCTCCTGTTTTGCGGCATCAAGGGCTTCCTGAAGTTCACGGATTGCTGACAAACGGTTGACCGCATCCGGGTACAGTTCCGAAGTCTGATACAGCAGGTTTTGCGCCGCTGTTGCAATATCTTTCGCTTTAGTGTCTGTACCGCGTATATGCTGTAGTACGCTCTTTGGAAGGAGCACCCAGTTTGAAATATCGTTCCATGACGCCAACTCTTCCGCCAGCCGTTGCTTTTCCGCTTCGCTAATTTCCATATTGCGCCTCTCTGTATTCTTTGCTACTCCCCTGCTTCTCTCCTCCCCGTGTTCCCCGTGTACCCCGTGGTTTCATTCCTTCGCTGTTTACGGGTATTGGCAATGAGTTGCGTGAGGAGCAGCAGGCATAGAAGGGGAACCCAGTCGCCAAGTTGGGTATACAGCGTTTCGCCGGACAGCATCTGCATGGTTCGGACGCCATACGCCACCTGATTCAGCGGCAGTTTGTCCAGAACGCGGCCCCGGCTGTCCAGAAAACACGTCACGCCCGTTGTCGTAGAACGGACGGTTTCGCGGCGGTTTTCAATGGTTCGCAGGACGACGGCGGCAAGATGCTGTTCCATGGCGGCGCGGGACTGAAACCACGAATCGTTGCTTTGCGTGACCAGCAGCGTTGCGCCCTTCTGCGTCATTTCGCGAGCATACGGCGGGAACATGGCCTCGTAACAGATGAACGGACCAAGATCAACTTTGCCATAAGCGGGGTCGTTGTAGGAAAGCACAGTCGCGCCCTCCCCCGTCACATCATCATGGCTGGGGAATTGAAATGTTTGCGTGACCGGTTCGGGAATCAGATCGCGGAACGGGATAAACTCGCCGAACGGCACTAGCTGCCGCTTTACGTAAAAGGCCGGTTTGGGCGCGTGGCTGTTGGGATCGAACAACACGCTGGCGTTTTCGCGCACCTCATACCTACCCCGTTCCGAACCGATGGCGGCCTTGCGGGTTTCCGTTCGGGTTTCTGTCAGGGTCGCGCCGGTAATCACGGCGGCGTTCGTGTCACGGGCAAGATACGTCAGGAACGAAAGGACGCGCCCGTCGTGAATCGCGTCACCCGGCGCGGCGGACTCGGCCCATACATACAATGAGGGGCGCGGCATTGCCTTTGCCGCCTGCGCGGTCAGATTGGTAAACACATCGTACTGCTCGGAGGGTGACGTGACGGGCGCGGGGTTGAAATCGCTTTGCAGGGAGTTGAACCCGCCCTGCATGGCGGCAACGGGAAGCGGACGCCCCACATCCGGCTGCATCAGTCGCCCGACGCCATAAATACAAACCATGACAACGGTTGTCAGGGACGCCCACAGGTAGCGGGTACTCTCCGCTTGTTCCCGATGCGTCCACCACCACGCGATTGCGGCATTGACAAGCATCATCAGAAAACTTACGCCATACGCGCCCGTCACATCCGCCATTTGCAGCACGGGCAAAAACTTGTACTGCGTATAACTTAACTGCGCCCAGGGCATCGTCAGTGTGCCGCGCGTCCGCAGAGCCTCAATCAGCACCCACGCGGCGGCAAGCGCAAGGACGTAAACGCCGCCTGTGATTTTGCCCTCGCGCAATCGTTGATGCAGCCACCACGCCATGCCGCCCCACAGCGCATAGAAGCCCGCCAGTATGAACGTCAGGCCGAACCAGCCGCCCCACCCCAACAGCGTGGACGTGAGACCGGGTGACGAATTGTGCAGCCACGCGCCGATTGTCAGGCCAATCCAGTACCACACCATGCCCAAAAACACCCATCCAAATAGATAGCCGCGCCACATCGCCTGCCGCAGACGCTTTGCCCGCGTCACGCTCAAAATCAGCGGCGCAATGGCAACCCACGCCAGCGGCCACAGGGAGGGCGTCGGATTTGCAAGCCACAGCAGAATACCGGCCAGCAGCGCAAGCCGCAAACCGGGCAAGCGCGGAGCGGAATCCCTGCCACGCGTTGTCACTGTCGGTGGCGCGGGCGGAAGACTATCAGCCGGATTGGGGAGAAGTTCGGTAGTCACGTTTTCTTGTACGCGGAAACGGAAAAAGGAGTTGCGGCAACAAAGAGAGAACTATGCTCTCATCCTGTTTGTGAAAGTGAGTTCGCCATGTTTTCGTATTTACGCCAACGGTTTGCGGTTCGCCGCAGTTTAGCCCTGTCTCTGCTTGCCCTGCTGCCGATGTCATTAAGCTGCGCCCGCCTGCCACCAAGCGTGAGCGGATTTACCGGGCGGCGGCTTCGCGTCACCATGACCTTCAACGGCACGATGCAGTCCAGCTTCTACTACTATTTTCTCATTAACAAATACGGCCCGACAGGAACGCAGAACGCCAATGGCCCGGTTCCCGTCTTCGGCCCACTGCCCGGACAGAACGGCTCCTTCGGCAACGGCTACGCGACCGGCTCCTCTTCCAGTTCGGCAGGTTCCATCAGCGGACTGCCCGATTACGGCATTACGGATTTTGTATTGTTTCACTCGCCGCAGCAAAACAACATCGGTTTGTACCACTACACCGGCGACCCGAATACGCAGCAGACGCCGCCCAACTACAGCCGGCCCTTCAATGTCATTCTGCCGGGTTTTTCAGACAATTCTCCTGACGCGGCGAAAACTCTGCAATTCGATATTTACATGTCGCAGCTTGTTACCGATACCACCGACCAAACCGCCAAAAATCAGGAAGCGCAAAACATAGAATGGATCGAGGTCAACATGGTTGCTACCAACGTGACCCCGACCGATCCGACCTCCAGCGTTATCAAGGAGGTGGATGCTTTCGGCGATACGCTCGGTTCGGGAACCAGCAGCAGTTCCCAAACCTTCCTGACCATTCATCTGACCGAAAACCGCACCTACAGCAGTACGGATAACGTGTCCAATATTCAGGAACCGATCAACGACGTGTACCCTGTCCGCAATGGCGAACCGTCCCTCGATCTGCAATCGTGGTCTATTCAGGTTATCCCGAATTAAGTTTACGAGCTATCCTTCAAGCCCTCACCCCAATTCCTCTCCCAAAAAGTGTGGGAGAGGGGCTTATTTAAGTAGAATCCGAATAGTCACAAATACGATACATCGCGTACCGCAAGAAAATAAAACATCCATGTTCCCATTGATTCTCACTATAATCTCAAGTTTGCAAAAGCGCAGCTTCCGTACCGCTTTATGTCTGACCGTTCTTGCCCTGCTGCCGCTATCGCTCAGTTGCGCCCGCCTGCCGCCCAACCAACACACGCTTTCGGGGCGGCGTATTCGCGTCAAAATGACATTCGGGGGCGATATGCAGTCCAGCTTCTTCTACTTCTTTCTCATCAACCGTGTTGGGCCGCAGGGGAATCTCGGTTACATCGGGCGCGCATGGCCCCGTTCCTGTGCTTGAACCTGCTGTCAACGGGGGCTATGGAAACGGATTTGCGACCGGCTCTGTGGGTTCCGGCGTGGGTACGATCAGCGGTTACAAAGATTACGGCATCACCGATTTTGTCTTGTATCACGCTCCGCAAACCTATAATGTTCTGTCTGTATGCCATTTCAACCCTAACCAACCGCCCGATACACAACCTTATCAAACCCTGCCCCACACCGACACTCCGCTGAATGTCACGCTGCCGCAAACGGACACGGCAGACCCCTACGCGGGGCGCACCCTCTCTTTCGATCTTGATTTGACGCAACTGATTACGGATACAAACGACGCGGCCACCAAAATACAGGAAGCGAAAAATTTGCGCTACATTCAGGTGAACATCGTCGCCACCGATCTTGTCCCCACAGATCAAACTTCGGTTGCCCCGAAAAGCGTTGACTCGTTCGGCGATACGCGCAATCCAAGCGAACAGGGCAGTTTTCTCGAAATTGATCTCAATCAGGTACATACCTACCAGAGTTCCGACAGCGGCGGCCAACTATCTCCCGAACCCGCAGGCGACCTGTTTGTCTCTCCCAACGGCAGCGCCAACAACTCACTGGATTTAATCAGTTGGTCCATTGAGGTGTTGCCAACCGGTTAAAAGCGCCTCACAACGCCCGAACCTCGTACCAGCCCGTCTGATATTTGGGGTCTATGGCGAAGCGCAGGGTTCCGCTTTGCAGGGTACTCTCCACTTCGCGGACGCGCTTGCCCGTTGCGTCCAGCGCGTAAACGGTGGCTCTGGTGGCTTCCGTGCCGATGAGAATGGTTGCGGCGACGCCCTCCGCCTGCGTCGGGCCGGTTCCCCACTGGTCGCTGACCGAAGTACGGGCCGCGTTCCAACCCATGCCTTTGTTTTCCACACCGGCAAGCGCGGTTAATAGCATCGAATGAGATTTTTCGAGGGGCTTGCCGTCTATGGCGTTCAGAGTCAGAGCGGCGAAATTGCGCCCCGCGCTTTTGGCCTGCACTTCCCAACTGCCGACGCGAACCTCCTGCCCGCCCACAAAACCCGCAATCACGCGGGAAGACGGGGAATCGGCGCGGAAAAGGGCTTTGTCCGTCCCCTGATCCGTCCAGCGTATCGCGCTTCCCGGCCTGTCCGCATTGGTAAACTCGCCCGCGTCATGTTCGCCCGCTTTTGTTTTGTGCGGCAGTGAACTGTTCGCGTCAAAGGCAACCGACCAGCGCGTATCCAGACAATCCCAATTCTCCACGCCCGCGATTTGCCACGACGCGGCGATACCCGCCCCGTTCTTCGCCATTGCGCTTGCCACGTCGTTTTGCCCGATGTGCAGGCGCAACTCGCGGTGCGCGAACGGCACGTCGAATCGGGCGAACAACATCGCCGCAGCCGGTAAAAACGTGGTAATTGCCGGATCGGTATCCGTGTCGAAAAAGCCATTGATCTGATTTCGGTCCCAGTTGCCGTTTTCGCTGTGGTAATCGAACAGGTAAAAGCCGTCCCAATCCTGCACGGCAGCGAACGCGGCCAGCATGGGCAGGGTTTCCACGCGGTAATCGTTCGGGGCGGGATGGTGGTACTCGCTGACAGTGTACGGCTTGCCCGCGATCCGGTAACGCGCCAGTTCGGGGAGTGTGCCAAGCGTTGTCGAGCGCGTCATGGGCGTATTAGCAATATTCCAGTTCTTCATGTCCCACGCCTGACCGGGAAAATTTGGATGTTCCCAGTAGGCGTGGTTGTCGGCAAAATCGGACGTTGACTCGCGCAATGCCCCACCCATGCCGCCGTAACTGTCCTGCGAACCCGTCACATTCGCCTTCGCGCCCAACTCGTTCTTCACGTAATCGCGCATAGTGGTCATATACGCGCGTTCCGTGTCTATCAGGAATCCAATCCAATCCTGCCCTTCGGGTGTGCTTCGAGGCCGACTGAGCGGAATATTCCCCGCTTCCAGACTGACGCCTTCAGGAAAAGCATGTATGGCTCCCGCGTTCAGTCTCATTTCCGCAAGGTCAATTGTTCCCAGCGCATCCCCTAAAACGAGGGTCAGGCGATTTTTATTTTTGACAGCCCGCGACGCCACAAAATTCAGTTCATAGCGTTTCCATTCGGGCGTGAGATTGATGTATTCGTCCAATCCGACGTGATGGTAATCGTCCTGATTGACGCTCGCGTATACCGGCAACACGCGGGGCTTGTCCGAACGCGCCCAGAACGAAACGGTGTACGGTTCGCCCTCGACAAGATCAATTCCGGCCTGATGAAACTGCAAATGCCAGTTCTGCGTTCCCAATTTCGTGATTGTCAGCCGCGCCACGCGCCCTTTCACGCCCGAAGGCGGCTCCGCGTCGTTGGGAAGGGTGAGTTTCGCTTCGGCAGGCGGCGTATTCATCTCCACATTCCAGTGGATTGCGCCCTCCTCGAATATCGGATTTTGCAGGATGTTGGGGCCGAATGGTTTGTCCTGCGCCCCCCACGCCCGCTTCAAACCCGGCGTATCCGCGTACTTGCGCTTCAGCCAGCCGTTCCACAATCCCATGAGTTCCGTTTTGTAGTGAGGCGGAAGGGTGTTCAGTTTGTTGTTCCACGCTTCGCCAAGCAGCGTGTTCTCGTTGTTGATCTCGACAACGGCGACTGAAGGCTCTTCCACATAGCGCGTTTTAGTAAAGGGATTCTGGTGCGTGAGCAGGTCGCGGGCATAATTCTTTTGCAGTTCGATCATGCGCGGCTCGAAAAAGTCTACTGCTTTGTCGAAATTTCCTAATCCTTCCGTTTCCACAAAGCCGTCCGCCTTGCCAAATTCGCGGGCGACATGCAGGTTGATATTGACATAAACGCCGTTCAGTTTCAGTTGATAAACAAAGTAGTCCAGCTTCGCCAGAGACTCCTGACTCAGATGCTGCTTGTCGGGAAACGAGCGGTCAAAGATATTCGGCTGCGCCCAATCCGCGTCCGCATGGTGCAGCCGAACAATATTGACGCCCAATTTGTGCAGCCGCGCCGCCACTTTTTCTGCCGTTGTTTTGTCGGGAAAGCAGCCGCCTGCCGCGATGTTGACGCCAATAAACCGGACGCGCCGCCCTTTCTCATCATAAAAATGCCCGTTCCGCGCCGTGACAAAGCCGTTCCCGCCCGCAGGCGTCGGGTTCAGGTTTGCCACGCTCGTAATCGTCGCCGTCGCGTCATCCCACGGCAGCGCCCACGCGAACCTACCTACATCTTCGGCTTTCACGGATGCCGTGAAAGCCAAAAGCGCGGCACAACCAAGTATATTTTGCCAAATCTTCATAATGATCGTTCTAATTACTTCGCGGTCCAGCCGCCATCTAACGTAAGTGTCGTACCCGTCATAAAGTCGGAAGCGGGCGAACAGAGGAAGACCACAGCGGGGCCAAGCTCTTCGGGCCGTCCCCACCGTCCGAGCGGAATGTTGGCGAGGAACGCCTTATACGCTTCCGGGTCGTTCATCAGGACGCGGTTCATGGGCGTCTCGAACGGGCCGGGACACAGGCAGTTGACGGTTACGCCTTTGGGCGCGCCCTCCTGCGCCAGTGTCCGTGTCAGGCCAAGCAACGCGCTTTTCGCAGTCGCATACGCGGCTCGTCCCGGCAGGGATACGAACGACATAATGGAACCGAGCATCACAATGCGCCCCCAACCGCGTTCCATCATGCCGGGCATGAACGCCTGCGAACACAAAAACGATCCCTTCACGCTAATGTCTATAACCGCGTCCCAATCGTCTTCGGTCAGGTCGGACGTACCCTTGCGGATGTTGATGCCCGCGTTGTTGATAAGAATGTCCACCTTGCCGCCGTTCTGAGTTAATTCCGCCAGCAGACCGTCCACGGATTGCTTGTCAATGACGTCGGCTTTGTAGGCTCCGAATTTGCGTTCCGGCAGGGCGCGGGACAATTCCGCGATAGCCTCTTGACCCTCTTCCAGATTGCGGCTGCAAATGTTGACATCCGCTCCCGCTTCGGCAAGGGCGCCGCGCCATCGCCAGTCCCAAACCTTTGCTGCCGCCCGTAATCAGCGCAGTCTTTCCTTCCAATCGAAACGCATCCATTACGCTCATATCAACCCTTCCTCTTTGACTTTGATACACCAATCAAGTCAAACTTCTAATCGCTCTAGCTCCCCTTCTCCCAGGCTTTTTTGGGAGAAGGGGTTGGGGGTTGAGGGCTACTCTGCTCCCCGCCCCTTCTTTAAGAAATCAACGAACACGCTTATGGCGGCGCGTCCGTCCACGTGGGCCACCAACGTTTTGCCATCCGGCGATACTGCCGCATATTCGGGCAAAGCCGTCGTTTCCATCAGCTTCTGTTCCAATTGCTGGTTGGCGATGTTTTCCGCATCGCCTCGATCCGTGTACAATTTCACGTACACATAGTTGGTCAATTCAGCGAGAACGTCGGGCGCAATCAGGTCAGATTGTTCCATCTGGCGGCAGTTCACGCAGCTATATCCCGTAAAGTCAATGAAAATCGGCCTGTTCTGCTGTGTCGCCAGTTTTACTGCTTCGTCAAGGTTCGTCAGTGGATTTCCCGCCGTTCCAGAATGGCCGCCTGCGAGGCGGACGGTCCCGACGCGCTGTTTTTCGCAAGCCCTGATTTAAGAAATTCCACATACTCCGGCACGTTTCGAGTCAGCCCATCTGAACGCGCCAACAGCGTTTTGCCGTCCGAGGATACCGCCGCATATTCGGGCAGAGCCGTCGTCTGCATCAGTTTCTGTTCCAAATCCTGATTGGCTTTGTATTCCGCGTCTGGCCTGTCCGTGTACAATTCCACGTACACATAGTTCTCCAATTGAGCCAAAACTTCGGGCGCGATCAGGGTGCTTTTCTCCATCAGGCGGCAGTTCACGCAATTGAAACCCGTAAAGTCAATGAAGATAGGCTTGTTCTGTTGCGTCGCAAGTTTGATAGCCTCCTCGAAGTTCTTCAGTGGTTTCTTCGGCGTACCAATGTCCGTGACTATCGCCGCTCCCCCTCCGGGCGCATTCCCCGGTTGATGTACCGGCTGTTTCACTTCCGGCTTGTTTTTGTAGGGATAGGGAGCCGGCGGCACAAATGCATCCAGATCGCCTAGCGAACGTCCCTCAATCGCGCTCAAGACATAAAACGCAGCCGACAAGCGTCAGCAGTCCTATCACGCGCCGCGCAATGCCGACTTTTACTTTGTCGTCATGCGGCAGGCGCAGCCAGCCAAGCAGGTAACAGCCTGATATAGCAGCAATACCCGCCCATATCGCCAGAAACACGGGCTTGGTCAGCAGGCCCGTTCCCCATGTCAAATCCGCGCTGGAAAAGAACTTCAGCGCGGCGGCCAGTTCCAGAAAGCCCATGAACGCCTTGACCGTCACCAGCCACGCGCCGGATTTGGGCAAGATTCGACATGGCCTGCGGGAACAGGGCGAGCAGGAAGAACGGGAAGCGCAAACGCCGTGCTGAACGCCAGCATCCCGACAAAAGGATAGAAATAATGCCCATGCGCCGCATCCAGCAGCACGGTTCCCACGAACGGACTGGTGCAGGTGAATGAGGTCAGGCTGAACGTCAGGCCCATCAGCAGGGGCGCAATCAATCCGCCTTTTTTCTGGCCGCTTTGCGTACTGTTGAGCAGCCACGAGGGCAGTAAAATCTCAAACGCGCCCATCAGGTTCGCCGCCAACACCACAAACAAAACGCCAAGCCCTATGTTGACCCAGGGATTGGCGGCAAAATTTTGAATTCCGGTTGCGCCGAACAGCAGCGGTCATCAGCAATCCTAATCCGGTAAACGTGCCGATGATTCCCAAACAATAAACTAATGCGCCCTGTACGTCCCGATACGCCCCCATTGTCCTTACGCTTGGTGAAAAAACTGACCGTAATCGGAATCATGGGAAATACGCATGGCGTCAGCAGGGAGATAAACCCGGCGGCAATCGCCACCAATAAAAACGGGAGCAAACCCTGTGTTTGAGGGCGCTCCCGGTTGCCGGTTGCTGCGCTTGCAGTCCGGGCAGGGGGCGCGTCGGGCGGCCCTCCTGCCAGAATAAACTTTCCCACATCGGCGTTGACCACGCGGGGCGCTTTCGGAATGGAAGCGAGTCGGCAGTTTCGTAACAGGTTTTTTGCGATTGGCGCGCGGCGTTCCCGCCGCCACGCTGAACGTGACTGGAACCTCCATTGTCGCGGGCGGCAGGCATTGCTTCTCGTTGCAAATCTGGTACTGCACTTTCAGCGTCGCCGTCTGGCTGCCTTTGGTTCCCGGCTTCACGGTTACGGGAACCGCGAACGTGGCCGAATTGCTGTACTCTTCCAGCGTCACTTTGAGCGTGGGTTCGGGAACCTTCTTAAACGCGCCGCCTACCGGCTTACCCTCCGTCGCCAGCGCGGCGAAGTCAGGTCTATTTTCAGCGCGACGCCGCCGTTCGGGTCCTGCGTGAGCGAGTACATGTGATACCCGGCGGGGATTTTCGCATTCAAGACGATTTGCGCGCCTTCTCCGGCGCGGGCATCGGCGGGAGCAAATCGGGCGGTAAACGCCACTTTTTGCGCCTGCGCCATCAGAGGCAGCATCAAAACGCTCATCATCAGGCCGGACAAAACAATCCGAAGGGTTCGCAGGTATGTTCACGTCGAATACCTCACCGCGCAGCCGTAAGCCGCGCTTTCAAAGCGTTTCCATCAGCATATTCTGCCTCGGCAATTTCCTAAATTAGGCGAAAAGTCATCATTGGAAAATTAATTTCCTGACACCATTTAGAGCGGTCAATCCGCATAATTCAACCGCGTATTTGAACGCAGGAAACGTCCGGCAAGTTTTGTTCGAACAGTAGAGCAGATTTCACGCATTGTAGAACAGGAGAGAACATACCGAATGAACGCCGTGCCGGAACGGCGGAACGAAAATGGACAGGCCAAACAACTGGAACACGCGATGGCGGAACTGCGCGTTGTGCTGGAAACCACCAACCGCGCCCGCGAGGACGCGCTGCGCCTGTCCCGCGAAGTGATCCAATACTCGTCGCGGGCTATCCGCGCTATCCATCGGGGCGAGACGCAGACGGCGCGTTCCCTTGTGGAGGAGGCGCGAACCCGCGTTTTTGCCGTCCGCGCCTCGCTGCAAAGCCATCCCGAATTGTTTTACGCGGGCTACGTCCACGATTCGCAGAAAGAGTACGTGGAGGCCGAAGCCATGCTCGCGATTGTGGGCGGACTGCCCCTTCCCCTGCCTGCCGCCTTACAGGTAGAACCTGCCGCCTATCTGAACGGAATGGCGGAAGCGGCCAGTGAAAGCCGCCGGCATGTTCTGGATCGGTTGCGATTGGGCGATATGGAACAGGCCGAGCGGGTCCTGAAAATAATGGACGACATCTATTACGAACTCGTGACATTCGATTTTCCCGACGCGATTACAGGCGGGCTGCGGCGCACAACAGATGCGGTTCGCGGGGTGTTGGAACGAACCCGCGCCGACCTGACCATGACGCAATCGCAGCGGCGTTTGGAAACAGCCTTAAATCGCGCTTTGCAGCAGGCTCCCTCCGCTCTTCAATCCGAATTTTCGAGTGTGGCCCTGAATACGCTGCCGCCTTCAGATGTTCCCACAATGGAGGACTGACATGCTTTGTACAACCATTTACGTACCTGTTTCTGCCCCATCGGAAAGATTAACTCCTATATTTGTTGCTAAATTGCGGGAACATCGGGAACATAATCGCGCCTCGCGCCGTCAACTCAAATGTGATCTCCTTTCTGTATCAATGATGGCAAAACCGCTGTCGCCACCAGCTTACTGGTGAATTGCGCTGACAGCGGTTTTTTTTGCCTGTATTCGCGTCCACCCGTTGGAACAACTGACCGCAAACAATGCGTAAGGTAGGGAAAGGCTTATCATTCCTACTTCTATGAAGGTGTGTTTTGTGGAGAACATTTCCGTGTCCGGCAAGCAAAACCAATTCGCTCCAACCGCGCTTGTGAAGCCCCCTGAGCGCGTTCAGGATGTTCTTCGTAACAAAAACGATTCCCCTCTGCCAAATTCCATTCCAGAGTCGCAGTCCCCTGCTCTAGTGACAACTGGCGTTTTGAGCGTCCTGATGCCCATTTACAACGAATGCGCCACTCTGCCCGGACTGCTGGAACGTATTCAAGCGGTTCCCGTCGCCAAAGAGATTATTCTGGTAGACGACGCTTCTACGGATGGGACCCGCGAACTGCTGCAAACACGAATTGACGGCATCCTGCCGGGTGTGCGCGTGTTCTACCACGACCGCAATCAGGGCAAGGGCGCGGCCATTCGGACGGCCATTCCCCACGCGACAGGTGAATTCTGCATCATTCAGGACGGCGATTGGGAGTACGATCCGCAGGATTATGCGGCTATCTTGCAGGCGTTTCAGGAACCGGGCGTAGACGCGGTCTACGGTTCGCGCTTTCTGCATGGCTGGCCCGCCATGCGCCTGCCCAACCGCATGGTGAACATACTGCTGGCGTGGATGGTGCGCTTCTTTTTCCATACTCCCATGACCGATGAAGCCACCTGTTACAAGGCTTTTCGCGCGTCCGTATTGAAGTCGCTTCCCCTTACCTGCCGCCGTTTCGAGTTCTGCCCGGAAGTGACCGCTAAAGCCATACGCCGGGGCCATCGCATTGTGGAAGTTCCTATTCATTACGAAGCCCGCAGCATGGACGAGGGCAAAAAAATTCGCTGGACGGACGGCCCTGCCGCCATCTGGACGCTGCTCAAATTCCGCTTCGTCCGCTTTTAAGCGCAACAGTCCTCTTACGCTGTTTCGCGCCTGCCCTGATTTCCCCGAATAATTCCGGTTTTTGCCTGCGCGCGTCTCCTAACACCTTCATATCTTCCCGATTTCCGACAACAATGACAATGCGCTTTCGCGCTACACCATCAAGTTTGTCGCCATCGCATGGGAGATATGGACATGAACCCATCTATTCGATACCGCTTATCACTGCTGCTGATATTGTTTGCCATGACTTGCCTGATGCTGCATGGCCGAACCGACCCGGCAGCCAATATAAAAATCGCGCCGAAACCTGTCAGGAAAATCGCTGTCAAACCCGCCGCGAAGCCTGCCGCCGCGCCCACCCCAAAAGAAAATCCCCCGCCCGCAAAAACGCAGGAGGGGGAAGAAACAACGCCCGCCAAATACGACCCGCATGACCCCGATGAAGCGCAGTACGAGGTTGACGAGAAAGACCCGACGGGCGACCACTATACATCGGTCATTATAGACGTTTCCGACTTTCATGTGACGCGCAGCATGTCACCCAAAATCTGCCGCGAGGATGGAACCAAAGTCTGGCCGACCCTTGCCTACATTGACCCGGAGTTCGTGTTGAGCTACGGCATTGTGGTTTATGCCCGCTCGATGGAGGACGCCAGAGCGCACAAGCGCGTGGGCAAAAACCCGCTCATCATTCGCGCGCTCCGGCACGGCGAAAGCGCCGATGATCCCGTTCTCAGCGCAGCGGACGTGGATACCATTCTTGCCGCCAACAAGCGCAACAAATGCCTCGACAAGTTCAAGGTGATTTTCCTTCTGGACAAACCGGCCTCCGCCCCGATGGAGGTTGCCGTTCATTAGAAGGGTTGAGGGCTATCAAATTGCTTTTAATGCCCCATGCTGGAAGGGGTTCCGCCGCCGCTGGAGGGATAGGAACCGGCTTCGGTGGGAACCGCGCCGGCGCGATGCGCTCCGTTCGGCCCGCCCATGCCGCCGGGACGATTCGCGCCGCCCGTAGTGGGAACGGCATCCCCGGCGGTGCGGTTGCCGGGATGGGAGGCCATGATTTTCGCCATCTCCTGCGCCGATGATGTCGAGGACTTCTGCGGAACCAGAACCTTGTAACCGATAAAGGCGGCCACTGCCACCACAGCCGCGATGATGCCGATGAAAATGCCCGGAGAAACTTTCTCTTTCATTTTCCACTCTCCTCGTTGTGTGAAACGCGAGGGTCTTCGCGAATGTCGCGCCCCTCTGTGATGAGATACTGCCGATCCGCTTTCAGCCCCTGCGCCCGATCTACCGCGCCGCTCGGCCAGCGAATCTCTACCGTGTCTGCCCGCTCCTGTAAGCCAAGCCCGAACGTCAATTGCCGCTGCGACTCGGACAGGAAGCTGCCGCCGCTGTGAACCATTTGTGTTTGCGTCACGCCCCCGGCGGTTACGCGCGCCAATGCGCCGATGCCGTCCCGGTTGGAACGAACGCCCTCCATGCGCAGGCGAATCCAGTGGTTGTGGTTGCTCCTGTCGTTTCGGTACAGGCGAAATTTCCCGCCGTTGTCCACCAGCGCCACATCCAGATCGCCGTCGTTGTCTATGTCGCCACACGCCGCGCCCCGTCCCACCAGTTTGTCGGTCAGCCCCGCGCTTGCCCCGACCTCCTTGAACTTGCCGTTGCGCTGATTGTGAAACAGCAACGGGCGCTCCCGAAACGTCAGCATGGATTCATACGTGCTGATAATATCGTCCACATGCCCGTTTGCTGTCAGCGCGTCCTGCCAGCCGTCCAGATCGTAATCAAAGAAGAACAGGCCGAATGTGAGATACGACAAACTCGGCGCGGCCACCCCCGCCGTATGCGCGTTATCGGTAAACAGGGGCGAGTCGCCCGACGCGGGATCGCTTTCCAGCAGGGACAGGCTTTCATTGGCGAAATTGCCGATGAGCAGGGCGAACCGGCCATCGTTGCGCCAGTCCGCCGTGTCAATGCCCATTCCCGCCTTCAAATGCCCGCTCTCGCCCGTCGCGATTCCGCTCATCGCGCCCTGTTCCACAAACCGCTTGCCTTTGTCGTTGATAAACAGGTAATTGGCCCACGTATCGTTAGTGACAACCAAATCCGGCCAGCCGTCCCCGTTGAAATCGGCGACGACAACCCCGAATGCCTTGCCCAGCGCGCCGCTCCGCAGTCCCATTTCCCTGCTCACGTCCCGAAAATGCCCGTTCCCCTCGTTATGGTACAGCGTACAGTAACTGCCCTCGAAAGTTCCGGGCGGGCAATATCCGCGCAGGCCGTTATGCCCGCACCAGGGATTGAGTTTGGGCGACCATTTCACGTACTGCGTGACAAACAGATCGAGTTTGCCGTCCCTGTCGTAGTCCAGCCACGCCGCGCTCGCGCTCCACTTCCATTTCAGTTCCATATCCGGCATGGGAACGCCCTGTACGCCCGCTTTTGCCGTCACATCCTGAAAGATCGGCCCCTTGCGGTTCGGATCGCCTAATGTGTTGCGCAGCAGGTGGTTCGGGCCAATGGCGGTGAGATAAATATCCTCGTAGCCGTCGTTGTCGAAATCGCCGACCGCCACGCCCATGCCATAAATTTCAATGTCAAGCCCCGCTTCTTTCGTTACATCCGTAAAGGTTCCGTTGCGGTTGTTGTGGTACAGATGTGGCGTACTGCGCGGCCCTTTATCTCCCGGCCAGTTGCAGCTGTTGACGATGAGAATATCCTGCCAGCCGTCGTTATCATAATCCAGAAACGCCACGCCCGCCCCAACGGTTTCCGGCATGTTCTTGCGGCCTTTCGCGCCGTTGTTGTGCGTGAAATTAATGCCCGCCTGCCGGGAAATCTCGACAAAGGACACGCCCGCGTCCTGCTCCGCTGCAATCGGCGCGGTCTGCTTTTGGATCGCGTTTCGCGGATGCCCGCACCCGCACAAACTCAAGAGCAGCGCAATTGCCGGCCACAGGGCGTATCCAGCCCCGGCTTGAAAATGCCTCACTCCGGTTCCTCTCATTGCCATGCCGCTACTGATTTCCGGCAGCCTGTAGCGCGGTTTCCAGATGCCGCATTTTAGCCTGAAGCGCGCCATCGCCGGGGCGTAGCGTTTGCGCAAGGCGATAGTAGGTTATCGCGCCCGAATAGTCGCCCGCCTGCTCCATAAATTGCCCTACAGCGATCTGCGCTGCCGGGTCTTTGCGGGCGGCGCGTGAGCGCGTGAGCAGCGTCTGCCGTTTCAAATCGTAATCCACATACTTGCGATACAGGGCGAACATCTGCTCGCTCCCCGCCTTATCTCCCAGATGCGCGTACACCCGTCCTAATTCCTGATAAGTCGCGCCGTCACCCGGCAACAGGTCGAGCGCGTGTTCCAGATTACGAGCCGCCCGCGTCCAATCCTCTTTCGCGCGCATACGCCACGCCAAGCTGCTGATATGCGACAACCTCTTTGGGGCTGAGACGACTGAGTTGCGTATACTCCGCAATCGCCCGCTGAATGCGGTCGCCCTCGCCCCGCCGCTGCATATACAGATTGCCTATTTCTAGATGATATAGGGGGTTTTTGGGGTCAAGGCGCGCGCACTGCTGCAATTGCGTTTCGGCTAAATCGCGCTGTCCGTTTTGCCGCGCCAGTTGCGCCAGTTGAAAAATGATATGCGCGGGATCGGCGGGATGTTTGTTTAACGCGCTCTGTAACATGCGCTTCTGATCGTCCTGTCGCTCCGCATAGCCATACGCCGCAGCCATCGTGAGGTCGGCATCGGCGGTATTCATGGCTGTCAACTGCCGCATCACGGCCAGATAGTCGTTCATCCGGTTCATGTCCCGGTATATGGAGGCTTGCAGCGTCAGTCCGCGATTGCGCCAGCCGGGTTTCACGCTCACCAAACGCGCCGCAATGAGCGCCGCGTCGTATTTTTTGTTCAGGTGGGCTCAATATGCCGCGCCAGTAGGCTGCTTCGGTTTTCATGCCTGCCTGTTCGCATACCTGCGCTGTCAGGCTAATCACGCCGGAATTTGTGCTTTGCAGCAGAGCGAGTTTTTGCAGCGCGATGGCCTCGTTCGCGTAGTCTTTCCGGTCTGCATAAACCTTGACCAACTGCTCGTAGGCGTCTATGGCTTTGGGGTCGCGTCTGGCCGTTTCGCGCCACTGTTTTTCCGCTTCCCCCTCCTGTTGATTCTGAGCCAGCGCGACACCGTATTGATACCGCAGAGCCGCCACTTCAGGCGCGAGTTGTACGGCTTTTGCCAGATATTGCAGCGCCTGCCGCCCATTATGCCGCGCCAGCAGCAGCTTGCCCACAATGGAGTAGCCATCCGGTTTTTCAGGGGCCAGTTTGAATTAAATGTTTCGCCAGTTGCAGCGCGGTGTTTTCGTCGCCCGCTTGCAGGCAGTTGAACATCAGCGATTCTACCGCATCCCTGTTTTGGGGCAAAGCGTCCGTCAGCAGGGCGGGATGCCGGTTGACAAACGCGCGCAGGACGTCCTGAGCCGCTGCCGGATTGCCGTCCGCCTGCTCCAGTTGCGCCAGCGTCGCCGCCGCTTCCAGACTGTCGGGCAGCAGGCGAACCGCGCTTTGCAGCTCCTTACGCGCCTCGCTGTAGTGGGCGAGATAGGTCAGGGAACGCCCCATCACAAGCGCGATGTCCCGTTCCCCGGCTCCCAGCGCGCGGGCAATGGTCAATTGGCGGATAGCGTCCGTGTAGTAGCCCGCTTCCGCATCCAGTTTGCCCAATGCCACATAAGCCGCGACATCGGCAGGGTCGGATTGAATACGCTCCGCATAGTAGCGCATGGTGGCGCGCGCGTCCTGTGAGGCTGGAGGAGGCGGTTTGCTTGCAAGATAGCGCCAACTCAGAGGGAAGCAGCAGAAGCAGGGACAGCAGCAGGCCGAACAGGGCGAAAAAACGCGCCCAACTCGCCTGCGCTTACGCGGCTGCCTGTCCCTGTCCTGCACAATTGGAGGTGGCATCTTGGGGGTATGAGAGTGACTCATTTCGGTTAAAACGGCCTATGGCCCGAACAGCCTAATTCCAGCCGCCCGCGTAAGCGCCACGGACGCCAATTTCGCCGAAAATGTCCTTCGGGCCATTCCAGTCGGCCTTACGGTCATGACTGAGCCAGTACTGGCTTAACTTAATGGCTTTGGCGTGTCCATCGTGGAAGACTACATTACACAGTCCCTGATGCCGCGCGACCGCCATGCGGTAGGCGTCATGGTTCTGGCTCTCCTGCCAGTTGGCGCGGTCTTCATTGAAGAAGTACGCGCCTACCGCAACGGAATTATAAGCGGTTTTGTAGCCGTCGGGGTTTTTATCATAAATGGCGTAGCCGTTGCTGCGCCCGCCCCAACTGTCGCCCTGTTTGGTATCATAAATCGTGCCGGCGTCTGCGAACTGCACATGGTTGGCCGGTTCCGCGACTGACGCCAACTTGACCGTATCCGCATCCCAGCTCGACATCATATCATTCGTGGCGATGGAACCCAGGTCGCGCAGGTTTTCCTGGTCGTTGGTCCAGTCCGGGCCATTGTCCAGCGCGTCCGGGCAGACCGTGATCTGGCGATTCTTCAAATACGGCTGAATGAAGTACGGCCAGAAGCGTCGCCAGTCGCGATGATTTGTGCCATCGGCGGCGAGTCCCACTTCCTCATCGGTAAGACTGACATGCTCGTTCATTACGCGCTCATCGTAATCCTGGCTGTACATTTGCGAACCCGTGCCGACCTGTTTCAGGTTGGAGATGCAGGAGATGGCGCGGGCGCGGGCGCGGGCCTGCGCGAAAACGGGGAAGAGGATCGCGGCTAAAATGGCGATAATAGCGATAACCACAAGCAGTTCGATCAGCGTAAACGCTCTTCTGGAATTCATCATAGCTCCTTTTGTTCCTCGCGACATTGGGGAACACGTTTTGTCAAACGACGCTTTGTATAAGCATCTGCTTGCAAAACGATTGCTGATGCAATCACAACAGCATTCATTTCTGGAAGGACAGTATGATTATAGGTTCTGAAGTAAATTTTGTCAATAGGCGAATGGACGCAAAGGCTATCTTTCACATTTATATTTTACGTCTGCCGCGTTATAGTTTTAAAATTATGGATAATCGCTTTAATATGTATAACTTTCTGCTTACGGGGAAGCGCCGACTATCAGTACAGCCGGTTCATGTGGCCTTTAATCTCGAACAGGCAACATGATTGAGGTACACTCTGGATATGCTTAAACATAGTCCTGCCAACCTGTTTTCTCGCCGCGCCCTTCTGCTGTTTCGTGGCGCACGCGCCGTTCCGCCTTTATATTCACATTAGCCGGATTGCTCTGGAACGGGTACGCGCAGCCTGTTTATGCGCAGTCAGTACGGTTACGGGCAGTGGGCGACATCATGCTGGCGCGGGACGTGGAAAACTGTATGGCGCGAAAGGGACGCGGTTATCCCTTTGCCGCGATGCGTCCTTTGCTGCGCAACGCGGACATTTCTTTCGGCAATCTGGAGTGCTGCGCGTCCACGCGGGGCGCGCCTATTCCCAAACAGTTTAATTTCCGCGCCCGCCCCGCCGATGTCCGGGTACTGGCGGAAAACGGCTTCACCATCGTATCGCTTGCCAACAACCATGCGTGGGATTATGGCCGTGACGCGCTTTGGGATACGGTTGCCTGCGTTCGCAAAACGGGTGTCAAGACCGTTGGCGCGGGCGCGAACCGGATGGAAGCGCATCAGTTGGTTGTCGTCCAGAAAAAAGGATTGCGCATCGGGTTTCTGGCCTATCTCGGCCTGATACCCGCCCTTGTCCCCGAGTCGGACACGCAGCCGACCCTGAGCATGGCAAGCGCGGAGGCGATTACGCGGGAAGTGCAAGCGGCGCGGAGTCAGGTGGATGTGCTGCTCGTTTCGCTGCACGCGGGGCAGGAGGGCGCAGTCGGCCCAACGCCACGCCAGCAGAGTTTTGCGCAGGCGGCTATTGACGCGGGCGCGGACATGGTTATCGGGCATCATCCGCACGTTCGTCAGCCGCTCGTGATGTACAAAGGCAAGCCAATCTGTTACAGCCTGGGCAACTTCGTTTTTTCTACAGCCGGACGGGGCAGCGGCGCGATGGTGGAAGCGACGTTGGGGCGCGGGCATAAGGTGCAGGCGCGTCTGCTTCCGCTCATTTTGAACGGCGCGCAACCCTGTCTTCCTCATTCCCTTCCTCCCGACAAACGCCGCGCCCGAACCCATAAATAAGCCTTTCCCAATAGGCCGGGTACAGAGAACGTACCCGTCTGAGTGGCCTACGGCCAGGCGTCCTTCGGACGCAAATGCAATCGCCTGTTGGGATAGGCTCTAAGCCTGTTTCTGTCTTCTTCCCTAACGCCTTCGGGTGTTCTCGACAGGTTTTTCAAAAGAACCTTGACAATTCGGCAGCGGTATGGCATACTAATCCTGTTGATGCGGGGTGGAGCAGTCCGGTAGCTCGTTGGGCTCATAACCCAAAGGTCGTAGGTTCAAGTCCTACCCCCGCTCTCTTGTTTCCGGTAGGTTACACATTCGAGATAGGGATTTGTCGAATATTCGTATTTGACAAATCCCTTTTTCTTTTTCAATGATATTCTATGGTCCCGCTCATTTCGAACCTACCGCTGCAAGGCTAACTTTTCCAGCGGCCTAAAAAACATGTGTCAAGGCATAGGAGATAGCTTTTTCTAAAGATAGCGCCTGCCCTTCTGTCCACATGGCGTTCAAAGCCTGTTCATCGAAAATGGAATGTAAGTGTTCGACACGTTGTTCATAATCTTTCCTCTCAAGCGCGGGCAAAGGAATGTTTAGTACAATGCGTTGCGCTTCAACTGAACCAAGCAGAATGGCCGCATACCGAGCAATCTCCACAACTGGTTCAGATTGCTGTAATAATTGTGTTTTGTCCAGAGCGAGATATGCCAACACTTCCAGGAGGCCGACACAATCGGGCTTCCACTCCAACTCTTGCGAAAGAAGCAAGTTTTCGTGGTAGAAGGTTTGCGCTTGAGAAAAGTCTCTCTCCAAACAGGCGACATCTCCCAGGATACGCAGGCAGGTTGCGACTACATGCTGATCCCCAATGCGCTTCACAATCGCTAAACTTTCCTCTGCCAGGAAGCGCGCCTCCTCGTACTCTCTTTCTGCTTTCGCAATAATCGCCAGCCCGCACAAAGGATATGACCGATACCAGTCGTCGTGTAATTCCTGGGCAATCTTCAGACTCTGCTGCAACATTTGACGCGCGCGGGCAAGCTCACCCAGATGGTAGAGAGTATTACCCAGATTTGTATAGGCTGTCGCTATTCCTCGCTGATTTCCCAATGTTTTTTGAAGAGCCAGGCTTTCTTCAGTCAAGGACTGAGCCGCGGCATAATCGCCCTGATTTTGCATCAGGATGCCCAGATTGCCCAAAATCGCGGCGATGCCACTCTGATCGCCTACCTCTCGCCTTAACGCCAGGCTCTCTTCCAGCAGCTCTCGAGCAGTTATCGTGTCGTCCTGTCGCAGGGCAATGATGCCTAACTTATCCAGCGCCGCTGCTATATTGCGCTTATCATCTAGCTGCCGAAATATTCGCAGAGACTTCTCCAGGAATGTACGGGCGTCAGGTATGTCACCTTGATCAACCGCCAGTCGCCCGATATGAAAGCAAACGGTAGCCTGAACTTTGCTCTCGCCCCCGGTTGGACTGCCAGCGAGCGAGCGTTCCAAGAACTCTCGTCCTTCTCGAAGATAGCCTCCGAGATACCAGAATTTCCCCAATGCAGACGCCATTGACAACGCATCAGGCATTTGCTTTGCAAGAGCGTATACAAGACCCGCGCGCAGGTTTTCGTGTTCGGTTTCCAGCCTCTCAAAAGAGGACTGTTCCGCGCTGCCAGAGAGATGTTGAGAAATTTCTTCCACCAGACGCAGATAATAGATATGGTGTCGTTGCCCCACTACATCCGCTTCACCTCGCTCCTCTAGACGATCATGGGCATACTGGCGAATGGTTTCCAGCAGTCTGTAGCGTGTCTCGCCCTCCTTTTGACTGGTTCCAAGCAGGCTTTTGTCGTGAAGGTTGGTAAGCAGATCAAGCATTTCCCATGCTTCCACATCTTCTCCCACGCATATCTCTTCCGCCGCTTCCAAAATCCAACCGCCGGCAAACACGGATAAGCGACTGAGGAGTTGTTTCTCCGCTTCAGACAGCAGATCATACGACCAGTCAATCAGGGCGCGGAGGGTCTGTTGTCGGGGCAGCGCCGTTCTGCTGCCTCCGGTGAGCAAGCGGAAGCAGTTGTCCAGCTTGTTGTTGATCTCTTGTACGCTGAGAGAACGCGCCCGCGCCGCCGCCAATTCAATCGCCAGGGGGATACCATCCAGGCGCTGGCACAGTTGCGCAAGCGCGGGAGCATTCTGATTTGTCACGGAGAAACTCGGCTGTATACTGATGGCCCGCTCGATAAACAGACGGACGGCCTCGAATTGGGTAAGGTCTTCCAGAGTGGGAAAGGACTTAGGATCGGGCAATTTAAGCGAGGGAACGTGATAGACAGTCTCACCGGAAATATTCAAACGCTCCCGGCTACTTGCTAAAATATGTACATGAGGACATAAACGCAGCAAGCTGTCCACAATCCGCGCGCAGGCATCTATCAGATGTTCGCAGTTGTCTAAAATCAACAGGAGAGAACGCGCTTTCAAGTACTCACTCAAGGTTTGGGTTAAGGAGCGTCCGACTTCTTCCTTAACACCGAACAGCACAGCGATCTGTTGCGCGACAAGAGAAGGGTCGGCCAGGGAAGCCAACTCCACAAACCAGACGCCATCTGGATACTGATCCAACAAATCGGCTCCCACCTGTAAGGAAAGACGTGTCTTGCCGGTACCTCCTGGGCCGAGAAGAGTAACGAACGAATGGGAAGTGGTGAGGCGCTTGACCTCCTCCATATCTGGTTCGCGTCCGATGAAACTGGTGAGTTGCAGGGGGAGATTGTTGGGCAGATTATTCAGGGATCGTAGAAGCGGGAACTCGGAAGGCAGGTTCGGGTGACAGACCTGGTGAACCTGTTCGGCACGGTTGAGGTCTTTAAGGCGGTGTAAGCCGAGCGGGCGGGTTTCTACGCGATCTGGCAGGTGATCCCGCACCAACTCATATGTTGCTTGAGAAAGCAATGTCTGCCCACCATACGCCAGGGCTTGTAGACGGGCGACGCGATTGAGAGTCGGTCCGAAGTAGTCCCCATCGCGTTCCTCGGCCTCTCCAGTATGTAAGCCCATGCGAACGCGCAAACCACCGATCCCGTCCCATTCCTCGTTACCCAGCAACAGATGGGAGGCAAGAGCGGCATTCAGAGCGTCAGGAGCCGTTGGAAACGCCGCACAGAAGGCATCGCCAACCGTCTTGAACACATAGCCGTTATTGTCCTCAATAGCTTTTTGCAGCAGAGCATCATGGCGGGCGAGCGCAACCCGCATGACTTCCGGGTACTGCTCCCAAAGTTTCGTACTGCCTTCAATATCCGTAAACAAGAACGTTACAGTTCCGCCCGGGTGCGGCATGACGCGCCTCCATGTTGTCTCGTGTAGCTTCTGCTGAAGTCGTAACGTGAAAGACTGCTCTAGCCAAAACAATCGAATTTCACTTTATCTTTTAACATGAATTGCCGCATTCTGTCAAACTCAAGCTGATATGCCCCCGAAAATTCTGGCTCCTCGGAGTGTTAGTCTCCAGCGCGGAAACGACAAAGGCACTTCAAGAACCCTCATTTGTGTAACTTGTGGAGAGAACCGCTCCCACGTAAAAGCCGTTCGGTCACTATGACCGAACGGCTTTAATATGTCAACCGCTAATTTTCTCGATGGACTCACGCGGATTGCGTCACTGGCCGGCCGGTGGTTCCCATAGTTCTACCTTGTTTCCATCCGGGTCTATCACCCAGGCGAACTTCCCGTACTCTGACTCATCAATCTTATCAAGCACAGCGCAGCCTTCAGACTTCAGCGCTATGACCAGCGCGTGAAGATCGTCAACGCGATAGTTGATCATAAACGTCGCGGCGCTCGGCGCAAAGTGGTTGCCGGTGGCGTCATTGACACTCCAAATGGTACTGCCGACTGTGGGCTTGCCTTCAGAGTCCGCCCATTCAAATGCGGTTCCGCCCCATTCCTGCGCGTCGATTCCCAGATGATCTCTGTACCAGGCTCTCAGCGAAACGGGATCACGGAATGTGTCAAGGATTTTGAGACAAAAAGCGAAAGTATTTTATGTAGCGAGCAGTCATTCCTCGCCACTCAACCGGCAACCGGTGCTGTGCCTTCGCCAACGGGCAACGCAGGCGCATTGATCCAGACGACGTCGGGTAACTGCCCCGCCTGCGGACGCTCTCGAAAGCGTTGCGGATGCGCGGCATAGGCGTTATCTAACGTGACTTGCCGCTGCGCCAATACCTGCGTTGCTTCGCCGAAATGCACCTGTTCGGGCGTAAGCAACACCAAGCCGGTATGGTGGTGGCACGTATTGTACCCGACAAAGTAGTCCTGGCAGAACGTCTGCGCGTCTTCCTGGCTGCTAAAGCGCTCCGGGAAGTAGGCGCTGTACTTCATCGTTTTGAACCCGGCTTCCGAGTACGGGTTGTCGTTGCTGACACGCGGGCGGCTGTGCGAACGGGTCACCTGCAACGAAAGTAAGAGCTGCGCTACCGACTGGCTTTTCATCGGCCCGCCGCGATCCGCATGGAGGGTGAGTTGGTTAGGCGCGATGTTGTATTTACGACAGGTTTCTTGCAGCAGCTTGTGCGCCAGGTATTGACACTCCCGGTCTGCGAGCATCCAGCCGACCACATAACGACTGTAGATGTCCATAACCACATATAAGTAATAGAAGCGACCCCGAATGGGCGTCTTCAAGTAGGTGATGTCCCATGTCCACACCTGATTAGGGCCGGTTGCCTTAAGTTCAGGTTTGCTATACGCCGGATGCCTGCGAACCCGCCGACGCTCACAGATGGCTTGGTGTTCGTGCAGCAGGCGATACATCGTGCGATAGGAAGCGTGATACACGCCTTCTTGCAGCAATTGCGCATACACCTGCCGGGGCGAAGCGTCTACAAAGCGTTCCGACAAGAGTAGATTGAGCAACAGGGCGCGTTCCTCTTCCGACAAGCGGCGAGGAGAACCCCGTTGTGCTTTGGGAACAAGGACGCCTTCTTGGATTGTGCCCGTACCAGCGTGTTGCTCCCGGTAGAAGCGGGCGCGGCTCAGTTGCACCGCATCACAGGCGCGGCCAATCCCGGTCGTTGCGCCCGCTTCGGCAACCAGGCTTATTCGGGCGGCGTTTCTTCCAGTGTCAGGTCGAGCAAGGCCGCTACTTTTTTTTGGAGTTCCAGCAGAACGCGCAGTTTCTGGTTCTCGGTTTCCAGAGCGGCCATCCTGCGGGCATCGCGTTGGCGGGCGGCTTCTTTGTCTTTGCGCTGCTTCTGCGCCTGGGCAGAGTTCTTCTCGCCCAACTGACCCGCCTCGCGCAGTTTGCGGAAGTTGGCAAGCGTGGAGGAGTACAGCCCTTCGCGGCGAAGCAGCGCCCCCAACTCTCCCGGCTTGACGCAGGCGTCGGCTTCTTTAAGGATGCGCAGCTTGTACGCAGCGGTAAAGCGGCGGCGCGTGGGGCGCGTTTGCACCTGCGCCTCCGGGCGCAGCGCGGGGGAGGGCGCGCTGTGGTGTCCATTGTTGGTGAGGCGAGTGGTTGGGCTGTCTGTCAACGGCGTATTCATCTGAGAAATCCATTCTCCGCCCTGGCGATCTACACTATTTCGTGTACGGGATTTTGTCTCAACCTATTGTGGCACACAGGGTCAGGCGAATTGAAGAAAATTCCGCCGATGCCAGTGACTCTCTTCATATCTGTCTCCTATTCGTGGGTACGAATACCCATCCCTTTCGCCCCGAAACCTGCGCAGAAGGGAGATGTTATGGCCGCAGGCTCTCCACTTTCATTTCGAGCCTGAAGAACAGAAACCATACAGCGCCAACAGCCTTGAACAGGCTGTTAGTGGTTCCTCTCTCCCTACTCTATTTCCCAACGGCGAAGCGGAAAAGGCAGGCGAAATTTTTTACATTCTTTTTTCATTTTAAGCAGCGGCAGTCAGACACAAGCGCGCCTGGGGAATTGTCACCGCAACTTCGTTTCCCAGTACCAATCCACGTAATCGGTATCTACGGTTTCTCCACCCAACTGGTCTACAAGCAATGCGATCTGTCCCCGATGGTAGAAAGCGTGACCGAACAACTGAACGACCTGCGCTTCGACCGGCAGGCGAAAACGCTCCTCGCCCCCTTCGGTAAACTCGAAGTCTTGCGCAATTCGGTCTTCATCAAGGCGCGCGAGATAGTCTGTCCACCGGCTTTCAAGGGCGTCGAAACGGGGCCGTAGCGTGGCAAGGTCACACCGCTTATCCCACCAGGCGGCGTAGACATTGCCCTCGCCATCCATGCGCTCCAGCCAGTTTTCGCGGCAGGCCGCCAGATGATCGGCGAGCGTCACGGCTTGCTGAAAACGGGCATCGCTACGGTTCGCTTCGGGAATTGATTCGAGCATGGCGAACATCTTGTGATTGGCGTCTTTTTCGTGTTCGTACATCAACCGATAACGTTCGAGCAGAGACATGGGAAACTCCTCCGATTTTGGAACCCTGCAACGCGATAGCAGGGGTTTCGCTTCTATGGTTTTATTATAGCGCGTCCTATTAAGTAAAAAGGCAGAATTCGTATTATATCTTTTAATCCTCTATCTTGTGCTACTATAGTTTGTGCTACTATCCTACGCGCATAGCCGGAGCGCAATACCCCGCGCCATATGTTCCGGTTATACTTCACACTGCGCAGTTTCAAAATCAGGAGGACGCAAGAATGAAACACCTGTTCGTGACTCTGCTCACGGCCTCGATCATCGGGTTAGGCAGCCTGAACGTCAGTCCGGCGGCAGCTCAAGACAAAATGGCCCCCGGCAAAATGGCTCCGGGCAAAATGGCTCCCGCCAAAAAGGATAACCGGGCTTCCAACGTTTACGTATGTAAAGCCTGCAAAACCTACTACCCGTCCGCTTCCGCGAAAACGATGAGCTACAAAGACGCGATGGGCCACAAACTGGCACACATGGACAAGGCTCCCGTCGGCTACAAGGATGGCAGCAAGATGAAAATGGATAAAATGCCCGGCAAAATGTAGCGCCAGCAAAGCAGCGGCACACTTCTGAGACTTCTGGGCATCGCTGCTACATTGCAGAACGGCGTGACAGAGTAAAGTCTGCGCAACGCCGTTCTGCAAACCGCGGGACGCAGGCAGGCAACATCTCTTGCGCCGCTCTGCCCTGCGCTGCGCAATACCAGACGTGTTCCGGCCTGCGCTGTACCCTGTGTGAGTTCGCAATGAAACGCCGCTCACCGATGAACGCGTGGTCGTCAATCCTATTCAGAATTGGATACCTGATGAAAACACCTTTTGGGACGATAGCAGAAATCGTACAGCGACAGGCGTATCAGGAAGTCATTCTGTTCGACAAACATCAAATTCGGAGGGGAAAATAATCCAGAATTACATGGATCAGATACTTGCCGACCCCGCCTTCACCGGCGCTGTCGGCACGATTGATGCTGAAGTCTGTGTTGCTTTTGACCGGGCGCGTCTGCGCTGTACCTATAATGAAAAGGACTGGCTGAAAGCGCAGGTACAGCAGGCCGGCGGCAGCCTGACATTTCTGACCGACCTGAAGCAGTGGCAGTTAAGAGGGATAAGGCCGGATGAACTTCCCGAAGCCCTTCAGCGTTTTGTCGTATATCGTGGCTGCGCGTACGCTTTCGTCTGGTATCGGAGTGACAGCCCCGCGTTACGAAGTTTCCTTGATCGGCTTAATAGAGGCTTCAAAATTTATCCCATAGTTTATGATGCCGCCCGGCACGAGTTCCTGATTACGCAACAACCCCACCACCCCGGCCACTTTACAGAACCCGATTCTCTCCTCCATCCCGTTCTTCAAACGCTTACTCCTGACCCGATGCGGACTATGACCGTCACGGAAGACGTTCGGGCCATGCAGCGTCAGAACGCGGCCTATCACGGCTTTCTTGTAAACGAGTACGGCAAAAATCTGTTTGAACAGGTTGTGCTTCCCCGGATTTTGATAAACTTCGGCGTGGGCGCCTGCTTTTTCCCGTGGATGTAGACCGTATTTTTTACTCCCTGACCGCAGGGGAATACGAGTTCTGGGCCTTCGAGATTAAACACAAATACCCGAATGTACCCGCCTACGGCCAGCCAGCCTATTTTGGCCTGAACCTCGGAGAACAGGCCGTGCTGGAACGGCTTCTGGCCTGCGACATCAAAATCATGCACACCATCCTGGTAAAACCGGTATGGGATGATACGGTATCCACGATGTCCATGTATACCAACAACAAACTGCGCGACGCGGCCCTGTTGATTTACCGTATTTTCGATGCTCCCTACATGGATACACTGCGCTCCCGGCCGGTTCTGCAATCTGGAGGCAAGACGACGGTGACCGGCAGAGGCAAACTCTCCTACCGCGCTCTTCCCGTCAACGAGTTTTATGAGATTGGGCCATTCTCTGCGCCTCAGAGTGAAACGGCTTCGGCGCTGGCTCACATTCTGCGGACTTCTGCGGCAACAGGCGAAATCGGCGTCACAACCCGGAGGCTGCATAGCCTGCGACAGCAAAATTTCTGACGCGCCTGTCCCTGAATCGGCGCAGTGTGATGCCCTGTCTGTTTATCTATCCTGCCATTGCCCGATTCATGCAGGAACCGGCGCGTTTGTGGCGAACTACACAACGGATTATCAACCTTTTTCAATGGAGCATGGCATGAAAACACGGGCGATTGGGGCGTTGCAGGCGACGGTAGTAGGCGTGGGCTGCAATAACTTCGGCGGGCGATTGGATGCGGACGCGACGGCGCAAGTGGTACATGCCGCGCTGGATGCTGGCATTAACTTTTTCGATACCGCCGACATTTACGGCGGCACGAAAAGCGAGGAGTTTTTGGGGCAGGCGTTGGGCAGCAGGCGCGACGACATCCTGATTGCCACAAAATTCGGCATTAAACTGGATGAGGCCCGATTGGGCGGCGCGGCTCCCGGTTATATAGAAACGGCGGTTGAGGACAGCCTGCGCCGGTTGGGAACGGATCGCATTGACCTGTACCAACTGCACACGCCGGACAAAAATGTTCCCATTGCCGACACGCTGGCCGCGCTCGACAAAGCGGTACAGGCGGGCAAAGTTCGCGAAATCGGCTGTTCCAATTTCACCGCCGAACAACTGCGCGAAGCCGAAGCCGCCGCCAAAACCGGGGCGCGTTTCGTCAGTGTCCAGAACCACTACAGCCTGCTGCATCGAGAACCGGAACAGGATGGCGTACTGACCGAGTGCGAACATCTCAATCTCGCCATGCTCCCCTACTTTCCCCTTGCCAACGGCCTGCTGACGGGCAAATTTCGCAAGGGCCAGCCCCGTCCCGAAGGAACCCGTCTTTCCGGCGCGAATGGCGATAAATGGCTGACCGACCAGAACCTCGACCTTGCCGAGAGCCTGCTTGCGTTTGCCGAATCGCGCGGCCATTCGCTGCTGGAACTGGCGTTCGCGTGGCTTCTGGCGCAGCCAACCGTTGCATCCGTGATTGCGGGCGCGACCAAAGTAGAACAAATCCATGCCAACGCTGCCGCCGCCGACTGGCAATTGAGCCATGAGGAACTCACACAAATCAATCGGATTCTCACTGTCTTGGACAAGGTTGCCGTATGAAATTTTCTTTGCTCTGTTTTGTCTTGTTGTCGCTTTGCCTGCGGCCTGCCTTTTCGCAGGGTACGCAGGCGGATTATGACCGCGCCAATCATCTTGACCGCTTGTTTGGGGGCAAGGTGTCGCGCGGGGCCGTTCGTCCCAACTGGCAGGAGGGCGGCAATCGTTTTTGGTATCGCAATGATCTGGCGGATGGCAAGCGCGAGTATATCCTCGTTGATCCTGCCGCGCCCTCGAAAAAGCCCGCGTTTGACCATGTTCGCATGGCTCGCGCGCTTTCCGAAACGTTGGGCAAACCTGTTGCGGCGGAACGTTTGCCCCTTGACAGCCTTGCCTTTGCGCCCGACAACAAGACTCTGCGCGTTCAGGTACAGGGCAAAACCTACGCCTGCGACCTGCAAACCTACGCCCTGCGTCTGGAACCGAAAGCGATTGTTCAGGCGAATGGGCTTGCGCCGGATGCGGGGCCGCGCAGTTCGCTGCGAACGGGCGACGAAACCACGCTCACCTTCCAGAACGATCTCAAAGAGAGCATCGCGCTTTTCTGGCTGGATACGGAGGGGCAGCGCAAGCCGTATGGAACCCTCAAACCGGGCGAACGGCGCGATCTGCACACGTATGCCGGACATGTCTGGCTTGTCGTTGACAGCGGCGGCAAACCCCTTTCCAAATGGGTCGCGCAGGACACGGCGGATGTTGCTGTTATCAACGGCGTCGCGCTTGCCACTGCCCCGCGCCCGCGCCGTCAACGTAATCGCAGTGATGGCTCCACCTCCCCGGATGGCAAATGGCGCGTTGTCCTGCATGACAGCAATGTGTTTCTGGCAGACGCGCAGAGTGGACAGGAGACGCGGCTGACACAGGATGGAACGCCCGATGACCGCTACAATGAAGGGCCATACTGGTCGCCCGACTCGTCTCATTTTGTGGTGATGAAGACCATTCCCGCGCAGGAACATAAAGTGTATCTGGTTGAGTCTTCGCCCAAAGATCAGGAACAGCCTAAAGTTCATATCAATGACTATTTGAAACCCGGTGACCGTATCGCGCATCCCCGCCCGCATCTGTTCGACGTAAACGCCAAACGCGACATTCCTCTTTCCGACACGCTGTTTCCCAACCCGTGGGAAATTAACGACCTGCAATGGGAACCGGATTCTCATCGTTTCACGTTTCTGTACAATCAGCGCGGGCATCAGATCATGCGGCTTGTAGGCGTGGATGTTCCCTCCGACGCGACAAAATCCGGGGACATAAAAGCGGTCATTGATGAGCAGGCGAAAACGTTCATTGACTGGACGAACAAGGTGTATCTGCATCGCCTGCCTCCCACGCATGAAGCCGTCTGGATGTCGGAACGGGACGGCTGGAACCATCTGTATCTGTACGATACGGCATTGGGAACGGTCAAAAACCAGATTACGAAGGGCAATTGGGTTGTGAGGGGCGTGGATCGGGTTGATGACGCGAAACGGCAGATATGGTTCCGGGCGGGTGGAATCGCGCCGGGGCAAGACCCCTATTACATCCACTATTGCCGGGTCAATTTCGATGGAACCGGGCTTGTGGATTTAACGCCCGGGGACGGTACGCACACCCTTGCCGCTTCACCCGATGGCGCGACTTTTGTGGATACGTATTCTCGCGTGGACATGCCACCCGTTTCGGAGTTGCGGCGAATGAGCGACGGGAGCAAGGTTTTGGATTTGGAAAAGGCGGATGCTTCGGCACTAACGGCTGCCGGCTGGAAAGCGCCGGGACGCTTTGTTTCCAAAGGGCGCGACGGCGTGACCGACATTTACGGCGTGATTGTCCGCCCGACAAACTTCAACTCCAACCGCAAATACCCGGTTGTGGAAAACATCTACGCGGGGCCGCAGGGTTCGTTCGCGCCGAAAGCGTTCGCGCCCAACAACGGTTTGCAGGCGATGGCGGAACTGGGCTTCATCGTAGTCCAAATGGACGGCATGGGAACCAACAACCGCTCCAAAGCCTTCCATGACGTGTGCTGGCAAAACCTTGCGGACGCGGGCTTCCCGGATCGCATCCGCTGGATACGGGCGGCAGGGGCGAAATATCCCTACATGGATTTGAACCGCGTGGGCATTTACGGCACATCGGCGGGCGGGCAGAACGCTTTGGGCGGATTATTGCTGCACGGGGATTTCTATAAGGCGGGCGTGGCGGACTGCGGCTGCCATGACAATCGCATGGATAAAATCTGGTGGAACGAGCAGTGGATGGGCTGGCCGGTCGGCCCGCAATACGCCGCGAACTCGAATGTCACCCTCGCGCCGAAACTGACGGGCAAACTGCTGCTCATGGTGGGCGAAATGGACACGAACGTAGACCCCGCCAGCACGATGCAGGTCGTGAACGCGCTCATCAAAGCCGACAAAGATTTCGAGTTGCTCGTCATGCCGGGACAGGGACACGGCGTGGTCGGCTCTCCCTACGGCAAACGGCGATTGCAGGATTTTCTCGTCCGCAGCCTGCTCAACGTGGAACCCCGCGCTGTAGTTCAATAACGCCGGTTCGAGAAAAAGGTATCTAAACGGCAGGTTCACCCCTATTCCGCAATCTCCTCCGTCTCGGCCTCTTCGACAGGAGGCGCGCTGCCCAGAACGCGGGCGCGGTCAGCAGGATCGGCAATGCCGTACAGGTCGAGTACGCGCCGATCTATCATCGCGTCCGTGTCGGCAATGGCGTTCAGGCGGGTTGTGATGGTTGCCGTAACCTGCGCTTCGCGCGCGAACAGACGGTGCAGGGCGTCCGCGTCGGCAGGCAGCAGGGCGGTGTCGCTGATCTCGTCCCACGAACGCGCCTGCCACTGCGGACGCGCCAGATAGTTGAGGAGGTAGCGCCGAACGTCCGCGCTGTCCACGTCCAGCCATAGTTGATTGGCGCGGAGGACAACCGTATTCGGAAATTTGTTCGGCGTGAACACCCGCCCGATTTGCGCGGACACATCGCAGGCTTCGGGGATACGCAGCAGGTTCATAGCGCGGGCGTCGAACAGGGACACGACGGGAAAGTTTTTGTCCTGTGTCTGCAACTCGCGCAGCAGCGTGTCGTAGGGAGTCTGAATATCGGGCGTCCCATCGCGCCGCGTTCGGATAACATAGCCCTGTTCGCGCAACACATTCAGCGCGGCGTGATGCGCCAGAAGTTCGTCTACATGCGCGACAAGTTCACCCTGCGTCGCGGCGTCTGCGGGATAGATAGGTAATTGCCGGAAGTACGCAGGGGTGACATGGACGTTTTCATATTGACGCGCATACCAGTAGTTCAGCAGAGATGAATTGAACAGCGCCAGTATATACTTGAGGTCGTATGCCGGGTCTGAAGCGATTATATTGTTGAAATTCTTACGGTGGTAGAACTTTTGTTCGTCATAAGTTGCTACGAGACGCCGGTATAGCGAACGGTCACGCATGTCTTGCGTGATAAGTTTAGGGGTGTCGAAAAAGCGTTGTTCTCGCGCGCGGCACAGCCAATTGCCATACTTGATATAAGGATGCGCCTTTCCCCAACGCTGTTCGTAGCGTCCAATAAACGCAGTCGTGTCTAGTAAAGGCTTCCATTGTGGTTCGTTAGAAGGCACTTCCCGTTGTAGTTTGATGTAGCTATTTGCTTTCCCCTCGTCTGCTGTTGTATACGGGTCAATTCCTGCACTGCTTTCCGTAATCTCGCCAAGACGAA
Organism: uncultured Chthonomonadaceae bacterium; assembly: GCA_963817895.1. GTDB lineage: Bacteria > Armatimonadota > Chthonomonadetes > Chthonomonadales > Chthonomonadaceae > CAWFQB01. The sequence continues at coordinate 606,278 of CAWFQB010000014.1, forward strand.
GAATCTTCGTTGCAGTTCCGCCAGTAACAGGTACGCGACAGGCTTCTTCAACCTGTTTCAGCAGGTCATTCCAGCGAACTTTGATTTCGTGGCCTGTGGAGTCTATCCAATCAGCCTGCTTATGCGCAAAGGTTTCCTTCCAATCTCGCGCTATGAGTTTGTCCAGTTTGTCCCGCACACCCATGCTGTAAACTTGTGTGTCTTGTGTTCGCCGCCGTGTGCCATCACTATCTGAAGTCAGGAACAGCAACGCGCAATTAACGACCGCATCGCTCCAGATACCCTGCGGCAAATTGACAATCTGCTCAATACGGCCCGCCGTCAACAGCCGTTCACGTAATGCCTGCGTGTTGGTTCCCATCAGGTACGTATCCGGCGTAATGAAACCTAACCGCCCATTCTGGCCGAGCAGTCGCAAACCGAGCGCAAAGAAGAACACATACGTATCCGGCTGCCCGCCGAACACATCCCCGTACCACTCGCGCAGATTTATTTTGTACGAGTCGGTTAGGCCCGCGCCGTAGGGAGGATTTGCCACCACCCACGCGAAACCGGGCGCGTACTTGTCCTGCCGCGCCTTGATGCTGTCTACCACATCCAATTCTTCCGCCATCAGGGTATTGGCGCGGGCGTAGCGCAGAATGTTGGTGGACGGGGCCAGCGCGTCCACATTGTAGATATGGAACCGCTGCAAGCGCGGCGGCGTTTTGCCGTCAATCGCCAGTTTCACCAGATCAAGCACCTGTATGAGCAGGTTCACTTCCGCCAGATAACACGCGAACGGGTTCAGGTCGAAACCGTACAGATTCTCGCGCACGCTGTTGAGCAGGCTGCGCGGATTCATCGCCCCGCCCGCTTTGTACGCCGCCACCAGTCGCCGCGCCGCCTCGACAAGAAACGTGCCGCTGCCGCAGGCCGGGTCTATGAGCCGCTTGTTCTGCCCGATGATGTCCGGTCCCGTTTGGTAGCCCGCCTCGTCCAGAATGTAGCGCACAATCGCGGGCGGCGTGTAGTATTGCCCCTTCTGTTTCTTTTCCGGGCGTTCCACATACGTGTTGTAGATCGTGCCGATGAGGTCGCTGTCCACGTCCGCGAAGTTGAAGCGGCTCAACTGATGCAGGACGCGAATGAAGCGCAGGCGGTCGAGCGTGTACCAGTTGAACAGTTCGCGCCCCGTGAAAAAGTGGGCGTAAATGTTCTGCGCGTTCTGGTACGCCAGATCGAGGAGGGTGTTGTACGGGTTGCCCTCCACAAAGTCGAAGCGCGGATCAATATACTTTTGCCAGCCGCTCAAGCCGCCGTCCGAGAGAAAGCGATTGGGGAGGATGCCCTTGTCTTCGCAGACGCGAATGAGAAGCAGGCGGATAAACACGATGTACGTCGCCTGAAGCGCGAACTCATCCCGCCGCTGCGCCTCCTGCATCCCGCCGAGCATAGTTTCCTGCACAACGGAAGTCCACAGCGCGTAGTTCTCATAGGTTTCGATGCTTTTGCGGTTGTCGTGCCGCAAAATGGCTTTTCTCTGATGCCATGCAAAGACAGTATTTCCGAACAGTGTCAGCGCGTCGCCCAATCCCTGTAGGCCGTTATCCCATTTCGACCACGCCTTGCCTGCCTTTTTATCCCCGCCGAATTTGCGGGCGCGGGCCATATTGAGCGTTTCCAGAACCTTTGTTAGCAAAGCTCCCGTGTTGAGAAAGGCGAATGGGTCCCGTTCCAGTTCGCGCATGTCTTCGGCGAGCGTCTGGATTTCGTCCGTTTCCAGCCCCACGAGCGGCGCAAGCGGCGTCAGCAGTTCCATGACGCGAACGCGCTGTCGTTCCAGAATATCGCGCCCCCTTTCCGCATCCTCATCCTGCAAACGGTCGCGCCTGTCCTCGTATTCCGCATACGCTTGCAGGTGTCCATCCAGTATCCCCCGCGCTTCCGCCTGCAAGTCTTGCAGCAGGGTTCGCACCGCGCCCACGAGCATCTCCTGATTGGCCTCATGCCCGCCGAGCGGATACGCCTGCCGCTCCCACGCCTCCAAATCCATTGCCAGATCGCGTTCGATCTGCTTCCAATCCGCAAACGTTTCACGCCGAAACCGATCCCACAGCAGTTTCAATCCGCGTACCGTATCGGGCGCAAGGCCGTTCGCGCCCTCCTGCGCCCACTCGGTCAGCGCAAGGGCAACGTCCAAATCCAGAGCGCAGACGGGTTTGAGCGGATCATCGAACTGCCATACCATCAGCCGCCTGCCGTTCGTCAGCCAGCCCGCGCGCAATCCCAATCCGCGCAGATACCCGGACAATTGGGCTAAATGGCTTTCCGGGTCATTCGGATCAAGCGTCAATTCCAGTCCCGTGCTTTTGTCTTCTATCACGAAACAGGGGCCGAAATCCGGCACCTGCGGCGCGAAGTCCGGGCGTCCGTTCTTGTTGTTCTGGTTGTACACCTGCTCACCCGGCGCAAAGCCGAGTAAACTCAGCAGCGGGCCGACAATGGCATTATCCACAACAGACGCTTCATCGCCACCGCGTTTGGGCGCGGGGCGTTGCAGGTAGCGCAGGAAATCACTCCCCTTGAACTGCGGCTGCATAAAGAGCGCGAAAAAGCCTGCCTGAAATTCGTCAAATGTGGACATGAGGGACACCTTACCGCGCCGGGGATGTTTGACAGCGCAGGACTATTATATTCAGGCGTCTACGTTTTGTCAATACGCATTCAATAGGCGGTGGGGCAGGTTGCGGGTACAATACAGGTGGAGGAACCAATTGCCATGAAAGCGCGACGATGGTTACTGATGCTGACGCTGATTTTCGCAGCAGTCGGGGCGTGTGGACTGTGGGTATGGCAGGCAAAGCGGCAGTACGCGCTCAATCGCCAACTCATTGCCGCTCTAGTTCACAACGACAGCAAACAGGCGCTTACCCTCGTCAATATGGGAGCCGACCCGAACACGCGCTACGCCCCGCCGCCTTCTCCTACTTTGAAACTGCTGCTCAACCAACTGCTGCTGCACCGTTCCTCTGTACCTGCCGATGACAGTTCTACGGCATTCATGTTCGTTTGTAGCGCGGCATGGTACGGAGCAGGCAACCACATCAGGATTAGTTTCAACTCGCCGGAAGACATACCTCTGGTTCGAGCTATGCTTATACATGGCGCGGACTGTAAGGCAACCGCCTCACAACAAAACTGGTCTGCTCTGCATTGCGCCGTTTGGAAGGGCCGCCCGCAGACGGTTCAACTGCTGCTGGAACACGGCGCGAACATTAACCAACAGGATATTTTGGGCATGACGCCGCTGATGCAATCTGTGATGCCCAATCGTGGGGATATGACGCGCCTGCTGTTAGATCATGGCGCAAGTGTCTCTATTGAGACGCGCAGTGGGGATAGCGCTTTACATATGGCCGTATGGTATGAAATTGACAAGAGCATCATTCGTCAGCTTCTAGCGCATGGAGCCAACCCAAACCTTGCAGACAAAAAGGGAGAAACTCCCCTCCTGCTTGCGCAAAAGCAAAGCCATTCTGACATTGTGAAATTGCTGTGGCGAAAACGGTAGCCTCTACCCTCATCCGGCCTCCGGCCACCTTCTCCCTGCAAGGGAGAAGGCTAAACTGCTCATCTGGCGCGTTGGTTATGGGGTTGTTTCAGGCGTAGAATTTTCTTCTTTATACGCTTGCTTATTCCCTGTTGAACCGCCCATTGAACAATTTAGCCTTCTCCCTTGCAGGGAGAAGGTGGCCGGAGGCCGGATGAGGGTAGAAACCCCCAACTATTTCCCCAAAAACGCCCTGAACATACTTCTAAAAACGCCGCCCAATGTTAATATAACGTTGCTTGCCTAAACCGAATACCGTCCCCACTAACAAGGGAGGGAGGTGCAAAAAGATGCCGATTTACATCCGCCCGCCCTGACGCGCCCGAGGTCACGACGCCTCTTCTTAAAAACTAGACACAACGAGACCGAGTGCTGAAAGCGCTGCATTGCCACTATTTCGACAACGTCTCTACATATTTCTCTCCCTCACCTATCGAATTCCAGCAGCCAGTGGTCAGGGAATGCGCCATCATAGACGATCTGCCCGTCCGTTTCACCTCGGCGCAGGTTGGTTTTGCGCAGCAGGCTTTTGGCTGTGCCGGGAATGACGATGTGGGCGATATGCTTCCCGAAACACGTATGTTGACCGGCCCCGAAGTGGATGTAATCCGCGTAGGGACGACCGGCATTGAAAGCATCGGGATCGGGGAACTTGTCTTCATCGAACATGGCTGAGGTGGTGCCGACAATAACCAGCGTACCCTTGTGAATCAGGCGTTCGCGGGTTGTTCCCTGTGCCACAACCGTATCCTGTTCGCAGTGCCGCAGCAGGAACGGATTTTGCGGGTTGAAGCGCAGCGCCTCGAACACATACGCGGCGACAGTCGCGTCGTCATCGGCAAGCGCGGCCTGATGCGCGAGGGCAAGGGCGTCCGGGCGATCCAGCAGTTGATCCAACGCCTGCGTAATGGCTTTGGAATTGGTGTCTACCGTGCCGACAATCGTGCCGCCCAGTATCCGGCGAATGGTATCATCGTCCACGCTGCCGGGCTGTTCGTTTTCCATTTTCAGCAGGCGGCTGAGAAAATCGTCATGGCGTTCAGGGTTGGCGAGGACATCGGTTTTGAGCGACGCGATGCGCGCGTTCAGATAGGCGTTCAAGTCTGCCGCATCGGCAACCGCCTGTTCGCGCATCCCCGTATCGTTGCCCAGATTCAGGAAAATATCGCGGAAGATAGAGCGCATCCAGCGCATCTGCGTGGCCTCGTCCGGCCCCGGCATTCCAAAGTAGCCGGCGACAAGGCGCGACGGCACAACGCGGGAAAGCTGTCCCACCGCGTCTATGCGCCCTTCCGAAGCCACCGTTGCCACCAATGTATCCGCCGTTTGCGCCACAAACTTTTGTATGTACGCGAGATCATCCGCGTGAACGGTCTGGTGCATCAGTTCACATTCCCGATGGTACTGCGGCGTATCCCCCATACCCAGCACAAAGTCGCCGGTTTCGCGCTCCATTTTCGCGGCATAGATTTCCGTGACCGAAAACGAGGCTTCATTGTTCAGCACTTCCAGCACATCGGCGTATTTGGACACGACCGCGAGGCCGGGAACCACCATAATGGGGTCGTGTTCGCGCAGGTGCTTGAACAGGGCGCGTAGAGGTATCGGGCGCGCGAGCATACCCTCCAGTTTTTTGGTGAATACTTCCTTCAAATTAACCAGTTCGTGATGCAGAGTCTGCTCTTCGGCAAGCGCGTCCTGCCATAAATGGTGCAATATGCCGCCCATCATTCCTCCTGTTGTTATCGTTGGTCCGGCAGTCTGCCCGACGGCTGCTGCCGGTTCCGTTATGGTCGCCTGAATTGGCGCAGTTGCCTGACTTGGCGCGGCCGCCTGCGTCATCACAGGTGTCGCGTTTGCCGTAGGCGTTTCATCCATTGCCGACTTTTGGTTTGCCGCAGGCGTTGCGTTTGCCGCAGATGTTTGATTTATTACCGATGTTTGAGTTGTTACCGGCGTCTGGTTTGCCGCTCCGGGCAGGGCTGTTTCGGCTAGAAATCGGAGGGCGCGGACACCCGGCATAAAGAAATAGCCGCCGCCCCGCACCCGCACGAAGCGGGGAATATCGTTGAGTTTCATGCGAACGGGCTGCGCGGGGATGCTCAATCGGCCTTTGCCGTCGTCGTTGTCGCCGATGAGCGGGTCCTTTTCATCGTACAGGCCGCCGAATTTCGTGCTGTTGAGCCACGTCTGCTGCACGAACTCGAACTGCCGCTGAATGTCGGCGTTCAAACAGATAAAGCACAGCCCCGGTTCCACGCCGGTCGGATTCCACGTTTCGCCCGGTTTGCGCTTGTCTTCAAAGTGCCGCCCGCGCCGCACAATCCTATGTCGGTTGGAAAGCACATTGGAACGGGCGGGATTGGGCAGCAGCGAGTCGCGGGGGTTGGCGCGGCGAATATGCGCCCCAATCGGGCAGGCCAATCCCTCGGCGTCCGTCGTCATAAAATGAAAATCGTTGGTATCGCGCAGGTCGGGCTTGTTGTCCTGAGTTGGGGAGAGCGTGAGCGGAGCGCCGCTCGGCCAGCGCCCGACAATTTTAGCGGCAATCCAGTTGGTCGTGTCCTGCGTATCGTCCAGTCCCAACTGCGCGGCTTGCCCCTTGACGTAGTTCCAGAAGCCGTCCACGTTCTGCCCCAACTTGCGGTAAATCAGGTACGTGCCGTTCCTGCCGAAATCCTTTGTGTTGGCGCTTCCACTCGTCGGCGCGGGCAGAAGGGCATTGGTGTCGGCGGAAGCGGGAACGGTTGGCGAAGTGGGAATCATGTCGTAGCCGTTGCGATAGCCGAACACAAACTCGCCCGCGTTGACCGGCGTATCACCGGGCGTACATTTGCCCGGACTGCCCGAAATGAACGGCTGCGAAATGCCGTCTTCAAAACCGAACGGCTCCTTGTTGCTGATACGCCCCGTATCCTGCTCATACACGATTTTCAGCCCGCCGGTTTCTATCGCGGGCAGCAGGCGATTGCGAACCTCTGTCAGAACCTCATCCCCCTCCGCGTACAGCATCAGCAGCAGGTGAAACGGAGGGTTGTTCGGCCCGCCCATGTCCCATTTGTCGGGCGCGCTGTCGCCCGTATCGCCCAGGACGCGGGGCCGTTCGCCGCTTGCCATGCCCTCCTGAAACTCGCGGGCGAACATCGCCAGCGATTCGGGGGGAAGACCAAGCAGGCGCAGTCCCTCATACGTGAACGCGATATTGAAGCCGAAGGTGGGTTTGGGTTCGCCGCTCGGGCGGTACGCCGATGTGGTAATGAACGGCAACAACTGCTTCAATCCCGCCCGCGCCTGTTCGGGCGACCCGATTTGCAGGAACATGAACAGGGAACAGGTGAGATGCCCGTATCCGCTCGTTACCAATCCCTGTATGTCGGGCAGTTCTTCCCGGCGCAGCTGCGTGTCGCTCGCGCTGTTTTCTAAAGTTTCTTGAGCCATTCCGTAATCTCCGCCTCACCGGGGTTGCCGTTCAGCGTTTCGCTGATTTGTACCGACTCGGTGATGTTGCGCACGGTTGCGTTGGGATACGCGCTGTACCAGATCGCCGCATACTCGTTGCCGCGCCGGCTCCACGCTTTGAAGTCCTCGATGTGCTGCGCGCCGCCGAAAAACAGAAAGCGCGTGGTGGGGAAGTTGTCCGTGTTGCTCCACACCGAGGTCAGGCCGTAATTGGCTTTGTCCACAAAGTCGCCTAAATAACTGGCCCAACTGCCGTCATAGTTGCTGAAGAACAGCAGGCGTTTATCATCGTCAATCAGCAGCCAGCGGGCAAAGTGAATGGTCGGGATGCCGCCCAGTTGCCCCGTGATAAACACGGTCTTCGCCAGCAGATTGATGATCCAGAGGACGCCTTTGAGCGTGTTCAGCCTGAATTTACCGGGCTTGATGTTGGTCAGCGTGGTAAGGTGGTTTTGTACCCAGATGTCTTCCTTGCCGAACAAGCGCGGGTCTACTCCCAACAGGGGTGGTCCGGGCGTGGTATCGTCATGGTGTTCGTACCGGCGCAACGTGGGGACATACCACAGCAGAAACAGGAGCAGGGCGGGCAGCAGCAGGATGCCTATGACAACCGCCAGCGCCATATTCAGGTGTGAACGCTTTACAAGGCTGCTGTACGAGTCGGAAGTTTGAAAGGCCGGAACAACCGGATTTTTGCCCAGATACGCACGAACCCGCTCGAATATCTGTTTGGGTGTCTGGCCGCGCAGGGTTTTGGCGGACTGTTCCGCGTCCAGACAGGCTTCGATGCCTGCCCGCGTGGCGAGAGCGCTTTTGATGACGGGAAGCGATTGCCCGTAGCAGCCGATGTAGAACGCGGCGTCCGCCACCCGGTTCGCCAGCAGATATTGCTTCAGTCGCGCCGGCGCGCCGTCCGTTCCAACCGCAAAGCCCTCGCAATGGGCGTAAATCTGCCGCAGTCCTTCGGGCGCAAGAGTGACAAACTCCTCCAGATGCGCGTCTATTGTGCCGTCGAAATTGGTTTCCCACACGAGGCAGGGCGCGAAATTCGTGTCCCGCTTCAGCACCACCCAACAGGTGAAGTGCAGCGTTTGAAATTTGGGGAACGGAATCAGGGAGTTGCCCTGAATATCCCCGCCGATGCTGTCCAGCAATGTTTCCAGCGCGTCCACTTCGCCTGCTTTGATGCGCGTGACCACACTGAGCGCGTTTTGCGCCATAATGTCCTCCTGACGCGATGCAAAAAGCCAACGCTCCATACAACGTTTCGGTCTAACTCTTTCGTAGCATATTGTTCTGTAAAGAATACCTGTATTCCTTTGTCCTGTATGTAACTTTCGTAACATTTTCGCCGTTAATTGCGCCACTTGTATCCAAACTGCCGTTTGACTTTGCGTGTCGCTTCGGCCTATAATAGTGTATCTACTTCTGTGCCGCCTTCAGGAACAGCCCGTCATGCCCTGTCACCCATTTCGTCAACTAAGTAGACCGAGGGCTAAAGTTCGTAGATTCTACATCTCGAAAAACTACGAACTTAGTCCGATGCCCGCCTTAGTCATTCTGCTTTTCCTTTTTATTTTGCTTCCGCCTGCAAAGGCGTATGTGCCGACTTCCGCGTACAAGCCCCGGCAGATGGAAGGGTTTACCGTTCTGGTCAATCCTGAACTGGAAACCCATGCGGAGGAGGCGAAAGCGGCGTTTCAGGAACTGACGGCGCAGTTGAAGGCTATCAATGGCGTTGTGCCGGATAAGCCGCTGAACGCCCTGCACAAAGTAAAAATCTGGCTGGAATGGGAGAACCGCAAGGATGGGGCGGCGGAGTTTCACCCCTCCGCGCAATGGCTGCGGGAACACGGCTACAATCCCGACAAAGCGGGTTGCGTGGAGATTTCCAATGCGGCCCACTTCGTACAATGGTCCCATAACGAACAGCCCTGGATGCTGCTGCACGAGATGGCGCATAGCTATCGCTTTCTGACGCTCGGCGATAAATTTACGGGCGTACAGGAGGCGTATGCGCAGGCGATGCGCGACAAACTCTATGATTCGGTCGCGTATGTTCACGGAACCGACAGGCGCAAAGCCTACGCCGCCACCAACGCGGAAGAGTATTTCGCGGAGTTGTCGGAAGCCTACTTCGGCAAAAACGATTTTTACCCGTTTGTCCGCGAGGAGTTGGAGCGGCACGATCCCACAGGTTACAAACTCATGGTTCAGGTTTCGGGCAAGCCGAAATCTTCGTCCCGAATTGAAGATGTACCCGTACCTGTTTTCAATAACAACGAACAAAAGAGCAAACCACACTTATGACTCAACCGACACCATGGAAAGGCGTATTTCCCGCCGCCACAACCCAATTGAAAGCCGACCAATCCCTTGATCTGGACGCCACAGCGCGGCATCTGGAAATTCTCATTCAGTCCGGCGTTCACGGCATTGTGATGTGCGGTTCACTCGGCGAGAACCAGACGCTTTTGCCGGAAGAGAAGCGCGACGTGATGCGAATGGCGATTTCCGCAGTGGATAAGCGCGTTCCCGTTCTGAGCGGCGTGGCCGAAAATTCTACATCTGCCGCCTGCGCTTACGTCAAAGACATGGAGAGGATGGGCGCGGATGGCGTGATGGTACTGCCCGCAATGGTGTACAAAGCGGATGCGCGGGAAACCGCCGCCCACTTCCGCGCCGTCGCCGCTTCCACATCCCTGCCCATTATTGTCTACAACAATCCTATCGGCTATCACGTAGACGTGACGCCCGCGATGTTCGCGGAACTGGCGGAAGTGGAAAACCTTGTCGCCATTAAAGAATCGTCCGCCGACACAACCCGCATTACTGAATTGTTCAACACGGTCGGGGATCGTTACGCGATTTTCGGCGGCGTGGACACGCTTGCGTTGGAATGTACGATGCTTGGCGCGGTCGGCTGGATTGCGGGAGTGGGGCTGGCATTCCCCCGCGAAAACGCCCGTTTGTGGGAGTTGATGATGGCCGGGGAATGGGAACAGGCGCGAACCTTATGGCGCTGGTTCCTGCCCCTGATGACGCTCGACATCGGCCCCCATTTCGTGCAGAAGATCAAACTGGCCTTGCAGGAGGTTGGCATGGGGCAGGAGTGGGTACGCGCCCCTCGTCTGCCGCTTGCGGGCGCGGAGCGCGAATCGGTGTTGAAACTTATTCGGGCTGGTATTGAGACACGGCCTTTGTCTTGAACCCGGATTTTCAGGATTAACGGATTTCAGGATTTCAGGGCGCAAGATTACCGATTTCACGATTAATGGGCAGTGAGCCATCCTGTTCATCCAGTAATCCTGAAAATCCGGGTTCAAGACAAAAATACCCTTTATGAACAGAGTCACTGTAATAGATTCACATACGGGCGGGGAGCCGACGCGGGTTGTTGTCAATGGTGCGCCGGAGTTGGGCAACGGCAGCGTTGCGGAACAGTTGCGCATGTTTCAAACGCGGTTTGACCACTTCCGCGCCGCCGTTGTCAATGAGCCGCGCGGTTCCGATGTGCTGGTGGGCGCGTTGCTCGTCGAGTCTCAGGAACCGGATTGCGTGACGGGCGTGATTTTCTTCAACAACGTCGGCTATTTGGGCATGTGTGGACATGGAACCATTGGCCTTGTGGTTACGCTGGCACATTTGGGGCGAATTTCTCCCGGCAAACACCGCATTGAAACCCCGGTTGGCATTGTCACGGCGACGTTGCACGAGGCAGGCGACGTTTCGGTTCAGAATGTGCCTGCGTATCGTCATGCAAAGGGCGTGAGCGCGTCGGTTGAAGGTATAGGAACCCTGCGCGGCGATGTGGCGTGGGGCGGCAACTGGTTTTTTCTGGTCGAGGAACACGGACAGGAATTAAACCTGCGCAATGTCGAAGCCCTGACGGATTATACATGGCGGATACGGCAGGCGCTATCCACTCAGGGCATTACAGGACGGGATGGGCAGGAGATTGACCATATCGAACTGTTCGCGCCCTCCGAAACTCCCAACGTTCACAGCCGCAACTTCGTGCTGTGTCCCGGCAAGGCTTATGATCGCTCGCCCTGCGGAACCGGCACAAGCGCGAAACTGGCCTGTTTGTATGCGGACGGCAAACTACGCGCCGGTGAAATCTGGCGGCAGGAGAGCATCGTCGGCAGCCTTTTCGAGGGCAGTATCCACGAGGAAAACGGTTCGCTCATCCCGACCATTCGCGGTTCCGCCTACGTCAACGCGGAAGCAACCCTGATTTTCAACCCTGACGATCCTTTCTGTTGGGGGATTGCCCTCACCCCCGCCCCTCTCCCAAAAAAGCCTGAGAGAGGGGAGACTGATATACTGGAAAATGGGGCTGAATAGTTGCCTGTTTTATTCTTGCCTCGGAAACTGCAAAAGCAGAAAACATAACTTCATCAAAAATAAAGCCCCCTCTCCCAAGCTTTTTGGGGAGAGGGGGTTGGGGGTGAGGGCTTGAATATTTGCATTGTTGGCGGCGGCGTTATTGGACTGTTTACGGCGTATTATGCCATGCGGGAGGGACATCGCGTCACCATTCTGGAGCGGGGCGCGCCGGACCATGACGCCTGCTCGCTTGGCAACGCGGGCATGATCGTGCCGTCGCACTTTGTGCCGCTTGCCGCGCCGGGTATGGTGTCGCTCGGCCTGCGCATGATGCTCAATCCCAAAAGCCCGTTCACCATTCGCCCCCGCCTTGACCGCGATCTGGCGCGTTGGAGTTTGGCGTTTGCCCGCGCATCCACCCACGCCCACGTCGCCCGTTCCGCCCCCCTGCTGCTCGAACTCAATCTTGCCAGCCGCGCGTGTTACGAGGAACTGGCCGCGCTGTGGGGCAATGCCTTTGAACTGACGCGAAACGGCCTGCTGATGCTGTGCAAATCCGCGCAAACGCTGGACGCGGAAGCGCATCTGGCGGAACGAGCGCGGGAACTGGGACTTGCCGCCGAGGTTCTCAACCGGGAACAAACGGCGCAGCGTGATCCCGGCTTGCGCATGGACGTTGCCGGTTCGGTCTATTTTGCGCAGGATTGTCACCTGTCGCCGGGAAAATTGCTGGCGAGATTGACGCAGGAGTTGCAGCAAAACGGCGCGTGTTTCGCGTGGTCAACCGAAGTGACCGGCTGGCGCACTGAGGGCAATCGCATTGACGCCGCGCAAACCAATCAGGGCGATGTGACGGCAGACGAATTCGTGATTGCGGGCGGGTCGTGGTCGCCCTGGATTGTACGCGGGCTGAATATACGGCTGCCGCTACAGGCGGGCAAAGGGTACAGCATTACCCTGCCCCACCCCAAACAGCAGCCCAATCTTTGCTCCATTTTAACGGAAGCCCGCGTCGCCGTGACGCCGATGGGCGATACCCTGCGCTTCGGCGGCACGATGGAGGTGTCGGGCTTGTTGGATACGCGCGTCAATGCCAATCGCGTACAGGGCATTTTGCAGGCCATTCCCAACTACTTTCCCGACTTCACGCCCGCTGATTTCCACGATTTGCCCGTGTGGAGCGGCCTGCGCCCCTGTTCGCCCGACGGCCTTCCCTACATCGGACGCTTCCCGCGCTACCAGAATCTCAGCGCGGCAACGGGACACGCCATGATGGGCATCAGCCTCGCGCCAATAACAGGTAAACTAATGGCAGCCATCCTTTCCAATGCGCCGACTCCGATTGCGGTTGGAGCACTGTCACCGGAAAGATACGAGATAGGAGATAGGAGATACGAGAAGATGCACAGATAGAGTGGCGTATTTGCCAGACAAGTATTCCTCGTATCTCCTATCTCCTATCTCGTATTTTTCCTCAAGGACAAAATCATGCACCTTTACCGCACCACGCGCGGCGTTTTAGCGCAGGTGGACGACACTATTTATTCACTGGGCGATGTGGCCTGGGATGTGGTATTCAACAGCGACAACTTGAGGGATACGGTTCAGCGGCTTGTGGATGATTCGGCAGGCATGGAGGACGCGCTGAAACCGGAGGAACTGCTGCCTCCCATACACGGGCAGGAGGTATGGGCGGCGGGCGTGACGTACTATCGCAGCCGCGACGCCCGCATGGAGGAATCTAAAACGGCGGGCGGCGAGGATTTTTACGCCCGCGTGTACGAGGCCGAACGCCCCGAACTGTTCTTCAAAGCGCCACCCTATCGGGTTGTCGGGAGTGGGCAGAACGTTCGCATCCGCCGCGACTCGCAATGGAACGTGCCGGAACCGGAACTAACCCTTGCCATCAACGCAAAGGGTGAAATCGTGGGTTACACCGTCGGCAACGACATGAGTTCCCGCGACATTGAGGGCGAAAATCCGCTGTATCTGCCACAGGCCAAAGTGTACGACGGAGCCTGCGCCCTCGGCCCCGGTATTCTGGTTACGAACGAACCGCAGTCCCCGGAAACCGCCATACGCCTTTCCATTCAGCGCAGCGGCCAGCCCGCCTTTGAAAGTGAAACCACTCTGGCGCAACTTAAGCGGACACCGCAGGAACTTGTCGAATATCTTTACCGCGAAACCAGTTTCCCGAACGGCTGTTTCCTGCTGACGGGTACGGGAATTGTGCCGCCGTCCACCTTCACGCTGCAATCCGGCGACGAGATTACCATTGCCATTGACGGCATCGGTATATTGGTCAATACAGTATCCTGAGTTCGCATATCAGAGAGCCAACGAGACATAACGTAAAATGAAACATAGCCGTCACGATCTTCTTAAAGCGCGATTCGCCTTAGCGCGACGCGATCTCAACTCAATCATGGTCCGCCTCACGCCTGATCTTCTGGATTGGGCGCCGGCAACAGGGATGCGAACCATATCGTGGCAACTCGTTGAAATTGTGGGAACAGAGATACAACTGATTTCGCTTTTGAAAGCCGACCAAAACATCTCTGACCCTGCTGCGCGGGAGATCATTGGCGATTGTGGGAGCCTGGACAATCTACGCCACGCTTTGATTGATTTCCGTCAACAAACGCTTGACTATCTGGATTTGCTGTCAGAAACCGATTTAGCCGAGGAAATTAGCTTTGACGGCGGATGGTTTGCCTCGCTCATGTTACCCACAGTTCCACGCGCGGAAGTCTTCCTGAACATTGCCGACCATGAATGGTATCACGTCGGGCAACTCACCTCCTATATGTGGACACGCGGCGACAATCCCTATCAATGGTAGCGCGACCTTTTACATCATCAGAAAGAACTTTTCATGGAACTACACGGACAGAATTTTATCGGCAACGCCGTTTCCGCAGAGGAGACGGACAAGATAACAGCTACTAATGCCGCGACAGGCGAAGCGCTTGAACCCGGTTTTCATGTCGCCAATGACGCGGAAGTGGATCGCGCCGTCAGGCTGGCAAGTGACGCCTTTCCTGTTTATCGCGGATTGACGGCGGAACAGCGTGCCAGTTTTTTGGAGCGGATTGCGGACGAGATTGTCGCGCTTGGCGATGAATTGCTGGAGCGGGCAAATCAGGAAACCGCGTTGCCCCTTGCGCGTCTGACTGGAGAACGCGGGCGTACAGTGGGGCAGTTGAAACTGTTCGCTGCTGTAGTGCGCGAAGGGTCGTGGGTGGATGCGCGTATTGACCGGGCGCAGCCGGACCGCCAGCCACTGCCCAAACCCGATTTACGCCGCATGTTGATTCCGCTTGGGCCGGTCGGCGTGTTCGGCGCGAGCAATTTCCCATTCGCGTTTTCGGTTGCGGGCGGCGATACGGCTTCTGCGCTGGCGGCGGGCTGCCCGGTTGTCGTGAAAGCACATCCCGCGCACCCCGGCACATCGGAACTGACCGCGCAGGCCGTTCTTCGGGCGGCAGCCGCAACCGGAATGCCTGAAGGCGTGTTTTCCCTGCTGCACGGCCTGAAAGACACGGGCATGGCGCTGGTGAAGCATCCCCTCTTGCAAGCCGTCGGCTTTACGGGTTCGCTCGGCGCGGGACGCGCCCTGTTCGATGCCGCTAATCAGCGCGAACGCCCCATTCCCGTGTACGCGGAAATGGGCAGCGTAAATCCGGTTTTTGTTCTTCCCGGCGCACTGAAGGAGCGGGGGGAAAAGATCGCGGAGGGGTTGGCGGCATCCGTGACAATGGGCGTGGGGCAATTCTGCACCAATCCGGGTCTGGTCATCAGCCTGCAAAACGACGACATACAGGGATTTGTCACGAAAGCGGCGGAAAAGATCGGGCAGACCGCGCCGGGAAACATGCTGTATCCCGCCATCTGCAACGCTTACGGGCAGGGGATTGCGCGGTTACAATCCACACAGGGCGTTCGGCAGGAGCATGAAATTACCACACAGGCCAATGCGTCACTCGGACAGGCCAACGCCGCGATTTTCTCTACTCAGGCCGAAACGTTCCTCCACAATCCCGAACTGGCGCATGAGGTTTTCGGACCGTCCACCCTGCTCGTGATGTGCAAAACCCCGGACGAAATGGCAGCCGTAGCGCAGGGATTGGAAGGCCAGCTAACCGCAACCATTCACGGCACCCCCGACGACCTGCGCGAGTACCACAAACTCATTTCCATTCTGGAAACCAAAGTAGGGCGTTTGCTCTTCAACGGCTTTCCGACCGGCGTGGAAGTCTGCCCCTCCATGCAGCACGGCGGCCCATACCCCGCCACAACCGACAGCCGTACTACCAGCGTCGGCACAGCCGCCATCTTCCGCTTTGCCCGCCCCGTTTGCTACCAGGATTTCCCCTCCGAAGTCCTGCCCCCCGAACTGCAAGACGCCAACCCGCGCAATCTCTGGCGACTTGTGGATAATTCGATGAGCAAAGAGCGTCTTGAACCATGATCAGGCATGATTACGATGATTACCATGATGATGCACAGGTGGAAGAACGATTTGTCTCATCTGGAAAGGTTATGATAACGCGCCTCCTCAATCATGTTAATCATCGTAATCATGCCTGATCATGGTTCAAGACAAAAAATTAGTACAGGCCGCTAACAATCTCTTGTTAGCGGCCTGTACTAATCGTATCTATGGAGGTGGCGAGACTCGAACTCGCGTTCCCAGCGTTGCGCCCCTAGCGTCTACAAGCATAGTCTCTGATTGTGTTTCGCGTCCGTCTGTCACAGGGACCAGGCTAACGGATCGCTAGATTGCGAAGTGATTCCCGCTCAGACGGCAAACAGGCCTGAGTGTCGGTAAGCCGGCATAGGTTATGCCCGGATCACGCTCGGCTGGCAGGAGCATGGCGGACATCGCAGCACTTAGGCCGCGAGCGCGTACTGATTAGTGTTCGCGTTTATGGTTTTGCCGCTTTTTACGAGGCCAGCGGCGCCTCGGCTCGCAACTAGAAACACTATCCACCAGGTCGATTCCAATCACCCCCGGATATAATTTATTATACGGCAGGAAGAGGAAAAAAGCAAGAGGCGGAATATAGGAATATAGAATATAGGAAGAGGGTAGTTTCCTTCCTATACTCCATATTCCTATATTCTTTACTTCCTTCTTGGTGAAATGACAATACGCCGGTGCGGTTCGTCGCCTTCGCTGTAGGTTTCTATATCCGGGTCATCTACCAGAGCGGAATGGATGATGCGGCGTTCGTGAGCGGGCAGGGGTTCCATTTCCGCTTCTTCGTTGCGCTCTTTTACTTCGCGGGCATACTCCTGCGCAATGCCGCGCAGGGTATCGGCGCGGCGTTCGCGGTAATTGTCTGCATCCAGCATCAGGCGCACGTCACCGCTGACGCGCCGAGATAGGATCATATTGACGAGCATTTGCAGAGCATCGAGAGATTGCCCCATGCGTCCCCACGTCCCGGCAACATCGCTCCCCACCAGCGTAACGTGCATATACGCGCCCTGAACGGCCTGCACAACCGGGCGCGTGTCCTGCCCGATAGCCGCGCAAATCTCCTGCATTAGCGCCAGCGCCGTCTGCTGATCCGGTCGGAGCGTGGCCGGGTCAATACCGGTTTGAGACGCGCTCTCTTCCGTATCGGACGTACTGTCTGCGGCTTGCAAGTCGGTCATGTCAGTCTCCTTGAGTAGATACAAGATACGAGATACGAGATAGGAGATAGGAGAAGCATTGCCTCATATCTTGTATCTCGTATCTCGTATCTACCTCCTACCGCCGTGTTTTCCGCTTTGGGCGCGGGGGGTTATTTTTGGACGCGGGGGCTGCGCTGCCATTGCGCGAACCGTTCGCGTCGTCCTTTTTGGTTTCCACAAACGTGACATCGTGAACGCCGGGTGACGCTTTGGGCGTGTATTTATTTGTGGGCGGCATTGGTTCGGGCGGGTTGTTGAGCGCGTTCAACTTGTTGGGCTTGTACATGTACTTGTACTGCTGCCAGGTGGAGATGATGTTCTGCACCAGATAGTACAGCAGGAAGGCCGACGCCCATTTTGTCACCATAAACCAGTAGATCATCATGCCCGTCATCATAATGGACATGGATTTCTGCTGCTGCGCCATCTGTGGGTCGGGCGAGGGCGCGAGTTTCATGGAGATGTACATGCTGGCCGCGTACAAAATCAGGATCGGCATATCCAGATGCGCCAGATCGGGAGCGATTCCCAAACGGTGGCCGATAGCCGAATTCGCGACAGCCGGATTGATCCACAGGAAATGCCCGTGCTGAAAGTGGATCTCATACGCCCGTATCAGCGCGAACATCAGGAAAAAGACCGGCATCTGAATCAGGGACGGCAGGCACGAGGCGAACGGGCTGACGCCGTGTTCCTTGTACGCCGCCATCGTCTTCATCTGCAATTCCTGCGGATTGTCCTTGTATTCGGCCTGAATTTTCTTGATAATCGGCTGAACGCGCTGCATCTCGCGCCCGCTCTTATAGGTTTTGAGCAGGAGGGGGAAGGTAATCACCTTGATAAAAATGGCGATGAGGACAAGCGCGAACCAGTAGCTGAATGCAGGCGCGGAGCCGGTCATTTTTACAAGGCCGTCTACAACCTTGTAGTAGGTGCTGTGGGAGTTGTACTCGTCCAAGCTGCTTTCAATCTGTTGCAGCAAATTTTGACCGCGCTCGTTGGGCATACGCGCTATTTGCGCGGCTTTCGTGGTCGGGTAGCTCTGTTCCAGTTGCTTGACCGCCGCGCGCGCCGCTGTATCGCCTTCAATGTACAATTCGCGAAGCTGCTGCGCGTTCGTGGTGGCCTTCTGCGCGGGCAGCACATAGCGATCCGGGTCGGAAGCCAGTTGGGTGGCTCGCAGGAGCGCGGTTGCCGACGTTTCGTTGTCCTTGCCGTCGAACTCGTTGCGCGTAGCCATGTACGTTTCGACTGCCTGTTTAGGACTGGTGGCTTCCAGTTGTCGGGCATGTTCCAGCGTAAGCGGCGCAACGCCCTGCGGCCCCTGCCCGCATCCACCAAGCATCAGGCCCAACACTACCAGCATTATGCTCAACAGCGAATTTCGCGCGGATAATTTCAAGAGTTTTTCCTCAGCATCGTCACAAGCACTAAAGGTGTCAGGTATCAGGTGTCAGGTATCAGGTGTTGGGAAAGCCTGCCGTACTTGCGCATTGCCCTGACACCTGATACCTGACACCTACGTTTTATGGAATCGGATCATAGCCGCCGGAACTTAATGGGTTGCAGCGCAGTATACGGCGTATTCCCAATGCCACGCCCGCGAACAAGCCGTGTTTTAGCACGCACTGCGCGGCATACTCCGAACACGTCGGATGAAAGCGGCACACGGCAGGACGCATCGGAGCCGTTGACTGATAGGCCCGTATGCACAGCACGACCAATCGGCGCGGCCATTCTCCCAATTGCTTAACTGGATTCACGTTCCCGTTTCGCCTCGTTCAGCGCGCCGCTCCGCTGTAGCAGTACGCGAACCCCCTCCTGAATTTCGAGCCAGGTGGCTGTTTTCAGGCGTCCGCGTCCCACAAAGACCAGATCAACCGCGCCGGGTTTCAGTTCATCGAGTATCAGGCGCATGGCTTCGCGCAATCGTCGCTTGATACGATTACGAACCACCGCGTTCCCCTGCTTCTTGCTTACCACAAATCCCACGCGCCTGCCAGGAATCTGCGCGGCCTCTTCCCCCGTCCGCCGCATCACGTACAGCACGGCAAGCGGATGGACGTACTCGCGCCCGCGCTTGTACACGCGCCGAAAGTCCTGATTTCGCTGCAAACGTTGGTTGGCGGGCAGCATGGGAGTAGGTTGTTAGGTTGTTAGGTTGTTAGTTGTTAGGTTTTCAGTCAGTTAAGTTCGCTATACTTGATATGCCAACTCCTCAACCTAATAACCTAACAACTAACAACCTAACAACCTACTCTTCTTGTCCTTACGGACGCAAGGCGCGAACGGTTTCCCTTTCGCGCCTTGACGTAATATTAGGTAGAGGGTTTGCGGAAATATGCGCGATAGCGCGAAGGCAGTGGCCTCAATCAAAGATTTGGCTCAACGATTTGAAGGCAGCAGAAGACGGCTCTACTTGATCAGTTCGTGACGGCCTTTGAAGCGGCGGCGGCGCAGAGTGTTGCGGCCATCCAGCGTCTGCATTTTCTTGCGGAAGCCATGCACCTTTTTGTGACGACGATTATGGGGCTGAAAAGTACGTTTCATAGATTGGAAAACTCCTCGACAAAGCATTTACACGGAAACTGCGTTTAGTATAGCACAATCCGCGCCGTTTAGGGAACCTTGTTGGCGAAATCTCTTCAGCCTGTTTTCGGATGGCAGGTACGACAGGCGCGACAAAGCCTGTGATTAATCTGATGTGAAAAGGCGATTGTCAGACCGCCCGCCACCACAAGGCACGTTCCCCATGCTTCCGCGCCCCGCGCTTCAATGCCATGCCCCCCGGCGAGCAGGGCCAGCCCGACCGCCAGAAAAGCCAGCGCGTTTCCCCGCCGATGCCTGCGGTAGCCGAAGCAGAGACTGCTCACGCCGAGCAGCGCGGACAGGGCAAGCAGCCCCCACTCCACCGGTTCGCTTGCCAGAAAACTCAGACCTATCAGCGGCAGCAGGGTGAGAATAAACGGCATTACAGCGCAGTGAACGGCGCACAGGAACGAGGCTGCCGCGCCTGCCGTGTCGAGATCGAAGCGCTGTCGCCAACGCAGAATATGTGTGTACGTGTTCACGGCTAATGAATGTCCCAGTAATTGTCGTCAGGCGATTTGTACGTCGCGGCGAAGGGTAGTGTTTTGACGTGACCATCCACGAACGAGTAGGGAGCCTGATTCGCGTAGCGTTTCGTATCCAGCAGCGGCTCCCAATCGAGACAGTAAGAGTCGTTGGGAAACAGGGAACAGGGCGGAAAAATTCTGCCGTTGCTCCACCAGTAGGGACTCGCCTTGTCCGCTTTCTCATACGGGTCTACTCCAAAATCAAAGAATTCCGAAATCCAGAAGGGGTCACCGGCAGGCGGCGCAGGCACAGGCAGCGGCGCGGTTCCCGTCACGACATCCCAATTGCTGGCGCGCAGGGTGCTGTAGATCGTTTCCGCCGGTTTGTCAATGGCTATTTCGCTCGTGTTGTTGCACGTCAGCAGGCCGTTATTCACAAACGAACCCCACATATAGGGCATATTCTTTGACGGGTCGGAGGGGTCCCACCAGACGCTCTGCTTGTTGGCGGTTCCACGCCCCATTTTAATGTACGGATCGAGCGCCTGTTGATAGAAGTGAACGGCGTACCAGCTCACCACTTCCCAATCGCCATTGCCGTCGCTGGACTGGATACGCGGAAAGTAGCCGTCGTAGTCGTCGCTGTACATCCGGTTGGCAAGAGTGATCTGCTTCATGTTGGAAATGCAGATCGCCTTGCGGGCTGCGGAACGCGCCTGCGAAAAGACGGGGAACAAAATCGCCGCTAATATCGCAATTATAGCGATTACTATAAGCAATTCAATCAGGGTGAAACCGCGTTTTGCTTGCATTGTATGACTCCTTATTTGTGACATGTTCCATCTATTCATCGTCTTCTTCCTTTCACGCGCCGGGAGAGCGCAGGACGCAAACGGCGACGGGGCAAACGCGGCGGGATAAAGTGAGATCGCGCGTTTTTTGGCGGATGCAGGCACACATACAGCACGAAAATCAGCGTGGCAACAAAGCACCCCAACCCCCAATAAATTTGTTCGGGAGAGGGCCTGTCATCGTCGCCATGCGCGCGGGCGGCAGGCATTGCGGCCAGCATACACACCACGATGTAGCACCACTGGTAAAAAGCCGTTCGTATCCATTTGCGCCCGGTTGCCACGCTGTCCACAGAACTCCCTTTCCGTATTATGTAAATAATGAATCAGGCAGATACCCGGTCGAGTCGCTGATTGCGTATGGACGGCTGCGGCAAGACGTGCTATAATGCCGTTGGTCAACGGTTGTGGCCTTGCCGCAATCGCCCGGTGGACGGCTGCTGCGAACAGTCGTCCACGTTTTGCTTTCAGCGGACCTGGGTTGCGCCTGTTGATAACAAAGCGGCGTGGCACATGAAATTGCGCTTTAAGCAGGCGAAACAGCCCGCACACCGGCGAAGTCAGCAATCTGACAGACGGGATTTACATTCAGCGATCTAAGATTAAGGTTGTGAAAATAGCGTGAGGTGAAGAACGATTGGGGTACGGGGCGGGTAAAAACGCGTTGGTCAACGGTTGAAGCCCTGCCGCAATCATCCGGCACAAGTTTGCTGCGAACAAATCTCTGCCCCTCTTGTAGTTTCCGGTGTTGTATTTACTCTGGAATTCGCCTGCTCTTTCTGAACAGCGCTGCATAGATACGTCTATTGATACCGCCTGTTGCCTGATGCACAGGATCGTTGAATGACTACTCCACCAGAAACTCGAACTTGAACCGCTGCACGCTGCTTATGGGTTCGCCGTTTTTCAGGGCGGGCTTCCACTTCCACTTTTTCAGGGCGCTCAGAACGCGGCTGTCAATCTCCTGATTGCCCGACGAAGTGCGCAGAGTGACGTTGGCGTTGCCGTCCGCATCCACTTCTACGGCTACGCGCACGAACGACTTGAAATCTCCGTGCTTGAGTTCGTCAGGAATGTCGGGTTTTACCTGATCCTGCGGCTCGGCTTCCTTTGTCGGGCCGCGCTTTTTAGGCTTTGGCTCCGGCGCAGGGTCGGGGTTCGGGTCCGGTTTCGGCTGTGGTTCCGGGGCGGGAACATCCTTTTTGTCGCTGCCGGAGGGCTGCGGTTTCGGGTCCGGTTTGGGGTCAGGCTTTGGGTCCGGTTTGGGAACCGGCTGCGGAACCGGGGTTTTCACAACCACATCCGGGTTGGTTTTGGCGTTGCCCGCGCCCTGCTGATTGGTCGGCTTGCCCACATCCGCGTTGCCGCCCGGCAGTACGACATGCTCATCGGGTTTGGGCGCGGTTTTGTTGTCTGGCGCGGTGAGAACGCGATTATGCGAAGTCTCCGGTGTCGGTACGGGATTGCTTTTTGCAGGTTTGGGTGGCTCCGGCGGGCGGGGCGTGTCCCGACGCGCGATTTGCGGACGCTCCCGATGCGGCGCCGGCGCGACGATATGCGGGCGTTCGCGAGGAACGACAGGAACCGGCCGGGGCTTCAGCATCTCCTTGTGTACCTGAACGATTTTCTTCGCGATCTGCTCTTTCTTGATGATCTTTTCCACCCGTTTGCCATTCGGCTGAATTACGACGCGCGTAATTTCGACGGGTTTTGGATCGTGAAAATGCGCCGGATGCACCGCCACAGCTGCCGCCCCGCTCCACAGCAGCAGGTTTAGCAGCAGGGATACGCCCACGCTGATGCTCAACCGCTTGTCCAGAGGGTCGTTCAGAAGCGTACTTTGCCCCTCAGACAGTTCTTTCAAGCCGGGTTGTGTACTCATCGCGAACTCTCCTTGTTATTTCCCCTGCTCCGGCGCGGTGGCAATGGCGAACTTTGTAATGCCGACGCTCCGCGATTCATCAATGCACTTCACGACAATGCCGTGCGGCACGGTCAGGTCGGCGTTGATGACAACCGAAGCGTTCGCCAAATCCACGTTCGGGCCGCCCGCTTTTTGTACCAGAAGCGTTCCCAGATCGGCCAGCGCAACCGGCTCCTTGTTGACAAAAACCTGCTGGTCTTTGTCAACCGTAATCGTCAGGTCGCTTGCCGGCTGTTTGGGCGCGGTAGATGCGCGGGGCAGATTGACGGGCAGGCCATTCAATCGCACAAGCGCCAGCGACGACAGCATGAAGAACACGAGCAGAAAGAACATCGTGTCAATCATGGGAATAATCTCGATTCGGGTGCGTTTAAGCTCGCGGCGTCGTTTGAATTCCACGAATAGCTCCCTCCTCGAAATTCATTCCCGCTTCCGTATGGTTCTGCTGCGCCCGCTCCTGATGATGCCGCTCGGTCAGCGCGTTGATAAGCTTCGTCGCGGCTTGCTCGGTTTCGGATGTAATCGTTCGCAGGCGCGCGGCAAAATAGTTGTACGCGACAAAGCAGATTACGGCGACGAGAATACCCGTCGCGGTCGCGTACAAGGCTTCGCCCACGCCCGCCAGAACCGCGTCGCTGTTGTTGTGGTTGGCCTGACTGGCAATCGCGCTGAACGTGCCGATCATGCCGACAATGGTTCCCAACAGTCCCAACAGCGGCGAAATGGTGGTTGTCGTATCCAGCACGGGCAGCATCCGCTCCAATCGGATAAAGTAGTCCTGTCCCGCCTCCTCCACGAGCCGCTCCACTTCCCGCGTCGGCTGATTGCGGTGCTGCAAAACAACCGTCAGACACGCGGCAACCGGCCCACTCCGCGCCTGACACGCCTTTAATGCCGCCTCATACTGCCCGCCCCGGCACTGCTTGAGAACTTCCCCGAGCAGTCCGGGCGCGATATTGCCGAACTGCCGGTACGCCAATCCCCGCTCCACAATGACCACAATCGCCACAATGGACAGCAGCAGCAAGGGGTACATCACAAATCCGCCCGCCCGTATAAAATGTAGGATGCTTGACATGAGTAGTACCTGAGTAGACAGTAGACGGTAGACGGTAGACGGTAGAAACCCATTGCGCCTCACCCATTATCTATGTTGAAACGGAGAGTAGAAGCGCAGGTTCCTACCGTCTACCGTCTACCGTCTACTATCTACCTCCTTTTCAGAAATTCCCCGACAGCGACAGCAGAACGCGCCTTCCCTGCTGGAAGCGGGTGCCGCTGAAGCCGGAGTTGAAGTTGATAACCGTACGGTCGTCGAGCAGGTTTTCAATGGCAAGCGTCAGGCCGCCCCGCCCGCCTGCCCCGCCGCCGAAGAGTCGGGGGCCGGTGGAAAGCGACAGGTTCAGTTCCGTGCGCGGCTGCCGCTGGCCGTTGAACAGGGTTGCCGTGCTTTTGGGATTGGCGCTGACGATCACGCTGGACGCCACTCCACTGCCGTGATAGAGATTGAGGCCGGCGTTCGCGCCGGATTTCAGCGTATACGCCAGTCCCGCGCTGATGGTGTTCAGTTGGTCGTGGTCGTTGAAGGTGGGAGCCTGTCGCCCCGTGTTGTCCAGACCGTTGGGCTTGGCGATAGCATAGGCGTAGGACACGTAGGAACTCAGGCCGACGTTGTTGCGGGGCGTGAGGTTATAGGAGAATTCCGCGCCATGCACCGCTCCCCGCTCGAAGTTGACCGAAGAGTACACGCCGATCTGCGAACCGGGAATCAGCAGGCCAGTATCAATCTGGTTGGAAATGTCCTTGTAATAGTAGGCGACTTTCACGGTCTGCCCTGTCCCAATCTGCCGCTCCACGCTGGCCTCGTACTGGTTGAGCGTTTCAGGGCGGATGGGCTGCGCCGATGATTGCGCCCTGCGCCAGTGGCGGCTGAATGAACAGGCGGTTGAAGGAGAGGCGGCCTACGGTTTTGGGCGTGAGCAGATAGGCGAGATTGATGCGGGGCGACAGGTGTACCTGATCAATGGAGGGCTGCCCCAGATTCTGCTTCTGCTGATACCAGTCCACGCGGAAACCATAGTTGAGCGTGGTTCGGGCAGTGGCAAGCCACGTATCCTGCAAATATCCTGCCGCATAAAAACCGGTACGATGCACGTTGACAACGGGCGATGTACCCGATGTGGGCGTATAAACCGGATTGCCGTTGACATCCATTGCCATCCCCGACGTTCCCTGCGGAGCCAGATTGGGCGTGAAGACGGCAAGCGCGTTCAGCGCCAGTTGGCTGCCTGGAGTGATCTGGTACGACTCGTCGCCCTCCTGATTGTCGTAGAGCAGGCCGCCCTTGTAGGTGTGCTTGGGACGCGCGGCGGTGATGCTGCCCTGTATCTGCGCGTGGTGGTAGTTGCGAATGATGGTCGGATTGAATTCCAGCGAACTGTCAACCGGCAATCCGAAGTCGGCGGCAAGGGGATTGATGTTCAGCGAACCGTTGTTGTTCTTGATATCCTGCCCTGAATGGACAAGCCCGAAGGAGAGCAGGCCGGTCGTGGTATCGCTGAATGAGTGGCGGACGCTAATCAGGCCGAAGTCATTAGTGTCGCGCTGGTTGATGTCCTGCCCCAACTGCTGCTGTGAGCCGAGCTGCAAAGGAGCCGCGCCAAGCGCGTTGCCGTTGAAGTTGGGATCGTTGGGATTGGTGATAACGTCCGGGCGCGTTCCATCCGCGTTCCGCGCTCCAAACAGGCCGTATCCCTGCCCGACGGGTTGAAACGCGCTCGGCAGGCCCGCCCGGTTAGCAATTTGGGTATACGCGGGCGCGGTGTTGAGCGTGAGGGAAACCTGATCGCGCGCCCCGGCCTGATAGGTGATGTTGCCGAATCCGCTGAGTTGCGAACCCGTATTGTGCGCTTCCTGATTGTCGGGTTGGGGCGGTTCCAGCGCGTTTGTGGTACGCCGCGCGTTGAGGTTGAAGAAGTAGCCGATGGAACGCGCCTGCCGCCCGTTCGCGTCCGGCGCGCCGATGGGTTTGCCCAACTGCCCGCCGAAAGTGAACGCGCCATAGAAGGTGGAATACTGGCCGCCCTGAAATTCCGCGCTTGCAAAGGGCATGATCGGGCCGGAGCGCAGATTCAGGTTGAGAATGGCGGCGGTTTCCCCTCCGTATTCGGGCGCGAAGCCGCCCGTCTGAATGTCGAGGTTCTGAATTACATCCGGCACAAGGATTTGACCGGCGCGGCCCTGAAGCGCGTCCGGCAATTCAAAGCCGTTGAGGAAAATGGCGGTTGCCGAGTGTTCGCCGCGCGGATGATACTGGTTTACCGAGTCCTGCGCGAAACCGGGAACCGTGCGCGTGACTTTACCCAAATCCTGCGGGTTGCCCGCTGTGGCGGGAAATGTCTTCACAAATTTCTGGTCGCGGCGGGTTTCGTTTGTGGTGTTGCGCTTGTCGGTCGTCTCTTTGCCCGACGTGATCTTGATAACCTTTTCCGGCCCGACAGGTTCGAGCAATACTTCCACATCGGTCACGCGATCCGTAATGACCGTCTTGACCTGCTTATCCGGCTGGTAGTTTTCCGCAGTGGTGGTGATTTGCCAGTCGCGGTTGTCGAGTTCGGGGCTTGTGGCATTGCCCTTCGGGTCCGAGGTCAGCGTAATGTCGGGGCGTACCCCGGCGGTGTCATGCAGAACGATTTTCGCGCCCGCAATGGGTTTTTCGTTCTTGTCGTTGGCGTCCTTGACAGTGAAACGCAGGCGTCCGACAACGTCGGCGCAGGCGCGTCCGGCGGCCATCAGGCTGAAGAAAACAGCCATGACGACCAGGCCGGACAGACGCAGGATCGGTTTGTACCGATCTCTCATGAGAATGTCCTCCCTTATTCAAAATAAATGAACAGTAACGGGTGGACGAAAGGGCGAGGACGTGCTACAATCACGGTTGGAACCGGACGTGATTCGTCACGCTCGCCCGGCGCGTAGGTGTTACCAGCACCTATGCGCCTTTTTGTCGTCTGCCGGGGGCAACCTGCCAGATATGGCGTAAACAATCCGGTGTCAACGGATCGTCAACAGCCTGCCACTGGCAAGTTACGATGAGCGCGGCAACGTCAGCAAAACCATTGCGGCAGGCGTAATGAAACGTCAGATAGCCGCAAAACAGGTGTCGCAAAACGCCACCGCAAGGCATTTGTCGCAGTAAAGATGCTCTCGCGAAGCAACTGCAGGCCGCGAAGACAGGACATAACAAGTTATGTCCCTACGTTACCACAGCCGCGAGATTTATCTCACGGACTTTCGATAGTCTCTTATGCGATAAAATCAGGCAAGAATCAAGCAGCCAAAAGCCTGTAAACAGGCGTCAGGACGCTTAACCCAAGACATTAAATTGTAAAATGTAAGTAGTGAAACAGCGAACATGCGCGGGGAAGCGCATTTTGAGGAATCAAACAGTGGGCGGGCCACGCGAGGAAGTGGCAATCGCCCGCGAACGAAGGCAACGCGGCAGGGTGGTGACGACACGCGGCAGGGTGATAGGTTCCGTCTGAAACAGCGTGAATGGCTGCAAGGCGGCGGAAACCTGCATAGCCTGCCATTCGCAAGCCATACAATGCGCCGAGTGCGTTTTGCCGGCTTTCACAATCACGGACTTATGTGTCGCGCGATTTTTGGAAGCAGGCTTCTGCACGGCCTTATGCAGGTCGGGGTTCAACGCGGAGGCAGACTGCGCCATCCTGTGGGGCTGCAAATTAGCTTCTGAAATCGTGAGGACGGAAAAACCGGTTTCTACCTCTTCGTTGCCGATATGCGTATGCTGAGAGGGCAGGAAAACGCTGAGCATAAGGTAGCACAGGCCAAGCAGCAGCGTCCACACGCGCATGGACCGCTGACAGCGAAACGAGCGGCGTAAAGAACGTTGAAGCGAGCGCTCAAATGGACCGACCATTGGTTTTCCTCCTTTCTCCGGCATTTGCAACTAGTCTTTCGATTATAGCACAGTTTACGCCCATTGCAACCGCAAACGTAAAATTTTCTGCGCCCGCTTTCTTCCCGCAAAATTCAAGCGCAAACTTTTTTGACAAAAGGTGTCACGCTGCAATCCCCGCCGCGTTTTCTTACCCTGTGCGAAGGAGCAGGGTTGGGAAGAACATTTCGACAGCCGACGCGGTTCAGCGTAGATAATCGGCAGTCCCATTCGCGTTCTCCCGGCCCGTGCAGCGCAGCCGCGCTTTCACCCTTTCCACTTTACATAGCGCAAGACCTTCAAACCAGATTTTGCGAATTCGGGATCAAGGGCCGGCCTGTTTTGGAGAAACCGGAACGGCCTGCCCTCCCTTACCTACGTGCCGTTCGCCGGCAGTGACGACGGGGGCGCTGACGTTACTGACGGGAACACACGACGCGGGCAGTCCGAGGCGGAACGGACTGCCCGCAATTTGTTTATTGTTCACCACCAAGACGCCAAGAACACCAAGGGGAGGCTAAAGAAAACTACAAAGCAGCACAACTCGCAAAGCTGTTTACTTCTCCTCTTCTTCTTGTCTTTCCTGGTGTTCTTGGCGTCTTGGTGGTGAACTACTCTGTGCCTGTTTTCAGCAACACCGCCGGGTCTTCCCATTCGCCGATGCGCCGGAATTTCTCGTAGCGGGTGTGCTGTAGTTCGTCGGGGGAGAGTTTGCTCAACAGGGTCAGATTGCGGCTGATGCCCTGTTTGAGCGTGGCGGCCATTTCGGGCAGATTGCGGTGCGCGCCGCCCAGTGGTTCGGCAATGATTTCGTCTATGATACCGAATTCTAAGGCGTGGCGGGCGGTCAGCTTCAGGGCGTCGGCGGCTTCGGGAGCGCGGGCGCGGTCGTTCCACAAAATGGCCGCGCAGGATTCGGGCGGAATGACGGAATATACGGCGTGTTCCAGCATTAAAATGCGGTCGCCAACGGCAATACCCAACGCGCCGCCGCTGCCGCCCTCGCCGATAACCGCCACCACAATCGGGATACGCAGGCCAACCATTTCGCGCAGATTGACGGCAATCGTCGCGCTGATCCCCTCTTCTTCCGCCAGCAAGTTCGCTTCCGCAGCGGGCGTATCCACGAATACGATTAAGGGCTTGTTAAACTTGTCGGCCAGTTTCATCAGGCGCAGGGCTTTACGGAACCCGGCGGGACGCGCGCTGCCGAAGTTGCGCAGTTGCCGCTCTTTCAGGTCGCGCGCCTTCTGGTGTCCCAGAACGACAACGGACTCGTTATGGAAACGCGCAAATCCGCCCACCACTGCGGGGTCATCGGCGTTCACGCGGTCGCCGTGCAATTCGGTAAAATCCTCAAAAAGCAGGTTGATATAATCTAAAGTATAGGGGCGTTGTGGGTGACGCGCCATCTGCACTTCATTCCACGGCGTCAGGCTGGAAAAGATATGCCGCATGGCCTGCTCCCGGCGGGTTTCCAATTTGGCAATCTCCGCGTCAATATCAATGCCCCGCGATTCGGCATCCGCCCGCGCCCCGGCTTCGGTCGCGAATCGCTTCAGTTCGACGATCTTTTCATCTAAATCGGCTATCGGTTTTTCAAAATCAAAGGGGCTGTTAAGCGACAAGAGGAGCCTCCTCCGCAAAGAACGTCAACAGACGGCCCAGCGTTGCCCGCAATTCCCTGCGTGGCACGACCTGGTCAATCTGCCCGCTGCGGAACTGGAATTCGGATGTTTGAAAATCGTCCGGCAGTTTCGCGCCCACATCCTGATTGCCCACGCGCCGTCCGGCAAATCCAATCAACGCGCCCGGTTCGGCTAAAATCACGTCGCCAAGCGAGGCGTAGGAGGCGTACACGCCCGCCATTGTGGGGTCGGTCAGCACGACAATATACGGCACGGCAGCGCGATCCAGACGGGCCACGCCCGCGCTTGTTTTCGCCATCTGCATCAGGGAGAAAATCCCCTCCTGCATCCGCGCGCCGCCGCCGTTGGCCGTGACCATTACAACGGGCAGGCGTTCGCGCGCCCGGATTCCATCAGGCGCATAATTTTTTCGCCTACCACACTGCCCATCGAGCCGCCCATAAACGCGAAGTCCGCCACGCCAAGCATACAGGAATTTTCTTCTATACGCGCTTGTCCCGTTAAGATTGCATCGGTCAGGCCGGTTTTGGCGCGCGCCCGTCCAATTTTATCGGCATAATCGGGAAAGCCGAGCGGGTCTAAGGACTTCAATTCGCTGTTCATCTCCACGAAACTATCAGGATCAACCAGCATCTCCAGCCGCTCTTTCGCCGTCAGTTTGTGATGATACTCGCACTTGGCGCATACCATCAGGTTGCGCTGCACGTCCTTGGTAAACGAGATGTCGTTACACCGGTCGCACTTGGTCCACAGACCTTCGGGAACATCGGCGGGCGCGCTGCCGTTGCGCTTGTGCCGGTTAAACCAACTTCCACGAGCCATAACTATTAAGCCCTCAACTTCTTTATGCAGGATTATTCAGACGCAATGCAGAATCTTGGGCCACTCTCAATAAACCAAAGGAAACGAACCCTATGAGTTTGCCCGAATGGCGCAAGGAAATTGACCGCATTGACGCGGAAGTGCTGGAACTGCTGAACCGCCGCGCGCAACTGGCGCAGCAAATCGGACACGCCAAAGCCAACACGCGCTCCCATTATTTTACCCCGGAACGCGAACATATCGTATTCAATCGGCTGTCCGCGCTGAATAAAGGGCCATTGGAGTCCAATTCGGTGCGCGCCATCTACAAAGAGGTCATTTCCGCGTGCCGCGCATTGGAAAAACCGCTGATGGTCGCGTTTCTCGGCCCGGAGGGAACGTTCAGCCATCTGGCAAGTCTGGCAAAGTTCGGCACGTCGTCGCAGTTTTCGCCCGAAGCCACGATTTCAGACGTGTTCGCGCAGGTAGAGCGCAGCGCGTGCGACTATGGCATCGTGCCGGTAGAGAACTCATGGGCGGGCGTGGTTCCCGAAACGCTGGACACGTTTATGAATTCCAACCTGCGCGTCGTCTCGGAAGTATACCAGCCCATCCATCATAATCTGCTGACGAAATGCGAGGATTTGGCGCAGGTGAAACGCCTGTACTCCCATTTCCAGCCGCTCGCGCAGTGCCGCCAATGGCTGCGCAGCCATCTGGGGCATGTGGAGGAGGTTGAAGCGTCCAGCACATCCAAAGCGGCGGAACTGGCCTCGCACGACCCGGAAAGCGCGGCGATTGCAACCCTGCTGGCGGCGGAAAAATACGACATGCCCGTGTTGTGCGAGCATATCGAAGACAATCCGAGCAACCGAACCCGCTTTCTCGTCCTGGGTTACAACGAGCCTGAGCCAACGGGGAAAGATAAAACCTCTTTAATGTTCGCGGTTCCCAACCGGGCGGGCGAACTGGTACACGCGCTGAACGCCTTTGAAAAGTATGATGTGAACCTGACCATGATCGAATCGCGCCCCAGCAAAACTGCCGCATGGCAGTACGTGTTTTACGTGGATGCACAGGGACACACCAAAGACGTGGCGGTTACAAAAGCCATCACCCTGCTGAAAGAACACGTTTTGTTCGTTCGCGTCCTCGGTTCCTACCCGGAGTCGAGTTAGCGCTTTGCAGGCGGGGCGAACGTCTCTGTGACGCATGAATACCGAAAAGGCCGTATGCTGAAAAAGAGAAGAATATGTAGAGGCGTTGTCGAAATATTGGCAATGCAGCGCTTCCAGCCATCCGGGCTTCGCCCGGATGAGGGTAGAAACTCCTACGTGGCGCAACACTATCGAAATGAATTCTCCTGCACAGACGAAATTAGCAGAGGAGGAAAACAGATGCCAGCGCGTACTCAATACCAGCAAGACAAACTACATATTGAGCAGGAAACAAATGCTGAAATAGCCTTCGGGATTCTCCTGGAACAAGCGGGCGTGGATTTTGACGCCTTTATGCAGGAGTGGAGTATCAGCCACAATCAGTTCAACTGCATCAGCCACTACCTGTACGGGCTGGCGGAGGAACTTCCCGAACTGCCACCCGCGCTTGCCGTGCTGCTGTTAGTGGCAGGCCGCAGAATCCTGTTATGGTCTGATTTCACTCGTCTTTGCGTTTGAGCAATTCGCGTACTTGCTCGGCCAGCGGATGCGCCGGGTCATCAAAAGCCGAACGCGCTGTTTTGCTGCTGCCGTTTGCCAGGAGGAGGCTGACCGTAGGAATGTCTCTTTTGTCCACCGCGATATGCAGCGGCGTAATCCCATGTACCCAGGTTTTATTTACCTGTGCGCCGTGTTTTAGGAGCAGGCGAACCAGAGCCGTAGAGCGGTTTTCCACTGCAATCAGCAGGGGAAACCTCCCATCGCCATCCATCGCGTTAGGGTCGGCTCCTTTTTCCAGCAAAGTCAGAACGGATTTACTGTCCTTTTTAGGAATCGCATGAATCAGCGCGCTGTTCAGCGCCTGTTGCTTTTTGGCGTCAGGCTTCTGCTGCGCTGTGCCGGACTTTGAAACCAGGAGGGCGCTCCCTGCCAATCCCGCGCCAAGCATCCAGAATATAAACACCTTTCGCGTCATTGCCTGCTCCTTTGGCATGGTTACTTATCATAAAGAATAACCGCGCAGTTGGCGACCTTATGCCGCATATAGCCACTTCGCGTTATAAGCGAGTTCAGGAGAAAAGACGAACATTCCGAGAGGAAAGTTACAGCGGAGTATCCGGCATGAAGGGAGAACGCATGAACACGATGAGCCAGCGCAAATTGACCTCCCTTGAAAAGCGCGGGGGCGGGTTGGAGGCGGTAAAAGCCATCGCAAAGCAGAAGGGGGTTCACCTGCTGCTGCTGGAGGACGATAAGGGCAACGAGTTGGTGGCGGCAAGCGTGAAACCCTTTACCATGATTTGTTGAACGCCTTTGGATGTCAATCTGGCAGGATGCTGTACCCGCGCATACGTATAGTTATACGCGAATATATATTGGATAGCCTATGTATTTTCCGCGTAATTATGCCGATACTCTCTATTCAGCTCTTATAACATTTTCAGTGATATGTCGCTGTTGAAGCGTATGAAAAGGAGAGAATCAATGCGGGGCGAACCAGGTATTCATAAGGCAGATGCGGAAGTCGCTTACTCGCTGGCGGAGGTGTTGTCTTCCCTGAGCCACGCGCTGGACTTGACGAGCGGCCATGCGGTGGGACACGCGCAGCGTACATGTCTGATCGGAATGCGAATTGCCCGCGAAATCGGACTGGCCAGCGAACGGCAGCACTCCCTGTACCATGCAATGCTGATGAAGGATGCCGGATGTTCCAGCAACGCCGCGCGCATGTATGAGATATTCGGCGCAGACGATCTCGCGCTCAAACAACAGGCCCGCATCACGGACTGGTCTAATCTGGTGGAAGCGACCAAGTACGCGGCTGCCAACGTTCTGCCGCACGGCCCCCTGCTCGAACGCGCCCGCCGTATTCTGCAAATCGCCGTCAATCCCGCCGGCACGACAGCCGCGTTTTCCCATTCCCGGTGTGACCGGGGCGCGCAAATCGCGCTGGCTATCGGACTGGGACAAGACGCCGCGCAATGCATCCGGCAGTTGGAAGAGCATTGGGACGGGCGCGGCGCTCCGCTGCATTTGAAGGGCGACGCCATTTCCCTGCTCGGCAGAATCGCCACCCTTGCGCAGACGCTGGAAGTTTTCGCCAACACCTTCGACGTGCCGACCGCATACGAGATGCTGCACAAGCGCAGCGGCAAATGGTTTGATCCCGAACTTGTACGCGCCGCCGATACTTTCGCGCAGGACGCTTTTTTCTGGCAGGCCGTACAAACCGATACCCGCCACGCTCTGCTCACCATGGAGTCGCGGGCGGCTCTGGAAGTCGCCACAGAACAGCGCATTGACACTATTTGCGACGCTTTTGCCCAGATCATTGACGCCAAATCGCCCTTTACAGCGGAACACTCATCGCGTGTTCGCGACTTTGCGGTTGAAATAGGGCAGGCAATGGGGTTCGCGCCCGCCCGCCTGACCGTGCTTCGCCGCGCCGCCCTGCTGCACGATGTCGGCAAACTGGGCGTATCCAACGCCATTCTGGATAAGCCGGGAAAACCCGATGAGGACGAATGGGCTTCGATTCGGAAACATCCGATGTTCACAAACCAGATTCTCAGCCACATTCACGGCTTTGCGCGTTTGACGGAAATCGCCAGCGCGCACCACGAGCGGCTGGATGGAAAAGGCTACTTTCGGGGATTGGGCGCGGATCAGCTTGATCTGGATATGCGAATCCTTGCCGTTGCGGATGTATTCGACGCCCTTTCCGCCAAACGCCCGTATCGCGACGCCCTGCCCCTGCCGCAAGTCTTCGCCATTCTGGACAAGGACGCCGGGATCGCTCTGGACGCAGAATGTATCGGCACACTGAAGGAGATTTATCGCGACGGCGACCTTCACGCGCCTGCGCCGGTTACGCTGCAAACCACCTTAGCCGCGTGAAGAAAAATTGGGACGGTTAACGCGCAATCTGACGGCGGCGTGTTTTGAAGCGACGGCCTAATGTCACCACGCCCGAACTGAAGACGCTTAGAATAATCCACAGGGGCGCAAAGGACAAGGCGACATGAAAGCCTGCGCCAATATAAGAATAGGAATATTGCGCATACGTCTTCCCTGTCAGCCAACTGACATAAGAACTCTGTGCCGCATTGATGGCGGCAAAACCGATGATGAGCAGGGGAAGCGTCAGAGCATAACCCGACAGTGTCGCAAGAACAGGATGACGGCGCGCGCGTAGACCGATGAGGGTTCCCGATACAAGCGGCGGCGCGTAGAATATGGTCATCATCAGCGGAAGGCGCAGGGGCGCTTCATGTTCCATGAAGGTCATCATCATCAGGATGGCCGAAGCGAACAGCGCCAGAACTTCGGAAACCGTCCACATTTTCCATGCCAGTTTCAATGACGGCCAGAAGGAGACGGCTTTTGTTTCTACCAGCGTGGTTTCCCACTCCTCCTGCCACTGTCGGGCAACAACCTGCGGCTTGCCGAACTGCGCGAGGGCGTGTTCCACCGCCTGTTCGGGAGAATAGCCGAGTTCCTGCATAGCAATCACAGCCGCCTGCAAATGGCCCTGCATCTCCTGCCGCATTTCCAGAACGGCATTAGCAGGCGTTTCGGGAGGCAGGCCCGCGCAAATGGCGTCCAGATAGGCGTCAATCTGCGTATCAACGGTTACGGCATCAGCCTGTGGGTTCAGGATGGGGCTGTAGTCCGAGACGGGGAATTGGTTTTGATGGTTGGGTTCCTGCTGATGTTCCTGCATGATGTTCTCCCTGTTGACTGCCCGCGATCACGCTTTGTACCGCAGTTGCAAAAGCGTTCCACGTTTGTGTTCGCCGCTCCAATGCGGCCAGTCCCTGCGGCGTGATGTCATAAACTTTGCGTTCCCGCCCGCCGTTTTCTTTCTGCCACGCGCCCACGATCAGCCCTTCGCGTTCGAGGGCGTGAAGCGCGGGGTACAGCGTCCCCTCCTTGAACTTCAGAGCGTTGTTGCTGCGCCGCTCGATTTCACGGGCAATGCCGTAGCCATGCAGGGGCGCGTCACTCAGCACGGCCAGCACAAGCGTCGGCGTATTCCCTTTGAGCAGTTCCCGCTCCTCGTCCATAGTCACTCCTGAAGGCATTGCATTGGATTACAGTATACATCGGAATCCAATGCTTGTCAAGCAAAATTAGAGAATAGAGAGTAGGGGGAATTTTGTTTATCCTACTCCCTATCACCTACTCCCTACTCCCCGGCCTTAGCAGTTGTTCGGGAAGCGCGATAAGCGTGGTGGAAATGGGGCGCAGCAGTTGGTCGCCCGGGGTCTGGGGCGGGGCGGAACCGCGCAGCAGCAGGCGCGGGTTGTTTTCCTGCTTCTGTCGCTCCTGCAAGACGGGGAGGATTTGACGGGCGGCGTCGCGAACCGATTGCGTCCAGCCGTTTTCCGCCACGCTTTCCACAGACCGAACCGCGCTGCCATCCCCGATTTTACCCAATGCTGCCAGCGCGTCGAGTACCAGTTGTTCGGTATGCGCGTGGTTGGCGAACAGGCGTTCTTTTTTCACATTGAGCAGTCGGCACAGGGCGGGAACCGTGTCCGCGTCCAGCCGCGCATAGTGGTCAGGGGTTATCTCCGGCAGGCATTGTCGCAGGCTTTCTTCAGCCACGCTCCGAATACCGGGGCTGACATCCAGCGTGGCGCGGGCAAGCGCGCCAACGGCTTCCGGCGACCGCAGCCGTCCCA
Organism: uncultured Chthonomonadaceae bacterium; assembly: GCA_963817895.1. GTDB lineage: Bacteria > Armatimonadota > Chthonomonadetes > Chthonomonadales > Chthonomonadaceae > CAWFQB01. The sequence continues at coordinate 642,429 of CAWFQB010000014.1, forward strand.
TCGCCAGAACCGCCGCCATACGGACGCGATTAGCGCGATGGACATTCAGCACGCCGCCAAGCCCAAATAGAACGATAAATACGGGAATCAGAAACGCGACAAACAGTACCGCGCTCATATATTCAAACAGCGTAGCGTCTGCCACAAGTTTGTTTGTGATGGGCGCGGCCATCATCTGAATTGTGATTGCCACCGCGCCCAATGCAGAGACAGGCAGAGTCCGCCAGAGGGATACTTGCAGATGCCCGCGCAGTTGTTCGGCTTGCGACACATGACGGTTTCGCGTGACCCTGCCGAGTTCGCGCGCCGCTTCCGCCTGTTGTGAGGGCGTCAGGGGCGAATGTCCGAGCAGCCACGCGCACAACATGCGCTCACGCCACAGAGAGGGCGCGGGACTGCACAATCCGCCAATCACGGCAGCGAATTTGTACGGACTGAGCGGGCCGGGATTTTTCCAGTAAGCGTCCTGTTGGGGCAGAAAAGAGTCTCGGGACAATTTCAGGCGCAGCCGCCTGATGTGCAGCGATTGTTCCTGTGTTTTCAGCGCACACATTGCCGCTTGCGTATCTACTCCTGCGGCTGTATCGGAAGCCTGATAAGCGTCTTCAGTCAGGGACGTTTCCGGCGTTACGGAAGGCCATGCTCCTGCCGTATACAGCGGGCCTGTTTCGTCCGTTTCTTCCTGTGTTTGCTGATGCAGCATGTGTGTCACCGGGGCTTTCTAAGAAGCCCTCAACCCTTGGCCCCAATCCCATTCAAATAAGCGTTTGTAGGGACACAACTTGTCGTGTCCGCATTGGACAAGGACGGAGGAGGACACAACAAGTTGTGTCCCTACGGAATTGTTTTTGCGGCAGAATTGCCTTATTTAACAGTATTACCTCTAACCCTTTCTCCAAAAAGCATGGGAGAAGGGAAACCTACAGGTAAAAGTTCTTATCCGCCGTTGATGGGGCGTAAGAGCGTATGCGGCTGCGTTTCGTCGGCAGGGTTTGCGATGGGGCGCAGCAGAATGAGGGGCGATTCGGACGGCATTGCCGCGCTCCGCAGCAAAATGCGCTGATTCGTCTCCTGCTGTTGGCGGGCGAGCAGAATCGGAAGCAGTTCTTTCGCGGCCTGATTGACCGGGGCCGTCCAGCCGGTATTAATCAGATTGCGGGCGGCATAAACGGCGCGGCCATCTCCTATTTTGCCAAGCGCGTCCAGAATACACAATGCCAGTTCGGTCGCGCTTGCGCTGTTGTGGTGCAGTTGTTCGCGCGCCCGTTCCAGCAGGCGGCACAGATTGGGAACCACATCCGCCTCCATATCGCCGTAGCGCGCGGGCGTGAGTTGCGCAAGGCAGGCCATCAGCGCGGGTTCCGCCGCGCCACGCACCATGCGGCTGCTATCCAGAGCGGTACGCGCAAGGGTGGCAACGCTGTCCGAGCAGGCGATACGGCCCAACGCGGTTGCCGCCGTCACGCGCAGGCGATTGGCGCGGATGGTTGCGGCGGTTTTCAGCGAGTGGTTCAGCCGATAGCCGATGTACACGCTGCCCAACAGCGCGCCCGCCTGAAAAAGCAGGGGACTGCCGTGTCCCTCGGACGAATGCCAGGTCAGGGCGAACAGCCAGCACAGCAGCCAGGGGATTGCCACCATGACAACGGGCGCGTCCAGCCAGCGTTCCTTGTGGCCGCCCCGCGCCAGCATTTTGCGGCGCAGGATATGGCACAGCGCGCGGCTGACGGTTTGCCGTTGACGGCCTGTTAGATGCGCCAGTCCCAGCGCCCACACTGCCGCCCCGCGCTCCTCCCAATGCTCCTCGAACGGCCCCTCCAGCATCGTGAGAAGGGCGTGGAGCGTAGTATTCGGCAGATGCGCCTGCCCCAGTTGCATCAGCGCGTCGGGCGTGAGCAGGCTGCGCCGCCGGATACGCCGGATACGCTGCTGCATTTTGCGCCGCTCTTCGGGCGTGACGGCAAGGCGTTCCCCGCGCAGGCGCTCTTCCGGCGACGCGGTTCCCGCCTCCTGCCACAGCAGAGGCGGGGCGGAACGCGCTATGGTTTCCGATGCGACAAGGCTTTGCAGCATAAGCCCTCACTCCTCACCTTATTCTAAAATAGCCCTCAACCCGGGCGTCCACTTGTGGACATAACCCCTTCTCCCAGGCTTTTTTGGGAGAAGGGGAGAAGTTTTTCATACCAGCCCGGAAACGAGAACTGTTCAATTCAATACGGGCGAACGGCCTGACACAGATCGAGCGGATGGGATTCGCCGGACACGCGCAGGCGCGGGTTGGCCTGCGCTTCGGCAAGCAGGGCGGACGAGATTTCCAGAAACTGCGTGTCCGCGGTGTTGCGGATACGGGCGAAGCGCACCGTTTCCGGGTCGGCTTTGCCACAGCAGGCATACGCGGTACGGACGCAATCCTCACCCGTCGGCTGAATCATCGGCAACCGCCCGCGCAGGATACCGCCCTCGCCACTCGTCCGCATGTTGATGTAACTGGCGGTGAAATCGGTTTTCTCAATCAACTTGCGCGTGACCAGATCGGCCAGCCCGAACGCGGTGGCGTTGCCGTGCGAGGCAGCGGTCAAATCCAGCACGGCAATAATCCGAATATCCGGCCCGCCCCACGTATGTTCGGCGATTCCGGGCATGGTTCCCCTGCCGATGACATGCGTATCCATTCCCGCCCCGCTGATGTTTTTTCCCATCTCGTCTATAACCAGCGCGTCAATTTCGTCGAACGGCAGACTCGGCGCGATCTGGCGGGCGCGTTTAAGCAACGCCTTTTCGCCCTCCTGTCCAATCTGTTCCGGCAGCACGGCGTGTAGTTCGGATACATGGCCGAGTTCGTTTTCAATGGTGGCGATGCCGCCGAGCAGGGGCAGATGCTTCGCGTTGTAGCGGGCCAGTCGGGGTATCAAATCCCGCAGGCCCCGCGCGCCGTAACGGTGTACGCTTTCCGCGCCGTGCCGCTTGCCCAATCCGATCACGCTCATCTTGCCGATGCCCGACTCCCATTCGCCGCTGAAGTCGGTATGCGCTTTGATACGATTGATCAGCAGAATCGCGTCGGCGGCAAGGGCGTTGCGTTCGCAATACACGGGCTGCCCCGCGTACTCGCCCGCGTCTTCGCCCTCCAAAGTGCCAATCTGACCTACGTCCATCGTAGCGCGAATTTCTGCCCCGACGGATTCGGGCGTGATACCGTAGCCCTCCAGAACCTCTATCTGCCCTGCTGCTGTCGCGCCGCCATGACTGCCCATCGCGGGAACCACATAGGGTTTCATGCCGCGCGTTTTCAACTGCGCAATGGCAGCCGCAACAATCGTCACCAGATTGTCAAGGCCGCGACTTCCGACTCCGACTGCCACCGTCGCGCCGGACGCAAGCCCTTTCTTGTTCAGCAACGTATCTACCGCCGCCTGCGCCTGAAGGGTAATCTGCTCCCCACTCAGCGCGGGAGTGTCGTACAACTGCTCCACCGTCCAGACGGTGGGAAGCGGAATATGGGGAAAAGTAAATATATCAATCGGCAAATCAATGCGCATGGCGGGTTTCCTGAATCGCGCTTACTGAAGGACAAGGTTACGGGCAGAACAGCAATCGCGGAAGTGTGTTGCCGCATAGTTTCGACACCGGCGCGAAATCCCCTTCTTTTGGCGACAGAGGTTTCCAGGGATTAAAAATCCCTGTCTGTACAAAGCAAGCGTCCTGCTCACGCGGACGCAACATGTTGTGTTCCTACGCTTCTAAACTTTTCCGCGTCTGAGGGACGCTTGCGCTTTCCTGCCGGATATTTTCAATACCCGGCACAGAGACAGGTTAAATCTGAAACGCGCCCATGTTTAAGCCTGCGCGTGGTATAATGCTGTATACCCCCACGCAATTCTCACAAGCGAAAGTCTGCTTTATATAATGACCCCAAGAATTCGGACAGTGGTTTAAGGTGGTGGCTGTGTCACAATAAACACAGGAGAACCCACTATGTCTACCATCCGTAAACGCTATTCTGCCGAGTTCAAAGCAAAACTGGCTTTGGAAGTGGTCAAAGGCAACCACACTCTTGCCGAGATTGCCAGTGACGCGCAAGTGCATCCCAATCTGCTGATGCAGTGGAAAAAGCAACTGCTCGACAGTTTGCCTACGGTCTTTGCCGATAAGCGCGTCAAAGACACCAAAGACCAGGAAGAGAAAGAAGCCCAACTTTACCAGCAGATCGGCCAACTCAAGGTTGAACTGGACTGGCTCAAAAAAAAATCAGGTCGCCTCGGTTGAGACGCTGCGGCAGCGCGTGGAAGTCGGGCATCCGCATCTGAGCATTGGGCGTCAATGTGAACTGCTCGGTCTGTCGCGTTCCGGCTACTACTACCAGCCAACAGGTGAAAACGCGTTCAATCTGCTTCTCATGCAGCTCATAGATAAGGAGTATACCAAGCATCCATTCTTCGGCTACCGGAAGATGGTTCATGTCTTGCGCGAAGACGGGCATCTTGTCAACAAGAAGCGGATTGCCCGCTTGATGCAGGTTATGGGATTGCAGGCCATGGTTCCCGGCCCGAATACGAGCCGCCCGCATCCTGAAAATCCCATCTACCCGTACCTTTTGCGCGGCGTCAAGATAAACGCAGTCAATCAGGTGTGGAGTTGCGACATCACCTATATTCCCTTAGAGAAAGGATTTGTCTACCTGTTTGCCATTATCGATTGGTACAGTCGCTTCGTTCTGACGTGGCAATTGTCCAACACGCTCGACACGGCTTTTTGCTGCGAAGGACTGGATCAGGCTCTGGGAAGCGGTAAGCCCATGATCTTCAATTCGGATCAGGGCGTCCAATTTACCAGCAAGGAGTTCACGGGTCGCTTGCTATCCGCCGACATTACCATCAGCATGGATGGACGAGGCCGGGCGCTGGACAACATCTTCGTGGAACGCTTGTGGCGAACGGTCAAATACGAAGACGTGTATCTCAAAGGCTACGAAACGCCAAAAGCCGTGTACAACGGATTGCACAGCTACTTCCAGTTCTATAATGAAGCGCGTCCGCACCAAGCGCTGGCCTACAAAACACCAGCCCAAGTGTATCAACAAGCGCTCGGTTGCTAGAGCAAAACAACCGATGCGGCGACCACCTTAAACATGACGAAAATTTGTCTTGACAAAGGGGGTCACTATATTATTTTGCTTCGTAAATGTGTATACACAACGCGAATGAAGGTTTTTCAACAACTTATCAAACCGATCTTAAACTACAGTTTACTGCCTTATGAGGCGCTACTTGTTCTGGCGCTGATAGGCGTCTTGTGTTTGCCTTCTGCCGCGCAGCAAGCGCCACAGGATGAGGTTCCTCTTGCGCCTCAGCGAGCCATTTCCAGAGAAGCGTATCGTATCCGCGTGGAGAACATGCTTCAGGGCAGTATCCGCGTCAGCACAGACAGCGGACTGCACTACACGCTGATTGGACGGGTGACGCGCCCCGCTACCTCTATACAACCCGACAGAAGCGCGAATCTGCCCGGAGTGGTTTTGCGCGGCAGTGGCGACGGGATCGCCCTCGCCATCAATCTCGGACAAATTCTAAAATTGCGCCCCGAAGTTCTCAACAGTTCGAGCGGCAAGCGCGGCTGGACTTCGCCCACCCCGGAACCCGGCGCAATTACAACCAACATGGCCCCGCGCTCCGGCATATTCGCGGATTTACTGCCCGCTTCCGGCGCACAGGTGAAACTGGAAGTCGCGCCCCGCGTTCTGCGCCCCTTCCCCACCCTCTACGATCCGCAGCAAGAGGAGCCGATTGTCATTGTCGTGTCACGCTCTGATGAGGAAACAGGGAACTCTCAACTCTCAACTCTCAACTCTCAATTCATCGAGCCGCGCGTGACCGCGCTTGGGCAGGCGTATCTGGCGCAATCCCTTGCCCATGCGAAACAGGAGCATCGGCCTGTCGTATCCGGCGTTCTCAGCCTCAAAGCCAAACTGCCTGAAGGCGAACCCGACCCCATCCACTTTGTCCTTTACGTTGTGGATAACCAGATTGTCTCTTCGCAGAATGTGCCGCCGTTCCAGTTCGAGTGGGACACGCGCCGCGAAACGGAGGGCGAACATCTGGTGGAAGTCCGCGCCCTCAACCGCAACAGCCACATCATCACGTCTAAACGTACCCTGCTCGTTGTCCAAAACAAACAGAACTAACCACAGAGGAAGAAAAGGAGAAGAGGAGAGGGAACCGCGAAAGACGCTAAATAAACGAAAAAAGGATAAAAAGAAAATGCACCCCCCGGAGAACACGGATAAATGCGGATAGGAACAGTACGAAATTAGTTCTTCCTCTTTGCAATCCTATTAATCCTCTGTATTCCTTTTTGTCTCTTCTTCTTTTTGCTTATTTCGCGTGTTTCGCGGTTCCCTCTCCCTTTCTCCTTTTCTCCTCTTCTCCTTTTCTAGTTCGTCAGGTACTCGGCGGCGGCTTCGCGCAGGAGGGTGCGGCGGTAGCGGGCGAGGCGGAGAGTTTCCTGAGGGTCGGGGGGCGAGGACAGGGTCGTCAGGTCGGCGGTGACGGTGGCGTTGGCGCGATTGTAGCCGCGTGGCAGGGACAGAAACCCGGCAGCCGCCAGCAGTTCTTGATACTCGGCAAGCGCGAATTGCAGGCGTCTGAGGTTGACGGGAAACGTCAGGGGCAGATAGGCGCGAGTCCACGTTTCCACTTCGGCCAGCCACCAGCGATCTTCCACGCGCCGATGAATAAAGCGGTAGTAGATGGCCGCCTGCCATGCCCGGTCTTCGCAGGCGAACACGCCCTCGTGTTTGATTGGCAGCCCGAAAAACCCGTCGAGCGTGAGCGGCGTCACCCGATGCCGCTGCGCCAGCCATTCCCATAGTTGGTGGTTGGTGGCTGGGGGTTGGTGGCTGGTTTTTCCTGTTCCCTGTCCCCTGTCCCCTGTTCCCTGTATCGGACTGTTCGGCTGTAGATTGTGGGGCCAGTCGAGGAGGGCGAAGGGGAAGGGGAGTTCGAGGAGGGGGCGGGTGACCAGACGACCGGCGGGGCGCATGGCCTGCGCGTCCGGGTTGGGGCGGAAGCGGGCGAGCGTACTCGCGGGAAGCTGTTCGCCGATGGCGTCCAGAAACAGCAGGGGCGCGCCATCCCACAGCAGGCCGCGTTCCAGTTCATGAGTGCGGAGAATGGCAACGGCAGGCCGCCCGGCGGGAACCGGAGAAGGGGACGCGATTGTGTTGTAATTGTGTGGCTTGCCGGTGGCGTTGCTGTTGGGAATTGGGGCGGTTTCGCGCAACAGGCGGGAACCGCCGAGCAGCCACAGGTCTTGAATGTCCACGCTGCGATACAGTTCATGCCGTCGCCGCCATTCCCGCGCAGTCATGTTGGCGCACTGATATTCGATGGCGATGCGCTGTTGCGGCGAAACAATCACAAGCACATCGGCGCGCTGGTTGGTTTCGGGAATATGCGCTTCCACGATAATGTCGGCATCGGGCAGGCAGGTTCGCAACCATTGCGTGATCAACAGTTTGCCGGCGCGGTGTTCTTCGGTTTCAGGTTCTGTTTGCGGGGCGGTACATACTGCCCCCGGAAGATGCGCGAAGTGGTGGGCGCGAACAGTTCCCGCATGAAGAATTACGGACGCGCGGCAGCCGGGGCAGGTCAGCAGGCGCGCGTTGGACAGGCGGCGCAGTTCGTCCGGCGGCGTCAGTCCGATGGTAACGCGAACCTTGCCCCATTGCGCCGCCAGAAACGTTTGCCCGCTCTGCTCTTTCATCGGGTTCCTCACAGGTCACAGGATAACTTCCTGCTTTGTTGGGCGCAGCAAGCAACGCCCCTACCAATACGGCTTCTCAGGGATATAATCAGCAGGAATTATTCTACCATTTTGGCGCGCGTTTGACAATCACGCGGCAGGCGAAAATTTCAAGGAGATGGGGAGGAGGAGGGATGTTGCAACACATTTTCGACTGCCTGCGCTACTTCCGCCGCCTGAATCTGGCGCAGACATTCGCTGTTTTTGCGGCATAGGTAGAAGGTACATTCCGGGCAGGCAGCAACTTTGCGCAGTATGGTGTTGCCGGGAACGTGTCCCGGCCCCGTTTGCGCGGGATTTGTCGGGCCGAACAGGGCAACTACGGGCGTACCAACAGCGCAGGCAAGGTGCATCGGGCCGGTATCTCCCGTGACAAGAACGCGGCAGGATTTCAGCAGGGCTGCCAGTTGCAGAATACTCAGTTTTCCGGTCAGCGTGATGGGTTGGGTGTTCATGCCCGCGCGGATTTCGTTCGCCAGAGTTTCGTCGCCCGGTCCGCCGAGCAGAATCAGGCGCGTGTTGGGCAGGGGCGACAGCAGGTTGCCCAATTCCGTAAAGCGTTCGGCAGGCCAGAATTTCCCGGCCATAGACGCGCTGGGATTCAGGGCAATCAGGGTCGCGCCAGACGCAACGCCTTCCGCTTGCAGCAGTCGCGCCACGAATTCAGTGTCTGCCTGAGAAGGAAACACTTCGGTACGCGCGTCCGAAACATCGCCGCCCAATCGCGCGATCACGTTGCGGTAGTTGTCAAGGGTTTCGTGACCGTTCGGGTCCCACGCGACCAGAACGGTCAGGCAATCGGCAAACCTCGCCTTGCGCACAATCCCGATGCGTCGGGGGGTTCCGCTCAGGCGCAGAAACAGGCGCAGGTCGGGGCTGTCGTACAGCACAATCCCCATATCAAAGCGATGTTTGCGCAGCCAGAACACGTATTTCGCTTTGCCGCCAATCCCCTGATGCGCGGGCCGCTTCACAACTTTATCTACATACGGGCAATTTTCAAGGACGCAGGCGGCGCGTTCGCCCACGTCAACGGTGATATGGGCGCGCGGATACAGGCGGCGCAGACTGCGCAGGGCGGGAATAGTGTTGACCAGATCGCCGATATGCTCTTTGGCGATTACGACAATGGAACGGGGCGCGTCTTCATCCTTTCGTTCCGAAACGTCGTTGCTGTTGGTGTTAGGATTAGAGGATTTGGAAGGCGTGTTCATCACGAGACACTTACCTCGGTAACAGAGGTTTCAATAGCCGGTTTGCGCGTCACGTTGGAGGTGGAAGCCAATAAGTCCAGCGCGGCGGCAACAACCTGCGCGACCGTGATACTCTCCACGCAGGCATTTGCTGTTTTCGTACATTTGCGCTCACATCCGGCACAGCGAAAGGACGGGCCGAGCAATCGCTGCTGCGCTTCGGGCTGCCAGGGACGCCAGCGAACGCGCTGATCCCAATGCTTGCTATAGGGAAACAGAGTGACGTTGGGCGTGTCCATCGCGGCGGCGAGATGGGATGTGCCGGTATCTATGCTGATGTGCAGACGACAGCGCTGCAAAATGGCGGCAAGGCGGGGAACCGATGTTTTCCCGGTCAAATCTACGCAGGCCGACCCGATGATGGCGCGAAAGTCGTTTTTCATTTCGGTATCGCCGGTTCGCCCGATAATCAGGATACGCGCATGGGTTTCGGCAGCAAGGCGCTTTCCCACTTCGGCAAACCGTTCGGCGGGCCAGGGCCGGGAACTGCCCGCGTAGCCCGGATTGATGGCAATCAGGGTTTCGCCCTTGCCGATGCCGTGTTCGCGCAACAGGGCGTCTGCCTGCGCCTGATCCTGCGGGGAAATGGGAAAGCATATCCGCGTATCGGTCGCGTTGATTTCCAACGGACGCAGTTGTTCCAGATTGTACTCGATCTCGTGACGGTCGGGAACTTCGCGATTGTCGCCCGTATTGTGAGTAATCAGGAATTTCACGTAGCGTTTGGAACCGGCGATCCGCATGGGAATGCCCGCCAGCCAGAACATCCAGACGAAATTAGCGCGGCGACCGCGATAAATCGCCACATCGAAACGGCGTTTGCGCAACTCGCGAACCACGCCCTCCATTCCCCGCCGCCCGGGTTGATCGTCGGGATTGCACCAGATAATTTCATCCACGAGCGGATGCCCGGTGAGCCATTCGCCGGGATCGGGGCGGCGCAGCAGCAGCGCGATATGGCAGCCGGGAAAATGGGCGCGCAAGGCGGCGAGCGTGGGAACGCTCATCAGGAAATCACCCACTTTGGAGTCGGGAATACACACAAGAAAACGTTTCATGGGCAATTAGGAAGCAGGCGTTGAAATCATCGGCGGTATTGGTATTGTTGGTATAGTTTACCACGCAGCCGCCCGTTCCCGTTCAGAGGCACACAACACAGCAACGATTTCAAGGAATTGGTTGACGGAAAGGAGTGGAGAGGGTTATAATAAGGAGTGCGCGCGGGGGTGGCGTAATGGCAGCCGCACAGGTCTTATAGAAATTGAGTGCTTGAACTGAAAAGTTCAATGTAGAAGTTTCCAAATTCGGTGAACCCTTCGTTATTCTGTAACATGGCAATACCGAGCCAAGCCTGACAGAAAGGTAAATATCTGTCAGGAAGGTGTAGAGGCCAGATGGAAACCTCCTAAAATCTTGCTAATTTTTGCAGGACATGGAGAAGATATGGTCCAGACCACAAACCATAGTGGGCAGTGAAAACTGTAGTGGTAAGAAAAACCTGAGTCGAAAGACGTACGGGTTCGAGTCCCGTTCCCCGCATCCGAGGCCGTCCCACAAGGAACGGCCTCTTTTTATTTTGTTACGACTCGGTTCTAACTCCGGTTCTTGCCTGTAAAATGCGATGTTGCCAAGATACTACATGAAGGGCTAATGCGATAGCGTTGCGCATCGCCAAAGGCTTGTACCCTCACCCCCGGCCCTTCTCCCTGATTCCCTCTCTGCGTTCGGAGGGAGAAGGGAGCGAGTGTGGAAGCCTTGCTTGTTGACTGTACAACGTTACTGTTACGAGATAAAGTGAGCAGTTTCGCTCCCTTCTCCCTGATCGTCCGCTGCGGACGAATCAGGGAGAAGGGCCGGGGTTGAGGGTACAAGCCCCCGCTTCGCAGAGATGTGTAGATTTAGGTCTTTTCGTCGCTATTTTGCCGGGGCAGTCCAACTGAACACGCGCTTAGAGTCGTCGGCGTAGGGCAGTTCGTTGAATTTGCGTGTGGTGTGCTTGTGGAAGAATTGGAGGTCGGCGAAACCCAGCAGGGTTTGCCAGTCCCAGAGCGTCTGCGCGTGTTCGCCGGGACGGTAGGCGATGCCGATTTTATCGCCCGCGCCCAGATAGTCAAACACCACTTTCGCCGCCTGATACGTCGCCTGCGCCCCCTGCGGATTGGCCCACATATCGCCCAATGCCTGCGTTTCCAGCAGGGCGCGGGGCGCGATTAGCGCTTTCATGCTGTGCTGATCGAACGGCAGTTGCTCCTCATGTCCGATGAATTCCGTCAAGCGGGGCGAAAACCAGTAGGGGAAAGTTCTTCGTGATGATGGGGCACGGTTTCCCCGGAATAGATCAGGCGCGTACAGCCGGTTCCCATGCAGCCCGCGTCGTTGGGCGCGGTCAGGGCAATGCGCTCATCCAATGCGCCCGCCAGAAGTACCGCTTTGCCGCCCCGCGAATGTCCCGTCGCCGCAATGTGTTTTGTGTCCACATTGGACAGCGTGTGCAGGTAATCCACCACGCGCTCGAAAGCCCCACGCCCACCCCGCCACCGCGCCGAACTCGCCATTGGGATACGCATCGTACAACCCGCCCGTATGAACGTTCTTATCCGCTACAATTTCAGTACGGTCAAATTCCGCCAGAATGTAGCCGTGTTTTACCACATCCGCCACAATCTCCGGCGACACCTTGCCCCAACATAAATCGCCCACAATAATCGCGGGAAACCGCCTGTCGCCATCGGGAACAGTCAGCATCAGATGCGTCTGAACTTTCCCTTCCGGCCCCATGCGCAGCAGCAATTTCTTTTCGGTCGCGCCAAGCGCAGGGTTATGGCTTGATTCCAGTTCCTCGGCATGAACCGTTCCCCCACCCGGCGGCATCACGCCATACCATAATGCTGCGCCAGCGTTTTTAGTTCGTTCCGTCGCCGCGCCCAATCCTTTTTGCTTGACAACCCGCGTTCCATCCATAAACAGAAACGGGTCGGGCAATTCCTTCACAACCGGCAATTGCTCCACAGAAGGAAGTTCCGGCTGTTGCCGCCGGAATCGCCATGCCCATTGTCAACAAAGCCCCAAGCAGAAGCGTCAAAGTTATCATCAGCGTATTTCCTTCTAAAGCACCTCACCCCAACCCCTCTCCTTGCCGCGCAACGCGCTAGGAGAGGGGCTTTTCATGCTCTAAGCCACACTGAAACTCAAGGATTTAAATTGAAAGCGCGGCCAGGAGAGAACAAAATAGCCCCTCTCCTAGCGCGTTGCGCGGCAAGGAGAGGGGTTGGGGTGAGGTGAGGTAGAAAACCTACGGCAGTTCGCTCGGCGCGTTGGGGTTGATGACCGGGAACTCGCCCTGCGCGCCTGCCGCCGCGGGGCAGCGGATTTTGGCGAGCGGAATGTACTTGGCATGACCGTCCGCGTATACAAACTGCGACCCGTTATGACGCGGCTTGGGATTGCCATTGGTTTTGTTCGCCAGGGCCACACGAGCCAGATAGTTGGTGTCAAAGCCAGTCGTGCCGCCTGTACCGCCATTATCCCAATCGTTGTAGATGCCTGCGAAGTTGCTTTCGCCAATGATGGCGATTTTGGCTACGCCATAAGTGCTGCCTGCCAATGCCGCTAATTTGGAATTGCCACGCCCATTGTCCATGACGTACTCGCTGTAACCATAGCTCATGTTAAACTGCGGATACGTCGCGTTGTTGGCGGCTCCGGCAAAGTTGTCGTTTGCGCTGGGACATTATAAATCTGGACGTTCTTCAGGTACGGCTGCCAGAAGAAGAAAGCATAGGACCAGCCGTAATTGTTCCATTCAGGCGTTCCCCACAGGCCAAGCGGGGAATTGTTGAATGTCCATGCGGCCATGCGCTCATCGTAGTCCTGCGCGTACATCTGCGTGGCAGTGCCGATCTGCTTGAGGTTACTCAAACAGGAGGCTTGACGGGCTTTTTCGCGGGCTTGCGCGAAGACGGGGAACAGGATGGCGGCCAGAATCGCGATGATGGCGATGACGACGAGCAACTCAATCAGGGTAAAACCTTTTCGCTTCATTACGGGGCTTCTCCTCTGCTATTGCAGAACTATGAAAATGATAAGAAGGGCATACTTCACCTACAATCCTAACACAATTAAAAGCGCCTGTCAACATTCATTTCCGAATCATTGGCAAATTAATCTACTTTTGGCAGCAATAGTCGCTTTTCTGGCACATAACGCCGGATCGGGCGTCAAACACAGGCAGGCAGGATTGTGTTCCGAACCAACCTGTTGTGCCTTTACGCGCAGGAAATCCCCACATTCACATCGAATGATACGGGTGTCACACCGCAATGCCTTCTCTGCAAAGGATATTCGCCTTGCAAGCGACAACATCCTGCTTAATTCAACAACTCGAAAGGAAATTTTTTTAACATGAACGAAACGATAAGCCGCCGCGCTCTGATTGGCGGAGGATTGGCGCTGGCCGGAGGATTGCTGGCCGGGGAGAGCGCGAACGCCGCGCCCAAAAGCAAGGGCAAAGTGGTCGTCTGGTCGGAGGGAACCGCGCCGAAAAACGTGTACCCCGACGATGTCAACACAGCCATTGCCGAAGGCTTGAAGCCGCTCAAAGGGCTGGGACGTCGCGACCGCTAACCTGAAAGACCCGGATCAGGGCCTGCCCGACGATCGTGCTGAACAGCGCGAGTGTCCTGATCTGGTGGGGCCATCAGAAGCACGGCGACGTGAAGGATGAACTGGTGCAGCAGATCGTCAAGCGCGTCAAAGAGGACGGCATGGGCTTCATCGCCACCCACTCCGCGCACTATTCCAAGCCGCTCAAAGCCATTTTAGGCACGAACTGCGGCTGGAAATACTACATTGACGACGGCGCGCCCGTGGAACTGATTGTGAAAGCGCCCAAGCATCCGATTGCCAAAGGCGTCAAGAACTTCACGGTTCCCAAAACCGAGCGCTACGGCGATCCGTTCGAGGTTCCCACGCCCGATACGCTGATTTTTGACGGCGTGTACACCCTCAAAGACGGCAAAATGGAGAACGCGCAGCAGGGCATGGTCTGGAAGGTCGGCAAGGGCCGCGTCTTCTACTTCCAGCCCGGCCACGAAGCCTACCCCATCTACTTCATGGACGAGATACGCCAGATTTTCCGCAACGGCGTCCAGTGGTGCGGAGGGAAAGGGAAGTAGGGCGTTAGGTTGTCAGGGTTTTATGTGATTGGTTGCCCTGTCACCATAAAAACATAAAACCTTGAAACCTAACAACTAACAACCTAACAACCTAACAACTACTGTCGTTCCCACTCCCAACTCACTTTCAAACGCGATCGTGCCGCCGTGCGCTTCCACAATGCTGCGGCAGATGGACAATCCCAATCCCGTGCCGCCGGTGGGTCGGGTGCGGGACTCGTCCACGCGGTAAAAGCGCTTGCCGAGATGCGGCAGATGCTCCGGGGCGATGCCGCTGCCAGTATCGCGGACAGTGACAACAACATGCCCTGTCTATGCTGCGGGCGGTCACGCGGATTTGGCCGTCCGGGGGCGTGTAGCGGATGGCGTTGTCCAGCAGGTTGCGGAACAGGCGGGCCAGTTCCGCCTGATTGCCCGCAACCGTCAGCGTTTCCGGCTCCACATTCATGTCAATGGGCGCGCGGTTGTCTTGTAACGCCTGCTCCCGCGCGGTTTCCAGAATTTCCGCCTACCAACAGTTCTCGCCGATCCTGCCCCATTTGTCCCTCGTCTGAACGGGCCAGCAGCAGCAAATCCTGCACCAGATTCGACATGGAATCCGCCGCCTCATCAATTTCGTGGAACGCGCGGCGCGAGCGCTCATCTGTCGTGTCGCGTCCCAACGCCAGTCCGGCGCGGCCTTTGATAATCGTAAGCGGCGTTTTCAGTTCGTGGGAAGCGTCGGCAGTGAATCGCTGCTGCAATTCCAGCAATTGCTGCTGCTCTTGAAACGCGCTATCCAGCCGTCCCAACATGCCGTTAAACGTGTCGGCAAGTTCGGCAAATTCGTCGCTGCCGACAACGGGCAAACGTCGCGAAAAGCCACCCGAACCGGGTTCCGTTCCGATGCGCCCCGCCGCCTGCGTCATCCACTGAACGCGGCTGCAAAACGCGATTGGTCAGCGCCGACCCCATCCACCCCGCCCCAAGCAGGCCGACGGGGATAAGCAGCAGCAGCACGGTATCAATGCCGGACAAAGCCCAGTACACTTCCCGCAGCGGATACGCGCTTTGTACGGCTCCCTTTTCGCCGCGAATATTGAACGCGGGCGCGGAAATCACCCGAACCGGCTCCTCATCAACCATGACGGTATTCCAAACAGTTTTATTTTGCAGGGCGGCGACCAATCCCGCTTTATCCCAGACCGGGCGCGTTTCCGCGTCCCTGTCGGATTCCGATAGCCCTTTACTATTGAACTGGTGTGGACGAAATTCGCTGTTCTCTATGGGCGGTCCGGGACCATGTTTCCCGCCATGAAAACCTCCGGGCGGCGGCCCGAAGTGATGATCTCCAGGGCCGTGTTCTTTCGGAGGCAGTTTTCCCGGCGAATGTTCTTCCCGGTCATGGAAATCGGGGCCATGTTCGTGTCCCTCTCCGTTCCTTCGCTCGGGTCCTAAGGTTCCGGCCTGTCGCCCGATTTCCCATCCGGCGGTCCGGGCGGGCGCCCATGCTTGCGCGGCGGGTGTATGTACATGCCGATACTGTTTTCCAGATCATGGTCTATGGACTGCATCAGAAACTTCTCAATGGCGTAGCGGCACACCACGCCCAGTCCGCCGACCAGCAGCGACAGCGCGACAATATTCCAGACAATCAGATGCGTTCGCAGCGAACCAAGCGAACGTTTCCAGCGGAGTGGCAATTTTGCCGTCCACCGCCCCACGTTCCGCTCTTCCTCCTCATGCTCCATAACCGTTTTTTCAGCGTTATCCACAGTTTTCACCATGCTCAGGTGTCAGGTGTCAGGTGTCAGGGAATTGTACTGTTACTTCTCTGCTACGCCGAAAAAGCACAAGCAGCAGAGCATTTCCTGACACCTGACACCTGACACCTTTCATCCTTCCGGCATCCGCAGCATATACCCCACTCCATGCACTGTTTGTATCAGCTTGACGGGATGGTTCGCGTCCAGTTTCTTGCGCAGGGTTCCGATGTACACATTGACCGTATTTTCTACCGCGTCCTCATTCATCCAGATGCGCTCCTGAATGGCTTCCCGCGTCAGCACCTTGCCCTCGTTGGCGGCAAGCGCTTCCAGCAGGTCGTACTCGCGGTTGCTCAGTCCGATTTCCACGCCTGCGCGCGTGACCCGGCGTTGCGCCGTATCAATCGTCAGGTCGGCGACGCGAATCACGCGGGTACGGTTTACCTTATCGCGGCGAATCAGGGCGCGGACGCGGGCCATCAGTTCCTGAAAATCAAACGGTTTGGGCAAATAGTCGTCGGCTCCCGTATCCAGTCCGCGCACTTTATCTTTGACGGTATCGCGGGCGGTCAGCATCAGAATGGGAACCCGGTTGCGCCGCATCCGCAGCTCCTCGCACACGCTGTACCCGTCCCGGCGCGGCAGCATCACATCCAGCACGATGAGATGATAGGTCTGCTCCTGCGCCATCTCCAGCCCGGTCTGTCCATCCCGCGCCACATCCACGCTGTAGTTCGCATCCTCCAGCCCCTCGCGAATCATGGCGGCAATGCCGGCCTCATCTTCAATTAAGAGAATCCGCATTTTTGTTACTCCTCTGTCTTTCGCTTACGAAGGCAACCCCGATATGGTTAAGATACGGCTTAAATATAAAATCCAGATAAAGGCAGGAACAGGAGTGAGTTTCCAACAGCTTAGAAGGCCACGCAACAAAGTTATCACAATTTCCTAAAAAATTCATAAAAATCGGGCAAAATTTTAATTGGTTTTCATGTTCCCTGTGTATACTCTCCCCGTTCGGAACCCTTCCCTGCGTCGCTTTTCGGAGGACGCCACAACAGGCGTGAATTGCTCGTTCGTATATGAACTTCTACATTGTGGAAGTTGCTTGCGCGACAAGCGTATTCGCCGCCTTTCAGGAGACTGTTCATGAAATCGTGGAAACCTATTCACACCGTTACGCTGGGTTCCTGCGCCCTGGCAATCACCGCGCTTGCCCTGCCCACTGCCACGCGTAGCCAGAACGCGGGCGCGCCTGCCAACTTCGTCGATTCCGTCAATGGCGAAGGCGTCTCTCGCACACTCACCACTTACCCCGGCTTCGACCTGAACAACCCTTTTTTCAAGCCGCTCGGCACGAATGGCAGAACCTGCGCGACGTGCCACCCCGTCGCACAGGGCATGACCATCACGCCGACTTATGCCGTTCAGGTTTTTAACGCCACGCAGGGACTTGATCCCCTGTTCGCGCCCGTTGATGGCGCAAACAATCCGAAAGCCGATATGTCTACCCTCGCGGCGCGGCAGGCCAATTGCAGTATGCTGCTGAACAAGGGACTTATCCGTGTCGGCATCCCCATGCTTCCCAACGCGGAGTTTACCCTTCAGGCCATAGACGATCCATACGGCTATTCTAACCCTATGGATGTGTCCTGTTTTCGCCGCCCGCTGCCGTCCACCAATCTGCGCTTCCTTGCCACCGTGATGTGGGACGGGCGCGAACTCCTCGGTCAGAAGTCCGTGCTGGACGCGCTCGCGCAGCAGGCAAAGGACGCCGTGAAGGGCCACATGCAGGCGACGCAGACGCCAACCGACGCGCAGGTAGCACAGATTGTAGACTTTGAGACGCATCTGTATACCAGCCAGATTGCTTCCAACGACGCAGGCAACCTCAACACGCCCGCAAATCGGCGCGGGGCCAATCAACTTGATCAATCTGCAGTTTCAACCGGGTATCAACGACGCCTTTGGTCTGGTTCATAACCCGCAGCCGTTTAATCCAAATGTGTTTATCTTCTATGATAACTGGCTACAGATCCGCCCAACAACCCGCCACCCCCGCCGCCGCATAACGGCCTCAATAACCCGCCGCCGCCGCCGCGCCCCACACCTGCGCAGCAATCCGTGGCGCGGGGCGAGAAACTGTTCAATACACGACAGTTTACCATCAGCGGCGTTGCGGGGTTGAATGATGTGACGGGCAGAGCCTCCATCAAGGGAACGTGTTCCTCCTGCCACAGCGCGCCCAGTATCGGCAGCAACGCCCTGCCCCTGCTGCTGAATACCGGCGTGGCGGATGGCAAACTGCGGACGCCCGATATGCCCCTGTACACCCTGCGCAACAAGAAGACGGGCGCGACGCTGCAAACCACCGACCCCGGCGCGGCCATGACAACCGGCAAATGGGCGGACATCGGGAAGTTCAAAGTGCCGAGCCTACGCGGACTGGAAACCCAATCGCCGTACATGCACAATGGAGTTTCCGGCGACCTGCTCGACATTCTCGACTTCTACGACAACCGCTTCCAGATCGGCCTGTCGGAGCAGGAGAAAGAAGACCTCGCGTTGTTCCTGACCACGCTATAAAGCAAACAAACGCAACGAACGGGCGTAAGTCACGAGCGGCCATGAGGACTATTCTCCTCATGGCTGCATGGCGTTGTAATAAATTTTGCAACCAACCTCTGCGGAACAGTAACTGTCCAGAAAACAACAATTGGAGATGGCAAAAGTTTAGCCGCAAATGAACGCGAATAAACGCGAATGAGGAGTGTTTCTGACGGACGGACGGACGCGCTTATTTCCAGCGGCTGAATAAAAGAACCCTGTTGCTACGGCGACCGGGTTCTTTTTGCTGTCATACGAATTTTTTGGTGCCAGCATTTATCTGAATTTTATTGCCGCTCCTTACAATAAAGCGGAAGCGGTAAACCGCGCCAAAACAAAATACATCACCGTCGCCGCTAATGTATTTTTGCGAGTGTCGCGCTTCTCTTAACAATCGGCTCCCAACTTTTCGAGCGTCCGCTTACGACAACGCCTGTACAAAATCAACCCGGCAAAAGGATCACTCATGAACTCTGCTCAAAATCTGTTCGCGTCTCCCCGCCTCTGCCGTTTACTGCGGGTCGCCTTCGCCCTCGGACTTCTGGCACTGCAAATTTCAACGGCGCGAGCGCTTCCCGTATACTCCCGGCAGTACGGGGTTGGCTGTCAGATGTGCCATACGGTCACGCCGCGCCTCAACCGGTTCGGCTATGCGTTTCAGGCCAACTACTTCAACTGGCCGGATCGTAGCGGCCCGCCCAAAATTGATCCCACGCGCTATCTGCCCCTTTCCACCCTGACCACCTTCAGCTACCAGAGCGACTTTACCAACAGGCAGGATACCCTCAACTTCCGCGCCTTCGAGTTGTTCTTTTCCAGCGGGTTCAGCAGCCAGCAAAGCCCGCCCGGACGCGCCGGAGGGTACTTTGTCAACTTTCTCGCCAGTTCCACTTCCGCAGATGCCACCAGCGGCGACCTGGGAGATGCGTATGTCGCCCTGCCGTTCGCGGGCAAACGGGGACAGGCCGCTATAGTCATCGGGCAGGCGACGCCCCTGCGGTATCAGTATAATCCCAACAACAGCCTTACCGATCAGATTCCCTACGCGCTGGATGAGGGCGTTGGGGATTTCGCGTTCGGCGCGTCCCAACCCTCCATCCGTCTGGAGTACTTCGACAATCGGGGCAATCTATCCGCCGACGGCAACTATGTTACGCTGGCTCTGCCCCTGCAAGGCCATCTCGGGCTGACGCGGGCAGGAGATATTCACGCCGAAGATGGCGCGTTTGCCCACTACTTTCACCGTTGGGGCTATACCACGCTGGGCGCGTTGAGTTACGTTCATAAAAGCGGCAATTTGCAGGGGCTTGTCGGAACCTACGCCCTGCGCCGCAATCTCTACCTGACCGGAATTGCCACCCTCGCCCACAGCCCCGGCTTCAATACCAACCACGTTTCGCTCGAAACCGAGTACATGCCGTCCACACGCCTCGCGCTGACCGGGCGAGCCGAACTGATCGGCGGGGATCGCAGCGAAGTAGCGACAACAGGGGCCCTCACCTTTTATCCGCTTCGTACTCAGTATCTCCGCCTGACCGCCGAGGCAAGGGAACGACGGGCTGACAGAGCGTTCAACCTGTTCCTGCGCGTCCAGTATTGACATTAAAGTTGACAAGGCGCGGAATTTTATACAAATTTCATACTTCTGCTTTATAATCAAACCAGACTTAACTTTCTATGGCACTCTTACAATGAAGAATCGGTTTGCAGCAAAGGAGCAGAAGATGGAAAATCGAGAAGACAGAACAGGCTCATGGCAGCCGCCAACCCGGCGGCGCATTCTGCTGATGGGCGCGGCGAGCGCAGTGGCGCTTGTGGGATTGGGAACCGGACGCGCAGGCAGGGCGTGGGCGCAAAAAGCGGGATCGGCTATTCTGACACCCGAAGAGACGGAAGGCCCCTTCTGGATTGAGGAGAAGCTGAAACGCGCCGACATACGCCTGGACCCCACCAACAAGACGATGCAAAAGGGGCTGCCGCTGACGCTCAACCTCAGAGTGTCGCAGCTGAACAAAGGGGTGATTTCGCCCCTGAGCGGCGCGGTTGTGGATTTGTGGCACTGCAACGCGACCGGCCAGTATTCGGACGTGCAGGACACGAAGGGGCAGAAGTTTTTGCGCGGCTATCAGGTGACGGATGAGAAGGGACAGGCGCAGTTTACCACTATTTACCCGGGGTGGTATCAGGGCAGAACCGTCCACATTCATGCCCGCGTCCGCACCGTTGCGGGCGAGAAGACGACGCATGATTTCACGACGCAGTTCTTCTTCGACGACGCTGTGACCACACATGTTTACAAACAGGCTCCTTATAATACCAACCCGAACCGAGACATTTTCAACACGGGAGATGGTATCTACAACAGCCCCGCCCGAGCCGGCAAAACCACGCGGGCGAGTGGCGAACTGCTGATGCTGAAACTGGTCGAGGACAGCCGCCACGCTGTCGGCACATTCGATATGCTGCTGGATGTGGCAAACCTTCCCGCGCGCAGCAATGGCGGCAGTTTCGGAGGACCGGGCGGGCCGGGTGGCCCTGGAGGTTTTGGCGGGCCGGGCGGTCGCAGAGGCCCCGGAGGTCCCCCGCCGGATGGCCCGCCGCCCGGAGAGTAACTCCTCAAGCCTTTAGTCTTCCAGGTAACTCCCGGTCACGGGAGTTACCTGGAAGACTAAACCTAACAACCTAACAACGAACAACCTGATTTCATGGATTATGCGGCGAGGTGGCGATGAGAACCACAAGCGTTTCCGTACCCGTGTTCTCGATGCCGTGTTCGCACCAGGGCGGCAGGTACACGAACATGCCTTTTTCTACGGGTTCCTGCTTCCCCTCCGCGAACGTCATCATGCCACGCCCCTCCAGAATTACATACGTTTCTTCGGTCTCGTGCGAACCGGGCGGGTTTTTGGTGTGGGGCGGCAGATAAAACATCACCAGCCCCATGTTCTTCGCGGGCGCGTTGGGGTTGACCGGATGCACCACGCGCACTCCCAGCCCGTGACAACCCGGGTACGCGACCGGAACCCCCTCCTGAACCGTCACAATCATCGGATACACGGGCGTATCCGGCTTCGGTATCGTCGGTTCCCCCGCCACATAGCCCTTGAACTGCGTAATCTCCGCCATTGGTTTTGTCCTTTTCAGAGTAATATTGCAAGTATGACGACTTTGGAGTATCCTACTATAATAAGAGTCCCGTCAGGAGGCCCGAAATGTTCGTTTACGCTCATGCAACCGAAACCATTACACCCAGCCCGCGGAAGAGGAGATTGCCCGCGAGTCGCAAATTGTTCTGGCTGCGTTCAACCTCCAAAACGAACAGGATGAAATTCAGGTTCATTTGCATACACAGGACAATCAGAATACAACGTTCATTTTACCCCGCGCCGCCGCGCAACTGCTGCTGAATGGATTACAGGAGATGGCGAAAGGCCATGCGGTTTCTCTTGTACCCGTTCAGGCGGAATTAACCATTCAGCAAGGGGCGGATTTGCTCTGTGTCTCAAAATCCTATTTCATTAAACTCCTTGATGAAGGCAAAATTATCTACAGCAGGGCCGGATATGACCGTCGAGTAAAGACTAGTGACGTGTTGGCCTACATCAAGGAGTATCAGGAGTCCGCTGCTCAGGCCATGCAGGAACTGGTCGCGGAATCGCAGGCAATGGGACTCTACTGATGCCGACGACCACGATTGCCGTTCTGGATGCCTGTATTCTTTACTCGGCAACCCTGCGAGATCTGTTCATGTGGCTGACGATACGGCTTGCCTTTCAGCCCAAATGGACAGAGCGTATTCATGCCGATTGGGTAGACAACCTTCTGGCAAACCGCCCCGACCTAACGCGCGCCAAACTGGAACGCACTCGCGACTTGATGAACCGGTGGGGCAGAGACTGGCGCGTAGAGGGTCGCCAGTACGCGGCTCCAGCAGGCGGCGAAAATCGTCGCCTTGATGGGCGAGGGTTTCCAGTTCTTCCCGAACGGTGGCAAAAGGTCTTTTTCTTTCAATCCAATATTTATACTCCACAAACAGGTGTTTGATGGGGATGTCAACGCCCTGTCGGCTTGCAAGAAAATGCTGCATGAAGAGATCGCTTCTGGGACGTAAAAGCCTCCCTTGTCGGACTTCCGCGCGCCAGAATTCATCATCGAAGCGCGCCCAAAATTGAGTGTATAATGCCTCCTGCGGTTCACCCTGACGTGAAGCCCTCAAAAAGATAAAGTTTCGCAGCAAGTCCGCAGGCAATAATGGCTGCCCACGCGCGTTCAACGTTTCGAATATGACCTGCGCGTCATCCCCTGGTTCTAAATCTACCACAACTACTTGCAACGCATTCTTCAGTGCCTGAAAGCACTCATCCAACCGATCCGTCAATGGAACCTCCGAATGTATCGGCAGTTCATCCGGGCCTCCACTGAAAAACCCTTCTATTTGGGCATAGAAGTAAAGATAGGCTTCGACCATCTGAGGGCGTGGATCGGGCTTCTTTGCCCACTTCCGCCATTGCTGTGGGTACCGGGCAAGAAGTTGATCGCGGGAGAGTGAGAGTACCACATCTTGAAACTGCTTCCTGTCAAGTTGTGTCGGCCATACCTTGAACTGCTCGACCGGTTTATCAGTCATCATTCCAGTGTTTAATGCAAAGCCATCGCACTCTTTCGCCATCTCCTCATAGCCTTGAGTACGGCAGAAATCACGAAATGCCGCAAGGAATATCTGTAGTGTGGTTAGTCTCTGCTGACCATCAATGACCTGTCGCTTTTCCACATGGCCTGTAGGCGTCTGCTTCTGGTCAAGCACCATTGCGCCGAGGAAGTGAACCGGAGCATCCTTACGCCCATCAAGATATTCAGTTAATTTTCGACTAATATCTTCCCACAAAGGCTCCCACTGCTGTTCGCGGTTCCAAACGTATTGGCGCTGAAAGAGTGGCACTTCAAGCTGAATTTTGTTTCGGAATACCTGGAGCAACGGCAATGCTTGTGCCTTCACGGATTTACCCCTGTTTACAAATGAATGTTGTAGACTTCGCGTTACTATTACTCCTCTGTTCAACAAATTCCTTCTCCGGCATACAGACAACACTATTTTCAGGCTCTTGACGCATTTCCGGTTTTGGCCTATACTGTGGGAGTGTCAGTGAAAACGGGAGGCGGGAGGAAGACCATCATGGCAGCAGTGAGCGTACCACGCGACAAAAGAATGGGCAACGACCGCGCAGACGGTCACAAACAGGTCAACGGCAACTCAGTCGGCAAAGATAACGGCAACGGCAAGAACAACAACCTGCAAGAGCAGAATACGGCAGAGAACCAAACAGGCAGCCGTAAGCGAGCATCCAAAAGAAAGATTTACTATCCCACAGGAGACGGTAAGCCGATGGCTGAGGACGTGCTGCACCGCAAACAGATGGCTTATGGCTGTGACGCTCTCGAATACCACTTTGCTTCCCGCCCGGACGTATGCGTGGCGGGCAACGACTTTTTGTACTATGAGGAAGGCAATCCACAGGCGCGCGTCTCGCCGGACTGCTATGTGGCGTTCGGCGTTGAGCCGAAAACAATCCGCCACTTCTACAAAATATGGGAGGAGAACGGCATTGCGCCCGCCGTTATCTTTGAATTCACGTCTAAAAAGACAAAGAAAGAGGATGTCACTCTCAAGAAGCCTCTTTACGAGCAAGTGTTGAAGGTGCAGGAGTATTTCCAGTTCGATCCCACCGGCGATTACCTGAAGCCGCGCTTGCAGGGCCAACGGTTGCAGGATGGAGTGTACCAGCCGATTGCGCTGATTGACAGCCGTATGGTGAGCGAACAGTTGGGATTGGAACTCGTCATTGAGGGCGACACATTGCGCTTCTACGATCCCGCAAGTGGCGAGTGGCTGCGCACTTACGAACAGGCCGAAACACAGCGCCTTGCATCCGAGGCTCGCGCCAATTCTGCTGACCGTCGAGCGGTGGAAGCGGCGCGGCGCGCCGAAATAGAAGCGCGTCGAGCAGAAGCCGCTGACCGACGCGCCACTGAGGAAGCAAGACGCGCCGAGGCTGCTGACCGACGCGCTCAGGAAGAGGCGCAACGCGCCGAAATGGAAGCGCGCCGAGCCGAGGCCGCCGAAGCAGAGATGGCCCGTATGCGCGCGGAGATGGAAGCGATGCGCCGGCAGAAGTAAAAAAACTCCCTTTAGCAACCACTCTGCGCGGCAGCGAAATCGGCTGGCGAAACGGCCTAAAACTCCCGTAAATAGCCTGCCGTCCAGCCGCCATCTACGGTAAGGATATGACCGTTGATGTAGCTGCTTTCCGGGGCGGCGAGGAACAGGGCGGCATGAGCCACCTCTTCGGGCGCGCCGGGACGTCCGAGCGGGATGTGGGCCAGCAGGGTTTGGGCGCGTTCGCGGAACTTGCCGTCCTCGCCATAAAAAAGCTGCCGGGTTCCCTCCGTCAGAATAGAGCCGGGGGCAATGCCGTTTACAAGCACACCCTTCGGACCGAGTTCCAACGCCATCGAGCGCGTCAGGTTGACCACGCCCCCCTTCGCCGCCACAAACGCGCTTTGCAATCGGAGGGGAACCAGACCGACAACGGACGCGATGTTGATAATGCGCCCGCTCCCCTGCGCCAGCATCGGTTTCGCTCCCGCCTGCGACATCAGAAACAGGCCGGTCATATCCACGCGCACAATGCGTTCCCACTCTTCGAGAGGAAAAGCGTCCACGTTCACCCGATGATGCAGGGTGTTGATACCCGCGTTGTTCACCAGTATGTCAAGCCGCCCGCACTGCTCCAGCACAAAATCAACGGATTGCTGCGCCTGTTGTGGGTCGCCCACATCCAGATGCAGGGCAAGACTGCCTTCCACCTGTGCCGACGCGGAACGCGCCCCTTCCACGTCAATATCGGAATACACCACGCGGGCATGATTTGCCGCAAGCGTATCCGCAATCGCCTTGCCAATGCCCTTTGCCGCTCCCGTCACGAGGGCTACTTTGCCTTCCAGATTGACCTGCATCCTTGCCGCCTTATTCAATTTCTTGCATGAAGTTACAGGTTGCGCATGATGATGCCCAAACTTTTGTTGTCGAGTTTGTTGATGTCGGGAAATTCGTAGCGGTTGCCGTCCGCGTCCGTGATGATAACCCGCCCTTGCGCCAGTTCCTGTAAGTTGTCGCGCAGGTTGCGGACGACGATTTCTTTGGCTCCCCGGTCGGTATCCAGCGTCCAGTAGATGGTTCCGAACTCCTCTTTCACGCTGGTAACGCGCTCCACAAGCGGCACGAAGTAACGCTTTTCCAGCTCCTCTTCCACAATCTTGCGGGATTCGGGATCGAGTTGGTCGGGGTCATGCAGCATCCCCACATCTTTACCCGCGCCATCCAGAAACCCGATGTAGTGCTTGGGGTCGGAGAGCGGGAACGCGCGGGCAACGGACACTTTCGCCCACGAGCGATCCTCGAATAACGTCAGGCGCGGCACTCCGGCAGCCCGAAACACGCGCGTTTTACGCGGGTCGAGAATCCGCAATTCAAACGCCGCCGGGTTCGCGTTCAGCGTCGGCGCAATCGTCTCTTCGCTCTTTTTCGCTTCCGTTTTGTTGCCGGCATGGCTGCCGTTACGTCCGTTGTCTGGCATAAATCATCCTCATTTGAAAGATAGGAGATACGAGATACGAGGGAAGAACTCACTAACTCCAAATTGTAGCCGCCAGAGTAGCAGCAAATCCACTCCTATCTCGTATCTCGTATCTCCTATCTTTTTCAATCTCTTTTCAGCACCTGAAACAGGTTGCTGTAATCGTCGGTCCACGTCCGTAAATGGGGATCGCGGGGATGTCTTCCGCCACGTTTTTCAGCAGGGGCGATTTGAAAAAGCTGTGCTGTCCCGTGATGAGAACCCATTCGGTCGCGGACAGGGCGTTGGCCTCGTCTTCTCCCGTATTGATAACTTTCGCTTCCTTGCCCAACGCGTCAGCCAATCCCGCCACAACCGGGACGAGATTCAGGTAGCGGTTGGAAACGTGGACGCACAAAATGCCATCGGGTTTCAGATGCTTGAAGTACAGTTCAAATGCCTCTTTCGTCAGCAGGTGGACGGGAATAGCGTCGCTGGAAAAAGCGTCTACCGCCAGCGCGTCGAACCGCTGCGATTGGCCTGCGGCCAGTTCACTTTCCAGTGTCAGACGGGCATCCCCCATCACCACATCTATCTGCGCGGGGCAATCCTGAAGATAAGTAAACTCCAAACGCGCCACTTTCAGCACGAGCGGGTTGATCTCGTAGTACCGGTAAACATCGCCTTTTCTGCCATAACTGGCAAGCGAACCGGTTCCCAATCCAATCACGCCGACGCGCTCCGGGCGTGAGTCGCTCCGCGCCCGAATTGCCAGCCCGACGCCTGTATTCGCGCCGTAGTACGAGGTGTGCAGCCGCCGCCTTTCCGGTTTGAGGTACTGGTTGCCGTGCCGAATGGTTCCATAAACGAGGGTGCGCAACGCGTCGTCATCGTTCACATCGTCCGATTGACTGACGCGCAGAACGCCGTAAAAGTTGCGCGTGGTCAGGTGGTAATCCTTGAGCAACTCCAGCATATTGCCCTGCATATACGCGATTAGCCCGCCCGTCAGAACCGTCAGCGCAATCCAGTTTGTTTCCCGCCACCATTTCTGGCCCGGCTCCCGGTATAGCGCGAATAGCGAAATCACGGCGCAGGCTCCGATGGCAAGCGGAAGTTCGTATTCGGCGCGGAAAAACTGGGGGGCAATCACGCCGACAAACACGCCGCCAAGCGCCCCGCCAATGGAAAGCATCAGATAAAAGACGGTCAAATGCCGCGTGTCCGGCTTCAATCGCGCCAGTTCGCCGTGACACACCACGCAGCAGACGAACAGCCCGCCCGCAAACACGGGGATTAAAATGTTGATTGCCAGGTTCTGGTTGTTGTCGTTGAGGGCATACGCCATCGCCGCGCAAAACGCGAACGGCAGCGGCAGAAACGCCCGCTTCCATTCCCACTGTTTGCCCCAAAACACCAGATGAAACTCAGCAGGTACAGACTGAGCGGCAGCACCCACAAAAACGGGATGGCCGCCACATTCTGCGACAGATGATTGCTCACCGCCAGCAGCAGCGTAGAAGAACACGCCGCCAGCAGTATCCAGACGGACAAAGGATGAAGGATGAAGGATGAAGGATGAATCCGTTGTCAGATTCGACTCTCCTCTTCTCCTTTTCTCCTTTTCTCCTTCTTCTTCCCCGTCTCCCCTCATTCTGACCGCGACCACAATGCACAGGAGGGCGAAGCGCGATGTAGCCGGTTTGCCAGAGGGTTGCCTGCTGATGGAGAGTAAAGCGAGGTTCCACGAGAACGGGGTAACTGAGGAGGGCGAGGAGGGAACCCGTGTTGGACAGGGCGTACAGGCGATACGGAAAGGATTTGGCTTTTTCATCGGCATTGGCGTTGGCGCGGACATGGGCGTCGTACCAGGCTTGCAGCAGGGGGCTGGTGGTGGAAAGCAGGAAGTAGGGCAGGCCGATAGTCAGCAGCAGCAGCAGCAGAATAGGACCGGTCGGTTCCGCGCCGCCCTGCGGTTTGAGCGTGGAGGAGGGCAGCATGCGCAGGGTAACGATACTGATTGCCAGCAGGCTGACATGAACCCACTTCTGCCAAATGCGGCGGCAAATAGCGAATGGAGCCGTGCGCGTACAGGTAGCCGAGCAGCAGCACAAGCTGAAAAAACAGCAGGCAGGTTGTCCACACGGCTGCGGTTCCGCCGAACCAGGGCAGAATGATTTTGGCGATAATCGGCTGCACCTGAAACAGCAGAAACGCGCTGAGAAAAATCGTAAGCGCATACAGGAACAGCGGCAGGCGCGACGCGCTTCCGTATAAATCGTTGGGTGAGGAGGTAACTGTCACATCAGGAGAATCAGAAGAGGTCACGCCGTTTATTCCTTCATCAGTCTTCAACGCGAAGCCAGTTGGAAACTTCCACCACGACGGGCAGATGCCGGATCGCTTCGAGCGCTTGTTTTACGCTGCGTCCGGGCGCTTCGTGCATCACCCATACAATATCCGTGTGCTTGCCCTGAATGGTTTTCTGCACCATAGATTCGATGTTGATTTCATAATCCCCGAATACGCCCGCAATGGCCGCCAGCACTTTGGGCTTATCCTGCACCACCATGCGAATGTAGTGCCGCGTGACAACCTCATCCATCGGCACAATCGACTTTTCATCGAAGCACAGGCTGGCGTCGCGCCCCGAGGAACCCCTGCGCAGGTTGCGGCAGGCGTCAATAATATCCCCGACTACAGCGCTGCCCGTCGGCCCGCTGCCCGCGCCCCGCCCGTAAAACATCACGTCGCCAACGGAGTCGCCCTTCACCATAATGGCGTTGTACACGTCATTGGTAGCGGCAAGAGGATGCGTTTTCAGCAGCAGCACGGGATGAACGCGCACCTGAATCCGGTTATCGTCTTCGCGTTTCGCCACGCCCACCAGTTTAATGACGTAGCCCATTTCGTCCGCGTACTCAATATCGGTACGAGCGATGTGGGTAATGCCCTCCACGTACACATCGGCCAGATTGACGCGGGTCGCGTAAGCAATGGACGCGAGAATGGCGATTTTATACTGCGCGTCGTAGCCCTCGATGTCGCTTGTCGGGTCCACTTCAGCGTAGCCATGCGCCTGCGCTTCCTGCAAAACATCGTTGAAGTCGGCGTGTTCGCGCGCCATTTTGGTCAGGATATAGTTGGTCGTGCCGTTGATGATACCGACGACTTCCTGCACTTTATTGCCCGCCAGCGCGTTCTTCATCGGCTGAATAATGGGAATACCCCCCGCTACGCTGCCCTCAAACAAAAAGTCCAGTCCGCGTTGACTGGCCTCTTCCATCAGCGTCTGCCCCCGTTTGGCAATCAATTCTTTGTTGGCTGTGACGATCTGCTTGCCGTTGCGCAGGGCGCGCAGCACAAAGGATTGCGCCGGTTCCACGCCCCCGATGAGTTCGCAGACAATATCCACATCCGGGTCGTCCAGAATTTCCCCGGCGTCCGTCGTCAGCAATTCGCGGTCAACCGTTACGGCGCGTGGTTTATGAACGTCGCGCACGGCGATTTTCTTAATCTCGAACGGCAAGCCGATTTTTTGCTCGATGGCCCGCCGGTTGCGCTGCAATAAATCCACCGTTCCCGACCCAACCACGCCCAACCCCAACACGCCAATAACAATTTTTTCTTTGTCCCCATCAGAACCGCGACCGCTCATGCAAAACCTCCAGGTTAGGTTGTTAGGTTGTTAGGTTGTTAGTTGTTAGGAATAACGGTTCTATATTATACGGTTCCCTTGAATACCAAATATCCTAACAACCTAACAACCTAACAACTCTATTCCTTCCTTAAAACAATTAACGGCGCTCCGGCCTGTACCAGTTGGCCGTCTTTGGCGGGAATGGATGTTATCATGCCCGCATGTTCCGCCTTAAATTCGGAAAAAACTTTCATGGCTTCGAGGACGCCGACAGTTTGGCCGATGCTCACGCGGTCGCCGACATTGACGAGCGGGGGCGCGCCGACTTTCTCCGCCCGATAGAATACGCCCACCATCGGCGATTCAAGTATCAGTTGGTCGGCAGGAGCAACCGCTTCGGTTTTCTTCGCGGGCGGCGCGGCGCGGCGCGGCGCTGAAGCGGCGGGAGCAGGCGCAACACTGGGAACCATCGTACCGGGCGCGGCGAAGTGGACGCGGGGCGCTTTGGCGGGGCGTGGCCCGCGAATTCGGAGGAACCGGCCCTCCTCCTCGTAAATAAACTCTTCCAGCCCCTGCGCATCCACGAGCGCGACAAGGCGGGCGATCTCCTCCAATTCAAAACCAAAAAGCGCCATGCGGCGTATCCTTCTCCGAACCTGTTTATAGTCGTGCTGAGAGTGAAAATCGTAGCCCGGAGTACGTAATTTGTCTGCCGGGCATGTTGAGGGAGTATACCTACCGTAAGGGGGGAGTGTCAAGTTATTACTCTTATTGCTGCGCCCAGGCCGGCAAGCCTTTCAGCCTGCCAGCGCATAATCCGCTTCTTTCACTCCTGTCGGCTCTTCGTAAATTCGGTCGCGCATGATGGCGAAGATAACTTCTATATCGGCGATGGTATTGGCGCGGACGATGGCTTCGCGCAGGCGGGGCGCGCCGGGGTAGCCTTTGACATAGTTCGGCAACTGCCCGCGCAAGTGCCGGACGGCGTTGTTTTCGCCCATCACGCTTGCAAGATCGGTAACGTGTTCCAGCGCCACTTGAACCCGTTCGTCATAGTCCGGGTGCGGCAATAATTCGCCTGTGCGCAGATAATGGGTAATGTCACGGACGGCCCACGGATTGCCGATTGCCGCGCGTCCGATCATTACGCCATCGCAGCCGGTTTCGCGCAGCATCCGTTCCGCGTCGTGGGGCGTCCGCACATCGCCGTTACCGACAACGGGCTTGGTGAGAACGGACTTCATTTCGCGGATGAGGTTCCAGTCGGCTTCTCCCGTATGCCCCTGCACGGCAAAGCGGGCGTGAAGCGCGAACGCCTGCGCCCCCACCGCTTCCAATTTTTTCGCGAGGGACGCGGTTGCCAGATGCCCGTAGTTCCAGCCCGCCCGCGTTTTCACGGTAACGGGTACAGCAACCGCATTGGCAATCGCTTCCACCACGCGGCAGGCGGTCGCCTCGTCCTTCATCATGGCCGCTCCCCCGCCGGATTTGCACACTTTGGGAACCCAGCAGCCCATGTTGATATCAATAATGTCCGCGCCCTCGCCTACCGCCACTTTCGCCGCTTCCGCCATGACAAACGGATCGCTGCCGAACAGTTGCACGGCAATCGGACGCTGATCCTCGGTCACGTCGAACATGGACAGGGTTTTCTTGCTCTTATATTGAATGGCGTTCGTGCTGATTAGTTCGGTGACAAGCAACCCTGGTCCACCGATACGCTTCACCAGCCGCCGGTACGCGCCATTGGTCACATCCGCCATGGGGGCGAGGACAACGGCCGGGTTTACGCGGATCGGGCCAATGGTGTAACTTGGTGACTGGTGGTTGGTGGTTGGTGGTTTATACTCGTTCTCAGGTTGTTTGACCAATGTTTGCATGGAAAGGTTAGACATACTCCTATTGTACTACAGACCAACGTAGAGCGTAGTTTGTTGGCGAACAGCCAGATAATTTCAAACCAAGTCACTATTACTCAATCGGTATCCACACCTGCATCGCGCCGGGTTCCCGATTCGCCCACGCATAATACGGAATGGCGGTAATCTGCACAGGTCGTACCGCGCTCGGATCAATGAAATGACGCGGCGCGTACAGGTATTGCCCCCGCTTCACGGCAATTCCGCCGCTGTAATACTCCATTTTCTGTGCCATTGCCGAACCGCTCAAGGCCATGATGCCGCCGAGACAATCAGGCTTCATCGTGGCTTTCAAAGCCGTCTCATCGTCTTCCAGATACACATTCCATACATCCACATCCGGGTTATCGGCCTGTTCTATGCAGTAGATAAGCGGCCCACGCTGTATTGCAACGCGCCCCCGGTTGTTCAGAACATGCGGGTGGCTTTGCAGGCGCGTCACGTCCATGGGCAGGCGCAGCGTAATGGTGGTTCCGGCTTCTCCAATCGGCAGTTCGGCGTAAGTTCCCGGCGCGGCAGCCACACGTCGGGGCTGTCCATTGATTTCGATAACGGCGTCCATTTCATACGCGCGCAGGACATGCGCCCATTCGGGAATACGCAGGTACAGGAACTCCGCCAGCCCATTGGTTTCTTCAATCGTGATTTCTATCGCGCCATCCCATGGATAATTGGTACGCTGCTTCAAACGAACTACGCCGCCGTTCTCCGTATGTAGCGTTGCGGTTCCACTCGCGTACAGGTGAACCCAAATACTGGCGTTTTCTACGCTGTAGAAATAGCCGGGAAGGGAGGCGAGCAGGCGGGCGATGTTGGGCGGGCAGCAGGCGCAGCCGAACCACTCCTGCCGCCGATGGTTGCCGTTATCCGCAAGAGGGTTTTCATAAAAATAGCGCGTTCCGTCCAGTGACAGACCGGGCAGAACCGCGTTGTAAAGCGTATGCTCCATCAGGTCGGCGTATTTGGCCTGTCCTGTAATGTTGAGCATCCGCCAGTTCCACATCACACTGCCGATAGCCGCGCAGGTTTCCGCGTACGCGCGGTCGTTGGGCAGTTCGTAATCCTCGCCGAACGCTTCCCCATCGTGCCGCGAACCCGCCCCGCCCGTGACATACATGCGTTTAGTGGTGAAGTTGTTCCAAAGCGTTTCCAGCGCGTTGCGATATGCCCACGCATCCTGTTCCGCCGACACGTCCGCCGCGCCGCAGTTCAGGTACATCTGCCGCACGGCATGGCCCGTCATATCCTTCTGCTCGATGAACGGCGCGTGATCCTGAAAGTACCTGCCGTTTCCGAACAAGCCGGGTTTGCCGCCCCGCGCGTCTATCATAAACCGCGCCAGATGCAGATACCGCTCCTGTCCGGTTTCGCGGTACAGTTCCACGAGCGCCATTTCCGCCTCTTCATGCCCGCATGTTCCCAACCGTTTCGGTTCCGGCCCGAAAAGGCTGTCCAGTAAATCCGCGAAACGAATGGCGACATCGAGCAGCGTGGTTTTGCCCGTTGCCCGCTTGTGCGCAATCGCCGCCTGTATCAGATGCCCCGCGCAGTAAATCTCGTGTTTGTCTTTCAGGTTCGTGAACCGCTCGGCCTCGCGCTCGAACATGAAGTAGGTATTCAGATAGCCGTCCGACCCTTGCGCGTCCGCAATCTCCTGAATTACCGCGTCCAGATCGGCTTCCAATTTCGGATCAGGATGCGTGGCAAGCGACCACGACGCGGCTTCCGCCCACTTGTACACGTCCGAATCATCGAACGAATACAAGCCCTTAAACTCGCCGCCAATTTTGCCTGCCGCCCGCCGGAAATTGTCAATCCTTCCCGTCTCGTAACAATGCTTCAACTGCGCGGGTATCGTAACCTCGCGATTGGTATCCAGACGCGGCTTCCAAAAGCTGTCTTCCAGCCGTACCGCATCCACGCCCACTGGCCGCAACCGGACATACGGACTGCGCGACAAATCTACCGGCCCCGTTGCCATAGCAACCTCCTTGCACAAGAGAATACAGAAGAAATAGACAGGATTAACAGGATTTTCAGGATTAACAAGATTATTTCAGTATCTTTGCACTTTTTGAAGAAGGGGTAGCGGACATGGCTTTCTTTGTGGAAAATGGAAAGTGCCAACCATCCATTCCCGAGGAAAACCATGCCCACTCCTATTATCTGCGCAAGTCAGGCACTTTGTCAATTCCTAGCCGCATTTCGTTGCGTGTTCAGCAAGCCTCAGTTCAAGTACCTCGAAACCGTACTGCTGGCGCTCATGCAAGTCGAAGGCCGACGCACACTCTCAGGAATGTTGCACAAAGTGCAATGCAGTGTCACTTTAGCCGGACTGTCGCGCTTCTTTGCCCGTGCGCCGTGGAGCGAAGCCGCTTTAGCAGAGCAGTGGCAAGCCCGTTTTCGGCAACAGCAGCAAGCAAGCGTTCAGTACGCGCATCAACACCAACGACAACAGCGCGGCAAAGCGCCCGGTCGTCCGAAGGCAACCCTGCTCACCGGTTACCTGATTATGGATGACAGCACCCATGCCAAGCCGTATGCCAAAACGATGCGCGGTTTAGGGCGTCACCACAGCAGCACACACGGCAAGCGGGTGAGCGGGCATAGCCTGTTCCAAGCGTTGTATGTGCTTGTTGGCAGGCGTTGTCCCTTGCTGCCACGTATGTACCGGACCAAGAACGTGTGCCAAGCGCAAGAAACGCCGTTCGTGAGCAAGGTCGCGATGGCGGTTTCGTGTGTGCAAACCTTTGTCCCTGCCCCCGACACGCACACGCATGCGCTGGTAGATGCGTGGTACATGAACAAAGCGCTGTGGAAAGCGGCCAAGCAACGCGGCTTCGACCTCAGCGGCGGTCTAGCCTGCAACCGCAGTCTGCGCGTGACGGACGCGCAGGAAAACAAAGTCTGGCAAAAGCTGTCGGTTTACGCCGCATCTGTGACGGACGAGCAGTTCGAGAAGGTGGTCTGGCCTTCGGACACGGGCGGGCAGGTTCTCTGGGTGCATCGGCGGCGAACGCTGGTGCGCAAGTTAGGCGCGTGTCAAGTGCTGTGCGTGAAGCGTCACCTGGAGGATCCGCCGCACAAGACAACCTTCTACGTCAGCAGTCTGGTAGACGCGGACACCCCAACGCTTGTTGCCATTATCGCCGTCCGCTGGCACATCGAGACGTTCTTTGCCGATGTCAAGGAACTCTTCGGCACCGACCACTACCAGATGATGAGCGATGTTGCCGTCGTGCGCTTCTGGACGCTTGCGTGTCTGGCCTACGTGTTTCTGGAAGAACAACGCGCCTCTCTACCGAAGCCGAGGGTTGAGAACAGACAGCAAAGTGTCAGTATCGGACACATGAGACGCCAAATACAGGCACAACACCAGAACAATCTGCTGCAATGGGTATTCGACCACTACCAACAAGGAACCACGCCAGAGCAGGTGCAGCTACTCTTGGCGGCCTGAACCCAAAAGTGCAAAGATACTGCAGTATTTCAGGCGCACAGGGCATCTGTGCTGTATCGAGTATAAGCGCGTCTCAATAGCCGAACACATCCTGTTGTACCTACACTTCAAAAATCCTGTTTAATCCTGAAAATCCTGTTAATCCTGTCTATTATCCTCATCGTTCTTTGCTTGCCGCGACCATTTCGAGGAAGTAGGCATGAACTTGCGGGTCGTCGGTCAGTTCGGGATGGAAGGCGGTGGCGAGAATATTGCCTTGCCGCGCGGCCACGATTTTGTCGCGGAAATGGCCTAAAATCTGCACATCCGGCGACGCTTCCACGATGTAGGGGGCGCGAATGAACACTCCGCGCACACTATTTTGGTTCTCGTTCGCGTCTGGTGCAGTGGAAACGTTATTTAGCGAGGTGAACGGAACGTCGGCCTCGAAGCTGTCAATCTGGCGTCCGAAGGCGTTGCGGGCGACGGTCACGTTCAGCGCGGCAAGGGTGGGCTGTTCCGGCCTGTCCTGAATGGTTTTCGCCAGCAGAATCATGCCGGCGCAGGTTCCATAAGCGGGCATTCCCTTTTCGAGACGCGCTTGAATGGCGGTGTCAAGGCCGATACGCTGCATCAGTTTACCGATAGTCGTGCTTTCGCCGCCGGGCAAAACAAGCGCGTCGACTGCCTGCAAATCCTCTAAAGCGCGAACAAACCGGGTTGTTGCCCCAAGCTGTTCTTCAAGCATTTTGCGGTGCGCGTCATAATCGCCCTGAAGCGCTAGGATACCGATAATTTTGTTGTTACTTTCGTTCATATCATAAAATCACATTTGGATTGTCAGGTTCGATGTTTCGCGATACCAGTTCAACACGATGCCCCTTCGGGTCTTCCACAACCGCCCGCCTGCCCCATTCCGAGTTCGCAGGTTTCGTTACAATCTTGACTCCAGCCATTGTCAGTTTGCTTACAAGTCCGTCAACATCCTCGACTTGAAACCCCAGTCGGATGGATGCAGTACTGTCTGCTTCCTTCCGGCGCGGATAAATTTCAAATACGCAGCCGTTCAGTTCGGCAGAATAGTGTTCGGGGCCGGAACCATGCCGATGTTTCGTAAACGTCAGGCCTAACTGTCGGTAGAATTGCGCCGTGTTTTCAGTATCGCCACAACGAATGACGAGCAGTTTAAGCGCAGGTTCAGCCATCTTGCTTTTGTCCATAAAGTACATTGAGATTGAGCAGATGATGACCAAAAACAGTCTTTGCGGCATTATCTGTCACTACAACCAGAAATTGCTCGGCCACGCCGTAAGATAACATAACATGCGTGTATTTCTCATCAGCGCTAATGTACACGTAGGAGATGTCAATGGAATCAAGCGTCGCTGGCAATGAATGTTGCCGAATACAGGACACCACGTAGTCTTTGATATTGATTGCGCCGTCTTCATCCTCTCCCTGCAAACACATGGGTGAGATGAACGCGCTCTGAAACTCAACAGCGTCAAGTTCCCGAATATTCATCGAAGCCGTTCCTTTTTCCTCGTTCGCGCAAAACTGCCTTTACAAGTCAGGGCAAGCGGGTGCAGCGCAAGCCTTCCGCATACTGGACGCGCAGCAGTTTGCCGTCATTTTCCGCGCTGTGCTGAACGAAGCCTTCAATACGGCGTAGTTTCTCGCCGTAAAACTGGCTTTTGTGGATGGCAAGCAGTTCGCGCTTGATCGGCCATTGATTGGTAACATCTAAGGCGAAGTTGGGGGCAGCGGTCGAAAAGCGCAGCAGCCATGCCGCAATCCCGGCCTGACGCGCGGCGCGTTCCGCCGCTTCGCCCGCGTTGCGGTGGTCGCGGTGGCTAAAACGTGGGGGATATTCGGTATCGAACGCGAGTACATAGTCGGGCTGTACGCGCTTCATAACGGCGGCGATACGTTCTACGACATCAAGATTGGCGAACAGGCGGCCATCCGGGTACGATAGGAATTCCACCGACTGCGCGTTCCAGATTTTGGCGGCGTCGCGCTGCTCCTGCTGTCGGACGCGGCGGTTGCGCTGCCAATCCTCAAACGGATAATAGCCCTTGTCGCCGTCCGTGCAGACCACAAGGGTAATCTGCGCCCCTGCCGCTCCCAACCGCGTCAGCAAGCCGCCGATGTAAAATTCGGCGTCGTCCGGGTGCGCCGTGACCACGAGTATCTTCGCGCCAACGTGGAACAGTATTGGCGCTGTCCGGGTCGGTCCACGGGTTGTTTGTCGGTAGGGCGCGGGGAACAAAGTCGTACCGCTGCGGCTGGTACTCGTAAAGGCCAACGAGAACGCCGCTCAAAATCGCCAGCGTACCCAATCCACGCCGCAGCCAGCGGGATTTACGGGAACGCGGTTTACGCTCAGTTGACATAGATAAACTCGTTGGCGGCTAACAAAACCTGACACAGCGACTGCCACGTTTTTTCCTGCCGCTTGTTCGCGTCCGGCACTGCCGCCGCCAATGCCTGCCCATAGCGCGTCAAGAACGACGAGGCGTTGGCGATTTCGGCGGGAGTGGCAGAGCGCGAGTAGGCTTTGCGATAGGCGTAGTTGATCTTCTCCGTATCCGTTTTGCCCGCTTTCATCGTATCCTGCGCGAAAGCAAGCGCCTGTTCCTGCACAAACGGGCTGTTCATCACATATAACGCCTGCGGCGAAACGATTGTTGTGGAACGGCGGGCGTTCACCATCGAAGGATCGCCCATGTCGAACGCCTGAAACATGTCGAACAGGGCGTTGCGGATAATGGGCAGGTAGATGCTCCGGCGCGGCGCGTTGTACTGCGCTGCGTTGCCGGACTGGTCATTGGTCACATAATCGTTGTTTCGGGTTCCGAGGAGGGAACCGCCCTGTTTCAAGTCCAGTTTGCCCGCCACGAACAGCAGGCTGTCGCGGAAGGGTTCGGCTTCCAGACGGCGGCGGGTGAAGTGCGAAAGGTATTTATTATCCGGGTCGGCAAGCGCGGCTTTCGAATCCGCCTGCGTACTCATCTGATACGCGCTCGACAGCATCATAAGACGGTGCATCTGCTTGATAGACCAGCCCTTTTCCACAAAGGTAGACGCCAGCCAGTCCAGCAGTTCGGGATGCGTGGGCTTTTCGCTCAACAGGCCGAAGTTTTCCGGGGTGCGAACGATACCCTGCCCGAAATGCTCCTGCCAGATGCGATTTACTTCTACGCGGCCTGTCAGGGGATTGTCAGGCCGGGTTATCCATTGCGCGAGTTCCAAGCGTCCGCTGTGTTTGTCATCCACAATCTGCTTGTCGCCGTCGGCATACCACGCTCAGGAAGTGGCGCGGAACCTCGTCGCCCAATGTCTGCGTGTTGCCGCGCAGATGAACGCGGACGTTTTCGATTTTACCCTCGTCCACAGCCAGCGCGAGGGGAACTTCGGTCATGGTCGCTTTCGCGGCGGCAACCGCCTGCTGCTTATCCTTGATTGCTTTCGCCACACTCGCCGGATAAAAGGCGTCGAACTTGCCGGGGGGCGACAGCAGGCCGTTCTTCGTGGTCAGCGTGGTATTCAGCGCGGACAGTGGTCCCTGCTTTCGCTTGCTGCGCGTTGGCAAATACTTCCTGATATTTGGCGGCAACCTGCTCCAGATTGGCGGGCGCGAACCCGGCGAACGCCTGCGCAATGGCAGGGTCGGCGTGGGCATCCGCCAGCTGTCGCGGCAACGAGGGGCGCGTTTTGGGCAAAGCGGTCGGCAGGCAGATGCGCGTACCGCGCAAAGGCTCCCATAACGGGATCATTCTGCGCCACTCGCAGACGGGACGACCAGAGTTGCACGAACGCGGGATTGAGATTTGCGGCGGCAGAAATCTGTTCTTTGGTGCGAACGGGTTTGCCGCTGCCGTCATTTCCGGCGTCCGCCGCAACGAGCATCAGTTTGTCAATGTGCGGAATGTCGCCATTATTTTCAATTCGGATCGTGTTCTTTCCGGCTTGCAGCGGATACACGCCCTGCACTTCCCATTTCTGGCCGTCCGGGTTCCAGCTTCCCGTCACGCTCCCCGCCGCCTGCGCGTTAAGCACTTTGCCGTTCGCCAACAGTCGAATCGGACGCGACAGCATCGCCGCATAGCGCATTTCGATCTGATAATTGCCCGCTTTGGCAACGTTTATGTCCCATTCGGCAAACGTCGGAACGGTTACGGTATGGATTACGCCGATACCCTTGCCGTAGTTATCGAAATCGCGGTTGGCGTTGCCCCGGTCGAACTTTTCCGCTTCCACGAACAGGCGCGTATCGCCCGCATGGGGAGGAAGTTCGGCAAGCGATTGCGTTCCCGGTTGCTGCGCCAGTTCCCAACCCGCCAGCAGGTATTTGGCGAGATTGCTGCGCTGTTCGGCAATCAAATCCTGATTGGCCTTGCCGGTTTCGCGCTTCAATTCGTCTTCCAACTGCTTTACTTTGCGCTGTTGCTCTTCCGCCTGCGCTTTTTCCACTGCCGTCACGAGGGGACGCTCATAGCAGCGGGCAACGGTATTGAGCGTTTCCATCGTGCGCGTACTTTTGAAAGATTCCGGCAAGCGCGTAGTAATCTTTGGTGGGAATGGGATCGAACTTGTGGTCATGGCAGCGGGCGCAGGCGACGGTCAGGCCGAGAAACGCTTTGCTCGTCACTTCGATCTGCTCGTCTACAATGTCCATCACCATTTTGGGCTTGTCGGGTTCGGCAAGCACTTTGGGGCCGAGGGAGAGGAAGCCGGTCGCCGTGAGATGCTCGTTGCGCTCCTCGTCCGTGCTGGCGGGCAGCAGGTCGCCGGCAAGCTGTTCGCGTACCAGTTGGTCGTAGGGCTTGTCTTTGTTGAAGGCGTTGATGATGTAGTCGCGGTAGCGGAAAGCGTTGCCGAACGCGGTATTCTCGTCCAGTCCGTTGCTGTCGGCGTAGCGGGCCACGTCCAGCCAGTGCCGCCCCCAGCGTTCGCCATACTGCGGCGACGCCAGCAGTTTATCCACTACGCGGGCAAAAGCGTCGGGAGATTTGTCGGCGATAAAAGCATCCACTTCGGCAGGGCGTCGGAGGCAGGCCAATCAGGTCGAAATAAGCGCGGCGAAGCAGGTCTTTTTTAGAAGCGGACGGGGCAGGCTTCAAGCCTTTGGCTTCCAGTCCCGCAAGAATAAATCGGTCAATGGGCGACTGACACCACGCGCTGTTTTTCACGGCAGGCAACGCGGGCTTTCCAAACGGCTTGAACGGCCACATGCTCTTATCCGCAGCGGAAACAATCTTCTCCGGCTTGCCACCGGACACGGAGGCAGCGGGGGAGGGCACAACATGTTGTGTCCCTACGGGCCAGGGCGCGCCCATTTTCACCCATGCGGTCAGGGCGGCGATCTCTTCCGCGCGTAATTTGCCGGACGGGGGCATTTTCACTTTGCCGTCGTAGTTGAGGACGTGGATCAGAACGCTCTTGTCGGGTTCGCCGGGAACCAGAACGGGGCCATGCGCGTTGCCTTTGAGCAGAGCAGCCGGGGAATCAAGGCTGATGTCGGCGCGGATATTCTTACCTGCGTGACAGCCATAGCAGTTGTTGACCAGAACCGGCCGCACCTTGCTTTCAAAGAACATCGCCTGCTGCGGCGTGATCGCGGTTGCCGCCGACTTTTCCTGCCGCGCCTGTACACCCGTCACCGCCCCAATCGCCAGCAATCCCCCGCTCACAATGCCAACGCCCGCTGTTCGCCGTATGCCTGTCATGCCTTCTCCCGCCAACTCGTAATCGCGCCCAAATCGTTGCTACTACTATACCATGCGACACGATTTTACGCCCGTTGTTACCGGAAAGATGAGGAATGACAAACTGCGAAATACGCGAAATAAACGAAAAGAAGACATAGAACCGACGTATCACGCTATTAAGAAGTTACGGAAGTTGCGCAAGCGCGAGTCGGTAAAAACGTCTGATGCTTCGAAATACAATGCTGTTGAAAAATTCAGTAGGAGTAAAATGGCTCGACATAACACCAATGTGGACGAATAATATTTCTCTTGTCCCATATTTTTACATCGTTCATTCCATCAAATGTGAACCACGCATCGCCTGGCAGAGAACCTGAACAGTAGACATATCCGGCAATGTCTTGCGCCATCTTTATCTTTCCATCGCCCCAATCCACTGAATACTTATCTACTGCTGCAGGAAACAAAAGCGCAAGCCCGGATCGCTTATCTTTGGTTTGGTAAACATGTCCGTTCTGAGTTAGCCAGGCCCATGATTGCGGAAGTGTAATATCTCCCGAAGAATTAGCTCGGAGTTTGCCTTCCTGCACCTGTGAGACAATCTCTTCATAACCAGAAAAACGTTGAGCCTCGCGCCGTTGATACAAGCCAAGCCCTACAAGAAGCAGACAAATTATAAAAGCTAAAATAGAAAATAGACGTGTCTTCATACGCTCATTATTCCTCCAATTCATCAGAACCACTGCCGCCAACAGCCGAACTTGTGTAGACCTTGAAAGGAACTTATAATGCTGCTTCCGACGCGCGACAATATACGAAACGATTGTAGGCGCGTTCAGCCACAGGCGGGTACAACGGATTCATGGCTGCGCCAATTTTCCCTGCTGTTCGAGGCGGGCCACAGTGGCATCCAGTTCCGTAAACATCAGCGAAGCGAGTTCCTGACGTTCCTGCGGGGCCAGCGTTTCACGACGAGCCAGCAGTTCTTCCTTGCGGTCTTGCTGCGCCTGCGAAAAAAAGGCGTCCGGGCCGAACCTTTGGATCAGGACAACAGTTTCGCGCGCTTCCTCGCCCCAACCTATCATCAAGGCGTCGAGCGCCTCTCCCATCGTGCTTCCAACCGCCTCCTTCTCTCCCGCTGTGACGCGAAAGCGAGGAACATCCAGTGGCACACTATCGAGACGAATGGATATAGCCGTCATAATTTTTCTTCCTTCCTTACTCACCTTCGGCTGACGAAGATTGTCTTGAACCATGATTTTTGTGATTTCAGGATTACCATGATAAGACTTCCCAAAACGTAATCTCCACTCAACTTACTGAATGAGAGTTCAAGAAAGAGGAACGCGCCTCCTCCATCATGGTACTCATTTCAATCATATAAATCATGGTTCAAGAAAAGTTTCTTCTATTTTGCCAATCAAATCGCGTTAGTGGCATCAGGGCGCAGGAGAAATTTCAGCCGCTTTGGCCGCGTCCCGCGCGTTGTGAGGGTGTCCCGGCATGAAGCGCCGCTCTACCACGATATGAAATAGATAGGATACAACTATCGCAAAGGGAACGAAAACAAATATCTCGAACATCAGAGCTGACCAGCCTACAAGATGTAATGCCTTCATGGACCCCTGCATCAGCCAACTCGCGGGCATGTGAATCAGATACAGACTGTAGGAGAACACCCCAACGCCTACCAACGCCCGCGACTCCAATACGCGCATCACCATAGACTGTCTCCCCTCACTCACCTTACCGGCCTGAGCCGCGCAATAAATGAGTAATGCACTCATAAACGCGCCAGCCAAAAGATCGTCCCAGAGCGGTTTGAGGGTATCCATTAAAGCAAAGCCAACAATACACATGCCTAAACCAACGGCAACAGCGGCCCAGGGAACGTCATCCCGCAAACGCGCGGCACGAGCCGATTTGGAGAAACTGACAACGGCGCTCATCATTCCCACTGTAAACAGAGCAATGTACCACACGCAGAGATAATCGCCATTTCGTTCAGCCGGCAGCAGCAGGCGCGGCAGAATTCCTACTGCCAGCATCGCCAGCAGTGGAAACAACATTCCGAACCGCCGCCAGAGTGGCAGCAGTATCAGAGGAAACAGAAAGTAAATCTGCCATTCCGGCGCGACGCTCCACATGGGTGGATCAATCGTCAGATACCACGTCTGACTCAGGTTGTGCAGCAAAGTGACGTGCAGCAGCAGATTGACCGGGGCAAATACAGTGTCTGCCCTGAGTGGATGTATCAGAAGCGGGGAGTGCGCCCTGATGCGCCCGAATAGTATTATCGCGCTTGTGAACACCAGAGCGGCATAATAGGGGGGCAGGATGCGGCGGGCGCGGCGTTTGAAATAGTCCCATGTGCCGCCCCGCAATTCCCCACTGGCGGAACGCGCTACCGGCAACATCAGACAGTACCCGGACAAAACGATGAATACGGCTACGCACATATTGGCATGCGCCAGCAACCGGAGCAGCCACACAGGCAAAATGCCTCTGTCAAGCAACAAATGAGTCTGCACGACGTATAAGGCCGCAAAGCCACGTGTCCCATCTAAAAACTCTAGCCTGACACGCCGCGCGCCAGTCTCAGCAGAGGAACGAACCGTCTCGGGTATTCCCTGTGTAAATGTCACTCCAATCTCCTTAACAACGACGTTTCGTTCCGCCTCTACCACACCCGCGTTCGAAGTTTTCTGCCCCGAACGCGAACACTACACCATTTATCGTGAAGCCTTGTTACGCGCCGGGTTTGAGGAGTTTTTGCGCGTCGGGCGTGTTCATGTTTTCTTTAGTGATGACCATGACGCCGCTGTCTTGCAGTTTCTTGTCTATGGTTTCCTTCTTGATGGCTCTGACAACGGTTTCCACGCCCTGATAGCCCATCTGGTACGGGTTCTGCACAATCAACGCCTGTATCGCGCCGTCTTGCAGAGCCTTGATCTCGTCTTCCGAACTGTCGAAGGCGACGAGTTTCACTTTGCCTTCCAGTCTCTTCTGCTTCAGCACCTGCGCCGCGCCCTCGCCGTTGGGCTGATTGGCCGCGAAGATACCGGCTAAATCTTTGTTGGCGGTCAGCATGTCATTGGTGCGGTCTACGGCTTTGGTCGGGTCGCCGCCCTCCAGATTGGAAACCACTTTGATGTCCGGGTACTTCTTCATCGCTTCCAGAAAGCCGCTTTCCCGCTCGTCATTGGAAGCGGAACCCTTCTTGAAGATTAAAATTCCGACATTGCCCTTTTTGCCAATCGCGTCCGCCAGTTTGTCCGCCGCCAGCTGCCCGCCCTTGACGTTATCCGTCGCGATATAGCAGACGGAATCGTCCTTGCCTTTGACAATTCCCGAGTCAACGGTGACGGTGGGAATGTTAGCCGCTTTCGCTGTTGTGACCGGTTGC
The DNA here is from genome assembly GCA_963817895.1 of uncultured Chthonomonadaceae bacterium. Lineage (GTDB taxonomy): Bacteria > Armatimonadota > Chthonomonadetes > Chthonomonadales > Chthonomonadaceae > CAWFQB01. The sequence goes on from CAWFQB010000014.1 coordinate 686,739, forward strand.
GCGAGGGCCTCTGAATCAACAGCCGCCAGAACTATGCCGTCCACTTTATTACTAATCTGCGTTTGCACCACGTCTACCTGCTGCGTCACATCGTTTTCGGTTGCGGGGCCTTTCCAGAGTATCTCGACGTTGCCCATTTTCTTCGCCGCATCTTCGGCGCCCGCCTTGACTCCAAGCCAGAACGAGTTGGACGTGCCTTTGGGAATCACGGCAATCCGCAACCCCTTGCCCGCGCCACCGCTCCCGCCACCCCCGGTTGTGGGCGTTGCGGCAGTCGTCGTATCCCCCGTTGTCCCGCCACTCGCGCCCGTATTCTCTTTAGGGCAACCCCACAGCAACACGCTGCCCAAACAACTGACTGTCAACACGCCGATTTTTTGAACTGTTCGCATGGAAACTCCTTGAGAGTAGAGAGTAGGGGGTAGGCAGTAGGGAGTTGAAGGTGCCATTTCTGGCGTTCCAGGCAGATGTTAAACCTCACGGAAAGCATTTGCTACTCCCTACTGCCTACCCCCTACTCCCTCGTTTTCTTCCCGGCCCAAACCGGTCATACAGTACCGCCAGAATCACGACCGCGCCGATAATCATGCGCTCGAAATTCGGGCTGACGTTGCTCAGGGCACAGCCGTTGCGGATGGTGAACATCAGCAGCGCCCCGATAATGGTTCCCGGTATGCCGCCCTGCCCGCCGAAGAGGGATGTTCCGCCGATTACGGTAGCGGCGACAGCATACAACTCATAACTGGTTCCCGCGTCATACGCGGCAATGCTGGTGCGCGAAATGTTGACCACTGCCGCAATCCCCGCCAGCAGGCCGGAAAGCGCGAAGACTGAAATCACGCCCTTATCGAGCGATATACCGGACAGGCGCGCGGCCTCTTTGTTGCCGCCCATCGCGTAAATCGCCCGCCCCCATCGCGTTCGCGTCAGCAGGATACTGACGCCAATGGCGACAGCGATCATAATCAGCACGGCGTAGGGAATGCCGTCGCGGTTCGCGCTGCCGAACAATTCCTGCGTTCCGAACACCTCAAAACCCGGCGCAAGCCCGCCGATGTTTTTGGAACCGGCCAGCATACCGCCCGCGCCGTATACCACGCCCATCATGCCCAATGTTACGATGAATGAGGGGATTTTGCCGAACGCGGTAATCAGCCCTGTCAGCGTTCCCGCCGCCAGCCCAGACATAATCGCCAGCAGAACGGCGGGCCACACGCCCACCCCATGATGCGCCATCGCTTCCGCAGCGGCAACCCCGGCAAACGCCATCACCGCGCCTACCGATAAATCTATGTTACCGGAGATAATCACCGCTGTCTGCCCACACGCCAGTATCGCGATAACGGCGGACTGAATGGCGATCTGCTTGAGGTTGTCCCGTTCCGCGAAATGCGGCACGCGCAGAGCAAGCGCGGTGCCAAGCAGCAGCAGAAACGAGAGGGGAGCCAGCGTGCTGGAAACGCGCTGCAACAGGGTTCCGCGCTTTACCAACGTCGGTTCGCTCGAAGGAAGGGAGGTTGTCCCCATAAACGCTGCCCTTTCCATGATAGCAGGAGATTGCTTCGGGTTGTCCCGAAAACGCCTAATCATAGCAGACACGCCGCTCCATGTCAATTATTTTCTTGTTTTGGACACGGCAGCGCGTATTATTTTCTGTTTTTCAGGTTTCATTGCGCAGGAATTTGTTACTGGAAGCGCGAATGAGTGGTTTGTGGTATTCTTTAAGTAGTATCCTCACAGGATGATAGTTTCTCATAATCAATTTATAAATTCCCGCCACAATAGAATTCACAGGGGATGATTGTATCCCGCCTGCCCGTTCCAAGGAATCTATGCGCCCTACTTTGCCACCAACTGTTGTTCTCCTACAGGATATGCTGCGGCGTCCGCGCGTTGTGTTTGCTTCCATCACAGACGGCTCCTTTCTGGCCTCCGCCCTGCTATGGGTCGTCACGCTGGGCGTCCTTGCGGGCGCTACGGGGACCTTTGCCGGCCTGAGCGGCAAGACAAGTTATGGAGAGGATTGGTGGCGCGCGATGCCCCTGACGCGCGCCGTCACGCTGTCCATCTGGTTCAGCCTGACGGACATATTATGGGCAACCCTGCTGACCTGGGCGCTGGCCCGCCTCGCGCGAGAAGCGCTCCGCTTCGACGCGCTGCTCACCGCTCTTTGCCTCGCCTCCGCGCCCTGCCTGCTGACCACGCTCACCTTTCCCATGCGCGACACCGGATGGATAGCTTTGCACATCTGGCAGGGATTGAACGTCATTGTTGTCGTGTGGGTGTCCCTGCTGACCTGTTGGGGCGTACAAAACTGCCTCCACTCTTCGTTCGGCAAAGCCGCGCAATGCAGCCTGCCTGCCCTGCTGATTGTGTGGACTATCGGTTACAAAGCGCATATCGCGAATCCGACAAATTTCCGCGCCGCCTGTCGTTGGGAAGTGTGGGAGGGCAAACACACGCGCGTGTTCACGCTTCCGGGCAAGAGTCCCAGAGACATCTCCCTGCTGGCGCAGGGGCTGGACAAACTGACCGAACAGGACTGCGCTGTATTGGGCGAATCGCCGTTGAACTTCAAGATAGATTTTTTCTGCTTCGACGATGATGCGCAACAGCGCCGCTATGCCGGTTCCCCCGAAGAACCGGAGAATACCGCGCATACCTTCTGGGACGCGATCACGCTCTCGTATGATACGTGGGATCATCTGCACACGCAAATGGCGCACGAAATCTGCCATGTCGCGCTGGCAAACCATCTTTCGGACAAAGTGCATGGGCTGTTGGATGAGGGGCTGTGCGAGTATGTCGCCCATACGGTCGTGCCGGACGCCAACGCCCTGCCGCCCCTGCCCGCCTCCACCCTGCCCCTGCGAACTCTGGCGCGTTCCGAAGTGTTTCTGGATTGGGAACAGATGAACGAAGAGGGCGCAGACGAGGAGGACTCGGAATGGAAGCACTACCGCAGCGCGGAATCGCTGACGGAATATCTGGTACAGCGCTACGGCATGACAAAGTTCAAGACGCTGTATCGCCGCTTCGCCTGGCACGGACGCGACCGCGACCCGGACAATGACGAGGGCAAGCAGTTCGCCCATGCCGTTCAGGACGTGTACGGCCTCACCTTAAAGGAACTGGAAACCCAATGGCGCGCGACCGCCGCCGCTTCTCCTGAACCTGCCGTTAAAATCCCTACCGCCGCTGTTCCCGCGCAATAACGCTCACACCGATATTGACAGGCAGCCTCCGGCAAACAAATGTTGTGTTTGCCGGAGGCTGCTTCTTGCCATTTCAAACCAGACGGCATGAGCTTCGTTCGCCGCCTCAACAGTACGTTTTCAATGAAGGCTCGAATACGCCCTCTCGTTACGGAGAGTTTGACAGCTACGCTCTCCCCTCTCCTGGCGCGTTGCGCGGCAAGGAGAGGGGCCGGGGGTGAGGTTAACGCGGGGGCATGGGCGGGCTGGGAATGGTCTGTGCGCTCTGCCCGCTGTTGCTGACGCTTGTTGTCGTGGTTGGCTGAACCGGCAGGTCGAGGCGCGGCGACACAATGGCCTGTGTCGCCCCCGGCACGTTAATCTGCCCCGTAATGCTGCTCACGCCGACCTGCGAACCGACCGCCTGAAACGTGCCGTCCGAGCCGATGCCTGTAACCATCAGACCATCCAGAACCAGACTGGGAACCACGTAATTTCCCGTTTGCGCGCTAATCAGCGGCATGTTGTTGTGGTTGAGCAGGCGCGCGACAAACTGGAATGTTGTGCCGGAAACCACGCCGCTGCTGTTCGTGGCCGGCGACGAGATGCTGACTCCACCCACCTGATTGACGTCGAAGGCGGTCGGCGGCATGGCAAGCACCACTTCTGTAGCGCGGTTTTCGGTCAGCAACAGACTGACTTTCTGCGCCTGGTACGGCGTTTTGGCCGGGTCTACGCTGACAACAACATTGGTGACACTGAGCGGCCCGTTCGCCAGATGCTTGCCCGTGACAATGCCGTCTACGCTAAACTGCCCCTGCGCATCGGTTATCACCCGGTAACTCACAGTCTGCTTCCCGGTGGGCGTGGAAACAACCGTCACGACCAGATTGGCAAGCGACTGCTGTGGATTGTCCGCAACCAGCACCTTCCCCACAATTCGAGACTTGCCATCTGGAACGCCATCCCCGGTAAACCCCACGCCGCATCCGCAGAGGCCGCATAACAGCGCGCTGCCGACCAGCAGGACACAACGCCGCGTCCATTTTGCGGCAGGAGTGAATGACATATTCATCGGCATATTCTGCTCCGGTTCAGGCGCAGTCGGCGGCAGCGCGCAGCGTCGCGCGCCTTTGACCGTTGGTTCATCGTCAGTTACAGGCGTCATGTCACTCCTCAAGATTGGGAAGGGGCAGAATCGCTTTCCACAGCAATCATGTCATTAAGCGGCGGCCAACCGGCCTGTTCCAGGAACGAGTTCAGTTCCGTGGCGCGTCCCTGTTGCCGCAATAATCGCGCCAGACGCGCGTACACCGCGAGACAATCCTCGTTTTCCAGCAGCGTGTCAGAAAGATCGGCGGCAAGCAGGCTTGTCCGTAACGCTTCCAGAATGGCAACGGCAGCCTGTAAATGCTGTTCGGCGCGTTCCGTAGCCGGAGTGGGAGCGGCAAGCGCGATTTGCGCCAGAACATCATTGGCCCGCCAGCGCGACTCAATAAACTGCGTGTCATTCGCAAGCGTCAGCGCGGTCTGGGCTTCGATTTGCGCCTGCGCCAGCAATGGCTCTTGCGGCGCGTTTTGTCCCCCGTCAATCGCGGTATTTGGACGAGATTCCTGCGGGGCGGTTACAGCCGTTTGCGCGGTTCGCAGCAGGATTTCCGCTTGCCGGACACGCGCCAGACTTTCCAGATGCCGCGCTCCGAGATTGCGGGCAAGCGCGAGCGCGCGACCGGACGCTTCCTGTAATCCGGCTGCATCTCCGTTAAGCGCGGCTAAACGCGCGAACCGCAGGCGACACTCCACCTCGGAACGGGCGTAATTGACGGACGTAGTGACATTGAGGGCTTGCGTGGCGTGGTAACGCGCTTCGCCGCGCCTTCCACTCGCGCCGGTGTAAGCATCCGTCAGCGCGAGATGGGCGTACAGTTCCCCAAGCCGATCCCCACGCGACAGGGCAAAGGCAAGCGCGTCCTTGCCGTTGTTAATTGCGGCGTCAAAATCGCCCGACGTGGCCTGAAAAATGCCCAGCGCGATTCGCGCCATCGTTTCCCGGCGCAGGTCGCCTACGAACCGCGCCAACTGCAGCATAGTTGTCAGTCCTGCGCTGCGCCTGCGCCCACTGTCCTGTATACAGGTCGCACCATCCCAGGTCAAGTCGCGCAGGAAGATTCTGATCGGCATTGCCCAACGCTTCGGCATCCGAAAGACACTTTTCCGCCAGTCGCCGCGCTTCCGCCAGATCGCCTCCTGCAAGATAGACGTTGCGGCGATTGGTATTGACGTACAGCAGGCCAACGGCAATCTCCTGCGCGTCCCCGGCGCGATTTGCCTGCCCCTCTTCCAGCAGAATAGCGGCCTCCTCAAATCGCTGCATCGCCTGCGCATATTCTCCCTTTTGCTCATGGATACTGCCAAGCGACAGCAGGCTGCGCCATCGGGCGGAGAAATCATCGCTATCCATAATGCGCTGAAATTGTTCGCGCGCCTCTTCGGTTCGGCCCATCATCAACAGCGCTTTGCCAAGACTCTGGCGGGCGGATAGTTCGCGCAGCGCGTTACCTGTCTCGATGGACAGGGCAATGGCGCGGTTGAGAGCTTCGACGGCGCGGGGAAAATCGCCGATTTTGTTCAGCGCGATGCCTAAATCCAACTGGGCGCGGGACTGCGTCGGGGTATCGCCCGTCTGCGCAGCCAGCGAAAGGATACGCTCGCAGGTAGACGCGACAGCGCGATAATCCGGCGGGCTTTCCTGCGCGTCGGCGAGTTCCTGAAGCGCGCGCAGTCCCTCATTAAGGCGCGTGGTAACATCCTGTGGCGTCAGGGTGGGTGAAGGAGTCGGGGAAACTTCGGGCGTGGGTGTGGAAGGTGTTTCTACAGAAGGCGCAGGAGTAGCATTGGCTTCAGCGGACGCGCCTGAAGCCTGTGATGCGACGCGTAGTTCGGTATCTGCGATTTCAGAAGATTCGCTATAAAAGAAGGTAAGAGGAACGCCGCATTGTACGGCGATTTGCTGAAGGCGATCCGGCTGCGCCAGTGTGGAACCGGAAAGGTATTGATAAATAAGAGCGCGTGAACAGCCGATGCGTCCCGCCAATTCCTCAATGGAAATGCCGGCGCGTTCTACGGCCTGCTGAATGCGTTGTCCCTGTTCACGTCGTCCCTGTCGGGTGCTTAAATCCATGCCGCGCGGTGCTTTCTGCTCGCCAGCCTGGGGGGAAATCGGGAAATTTAAGGTAGGCTACTCAATTCAGGTGTCAGGTTTCAGGTTTCAGGTGATTGGACGCGACGGCATTATTTTGCGCCGGACCAACACCTTTCAACGATTGCCTGCTGCATCCTGTATAGCGTTATTTTTATGGCGTTATATCGGGCGCGTGGAGGGACACGGCCAACTATAAATTCAGTTTAGCACGTTTGCCCTGTCCGCGTCAAGACGAATCAACAGAAAATACAAAATATCCCTGTCCGTCGTGTCATCGCGTAAATGGCTGGTTTACTTCCGCTTCGGAAAACGCCAGATTGCATGTCTCGCCGGTATCCTGTAGAATTTTGGCGGCGATGAGTTCGTTAGTTGGGGCCAGCGTGGCGAAATGGCTGACGCCGTTTAGCTCAATGAAATGCGTTTTTGGATTGGTGGAGGCTTTCGCCATTGCCCGCAGTGGCCCGCTGTTGCCCTCGCTGCCCTCAAAAACCCATGTGGGCGACTGAATGGAGTCCAGCCAGTAGCCGGGGGACCTTAACTCGACTTCCTGACGGTTGGAAGCGTCAAAAGGCAGAAATTCCGAGTTGGAGCCGTAATTGGAAACATCATCTATCGGGCCAAACGAGAACACGGCGCGGAAACCATCCGTTGACTCCGCGACGAGCAGAGCCAGAGTGCCGCCCGTGCTATGCCCGCCAAGATAGATGCGTTTTGGATCCACATAACTCTGTGCCTGCAAGTATTTCGCGGCGTGAAGCACATCATCCACTTCGCCCAAAAAGCCCTCTTTGATACCCGGATTCGTGTTGCCGCCGCGCAGCGAGGGGAACATCATGATGATGCCCGCCTGACGATAAGCCGCCGCCGTTTGATCATTATCGCGACCGGCGGGCGACCACACATCTCCAATGGAATTGCAGTCGCCGCCCGTAATCCAGACAATTGCCGGATGCTTTTTGCCGTCACCGGGATCGGGAGTAAGGTACGCGGCCAGATTGCCGCTCGGCGCCGGGTAGGTAATGGCGCGGAAGATACTCGGCGGGGGCGCGTCCACCGGTTCCCTCGCGGCGCTCCGGGGCGACAGCCGGGTCTTGAAACCGCTACGCGCCTGCGGCAGGGATTGGGTTTGCCCGGACAACGGCTTTTGGGGAGCGCAGCCCGCGAACAAAAGCAGCAGCGCGAAAACGTGAAGGTAATGAAGGGACAAACGATTTACTTGAAATGAGTTGTTCATCAGTTTTGCGGGGCGGACTCGTCGAGTGGTGGAGCAAGGGTGTCGCGCCACTCTTTGGTTTGTAATCGGGCGCGGTGAGAGGCTTCCCGCGCCTGCTGCAATATCTCATCGCTCGGCAGAGCATCTTCGATCTCCTCGGCTTCCGTGGCGACGATACGATCCGCGAACACGCAGCCAAGCCCCGCCGTAAATCCTGTGCCGCACAACAGCAACGCCTGCCAGCTGAAACGCCAGAAGAGATTCACCACGCCCATGCCGAGAAAATACAGGGAGGCCGCGCCGAAATAGCAGCGCCGCGCCCATACGGTTCCCGGCTGCCGGGTTTCCACAACGCCCGCCATCGCCGCCAGACCCGCTACCGTAAGCAGCGCGACGTTGCGGCCCACTTCGTAGCTTTCGTAGTTGAGTTGGGGAGGCAGCCACACCCGAGACAGGCGCACAATATCCCGCAGCGCCAGAAACGATACGCCATAACATAGCGTAATCATCAACAGGTGGCGCAGGCGCGGATGCACGAGGATGGAAACGGCCAGCAGCGTTACCAGCGGCAGCGCTTCCAGACGCCCCACGCTCGATGTGGAAAGATAAGGCTCGACGCGAACCGCTATGTAGGCTACGCCCGCCGAAACGGCCGTCATCCACCAGAACGTCATGGATTGCGTTTGCTTTGTCGTCACCAGAGTTCCTCTCGCAGACAGCGCGCGACTCGCCTGCGCAGAATTGCCGACACCAAACGGGGTTAGGATTGCTGTTCCCGCCTGTGCTACAATGCGCAGGCAAACCTATCGGAATGTGAATCGAATGTGTTAGTATACAGATTCCCCACCATTCTGTCAACATGCTGTAACACGAGTTTCTGCTATGAATTGGTTCCCTTTAGAACAGGCTTGATTTCCGCGTAATGTGGCATGGGGATCGCGCCTGCGGTTTCCGATGATTTTAATAGAAACGTCCCGATAAAACAGGAATTTCGCCGGATTTGTCGAACTTGGTTCCACCGGGCAGTTTATCCTGCTGCGGAATGGTATTTCACGCTAAAATCACGCTCTCTTCGAGGAGGAGTTGTCTTTCTTATGAACACGTCTTCAGCGCCGCCCGCCGCGCCCGTTTCCGCGCCGTTTCCCACGTCCATTACCGAACTGCTCAAACGCCCGGATGAGACCAACAGTTTCATCATCTTCGGCGCATCCGGCGACCTGACCAAGCGCAAACTGATTCCGGCTTTGTACAATCTGGCCTGTTCCGACTTATTGCCGCGCGATTTCAAAGTGATCGGCTTCGCGCTGACGCCGATGGACGACGCTTCGTTTCGCGCAAACATGTGTCAGGCCGTGAAAGACAGCCACGAGGCCAATCCCTTCGATGCCAAAATATGGGACAAGTTCGTGCAGGGATTGTATTACATAACGGCGGATTTCAAATCGCCCGAAGGCTACCAGACGCTTAAACAACGTTTGGGCGAACTGGAACAGCATACCAACGCGCCCGACAATCGCCTGTTTTATCTCGCCACGCCGCCGAGTTTTTACGCCGACATCGTTTCCCGGCTTGGCGAGCATGGCCTGAAAGACACGGATGAGCAGCGGCCCAATGGCTGGACGCGCATTATCATTGAAAAGCCGTTCGGACACGACCTGACTTCCGCGCAGGACTTGAACAACCGCATCCACGAGGTGTTCAAAGAGGAGCAGGTTTACCGCATTGACCACTATCTGGGCAAGGAGACGGTTCAGAATATCCTCGCCTTCCGGTTCGCCAACGCCATCATCGAACCCATCTGGAACCGCAACTATATTGACCACGTTCAGATTACGGCTGCGGAAACTTTGGGCGTCGAGCATCGGGGCGGCTATTACGAGCAGGCGGGCTGTCTGCGCGACATGTTCCAGAACCATCTGCTGCAACTGATGACGATTGTGGCGATGGAGCCGCCCGTGCGCTATGGCGGCAGCAGCGTTCGCGACCGCAAGGCCGACGTGATGAAGGCGATTGTCCCCATCAACCCGGAGAATATCGCGGAAACAGCGGTTCGCGGGCAGTACGGGCCGGGCCGCATCAACGATGAGAATGCGCTGGGCTATCGGCAGGAGGAGGGCGTCAATCCGCTCTCGAATACCGAAACCTACGTCGCGCTCAAGTTGTTCGTGGACAACTGGCGGTGGGCGGAAGTGCCGTTTTACCTGCGGTCGGGCAAGCACATGCCCAACAAGGTGACGGAAATCGTGATTCAGTTCAAGCGCGTCCCGCACCTGTTCTTCCATTTGACGCCCGAAGACCAGATGGAACCGAACCTGCTGACGATGCGGATTGCGCCCGATGAGGGCATTTCGCTGCGGTTCGGCGCGAAGGTTCCCGGCCCGGAAATGCACCTGCGGCAGGTGCAGATGAATTTCAGCTACGCCGATGCCTTCAAAGTGGCGCCCGCAACGGCTTACGAAACTCTGCTATTGGACGCCATGGCGGGCGACCCGACCCTGTTCAACCGCGCCGATCAGGTGGAAATGGCGTGGGGCGTTATCGAGCCGCTGATTGATATATGGTCGGCCACCAAGCCGTTCCAGCCGTTCCCCAATTACGCGGCGGGGACATGGGGGCCGTCCTCGGCGGATGCCCTGCTCGCCCGCGATGGCCGCGCCTGGCGCAACGCCGTCGCGTCCATTCCCTCCCTCCACACACAGGCGAAGGTGGAAGTGGCGCAGGGCGAACCAATGGGAGCGAGAAGAACGAAGTAAAAAGTGAGAGTGGAGAGTGAGAGTGAGAGAAAAGACCTGATTACTCTCACTTTCCACTCTCACTTGGAGACTTTATGTCCCGCACTATAACGGTGATTACGCCGGAAAATATAACGATTACCTATCAGGCGGCGGGAATCGCGTCGCGGTTTATGGCCGTGATTGTGGATTTGCTGATTCAGATGGCGAGTATGCTGCTTGTAGTGCTGACGGTACAGGCGCTGTCGGGCGGCAGTGAGCATAGCAGCGTCGGGCCGGCCAGTCTGGTATCCACGATTGGCATCATCCTCGTGGGCATCGTGATTCCGTTCGCGTATTCCATCTTTTTCGAGATGATCTGGGGCGGCAGGACACCGGGCAAACGCCTGTTCGGGCTGCGGGCGGTGCGGGACGGCGGCTACCCGATTAATTTCTTCAGCAGCGTGGTTCGCAACATTCTGCGCATCATTGATTTCGGGCTTGTGCCGCTTGCCACGCCCCTGATTTTATGCGGGCTGCCGGGACTGGCCTGCATGTTTCTCAGCCCCACGTACAAGCGCATTGGCGATTACGCGGCGGGTACGCTGGTGGTTGTGGATAACATCGCAACCGAAAATTCGCAGCCAAAAACCCGGCGCGGCAGGCGCAAGGCGGCGAATTTGGCCCCGGCTGTGAGCGTGGATACCGTTGCCCCGTTTCTGCCACTGGTGAAAAATGTGGATCGCCTGACGCGGGAAGAGTACGAATTGATACGCCGTTTTACGACGCGCCGTAATCAGTTCGATCTTGTGGTTCAGGCGGGGCTTGCCGAGCGGCTGGCGCGTCCCCTGCTGGCTAAATTGGACATGAACATCGCCATGCATTATCAACTTCAGTATCTGGACGCGCTGCTGGCGATTGAACGCCGCTATGCGGAGGAGCGCGGCCTGTTGTGACATTTCCAGAACCCTTATCCCCGCCGGTTGAAAACACGCCTGAACATAACGAAGCCGCGATTCTGCCGGACGAACCTTCAGCCGTATCGGTTACGCCTGCGGATGATTCCGACAACGGTTCCATATTGATGGGCGAACCTGTGTCTTCGGCGGAAACTTTGCCGTTGATGGATGAACCTCATACGGCAAGTGCGGAACCCGCCACCCTGCCGGATGAAGAGTTGCCTGTCCCTGCGCCGGATACGCCGGTAACATCCGTTCCCCTCTCGTTTGCGGCTTCGCTCAGGATGGCCGCGCTGCCCACCCTCGCGTTTCTGCTTGTCGGGCTGCTGTTGGGATTGCGGGTTGTCGCGCAGGCAACGCTGCCGCACATTTTTCAGCCGGGGGATTACGTCACGTACCAGAACGTGGTGGATGGGCTGCCCGTGCCGCGTCCGCTCGACTGGAATACGGAACTGCTGGATTTTCTGGCGGGACTGCGCGACCTTTCTGGCGTGACGCTGCCCCTGCTGGTTTTGTTTGTGATTGGCCCGCTGTGGCTCATCATCGTGCGCCGGGTGAACCCCACTTTTCGATTGACAAGCCATACGCCGCCTACCCCTGATAACTCCGCTGCGGGAGAAGCCGTTGCCTCATCCGCAAAAACTTCCGCTGCAACGCGGTCTACCGCATCCGCCGCGCTTTCTACGCCGCTGGAATTTTATGGATTGATTAAAGCGCTCACCCTGCTTGTGGCGTTGGGGATGCCTGTGGGAGCCGTGTGGATACTCGTGGATTGGGAGGATTTCTCCACCCCATCAACGCAATTTGACTTTGCCCCGAACAGTGGCCTACTCATCGGTTCTGTTTGGGCGCTGCGGCTTGCCCTGTTGGGAGCGATGTTGTGGGCGGGATTTCACCGGGACGGACTGGCGGGGGATTTTACTCACCCGGAATGGAATCCTTCCCGCCGTAAACTGCCGATGCTGGCCCTGCGCGGCGCGTGTTTCGGCCTGCTGGCGTACATTGCCTGCCGCGCCGGACTGCCACAGCATCTTGAAGATGTGTTGATTCGCCTGCAAACACTCGGCGGTTTCAATATCCAAACGTGGAATCAGATTGCCGTTCATGTCCTGCTCAGTTTCGGCCTTGTGTGGTTCGCGCTCGGCAGTTTGTTCGCGTTTTTCAGTCCCCTACCGAATGTTCGCTCAAGCCGCGCCCTGCTGCTATTGCCCCTGCTTGCCTGCCTGCTGGCGGGAGGGGTACAGCGCAGATTATCGCAGGAATCGCTGGCGTCGCGCTACGACATTCGGCCTGCCGTCCTGCAAACCATACCGGATAACATGCCTTATAAACCGGATGTATCCGCATCGGGCATTCCCGAAGGCATGGAAGCGAGCCGGGAGTTGGCGCGGGAACTGCATCTGCCCTTCAACCCGCCCGCCAATCCGCCCGGACGAACGCTGGTACTGTTCACGCCGGAACAGCCCCTGCTCGCGTTCCAAAATAATCTGACACTGGACGGATTTGCGCCCGATGCCGCGCTGGTTACGCAAACCACGCAGTTTCTCCAGAAGCGCGATTATCAGTCCGCGCTCTCGTGGGTGGCAAGCAAAAACCTGTTCAATGTTCCCCTGCTGCGCTTCGATACGACGGGGGCAATTCGCGTCAGTTTACAAGATTTGGCGCATTACCCGCACAACGCGCAATTCGCGCCCACGCTGGAACAGATGTTTGCCGTGTGCGCCGCCACGCCCGAAAACGAGGCGTTGCTGGATCAGTGGGCGGATGAGTCGAAGTTCGCGTTTCCTGACCGGGAGAGTCGCCGACTGATGGGCGACCTGTACCGGCGGTTCGGCAACATCAAACAGGCGTTGATATGGTATCGCAAAGCCGATATGCCCGCCACATTCATGCAGCGCGTGGGAGCGGAACAGCCGATGTTTGGAGAGGGAACCGTACACGGCGTTTTGCGCTGGAACGGCAAACCGCTTGCCGGGGCGCAAGTGGCCGTTGTCCCCTACCTGATGAACGGCCTGCCCGTTATTCCGCCCTTGATGAACGGCATACCGGTCAGCATGGAGGCGCAGGTGCGGGGCGCGTTATTAAGCATGTTGAACCCCATACCCCGCGTTAATCCCGACCTGTTTCCCCCCTACCATCCCTTTCCGTGGCAACTTCGGTTTATCAGCGCGTCCGCCACAACGGACAGACGGGGCGCGTACCGCATTGACCATCTGACGGAGGGAACGTACAGCGCGATATGTACGTTGCCCGATGGCATACACACCACGCTGCCGGTAGACAATCGCCTGCGCATCACCCACCCCATTCCGCGCTTCAACCTGAACTACGGACAAAAGGGCTATGATTTGGGGACGACGGAGTTTGAGTGGATAAAGTGAGAGTGAGAGCAAATGCGTATGTACTCTCACTCTCACTCTCCACTTGGAGTTTTCTATGACCGACATTGACATCAACTATGTGCAGCAGGTGGCGCGGGAGGCGGGAATTCGGGCGGTTTCCATGCTCGACGGCATGAAGCCGGAACTGAAGGCCGACAACTCCTACGTCACCAACATTGACCGCGAAGTGGAAGAGTTTGTCCGCGCCCGGTTGGAGGAGCTATACCCGGATTTCGCTTTTTTGGGCGAGGAGTTCGGGCGGCATGGCGAAGCGGATGCGCCATTGTGGGCGGTGGACCCCATTGACGGCACGACCAACATGGTGTTCGGCCTGCCCTTCTGGTGCGTGTCTATCGGCCTGATCGTGGGCGGGGAAGCGATTGCGGGAGCCATTTATATGCCGCGCACGGGCGACATGTTTCATGGGCAAAAGGGGCAGGGCGCGTTCTGTAACGGCGTCCGGTTACAGGCGCAGGACCGCGACAAACTCCATGCGGAAGACACGCTCGGCTTCACCAGCGCGGCCATCAAGAATTTGGACGTGTCCGTACTGCGCGGCAGGCTGCGGTGTCTTGGCAGTATCGCGCTCGACATCGCGTATACCGCCAAAGGAAGTTTGTGCTGTCTGGTCGGCTGGAGCGAGGGCGCGTATGACATGGCCGCCGCCCTGTGCATCGCCAAAGAAGCGGGCTGCATCGCCGAATACCTGTCCGGCGAACCGCTGAATTTAACCCATATCCTGCGCGACGGCAAAACCCTCGCGCCCTTCACCGTCGCCCCGCCCCGCCTCGCCGCCCTGCTGCAAGCCAACCTGCACCGCAGAACGTAGGAGAGATAAACCACGGGGAACACGGGGGACACGGGGAGGAGAAGAGGGGAAATAGACAGGATTAAACAGGATTGAAAACAAAAACAAAGTATCAGCCTCTTTGCATGATCTGCGTTCATCCGTTCTATTCGTTTCATCCGTGGTAAATTTCCCCTGTTTTCCTTTGTTCTTCCCCTCTCCTCCCCGTGTCCCCCGTGTTCCCCGTGGTTTAGTCTGATCTGATTCCTGCGTGTTGGAAGATGGTATCAAGCGCGGTGGACACGGTTTGCAGGCGGGCGTCGTCGGAGGGCAGGGCGTCGAGTTCTTTTGCAAAGGGTTCTGCGACAACGGGGCCTTCATAGCCGATGGTTTGCAGGGATTGCAGGAAGCCCACGATGTTGATAACGCCGGTTACGCCGGGCAGGCCGCGTTTGTTGTCTACCTGCGCGTCGATTTCCACATCGGCGGGCGCGTCGTTGACGTGGACATAGACGACCTGTTCCGGCGTCAGGTTGCGCAGTTCGGCAACGGTTCCGTGTGACGTGTGCCAATGCCAGCAATCCAGAAGCAGGCCGACGTTGGGGCCAATCTGCCGCGCCATGTCCAGCATTTGCGGCATGGTATGAATGAACGGGAACTTCTGGCTGTCGCGCAGTGTTTTCGGGCCAATGAATTCCAGTCCGAGATGAACCCCTTCCTGTTCCAGGATGTGGGCAATCGGCTGAAACCGCCCAATGTGGTAGGCCAAATTCTCTTCCCATTCGCGCTCATTGGAACACGGCATAATCCATGTGGACACGCGGGTTCCGCCAATCGCCGCGGCGGCTTTGGCAAGTCGGGGCAAGTCGTGCAGTTCCGCCCGCCACTTCTCTTCCGGCCCGCGCCAATCTGTCGGCAAGCCCCACCCCGCCGGTTTCACGTTCGCGCCGGCAAACAGGTCTTTCACGGCTTCCACGCCCTGCTCGTCAATGAGCGTCGCCACTTCCTGCGGGCTGAATTCAACGCCCGCAAAGCCGTGTTGGGCGGCAAGCGCAATCGCGTTGGACAAATTGCCCGCCCGGACGCCGATAGCCCCCGCGCTCAATGCTTTATACATGATACAATCCTCCAAAATCAGTTTAGAACCTATTCCGATAGACCGGGGATTGAAAATCCCCGGCAGGAAAGTGCAAGCGTCCTGCGGACGCGGATGCTATGCCGATCAAGATTGGCGCTTTGTTTGAGATTTATGACTGCGGGGTTATTCTGCATTTTCGTTAGGATTTCCTGCGTTCAATCCGGCTCGGAGCAGGTGAGCGGGATCGGAGGCGATAGGAGCGGCGGGGCGAAGCAGAATGTCGGGGGTTGCGGTTTGGCTGTCGGAAGCGCGTAACAGAGTGTGCTGGATTTCCTGACGCTCGGCGTTGGCCTGTAAAAATGGCAGGCACTCCTGCGCGGCGCGGATGACTTCAGGATTCGCTTTCGCTTTGCCTTTTAGCTTGCCATTCGCAAGGTTCTGCACGGCGTTCCAATCGCGCATATCGCCTACCTGTTCCAGCGTATGAAGCAGAATCAGCGTGAGTTCCGTATCCTGTTGTTTGAGGATGCCGTGTAGATGCTGTCGCTGCGTGGTGCTGAGCAAATCGGCATCGGTGGACTGAAGACGCGGCAGCAATATTTTGAGCGCGTCGCGGGCAATCTTTTTCAATTCCACATCTTCAAAGCCAAGCACGTCCGCCATTGCGCCACACGCCTGCTTGTCCTCTATACTGGCAAGTTTTTTAACCAGATATTGGCGCTTATTGCTGTTGATCAGATACGCAAGCATCATTGCACTCACATTAACTGTCTGTAACGCTAAGTTGACGTAGTTCAATTTGTTGTGCCAACCAAACACATGCGCTAGCAGGAAGTAGATGGGCAACCCTGCCACCCAACTAAATGCTATTCCTATACGGACTTTATATAAGGCTCTGGCTTTACGCGCTTCCCGCTTCATTGCGGTGAGCAGGCTATCAAGTTGTGGGGATGTGTCGTACAGTTCCATGCGTGAATATTCTCTGTTGGATTGCGCTTTCCCTGTGCGCTGAAACGTAGTTTGTACTGGTTGTTGATTATTTCCGCTTTGTTGCTCATGATGAAATTGAATTCACACGATACCATTGCCGCTGTTGCCACGCCGCCGGGAGAGGGCGGGATTGCCGTTATTCGCGTTTCGGGACCGGACGCGCTGACGGTTGCGAGTCGCGTGTTCCGTTCGCGCAATGCCGGGGATGCTACGCAATGGGCGGGTTATACCGTGCGCTACGGGCAATTTGTCGAACCGGAAAGCGGCGACATTGTTGACGATGGCCTGCTGACCGTGTTTCGCGGCCCACACTCTTATACGGGCGAAGATACCATTGAACTCTCCTGTCATGGAGGGCGCGTCACTTCAGCGCGAACCCTGCAACTCACACTGGACGCCGGGGCGCGATTGGCCCTTCCCGGCGAGTTCACGCAGCGCGCGTTTTTGAACGGGCGCATGGATCTGGCGCAGGCGGAGGCGGTTGCGGATGTGATTCGAGCGCGGACGGAGGGGGCGCAGCGGGTGGCGAGACAGCAGCTTGACGGCGCGTTGTCCCAGGCAATTGTCAAACTGAAAGACGAACTCATCGGCATTGTGGCTGCTATCGAAGTGACGATTGATTACAGCGATGAGGTCGGCGATCTGGAACACGCCCTGATTTTGCCGCGCATTGAAGCCGCGCGTTCGGAAATCGCGCGCCTGCTGTCCACAGCGGAACGGGGGCGGATTTTGCGGGAGGGTTTGCGCGTCGCCATTGTGGGCCGTCCCAATGTCGGCAAATCGTCCCTGCTCAACGCGCTTTTGCGGCAGGAACGCGCCATTGTCACGCCGATTGCAGGCACAACGCGCGATCTGGTTGAGGAATCCGCCAACATCGGCGGCGTACCCGTCGTGTTTGTGGATACGGCGGGTATCCGCTCAACCGACGATGTTGTGGAAAGCATCGGGGTGGAACGAGCGCGTAAAGCCGCCGGTCATGCCGACATTATCCTGTGGGTTCTGGACGCGACAACAGAATTTACGAGTGAAGACGAGGAGATTGGCATCTGGCTCGGAAACGAGACGGAAACTCCTGTCATTATTGTGGTGAACAAGTGCGACATGGCTTCCGGCGAGAATTACGTTGATAATGCGGCGGTTGGTCGGTTGGGAGCGTTGTCCTCTACCCGAATTCGCTATGCGTATCTTTCCGCTAAAACAGGAGAAGGGCTGGACACGCTGGAAGCGAATTTAGTTGCCCGCGCTTCCAAAAATCTTTCTTCCGATGCGGAACAGGCCGCGAATTCGATCCACAACCATGAAACCGTTGACGCCGTTGTTGTCGCCAATGCGCGGCACAAGCAGGCGTTAGCCGCCGCCTATGCCAGTTTGCAGGAGGCGGAAGCCACCACACGGCTGTTGTTGCCCGGTGACTTCATCGCCATTGACGCGCGGGGCGCGTTGGACGCGCTCGGCCAGATTACGGGCGAAACCGTCACCGAAGACATTATTCATCGCATTTTTCGGGATTTTTGCGTTGGAAAATAGGGGAGATCAAATTGACAACTACTGCCGCGCAGCAGGCGCAAAGCGGGCTTACCGGGGGCGTGACGCGGGAAACGCTTCCCAACGGCCTGACGGTCTTGATTAAAGCGAACCATGCCGCCCCGGTTGCCGCCGTGCTGGTGTCCATCAAGGCCGGGTACTTTCAGGAAGAGGATCGCGTCAACGGGATCGCGCATGTCATTGAACATATGCTGTTCAAAGGCACGACAAAGCGGCCCGAAGATGAGCAGATTGCCCGCGAAGTGCGCGAGTTGGGCGGCTATATAAACGCGGGAACCTATTACGAGGAGACTACTTACTATTTGACGGTTCCCTCGCGGCATGTCCTTGCGGCAATGGATATACTCGCGGACGCCTGCCAGAACTCGCTTTTCGACGGGGAGGAACTGGCGAAAGAGATCGAAGTGATTGTACAGGAGAGCCTGCAAAAGCGGGACAATCCCAACGCCATGCTGCTCGAATCGCTGTACGCCCTTGCCTTTGACGCGCACCGTATCCGCCGATGGCGTATCGGACACCCGGAAACGCTACGGGCGTTCCGTTCCGACGATTTGAAACAGTTCGCAGCCGATAACGGTAGCACCGCATTAAACGGTGAAAAGTAGGGTTGCGGCGCAACAGGGTGGGTGAATGCGCAAGTGGGTTCGGCTGCTTCGTAGAGTTGGTTACCACACCAAAACTCACGGAGGTCGCCATGAACCCACAACCCCTATTCTGCCTTAATCTGGCCTGTTCGTCAAGAGGCTTGCAAAATGCAGGCAACATCATCGTTCACGACAGTCTGCGCGACCGCTTTCGCTGCAAGACCTGCGGACACACCTTTAGCGCCAGCAAAGGAACCCTGTTCTACCGGCTGCGCACCGACCCCAAGATCGTCATCTGTGTGCTGACACTTCTCGCCTGTGGGTGTCCGCTTCCTGCCATTGTCCGCGCTTTCGGCTTTGACGAGCGAACCGTCACGAACTGGCAGCACAAAGCGGGGCAACATTGTGAAGCCGTCCACACGCATCTGGTGACAGGACACGCGCGCGACTTGCAGCAGGTGCAAGCCGATGAGGTTCGCGTCAAGCTGCAAGCGCGTCTGGTGATCTGGATGGCGATGGCAATCTGCGTTCCCTCGCGCTTGTGGCTGGGCGGGGTTCTCTCGCCGCACCGAGACAAACGCCTGATTGTCCGTCTGGTCGCTGTGGTCAAAGCCTGTGCGCAACACGCGCCCTTGCTGCTGATGAGCGATGGCTTGAGCAGTTATGTTCCGGCCTGGTGCCACGCCTTCCGCGAGGCGGTTCGTACCGGCAAGGTAGGTCGCCCGCGTTTACAGACGTGGCCGCATCTGGTAATCGGGCAAGTGGTCAAGCAGTACGAACGTGGGCGCGTGATTGGCGTCGCGCAACGTCTGATACACGGCACGGTGGATCAACTGCAAGGCTTGCAGCCCGACGAACACAAACTCAACACGGCCTATATCGAACGGCTCAATGCGACCTTCCGGCAACGGCTGTGTTGCTTGACACGGCGCGGTCGGTGTTTAGTTCGCCACGAAGCCACATTGCAGGCGGGCATGTACTTGCTCGGTTGCGTGTACAACTTCTGTACGTTTCACAAGAGCCTGCGCCAGGAGCAGGGCAAAGGTTCGGGCAAGTGGCAACAGCGTACTCCGGCGATGGCCGCGGGGATCACGCAAGAGTGCTGGAGCGTGACCGATTTGTTCGCCTACCGAGTACCGCCTGCGCCGTTTGTTGCCAGAAAGCGGCGGGGCCGCCCACCGGGAAGCGGCAAGAAAACGGCGCAAACGAGCGCACAAGCATAATCACACTTAACTGTGGGGCTACCGCCGATAACTACCGCCCCGACAATATGGTTTTAACGATTGTGGGGGATGTGGATGTGGCGCAAGTGTTGGATACGGCGCGAAATTTGTGGGGAAACGTGCCGCAAAATGATAAACCGCGCGAACTGTCGCCGATGGATGCCGCGCATGAGGGCTTTCGCTATCAGCGCATCAACGGCGAAACCAAACAACGCTTATTGCTGTTTGCCATGCCCGCCCCCGATACGCTGCACCCGGACGCCGCGCCGCTGATGGTGTTAAGTTCCCTGCTGAGTGACGGACGCTCGGCGCGTTTGTACCGGCGGCTGAAAGAGGAACTAAATCTCGTCAACAGCGCGTGGGCCGGTTACGAGAGTTTCGAGCAGATGGGGATTTTTACGCTTGGCGCGGAAGTGGTTGGCGACAATCCGCTTCCGGCTGAACGCGCCCTTTGGGACGAAGTTCGCCGCGTCCAAAACGAGACAGTTGATCCCGCCGATCTGGAACGCATCAAAACCCGTATCCAAACTCGCCGCCTGTTCGCGCAGGAGGAGGTGATGGGCATGGCGCGTAACCTGTCTCACTACCAGCAGTTAGGCGATTACCACCTTGCCGATACGCTTGTCGAGCGTTTACGCGCCGTCACTCCCGAAGATGTGCAGCGCGTTGCGCAAACCTACATACAGGTATCATTGTCTTCGCTGATGGAGTACCTTCCGGTTGACAGCGCGGCCCCCGCCCCTCTTTCCGCTGCGGAACTCGCCGAAACCCTCGAGAAACAACATGTTGTGTCCGCGCCCGATGAAGCCGACATGACAGAGGATGAGGTTCCCGGCAGCCTGACAATCCTCGTCCGTTCGCAAATCGGCGACACGCAGGAGATCGAACTCCCTGAGGGCGGCAAACTGCTGTACAAAGAGCGGCGCGACCTGCCGATTATCGCCTTCAACGCCCTGTTTCGCGGCGGCAAAAAGCGCGAAACGCGCCTTACTGCCGGCCTGACCAGCCTGATGCTGAAAACCTCGCTGAAAGGCACACACGGCACTGGCGTTTTGGATGCCCTTTCCGCCGAGGAGATCGCCAACCGCGTGGAGAGTCTGGGAACGGGGATTGGCCTATCCGTCGGCATGGAATACTTCGGTTGGGGCCTAAAAAGCAGCCGGGACGTGTTTCGGGAAGCGTTCGACATTTTTGCCGCCGTTGTTTCCGCGCCCGCCTTTGAGAGCGCGGAAATGGAGAAAGAGCGGCAATCCATTTACGCCGAAATCCGCCGCCAGCAGGACCACAACTATTCCCTTGCCAACGACCTGTTTGCCGCCGCCCGCTTCGGCGACGAACACCCCTACGGCCTGCCTTCCAGCGGTCTTGCGGAAGCGGTGGAACGGCTGTATCCATTGGATTTGCGGAACTGGTATGCCGCGCAGGTGCAGCCGGAAAATCTCATCGTGTCCTGCGTCGGCGACATAGATGCGCAGGAAGCCGTTGATTTATTCGGAAGGTTAATTCAAGAAAGATGGAAGCCGGAAGAGAAAGAAGTAATCCCACCTAATACCCAATACCCAACACCCAACACCCGTATTCTCCAACGTCAAAAGCAGCAGACAGCCGCCATGATGGGTTTTGACGGGGCGGACATGTTCAGCCCGGATCGGTACGCGCTGGATGTGCTGAATGAGATCACGTCGGGCATGGGCGGGCGGCTGTTTCGGGCGGTCAGGGGTGAAAACTCGCTGGCGTATCAGGTGACGAGCGCGCACCGTTCCCGCGTGGATGTAGGCAGTTTCATCACGTACACGTCTACCGCGCCCGAAAACGAGGAACGCGCCCGCGACCTGATTCTGAACGCACTGCGCGAATTGCAGCGCGAACACGTCACCGGGGAAGAGTTGCGCATGGCGAAAGCCTCCCTTGTGGGCGAACACGTCATCAACATGCAAACCTTCGCGGCACAGGCGGGTGAACTGGCAGTCATTGGCGTCTACGGCCTGCCGCTCGACGAGTCGGAACGCTACTTGCAGGAAGTTCAAAAAGTTACGACGGAACAAATACGGGATGTTGCCATGCGCTACCTGAACACCGACAAATATTGGCTCGGCGTGGTACGGGGCGGCAAAACAGAGGAGGCTTGATTGCAGATGGAAGCGACTAAAATGAGTATGAAAGAAGTGGCGCGGCGAAGCGTTGTACGCGCAGAATATTCGCGCAAAGGTCGAAACAGAGGAGAACATCGGCAAGGTGTTGGTGATTGACGTAGAAACAGGCGAGTACGCCATTGACGATATGGGATTGATGGATCACGACTTCTTCACGCCAAACGTCCTGACGCGCCCCTGTACGGCATCCGTATTGGCTATCGGGCGATGGAAACGTTTGGCGTAATGAGGGTACGAATCGCTTCATGCTGACCGGCTACATCCTCTAAAATTTCGGCAAGAGTTTGCGCGTTTTCAATTTGCGCTTCGATGTAAGCCAATTCTCCCTTCTCCGCTGTCGAGCGGCGGCTCGCCGGATGGTTTGAACATTTGCCCTCTGCTGCCATACCTACCAGACCGGACGGCAAAACGCCTACAGTCGTCATTAATTTTCTCCCCTGCCGACAATCTGACACTCATAGCCTCGATCTACGTTATAACATACATTTTCAGTATACTCCCCATGAACCACGTTCACCTGCATACTTCGTCAGGGTAGAAGAATTAGTAGGGGCGTTGCTTGCTGCGCCCTGCTTTGCGGCATTACATCCATTTTAGAGAAGGGTTAACTTAGAGGAGGGTTCAGCAAGCAGAACCCCTACAAAGCACCCTAAAATTCTACTTTGACGGAGTAATAGATATGAAAATTCCCTCTCCTGGCGGAATGAAGCGCGGACAGGAGAGGGTTGGAGTGAGGTGTTTCAGCGCGTCTCGAACGCCTGCACCATTGGAGTGATAATGTCGAAGCCGGGAAGCGGCGTGTTGATGAGCAGCGCGGCGTCGTGCCCGTCCGTGAAATGGATGACGCCCGTGGTTTCGCCCTGCTGCGGGGTCGAGCCGTTAATCAGCGCGCCATTGTGATGGTAATAACGCCCGTACTTGCCATCGTAGGGATACCAGCCCATGCCCTCCGTGAACATCATGTCCGTAGTCTGCTGCGAGAGAACCACATTGCCGCGCACGCCGACCATGAACTTCAGCAGTTCGCCGCGCCGAAGCCACCCACCCACCGGGGGCCACGAAACGGAACGCTCCCCAATACTGCCCCGGCTGTGTGTCGGCAAGCCCGGAATACGTCAGGGCGGAGGTATCCACCGGGTCGGGCGTGGCGTTAAACACGTTGGAGTTGATGCCCATCGGATTCAGGACGTTGATGCGCGCGTAATCCACGTAACTCATGCCCGACAGATGTTCGATCACCGCCTGTATAATCGTATAGTTGGTGTTGGAGTACAATTCCGTCACGCCGGGCGTACCGACCACAAGGTTGGGCTGATTCAGGTAATTCGTCAGGAACGGCCACAGGTCGCCATCCAGTGTGCCGTCGCCCACCATGCCGCTTTTCATCGTCAGCAGATTTTTCAGCGTGATCGTCGGCATTTTCGGGTTTGTGTTGGGATTTACGCCCGGTAGTTGGCCTTTTATGATCGGATAGAACGGACTGTCAACCGTGATGTTCTGCGCCTTGATGTTCGGTTGCTCCAACAGGTGCAGGAGAACTACAGCAGTAATGGGCTTGGACACGCTGGCAAGGTGGAAGCGGGTGTCCGGCGTCCATGCCTGAGAAGGGTTGTGCGCCTCATGCGAGGATCGCGCCAGATTCAGGTTTCCTGTTGGCCCGTTTCCGAATTGCGCGGTGGCGAAGGCGTATCCCTCCACTTTCGCGCCCAACTGCGCCTGAAACGACTGCGCCCATTTGGGCGGAGAGGCCAGATCAATGCTCTGATACTGCTCGATGTGCTTCAGCCGATACCCCGACGCGGACAGCGTGTTCCATTTGCTGACGAAACTGCTCCAATCCAGATTGTAGACAAACTCGTGTTTGGCCTGAGTTTCGCGCCACACGCCGATGCAGGTTCTTGCGCCGTTCAGGTCCACCACCTGAAAATCCACCAGTTCCATCGTGGCAGCGTAGCCCTGGTATGTTTGAATGAAACTGTTCCAATCCGTCGTGTTATACAGAGCGTAGCCGCCACTGCCCGGCTCGAACACGCCCGTATAATGGAGATCGTTGCCAACCGGATACGCCTGTATGCGCGTCAGGCGCATACCGTGATGCGTGGACAGTTCCGTCCACTGCTGAACGAAGTTGTTCCAGGTGAGATTGGAAACCAGTTGCTGGCCGTTCGGCGCTCCGAGCCACACGCCCGTATACCACAGCGCCCCATTCTCCATCTTGAAATCCAGGTCTATCAGGCGCAGTTTGCTCTGATTGTCCTGATAGAACTTGTTGAACGTGTTCCAATCCGACGCGCGCCACAGAGCGTATCCATTCGTACCCTGCACATACACGCCGTTGTAGTAAATGATGCCGCTCTGCGTATACGTGTCAATGTCCACCAGCCGAAGGTTGGCTTTGCTGAGTTCGGTCCATTTGGCGGTGAAGTTGTTCCAGTCAGTCACGCTCCACAAGTAGTAGTCGCCGCTCCCGGCCTCGTACAGTCCCGCGTAAAGCGGCGTAGACGGAGTGAGGGTGGACGCGGTGAACTGACCGCCACGCGCGGCATGGGCCAGATATAGAGTGTTCGCGTCAATTACGTTGAGCTGTTTGTTCGCATCCATCATTTCATTTCTCCAGGGTGTTCAAAAAAGATACTTGCTTAAAGCCTGTTCCGCTTATTGGCGGGCAACCCGGTCCTCTATCCACGAGGCGGCTGACCTGGCAGCAAAGAGTCTGCCAGGGAGTAGAAACGTTTGCGACGCATCATCGCGTCTTCTTCAAGCAGAGTATTATTCACTTCATTGTGCTAATTGGATGGAATTAGTCTAATCTAAAATTACAATTTTTGCTATTACTATATACATAGAATTCCTGTGAAATAAAGCACAGTATTTGTACTGGCGCGTCGGTTCCAGGGATTGAAAATCCCTGCCTGTACAAAGCAAGTCCTTCGAATGC
The DNA here is from genome assembly GCA_963817895.1 of uncultured Chthonomonadaceae bacterium. Taxonomy (GTDB): domain Bacteria; phylum Armatimonadota; class Chthonomonadetes; order Chthonomonadales; family Chthonomonadaceae; genus CAWFQB01. The sequence goes on from CAWFQB010000014.1 coordinate 711,697, forward strand.
AGACACAACAAGTTGTGTCCCTACGCTTCAACAATGTTCTGCGTCCGAAGGACGCTTGCGCTTTCCTGCCGGGGATTTTCAATACCCGGCCCTGCGTATAGCCGCAGGCACATATTTTGCTCTGGATTGTGCATTTTTGCACAGACGCGCAACGCGCCCGATACCGGCGCGTATATAGAAATAAGCAGTCCTGTTACAGCGTATGATTGTTTTGCGTGAGCAGAGGGAGGGTAGTGAGTCATGAACGACAGCAAGGTTTCTGTTCCGCGCGTGGTGATTGTGGGGGGCGGGTTTGGCGGATTGTACGCCGCTCGAACGCTTGGCAACGCGCCCGTCGAAGTGACGCTGATTGACAAGACCAATCATCACGTTTTTCAGCCCCTGCTGTATCAGGTGGCGACGGCGAGTTTGTCGCCCGCGCAGATCACGGCTCCCCTGCGCAGCGTGGTGCGCAACGCCCGCAATACCGAAGTGATGATGAGCGAAGTGACGGGCGTGGACACGGCAAAGCAGTTGGTACTCACGGACACGAAGCCGGTTCCCTACGACTATCTGATTCTGGCAATGGGATCGCGGCACAGCTACTTCTGGGCATCCCGAATGGGAAAAGTTCGCGCCCGGTTTGAAGGCTGTCACGGACGCCACAAACGTTCGGCGCAACATCCTGATGGCGTTTGAAGCGGCGGAAATAGAGGACAATGAGGCGAAGCGGCGCGCCCTGATGACCTTCGTGATGGTGGGCGGCGGGCCGACGGGCGTGGAAATGGCCGGACAAATCGCGGAAATCGCGCATCGCGCCCTGACCACAGATTTCCGCCATATCAACCCGAATTGGGCGCGTATTCTGCTGGTGGAAGCCGGCCCGCGCATTCTGGCCGGTTTCGACGAAGCGCTGGCGGCGAAATCTCAAAAGTATCTGGAGGGCATGGGCGTCGAGGTACGAACGAGTTCCCGTGTGGAAATGGTGGACGCGCATAGCGTTACCGTCAACGGCGAACGTATCGGCTGCGGCTCCATTTTGTGGGCGGCGGGCAATATGGCGTCCCCGGCAGGCAAGTGGGTGGGCGCGGAACTCAGCAAATCGGGGCAGGCCAAAATCGGGCCAAAATGCAATGTGCCGGGACTGGAAAACGTCTTCGTCATCGGCGACTCGGCGTACTTCGAGCAGGACGGGCATCCCCTTCCTGCTGTTGCGCAGCCCGCCATTCAGATGGGCAAGTACGTCGCCATACGCATCAAAAATATCACAACCGGCAAGCCCGACCTGCCGCCCTTCCGCTATTTCGACAAGGGGAACATGGCGACGATTGGCCGCCGTTTCGCCATTTACGACCTTGCCGAGTTGAAAACTCCGTCCGGCAAGCGCATTACCGGGCCAATCCGTTTCGCCGGATTCTTCGCGTGGCTGATGTGGCTGGCAATCCACATTACCTATCTCATCGGCTTCGGCAACCGCCTGATGGTGATGCTCAACTGGGCCGGCTCCTATCTGACCTTTTCGCGCGGCGCGCGCCTCATCACGCCCGACGCGGGGGCCAACACGCCGGAACCGGCTGCCATTATCAACAGCATCCCGGCGCAAACCGCTGTTCCTGAACGGGAGTTGGCGCGGCGCTGATTACGAACAAACCGGCTGCGTTTGAAACAGTTTCATCAGTTCCACTTCCTCAAGCGTGTATTCCTCATGGTGGCGGCGGATGACACGCTTTGCTTCCGGGCGGAAATCCTGTAGGGTAATCCCCTGACTGTACCGCTCGAATACGACGGGATGGATGTAACTTTCGCGGCAAACGGTGGGGGTGTTGCCAAGCCGGTCCGCCACGATTTTCGCCGCTTCGATGATGTTCTTTTTAATCTCTTTCTCGCTGTTCGGCTTGCCCATTTCGGCAAGGGCAATCGCGGCCTGCAGGGTTCCGCCCCACGTCCGAAAGTCTTTGGCGGAAAACGCGCTGCCCATTGCCGTTTTGATATAATGGTTGACATCGGCAGGCGTGATGGCATGAGGATTGCCCTGCCCGTCCAGATAGTTGAACAGACGCGCGTCCCCGATGGCTTTGATCTCGCTCATCAATGTGACCAGTTCCCCATCTACCAGTATGCGCCGCTGGTGAATATGGTGTTTGCCCGTAAATTGGAACAGCAGGTGCGATTCGTCCAATTCATGCAGATGGTAGTTGCGCAGGGACGTGATGCCGAACGTCTTGTACCGCTCCACGCTGCCTTCCGAGCCGAGCCGGAAATACAGGTCGTTAATCAGCCGCGTCACTACCGCCAGAACCCGCTCCTTGCCCAACCCCTCTTGGGCAATATGCTGATTGCTGACATGGCGCAGTTTCGGCAGGTGTTCCCCAAAGTGTTCAATCTTTTCAAACTTTTTCCGCGCCTGACACTCTGCGTAAACGTCGCCATACCGATACTGAATACGCCCGCTCGTGTCCACGGCAATGGCCTGCAAATTACTGCGGGAGGTGGGCGCGACCCGCACATCCGTATAGCCGGGAGGAATGGCGAGATGCGCAATCCGCTCAAGCTCCTGTTCATTCGTAACGCGATGGCCTTTCGCGTCCTCGTACCAGAAGCCCTCTTCCTTCGTGCCGCGCCGATGCCACCACTGCGCCCGCGCCCCGCGCTCCATTACGCGCCGCAAACGCTCGGCAATCTCCTGCCCCGGAATGGACGTATTTCGACTGGATTGTGAGATCAATTCTACTGCTGTCATAAGGCTTTGCTGACTTCCTGTTTTCAATGGGTTGATTTCAGGTGGTCTTCCCTGAAATTAATACCCGCCTGCGCTGTGTCGTTTCATGCAGGCAAAAGACTGCAAATCAAACAGGCAGGTTCCGGCACTTGCGCGTTTCACAATCAAACCCGCGCCTCATCCCTGTTTGCCGAAACCAATTCATAGAACGAGCGTATTCACAGGGAGAATATCCACGTGTATTATGTTTTTGACGCGCATCAAAAGCAATCGGGAAAGATCAGCAAACTATGCTGCTGCACGAAGAACAAGCCCCATCGGAATACGCTCCTTCCAGCAGGCGCGTCACTCCCCGGGAATTGGCGGAAGCCGTCGCCGCTCTTGAAGCCCGCAAAGAAACCGAACGCGCGCGGGAAGCCGAAACCGTTTCAATCGGGGATGCTCTGAATCACCTTGGGCTGAATACGTCGGAAGTAGAAGTTCTCTCCGAAGTGGAAACATTGCGCAAGCGCAACGCGCAGAAAGCGCAGCAGGAACAGATTGCACGAACCACCCGCCGCCTGTTTTTCGGAATGTTTGTCGTTAGTACGGTTCTGGTTATCGCCACGCTCGGCATGATGAACTTCCGCCTCAGTCACGCGCTGAAAAACGCAACCCTTCCCTTCACACCGCTGCCGACGATGCTGCTGTCGCAGGTTCCCGACGGACGCATCGTACATTGCGACAGCGCGACGCTCAGACAATTAGCCGACGGCTGGGTACTGCCTGACAAAGGTTCTGTAAGATGCCCGCCCATTCACACCTGATGCAGCCGCCGAACAGCAGTTTCTGAATGAGTGGACGATTACCCGTAGCAACGGTCAGTTTGTAGTCACAGCATGGGCCAGCGTAGATCAGGCGCTTGCCGTCAAAAATGACCTACCGGCGGGTGTCTTTTCCAATCGTCCGCCCTGGCTTCCGACTTCCAACGTCGCGCCGGTTCAACTGCCGGTCTATCGCTTTGCAGACAGTAATCAGGTTGATTATCTGGCAAACGGCACAGTGTCCAAAGAGGGTTCCGGCATGGTACAGGCTTTGTCTGTACTTCCGAACAACACCGCCCTGGAAACGCTCGTGAAACATCATATAGATGCTGCTGAAAATGCCCGTCACAAAGATGGGCAGCCTGATGACGCTTACTTTACGCACTATGAAGTAAAATCCGATGGGCTTCATTTGGCGGAAAATTCAGTAGGAGATGCAGATTACAAGCAACGCGCCACGCGGCTTGCAGAGGAAGCGCTTCAGCGCGTCAATGTTCGTATGCCTGTCATCAACGATATGAAACTGACTTCGTCACAAACGCAGTAATGGCGATGAACACCGGGATACAAGAATGTTAAAACACGAACAACAGCCGGAAGCAACCGCCTTCACGATAAAGGGAGTGGATATCGCTTCACACACGCCCATTACGCCGCAGGAAATCGCGCAGGCGATTACAGCTGTGGAAGCGCGGAAGGAAGCCGAAGCGCAGAAACAGGCAGAAGCCGCTTCGTTGGCGAATACCATTCAGCATTTCGGCCTTGATGTCACCCCGGAGGAACTGCTTGCCGCTGTACAATCCCAAAGACAAGAGCGGATTAAGCAGCAGAAACTGCAACAGTTCAAAAAAGACGAGTTTCGAATTACTTCACTCGTCTTAACACTAGGTGTACTTTTCCTTTCAGGGTTATACTTTATCGTGTCACATTCACATGCTCACAGGAGGCTTGTGGCTCAAGCCGTCCAATCTAGCACTATAACCTCATCGCTGCTTCCCCTTGATATAGTCGCCGAAGGGCAACCCGTTTACGTCACTTTCAGCGACATTGTTTCCCTTGCAAATGGCAAATCAGCGCAAGAGGTATTGACTGCGCCCACTGTTACCTCAACGGCTTCCGGCGCGCGGCAGTGGACAATCCTGAAATTTCGCGGTCACTATTTTGTGCGCGGGTGGCGCTATCGTACCGATGGCGACTACAAAGAGTATGCTGACTGGCTCTCCTCCGTACCTCTCAACGAAGCTGCCGAAGAAACGGGTGAAACACCCGTAGAGCGCTTCAAGGTCATCAACAACCCGCCCTCCATTTCCGATGATAGCGCACAGCAGGGCGAGCAAATCAAATTGCCTGATCTCAACTCCAAATAATCTCCTCTACTGCCTGTACTATGCAAAAACCGGGTTTATGTCCGCTTGACAAAACCGCCCGTTTGCATCACAATGTAAGGTCAATCCGCGCTCGTATGCGCTTTTCCCACGAGTTCGTCAACAATGATTGTAGTATGATAAAAGCAAGGCTGCCGAGTCGCGGCCTTGCTTTTGGCGAGATACGCTGATTTGAGCTTGTTCTGTTACGCGCAGCCAGGCGTTACCCGGAGAATTTACAACATGAGCATTTATCCCTCCCCCGATAAACTCGACGCGCAGGAAAGCAAATACGCGCTCGTGATTCTGGCCGCCAAACGCGCCCGCCAGATCAAGGACGGCGCGCGCGCCCTTGTTCCCAACCGCTCCACCAATCCGCTTACGGGCGCGTTGGAAGAGATTGCCGAAGGGGCTATAATTGCCCGCGTCGTAGAAGATTCCGCCGCCGCCGCGCAGAAAGCCGCGCTCCGGCCCACCACGCCAACGCTGGAAGACATCATTGCCGCCGGCCCGGTTATTTCTCTGGAACCCGATCCCGACAGCCCCGCCGGTCAGATCGCCGCGCTCCGCGCCGCTGACTCTGATGACGACGATGAGATCTCGTGGAAGATGACCGCGACGACGTGCTGACGCCCGTAGACGTGTTCGCGCAGGACGCCCCCGGCCTGATGAGCGAAATGGACGAAGAAGACGACCTGATTCCCTCCATTGAAGATGAGGACGAGTAGAGGAAGATAGGAGATACAAGATACGAGATACGAGGTAGTAGAACAGTTGCATTTACTCGTATCTCGTATCTTGTATCTCTTCCCTGGATTTCTCATGCCAAAAATCGTAGGAATTGATCTCGGCACGACCAACTCGGTCATTGCTGTTATGGAGGGCGCGGAGCCGGTCGTGATTTCCCTTGCCGAAGGGACGCGGCTTTGCCCTTCTGTCGTCGGCTTCACCCGTACGGGGGAACGCTTGGTCGGGCCGCTTGCCAAACGGCAGGCATTGGCTGCGCCGGAACGCACTATTCGCAGCATCAAGCGTCACATGGGTACGGATTACACGGTGGAAATTGACAATCGGCGCATTGACGCCGCAGGAGATTTCCGCCCTGATTTTGCAAAAACTAAAAGCGGACGCGGAAAGCTATCTCGGCGAACCCGTTGAAAAGGCCGTGATTACGGTTCCCGCCTATTTTTCGGACGCGCAGCGGCAGGCCACCAAGGACGCGGGTACGATTGCCGGGCTGGACGTGGTTCGCATACTCAATGAGCCGACGGCTGCCGCGCTCGCATACGGAGCCAATCAAGAGGATGTGCAAAACGTTCTGGTGTGGGATTTGGGCGGCGGCACGTTCGACGTGTCCCTGCTGGAAGCGGGCGACGGCCTGTTCCATGTCCGCGCGACGAATGGCGATACCGAGTTAGGCGGCGACGATTGGGATTCGCGCCTGATGGAGTGGCTTGCCGATCAGTTCGCGAAGACGACAAGCCTCAATGTGCGCGGGGATCGCGCCGCCATGCAGCGATTGAAGGAAGCGGCGGAAAAAGCCAAAATTGAACTGAGCGCCCTGACGCAAACCAATATCAATCTGCCCTTTTTGTCGGTTGGCGCGGACGGCCCGCAGCATCTCGACATAGACCTTACGCGGGCGCAGATGGAAAAAATTTGCTCTGACCTGCTGGATCGCCTGATTGCGCCCTCCAAACAGGCGCTTGCCGACGCCAAAATGCAGGCCAGAGACATTGACCGTATCCTGCTTGTCGGCGGTTCCACGCGAATGCCCGCCGTGCAGGAACTTGCGCGCCGAATGTTCGGTAAAGAACCCTACAAAGGCTTGAATCCCGAAGAGGCCATCGCGCTTGGCGCAGCCTTGCAGGGCGGCGTTCTGAATGAAGAGGTCACGGATTTACTGCTGCTGGACGTGACCCCGCTTTCGCTTGGCATCGAAACACTGGGCGGCGAAATCACGCACATCATCAGCCGCAACACTACCGTTCCCACGCAGAGCCGAAAAGTGTTTACAACCGCCAATGACGGGCAAACGACGGTCGAGATCAAAGTGTATCAGGGCGAACACCGATTGGCGCGTTACAATAAGTTTCTCGCCAATTTTCAACTGACGGACATTCCCCGTTTGGGACGCGGCCTGCCCAAAATCGAAGTGGTCTTCGACATAGACGTGAACGGCATCGTCCACGTCACCGCCGTAGAACAAACTACGGGGCGACAGCAGCATATTCAGATCAACCATGCCATCGGCCTAGCGCGGAAGAGATCGCCCGGTTAAGTCAGGTCGTACAGCAGAAGTGAGGTTTTAGGGTTCTAGGGTTTTAGGGTTACAGGGTGTTGCTGGTATCAAACTCTACTTCCCTTTCTGAAATCCAGATTCCTTAAAACCCTAGAACCCTAAAACCCTACGTTTTGAGGAGCAACATGGCGACGGAATCGCGTGACTATTACGAAGTGCTGGGAGTATCTCGCAGCGCCAGCCCGGAAGAGCTGAAGCGCGCCTACCGCAACCTTGCCAAAAAGTTCCACCCGGACATCAACAAGGCCCCGGATGCGGCGGAAAAGTTCAAGGAGATACAGTCCGCATACGACGTGTTAAGCGACGAGGGCAAGCGCCGCCAGTTTGACCGCTTTGGCGTGGAGGGCTTGAACGGCGCGAGTGGCGGTGGCTTCGGCGGCGACTTTGGCGGCGGGGGCGCGGCTCCGTTCGGCGACATTTTTGATATTCTGTTCAATCAGGCGGGGGGCGGGGCTACCAACCGTCCGGCGGAACCGGCGCGGGGCGACAACCTGCGCGAAGATCTGGAATTGTCGCTGGAAGAGGTGGCGACCGGCGTTGAAAAAACCATCAAGTACGCCCGCATGGAAACCTGCGAAACCTGTCACGGCGAGGGAGCGAAACCCGGAACCACGACGGAAACCTGCCCGCAGTGTCACGGTCAGGGCCAGATACGCTTTTCGCAAAACACCCTGCTCGGCACGTTTCATACCAGCCAGCCGTGCAACAAATGCCGGGGAACGGGCAAAGTGATCCCCTCCCCCTGCCAGACGTGCAGCGGGGCCGGACGGGTCCGCAAAACAACGGAACGGACGCTGAAAATACCCGCAGGTATCGAATCGGGCAAGCATCTGCGCGTTGTGGGCATGGGCGATGTGGGCGAACGCGACGGACGCGCGGGCGATCTGTACGTGGTCATTTATGTGCGCGATCATGAGGTTTTCGAGCGGCAGGGTAACGATATTTACTGCGAAATCAAGATTTCCATCGCGCGCGCCGCATTGGGCGGCCCTATCGAAATCCCTGTTCTCGGCGGCAAAGATGAATTGAAGCTGAATGAGGGTACACAGCCCGCGCAGGTGTATACCCTGCGCGGCAAGGGGCTGCCCGATATGAACGGCAGGGGCAAGGGCGACCAACACATCGTCGTCAAGGTGGAAGTGCCAACCCGTCTTACCGGCGAACAGCGCGAACTCCTGCGCCAGTTCGCCGCCACAACCGGCGAAAAACTAAACGAACATAAACACGACGGCCCGAACATACTGGGCCGTATTTTAGGAAAACATTAATGCGTTGGGCGCAAATGACGGTGCAGTGCGCGCCGGAAGCGACGGAAGCGGTCAGTTACGCTTTTTTGCAGGCGGGCTGTGGCGGCGTGATGATGCGCGGGAGCGATCCGGTTTCCGTGCAGGGCAGCCTCCCCGTTTCGGATGAACTGTCCGCCCGATTGACGGATTTGAAGGCGCATCTGGAGCGTTTGCCGGAATTCGGCTTGCCGCCGCTTGTGGACGGCCTGACCATTCAGTACGCGGAAGACGAGGATTGGGCCAACGCCTGGAAGCAGTATTTCAAGCCGTCCAGAGTAGGCGAACGGCTTGTCATTGTGCCGTCGTGGGAAGACTACGCGCCCGAAGCCACAGACCTCATCCTCAAACTAGATCCCGGCATGGCGTTCGGCACGGGCGGGCATCCCACCACGCGCCTGTGCATGGAGGTTCTGGAAACAACCGTTACGGCAGGCATGAGAGTGGCAGATGTGGGAACGGGCAGCGGCATCCTTGCCATTGCCGCCGCCCGATTGGGCGCAGAACAGGTTTGGGCAACCGACATTGACCCGCTCGCCTGCCGGATTGCTGCGGAGAATGTCGCCATCAATGAACTGGCGGATACAGTTCATGTTCTGGATTTGCCCGCGTGGGACAGGCAGGCGCAGGATTGCGATTTGATTGTCGCCAACATCTTAGCGGGAACCATCATTGAACTCGCGCCCGGTCTCGCGCCGCGCTTGAAGCCCAACGGCATTTTCATCGCGTCCGGCATTGTGGAAGAGTATCGCGCGGATGTTGTGAACGCGCTTGCCGCTGTCGGGCTGCGCCACGTTTCCACGCGCAATGAGGATATATGGGTCTGCCTTGTAGCTGAAATGGGGTCAGGCTCGGAATAGAGGATTGCCGGGGATGATCCTGTATGAGTATGTGGAAGACACGCTTGACTGGCTGACCGCTGTTGGCGGCGGAACCGGACGCGAAAACGCGCCTCGCGCCCTACGCGCCGCCATTCGCCATCTCGACAGCCCGCTTCCCGCCCGCCGCTCTCATGCCGAAGCGCAATTACGCCGCGCGCCCCTGCGCCATGCGACTCCCCTGCTTCACCGCGCCGCCCGTTCTCGTGTTCCGCTGCGCGCCGTCCGCGCCGCCGTGCTGCTGTCGCAAATGGGCGATCAGGCGGGCAATGAACTGCTGCACCACCTTGTTTCCGAACCTCTATTTCGGGAGGGGCAGGAGCGCGAAAGCCTGCGCCATGCCGCCCGCTTGCTTCTTGCGCCCGAAACCTATATTCGTCAGGCCACAGCCGCGCTTGCGCAGGTGGAGCAGCGCGCGGACAGTTGCCGCGCTATCGCCCGCTTTCGGCAGGCGACGGAAATCCTGCGGTTTTTACATGCGCCCCTTCCGTTTCAACTTCTGGATCGCGCGCTTGTCACGCGCGCGGTTGGCGGCGAGAACCTGAGTCTGGCGCGGCAGGTCTTGCGCGGATCGCAGGGCGTGGATGTGGAACATGTTTGCCTTGTCCGTATGCAGGCCGTTCTGATGCTCCTTCAGGCGCAGGATCACTCGTCTGCCCTGCGGAAGTTGATGCAAACGGTCACGTATCCCAATCCTGCCGTGCAGATTACCGCTCTGTATGGTTTGGAGATACTGCGCGATACCCGCGCCATTAATGCGCTGTTGCCCATCGCGCAGGACGAGCGCAGTCCCATACGGGAGGATGCGCGGGAACTGGTTGCGCTGCTCGGCACAAAGGGTTCCGGCGCGCTGACCCTGCTGCGCGCGTCGGGGCGTCACGAGGACGCGACTGATGAGTTGTTGCGTCCCCTGCGCCCCCGTAACGATGAGCCGCAAACCCTGATGCGCTCGATTTCCCCACCCTCCTTTATCGGCAATGAGCAAATCGCGCAGGAGATTGATAGCCGCGCAGGTGAATAGTCCCTCATGTTATCCCAACCCATCGGCAGGCTTTACGCCCGTTATGCAATTTACCGCGCCATTCGCCTCCTGAACGATCCTCGCCCGGACGTTCGCAAAGCGGCGGCGGTTCAGCTGCGGGGCGCGCAATCCCTGAGCGTGAAACCGCTGCGGCAGGTGGCGTTTCGGCAGCGTTCCCTGCTTGCCGTCCACGCGGCGGAACTGCTGGTGGAAATGGAGGACGCGCAGGGGTTGTACGCCCTGCTCGCGCAATACTCCGACCGCTATTTATCCGTCTGGTACGGGCAGCATCTGCGCCTGATTCTGGCGCGAGTCGGCAGCGAGCGCATTTTGCGCGTTCTGGAAGCCGCCTTAGATTGGATGGAAACTTCTCCCCTGTTGCGCGAACACTGGTGCCTGTCGCTGTCGGTTTATTCCCTTCACGCGCTGGAAGCCCTCCGCGCCCCTGTTCCCATTGCGCTGTGGCGGCGCGCGCTGGCCGCGTACGCGCCCGGTTTCGAAGACCTGCGCGTATGCAGAACCGTTGTCACAACGCAGGATAACGTGGGCGGCACTGCCTCCACCTTCGACGATAACTGGCGGGTCGGTTCCACGCTGGCCGCCGTGCGCCGCGTGGCTGTGGATGCCCTGCTCACGCTGGATCGCGCGCGCGCTTTCGACCTGCTGCGCGACGCCCTTGCCCACCCTTCACCGGAAGTTCAGATTACCGCGATGTACGGCATGGCGCATCTTCAAGATCTCCCGAGCCTACGTGCTGCTACAACCCATTGCCGCCGACCGCCGCCATCCCCTATCCAAAGACGCCCGCCGCGTGATCGAGTCGTTCGGTTCGCGTCAGCCCGACGCCCTGACCCTCGTTCGCGCTGCGGTTCCACAAGAAGCCGCGCCCGATGAACTGCTGCGCCCCTCCGTACCGCTTGAAGACGCCGACCCCGACACGCTGTTAAGAGTTGTCGGCAGCCCGTAAAAGGAGATTTATTTGTCTGAATTGCCCTACCATTTGTGCGCGGTTGATATGGACGATACGCTGCTCGATCCAAACCATGAGATTACGCCTGTAAGCGCCGTCGCCGTGCAGAAAGTTCGGGATTTGGGAGTTACCGTTGTCGTGGCGTCGGGGAGGATGCATGCCGCTACACGACGCTATACGCGGCAACTGAATCTGGATACGCCCGTAATCTCCTATAACGGCGCAATGGTGAAGAACGCGGCAACCGGGGAGGTGTGGCTGGAAGAGCATGTCAGCGCGGAACTGGCCGCCACAATTCGGCAATACGCGCGGGAAAACAACCTGCAACTGAACTACTACCTGCATGATATGCTGTATTCCGCCGCGCAAACGCAGTGGCTGGACTTGTATCAGGGGCGCACGGGCGCGCCCATTGAGATACTGCCCGATTTTGAGGAGAAACTGCGCGGCACGACGCCTACCAAACTGGTCTTTGTGGATTCGCCGGAGCGTATTGCCGGATTGCTTAAACCGATGCAGGAGCGGTTCGGAAAGCAGGCGTATGTCACGCGCAGCAACGACGAGTATCTGGAATTCATGCCGCCCGATGCCGACAAAGGCAAGGCGCTGGCATTAGTCGCCGCAAAGTTAAACATACCCGCCGCGCAAATCATCGCCTTTGGAGATAGCTGGAACGATATTCCCATGCTGAAATGGGCCGGACATAGCTGCGCCATGTCCAACGCCAAGCCCGAAGTATGCAGCGTTGCCACTGAAGTTATTGGCAGCAACGCGGAAGATGGCGTAGCCCACGCATTGGCGAATATTTACGGCTTTACGCTTGACTAAGAGCCTATACTGAGTAGCCCTCAACCCCTGACCCCTTCTCCCAAAAAGGCTTGGGAGAAGGGGAACCTATTGGCATAGACTGATTTAAACGCCTTGCAGGAGAAAATTTTATGTCACTCTTGAAACCGCTCGACGGCAGTAAGAAGGTTCAGCTTTCCAAAATTGACCCGTCCGATACGGGCAAGATGAATCATGACGACGCAAGGAAGCAGGAGGACGATCTGAAGACGGAGTTGGCAGAACTGCAAACGCTGCTGTACGCCGCGCAGCAAACGCCCCTGCTGATTGTGCTACAGGGCATGGATACGGCGGGTAAAGATGGCGCGATTCGCGGATTGTCCGGCGCGATGAATCCGCAAAGCTGCCGGGTCGCCACCTTCAAAGTGCCGACGCCTGCCGAGGCCTCTCACGATTTTCTCTGGCGCGTCCATGCCGAAACACCCGGCAAAGGCAACGTCACTATTTTCAACCGTTCGCACTATGAGGATGTGCTGGTCGTTCGCGTCCACAATCTGATTCCCAAAGCGGATTGGGAAAAGCGGTACGACCATATCAACAACTTCGAGCGCCTGCTGACGGATTCGGGTACGATTGTGCGTAAATTCTTCCTGCACATCAGCAAGGACGAGCAGGAACAGCGGCTCCTGGCGCGGGAACAGGACCCCACAAAATCGTGGAAGTTGTCGCCACAGGACTGGAAAGAGCGAGAACTGTGGGACGACTATCAGACCGCCTATGAGGACGCGCTCAACCGCTGCGCCACGCCCGACGCGCCCTGGTATATTGTTCCCGCCGACCACAAATGGTTCCGCGACATCGCCATTGCTCAAACGCTGGTAGATACGCTCAAGCCCCTGCGCAACGATTGGATGCAACTGCTGAAATCGAGAGGCGCGGAAGAACTGAAACAACTCCGCGCCATGCGCCAGCAGCACTCATAGGCTGTCCTGTAACAACTGTATCGTTTGCAGCGCGTCGGGGCGGGGAACCTGACGGATTTCAAAGCCGTCCGCAAAATAGATCGCGCGGCTGTCATGCAGATGGAAGTTTGCCCACTGCGCGGCGGACAGGCCGAAATGATCCTGTATGTGGACGTTCGCGCCATGCGCCAACAAGAGGCGAACCACATTCGGGCGCGCGTTTCGGGCCGCCGCCATCAGGGGCGTATCGCCGAACCGATCCTGCGCGTTGATGTTCGCGCCCCTGCCAAGCCAGTACGCCGCTTCCTGCGCCTGCCCCTCGTCGGCAGCCTGCGCCAAACGCGCGCTCACATAGGCCACGCAGCAGGCGCGTTCAACCGTCTGCCCCGCAAAACCTCCTGCCGCAAACGCGAACATCGCCAGAGCGGTTCGCAGCGGCAGCGACATTTTAATGCCAATTGTTACCATAGCGCTTTGTTCTCCATAAAGGGGTATTGCTCATGCCCGAACAGGCGCATTTCGGAGACGCGCCTGGGATACTGGCGAAAAGTAGTCAGCGCCCCATGTAGGGACTATCATCCCATAACGCCAATTGACTTGATGTACCCGGCAGGCTCACATTGCCTTGTTTGTCTAACTTATGCTGGTCTGCTATCGCTCCGAACCATTTGCACAGGAGGTCTGCATCCATAACAACACGCCCATAGTGATTCCGCTGAACGCTTAACAATTCTTCAATCTCAATGTTACGCCGGTGGTGCAGAATGTACCGGGTGAGCAACGGCCCCATCGTAAAATTAAGGCGTGATGTTGTTAGCAAAGAGCGAACAATGCACAAAGCGGGGTAAGGATTCGCCTCCAAGTTGATTTCGACAGTCTGATTGAGAAAAGCCTCGAAGAAACCATGAGAGTAGATTGTTCGCTTCCGTTTTTTACCGCCCAGTTCAACGGCAATGGCTTCGACATTCAAAAAGGTGGTTTGGGGCAGGTCAGCAAAATCAGCATGTCGAACATGGCTTTCTCGGAAAGCCCAGGTATCGTTCAGCGTCCACATGTCGAATAGCCAACCTTGATGTTCCATGTGCAAACCGCCAAACCGCGTATCTCGTATGAAGTGCCTTTTCATAGTTTTGCGCATGTCGCAAGTGGAAACACCGCCAATGACTACATCCACATCGCGCACTTGCGCTTTCAAACCATTACTCAGCAGATCACGCGCGACGCCGCCGAATATATATGCCGACCATTGATTTTCGTAGATGTGACCAAGCACAGACTGCATCGGCTTACGCCTGCGCGTCTCTTTAGTCAGAAAGTCACTGATTCTATGGCGGAGAATTTGCTCCTGTTGTTCAATCTTTGCGTCAGCCATTTTTTAGTTGTTTGTGCAATGTACAGGCGAATGTATCCGTCATGCCGCAAACATAATCGGTGAGCAGCTGCCGTTGACAGTAGATTTTGGGCAGCCCCTCTTTAAGCGCCTCATTGTAAACTTTACGGTAGTTGTTAGACATCATATTGTGAATTTTGCCGGGAAATGTTTTCACGCCCCGCCCACCTTCAGCATCTGACGCTCCCTCCCAGAAAATGTCCATCAAATCGTGTATAACCTCCCTGCCCATCACTTCAAGCCGAAGCGTTTCCTTAGATGTATATACATGCTTCTTCGCAAATTCCTTACAAGCCTCGACAAAGCGAGCGGCCTCACAGTAAGGATCACTAATGAGTTCTTTATGATACTCGCCACGCATGATCGTCTCGTAGTAATGCTTGAACGCTTCAATAACGGCAACAACCATCGCGCCTATGCCATTGACGCGGAAATACTGAACGTTTACTTCATCATCATTTCCCTTATCCGAAGCAGCCAAACATTTATTTATCATAGGACAGTTATATTGCTTCAATTCCTCTTTGATTGTATTCCAACGTACCACACCTTTCTTGACAGCATCCTCTATATCTACGACAGAGTAGACAATATCATCGCTTGCTTCAACGAGGTAAGTAATCGGGTTACGCGCTTCGCCAGTTCCGGTTGCGGCACGAATCTCTTCAATTACCCTGTTTTCCGAGGCAAAGTAGCCCGGCTTTTTCTTTTCCTGCTCGGCTGTGATTTTATCCGAAGCGGCAATATACTTGCACACAGCAGAGAGTGTGCCATACGTAAGGTTCAGGCCGAAATAATCCTCCAGAATTTGCAGACGAGCAATTAGGCGCAACGTTTGCGCGTTGCCTTCAAAATTCCAGAAATCGTTCGCAAGCTGTTCTGAACGATATGTTGCTACAGACGCATTGAATGAGTGTGCAAAATCTCGAACAGGATCAAGACTGAGCGGATACAATTTATGGAACCAACTGCTAATTGCCTGTTCGCCAGCGTGACCAAAAGGCGGGTTGCCAAGATCATGAAGTAAGCCGCAAGTAGCGGCAATAATTGGAATTTCTTTCGCCTGTGATAAAGGTAAACCCTCTTTCTGCATAATCCACTCTGCCGCTTTACCTGACAAATCGCGGGCGACAGTGGACACTTCAAGCGAATGGGTAAGACGAGTTCTCACGGCATCGTGTGGCTCCAAAGGAAACACCTGCGCTTTGTCTTGTAAGCGACGTACAGGCGTGGAGAAAACAGAACGATCATAGTCTCGCTCGAACTCAGACCTGAATTCTCCACTTCGCTTTTGTGTTCCGCGTCGGCGTTCGCTATTTAGAAGTTGGTTCCACTGCATTCTCATTGGCTATTCTCCATCCACAAAGTTACCAAAGCATTATACTTCATTCAGGATACAAGAATGGTTAATTTACTACGCCTTGCTTTACGCCCATAAGCACTAACTGCCGGTCGAGCGATAGTGGCGGACGCCGAAGTTCCAGAGGCGGAAGGAGAGCAACAGGAACAGGACGCCGACAAATGGGGACAGCCACGCGATTACAATGGCAGATGAATCCGGTTTCATGCCCGCATGATGCAGCAGGACTCGCGACGGCAGGTAGTTGATGCAGGCGAGGGGAATGACGTACGTAAAGAATTTCTGCATCCATTGCGGATAGATTTCGAGGGGGTACTGCGCGGTTTCCGTGCCGCCATACGTGACCGTGTTCATGATTTCCAGACCCTCTACCGTCCAAAACGAAAGGGTTGCCTGTAGTACCTGTAGCCCGTAAAACAGACACGTTCCCCCCACAATGGAGAGCGCGATGAGCAGCAGGCTTGCAGACGTTTGCGCGGAAGGCAATTGCATGATGGCCCACGTCAGCACAACCGACGCCTGCAACAATCGCCCGAACCGCATCAACTGCAACTCCTGCGCGGCTACCTGAAAAGCCGTGCTGCGCGGACGCAACAGCAGCCGGTCGAAATCTCCCGCCTTGACCACATTGCCGAACGTATCAAACCCCCGCCCTGCCGCTTCCGCGATGGCAAAGGCGATGCCAACCATGCCATAGAACAGCGCGATTTCCGACAACTGCCAGCCCCGCAGACTGCCGAAGCGGGCAAACAGCGCCCATATTCCCACAAATTCAATGAGGGTCGCAAACAGGTTCCCGAACGCCAGCATCAGGAAGGAAGCGCGGTACTGCAATTGTCCGCGTATCGAAATCGCCGCATATCGCCAGTACAGTCGCCATGTATCTTGCAGGGATTTTTGAATAACCATAATTTTACCCTCCCTGAACAACGAGGCGGCGCGTGGCGTTGCGCAGCAGCAGGCGGCCAAGCATGACGAGTATCAGCGTCCACAAGGTTTGATGCAACAGCGTAGCGGGCAATTGCGCTATGGGAATGTTACCCGTATACAGGCGGAACGGCGTGTCCATCATGGCGCGGAACGGCAGAAAGTTGACGACGGGCTGCGCCCATGCGGGCATTAGCGGCACAGGGATGAGCAGGCCGGAAAACGTGTACATGACCGTCGGCGCGAGGCGCGTGATGCCGTCACCCGCAAGCGTGTACAGCAGCGTAATCGTCAGCAGGGTGGAAAACGCGGCGGCAAGGGCAAACGCTCCACAGGTTGCCGCTATCCACGCGACAAAAGCCGCAAACGTCGGCGGCAGGCGCAGGCCGAAAAACAGACCGGCAACCACAAACATCGGAATGGCGCGAAGCAGGGTTGGCGCGACGCGGGCGGCAAGGGCGCGGCTGTACCACAGGCCGTATAAATCCAGTGGACGCAGCATCTCATACGCCACGGTTCCCGTCCGTATCATGCTCCGAACATCGGTATCCACGTTCCACATGGCAAGCGCGAACATCGCCTGCGCCAGCCATAAATAACTCACCATATCTTCAAGCGCAATCGGTTGAGGCCGCGTGGTGGACTTGTAGAACGCGGTAAAGATGGCGACGCGCAGCAGGCCCCAGAACAACTGCGTTCCAAAGCCCGCAATCGCCGCCGCGCGATATTGCAGCAGGGCGCGAAACCGGGCGGCGGCAACGGATATGTAGGGGCGCAGGGCGGCAGACATATCAGGCTTTCCCCTCACTGCTCTTATACAACCGCGCAATGATTTCTTCTATCGGCGGGTTTTGCACGAACAAGTCTTTTACATTGTAAGCAGCGGTAATGCGGGCGATAAGGGCAGCGGTGGACACACATTCGGGATCGAAGCGCAGGCGGAATTGGCGTCCCTCCTGTTTGTCAACGGTCGCGTCCGGGTCGTGAACAATCCCCTGCTCGTCTTCCAGATCAACGATTAGCCAGCGTTCCCGCGTGACGCGCTGCCGCAGATGTTCCAGGCTGCCGTCGGAGAGTATCTGCCCGCCCCCGATGACAATGACGCGCTTGCACAGAGCTTCGATGTCGTCCATGTCGTGCGTCGTCAAAATCACGGTGACGCCGCGTTCCCGGTTCAGAACCTTGATGAAATCGCGCACGGCCAGTTTGGAAACCGCGTCCAGTCCAATCGTCGGCTCGTCCAGAAACAGCAGCGGGGGCGCGTGAATCAGGGCGGCGGCAAGGTCGCAACGCATCCGCTGCCCTAAACTCAGTTGACGGACGGGCGTATCCAGAAACGACGCGAGCGACAGCAGTTCAATCAGTTCGTCGCGCGTTTTTCGGTACTGTTCGGCGGGAACCCGGTAAATATCGCGCAGCAAATCAAAGGACTCGACAACGGGCAAGTCCCACCACAATTGCGTCCTCTGCCCGAAAACAACGCCGATATGCGCCACATAATCGCGCCGGTCACGCCAGGGCACATACCCTAAAACTTCGCACCGCCCCCCATCCGGCACGAGGATACCCGACAGGGCTTTGACCGTCGTGCTTTTGCCCGCGCCGTTCGGCCCGATATAGCCGACCAGTTCGCCCGCGTCCAATTGGAAGGAGATGTCGTTCAGCGCGGTCACAGTCCGGTACTTGCGCGTCGCCAGTCCCCGTATCGCGCCCCACATTCCCGCCTGCCGCTCCGCAATCTGAAACGTTTTGCGCAAGTTTTCGACAATTATTTGTGGCATCAAAACTCCCGAAGAGATACGAGATACAAGAAGAGGAGAATAGACAGGATTTTCAGGAGGGAACAGGATTTCACTACCGCGCGCCTTGTTTCCGGGCATTGAAAATACCCGTCTGAGTGGCGTTCCGTCAAGCGTCCTTCGGACGCGATTCACTGGAAAATAAGCATTTGCGTCCGAAGGACGCTTGGCCGTAGGCCGTGTAGACAGGGGTTTTCAACCCCTGCAAGAATGTGTCCGGTAGTGAGAACAGAATTAGCATCGGTATCTATAACTAACGCGCAACAAGGCACAGGACGCGCCACTTGTCCTGTGCCTGCAAGCCTTATTTCAGGTACGGTTGTACCAGGCGAGAATATTCTCTGACGACGTTACAATCTCCTGCTGAATTTTTCTTATCGAGATAATTTTTCCAGAATTCTGCGTTCAAAGGCGAGGAGCGTTTGCTTGCGGGAAAGGCCACCACTGTAACCGGTCAGTTTACCGTTGGCTCCGACGACACGATGGCATGGCACGACAATGGAAACGGGATTCTGGCCGTTGGCAAGCCCCACAGCGCGGCAGGCTTTCGGGTTGCCGATGCGCCGCGCCAGTTCGCCATAAGAGATTGTGGCGCCGTAGGGAAGTTTGCGCAGTTCTGCCCACACCTGTTGCTGAAACGACGTGCCTTTGAGATTGAGCGGCAAATTGAACGTGGTTTGCCCGCCCGATAGATAGGCTTCAAGCTGCTGTTTCACTTCGGCAAAGGGCGCGGCGTTCTCATCGCTTACCCATTCCGCCGACGCAGCCGCCTTTTGCTGTATTTCCGCCTGCGCCCGTTCTGACAGGTACAACCCGGTGAGCGCGTCACCATCCGAGGTTAAGAGAACGGGCTGATTCGGCTGGTCTATGGTGGCATAGATGGTTGTGTAATATGTGGTCATGCGGGTTCCTCCAATGACTTCCACAGGTGCATGGTGGCATACGCGCGCCAGGGACGCCACGCTTCCGAAAGAGCCAGCACCCGCTTCGGGTTCGTCTCGCCCAGCGCCTTATAAATGCCCAGGTCTGTATGCGGAAAAGCGTCCGGCCAAGCGAGGACGCGCATGGCAATATATTGCGCCGTCCAGTCGCCGATACCCGGAATGGATTTCAATTGTATCAGGGTTGGTTCAATGTCCACGCCGGGCGTCAGCGCCAGTTTGCCTTCCGCCACCATTCGGGCAAGCGCGAGAATGGAATTGGCCCGCGTGGTGATAATGCCAGGCGCGATTAGCTCCGCCGCGTTCGCCTGCGCAACCCGCTCGGCTGTGGGCGGCAGATGCGTCAGACAGGCAAACGGCGTTGCTACCGGTTCGCCGAACGCGGCTGCAAACCGCCCGGAGATTGTAGTCGCCGCCCGAACGCTGATCTGCTGTCCCAAAATGGCGCGTGTCGCCATTTCAAAGCCGTCGAACGCGCCGGGAACGCGCAGGCCGGGGCGGGCTTGCGCCAGTTCGCCCAGATGTGCGGCAATGTGCAGCGGCGACGCTTCCAGATCGAACAACCGCTTTACTCGCGCAAGCGTGGGCAGGATAACCGGGGCCAGCGAAGCCGACAGTTCTACGCGCAGCGCGGGTTTATCGGGAATGGGGTCAACGGCAATCCAGCCCCGATGTTCACCGATACCGACCACGCGCAGATAACGCCCCTCATCCACCGTTTCCACGCCGCTCGAAGACCGCCCGACCAGAAACGCCAGCAACGCCTCCCAATCCAGCGGCGGACGGTACGCCAATTCAAACGTCAAAGCAAAGGAGGAAGGAGGAAGGAGGAAGGAGGAATCTTCTCCTCCTCGTATTTCGTATCTCGTATCTTGTATCTTCCCTGTTCCCTGCCCTTGCATCTCCCTTTCTCCTTTTCTCCTCTTCTCCTCTTCTCCTTGTCTTCCCCGGCGCAGTTGGGTCGGGTTCAGGCGATAGCGTTCCTTGAACAGCGCGTTGAAACGACGCAGGCTGGAAAATCCACTGGCGGCAGCCACTTCGCTGACAGCCATGTTCGTGTCGGTGAGCAGGCGTTTGGCGAGCAGCAGGCGTTGTGTTTGCGCCAGAGCGACGGGCGATACGCCGAATTCCGTTTCAACGACGCGCCGCAGATGGCGGGAACTGATGCCGGTGTCCGCAGCCAGATCTTCCACGCTGCCTTCCGTCAACGCGCCATCTTCGATGCGTCCGGCAATTTGGGCGGCAAGACGGCTTGTAGCGTCAACACCCGCGTTTCCCGGCGCGCGTTCCGGGCGGCAGCGCAGGCAGGGGCGAAAACCGGCGCGTTCCGCCGCTGCCGCGCTCGGATAAAAGGCGCAGTTTTCCCGGCGCGGCGTTCGGGCGGGGCAAACCGTACGGCAGTAAATTCCGGTTGTGGCAACGCCGACGAAGAAAACGCCGTCGAAACGCGCGTCATGCGTGAGCAGAGCCTGATAGCAAGCGTCTTTATCCAGTGTTCTGGTTACTGCCATGTTGCTTTTCATGCCGACAGTATACAGGTTTACGCGCGTGTTGTCTCGCCATTTTCGGACATCGGAATCAAATTCGGGTATTCTCTATGTTACATCTGGAGTTTAGCCGCGAAAATACGCGAATACACGCGAATAGGCGAGACTTCTTTCAATGAAGGAACATCTGAATGAACCGTTATCGGCGCTTTGCGCTTCCTATTCGATTGCTTGTTTCGTTTGGCTTGTGCGTTGTTCAGGGCGGCGCGTGTCCGGCGCAGACATTTTCGGCGGTCCAGCCTGTTCGGTCGGCGCATGGCATGGTGGCGTCGGCAAGCGGATTGGCGTCACAGGCGGGCGTGGAAATACTAAAACGGGGCGGAAATGCTGTGGATGCGGCCTGCGCAACCGCGTTCGCGCTTGCCGTGACGTACCCGGTCGCGGGCAATCTGGGCGGCGGCGGGTTCATGCTGATACGGCTTGGCGGATGGCCGCGCGGTTGCCATTGATTACCGCGAAACGGCCCCGGCAGCGGCGACAAGCGGGATGTATCAGGACAAGGCGGGCAACATCATTCCCAATGCGTCGCTTGTCGGCTATCGGGCGTCGGGCGTACCCGGAACCGTTGCCGGGTTGGAACTGGCGCAGCGCAAGTACGGCAAACTGAAATGGCGGGAGGTGATTGAACCGGCGCGGCGTCTGGCGTCAGAAGGTTTTCCGGTCAGCGCGGCAATGGCGTCCGGCCTGCGGGGTGAAAAATCTCTGGCGCAGTTTCCCGAAAGCCGCCGCGTTTTTCTGAAGCAGGGCGCATTTTACCAGAGCCGGGGAAACGTTCCGGCAGCCGGAACTGGCGGCGACACTGGCGCGTTTGCAGCAGATACGGCGCAAAAGACTTTTACGAGGGACACACGGCGGAACTCATCGCAAAGGCGATGCAGCGCGAACGACGGCCTGATTACCCGCGAGGATTTACGACATTACAAAGCGGTCGAGCGCGAACCATTGCGGGGAACCTATCGGGGTTATGAGGTTCTCACCATGCCGCCGCCGAGTTCGGGCGGCATCGCCCTGCTGGAAATGCTCAACATTCTGGAACCCCATGATCTGGCGAAATGGGGGCATGACGCGCCCGAAACCAACCACCTGCTGATTGAAGCCATGCGCCGCGCGTTTGCGGACCGGGCGGAGTTTTTGGGCGACCCGGATTTTGTCCGCGTCCCCGCCAAAGCCCTGATTGCCAAACCGTATGCGGCGGAAGTTGCCCGCAGCATTGATCGCCGAACACGCCACGCCGAGCGCAGAAATCAAGCACGGTCAGCCTGCCGGTTACGAGTCGCCGCAAACCACGCATTTTTCGGTTGTGGATGCGGAAGGCAATGCGGTTTCCAACACGTACACGCTCAACATGGCGTATGGCAGCGGCGTGACCGTAAAGGGCGCGGGCTTTCTGCTCAACGACGAAATGGACGATTTCACCAGCAAGCCGGGCGTTCCCAACGGCTTCGGCTTGATTCAGGGCGCGGCGAACGCGATTGCGCCCACATAAGCGCCCTCTCTCCTCCATGACGCCCACCATTCTGGTCAAGAACGGCAAACTGTTTCTGGTAATCGGCAGTCCCGGCGGCCCGACGATCATCAACACGGTGTTGCAGGTGATTGTCAACGTCGTGGACCACAACATGAACATCGCGCAGGCCATCGCCGCGCCCCGCCTGCACCACCAATGGCTGCCGGATCAAGTCCGAGTGGAAACCAACGGCCTGACGCCCGAAACCCGCCGCAAACTGGAACAAATGGGACACGTCTTCGCCAAACGCGCCGGACTGCCCAACGAGCATTGGGGCGACGCGGAAGGCATACTGGTTGATCCTCTCACCGGCAAGCGCTATGGCGCGTCCGACCCACGTTCCCGCGACGCGGCGGCCGTTGGTTATTAAAGGTTTGTGTTCCCGCACTCGCGGGAAGCCTGTCCTGTTCAACCTGTTCAACCCGGGGCGCGTTGGATAAAAGGGAGAAATATGTAGAGACAGCGTCGAAATCTTGGCAATGCAGCGCTTCCAGCCCGGTGTCTCGTTGTGTCAGATTTTTTCTAAGGAGGCGTCGTGGCCTCGGAATGGTTACGGTGAACGAGAAGTATATACAGGCATCTTCTTGCACCTCCCTTCCAGGTTAGATTGTTGAAGAGTGGAGAGTTGATAGCAACTCCGAACTTTCAACATCCCGCCGCCTGGCTAGTTCGCTCACACTGTTTAGTAGACGTGTGTGCGAAATTGGACGATGCAGATACAGCGAAGTTTCATTTTTGCTGCTGATTACGTAGATATTTTTCTAGTTTTTTGTGTCTGATTTCTGGCACTGGCAACCAGTAGAACAAATCGGAGCAATATGGGGGCGAACGCCCCACGACAGGATAGTGTTGAGCATTTCAGATGTGCCAGCCCCGGTGCCTGACAAATTCTTGACGCCCTCTCGAAAGCGGCGTACAATAATTTATTATGAGAAGCAAAGGCATGATCGCCAAACAAGAAGCCATCCTGCGCTACATCCGCGTGTGTACTCAGTAGAATGAATTGCCGCCTACGTTTAATCAGATGATGCAGACGTTCGACCTCGCATCCACGCAGAGCGTTACGCAGCATCTGGACGCTCTGGAGCGTCGGGAGATGCTTTTGCGCACTCACAAGGCGCGACGCGGATTAAAGGTTACGGAGGCGGGCAAGCGGGCGATAGGCGAGTACCCGGAGATGCCCGGAACCTTCGCCTACTTCCTCTATGACGAAACGGCGAGGTGTATGGAACCGCTGGAGCGCAAGGCAGTCTGAGTTCCACCGCCCTCTTTTGACTTGCAAGCCGCCTTTTTCTTCACAGAAGAGGCGGCTTGCTGTTTCAGCGCCCTGTTTGCCGCCCAACGTCCGGGCGCGTTCCGGGCAGACATTGCGGAAGACTACGCTTTTCAGAAAGTCTTAACCGCCTGTGTGACGTAGTGAAAGTGGAACACCTGTCAGGGCGCGTTCTGCCCGATTTGCGCAACTCGGAGTAGGACACGGACGCGAAACGCAAACATGTCAACCATGCCGCGCAGAACTTTGCCGCCCGTTGGCTGGAGTCAGAACTGCGCAAACGCAACTGCTAACCTGCCCACTGCCTGCCCGTCTTTGAAGCCGACGGGCAGGCAGTGGGCAGGAATGCAAATAACTTATGACGACTTCAAGCGTTTAGTTGACATAGAAGGAGTGTTCCTACGCCAGCAATTGTTCATGTTCATCAATATGAAGAATTAATTTTGTTTCGCTGGATAGCTGTTGGTACAAAATTTCAATATTGCTATGTGCTTCATTCTCCCAGTTGTAGAAAAAATTGCGGCATGCTGTATTAAATTTAATGGTAAGTTCGCATATATTCTTGCTCAGAAGCCATTCATTGATAGCACAATGAGTGGCAATGTCATTTGAAAGTAATAAAAAATCTTTGTGGCACTGATGCTGATATGCGATTTTGCTCTGGTTGTTCGGCTGATTGTCTAATATAGACACGTACTTGAACACGTTGCCTGCGATTACCAAGAGTTCTTTTGCAACCTTGAAGCGTTCTGGGTATATAGTTTTGTAAAAATCCAATTGTCGGGCTTCTCTGGCAACTTCAATTTCCCGTTCTTTGAGGCGGCTATTCCATTTGTAGTTCAGGTACGGAGCCAGAACTCCACCAATCAAGCCGCCCGTAATCGTTCCCGCAATCGTGAAAACGCAGTCCAAACGTCGGGAGGAATTGCCATTGTTGAATCTCCTGTCAGGATGTAGCAAACGTTGTGAACATCGTACCCCTTCCTGAACAAAGAGACGAACGAAAGAGTAAGCAGGATACCATAAACAGGCAGGCTAAGAAAGCAAGTACAAAGTCTGGTCCAGTGTGGCGGGCGTCCGGTTCCTGCCCTGAACAAGCCACCTGTATATGGCGCGTGGGAAGTGATACCGCGCCGAAAAGTCCACAGGGCTACGAAAAGTACCTGATTTTAAGTTGTTACTAGATTCCAATGAATATATCTGATATACTTACAGGCAGGTGAACCTAGCAAATTTGCTGAGTTCACCTGCCTGTAAGTAAGGGGGTGATGAAGTTGTCCACCCTGGTTAATGTGATAGCCGTTGTCTCTGGAATTGTGACGGTTATCGCGTTCCTCATGGATCGGTACGACAAGCGTAAGCGCAAGTAACGGCGCATACGTAAAGTCTAACCGCTCCGTCTCATTCCCCCGAAGTGCTACCAACACTTTGGGGGAACATCTTTTTATCACTCACTTTTCTGAGTGAGGAAATAATTTATAGATACCTGCTTGCAAACTACGTAGTTTGCAATGGATACAGGCCCAAAAAAGAGGGTTCAACCCTGTTTCAATCCTCGTGATAGGTTTTCAAACGATGCAATCGGGTTATCGGCACTATTGGCCGATTGCTAGTCGGTAAGCAGGCCGACGTTTGGCACGTTACGTAACGTGCGTCAAGGTCTTTGAATAAAGTATACACCAAAAAAGGAATTATGGGTGTTTTTCCCAGTAACTTTAGGGGTTTCGGAACTTTTTTAAGTATTTTTGCTATGTTTCCGGTATTGCCTACAGACCAACGAAACCGCTAAAAAAGGGGAAGAGCACAATACCACGCCCTCAACTGCCTGCTTCTGCAAAGATGCGGGTTTTATATCAGCAGGCGTTTGTGAACAAGTCCGGTATTGAAGAACGCTACCTCCATATCATCAACGGAGTGGGCTACAATGTACAATCATCCGGCTTGCAGTATTTTGGCATGTTCCGCTATTTGCCCACCACTCAAAACTACTTTACCTACTTTCACTTCAATGTAGGTGGAATACAGCGCGTTGCCGCCCGCAGGAAGTTTCCTGCGGGCGGCGTTTTATCAACAATCAACCTTGCTTTGTGGCATAACCTGCTCAGGCCGGATTTAGAAGGGGCTTGAGCGTTTCGGTTGCCCATTGCTGTAGGGTTGTGGGCGTGGTGGTTTCCGGGGTGCGCGGTTCGGCGGCATAGATGCCCTGCTCGAAGGCAGTGAGCATCTGCACGTAGTTGTGCGGCCATATCGGGTGAGGCTCCCATTTGCAGGAACGTTTGCTGTATCTGCTCTGCGGGAATCTGTACGTACTGAATGGTTTTGCCGGTCGCCTCGCTGATGATTTGCGCGGCTTGATTGGGCGTTACATCCGCCGCGCCCTGTACCGCCAGCGTGAGTTTGCCCTGCCAAGAGCGATCCAGCAGTTTGTGGGCGGCGACGTGGGCAATGTCACGAGTGGCGACCATCGGCATGGGCAGGTCGGGGCGGTTCAGGCTGTAAAACGCGCCCTGATCGCGCAGGGTGGGCAGATACATCAGAAAATTTTCCATAAAGAAGCCACAGCGCAAACTCAGCACGTTCGCGTTTGTGGCGTTGAGCGCGTCTTCGATGCGGTACGTTTCCGATACCAGACCCGCGTTCCGACTGCCGCCCCCGACGCTGGAAATAAACACGACGTGGGGAATGTTGTTGGCCTGCACCGCGCCCACTGCCGCATCGCTTAAACTCTGGTAATAGGCGCGAATATCGGGCGCGGCGAAATTGGGCGGAGGGAGAAAGAACAGCGCTTCCGCGCCTGCCGTCGCCTGCTGCACAAAATCCGCGTTCTGCAATTCGCCCTGCGCCACGCGGACGCGGCTGCGAACGTCGCTGTCCAGTTTGTCCGGGTTGCGGACGAGCAGAGTCAGGTCGGCATTGGCGGCAAGCAGATGGTGTACAAGGTGGCTGCCGATGTTGCCGGTCGGCGCGGTAATTGCAATAGTCATGATTTGGGTTCCTTTTCCATGCCGCTTGTGCAGGGCATGTTGGCGTTCATCCGTATACGCGCGAATGATACTGTTCTTACGCTCCGGCTTCTGGACAAATTCTGCTCAATACGCCGTAACATCGCTAATCATCCACAGCAGGTCCGACCTACTCTTTTGCTCTGGTTGAGGTTCCGTGTGGTACACTAAAACAAATGGCGGAAACGAACGCGGAAAAAGCAAAGCGTTGGCGGGAAGCAGCCCTTGTCACGTTGAACACGGCGAAACAGCTTCGGAATCAAGCGGACGCGCGTTCCTGCGTCAGCCGCGCCTACTACGCTGTTTTCCAAATGGTCACTTCCGTATGTATCGCGCATGGCGACTCTACGCAGTTTCCGTCGGGTTGGAACAATCCTTCACATGAACAGTTGCCTGAGTTGATTTTCAAGAATGGGAACTACTCAATGTCTACCCGACGAACTGTTCGAAGGATACTGAAGGAGATGCGAGTCTTGCGTGAAGACGCGGATTATCGCGTCGGGCGAACGGTAGACGCTCAATCTGCCCAAACCGCTTTACAGATGGCTCACGCTATTTTTGAGCGACTGGAGAACCCACATGATTTCTGAAACCATGACTCCGCAGGAAGTGGCGGATCGGGTACGCCCGTATGTTGCCAACAAGAGAGTGGGAACAATCGCGCTTTCCATAGACGAAGCGCGGATTCAACTGCGAAACGGTTACTGGCGCGTTCCCGTGCGTCCTGCCGTGGAACCGAAGCCCCTTTTCGCGTACTATGAGGCGCTTGCCGAGATTGATGACGAGATTCAGGATGGGGAAGATATTAAGGTCACTATTTCGTCAGGCGATCCCCTGAGCGAAGAATAGACAATCTGAAGCCGCCAACGTTTTTGATAAAAAGCCCAAAGGGAAGGATTCTGTTTTTAGAATCCCTCCCTTCGGGCTTTGGTTTGCAAGCGTTACACAGGAACGGCCTGAACGTACTGCCGCGCGGCTTCCACTTCAGCGGCAGTGAGCGCGTGTCCTCCTGTATGCCAGTGCAGAGTTACGTTTGCGCCTGACGCTTCCAGCAGTTGCGCCAATTGCATCGTGTCGGCGGGAGGAACAATGGGGTCATTTTGCCCCGCGCCGATGAAGATAGATTTGCCGCGCAGGTCGGGCAGGATTTCCGGCATGAACGGCGTCATGGGGTGCAACAAAATCGCGCCCGCCAATGTTTCCGGCAGTCGCAGCAGCAGGCTTGCCGCGATATTGGCCCCGTTGGAGAAGCCCACAGCGATTACGCGCTTCGGGTCGAATCCGTATTCCCCCGCGCTTTGTTCGATGTATTCCGCCAATTCCCGTGTTCGGAGCCGCAAATCCTCCTGATCGAACACGCCCTCCGCGAGCCGTCGGAAAAAGCGCGGCATCCCCCGTTCCAGAACTTTGCCGCGCGGACTGAGCAGGTTCGCGCCCGGAAGCAGTTGCTGTCCGAGCGGAAGCAGGTCGCGCTCGTTGCCGCCCGTGCCGTGCAGCAGGAGCAGTGTGGGCGCAGTCGAAACACTCTGCGCGGGAACCCACTCATGCGTAAACGCAAGCGTATTTGTAGTTGTTGCAGTCATAATCATGCCTCCTGAAGCGTTTTCGGCAGGGTGATGGTCGGCAACCCCTTCTGTATCTGCGCCCTCTCCGGTTCCAGCCATTCCGGCAGGCGCAGGGTGGTTCCCAACGTTTCCAATGGCTCATCGGCTGTGAAACCCGGATGGTCGGTGGCGATCTCGAACAACACGCCGCCCGGTTCGCGGAAATAGATGGAGTGGAAATACTGCCTGTCCATCACGGGAGAAACCGCAAACCGCTGCTGCGTCAATTGCGCCTGCCACTGCTCCTGCTGCGCGTCCGTAGCCGTTCGCCATGCCACATGATGTACGTCGCCCACACCCGATGCGCTTTGCGGCAGTTCCGGCAGGGTGAGCAGGTCTACACGTCGGGCCGTTCCCTGCTCACCGGCGACATAGCGTACGCGGTTCCCCTCTTCTCCCGCCTGCTGAAATCCCATTGTTTCCGTCAGCAATCTGGCGGTTCGCGTCGGGGACGCAAGCGCGAGGGTGACGCTGTGAAAGCCCCGCGTGGCGTAATCGAGTGGAATCCCGCCGCCCTGCCAGCCTGCGTTTTTCCCTGCCTGCACATCTGTGACCAGTTCCAGCGGCAGGCCATCGGGATCGGCAAACGCCAGAACCTCCTCATCCCACCGCGTAATCGGCTTCTCATAACGAACGTTGCGCCGCGCAAACCTGTCCTGCCAGTATCCCAGACTCTCCGGGGGAACGGCAAATGATGTGACAGCCACTTGCCCCGTTCCCTGCCGTCCCTTGCGTCCGTCGGGCCACGCGAAAAAGGTCAGAATCGAGCCGGGGCTGCCCGCCTCGTCGCCGTAATAAAAGTGATAGGAACCCGGATCGTCGTAGTTTATCGTGATTTTGACCAGACGCAACCCCAATACCTGCGTGTAGAAGTTGACGTTTTGCTGCGCGTCGCCCGCAATCGCGGTGACATGGTGAATACCCGAAATTCGCTTTTCCATGTTGTTTAATCCCGTCCTGATGCGCTGATGCGTATAACTTTCTGATTATCCGTGAGAATGGTCTCTGCCAACGAAAGTTATTTGTTCCTATCAACGATCCGCCACTGGTTTTTGCTGCATGAGTGCGGTATAATGGCATGGCTTCGCTTCCACTGCTCGTACCGCCAGGCATTGTCGGGCCTGTTGGGAAGCGCCAGGATAGAGGAAATGTCTACCGATTGCAGTGCCAGTACCTACGGTCGTCGCGGCAGCGCAGAAGATGCAGACTTGCCCCGGCAGGACCGCCCCTAGCCTTTCTCCCCGGAGCGCGGCAGGGCTTTCCTGCGCGTTCAAGTCTCTGATTCATCCTCCGTTTGCCATGACGATATCCTGAACCGTTTGACGCCCCACTTGTCGGCGTGATTTATTCTGTCACGTCCGGCGAAATGCGTCTGCATCCCATCCGGGGAGATTTCGCCATGCTCAACCCACCGTTGCGGCAGCGCTTCGCGTCGAGTCGCCTGTTCGTGTTCCTCAGCATCCTGGGGCCGGGTATCATTGCCGCCAACGCGGACAATGACGCCAGTGGCATCTATGGCTATTCGCTGGCGGGCGCGCAATATCGTTACGCCATGTTGTGGGTGCTGGTGCTGTCTACCATCTCGCTCGGCGTGGCGCAGGAGATTTGCGCCCGCATGGGAGCCGTGACCGGCAAAGGGCTGGCCGATCTCATCCGCGAAGAGTACGGCGTCAAAATTACCCTGTTCGCCATGCTCGCGCTCCTTGCCGCCAACTTTGCCACAACGGTTTCCGAGTTCGCGGGCATTCTGGCTGCGGCGCAATTGTTTGCCGGTCCGAACGCGCGTTTCTGGGTGTTGCCCCTGGTTGCGGGCGTGGTGTGGATGCTGGTAGCGAAAGGTTCCTACAAGCGGCTGGAACGTATTCTGCTTGGCGCGTCGCTGGTGTATCTGCTTTATATCGTGTCCGCGTTTCTGGCGCATCCTCAGTGGGGGCAGGTGGCGAAAGAGACGTTCGTTCCCGACTTCAAAGGCATTTCGCCGTTCAAAGACTACGTGTTTATGATTATCAACGTGGTCGGCACAACCATCACGCCCTGGGGACAGTTCTACATCCAATCTTCTGTGCGCGACAAGGGTATACGGGCAAGCAACTACGCGCATACGCGCATTGACGTGCTGTTCGGGGCGTTTTTCACCAACTTAATCGCCTTCTTTATTATCGTCTGCTGCGGCGCCACTCTGTTCGCGGCGGGCATTCATCAGGTGGAGGATGCCGGACAGGTTGCCAGAGCGCTGACGCCGCTTGCCGGCTCGCTGGCAACGGTTTTGTTCGCCATCGGCCTGTTCAACGCTTCGTGCTTTGGCGCTATCGCGGTTCCACTTTCTACGGCATACGCCATTACGGAATCGCTTGGTTCTGAAAGCGCGTTGGGGATGCGGACGAAAGAGGCTCCGCTGTTCATCGGCACGTTCACGTTTCTGATTGTGGCTTCGGCTCTGCTCGTCATGTTTTTCCCTTCCCATCTGACGATGCTCATTCTGCTGCCCAACATCATCGGCGCGGCGCTGCTGCCCATTATTCTTGTCCTGATGCTGCTGCTTGTCAACAACAAGCGGCTCATGGGGGAGTACACCAACAGCCGCATCTACAACGCCATTGCCTGGACAACAACTGTAGTTCTCACTATTTTATCGCTGATACTGTTCATAACCAACGTATTTCCGGTGGGACGCTGAAAGGAGATTTACCAATATGATTTGGAAATTTCGCTTTACAGGCAGGCGGCTTGCGCGGTTTGTCACTACAGCATCCCTGCTGTTCACGTTGTGCCAACTCTCCCATAGCGCGTCTGCGCAGGGCGAACCGACGCCTTCGAGCGGCAATCCGCAAAAGCCGACGCAGCCCGAATCTCCCACCCTGCCGCCCCGCGCCCTGCTTCCTTATGAACTCGGCTTACAGGCAACCCTCATAGATCAGCAGTTGTTCAAGTTTCACAGCCCGTATTCGGGGCCGCTCAGTCTGCGTTCCCGCAACGAAAACGAGAAATCCGATACCTATACGTTGTATCTCGGCGTACAGTTGACGCCGGGATTGGAAGCGTTTCTGAACCCGGAAATGGCGCGGGGCAACGGGCTGAGTACCGCAACCGGGCTGGCGGGGTTCACGAATGGCGACGTGATTCGTAACCCCACGCTCGGACAGCAACCCTATCTCGGACGCTATCTGCTGCGCGGCACAATCCCCGTCGGCAAAGGGGAAGAAGAGATTCAACCGGGTGAAAACCAGATCGCCGGCACGAAACGCCCCCTGCATCGGGTCGTGGTCACACTGGGCAAATTGGGAACCAACGACATATTTGACACCAACGCTTACGCCAACAGCACCCGGACGCAATTTATGAACTGGTCGCTCATCAACAACGGCGCATTCGACTATGCGGCGGACACGCGGGGATATTCGCAGGGATTGGCGGCGGAATGGATCAACCCCAATTGGGCGTTCCGCATCGGCGCGTTTCAAATGCCCACCGAAGCCAACGGCATCAACCTTTCCGGCGATCTTATCCACAGCCGGGGCGATCAGGCCGAGGCAGAACTGCATCCGCATCTGTTGCCACATAAAAATCCGCTTGTCCTGCGGCTGTTGGGCTATCGTAACTTCGCCCGCATGGGCGACTATCGGCTGGCGGTTGCGCAGGCGCAGCAGGCGGGAACAACGCCGGATATTACCACGACGCGGAAGCGCGGAAATGTCAAATACGGCTTCGGCGTCAACTTCGAGCAGCCGCTTGCGGATGGCGGGAATACGGGCGTGTTCGGGCGCTACGGCTGGAACGACGGACGAACGGAGAGTTTCGCGTATACGGAAGTAGACCGTACGCTCTCTCTTGGCGGGCAGCTTTCCGGCAGGCATTGGAAGCGCCCCGACGACCGATTGGCTCTTGCCCTTGTGCAGAACGACCTTTCGAGTCCGCACAAAGATTATCTCGCGGAAGGGGGGCAGGGCTTCCTGCTTGGGGATGGCAAACTTACCTACGGCCCGGAACAGATTCTGGAAACGTACTACTCGTTTCAAGTGGCAAAACCATTGGCCCTATCGCTGGACTACCAATTTATCAACAATCCCGGCTACAACAAAGATCGCGGCCCGCTCTCCGTATTGTCGTTTCGAGCGCATTTAGAATTCTAAAATTACGCCGACACAATCAGGTTGAATACAGACACGCTTCGTTTCAGGCAAGCCGTCAACGAATTCGCGGCGAAAACGTAGATGAGTTTACTGCACAATAGTTAAGCCTTTTGGGAAGGACGCCCCTTGAAGAAAATAGACGAGCCGTTTTCAGAGCGGCAACGGCTGATGACCGTGCGGCAGGATGTGATGGAGGTAGCAAAGCAAATCCGCGCCAATCTTGCCCCGAACAGAGCGGCGGAACTGCGCGCGGTTCTGGAAACGTACCATCCCGCCGACCTTGCCGACGCCATGCTGTTTATGAGCGAGCAGGAGGATACCGCCGTTTTTCAGGCGCTCGGCACGGAAGAGGCCGCCGAAGTTCTGGACGAGGTAGACCCGGCGACGGAAGCCCGTCTGATCGGCGTCACCAACCCGGATCGTCTCGCGGATATGCTGGAATATCTTGCGCCTGACGAGGGCGCGGATGTTGTCGGCAGAATGGGACGCGAGGCCGCCGATCAGGTTTTAACTCTCACGGATACGGATACGGCGCGGGAAATCCGCTCGCTTCTCGCCTACCCGAAAGATACCGCAGGCGGCATCATGTCGCTGGGCTACGTGGATGTATTGGACACGGCAACGCAGGCGGACGCTATCGCCCGGTTCCGCGATAAGCAGGACGCCGAGCATATCTTTTATGTCTATGTCATAAACGCGAAGGGCGGGCTTGTGGGTTCGGTAGACTTGCGGACGCTGCTTGTCGCCGCCCCGACAACACCCCTGCGTGATCTGATGTGCAGGGAGGTCGTGACCGTTACGCCGGATTGCGATCAGGAACAGGTTGCCCATGTTTTTGCCCGTTATGACCTGACCGCCCTGCCCGTCGTCAGCGCCCGCCCGGAACACAAACTTTTAGGCGTCATTACCTCCGACGACATCATTGACGTAATTCAGGAAGAGGCGGCGGAGGACGTGGCGCACATGTCCGGTTCCGACGCGCAGGAACTGGAAAACAAATCCCCTGTACAGGTGGCGAAACTGCGCCTGCCGTGGATCATGGCGACCCTGCTCATCGAACTGCTGGCGGGCTTCGTGATTCACTATTTCGACGTGACGCTCACGAAGTATATTCTGCTGGCCTCCTTCATGCCCATTATTTCCGCCATCTCCGGCAACACGGGCCTGCAATCCGCCGCCATTATCATTCGAGGATTGTCCAGTGGGCATGTTCAGCTTGCCCACTGGAAACACGCGGTCATACGCCAGATGGCAACAACATCTATTTTGGGCGGAGCCTGCGCGCTGACGTTAGGCATCATCGGAGCGGTGTGGGACAAACACTGGGCGTTCGGCCTAACGGTCTTCCTCGGTATGTTTATGGCGGTCAACATCGCGGGCGTGGTCGGCACGGTGGTTCCCCTGCTTTCCAAGCGGGCGGGTTTCGATCCAGCGCTCACGGCAGGCCCGTTCGAGACGGCCTTTCAGGACGTTATCGGCATCAGCATTTTCCTGAGCCTCGCTTCCCTTCTGCTCCACTGGCTGCGGTAAAAGAATGAAGCACGTTGTTCACGTCAATGCCCACCCGGACGCGCGCCCGACGCCACTATGGGGGCGGGTTCCTCGCCATGAGTGGCCTCTGCTGTTCGCCATCTTCCTCGATCTGGCGGGCTTCGGGATGCTGCTGCCGGATGTGCAGACCCGGCTGGAAGCGTTCGGGGCGCGGGGCTGGCAGATAGGCGGCGTGTTTACGGCTTATTTTCTGGTTCAGATGCTATGTTCGCCTGCATGGGGACAGTTGAGTGACCGCATAGGCCGCAAGCCTATTCTTATCGCGTGTGGCCTGTTGTCGGCTGGTTCCATGCTGGTCTACGCTTTGGCGCATGGCATCGGTTGGGTGCTGGCAAGCCGTATTCTGGCAGGCTTTGGCGGCGCGAACGTCGTGGTGGCACAGGCGTACCTTGCCGACGCGACGGACGAGCCGAACCGCGCAGCGGCGATGGGGCGTATGGGGGCCGCAACCACAGGGGGGCTGATCCTCGGCCCCGCGCTTGGCGGTTGGCTGGCGGCGCAGGGGAGTAATGTTCTGGTGGGCGGGGTTGCCGCAAGCGCGTCGGCGATTGGGGCCTTATGGATTTGGGTGAGCGTTCCGCGTGACGCGCGCCCGGAAAACAGAGTAAAGCCGCGCGGGAAGTTCTTCGACCTGTCTTTGCTGCGAGACACGCGTGCCCTCCGGCCTTTGTTTGTCGTGGCGGCTCTTGCGTTTTTTGTGCTGGCCTGTCTGGAAGGGACGTTCGGACGCCTGATTCGGCACAAGTTGGGATACGGCCCGAAAGAGTTCGGCTTGATCTTCGGGTACGAAGCGCTGTTGAGCGTTGTTGTTCAGGGTGTGCTGCTGGACAGGATTTCGCATCGGCTTGCGCCGTCCCTGCTGCTGCGGCTGGCCTATCTGCTGCAAGGCGTCGGTTTGGCGTTGATGCCGTTCATGCCCAATTTGTTCGCGCTTTTCGGGGCCAGTACGCTGTTTGCTATTGGCACGGCCTGCGCCAATCCAACCCTCAACACCTTATGCAGCGAGGCCACGCCCCTGCCCCGTCAGGGCGAGATGTTCGGCCTGCTGCAATCCACACGCTCACTCGGTTTTTTGATTGGTCCCTTGCTTGGCGGCGCGCTGTTCGACTGGCGTTCCGAAGCCCCCTACCTGCTGGCAGGCATTGTGTCTGTTGGCGTTGCCCTTGTCGCCGCCCGGAACGTCACAGGGAGAACAGAAAATACAGTCGTTCAGCCTCAGAGCCAACAGGAGGCGCAGGATGAACAACCGTGAGGCGCTACGAGACGATGGCAAATATCCGAAGCGCCAATACTTAATTCACGCTAGACCTTGACTGTGGTAAAATGAATTAGCAACATCCATCGTTCCACTTCCGTATAGGAACTTATGATCGCAACGCGACACATAATTCGGCATCTGGCAATTTGGCTGCTACTGGCGTTTCCAACGCTGGCAGCCTGTACGCCTGCTCTTGCCTCCTGCAAGGACAAAGCCGAAACCGCCCCGATGGCGAAGGCGTGTTGCGTCACCCATCCTGCGGCCTGCGCCTGCCTTTCCCCGCGCGGCGATACTTCGCGCAGCGCGGCCCACTCCGGCAGTTGCCATGTAGGGGATTGTCCCTGCGCCGTTACGCCTGCGCCGGAGCAAACTCGTGTTCCGCAGGCGGTTGCTGTCGTGGCGTTTTCTCCGGTCATCCTCACTGCCGCGCCGGAGTTCGTGTTCCACTCGGTTTCGCGACAAAGGCTTCCTGCCACTGCCTTCAGCCAATTTTCACAGCGCATTGCGCGTTCTTCCGCCTCGCCTCGCGCCCCGCCTTTGCAGGGATGAGTTTGACTCCGTCTGCCCCAAAGCAGCCCGGATACAGCGTCAACGCACCCCGAAAAAGGCATGTCTCCTTTTCCCCAATTTGTTATGTGTTTCGTTACGCCTTTTTGATGGCGTTGGCTTTTGTCGCCACGTTGTTTCTGCTTTCCCCTTTATAAGGAAAGCCGGAAACAGCCGTTGATGACATAGCGGCAACCGTACGCCTGCCGCCTTGCCATAAGGATTATGAAGTTGAAAAATACGAATACGGAAGATACCAAACAGGTGGGACGCCGCAAGTTTTTGTCCCGGCTGGCAGGATTGGCGGGAGCCTTCGGCGTTGGCGCGGGATTGGACGCGCAGCCCGCGCAGGGACAGGCAGCGGTCGTCAATCCCGCCGCGCCCAAAACCGACACGACTGCCGTGCCTGTGGAAAACACGCGGCATAGCGGCTGGCCCTCGCAGTTGATTGTCAACGAAACCGCGCCCAAATGGAACCCGCGCGACATGCCCAAACCGGGTGACAAGATCCATGAGTTCAACATCGAAGTCACCATCGAGAAAATCGAAATGTTGCCGCTGGAAGAGCACCACTTCTATACGTTCAACAAAACGCTGCCCGGTCCCGGAAATCCGGGTAACAGAGGGCGATTGGGTCAAGGTCAACCTGACCAACAAGACCCATGACTTTCACACCATCCACTGGCACGGCATGTATGTCCCGTGCGAAATGGACGGCGTGCCGTTGGGAACGCAATACCCGGTCGGCTACGGGCAGACGTTCACGTATCTGTGGAGAGCGCAGCCGGCGGGAACCCACTTCTACCACTGCCACAACATGACCAACATGCACATTCAGGCCGGACTGTACGGTTCGCTCATCATCGAGCCTGCGGAACGAGGACATTGTGCAGAAAACGTTTCCCTATGACCGCGAATACACGCTGGTATCTGAGCGAAGTGGATACGGACTTTCTGCGCGAACAGATGAACGAGATGCTGGCGATGGGCGCGACGATGGACGCCATGAACGGCTCCACCAAACTGATGTCCAAAGATGAACGGGCACATGATGGGCTGGTTCGCGGACAAGGAGGAGTTCGTCAAGGCCACCAAAAGCGGCTGGGTGCCGCCCTACCACCGCGCCCGTACCGGGCAGGGCAATGCGGATCGAGCCGAACTTCTTCATGATCAACGGCAGGCCCTATCCGATGACCGAACACCTGCACATCAAGCGCGGCGAGAATATCCGCGTCCGGCTCATCAATGCGGGCATGCTGCCCCACAACATGCACCTGCACGGCCACGACTTCTGGCATGTCTGCAGGACGGCTCGCCGCTTGCCTCGCCGGTTCGCATGAACACCGTGCCGGTCAACCCGGGCAGCACAGCCGATATTGTGATACAGGGAACCAATCCCGGCGCGCTGGCACTTCCACGACCACAGCGACATCAGCACTGATGAACAACGGCGTGTCGCCCGGCGGCATGATGACGATGCTGATGTACGAGGACGCCGAAGAAGCGGGCTTCAAGTTCAAGGAAATCATCGCGACAAACTCGTAAGCCGACGTGAGGCCCGTTCTCTCCATCTTGGGAGAAGGGGCGAGGGGTTGAGGGCGATTACCAACAGGCAAGATGACAAATACAAGGAGACAGGGCTTGAAGAAGAACCGACACGGAGCGGCGTTGCTGGCGCTTGCCGCCGCGCTCCTCCCCGGCATGGCGCAGGGACAGGCGCAGCAGACGCCCATCCCGGAGCAGCCGAGCGTTGCCCCGCAGATCGAACTGGACGGCACGGGCATCGGCACACTGGAGTACCATTCGCCGCGCATCACGCTTGCCCGGCGGCGCGCGTTCCAGCACCAGCCGGATCAATGTATCCGACTCGGCGCTGCTGTTGGGCATTTCGGAGCGGCTGGCGCGCAAGGGCGGCATCGGCAGTTTCGTGGTGGGCCTGACCTCCACGGAATCGAACCGCGCGCCCAGCGGCACGGATGCGTTTCTGCACCAGTTGTATCTGAACTACCAGACCAACAAACTGGAAGCCTATATCGGGCGCACGGATACAGGGACGCGGCTTGTGGATTTCCCGACTGTGCGCGGCGACGATCTGAACGAGTTCGTCAACGTGCTGGACCCGTTTTCCAACGGCAACAACATACAGGAGCATCGCTATACCAATCAGGCAACGGTCGTGCTGCATGGCAGTCTGCGCTCGTCGCTGAACTTTCATGCGCAAAACCTGATTACGTCCACGCCTTCCTCAGTCGGACAGGGAGGCATCAATTCTACGGCATCGCCTACCAGTATCAGGAACTGGCGGCGCTGGAAGCGCTGAAAAAGGTGCCGTTGTGGGGCGCGGGCTTTGAGCGGCAGGTCGCTCGGCAGGGGCGAGGGCGGCGCGTCGAACGTCTTTTACGGCGGCCTCGTTTACAACATCGCGCCCGATCCGGTAGACCGCATCGACCTGCGCGTTCAGGACTACTATGCGTTCGGCAACGATACGCGCGCCTTCGGCAGCGTGACGGATACCTTTCGGGGGGATGGCAACACGGTGGCGGTATCGCTGCGCTATCTGCATAGCCCGTTCGGGGTTCCCGGCTATCAGGTATCGCTCACGGCAGGCTATAAAACCTACAACAAGGTACGCGACGGCGAACACCTTCGGGCTGGCGCTCACGGGCGTGAAGCGACTGGGCAGCGGCTTCGATCTGGTCATGCAGTACCAGTACCAGAATCGGCAGTCGGCATATGCAAGCGCGTACAGCGGCGTGAGAGACGAACATTCCATGCAGGTCGGCTTTGTCTTCAACTTCAACAACACGTTCAACAAGCATCTGGGGCCGCGCCGCTCCCTGTTGAACTTGCAGCATCAGTACATTCCGGATTAAGAACAACACTGTTCGAAGAAAACATTGTAGGGGCGTTGCTTGCTGCGCCCAACATGGTATATGCGAGCGTGGGCGCAGCAAGCAGCGCCCCTACAACATTGTTATTGAGTGATGAGTCGGCTTGTTTGAACGGACAGCGCGAAAGCGAGAAAACCATGAACATGCAATACAGACACAAACCCATTCGCCATACGATGAGCGTAACAGCACTAGCGCTCGGCATGACGCTGCTCGTCGCCTTTGCGGGGGCGCAGGAGGTTGCGGGAGGAGCCGCGACAAAGGGGGATCGCGCCTACAAAGGGGCGATGCGGGAAATGCCGCGCCTCAAAGAGGCGGGCGTCGTAACCGTCAAGGGCGATGAGAACTGGGATGACATGCTCGGTTTCGGCAAAGATCCGATATGGCAGAGATGATGACGCTGATGATGGTGGGCGGTTCCGGCATGGAACACATGAAGATGGCGCCCATGCAGACCCGGCATGAAAATGGACATGAAGAGCATGCAGGGCATGAAGAGGGATAAGAGCAAGATGAAGGGCATGGCAATGGCGGATAAAACCATGAAGAACGTTCCCGGCGCGTCCGGGGAAAAGATGCCGGACACGTCAGCGCAGAACAAGCCGAAGCCCGACAACGCGCCGCAAAAACCGGATGCGCCTGCCGTAGCGTCAATCGCCCCTACTCCCGCCAAGCCAACCGTAGACGATAAAGCGCCTGCAAAAGCGGTGGATACGGCAAAGGCAGCGGATACGGTCAAGGCGACACCCGCGCCGGATACCGCAAAGCCCGCCGGAGACAAAACGGCGACCGCGCAAACGCCGGGTTACAAAGTTGATGCTGAACACGGCTTCCAATGCCGTTAAAGTGGGCAAGAACATGCTGGACGTGACGGTTCTTGATCCCGACGGCAAACCTGTGACTGGCGCGAAGGTGACGGCTGCCGTAGAAATGACCAGTATGGACATGGGCGTGACGCGCCCGAAAGCGAAAGGGGACAAGGCCGGTCATTACCTTTCCGAAGTCACGTTCAGCATGAAAGGTCCGTGGCGCGTCACCATGACCGTCACGCCGCCCAAACAGAAGCCGTTCACCAAAGCGCTCGACTTCAACGTGCCGAAGTAGCCGCACGGATGTGGCGAGTTCGCGGCGCGAAGGGAAATCAGTTCTGTTCGCGCCGCATACGACACGGAAAACAATGTCACAGCGAACGGCACAGGCCGTTTTGTTGATAGTAAGAGGCGAAAATGTCTCGAAAGGAAGCAACATGAAACACTTGATTCTCACGCTCACCGCATTGACCGTTATCGCGGCGGCGGCGGTTGCCAGTCCCTATCAGGACAAAACTCCCAAGCCCGCCAAAACAAACACAAAGGTGACCAAAACCGCGCTGATCTGTCCCGTCACAGGCGAAAAGATCGCGTCGGCGAAAGAAGCCGTCGGCCACAGCGCGTATAAGGGCAAGACGTACTACTTCTGCTGCCCCATGTGCAAGCCGAAGTTCGACAAAGCCCCTGCCAAATATGTGAAGAACGCGAAGATGGGCAAGTTCGAGAAGATGTAGGCACAACAGCTACAGAATGACTGGCAACGCGGTGAGGGGAGATTTCCCTCACCGCGTTGTTTTTGTGGCACACAATGCTGCGCTGTATGCCGCCCTTTACGTCGGAATATAAGTGAAACACGGCAAGTTCTGGAGGTTACTCTATTGTCAGGGAGATTCATGGGAACTATACTCTCCTGCCATGCGTCTGTTATATAGGCTATACCCCTATGGGGTATACAAGTAGGAGGATACATGGCCGTCAAAGAGGAGTCGAAAGAGGATGTGCTGCGCCGCCTGAACCGCATTGAGGGGCAGGTAAAGGGGCTAAAGCGGTTGGTAGAAGAGGATACCTACTGCGTGGACGTGATGACGCAGATTTCCGCCATCCATGAAGCGCTGCGCGGGGCCGGCAAAATCCTGATGCGGAACCACTTGCAGCATTGCGTGACGGACGCGCTTCGTGACGGCGATGAGGACAAGGCCGAAAAGACCTATCAGGAAATGATGGACTTGATTTACAAGTTTGCGAAGTAGCCCTTTGTTGGGTTGTTTGGGAAAGTGAGCGAGAAATGACTGTAGATACGATTGCCGTATTGACAGGTGGGGTTGGCCTGATCGCGTTTCTGGCGTGGTTCTTCTTTGGGAAGCGGGAGAGCAAACGCGCCGAAACAAAGGCCGGGGTTCAGGAAATCACCATACGGGTAGAAGGAACCTATCAGCCCGATCACATACAGGTACAGGCCAGGGTTCCGGTACGCTTGAAGTTCGACCGTCAGGAAACAGTAGGATGTTCAGAGCGGGTCGTATTCCCTGATTTTCAGATCAACCGGGAACTGCCTGCCTTTCAAACCACAACCGTAGAGTTTACGCCGGACAAACCCGGCACGTATGCGTTCGCCTGCGGTATGAACATGTACCGAGGCCAACTCATCGTAACTCCGGCGGCGCAGCCCGCCACAGTCAGCAACGGCAAGACGGATACGCCCACTCCTGCCGTTCCTGCGGGTCAAACGCAACTGTTGCCTGAACGCTGCGACCTGACCATTACAGGGATGCATTGCGCCTCCTGCGTCGGGCGCGTGGAAAAGGCGATTCAACGAGTGCCGGGGGTTCACGATGTGACCGTGAACCTGCTGGCCGAACGCGCCGCCGTTACCTTCGACCGGAACCAAACTAGGCCGGAAGACGTGATTACGGCTGTAAACGAGGCGGGCTACAACGCGAGCATGGCGCATCTGGATCATTTTGAACCGACTTCCGATACCGCGCCGACGCTGCTGACACATCATTCGACCGAAGCGCAGGAACTCAGGCGTCGCTTCCTGATTGCGCTGGCGCTGACAATTCCCGTTCTGGTCATGGGAATGGGGCCGCACCTCGGATTGTTTCCGATGCGCTGGACAATGCAGTCCTGGTGGAACTGGGCGCAATTGATTCTGACAACTCCTGTTTTGTTTTGGGCAGGAAGCGGATTCTTTCGGGGCGCGTGGGCCGCGCTGAAACAGCGGGCAAGCGACATGAACACCCTGATCGTCGTCGGCACATTCGCCGCCTACGCCTATTCGCTGGCCGTCACGGTTGCGCCTCGCTTCTTTGCTGTGAAAGGCGTGAACAGCGGCGTGTATTTCGAGACGGCAGCCGTGATCATGACGCTGATTCTGATGGGGCGACTGCTGGAAGCGCGGGCGAAACGCGGCACGGGAACCGCCATTGAAAAACTGATCGGCTTGCAGCCCAAAACGGCGCGGGTTGTCACAAACGGGCAGGAAGCGGACGTGCCGCTTGCCGAAGTGCGAGTCGGCGATCGTTTGCTGGTGCGTCCCGGCGAGAAAGTGCCGGTTGACGGCGTACTGGTATCCGGGCAATCGTGGGTGGACGAGAGTATGCTGACGGGCGAAAGCCTGCCGGTGGAGAAGAAAGAGGGCGCGAACGTGACGGGCGCAACGCTCAATCAGCGCGGCGCGTTTACGATGGAAGCGCAAACGGGTCGGCAAGCGATACCGTTCTGGCGCAGATCGTGCGACTGGTCGAGCAGGCGCAGGGCAGCCGCGCGCCCATTCAGCGACTGGCGGATGTGATTACCGGTTATTTCGTTCCCGTCGTCCTGATGCTCGCCGTCGCTACCTTTGTCGGCTGGTATGCTATTGGGGCCGGAACCGAAGTTTTCTGCACGCGCTGCTGGCGTTTGTTGCCGTTCTGATTATCGCCTGCCCGTGCGCGTTGGGACTGGCAACGCCAACCGCGATTATGGTGGGAACCGGCAGGGGGGCGCAGATGGGCGTTCTCATCAAGGACGCCGAAGCGCTGGAAACCCTGCACGGCGTCAAACCGTCGTCCTGGACAAGACCGGAACTATCACTGAAGGCAAGCCCGCGCTTACAGATATAATTCCTGCGCCGGGAATTACGGAAACCGAACTGCTGCGATTGGCGGCATCAGTCGAGCGCGGCAGCGAACATCCGCTCGCAAGCGCGATTGTCGCCGCAGCGCAAAATCGGCACATTCAACTATCGGAAGCTACGTGGTTTCAGGCGATTGCCGGACGCGGCGTAGAAGCGCGGCTAGACGCCCATGACGTACTGATTG
This sequence comes from uncultured Chthonomonadaceae bacterium, assembly GCA_963817895.1. Lineage (GTDB taxonomy): Bacteria > Armatimonadota > Chthonomonadetes > Chthonomonadales > Chthonomonadaceae > CAWFQB01. Next base: position 754,601 of record CAWFQB010000014.1, read on the forward strand.
GCAACGTCGCGCTGTTGTGGGAGCGAAACATAGACGCTGCTTTGTTCGCGTCGGAAATGACGCGATTGTCCGGGGAAGGCAAAACGCCGGTGCTTATGGCGCTGGACGGCAAAGCAATTGGCGTACTTGCGGTTGCCGATCCGATTAAAGCCACAACGCCCGCCGCTATTGCGCGCCTGAAGGCAATGGGTATAAGGTCGTGATGCTGACGGGCGACAACAAGAACACGGCGGAAGCGGTTGCGCGGCAGGTCGGCATCGATCGCGTGTTGCCGGAAGTCACTGCCCGCGCGCAAGGCGGAAGAGATTAAGCGATTGCAGTCTGAGGGGCAAGTGGTGGCGATGGTGGGCGACGGCATCAATGACGCGCCCGCGCTGGCGCAGGCGAATGTCGGCATCGCTATCGGCACGGGAACGGATGTTGCGATTGAAGCGGCGGATGTGGCGCTGATGCGCGGCGACTTGAACGGCGTCGCGGACGCGATCGAACTGTCGCGGGCAACCATGCGAAACATTCGGCAGAATCTTGGCTTCGCTTTCGGCTACAATATCGCTGGGCATTCCGATTGCGGCGGGCGTTTTGTACCCGTTCACCGGCTGGCTGCTGTCTCCCATGATCGCATCAGCGGCAATGGCGATGAGCAGCGTATCGGTCGTAACCAACGCGCTGCGCCTGCGCGGATTTACGCCTTCCGGTTCCAATAATGGTCAGCCCATAGCCGCGCAATCTTCGACAACGAAACCGGTAAATACTCGTAAGGTCAAACAGGCGGCATAGCTCGCTTAACGAAGATGCCGCGCGATGCGTGAGGGCGCAAAGAGATTCATCTCGTTGCGTAAAGCCAATTTTTTGTTGCGAAAATTGAGAATTATGGAAAAGAACACATCCCTGATCGCGGCCATTGATATAGGAACGAACTCGATACGGCTGGCCGTCGTCCGTTCCGAGGGCGGACTGCAATTTACCACGCTCGCGCTGCACCGGGAAGTGGTACGTCTGGGCGAAGGCGAATTTGAAACCAATCAGATGACGCCCGAAGCGATTGCGCGGGGAACATTCGTATGCGCCAAATTCGCGCAGGTGGCGCGGGGGTTCGGGGCGCAGGAGATTGTCGCGTTTGCCACGTCGGCTGTGCGCGAAGCCGAAAACCGCGAGGAGTTTATCCGGCGCGTTCAGGAGGAAGCGGGCATCGAAGTGCGCGTGATTTCCGGCGTGGAAGAGGCCCGTTTAATCTGGCTTGGCGTGAGCAGCGGCATTGATTTAGGGGAGCGTAAAGCGGTTCTGATTGACATCGGCGGCGGCAGCACGGAAGTAATCGTAGGACGCGCAAGCAGGTTTGAAACCGCAGGCAGCGCGGCGGATTACGACGTGCTGGAAAGCATGAAACTCGGCTCTATCCGCATGTCCAACCATTTTCCCACCGACGAGGCCCGGTCAGCCCGGAAGCGTATGAACGGATGCAGGAACACGTTCGCGCCATTTCCACGCAGGTCGCGCGGAAAGCGCGGGCGGCAAATTTTGATCTGGCAATGGGCAGCGCGGGAACGATTGGCGCGTTGGCAGAAATCGTCGCCCGTTTCAGCCCGGACACAACAACCGTACAGGGTCGGAACATCACCTTCCGCCTGAGCGACCTGCGCGAAGCGGTGAAAATGTTGTGCCGGTTGTCCCTCGAAGAGCGACGCAACGTTCCCGGCATGGACATCAACCGCGCCGACATCATCATTGGCGGCGCGGCGGTCCTGCAAACCGTGATGGAAGCGTTCGGCGCGGAACGCATGACAACCAGCGAACGCGGCCTGCGCGACGGCATACTGCTGGATTACCTGTTGCGCGAGGATGAGGCGCGGCAGCATTTTCAGGCTCATTCGGTACGCCGCCGCAGCATTTTGCAACTGGCCCGCGCCTGCAACTACGACGCGGAACACGCCGAGCATACGTCCTATTTGTGCCTGCGCCTGTTCGACGAACTGGCGCGATTGGGAGCGCATCCTTACGGGGAAGCGGAGCGCGAACTGCTCAACTACGCGGCCATCGTGCATGACATAGGGACGTTTTTGTCGCACTCCAACCATCAGAAACACGCCTATTATCTGACGCGAAATTCCGACCTGCTCGGCTTTGACAACACGGAAATCAACATCATCGCCAATGTCGCGCTATACCATCGCAAGGGTCTGCCCAAAAAGAAACACCTCAACATGGCGGAACTTACCCGTGACGAGCGGCACATTGTCGGGGCATTGTCCGCCATTCTGCGCATCGCCGAAGGGCTGGACAGAAGCCATTTAAGTCTGGTGCAGGACATTCGCCTGGAACGCGCCCACAACCCGGAGCAATATGTGCTGACACTACTCTGCACCTCCGATTGCCAACTGGAAATATGGGGCGTACAAAACAGCCGTGATCTGTTTGAACTCGTGTTCGCCGCGCCGCTCATCGTCCGCTCTGAAATGCGCGATGCAGCGGCAGTCGCAATCTGAACCATGATTTCACATGATTTATGTGATTACCATGATTGAGGAAGCGGGTTCCTGCGGGTTCCTCATGTTAATCATCCTAATCATGCCTGATCATGGTTCAAGACAAAAAAGAACCGGGCAGAGGATATATCCTCTGCCCGGTTCTAATTTTCAGCGCGGCTTTATAACAAGCCGCAACTAACTACCAGCGATTGCCGCCGCCGCCGCTGTCACGACCGCCGCCGCCACCACCGTAGCCGCCGCCACTGCTGCGACCGCCACCACCGCCGTAGCCACCGCCGCCACTGGAACGATCTTCACGCGGCTTGGCCTCGTTGACCGTCAGGGTGCGGCCACCCATTTGCGTACCGTTCAGGCTGTTGATAGCCGCCTGAGATTCCGCGTCGGTAGACATTTCCACGAAGCCGAAGCCTTTGGCTTGGCCCGTGTACTTGTCCGTCACCAGCGTCACGGAAGAGACTGTGCCGGACGGGGTGAACAGGTTCTGCAAATCTTGTTCGGTCGCGCTGTAGGGCAGTCCGCCCACATAAATACGTGTTGCCATTAGGGGTTATCCTGTTTCTCTTTCCCACAGAAATGCTCGGAGGGAAAATGTTTGGATGTCGCGCCAGACTAAAAGCCGGAGGACACCAGAATTGGGTGAAGCCTGTCAAGAAATCTTCACCATCTGAAACGAGCGCAAGAAAGAGAGAAGGAACCGGAAGAAAGTCAACAGAGGAACGGAGCGAAGAACCGTTGCGGGAGCGACATAGATCGGGATGCAATCAAAAATTCGTGTTTTCGTCGTTTAGACAAAGTTATTGTCGCACACGGTTTGCAATTTGTCAACAACTATTTTCACTTGTTTGCGACTATTTTTACCAGGACGCACAAATGCCGCAGAAAAGCGCGTATTTGCGTTTGCTCTTCTGCGGCGTGTTCGTTGGTGGCGCGACCTTCGCGTCCATCAGCCTGCACTACTTCTTATCGTCAACCGCGTTCTTCACAGCCTCTTTTACTTTGCCGAAACCCTCTTGAATCGCGCCCTCGGCCTGCTTCAGCTTGCCTTTGGCCTCGGTTGCGGGATCATCGGCAACCACGCCGACCACATTCTGCGCCTTGCCTTCTACCTGCTTCACTTTACCCTCAACCACATCTTCGTTTGTCATGTTCGTAGTTCCTTCCTGCCGCGCAAAACGGCAAATACCTGCGCGTAGGACTTAGGATATAGCGGTGTTTGTTCCCGAATGTGGGTTAGTTGGTGGTTGGTGGTTGGTGTTCTACCAACTGCTGGAAGGCTTGCAGGACGTTGGTAGGGTTTAGGCGAATAGTGGCAGACATTTCCACTTTGTTGTAATCATTTTTAGACGCGCATACAAGGAGCTATAAAATGCTTAATCGCCAATCATCAAATACCGAACACCGAACACCGAATACCGAATACCGCCCTACCCTCAACTCTCTTAATCAGCCTATCGGCTTTGCGGTTCCCGACTGGACGCCGCCGTCCCTGCCCTCGCGGGAACCAATGGAGGGACGCTTTTGCCGCGTGGAAGCGCTGGAATCGGAGCGTCACGCGCGCTCGCTGTTCGACGCCAACGCGCTGGATGCGGAGGGGCGCAACTGGACATATCTATCCGTCGGGCCATTTGCGGATTTCAACGCCTACCATGCGTGGCTGACTTTCGTTGCGCCGGGAACCGATCCATTGTTTTATGCCGTTATTGACAAAGCGTTGAACAGGGCAGTGGGCATTGCAAGTTATCTGCGCATCGCGCCGTCTGCCGGTTCTATTGAGGTTGGACACATCAACTTTTCGCCTCTATTGCAGCAGAAACCGGCGGCAACGGAAGCCATGTATCTGATGATGCAGCGGGCGTTTGATTTGGGGTATCGGCGTTACGAGTGGAAGTGCGACTCGCTCAACGCGCCTTCGCGCAGGGCGGCGCAACGGTTGGGGTTCTCGTATGAGGGGATTTTCCGGCAGGCGTTGGTGTACAAAGGCCGCAACCGGGACACGGCATGGTTCGCCATGCTGGATTGGGAATGGCCGCAATTGCAGGCGGCGTTTCAAACGTGGCTCGATCCCGCCAATTTCGACGCGGACGGCAGGCAGAAGGTCGCCTTGTCCACGCTGACGGCCCCTATTCTGAAGACAAAGGATGATTTCGCTTCCCCAACGCCCTGATTTATCCTATACCTGCCAACGGTTCGCTTGCATACTCATGCCGCAAAACAATTACTGAAAGTGAACTATTGTTCGATAAGCCGCACATTCCGCGATGTCGGATTGTTGCGCAAGGCTTCCACTTCCTCCCGCGTGATGAACCGCGCCCACGCATAATCCGCGAACGCGCCGTGTTTGGGGCCGCTTAAATTCAGTTGGAGGCGCACATGGCTTTTGCCCCCGCGCTTCACGTTCGGATTCGGTTGTACAACCGTAAACACGGTTTCCGCCGTATTGCGCGCGCCGGAATTGGCGACCCGATCCGCCGCCAGTTGTTCGGCATTGCCGGGAACGGGGATGCTGCCCCCGTTTGCAACATCGCGCACATTGGGCGCGGATTTGTCTCGGAACTCGAACACCTCCGCGTCCCAACTGGAACCGCCGTGAAAATGGTTGGCGCGGACGGCAAGAACCGGGTAGCGATTCAGGTCTACGTCAAACTCTGTCCACACTCCCGCCCGATAGTGTCCAAACTCCTTGAAAAAGTGCGATGTGTTGCCAAGCGTCACCCGCAACGCGCCATTGGAAACGCTCATAATGTCCGTCGCGCCGGGCCGCGTCCACGGCTGCCAGTCGCCCGGCTCGTTGAACTCATCATGCCAGCCGACGACAAGCGCGTGACGCTGCGCCCGATGGCGCGTTGTTGTCTGCGCCTGCATCCCTTGCAGGACACACGATATAGCCGAAACCGCAAGGCAAACCACAATCCCTTTTGATACCTTCATAACCGTCGTTCCTCATTATATACCAGAACATAGCCTACTTTTAGGAATGCCACTTCAATCCGGCGTAAGAGCGCTACAAATTACATCACCTCGCGCCTTTGGTATAGAGACGCTCGTCGGCTAAATCTAAACGGTACATGATCTGGTTGTAGTCGTAGCGGGGTGTGGGCGGGGTGTCGGGATTGCCGGTGAACTGGTTGGTGTACGTACCCTCGAAGTAGATGATGCGCCCGCCCTGCTGGTCGAAAAACGGGTGCTGCGTGGGGTTGTAAAAGGTATAGCGGTCATGGGTGACGATCTTTTTGGCGCCGCGCCACAGACCTTCGGGGGTTGGGGCTTCGGCGTACCAGATTTCGCCCAGATAGGAGGTTCCGCCTACCTGCCCGAAAATCATGATCCAGCGTTTGCGGTACTCGTTCCAGTAGACCGAACCGCCCTGCGCTTCCACCTCTTTGCCGGTGTCCAGATCATGCAGAGCGAACGGCGACTCGTCCGGCTTGATTTTGCCCGCTTTGACAAGGGCGTTTTGCTGCGAGGGAGAAATGGGAGCCGTGTCGCGCTTCCATGCCCACACCAATTTGCCATTCGCGTCCCGCTCCAATTTGCTGTCCGCGCCCGCGTAACGGCTGCCCGCCACGAGGGGCGTATAGGCTTCATAACGCGCAAGCGTTTCCACGTCCGTCAGGGTTGCTTTCACGCGCAGGTTGGGATACGGCGCGGGAAAGTACAGGTAATCTATGCCATCAACGGCATGATGAAACGGATGCCCCTGCGGATACAATGGGTTCGCCAGATCGAATGGGGCCAGCCGCTCGAACGTTTGCGTGGCATCATTGAAGCGCATCAGGCCGCGTTCTAAGGGCGTTCCCAATCCTTTCAAACGCTCGTAGCGGCACAGCAAACGTTTCCTGTCCCGTCGCGTCGGTAACTGTCATCAGGGCATCAATCCAGACTACGCCGGGTTCGGACAGGGGAGCCATAGCGCGACAAAAGCCTTCAGGATTGACAAAGTATGACAGGTCAATGCCGTTCGCCGGGTCAAGCCCGCCCTTACCCGGCGGCAGTGAAGTCGCGCCCGATGTGGCGAAATTGCCGAGCGGATAAGAAGGCCGACTCGTATCGCCCCAGAACCAGTACAGTTTGCCTTTATAGAGGATAGATTCTACGGTATCCTGCCCCGTCACCTGCCCGTTCAGCACAGGCTTTTCAATCGGTGATGGTTCGCCAAGCAAAACCGTGTCCCGGTAAATGCCCTCGCCCGTAATGCGGTACATGCGTTCCGCGATGTTGACGCGCTGCGCTTCCAGGCGGACGCTTGCCCCGGACTTCACATGCAGTTTTGCGCCATGATAGCCGAAAGCATCGGCGGGAAACGTGTAGCCGTGACTTTGCGCATGAAAGAACACGTCCGTATCCATCAAACCCGGTTCATAAAACGCGACCACGCCCCGGCTGTCGGTCACATAATGCACATTGGCGGTTGTGCGCAAATCCACGAGGGGTACGCCCCGCCCCGTCTGCTTGTCCACCACCGTTATTTTGAAATACCGCGTTACTTCGTCCTCAGTTCGGGCCGATGCTACCCTATCAAAAATCGAAAAGGCGATCAACAGACAGATAAATAAAAAATTGCGCAGGCACATGAAAGCATCCTTGTACAGCATAAGCAAGTCAAGTTGAGAACAATACCGCTTATTGTACCCGATGCGCCTTCATGCCTTTGGCGTTTGTGAGGGCTTCCTGCCAGCGCCGTTTCCACTCCTCATAATTCGTCAGGACGGTTTCCGGGTGTTGGCGGCTGCGAACTACGAAGTCGGGGTGAAACGGTCTGCCGGTGGGCTGTCCGGTCGGCTGAAAGCGCAGGTCTACGCTCCAACGGACGTGATCGCTGTAGTTGGGCGTGGAACGGTGCGGCGTGTAGCGGTGCATGAACACGATGCCGCCCTTTGGCACAGGCACGGCGCGGGGTTCGGAGTGGGGCAACAGATCGGGGCGTATTGTCGTGCCGCCCTCTGCCTGATGCGTTAAATACCCCTGTTTCCATACGTCCGGCATGACCTCCATGCAGCCGTTTTCTACCGTCGCGTCTACAAGCGGCAACCAGCAGGTCACAATATCGGAAGCGTCGGCCTCTTCCCACGTCACGCCCGCGTCCTGATGCCACGGGACGTTGTAAAACCCCGCGCCCTCCCCCGCGTATTTTGACGGCGGCTTGGCGCGGATGTGCTGAATGGGATTGCAGGTGATTTCCGGCCCGATAAGCGATTCAACCGCGTCCAGCAGATGCGGGTTGCGCAGGAACTCAAAGGTTGCCGGTCCAAGCACGGTCATTATGTCCATGCCGCTCAAAATATCCGGCGACTGCGCGTACAGCAGGGCAGTACGTTGCGCGAACGGCGCATTTTCATGTAAATCGGTAATCTTGCTTTCATCGAGAAGCCGTTGCGCCCGCGCGTCAATCCAATTCGCGTACTCCGCAATCACGGGCGTCAAATCCGCGTCGTTCAACACGCCCTCCGCCACCAATACGCCCTCCTCCCGAAACCGGCGAACCTGTTCCGCGCTCAACCCTGAGACGGTCGCTGTCATTCCTTACCTCCCGCGATGTTACAGATGATTTTAGCCGCGAATACACGCGAATTCACGCAAATAAATGCAGAAGAATATACGAGGGCTATTTAGCCTTTAGCGGAATTTCTGCCGCCAGTGGCCGCTGGCCGCGCAGCATTTTTGCGCCCTCGCCAACCAGACGCAAATACCAATCTGACGGCAGGTTTTCGTATCCGACAAAATGCGCCTGCGTGGGCGGGTGACTCGTCACCTTATAGATCGCCGTACCCTCATCCACCTCATCGAACATGGCGACATAGGCGGAATGAACCCCCATTTTCGCCAGTTCGTGAAACTGCTCCCACAAAAACTGCCCGCCGCGCCGCGCAATCAGCGTTGTTCCTGTTGGTTTGCGCTGTAGATTATCCCAACTGAAGCCGGGATAAATGACCGGCAGCCAGATTTCGCCGCGCTGTTCGCAGTCGCGCTTATCCTCGGCCCAATAGCCCGTACTCGCGTGTTGCGCGCCCGCCGCGTCTGTAGAGTAGTTGCCGACGTTCCACGGCGCGTAGGCGTCGAAACGGCGGACAAACTTTTGCCATTCGGGGTTGGGATTATGCCGCCAGTTCCAGTCGCCGCCCCCAAGCAGAAACGCCGCGTAACGCCCCGGCGTTTTGAAAAAGTCTATCAAACGGTTCGCCAGTTCGGGCGTCATGGCGTTGTTCGGGTCGTTCGGGAAGAAGCCCCAGATATTGACGACGGGTTTCCGGTTCTGATGCAGGTAGCGCCTATCACCTGTTACGCCCGTATCCACCATGCGTTTCCAGTCGGCAGTCAGCGCGTCGTAAATGCGGTCGTTGGGCATCCCGGCAATGTCGTAAGATAATGCCCACGCCCGCCCGGTTTGGATTGCCGCCGCCCGAACGTGGTTTAACACCTTCAAGCGAGACGGGTAGCGAACCGCATCGCGTCCGCCGGGTAAATCCACCACAAAATGCTGCAGCCATGCGCCGTCAATGCCGTAATCGCGCATCCACTCGAAATGCCGCAAAACGGTTCGGGCGTTGTCCGCGCTGTATAGTTCTGCGGGTTTGCCATCAGGATACGTGAAGCCGGGCGCGGCAAACCGTTCAGCCGGAGTGTATTCGCTGACATCGGGCCACATCTCAAACGTCAGGGTTTCCGGCGTGATCTGTTTTGAATCGCGACTCCAGTGTATCCAGCCCATATTGGCCGCGTCACCGGGACACCGAAACCAGCCCTGATAGCCGCACATCACCTTACCGTTCAAAGTATTCGCATCCACGACACTGGTCGTCTGACCATGAGCCTGATTGCCTGTCAGAGTCATCCAAACCGCCAGCAGCAGTATCAAGCGATGGCATGAGCGATAAGACGCGGTAGGTAACAAGATCGTACTCCGGGTTCAAAGGCAGAGAGTCAGCGTTGCATCCAACGACAAAGCGAGAACAGCAGCCGCGTTGCCGTCGCGAACGGCGATTTCCAGACGCCCGCTGCTGCCCCAGTACGCGAGGAGTTCACCGGGCGCGGCATCGGCAAATGTCCGCGCAATGCCCTGCCAACTCCGGCTGCCCGCCTGTATTCGCGCGTTCGCGTCTGCGGCTGCCATTTCAACTTCGGCGGTGACAATGCCTTTATTCGCTGAAAAACTTTTTCGCCGTTCGCGCCAGAAGCCGCGTTCCAGATTGGTGATCAGGTTGCCGAAACGATCCGCGTACAGAACGCGCAGGCGCAGGCAGGCAGAACCGTTCGCGTCCTGCCCGCTTTCCGGCAGGGACAAAGGCAATCTCACCAGCGTGTCCGGCGCAATTGCCTCGCCCAACGCTTCCGGTTCCAGCCCGTTCGCCAGATGCGCGGCAATGGGCGCGAACACATCCCTGCCGTGAAAGGTCGCGCTGACGTTGGGAAGGCAATACGTCTGCGCCTTTTCCGTCAGGCGAACGGCGCGAATCACCTTCGAGCGGCGCAGGGGCATTGTCAACACGCCATTATCCGGCGCGATAAACAACGCCTGGTCCGTTTCCACCACGCAGGCCGCCCGATTGCTGCCCACGCCGGGGTCTACCACAACCAGATGAACGGTTCCGGGCGGAAAGTAGTCTATCGCCGCTTCCAATCGCGCGCTTGCTTCCAGTACGTTTTGGGGCGCAATGTCGTGCGTCAAATCCACAAGGCGCGCGTTCGGCGCAAGGGAGTAGAGTATGCCCTTCATCACGCCGACATAGGTATCCATAAGCCCGAAGTCGGTTGTGAGCGTAATCAGGGGCGGCTGTAAATACGGATTTCTCATTAGTAGCCCTCAACCCCTAACCCCTTCTCCCAAAAAAGCCTGGGAGAAGGGGAACAGTATCTTTGCACTTTTTGAAAAATGAGATAGAAAAGTAGTGTTGCCTGCCCGCTTGCTTGTGTCTCAAAAAGTGGAAAAGTGCAAAGATACTGGGGGAACTTATCAGAATAGGCTCTTAACATTATGCGCTGTTGGCAATGGGCGCGTACTCGTATTTCGGTTCCCATCCGTTCGCGCCGTCTTGCAGCAGATCGAACAGGGGCCAGACGGCGCAGAAGTCGTCGCCCGGGCCTAAAGGCGAGGAGGCAATGCGATAGATACGCCCGTCTTCGTCCCGGTGAAAAGCGGTTATGCCCGGATATGTGCCATACTCCGCGCTTGCAACCCCCATGTCGCTTACAAAGGTCGTGTTCGCGCAGGATACCATCGGGAACTTCCAGCCACGCGACGCGGCAAATTCCGCCTGCGTATGCGGGTCATTGGGCGACACGACGATGAAGGCGGCGCGATCATTCAGGTGCGGAAACAGGCCATTGAAGCCGTCCGCCCACAATGTGCAGTAGGAACAGCCTTTGCCCATGTTGTGAATGACAAGCAGGTCGGATTTGCCGCCGAACAGTTCGGACAGGCGGACGTTTGTTCCGTTCGGTCCGCCAAACGCATAGTCGGATTCGACCTCCTGACGCGGCTGACGGCGGCGGGCAGCGGTCAACTGCTGCTTCAATTGAAGCAACTGAGTTTCCAATTCTTGAACTTCCGGCGCGGTTTCGCAATTCATAGGGTTGTGCCTCCAGAGTGTAGAATGAGAGTGTGGAAATGGTATCCGCAGTATACCCGCCATTGTCAGGCCGAAGCTGCGCTTTTGGACTACTCCCGGCAGGCAGGCACAACCGGAAACAGGTTCGCGAAATTTCTGTAAAATCTCCCCGCCACCCCTGTGCTATAATGAGGGCAGAGAAAAATTGAGAGTGGAGAGTGAGAGTGAGAGTAAAGACAGATTTTCTTTCACTATCCACTCTCACTCTTCACTTTAGATGGAGAACGCGAACATGGTTTCTAAATTAAAAATAGGTATTCCGAAAGGGAGTTTGCAGGAAGCGACGTTTGCTCTGTTCAAAAAAGCGGGGTTTGAATTTCATACCAGCAGCAGCCGGTCATACCACCCTACTGTAGATGACCCGGAACTGGAACCTATTCTGCTGCGCCCGCAGGAGATACCGCGCTATGTGGAACACGGAATTCTGGACGCGGGCTTGACCGGCAAGGACTGGATCGAGGACAATGGCTCACAGGTCGAGGAGATCGCGGAATTGACCTATTCCAAAGTGACGCGCACCCCCATTCGTATAGTGCTTGCCGTCCCCAATGACGCGCCCGTACAGTCGGCGCGGGACTTGCAGGGCAAGCGGATCGCAACCGAGTACGTGCGCCTGACCGAACGCTATCTGAAACAGCATGATGTAAGCGCCGATGTGGAATTTTCGTGGGGCGCGGACGAGGTAAAAGTTCCCGATCTGGTAGACGCCATTGTGGTCAATACGGAAACGGGAAGCAGCCTGCGCGCTCATAACCTGCGCATTGTGGATACCCTTCTCACGTCCACCCCGCGCCTGATTGCCAACAAAACCTCATGGCAAAACGAGTGGAAACGCGCCAAACTGGAAAACATGGCGATGCTGCTGACGGGCGCGCTCCATGCCGAAGAGCTTGTGGGCCTGAAAATGAACGTGCCAAAGCAGGAATTAGACAAAATAACCGCGCTGCTGCCCGCCCTGAAAAATCCTACCATTTCTCCGCTCTCCTCGCCGGAGTGGGTCGCGCTGGAAATCATCGTCGCCATCAACGCCGTGCGCGACTTATTGCCCAACCTCAAACGCGCCGGCGCGGAGGGAATCGTCGAATATCCGCTGAACAAGGTAGTCTACTAAACGCAGTCTGCTGAGAGGAGTAACTTGCCATGTCCGAACCTACCGTACAAACAATGGAAGAGCGCTTTCCGCATGTTACGCAGGAGTATCTGGAAGAGATTGCCCGAATGGGAGAAGTGATCTACGAAAAGCTGAAGCCTAAACTGGAACCCGTTTATAACAACCACTTTATTACGATTCATGTGGACAATGAGGATTACGCTATCGGCAAGAACTCCTCAATGGCTACCCGCGCCATTCGCCAGCGCCAGCCGCTTGATGGGCGCCTCTACTGCCGCAAAATAGGCGATGAGCCGGACTACGGGTTGGCTGTAGGCTATATGCTTTCCGATAAGAGAAAGGCGCGACAAAAATGATGTTTGGTCATTTTCGCGATGGCTTTCCGCGCATCATGCTGACATTGCCGGGACATTCCGGGCCAATAAATATCGAGTTTATTTTGGATACAGCCTTCGATGGCGAGTTGGCTGTACCGGGTCATGTGCTTACACAGTTACAGGTAGGTTTTCAGATGGATAAGCGATTTCGCTTTGCGGACGGCACGGAAGCCTACCAACCCACCTACGAAATACTGTTGGAATGGGATGGACAGGCGCGTCTCACCGAAGTGATACAACTGGAAAATGCGCCGTTGTTAGGCGTACAGCTAATGAACGGCAAATTCCTGCAAGCGGAAATGACGGACGGCGGCGAAGTGTCTCTCGACGATTTGTAAACAATTTTCATAACGAAACGCGCGGACACTCCGTTTTCTCCTCTCCGTGTCCTCCGTGTTCTCCGTGGTTTATCCGGTTTTTGGAGGCTAATGTGATTGCGCAATTAACGGGTCTGATTGCCCGCGTGGAAGGCAACAGCATCATTGTGGATGTAGGCGGCGTCGGGTATCAGGTGTTTGTACCCGCGACCGTGCTATCGTTGCTACCGGAAGTGGGCGCGAAAGCAACCCTTGTCACGCATCTAATCGTGCGAGAAGACGAAATGACGCTGTACGGTTTCAGCGCACAGACGGAATTGCAGGCGTTTCGGATACTGCTCGGCGTATCGGGCGTCGGCCCGAAAGTTGCCCTTGCCCTGCTGTCCACGCTGGATGTCGGAGAATTGTCGCGCGCCCTGTCCACGTCCGATACCCGCGTGATTACCAAAGTGCCGGGGGTTGGGCCGAAACTGGCGCAGCGCATGTGCCTTGAGTTGGGCGACAAGATGAGCGCGTTCGCGTTTGAAGACAAGGTTAAGCGGGCGGAAGGCAATTCGCAAACGGCGGAAGAGAACCAGGCGTATGAGGATGCTATCGAGGGTCTGGTCGCGCTCGGATGGAGCCGTCCCGACGCCAAAAAAGCCGTGCAGCGCGTGTTCGACAAGGCTGCCGACCGCGCCAACGTCGGAGCCATCGTCAGCGCGGCCTTGCGCCTGCTGACGGGAGGAGGGAATTAACCACCCGCTGCGCTAGAGACACAGAGAGGGAACACAAAGAGAAGATGTTTCAAATTATACACGTACAGCCGCACAGCAGGTTTATTTCAATGGGCGACTCGTCTTCCGTTCGTTCGCTTCCGCGCACATGGGTCACGCGATTCGTATAGGGATCGAACACAATTACATCTTTCACGCCCTGCGCTACGTAAAAGGGAATGCTGATGAGCATGTCTTTGGCTTCGTAGCCCTGGCTGATAATCTCGATAACGGCTTCGGGCAACAACTTGACCGAGGTGCGCCGCTCATCCGGCACACGGCAGAAGATACTGATGTCGGGCCGCTTTTGGGAGCCGTCGGGAAAGCGAATGTCTACATCCGCCACCTGTACACACCCACATCCGCCATCTATGCTTGTTCCCGATGAGCGGTGAATAGAATTTTGGATGCGAAAAATGGTTTGTTGATGTTCAAAAACGGGGAGCGCTTCCCATACGGGTATGCCGCCCACCATTTCCAATTTAATGCCGATGCTTTCTGCCGCATATTGTAGTTCTTCGCTGATTTCCATGCCGCGTCCCTTGTTGTCATCTGTCAAAGTCACCATAAGGAACGATACGCTAACTACGGCGTAGCGCCACTGTTGAAGTAACCATTCACGCCACGAATGCCAGGAGCGCCCTCCATAAAGCCGTTGAGCAACTGCCCGTCTGCTGTCATGGTGGATGTGTAGTGGCCTCTGCACAGGTTTATGCCCGGGACGGCATTGGTCTGAAAAATATCCGTACCTGTCACGTCCAGTTGCCCGGTCGCGGGATCATACGAGCCGCTGACCTGTTCCGAACCGATGTAATTGCTGCCAGTATTCCAGTCGTAATGCGCCTGCACGAACTCGCGGCCATCACCCAGAGGTATCTCCCGGTCAACGGTAAAGCGGGTTCCCTTCCAGTTCATGCCGCTGAAATCTATGGAATTCGGCCCTATAGTATAGGAGTGGCCCGCAAGCCCATTGGCAGGCATAGGACTCCAGCTTACCGGCAAAGCAGCAGGAGAGGTTATCACAGGCGCGGGGTGAACAATCGGCCCCAGAAAGGCGCCCATGCCCAGCGTGACGGCGCACAAAAGCAGCGCGTCCAATCCATAGGGGCGGGTTTTGCGGGTTTGTTTTGCGGTTGTTGTGGAAGTTTGGCGTTGCCGGGTTTCTTCCTCCTGCCGCAACGCTCTTGCCGCCGATTGGCGCATCCGCTTTTCCCGTTCCAGTGTGTCCTGCGCCATCGCGCGTCCGGCTTCGCGTTCTACTTCCAGCTGCCGCTCGATCTCTTCGCGCAGCAACCGGTGATCTTCCAGCGAACCGATTTCCGGCTGCAATTCTGTTGATGGGTGCATGTTCAGTTCCGTCATTATGCTTTGTCCTCCCTTTTCAACGCGCCCGAACAACAGTTCCGGGCCATGTATCGGGTAAAATCGCCGCTGAAAAGGGTTCTTTCTCGTGTTGCCTGATGATTAGACGACCCAACTCTATTCTATTCTCTCTATAGGATACCGATTTAAACAAATTTTTGTTTCTGAATGTTCCCCATTTTTAGCCGTATCTTAGTATCGGCGTTCATAGCATTGTCTTGAACCATGATTTTTCATGATTGAGATGATTACCACGATGAAGACTGGTTTAGCGGTGTTCGTCTGCCTGACGTAACGTGTGATATGTTTTGCAAGGAAAATTGTCAATGAGGAATTTTTCTCTATATCTGCGCTCAATTTGCGGTTTGCTGCTCCTCCTTCTGCCCTCTTTTCTGGTTGCGCAACAGCGTCCCGGCGAACTGCTGCGCAACGGCGCGTTCGAGGGCGGCGGAGGTTCGGATGGCAGGGGTGGCGGCGCGCCGGAATGGGAACCGTTTGGCGTCGGCTATGACGTTGACCGGCAAACCCACCATGAGGGCGACCAGTCCATCCGCTGTGACAGCCTCAATGCCAATCGCGAACGCGGCGCGCAGATTAAAATCGAACTGAACCAGAAGCGCGCGGTTCCCATTGCGGTATCCGGCTGGAGCAAAGCGGAACAGGCGCGCGGCCTGAATGTCAACGATTACGCTATTTACATTGACGCCGTATACATGGACGGCACTCCGTTGTGGGGACAAATCGCCGCATTTCGCCCGGAAACCCACGACTGGCAGCGGCGACAGGTACTTGTGGTTCCCGCGAAACCGCTCAAATCAATGACGGTAATCGCGCTGTTTCGCAATCATTCCGGCACGGTATGGTTCGATGATTTTTCGGCTCACGCGCTGCAAGGCAACGGCATTTTCGACGGACAGCCGCTTACGCTCCCTTCTATAACGCCTGCAAACGGCCCTCAGTTGCGCGTTAGTGGTAAGGATGGGTTGGCTTTAGATATTGATTCCAGAGGCGGCTTTTCGTCCCTGCGCCTGAACGGGCAGGCGGCAGGCGGGACAGGCGGATTTTATATACGCGATGTGGCGAAGGATGGGCCGCTCGTGCCGATACGCGGCGTTGCCGTTCCCCGCAAAGCGGGCGGCGTCAATCTGGGCCAGAATGTGCCGAATGTCCGCGTCAGTTTCAACGCCCGCGTATCTGCCGAGGGTGACGCTATCGGCGTAGATGGCGAACTGACCGACCTGACCAAAATGGATCGCGCCATTTCCGTCTATCTCGCGCTTCCCGTCAATGCGCTCGGCTGGCAGTGGGGACACGACATTCGCCATTCGCAAACCATTGAAAGCAGTGGCGAGTACGCGCATCTTACCCATGTCAATGTCGGCGCGACGGGCGGGCTGTCCCTGTATCCTTACGGCTGCATTGCCGGGGCGCAGGGCGGAGTGGGAATCGCAAGTCAGATGGATTGGCCGAGCGTGTTCCGCATTTTCTACAATGCCCCGACAAAACAGTTCGTGATCGCGTGGGATGTCGCTTTGACCCGCAAAACCGCCAACTGGCCCGCCGGCAACGCCCGTTTCCGCTGTACCCTGTTCCGCCTGCCTGCCGGTAATACCGAAGAGTGTTTCCGTGTCGCCACGCAGCGCTTTTACGCCCTCAATGCCCGCGCCTTTGCCCGCCGCGCCAAACCGGACGGGCTGTGGCTGCCCTTCACCGACCCGAAGACCATTCAAAACGCGGCGGATTTCGGCTTTGCCTACCACGAGGGCGACAACAGCGTGAAAACCGACGACGCGCTCGGCCTGCTCAGTTTCCACTACTCCGAACCCATGACCTACTGGCTGCCCATGCCCCCCACCCTGCCACGCACGTATGACAATGCGCTGGCATTGATACTAGAGCAGGCGGCAGGGGAAGAAAAGGAGAAAAGGAGAAAAGGAGAAAAGGAGAAAGCAGGTAAGGATTCATCCTTCCTCCTTCCTCCTTCCTCCTTTGATTTCGCGCAGGCTGTACTGAATAGTGGTTCGCAGGATGCCAACGGGCGTTTCAATCTGGAGTTTCAGAATCAGCCCTGGGCGAACGGCGCGGTGTTTACCCTGAACCCCAACCCGGAATTGCCCGCCACTGCCGACAAGCCGACCAAAGCGTTCCTCACCTACACGCTCAATAAAGCCATTGAAACCTACGATAATCCGGCCCGCAATAAAGAGCGGGGCGAACTGGACGGCGAGTATCTGGACTCGCTCGAAGGCTGGGCCGATACGCTGGATTATCGCCCGCTAAGTATCGGTTCCTCACCCTATCCCATTCCGTATGATACAGACGACCGGCAACCCGTCGTGCCGCAATGGTACTCCACGCACACGTTCGCGCAGTTCGTGTCGCAGGACTTGCACAACCGCAACAAACTGCTGATGGCGAATACCGTTCCCGTCCGCTTCGCCATTTTCGCGCCCCTGCTCGACATCATGGGCATCGAAGTGAACTGGCTGACGAGCGATGGCAAATGGCAGCCCGACAACGACGAAATCTTCAACTTCCGCCGAACGATGAGCAGGCAAAAGCCCTATCTGCTGCTGATGAACACGGATTACAGCCGTCTCACGCCGCCCCTTGTGGAAAAATACTTTCAGCGCAGTCTGTTCTACGGCGTGTTTCCGAGCATGTTCAGCGCGGACGCCGCCACGCATCCCTATTGGGAAACGCCCGACTGGTATAACCGCGACCGCCCGTTATTCAAAAAGTACATACCGATTATCAAGAAATTGTCCGCAGCCGGTTGGGAAGTGTTGCCGCGCGCCACACCTCTGCCCCGAACGTCTACGTAGAACGCTACGGACAACGCCTGTTCACCCTGTTCAACGACAGCGATAGGCCCAAAGAAACTACGCTCACCATCAACGCGCGCGCCCTGAATCTGCCTGCGACAACTCTGACCGCTTCTAACCTGTTGACCAACGCGCAGCCCGGCCTTAAGCGTTCCGCCAATGAGGTTAGAATAACGCTGAAACTACAGCCGGAAGAAGCCGCTGTGATTGAACTAAAGTAGAAGGGAGAGGAGCTGGGAACCGCGAAACACCCGAAGCAAACGAGAAGAGTACCTAACAATAGAGCAGAGCAAACGGCAAAAAAGAAGAAGGCTCCCGCTCCCACAAAGACGCCTAGTACGCCGTCCAGTACGTCGAGCGCATCCTCGCCCCTCTTCGCCCTCTACCAACAACACGGAGAATGGCTATCGAGGATAGGAAAGACACTTGAGCAATAGATGCCGTTGACATCATAAGAATATACTTGCGCGTGGTATAATTTGAAACCCCGTCAAAATTCTTGTTTTATACGCGTACTGCCTAGATCAAGCATCACTTTCACGCCCGACGTTGGAGAAGTAACATGAGCCTGCGCGACCGCTTCCAAGAATACTATCGTCCTACCCCCGACCAATTCAAGCAATTCTGGTCCGAAGGCTTGTTCATCCCCGATGCCAATGTCCTTCTGGATATGTACCGCCTAAAGCAAACCGCCAGCCGTGACATGCTGAACATCTTCAAGGCGCTCGGAGATCGTTTTTGGGTCCCGGACCGTGCTGGCATGGAATACAGCCGCAGACGCAATACAGCCATCAAAGACGAACAAAAAAGGTTCGATGCAGTTCTCAGCAAAATAGATACATTTCAAAAAGATTTTAGCGATGGCGTAAACCACTGCTACTTTGAGAAAGATACCACTGAACTTTTGAACAAAGTGGAAGAATTCAGCAAGGAGTTGCGTTCTGATCTGGAAGTTCGGCGGCAGAAGTATCCTAACCTTCTGGAGTTTGATACCCTCTTTGAAGAACTCAACGCGATTATTGGGGACAATATAAGTGCGCCTTTTGATGAGAACCGCATGGCTCAGATCAGAACCGAGGGCGACAAAAGATATGCAGATCAAACGCCTCCCGGTTATAAGGATGAGAAAAAAACGGGCGATGACAAATACGGTGACTACATCATTTGGGAACAAATTATCGAAAAAGCCTCAGAATGGAAGAAACCAATTATCTTCATCACGCGAGATACAAAAGAGGATTGGTATATCCAAGAGGAAGGACGTACTATTGGCCCACGCACTGAACTAATCAAAGAGATGAGAGTACGGGCGAACGTCGCATACTATCAATACCGTACAGCGCAGTTCATTGAACACGGCGCAAAGTTTTTCGGACAGGAACTGCAACCAGACACGCTGAAAGAAGTTCGTGATGTTGCAGCCGATGCGACCGATTTTCTTCAAATCCATCAACATCTTGCCGACCACTTGCCATGGTTTACAAGTCATACAAGATATTCACTAGC
Source organism: uncultured Chthonomonadaceae bacterium (assembly GCA_963817895.1). GTDB lineage: Bacteria > Armatimonadota > Chthonomonadetes > Chthonomonadales > Chthonomonadaceae > CAWFQB01. The sequence continues at coordinate 773,943 of CAWFQB010000014.1, forward strand.
GGATGCCGTCGTTTCAAACGACGAGTCAATACTAGCTTTTTTGAAGCAGTATGCTTTGTTACCAACCGACACTCTCCCTAAAGAAACTCTCCTGCAATTGACAGATTTGTATCTGAAAGAAAGATTTCCTTATCATAAACGCGAGTGGATCGCGGAGGCTACACGCGCATCTGTAGGAAGCATGATAGGTCCCAGGCTAGATGATGCAGAAGGGTATTTACTCCGTAAATATTTGTCAGTTTACACGCCAGACAGACAAAAATTTGAAGTTTCTGACGATAGTGATATAACTGACTCATTCAGTAGATTTGATATTCAAGCCACATGTAGTAATGAAGTTGCGATGCGTTTGGTCAAATACATTGAATTTTTGCCAGGTGTAGTGTTTGTGAACGAACTCAGACAATTACCAGGCAGTAAATACGACATTGGAATTGTGTGTACAAGCAAAGATGTAGCAGCCAGGGTAAAAGAGAAATTGAAAATCTTCCCCTACGTAAACATCATTGAATGAGGCTTTCAATCGCCAACAGTAATGAGGTTGAAGCCTCAAAACACGATCATGTACAGGCATGAGCTTCCTGCCCTCAGTCACGCCAGCGCCAATCTAGTCACCCGTTTCCTGCGCGACTACCAGCAACACCCCCATCCATCAAGCTGCCGCCCCGTCACCAAAGATAAACTACCCGAAGCATAAAACTTACGAGTGGAGTACGAAATTGATTTATGAAACTGACCAACGGTTGAAGAGCTATCTTGATACAAACCAACTGAGGCGCGAACAGATGTGTCTTGCTATAATCGCCATTGACAAACGATTCTCTGATGTACGTCCCAGACATCCACGTGGTGGACAAGATAAGGGGCGTGACATTGAAGCACGTTTCAATCGTGATTTACAGGCATTCGGCGCTGTCGGTTTTATGAATCAGGCGAACGATTCGAGGGAGCAAAAAAATAGTATCCGTAAAAAATTTGCGGACGACGTTAAAAACGCGTTGAGCGATACAATCAAGCCAGACACTTTTTTCTTCCTCACAAACATTAATCTCACCATTTCCGAGAAAGATAGATTAGTTGTTCACGCAAAGTCTGCCGGCTTCGTATACTGCGAAATAATGGACAGAGAACGTCTTCGCATTGTTCTTGACAGCCCTGATGGATTTGCAATCCGGTATCAATATTTAGACATACCTATGTCTGTAGAAGAGCAGGCCAGCTTCTTTGCAAGGTGGGGAGACGATATTCAGTCTGTCATATCAACTGGATTTGAAAGGCTGAACACAACTCTTGATCGTCTTATGTTCTTGCAGGAGGCTTCCGATGTCATGTCTTATTTGATGTTTATGTTTGAACTAGATCGCATGTATACTGCGGATGAGATTGGGCATTTCCGCGCTTTTTGTTCCATGTTCTTGAAGGAGCCAAAACACAACATATTACAAATTTTGTTTGGTGCATCAGACAGGTCACATCGTATGAGAACAGATCGAGAGGTGCATTTTACATCTCAGCAGTCAGGCATCAATTACGGTATCAGTAGTGGACGATGGGAACAATATTTTTCCATTGACAATTCAAACGAAGAAACGAAGGTTGATGTCAGCCAAGACGAAATCTTAAAATTCAAGCAGGTAGGAGGATCATCTTCTATTGGAATGGAGAGTACCAGGGCTATAAGCATTGAGTACATCCATGACAGCAATTTCATCAGATTTTACCCTCGCATGATGCTTCGTGATATTGACCAGTCGAACTTCCTAATTTATCTAAACAAATCTTTATCTGATAAAGTTACACGCATCCATATCTATGCAAATGGATACAAAATTCAGGAAATTCCTTCGACAGAGTTTTGGATTGATACGGAACCGCTCTCCATGGAGATTCCAGCCCCGTTTACTGACGATGAACTAGCAGATGTATGGGTACGCCTCAGACCGGAAATAGCCTCCGCATTTAGGATTTCATTTGCGGAGCAAACGCCGAGAAGAATGTATGCTCCACGTCAAACACCCGACAATATACATGGAAAGAGCCAAGTCGATCAGCCGTAAACATACGAACTACAGAGAACACAGAAGAAATGGATGCACACGGATAATTACTCCATCCTGAAAAACCCGGTCAATCCTGTCTGTTTGCTGTTGTATTTTTCGTTTGTTTTGTGTATTTTGCGGTTCCCACTCTCCTCTTCTCCTTTTCTACTGCTTACTCAAGACGGTACGTATGGCGGCGTAGGGCGCGGTGACGGAGGCGCAGTAGTTGGGCAGGCGCATGTATTGTTTCGCGGGGAAGAGGCACTGATACGGAGCGCCTGCGGCGCGATGGGTTTCCAGCGATGTTACAAACTCGTCCAGCAGTTGTTCGGCTGTGGAACGATCTATGGATAACAGGGCGGCAATGTACCAGCCGGTGGGAAACGCCCAGTACGCGCCGTTCTGGTACGTGTCCGGCGGCGTTTGGGTTTGTTCCCAATAGCCGCCTGTTGGTCCGGCAAGGGGGAGCGGGCGTATATATCCCTCTACAACGGTTCCGCCCGCCTGATAAACAGGCGCAAATGCTGCGCGACGGCAACAGCGGTGCGGGTGCGAACCGCGCCGATGGCAACCGCATACGCCGACGCCCATATATCGTCTTTGTGTCCCTGCCCCGTCGCCGAGTACAACATCCCCACATCCTTGCCGTTGTCTTTTTCCAGAGGATGATAAAAGGCGGTGGCGATGGCAACGGGCAGATTGCGCGCAATCTCATCGTATTTCGCGATGTTCGTCCGGTCGCCCATAGCGGCGAACAGGAACACCAAATCTTTCGCCGCGCGCCAGCGCAATACAGACGGCATCAGACACGCGCCCGACTTACGAACCGTATCCGCAAAGCCCCAATCCACGCGCCAGTCGGTCGCCCCACTGCTCACCGTTACCAGTCCGTTCGCGTCCGTTTCGATGCTGTTGAACGCGCGGACACAGGCTTCCTCAACGGTTTCGGTTCCCCACGCGGTAGTAATTTGTGATTGGAACAGGGCCGCGTTGCCGGTCAGCCGCAAGTGTTCGCGCGCCATTTGAATGAACCAGAACGGGTTATCGGCAGGCGGCAGGTAGCCGAATTTGCCATCCCCCTGATCAAATCCCGCGTTTCCGCCCGGAAACCAGCAGGGTTCCCCGAAAAGCGTCAGGTGGTCGGGAATGCTGTACGGCGGCACGGACAACCCATTGGCGAGTTTCACGCCCTCGGGTCCGGCCTGCGTACCGGCAATCAGCCGCACCCACCCAGCCACTTCGTCCGGCGGCAATCAAATCCGGCCCAAGCATCAAAGCGGCCTCCCGAATGGAGAACATTTTTTGCGTTTGCCCTCCGTCCGGCAGGCGTATGGTTACGGTTGAGGGTTGAGGGTTGAGGGAGGAGGGAGTAGGGATTGCCGATTTTCGATTTTCGATTTTCGATTGTGTCTCCTTGTCTTCCCTGACCCCTAATCCTGACCCCTGACCCCTGATATTGTCGTTCGGGCGGTATCGAGCGTTTGTTTCGCGATGGACAGCAGTTTTTCGGCCTGCGCGGTGAGGTGGTCGGTTTGCTGCGCGGTTTTGACGACTTCGGGTGGCCGGGTACGGGTGATGGTAATGTTGTTGATGGCGGCGTTGAGCAGGGCGGAATTGGCGTTGTTCAGCGCCTGCGTGATCTGCGGCGCGCGCAGGGGCGACAGCGAGAAGGGAGCCTGCGTCGCGTTGTTCGGGTCG